>CAVQZD010000015.1:0-46792 GCA_963718375.1 uncultured Actinomycetes bacterium | reverse complement strand
AGATTGGCGCTGAGGGCGACCGTGACTGCGGGGCCGCCCGTCGGCCACGCTGCGAAGGGGGCGCCTTGCGGCGCCCCCTCTGATCAAGCGTTCTGTCTGCCCCCGCCTTACAGGACGATGATCGCGTCAAACCGATCCACGTCTATGGTGTGATACCAGGAGGCCGGGTTCTTGGTGCCTAGGCACTCGATGATGACGGTGTAGATCCCGGGAGAAAGCATGCCGGTGTCATAGACCGTCTGCTTCCACTTGGTGGTGGGGCTGTAGAGGTCTACCTCGGTCGTTGAGACCAGGTTGCCCGGGTCCACTGGGCCGTCATAGAGCTTCACCTGCGCTTTGCCCTTGGTGTTAGAGGTGCAAGCTACCCAAGCAGCGTAGGCGCCATCGAAGGTGAAGCTCGCCTTGTAGCCGACTTGGTCGGTGTAGGCGTAGGTGTCATCGAAGGCGGCGTAGTAGCCACTGCTGTCCCAGCGCGACCACTCGGAGGTGGAGGCTCCGCCGCCTATGCCGGGAGTGTACGTGAACTGGGAGTAGTCCTTGTCATCGACCTTGCTCACGGTCGGACTCTGTAGCAGGGTACCGAGGACGTCGAAGCCGTCCACGTCTATCGTGTACCACCCGGAACCGGCGCGCTTCTCCCCCAAGCACTCGATGACCAGAGTATGGATGCCGTCAGCCATGGTGCCGGTGGAGTAGACCCTTTGTTTCCACTTGGTGCTCGCGCTATAGAGGTCGATGGTGCTGGTCGAGACCAGGTTGCCCGGGGAGGGCAACTCGCCATCGTAGAGACGCACCAGGGCTTTCCCCTTGGTGTTGGAGGTGCAGGCCACCCAATAGAGTGCGGTGCCCTCGAAGGTGACCATGACCTTGTCGCCCTTCCTATCCGTATAGGCGTAGGTGTCGTCGACCGCGGCCCAGTAGCCGCTTGAGTCCCAGCGCGACCAACCGGGCAGGTAGGTGATCTTCGAGTTCTTGTCGTCGCAGCGGGTGTGGGCTACGGCCGTGGAGACCTCGGTATCCTGCACTCCGTTGGGATCGAAGCTATCCCAGACCAGACGATCACCAGAGACAGAGGGATAGGCAGCGTAGCTGGCGGCCTGCACCACGCCCCCCGTGGGCGTCCAGGTGAATACGCTGCTCCGCAGGGGTCCACTTGGTCCGACGGGTGCGATCCGCAACATGCTGCCGGCTTGAAGGGCAGAAGGCTCTTGCGCGATCCTGGACGTCCTCGCGGTGGAGCTGAGACCAGCCGCCCCGTAGTCCCACACTTCCTGCGTCCAAGCGACCCGATCACCCGACACCGCCGCAACCACGTCCTCGTAGTCGTTGTTGGTCAACCGGACCACCCCTCCTGCCGGGGTCCAGGTGCAGATCTCGGAGTCCCAGTTCTCGGAAACGAGGTCCGTGCTTTCCCAGACTACGCGCTCACCTGAGACTTGGCCGTACATGCTGGCGCCGTCAGTGGACAGCTTCACCACGCCTGAGCCCGGAGTCCACGTGTAGACATCGCCGGTCTCCCAGTCGGCCGACCAGCTGTCCCAGACCACCCGGTCACCGGAGACCTGCGGCAAGGGTTCTGCGCCGATGTTGTCCACGACCTTGGTGGGCGAACTGTCGCCCACCTTCCAGGTGTAGACCTCCCAGTAAGACCCGTCGAAGCTTTCCCAGACCACCCGGTCACCGGAGACCACGGCGTTGAAATCATCCCCGCTGCTGTTGCTGAGGTTGGTCGGTGCTGCGTCACCCTTCTTCCAGGTGAAGATCTCCCAATCAGAGCCAGTCACACCGTGCCAAACCACGCGATCACCTGAGACGCAAGGAGCGTAGTTGCTGTCGCTGGTCGTGCTGATGTTGGTCGGTGAGACGTCGCCCGCCTTCCAGGTGTAGACCTCTACAGTAGACTCATCGCAGGTCCACACCACCCGGTCACCCGACACTGAGTAGCTGAAATCATCGTATGCGTTATTGGTGAGCCTGACCGTCCCTGCGGCCGGCGTCCAAGTGTAGACCTCGGAGTCAGAGCCATCGAAGCCGTTCCAAACCACCCGGTCGCCCGAGACCGCGCCCGAGTAATCGTCGTAGCTGTTGTTAGTGAGCTGTGTAGCAGGGAACGCCTCGCCCGCTGAGGCACTGACCCATGCACCCAAGGCCAAGACTGCCGCCAAGACTGCGAGCATCAGCGCCCTCGAGAATCTGCCCCCCGGCGTGCCGCGCCCCCTCGAGACCGTCGATCCTCGGAGCCAAGAGTGACCTCTTCTCACGGCGTCCTCCCATCCTCGCGTGACTGATCGACTGGCGCCCAGGGAGGGGATAGGTGCCGATACCGGATGCTCGCCCCCGCCCCGCACCGCGCACACTCATCTCAACGATAGCACCACCATGTGGACAAGGAAACACCCCGCATATACGAGAAAGGGGGCGCCTTGCGGCGCCCCCCAGGTGATGCGTTATGTACGGGCTTGTTCTACGGGGTGCTCTCGATGACGTCGAACCTATCCACGTTTATGGTGTACCAGGAGGAGGCCGGGTTCTTCTGCCTCAGGCACTCGATCTCGATGGTGTGAGAGCCGTCTGAAAGGATGCCGGTGTCAAAGACCTTCTGCTTCCACTTGGTCGTGGGGCTGTAGAGGTCGACGGTGACGGCGTGAGCGGTGTCTCCGTCCACGGTCACCTTGGCTTTGCCCTTGCTGTTGGAGGTGCAGGCCAGCCAGCTGGCGTAGGTGCCTTCGAAGGTGAAGCTGGTCTTGAAGCCCAGCTGGTCGGTGTAGGCGTAGGTGTCGTCAGAGGCGGCGTAGTAACCACTGTTGTCCCAACGCGACCACTGCGAGGTGGACGCTCCGGCGGCTATGCCAGGGCTGTAGGTGAAGTGGGCGTAGTCCTTGTCGTCGATCTTCGTGACGGTCGGGCTCTGTTCGAGGGTGCCCAGGATATCGAAGCCGTCCACATCTATGGTGTACCAGCCGGAGGCCCAGTTCTTCTGGTAGAGACACTCTATGACCAGGGTATGGGTGCCGGCCGCTATGGTGCCGGTGGAGTAGACCTGCTGCTTCCACTTGGTGCTCGGGCTATAGAGGTCGACGGTGGTCGTGGAGACCAGGTTAGCCGGCTCGGCCGTCCCATTGTAGAGGCTCACCTGGGCTTTGCCCTTGGTGTTAGAGGTGCAGGCCACCACCGAGGCCGAGGTGCCACTGAAGGTGACCATCACCTTATCGCCCTTCTTGTCGGTGTAGGCGTAGGTGTCTTGGAAGGCCGCCCAGTAGTTGCTGTTATCCCAGCGAGACCAGCCGGGTAGATAGGTGATCTTGGCGCTCTTGTCGTCGAAGCGGGTGTGGGCGACGGAGGTGAAGATCTCAGCGCTGCCACCCGGGGTCTGGCCTTGCCAGATCAAGCGGTCATCGTAGACCCCGGGAGAGTGGTCGTCGTAGCTGTTGTTAGTCGCCTGCGCCACCCCGCCCGTCGGCGTCCAGGTGTAGATCTCGCTGTCAGAGGCATCGGAGCCGCACCAGACGACGCGGTCGCCGGAGACCCCGCCGAGCCAGTCCTCGTCGCTGTTGTTGGTCAGCTGCAAGGTGCCGCCACTCGGTGTCCAGGTGTAGATCTCGTAGTCGTTGTCGTCGTAGCGCTCCCAGACCACGCGATTGCCGGAGACCATGGGATTGTAGTCAAATACATTGTTGGTCGTGAGTCGGACCGTGCCCCCGGCGGGGGTCCAGGTGAAGACCTCCCCTTCCGCCGTGACACCCACCTCGGCCCACCACACCACGCGATCGCCCGAGACCCCCAATCCAAACGCAGTGTTCTCGTCGTTCGTGACCTCGACCACACCGTCGGCCGGAGTCCATGTGTAGATCTGCCCGGAGCCAACCCACACCACACGATCGCCGGAGACCTCGGGCCAGTAGTCGTCGTAGCCATTGTTGGTCAGCCGAACCATACCGCCCGTCGAGGTCCAGGTGTAGATCTCGTCGTCGGAGCCGTCAAAAGACTGCCACACCACCCGGTCACCGGAGACCCTGGGCCCGTAGTCGCCGTCACCGTTGTTGGTCAGTTGGACTTCTACCCCGGCAGGGGTCCAGGTGTAGATCTCGTCGTCGTTCCCATCGTCTCGCATCCACACGACGCAGTCTCCAGACACTGCCGGGTTGGAGTCGTCGTTGCCGTTGTTGGTCAGCCGAACCGTACCGCCCGTCGGGGTCCAGGTGTAGATCTCGTCGTCGGAGCCGTCAAAAGACTGCCACACCACCCGGTCACCGGAGACTGCGGGGTCGGAGTACTCGGTGTAGTTGTTGTTGGTCAGCTGCGTGGGCGGAAACGCCTCGGCCGCCGACACTGGCGTAGATAAGGCCACGCTCAGCGCAGCGGCCGCCAAGACGAGTACCGCCACCTTGGTGACCCGGCCCCGCGCAGTGCCGCGCCCCTTGCTGACCATCGACCCTCGGAGCCAAAAGTGACCGTTGCTCACGACGTACCCCCATATCCTACGGACTCATCGAGCTGCGCTTGCGAAGAGACGAGAGGCCTCCACGGATGCCCCCCCACTCCGCACACATTGTTGGCCACAGTATCATCCTGGCCGCCGCCGAGGGAATGCCCTGCAAGAAAGGGGGCGCCTTGCGGCGCCCCCCGAGGTGATGCGTTCTGTCTGCCTTCGCCCTACGGGGCGAGCATCACGTCGAACCTATCCACGTCGATGGTGTGATACCAGGAGGATGGGTTCTTGGTGCCCAGGCACTCGATGACCACAGTGTGATGACCGGGAGTAAGGATGCCGGTGTCATAGACCTTCTGCTTCCACTTGGTGGTGGAGCTGTAGAGGTCTACCTCGGTGGTGGAGACCAGGTTGCCTGGGTCCACCGTGCCCGCGTAGAGCTTCACCAGGGCCTTGCCCTTGGTGTTGGAGGTGCAGGCCACCCAAGCAGCGTAGCCGCCGTCAAAGGTGAAGCCCGCCTGGTAGCCGACCTGGTCGGTGTAGGCGTAGGTGTCGTCAGAGGCGGCGTAGTAGCCGCTACCGTCCCAGCGCGACCACTCGGTGGTGGAGGCCCCTGTAGCTATGCCGGGGCTGTAGGTGAAGTGCGCGTAGTCCTTGTCATCGATCTTGGTCACGGTCGGGCTCTGCTCCAGGGTGCCTAAGATGTCGAAGCCGTCCACGTCGATGGTGTACCAGCCGGAGGCGGCGCGCTTCTGATAGAGGCACTCTATGACGAGTGTGTGGGTGCCGGCCGCTATGGTGCCGGTGGAGTAGACCCTTTGTTTCCACTTGGTGGTCGAGCTGTAGAGGTCGACGGTGCTACTCGAGACCAGGTTAGCCGGTTCGGCCGCCCCGTTGTAGAGACTCACCTGGGCTTTACCCTTGGTGTTAGAGGTGCAGGCCACCACCGCGGCCGAGGTGCCGTTGAAGGTGACAATCACCTTATCGCCCTTCTTATCCGTATAGGCGTAGGTGTCTTGGAAGGCCGCCCAGTAGTTGCTGTTGTCCCACCTAGACCAACCGGGGAGATAGGTGATCCTGGCGGACTTGTCGTCGAAGCGGGTGTGGGCTACCGAGGTGAAGATCTCGGGATCTTGGACATAGTTGGGGTCGAAGCTGTCCCAGGCTAGACGGTTGCCGTCGACAGAGGCCCCAGCCGCATAGCTCGCGACCCGAACCGCGCCGCCGGTGGGCGTCCAGGTGAATGCGCTGCTCTCAAGAGCAACACCCATCACGGCCGGTCTCATGAGACCGGCAGCCTCAAGAGTGGAGGGTCTCTCACTCATCATGAGCCTGGTATCCTCCGCATCGAGCAGCCTTGCCTTCTCGGGCACGGAACCAGAATCGAAAGGCTCATAAACGCAGACTTCCTGCGTCCAAGCTATGCGCGCGCCGGAGACTTCTGCGTAGACGTCCTCGTAGTCGTTGTTGGTCACCCGAACCACCCCTCCGGCAGGCGTCCAGGTGTATATCTCTGAGTCCCAATACTCCGAAGTCTGGTCCCACCTTTCCCATACTATCCGGTCACCCGACACCTCCGGATAGAAGTCCCACTCGCCGTTAGTGAGTTGGGCGGTTCCGCCTGCCGGAGTCCAGGTGTAGATCTGGTAGTCGGAGCCGTCGGAGCCCTGCCACACCACCCGGTCGCCCGACACCTGAGGGCTGTCGTCCTCGTAACTGTTGTTGGTGAGCCGCACAGCGCCGCCGGTCGGTGTCCAGGTATAGACCTCGCTTGCGGAGCCGTCTCCTCTCTGCCACACCAACCGGTCGCCCGATAGCTCGGGGTAGTTGTCGTTGATGCTGTTGCTAGTGACCTTGACCACGCCCCCGGTCGGCGTCCAGGTGTAGATCTCGTAGTCAGAGCCGTCGGTGCCCTGCCACACTACCCGGTCACCCGAGACCTCCGGACTGTGATCGTTGTAGCTGTTGTTGGTCAGCCGAACAGTGCCACCGGTCGGCGTCCAGGTGTAGATCTCGAACTCGGATACGTCATAGCTCTCCCAAACCACACGGTCGCCGGAGACTGCACGCGCGACGTCCGGGACGCTGTTGTTGGTGACCTGCACAGTGCCGCCGCTCGGGGTCCAGGTGTAGACCTCCGAGTCGCCTGAGCTATCCTCGCCCGTCCACACAACCCGATTGCCCGAGACACCACAAGAATAGTCAAGGTAGTTGTTGTTCGTGAGTTGTGTAGCGGGAAAGGCCTCAGCGGCCGAGACGCTCGTCCATACGCCCAAGGCCATCACCCCCGTCAGCACGGCGAACAGCACCGCCCTGGTGACCCTGCCCCTCTTAGCGCCGCACCTTCTGCCGACCCCTCGGAACCAAGAGTGACTGCCTCTCACGACGTACCCCCAGATTCTCTCGACCGATTGACTCCAGCCAGCGAGACCAGCACCGCTTCGGGGTGCTCATCCCCCGACCCACTCCGCGCACATTGTCGGCCACACTATCACCCTGGCCGCCGCCGAGGGAATACCTGGGCAGACGAAGGGGGCGCCTTGCAGCGCCCCCCAGGTGATGCGTTCTGTCTGTCCCCCCGCCTTACGGCGCCAGCATCGCGTCGAAGCGGTCCACGTCTATGGTGTGATACCAGGAGGATGGATTCTTGGTGCCCAGGCACTCGATGACCACGGTGTGAGGGCCGGGAGTGAGAATGCCGGTGTCATAGACCTTCTGCTTCCACTTGGTGGTGGGGCTGTAGAGGTCTACGGTCTTGGCATTGGCAGTGTCGCCGTCCACGGTCACCTTGGCTTGACCCTTGGTGTTCGAGGTGCAGGCCAGCCAGCTGGCATAGGTGCCTTCGAAGGTGAAGCTGGTCTTGAAGCCCAGCTGGTCGGTGTAAGCGTAGGTGTCATCGCTCGCGGCGTAGTAACCACTGTTGTCCCAACGCGACCACTGCGAGGTGGACGCTCCGGCGGCTATGCCAGGGCTGTAGGTGAAGTGGGCGTAGTCCTTGTCATCGATCTTGGCTAGCGTCGGGCTCTGCTCCAGGGTGCCGAGGATGTCGAAGCCGTCCACGTCGATCGTGTACCAGCCGGAGGCGCCGTTCTTCTGATAGAGGCACTCTATGACCAGGGTGTGGGTGCCGGCCGCTATGGTGCCCGTCGAATAGACCCTTTGCTTCCACTTGGTGCTCGAGCTATAGAGGTCGACGGTAGTGCTCGAGACTAGGTTAGCGGGCTCGGCCGCCCCGTTGTAGAGACTCACCTGGGCTTTACCCTTGGTGTTAGAGGTGCAGGCCACCACCGAGGCCGAGGTGCCACTAAAGGTCACCATCACCTTGTCGCCCTTCTTGTCGGTGTAGGCGTAGGTGTCTGAGAAGGCCGCCCAGTAGTTGCTGTTATCCCAGCGTGCCCAGCCGGGGAGATAGGTGATCTTGGCGGACTTGTCGTCGAAGCGGGTGTGGGCGACGGCAGTGTATATGCCTTCCTTCTCCCACGCCACCCGGTCGCCTGAGAGCGCCACGCCGCCGATGTTCCCCTCCGCATTTGGATCGCCTCCGTTGCTCTCTTCGTACACCAAGACAACGCCTCCGCTGGGCGTCCAGGTGTAGACACGGTTGGCCCCTATGTCTGAACTTGCAGCAATTCCGATTGACTCGGCGCCACCGATTGTCGGTTGATTCACTCGTTCGGCGGCAAATTCGACCTCGATCAGACCCTCTGCCTGCAACCACACGATACGATCACCTGAAATCTGGGGAAGGAAATCATAATGGTCATTGGCGGTGAGCTGGGTCACTCCTGAGGCCGGGGTCCAGGTGAAGACCTCGTAGTCAGAGCCATCTTCGGCAGACCAAACCACCCGGTCACCGGAGACTCCGTCGACCCAGTCGTCGTAACCGTTGTTGGTGACTTGCACGGTGCCGCCAGCCGGGGTCCAGGTGAAGATCTCGATGTCGGAGCCATCTTCGCCCATCCACACCACCCGGTCGCCCGAGACCTCGGGATAGAAGCCGGAACTGCTGTTGGTGGGTTGCACGGTGCCGCCAGCCGGGGTCCAGGTGAAGACGCCATCGGCGCCCCCCCACACCACCCGATCGCCGGAGACCTCGACCCCGGAGTCGTCGTAAGTGTTGTTGGTCAGCTGCACGGTGCCGCCCGCCGGGGTCCAGGTGAAGACCTCAGAGTCAGAGCCGTCTTCGCCCCGCCACACTACCCGGTCGCCGGAGACCCCGCCGAACGAGTCGTCGTACGCGTTGTCAGTGATTCGCACTGTGCCGCCCGCCGGGGTCCAGGTGAAGACCTCCAAGTCGGAGCCGTCGTAGCCCCACCACACCACCCGATTGCCCGAGACCAAGGGCCACGTTTCCTGAGCTGCGTCGTTGGTAACTTGCACGGTGCCGCTCGCTGGGGTCCAAGTGTAGATATCGGGGTCGGAGCCATCGTACCCCTGCCACACCACCCGGTCGCCAGAGACCTCCGGATTGTAGCCGTAGCTGTTGTTGGTGAGCTGCGTTGGCGGGAATACCTCGCCCGCTGACGCTAGCGTCGCAAGAGCCACGCTCAGAGCCATCGCCAACAGCGCAAGGAGCAGAACCCCGGAGAACCTACGCCCCGCTACACCACGCCCCCTGAAGACCACCACGCCTCGGCGCCAAGAGTGACCTCTTCCCACGACGTACCCCCATCTTCTCTGGACTCATCGAACTCCACCTGCGAAGTGATGGGTGCGACTTCGGGGCACTCGCCCCCCTCTCCGCACACATTGTCGGCCAGAGTAGCATCCTCGCGCGGATCAAGTTAATCCCCTGACGGCAGAATGTGCGCGCCCATTCGGGCCCCTCGCTCCCGCCCGCTCCCTAGGACGCGGTGCTCTTCCCCCGCCCCCAGATCCTGCTCCTCACGTACCGCGCGATCGTGTAGAGCGTATACGACGCCGACAGGATGATGATGGGCATGACCGGGAAGACATACCGGTTGAAGATCAAGATGACCGCGTGGACCACCACGAAGTAGACCACCAGCGTGAACAGCATCCAGGACTTGCGGCTTCGCCGGCCTATGAAGAACCCGGCCAGTCCGAGCAGCATCAGAGCCGTCTGCGCCCCGATCGCTCTGCCCTTCACCCAGGCCGGTACGTTCCAAAGCACCGCGTCATACGGCCCCGTCAGGGCCTCGCGCAGGAGAGACAGACGCTGTCTGATGAGGTTGCCGGGCTCGTTCTCTATTTGATCCTTGAGGCGCTCGAGGGCCAGCTTCTGCCACTTGGCGTTGTTGTCCAGCTCCTGCTGCGGAGAGTCGGTGACGATGTTGAAGGGATCCCCGCCTATACCCCCCTCCCCGGGGAAGGCGTAGTACGTCCCGACCAGCAGGGGGTTCGCGCTGCTGGTGGTGAACGGGACGAACCGGTCGAAAACCATCGCGTTCCGCACCCACCACGGGGTCATCACCAGCACGAAGGCCACGAGAGCCAGCCCCGCCATCAGCACGAGACGGCGTAGCGGCACCTTCCTCAGCAGGAATAGGAACGGCACCACCCCCCAGGCCACGATCACCGGCCGGACCAGGCAACACAAGCCAAGGAGCAGCCCCACCAGGGCCGCGTTCCACCACGACGCATGATCGAGCAGTCGCAGGGTCGCCAAAACCAACACGCAGAGGCAGAACATGAAGAGGACCTCGGTGAGGAACGTGTTGTTCGCCATCACGAAGGGCCAGTAGACCGCGCCGAGCGCCACCGCCAGCAACCCCACTTTGCGCCCGTACATGCGTAGCCCGATGCGATACATCACGAAGAGCACCGCCACGCTGACGAAGGCCTGGGCCACGTAGACCGCCGTCGCCCTGGAGTCGCCGGTGCCGAACACCGCGTAGACGATAGCAGCGAACATAGGGAAGCCCGGCGTGTAGAAAGCGCTGGAGACCAGCGGGGTAGATTCGCTCATGGAGAAGACGCCCGCCTTGACGACCCAGCCCGCCATCCGGTCGTACGCCAACGAGTCGCGGTAGATCTCCCAGCTCGGCGGCTGGATTAAGAGCACCCAGGACAAGCGGAGAGCTAGCGCCACCAGCAGCAGGGTCACGAGGGGTAGATCGATACGGCCCACCGTCCGGGCCAACCGGGACGTCAGCGGCGGCGGCGCGCCGGTCTCTGAAGCCGCGCCGGCCCCCGCCGCCACGTCGGTCTCTGTCGCCGCGTCGGCCCCAGCCGCCGCCCCGGTCTCTGCCGGCTTCGCGCGGGCGCCTGACGTCCGGAGATACTCACCCCACGACATGCCCGACTTGCGCGCCGACCTGGACAAAAGGACCACCAGGTAGCCCACGAGCGCCAAGCTGGCGACGCCGACCACGCAAGCGACCCCTATGAGGAGTGCGGATGAATTGGAGGCCATGCGGCCATTCTACTAGACCGCCGGCCGCGTCCATGCAACCATAGTCCACATGAAGGTCGCGGTCCTCATACCCTGCTTCAACGAAGCGGCGACGATCGAGCAAGTGATCGCCGACTTCAAGTCCGTGGACCCGGCGCTGGACATCTACGTCTACGACAACAACTCCACCGACGACAGCGCCGCCCTCGCGGCGAAGGCCGGAGCCATCGTCGTCCCCGAGTACCGCCAGGGCAAGGGGTTCGTGGTGCGCAGCATGTTCCGGGACATCGAAGCCGACTGCTACGTCATGGTCGACGCGGACAACACCTACTCAGCCGCGGATGCCCTGGGCCTCTGTCAATACGTGGCGGACGGTTCTGCCGACATGGTCATAGGCGACCGGCTCTCGACCACCTACTTCAGCGAGAACCAGCGTTCGTTCCACGGCTTCGGCAACCGGCTGGTACGCATGCTGGTCAACCGGATCTTCCACAGCGACCTGCACGACATCATGACTGGGTCCAGGGCGTTCAGCCGGCGCTTCGTGAAGGCTTTCCCTGTCTTGTCGGGCGGGTTCGAGATCGAGACCGAGATGACCATCCACGCTTTGGACAAGGACTTCCTGGTCAAGGAGGTCCCCATCACCTATCGAGACAGGCCCGAGGGCAGCACCTCCAAACTCCGCACCGTGTCCGACGGGTTCAGGGTCATGCGCACGATAGTCTCATTCTTCAAGGAGTACAGGCCGCTGGCCTTCTTCGGCCTCATCGCCCTCTTCCTCTTCGTATTGGCGATCGTCCTCTTCTTGATACCTTTCATGGAATACGTGAACACCGGCGAGGTGGCACGCATCCCCATGCTCATAACCTCTGTCGGCCTCGGTATAAGCGCGCTCTTGTCTCTGCTCGGGGCCGTGGTGCTCGACAATCTGCGAAAGCAGTCGAGGCAGTTCTACGAGCTCATCGTCACCACGCAGGCGAGCGCCTACAGGCGCGGCGGCTCTGCGCCGACGTCGGACAAAGAGGGCCCCGCGCAGAGCTGACCGCCCAGGAGAGGAACCCCCTAGGCCCCTCTCGCGACCAGCACCACCCCGCCGGCCACCAGCAACGTCCCGGCGATTTGCCACCACCGAACGGGTTCCCCCAGCACGAAGTAGCCGGTGATGAGTATCAGGATGTAGATCAGCCCCAGGAACGGATAGGCGTAGGTCAGGTTCTCCCGACTGATGACCACCAGCCACGAGAAGGCGCCCAAGCCGTACATGAACAGCCCGACCCAGACCTGCCACGTGCCGGCGACGCGGGATATGTAGTCACCCGAGAACAGCTGGCCCATCTGCTCCACCGAGCCGACGTGGTTCATACCCGCTTTGAGGAACAACTGGCCCGCTGTGCTCACCACGACAGTGATGGCGAGAAAGAGCCAAGTCAGCACATCACACCGCCTAGGTCGTTGCTGGAATCAAGTGCGGGCTGCACTGCGCGCTGCGCGCTGCGCACCTGGGCTCCATACTACAACGAAGGGTGGATGGACGGGGAGAGCAAGCGCAGCGACCGGCGATTCAGGTGCCGAGACCGACCTCATTCTTCTGGAGACAGGAGGGGCACCGCTTTCGCGGTGCCCCTCCTTCGGTGCTTCATGTCATCCGGAGCTAAGGTAGTCGCTACCCCTTAGCAGAGGACATCTAGAGTAGGCCGTTCAGGAGACCAAGCGCGTAGTCCCTGAGGCTCTCGGCAGAACCGGCTGCATAGGGCGATTTCTGCGCTTCAGCAGAGCCACCAGTGACCCACGTGTAGGCGTCCGCATGCGGCATGTACCTCTGGTCACCGTTGTTGAACGACAGCAACAGAGTATGCGCGTAAGGCGATGCATCCCACAGCTGCTGTTCGGTCGCGTAGTTGAGCTCTGGCTTGAAGCCCACGAAGGCCGTGTCACCGAAGCGGATGGCACCAACGGGTATGTTTGTCGTTCCCACGCCGTTCTTGTTAGGCGTGTCAAAAGAACCCTGTGAGATGCCTATCTCGCGAGTGGCTCCGGTGCAAGAGATCGCATCTGCGATACCGATAGCGTCGTCAGCCATTATCGTGCCCAACTCGTCCGTCCAGGCCAGACCGTTGGGGATGCCTTCATCCTGCCAGATCGCCTTGTTGTTGACGGAGTCCCAGATCTGGTAGTAGCACCATTTCTTGGGGACCTGATCGCCGGCCGCAGGCATCGCAAACAATGCGGGCGCGCCGTACTCATCTTCCATCAAGCGGCAGGCCAGACCAGGAACGTCAGGTGAGATCTGTCTGATCGGCACTCCTGTCCATGTCGGGTCGGTGGGCTTTGTTCCCCCTGAGTTGTCGATACAGGTCGGCTTGATGCCGTAGCTCAAGAAGAAACCGATCGGGTCGGCGTACTGTGAATCTAGCCGCACGACCGTCATCGTCTTGTTGGACGTCAACGTGCTACCCAGGCCGATGTACCACTTGGTATCTGGGAACTGGACATCCCTGTTCATGTTCACATCACAGGTGCCGGTGCCGACTCCCGCAAGCGCGTACTGGAAGCTGTCGGCCGCCTGCTGGGCAGCCACGACCATCGCGTCATGAACAGCGTTGTAGTAGAGATAGGCCTGCGTTTCGCTCGCGTCAGGCGAGTGGTCCGCGTTACCCGGATAGTGCGGGGTGGTGATGGCGTGAGTCGCATGGACCCAGACGTTGGCCGTCGGAGTACCCGTGGCTGCGCTAACGATATTCTGGCAGTCAATGATCGACACGGTGGGGATGTTCACCAGTTCCAGAGAACAGATCGCTACCTTGACGCCGTTCTCTTGCAGCACCAGCACCCTGGCATACGGGGCGTCGGCTACGACTCCGTTGAAGCCTTCGAGGTTCGGAAGGGCCGGGTCAAACATCGCGATCGGGAAGTTGATCGGGCTGGCACCAGCGCCGGCCTTCAGAGGCAACCATCCCGGGGGTTGCTTGATAGTGATTCCGGTCTGAGCGAACTTGTACAGGGCCGAGTTGTAGTCCAGAGTCCCAGCGCCGGATTTGCCCGTCACCAGATACTCGGTACTGCCGGGAATGGCCCTGCCGGGTTCTTGGAGTTGGACATCTGCCTTTTCGAAGGGCTTGTTGAGGTCCAGTTTGCCGCGCGCCATCTCGGATTCGCGTGTCTGGCTCAGAAGCCAATCGTAGGCCGCGCTAACGCCATGGCTGTAGATCCAAGTGGCCATATGGTTGCCACCATCGAACGCGGCCCAGTAGATACCCAAGTCATTCGGCTGAGCGACTAGGGCATTGAACGCTGCGTTCTGATCCGTCTTTGACGTTGTCAGCGGATTCCAGGCTGCATAGGGGATCTCCGCGCCGACCAGGTCTTGGTAGAGATACTTGAACTCAGACCACACGGTGGTGGAAAAGACGTCGCTCTTGCAGTTGTTTATGAGGACGTTGTCGTCGGAGACCAGGTAGTACCAGTTGCGATAGTCGACAGGATTGCCGTCAGCGTCTACGGTCCAAATCGGATCTCCATCCTGCGGAGCCTCGAAGTACGGCGTTCCGTTGTAGGTGGGGTCATCCAGGTTGAAGTTGCTGCCCCACTGGCAACCGTTGGCCCACCAGGCCGCGAAGTAGTTGTCACGCTGAGCAGCCATGGCCCCGACCTGCATACCGCCCATGGACTGGCCTTCGCCATAGATGTGGTTCATGTCGATGCTGTACTTCTTGGTGAGGGAGTCCATGAGCTGCCAGGTCGCGGGGACGGCCGCACTCAGGGAGTAGTCGTCACGCGTGGAGCGCAGCGCGTCAGCGATCTGCGGAACGACAACGATGATGCCGTCGAGACCTTGGTTTTTCGCTATCTGCTGAACGGCCGGCGACGCGAAGTTGACCGGACCTTGGCTCTCTGTGAGAGCGATCATCGGATCGTCACCCATGAAGCCTGCATCATGGATGTGCAGGACCAGGGCGTATTTCAGATCTGGGTCGTAGTTCTTGGGAACGTAGAGTGCGTACGGCAGGTCGACAGCTACCTCTGTTCCGTTCGCTTCCTCCCAGCAATCGGTGGCATGGAAGGCTGTTCCGGCTGCTTTCGTGAACAGTTTGAAGTCTTGGGTACCATTGATCTTGTAGGTGCCATCATCCGCGTAGAGGCGGTATTCATAGGTGATCGCGCCGGTCTGCTTATTCACCTTCTCTATCGCGACTTCCTGATAGTTCTTCTTCTCTACCGTACTCGGAGTGATGATATTGGTCAGCGCGTTGATGGTGCCTACTTGCTTGACACCCGCGATCATGGCCATCTTGTAAGACTTGGCCACGCTGCCGAGTTGATAGGCCTTATTGACTTCGATGATGACGTGGTTCTTGTTCTTCACGTAGGCCTTGGTGGCCACGCCGGGATTCGAGCCTATCTCGGGTACCAGGTTGTGCAGTGGCGGATGGGCCGGGTCTGTCTGGTCAAGGGTCCCGAAGATCCCGTAGTCTGAGATCTCGAACTTGCTCAGACTGACGTCTGAACCATCCAGTTCGACGTTGTACTCAATGTCTATGGACGAGAGCTTGGCACCGTCGGTATCGACGAACCCTATCCCAGTGACGCTGACAATAGCGGCGTCAGCCGACACGCTCGGTAGCAGGTCTTGCGTCCCCGGCTTCATCGAGCGCATGCCTTTGGTGGAGTCGGTGCCGAAAGCGACACTCAGCCTCTCAGTGGCAGCGTCCATCTGTGCCCAGGTCGAATCCCAGTCGTAGTAGACAGCCTTAGCGTTGTCATAAGCGCTGGTCCAGGCATCCAAGATCGCCTGGGTGACCCAATACTCCGCGGTCAAGACGTCGGTGCCATCAACGCTGGCTACGATCGTCTTACCAGCCAATTGAGCATTGACGTACTGCAGCCCAGCGTAAAGAGCCGTCTTGGCATACTTTCCATGGCTGATACCGACAACGTGACCGGTGTCGGTGTTCCACAGCGTCACCGGGACGTCACCGAGTTGCAGGTTGTTGACGGCCCTGACGACCTGACCCGGCCGCGACCCTGCCTGCATGTTGTACCTGACTATGAGCGCGTCCGAAGCCGTCACACCGTTGACTTCGATGTTGTTGGTGTCGGGGGCCGTCATCAGGCCCGTCACGGGGACGCAGCGCTCCATGTGCCAACCGGTGCGATCGTACCAGTACAGCACGGTGTCGCCCATGCGGATGGTCCAGTCGTAGTTGGCCCACCGGATGCTGCGCGTTTCCCAGTTATTCGGTCCGCCGTCGGTGTGGTAGCTGGTGGCGTCCACCGGGACTCCCAGGACTACCATGGTCCCCGCCCACCAGTTGACCCACTTGTATTCAACTTGACCGGCGCTCTTGATGCTGAAGTTGACTTGGTAGGCCTTGGTCTGTCCCGGCAGCGCGTAGATCGATGTTGTCATACCGCGAAGACCAGAGACCGCAAGGATGTATGCGCGTCTCGCCTGTTCGAAAGTGTGGGCGGGGACGCCATCGCTCGTATCCTTATTCAACTTGTCGTGAGCCTGCCACGCCCAGTCATGGGCCCAGGTTCTGTACCATATCGCGGGCATACCGTTCATATAGTAGAGAGCCGGGTCAGCGGGCACCCTTATACCGTTGACGTAGACCCTGCCTGCCTCAAGGAGCGCTTCCAGTCCGACTTCGACGCCGCCCTGGAAGTATGTATCCGTGATGGAGGCAATGTAGATGCCATCGTTCACAGCATTCACTGGGTCAAAATCATTAGCTTGCTCTAAGAGGAGGTCCAGATTCTTCGTGACGTTCGGATTCTCCACCATGCCCGGCTTTACCCAGTTGACGGGCTGAGCCGCCGTCGCCGTCGTGGCCAAGAGCGCAAGCGCCACAAGAGCTAGAACAATCGCGGTTAACAGTCTCTTCATGCTGCACCCCATGTAGTAAGGATTCCCCCACGGGCTGCCGCTGGTTGCGGCCATCCTGTGGGCCTAGAAACTCAACTGCTCTAAGACCCATCCGACTTTTCCGACCATAGGCTCGCCTCCGGTGTCTCTGCAAACAAACGCGTCGCGTGATTGCCTCGCGACCGGTTCACTTGCTTGCCTGCCGCCCAACAGAATATGGATTCGGTTAGGTCAACCAACCTACGCCTCCCCTTCCGCGCTGTCAAGCGAAACAGAACGACCGTTCTGCTAGTCAGCTATCCGGCAAAGCCCTATTGCTGCAAAACCCCAACGTCCGATAGGCGCGCAGCCAGTATCGCGAGCGGCGTGCCCTCATGCCAGGCAAGATGAAGAGTGGCGATGTTCGCGCGGCAGGCGCCGCAACTTATGAGGTGGGAAGAACGGTGGGCCCGGTCGCCGCCTGCAAACTGAGGCGCGCCTGGCAGGATTCGAACCTGCGACCCACGGATTAGAAGTCCGTTGCTCTATCCAGCTGAGCTACAGGCGCACGTCTTGCAGCCCCACGTTGCGGCGGCCCCGCAGCGCGGGCCCCAGAGAGCGGGCGACGGGATTCGAACCCG
This sequence comes from uncultured Actinomycetes bacterium, assembly GCA_963718375.1. Classification (GTDB taxonomy): domain Bacteria; phylum Actinomycetota; class Thermoleophilia; order RBG-16-64-13; family RBG-16-64-13; genus RBG-16-64-13. The sequence goes on along the minus strand of CAVQZD010000015.1, from coordinate 29,522 downwards.
CGACAACCAGCTTGGAAGGCTGGAGCTCTACCAGCTGAGCTACACCCGCCTGATCACTCCGGCACCCCGGTGCGAGCCGTTATCGGGACGAGAGGATTCGAACCTCCGACCCCCTGCTCCCAAAGCAGGTGCGCTACCAGGCTGCGCCACGTCCCGCCCGTCCGCACTCGTCCGGTTCCGGCTGCGTGAGTATAGCGTACCGGCACCCTCCGCTCTGACCTTCAAAGCCGTTCTGCTTTACACTTGCAGGGTCCAAGACGCAAAGGAGGATGGGTGAAGACACTGGTGACCGGAGGGGCGGGCTTTATTGCTTCGCATCTCAGTGACCGTCTCGTGGAGTTGGGACACGAGGTCGTGATCGTGGACGACCTGTCCACGGGCAAGCGGGACAACCTCCCCCCAGCCGCCAAGTTCTATGAGGTGGACATCCGCGACAAGGCCCTGGCCGACGTCTTCTCGGCGGAGCGCCCCGAGGTGGTCTTTCATCACGCCGCCCACGCGGATGTCACCCGCTCGGTGCGCGACCCCCAGCACGATGCCTCCGTCAACATCCTGGGCTCCTTGAACCTGATGGAGTGCTGCCGCGCCCACCAGGTGCGCAGGTTCGTCTATGCGAATACCGGCGGCGCTCTATATGGTGAACCCCAGTACACTCCGGTGGACGAATCGCACCCCATAGCGCCGGTGTCCCCGTATGGAGTCAGCAAGCGCACGGCCGAGATGTACCTGCACGCCTACCACGTCAATCACGGCCTCGAGTACACCTCCCTGCGCTACCCCAATGTCTACGGACCGCGACAGGACCCTCACGGCGAAGCGGGCGTGGTGGCCATCTTCGCCCTCAGGCTCCTGACGGGCGAACAGTGCACCATCTTCGGCGATGGCAGCAAGACCCGGGACTACGTCTACGTCGGTGACATAGTAGAGGCCAACGTCCTGGCGCTTAACAGCGACGTCTGCGGCATCTACAATCTGGGACGGGGCATCGAGGTCACCGACCTCGGAGTGTTCGAGGCGGTGCGCGCTGCAGTCGGCTCTCAGCTCGATCCTGTCTACGCACAGGTCAGGCCGGGAGAGGTCGAGCGCATAGCTTTGAACGCCTCCAAAGCTGAGAGTGGGCTAGGATGGAAGTGGAAAACTGATTTCACGGATGGGGTGGCCTCGGCCGTGGACTACTACCGTATGGTTAGTGAGAGGATTGGATCATGAGTAACAGACCGCGCCGAGACGGCGATCGTCGCCCGAGTGACCGAGGCGACCGGAGAGACCGCGACGAACGGCGCGATTCGCAGCCGGACGAGGATCAACCGCGCCGCCCCGGCGACCTCGACATGCAGGAGAGTGACTCCCTCACCGCTCTGAAGGCCATCCTGGGCAAGGTCGCCGGCCTACTCACGAGCCTCAAGTTGACCCAAGATGAATGCATCTCGCTGGTCGAGCAGCTATACGGCAGCGTGCTGGACATGGATGTGCGGCTGGCCGGTGAGACCGACGACAAACGCAAGACGGCCATACTCGCCCACATCCAGAACACGAGCATCACCCGCAGCGGCGCAAATCTGGTGGTGGATTATCCCAAGGCCGACTCCGCGCCTAGCGCCGAGTCCGCGCCGAAGCCCGAGGCCGCTCCTGACAAGCCCGCGCCACGTGAGAAGCCGGCGGCGCCCGCGGCGAAGCCCGAGCCCGCTCCCGCCGTGGAGGCCGCGCCTGAACCTGTGCCAGTTGCGGAAGCCGCGCCTGTACCGGAGCCGGCGCCCAAGCCTGAGCCTCCCGCGACTCCCGAACCCGAGCAGATGGTAATGAGCGAGCCGACACCGGAGCCGGCACCTGAGCCCGCACCGCCAGTCGAGACCACTGCACCAGAGCCCGCCCCCGAGGCAGCTCAGCCCGAGGCGTAAGGCTGGCTACACCTCGTCGAAGTGCGTCAGGCGCTTGAAGTGCCTGAAGCGCTCCTTGATCTCAGGCTCCGTCAGCCGAAGCAGCCGGTCTAGGCTGAAGTCCTCGACCGAGAACGAGGCGACCGTCTGGCCGAAGATGATGGCCCGTGCGAGAGCGGCGTCGTCGAGCTTGCCATCCTTGGCCAGAGAGCCCATGAAGCCTCCGGCGAACGTGTCGCCTGCGCCGGTGGGGTCGAAGACATCCTCCAGCGGCAGCGCTGGCGCGGCGAAGAACTCCGTCTCCCCTGCGCAGGTAGTGAGCACCCCGTTCTCTCCGCGCTTGATGACCACGGTGCACGGCCCCATCTGCTTCAGGGCGCGGGCGGCCTTCACCAGATTGGCCTCGCCCGACAACTCGCGCGCCTCACTGTCGTTGATGATCAGCACGTCGATGCGTTTGAGCACCTTGCGCAGCTCGTTCGGGGTCCCCTCGATCCAGTAGTTCATCGTGTCCGCGGCCACCAGCTTGGGCTCCCTGACCTGGTCGAGAACGTCCAGCTGCAGCTGAGGATGGATGTTGCCCAAGAAGACATACGGCGACGAACGGTAGGCCTCAGGGATAACTGGCTCAAACTCGTCGAAGACGTTCAGCTTGGTGTAGATGGTCTCGCGGGAGTTCATGTCGAAACCGTACTCGCCCTTCCAGCGGAAGGTCTCTCCCGGGACCGTCTGCAGACCCTCGAGGTCGATCGACCGGCCACCGAACACGCGCTCACCTTGGTCGGCGAAGTCCTCCCCCACGACGGCCACCAGGCGGACGTCCGTGAAGAACGAAGCGGCCACCGAGAAGTAGGTGGCCGATCCACCCACCACGCGGGACACCTCCCCAAAGGGGTTCTTGATGCTGTCGAACGCTACCGACCCTACTGCCAGGATGGGATCCATCTATCTCCTCACTTCAAGTACTTGTCTATGAGCGGTGCCAGCTCGCGTTTGACGTCCGCGGGGATGGCGGCCCTGTCGGTGATGATGGCCGTCGCCAGCGCGCTCCCGCAGGTGCAGCCGCGCTCCGCCGGCGCACGCCCGACTGCTTCGGCGATCAGCTTCTTGGCCATCTCGGCGTTGGCCGTCAGGTTAGCCACTATCATCTCCACCGTCACACTCTCGTGATCCGGATGCCAGCAGTCATAGTCGGTGACCAGCGCGATGGTCGTGTAGCAGATCTCGGCCTCCCGGGCCAGCTTGGCCTCCTGCAGGTTCGTCATGCCGATGACGTCCATCCCCCAGCTCTTGTACAGCTTCGACTCCGCCAGGGTCGAGAACTGCGGACCCTCCATGCACACATAGCAGCCGCCCATGTGCACCCGTGCCCCGGCCGACTGTGCCGACTCGAACGCAACCTGTGCGATCTCCGGGCAGATCGGGTGTGCGAATGCGACGTGCGCCACCAGGCCGCGGCCGAAGAACGTGCTGACCCGCGCCTTGGTGCGGTCGAAGAACTGGTCGGGGATGACAACGTCCAGCGGCGGATACTCTTCCTTCAGACTCCCCACGGCACTCGCCGAGAAGATCCTCTCCACCCCCAGCAGCTTGAACCCGAAGATGTTGGCCCGAAAGTTCAGCTCGGACGGACTGATGCGATGGCCCACCCCGTGCCGCGACAAGAAGGCCACGCGCCTGCCCCGTAAGGTGCCGGTGACGTAGGGCCCGCTGGGTTCACCGAAAGGTGTGGACAACTTGATCTCTTCGCGGTCGGTCAGCTCCTCCATGTCGTAGAGGCCGCTACCCCCGATGATGCCGATCTGGACTGACATGTCCCTCCTTTGGAGACCGTGCCTAAGGGTATGGGCGTCTTCAGGCACCCGGCTGAAAGCGTATCACGAGCTCCCCTTCGCGCCGGGCTTAGCCTTACCTGCGCCGCCACCGCTCTTCGCGGTCGGCTTCGGCTTCGTGCTCTTCTTCGCCTCCGCCTTCTTGGCCGACGATTCCTTCGCCGCGGTCTCTGGGGCCGGCGTCACTTGAGCAGCGGTCTCCTCCTGCTCGGGTTCGGCTACGCGAGCCGTGCCGCTCAGCGCCCCGACATAGGCAAGCTGCAACTGTGAAAGCACACCCCGATGAGCGGCGATCGCCTCAGCCGACGTCGCCTCTTCGAGGACCCCAAGCAGAGCCTTGAAGGCATCTATCGCCAGACGAGCCTGCGAGACGTCGAGCCGCGCTCCCCCTTCTGGTGCCAGCCCCAGTCGGTCGACTGCCAGGGAGGACAGTGAGTGCATCATGAAGACGATATGCTCGCTCACCGGCAGGTTGTTGATCTGCTCCTGCAGACGTGCCATCTCTTCGGCTTCGTCGCGCCCTTCTGCCTCTCGATGCCTTTCGTTCTCATCAGACACCAGAACTCACCCCTCTCGCGCAGATTCGGTCGCACCCTTCGACGCTACCATAGCCCCCGCTGTTAGAATTGCACAAGGCGCACGCGCGGCAGACAGAGGGAGCAGTCAAGAGCTTGGAGCTCATGGAACAGGTACGCGACGACGACGTCGAGTTGGTAGAACGCGCTCGGTCGGGCGACGCTGACGCGGTCACTGACTTGTATCGCCGGCATGAGCGCCGCGTCTACAACCTGGCCCTCCGTACCCTCGGCAATCCCTGGGACGCGGCGGACGTCACCCAGGAGACCTTTATCAAGGCCTTCAAGAACATCGGGTCTTTCAAGGGAGAGGCGCGCTTCGGCACGTGGTTGCATCGCATCGCCGTAAACGCCGCCTACGATCATCTCCGGCGCCACAGGCCCGAGCCGATGGAAGCCGGCATCATCGATGATCTCTCCGGTCCCACCGGGCCGGCTGCGCTCGTGGGCACAGGCAGAAACGGCATCGACCCGGCCCTTGACGGCCTCTCTGCGCCCCTACGCGATGCGCTCATGCAATTGGACGAAGGCTTCCGTTTCGCCGTCGTACTGTGTGACCTCCTGGGCTTTCCGTATGTCGAAGCCGCCCAGATCCTGGGCGTCCAAGAGGGCACCATCAAGTCCCGCATCTTCAGAGCGCGCGAGGCTCTGGCCGCCGCGCTGGTCGATGCCGGATACGACACGAAAAAGAGAGATGAACCCCGGACCCGGAACCCAGACGAACAAGGCACCGTCCCAGGGACGGGCTCGACAGGGGAAGACTAATTTATGGTGCGGGGTAAAGAGAGCAAGGATCCTGGGATGTCGCCGGAATCGGCCATCTCCGGCCATCTCGACAACTGGGAAGAATCGGCCGTCGACTATGTCGATGGCCGCCTGAATGAGTCGGCCAGATCCGCTGTCGAGGCACACTTGGACGCGTGTCCCTTGTGCGCCGCCAGGCTAACGGCCCAGCGGGCCGTCTCAGCCCTTTTCACCGAGACAGATCTCGCAGATCCTCCTGCCGGCCTCGAGGCCCAGGTGCTCGAGCAGGTGTTCCGGGTCACTTCGGCCGCAAGCGCTGGGAGTATCTTCACGCGCCGCCGCGCCGCCCAAAGGCGGACCGAGCGGCGCCGCGCGCTGCCTGCCGGGCCGTGGATACCCGCACTGGCAGGTGCAGCAGCGGTCGTCGCTCTGGTGTTGGCCCTCACTCTCTCGAATTCACCGAGTCAGCTGAACGAGAGCCGCTCCACTCTCGCCGGCGCTTTTTCTGAGGGGACGACTGTGCAGGCCGCGGCGGACGGCGCGGTCGCGCAGTCCAGCACCACCATTCCCGAACAGATGGCCGTGAATGTTACCGCGGGCACCGACAGCTCGGGCAGCACAGGCACCACCAGCAACACCGCGTCCCTCGCTTCGCTGCAACCGGTCGGTCCCTTCGTGCAGGATGAGGAGGTCATGGCCGGTGAATTGGCTCAGGCCAGCGCCCCCGCATATGTCTTCTTCGACACCCCCGACGACAGTGCAGTCACAGCGCAGCAGGCCGATACGCTGGCTACAGAGCTCACGTCACAGACCGGTCTCCAACTCGTGGACCAAGAAGCATCTCCGGGAGTCAGGGCCTTCGCCGCTTTTGTCCCGCGAGAAGACTGTCCAGCGGTGGTGGACCTTCTCTTCTTGATGGGCGACTCGATGAAGCTCTCCGTTTGCATGAGCCTTGAGCCCGGAGCTCAGGTCACTGATTGGGCCGACACCATGCTGCAGGACAAGTACTCGGTCGCTGAGCTGTCTGCCTCGAGGGTGACCCCCACGGGGTGGCGCTACACCACCTCTACCGCGCCGCCCACCACCCAGGGTACTGCGGTCACCACCAAGTCCGCCCCACTCGAGGACTCGGAGGCGCATGTGCTGGTGGTTATCTTCGTGACCGTTCAGCGCTAGGCCGCGATGAAGAGTCGGGGTGCCGGGATTTGAACCCGGGACCTCATCGTCCCGAACGATGCGCGCTACCAGGCTGCGCTACACCCCGTCGTCAGAGCAATGGCGCCATTGCCGACGGCCGCCTATTCTATACCATCCACTATTCGGCAACCATGCGTCCGCAAGTCGCCCGGACAGAGCAGTGAGCGCACTCCTCGCCTTCACGTCGAGCATAGTGACCCTGCCGCATACCCAGGACTGCGCGGGCGAACTCGCGCTCCAGCTCAGGCATGTCGGCCGGGTGATATTTGACGGACACGGGCTCCCCCGGTCGCTCCAAGAAGACGAGCTCCATCTGGATGGCGGGCGCACCTGCCCTCAGAGCCGCCAGTCCGTAGACTGCTCTCTGCAGAGCGTAACCCTGCGAGACCAGCTCGATCGACCGCCCCCGTAGCGAGTTGGTCTTGTAGTCCGTCACATACCAACAGTCCTCGTCGCGACACACTAAGTCCATGATCCCCGTCACCCTCACCCCCTCGGAGACGAAGAAGAAGGGCACCTCCGCCTCCGACCGCGGCGACGCCAACCTGGCGCCCGCGGGGGAGTCCCAGACGGCAAGTGTCAGCCTGACCGCGCGCTCCGCGTCCTCGGGGGACAAGTCTAGGTCCATCGCCTCCGCGGCTTCCACAGCTGCTCTGCCGACCTCGTCCGCGGTGGGTCGGCCGACTGAGCGCGTGTACTCTTCGAGCAACCGGTGTACGACCATGCCCACGTCACGACCCGCGTGCTCCTCTTCGGGGTCCAGTTCGCGTCCAGCAGGCGGAATCGGATCCGCGGTCGTCGCGCTCGGGTCTCTCCTGGCACATCACCAGCCCCAAGACACGCTCAAGGTAGAACTGCCTCGGACAGCGCTGGTATGCCGCAAGGGCGGAGAAGCTGACACGTTCTGGCGTGCTCGCCACGTCGGGCGCTTGCAGAAAGCCGGGCGAGGCAGACGATCCTGGGGCGGGCGGGTCGGATTGCCCCCGTGCGGATGGCCCCGACGCGGCAGCCTCCGGCTCCGCCCCAACGCCTGGCGCGGAGCCTGGCGCGGAACCTCGCGACCCAGACGACGTCTCGCGAGCGGACTCCGGTCCTGTCTCGGCCGGGTCCTCAGGACCTCTCCCAGTCACCGACGCCGACATGCATGGCAGCGAGGCGGTCTCGCCGCTTGCCGGGAACTCCGAGAGCCCCAAGGCCTTCACGATGCGACCGATCCGACTGCCGTCCATGCTGTCCTTCAAGGGCCGCGCCCCCACTAGCAGCAGCCTCTCCTGGGCCCTGGTCATCGCCACATAGAGCAGCCGGACGTCTTCCTCCCGTTCTCGGCGCACCTCATCAGCCGCTATCTCTGCGGCAGGCCCCCAGTGCGGGTCGTAAGTCTCGTAGGTGTCTTTGCGAAAACCTCTTAAGAACACGCCGACCCGGCCGTCGGCGCTCACCGCGAAGGTCGCGGTGTCAGGACGATGCGCATCCGCTCCCAATCCGGCCAACATGACCACCGGGAATTCCAGCCCCTTGGCCTGATGGACGGTCATGATCCTGACAACGTCCTCGTTCTCTCCGAGTGTGGGCGCGCTGCCCTCCCGGTCGGCGATCTGGCCCATCGACCTGATGACCGACAAGAAGCTCGGCAGATCGGGGCCCTCCGCCGACTCGAACTCATCCGCCAGACGCATCAGCTTGCGCACGTTGGCGAACCGCATCCTACCCCCGGGGGCTGCAAGCAGACACAGGTCGTAGGAGAAGGCGCTGATGGCCTCGTCTATGAAGCGGGCCAGCCCGGGTCTGCCCACCCTCGCTCTCAGCTGCTGGGCCCTCTCCAGAAACAGGGACAAAGCCGCTCGGTCACCGCTATCCAAACAGTCGGGCCCTCCATCACGCACCACTTGCCAGAGTGACCCCGCCCGCTCAGCGCGTCGACGCTTGCCGAGCAGGTACAGGGCATCGTCGGACAGCGCCACAAGGGGCGAGCGCAGAACGGAGAGCAGAGCGAGGTCATCGTGAGGAGAGACCAGTACTCGCAGGAGGGAGGTGACGTCTGTGACCTCCTCCTGAGCGTAGTAGCCCTTGCCCCGCACCACGTACACGTCGAGCCCTTCACTCAGCAGAGCCTCTTGGTAGGCCTCCACTTCGATCTGCGTAGGCAGCAGCACGACGATGTCGCGCTGTCGCCACCCCTCGACTCGCACAAGATCGCGGGCCGCGCAGGCCAGAGCTTCAGCTTCCGCCTGCCGGCCGGACACAAGTCGTCCGTCTTCGTCACTCGCAGACCGGCGTTCGGCCACCAACACTTGCACCGCCGTGGGCGGCTCAGTCGGTCCCACCCGCTCTCTCGCGGCGCCCGCCCGACCTACGGGCGTCCTTGAGGGATCGGCCGAGAGACGCGCGAACTCCCCTCCGAAGAAATCCTGGTGCGAGAACAGCACGTTGACGAACTCCAAGATCTGCGTCGAACTACGGTAGTTGACATCCAGGCGGTGGAGGCCGCCCTGCGATGCAGGAACCTCTGCGCAGTCCAGGGCCTCGCGCCTCCTCCTGAAGACATCGACATCCGCTCCCCTGAAGCGGTAGATGCTCTGCCTCTCGTCACCGACCATGAGGATGCGGTCCGCACCCAACTCCGACAGGATGGAGCACTGGAGCTCATTGGTGTCCTGGAACTCGTCGACCAACAAGAACGCACCTTGCATTGGTGCCGGCCCGCAGGTGCCCAGTGGATCATCGCTAGTACCGTCCACCCCGCTCCGGACCAGCAGCGCTCGCGCTTTGAGCTCCAGGTCGGCAAAATCCGCCAGGCCACGCTCAGCTTTGGCCGACGTATAGCCGCGATGGAACTCCGAGAGCAGCGAATTCACAAGGTCGGTCAGAGGCGCGAGCAGGGGTTCGGCTAGGGCGCAGCGATAGTCGGTCAGCGCAGCTCGCACCGAGGCGAAGTGCTCCTCCATCGTGCGCGTGCGTCGGCTAGGAAAGTACTCGGCGCTCGCTAAGAGTGCGGCCTCGCCGACGCGTGTCTGCGCAGGTGCTTCCAGCCAGGCCGAGAGCCCCCTCAGCTTCTCCAGATCACTCTGAAGCGAGGTCGACGGTCGATCCCGGGCCACACCCTCGGCCAGAGCCTCCTCTACCGCCTGCTCAAGACGCTGGCGGGCCACCTTCTCAGGGGGACCCGCAGGGATGTCCACTCGCGGCTCCTCCTGACCCAGCGCTCGCAGACGATCGTACAGAGCGACGACATCCCGGCTTAGTCCTGCGCCGTGTCGGGCCAAAGCCCGGAGTCTCTCTTCGTCTGCCTGCTGGGCCACCGCCTCCCACGACTTACTGATGACGTCGGCCTTGACCAATCCGGCTGCCTCCGCCTCCAGGACCCCGCAGCCCGGATCCACTTCGGCTTCAAGGGCTCGCTCCTTCACCAGGCGTCTGCAAAGCGAATCGATGGTACCCACCATGGCCGAGTCCAACGAGAGCGCCAGGTCTGTCCGACCGCACGCTTCAAGCGCTTCACGCACCCGCGCGGCCAACTCCGCACCTGCCTTGCGCGTGAAAGTGACCGCCACCAACCGTTCGATCGGCAGCTGCTCTTCCACCAAGGCCCGCACCACCGAGGCGACCAGAAGTCTGGTCTTGCCGCTGCCTGCCGCCGCGGCCACCAGCACCTGCGGCCGCGCGTCGGTGGCCGCAGCTGCTTGCGCCTGCGAAAGGCCCATGTCCGCCACGGGGCTCACTGCCGTCGCCCGCCTTGGCGGGCGCGACAGACCGGCCCCAGATCGCACCACTTGGGGCACACCCTGTCTGGTCTGGGGGCGATGTCCCCAGCCCGGATGCCGTCGGCTGCGGTCTGAGCGACACCTAACACGTCGTGCGAGAGCTCCTGCCACCCGGCCTCATCCAGCGTCCGGCACTTGCCCGCCCTGTCCCCCAGCAACGCCTCTTCTCCCGACGCCACGACGCCCGACATAGTCCCTTGGCTCAGTGACAGATACGCCCCGCCCGCTACAGCCACGTCCTGACGCTCCCCACCGAGCGCGAGCAGATAGAGTGGCAGTTGGAGCCCGTCGCCTGTGCCGAGCGCGGAAGCGGGTGGCGCAGCACCGCTCTTGTAGTCGAAGACGAAGATCGTTCGGCCATCGGGTGTGGAGTCGATGCGGTCGACGCGGCCGCGCACCAGCAGGCCGCCGATGTCCACCCCTTCCGTTCCGCCTACTCGCACCTCTGCCTCTCTGAACACCAATGACCCGCCGGCCTCAGCTTCAGCCTGGAAGAGTCGGTGGACCATCTCTCGCAGCCTGCGACCGGCAACGCGTCTCTCCCCCACGGTCCCGGGGCAGTCTGGCCCGTTCACGGCCTTGTCTATAAGCGCCTCGGCCCTCGCCCAGGCCTCGGGAAGGCGCTCGCTCGTCAGAGGTAGCGATCCATCATCCGCCAGAGTGCGATAGCAGGCGCTGAGGACACCATGGACAAGATCACCCACCGCCCTGCCATCCAGCTCAGCCTCGAACTCTTGCCTGCCCACCACTCTGTCCACGAACCAGGCGAACGGGCAAGTGGCGTAAGACTCCAACGCGGAGGGACTGAAGCTCCTTGTGCCCTTGAAGTCGGCCAATGCCTGCTCGGCTTCAAGCACCGCGACCCCTCGCCGCCACGGTGGCACGGCTGCGCCCTCGCATCCTTGCTGCCGGCCCTCGGCCGCACAGGCCCTTAGGTAGTGACGAAGCGTCGGTGCGGAATCCGCCGAAAAGACCTGTTCGGCAAGGGTGCGCCGCAGGGGTGCAGAGCCCTGTGCGCCCAGGATCGACTTCGCCTCGGTCCAGAAGCGCGAAGGCATGGCTTCTGAACCGTCATCCTCCGCGTCTCTGGCGCTCAAGAAGAGCAGCCTCCACGCCCGTGTCGCCGCGCCGATGAACAGTGATCTCTCTGCGCCGGCTTCGGTGACCGGCAGTCCCGCTCCGAGGGACTCCAGTCTGCGCCGATGTGCAGGCTCCAGTAAGGAGGGGTTGTCGGCCAGACCGGGGAATTCCCCCTCGACCAACCCCAGTATGAACACTGCGTCGAACCTTCGCGCCCGGGCTCGCTGCGCGCTTATCACCTGTACCACTCCCGTGGCCTGGTGTTTCGCCGCAGGCACCGCCGCCTGCGCAACAAGCCGCAGGACCTCGTCGGTGTCCGCCGGACTCACGTGCGCCCCGATCACCAGGAGTGCGTCGCTGAGGGCTCTGTAGGCGCGCGAATCGGCCTCCAGGTCGCGGCTGCCAGGCCGTGCCCCTCTGGCGGCAGCCAGCATCATCCGCTCCGCGAGAGCTTTCGCCGCAGCTAGGTCCAGTTGACGCGACTTGCGTGGCACCAGCGCTCTGAGCGGCTCCAGAGCCTCCACCATACCTCGACCCGCCAGGACGCTCAGGGCCCCGGCCCCCCGGCCCGCCCCTCGGCGGTAACCGGCCTCAAGGTCGCGGACTTCCTCCGGGGCCGCCTCAGAGTACGGACTCGCCAAGAAAGCCAGCAGCGCCTCGGCATCGTCCGAAGCCATACCCCGGACGGCCTGCATGAAGGCGTAGCCCAGCCCCGTCTCGCCCAACCGGTGCCGCTCGTCGATCTGGTGCGGTATGCCGCATGACTCGAACACGCCCCCCAGCAGACGTCCCCAAGTGCGCACCTGGCGGACCACCACCGCGATGCCCCCGGGATCTACTCCGGCGCGCACAAGATGAGCTATCTGCTCGGCCACTGACTCTGCCTCGGTGCGCCGCCCCGAGGAAAGCATGAAGCGTACTCCCTCGCTTTCTTGCTCGCTGACGGGGGCTTCGTCGCCGCCCGAAATGCCCAGAAGACTGCGCTCGAGATACGCCACAGCGGCGGACGCGTAGGTCGGAGCCAGGGGTCCCACATCCACCACCTGGGTCGCGTGCCGGGTCCACCATTCAGCTTCGCGACGGGCACACAGACCGATGCCACGCTCACGGTCGTGGTCCAGCGTCACCAAGACCTCAGTCGCCCCAGCCAATCTCTCTACTAGCGCTCTCTGACCCTGCGTGAAGGAGGTGAATCCGCAGAACGCCACCGGCCTGGTCCATTCGCTAAGACCGCTCGCAGCCTCACGCACCAGAACGGCTTCGTCGGCTAGCGCTGACGCTTCCAGGCGCCCACCATAGGCCGACACGAGCGCGCGCAGATCGTGAGCCAACGACCCAGACGAGGGCTCCACCCCGGCCCAGGAGCGCAGTATCTCGTCGATCTCCCTAGGTGACTTGCCGCTTTCCTCGAACTCCTGCAGCAGCTTGGCCGCGGCGCCGGCGACACCGGGCAGATGGGACACTCGCTCGAGCGATGGCAGTCGCATCGACCTCAGTAGCCCGTGAACAAGGGCGGTGCGCTCGAACTCACTGACGAGCCGACGCGACCCGCCCGTCACTGCCTGGGCCAGCCCAGTGAAGGTAAGAGCCTCAGACTGCCCCACCGCCCCCCCGGTCCGACGGGCCAGCTCAGCCGACATCTCAGAGGCATCGGGAGCTGTGGGCATCACAAGCAGCGGCCTTGACAGGGCGCGCTCCTGCCACCATGCCAGGGCGATACCCCTCTTGCCCGAGTTGGGCGGGCCGAGTACCAGTGTCACTCCACTCTGAGGCGAGGCGGTCATATTAGGACATTGTACGGGGCAGGCCGGACAGACACTGACCGCTGCTGCCGTTGTGCGCTAGTCTTACGTTATGGGTCGTGACGAAGACAAGCTCATCCGACAGCTGTCCCTCCTCTCGTTCCTCCTCAGCCGTCAGCGAGCCTTCACGGCCCGTGAGGTCCAGGAGTCTGTCGAGGGCTACGCGGACATGACTGACGAGACCTTCGCCCGTCGTTTTCACGGCGATCGCGCTGACTTGGCCAAGGTCGGCATCGAGGTAGGAGTCCTTGGCGCCACGGAGGGCGGCGACCAGGATTCCGCCCAACTCTACTATCTAGAACCTTCGGACTTTCGCCTACCGGCCGTCGAATTCACCCCCGCCGAGCAGAAGGCTCTATCGCTCGCTCTCGCCGCCTTGGACGGACGGTTTGCCTATGCGCGACCCCTACGCCTGGCTCTCACGGCCATCTTGGGTGGTCGCCAGGACCTCGTCAGCGAAGAGTTGGAGCAGTCACCCATCGTGTTCGCACCCGACGAGGACGCTCGGCTGTCGGGACGCCAGCTCTCCAAGCTCGAAGACGCCATCTCGCGAGGCAAGACAGTCGGCTTCTCTTACCCCGATGCCGACGGTGGTCAGCTTGAACGCATGGTCGACCCTTACAGCCTGTTCATCATCCAGGGCCATTGGTACCTGGTCGGCCGTGACCATCTGCGCGACGCTCTGCGCACCTTCAGGGTCGGCCGGATCCAGGGTTCTCTGCGCTTCCCCACCGACAGGCCCCGCGATTTCACCGTGCCCCGGGATTACGACCCAGAGAGCTACCGAGCGCGTCCGCCTTGGCTGCTGGGCCCGATCGTCGGCACTGCGACGGTGAGCATCAGTGACGACCTAGCTTGGTGGGTCAAGCGGCTTGAACCTCACGTTCGCTGGCTGGACGAGTCCGAAGGCTGCGACACGTTCGCCGTGCCATACGCGGACGAGTTCCTGCTCCTCTCGTGGCTGGCTAGCTTGGGCGGATGCTCGCAGGTACTGGAACCTCAAGCGCTGCGCGGTAAGGCTCTGGCCTTATTGCTGGAGGTCGGCCGGTCCCACCAAGGTACGGTGCACGGAGAAGACCATGAGGACCCGGCTCTGTCGCGCGCTTTGCCCGCTGGCACCTCGACCCCCGCCAAGGGCAAGGCCGAACCCATCGCCGCAGAACACCTGGCCCGTGCCATCTCTCTACTCTCCTATCTGCTGGATGAGGCGCGCCCCCAGCTGGTGACGTGGGATATGGTCAGAAGAGATCTGGGACTCTCCCGCAGTGAGGTGGAGGAGGACCTGAGACTCATCAATCTCGTCAACTTCGGTGGTGGCACCTACGCGCTCACCGCTGAGGCCACAGACGAAGGCGTGGAGGTCGAACGCGAGGTCATGGCCGACGTCTTCTCCAAGCCGGCCCGGCTCTCTCCCGCCATGGCCAAAGCCTTGGTCTTGGCACTTGACCTGGTAGGGGACACCTTCGCGGTCGAGGGCCTGGAGTCCCTGGGCTCCGTCCGCGACAAGGTCGACCAGTTGATCGGTGAAGACCGGCCAAGCTCCGGCGTCATAGTCGATGACTTGGTGCACCCCGACCCTTCTGTGGTCGCGGTACTCAACCGCGCCATCCGAGACCACTCGGTAGTCAAGATCAAGTACCTGAACGCCGCGCGTCACGAGTTGGGCGAACGCTCAGTCGAGCCCTACCTACTGTTCCACTCGGCCGACGGCTGGTATCTGGAGACTTACTGCCTGAAGGCTCTCGGGCAGAGGACCTTCAAGCTCGAACGCATCTCCGAAGCCTCCACCGTTGACGAGACCTTCGTTCCTCGCCCGGAGCTCGACTTGGCGAGGCGTCGCAGGGGTGAGCCCTCCCTTATCACGACGGAGGCTTCTTGGGCCACGGTCGTCTTCCACCCACGCTGGCGCACCTATCTCGAAGAGAGAGGCACTAAGTACCAGCTGCGCGCTGACGGCAAGGTCGAGGCTCGGGTCCCGTACATGGACGAACTATGGATAGCGAACGAGGTGGTGCGCTACCTGGGGGATGCCGTCCTCGAACAGCCCACCTCAGCGCGGGCGAAGGTCAGAGAGATAGCAGCATCTCTAGCTGCTACATATGACCAGGACCGGCGCTCGCACGCGGCCTCCGGGGGTGAAGGTTGAGGATCGCCTTCCGAATCATCGTGAGCGTGCTCGGCTTCTTCTTGGGCCTCTACTTGGCCGACACCTTGCTCGCCCCATATTTCTACATCAGCCACTTGTGGGTCGCCATCGTGCTGGCCCTCGTCATGGGTGCTGCCAACAGTACCAACAAGCCGTTCCGTGGCTTCAAGACCAACAAGGGTAGAGCGTTCGGCTTCTTTGGCCTCACGGTCTTGGTCAATTACCTGATCTTGCAGATAACGGCCCTGGTCTTCGACTCCCTATCCGGCAACCCTATTGCCATCATGCTGACGGCCGTGTTCCTGACGCTGGTGGCCGCTCTGCTGAACAACGCTGTGGGGTTCAGGCCGGTCGAACAGCCCAAGGTGGTCACCCGCGAGCAAGGTCTCAGCGACTCGACCAGAGACCGTATGACTCAGACTGACGCCAGGACCCGGCAAGAGCGCAGGCGCGGAAGACCTTCCTAGCCGGCCACCGGCATCGCGTGCCCTCGCGATTCCACCAGTAGGCGGAAGTCCTGCGGGTTGCTCGCCACCATCTGCGCGTCGGCCAGATTGATGAGTCCTCTCTCGTACAAGCTGATCAGACTCTGGTCAAAGGTCTGCATTCCGTAGAACTCGCCCTCAGAGACTGCCTGCTGGATGGTATGCGTCTGGGCGGGGTCAAGGATGAGATCGCGTATGCGCCCCGTCATGACCATCACCTCGACCGCCGGGACCCGCCCCATGCCATCAGAGCGGACCAAGAGACGCTGCGAGACGATGCCCCTGAGCGAGCCAGCCAGCATGACTCTGACCTGCTCCTGCTGGTGTAGCGGGAAGAAGTCGATGATGCGGTTCACCGTCTCGGCAGCATCGATCGTATGAAGGGTCGAGAGGACGAAGTGACCGGTCTGAGCCGCGGTGAGCGCGGTACGCACCGTCTCTTCCTCACGCATCTCTCCGATGAAGATGATGTCTGGGTCCTGCCGCAAGACGTACTTGAGAGCCGTGGTGTAGTTCTCGGTGTCCAGTCCGATCTCGCGCTGATTGATGATCGACTTCTGGTCGCGATGCAGGATCTCGATCGGATCCTCTACCGTGACTATGTGCTTACGCAGGTTGTGGTTGATGTGGTCGATCATCGAAGCGATAGTCGTCGTCTTGCCGGAGCCGGTGGTACCGGTCACCAGGATCAGCCCTCGCGGCTCCAAGGCCAGCTTCTGCACCACGGGCGGAAGATTCAGCTCTGTGAAGTCGGGCACCCGCGTGACTACGCGGCGGAGAGCGATGGAGATGGTCCCCCGCTGCCTGTAGATATCTACGCGAAAACGCCCGACGTTAGGCGCGCTATAAGCGAAGTCGATCTCGTTGGCCTCACTGAAACGGCGCAGCTGCTTCTCGGTCATGAGGCCAGCCGCGAACTCTTTGGTGTCGTCAGGGGAGCAGGGTGGCTCGTCCAAGTTGACCAGCTCGCCGTCCACTCTTATGATGGGGGGGCTGCCCACCTTGAGGTGAAGATCCGAAGCCGCCGTCTCGGCGACTCTCCGCAGCAGTTCGTCAACAGACTTCATCCACCCCTCCAGACCGCTCCATGGGTCTGCGATAAGACATTTCTTACCACTTCTTCGGTGCAAGTAGCAAAGTACTTGAGCACCCGTGTGTCAAGGACTCCGTCGCAGCCTTCTACAGCACGTTTCGCCAGAAGGGTTTCGCCTCCTCCAGAGCCTCACGGATATCCGCCCGTTCCTCTGCCGAAGCGGACTTCGCAAAGTCCGGCTTGTGACCTTGCATCCCCCGTATCGTAGCGACTATGGACTCCGCTGCCATCTGCGGTACATAGCCACCCTCCAGGAAGCAGATCGGTCCGGCGGCTCCGGACTCGTCGCAGTACTCGGCGAGGCACCCCGCCATCCACTGGAAGGCATCCCGCGAGAAGGCAAGCCCTCCCAGCGGGTCGCCCTGCTCAGCGTCGTAGCCCGCCGACACCAGCACCAATTGCGGATTGAAGGCCTCAGCCAGCGGCAACAGCAGTGATTCGAAGGCCAGCCTCACGGCTCCGTCACCGGCGCCCGCCTGCAGAGGAACATCGACTGTGAACCCGGCACCTTGCTCGGCGCCCACCTCGCGAGCCATTCCGGTGCCCGGAAAGTGCCCGGCCTGGTGCATGCTGAAGAAGAGGATGCGCGGATCGTCGTAGAAGGCCGCCTGCGTTCCGTTGCCGTGATGAACGTCCCAATCTACGATCAGCACCCGCTCGACGCCAAGCTCCCCGATAGCGTGCGCGGCGGCTATAGCGATGTTGTTGAACAGACAGAAGCCCATGGCCCGCGAGCGGACGGCGTGATGACCCGGAGGCCGGACCAGCAAGAAAGCTCTCTGCCCGACATCCAGGGCGCGCTGCACGGCGGCGATGCCGGAACCCGCAGCCAACAAAGCCGCTTCGTACGACTTCGGTGACACCACGGTGTCCGCATCCATCCAACCGCCGCCGTCTTCAGCCACACCGCGTATGGTCTCGATATACCTACGATCATGTACCCGCGCTGTCTGGTCCACCGTGGCAGGCTCAGGCGTGATCCACTCGACCTCAAGTCCGCTCGCTTCGAGGACGCTTTTCGCCACGATAAGACGCTTCTTGTTCTCCGGATGCTCGCCCGTCTCGTGCTGGATGAAGAGCGGATGATAGTAGACCCCTATGGGCTCCATGTTGTCTCCCCGCCCGCTACAGGCGCGCCAGATAGGCTTCGATGCCGTGGCTGATGGCGACCGCTTCTCTTGTCTGGATCTCGGGGTCCGCGAGCGACGGACCTTCCTCGGGATGGCTCAAGTACCCGGGCTCCACCATCACCGCCAGAGGCCGGACCTCTCGCAGGCATGCGTAGTTGCGACCGTGTTTGCGCAGATCGACCCTGCCCAACTCACGCGCTAGAGCGTCCACTGTATACCCCGCCAGACGGCTACCCCCCCTGGACGCATACACGCTGTTGGCGAAGTAGTAGGCGGCAGCCCCCCGCGCCTGTTCACTCGGGTGGGTGCTGTGATGAAGGCAAAGATACATGTCCGGGCGCCACGCGTTGGCCGCCTCGATACGATCATATAGCGCTATGGCGGAGTCGTCGTCCCGCACCAAGTGAGCGTCGGCGCCTCGGTCTGCGAGAAGGCGTGCGAGCTCCAGACCCAAGGCCAGATTCACATCCTTCTCTCTCAGTCCGCCTGTTCCGATGCACCCCAAGTCATCGCCCCCATGCGCCGGGTCGATGCATACACGCAGTCCAGTGAGCGAGTGACTCCCCACATAACCGTTCATCCTGTCCGGTATCCTGCCCGCGACTTCGGTCGCGCCTGCCTTCTGGAGCAACCGTATGCGATCCCAAGTCGTGTCGCCCACGATGCCATCGACGTTCAGTCCGGTATTCCGCTGGAACTCGGTGACCGCCAATTCCAGAGATGGCGAGAAGATGCCGTCGACGGGGCCGCAATCGAAGCCCAGTTCATCGAGGCTCCTCTGCAAGGAGAGGACGTCGTCCCCCCGCAGGTGAGGGACCCTTAGATAGAGAAGACGGTCACCGGGCTTGTACCCGGCCTCGACCAGTTCGGTCCAGGTATTGGCCTCAACGATGCCACCTGCACATAGCTGGCGTCCCTGCTGGAACGCCCGGATGGCCTTCTCGGTGTTGGGTCCAAAGACACCGTCCGCGCCTTCGTTGCCCAAGTGGTAGTCCAGGGCCGCCAGACGCGTCTGGATGTCCACCACTCGCTTACCAGTGTCTCCTCTTCCGACCGGACGCATTGGGCTATTATACTCACCGCCATGGCTCTTACCGGTAGAAGCTCCAGTCCTCAGAACTCTCGCGTGTTCATCATCGTCGTGACGGCGCTATGGGTCATCGCTCTGGCCGCCGTCGCCCTGATGATCTGGTTCTGGCAGACCGGGGCTTTTGCCGCTCCGACCACCACCACGAGCACCACTACGACACTGGCCCCGACGACCACGCTGCCGCCGACCACCACCACGGAGCTGCCCACTACGACCACGACTACCCTCCCGCCGCCGCTCAGCGTCAGCGCGGGCGGGGACGTCATGGGAGACCGAAAGGTCGGCACCTTGTTGGACAAGAGCGGCGGAGCGGCGGCCTTCGAAGGCGTGAAGCCCTATATGGAGGGCGCGCATCTGGCCTTCGTCAACCTGGAGGGGCCGATATCCGATAAGGGCACCCGCAACTCGTTCAAGGAGTACACCTTCCGCGCCCGCCCGGCCCTGCTCGACGGGCTGCTGTCGGCCGGCATCGATGTGGTCAGCCTTGCTAACAACCACATCCTGGATTACGGGTCCAAAGCTATGAACGACTGCATCGAGAGACTGGACACCGCCGGCATCAAACACGCGGGGGCCGGGTCTGATCTGGAGAAGGCTTCTGCACCCACTCTTCTGGACACTCCCGCGGGCACTGTGGCCCTGATAGCCGCCTCCCAGATCACCGCATCGTTCGCCGCCACCAACGAGCGCGCGGGCACCTTCTACATCTACTCCTCCGCCAAGAGCAGGAAGACGCTGACAGACAAGGTGGCAGAGGCAGCGAAACAGGCTGACTTCGTAGTGGTCAGTCTCCACTGGGGCACGGAGTACGACGCCACGGCCAATTCAGACGAGATCGACTTCGCGCACGAGATCGTGGACGCGGGCGCGGATCTCATCCTGGGGCATCACCCCCACGTCATCCAAGGTCTCGAGGTCTATAAGGACCGGCTGATCGTATACAGCATGGGCGACTTCGTGTGGGACTGGCATTCCGCCTACACCGGAGAATCCTTTGTGTTGCAGGTGACTCTGCCGCCCGACGGAGCACCTTGGGGCACCATAGTCCCCGTCTTTCTCAGCACCACCACGGGCGCGCCTGCCGTGGCTGACGCCAAGACTGCTGACAGGATACTCTCGCGCCTGACCAAACTCAGCGCTCAGCGCGGTTTGGAGTTGACCCGGGACGGGGACGTGGCCACCTTCGGCACTCCACCGCCTGCAGAGCCAGAGACAAGTACTGACGCCTCCACAACGACCTCGGTACCATCCGCGGGGACTACCACGAGCGCCGCCAGCACCACCGTCAGCACACCCTGATCCACGACCCTGCCCCGGGACAGGCGCCCTCAGACCTCAGTCAGAGTCACGCTCCCTCTCCAGGGCTTCCCGGGCTTCTTGACCGATGATCCTGTCCTCCGACGACACTGAGCAGCCAGCCACACAGGCGTCTTTGCACTCGTACTCACAAGGTTCGATGTGTATGAGCACTCTGGTCTCCGGCAAACGCTGCTTGATGGCTTCGACGATCTCGTCACCGAGGGCGTGCGCCTCGGCGACCGACATGTTGTCCTTCACTACCAGGTGGAAGTCGATGAAGCGAAAGGGCCCCGCCTTTCGCGTCTGCAGATTGTGAAAGCTCCTCACCACCGGCCACCTCTCGGGGATGAAGGTGGATATCCAATCGACATCGTGCTCCGGCAGGCTCATATCCAGCAGGTCACGAGCCGAGTGCCACGTCAGTTCGATGGCGGCCTTCAGTATCAACAACGCCACCGCGATCGCCGCCACCGGATCTACCCAACTCAGGTCGACATCGGGGGCCGCAGCCTCGCCGATCAGCACCACGATGAGCGCAAGCATGACGCCGGCCGAGGTGTAGATGTCGGTGCGTAGATGCCAGGCGTCTGCCTGAAGAGCGACGGAATCCGTCTCTCGTCCCACCTTGAACAGGCGACGAGAAACGAACAGGTTCAGAAGCACCGATACGAGCATGACCGCGACTCCCCACCCGGCAAACTCGATGGGCTGCGGATTCAGGAGCTTATGGACGGCCTCATAGATGATCCAGACTGCGGCTGCGAAGATGAGAAGCGCCTCCACCACCCCCGACACGTTCTCGTACTTGCCATGCCCGTAGGGATGACCCTCATCCGCCTTGCGACCGGACGCTCTAACCGCGAAGAAGGCGATCACGGACGCCGCCAGGTCCATCGCCGAATGTATGGCCTCGGATATCACCGCCACCGAACCGATCGCCATGCCGACCACCAGTTTGAGTACGATCAGCACGCTGTTCGAAAGTATCGACAGCGCTGCCACGCCCGCCTTCTTCTTGGTGATCTCGGCCCTTTGAGAATCGGTGCTATTCATCCCCGTCCCTTTGCACGACCCGCAGATGCAAAAAGCTCCGCGGGGACTATCGCGTCCCGCGGAGCCCGACTTCTGACTGCTCCACTGCCGCTGCTCATTGTCAAGTGCGGCCCGGCTACGCTCCACGCGTGTGCCTCGGTGGTCACGCTCATGCGAAGCTGCCTGCTCGCGGCGAAGTATAAAACGTCTACCGCGGGAGGGCAACCCCCCAGTGGCAAGCCCTAGCGCACCAGATGCCCGTACACGATGACGTTGGAGAGGTAATGACGAGATGTGCGGTCGAACTCACCGCCGCAGGTGATGAGCCTGATCAGAGCAGAGCCGGAGTATTCCCAGATGCGATCCTTGGGCAGTTCGCTCTTCGGTTGCTGCTCGAGCGAGTCGATCACGAACACAGCGGGGTCACCCTCCTCACCGTATACGAACACCTCAGCACCGGGCTCGACCCACTTCAGCTTGTAGAAAACATCCGCGCCCTTCGTATTGTCTACGTGGCCGATGAGTACCGAGGGGCCTTGCTCCCCGGGTACCGGGCCAGGCGAATACCAACCTACCCTGCCTTGGCGAGGAGTCTCCATGCTACCGTTCGCAAGTAGCCCCACTGGCACCACTGACGCGTCCACACCGATCGATGGGATGACGATCCGTTTGGGGTCATTGATCGGGTGAAAGATCGCAGCCGTGGTAGGAGTCTCCGCCACAGTAGTGGACGCCGCCGTGCTGGCCACAGTGGAAGTCGTGGTGCTCGCCTCTGCGACCTGAACCTCAGATGTGGCCTGTGAGTCCCCATGGACGAAGAAGCCTAGCAGGACCAAGAGGCTCGCGACCGACAGCAGTATCATGAGGGGCGCCCGTCCCCCTTTGGGTGACCGGCGCCCCTCCCCTTGTCTGTCGGTTTCCGCGTTAGTCGGATACACAGGCACGGGTGCCTCTTATTTCGCTACAGAATCCCAGCACGTATCCCCAGAGCGGAGGCTACCAAGACGGATACCAACATCGTGCTGGCGAGTACCAGTACTATCAGTGCTCCGCCGCCGCCAGCCGTGCCACCCATGCCGGTCTGGATATCATCCGGCGTGTCGATCCAGCCGAATGCGGTGGTGCCGGATCCCTGAGTGGTGCTCGTGACTCTGCCGAGGACAGTCGTGGTCGTACCAGAGATCACCAGACTCGTCGTTGTCGCCCCTGCGGTCGTGGTCGTGCCGGAGATCACCAGGCTCGTCGTGGTCGCCCCTGCGGTCGTACTTGTGACCTGACCCACCGTCGTGCTGGTCGCCGCCTCGGTGGTCGTGGTCGGTGCCTCGGTGGTCGTGGTCGGCGCCAAAGTCGTTGTAGTCGGTGCCTCGGTGGTGGTGGTCGGCGCTTCGGTGGTGGTGGTCGGCGCTTCGGTGGTCGTGGTCGGTGCCTCGGTGGTCGTGGTCGGTGCCTCGGTGGTCGTGGTCGGATCGTTGGTGGTGGTGGTCGCCGCCAACGTCGTCGTGGTCGGAGCGCATGTGGTCGTAGTGACCTCAATGCATCTGAGGTCCAGCCCGCTGGAGGCCACCCCAGCCGGGTACACGTCAGCCAACGCTACCGCCGACCCCGCGATAACGGCCACCAAAGCCGCCACCACGAAGACAATAGTGATTCTGAGACGCCTGGCTGCATTTGGACGCATCGCCCACCTCCCCCAGAGAGCTTCACCCGCCACCCAGTAACCTGGGCATTCCGGGCCGGTTTCACCACTAGCTCTCTCAGGGGACCGGAGTGAGGAACACTCCTGGGCAACCAAAGACTTCCCCCGAGGTCATTGCATCCCGGTGTCGCTGCAGTTCGAGTGTACCCCTTCCGCAGCGCACAAACACACATCATTGTTATAACTCCTTCGTACCCACGACGCAAGGAAAAAAACTCTTGTTATCGGCAACGAATGCTACAAGCTTTAGCATTTTGTGAGCGAGCGCTGGTCGCTGACTGCGACCAGCGGGCCAAACGACCCTGAACGATTGGTGGGCCTATCGGATGCTGATGCAAACAAATACTTCGCCTTATTCCAGTATACGGCGTCCGTCAAGCAGGGCAACACCCACACCGGTCCGCAGACCTGCCCCCTCCCTCGCCGCCAGTATCAGCACTATGACCGTCTAAGTGATGATCAAGTCGACCAGCTAGTTGAAGGTTACCTTCAGGGCTCCTCGATTCGCGAACTTGCCGCTCGGTTCGAGTGTCACCGCGAGACGGTGAGCAGGTGGCTCACGTCGCGCGGAATCGAGATGCGTCGCCTCAAACTCACACCTGAGCGGATTGACAAGGCTCAACGACTGTACGAGTCTGGCCTCTCCCTAACGGATGTCGGCAAAGCTGTCCGGGCGGATCGCTCTGCTGTGCGCAGGCAGCTGATAAGGCGCGGAGTCCAAATGCGAGACAGTCGCGGGCGCGCTCGATCCTAGGACGCACGAGGTGGGTAGATCACGTCACTTGCGGGTTGGATTGACCGCCATTGCGTATAGCCTCAACGCGATCCCTCAGCGAGATATAGCCAGCGTCCCCGAGTCTGTTCATCAGATCAAGTGCTCGTTGAGCCACAGCCGAGTCACCAGAATCCATACCTCTGGCAATCGCCTGCGGTACAACATGCTCCCTCAGTCCGTACTGATGTATAGACCCAGATGATGAGATACCTCGCAGGCTATTCTCGATTATCTTCAGTGTAGTGTCTGGGTCATGCTGGGAAGCCTCAATTAAGCTCTCATCAAGCATCCCATGGGGGGAGAAGTCTTCAACAACGGATGAGGCATACTCAATTCGGGGCAGCCACCAAGACACGGCGTACTTTCCACCCCTTCCCAGCCAATAGGCATGAGTTAGCTCAGCAGCTTCTGACGGGTTTTGCCTGACGAATTCAATACGTTGATCCCACAACTCAGCGACGCGATCCAGAATGGCAGGAAGAACGTAGTTTGCTCTCATGATCTGCCACGCAAGGTTGCCGAGTACCTCACCTCGAAGTGTCGCATCGGCTGTGTTGAACCAGGCAACCACCAACTCATCGTCAGGCTCCAAGTCCTCGGTGACAAGTGAGCTGACGATCCAGTCTCCAACGAGTTGGGGGAACGTACGATCGTGGCTGCGCCAGCCCTGTGCTAGATCAGTACCAGACAACTCCTCGATCGTGACTGCCACGGACTTGCGCACCATCTCCAGAAGACCAGCATGAACCCGATGGACTGACAACAGCGTAGACAATGCAACCTGCTGCCACTCAGTCGTGGGCACCGCATCCCCAAAGATCTTGGGCACACGATCTCTGTTCCACTCGCTAGCAGAGTTGTAAAGACGTCCAGCACCTTCGCCAAATGCGGCAGCCACGGCTAGTGATGGGTCCAGTTCACCAACATGCTGATCCAGCACTAGAAGGGCATCAATTGCTGCCGAGCTTGACGGAAATTGGCCCACGAATCTGATCAGGGCTCGAATCGCAATTGGCCGAACGGCGTTCAGTGACAGTGTCAGCGGGTCCATGTTTGAGCCGCCGTACTGAGCCTCGTACTCCGGAGTCGGCTCTTCGTTCTCAGCATAGACACTGAGCATGGCTACGATGCGCGGGGCATCTGTCGCCTCGAACCCGTGGGCAGCTTCATCTGACCCTAAGCCCAATGCAGATTCGAGAAGTCGCAGGACCTCTAGTTTGAGTTGCCGATAATCCTTGTCGTCATCAAACGGATCTCCCTCGGATTCAAGCTCCACGTCTTCGTCAAGCCCAACGACCCATTCGCACAGCGGGAGAATCTCTTTCCAGGGCAGGGGGTTCTTAGCCTCCACGGCCGCCTTCCAGCCACGCACAACCCCTTTGATGTAGATCGGCCTTAGGTTCTTCAGTTCGTCTACGCGATCAGACAACCGGCCGGGCTTGCTCGCCACCGCCTCAGTCAAGGCTCGACTCTGGCCCTCGTGACTAGGGCCAGCCCATTGACGCTTGTCCGGATGCCAAGACAGTAGTTGACGAAGCAAATCATCGTCGGTCATTCCGCTAAGAGCCTCAACGTCTACCGGGCTGGTCGGACCAATGAACGTCCCACCTCGTGTCAATCGATCATCTTCCTCATACGCACCATACTCGGCATCAACCTCAGTCTGCAGTTCGGACAGTCTCTTCGGGAGAAGACTGGCATCTAGACCAGAGAGTAGTCGTTGTTGCCAGCGTCTCTCAGTGCGCCTGATATTGGCGTCAACCTCGTCGGGATCCTCGCTGTGTTTGGCAATGCGCTCACGTCTCTCATCCTTTGTCCACGGAGGTCCCACTTCAATCACGCTGACAATGAGGTCTGGATCAACTCCGCGAGGCCAAGCTAGGCTGGCTTGTAGGAAAGGCAAGTACTCGTTGTAGTACTCACCCTCAAGAAACTCCTCGTTGCCGAGAACCTTGGCTGCCACCTTCGCCAAGCATTTCTCGCGGTCTGTCAAAGCCGAATCGAGAGTCTTGTCTTCAGTCTCGGCAATTGCCACCGCCAGCGCATACAAGGCAATGCGTCTCAGCAGTGGTTCCTTGTCGTCGATCAGTCCGGCCAGGCGATCGCCGGATGACTTCGCTTCATCAATCAACGCGTCACGGGTTGCATCAACTAGGGCGTCAGCTATCTCGTGGACGTTGTGCTCTTCCGGTTCGCGAATGAAGGGCCGCCAGATGTGGCTTGTGTCATACAGCGGCTTCTTCTTGTCGGATCGGGAGTACTCTTCGTGCTTTCGTAGCCAACGAAGCAGCGTGGGTATTCGACTCCTCTCGCCGAGAGCCCGAGCTACAGCCGGAAGGTTTACCGCATACCAGTATGCCTCCAGTCCGGCTGCGGGTTCCGGGAGCCTGAACTTGGTCGTCTGCTCTGCAGGTCGTGGTTCAAAATAGACATCGGCCAGACTAGAGCCCACAGAATGCTGACCGTTCTCTAGAAGTCGAACAATCAATCGGACAATATCATTCGGGTGGATTCTGAAGTTAGCCAACTTGTTCTTAGGCCATTCCTTGATGAAGGGCACAAGCTTGGCCGCATCCGCCGGTATGAGTTGCGACGCTGCCTCCATGATTCCGCGACGAAGCCATTGGTTGTCTAGTCCTGCGATATCTTCAAATACCTCCGTAACCTCCTTGCTGACAATGGGTGCCATTCGAACGAGGTAGTCAATCTCAGACCAAGGATCTGACCGAACCAAGCCATCTGGCATCACGGAAGTCTCGGGAGGATTCTTGAATGCCCCGTTCTTGAACAGCGGGATGACCCAGTTTGGGTTTTCAAGTGTCGAGTAAAACGCTCTGCGGAGAGGCAGTTTCCCGAGACGCGAGAGAGCAGCGGTCACTTCTGTGTCGTCGGGAATACGGTATCGGCCTATTCCGTCCGTTTGCTCGGCGGCCATTTGGTTCGCGCTGGAGACAACGTCTTCGATCTCCAGGTAGCTGTCAAAGAACTGGCCGAGTCTCACCCGGAGGGCGGCCTCCACTGTGCATGCATGACCCATCACAATGTTCGCAATTGGCGAGGTTTCTATCGCATCGTCAATCGAATAGTGACGGTCAAGATGAGTGCAACTCACGAAGAAGTCACGTGCTCGCCCCCAGGGTCCCAGCGCTGGGCTATGGACATTGACATCCCCGAGTACGGCAGCAGCGTCACGCCCCCGTATGACGCGACCACTTTCCTCTCGAGCAGCCACGAACCGATCCAAAGCATCCACGAGGTCCTTCGGAACGGAAACCAGAGATGGCTGTTCCGACGCCTGGGGTGTAGCAGAGTTTGATTGGTCAATCGGCTCGCCCCGGTAGGACTCGTGCGCTCTGAGGAGTCCATCCAGGCTTTTGTTCTCCTCTGGCCGATTGCTGGTTGGTACTCCTTCAACGTCCTTCAGTGCATCTGGAAGCCCGTTCATCAATTCACGAAAACAGTGACCAATAAGAGATAGACGAGCCTTGTCCTCCCAACTGTGGGGCGACTCGTCTATCAAGTGGATCGCTAGGTGATACAGACCCGCAAGCTTCGGACTGACTTGCTGCAGTCGCTCATGAAGGCGTCTTCGATCCTCATTCCACAGACTGCCACCACAGTCGTCTAGCACGTCGACTCCGTGTGCGACAACAAGGCTCTATCCTGTGGCCGTTCTTGCCGCCTTGTTCGCATTGGAGTCAAGACCTCGCAGACGCTTCACGCAGCTCCGATACCCTCGCGTATAGCTTGCGAAGATGCTCGTCGGACATGTCAAGAATGGGCTCATACATGAACGAATTCAGGTGGATGTTCTCGGGAGTCATGAGCAGCACCAGGTCGATGACCTCCAGGGCGTCGGTCTCATCGGGAAACATCTCGCGGTACTTCGCAAACAGAGTTGAGGTCTGGTTGGAGGTAATACCGGCCACGAATGCTGTGTCGTTTATGGCATCCTCCATGAATCTCTCTGCGGCCAAGCGAATGGCAATAGCCAGTACGATCTTGTTCTCGAAATTCGTACCATCTCCAGCCCCCAGACAACTACAAGCCTGAGAGTCTAGGCAGTCGAGCACGGCCTGGTCGCCGTAGGCCCACGCCCCGCCGCCGTCGAATAGACCATTGAATATCTGGTCCAACTCCCTCTGGCTAACCGCCGCTGAACCAGCCTTCCAGTGCAGCAGGGCAGTCAACTTCCCATAGTCCGGGTCATCCAGGCCCTTTGTGTACTCCAGGATGTTTCTGATGAACGGGATTGAAGCAATGCGCTTCTTCGGATCCGTAAAGAACGCCTTCTTCCAGTCATTCACGAATATGTTCTGTATGCCATGTGCCTGATGTAGCGTGATCCCATCGGAAGTCCTCACGGCCATAAGACAATTCTGATACGGGATGAACCGACTGTTCACTGTGCGGAAGAAATCGAAGTTGTGGGTCAAAAGCATTTCTTTGAAACGGCCTTGCTCGGATATGTCCTTGAGGTACTGGATGATCGCGTATTTGTTCTTGTAGTCGAACGAGTCCGCGATGTCGTCGATCACAAAGACGGTCTCCTGCCCAGACTGCTTCCTGACCTCAATCTCGAAGATGACATTCAGTATGTATAGAGCCTTCTTCTCGCCTGAGCTGAGCACCTGGAGCAGGTCGCTCTTGTCAACCTCCGCAGTATCCTCCCCATCCTCAAAGACGAATCCGAGGCTCAGCATTGCCTCTTCCCCAGGATTACCGGGATTCGATTCTTGGCAACGAGCTTGAATGGCACGAAGAAGCGACTGTTGAAGA
Organism: uncultured Actinomycetes bacterium; assembly: GCA_963718375.1. Classification (GTDB taxonomy): domain Bacteria; phylum Actinomycetota; class Thermoleophilia; order RBG-16-64-13; family RBG-16-64-13; genus RBG-16-64-13. Next base: position 1,129 of record CAVQZD010000015.1, on the reverse strand, counting down.
TGTCAATGACGGCTTCCCACTGCGTGCGCTGCCTGGAGGCCTCCTCTTCGATCTCCCTCTTTCGCTTGTCGGCAGCCCTGTATTTTTCCAGGGTTTCCTCATAGAGATCCTGGCAGGCCTTCAAAATAGGATTTCCACAGTCTCCCGAGAATTCCACATTTGCCAGCTCGGGAAGCAGTTCCTCGTGGTCGTCCAGAAAGCCTGGAACTCACGGACGTTCGTATTCTTGGTGATCAGCTTCTCGATCTCGGCGAACTTTCTTCCTGAGGTCCGGATTGTTGCTGATTCCTTCCTTCTCCTTGGCGATCAGCTGTTCCAGCTGCTCAACGCTGCTGATCTCCAACACCTCGTCGGCATTGAGGCGAACGCTACGTTGAGCCGCGAAGAACCCATTGTCAGCAAGGCTCTTTGCGATTGTGGCCGCGTCGTAGAGTTACCGACCGACGCTTGAAGTACGTTGAGCCAGCAAGCAGCTCATTGTATTTCCTGACGTGGAGTCTGCGAGGGCGGTCCTGAAGTCCTTGGTCGCCAACAGAGCCAGCACTTTCTCGTCAAACACAACGTCGTAGCGGATGTCTGCAAACGGGGCGTCCGACTGCGCAAGAAGCTCGTCCTTGACTCGGGTCAGCGCAGGTGAAACTGGTCGGCGCTCTTCGTGAACGTGGAAGAGATCTCGGCCTCTATGTCCATTCGTGAACCCGACTGCGCCTTGAGCGCCTTGACAAGTGCAGCCCGGACTTGTCGATGCCTTCATGTAGCTGCTCATACCAGTCCGAAGCTTTGCATCCACCAGAAGCGTAGACGTCTTTTCGTTGTGGCCGAAGAACTCGTCATACGGCCGGACGACCAAGACGGTGTTCGGGTCAATCTCTTGTCCGCGTCATCGGTGATGCTCCTCCTGCAGACGCGCGAAGGGAACACTCTATCCTTGGATGGTTTGGAATCGGCTACGTCCTTGAACGTCTGAGCCAGAGATGACTTCATTGCTCCGTTCGGGGCGGTAGATCGCAAAGGCACTGCACTTCGAGAAATCAAAGCTCGCCTTGAGGGAGCGAATTCCGTAGCAGTTCTCTATGTCTATGCGGAGTTCGTTCATGTAGCGCTCCCGGTGGGTAGCTGGATCAGCCGA
>CAVQZD010000014.1:0-13966 GCA_963718375.1 uncultured Actinomycetes bacterium | reverse complement strand
CGCGAAGAGGCAGCAGCGCCGCCTAGTCACAAGCGGTCTGCAGCTAGCCACCAGGACTCTGGCTTGTTGGTACAGGGACCTGGCTCTGGTCTCCGCGGGTGCGGAAGGCGGCGTGCACAATCTGGACCGGCTGCAGGAGCTGCGGACCCTGGGGTCTTGTTCCGGACCGCTGGCATATTCTGAAGCTGTGGTGGCCGTGAGCAAGGCCCAGGAGAGGCTCCGCTATAATGTTGATGCCCGATGCGCTATCGGGGACATGTTTCGTTCCATCAAGGAGGCCCTGAACTAGTGGCCGAAGTCGTAGGGGTAGTCTTTTCCGGCGGACCGAAGGTGTATCACTTCAATCCTGCCGGTCTCGCGTTGGCGGAGGGGGACCGCGTGGTGGTGCAGACCGCCACCGGACCTGAGATCGGCGAAGTCGTCGAAGCGCCCCATGAAGTAGATGATTCGGATATCGCTGCGGCGCTGAAGAAGGTCCAGCGCATCGCTACGGACAAGGATCTCGAGACGCAGGCCGCTTCGGAGAGCCTGCGTCGCGAGGCTATGGCCACCTGCAGAGAGATGATCCGCAGCCATGGTCTCGACATGAAGCTGGTCGGTGCCGAGATCGGTCTTGGTGGCGAGAAGATAACCTTCAGCTTCTTCTCTGAGGAGCGGGTGGACTTTCGCACACTGGTGGCGGACCTGTCCCAGGCACTGGAGACGCGCATCGAGCTCAGACAGGTGGGCGCGCGCGAAGAGGCGCGTATGGTCGGCGGTCTGGGTCCCTGCGGTCGCGCTCTGTGTTGCACGGTGTTCCCGGGTGATGATGATCCGGTCTCTATCCGCATGGCCAAAGAGCAGAATCTACCGCTCAACCCGACCAAGATCTCCGGTCTATGTGGTCGTCTGATGTGCTGTCTCAAGTATGAGCAGGACCAGTACGTCTGCTTCCGCAAGGAGTCACCCGCCAAAGGCACCCGCGTGTGCACCCCGGAGGGCGACGGAGTGGTGTCAGGCTATATGCTGACCAAAGAATCAGTGGCCGTGAAGATGGAAGATGGCTCGCATGGAGAAGTTCGCTTGTGCCAGTGTGAGTGCCAGGCGGACGGATCTCTGCTCTTCACCCCCGAGGAGAAACCGCCGGCACCGTCCCCTTGGGATCTTCCCCCAGGTCTAGGAAGGTCCATGGTAGGAGAGGGTCCTGATTTCTCGCAGCCCGCGTCTGACGCCGGTGCCGGTGCTGGTGAGGGTGGCGAGTCTACGCAGGGCAAGAGTGAGGGCTCTCGCCCCGGTCGTTCGCGGAGATCGCGAAGCAGGCGCCGGGGTCGCGGCCGCGGACCGGACCAGGGTCAGCCGGCCGGCGAGGGCGCTGCAGTCGCATCGGGCGGCCAGCAGACAGGCTCTCGTCCGCCCGGAGAACGAACGGGCGGTGGGCAAGCCCCGAGCCAGGGGACTAGCGGCCAAGGAGGCGCGTCCAAGCGACCGCGTCGCCGGCGCAGACCACGAAAGCCCGGCTCGGGCGGCGCGCCTGGGGCACCCGGGAACGGCGGCGGCAATGGGGGCGGTGGCTCCGGGTCGTAGGGATGCGCGGCGACTCGGGCTTGTCAGCCGCAGCGGCAGCTTCTAAACTAAGGCGCTCGCGGAGCGCGGCGCCTGGCTCCGTATCCAGCGCGACACACTTCTTCTTCGGGCCAGCGTAGCTCAGATGGTAGAGCAGCTCACTCGTAATGAGCAGGTCTGGGGTTCGATTCCCCACGCTGGCTTACCCGGAAGAAGAGTCCGACCCCGCATCATCCTTGTCGATAAAGGGAACAACCAACCATCACGATCGAAAGGAGCAGTTGTGGGAGCGAATGAGTTCGGGATCATCTACGGGGCGGCCTACGGGTCGTTGGCAGACGCCACAGCGGATTACGAAGGCATCAAAGAGCTGCACAAGGAGAAGTGGATCGGCAAGTATGAGTCCGCCCTCTTCACCAAGAACGAGGATGGGTCCGTCAAGATCCACGACACCGACGCCACCTCTCGCGGGAAGGGCCTGAAGATAGGCGCGGCCGCTGGGGCGGTCATCGGCCTCATCTTCCCCGTTACCCTCCTCGCCGGCGCCTTGGTCGGCGGAGGTGCCGGCCTACTCGGGGGTCACCTCTCGAAGGGTCTGAAGCGCGACGACATCAAGGAACTGGGCGACACGCTCGACACGGGAGAAGCCGGGATCATCCTGGTGGCGATCGTCACCCCCGATGAGGGGATCGACCGATTCCTCAAGCGGGCCGCCAAGGTCATGAAGAAGCAGGTAGACGAGGACGCCGAGGAGCTCAAGAAGGCCATCGACGAAGCACTCGTAGACTAGGTCTGCCAGTGTGGGGCGCACCGGCCGCACGGCCGGTGCGCCCCAGTTCGTTTGCCCCCGAAATGTCGATGACGTCCTGTCCTCCTGCTGTGCGACCGCAACCCGGGGGTCGACAAGTCTGATATCGTCAGTCGGAGGCTCGGACCGTCGCCGGCTGACGGACGGGGAACCCGGGGCTGGTGGCGTCGGGGTCACTTGTGATGTTTGGAGGAGGTCGGCGTATGCCAGAGGAGAAACAGGTCGCAGACGCACCGCAGGCGAACGAAGAGGCGGCGCGACCGGCCAAGCGACGGCGCCGAATGTCTGCGCCCCTGGTCGTGGCGGCACTCATCATGTTCCTGGCGATGGCCTCCTACTTCGCCAACGGCGTGTCTCTGCTCCTCGAACTGGACGTCTTCACGCGCGGGCTCGGGAACGCTTCGGTGGCGGCGGGCGCGCTCACGCCCGAAGGGCAGCGTCTGGTCCTCGGCGGTGTGTATCTCTTCTTCGGTGCGCTTGCCCTGATCTTCCTGATCGGCTTCCTGCTGAGACGCAGATGGGCCTGGGTCGCCACCATGACCTGGACTGCGTTATCGCTCATCGTCGGACTGGTCGCCTACTTCAGCGGACAGCCCAAGTATCTGAGCATGCTGGCGGGTGTGGTCCTACTACTCGTGCTCAACCAGACGTCGGTCCACCAGGAATTCCAAGTGGAAGCGCGGTGATGCGGGCATGAGGCAAGAACTCACACACCTCGAGGCGGCGGCGGCCACCGAGACGTTGTCGGCGTCCCGCGACGCCGGAGATCTCGAGCTACTCCGGAGGTTCGAACCTATCGTTCGCTTCACGCAAGGGGAGCAGTTCTTCCCTACGGACATCGAGCGATATGTTTCTCAGGCCAGCCTCTGGGCCCACTATCCCGACGGACGAGAGGAGAGACTGATAGACGAGGGGGACCTCGACGTCGACGCATTGGTCGAGCCCAGGGAATACCCGTTCGGGACCATTGAGTATCTGCGTTTCAACGAGGCGATCGGCTTGGCCGAGAGTGCCCGAGTGCTCGCCGAGGTCGCGCGTGAGCGCCGCGAGAGCGGGAACGTGTTCAGGCCGGGAAGGGGAAGACTCGCGCGAGGTGGATTTCTGCCCCGGGTTGTCGACGCCCTGTTCTCGGTATCGTTCTTCTTTCGTGGCAAGGTGTCCCCGGTGACCGCCGCGGCGGCGGAGCTGGACTACAACCAGGCTCTCCGTGACGATGAGAAGTACGTCTACTACGGCCGGGTGGTCCGACAAGGTGGCTGGACGGTCCTTCAATACTGGTTCTTCTACTACTACAACAGCTGGCGTTCCGGGTTCCACGGCGTCAACGACCACGAATCGGATTGGGAGAATATCGTCGTCTACCTGTATGAGCAGGACGGCCGGCTCCATCCGGAGTGGGCAGCCTACGCCTCGCACGACTTCCACGGTGTCGACTTGCGCAGGCGCTGGGATGATCGGGGGGAACTCGACCTCGTGGACGGTCACCCCGTGGTTTGGGCGGGCGCCGGATCTCACGCCTCCTACTTCCGCCAGGGTGAATACCAATCTCCCGTGCCGCTGCCGGTGCCCAAATGGATGGGCACTGTCGCTCGCGGCCTCAGTTCGTTCTGGACTCGCACCCTTGGCCAGGCTGGCAGGACCCGAGACCCGTTCCGGATCCCCTTCGTCGATTTCGCCAGGGGTGATGGGAAGAGCATCGGCCCGGCGCAGCCGTACCAGTGGGACGCGGTGGTCGTCGACGAAGCGACGCCGTGGGTCAGCAAGTATCGCGGGCTGTGGGGTCTCTATGCGCATGACCCGATCTCCGGCGAGAACGCTCCCGCTGGCCCCATGTATAACCGGGGGGGTTCTCCTCGGCAGAGCTGGTACGACCCCTTGCGCTTCGCCGGACTGGATACCGAGCCACCCCCGCCCCACGCCGTCGACCTGTTGTCTGAGGATTGCTCCCGCATCCAGGCGAGGCATGAGGAATTGCAGAAGTCGACCGCCCTGAAGAGTGTCGAACTCCAGTCCCTCGGCGTCGAGATGAACGGTATGGAAGGCAACCCTCATCTCGTCGACCGACACATGGCGCTCGCGCAGAAAGCGGCCGTCCTTCGTGAGGAGCTGAGTGGCCTTAGGCGGGAGTCCTCCGAGAACGAGGCGATACTGGGCGCCCTTCAGCACAGGTTGGCTCTGCTCAAGGCCGGAAACAAGCCCGATCCACGCGCACACATCAAGAAGCTGGGCCAGCCCGTGGCTCAGAAGGACGTGCGGTTCAACCGGGCGGCCGAGGCCTGGGGGGCGATCAGCCTCAGCGTCATCTTGCTGGGGCTCGTGACTGTACTAGTACTCGCGCGCGGTTACGTGTGGATGGCGCTGACGCTGATGGCGGTCGCCTTTGTCGTCATCGAGTCCATCCTTCGGGGGGAGTATGCCCGGACGATCACAGGCATAGCCGCCGTCCTTGCAGTCATCACCGCGATACTCCTAATAGGTCACTTCTGGCTGTGGATAATCGTGGTAGCGCTCGCGTCGCTGGCAGTGTTCCTAATGGTGCAGAAGCTGCGAGAACTCCGCTAGCGAGCCGGTCATCAGTCGGCCGCGGCGACCTGTTTCTTGCCCTTCTTGTGCCGCTTTTGCTTGCCGAACTCTCTCACAGGTGTGGCCATGAGGTCCGAGATCGCCTGCGTGCTCTCAAAGGAATCAAAGAAGAGCAGCTTGACCATGAGCATGAGCGGCACCGACATCAGCGCCCCCAGTCCGCCGAGGACCCATCCCCAGAAGAACACTGAGACGAAGACGGTCAGGGTGCTCAAGCCCAGATTCTTGCCCATGATCTTGGGCGAGAAGTAGTTGTCGACGATCGTGTTGATCACGATGACGATGCTGACTACGACCGCCGCCCGGGAGAAGCCGAACTCCAGCAAGGTTATGAAGAACACGGGTACGACCGACAGTATGAAGCCGACATTGGGGATGAAGCTCATCACAAAGAACAGCAGCCCCCAAACCAGAGCAAAGTCCACGCCAAAAATGTAGTAGATGGCGGTCACCATGACGGCGACCAGGCCGCTCAGCCACGCTTTGGTGAAGAGGAAGGTCTTGACCGTCTCGCCGAAATTGGCGAAGGATTCGAGCCACCCGCTCATTCACCCTGATGGCTTCGCTGAGCTTCCTCGGGAGTGAGTACACGTAGGCGACCATGAAGAGCAGGAGCAGGATTATCCAGAAGACACTGCCCATGATGTTGACTATGCTGGACAGGAGCCCCTTGACCGCGCTAGTGGCAGCTTCTGGGCTGAGCGAATCACTGGTCAGACTGCTGATGTCTATCCCCCGCTCGGCGAACCAGGCAGTCATAGTAGCCTCCATTTGGGCGATATTCGCCTGGTAGCCGGGCATCTTATCGTCCAACTGTGTGACTGCCGAAAGCATGACGAGCATGAACAGGGTGACGGCGGCGACCAAGACGACCGAGACGATGACTATGCACAGCCAGGCCGGCATCCCCCTGCGCCGCATCCAAGCAAGGGCGGGGGCGGCGCCCATGGTGAGAAAGAGGGCGAGAAACAACGGGTTGAGGATGCTCGACATGCTCTTCATCGCCAAGATCAGGATGGCCGCCAGTGTGAGCGGAAGAAGCAGGCGCACAGGACCGCTCAGGAGACTCTCCCGTTTGGGGGCCGCCAAGTCCGCTGGTGATACACGGGTCTTCTCCAGTTCACCGGGCTTGGTCACGCCAGTGGCCTCATCCGCAGAGGTTGACTCCGGCTCCGGGACAGCGGACGCTGGGCCATCTTGAGTCATTAATGCCTCGCCTCCAATTGGTGCTTGACCGTCGACAGAACCGCCGGTCGCGGTCGATGAAATACATTCTAACCCTGAAAGCTAACAGAGGTGCAACGGCGGTCCCCGGGGGTGAGGTCTTTGCCGTGGTGCCGGCTGATACAATGAGGCCAGCACGAGCCCGGGAGAGCCATGATGTCCAGCACCGCCAATCCCCAGGCATTCCACACCATGGCCAAACCCACCGGCGCACGGTGCAACTTGGACTGCGCCTACTGCTTCTTCCTGAAGAAGGATCTGCTTTACCCGGGCAGCGACTTCCGAATGACCGACGAGGTGCTCGAGGCGTACATCCGCCAGACCATCGAGGCACATCAGGTACCGGAGGTGACCATCGCCTGGCAGGGCGGCGAGCCGACACTGATGGGTTTGGACTTCTTCCGAAGGGCCGTGGAACTGGAGCAGAAGTATGCCGCTCCGGGTGTGACGATCGAGAATACGCTTCAGACCAACGGCGTCCTTCTCGACGACGAGTGGTGCGAGTTCCTGCGAGAACACCGCTTTCTCGTCGGCCTCAGCCTTGACGGCCCGCGAGAGTTGCACGATGCCTACCGGCGGGACAAGCGAGGCAACTCGGTCTTCGACAAGGTCGCTCAGGCCGTCCGTCTCATGCAGAAACACCAGGTGGAGTTCAACATCCTCTGCACTGTGAACGCTGCCAACGGCGACCACCCGCTTGAGGTCTACCGCTTCTTTCGAGATGATCTTGCGGCCCGCTACCTACAGTTCATCCCCATCGTGGAGAGGGACAACCAGACAGGCGACCAGGAAGGTGGCACCGTCACGGACAGGTCGGTCAGCGGACGGCAATACGGCCGCTTCCTGATCGAGATCTTCGACGAATGGGTCCACAATGATGTCGGGGAGACGTTCGTGCTGTTCTTCGACGGGGTGCTGGCCTCGTATGTGACAGGGAAGTCCAGCCTCTGCGTACTCAGGCCCACCTGCGGTGAAGGCGTGGCGCTCGAGCACACGGGGGACGTGTACTCCTGCGACCACTACGTCGAGCCCCGCCACCTGCTCGGGAACATCCTCGACACTACCCTCGGCGAGCTGGTCTTCTCCGACAGGCAGCGCGCGTTCGGCGAGACCAAGGCCGACAGCCTTCCGCGTGTTTGCCGCGAGTGTCGCTGGCTGTTCACATGCCACGGGGAGTGCCCCAAGAACCGTGTGCTGGAGACCGCGGAGGGTGAGCCCGGGCTAAACTGGCTGTGCGACGGCCTTCAAGCCTTCTTCGAGCATGTCGATCACTCGATGCGGATCATGGCCGACCTTCTTCGCCGCGGCCGGCCGGCCGCAGATGTCATGAGTGTGCTCGCCGCCGAGGAGGACGAGGCGGCCCGTCGCCTAGCGGACGCAGGCCGCAACGAGCCCTGCCCGTGCGGTAGCGGCCTGAAGTACAAGAGGTGTCACGGAGCCTGAGCGGCTGATGCGGCGTCATGGAGCGTGCTATAAAGCAGTTCAGGTAGTCTGACGGAGCGACGAACGTCTGCTGGAAGGGGTTGTAGTGACCGCGTACATCATTCTCGCCGGGCTCATCGCCCTGTACGCTCTAGGGGCGGCCAGACTCGAGTACTTCCTCATCACCGGCCCCATCATATTCGTGGTCCTCGGCTTCATCCTAGGCCCAGACGGCGCCAACTTGCTCCACCTGACCACCGGCTCGGAGATCATCCGCGTCGTCACGAGCGTCACTCTCGCGCTACTGCTCTTCTCCGACGCTTCGAGCGTCAACCTGAAAGCACTGCGCCGTGATGCCTCGGTCCTCGTTCGGCTTCTCTTCATCGGTCTTCCGCTCGCGGTCATCATAGGAGGACTCTCTGCCTGGGCTCTCCTGCCCGCTCTCGGGCTTGGCACCTGCGCGCTCCTGGCCGCTATCCTGGCTCCGACTGACCTGTCCCTCGGCCTTGCGATGTTCAGGAATCCTCAGGTACCGGATCGGGTGCGCCGCGAGATCAATGTGGAAAGTGGCCTCAACGACGGCGTTGCGACCCCTGTGGTCACGCTCTTCATCGGAGTGGCGATCGCGGAGTCGGGAGAGGGTGGACGCCCGATCGTGGCTGCAGTCGAGGAGCTGGCCATCGGGATAGCGATCGGCGTGGCGGTCGGCATTGTGGGCGGACTACTGATGCGGTATTCGAAGGGCAAGGGTTGGTCCTCGGAGGCGTCGCGCCAGTTTGCCGCCTTGGCCTTTGCTCTTCTTGCCTACGGAGGCGCGGGCGCCCTCCACGGCAACGGCTTCATCGCCGCCTTCGTGGGCGGGATAGCCTTCGGTGCCATCAATCATCGGCTGGCGACCGATGCGGTCGAATACACGGAGAAGACAGGAGTGCTGCTCACCTTCGCCGTGTGGTTCGTCTTTGGAGCCATTATCGCGCCCATCCTCGTCTCAGACGGGCTTCACTGGCAGCCGATCGTTTACGCGCTCCTCAGCCTGACCTTCGTGCGGATGCTCGCCGTGGCCCTCTCGTTGTGGGGCAAGAAGATGCATCGCTCGACGATACTCTTCATCGGGTGGTTCGGGCCGCGCGGACTTGCCAGCGTAGTCTTCCTGGTTCTCGCCATCCAGTCTCTGGCGAAGGACGGCATCGATACCTCGCTGCTCGCTGCCACCGCCGGCTGGACTATCCTTCTGAGCGTCATCCTCCACGGCCTTTCGGCTGGTCCGGTGGCCGCCTGGTATGGCGGCAGGGTCGCCGGATTCGCGCCTGGCAGCCCGGAGTTGGGGGAGACCGCGCGTACCAGGAGACGCGAAGGGATAGCGGCGCCCAACACTATCGAATCGGGCGGGGACTCGTAGTAGCCTGGGACGTGTGCGGCTCTACCGCCCTTAGGGTGAGGGGTCGGCGAGCTAGGAGGCGTCCGGAGGCGTGACCCAGTCGGTCGCCGCAGCGTAGGCGTCGTAGAGTGATTCTCCTACCTGCTCGGTCCTTACGAAGATGTCCTTGCGTTTGACCGACTTGACCATGCCGGCGCGCGCCAGCTGTTCCCGGATAGCCGGTTCGACCTCTACGAGCCACAGGCGGCTCGCGTGCGCCTGCAAGTCGGCGGCATAGCGCTCGAGCATCTCCATGAAGGTGCTGCCAAGGTCGTCTCGGCCGCGAAGGTTGAAGATGACCACCGCGTGGTCCGTCTTGTCGTCGATCGCCGGCAATTGCCCCTCGATGACCGGCGCCGCAGCGTAGAAGAGACTGCCGTAGGGAACGAGTACAGTCACGGTACGGGGGGCGATCTTCTCAGGCGGCCGCCCCTCCAGCGGCAGCGCGCCCTCCGAGATCTTCCACGCATTGACTGTCACGCGGTTCGACTGCTTGACGGCGAAGAGCAGGATGGAGAGAGCCACGCCGGCGAGCACCGCGTACTGCAGTGGCACCACCAGCACCAATCCGAACGTTACGGCCATCACCACGCGCTGGATCATCCCCGTGCGCCATACTGCCAGCACCTTGGTCGGTTTGAGTATCCCGAAGCCCACCACGATCAGCAGCCCCGCGAGTGCCGGCATGGCCAGATTGCCTACCGCTCCGGCGAACAGAAGGGTGATGATCGCGATCGTGATGCCGGCGAAGATGTTCGCAAAACGGGTCCTGGCCCCGGTGCTGACGACCAGCGCCGTTGCCGACACCGACCCTCCGACGGGCATGCCCTGGAAGAGACTCGCGGCGATGTTCGCCGCACCGTGGCCGATGAAGTCCCGGGAGGCGTTGGGGTAGGTGCCGTCGGGGTTGACGTAGGTCTGGCTCACGCCTGCCCCCTGGATGAGCCCGATGATAGTCAGGGAGAGAGCGGGTACGATCAAGGCCGCGAAGCCACTGAAGTCCGGCAGGGTGGGCATGGGCAGGCCTTTGCTGATCTCCGCGATGTCCGAGACCCGGGGTACCGTATCCCAGCCGAAGACCGAGGGCAGGATAGACGCGACGATGATGGCGACCACCATGCCGAGACCGCCGAGCTTGGTCTTCTGCAGCATGAGGATGAGGAGGATGGTGGCAAGGCCCACCATGAGGGTCTGGAGGTGGACCTCGTTCAGGTTGAAGAGCAGATCGACCGTCTTGGCCACCTTGTTGCTGTAGTCGCTCGAATACCCGGTGAGGTCGCCCAGTTGGCCGAGGATCATAAGGACCCCCACGCCCTGCATGAAGCCCACCATCTCCGAATTGGGGACGAAACGCATGAGCTTGCCCAGTTTGAGGAAGCCCGCGACAAGCATGATGACTCCGGTGATCAGGGTGAGGGTGAAAAGTGTCCCGGGCGTGCCCGTCGCGATCGCCGGCACGCTCGCGACCACGAGGGCCATCGCGCTTGTAGTCTGGATGCTGAGGAAGGCCGAGCTGGAGAAGATGGCCCCCACGGGCGTCCCCAGCATAACTCCGTAGAGGGCATAGAGCGGGTTGACTCCAGCCAGCACCCCGGAGGCGAGGGCATCGGGCACGCTCTCTACACCCAGAACCAGCCCCGACATGACATCGAGGCGAGCGGTCCGTCGGTCGAACTTGAGACGCTTGAGAAAACCGGGCAGCTTCACAGAGACTCCTCCGGGTCCTCTAGTCGCCGGCCGATTGGGTGAGTGTCAGTTGCCGCTTCGGCTGCTGCGCGCCTGGGACGCGCGAAGCCTTCCACCAGGATGTACGTGCTCACCAAGAATACCCATCCGGGAAAGACAAGGATCACCCAGAAAGACTGGGAGAAGGCAACGAGCAGGAGTAGGCCGACGGCATACGTGATGACGATCAGCCACTTGGGTAAGACCTTGGTCCGCAACCACAGGGTAGCTTGCGACAGGCAGAACACCGCCGCCATTCTCAGCGCATAGACGCTGAAGATCTGTCTGATGATGTCTCGCGCCAGGTAGTAGCTAGGGCTGCCGCCAAAACCCTGAGGATCGCGAGAGTAGCTCACCACCAGTGCGCCCGCCACAGCCGTCGCCACGAACACCATACACAGGAAGATCAGCCCACTCCCGACGAAAACAGTGGAGAAGAACTGGTCTTCGAAGCGGCCCAGGCGGGCCCGCACAGCGCCCATGAACCACAGAAAGAAGATGCCGGCGAACGGCATCAGACCGATCGCGAAGACCACCCAGCGGTTGCCGTCCGCCAGCCATTGTCCGGTGTCCCTCGTCGCACCCGAGACGGAGGCGTATAGGATGGTCACGCTGACGGCAAACAAGATCGCGTACAGCAGGCCGGCGATGGCCGCTGAGCGCGGGCTTCTTGCCATCCGATTCCCTTGCGGGATGCGATCGTCCGTCACTGTCTCAGACATGCTGCCCCCTGCTCCGCCACAGCCACCGTCATGGATCCGTGGACTCCCGCAATCGTACCAGGAAGTCCCGCTCGCAGGGCGGACTGGCGCAGAAGTACCTTGCTTCTGTCGGCGCAGGCTGCTATCAGTGATAGAGAGTACGGCGCGGGCTTGCCAGGCGACCGTTACGGGGCGGACAAAGCAAGGAGGCTTCGGTGGCAGCAACGGCCAGACCCAACATCCTCATCCTGTGGGGCGACGACATAGGGTGGTGGAACATCAGCCACAACAACCGGGGCCAGATGGGGTACCGGACGCCCAACATCGACCGCATAGCAGAAGAGGGGCTCGCCTTCAGCGACTACTACGGTCAGCAGAGCTGCACCGCCGGCCGGGCGGCGTTCATAACCGGCCAGAACCCCATCCGCACGGGGCTGACCAAGGTCGGCATGCCGGGAGCCGACAGCGGCCTGCGTCCCGAGGACCCCACGATCGCGGAGCTACTGAAACCCTTGGGGTACGCCACGGGCCAGTTCGGCAAGAACCACCTGGGAGACAAGGACGAGTTCTTGCCCACCAATCACGGCTTCGACGAGTTCTTCGGCAACCTCTACCATCTCAACGCCGAGGAGGAGCCGGAGAGCCCCGACTATCCCAAGGACCCGGTCTTCCGCGAGCGCTTCGGCCCGCGCGGCGTCATCCACAGCTATGCAGACGGGCGCATCGAAGACACCGGGCCGCTCACCAAGAAGCGCATGGAGACCATCGACGAGGAAGTAACCGAACGCGCCCTGCGCTTCATGGAAGAGACCAGCAAGTCGGGCCAGCCGTTCTTTCTCTGGTGGAATTCTACGGCCATGCACTTCCGCACTCACCCCGCCGAGAAGCACCTAGGCAAGAGCGGACAGGGCTTCTATAACGACGTGATGGTCGCGCACGACGAACTGGTCGGCCAGCTGCTCGACAAGTTGGATGAGTTGGGCATCGCCGATGACACCATCGTGATGTATTCCACCGATAACGGCCCCCACTTCAACACTTGGCCCGATGGCGCCATCACGCCCTTCCGGAGCGAGAAGAACACCAACTGGGAAGGTGCCTGGCGGGTGCCAGCGTTCGTGCGCTGGCCCGGCCGGTTCGCCGCCGGCAAGACGCTTAACGGCATAGTCTCGCACCAGGACTGGCTGCCTACTCTTCTGGAGGCGGCAGGCGAGTCGGACATCCGGGCGAAGCTGCTCGAAGGACACCAGGCCGGCAGCAAGACCTTCAGGGTACACGTCGACGGTCTCAGCGTGCTGCCCTATCTGACCGGCGAGCAGAGTGACAGCCCCCGGCAGTCCTTCTTCTACCTGAGCGACGACGGCCAGTTGGTCGCCGTACGGCACAACGACTGGAAGCTGGTGTTCATGGAGCAGCGGGCCAAGCAACTCGCCTGCTGGTCTGAGCCGTTCGTGGCTCTACGGATACCCAAGATATTCCACCTGCGCCGCGACCCGTTCGAGCGCGCGGACGAGAACTCCAACACGTACTACGACTGGATGATCGACCACGCCTATCTTCTCTATGGGGCTCAGGCGCTCGTGGCCCAGCAGATACAGTCCTTCAAGGACTTTCCACCGCGGCAGAAGCCGGCTTCGTTCAACCTCGATCGCGTCCTAGAGACGCTGCAGGACGCATCCGGAGCGGCCACGCACTAGAACGGGACAGGCGCCTGGGTGCATCCGCCGCCAGGCGCCTGTCAAAGGCAGCTCTATCCCGTGGCCCTAGCGTGCGCCGATCTCGCTCTGCAGGTCGAGAATGGACTGCTGCGCCGTCTTTAGCAGGCCTTCCTGGGGACGATCGAGGTCGAAGATCATGTAGAGCACTGCCGATAGGACCACGACCAGCAAGATCAGTGACATCCAGTTGACGTTCTCCGAGTAGCCTAGCTGCATGCCTAGGAGGAAGGCCGCCACCAACGTGATGAGATAGGTGAACAGAAGGATCAGCGGGGCCGTGCGCACGTAGATGCCCATGTTGATCCGCTCAGTCGTCACGCTGATGATCTCGTTCACCGATTCGACGAACAGGGCCGTCACATCTGTGGTGTTCCCGGCTTTGACCAGGTTCTCGGTCACCGTCCAGAGCTCGTCATGGATCTCCTTAGTGCGCACCAGTATCGCAGTCGTATCATCAGCGTTGAGCAAGGCCACCCGCAGGTCGACGTACTCCTGCAGGAGGGTACGGGTCTGACTGCTGTAGGGTTCGTCTATATACCCCGCGCGAAGATAGGCCGTGCGGATGGCGTTGGCATCATCGACTACCAGCGTGCGGCGCTCGCCGGCGAAGGTGACACCGAAGCCGAGGACGAAGGCCATCAGAAAAGCGAGCAGGCCCAACGTGGCCCCTGCGATGGAGCCCAGTTGTGCGTCCGACCGCGGCGGATGTTTGCGGCTCTTCGCCTTGACATACCCGTAGCCACCAGCGAGGGACACAAGAATGAGTACCACTGTGACGACGTACAGTGCCCACAGTGGCAGCGCGTCAAAGGGCTGAGTCTTCATC
>CAVQZD010000013.1:0-52408 GCA_963718375.1 uncultured Actinomycetes bacterium | reverse complement strand
TCCCACGACCCGACCTCCCACTTCCGCCACCAGCGAGAGGGTGAGCGCCCCCGCGGAGCGCAGTCCCGCAATGATGTACTGCTCGGTCTGGTCGCTGACCTCCAGGGTCTTGAAGGCCTCGATGGTCACTGTTTCGATGGCGTCGATATCGGCGTCGGTCTCGTCGCGGATGTGCAGTTGCTCAGTCATCGGTTCGCTTCTTTCAACGTGCCAGGTCGAACCGGTCGAGACCCATCACCTTGGCCCAAGCCGCGACGAAGTCACGCACGAACTTCTCCCCGGAGTCCTCGCATGCGTAGACTTCTGCCAACGCCCTCAGCTGCGAGTCGGCGCCGAAGATGAGGTCCACCCGGCTGCCGGTCCACTTGAGCTTGCCGGTCTTGCGGTCGCGCCCTTCGAACACGTTCTCATCCTTGGTCGCACTCCATTCCGTGCTCATGTCGAGCAGGTTGACGAAGAAGTCGTTGGTGAGCGCGCCCGGCCGCTCAGTGAACACCCCGTGCGACGAGCCTTCGAAGTTGGCGCCGACCGCGCGCATGCCCCCGACGAGCACCGTCATCTCCGGGGCGGTCAGCGTCAGCAGTTGGGCGCGGTCCACCAGCAACTCCTCGGCCGTCACCGAGAACCTGGTCTTGAGGTAGTTGCGGAAACCATCGGCGACCGGCTCCAGCACCGCGAAGGACTGCACGTCGGTCTGCTCCTGCGAGGCGTCGGTGCGCCCGGCGAGAAGGGCACCTCGACCGGGTGGCCGGCTGCCTTGGCCGCCTGCTCCACACCCGCGCAGCCGGCGAGCACGATCAGGTCGGCGAGCGAGACCTTCTTGCCGCTGCCTTGGCGGCGGACGAGTCGTTGAACTCCTTCTGGACCTTCTCGAGGGTCTCCAGACGTCTTCTTCAGCTTCGCCGGTTCGTTGACCCGCCAGTCCTTCTGCGGAGCCAGACGGATGCGGGCGCCGTTGGCGCCGCCCCGCTTGTCCGAGCCGCGGAAGGTCGAAGCAGAGGCCCAAGCCGTCCTCACCAGCTCCGAGACGGAGAGTCCGGTGGCCAGGATCTTGGCCTTGAGCGCCGCGGCGTCGGCTGCATCTATCAGGACGTGGTCGACCGCCGGCACCGGGTCCTGCCAGATGAGATCCTCCTCCGGCACCTCGGGTCCCAAGTAACGCGAGCGCGGACCCATGTCCCGGTGGGTCAGTTTGAACCAAGCTCGGGCGAAGGCGTCTCTGAATTCCTCGGGATTCTCCAGGTAGCGCCGCGCTATCTTCTCGTAGGCGGGGTCGAACTTCATCGAGAGATCGGCCGTGGTCATCATGGGGCGGACCTTCTTGGTGGGGTCGTGTGCATCGACCACCATGTCTTCTTCGTCCACATCCTTGGCCAGCCACTGGTTCGCGCCGGCCGGGCTCTTGACCAACTCCCAGTCATACTTGAAGAGAGTCTTCAGGTAGCCCATGTCCCACTTGGTGGGGTTGGCCTTCCAGGCACCCTCGATGCCGCTGCCGATGGCGTCGCCGGCCTTGCCGCTGCCGAAGCTGCTCTTCCAGCCCAGGCCCTGCTGCTCGATGGGCGCCGCCTCGGGCTCCGGGCCCGACATGCGCCGGGTCGCCGGCGCCGTGGGCCTTGCCGAAAGTGTGTCCGCCAGCCACCAACGCGACTGTCTCTTCGTCGTTCATGGCCATGCGCGCGAAGGTCTCGCGCACATCCTTACCGGAGGCCACCGGGTCGGGCACGCCATTGGGCCCCTCGGGGTTGACGTAGATCAGACCCATCTGCACGGCGGCCAAGGGGTTGTCCAGGTCACGCTTGCCGGAGTAGCGCTTGTCTCCCAGCCACTCGTCCTCAGAGCCCCAGTAGATGTCCTCCTGGGGCTCCCAGATGTCTGGGCGTCCGCCGCCGAAGCCGAAGGTCTTGAACCCCATGGATTCCAGCGCGCAGTTGCCTGCCAGGATGAAGAGGTCGGCCCACGAGAGCTTGCGCCCGTACTTCTGCTTGATGGGCCAGAGCAGACGGCGGGCCTTGTCCAGGTTGACGTTGTCGGGCCAGCTGTTCAGCGGCGCCAGGCGCTGACCACCCCAGGCCCCGCCGCCACGACCGTCGCCCATGCGGTAGGTGCCCGCGCTGTGCCAGGCCATGCGGATGAAGAGTCCGCCATAGTGCCCGTAGTCCGCCGGCCACCACTCCTGGGAGTCGGTCATGAGTGCATAGAGGTCCTTCTTGACCGCCGCTAAGGTCGAGCTTCTTGAACTCGGCGGCGTAGTCGAACTCCTCGCCCATGGGGTCGCTGAGGCTGGAGTGTTGATGGAGGACCTTGAGGTTGAGCTGCTCGGGCCACCAGTCCCGGTTGGAGGTACCCCGCCCGGCCGGGCGCTTGCCCGTCATGCCCGTCACCGGACACTTCGTCTCATCGCTCATCGCTGCTCCTTTCGTCCTGCGATCCCCCGCGGACCCTACAGTGTGCTTGTGGATGCCGTCTCTGACTATCTGCCATGTTCCCCGGACGAGCACCTCGTACTCCGTGAACGCCCATCAGGTCACCGTCTTCTCCAGCCGATAGTCGTCCATCACGAAGCCCGTCGCCGATGTCCTGCACTAGCGGGGCCGGCGTTCGTGAATCCCATCCGTTCGTACCAAGCTATGGAATCCACGTTGTTCTTGTTCACTGTCAGCCACATGGTCGCCAGCCCGCGTTCTCGGCAGGTGTCTTCGGCTAGGCGCAGCATCATCTTGGCGCACCCGCGACCCCGCTCGGACTTGCAGACGTATAACTTGCTCACCATCAGCGCGCTGTGTTCGCGGCTCGGGCACCAGGGCGACATAGCCCACGTTCGTATCCGCGCGAGTCGCGAGGTAGTACTCATAGCCGCCGGCGATCTGGTCCGCGATCGCCTCAGCGCTCTGGAACCTGGCCACCATGTAGTCGACCTGCAGAGCGCCGATGATCGGCAGGTAGTGCTCGGTCCATATCTCGCGGGCCAACTCCGCCAACTCCGCTATCTGCGCCTCTGATGTGACTCGGATGAGCTTCATCCACCCCTTCCTTGCTCTTTGGTGAAGTGTCTCATGTCAGCCTCCCATAGACATGGCACCGCGCGCTATAGTGGTCGCTCTCAGACAGAGTCACGCCCGTCGCTGGAGGAACGATGCCACGCTTGCTTGCCCGCACCATCCTTGTCCTGATGTTCGCGCTGCTGCTGGCCCTGCTGGTCGGCTGCGGCGAGGCTTCGACGCCCGACGACGGCTCGAGCCCCGACACGGCGGCCACAGAGAGCTCTACTCCCGCCGAGCTACCACCGGCGCCCGCGGATGCGTCGGGCTTGGCCGCCTGGTTCGCTCAGGCCTATCCTGGGGCTGCATGGCCGTCCCGCATCACCGTCATCGAGTACGTGCCCGGCGAGGTTCCCGGCTCCGGCGGCTTCTCCAACGCCGTGGT
This sequence comes from uncultured Actinomycetes bacterium, assembly GCA_963718375.1. Lineage (GTDB taxonomy): Bacteria > Actinomycetota > Thermoleophilia > RBG-16-64-13 > RBG-16-64-13 > RBG-16-64-13. Next base: position 48,982 of record CAVQZD010000013.1, on the reverse strand, counting down.
GATCACCACCGATCTCGACTACCAGACCGAGCAGGCCGTGGCACAAGAGATCGTGACTGCGCTGGGCGAGACCGGACTGACTTGGGCCGAGCAGTACGTGCTGTGGTTCGCCGATGGCAACAACGAGATGGCTGGTGACATCGTCGACATGACGCCCTAGCCGGTCCGGGCGGCCGCTCGGCCGACGCGTCCCGCCACACGTACGCCGCCTCCCGCGGCGGCCTCTGGCGCTCCTATCCCAGCTTGATCTTCATAGCCAGGATGATCACGGCCGGCACCAGGGTGACCGCGTTGGCGACGTAGACCGGTACGCTTTGCGTCAGCACGCCGTATGCGAACCAGAGTGTGAGACCGACGACGAAGACGCGAGTAAGTCAGCAGCGAGATGCCTGCCGTCTCTCTCTCGCGGATGACCTTGACGGCCTGAGGAAAGAAGCTCAGCGAGGTGCACGCCGCCGCGACGAACCCGATCACTTCGACAGTGTCCACCTGAACCCCCCGCACTCCTCGATATCGCGCGTTCGCGCCTTTGCGCCCCGCTCTACTCGATATGATACGCCCGCGAGGGGCGCTAGAGGACGTGCGACGCATACAAGGCGATCAGGACGATGGCCACAGCCACCAGGATCAGGCTGCCCTTGAAGCCCGGCGTACTCTCGCGCAACCCCAGCCACCGCCACTTCCATATCGCCTCGCGCTGTCTCTGGCGAAGCTGCTCTCGACTCTTATCCACGCACTGGCTCCTTGTGGGCCGCCCTGTTCACTCCTACAGCTTCGTCGGCGGTCGGACGCGCCGACTTTAGCCAAGTGACCGCGCCAGTCGCGGGCGGCGGCACGCGCCCCCTCCCCTCGACGCCTGCCTGTCCCGTTTGCCATAATGGCCCTTAGATCGCGTACCGGCCTCGGGGGGGGACTCTCTTGCGGATTCTGGGCAAGGAGCTGGCGCCAACGAAGAAGCTCGGAGCTCTCCGCCCCGGACTTTGGATACTACCCGTATCGGTGTTGCTGTCGCTCTACCTCTACCGTCCCTTCGTGCTCGGCTTCTACAGCGACGATTGGGGGATGCTGGTCGAGACGACACGTTACGGCGGTCCCTTCAGTATCGAGCGCCTCAGCTACGCCTGGCAGACTTTTGCGCGACCTCTCATGAACCTAGAGGTCTGGCTCGCGTCTTCTGTCTTCGGCAGCTCGACGGTCGCCTGGCATTTCTTCCTTCTAGCCCTCGCGGCGGTCAGCTACGTCATGCTTCGCCGTCTGTTGCTTGAGCTAGGAGCTCGGCCGGCGGTCGCCACCATTGCGTCGACGGCGTGGCTGTTGTTTCCGTGGGCTCTCGGTTACAGAGTCTGGCCGATCTGCTCGGCTGTCCTCATGAGCACCATCTTCTTCTTGGCTGGCTCCACCGCGCTCCTCAGAAAGCGACTGTGGCCCGCCTTAGCCTGGTATGCAGCCAGCCTGCTCATGTATGAGGCGTTCTACTTCGCCTTTCTTCCGTTCCTCTTCATCCTCGCGATGTCGCCCACCAGCAGGAGGTGGGCGCTGTATCGAGCGGCACCGCTTCTGATCTCGCTCCAGATTCTATTGGTGGCGATCAACAGAGTGGCCGCTCACTTCTCGCCGACGCTCGGCAAGACGCTATGACCCAGGCTGGTACCTTCACCTGGCGAACAGCATCTTCAGACTCCCCTTCTCGCTGTCCGATGGTGTCGCCGGACCGCGTCTGTTCTCGTTCGTCATCGTGGGGTGCGTGCTGCTGGTCGGACTGGTGGCGGCGCTCATGACCCGGCACCGAGATCGACGCGATCAAGCTGGGCGCGGCGGTCATGGGCTTTGTGCTCGCCTGCTTCGTGCTCGCCGTAGCCGACTACGAACTCAGTGCGCTGAACATCCTATCTCGCACCTTCGTAAGCGTGGACGTCTGGTTAGCTGTCTTCTTCGCTGTAGCCCTATCGGAAGCAACGGCTACGCGACGGGTGAAGTGGGTCGCGGGGGTCGGCGTGGTGGTCGTCATGTTCGTCTTCGCCGCATCCACGGTAGTACGCACTGACCTGTGGCACAGGCTGTGGGACGCGGAGACGACCATACTTGAGTCCGTACCCGCAGGATTAGAGACGACTGGCGCCGAAGCTGTCATCGTCTTCTGCGACACTCCCACAGTCGACGGTGTTCTGCCTTTTCCCGGACCGGGGGCCATGTACAACGCGGTTGCGAACCGCCCGACCGGCCTCCGAATACTCCGCAACTTCTACCCCGCCGGACCGGGCCACGTGGTGGCATGGGACGGTGAACGGCTGATGGCCGGTGGAACCCCCATATTCGAAGCCAAGGAGGTCTGGGTGTGGAGATGGCCCGACCGGTTCGAACAGATCACCTCGCCACGGACTATCACCAACAGCAGGGGACGATACATCGGCGACAGGAGCGACTAGCAGTCGAACAGCCTGTCGTCTTCACGACTCCTCCCCCGGATAATTGAACACCTCGGTCAGCGGCACCCGACCACGTTCGCGATGCGCCAGGCCATCTCCAGCGACGGTGAGTAGCGACCCTGTTCGTGGCGATGATGGTCTGTCTGGTGGCTCGCACCCGATCGGCGAAATCTGCTGCGTCACTCCCCGCTCGAACCGCCGTGCACGGATGTCGTTTGTGACGGTAGTGGCCTGACCATGGCTAGAATCCCCTGCGATAGAACACGAGCGTGGCTATCGACCCGGACGCAGCCCCAGACGCAACCCACGTACAGGTGCTGGCGATCCCAACTGGTCCTCGCGCAACATCGCCGCGCGAGCTGCCCCTAGCCGGCCGATGACGTGTGCCCACGAGCGCGCCGCGCCGGTCGATGCCGCGGTCGCGCCGTCCTCGCGGCGTGTCGCGGTCGTACCCCTGCCCGAGACCTCCGCGGAGATGGCCGTCGCGATGGCCACACCGATGGCGCCGAGGATCGTGGCGGCAATAGTCACCCCTATGGCGCCCAACAACCACCACTGGTAGTCGATCTCACTCACCGGCGTGCCGTCGAACATCGAACCCACGACCGCCAGATAGGCCACTCCGACCGCGAGGGTGACCACTCCGTAGACCCAGGTCATCTTCTCTTTGAAGGACATCTGTCGCCTCCTCATGTCTAGAATCTTTGACATGAGGTAGTGTAAAACCCCTTTGACTGCATGTCAAGTATCTTTTACTTCGCCATAACACCCGTCCTGGCGCCTCGGGAGGCCCACGACAGGTAAGACAGCACCAGACTGGGTATGCTGACTGCAGGCCTGACCACGAACACTTGGAGACGAACTTGGAGCGCAGTACCAGCAACGTATCCACTCACACTACCGTGCACTCCGCGACAGGAACCTGGATCGGCTGACTGCTCTCCGACTACTGTGCATCATCACCATCGGCATCATCGCCGCACTGCTCGAACCGGGTTGATCGCCATGGCGGCAGCAGCGCCGCGCAGCCGCCGCAAACGCCTTCTCGTGCCCTGGGCGCGCGTCGCACCCTGTCAGACTGCTCATGAGTATGAACTTGGCCGGCGTCTCGAGCTGCAGCGCCTGGAGCACCCCACATACACGCTCGGTTACCCGCGTGACCAGGTCGCGCGGCGGCCCGAACAAGCCCGCGAGCGAGATGTTGTGGCCCAGACACGAGATCACCGCGTCACACCCCTGCACCAGGCCATCGCAGAGACTCCGGTGACAGCGACAGCGGTTCGGCCTCCACCACGGTCAGCGCCTGGTGCCCTGTCGCCCCCTCTGGCAGTCGCTCGGCGGACCGCACGACCGCCCTGACCTCTGCGCCGCGCTCCAGCAGCTGCGAGAGCACCAGTCTCCCCGTGCGCCCAGAGGCCCCGAACAACAGCACCGTCGTCTTCACGACTCCTCCCCCGGATAGTGGAACACCTCGGTCAGCGGCACGCCGAACACGTTCGCGATGCGAAAGGCCATCTCCAGCGACGGTGAGTAGCGACCCTGTTCGATGGCGATGATGGTCTGTCTGGTGGCTCGCACCCGATCGGCCAACTCTGACTGCGTCATCTCCCCGGCTGCGAACCGGAGCGCGCGGATGTCGTTTGTGATGGTAGTGGGCCTGACCATGGCTAGAATCCCCTGCGATAGAACACGAGCTTGGCTATCGTCCCGGCCACCGCCCCGAGTAGGCAGCCCACGTAGAGCGTGTTGGCTATCCAGAACTGGTCTTCGCGCAACATCGCCAAGGCAAGCGCCGCCACTATGCCGACCGAGGTGACGTAGTAGCCCACGAGCTCGCCGCGCCTGTCTATGCCGCGGTCGCGCTCGTCCTCGCGGTCGATGTCCCCCGTCGTACCGTTGCCCCTGATCTCGGCGGAGATGGCCGTCCCAATGGCCACCGCGATGGTGCCGATGATGGTGGCGGCAATAGTCACCCCTATGGCGCCCAACAACCACCACTGGTAGTCGATCTCGCTCACAGGCGTGCCATCGACCATCGAGCCCACCACTGCCAGATAGGCCACTCCTACCGCGAGGGTGACCACTCCGTAGACCCAGGTCATCTTCTCTTTGAAGGACATCTGTCGCCTCCCGATGTCTAGAATCTTTGACATCGTGAGTGTAAAACACCTTTGACTGGATGTCAAGTATCTTTTACGTCGCCATGACACCCGTCCTGGCGCCTCGGGAGGCCCACGGCAGATAAGGCAGCACCAGACTGGGTATGCTGACTGCAGGCCTGATCACGAACACTTGGAGGCGAACTATGGAGGCGCAGTACCAGCAACCGTATCCGCTCACACTGACCGTGGACTACCCCGACAGGAACCTGGATCGGCTGACCAGCTTCTTCCGACTACTGTGGATCATCCCCATCGGCATCATCGCCGGACTGCTCGGAACCGGGGAGATCGCCATCGGGGGCAGCAGCGCCGCACAGCACGCCGAAAACGCGGGCTTCTACGTGTCCCTGGGCGGAGTTGCCACCCTGTTCTTCCCTGTACTACTCATGATCCTCTTCCGCAAGAAATACCCGCGCTGGTGGTTCGAGTGGAACCTCAACCTCACGCGATTCCTTATGCGCGTGACCGCCTACGCCTTGCTGCTGCGCGACGAGTACCCGTCCACGGACGAAGAGCAGTCGGTGCATCTCTCCTTCGAGTATCCCGACGCCCAGCGACTCAGCCGCGGTCTGCCTCTGATCAAATGGTTCTTGGCCATACCCCACTACTTCGTCCTGGCCTTCCTGTGGATCGGAGCGATCGTGTGCGTCATCATCGCCTGGTTTGCGATTCTCTTCACCGGCCGGTATCCGCGCTCGCTCTTCGACTACATCGTAGGGGTGAACCGGTGGTCGCTGCGGGTGCAGGCCTATGCCATGCTGCTGATTACCGACCGGTACCCGCCGTTCTCGCTAGCGGAGTAGCAGCGCCTCCACTACGCACTCACGCGACACTGGTTCGTCCTGGCGCCTCCCGCAGCAGCCGCTCTAGTTGCTCGCGGAAGTGTTCGCGGTCTTCGTCGCGGAAGGGGGTGGGTCCGCCGGTGCGACCGCCCTTGCGGCGGTGTTGCTGCTCGGCGTGCCGCAAGGCCAGTTCGGCATCGATGGTGGCCGTCATGAAGACGCGTCCCCGTGGACTCACGGCCGCTGCTCCCCGGGCCAGCGCCATGGAGGCCAGCCCGATGTCCTGCGTCACCACAACGTCACCTGGGCTCAGCCGGGGCACCATGGCGTAGTCGGCCGAGTCTGGGCCGCCGCGCACTTGCATGATCTCCACGTGCGCCCGGTCGGCGTAGCGGGACAGGTTCTGCGACTCGTTAGCCACCAGCACCACCGGCAGCCCCCGCGCTCGCGCGATCGCCAGTGCGTCACGGGTGACCGGGCAGGCGTCGGCGTCTATGAAGATGGTCGTCATGCCGGCCATAGTACCTGCCGACGCTCCGGTTTGCGTCGCCGCAGGCTTGAACCTCCACTACTCTGTGCTACTATGTACCGGTAGTCAGTGGCACTTAGTACTGAGGTGGCCTGTGGGCAAGCAGATGACAGAGATGCTGAAGGGGACGCTGGAGGGTATCGTCCTCGCGATCCTCTGCGCGCGACCCGCGTACGGCTACGAGATCACGGCTCAGTTGCGCGACCGGGGATTCTCCGACATCGTCGAAGGCACCGTCTATGCACTGCTCGTCAGGCTGGAGCACAAGGGCCTTGTCGACGTGCAGAAGTCACCGTCCGAGATGGGTCCGCCGCGCAAAGTCTATTCGCTCAACGATCGAGGACGGGAGTACCTCGAAGAGTTCTGGAAGACGTGGGGCTTCCTGGCTGAACAGCTGGAGCAGCTCCGCGAAGGAGGGAGATAGAGGTGTTCATAACCAAGATGATCGACGAGAAACGGCGCTACCGGCAGTACAAGGCGCGCATCGCCCAGTTGCCCGAGAGCTATCGTACGGCGGTCACCGCCCTGGAGCGGTACACGTACCACTTGGGCGGGCTGGGTGACGGAGCCAGCATCCTGGCCATGTTGGAGGACCTGGCCGACCTCTTCGAGCAGAGCGCCGCGGACGGGACCCCGGTCCGCTCGATCGTCGGGGACGACCCCGTCGAGTTCGCCGAGGCCTTTCTTCGCAACTACCCGGCGGGTCATTGGATCGTCCGGGAGCGAGAACGACTGACCAAGGCCATAGACAGCGTCGGGGGCGAGGAGAGATGGCGGCAGAGCCAGAACGGGCGCCGTTGATCGGCGAGGCGTCGGCGATCGGCGCGGCACCTGTGACCGACGAGGCGCCGGCGATCCACGTCCAGGGTCTGACGAAGTCGTTCAAGAAGCTGGAGGTGCTCCGCGGTGTGGACTTTGATGTCGCGCGGGGCAGCATCTGCGCCCTCCTCGGCTCGAACGGGGCAGGCAAGACAACAATCGTGAAGATCCTCTCCACGCTGCTGAGTCCCGACGCGGGGAGGGCGAGCGTGGGCGGATTCGATGTCGTCACGCAGGCCGCGCAGGTGCGGGAGTGCATCAGCCTCACCGGACAGTTCGCGGCCGTGGACGAGATCCTCAGCGGACGGGAGAACCTCGTCCTGGTCGCCCGGTTGCGACACCTCAAGCTCGCGGGCACCATCGCGGACGACCTGCTGACTCGCTTCTCCCTGAACGACGCGGCCGACCGTAAAGTGTCCACTTATTCGGGGGGCATGCGTCGACGACTGGATATCGCCATGAGCCTCATAGGGGATCCGCAGGTCATCTTTCTCGACGAGCCGACGGCGGGGCTCGACCCCCAGGCGCGCATAGAAGTGTGGCAGGCCGTAAGAGAACTCGCCGGGCGCGGCACGACCGTGCTGCTCACCACACAGTATCTCGAAGAGGCCGAGCAGCTGGCCGACCGCGTCGCGATACTGCACACGGGCCGCATAGTCGTGAACGGCACCCTGGCCGAGCTCAAGCAGCTGTTGCCGCCCGCCGAGGCGGAATACGTGCTGAAGCAGCCGACTCTCGAGGATGTCTTTCTCGCCATCGTCGGCGCCGAGGAGTGAGGGAAAGAGCGATGACCAAGCGTTTCTTCAGCGACACCATCGTCCTCACGGGACGATCCCTGCGCCACATCACGCGCAGCCTGGACACCATCATCACGACCACCATCATGCCCATCGCCTTCATGCTGATGTTCGTCTACGTGTTCGGCGGCGCGATCGAGTCGGGGTCAGAGCGATACGTGGACTATCTACTGCCGGGCATCCTGCTCATGACCATCGCCTCGGGTATCTCGTACACAGCGTTCCGACTGTTTCTGGACATGCAGAGCGGCATCTTCGAGCGCTTCCAGTCTATGCCGATAGCGCGGTCGTCCGTGCTGTGGGCGCACGTACTCACCTCGCTGGTGTCCAATATGATCTCGCTGGTGGTGGTCGTCTTGGTCGCTTTCGCCATGGGCTTCCGCTCGGGGGCAGGGGCCACGGCGTGGCTCGCGGTCGCCGGTATTCTGACGCTGTTCACCCTGGCGCTGACCTGGCTAGCGGTGATCCCCGGTCTGTCGGCGAAGTCCGCGGACGGAGCGAGTGCGTTCGCCTACCCGCTCATCTTTCTGCCGTTCATCAGTTCGGCCTTCGTACCCACCGAGAGCATGCCCGGCCCGGTGCGCGCCTTCGCCGAGAACCAACCCGTGACGTCTATCGTCGACTCGATACGCGCCCTGTTCACGCAGCAGCCGGTCGGCACCGACATCTGGGTCGCGCTGGCCTGGTGCGCCGGCATCCTCGTCGTCGCATACACCTTCGCGATGGTGATCTACACCCGTAAGATCTCCTAGCGGACAGCAAGGGCCAGAAGGCGCCAAGACACAACCAAAGTAGTAGACGCGGCGCAGGCCCGTCTAAGTAGGCTTGAACAGGAGCGCCGCCCCATGTACGTCAAGGCGTTCGCACAACGCCTGCGTGGGCGAGATTGCTCATTGAGAGTCTCTATCTTGGGGGTGAGTCTTGAGGAGTCGAGGGATGGATGAACACCGCCACGCCCGCCCGAGATGGTGGACCAAGGCGGTGGCGGTCGTCTTGTGTGTCACTGCTGTATCCGTGTGTGTGGCGCGCGGCACCGTGCTCGCCTGGGAGCCGTACGGCAACAACTACCGTTTGATCTACGGCGTCGGCAACTACGGGAACACCCCGCAACACTACTGGATCGACGCCACGGCTACCGACTTTGCCACTACCATCAACAACGCGATGAGCAACTGGATATACACGACCAGCTATTGGGGGATCACGACACCTATCTACTACACCCGCACCTACACGAAGTCATCCAGCCGCATGGACATCTACCAGGATGAGTACGTGGACCACGACTGGTGGGGGTATACGCAATGGGTGAAGGGGTCGGTGGTCATGGAACCAGAGCCCCATATGAACTACGTCTGGGGACGAATCACGCTGGACAAGTATCTGGCCAACTGCCGGAACATCAGGGGCTGCATCGCGCATGAGATGGGTCACGTCATGGGTCTTGCGCACGAGTTCTACAATCTGAGCGCTCTGATGAACGGCAGCTCGGTCAACGCCGCGCAGGTATACCGCGCCATGCCGGACGATCTGAACGGCATCAACTATCTGTATTGAACCCGGCGGTTCCTCAAGTCGCCACGCAGCGCACATCAGTCAATTTCGGGGAGGAATGCTGTGAACCGGAAGCAGGTATTGACACTGGCAGCGGTCCTGACTCTGGCGTTTGTCGCCGCGGGTTTGAGCGGGTGCGGCTCGAGCGATACGGCCTCCGATTCGACCACAACTACCCTTGATGACGCTGAACTGACCACAAGCACGGTCGGCTCCTCCGGTGAACGCGTGGTCATGGTCTCTGACGGAGAGGCGTTGCTCAAGAACTACTTCAAGACCATCGACGAGCTCAACAGCGCAGAAGCGGTGGACGCGATAGTCCGCGGCCAGGTCATAGCAGTCCAGGACACTTGGGACGGCTACGTAGCCAACCGGATGCTGACCGTCAAGGTCAAGCAGACCTACAAAGGCGATGTCGCCGATGAGATCATCGTACGGGAGGACGGAGGGATCATCCCTCTCAAAGACATCCTTCCCCTGATGGAGGGACACTATGATCCGTCGACCTTGTCTCAGGACGACATAGACCACGGGCTAGTGGACTTCACATTCATGGGCGCAAGCCACACTGAGGTCGGAGACAAGGTCATCCTGTATTTGAGAGTCGACTCCGACCCTTCTTTGCAGAACACCTACGTGGAGGTCATGTCCGTCTTCGGACGCTTCAAGCTGGACGAGAAGAAGAACGAATACATGCGGCCTGAGATGAAGGGCGCTCCCAGCTTCGAGACCAAGTCGGCAAAGGACGTCATGGAAGCCAAGCTGAAGAAGCTGAACTCTGAATAGCCATGGCGCAGGGACGCGCGCCGTCAACTACTGCCCACGCACGTGGTAGCCTCTGAGCGCTGTCTGACAGGAGAACGAACCTTGGCGCCCACGACCACACAGAAATCGCAGGCGGCCGAGCAGGCACTTGCCCGGCTGGACGGGGTCGTGGTCGCTCTCTCTGGAGGAGTCGACTCAAGCCTCCTACTTGCGCTCGCCATCCGCGCTTTGGGTCCGGACAAGGTGCTCGCGGTCACGGCAGGCGGCCCGGTGGAAGCCGACGAAGACCTCACCTCCGCCAAAGCGGTCGCAGACATAGTCGGCGCGCGGCACCGCTCCATCTATCTGGATCCGCTTGAACTACCCGAGTTCCCGCTCAACACACCCATGCGCTGCTATGTGTGCCGGGGTCAACTCTACGCAGCCTTGGAAGTCGTGCGCCAGCAGACCGGCTTCGCGGCCGTCGTTGACGGCGCGATAGCCGACGACCAAGCCGACTATCGTCCGGGAAGCCTCGCCGCGGACGAAGCCGGGGTGAAGCGGCCCCTTGCCGACGCGGGTTTCACCAAGGACGAAGTGCGGGCCCTCAGCCGCGAGCTGGGGCTGCCCACCTCGGAGAAGCCTGCGTCGCCCTGCCTGGCCTCCAGGTTCCCTTACGGAGAGCGCATCACGGTCGACGCGCTTCGCACGGTCGCTGCCGCCGAGTCACTGCTGCACGGTCTGGGCTTCCCCGTAGTGAGAGTGAGGCACCACGGCCCGCTGGCGCGCATCGAGGTGCCGGCTGCTCGAGTCCCCGAGCTCTCCGCGGAGCCCGTTCGCGCCCAGGTCACGAGCGCGCTGGCCGACCTGGGCTACAAGTACGTCTGCGTGGACCTGCTGGGGTTCCGGTCCGGCAGCCTCAATGAGGTGCTTCCCGGCCGGTAGGCGCCTGCCGAAGCGGCGAAGTTACTGAAGCCCGCCCGCGGCTTATCCCACCCTTACTCCCCTCATGGCACGATGTCACTTGTCGGTCGACGGTCCCCCAAGAGGGCCTCGCTCAGTCTAGAATCAGTCGAGATCACTAGGAGATGCTGCCATGTCCAGATCAATCGCGATTGCGGCCGTAGCCCTGGCCATCCTAGGCCTCGCGCTGGCAGCGGTCGGCTGCGGCGGCGCGCAAGATTCGTCCAACACCACAGCCGTCGCGGCTGGAGGCCCGGGCGCCCCTCCCGCCGGTGCCCCCGGTGCTGCTCCCGGCGGCGGCTCGCAGGTCGTCGAGACCGGCACCGGCGCCTACACAGTCAAAGACGGGGAGACGCTCGACGGCGGCACATACGACTCCACCAACGCAGACGAGAACGCCATACGGGCCGAGGGAGACGTCACCGCCACCCTCAGGGACGTGACCGTCCAGAAGACCGCAGGCGCGGCATCCAGCAACGACGCCAGCAGTTTCTACGGACTCAACGCCGCCATATTGGCTCTGGACGACGCGGACCTCACAATCAGCGGCGGCGCCGTGACCGCGACCGCCGGGGGCGCCAACGGCGTGTTCGCCTATGGCCACTCGATCATCCGCGTCACCGGCACCACGATCGACGTGTCCGGAGGTAACGCCGGCGGCATACAGGTCGCGGGTGGGGGCACTATCGAAGCCACCGATCTGACCGTGAGCGCGTCTGTGAAGGCAGCCATCCGCAGCGACCGCGGCGGCGGATCTCTGACGGCCGACGGTGGTACCTATACCACCAGCGGCAGCTCAGGAGCGCCGGTCATCTACAGCACCGCCAACATCATCGCCAGCAACGCTACGCTGACCGCCAACGACTCCGAAGCCGTTGTGATCGAGGGCCTGAACTCAGCCACTCTCATCGACTGCGAAACCACCGGCAACATGAGCGGCACCTACAGCAAGACTGACACCGCCAACAACATCCACAACGTCATGCTGTACCAGAGCATGTCGGGCGACGCGGCGCAGGGCACCAGCACCTTCACCATGACCGGTGGCACCTTGACGAGCAAGAACGGCGACATGTTCTACGTCACCAACACCTCCAGCGTGATCGCGCTCAGTAACGCGGACCTCACCCTGGCCGACGGCACCTACCTGCTGCGGGTGGCCGGCAACACCAGCGAGAGAGGTTGGGGCACCCCGGGCGCCAATGGCGGCACCTGCGAGTTCGACCTGGGGAGCCAGACCGCCACCGGAGACATCCTGGTCGACTCCATCTCCAACCTGACCATGTCCCTTGTCGATTCCTCCGCTTACACGGGAGCGATCAACTCCGACGGCACTGAGGCCGCGAAGCTCTCCGTCACGTTGGACTCCACCAGCAAGTGGATCATGACTGCAGACAGCTACGTGACAGAGTTCAACGGCAACATGGAGAACGTGATCACGAACGGCCACACCTTGTACGTCGATGGGAAGGCGAAGAACTAGGGTTACCGCGTCACCAGCACAGGTGCCAGTATTCCCGCTACCAACTCCAGTCTTTGCCGACACCGACCTGGTTATCGACCTTCTGGACGCCGTCTACGCCCGCTGCCACTTCCGGTATGAGGTTCACGGCCTCATAGTTCGCAGCGACCCCAGTGACCAGGACGATCCCCTCGTCAGCGCTGACTCGGATGTTGGCACCCTTGGTCCGAGCGTCCCTGGATAATGCCGCCCACACCTCGCTGCTCAGACAGAGATCCTCGAAAGCTTTGCGTGATTCGGCCGTCGGCTGGAACTCGGGCAGACGCGTCATCTGCGCTATCGTCTCCACGCCGCCATCGACGCTTACACGATCGAGATTCAGGACCACGTCGTACAAGGACGGGTCTTGCCAGTTGACGCCATAAAGGAATTGCGTCCACTTGGCCAACTGAGTGTCCAACTTCTTGAGGTGGGCTGCCGCCTTTTTCTCACTCATGTCGTAATCCTCCATGAGTGCCGCAATGCGCTTCTCCGTGCCGTCGATCACCCGGACGCGGACCACGTGCGAGATCCCTCTGAGAAGCAAGTGTCCGACGTAGCCATGGAAGACGAGATCGCCGGTCTGTGCGCGCCTCAGCAGAGCGGTCCGGACTGCGTTCAGGTGCGCCGGTATGCGTCCCGGCTTCTTCTCCCAATAGCGTGGCGGTTCATCCATCGTGCTCAGCAGATCACGTTCGGCGATGCCCGAAGCTTGCGCCGCATCGCGCACGACCTCGCTCCGGTCGATGCAAGGGTGCCTCAGCTCGCTTGCCAGCTTTTCAGCGACACTGATGCCGCCCGGGTAGCTACCTCTTGAAATGGTGACGATGGCCACTTACGCCTCTTCCTTCGTAGCGGCGACGTTCTCCACGCTGTGCTTCAGAGGCGCGCCCACACGGCGACTGACCAGGGCGAGGACCGCCGCCACACCCATCAACACCATGATGATGACATACGAGAGGTCGGAGGACCCGGTCCGGTCTTTGATCAGGCCGTTCAACCAGGGCATGATCAGACCGGCGAGTCCGAAGGCGGCGAAGAGGATGCCGTAGTTGAGCCCGAAGTTCCGGATACCGTAGTAGTCCTTACAGGCGGAAGGGAACAGCGACAGGTTGGCGCCATAACACAGCCCCAGCAGGAAAGCGACGAGCAGGATCACCGGCCAGGAGCCCCCGCCGTCGCTAAGCGTGTAGAGGACGCCGACGACGCCGGCCTGCAGGACGAACTCGCCGAACAAGGTCCATTGTCGGCCGATCCTGTCGGAGATGGCGCCGGCCGCGACACGACCGGTGCTATTGCCCACGGCGAGGACGACAACGGCCAGGAACGCCTGTGACCCCAGTGCAGCCTTGCCCATGTTCGAGGCCACGCTGATGAACATGTGCCCAGCGCCGGCTCCGACGAAGAACATGAGGAACAGCAGCCAGAATTGGGCTGTGCGCAGCATGGTGAGCCAGTCGGACTCAAACCCACCCGCGCGCTGAGCACGCCTTTCGCCTTCCCTGAGCGGCTCGATGAGATGGCCCTCAGGCGGGTTACGGACGAAGACCGAGAGCGCTCCGACGACCACCCAGACCGTGACCCCCACGCCGATCATCGCCGCCGAAACTCCCTTCTCGACCACTCCGGAGGCGGTGGTCACCGCGAACCCATCGAGAAGCGCCTCGGCAAGAGGGGCCAGGACTACGGGTGCAAGCCCAAAGCCGGCGACGACTATGCCGGTGATAAGGCCGGTGCGCTCAGGAGGGAACCACTTGACCGACGCGGGCGTGGCCGCCGAATAGCCGAGCCCCGCCCCACAACCGCCTACCACACCGAAACCGATCACATAGCCGATCAGCGATGCTCCGACGAGCCCGCAGATGACGCACCCGAGCCCCGCAAGAAACCCGCCGATCATGATGGAGATACGAGGCCCGTAGCGGTCTTGAAACAGTCCGGCGGGGATCATCGTGATGGCGAAGGCCACGGTCATCACCGAGTACGGAATGGCCATGTCGGCGTTACTCCATCCCCACGAGTCCGGGATGGCGGCTGTGATAACACTCCAGACGTACAGTGTCCCCAGCACCAGCCCCATGGTGGCAGTGGCACCGGCGACCAGCCACCCGCGATAGAAGGTGATGGTGATGCTTACGTGGGTCGACTCGCTGTTCAAGTATCAGCCGATGTATTCAAGGGTCCCTCTGGCGGGTGTGGTTCGGGCAGTGACGCCCCGGCTCGCAAAAACAGGATATCGCAACTCAGATGTAGGTAGGACATCTGGCTCCATATTTAGGTATCTTGGCGACAGGTCCGTCCGCCGAGTACCCTCGGGAGGCATGTTGGAGATCCTGATAGTCGAAGACAATCGCACTCTAGCGAACAATGTCCGACGTTATCTCGAGCTGGAAAGCTACGCGGCCTCAGTCTGTTTTGACGGAGCCGAAGGACTGAGGCGTATTCTGGACCACGGACCCGACTGCGTGATCCTGGACCTCGACCTTCCGGGTATGCACGGCCTGGAGGTGTGTCGTAGGATGCGTGCAGTCGGCAACACATCACCGGTACTGATGCTCACCGCAAGCGGGTCGAAGAGGGACATCGTCCAGGGGCTTGACGCCGGCGCAGACGACTATCTGGTCAAGCCCTTCGACATGGAGGAGCTGGTCGCGAGGGTCCGCACGCTGCTAAGAAGACGCGGCACCGTCCCTCAGCCGATACTGCATTCTGGCGACGTGGCGCTCGACACCAACACACACAGCGTGTGGAAGAGCGGTGAAATGGTACACCTGGCGCCCAGAGAGTACGCGCTCCTTGAGTTCTTGATGCGTCATGCCGGAGTAGCCCAGGACCGCGGCACCATCATCGCCCACGTCTGGGGCGAACACAGCGCCTCGCTATCGCCCGAGACGGTGGATGTACATGTGGCGTACTTGCGGCGCAAGCTGGGCAGGCAAGTGATAAGCACGGTGGTCGGCAAGGGCTACCTCGTCCCTGCCTAGTCGAGATGTTCCGCCGTCTTCGCTATCGCATCGCACTCCAGTTCACCGTACTGGTCTTCGCTCTCATGCTGATCGTCGGGGGGGCGTTCATCGCGGCACAGTACCTTGGCTCTCATCGCAGCACCAATGATCAGCTGAAGGCCGCCGCCGCCCAGTTTCAGACCAGATTGAACGAGACTGGCACCGACGAGGCCGGCATCACCTCGGCGGTTGACTTCATGCATGACGTCGCGGTCAGGGTGTTCTCCTCCCAAGAGGATATCGTCTACGAGAGCGATCTCTTTGGCCGACTGACCGTACCCCTGGCCCCCGACGAGACTGCACGCTTCTTCACTGTCAAGGGCTCGAGCGGCTACTACCGCATCTACCAGTCACCTCTCAGCACTGCCGGGGATAGAGCTCTGTATCTTCAGGTAGCCCGCCCCGAACGCATAGACCTCCATGAGCTACCAGGGGAGGTGGCCCTGTTCGGCATCGTCGCTGTCGTCGTAACCTCGCTCACATTCATGTTCGGCCTGGTCTTCGCGAAGCGGAGCCTGACCCCGGCCGAGGCCATGGTCGGCCGTCTGCGGCAGTTCACTCACGACGCGAGCCACGAGCTCCGCACGCCCCTGGCGGCCGTCGGGTCCTCTTTGGACCTGGCGCTCAAGACCGGCGATTACGAGACCGAGATACGCGCGGCCAAAGAAGAGCTGCGACAGAGCTCATCCCTGATCGAGCGGCTTCTGGAGCTGGCGGAGCTCGATGAGCTGGATCTCAGCCCCAGCCCCGTGGACATGTCGCAACTCGTGGTCAGCGAGGCCGAACGTCACCGGCCTGCCGCTACTGACGCGGGCCTCATGCTTACAACAAGAGTCACAGAGGGAGTGGTCTTACACTGCGACGAGGGCCTGGTACGACAACTCATCGACAATCTGCTGGCGAACGCTATCAAGTTCACACCTCGGGGCGGCAAGATCAGCCTCGGCCTTTCCCCACGCGGTCTTTCGGTGAGCGACACGGGTATCGGCATACCCAGCGACGCTCTCTCGCAGGTGTTCGAACGCTTCTACCGAGTGGACCCGTCGGGGCCGGCCGACGGTTCGGGTCTGGGCTTAGCGATGGTGGCACGCATAGTCGAGGCACACGGTTGGCACGTCAGCGCACAAAGCGAACTCGGCAACGGCAGCGTCTTCACCGTCAGTTTCGAAGACTAAGCCTCCACCACGACCCGTCGCCGGCGCTGTCTTAATCCGCCCTTAAGGTCCCCGCGCGCATAATGTGATCTGATGTCGAGAGAAAAGGTCACAGCCATGGGCTCGCGCCGAGCACGCGCGATACGTCAGGACGTCAGTTTCCTTATCAGTATCCTGTTGGTGCTGGCCGTCATAGCTACCGTAGTCACGAGTCTGGGTGGGGATGAGTCTGAGTTCCTTGGCATGGACGATGACCTCCACGCGCTGACCGGATGGGTCCTGGTGGTATTGGCTGTCGCACACGTGCTTCTTCACCTTGGTCAACTGACACGCTACGCACGGCGTAGGACACGGAGTCTGCTGGGCATCGGCGCGGTGAGCACCATGGGCCGCGATGACGACCCTGAGGAAGAGCGGTGATGCCCGCGACCGGCGTTAAGAGGTGACTGTGGCGTAGTGGATTCACGAGACCGAAGGAGAGGATCGATGGACTGTCCAGTCTGTGGTGGCAAGCTTAGAGAGATAGAACGTTCGGGCGTGACAGTGGATATCTGTCCGTCCTGCAAGGGTGTGTGGCTCGATAGAGGCGAGATCGAGAAGATCATCGCCGTCGAGGCCAGAGAAGACGCTGACACTGCATTGGCAGGGGAGCATGTCCAGCAGCCTCGGAACGACGAACGAGACCGTGCGCGCGAGCATGGATTGAGCGGCCGGCGCCGGTCTTCGCTCCTGTCCGATCTTCTCGGGGGCCTGGGCGGCGATTGAGCGTCAAGGCCACAGATGAATCGGTGGGCCTCGCCCCTGCGGAAGCAGGGGAGAGGCTCAAGACAGAAGGTCCCAACGAGCTTCCGTCAGGCAAGAAGAGGGGTCTGCCGGCCATCGCCTTCGACGTGGTCAGAGAGCCCATGTTCCTGTTGTTGGTGTTCGCAGGCAGTCTGTATGCGGCGCTCGGCGACCTGCAAGAGGCCTCCATGCTTCTTGGCTTCGTGTTCGTGGTCATGGGCATCACCGTGTACCAAGAGCGCAAGACGGAGAGAGCCCTGGAGGCGTTGCGCGATCTGGCCAGCCCCAAAGCGCTGGTACTCAGAGGCGGCGAACAGATCCACATCCCCAGTAGAGAGGTCGTGCGCGGCGACATCGTCGTGATCGCCGAGGGCGATCGCGTGCCGGCTGATGCAGTCCTGGTCTCGAGCGACGGCCTGCAGGCAGATGAGTCACTGCTCACCGGCGAATCAGTGCCCGTGCGCAAGCTGGCGACACTGGACCGCGCAGCCGATCTGAGCACGACCGCCAAGCCAGGAGGCGACGACCTGCCTATGGTCTTCGCGGGGACTCTCGTGGTGCAGGGACACGGCTTGGCCCAAGTCACGGCGACCGGGGCACACAGTGAGATAGGCCGCATCGGCGTGGCCCTCGAGTCCACCGAACGCGAGCCGACCGACCTGCAGCGTCACAGCAGGCGGCTTGTGCGCAACATGGCGTTGGTGGGACTGAGCGTATGCGTTCTCGTAGTGCTCGTGTACGGGTTCACCCGCGGTCAGTGGACAGAAGGGCTGCTTGCCGGCATCACCTTGGCCATGGCCACCTTGCCTGAGGAGATACCTGTGGTACTCACGGTATTCCTGGCTCTGGGTGCCTGGCGCATCAGCCAGAAACGCGTGCTCACGCGCAGGATCCCAGCGGTGGAGTCGCTGGGGTCGGCGACCGTGCTGTGTGTCGACAAGACGGGCACTCTCACGCAGAATCGCATGACCATCGTCCGGCTCTTCTCCGAGGGTAGGTCCTTCACAGTGCCCGAGCAGACCACCAAGGGGAAGCGGACGCACGAGGCGGGCAAGAGCGCCCCGCTCGACGATCCCACGCATGAGGCCTTTCACCAGTTGGTCGAGTACGGCATCTTGGCCAGCGAGCCGGACCCGTTCGACCCGATGGAAAAGGCATTCAAGGAGCTGGGGACGCGGTACTTCTCTGAATCGGAGCACTTGCACGATGATTGGGTGATCGCGCACGAGTACTCGCTCTCACGTGAGTTGTTGGCCATGTCACACGTATGGACATCTCGCTCCGGCGACACACATATGATCGCGGCCAAGGGCGCTCCTGAGGCCATCGCCGACCTGTGCCACTTGGACGCGACTCGGCGCGCTGAGTTGGCGCGCGAGATCGACGCGATGGCCGACGACGGCCTAAGGGTCTTGGGCGTGGCCAGAGCCGAGCACGAGGGCAAAGACTGGCCCGCAGAGCAGCACGACTTCGACTTCATGTTCCTTGGACTCGTCGGTCTGTCTGACCCTCCACGGCCTGCAGTCGCCGAGTCGCTCGCTCAATGCCGTTCAGCCGGCGTCCGAGTGATCATGATCACGGGTGACTATCCCGGCACCGCCCGGGCGATCGCCCGGCAGATCGGTCTGGGGCCCGCGGAGAACGTCATCACCGGGCCCGAGCTCGAGGAGATGAGCGACGAAGAGCTGCAAGCACGTCTTGGCGACTGCAACATCTTCGCCCGTATGGTGCCCGAACAGAAGCTCAAGTTGGTGCGAGCTCTGAAGGCGCGCGGCGAACTCGTGGCGATGACCGGTGATGGCGTGAACGACGCGCCCGCGCTGAAGGCTGCGAACATCGGAGTGGCCATGGGACAGCGGGGCACAGATGTGGCACGCGAGGCATCTTCTCTCGTCCTCTTGGACGACGACTTCTCGTCCATCGTAGCCGCGATACGTATGGGTCGGCGGATCTTTGACAACCTCAAGAAGGCAATAGCCTATGTGTTCGCCGTACACACGCCCATCATAGGCCTGACTCTCATCCCCTTGGCTGCAGGTTGGCCCTTACTGTTCTCGCCGATCCATGTCGTCTTTCTTGAGCTACTCATCGATCCGGCCTGCTCTGTTGCCTTCGAAGCGGAGCCCGAAGAGAAGGGCGTGATGCAGCGCCCGCCCAGACCAGCCAAGGAACCCCTGTTCGGGCGCAGAGTACTCGGGCTGAGCATACTGCAGGGTCTGGTGGTGCTCGCTATCCTCGCCGTCCTGTATGGTGTCGCACTGGCCTCCGGTCAGGGTACAGAGAAGGCTCGAGCCCTGACCTTCACGGCTCTCATCTTCGCGAATCTTGCGCTCATCTTCACGAATCGTTCTTGGACGACGAACGCCTTTTCGGCCTTGAGGGTCCGTAACGCGGCCCTTTGGTGGATAGTCGGCGCAGCGTTGGCAGTACTGGCCTTGGTGCTGTACGTGCCCGCCCTAAGGGACCTCTTCGGTTTCGGGGTGCTCAGCGCCCTGGATGTTTTGCTCTGCCTCGTGGCCGGGGTCATCAGTGTGGCCTGGTTTGAGGTATTCAAGGCGATAAGCGGCAGCCGGGCTCGTCGCGCATCAGCGTAGCCGCCCGGCGGGGCGGCCTCGCATGAGGCCGCCCTTTGTGTTCCGGGACGCTTCTCTTGAACGCCGACGTCACCGAGCGGCCGCACCTCGCACCGCCAAGGACTCAGTCGCCGCCCGCGCGCGCCACGACCATGCGTAGCCTATGACGAACAACAGCGTGGCGATCTCGACACTCGCGAAGAAGGCGTAGAACGAAGTCACCGCGCCTTCGGTCAGCGACCAGGTGAGAACGGCCGTGTGCAGCGCCGCGGCGCCGACGTTGGTCCAGCGGTTCCATGCCCGCGGCAACACCCGGCAGAGGACGACCATGAGCATGGCCGTCTCCATGATCACGGCGAAGAAGATGATGGCTCCGGAGCTGAGATCCGCCGTCTCCGTGCGTGCCGCGGGGTCGAAGAACAGGGTGAAGACGTCCGCATACAGGAAGTTGAGCACCACGAACACCCACAACGTAGACAGCACGACTCTGCGGTCCTTCCATATCGCACTCGTTTTGATCTTGTCGCTGCGTTTCATCTTTGGGCCTCCTTGTTGTACACTTACGATGTAAGTCTGCTCTTGCAGGTTACACTTACGTTGTAAGTCTGTCAAGCTGTTTTGGCATCGCCGGGGAGGACCACCAGATGACAGCAGGCAAACGGGCGGCATCGGAGACTCGGGCTCCTCTGAACAGAGACCGGGTGCTGAGGGCCGCCGTGGACCTCGCGGATGAGACCGGCATTGACGCGCTGACCATGCGCAAGCTCGGCGAGCGGCTGGGCGTGGAGGCGATGTCGCTATACAACCACGTGGCCAACAAGGACGACCTGCTGGCGGGCATGGCCGACATGGTGCTCAGCGAGGTGGAGCTTCCCGGCGAGGGGGTCGACTGGAAGACGGCCGCACGGAGGCGGGCGGTGTCGGTGCGAGACGTGCTGGTGCGGCACCCTTGGGCGGCGATACTCATAGGCGCGCTGCCGAGTCCCGGGCCAGGCACGCTTCGCTATATAGATTCGGTACTAGGATCTCTCCGGGAGGCCGGATTCACGGCGGACATGGCCTCGCGCGCCTTCTGGCTGCTCGACAGCTATGTGTACGGCTTCGCCAGACAACAGTCCAACGTGCAACTTCAGGCGGCAGCCGATCCCAACAGCCCCCAGGCAACGAGAGAGCTCCCCGTGGAGACCTACCCCCACCTTGTGGAAGCGGCGCTGAGCTTCGCCGCCGGTCCCGGGTGGGATGTGGACGCCGAATTCGCTTTCGGGCTGGACATGCTCTTGGACGGCCTCGAGCGACACATGACGTCCCAGTAGTCGCGTGACCGTAGCGGGCAGGCTTGGCGACGAGCTCGCGCCTGGTACACTCCGCAGTATCGCAAGGCAGGCTGGCATCAAGGTGGTAAGAAGATGAGAACCGTGGCGATAGTGATTGAGAAGGCGGGCCGCAACTACTCCGCGTACGCTCCCGAGGTGCCCGGCTGCATTGCCACCGGCGCCACAGCCAAAGAGGCTGAAGACAACATGCGCAGCGCGCTCGAGCTTCACGCCAGAGGCATGGCTGAAGACGGCCTCGACATCCGATCCGACGAAGTCGTCGTGCGGCAGGTCACCGTAGCAGCCAAATAGCAGCGCCCCACAGCGCGCCGGCGCGGCGGCCCGACGGCGCGCGCCCGCCCCGCCCCACCTACTCGACCGTTAAGACCAGCTTGCCCTTGTGGCGCCCCTCGCCGAAGTAGCGCATGGCCTCGGCCGCTTGGTCGAGGGTCCAATGTCCATCCACCACTGGTCTGACCTTGCCCGCCTCCACCAGCCCGGTCATGTAGACCAGGTCCTTGTTGGGTTTCAACGAGACCACACGTACCCGCTTCTTGCGCACCAAAGAGACAAGCGGGCCCAGCAACATGAACTCGAACAGGCGCCACAGCGAGCCGCCCACTGTGGCGTAGGTGCCGCCGGGCCTAAGGGCGCGCAGGTAGGCGCGCATCGGCCGGTCGGTCTTGACGTCGAGTATCAGGTCGTACTGCTGTCCGGTCTTGGTGAAGTCCTCCCGTGCATAGTCGAGCACGTGGTCGTAGCCCAGCGACTCGAGCAGGGCCAGTTTGGCGGCACTGTCGACGCCGGTGGTTTCGGCCCCGTAAGGTCGGGCGATCTGGATGGCGAAGGTACCGACCCCGCCGCCCGCTCCGTTCACCAGGACCTTCTGCCCTTGCCCGAGACGCCCAGTGTCAAGCAGCCCCTGCACGGCCAGCATGGCCGCCTGCGGTATGGCCGCCGCCTCCTCGAAGGTGAGGCTGGCTGGTTTCGGAGCGAGCTCCTCTTCGCGCGCGCAGACGTACTCGGCGAAGCCGCCCCAGCGGCCGCTCAGATCTCCGAACACTTCATCGCCCGGCCGGAACCGCTTGGCATCCTGGCCCACCGCTTGCACCACCCCCGCGACGTCGGAGCCTAGTATCTGCTTCTTCGGCTTCCGCAGGCCGAACATCAGCCGGTTGACGAAGGGCCTGCCTTGCAGGGCCTGCCAGTCCCAGTCGTTGATGGCCACGGCGCGGACTCTAACCAGGACCTCCTTCGGCCCCGGAGCGGGCCTGGGCACATCGCGTAGTTCGAGAACGTCAGCCGCGCCGTACCTGGTGAATATCACTGCTTTCATGGGCCCTCCCTTCGTGGCGAAGTGCAGGGTGAGACAGACGTCATGAGATGGGCGGCAAAGACCGCCGCAAGCAAGACGACGCGCGCTAGCAGTCGGCCCCCAGAGATCTTGCCCGCTCCGTAAGGTCGAAGACGCAAGTTCATCGGCTACTCGTCACCGCGCCAGCCTTGGGTCCGACGGGCCAGTCTGCTGATGGAGGCCTCGTCGCCCGACACCTCGCCTACCGAAGCCTCCTCGACGGCCATGTTGGTCCTGACCACCACTGTGCCTGCGATGAAGTCGTGCAGGGCGCGCCGCTTCTTGTTCGTGAGCATGGTGAGCACCTCGACCACAAACCACAACATGGGCAACGACGCCAGAAGCCAGAAGGTCCCGGCGCCCATCGCCGACTCGCTAGCCAGAGGAGTACCGTAATCCCAACTCCCATCCAAGAGATGGAGCACTTGCCAGACCAGCGAACCAAGACCAAGCACTATGGGGATGCTCTCTCGCAGAAATGCTTGTCTCCACGAGATGCTTGCTTCTGTTTGATTGTCGACCACTCGAACCTTGGTGACCATCTTGCCGACGGTCTGCCCTCTGAGCGCGTGCATCGCCACTGTGTACGCCAACCACGCGAGACTCTGCACCACCAGGACCGCTGCTGCTAGAGCGCTCGAAACGTCGCTCGTGAGAATCACTGCGGCTATGAAGCTGACCGGCCACAGGACACAGCTGTCGACCGCGCCGACCCAGAAGCGGGGGCCGAAGGTCGAGTAGCGATCGGCCGGAGAAGAGGTCCGAGAGCGGTAGTAGCCCCACACAGCCACCGCGATGAGTAGATAGACGACAAAGGAGCCAACCCGCCGAGCAAGATAGTCGTTCATGTAGCAGCGCCCCCTACGCTACAAGATTCCCTTTGGTGGCGGCCAATCCGATGACGGCCTGGGTCCCCGAGTTGAAGTGCAAGAAATCCGACTCGATGCCGTCGCTGAAGATGACGCCGTGTTCTGGCATCTGCGAGACCAAGACCAGTGGCTTGCGTGGAGTGACCTTGCCGAAGGTCATGCCCGCGGCCGATGCCTTACTGGGCCAGGGCTCGCGGACTGAGAAGTAGAGGTACTCAGCGTTCCAGGCGAATGAACCCTTGTCTTCGACCCTCACCGCGTGACCGCTCAGGGATGAGGCGATGCCGGTTGCCCCAGCAAGGACGCTGCGGAGCCAACCTGTCGACCCCAACCCGGTCGAGACGATGATGCCGCTGGAAGAATGCGTCTCCGTGCGAGCGCCGCTCTGGATCGTGTAACGTGCCGAAGTGTGACTGCGGGGCCCGATGAAGAGGTCGTTCACACCAAGCAAGGTCTCGCCGGTGTTGAGCTTCGCCTCTGCCATGGTCACAGCGTTCAGGGGGCGTTTGGAGGCGAACACCTCGGGCACGAGCAGCTCGAGGTCCGACACCTCGAAGGGCAAGAGCACCCCTTCCCAGCGGGCTGGGTCCGGATTGACGCCCACCACCGGCTGACCGTTCAGGTATTTGAGCACGTTGGCAACCAAGCCATCTTGACCGAGGACCACGACAGTATCGGCGGGTCCGAAGATGAAGTTCGTCAGAAAGTCGCGATCGAGTACCTGCAGCAGACCAAGCCGCCTGAGACTGGACTCGGTGGCTCGTCTGGCGCGCCGGTAGGTCTCGTCCTCCTGCTCGTAGTCGGAGAAGTCGGCTCCCAGGTGCTCGACGTAGAAGCGCGCCTGTTCACGCGTGTTGAAGCGCGCTATCAGCTCGTCCAATCGCGTGCGCCTTACGACGAGCACGATCTTGTTATCAGTGAGTCGCTGCATGGCTAGGACTGCTGGGAGTCCTCACGAGCGAGGAGTTCGCGCAACAGGTCGGGGGAGACGTTGAGTTGCCCGATCTTGTCCGCACCCTCGGCCAGCTCCTTGAACGCGAGAGCTACGAGCCGTCCAGAATCCATGCCCATGCTGGCCAGCGCCTGCACGGTACCTGGGTCGACCTGCGAAAGAGCCTTCATGACTGCGGCCAGAGCATACGCCTTGGCATCCGCTTCTTCGCGCTCGTTGGCAGTAGAGAGTGCCACAAGTTCCTTATTGCTCTCCTCAAGCGCAATCTGAGCGGCCATCCGCGTCTCTCTGATCTCCCGCTCCTTGAGCTCCACAGCGATCTCAGTGTTGAGCTCGTTCTCCTTGATCGCGCGCTCCTGCTCCACGGCGGCGTTGCGACGAGCGTAGATGGCACCGTCCGCCTCGCGCAGGATGTTCTCCCGCGCCTCGGCCTCGAGAGCACGCGCTGTCTCGGGAGAGGGCTTGACGGCAAGGATCGATAGATCCAGCACCTCCACGCCCAGTGACGAGACCGCGTCGGCTTCGGCCATGCGTTCGCGCAGTGAAGTCACCAAGACGTCCGACTGCCCAAGAGTCTCGCGCAGAGACAGAGAATTCAGCGACGAGCGCGTCAACACTTGGGCGTGATCGATGAGTCGCTGCGGGAGCTTCTGAGGGTCTTCTGACACATAGGACAGGTCGGCCGTCTTGACTGTGAAGTTCATGAGCTGCGCGAGCCGTCTCGGGTCGACAACCCTGTAGGTGAGCCGTCCCTGGACCGTGACCATCTGAAAGTCTGCAGTCACCTCTTCGAACATGAACGGGACGTCCACGCTGCCGATTGGCACCATCGCGAGAGACGAAGTTGGGGCGTACCAAACGAACGACAGCCCGGCACCCTCACGTACGACCTTGCCGCGCTTGTATTGCAGGATGAAGTCTGTGGGGTCAACCTTGATGTGCCGGAATCCGAACATGCGCCCTCTCCCCTCCGTCGATGCCGTGATGTGAACATATCATGGGCGGCAGCCTCCAGGCCTCCGCCTTCTGGTCACATATCTACTGAACACGCAGACCGATCAGATCTTGTGGTTGACCGTGACCGCGACGTTGCCCTGCTTGTGTCCCAGCTCCACATATCGGTGAGCTTCGACTATCTGGTCGAAAGCATAGACCCTGTCGTTGACAGGCTTGACGGCGCCCGATCGCACCAGCTCTGTGACTGCGGCCCAGTCGCTCGGAGTCGAGCTTCAGGGCCGAATCGTCTATGGACACAAGGCACCGCTTGTCGCGCACATGCCGGCTGCACGCCTCTTTCAACTTCGAGCTTCTTGCCCTGCCCACCGCGTCCATGACCAGGTCGTAGACCTGCAGCCCCTCCACCGAGTCGTCCTTGGTGTAGTCGAGCACCTTGTCGGCGCCCAGCGACCGCACGAACTCGGCCTTGCCTTCGCTGCACACGGCCGTGACCTCTGCTCCCCGGTGCTTGGCGTACTGCACCGCGAAGGTGCCCGAGGTGCTCGCCGCCCCATACACCAGCACCTTGTGACCCGGTTGGATATCCGCCGGTTCAAGCGACTGCAGGGCCAGCAGGCCTCCGTACGCAGCCGAGGTGGCCTCTTCGAAGCTGAGGTTCTCGGGCATCAGCGCGACGCAGCCCTGCTTGGAGTCGACCTCCCTCATGGCCTTGTAGTCAGCGTAAGCGCCCAAGGAGAAGCCCGTCAGCCCGTACACCCGGTCGCCCACCTTGAACCGTCGCGTCTTGCTGCCCACCGCCTCTATCTCGCCGGCGAACACCTCGCCGATGACCTGCTTGCGCGGTCTCCGAATACCCATCATGATGCGGAACGGGATGAGCACGCCCAGCGGGAGCTCGCTGCCTCTTATGAAGAGGTCACTGTTGGTGACCGATGTGGCGTAGATCTTGACCAGGATCTCATCCGGCTTCGGGACAGGCCGGGGTCTCTCGACCACGTGCAGAACCTCTGGCGGCCCATACTCAGTCCGTGCGAATGCTTTCATCGATTCCACTATGCACCTCGTGCTAGTGCGCAGCAGTGTGAGGACATGATCACACGCATCGGCTGCGCCGGCGAACTCGTGTCTTTGTCCTCACCCCACCGCGCCTAGCTTCTCCACCGACTTTGCCGGCCGGAAGCGCGCCAGGTCATACGCTGTCTGCAGGTTGACCCAGAACTCAGGGGTGGTATTCAAAGCCTGCGCAAGCAGCCAGGCAGTCTCCGGCGTGACTCCGCGCTTGCCGCGCACCAGTTCGTTGATGCGCTGAACAGGCACACCAACGTGCGCGGCCAGCGCTACCTGCGAGACCCCGAGGGGCCGTAGGAACTCCTGCTCCAGCACGACGCCCGGATGGGTAGGGACGCGATTCTCTGGGATCAACATGATGCTGCCCTCACTTGTGATAATCCGTCAGCCGCACTTCATGTGCGTTGCCGTCTTCCCAACGGAACACGATGCGCCACTGTTGGTTCACACGGATCGAGTGGAAGCCCGCAAGACCGCCCCACAGGGACTCCAGCCGATTCCCAGGCGGCGCGGAGAGATCGACCAGCGCGCCAGCTGCGTCCACCATGTCCAGTTTGACGAGAGCGACGCCCACAATCTCCGGGGGAAATCGCCGTGCCCGACTGCTGGGCCGGTTGTGATAGAGATCTTCCGTCGCCCGGTCGCCGAACGAGACGATCAAGCTTCCCTCCGCGCTCCATGGAGTGATTATAACGCTTGCACGGTTACTGCGAAAGCCGGTAAGCATAGGATGGATGGCATATGCCATTGGCACAGTCTCAGATCAGGAAAGTGTGCGACATCCGCCCTTGGGAGGGGATTGGCGCGCTCGGGCTCCGCTTCCCCTACACTCGCCCCGTCGCCCTGAAGAACGTGTAGCAGAAGGTGCCGTCGTCCTCCGCCGTGCGGTAGAGGTCGGCCACGCCCCGATCGAAGGCCTCCGCCGTCGCCAAGCCCTCCGCGATCGCGGCCTCGCGTACGCCCTCCACCATGGCCGTGAAGGTCTTCCTGGTGAACCCGTCCACCATCTCCGGCCGGCTCGCATCCGCGTACACGAACCGCGGACTCACCTGGACCCCCCCGAAACCGGTGCTCGCGAGCAGCGGATACAGCCTCCTACCGATGAGCGCGTCGCCGCCCCCGCGGGCCTGCAGCTCGACCAGGCACCGGATGGCGGCCTGAGCGGCCTCGCTCTCGGGATAGAAGTAGGCCGAACCATGGTCTCCCTCGATGACCGTGATGCTCCCGCCCGGCTGGCGCCCACCAGCGGCCCCAGCCCACGCGGCCGCCCCGGGCCCGGCCGCCGCGGGCCGAATCAGCCTCCGCAGCTTCTCCAGGGCCACCTCCGGTTCGCGCAGGTGCTCCAGGACGAAGCAGACGAACACGTGGTCGAACGACCCAGGCTCGAAGGACGTCCCCAGGATGTCGGCCTGTTGGAATTCCACGTTGGTGAGGCCCGCCTCGCTGACCGCCCGCTCGGCCTCCGCGAGTGAGTCAGAGGAGATGTCGACGGCCAGGATCCGAGCTCCCGCACTGTTCTTGGCCAAGGTGACCGTCTGCGCGCCCACTCCACACCCGGCCTCCAGGACGCGGCACCCGGCCGGGAAGACAGTGTCGGAGTGCAGGAGCTGGGCGAGCGTGGCCGCCTGGTCCTGCAGGCGCAGGCTCTCGCGCGGATCGTAGCCGTGGACGTGGTGAGGCGTCATGGGTCAAACGCCGCGCATCAACCGCCGGCTACACTCGCTGGAGGTAGAGGCTACCCCCGGGCTGCTGGGCACACAGAGGCATGGCTGTCTCGATGAGGTCGCCATACATGTGGCGGACGTAGTCCACGAAGAACAATACGCGCCACTCCGAATTGTAGGAGAGAAAGGCCCTGAGAAAGTAGCTTTCGTTCCAGTATCGCCCTTCTTCCAACCAGGCGCCCGGATACTCGAAAGGATAGTGCACATCGTGGAAGTGCACGATGACGCCCTTCTTCAGCAGCGGCAACACCTCGAACATGAGCATCTGAACGTCGCTACCGCACTTGACCACGTGACTGGAATCGATGAACAGAAGGTCGCCGCTCTCCAGAGCGGAGAAAGTCTCTAAGGGGACTTCTTGGACCTTCTTGGCGATCACCTTCACGCGCTCCCTGTCCACGGCCTTCAGTAGTCCATCCAGTCGCTCCGTGTAGGGCTCTATGAAGGTGATCTCTGGCCTCTGGGAGTAGTAAGCGTCGACCGTGTCGAGCGTGACGGCCGAAGAGAACCCCGAGCCGACCTCGATGATCCGCTTGGGCTGGTACTTCCGGAGGATGGAGTACAAGAAGAACGCATCCGAATAGCCGAACCAGGTGTTCTGGTAGAAGTAACGCCGCGAGTCGACCTGCTCCCCATTGAAGGCGGAGTCCGGGTAGAAGCGCGAGAAATCCTTGAGCAGACGGAGTTGATCCTCCGCATGAAGATCGAGGCCGGGGAGCTCTCCCGAGGGAGGCTGCCGCGAGGCCAAATACGCACGAACGTCCGCCTTCAAGGGTATCGGGGAGTAGTAGTCGCCCGAGCGGTACCTGCCCTCCCGCCTGAGATTCTCGATGAAACGGCGAGACACCGGCGCTTTCTTCAAGAAGTCCTTGGCAGCTCGGAGCACGTCTCCTCCTCCGGATCTGGGCACATTCGCGTGTGAGCCGACCGACCCGACCGTGTCCGACTCCGTCCGCATTCTACTTGGGTCGCCCTGGTGACTACAACCTGCCGGCCCGCCTCCTGACCGCTCTCGCGCGAATCGTGGGCGTGGTACTCATGCTTCTACCTCGCGACGACCCTCCGACAAGTCTCCGTAGCTCGTCCTGCGTCTCCCGCACCCCCGAACGCGCTCCCGATGTCCTCGCGACTCGCGCCCAGCGCCAGCAGAGAGCGCACCATCAGGTCCAGGGATACGGAAGGATCCGCCGCTTCCATCTTGGCCACTCTCGACTGGCTAGAGCCCAGCCTCGCAGCGACGGTGGTCTGCGACCAACCCGCCTTCTGCCGGATCTCTTTTAGTACCAGGGCCAAGTTCAGTCTGACCTCGATGAGCGCCGCCTCTTCGGCGGTGAGTCCCAAGAAGTCTGTGGTATCGCCCACCGACCATCCCGCAGCCTGCAGCCTGCGCTTCTTCGCTTCGTCCATCGAAGTCAACCTCTTTCTACCGCCCCTCGGTCGTATTCGACCAACCTTCGCACGCGGGCCTCGCAGCTCATGGCATCGAGACCCGACTATCGGAAGTGGTCGCGATTCCGGCAGTCCCAGTGACTCACCGCGCTGCAGCCGTCGCAGCAGACCGCCTACTTTGAGCCGGCCTCCAGGCGACAACGGTGGCGACTTCACCTCTCCGCGCAACCACACGAGCGGCTTGTCGGGCAATGACTCAGGCATCAGCAGTATATGTCAGTTCTGACATAGTCGCAATCGACTTCCGGGCCTGGTTCCAGAGTACGTCTGGCGCAGACTCACCCTAATAGGGATGACGAGCGACCGGGCTACGACCTCAGATGGAGATTGGCGCGCGGATCATGCGCCCGACGGTCCGTTCAGCGTCTTGCTCGCGGCGACCAGGCGTCCCGCGCCGGGGGGCACCGGTATCTTCCCGATCACCGCATCCGCGTCGTCGCCGCGCCAGAAGATCTCGGGCTCCGAGGCCACGGCGAGAGCGTTGATGATCGTCTTGCCGTCATCGCCGACCCAGCGGGAGTGCACAGCGCTCGCGTACACACCCAGCACGAAGACGCGCTTGGGGCTCCTGTCCGCTTGTTGGACAGGTGTGATGGGCATGCCGAAGGGGAAGGTGAGCACGGATCTCCTATCTGCCCGGCGACCGGCAAGGCATTCGCCGCCAGCCACGCTTGGGCGTCTTCCTCGTCAGCCACAGTAGCGCCGAAGTGCTCCCGAAGCCACGCACTGGTGACGGGATAGATGAGCATCAGCCGCGACGGACTGTGTTCGCGCGAGCGAGCCAAGATGAAGGTGGCGGTCCGCTCGATGGTCTCGAGCTTGCATGACTTGTCGCGGACGCCCTCAGGATCGCTGGCATGATAGAAGGCCAATGAGAACCTGCGGCCACCTCTCGGCCTGACCTCGTCGACTATGTTGTCAAATTCTGGGGTTGTTTGGACGGGGCGCGCGGGTCCGCAGGGTATGAGTCTGAGACACGAATCAAGCTACCCCTGCTCTTCAGTCTCTCCGGGCGCGCCTTCCATGCCGAGTTGCCAGAAGTACATGTCAACCAGCTTCATCAGCGGATAGTGCGTACCCGCCTTTGTGGCAATCGCCTCCTGCTCGGTATGGAGATCTTCCAGGTTGGCCGAGCAGAAGCCCACCATCCGCCTGAGAAATGCTTCGTTGACATAGGAATACTGATAACCTGCGACCTTGAGCCCCTCGATGAAGTAGCGGTCACAGGCCGGAACAAGGCCGAGTGTCCCAAGAATGATCTTCGTCACCAGCGTGTCGGTTGGCTGCGCGCTTCCAACGGCGGGTACGAAGGGTCCGTAGGCTCCACGGATTGCAGAAACAAGCTTCATGACGCTTGCGACCAATCGTGAATCATCTGGAGACGAACCGAAGTCCCGGCCCCACAAGCCCGCGTACTCCGGATCCGCAAGCACATCGACGACATGTCCGTGGACCTTGTAGTCTCGCTGCAAGAGGAAGCTCGAGCCCCGGTACATGCCCCAGCTCGCAAGGTAGAACCCCAGATGCAGCGCAGCCGTGTCCCGGTCTCGTAGGATGCCGGCCTGGCCCTGCTCCTGAAAGTAGGTGTAGCAGTGTTCCCAGGAGCGATACCGGTGGTGCTCACCTCGCGAGTCGCCCCAGTACGCCTGGATCACGCGACGTATGTCAGCCGCGGGTCTGCCCTGTGAGCCTGCCGGCATCAGTCAGCGTGCCTATGCCACTTGCGCGGCGGTCACAGGCATCTGGTCCCAAATGCGACTCTCAAGCTCTCTGCCTGCGGCCCTCTTGCGGACGCCGCCCCATTGCTTGAAGAAGAATGGCACCGACGCCGCCACGCACGAGTCCCGCACGGCCACAGCCCACTCCTCTTGCATGCGCCTCGCGCCGGGGCCCGATTCGCCTCCCACGATCACCCAGTCGATACCGTCCAGGTCCAAGTCGGGTAGCGGGCCGAGCAGTGGCTCGACCGACAGGAACCTTACGGCCGCCGGGACTTCGCGCAGCTTGTCCACACGCGCGAGCCTCTCGTTGTCCTCCACGGTCACGCCCATCCAGACGTTGTCTGGCCACGGCAGTCGTGGGGCGACTTCGCATAGCCGGTCCGCCCGCTTCGTAAGCAGTTGATAGGTGTGGCGCGGCGTCGCCTGCATGACGCTGAACACGCGCTCGATGAACTCGAACGGCACTTCCTCGTGAAATAGGTCTCCCATGGAGTTCACAAACACCATGCGAGGCTTGGCCCAAGACAGGGGCAGGTCGAGCATGCGCTCGTGAGTGCGCACCGCGAAGCCGTCGCGGTAGTTGGGCTGGCCCATAGCCTGCAGCCGCTTGGCCATACGCTCCGCGTAGCAGTGAGCGCAACCCGGAGAGATCTTCGAGCATCCGGTGACCGGGTTCCAGGTCGCCTCGGTCCATTCGATGGTGGTCGTGCTCATGTCTGCTTTCAGACCTTTGCTGTTACAGAGTACCCCGGCATTCAACAAGTGCGTGAACGGTCAGGCTCTCAGCTTCTCCTCAATAAGGTCCCACCTATCACGGTATTCGGATATGTCGAGGCCGCCATGGGTCGGCATGTTCGGGGGAAGACATACCGTTCTCACCGAGCTTTCTTTGTGCTCCTGTCCCTTCGCACCCGGAGTCTGAAGCCAACGTTGATGTGCGGCAGCAACATTCTGAGCCATTACGGATGAAGGAATGATGTAGTACTCAAAGGCAGCTTCACTGCCCGGTCTTGGTATGCCGCCGAGCACCCAGAAGAAGGTGTCTCCAAAGTCTTTCTCAGACTTCAGACCAACGCTGCACGTCTTGGTGCCGGGAACGAAGGTCTTCACCTGGATGTGAACGAATCGTGTTCCCTCGACGTTGCTACACAGAATGTCAGTGTTCGGGGTGTTACCGAGGGTGACCACCGCCGAGTAGCCTCGCCGACAGAGCTCCCCGGCCACGAAGAACTGACTTGCATTGCCGCGGGTGCTTTTCTCCTTGTCGTTCACACGTGCCAGCGAGCCTTGTAGGCCCTGCAGATCTGCTCCAGCATCGCCTCGTACTCGGCATCCACGTCGATGCCCAAGTTGTTGTCTCGTGCGATGCGGGGCGGATTCACGTTGTCGATGTAGACCGGCACCAACAGCACGTAGTCATAGGCCACCAAATCGGTACGCGCTGGGGGACGATTGGGCAGCTCGCGGAACTTCTGCACCGTCTGCCCAGGCTCGATCGGCCTATTGTGGCTCACCGCGAAGGGGAACTCCTCCCAAAGCGACGCGTCACCGCTCGAGAGGCGCAACAACACCTTCGACTCGAATTCCTCGCGCGACAAGAACGGCTTCACGCGATCGGGGACGTTCAGCACCCGTTCACACAGACCCACCAGCACCGTCGCCACCAGAATCGCATCGGGCCTGTTCCTGTGCAGCACAGCCACTAGGTCGCTCAAGTCATCGTAGCGATTGGTCCGGTTGCGGTGCGCAGTCACCACCGATTTGTTCTCGATGCACAGCCGCAGATGTGTCAGATCCGGTCGGCCCTGGTCGGATTCAGGCTCGGCGACCACTAGGTCAAGCTTGCGCGCCCGCCCGGCGGGCGAGGGGAAGTCCAGCCATTCCTTGATTCGTCCCTCGGCGAAGTCACCTGCAAACGGCTCACAGGTGGCGCAGAGATCGTGCAGGATGCCTCGGCTGATGGCCGCCGAATGGTCCTCCAGGCGGTGATTGTGAAAACCGCGCTCCTCGATCCTTCGGATGAGATCTGCGTAGGCAGTGTTCATCTGGGCACCTCTTCGAGCATGGCTTTCTCCTTGCGTCGAGGGTCGATCAAGCCCACGGGGACAACGGGGAGAGCCGCAACGCGCTTGGCCGCCGGCTGCCCCACGCACTCGCCTGCGAGTTCGCGGGCAACTGACTCGGGCAGGGGCATCCGCTGCAGCACGCGGCTCTGCATGCGCATGTAGCCGCGAGAGGCCCGCTGGCAGTTGTTGTCCAACCACTCGCGCGCCGCTGGCGACTCCAGATATCGCAGCAGCACCGGGAGCGCCTCCGCATCACGAGGCACCAGGTAGTAGACGGAGTGCCGTGGCACGATGTCGCCGGTCCAGTCGACCCAGAACTGCGGCCGCGCGCCGATGTCCTTGAAGAGGATCTTAGGCCGCACGATCTCCGGCAGGATCAGCGCATCGTGGAACGCGTACCAGGGCTTCTGTCGAGCGCAGGTGCGGGCCAACAGCCGCCGCCGCACTTCTTTCCGCCTGAGGTACCCGCCTAGCGCCCCCAGCTCCTCCTCGGGCAGCAGCCGCCCGTTTTCGTCATAGGGCATCAACATCACGTTCCGGCGTGGCACGGTGGACGCCCCCGGGACCAGCTCCCGCCCTGCGATGGTGGGCCGGGCAAAAGGCCGCAGCTCAGGCGCCAACCCGTCCATGGGCAGCACGAACACCTGGTCCGCTCCCGTCGCGACGCCGCAGCTAATCCGCACGCAGACATCCGCCAGAGTCAGGGGGTCGCCCCGCCTCGCTGGGACGTCAGGCTCCGCAGCGCCTCCCAGCACCGGCAGCCACGGCCCCTCGCCCTTCGGCAGACTCACCTCCGCCACCGACCCATCGCGCCGTGTCACCCGCGTCCTGGCCGCGGGCGCATTGCGCACGCACGTGATGGTGGGGTAGGTCACCAGCTCCCCGAAGGTATCCTCGGGCACCAGGTCGATGGCCTCCACATGGTGGCTCGCCAGCAGCCGCCGTAACGGACCGGCGCTATCCACGTACAGATACTTCTCGGGCGTGATGAACACAAGCCGGCCCCCAGGAGCCAGACCGGCGAGCGCCTGCTCGAAAAAGAGCATGTACAGATCGAACCGGCCGCGCGCCGCCGCGAACACGGCCCGGTACTGCTGCTTCTCGGCCTGCGACAGCCCCGTGATGGCCACGTAGGGGGGATTGCCCACGATGAACTCGTACTCCCCAGGCCCGCTCAGTAGATAGTCGGCGTGGCGTATCTCGACGGCCGGGTGCCCGACGAACTTATCGCGCAGCACGGCCACGTGGCGAGGGTCGGACTCCACCCCGGTGACCCGAGGCACAGCGAGGTCGTGCTTGGCGCACCAGCGGACGATTCCCTCGATGAAGGCTCCGGTGCCGCATCCAGGATCGAGCACGCGGTCACTCGGACCGGGCGGCCGCTCGCGGAACAGCAACTCGACCATGGCGTCGACGGTCTCGGACGGTGTCGGAACGAACCCCTTCATGATGAGTCCATCGTACACGACGGAGTGGACGGGGCTGTAGCGACCGCCCTCCTGCGGGCCGCGACTCGCGACTGAGCAGGGACTCCGTCAGGCTCTGGTCAAGATCTGAAGTTGTTTGTCGGATGGTGCGGGGGTGCGTCTGGCACGTCTTCACAATACCCCCAGTTCAACGACCGACATCGAAGTGGACAGACCTGCCAAAGGATAGAGCTCTTTGCCCAATGCCCTCGATACGAAATACTCCCGAACCGCATCGGCCACAGAGAACATGTGCGTGTCCACCGGGTGGTCAAACCCGTGCTTGGCGTCATTGTAGACGGGTACGAACCGACGCACCCGGTCGTAGGTGTCGTGATCGATTCGTCGGCGAGCAAGCTCCTTGCGGATTGCACTTCCAAGAGGAAGCGTTCGAGCACCGCTAATGCGTTTCACGAGGGCTTCGATATGCACGCAGCTCATTTCGACGATATCGCGGGCATGCCACTCCAGGTCTTCCAGATGATGAAAGTACATATGACAGTACTGTAATGGTCGAAAGACATCCCGATCCGCCCCCGCGTAGCTGCTGACCACTCTGTTCGCAGGCCCGACGCCAAGGGCGACGAGATGCGGACCTCCGAGTGACGAGTCGAGTGCAACGAGCGAAGAGTAATCGACTGGATTGCCGGAAGAGAGGACATCGATTTGACCAACATGGTCCGAGGAGTACATATCCTCGACAAGCGCCAGCAGGTCAGAAGAATGCCGGTGCTCCAACGCTGCCCTTACCGAGAAGAAGCCGTGTCGCTCACGAAATAGCGTCCACGCTACGAACCACCGTGCACCCGCACGCCTCCGCCTCGGCGGCAAGAATCGACCAGTTGCGCATCGGATCGTCGACTGATAGCGCAAGCACTCGGTCGACCTCGCGAAGGAGTCTAGGCATCTCCCACGGAGCTAGGAAGGGTTCGAAGGAGAGCTCAAGTCCCAGCTCGCTGCGCGCCCAGGCCAGGTAGGCCGGCAGACCGCGTCCTTGCCCCACGAGCCGCAACGTGACGGCGCCCTCTGGCTGACTCGCGTACCAGCGCGCAATATCTTCGAGACCTTTGCGCTGCCAGTGGTGATTGACCTTGCCGATGTAGGCCCACACGGGCGGAGCGTCCGACTCCGCACGGCCCTCGGGTGTGAAGGCGACTTGGTCCACGGCACAAACCGGGGCGACGGTGACTCTGGCCCCTAGCGCGACGAGCGCCGGTGCGTTCGCCTCATCGGTCACCACTTGCTCTGCTGAGGCCAACACTTCTCTCAGCAAGACCGAAAACCCCGGATGGTCTAGGAACTTACCCAGGTCGCTCCCGCCATGCCTTACAACATGGGGAATGTCCAGAATCTTGGAGGCGAGGTGACCGGCAATGCCGTAGGGGACCAGGTAGTCAGACTCGATGTTGTCCCAGTGGCCCGACCGGAGAAGCGACAGAAGCTCATTGAGCAGCCTGTCCAGGTACGCCTCGCTGTTGGGCACATGCCACGGTACGGGTCCGGGCACGTCCCTGAGCAGCAAGCCCTTCTCCTGCACAAGCAACTGCAGATGGCTCTCGCAGCACTCGATCCGATAGTCCGCCTCGACACTGCCGGCATTTGTGACCACCGCCACTTCGTGGCCGTTCTCCAAAGCGCGCAATACTCGCCAATATGTGCGTGATGCTATCCCGCCCTGGATAGGAGGGAACTTACTGACGATACATGTCCGCACGCGCTCCACTCCTGTAGAACTCGACGACATCGAATCCTGTCGGCAACT
This sequence comes from uncultured Actinomycetes bacterium, assembly GCA_963718375.1. Classification (GTDB taxonomy): domain Bacteria; phylum Actinomycetota; class Thermoleophilia; order RBG-16-64-13; family RBG-16-64-13; genus RBG-16-64-13. The sequence continues at coordinate 12,489 of CAVQZD010000013.1, read as the reverse complement.
CTCCACGATTCTCGGCAAACACGCAGTAGAAGAGATCGAACATCACCACGTCGAGCGGTGACTTCGCCCAGCGCCTAAAGGGGTGACTCTGGAGGTCGGCAGCGGAGACAAGTTCAGCAGCCAACGATTCGAGACCCACGGCGATGTTCCTAACCGCGGCCGGCATCCCCTCTTTCTTTCGATCAACCACATGGGACAGACTGTGACGAGCGAAGATCGGACGAGCCGCTTCTCTCAGCACACGCTTGGTCTCATCACGAAGAACCTTTGCCCGCACGGGAAGAGACAGAGCCAGCTTCACGACGTCATCGTGCAGATACGCAGGCCGCACCTCGAAGCCGAACGCGGAACACGACCGATCAACGCTCCACAAGTGGTAGTTGGATAGGCCCCCGCGAATCAGGAAGTCGAAAAGGTTGCGGCGATACACGCCCGGGTCCTCGGGGAGTGGGAATAGGTACGATACCTGAGCCGCGACCGCGTCCGGAGAATCTATCGCTGCTAGCCGATTACGAATGCGATCGGAGAAACCCAGAGGGTGCGTATACGACCAGTAGTAGCCTCCGAACAGCTCGTCCGCGCCCTCGCCCGAGAAAGCCACCTTGACATGCTCGGATATCTTTCGCGAGAGCATCTGAAACGCCATGCCCCCGTGTATGTCGTAGACGCCGCCAGCGATCACATTCTCGTAGTGTTTGACGAACACGGGCAGTTCGCGCAGGTAGTCATCCAAGCCGACGCGATACTCGTGATGGTCCGCGCCGATACTACGAGCTACCGCTCGAGCAGCAAGAAGGTCGGGCGCATCTTCTGAGTCAGCCATTGTGAAGGTCAGCACCGGGTCGGTCTGTGATTCCGCTGCCAACACGGCCAGAAACGAAGAATCGAGACCGCCGCTAAGATAGAAGCCCTTCTGCAATCCATCGTGATCCAGCATCTGGCGGAGCGAACTACCCAACTGCTCTCGCACCGTCTCACCCCAGGCTTCTAGGGATACCTCCGCCTCACCGTCCCAGGCGGGGGCGGGTTCCCAGTACCTGTGGGTCGCGACTCGTCCGTTGACGATCTCAACCACGCACCCGGGAGGCACTTGCTTGACGCACGCAAACGGGGTGCGTTCAGGGGAGCTCATGTAGCCAAAGACCGCTGTCTCGTCCAGCGCTTGCTCATCCAGAGCTGTCGAAACGTCAGGATGAGCCAGTACCGCCTTGAGCTCCGACGCGAACACGATCTCATCGCCCACCAGCGCGTAGAAGAGCGGTTTGACTCCTAGCCTGTCTCGACCAAGTAGGGTGCGCTCTCCATCAAGGGCAACAATCGAGAACATCCCTTCGAGACGTGAGAATGCCTGCCACCCCTCACGCCGTATCAGTTGCTGGATAAGATGTGATTCTGGGCCCAGCGAGTCAAGAGCCTCACAACCCAACTGCTCCGCTACGGTCCGAAAGTTGTAGACCTCCCCGTTAAACAGCACAAGTGGCGCGCTCTCCAGGCGAGGCAGTGGCGATTCAGCCGTGCCGACAATGGCCAGTCGACAGCCGCCCACCGTGCTATCTAGTGCATGAAGGACATCGAACGAGTCTGGGCCGCGGTGTCGTATGCTCGAGAGCATGCGCTCGGCCAGATGAGTGTCGGACCTCCCGACGATGCCACAAATGCCACACATCAGCTCTCCAGCAGCTTGGCGGCCTCTGACAGTCCCCAATAGGCGTAGGCCGTGCCCTCGTCAAGGTAGTGATAGGGCCAGTACCCCGATTCCAGTTGGGTATTGATCAGCCACTGCGTAGCGCGTTCCACGACTGTCCGGTCAGCCAGGTCTGGCAACCGACACAGTCCGGCTAGGCAGACCCCTGTGCTCCATGGGTCGCTACCGATCGGATGACCGCGCCAGGGTCCGAAGCCACCGTCGTCGTTGGCTTCAGAGCGAAGGTACTCCATTGTCTCTTGGACCAAGCTCTCGCTCCCTGCCTTAGCACCCCCCGCAGCAAGAAGATATAGAGCACCCTTGTAGGAAAGCTTGACGTCTTGGCCAAGATCTCCTTGCCACGCGGTGCCAAGCCACTCAATACCCTGATTGTTGGACGCCCCAGGCAGCAGAGAGATGGTCAGCGCCGTTAGCACGTAGTTGGGCAGTTCACGCGGGCACCGGCTCCATCCGCCATTCTCCTTCCGCTCGAGGCGAATCCACTCAGTGCCCCGCACAACTGAGGAGTCTGTGCCTGCCCAACGCTTCAGAGCAAGAACGCACCACAACGATTCCTCGACAGAACCCCATCCTCCGTCCCCTATCTGGCTTCCAGCAATCAACCTGCGAACGTCGGGCAATTCGCCCGCACTAGCTGGCAAGTGAAACACGACTCTTGCCACTCTGAGAACATCGCTCATCCTGCGACTCAAACCCTCTAGGGAGAGCACTAGCGCTGCAGCCGCCTTCTCTCTGGCTACTCCAACTTCAACCGGTTTCAATGGGCCACCCGTCTTGGTGACATTCGGCAATCGCCTGTGTGACAGCGGCGGGACGATACTTCTTGCATGACCTGCATATGTAGTAGGTTGACTCCTCTGGACCAAATGAATCGAACCGCGCCTCTTGAACACTCACGGTCTGCCCGCAGGCCATGCAGTAGACTTCAGGCTTTCCACCAAGCTTGACTGTAAGTCCAATGTCCTCGGGAAGGAATGTTGAAGCTCTCCCCAGCTTCCTCAACCCAACGGTCATGTCTGTCCGGATGCCACCCTTGAGCTCCTCGCCCAGCTCAGAAATGATGATGAGCTGAGAGTCTACGAGTCTTCCGGTTAGAAGAGAGAACCCCGGCCAGTACAGATGGTTCTCGCCACGCACGATGCCACGGATTCCTTCGTTGTCATCAACAAGCAACCCCTTGGCGATGGTTGTCTCTGACGGGACTATCCCGCCCATATTGACGCACATTGTGGGCACATCGCGGTACTCTCCGGCCATGTCCGGCCCCCACATCGTGTCGCCCGTGAACCCTACAAGGGGTGCCCAGCAGTCACCACCAGGTTTCCCGTACAACACCAAACCGATGGAGTCTCGTTCTGTTAGGTCGTTGTGCAGTGCATGACACGGTCTAATTCTGAACGCACTCAGTTGACGAGGGTCCTCTGGCACGGACGTATGGCCACTCCATAGACCGTCTCCGGGACTCATCACAATCACATCCCGAAAGAAGTCGCGTGATACCGCAACCGCTTTCTTGTAGCGGTCAAACGTCCCCGGTGACATTACTGCCAGAAGCTTGTCTCGAGGAGACTCTGCAATCTTTTCGTTGTCCCTGCGCTTGGTGCGCTCAACAACCAGCGTTATCAGCGACTGGAAATCGGCGGTGTGATCAACGTGGGCGTGAGTCATGGCCACGGCGTCGATATCCCTGATGCTGAAGCGCTTGTGCAGGAAGTTCTCGACGAAGTCGAACCCTGGATCGACTACAATCCCCTCCGTGATCTCGCCCTGCGAGTCGGTCTTGTAAATGAAGTATCCACCGCCCCGACTGTCGCAGCTGTCGCCGCTAGATAGCGCTGGCGTGTAGGACTGCCACCTCCTGAGTACGGTAAGCCAGTATCCTTCTCCGCCAGGCTGATGGGACGGTTTGAGGAGTTGATTCGTGAAGCTGCCTTCGTTTCTCCTCAAGATGTTCTGATACGTGTTCGCACGGCACCCCTTGAAGGCAACACACGCCTCATCTCCGGCCTTGTGAACGCATCGCCTGGCGTCGCAGAAGACGGCTCTTGCGTCATCCCTTACGGCGCGACATTCCTCAACGTCAGGCTCACGCAGCTTGGCTTGTGAATCATCAAGAGACTCCCCTATCTCCTGTAATCGTCTCGCCACCTTCGCCTTCCGCCACTCTGTCACCTCGCGGTCGTCCAAGAAATGCCTGAGCAGCCCGACTTCCGCATCCTTCAGTCTCTCCATATCACCGTTTCGGTTGAGGGCCGATTTCCCACGAACAAGGGCTTCACTAGCCTTCCTGAGCGCTTTAAGCAGCTTGCGGCCCGACTCCTCACGATCCGGAAACCAATGCGCGTCCATGAAGCTCTTGGTGAGTCGGCATATTCTCTCCACATCTTCAGGCAGCGCTAGAGTGACTCCCGCCCGCAGACTCAGAAGTACGTCGTAGTAGTCGATCCACAGCCTGCAAACATCCTTCTTCTCACCATCGCCCTTGGCCTGCGATTCAGTGTCAATCTTCACCAAGTCGTCATGTAGCTCGCGTAGGGATGCGGCTTGCGCCGTTGTCCCGGCTTGAAGCTGCCGCACCATCTCGATTTGGTGCTCGACAAGAACAAGGTCGCGCTTCTGCAAGAGCTCTTGCTTACCCTTGATCTCCTTCGCAGGCCATCTGCGTATGCTTTCGATCACGGGCTCAGGAGAGACGACTGACTGACGATAATCCCACAGGCTACCGTCCTTCTCCGCCAATGCGCGCAACAAGAGGCCAGTTCTGCGCCAGTATTCGCCGAATTCTGGGGGCAATCCATCTAGTTTGGTCAACAATCTCAGCTGTTCAACGGAACGATTGAGGTCAGCAAGGACTTCTGCCTTGTGAATTACCGCGGGTGCGTAGACGTAGCACTTCCACAGATCTCTCAGCTCTACCTCGTTGTCATACGGAATCTTCCCGCAAACATAGGTATCCCTGAGCGATTCAACGTAGTTGGCAATTTTCCGGTCGTCCCAGTTCTCAACCGCGAACATAATCTGCTCGAAGTCGTATAGGGCCTTCCGATGTTGGTGTCTGTGCTGATATCCGATGCCCCGGTTCAGGAGGGCAAGCAATTCGTAGATGTTCTGCCCATCGTTTGGCTGAGGCTGCCAACCTCGGATTCTGTCCATTGCCTGCTCGGCGAAACCGACGGAGAGTTCCCCCTTGTAACAAGCACATATCTCGTTCAAGTACAGCAAGCTCAGGGTCCTATGCGCCTCGCAACGGTACGGCTGAGCAGCGTCCTCTTTGCTGGCCTCATCACTAGGCTCGACCACCGACAGTTGGCGCATTCCCACGATCAGAAACTCCGCGAGCCTTTCCAGGGCCCACGGCGGAGTCTTCGGCTGCATTTGAAGATGGCCCCTGACGCGTTTCGCCACGAACAGACCTGCCCAGGCCTTCTCGAGGCCTCCTCCGCTAAGACGCAAGTCCTGGGCTTGACCCGAAATGTCAAGTTGGGCAACCACAACGTGTTTGGAGACATCGTCTCGCAGCTGCCTCCCCTTGATGCTCGCGCCTCGGCCATCTCGGAGCACGATGCACTTGGCTACCTTCCGGTGCTCCTCTTGATCAATCCAGAGGTCGTACTCGATATTGAACCGCTCGAGTTTTCGAAACCGCTCTTCGTCTATTTCGGGTTCGCCCACCCCTCCCCCGTTCTTCTGCTACCGACAGCCGTGACAGGAGGAACACTGTCTGCAGGCGAGTCCCTTGCCATCCACCTCGATGCCTCGCATCGGGAATTCCATCTTGCTCTGCTTCCTTATCTCTGGCTTCTGGTAGGTCTTCGCCTTCTTCTCAGCCATCGTTCATCCCTCCTCGTTCACTAGCCCTTCATCCATACAATGCTTGAGCGCCTCATCGACGTCCCCTTCGATCTCCTGCACCTCGACACCGTACTCGCCAGCCAACTCCGATGTAAGCTCGCCACGCATCGCCTCTCGACCGAGCATCTCCAGCAGCTTGAACGCCGTCTCGTTGAGCTCGTAGTGATCGCCCGTGTCCACTCTGAAGGCCCACCACATACCGTCGGGTCCTTCGCGCAGCCGTACAGCCGGATTCAGTCGCAGCATGTCTGGTCCCTCCAGCAATGAGGGTCAGGCCCAAGAAAGTCGCCGGAGGCAGCATACGCCATGGCCCGACACCCTCGGCACACCGGCACCAAGGCACAGCCGTCACACCCCTTGATGTTCGCTGGATCCCGCACGCTCCAGAGAAGCTCGCTCTCGTACCATATCTTGAAAACACCATCTTCCAGGATGTTGCCAAGAGGTATCGGCAGCCTTCTGCAAGGGTACACCGCGCCATCGTGCATGACCGTTAGCGCGTTGGTGCCCACTGAACACATGGCGCCAACCGTGGGATCGTCCCGGGCCACCAGGGCGAAAAGCGGACGATACATGAGAACCCGCAGGCGCCTTTCGGCGATACCGAGTCTGTGCACATTTTCGAAGGCGTCACGGGCTTCTTCAGGCGAAAGCATGTCCGCGGTCATCGACACCCCAGAGCCTTCGGGAATGAAGCGCTCTGTCGCAAACGTATCCACCCCATGATCGGCAAGCAGATCAAGCATGGCGGGCAGAGACTGCATGTTGCGCCGCGTGATCGTGGTCATCACTGCCACCGAGAGGTCCGAAGCCTTCAGTCTGTCGATGGCGGCCAAGGTGGTAGCGAATGTGGCATCGCCCCTAATCTCATCGTTCTCAGGCGCACTTGCGCCCTCGAGCGACAGCTGCACACGACGCAGTTTGGAGGCCGCCACGAGATGCCGAATGTCATCCTCTTCGATGAGCGCACCGTTAGTGAGGATGTCGTAGTATCCGACCGCGTCACTCGAGTCCAGATCGCTCATGAGACCATATAGCTCGTCTCTGCGCATAAACGGCTCCCCACCGGTAAGAGAGAACGAGCCGACGCGGTTCCAGACGTTGAGTGCCTCTTCCATGTGCGTAAACGCCGCTCTGAGCTGCGGCAGAGACAACTCGTTCAAGGACGAATACGAGTCGTGGTAGCAGTGCTTGCAGCGTTGGTTGCACCGCTCGGTGATGTGCCACTGAAAGTAGAACTCATCACCCGGAGCTATGCCGCTCATCTAACCCCCAAGCCAGAGATAGTTCAGAAAAAATACGTTTCTCTGGATAGCCTCACCTTATCAGGTTTTGCGGGGGTTCATGCAAGGTGGAGAACACTACTCGAAAGTGCCAATTAGGTTTTGAGAACACGCTTGGTATCAGGCGGAGCACGTCATACATCGACCCAAGAGCCCACCGACGGAGGAAATCACGTGATAGCCTCTTCAATGGCAATGTTGGGCTTAGCGACGGCAATTCAAGGGGGGAACCGTGGCCAGATATGCGCGTGAGGTGACTCTGTTCAAGGTGTTTGTTGCCTCACCCGGGGATATGCGCGAAGAGCGACTGAGCGTGTATGAAGCGGTCCAGAGCCTCATGTACGAACCCTCCTTGAGGGGGCGCGTAGCGACGCAAGTAGTCGCGTGGGATGGACCGTATTGCACTGTCCCACTCACAGCAAATGTCGACCCTCAAGCAGCCATAGAGCAAGGCTTGCCAAGACCGTCTGAGTGCGAGGTGGTCGTGGTTCTCCTCTGGGGTCGCATGGGCACCCCTCTGGGTGACGAATACCGGAAGCCTGACGGGTCCGGTTATCGGTCAGGTACCGAATGGGAGTACCTTGATGCGATTCGGACTGCCGAGGAACGAGGCACCCCGACCGTCCTGGTGTACCAACGGACACAGCCGCCAAGTTGGACGCTCGACCAGAGCCCCGCTGCATTGGCTGAGGCAAAGGCACAATATGACGCTGTTCAGGACTTCTTTCAGGAGTTGCGCTCTCAGAATCGCGGCTTCAACACATATCTTGATCCGCTGGAGTTTGCCAAGCTCTTCGGGTCCCACCTTACTCAGACAATCTACCAGGCGCTCAACTCCGAAAATGACATCGTCCGGTTGCTCATGGACTCAGACCCAGGCGCCCGTGCCGCACTAGATGAGAAGCAGATTGGTGAGGCAATGCTTTATGCACAAGATCTGATGCATTCGCCCCACCTCAGGCGCATGTGTGTGGAGGGCGTCCGCTGTTGGCTGGCCGATTCCGACCCTCGCCCAGATTGCCTCGAAGAAATCAAACACTTCGCCATGAACCTGGAGAGTGATCTCGAGATAGAGGTGTCCAAAGCAGCGGTAGGGATAATCCGTAGCCTAGCGGAACGCGGACTCGCAGACTCTCGCGACCTGCTACCTGCCGTCCGCCACCCCGCCTGGGAAGTTGGCACCGCCGCAGTCGCGGCTCTGACAAGCATAAGCGACGACTACGTCTTCCAAACAGCATCGGACATCAAGCTCAGTTACTGGCTGCCTTTGGGCCAACTTGCGGACAACGCACGCGACCGAGCCGAAGCGCTTACAGAAGATGAACTCTCTTGCGCCATAACGCTCCTTGCCCGACTAGCTGAGCGACCGAAGGTATCCGACAAGACCAGGAAGAAGCTGGTCGCGACGGTCGATGTGCTGGGTAATCTTGAGAGGCAGGGCCTTCCCACCACAGCTGAGCCCGACAGCGATTGACCGCAACAAGCTGAACGGGCGCGCTTCGTCGCCGCCCGGCGTCCATACCTACAACTCGTCCGGCAACTCGTTCAACTCCGCCATCGAGAACACAGGCCCGTCCACACACACATACTTGGGCCCTACGTTGCAGCGCCCGCAAATCCCGATACCGCACTTCATGCGCTTCTCTAGGGTCGTATAGGTCTGCTCCGGGGTGAAGCCCAGCTTCTCGAAGCTCATCAGGGTGAACTTGATCATTATCGGCGGGCCGCAGAGGATGGCGATGGTGTCCTTGGGGTCCGGGTTCATCTTCTCCAAGACCGCCGGCACCAGGCCCACGTCGCACTGCCAGCCTTCGCAGTCCTTGTCGATCGTGAGGGTGAGGTCTATGTCCTTGCGCTTCTGCCAGTCGTCTATGTCGTACTGGTAGGTGAAGTTCTCGGGGGCCGTGGCGCCGTAGAGGATGCTCACGCCTGCGTAGTCGGCGCGGTGCTCCAGGGTGTACTCAATGGTGGCCTTGAGCGCGGCGCTGCCGATGCCGCCCATGACGAAGAGGATCTTCTTGCCCTTCCAGTCCTGTACCGGGAAGCCGCAGCCCATGGGGGCGCGGATGCCCACCTTGTCGCCCTCGCTGAGGTTGTGCAGGGCCTTGGTCACCTCGCCGGCCTTCATGACGCTGAACTGGACGAAGTCCCGCTCGCTGGGCTTGGTGGTTATGGCAAAGGTGCTCTCGCCCACGCCGAAGATGCCCAACTGGCCCACCTGGCCCGGCAGGAAGCTGAAGGTCTTCTGCACCTCGGGGTCGTCGAACTGCATGCGGAAGGTCTTGATAAGGGGAGTCTCTTGGATGATGTCCACCACCGTAGCGACCTCGGGCAGGTACGGGTTGCCCGCCAGCTTGCCAGCGCGGGCGGTGGTGGCCCCGGTCTTGACGTCAGCCGCAGCGAGGCGGGTCTTGGCGTCGGTAGCCATCTAGGCCCCCTTCCCGTCGGTCGCGGCCTTGGCGGCGCCGCCCGAGGCGCCCGCGCCTGAGGCCGCCCCAGCTGCCGCGCCTGCCGGCGCGCCCATCACGGTCAGCACCTCACGGATATCTATGCGCGTGGGGCAGTTGGCTATGCAGCGGCCGCAGCCCGAGCAGAGCAGGCTGTCGTACTTGTCGGGGTAATACCAGAACTTGTGGCTGAAGCGGTTGCGGAAGCGGTTGCTCTTCTGCGCCCGCGGGTTGTGCCCGGAGGTCTCCTCGGTGTACATGGGGTTGAAGCAGTTGTCCCACACCCGGTAGCGCTCGCCACTCGACTCGACGATCTCGTCGTTGATGCTGAAGCAGTAGCAGCTCGGGCACACGTAGGTGCAGGTGCCGCAACTGATACAGCGCATGCAGAGGTCGTGCCAGCCCGGCTGGGCGATGTTGTCATGCAGATTGTCGCGGATGCCCTCCAGGTTGAAGGGTTTGTCCACGGCCGCCTCGGCCTTGGCTTTGACCTCGTCGGCGCGCGCGGTCTGCGGTGCGTCGGCGTCGGTGAGGCCGGGGGCGCCGCTCAGCAGAGCCTTGCCCTTCTCCGTGAGTGCCTCGACCGCGAAGCCACCGTCGATGGGGGTGAAGAGGGCGTCCACGCCCTCGGTGCCCATCGGGCTGCCGCCCAGCGCGGTGCAGAAGCAGGTGCTGCGCGGCTTCGCGCAGGCCACAGCGACCACTGTGGTTGCCGCCCGGCGCGCGTTGTACAGGGGATCGTAGTAGAAGCCGCCGTAGCCGCCGAACACCTGGTCCATCTGCACCAGGCCGCGGGCGTCGCAGGGCCGCAAGCCAAAGATCACCTGGGCCGGGGCTTCGTTCTGAGTCTCGAGCGTGACGGTGGGCGTCGGCACCGGTGCGTCGGCGCCACTCTTGGGTGCGTCCGCGCCGCCCTCGCCGGCTGCGGTCTCCTTGCCGTACTCGAAGGTGAGGTAGGTCTCGGTCTGCGGGAACAACCATTCTTTGGGCGACTGCTTGGCCAGGAGAACGTCCAGCTCCACCGCGTCGCTCGCGCCCAGGGGCTGGAACTGCACCACCCCGCCCGTCTTCACCGGGGCTATCACGCGGGCATCTTTGGCACATGCGGCCAGGAAGGCCGGCAGCGCATCAGCTTTCAAGAATTGAATAGACATTCCGCGTCCCCTAGTCGCCGAAGTGGTCGGCGTTCAGATCGAAGAGCTGGAACACCGGCTTCTGCTCCAGGCTGGTGCCGGGCTCGAAGCCGAACATGTCGTAGAGCTCCTTGTTCATCTTGGCGTGCAGCAGGCCCAGCGGTATCTCCACCGGGCAGGCGCGGTCGCAGGCGCCGCACGACGGGCAGCGGCCGGCCACGTGGAACATGTGCACCATCTGGAACAGCAGGTTCTCCTTGGGGCCCACCTTCTGCGCAACCAGCTCCGGCTGGCGCGAACGGTTGACACACTTGTCCCAGCACACGCACACCGGGCAGACGTGGATGCAGGCGAAGCAGCGCACGCAGGTGGCGTAGATGCGCTCCAGCAGCGCCTGCTTGGCCTCGTCGGGCAGGTTCTCGTACTGCTCCAGCGCGCTCCAGTCGGGTTTGACCTCGTCGCGGTCGGGCTCGGGCACCAGCGGGCCAGCGACGTCGTCCGCGTAGAGGGCGTTGGGGTAGCGGCAGTTGCTGCAGGCGACGAGCAGGACGTCTTTCAGCTCAAATTCTTTACCTGTTCCTTGCCTGGTAGTGACGGCCACCTTGCCTTTGTCGCGGTCAACCGCCACGTGGACGATCTCTTCAGAGAATTCCTTCTCGAGCTTGCGGCGGTCGATGATGCCGTCGCAGGGCACGCCCACGACGTAGAGCTTGTCTTTGTCCACCAGGTTCTCTTGCAGCAGCGCCACCAGGGTGCGGCTGTCGCAGCCCTTGACGCAGACGCCTATCTTCGCGTCGACGGGGTCGGGCATGTTGCGTTTGATGAAGGTCACCAGGTTGTTGGCGCAGAGCTCGTTCCAGACCAGTTGGTCCACCTCGGCCGGGTCTTTCACGAAGGCCGGGATGACCTCCGACGAGTTGTATCCCTGCTTCCAGCCGATGAAGTAGTCGACGCGGCCCTCTTGCAGAGCCTTGGCGGCGAACTCGCGGATATGGTCTTGCCGGCTCAAAGGGCCTTACCTTCGCGCGGGCCCAGCTTCTCGACCCCGGCCACGAACTCGGTGACCACCTTCTGCCAGCGCTGCCCCTCCGAGGCCGACACCCAGGTCCACTTGAAGCGCTCCTCGGGGATGCCCAGGTGACGGATCATGCGCCCCAGCAGCTCGAAGCGCCGCCGGGCGTAGTAGTTGCCCTCGCTGTAGTGGCAGTCGCCCGGATGGCAGCCCGAGATGAGTACGCCGTCGGCACCCTTCTCAAAGGCTTTGAGGGCGAAGAGCGGGTCTATGCGGCCGGTGCAGGGCACGCGCAGCAGACGCATGTTGGCCGGCTGCTTGAAGCGGCCCACGCCAGCGGTGTCGGCGCCGGCGTAGCTGCACCAGTTGCAGACGATGCCCACGATCTTGACCGGGCGGTCGGCGGTTGGAGCCGCGCCGCTGGGGGCGGCGGTCGCGGCGCCCCCCGGCGTGTTTGCATGCTCGCTTGCAGCCATCATCAAAGCCCTTCCGGAACAAGGGAAAGAACGAACCAGAGTATGGCGATTTTACCAGGTGAGGGGCAACACCGGCCATGGACCCTGACCCCCCGGGGTCCAGGGCACTACATCATCAAGAGCAGACTGAGGGCCATCACCAGCATCCCCGCCACCAGGCCAATCACGCTGTCATGCCCCTTGCCGTACGCCCGGCTGGTGGGAAGCAATTGGTCGAGACTTATATACACCATGATGCCCGCCACCAGGCCGAAGAGCACACCCATGACCTGAGGCGGCACCACGGCCGTGTCCCCCCCGAGAAGGAGGCGGATAACACCGTAGGCGACGAGCGCGCCGATCGGTTCCGCCAACCCGCTGAGACCCGAGTAGATGAAGGCCTTTCTTCTGCTGCCGGTCGCATAGTAGATGGGTACGGAGACGCTGATGCCCTCGGGTATGTTGTGCAGGGCGATCGCGATAGCGATGGCCACTCCCAGACTGGGGTCATGCAGTGCCGCGAGAAAGGTAGCGAGACCCTCGGGGAAGTTGTGGATGCCGATCGCCAAGGCCGTGACCAGCCCCATGCGCAGCAGTCTGGC
>CAVQZD010000012.1:0-72370 GCA_963718375.1 uncultured Actinomycetes bacterium | reverse complement strand
CTCAGGATGCATAGCGCCACTCGCCCTCATTCTGCTCCATCCACGCAAGCAAGGCTTCGCCCTCGGCCGGGTTGCGACCCGGACCCGTCAGGAGGTCGGCGGCACATTGGCTTGCGGCGACACGCCTCAGGCCTTCTTCCGCGCGTGACCTGGCAAACACCACGGGGTCCTTCGGTTCGATAAGCAGCACGTTGGAGCCCGTGTCCGTCGGTGTGAGCCCCAGCTGACTGGCCCACCAAGCCGCGTTCTGAACATAGAGCATAGCCATGCGGGCGGGCGCCACTGCGGCGGCGCGAGGGACCGCCAGTGACCCTGTGACCGCGTAGGCGCCTTGAGAGTCTGAATCCTGGGTCTTCAGTCTCGCCACCAACGCATCAACACCGCGTGGTTCGAGATAGGAGATGACCCGATTCGAATCGAGCACCGAATAGTCCTCGGTCCAACGCACCAGGAGTTCCCGCCATTTCACTTCTTCCACCGGCCCCCTGGGCTTGCGGACGATGAATGCTCCCCGGTCAAGTAGGTCTAGGACACGAGATACGTAGCCGGGGTCTGTGTCCGTCATGTTGGCGATCTGACGAGTTCCGAGTGGACCGCGAAAGTCTATGAGCGTGCGGATGATCCTGGCCGTCTTGGCACCTTTGAGTGACCGAGCCGGCCTTTCGATAGGGTCAGGATTGATGTCGGCACCTTGACGCTCGATATAGATCGCCGGCTCCTCGAGCGAGAGCAACACATTCCCGGTCAGGTCGACGTACCCGGCGCCCGCCGCAGCCAGCTTCTCCCGTACTCGAGGGCCCAGGAAGGGGGCCACCACCAGCAGGGCACCCACGGTCTCGTCAGCCATGCTCCGTAGCTGGTCCACGGCACGCTCGATGTCCTTGGGCTCCAGACTCCGCTTGGCCTCGACAAGAAGCGTGGCCCGTTCGCCTCCAGGCGCCGTCAGGGTCACTGCCGCATCTGGGCGTACGCCCGCACGCCAGATGCCCTCCGCCTGGACCTCGACCCGCCAGGTACGAGGTATGCGCTTGGTCAACTCGGCGAGCGCCTTGGTTATGACGGTGTTGTCTGAATAGGCGGTGTTGTTCATCATGCGCAACACACTAGCACGAGGCAACAGTACTCCACAAGTGCCCTAACCAGCTGGCCCGCAACTGGTCGGGTACTGGCTCAGTCTATCAACCAGACCGGACAGAAAAGGGGCGCCTCCGGCGCCCCAAAATCAACATCACAAGAATTTGACCAGAGCCTTTACGACTGCAACACCTCTTCTAGCTGGTCCAGCAGGGCGTCGGTAGTGAAGCCCTTCAGCGAGATGCAGTTCACCGGGCAGTTGGCCACGCACACGCCGCAGCCCTGGCAGACCGTCTCGATCACATGACTCTTGAAGCTGCCGTCGCGCTGCTCCTGCTTCCAGGGCACTACATCATCAAGAGCAGACTGAGGGCCATCACCAGCATCCCCGCCACCAGGCCAATCACGCTGTCATGCCCCTTGCCGTACGCCCGGCTGGTGGGAAGCAATTGGTCGAGACTTATATACACCATGATGCCCGCCACCAGGCCGAAGAGCACACCCATGACCTGAGGCGGCACCACGGCCGTGTCCCCCCCGAGAAGGAGGCGGATAACACCGTAGGCTACGAGCGCGCCGATCGGTTCCGCCAACCCGCTGAGACCCGAGTAGATGAAGGCCTTTCTTCTGCTGCCGGTCGCATAGTAGATGGGTACGGAGACGCTGATGCCCTCGGGTATGTTGTGCAGGGCGATCGCGATAGCGATGGCCACTCCCAGACTGGGGTCATGCAGTGCCGCGAGAAAGGTAGCGAGACCCTCGGGGAAGTTGTGGATGCCGATCGCCAAGGCCGTGACCAGCCCCATGCGCAGCAGTCTGGCCTCTGCGCGCTCGGGCCTGGACGCCGTGGGGTCGTGTAAGGGAAGCTCTTCGGCCTCCGAACGCGTCTCGTGGGGATTCTCTGCCGCCGGCACCAGGTAGTCGATCAGCGCTATCAACAGTATCCCGCCGAAGAAGGAGGCCACGGCGAGCCAATGAGCCGCTGTCTCCCCATAGGCCTCCGCCAGGGAGTCTATGCCCTTGAACAGTATCTCGACGAAGGCTACATAGAGCATCACGCCGGCCGAGAAGCCCGTGGCCAACGACAGAAAGCGGTAGTTCGTCCTCTTGGCGCTGAAGGCGATCACGCTGCCGATAGCAGTCGCCATGCCGGCGAACAGCGTCAACCCAAAGGCGAACAATACGTCGTTCATGCGCTCATGTTACTAGCATGCCTCCGTGGGCATGCGGGTCTTCTCCCTGCGACGTCTGACCGCCTTCTCTATCTCGACGACCACGTGGACCGCGAAGGCGGAGGCGATGATCCAGCCCCAGCTGTCGAGCGAGATGGGCGCGGTACCGAACAGCTGGTTCATCCCCGGCATATAGGTGAACATCAGCTGCAGCGCCAGCATCAGACCTACGCCCCCGAACAGCAGGTGATTTGTCCGTAGGCTCACCCTCCACGACGGCAGCGTGAGCGAGCGACAGTTGAACAGGTACAGCATCTCCCCGAACACCAGGACATTCGCAGCGATGGTTCGAGCTTCTTCCAGGCTCTGTCCGGTCTCTTGGGCAAGCTCGAACAGGCCGAAGGAGCCCGCCAACAGCAGCACACCCACCAGGACGATGCGTTCTACCAGCACGCGGTCGAGTATGGGAGCCGTCGGTCGACGCGGCGGCCGCAGCATGATGCCGTCTTCCCTCCGCTCGAACGCCAGCGTGAGACCCAGGAGGACCGCAGTGGTCATGTTGATCCACAGTATCTGTACCGGCAGGATAGGAAGGGCCACACCGGCGAACACGGCTGCGACGATGACCAGGCCCTCAGCCAAGTTGGTCGGCAGCGTCCAGGTGATGAACTTGGTGAGATTGTCGAACACGCCCCTGCCTTCTTCGACGGCCGCCTCGATGGAGGCGAAGTTGTCGTCGGTCAGGATCATGTCGGCCGCTTCTTTGGCCACCTCAGTACCGGCGATACCCATGGCGATGCCGATGTCCGCCTGCTTCAGCGCGGGGGCGTCGTTCACCCCATCGCCCGTCATAGCCACCACGTGCCCTCGACTCTGCAGGGCGTTCACCAGCCGCAGCTTCTGCTCCGGGGTGACCCGGGCGAACACGTAGGTCTGCTCCACTGCATCGACGAGATCGGTCTCACTGATGGCAGCTAGCTCGGCGCCTGCGAGGGGGCTCACGTCGGCGATCGCCACGCAGCCCGGTGGGCGGAGTTCCAGCTGGTAGGCGATGGCAGCGGCCGTGAGGGCGTGGTCCCCTGTGATCATCTTCACTTGGATGCCCGCCGCGTGGCAGGCCCTGATGGCCTCCAGGGCCTCCTCCCGCGGAGGGTCGATCATGCCCTGCAGGCCCAAGAAGACAAGATCGTGTTCCACTTGTTCGTGATAGATCTCGTCGGTGCCGGTGGGCAGCTCTTTGCGGGCGAAGGCAAGCACTCGCAGACCCTCGGACGCCATCGCGTGAGCCTGCTGCTCTATCACCCCGGCGGCCAGGGGCCGAAGTGAACCATCCACGCCCAGCTCGTCCGAACAGCGGGCGAGCACCTTCTCCACGGCTCCTTTGACGTACGCGACGCGGGTCTCGGTAGCCCCGGCGTCGTGAGGGGAGACCACGCGATGCAGGGTAGCCATGTACTGGTGCTCAGACTCAAAGGGGACGGTATCCAGTCGGGGGAAGGTGTTTCCCAACTCCGCGTGGTGCAGACCAGCCTTGGCAGCCGCGACGATGAGCGCACCCTCTGTGGGGTCGCCGCTGATCCGCCAGCGATCATCCTCCTGGTAGAGAGAGCTGTCGTTGCAGAGCACACCTGCCCGCAGCAGCTCGACCAGATCTTGCCGCCCGCGCGGGGCCGGCGCCTCGCCCGCGCCAAGCACGACCGGGCTCCCGCCGACGTCGACGACCTGCCCCTCGGGTACGTAGCCGCCGCCCGTGACTGTGTAGCCGTCACTGCCGGTGGCGAGACGTTGCACAGTCATCTGGTTCTCGGTGAGGGTACCGGTCTTGTCCGAGCAGATGACCGTGGTGCTCCCGAGAGTCTCCACGGCGGGCAACTTGCGTATGATCGCTTGGCGACGGGCCATCCGCGACACCCCGATGGCCAGGGTTATGGTGACCGCGGCCGGCAGACCCTCGGGGATCGCACCCACGGCCAAGGCCACCGCCGCCAGGAACATGTCTACCACCGACTGGCCGCGCAGGATACCCACGACAGCGGTAAGCGCGGCGAGACCTATGATCACGTAGAGGAGTATCCGGCTGAATGCGGCGATCTTGCGGGTGAGAGGGGTCTGCAGCTTGTGAGCCTCGGCGATGAGGCGCGAGATGCGACCGACCTCGGTGGCGTCGCCTATGGTCACCACGACCCCCGCTCCCTGTCCGGCAGAGGCCAGGGTGGAGGCGTAGGCCATGTTGGCACGATCGGCCAGAGTTGTGTCCTCGGGCAGAGGATCGGTCTTCTTCTCCACCGGCAGCGACTCACCCGTGAGGGCGGACTCGTCCACCCGAAGGTCGCGCGAATAGGTGAGGCGCATATCGGCCGGCACCTTGTCGCCGGCCTGCAGGATGACCACGTCGCCCGGCACGAGCTCGGTGGCCGAGAGGCGGACCCTTTGCCCGTCGCGTAGGGCGGTAGCCTCCGTGGTCATGGCCCGCGTCAACGCCTCGATGGCCTTCATCGCCTTGGCTTCTTGCAGGTAGCCGATGATCGCGTTGAGTATCACTACCCCGAAGATCACCGCCGAATCGACCCACTCTCCCAGTATCGCGGTGACGGCACCGGCCACCAGCAAGATGATCACCAGCGGTTGGTTGAACTGGGAAAGCGCCAGGCGCAGTGAACTGGGGCCCTTCTGCGGAGTGATGGCATTAGGCCCGTACTGGGTCGAGCGCGCGGCTGCCTCGGTAGCCGCGAGGCCTTGGTCGAGGTCGCTCCTCAGCGCAAGCCGGGCCTCATCGACCGAGAGTCGGTGCCACTGCTCCACCGTCTGTGGTTGGGGTTCCGGCATGAGGCGTCCCCTTGCCCGCTCGGTACTCCCTACCTAGGTCGCCATCGCCGGTTCCGGCAACAACCCCTCTATCGCGTCCTGGAAGCACTGCAGAGCCGAAAGAAACGCCTGCCTCTGTTCACCCGCGATGTGTTCGGCCACCTCTCTGTAGTGACCGATGCCCTTGAGCAGGTTCTCTCTGAATTCCGCGAAGTACTTGCCGGGGCGCTTCTCTATGCCGCGGGCACAGCGGTCGAACTCTTTGTCCAAATAGTCCACGTACAGATCGAGTTCGCGGATGAACATGTGCGGGCGCTGCGCGCCGGAGAGCAGAGACGCACGCCCGTAGATGTGGCCCACCATCTCGGCCAGCTTCACTATCCGCGAGAAGTTGACTATGTTCGGCCCGCTGCAGACCGCCGTGGTCGCTTCATTGTCGATGCCGTACGTGCCCGTCGCGCCGCCCGCCAGGTCGTGGCACAAGCAGGCTTTGGCCAGCACCGACTCGATGGCGGCCGCGCGCTGCTCATCTGTCAGATCGTCGCTCTCCAGAGCGACCAGCTTGGCGCTCTGGTATTCGCGGGAAGCCTCACAGACAGGCACTTCGGTGAACTCGGTGTTATACAAGCGCGCATACCCTTTCACGCATGAGCTGCCCGGCCGGCCCTGCTCGATGCGGCTCCTGCGCGCTATCTCGGAGCCCGATTCGCGCAGGTTCCAGAACGGGATGTGCAGAGGTGACGCTTCGCTCAGAAAGACGTCCTCGTCTGTAGCCCGCAAGAGCTTCTGCAGATGCTCTTCGTCCACATTCGTGACCTCTGGCACCAGCAAGAAGGGCGTGCCCCATCCGGTGCCGTCCACCTGGTATCTCTCGCGGAGCAACCGGTCTTCTTCGAACGTGCCTATGCCTCCCTGGACGGTCACCCTGGTCGGCGGCGGGTCCGAAGGCGCTTGGAGCTTCCGCTCCCGGAGGGCCTCCGCATACAAGGGGAGCATGAGCGCCGCCAGCTCGTGCCGGCTCTGCCGAAACTCCTCCAGTACCAACCCCATCAACTGGCCTTGGGCAGAGAACGCGTGACCGCCGCAGTTGAGCCCTGACTCGATGCGGTACTCCGACACCCACAGCCCATTCCTGGCCAAGAACTTGCTCTGAGTCACGGCGGAGCGGAAGTCACTGACCTTGAGCACTATCTTCTTCTTGAGTACTCCGTCAGCATCGGGCAGGAAGTCCGGGAACTTGCCGGTGTAGGTGTAGAGCGGAGCATTCATGCCTGCGGAGAAGACGATGGACGAGCGCACCGTACTGCGGGCGAACCCCCGGAGTGCTGAGAGAGCGTCGCCGTCCTCAGGTGTCGAGGCTCGATCGCGAAAGATGGGCCGGCGGTCGATCTTCACCATGATGTTGGCGTCGATGGAGCCGGCCACCACTCGGCGGCGCAGCTCGTCTTGCAGCTTCTCGCGCTCGGCCGCATCGTCGGTGCTGAGCATCTTCTGATAGCTGGCCTTCAGCGGTGACTCGGGCAGCAGCTCGTAGTAGTACGTTATGGGACTATCCGGGACGAACGGGGTCGCGCGGAGCTCTTCTACCTGCCGCTTCACCACTCGGTCCATCAGATCCAGATACGCGGTGATGCGCCGCGCCCGACAGTCGTCAGCGCTCGCCGGGATGGCCTCGAAGTCCTCGCCCTCGCGCTCGCTGTGATAGCGCCGCATCTGCTCGATGAGCACATCGTCCACTAGCGAGATCACCGACGAGATGCCGTACCGCGCCACTTTGAGCGGGGTGTCGATAGTGAAGCCCGTGCCCATCACCGGGATATGGAACGTATGTGGGGACGGCTGCAAGCCGGGCGCGTCATTCACGTCGATATTCATCGAGTGCATTCTACCGGTCCGCCGCGCCGCGCAACAGGGGAGAGCGTGCGAGGGCGCCTGACGGCACGGCCGGCACGGGCGACCCCTTGCGCTCAGTCCTCCAGCAGGCGGTAGCCCACTCCCTGCTCGGTGACTATGTAGCGCGGGTCGGCCGGGTCGTCCTCGATCTTCCTGCGCAGACTGGCTACGAGCATCCGCGGGTAATGCGTCTGCTCCTGGTAGCCCGGCCCCCACACCTCCTCCAGCAGATACCGATGGGTGAGCACCTTGCCCGGCTTCCTGACCAGGGTGGTCAGCAGGCGGTACTCGAGCGGGGTGAGATGGACCTCGCGGTCGCGGACGAACACCCGGCGCGCAGACAGGTCTACCGTCAGGCCCCCGTTCTTGAAGCTGGACACTTGCTCCCCGCCCCCCTCACGCAGCGCCGCTGCATGACGGAGCGCCACCTTGATGCGGGCGAGCAGCTCCGGCACGCCGAAGGGTTTGGTCAAGTAGTCGTCGGCCCCCGCGTCCAGCGCACGCACCTTGTCATCTTCACGACCGCGAGCGGAAAGCACCACTATCGGCACCTGCGACCACTCCCGGGCTTGGGTGATTATCTGCATGCCGTCCATGTCCGGCAGACCCAGGTCCAGGATCACCAGGTCGGGGATGCGCGCCAACAGGTGGGTGATGCCCGCGCGCCCGGTCTCCGCCTCCACCACCTCGTAGCCGGCGTCAGTCAGAGCCGCGCCTAGGAAGCGACGGATGGGCCTATCGTCCTCGATCACGAGGATGCGGGCGGCTTGAGGCTCGGTGCCGGTCGCTCCGCCTGTGACTCCGCCGGTCACTCCGCGGCCCCCTCACGCTCGATGGTCTCCAGGTCGGGCGGCGACTCGCCCAGAGGCAGAGTCAGGTTGAACTCCGCGCCGCCACCAGGCCGGTTCTCGGCCCAGACCCGGCCCCCGTGAGCTGTGACTATAGCGGTGACTATGGCCAAGCCCAAGCCCGCTCCCCGTCCGCCCGACGTGGACGAGGCCGACCCCCGGAACAGCTTGTCGAAGACCCTCTCCTCTTCGCCCGCAGCCAAGCCCTGTCCCCGGTCGCTCACACTCACCCTCACCTCATCATCGTGCACCTGCGCCGATACCTCCAAGGGTGAGCCCGGCGGACTGTACTTTACCGCGTTGTCCAGCAGGTTCACCAGCGCCTGCTCCACGAGCACCCCGTCAAGCGGCACCAGCGGCAGATCCTCAGGCAGATGCTTGTCCACCGAGCGCCCGGCCAGCTCTTGGCGCAACCGGCCAAGGGCCGAGCCGATCACATCTTCGAGCGGGAACCACTGCTTGTCCACCACTATCTTGCCCGCCTCGAGGCGGGTCATGTTGAGCAGGTTGTCCACCAACCTGGCTAGCCGGTTGGACTCCTCCACCAGCTCCTCCAGGAGCTCCCGGCGCTGAGCCGGGTCGGCGGAGTCGCTCAGCTCCAGCAGGGTGCTGCTCGCCCCGGCGATGGCCGCCAGGGGGGTCCTGAGGTCATGCGAGACCGAGCTGAGCAGCGAGCTGCGCAGCCGCTCTCTCTCGATCTCCAGCACCACGCCCCGCGTCTCTTCCACGAGCTCGTCCCGCTCGATGGCCACGCCTATCTGCTGAGCCAGCGTCTCGAGCAGCTGCCGGTTGTCGGGCAGCAGCAGCGTCTCCTGCTCCGGCTGAGCCACCCTGAGCACGCCCACCGTGCCTCGAGGTGTGAGCAGCGGCACGAACAGCCCCTTGGCGTCGGGTAGGGTGTCGGTGCCTTCTCCGGCGATGTGCGCGTGGTCCATCACCCATTGCGCCACAGCCGCTTCGCGCTGGCCGGGCACGTCGGCCGCGCCCGACGAAACCACCGGCTCCAAACGACCATCGCTGCCGGGCAGGTACAGAGACGTGTCGGCACCGAAGGTCTCCCGGACCTCCCTCTGTGCGACGGCAGCCAACTGGTGCCGGCCCGCCATCCCCGATAGCTCGCGACTCATCCGATACAGCGCCTCCAACCTCCGCTCCCTGGCGCGAGAGGCCCGCACTTGGTTGCGCAGGCGCGCGGCGAGCGAACTGACGATGACGGCGACCACCATCAAGATGGCGAAGGTGATGACGTACTGCGCGTCCGCCACCGCGAAAGTCAGGTAGGGCGGAACGAAGAAGAAGTCGAAGGCCAGCACGCCCACGAAGGCGGCGGTGATACCCGGGCCCAAGCCGAACCGGGCGGCCACCAACGCGACCGCCAGCAAGAACACCAAGGCCTTGTTGGTCTCGGCCAAGCCGAAGTCCTGAAACGCCCACGCCACCAACGACGCCAGTAGGCACGCCACAAGCGCCCACGCGTACCCCTGCCAGGCGACAGGGGCGCGCCGCCTCACGAGCACAGGCGCCGCCTCGGGCGCCAAGGCCTTGCCGTGGATCAAGCACACGTCGATGTCCCCGCTGAGTTCGAGCAACTGGTCGACGACATTGCTCCCCAGCGCCCGCTTCCATCGGGATTGGGCCGTCTTGCCAATGACGATCTTGGTGACGTTGTGCGCGTGCGCATAGCTCGACTATGTCCTCGGCCACGTTGGCCCCGGCCACCGTGGCCGTCTCCGCTCCCAGGCGCTCGGCCAGCTGCATGTTGCTCATCAGCGCTTGCTGTTGCCCTGACCCGCCCTCTTGGCCCCGGGCCCCTTCCACGCCCACCGCTATCCAGCGGGCGTTCAGCGAAGCGGCCAACCGCTTGGAGGAGCGGATGACGTCGGCCGAAGTGGGGCTGGGCCCTACGCACACGAGGATGGTCTCGGCGGTCGCCCAGGTATGCTCAGGCCCGGCGGTCGCGAGACGCGCTCTCTCCACGTGCATGTGTACGCGGTCGGCGGTCCGGCGCAGCGCGATCTCGCGGAGCGCCCCCAGGTTCGCTCCGGTGAAGAAGCCCTCGACTGCGCGCTCCGCCTGATCGGGTATGTAGATCTTGCCCTGATGCAGCCGCTCCACCAGCTCGCGCGGAGGCAGGTCCACCACCTCCACCGAGTCGGCGTCGTCGAACACCTCATCTGGGATGGTCTCCCGGACCTCGATGCCGGTTATCCCGGCGATGACGTCGTTCAGGCTCTCCAGGTGCTGGACGTTGAGCGTGGTGTAGACGCTGATGCCCGCTTCGAGCAGCTCCTTGACGTCCTGCCAGCGCTTGGCGTGCCTGGCGCCCGGAGCGTTGGTGTGGGCCAGCTCGTCCACCAGCATCAGCTGCGGGTGGCGCTCGAGGGCTCCGTCGAGGTCGAACTCGCGCAGCTCCACTCCCCGGTAATCCCACCGCGCAGGAGGGAGTACCTCCAACCCCTCCATCAGCACTTCGGTCTCCACCCGGCCGTGCGGCTCCACATACCCTATGACCACTTCAGCGCCGGTGGCCGCCAGCTTCTGTGCGGCGTCCAACATGGCATAGGTCTTGCCCACGCCGGCCACGTAACCGAAGAAGATCTTCAGGCTGCCCCGCCCGTCGGGCGACTCCCCGGAGCTCAGCTGCTCCAGCAGACGGTCGGGGTCGGGGCGACGGTACTCCTCCAAGAGATCACCGCCCGCTTAGGGAGTCGAGAGCGAGGTTGAGCTCCAGCACGTTCACCCTGGGCTCTCCGAACACGAACCACTGCCTGCCCTCGGTGTGTTCGGCTACGAGTGCCCTCACTTGCTCCGCGCTAAGCCCACGTTCCCGGGCCACCCGAGCCACCTGGTACTCAGCCGCCGCCGGGCTTATGTGTGGGTCGAGGCCACTGGCCGAGGCCGTGACCAGGTCGATGGGGACGGGAGCGGTGTTGCCCGGGTCGGCGGCGCGCAGCGCGGCGATGCGCGCCTCGATGGCCTCGAGCAGAGCGGGGTTGGTGGGGCCCAGGTTGGAGCCGGAAGAGGCTGCTGCGTTGTAAGGTGTGTCCGCAGTGGCCGACGGTCGCGACCAGAAGTAGCCCGGGTCGCTGAACGGTTGCCCGATGAGCTGCGAGCCCACAGTCTGCTCGCCCTGCACTATCATGCTGCCCCCCGCCTTGTGCGCGAAGAGTCCTTGAGCGATGCCCGTCACCACCAGCGGGTAGACGACGCCGGTGAGCAGGCCCAGCGCCAGCAGGACCACCAAGCTTTGCCGTACGGTCTTCAACATACTACACCCCTCTTATGACAGACCCAGCGCGCTGAGCGCCATGTCGATCAGCTTGATGCCTACGAAAGGCACCAGCAATCCGCCCAGCCCGTAGATGAGCAGGTTGTTGCGCAGAAGCTCGGCCGAAGGCCGCGGTTTGTACTTCACGCCCCGCAGGGCCAAGGGGATGAGAAAGACGATCACCACAGCGTTGAACACCACAGCGGAGAGGACGGCACTCTGGGGAGTGGCGAGGTGCATCAGGTTGAGGGCGTCCAGACTGGGGTAGGTGGCCGCGAAAGCGGCCGGGATGATGGCGAAATACTTGGCTATGTCGTTGGCGATGCTGAAGGTGGTGAGCGCCCCACGGGTCATGAGCGTCTGCTTGCCTATGTGCACTATCTCCAGCAGCTTGGTGGGGTTGGAGTCCAAGTCCACCATGTTGCCCGCCTCCTTGGCCGCCTGCGTGCCGGTGTTCATGGCCACGGCTACGTCCGCCTGCGCCAAAGCCGGCGCGTCGTTGGTACCGTCGCCGGTCATGGCCACCAAGTGTCCATCGGCCTGATACTCCCGGATCATCGTCAGCTTGGCCCCGGGCGTCGCCTCGGCGAGGAAGTCGTCCACCCCCGCCTCCGCGGCTATGGACGCTGCCGTCACCGGGTTGTCTCCGGTGATCATCACCGTCCGTATGCCCATGCGCCTGAGGTCGTGAAAGCGTTCGCGGATGCCTCCCTTGACGATGTCCTTGAGGTGGATCACGCCCAGGGCCCGGGGACCGTCGGTCACCACCAGAGGGGTGCCTCCCAAGCGAGCGACGTTGTCGGAGGCGGCGATCACTTCCTTGGGCAGCGCTCCCCCCTTGGTCGCGATGTAGGCTTCTACCGAGTCCACGGCACCCTTGCGGATCTCGCGGCCATCGAGGTCGACGCCGCTCATGCGGGTCTGGGCGGTGAAGGGCACGAAGGTGGCCCCCAGGGCCTCCAGGTCGCGACCCCGCAGGCCCTGCAGCTTCTTGGCGAGCACGACTATGCTCCGCCCCTCGGGCGTCTCATCGGCGAGAGAGGCCAGTTGGGCGGCGTCCGCCAGTTCGGCCAGTTCGACACCTGGGGCCGGCAAGAACTCGGTGGCCTGCCGGTTGCCCAGGGTGATCGTGCCCGTCTTGTCCATCAGCAGCACGTCCACGTCGCCGGCCGCCTCCACCGCGCGCCCCGACATGGCCACCACGTTGGCCTTGCTCAGACGGTTCATACCCGCGATGCCTATAGCCGAGAGCAGAGCCCCGATGGTAGTGGGGGCCAAGCAGACCAACAGGGCCACCAGGATGGTGATGGACACCACCTCGCCCGTGCCCGCCATATCCACCGCGTACTGGGACATCGGCCGCAAGGTGACCACCACGATCAGGAAAATGATGGTGAGCGCCGCCAACAGGATGTTGAGGGCTATCTCGTTGGGGGTCTTCTGCCGCTTGGCGCCCTCCACCATAGCGATCATGTGGTCCAGGAAGGTCTCGCCAGGCTTGGCGGTGACCTTCACGATCAGCCAGTCGGAGAGCACCCGCGTACCGCCGGTCACCGCGCTGCGATCACCCCCGCTTTCGCGTATGACAGGGGCACTCTCGCCGGTGATGGCACTCTCGTCCACCGAGGCGGCTCCCACCACTACGTCGCCATCTACAGGGATGAACTCGCCGGCCTCCACCAGCACCAGGTCGCCGAGCACCAGCTGTGACGAAGACACCTGCTCCGCGCGCGCTTCGCGGCGCGCCTCGCTCAACCTGCTCGCCATCACGTCTTTGCGCGCCTTCCGCAGGCTGTCCGCCTGGGCGCGGCCCCGGCCCTCGGCCATGGCCTCAGCGAAGTTGGCGAACAGCACCGTGAACCACAAGAGCAGCGAGATGGCCAGGATGAAGCCCCAGGAGGCCTCCCCCGCTCCGGCCGCCGACTGAATGAACAGTACGAAGGTGAGCAGAGCGCCGACCCAGACCACGAACATCACCGGGTTCCGTACCTGCACCCGCGGGTCCAGCTTGCGGAACGAGTCGCGGACGGCCCGCGCCGCCGCGCGCCCGCCCACGCCGCCTTGACCGGCGCCGCGCCGCGCAGGCGCGGTCGGCGCGGATCCGGACTCGGCGCCCGCTGGGCGGGCTGCCTCTGGCCGGGCGGCCTCTGCCGGCGCACCCTCTGGCCCGGCGGGTCCTGCTCCGTGGGCTCTTCTCGACCAGTTCATCGTCCGCACCCTCCTAGCCGGCCATCAGTAGGTGCTCGACTATCGGACCCAGAGCCAGGGCGGGCAGGAAACTCAGCGCCCCGACCACGATGACTATCACGGTGAGCAGCCCCACGAACACGGGGCCGTCGGTGTGCAGCGTGCCCGCGCTCTCAGGGGTGTGCTTCTTCTTGGCCAGCGACCCCGCCAAGGCCAGCGTGGGCACCAGTATCCAGAACCTCCCGATGAGCATGCACACCCCCAGCAGCAGGTTGTAGAAGGGAGAGTTCGCGCACAGTCCGGCGAACGCGCTGCCGTTGTTACCCACCGCCGAGGTGAAGCCGTACAGGATCTCGCTGAAGCCGTGCGCGCCCGGGTTAGCCGCGCCGGCGCGCCCGGCGCCTGTAGCTACCCCGATCATGGTGCCCACTAAGATGGCTATCACCGGTATCAGGATGATCAGCGAGGCCATCTTCATCTCGTACATCTCTATCTTCTTGCCCAGATACTCGGGCGTTCGCCCCACCATAAGCCCGGCGATGAACACCGTGACTATGGCGAACACCAGCATCACATACAGACCCGAGCCGACACCCCCGAACACCACCTCCCCGAGCTGGATCATCACCATAGGCACCAGTCCCCCGAGGGGCGTGTACGAGTCGTGCATGCTGTTCACCGAGCCGTTGGAGGCGGCAGTGGTGGAGACCGCCCAAGCCGATGAATCGGCTATGCCGAAGCGCACCTCTTTACCCTCCATGTTGCCGCCGGCCTGGGCTGTGGTAGTGCCGCCCGCCGCCTGCAGGTCGGCCCCGACCTGTGCCTGCTGGGGCACACCCTGCGCCTCGAAGTGATACGAGACGGCCATCGTGGCCACCAGGATGACCACCATCACCGAGAGCACCGCCCACCCCTGCCGCGTGTTACCCACCATGCGGCCGAAGGTGTAGCAGAGCGCGGCCGGGATGAGCAAGATCGCCACCATCTGCAAAAAGCCGGACAGCGGCGTGGGATTCTCGAACGGATGAGCCGAGTTGGCGTTGAAGTAGCCGCCCCCGTTCGTGCCCAACTGCTTTATGGCCGCCTGGGAGGCCACCGGCCCCACGGCTATGGTCTGGTCGGTGACCGTCTGGCCGTCATCCCCGGCGTAGGGTTGCACCAACGCGGCCTCCTGCGACGGCTCCAGGGTCTGCACCACCCCTTGCGAGACGAAGATCACTGCGAAGACGATGGACAGCGGTATGAGCACGTAGAGCACAGCGCGGGTGAGATCCACCCAGAAGTTGCCCAGCATGTCGGTAGAGCGACGGGTGAACCCCCGTGATCAGCGCAATGACCACCGCCATGCCCACGCCCGCCGAGACGAAGTTCTGCACGGTCAGGCCCACCATCTGGGTGACGTACTTCATGGTGCTCTCACCGCCGTATGCCTGCCAGTTGGTGTTGGTGACGAAGCTGACGGCAGTGTTGAAGGCCAGATCGGGCTTGACGTTGCCCACCCCGTCGGGACCGCCGGGCAGCCAACCCTGCACCCGCAGCAGCAGGTAGAGCAGCAAGAAGCCCGCGAGGCTGAAGGCCAGCGCGCTGACCGCGTACTTCTTCCAGGTCATCTCGCTCTCGGGGTCGATGCCGCCCAGCCGGTAGATGATCCTCTCCACCGGCCGCAGGGCCCGGCTGACTCCGAAGATGCGCCGCCCCTCGAACACCTTGGCCATGTAGGTGCCCAGCGGCCGCACGAACAGCAGCACCACTGCCACCAACAAAGCGATCTGCAGCCAGCCTTGGGCGGTCATCCCAACCTCTCAGGCCGCATCAGTGCGTAGAGCAGGTAAGCCAGCAGACATACAGAGATGATGGCGGCGGTCAGCAGCATGCCGCCTCCCCGCTACCCACGAGACGCGCATCCGCCATCATGGCATCAGCCCTTCCGCTACAGGCGCTGCATTCCATGCACCAGCCCCCAGGTAAGGGCGAAGAAGGCGATCGCTATGAGAACCACCAATGCATCCATGACGCACCTATCCACACGTCGGCTCTATCTCATGTTAGGCGTGCCGGCGTAGGCAAGGCGTAGCGAAGGGGGTGCGCGGTGTAAGGAATCCGCAAAAATCGCGAGGCGTCACCGACGAAGAGGCGGGACCTGCGCGGTCAGACTTCCACGACTATGGGGATGATCATGGGCCGGCTGCGGGTGCGCTCCCACAACAGCTGCGATAGCGAATCGTGCACGGCCTGCTTGATGACGGCTTGGTCGGTGACCCCTTCCTTATGGGTCCGGGCCAGCCGTTGCCGGATGCGAGCTTGCGCGTCGGCGATGACCCTATCGCCGTCTGGACCCCAGGTCATCCCCCGCGTGATCAACTCCGGGTCGGATGTCAGACTGCCGGTCTGGCTGTCGACGGTGACCACCACGGTCGCGATGCCATCCTGGGCCAGGACCTGTCGGTCGCGGAGTATCACCTGACCCACGTCGCCTACCCCGAGACCGTCGACGTAGACCACCCCGTGCTCGACGCTCCCCGTGACGCTTGCCGCCGATTTGGTGAGCTCCAGGACGTCGCCGTTGCCCATGATGAACACGTTCTTCTTGGGGATACCCACCTGCTCAGCCAGGCCCGCATGGGCGACCAAGTGGCGGGTCTCACCGTGCACGGGCACGAAGAACCGGGGCCTCACCAGGTTGAGCATCAGCTTGAGCTCTTCCGCGGCGGCGTGACCCGACACGTGCACATGCAGACTGCCCTTGTGAGCGACCGTGGCCCCGGCCTTGGCCAGCCGGTTGATGACCCGGTTGACCGCCTTCTCGTTGCCCGGCACCGGCGTAGCAGCGATGACCACGGTGTCGTCGGGCTCTATGTTGACGGTATTGTGGTCGCCATTGGCCATGCGAGCCAGAGCCGAGAGAGGCTCACCCTGGCTGCCGGTGCACATCACCAGCACCTTGCGAGCCGGCAGCCTGGCCGCCCGCTCGGGCTCGACCATATCGCTATCGGCGATAGTCAGATAGCCGAGTTCGCGCGCGATCCGCGTGTTGGTGATCATCGAGCGACCTATGAAGGCCACCTTGCGCCCAGCCCCCACGGCCGCGTCGCAGATCTGCTGCACACGGTGCACGTGACTCGCGAACGAGGCGGCTATGACCCGGCCCTCCGCTCTATCGACGAGGTCACGCAACGCAGGGCCCACCGAAGACTCTGAGAGCGTGACGCCAGGCGTCTCTGCATTGGTCGAGTCTGACATCAGCAGATCGACACCCACCTTTGCGAACTTAGTCAGCGAGGCGTAGTCCACCAAGCGCCCGTCGATGGGAGTCTGGTCCAGCTTGAAGTCACCGGTGTGCACCACGTTGGCCGCGGGCGTGCGTATGAACACTCCCACTCCGTCGGGTATCGAATGGTTCACGGCGAAGAAGTCGAACCCGAACGAGCCGACCGACACGTGGCTCCCCCCGGTCACCTCCTGCAGCTTGACCGACTTCGTCTTGAGGCCATGCTCCTCGAACTTGCCCTGGATAAGACCGAGGGTGAGTCTGGTGCCCATCACCGGCACCCGCCGGTCGAGTGCTTTGAGAAGATAAGGAAGCGCCCCTGTATGGTCCTCGTGGCCGTGGGTGATGACTATGGCGCGCAGCTTGGCCTGACGCTTCACCACGTAGGAGAAGTCGGGGAGGATGAGATCTACCCCTGGATGGTCGTCGTCGGGGAACATGAGACCCGGCGTCCACGACCACCATCTCGTCCCCGTACTCAAAGACGGTCATGTTCTTGCCTATGCCGTCAAGCCCACCAAGGGGGATGATGCGCAGGGTGCGTCCAGAAGTCAGTGGTTGGTTCATCGGATTCTATTATCACCCATTATGTGAGGAGCGTCGCCGAACGCTGCGCCCGGGCGGACCGCCTCGGCCAGAGAAGCCGGAGTCCGGACGCGAGCACGGCCGCGGTCCACCGCCTTGAAGTTCGTAGGCCACCCGCACAGACTGCCAGCGCGACCTCCTGTGCCGGACCCGAGGCGTCGCGTAGCGCCGCCCGGCTGGTCACCTCCTCGGCCGCGCGACACCGCGGAGTCCGCGTGCCCTAACGACGCCGCCCCAAACGGCGCTGCCAGACACTGCATGCGTGTGTCCGAAGGCACCGTTGGCGCACGACCTCGCGGCTGGCACCCGGCGTATCCGTTTCGCCCATCACTCTTCTCGAGTCTCCCTCGTCGTCTCAGTCCCGCTACCGATCACCGTCGGGCAGCCCAGGTCGCCGGCTTCGACACCGGCCGCCGCCTCCACCTCCACGCCCTTGCTGCCCCAGTAGCGGCGCTGGAACCAGAAGGCCACGTTCACGAGCCCTATCATCACCGGCACCTCCACCAAAGGCCCGATCACAGCCGCAAAAGCCTGCGCCGACCTCAGCCCGAACACCGCGACCGCCACGGCGATGGCTAACTCGAAGTTGTTGGAGGCGGCAGTGAAGGCCAGCGTCGTGCTCTTGCTGTAGTCGGCGCCCACCTTCTTGCCCATGTAGAAACTCACCAGGAACATCACCACGAAGTAGACCAGAAGCGGAGCGGCCACCCGCAGAACATCCAACGGCAACTGCACGATGATCTCGCCTTTCAGCGAGAACATCACAAGGATGGTGAACAGCAGCGCGATCAGGGTGATGGGGCTGATGCGGGGGATGAACTCCCTCTCGTACCACTCCTTGCTCTTGAACCTGAGCAGCACCACCCGCGTGAGTATGCCGGCCACAAACGGGATGCCCAGATAGATGGCCACGCTCTCGGCGATCTCGGCCATGGACACGTCCACGGCTGTGCCCTCCAGCCCGAACCAGCCAGGTAGCACCGTGAGGAACACGTACGCGTACACCGAGTAGAAGAGCACCTGGAAGACCGAGTTGAAGGCCACCAGACCCGCGGCGTACTCCCGGTCGCCCTTGGCCAGGTCGTTCCACACGATCACCATGGCGATGCAGCGGGCCAGACCGATCATGATGACGCCCTGCATGAGACCGGGCTTGTCGAAGAGCATGAGGATGGCCAAGAAGAACATGAGCAGAGGGCCCGATGACCCAGTTCTGGATGAGCGATAGGCGCAGGATCCGCCAGTTGCGGAACACATCCCCGAGCTCCTCGTAATGCACCTTGGCCAGCGGCGGATACATCATGACGATGAGACCGATGGCGATGGGGATGGACGTGGTGCCAACGGAAGCGCTCTCGATCGCCCGGCCGATCGCCGGCCACAGATAGCCGGCCGCCACACCGATGCCCATGGCCAGGAAGATCCAGAGGGTCAGATAGCGGTCGAGGAAAGACAGGCGCTTCATAGCGTCGACATCAGCTGCTTGAGACGCAAGATGGCGTCAGTCCTGGCGCAATAGCAGATCCGGGGAAGGTCGAGCTCCCCTTCGATGAGGCCCGCCTCCTTGAGTACTCTTAGATGCTGCGAGATGGTGGACTGAGCCAGCGGTATCTCGCGGAATATCGCGCCGCACACGCAGCCCGGCTGTGCCGCGAGCAACCGCAGAATGCGGATGCGCACCGGGTGACTGATGGCCTTGGCCAACTGGGCCAGTTCCTCGTCTTCGGTGTTGTCTGACATGATGCACTCCCCACGCTGTTTATCGTGTATCTACGATATACGATAGTCGTGCGTCGTGCAAGAGTCTCAGCATGCGACGGCGCCTTTACGAGAGTAGGACCTCTTCCAGCTGATCGATAAGGGCGTCGGTGGTGAAGCCCTTCAGCGAGATGCAGTTCACCGGGCAGTTGGCCACGCACACGCCGCAGCCCTGGCAGACCGTCTCGATCACATGACTCTTGAAGCTGCCGTCGCGCTGCTCCTGCTTCTCGGGCGCGCTGAACGGGCAGACCTCGATGCACTTCCAGCAACTCACGCAGTCCTTCTGGTCCACGACCGCGATCATCGGGCTGGTCTTGAGCTTGTCCTTGGCCAGCAGACCCATGACCTTCGATGCCGTACCCGAGGCCTGCGCCACCGTGGCGGGAATATCCTTGGGCGCCTGGCAGACGCCGGCCAAGAAGACGCCGGCCGTGTTGGTCTCGACCGGGCGCAGCTTGGGATGGCCCTCTTTGAGAAAGCCGAACTCGTCGTAGCTGATGTTGAGCTTCTGCGCGAGCTCCTTGGCACCCGGGGCGGCCTCGATGCCGGTGGCCAGCACCACCAGGTCGGCGGCCACCTCCACCTGCTCACCCAGCAGGGTGTCGGTGCCGCGCACCATGACCTTGCCGTCCTCTTCGTAGAGCTTGCTCACGCGGCCGCGCACGTACTTGACGCCGAACTCGGTCTGCACGCGCTTGACGAACTCCTCGTAACCCTTGCCGTTCGCGCGGATGTCTATATAGAAGACGTAGACCTCGGTGTCCATGCCCACGTGGTCCTTGGTCAGCAGCGCCTGCTTGGCCGTGTACATGCAGCACACGCCCGAGCAGTAGGGCCGGTTGACCGACTCGTCGCGCGAGCCCACGCACTGTATGAAGACCACGGTCTTGGGGTCCTCGCCGTTACTGATGCGGTGCACGTGGCCGCCCGAGGGGCCCGAGGCGTTGAGCATGCGCTCGTACTGCAGGCCCGAGATGACGTCCTTGATCTTGCCCTGGCCGTACTCCGGATAGCCCGCCTGCCAGTCGAACACGTCCAGGCCGGTAGCCACCACTATCGCTCCGAACTCCTTCTGGACGATCTGTTCCTTCTGCTCGTAATCGATGGCGTCCGCAGGACACACCCGCTCGCAGACCTTGCACTTGCCACTCTGGAAGTAGCGGCAGTAGTCCACCTGGATAGCCGCCCGCTTGGGCACCGCCTGCGGGAACGGGATGTAGATGGCCTTGGTCTGCTCGAGGCCGGCGTTGAAAGTATCGGGCGCCTTGCTAGGACACTTCTGCACGCAGATCTCGCAGCCGATGCACTTGGTCCAATCGACCATGCTGGCCTTCTTGCGGATATCCACGGTGAAGTTGCCCACATAGCCCGCGACTTTCTCGATCTCGCAGTAGGCCATGACGTCGATGTTCTCGTGCTGCGCGCAGTCCACCATGCGCGGCGTGAGGATGCAGGCCGAGCAGTCGATGGTGGGGAAGGTCTTGTCCAGCTTGGCCATCGTGCCGCCGATGGTGGTCTCTTTCTCCACGATGGTGACCTTGAGGCCGGCGTCGGCCAGGTCGAGCGCGGCCTGGATACCCGCCACGCCGCCGCCGATCACCAAGACGTCCTTGTTGACCTCCACCTCGTTCGAGTAGAGAGGCTCCAACTGCCGGACCTTGGCCACGGCCATCTTGATGATGTCCCACGCCTTCTCGGTGCCTACGGCCATATCGGGATGGATCCAGGAGCAGTGCTCGCGGATGTTGGCCATCTCGTACATATAGGGGTTCAGACCGGCCGCCTCCACACAGCGGCGGAAGGTCACCTCGTGCATGTGCGGCGAGCAGGCGGCCACGACCACACGGTCGAGGTGCTTGTCGCGGATGGCGTCCTGGATAGAAGCCTGACCGGGCTCCGAGCACGTGTACATGGGATGGTCGGCGTGCACCACGTCCTTGAGGGTGAGCGCCCTCTCGGCGAGCTCAGCCACATCCACCGTGCCGGCGATGTTGGTGCCGCAGTGGCAGACGAAGACGCCTATCCTCATGCGGCACCGCCTTCGGGGGCGGCGGCTGGGGCGTCGCCCGGCGCGGCGGCCTTGGCTGGGGCGGCGTCGCCGTCGGTGGCGGCCTTCGCGGCCCGCGCCGCGTCCTTAGCAGCCTTGTCGGCGGCCTTGCGCTCCTCCTCGGCCTTGACGCGGATACCCTCGGCGATGGCCTGCTTCACCAGCGGCCGCGGGTCGACGATGTTCTTCTGCAGCATGACCTCGTCTTCGCTCAGGCCGAAGGCAAGACCCAGCACCTGCGACAGATACAGGATGGGCACCTTGTAGTCCGTGCCCAGGGCCTTGTTGATCTGGCCCTGCTTGAGGTCCAGGTTGACGTGGCAGAGCGGGCAGCAGACCACTATGGCGTCCGCACCGGCCGCCAGCGCCTGCTCGATGACCTTGCCGCTCAGCTGGCGTTGGATCTCTTCTTTGGGCAGGCCCACGCTGGCGCCGCAGCACTCGGTCTTGTAGTTCCACCACTTGACGTCGGCGCCGGCGGCCTGCAGCAGCAGGTCCATCATCATGGGCTGCTCTTGGTCGACCTCGCCGATCATGTCCACCGGGCGGCCGAGCAGGCAGCCGTAGTAGGGCACCACCTTGAGCTGCGAGAGGTCGGTCTTGACCTGCGCCGCGATCCTCTCCTCGCCCACGAACTTCGTCAGGTACTCGGGCAGCGCGTAGACGGTCACGCGACCGTCGTAGGGCTTGTCGAGCATCTCGTTCACTTCGGCCCTGAAGGCGTCGCTCCCGTGGATCTCCATCTCCGCGTTCTTCTGGCGCTGATAGCAGGAGGGGCACGGAGCGAGCAGCTCGTCACCCACCTCGGCCGCCTGGCGCAGGTTGCGCGCGGCGAGCGACTGAGCCAGCAGATGGTCCATCATGTGCGCCGGCGTCGAGCCGCAGCAGGTCCAGTCGGGCACCTCGGTGTACTCCACGCCCAGGCCTTTCAGCACCTCGCGGGTGGAGTGGTCGAACTCCTCAGAGGAGTGACGCAGTGAGCAGCCGGGGTAATAGGCCAGGGTCATGCGGCGGCTCCCGTCGCGCCCCCGTTGGCGTCGGCGCCGCCAGCGCCCACGCCCGCTGCACAAGCCTCGCCCGCGCCGTGCACCTGGCCGCACTCGCAGGGGCGCCGTGCGCCGCCTTGGCGGCCGCGCGCGCGGCGGTCTCGTCCACGGCTAGGCAGGCGCGCGCCTTGGATTCGGCCTCAGCGCGCTGCTTGGCCAGCTTCATGGTCTTCTTGTAGATGCGGCCCACCTCGTCGGCGCCCTTGGCCTTGCGGGGCAGCAGCGGCATCTTGCGCCGGGCCATCACCGGGCCCATCAGGCCCACGTTGCCCAGCGCCATCTTCGGATTCAGGGTGCCGGCGTAGAAGCGGGCCATGTCGTAGAACTCAGGCAACCTGCCGAACCTCGCGACCGCGTCCATGAAGACCTTGTTGAAGGTCTTGACGTGCTCGGGCACCTTGCGCTCCTGAGCGACCACGACGGTCTTGAGCTCTTCAAAGATGCCGGCGACTTCGATGTTGCGGGGGCAACGGGCCGTGCAGGTGAGGCACTGCACACATAGTTGTATCGACTTGGAGTCGAGCACCTCGTCGATCATGCCCACCTGCAGCATGCGCATCATCTGGTTGGGCATCAGATCGTAGGTGAAGGCGGCCGGGCAACTGGCTGTGCAATTGCCGCACTGATAGCACTCGCGGACGTCCGCTTGTACTCTCTCGATCAGCTTCTGCCGATAGAACGCTGCCTCGCGGGCATCGTATCGGATCAACCCGAGCCTCCTACAGACCACCGCAAACTACTGGCCCCCACAGGGCGCGTACTACCAGCAGCCTGTGTCCGAAAAGAGGGGGCGGCTGGTGCGAAGCACCGGGTTGCCAGTATAGCACCGCGCCCCGCCCGTCAGTCCAACCGGATGTCTTGCGCAAGTCTGATGTCGCGCGATGACCGCCCCACTTGAACGACGTACTTGCCCGGCTCCACTTGCCAACCACCTGGAGCCCAGTGCCGCAGACTCGTCTCGTCGAGCCGCACCGTGGCGGTCACTTCTTCGCCGGGCTCGGCGGACACGATCGCGAATCCGGCCAGCCACTTCACCGGGCGCTCTACGGCGCTGTCCGGCTTCGAGAGATACACCTGTATCGTCTCCCTGCCGCTGCGAGCGCCGGTGTTGCGGACCTGCACCGTGACGGTGACTTCGTCAGCGTCCGCGCTCGCGGAGAGCGCCACGTCAGCCCGCACGTAATCCCAGTCCGTGTAGCCCAGTCCGTGACCGAACGCGTAGTGAGGCTCACGGCCGTCGTGGTCGTAGCCACGGTAGCCGATATGCAGCCCCTCGTCGTAGGGCAACCTGCCGTCGATGGGTCTCACCGGCGCCATACTCGCTTCGTCGCGCGGCCAGCTGAAGGGGAGCCGTCCCCCGGACTCGCGATCGCCGAACAGCACGTCGGCTAGGGCGTTGCCCAATTCCTGCCCCGGCAACCAAGCCAAGAGGACCGCCGGCACCTCTTCTGCCCACGGGAGCAGGACGGGGGACGCCGCATTCAGCACCACCACCGTGCGCGGGTTCACCTCCGCCACCCGCCTCGCTAGTTCATCCTGGCGGCCCGGGAGCTTCAGATCGGCCCGGTCGAGTCCCTCGGCATCAGCATATGCGTCGTTACCCAGCACCACTATGGCCGCGTCCGAGTCGGCAGCCAGCCGGACTGCCCGCTCGAGTTCGTCGTCTTCACTGCCGGCGGGCGTGACCATTCTGATCTGGAACATCGAGAGTCTGCTGCCCGGTCTGAACGTGCCTACCTGGTGAACGATCTCCAGCTCCAGAGCCTGACCCTCTGTCATCCGCAGCGGGAACATCCGCTGCGGCGGGAACGAGAACCCCTCGGTGATATCAGCGCCCAGAGCCAGCGCCAGATGCTCATCCATCATCTCTTGGCCGTCGAGACTGAAGCGGTAGTGCCCGACCCCGGACACCCCCAGTTGGTGCTCGCCAGTCTCCTGCGCCACGATATGCGCGCGTACCCTGACCCAGGCGACGGCTGTGGCCTCGACGCTAGCACCGAAATGACCTATCCACGCGTACTCGCCGGTGTTCCTGCGTTCACTGCCGAGCGCCGAACCATCGGCACCCAGGAACTCCACCAAGACTCCGTCTTCGTCCCGGTCCGGCTGCTTCAGCCACGGGGCCCGCGCCACCGGATGCCAGGCGAAGGGACGCACACCCTCGGCGAACCGCACGTCGGCATGACCAGCCAGGGCGTTCGTTATCCCCTCCAACGGTGACACCACGTGCACCGGATACACCTTGGCGCTGCCATTGCCGCCGGCCTTGCCGTGAAGAGCGTTCGGACCGATCACGGCCACCGAACCCAGAGTCGCCTTGTCGAGCGGAAGCACCTGCCCGGCATTGCGCGCGAGCACGAAGCTCGCCGCCGCGGCCTCTCGCAAGTCGAGGGCTTCCCGCCGCTTTGTCCCTTGTTGGCGCTGGAGATCTCTCGGGGAATCCCTCCAGCTTGCCGCACCGGTAGGCCAAGCGCATCAGCCGGACGATCTTGTCGTCTATCACCGCCTCGTCGAGCTCGCCGTCCTTGACTGCCTTGATGACGATGTCGTCCCACTTGGCGCCGCGCGGCCACGGCATGGCGATGTCCAAACCTCCCGCGGCAGCCGCGACGTCAGGCTTCACGGCCAAGAAGTCGGACATGATGTATCCGCTGTAGCCCCACTCCTCTTTGATCACCTCACGAAGCATAGGACTCTCTGACATCGGGGCGCCGTTCACCAGGTTGTAGGCCGACATGATGAGCCAGGGATCGGCAAGGCGGACTATGAGCTCGAACGGCAGCATGTAGACCTCGCGCAGAGTCCGCTCGTCTACGACCACGTCCACGGTGTGCCGCTCCGTCTCGGAGTCATTGGCGACAAAATGCTTCACGGTGGCGGCGATGCCCAGCCTCTGCAGACCGCTGACGTAGCCGGCGCCCAATACCCCAGTCAACAGGGGATCCTCGCTGAAATACTCGAAGAACCGGCCCGCGTAGGGGCTGCGACACAGGTTGACGCACGGAGCCAAGGTCAGGTCCACGTGTTTGTCGCGAGCGTCGTGAGCCATGATGTCGGTCATCCGCTCCACCAGCGCCGCGTCCCAAGTCGCGCCCAGCGCAGTGGGGCAGGGGATGTTCTGCGAGGGGTCGCGCTCGTCCCAGTCATGGCCTCGCACACCGGCCGGACCGTCCGACACCACCATCCGCTTGAGGCCGATCTTGGGCTCTGAATGCAGACCGGAGAAGTCGGGCGCACGTGAGTAGCCGGACCTTCTCTGCGAGCGTGAGCGCAGCTATCCGCTCCGCGATCGCCGCTTCCAGCTGCGGCTCCGCTTCACCAGCCGTCAAGCCAGCTCCTCTGCCCGCTTCCTCTTGAACCGCCATTCAGCAACCGCGCCTTGCTTCAGACCAGCCGTCAGGAATATCAGAAGGGCCACGGCGACGAAGATGTGCTGAGTGGCCGGCGAGAAGCCCAGGGCCGCGAAGCCGGCGACCATGAGCGAGGCTGTGAACGCGCCGATCAGGATGGCCGTCACCGGCTCGCTGTGTTTCTGGATGACCCGTCCTATGAACACCGGCAAGAAGCCCTGGAACATCGGCGGGATGGAGGTCAAACCCAGCATGGCGCGCGCGGAACCGGTCCTTGACATTGCGAGCATCGCTGCGATGGCTACCATGGTCCCGCATAGCGCATAGCAGATGATCGCGTCAGGCTTCTCGCGCAGTCCTCGCTGGACGGCTACGCTCTGTCCGAACGCTATCGCCCGCGTGCTGTAGCCGAACCTGGTGTAGTTGACCAAGATGATCATTATCACCATTCCGGCGCCCAAGAGGATGTACAAGTGCGGAGCCTTGGTCATGAACAGCATGTCGGTCTGGCCGATGAGATTGACACCGCCACCGCCGTAGCATTATGTAGCTGAATGCCTCGAATACGAGCGCTACGCCGAGTGAAGTCACGAAGGCGGACAGGCCCAGCAGAACGTATATCAGCCCCGATATCGCCCCCAAGACGGCTCCGACC
Organism: uncultured Actinomycetes bacterium; assembly: GCA_963718375.1. GTDB lineage: Bacteria > Actinomycetota > Thermoleophilia > RBG-16-64-13 > RBG-16-64-13 > RBG-16-64-13. The sequence goes on along the minus strand of CAVQZD010000012.1, from coordinate 46,411 downwards.
ACGAGGCAGCAGAGCAGCAGTCCGTATCCGTTCAGCCCCCAAGCCAAAGCCAACTGCCCGCCGATGATCGCGGATAGCACCATGATGGCCCCTACGCTGAAGTCCCATCTGTGCGCGGGTATGTTGAACATCAGACCCCAAGCGATGAACGCTCCGGTGACCACGTTGAGGAAGAAGTTCCTCATGACCGCCGCCGTGAAGGTAGTCGATCCCTTTGGCGGCTGCACGCCACCTGGAAGATGGCGAACATCAGCGCCGGTATCCACAGCGACATCACTATCTTCTTCAGTAACTTCTCAGTGCCTTGTTCTGCTGCACCGCATTCCACCTCCGAGAGGACCTATTTCGCAAGGAGACGCTCTCTCTGTCGAGCCATCAACAACGAAACGACTATCAAGAAGAGTGCACCTCGAGTCACCTGTAGCATCCCGACCTCGGCGCCCAGGATCACGAGACCATTGTTGAAGGCGGTGAGGGTGAACGCCCCCACGACGCCGGCCGTGATGCGCGAGCGAGCGCCGCCGGAGATCGGCATGCCACCCAGCACGATGGCTATGATGACGTCGAAGCCATACGCCTGGCCAGTCTGGACAGAGACCGAGCCCGACCTGCCCCATCAGCAGGAACGCGGCTATGCCTATGCCGAGGCCGCTTATCAGGAACGAGAGCAGCATGTTCCTGGGTATCGACATACCCGTGTAGCGCGCCACCGTCTGGCTGCCGCCGATGAGCCTGTTCTGCCGCCCCAGCTTCATGTAGTTGAACACCACGGCGGACAGCACCTACGACGACGGCCAACACGCCCAGCTTGACCGCATTGGTGTCCAAGTACGACGTAGTGTTCGCTCGAGAAGCCAGCGCTCCTCGCCCTTCATGATCAGGACGACGGCCGAAGTGAGGATCAAGTAGACCGCGAGTGTGACGAGGAAGGACGGCAGCTTGAAGATAGAGATGCACGAGGCGCTGAAGAGCGACACGCCGACCGCCGTGGCCATACACACCAGAAGCACCAATGGAGCATCCGCTCCTGCGTTCAACGCCGCCGCTCCCACCACCGCCGCCAGACAGGTCACGGCACCCAGCGATATGTCAAAGCCGCCCATCGAGAAGATGAAGCTGGAACACGTGGCCACTATCGCCAGCGTCGCAAACTGGTTGATGAGCAGCTTGAGGTTCACCAGCTGAGATCGAGGTGCCCTTGGTAGCGATCGGCCATGATCCCCACGACCAAGAACAGCCCAGCCAGCGGGATCAATGGGGTCAAGAAGCGAAGCTCTGCCCTCGCAGGGTCCGTGCGAACCTCCCTGAAGGCTGAGCGACTACGTCTCGCAGAGTTCGTCGGAACTTGTTCTCAAGCGCGGTCGGCGGCATCATCGTCCTCCGCTAGATCATGTGGTCGATTATCTTCGCCTCGGTCAGCTCCCGGCTGCGTTTGAACTCCGCCGTCTGCCTGCCATCCTTCAAGATGAGCAGTCTGTCGCTCATGCCGATGAGTTCCGGGAGTTCTTCGGAGATGAGTACCAGTGACTTGCCTTCCTTCTTCATCTGGCTCATGAGCTGGTACATCGCGTGCTTGACGCCGATGTCCACACCACGCGTGGGGCAATCCAGTATCAGGATGTCGAGCCCCTGCCCACCCACTTTCCGAACACCACCTTCTGGCGGTTGCCACCCGACAGGAACTGGACGTACTGCTCTCGTGACGCGCACTTGATGCTCAGATGCGTCCATCTGGGCGTCCGCGTACCGCTTCTCCTTGCGCGGGGACAAGAAGATGCTCTGCCCGACCGTCAGCTTGTCGTAGCCGGCTGAAGCGATGTTGGCCCGGATGCTCGCCGCAAGCACAAGAGCTTCCCGGTCCCGGTCCTTGGGCACATAAGCCAGTCCGTGCTTCATGGCGCCCCTGGCGACTCTTGATGACCGAGCCGGACGCCACGTGGCGCACCTCGCCACCCAGTGCCTCCTCCAGCCCGAACAACGCCCGCCCCAATTCGTGCATGCCGCAGTGCGAAAGGCCGCCTATGCCCAGGATCTCGCCCTTGTGCAGCTGCATCGAGAAGCCCGACAGACCCCTGACGGTGCTGAGGTTGGTCGACATCCATGACCACCTCGTCGCCGTAGGTCGGGTCGAAATCGGAGCGGTAGTAGTCACCCTGCTATCTCGCGACCGATCATGAGCTGCTTTATCTTGGACTCGCTGAAGTCCTTGCGGTCGACGTTCTCGACCAGATGCCCATCCCTGAGCACGGTCACCGCGTCGCACGTCTCCATGATCTCCTCGAGATCGTGAGAGACGAAGAGCACCGCCTTGTTCTCGGCCTTCAGCTTCTTGATGAGCTCGTAGACTATGGCCCGCCCGCGCTGCGAGAGCGCCGTGGTGGTCTCGTCGAGGATGAAGAGCTCGGGCTTGCCGATCATCACCCGCGCCACCTCCACCAGCTTCCTGTCTTGGAGGTCGAGTGAATCTACGGAGCGCGAAGGATCCATGTCCGAAAGACCCATGTCGGCCAGCGCCGCCCTTGCCGTGCTCATCAGGCGTCTTCTGTTGACGAAGCCGAGCTTGCCGAACGCGCGCAGCCGTCCTAGGTAGAGGTTCTCGGCGATGCTGATGCCCGAGACGGTGCCCAGCTCCTGCACCACCATGCCTACGCCCCTGCGCTCGCCCTCGAGCATGCTGGCCGGACGGTAGGCCTCGCCGCCAAGGAGCATCTCGCCGCTGTCGGCCGGCTGAGCCCCGGCGATGATGGTGGCAAGGGTAGACTTGCCCGAGCCGTTCTCGCCTATGAGCCCCCTGACCTCACCACGGCGCAGTTCGAGGGTCACGTCGACCAACGCCTTGGTCGGGCCGAAGGACTTGTTGATGCCTGTCAGCTTGATGAGTGTCTCGTTGTTCATTCGTTCACCAAGCGCCTCTAAGAGAGGGCGTCCTGGGGGACCATGCGGTCCCCCCAGGTGTTCGCGGTCCTACACGCAGACCGCTGCCCTCTGTTGTGTGATCTGACCTAGTTGCCGGCAGCTCTTCTTGCGACGATGTCATCGTAGCCCGTAGCGGTGGCGAGGGCCTTGAAGTCCTCGAGTGTGGCGTCGGGGTTGAAGGCCTTGCACACGGCCTTGAGGTCGTCGGCGCTGATACGGTGGCACCGGCGCCTCGATGAGCGGCCAGCCACTTGTCCATCTCTCGCCGGACGTGATCTCTATCCACTCTTGCGGGACGAAGATGGCCTCTCCGTTGTCGCTGAAGTCGGCCTTGTATCCACGTCATCCAGTTGTACAGCAAGGCGAACGGGAGACCGGCCATGGCCCCATACCTGCCGCCCCACCAGTTGATCGTGCCGTCTTTGAAGGCCTGCACCGACACGTCGTTGATAGACGAGACGCCGCCGAGCTTTATGACGCCGGCCTTGCCCGCGTCGGTGAGAGGCTGCACCCACAAGTCCTCAACGGCGAAGGTGGCGAAGATGGCGTCGGGGTTCGCCGCGATCATCTGAGCCTGCGCGGCGTTGAAAGCGTCGCCCGGATACCCAGCGAACTCGCTGAGTTCGATCTTGGTCGCCGGGTTCGCCGTCTCGAAGTCGGCTATGGCCGCCTCGGCACCCAGCGTGCGCTCGGTGTGCTGGTAGTTGCCCGACTTGGCGCCCACCGGTGGCCATACCGATCTTGCGTGGCGCCGCCTTCAAGAAACGCCGTGAGGCAGTCGTAGCCCAACTGACGGTCGCCCATGGGAGCAGACACCACCGACGAAGTAGGGGTTGCCGGTCGCCGATCTTGAACTCCTGCTCATCGACGGCTTCGCGGCCCTTATGTAGTACATGCCCAGCTCTTGGCACTTGGTCGAGTGTGGCCTTGGGCCGGCTATCGCCTGGAAGGCCAGGATGCCCTTGCAGCCGCTGGCCGCGCAGTTCTCCAAGAACGGTGAGCTCGGCGTCTGCGTCATCGATGTCTTCTGAGATGACGAACGCGACGTTGAACTTCGGCCCGAGGTAGTCCGTCAGGTACTCTGTTGGCGGCCTGCTGCTCCAGGTCGGTGTTGCTGAAGACGACGATGCCGATCTTGTAGCTCTCGGTCGGGCACCGGATACTTGTCGGGAGCCAGGGTCGTGCGTCGGTCCTCTCGACGTCATCGTCTGGTACCCCGCCCGCAGCCGGCCGACCAGACCCCGAACAGCGCACTGAGCAGCAGCGAGCGCCGATGACGATCCAGTAATGCCTCTTCACTTCTGCTTCCCTCCTGGTTTCATCAGTTGTCGCGATCTACGCGTCTATGTTGATCCGTCGCCCTCCTTAGGCTCCTATTTGTTGCACCATACAACAAACTGTCCCGCTCTGCACCTCGCCGAAGCCGCTGTCCTACCGACTGTACCAAGAAACGGGTCGGCGCAGACGGCCCTCAGCGCCAGCGAGGCCGCCCTCGTACGGCCGCCAGGGACCGAGTTCCGAACGCACCACCGCCACATCGGAGTGCCGCGTCAGAAAAGCCCGCTGCTCCAACTCCACGCGCAGCGGACCCACGCAAGCCACGGGAATAGCGGCGCGTAGATCCCGCCGAGCACCACCGTGTTGGGGCGAGATCAGGTTCACCGCCGAAGCGCACGCGATCCCAAGCGCGCGCCTGCCTCGGTCAGCGCCGCCAGGGTCTGCGGGTCACCCCGGCGCGCGCTCTTGACCATGCAGCGAGATGCCGCCATCGGGCAGCGCGATGCTGGTGCCTACCGTCGGCCTCCAGTCCGCGGCCCTCAACAGCGCTTCTTGCCCACCATCTTCTCCAGGCATCCGCGAGACCCGCAGGTGCACTCGGGGCCCTCGGGATCGACCATGACGTGACCGATCTCGCCCCCGAGCCCGCTGCCGGAGCGCAGCAACTCCCGTCCGCCACCAGAGCGCCACCCACGCCGACCTCGCCAGAGATGCGGATGAAGTCGCCCCACTTGTGTCCCTTGCCCGTCCACAGCTCACCCAGGCCGCCAGGTTGGCCTCGTTGTCCACGCGAGACGTAGTGATGCGGCCGGTCCAAGCGACGCACCAGCTCGGCCTCCAGCGGCATCGCGCCCCCACCGAGGTTCGGAGCCGCTCAGCAAGCATCCCGCTGGAGTAGTCCACGAGCCCTGGGGCGGCGAGCGTAGTGCCGACGGCATCAGACCTTCTCGCTCGACGCTCTGCAGCTGCCCGCTTGGCCAGTTCGGCCAGCGCGTCCAGCACCGCGCTCGGCCGGCATGCTCGCGGTTGTCTCGCACGAAGAAACTGCTCGTAGCCGCACGTTCCCGGCGAGATCGAGAACGCAGGCGGCCAGATAGTCCACGTTTACCTCCAGACCGAGAGCGCGCCACCGTGGTGTCGGAGAGCGCCACCAGTCGTCCCGGCCTGCCCACCGACCCGCCCCGCTCCAGCTCGCGCTCGAGCAGGAACCCTCTGTCGATGAGCTCACCCACCAGGCTCGACACCGTAGACCGGGTGAGCCCGACCGCCTCGGCTATGCCCGCGCGCGAGCGTGGTCCGTTGTCCATGACTTCCCGCAAGACGAGCGCCAGGTTCTGCCGGCGGATGCTCTGCTGACCCGCCGGCCCGTAGCCTTAGCACGCCTCTTCAGCTAGGCGCAGACCGTGCGGCTGACTTCTGCCGACGCCATGAGAGTCCCGCGCCAGATTCTCGTTGTCCTCGTTCGGACGTAGTCCCACCCCTCTGTCGCTGCCCCGTCTGGCTGGCTAAGCGTCCGCAGCGTCGGATACAGGCCACGGAAGCGCTCGTAGAGCTCGTCGTACTGCCGAGCCACGCCTCGACGGGCTCCACCGTCCTGCTCGTGCGCACGCAGCGCGCACCGCATCCTCGGCGTCGGCGAATACGCCTGCGGCCACGCCTCCCAGCAGCGCCGCCCCAAAGGCCGCGCCCTCAGAGACCGCCGTGCGTCTCGAGCGGCAGCCCCAGCACCGAGGCGACGATCTTGAGCCACAGCTCGCTCTGAGCGCCGCCGCCGGAGACGCGGGCCGAGACGCGGCTCGGCGCCCAGCGACGCGCACCAGCTCCAGCGAGTCGCGCAGACCGAAGGCGACGCCCTCGAAGCACCGCGCGACACAGCGCGCCCGCGGTCGTGGCGCAGGTCGAGCCCGCAGAACGCGCCTCTTATGTCCGGGTCGGCATGCGGCGTCCGCTCGCCCGACAGGTACGGGGCGAAAGACAGCCCTTCGCAGCCGGGCGGCCACGCCTCGGCCTCGGCCAGCAGCTGCTCGTACGAGACGGCCCAGGACGTCTCGCAGCCAGTGCAGCGACCCCGCCGCCGAGAGCATCACCCCCATCGCGTGCCAGGTGCCGGCACCGCGTGGCAGAACACGTGCAGACGAGCCTGCGGTCGGAGACGAAGTCGGGCAGGCGCCGCGAACACCACGCCCGAGTGCCGAGCACCACCGAGAGCGGCCCCGGCCTGACCACGCCTACTCCCAGCGCGCCGGCCGCCTGGTCGCCCGCGCCGGCGGCCACGGCACGCCCGCGGCGCGCCCGCGGTCGTCATGGCCCGAGATCTCGGGCGACTCCAGGCGCGCGGCAGCCAGTCGGACGGCACCTCCAGCGGCCGAGCAGCTCGTCGCTCCACGTCCCGCGCCGCCACGTCGAACAGCAGGGTCCCCGACGCGTCGGCCACGTCGGTCGCGTGCTCGCCCGTGAGCCTGAGCCGCACGTAGTCCTTGGGCAGACAGATGTGGGCGATCTTGCCGTAGATCTCCGGCTCGTGCGTGCGCAGCCAGAGCAGCTTCGGCGCGGTGAACCCGGTGAGCGCGCGGTTGCCGGTCAGCGCGATCAGCCGCTCGAGCCCGAGCCTGCGCTCGATCTCGGCGCACTCCGCGCCGGTGCGCTGGTCGTTCCACAGGATCGCCGGGCGCAGCGCCCGGTCCTGCGTCGAGCACACGAGCCCGTGCATCTGGCCCGAGAGGCCGATGCCAGCGGCTGCGCCCTCCAGGCGCGCGAGCGCACGCTGCGCCGCGCGCCACCAGTCCTCGGGGTCCTGCTCCGCCCAGCCGGGCTGCGGGGTCTGAAGCTCGTACTGCTCCTCGGCCCTGCCGACCACCTCGCCGTCGGGCGTTATCGCGATCGCCTTGACGCTGGTCGTGCCGACGTCGAGCCCGATGAGTGTCTGGCCGGGCATCGTGTCCCCTCAGTAGGCTACTCGCCGCCCAGCGCCGCGTAGACGAGCTCGTAGGCGCGCACCGCGTCCTTGCGGCTCTGCGCCTCGCGCAGCGCCGGCCCGTCGATCTTCGCGGCCACCGAGTCGATGAACCGCCAGTGCATCACGCTGCGCTTGCACGGCCTCGACCGGGTCCTCGGTGTACGGGTAGAGGTCGAAGCCCAGCCTGCCGCCGCTTCGCCGTAGCCCGCGCGGCGCAGCTCGATCGCCAGCTCGACCGTCTCCAAGAAGTCGGTCGCGCCGACCATGTTGTCGTCGTCGAAGTCACCCCAGCCGGAGTTGGCGTGCTGGTGGCCGAGCAGCCCCTCCGCCGCCAGCAGCGCCGCGTACTCCGGCAGGTGCTCGCGGTTCATGATCAGGTGCTGCCAGTCCATGTTGACCTGGACGTTGTCGATGCCGCGAGCGCGCAGAGTGTGCATCACGTGCAGCGTCATGCCGATGTTGCGCATGAAGATCTTCATCGCCGGCTCGGAGTTCTTGTGCTCCAAGAACAGCTTCACGCCGTGGCGCGCGCACACCTCGGCCGCCTGGCTCGACGCCGTCGATGAACCGGCTCCAGCTCTCCGCGTACGGGGTCTGGAACGGGTAGTTGTAGCCCTCGATCCCCGGCCAGATGATGAAGTGCGCGCCCAGGCTCGCCGGCGAACTCCGCCGCCTTCGAGCGTGCGCTCCAGCGCCAAGGCCGCGCACCTTGTCGTCGGGAGACGAGAGCCCGCCCCGCCCGAACAGCGGGTCCAGATGCAGACCGCTGGCGATGCAGTAGATGTCGTGGCCGCCCAGAGCGCCCCGCACCTCCTGCGAGGTTGTCCGCGACAGCTCCTGCGGGTAGTGGAACTAACCATCCAGATTGGCTTACGGAGAGGACATCGCCCTTCCTACTGGCAAACGACTTCGCGGTCTCCCTCATTCTCTCGTACATGTAGTATCTCGTCACGTTCGGGCCTAGGGTCAGCCGAGTCATAGAGAGTCGCCAGAACAGCGAGGTGAAGGCGTCTGTAGATGCGCGGCAAGGCACGTTCCCTTCTTGATAGCTTCCGACGAATCCGGCTGATTATACATTCCGGCTAGACTCGCGTGAGCCGTGCTTCTCGATCCAGCTCCAGGCTCCGAGGGATCACGCAGGGCGCCTACTTGCCGAGCAGGTCCTTCTTGCGCCTGAGAATTCCTCTTGGTCGATCTCGCCACGGGCGTAGCGCTCTTCGAGTATCCGCAGCGCACTACCCGGCTCCGGGGCTCTGGCTCGATGACGCCTGCCCACCACCAGCGCTCCCATCGCCCTGCCGGCCGGAGACACCGCGTATCAGGAGGACGATGCCTACGACTATCAGCGCCAAGACGACGATCATCATGATAGACCCGAGTATCCAGCCGTCGCCCATGCCAAGCCCACCATCCCACATCATGGCGAGTCCCTCCCTTCGTCCGGACTATTCTACCACTCGTCATACCAGTCGCGCATCTGCTCGATCTCGGCCGTTCTGAGTCTCGATGATCGATTCGGCCAGCCGCTCGATCTCCGGACGGTCCGTACGGGCGAGCACCATGCGGGCCATCATCACTCCCATCTCATGATGCGGGATCATCTGCTCGATGAATTCTTTGTCGAAATCCTCCGCCGCCGCCAAGACCTCTAGATCGGCCTCGTCGTGCATCATACCGCCGCCCATCATCCCGAAGCCGCCAGACGCGGAGTCCTCAGGCGCCTCTGTGCCGTACCAGGAGAGATACCAGCTACGCATGTCGTCGATCTCGCGGCTCTGACTCTCGATGATGCTCTCGGCCAGGTCTTTGAGTTCGGGGTGTTCCGCTTCGGTGAGCGCGAGCTCGGACATGTCCACCGCGTCTTGGTGATGGGGGATCATCTGCTCGATGAAGTGGCGGTCCATGTCGCCCATCGCGAACCTTGCGTCATCCGCGAGGAACCACGGCACCACGACCAATCCGAAGAGCGCGAGACCTACTGCGATGCATATCGACCCTGAGATGATTAGCGACTTCTTCATGCGAGCTGACTCTCCCTATGCTTCTGAGCGATAGTGGCGGCCAACTCCTCGAGCGCCTTGAGGTCGGTCTCGCGGGGATATCCCTTGCAGATGACGGGACCCAGCACCTCCACCTTGAGGTTGGGTATCAACCCGGAGAGCGTCTCTACCGCTTTGCTGCCCCACCCGTACGAGCCGACTATGGAGAGGAACTGAGCCTTGGGCTTCAGAGCGTTGGCCAGTATGGTCGCGTAAGCGGCCAGCGGATGCGGCCCGACTAGGACGGTGCAGGTGCCCACCACGATCGTGCCGGCGTCCAAGAGCACCATGGCCAGTTTGCCTAGATCGGTGACGGCCAGGTTGAAGAGTTCCACACGCACACCGTTCTCCACCAGAGCGTCCGCCAGGTGATGCACCATCTTCTCGGTGCTGCCGTGCATGGACACATAGGGCACGAGTACCAGGTTCTTGGGTGGACCGGAAACCCACTCCCTGTAGAGATCGACGATGAAGGCCGGCCGCTGATAGAGTTGCCCGTGGCTGGGGCAGATCATGCGGATGTCGTAGTCCCTGAGCTTCTCCAGGTTCTTCTCGATCTGTGGGCCGGAATGGAGCCATGATCTCGGCGAAGTAGCGCTTGGCAGCCTCGTGAGCGCGCCCTTCGTCGACTACGAATAGCTCCGAGGTCGCGACGTGCGAGCCGAAGAAGTCACAGCTGAAAAGCACCTTGTCTTCGGGCAGATAGGTGACCATGGTCTCGGGCCAATGGACCCAGGGCGTGTAGACGAACTTGCAGGGTCTTGTCCCCCAGCGATAGGGTCTCCCCGTCCTCAACCGTCACAAATGCCTCTTCGGGCAACTGCAAGCAGATCGATGAGCAGCTCCTTGGCCCGCGGGTTGGTGACCACCTTGGCGTCGGGGTACTTCTCTCAGCACCAGTCCGATACTGCCCGAGTGGTCCTGCTCGGCGTGGTGCGAGATCACGTAGTCGATCTCGGCGATGCCTTCCAGGTTCGCGAGCAAGACGTCGACCTTGGCCGGGTCGACCGTATCGAGGAGAGCGGTCTTCTCGCTGCCCTCAACGAGATAGGCGTTGTACGAGGTGCCGTCGGGGAGCGGTATCAGCGAATCGAACAGGCGCCGATCCCAGTCCACCGCGCCCACCCAAGAGATGCCGCTGCCTATCTGCCTTCTATTCACCCTATACCTCCATGCCGCCGCCGACTGATCTCCCGCGGGGCTTATGACGCGCATTGCGGTTGATTCTACCCACAATACTGCCTGGCTCAACCGGTCGAGCGTGACTGGCACGCTGGGCGCTACCCTTCGCCCAGTACTCCACCGTCTGCACCGGCGAAATGGGCATATTGCGTCCGAGAGTCGCACGCTCCCCGACAGCGTAGCCCGGACGATAGAGTGCGGGGTGGCCAGTCCGTTCTCGAGCGATAGCCTGGCAGCCTCTATCGCCAGGCCTGACGTCAGATCGACCACACGGCTCTGCATCCTGTGGCTACCGCAGACAGGCAGACGTCTCATCCTTGATCTGGCACATCCGTTTGAAGACCTCATAGACTGTCAGCGCCGGGCCACCAAGTCCTCCGGTGCCTCGATACCCCGGCGAGTTCATCGTCGTCTCCCGTCGCCGAAGTATTCCAGCCAAGCCGACGAGTCGACTACGTTCACACGCGGTCACTCTCGTCGCGCATCACGCTGGTATCCAGACCGCGCAGTATCCCGCGCAACTCCTGGGCAGGCCGAACGGGTACCAACTCACGCGGCCGCCGTAGGCGATGGCCTGGACCTTCTGACCCGGGACGAGACCCCTGCTCACGGATGCTCTTGGGTTGGCCACCTGAACCTGGGGGAGATTGTGACGTCTCCCTCGACAGACCTCCTTCGTCATACGCAGAGTCTACGATACCCTATCGTTTGACAAGACCTTCTCTCCCGGCTCCCAACGCTTTCCTCGGCGTGAGCTCTTGCTGCGACCATCTTCGTCTACGGGCTGCCACTGGGTGAGCATCGTCGGAGCGGCCTACCCCTCGGTCATGATCGCCGACTTGCTGGGCATCCCTGACGGCTACGTCATCTACGACATGCTGAGCCTAGGTTACCCGGCCATCGAGCCCAACCCACGGGTGGTGCGAGACCGCGACGACATGACCCATCTAGAAAGATTCGACCTACGCAAGCACCGCAGCGACAGCTAAGTAGCCAGCATCCGCTCCCAAGCCAGAGCCCGTCGCCTTGTCGATCGGGCGCGCCCAGACCTCCGGGTACTGCCGTGCGAGCTCATCCAGGTCGGCCTTCTCGAAGTCGAGTAGGAAGGCGCCGCTCACCATGCCGGTGGCGTTCTTCGACGTGGTCTTGCGCGGGGTGATGCAGTTGATCGCCCCGCCCCGGTCGAACTCGCCCGGGACTATCGGGTCGTACCTGGCGCCGTGGTCGATGGAGACCACGCCGGCCATCACGCGCTCGGTGACATAGGCCCCCACCAGCACCGCGCCCCGCTCGTTGAAGACTTTCACCACATCGCCGGTCTGCACGCCCTTAGCTGCGGCATCGTCCGGGTGGATCCAGGCCGTCTGGTAGGCATAGCCGTCGGCGCCGACGATCTTGTTGGTCTGGATCTCGCGCAGCCACTGCATGTCGTCGTGCTGCGAGTGCACCCGCCAGCGCGGATGGCTGGAGAGACACAGATAGGGATAGGTCTTGGCTCGGTCGCCGCCGATGCGCTCGTCGTGGCTGGGGCCACGCTCGACCCAGGCCGGCACGGGCGGACGCTCCACGTCGTCGGGAAAGTGGTCGGCCAGACGCTGGGAGTAGAACTCCAGCTTGCCTGTGGGGGTGCTCAGCGGATGGCTGGCCGGATCGGCGGCGAAGCCGCGCAGGGCGACCTCGTTGTCAGCCCAATCGGCATCGTTCGGGATCACATAGTGACCCTTGTCCTGGAACTCCTCCCAGCTGATCAGATGGTCGACGCCGGCGGCGTCGAAGCCCACCTTGATCCACTCCTGGGCGGACTTGCCGCCGGTGAACTCCTCCAGCACGCCCAGCTTCTCAGCGACGAGGCAGCATACTTCATAGTCACTGAGCGACTCGCCGACAGCATCGATACATTTTTCGTCCAGAAAGAGCGTGCCGTACTCGGCGGTGAGGTTGTCTATGCCGATGTCATCCAGCTCGAACTTGGTGGCCACGGGCAGGATGAGGTCGGCGAACTCGCAGTCGTTCTCTATCCAGGGATGCTGGGTGACGATGCACTCGATCTTGGGGTTCCGGAAGGCCTTGGCCATGTAGTTGCTGTCGTTCCAGCAGGTCATCAGAGCCGGGGTGTCGCACCACATCATGTGCACCTCTGAGAGCCCCGGCTGTGGGTACTGGTGCTCGGTGAACTGGTCGGGCGTGAGCGCGCGGCAGCGCGTGCTGCCGCGCCAGGTCAACGGCTGGTCGTGGCTCGCCTCGTTGACCGCCTCGTGGAGCCGGTTCTTGGGGATGAACTGCAGCATCCCCTCCTTGCCACCCGCGAAGTTGAAGCCCCGGTTGGCCGCCTCCACGCTCGGGTAGAAGGCATGGCGCGGCACCGGCACCGAGTTGCCGAACGGGTAGGGCGGCGTCTCTACGCCCATCAGCCCCCACTCGATGGTGCTCAGCATGTGGCGGCCCGGCTTGCCCAGACCCTGCATGCCCAAGAGGCAGACTTCGAGGCGGGCGTTCTCGGTCGCGTAGGGACCGCGGATCATATTGCCGCCGTTGCCGTGCACCGTGGAGGTAGGCGCGGCCGCCCAGCGCCGCGCGAGCGCTTTGATGATGCGGGCCGGCACCCCGGTCTTGCCCTCCGCCCACTTGGGCGTCTTGGGCTCCCCGTCCTCCTCGCCCAAGACGTACGCGGCGAACTTGTCGAAGCCCACCACGTGGGTCTCAACATACTCCTTGTCGTAGCTGCCCGCCTGCAACCATTGGTGGGCTATGGCCAGGTAGAGAGCGGCGTCGGTGCCGGGCAGGATGGGGATCCACTTGTCCGCATGCACGGCCGCCCCGTAGTTGACGTCGGGCGCGATATAGATCTGGCGGATGCCCAGCTCCGAGAACCAGTAGCAGAGCTGACTGACGGTCTGCCCGCCCCAACCCCAAGTGGTGGTCTCGGGGTCGCAGCCGGCGTAGATGAGCGTACGCGAGTGTTCGGCGATGTCGGGCACGAGGTTGGACTGATATGCGCCCTTGCCCACCGGTTCGCAGCCCCACACGTGCTTGGCGCCCCAGTACCAACCTTCCCAGCTATCGGGGTTACGCTCCTGCAGCGTGTAGCCACCCAACAGGCCAAGCAGCGCGCGGTTGCAGCCGTGAGCGGCGTGTACGACTTTGGTCTCACCATGGCCGTCGGCCTGGGCGAGGACGCCGGCCATGCCGTACTGCTCCTTCACCCGCCGGATCTCGGCGGCGACTATCTCAGCCGCCTCGTCCCAGGAGATGCGCTCGTAGCGGCTGACGCCCCGATTCTGCGCATTGCGGCCACCAGGGCCGGTGGAGCCGGGCGCACCGTTCGGGTCCCAATCCACCCGCTTGAGCGGGTACTTGACCCGGTTGGGCGAGAAGACCCGGTTCTTGTAGCCGAGGGTGAAGGGCGGGATGAGCGTCTTGCCGCTGGAGGTGAAGGTCTTGCCTCGCGCCTCGATAGTCCAGGGCTCGCGTTCGTACTTCCAGTCAAAGTGGAAGGGCCGGATGCGGAGGATCTTGCCGTCTTCTACATCCACCTGCACGCAGTTGGCATCGATGCCCACGCCCAGGAAGGACAGCCCCTTGACAACAGTCTTCACGTGCCACCGTCCGCCAAAGTGGTTAAGCCATTAACGACTTCACCAGCATAGCAGGATTCGGCGCGATGGTTAAGACATTAACTACCCTTCGGAAGGCTACTGCCCGTAGTAGGCGTCCCGTCCATGTTTGCGCAGGTAGTGCTTGTCCAGCAGGCTCTGCTGCATGCCCGGATTGGCGGGGTCCAGCACGAGGGTGTGCCAGGCCATGAGGGCGATCTCCTCCAGCATTATCGCTAGTCCGGCGGCCTCCACAGGAGTGTCGGCCCAACAGAACACACCGTGGCCGTGTACCACCACCCCGGGGATCTGCCCGTGGTCCAGGTCCCGAAAGCGTTCCGCGATGACTATGCCTGTGTTGGCTTCGTAGCGCTCCCGGATCTCTTCGTCCTTAAGGGGACGGGTGCAGGGGATCTCGCCGTAGAAGTAGTCGGCGTGGGTCGTGCCCAGAGCCGGGATACCCCTGCCCGCTTGGGCGAAGGCGGTGGCCCAGCGTGAATGGGTATGCACTACTCCGCCGATGTCGGGGAACGCCTTGTAGAGCTCAAGGTGAGTGGGCGCGTCAGACGAGGGCTTGAGAGCACCGCCGACCGGCCCGCCAGCCATGTCCGCCAGCACGATGTCACCCGTCTTGAGCTTCTCGTACGCGACGCCCGAGGGCTTGATGGCCATCAGACCCCGCTCCCTGTCTATCCCGGAGACGTTGCCCCAGGTGAAGCTGACCAGCCCGTGCTCGGGCAGCATCAAGTTCGCCTTCAGCACCTGTCTTCTCAGATCTCTAAGCACTCCTACAGACCTCTCAGCTTCCAGAGCACGTCAGCCAACTCCAGCCGGTCCTTCAAATCCTCGCTACGCGTATCCGCGGAGAGGTGCACGAACTCGATGCCCATGATGTCCGCCCAGTCTCTCAGCATCGCCGGGGTGGCGGCATAGGTCAAGACTGTGTGATGAGCGCCGCCGGTGAGTATCCATTGGCGTATGCCCTCGGTCAGCCCCGCGGCTGGCCGCCACATCACCCTGGCGACGGGGAGGTTGGGCATCGCAATAGGCGG
The DNA here is from genome assembly GCA_963718375.1 of uncultured Actinomycetes bacterium. Taxonomy (GTDB): domain Bacteria; phylum Actinomycetota; class Thermoleophilia; order RBG-16-64-13; family RBG-16-64-13; genus RBG-16-64-13. Next base: position 31,395 of record CAVQZD010000012.1, on the reverse strand, counting down.
CTCCACGCATTCTACGTCCTGCACGATCAGGCGCAGCCGCCCACCCATGTCCACCAGAGAGACCACCACCGCGTCGCCCCCGTGTCCGTCGAACACCAGGCGGGCCGGCGCTTGTTTGCCGCCGATGCCCAGTGGATGCACCTCGATGCGCGGTCTACCTGCCGCGATGGTCGGACACACCTCAAGCATGTGGGCGCCCAGGACCAGCTCGTTGCCCGGCTCGAAGTGATACGTGTAGTCCTCCATGAAGCTCGTGCCACCGTCAAGGCCCTGGGTCATCTCTTTGATGATGCGGGTCATGGCGGCGGTCCTCCAATCGCCCTCGGCCCCAAACCCGTGACCCTTTGCCATCAGGTCCTGCGTCGCCAGGCCTGGGAGCTGTTCCAGGCCCCAGAGGTCTTCGAAAGTGTCGGTGAAGGCGCCTGCGCCTTCTCGCACCAGGATGGTCTCGATCGCGATCTGGGCTCTCGCCTGGTAACGCACGGCCTCAGAGTCGTCGGTCGCCATATCGTAGCGCTGCCGGTAGTCGTCAAGCAGCCCGTCGACTTCGTCTTCGGCGACCTTGCCGATGGTGTCCGCCAGCTCACCCACAGGCCAAGTGTTCACCTGCCAACCCAGTTTGATCTGAGCCTCCACCTTGTCCCCTTCGGTGACCGCGACCTCACGCATGTTGTCACCGAAGCGCACGACTCGGGTCTCTCGGCTCGCCCTGCAGCCGACCGCCGCGCGCATCCAGTCGCCGAGCTCTTGGAGCGGCGATTCGTCCTGCCAGTAGCCCGCCACGATCTTTCGCGTCAGCCGCATCCTGGCGCCGATGAACCCATGCTCCCGATCGCCGTGAGCGGCCTGGTTGAGGTTCATGAAGTCCATGTCGATCTCTTGGGCGGGGATCGACCGGTTGTATTGGGTGCAGAAATGGCACCAAGGTCTCTGCAGTAGACTCAGGCCCGCGATCCACATCTTGCTGGGGGAGAAGGTGTGGGCCCAGGTCACGAGGCCGCAGCAAGAATCGGCGGCGTTCGCCTGCTTGACGATGTCCGCGACCTCAGCCGATGACTTCATCGTCCCCTTGTAGACGAATCGACAGGGGATCGCAGGTTGGCTGTCGATGAAGGCGGCCATCTCAGCCCCGCGCGCGGCCACGGTCTCCAACACTTCTGGGCCATACATGGACTGCGAGCCCACCACGAACCATATCTCCAGATGCTTCATGTCGGCGGTCTGGTCCCTTTGTTATAGCCAATGTTTCCGCTAACATCTTGACTGTGGCCGCTACTCTAGGCTACCGTCTCGTCGATGTCAACCACTCAAGGAGCGACCGGGTGACACAGGAGCGACGCCGCCCGACCATGGCCGATGTGGCCGCCTTGGCCGGAGTCTCGCATCAGACCGTGTCCAGGGTGATGAACGACCTGCCGGTGGTGAGGCCCGATACCCGGGACCGGGTGATAGAAGCAGCTGAGACCCTGCAGTACCGGCGCAACAGCGTCGCACGAGCGCTCGCGACGAACCAGACACACATGATCGGAGTGGTCGCCTCGGGGACGTCTTGGTACGGTCCCGCCTCTACCCTAGTGGGCATCCAGCGGGCCGCGCGTGAGGCCCAGTATCTGGTCAACGTGGTCAGCCTCGACACAGCCGGCCAGGACTCCGTCGTCGAGGCGATCGACGTGCTTGGCCAACATTCACCGGACGGGTACGTCATCGTCACCTTGGGCGAGAGCGTCTCCCACCTATTGGAGCTGGTGACGATAGACGCTCCGCTCGTGACCGTCGGCAGCGAGAGCGGCACCCTGCGGACCCCGTCCGTCGGAGTCGACCAACCCCTCGGAGCTCGCCTGGCGACCGAACACCTACTCGGCCTCGGACATCGCACAGTGCATCATCTTGCCGGTCCCAGCACGTGGTTGGAGGCTGAGGCCCGACTCGAAGGGTGGAGAAGCTCACTCGAGGCGGCCGGGGCGCCGGTACCTCCGGTGGTCCGAGGGGACTGGACGGCACCTTCTGGCTACGAAGCGGCCGAGGCGCTGCTGGCCCAACCCGGCGTGACCGCCGTCTTCAGTGCCAACGACCACATGGCTCTGGGCTTCTTGAAGGCCTGCAGTGAGAGAGGCGTACGGGTGCCCGAAGACATCAGCGTGGTGGGTTTTGACTGCGCGCCCGAGTCAGGGTTCTTCGCCCCTCCTTTGACCACGGTGCTGCAAGACTTCCAGGCGGTCGGGCGCACAGGTATCCGACTGCTCTTGGACATGATCGAGGGTCGGCCGATCACGTCGTCGCGCTCCGTGATAGCCCCCTCGCTGGTGATGCGCTCCAGCACGGCCGGCCCCACTGCCCATGTCTGAGTAAAGGCGGACCATACGATGATGCCCAGTGACCTCGGCCGCGACGTCTATGCCGTTGGCGTGGACTTCGGGACCCTGTCTGCGCGGGCGCTCGTCGTGCGGGTGCGCGACGGCGCCGAGATGGGCAGCGCCGTGTATGAGTACCCCCACGCGGTGGTCGATGACGTACTCCCCTCCACCGGTGAGCCTCTGCCCCCTGACTGGGCGTTGCAGATACCCGAGGATTGGCGCGGGGCCCTACGCGCGGCCGTACCGGCCGCGCTCCGCGAAGCGAGTGTTGATCCCGCCAGCGTGATAGGCATCGGGACCGACTTCACGGCGTGCACGGTCATGCCCACGCTGCGGGACGGCACCCCCTTGTGTGAGCTACCCGAGTTGGCCGGCCGGCCGCACGCCTATCCCAAGCTCTGGAAACACCATGCCGCTCAACCCTGGGCCGACCTGGTGACCGACGTGGCCCACCAGCGCAGAGAGCCCTGGATAGACCGGTACGGCGGCAAGATCTCGTCGGAATGGGAGTTCGCGAAGGCCCTCCAGGTGCTCGCCGAAGACCCGGAGGTCTACGCCCGAATCGACCGCTGGATCGAGGCGGCCGACTGGATCATCTGGCAACTCTGCGGGACCGAGACCCGCAACGTGTGCACGGCCGGCTACAAAGGCATCTACCAAGACGGAGCCTGGCCCTCGCGCGAGTACCTGGCCGCTCTTTCGCCGGCGTTCGTCGACTTCGTCGACGACAAGCTCGCTCATCCGCTCTCTGCGCTGGGCGGTCGCGCCGGCTCGCTCACAGCTGAGGCCGCGCGCTGGACCGGCCTACCCGAAGGCATAGCTGTAGCGGTGGGCAACGTCGATGCACATGTGACCGCCGCGGCCGCCCAGGCGATAGAACCGGGTCAGATGCTGGCCGTCATGGGCACCTCCACCTGCCACATCATGAACGGTGATGTGCTGGCCGAAGTCCCGGGCATGTGCGGAGTCGTCAAGGACGGGGTCCTGCCTGGGCTGTGGGGCTACGAGGCCGGTCAGAGTGGTGTCGGCGACATCTTCGCCTGGTTCGTCGAAAGCAGCGTGCCCGGCAGCTATGCCGAGGCCGCGGCCGCGCAAGGCCTGAGCCTCCATGACTACCTCACGCAGGCGGCCGCTCTGCAGCAGGTCGGCGAACACGGGCTCGTGGCCCTCGATTGGCTTAGCGGCAACCGCTCCATCCTGGTCGACCACCACCTGAGCGGGGTCATCGCGGGGCTCACCCTGGCGACCAAGCCCGAGCATGTCTACAGGGCGCTTCTGGAATCCACGGCCTTCGGCACCAGGACCATCATCGAAGCCTTCGAGTCGCAAGGGGTGCCCGTGACGGAGTTCGTGGTGGCCGGCGGGTTGGTCAAGAACGAGTTCCTCATGCAGATCTACGCGGACGTGACCCGGCGCCCCTTGAGCATCACGCGCTCAGACCAGGGCCCGGCCCTGGGTTCGGCCATCCATGCCGCAGTCGCGGCCGGAGCGTACCCGGACATCTTCGCCGCGTCCCGGGCCATGGGTGGACGGGAGGAAGCAGTGGTAGTACCCGACCCGAGCCGAGCCGAGGAGTACGACGCGCTCTACAGGGAATACAAGGAGTTGCACGACTATTTCGGTCGGCAGTCGGAGGTGCTGCACCGCCTGCGCGACCTCCGGGACCAAGCAAGCTGCTAGCAGGAGAGGCCGGCGGTTGAAGGTCGAGCGATATACATACGGCACGACCAGTGGGGGTGAGCAAGTCGACGCCTTCACGCTGGTCGGAGAAGCGGGCATCTCCGCTAAGGTGATCGCCTATGGAGCGACGCTCCTCAGGCTGGAGACACCGGACCGCCATGGACAGACCGCCAACCTCGTACTGGCCCACGCCGATCTAGAGGCGTATGAGAAGAGCACGCACTATCTCGGAGCCACTGTGGGCCGGTACGCCAACCGCATCGGCGGGAGCAGCTTCTCACTCGACGGCAGGCGCTATCCCCTCACCGCGAACGAAGGGCGCAACCACCTGCACGGGGGGACTGTGGGGTTCGACAAGCGGGTCTGGCAGGCCGAACCGTTCGAGACTGAGGACTCTGTGGGCGTCGAGTACAGCTACACCAGCCCGGATGGGGAGCAGGGTTATCCCGGCACTCTTGAAGTGCGGGTCACCTACCGCCTCTCCCTGGACGCCGAACTGCAGATCGACTACGCCGCCTCGACCGATATGGCGACCCACGTCAACCTGACCAACCACTCGTACTTCAACCTCGGGGGCCACGACTCGGGTGATGTGCTGGATCATGAACTCACCCTCGAGTGCGACCACTTCCTGCCCGTCGATGGGGAACTCATCCCTACGGGAGAGGTGGTCGCCGTCGCCGGGTCACCCCTGGACTTCCGCCAGCCCAAACGCGTCGGTGAGGACATCGCCGCACGTGGCGAAGGCTTTGGCGAGCTCTACGACGTCTGTCTCGTGGCCACTGCCGGCGAACCGGGCCTAAGCCCCCTCGCCGACGTGCACCATCCGGGCAGCGGCCGCCGGATGGAGGTCCTCTCGACCCAACCCGCCGTCCAGCTCTATACAGGCAACCACTTCGCGGGAGTCGCCGGTGCCGATGGAGCGGTCTACAAGCGCCACCAAGGCCTGGCTCTGGAAACGCAGCACTTCCCGGATTCGCCCAACCGTCCGACGTTCCCGAGCACCCTGCTCGAGCCCGGGCAACGGTACGAAGAGAGGACCGTGTTCAGATTCTCCGTGGCGTGACCCGCTACCTTGGGGTGGCGGCGCCGCTGTCCTCACCCCCCACCGACTCGCACCCGACACCCCTCACCCGCATACAGCGTCTCCTGGACTTCGAAGGTCGCGTCCGGTCGGAGCGTCGACACGATGGACTCGATCGGGTCCAGACAGAAGATGTGGCAGGGGCTGGGCGCGTCCAGCTTCTTGGCGAGGGCGCAGAGCATGCACCGGGTGGCGTGGGCCTCGAAGCTGCCATCGGCGTCGGGGCCGTCGGCCGCCGCGACCGTCCAGTCGGCACAGCCGAACAGCTCCGCCGGTGTAGTGAAGGCTGCCTCGGCGCTGGTGATGCCCATTTGGGCCGCTTGCGTGGCGCCGGCCGCAGGGCCGGCCGCGGCGCGCTCGGCTCGCTTCTGTTCGGTCACTCGCTCCAGGATGCCGGCCTCGCCGCACACCCTGGAACCGGACGCGCCGGACCAGCTACGCAGCGCCTCTTGGTTCCTGGACACCCTGGACGGGCCGACCGAAGCCAGGATAGCGGCCATCGTGCGCAAGGCAGCGAGCTAGGCCCGCAGCGCTCGGGCTCAAGCTTTCTGGAGAAAGACCGCACCAAGGTTCAGACTGCTGTCCAACTTGACCCCGCTCTCATAGGGCTTGTACCCGGCAGCCTCGATGATGACCTCGTACTCCTTGCCGGGGTCGAGCTTGTCCACTTTGAACTCACCGTAGTTGTTGGTCTTGGCTTCGCCCACTTCGCCTCCGCTGGCCGTGACAGTGACGTGGGCGCCCTCCACGCATTCGTCGGTGTCCCTACAGACTACGCTAGCTCCCACGAAGACCTTGTCCCAACGGTGTAGATTCTTGTACAGCACGCGCGGCCTGGTGCCAAGCTCTTCCCGGTAGGCCTGCAGACCTTCGGCTGCCGCCAGCTCGGCCATCTCACGGTCGTCGGCAAGAACGAGCTTGATGGCACCCGTCGGGCAGACCTGCGAGCAGCGGGTCTCGGTCCAGCCCTGGTCAAGAAGGTGGGCACAGCCGGTGCATTTCTGCGCGACCTGAGCCGTCTCGTTCCAGTAGATGGCTCCGTATGGGCAGGACTCGACCAACTCCCTGCGGCCTTTCGCCTTGATCGGATCGATTATGACCAGACCGTCGTCGCGACGATAGACCGCTCCACCTGGAACCGCCTCCATGCAAGGGGCCTCGGCACAGTGCATGCAGGGTCGAGGGAGGTATACGACGTCTACTATCGGGTACTGGCCGCGTTCTTTGCGATCGATATCCATCCATCTGTGCCCTGACCAGGGCTGAGCCGCAGAGAGCGGAGGAAAGTCGTTGCCGACGAACTCGTCCTTGTCCGCTAAGAAGCAGTTGTTGCAATCGTGGCACAGGGCGCAGTCGATGATGAGATGCCATTTCTTCATTTGGACTTGCCCTCCCATTTCTCTACCTGGAGCAGGCAGGAGTTGTTCGCCATGGCAGTGGAGTTGGGGGTGATGAACCGCTTGGGCGCCAGGATGTTCACACACCCGGACATGTCCGGCGAGTGGCCCGGCTCCCCCATGGGCAGATAGTCGGCACAGGACTCATAGGAGTGAACGGTACCGGCAGGTACCCGCTCACCCACCTGAGCAGCCAGGATCACCGAACCACGGTCGTTGAAGGCACGGATCAAGTCACCGTCCTTGACCCCTCGGGACTCCGCGTCCTGAGCGTTGAGGCGCATGATCCAGTACCGATGCCCGTCGATCAGGACTCGGTGATCCTTGATCTCGTTCAGCCAACTCTCCTTCGAGTCACCCATGGTGTGGAAGCTGAAACGCGGGTGCGGAGACACCATCTGCAATGGATACTTCTTGTACAACTCCTTGGTGCGGTGGCCTTCCCAACTCGGGATGTACTGTGGACCCATGATCGGCCTCTCGGGATCGAGCACTCCGCTGACCTTCTCGAAACGTGTGAGACTACTTGACACGAACTCGATCTTGCCGCTGGTAGTCTGCAGTCCCTTCAGCGCCACCGTGTCGGCCGGATGCGGGCCCCAGTCGGGAGTGTCCTTCTCGCGACCCTCCGAGAACCAACGCATGGCCGGTGTGGACTTGTAGTCTTTGGGAAGGGGAACCACGTAGTAACCCTTCTTCTCGAACTGCTCCCAGCTGATCTGCTTGGGCAGATCGGTGGCATCGAAGTAGTCCTTCACCCATTCGTACTCGTCTTTGCCGCCCATGGTGAAGATGTCGCCTATCCCAAGCCGGTCCGCGAACATGGCGTAGATGTCGTAGTCGGACTTGGCTTCACCCAGTGGCTCGATGCACTTCTTCTGGAGCACGATCATGCGATGGCTGCACTGGCTCGACGAGTGAGGGATGTACCCCGAACAATTGGCGAACTCGCTGATGTCCCAACGCTCGAAGTTGGTGCACGCCGGCAGGATGATGTCTGCAAACCGCGCCTCACCCTCGAACCAGACGGATTGGTTCACGACGAATGGGACCTGCCCCTCGCGGTAAGCTCTCACGTAGCGATTCGTCTCGGTCATCGTCCCGATGAAGGACCCACCGTACTTCCAGTACATCTCTACATGGGGATAGCCTGGAGCCGGGTACTCATACTTCTGCAGTTGCGATTCTATGGACGAGCCGCAAAACCCCTTGCCTCGCCACTCGACCTTCTCATGCATCATGGCCTCAGGAATGCTGATGCGCGGTATCGTCTGGCCCTCGGTCGAGTGATGTGCCGTACGGGTAGCTCCACGCCTGCCCGCAAACATCCGGTAGACGAACTCAAAACCGGCTGCTGAATTATCCACGTCGCCGGAGATGCCTCCCTCAGCGTAGCCCGGGAAGAAGAAGGAAGCGTCGAACGGCGCACCTTGTGTAGTGCCCCAGATGTTGCTACCCGGCTTTCCGTAACCCTGCATGGCAGCCAACGCGATCATGGTGCGTGCCCACTCGTTCCCTGTCGCGGAGCGACAAGCGCCTCCCCATCCGCCTAGACCACCTGCGGCCAGCATCGTCTTCTTCGCGCCCCACTCCCGGGCCAACGCCCGGATCTCCCGCGCGGGTACGCCCGACTCGCCCGCGGCCCACTCGGGCGTCTTCGGCTGCCCGTCGCTTTCTCCCAGCACGTAGGCCTTCCATTCGTTGAAGCCGACGGTGTGCGAAGCCACGTATTCCTTGTCGTAGGTCCCCTCGGTGAGCCAAGTGTGGGCTATCGCCAGGCCGAAGGCGACATCTGTACCAAGACGCGGCGAGAACCACTTGTCCGAATACATGCCGGCGGTCGGAGTGAAGTACGGGTCAATGAACACCATCTTCACACCTAGGGACTTGAGCCACTGTCTACGTGAGGTGCTTTCGAAAGCTGCGTAGATGCCGCCAGTTGTCTCGGGATCCGAGGACCAGTAGACGATCATCTCGGTGTTCTTGAGAGCGTCCTCCAGCAGATCGTACTGCTCGGGGATCCCCAGGCGGTGGCTGTTGCCCCACATATGCGTGCCACCCCAGTGCCAACCTTCCCAGCTGTCAGGGTTGTGCTCACCATAGGTGAAGCCCACCAGATTCATGAACCTGAAATAGGTGCTGTGCCGGTAGCCCACATTTCCCCAGAGATGATGCGATCCCGGGGAGCTGAGGATCGCCGCCGGACCCACCTCTCGCTTCACCCGAACGACCTCGTCGCAGACTATGTCCAGCGCCTCATCCCACGAGATCGGTTCGTAGCCAGACACCCCGCGGTTCTTGAGGTTCCGGCCGCCTTTGGGATCGAAGTCTGTGCGCTTCAACGGAGTGAGGATGCGCTTGGGCGAATAGACCATGGACCTCTGCGCGACCGCGTGGGGCGATAGAGTCGTGCGCCGCGGCGGTGAGAACTCCCTGCCACGAGCCTGGATGGTCCACCCCTGCGCATCGTCCTTGTCCAGGTCGATGGGGGTCATCCGGACGATCCTACCATCCTCCACATCTACAAAGACCGGACCTCCTGTAGTGCAATTGGTGTACCTCGTCACCTTGCCCATGCGTCCGAACCTCCCCAGTTGACACCGAGTGCGACTATGCTGGATCCCTCGTCTCCCAGAGGAGCTACTCCAAGTGCAAGACCGCCCCATACCTCCATGCCCTCGACCGCGAGCTGTATAGCGTAGCCGACGGCCTCGCGGACCTTATGGTCGGAGAGAGGAGACCACCTTCGGATTCAGAGCCTGTCCTTGTCGATCGGCTTGTGGTGGCTGGTCAGCCCTGAACTACCGCGGCGTGAACATCACGCAGTGGGGCCGCTCCTCCATCTTCTTGGCCAGTTCGGTGACGTCACCGTAGTACATCGTCGCGGCCTGGCAGTGCTTCACGCAGGCGGGCTGCTCGCCCTTGGCGGTGCGGGCGGCGCACAGGTCGCAGTACATGGTGGTGAAGGGGAGGTAGTCGATGCGGTAGGTCTTGTCCGGCTTCTCGGTCAAGATCTCCTGCAGAGCGATGCCGCCCTTGCCGACGGGGTAGTTGTGCTCTTGCTTGCAGGCCACCTCGCAAGAGTGGCAGCCCGTGCAGTATTCGTAGTCGATCATCAGACCTTGTCTAGGCATAGGTGACTTCCTCTCCTTCCTTCACCTTGGAGATCTTGCAGAGCATCGTCTTGGTGAAGGCACCGCCGAAACCAGACTTGCTGTTCTTGCCCATGGGGATCATCTGGTTGATGTTGATATCCCAGACCTTGTAGGGGTTGCCGTCGCCCTCGTACTTGGCTTCGGGTATCCACCAACCGTGCTGCGCGACCACCACATCGGGGTGTGTCAGCGGGGTGACGACGGCCTTGCGCTTGGCCTGGCCCATAGTGCCCTCGATGAGCACCCAGTCGCCGTCCTTGATGCCGTACTTCGCGGCGGTGTCGGGGTGGATCTCCACGGGCGGGTCCGGGTTGATCTCACGCAGCCAGGGGATCATGCGGTGCTCGGAGTGGAACATCACGCCGACGCGGCGGCCGGTGTTGAGGATGAGCGGGTACTCCTTGTGGATATCCGGAGTGCTGACCTCGCTCTCCACAGGCTCGACGTGATACGGCAGCGGGTTCAGGCCGTACTCCTCGAACTTCTGGCTGTAGAACTCGAACTTGCCCGAGGGCGTCCTGAAGCCGGGCTCGCCGTCGGGGCGCAGCAGGCCCTTCTCGTGGCGGTGGTACGGCGTGGTCGGGTCACCCTTGGGCGCCATGCAGTACTCGGCCTCCTTGAGTGATTCCCAAGTGTGGCCGGTGATGGACAGACGCTGATCGAACAGAGCATGGACGTCGGGCCACGGCACCGCCTCGGGGTTGAGGCGCCGCGCGAGTTCGAAGTTGATCTCCCAGTCCATACGCGCTTCGTCGGTCTCCGCAACCTTGTAGATGGGGTTGCAGGGCACGCCCGTAGTGAAGGCCGAGTCCTTCTCGGTGATGGCGGCGGCCGGCAGCACGATATCGGCGATGGCCTGCGCGGTCGGGGTCATGAACGGGTCGACCACCACGTTGAAGTCGAGCTTACGCACGGCCTCGTAGTGGCGGCGCGGATCCTGCGCCGTGCCGGCGATGAAGTTGTTGGTCTGGCACCATAGACCCTTGATGGGGTAGGGCGTGCCGGTCTCCATCTGCTCGAGGACGTCGTCGGACATGGCCCAGGAGCGGAAGTTCTTCACCAGCGGGTACTTGTCCGCGCCGATGCGCTTCTGGTTCATCTTGTCGACGAACTCCTGGCCGTAGAGCTGGATGACCTCTTCGGTGGAGTAGGGGTAGACCGTGACGCCGAAGGGCGGCCGGGAGATGACGTTGCCGCCGGGGTTATCGATGTTGCCCGTCAGCGCCCATAGGCTGGCCAGACCGTGCACGGTGGCGACGGCCTCAGCGTTGGAGTCGAGCGGCTGGCCGAAGCGCATCTGCGCCGGCTTGGCCGCGGCGTACATGCGCGCAGCCTTGACGATCTTGTCGGTAGGCACCCAGGTGATCTGCGAAAGCTCGTCCAGCGAGTACTTGGCTACGTCTTCCTTGAGCTTGTCGAACCCGAAGGTCCACTTGCTCACGAAGTCCTTGTCGTACAAGTCCTCCTCGATGATGACCTTGATCATGGCCAGCGCCAGGGCGCCGTCGGCCCCCGGGCGGATGCGCAGCCAGAGCTCGGCGCGCGAGGCCTCCCAGCCGTTGTACGGATCGACCACGATCAGCTTCGCACCCCGCTTCATCATGTCGATGACGTAGTGGCCGCTGAAGTAGTGGTCGGCGCACTGGCTGCCCTGCAGGTTGCGAGCCCAGCTCAGGATGACCTCGGGGCACTTCCAGTCCGGATCGTCGTAGCGCTGCGGGAAGAACTGCGCCGCGTCGGGAAAGGTCATGTCGCCCATCACCTGGAAGCACGAAGCCAGGCGCGGGGTGAAGCAGGCGATGCCGGAGAGGCCGAACAGCGTCCAGTTGGGGCTGCCGTAGGCGTAGGCCAAGAAGATGATGGGGCCACCCGAGTCGCGACCCGTGCCCTGGCCGAAGATCATGCTCTCGGCGCCGTACTTGTCGCGGATGTCGCGCATCTTCGCTTCGCAGGTATCCAGCGCCTCATCCCAGCTGATGCGCTCCCACTTGCCCGAGCCGCGCTCGCCCACTCGCCTCAGAGGGTGGCGGAGACGATCGGGGTGGTGGATGTACTGCGTCAGCGCGAGCGCGCGCGGGCAGAGTCTGCCCTGGTGGTAGGGATGATCATCGTTGCCCTCCACCTTGGCGACCTTGCCGTCCTTGACAAAGATCTCGGCCCCACAGCCGCCGTGACATCCAGGACCGGGCGACCAAAGGCCCATCCTGTATACCTGATAGCCGTCCTTCTCGTACTGATGCATCTCTAGCTTCGCTCCTTTGCTCTGAGCCGAGCGGTGCCTACGACTTGTAGCGGTGATGGTACCCTCCCCGCGGATTCGGTGCCAGCGCACTTTATCCCGGTATTACGCGGCTCCGTTCATACTGGGAGCGCACATGACAGAGACGCGGACATACCGATGGCTCAAGGGGCGCTTCGAACCCCGGCTCGCCGCACTTCGCGCGCGGCCGTGGTGGGAGCTGGCCGGACTGGCCGCCATAGTCGTGCTGACCGCCTTCATGTACACGTGGGCGCTTTCGCGCAACGGCATGGGCAACACGTACTATGCTGCTGCGGTCAAGAGTGGCTCGCTGAGTTGGAAGGCTTTCCTTTTCGGCTCGCTAGACGCAGGTAACTTCATCACCGTGGACAAGACCCCCGCTTCTTTCTGGCTGCCCGAAGTCTTCGCTCGCGTCTTCGGCTTCTCCAGTTGGAGCATCCTGCTGCCGCAGGCCTTGGCCGGCATAGCCTCGGTGCTGATCCTCTACCGCCTGGTGCGCCGTTGGCGGGGCGAGGTGCCGGCGCTGATAGCGGCATTGGTGTTCGCGCTTACCCCGGTGGTGCTGCTGATGTTCCGGTACAACAACCCCGACGCCATTCTCACCCTGCTCTTACTCCTGGCCACCTGGGCATTCTGGTCGGCTCTGGAGAAGGAGTCGGGCTGGCGACTGGCCGGTGCAGGCGCCCTGATCGGCTTCGCGTTCTTGACCAAGATGCTCGAAGCGTTCGTCGTCCTGCCGGCCTTCGTGATCGTATACCTGGTCTGCGCCAAGCCCCGTTTTGGGCGGAGGATGCTGCACCTCGGCGGAGCGCTGCTGGCCATGGTGGTCGCCGGCGGCTGGTGGGTGCTCTTGGCCGAGCTGTGGCCGGCGGCCTCGCGGCCGTACATAGGGGGCAGCACCGACAACTCCGTGCTCGACCTCATCCTCAGCCGCACGGCCGGCTACACGAGTGGCAGCGGTATTGACGGCTCCGGCGCGGCAGGACTGGGCGGGGGTGGCGGCGCCGGCGGCGGGCCGAATTTCGCGGGTTCCACGGGCTGGTTGCGCATCTTCAACGAACAACTCGGGGGTCAGATATCCTGGCTGCTCCCCTTCGCTTTGGTGGGTCTGCTGGCGGGGCTTTGGGTCACCAGAAGAAGGCCGCGTACCGATCTCGGGCGCGCGGGCTACCTGCTCTGGGGGCTCTGGACCGTGGTGATAGTCCTGGTCTTCAGCTTCGCCGGAGGCGTGCTGCACCCGTACTACTCGATAGTCATCGGACCCGGCTTGGGCGCGCTCGTGGGAGCGGGTGGCGTGGCCCTCTGGAGACTGGGACGCGACCACCCCCGGTTCAGCTGGCTGCTGCCCGCGGCGGTCGTCGGCTCAGCGCTCTGGTCGGCCTCGCTGCTGCGGCGCACCCCCGATTTCGCTCCGGGCCTTAGCACCGCGGTCATCGTGCTGGGCGCCGTGGGCGCTGCGGCGATACTTGTGACCCAGCTGTGGAACCGGGCACCTCGCGCACTGGCCATGGCAGCCGGCGTGACGGCAGCGGTGATAGCCGGCGCGGCGCTCCTCGCTGGGCCCTTCGCCTACGACCTCAGCACCATCTCGCACAGCGTCACCGGACCCCTGGCCGCCGCCGGCCCGGTGAGTGGTGCTGATGGCTTTGGACCGGGTGGTGGAGCCAGCAGGGTGTTCGATGGAGCCGACGCCGGCGGCGATGCTACGGCCGCCGCCGATGCCGGACTGGTGGCGTACCTCGAAGCGAACAAGGGGAGCGCGCAGTATCTGGTGGCCGTCGAGGGGGCTAACGCCGCCACCCCGCTCATCTTGGCGACGGACCAGCCGGTGATGGCCATGGGCGGCTTCAACGGTGGGGATCCGGCGCCGACGCTGGAGGAGTTCAAGGACATGGTGACCGCCGGGGAGGTGCGCTACGTGCTCATAGGGGGCAACGGCAACCTGAACCGCGACGGGAACCCATCCGGATCCACCACGCCTTACGGGAGCGCGACCGAAGCACCCGATGCCTCACAAGCCTTGCCGGCGGCGAGCTACGGCCCACCCCCGGGAGCGATCACGGGTGGCTACCCTGCGGGTGGCGGCCAAGGCCCTGGGGGGCAAGGAGCGGCGCTGGCCATCGAGCAATACGTTCTGCAGATCGGAACCGCAGTCCCCGCCGATGAGTACGGTGGCGCCAGTGGCGGAGGCACTCTCTACTACTTGGGCGACTAGGCCCCTCGTGCAGCCGGGTGTCGTCGCCCAACTCAGGGTGAAAGGCCACGCACATCATGTCGCCTCAGGCTCCTCTGGTACCCACGGCGCGACCTGAAGCTGCAGACCCAGCGACTTGAGCACCTTCTGCACCGTGGCGAAGTGCGGGTTCCCTTCAGACGAGAGCGACTTGTAGAGACTCTCACGACCCAGACCGGTCTCTCGCGACACTTGCGTCATACCTTTGGCCCGGGCCACATCACCGATTGCAGACATGAGCACCGTGTACGCGTCCAATTCGAGCACGGCGTTAAGGTAGCCGATCATGTCCTCTTCGGAGTTCAAGTGGCGCGCCGGATCCCAGGGGCGCAACTCTAGCCCGTGCTTCCTCCTCGGTCCTACATCTCCCATGACCGTTCCTCCCAAGCTTCTTGCGCCAGCCTCTTGGCTCGCTCGATATCCCTTGGCTGACTCGACTTGTCACCACCAGCCAGCAGGATGATGAAGATTCTGCGCTGCCTAGTGAAGTAGATACGGTATCCGGGTCCGAAGTGCAGTCTGAGCTCGAGCACACCATCACCTACCACTTTGCAGTCCCCAAAGTGCCCGTCTGTCAGATCCTTGAGCCGAGCGACTATCCTACGCTTGACCCGTTCATCTCGGAGAGCTTCGAACCATCGCCAGTATTCAGCCGTCTCGATAAGCTCGAACAACATCAGTGTATCCTTCGGAATACGCCTTGACAACCAGGCGGCGTCCAGCGGCCATCGCGGTGATTCTGAAGCAAGCGGGTTTGAAAAGGGGTCGGCCCTTGGGCCGACCGTGGCTAGCTAGACTTTGGCGGCCCTGACCACATCCAGGAAGTACTCGTGCAGCCGGGCATCGTCGCCCAACTCAGGGTGAAAGGCCACGCCCATCATGTCGCCCTGCCGCACCCCTACCACGTGGTCGCCACACCTGGCGATGACCTCGACTCCCGGGCCGACCTCCTCCACCCACGGCGCCCGGATGAAGATGCCATGGAAGTCGTCGCAGGGGGCGCAGGCGGCTCCGGCTGGGCCCGCGTCTGGCGGCGCGCCGGCTGGGGCGGAGGCCGCCGACGGCACGGCGCCCAGTGTCAGCTCCACCGGCCCCTCGAAGCTGCGGGCCTGTCTCCCGAAAGCGTTGCGGCGCACGGTGATGTCCATCACCTGCAGCAGGGGCTGCTCGCCGTCGGTGGTGTGTTTGGCCAGCATTATGAGTCCGGCGCAGGTACCGAAAACGGGATGATTCTTGACGAAAGCGCGGAGCGGCTCCATCAGCTCGTGTTCCTCAAGCAGCAGGCCGATGGTGGTGCTCTCGCCCCCGGGGATCATCAGGCCGTCCAAGCCCTCCAAGTCGCGCGGCAACCGCACCTCGGTGACCTTGGCGCCCAGCTTGCGCAGTATGCGTACGTGCTCGCGGAAGGCGCCCTGCAGAGCGAGGACTCCGATGTGGGGTTGCCCCTCGGTGATCAAGGCGCCGGTCGAGCCGGCCGCGTCCGTCGGGCGGGTGCTGCCGCCCACACTACCAACCGCGATTTTGGATCAGCTTCTCCGGCTCTATCTGGCCGATCTCCAGGCCCGGCATGGCGTCGCCCAGACCCTTGGAGACCTCAGCCAGGATCTTGGCATCCTGGTAGTGAGTCGTGGCCTGCACGATGGCCTTGGCCCGCTTGGCCGGGTCGGCGCTCTTGAAGATGCCCGAGCCGACAAACACGCCATCGGCACCCAGTTGCATCATGAGGGCCGCGTCGGCGGGGGTGGCGAGACCACCGGCCGAGAAGTTGACCACCGGCAGGGTGCCGTTCTTTGCCACCCAGGCGACGAGGTCGTACGGGGCACGGTGTTCCTTGGCAGCTGCGAAGAGCTCGTCCTCGCCCATGACCGTGAGGGCCTTCATCTCGCCCACGATGGTGCGCATGTGCCGCACGGCCTCGACCACGTTGCCTGTGCCGGCCTCACCCTTGGTGCGGATCATGGCCGCGCCTTCGCTGATACGCCGCAGGGCCTCGCCCAGGTTGGTGGCGCCGCAGACGAAGGGCACCTTGAAGTCCCATTTGTTGATGTGGTGCGACTCGTCGGCGGGAGTGAGCACTTCACTCTCGTCGATGTAGTCGATCTCCAGAGCCTCGAGGATCTGAGCCTCGACGAAGTGACCGATGCGGGCCTTGGCCATCACCGGGATGCTGACCGCCTCTTGGATCTTGACGATCATCTCCGGGTCGGACATCCGGGCCACGCCGCCGTCCCTACGGATATCGGCAGGGACGCGCTCCAACGCCATGACGGCGCAAGCGCCCGCCTCCTCGGCGATGCGTGCCTGCTCCGCCGTGGTGACGTCCATGATGACCCCGCCCTTGAGCATCTCGGCGAGACCAGTCTTGACCCTGAGAGTTCCTTCTTGCTTGCTCATACCCCGACCCTTCCGTCTATTTCAGGCCGTATATGATACATCCGCGGTGCGGGTGTTGCCGCCTGACGTCGCCTACTTGCGTGTGTCCAGAAGAGACCTTACGGCCTCGGACTGATCACGCCGCAGCATCGCGGTCGTCAGATCCCCCTGATCCTCAAGAGCCGTGGCCTCCAGTTCCAGCGCCTGTTGAAGGAGCGCCATGACTCGGGCATCGACCTCACCGAGGGTGAGCAGCGCCGTCAGAGTCGCGGGGGTCAGACTCGAAGCCGTGGATGGGTCCATGGAGAGCGCCAGACCGAGGGCCTCACCGGCGAGTTCGGGCCTCACCTCAGGGTCTTTGCCCTTGAGCTTGCCGAGGGCCTCCCTGATCAACGCACCCAATTGTTCGATCAGCCGGAGTATGTAGTCTTGCTGCTGTGGCACGGGGTCACCCCTCGGTCGACGCGGGCCCCTGCACCAGAGCGTAGTCGGTGTACCGCTGCGCCGGCGTGAACCCGGCGGCGCGGATCGCATGCATCAGTTCGTCACGACTTGCCCGCATGTGCACGCCGGCGGCGGCCACCACGTTCTCCTCGATCATGGTGCTGCCCAGGTCGTCAGCCCCGAAGCGCAGGGCTACCTGGCCCACCTTGAGCCCCTGGGTCACCCATGAGGCCTGGATGTGCGGCACGTTGTCCAGGTAGAGGCGCGAGACAGCCAGGGTGGTCAGATAGTCGACGGCGGTCGCCTCTTGGATACCACCCTCCAGCGCGGTGTTTCCCGGCTGGAAAGTCCAGGGGATGAAGGCGCGAAAGCCACCGGTCTCGTCCTGCAGCTCGCGGATGCGGTGCAGATGCGCCACCCGCTCCTCAAGAGTCTCGACGCTACCGAACATCATGGTCGCGGTACCCATGATGCCCAGCTTGTGCGCTTCGCGCATCACGCCCAGCCAAGTGGCTGAGTCTGCCTTGCCCGGCGCCACTTGTTTGCGCACGCGGTCGACCAAGATCTCGGCGCCGCCACCCGGCAGCGAGTCCAACCCGGCCGCCTTGAGCCGCCGCAGCACCTCGGGCACCACCAAATCGCTGACCATGGCTATGTGGGCAATCTCTGGCGCGGATAGCGAGTGGATGGTGATGGAGGGGAACTCCTGCTTGATCGAGCGGAAGAGGTCCTCGTAGTAGGTGATGTCCAGCTCCGGATGCAGACCCCCCTGCATCATCACCGCGGTGCCGCCCAGGTCGATAGTCTCCCGGATCTTCTGGTGGATGACATTCGGGGGCAACACGTAGGCATCGGGCGAGCCGGGCTCTGCGTAGAAGGCGCAGAAGCGACACCCCGAGATGCAGACGTTGGTGAAGTTGATGTTGCGGTCGACCACGAAGGTGGCCACATCGCCCGGGTTGAGGCGCTCGCGCACTTCGTGGGCTCGCGCCCCCACTTCGAACAGGTCGCGCGAGCGCAGCAGCTCCAGGGCTTCGGCATCGGTGAGACGGGTCACCACTCGGCCCCCGGCCCGGCCCCAGCGCGGCCGGCCCGCGCATCGGCCGCGTACTCATCTATGAACCGCAGTTCAGGCACTTCGTCGAGCTCGCCGGCCTTGTGGGCCAACTCGTAGAAGCGCCGCAACCCCTTCTGGTACTCCGGCCCGAAGTCGTATCGCAGCAGGGTGAAGTAGCGAGTCAGGCTCTCCCGATCGAAGGGGAACCGCTCCGCGGCGGACTCCACCACCTCGGCAAGATGCGCGGTGCCGTAGTCCATACACTCCACCAGCTCTTGTTCCACAGCCCGCAACTCCGGACCGTGGGCGCGGGCGAAGTCCTCCCGCGCGGCCCACACCGCATACACCATGGGCAGCCCGGTCCATTCCTGCCACAACTCACCCAAGTCGTAGCAGGCGGCCCCTTCCGGAGGATAGTAATACGCAGCCAGAGCCTGGTCCCCGATCAGTAGCACGGCGTCGCATTTGTCGAGCCCCTGGTCCACGGAGCCGACCAGCTCCTGGTAGTACACCTTCTGACCGAACCTGAGCCCGAGCAGGATCTTGACCAGGGCCACAGCCGTCGCACTCTGCCCGGTCAAGGCCAAGGTGCGGATCTTCTCGAGCGGCCTGCGGGAGACCAACTGGATGCTCTCCACCGCCCCCAGCGACGTGATGCTCACGTGCCGCGACAGCAGCAGCTGGCGGTGATTGCGCGCGTAGGCGATGGAGCTGATAGGACCGAAATCTATCTCGCCGGTGGCCAGCATGGTGTTGAGCCGGGTGGGCACCCCGGGCAAGAACTCCACCTGCGGACGGCCTAGTCTGTCGACCGGCTCATCCCCGAGCAAGACCCCTCGCTGCTGTAGGCCGTAGTAGAGCGGGTAGCAGTTCAAGAACTCGATGTGGCCAACGCGCACCGTCATCCCGTCACACCCTCCGCCTCGCCGCGGCCGCCCTCGCCGCGGGGCTGCGCGCCCGCGCCGTCACCCACCGGGCCGCCGCCGCCCGCCTCGGCGCCTTCACCAGCCTCGGCCTCATAACGCCGCACCACTCTATAGAGAGCATCGCGCTCCACGGGAATGCGCCCGGCGTCGGCTATCACGCGCGCCAACTCGCATCTGCTCACCGTCTGTCCGTGTTCCGCTCCAGAGAGCAGCGAGATGACCTCCTCCACTACCGTGCCGTCCATGTCGTTCGCTCCGAAGAAGAGGGCGATCTGGGCCAGCTTCATCCCAGTCATCACCCAGTAGGTCTTGAGGTGGTCGAAGTTGTCCAGCATGAGGCGCGACACGGCCATGACCTTGAGGTCGTCGACGCCCGTGGGCCCGGGCAGGTGAGCGAGCGCGTTGTTGTGAGGCTGGAACGCCAACGGGATGAAGGCCTGAAAGCCGCCGGTCTCGTCCTGGGCTTCGCGCAGCCGGACCAGGTGGTCGGCGCGGTCGGCATAGCTCTCCACATGGCCGTAGAGCATGGTGGCGTTGGTCTTCAGTCCCAGATCGTGCGCCAACTGATGGATCTCCAGCCACCTCTCGCCCGAGATCTTGGCCGGACACACCTGGGCGCGCACCCCGGCACCCAGGATCTCCGCACCGCCGCCAGGCAGGCTGTTCAGCCCCGCCTCTTTGAGGTCCAAGAGCACGTCCTCCACCAGGAGCTTCTCGGTCTTGGCGAAGAACTCTATCTCCGAAGCCGTGAAGGCCTTGATGTGGATCTCGGCGTCCATCCTGCGGATGCCGACCACCATCTCCCGCACCCACACGTAGGGCAGGGCCGGGTTCTCCCCCCCGACGATGTGGATCTCGGTGGCACCCTCGTCCACCGCCTCCCGCGCCTTCTGGAGAACCTCGTCGACGGTCAGCGTGTAGGCTCCGGCCGCTCCCTCATCCCGCGAGAACGCGCAGAACGCGCAGCGGTTGCGGCACACGTTGGTGTAGTTGATGTGGCGGTTGACCACGAAGTAGACGTCATCGCCCACTGCTCGACGGCGCGCCTGGTCCGCCAACCTACCCACGCGCGGCAGGTCGGGGGTCTCGAACAGGGCTACGGCATCGGCGGCGGAGAGGCGCTCCCCTTGGGACACCTTCTGTTCGATGTGGGCAAGCGGATCGACACGCTCATCAGCGGACATGCTGGGAGTCTAGCACCTGCTTCGGGCCAACGACCCGTCCTCCTCGCTTTCGCTGAATCCGGCTAACCGCAGGCGCTCAAATGCTCGCCGGACGGGCCGTTGGCCCTCATGTGTGGGTCGGCTCACTTGCGCTGGCAATCGTGAACGTCTGGCCGCTTTCTTTGAATACTGGGTACATCGACCCCCAATACTCGTCCTCGCACGAATAGACGACAGCGTAGAACCACTCTCCCACGGGCTTCACGACGATGTACTCCGAATCGAGGGATTGTGTGTCGGAGTCCTGGTACCGCACCACTACCGTCGCCCCGTTCGCCGTCAATTCCTCGATCCTCCAGGTCCCTTCGGGATACGGCTGCATGTAGGCGTTCACCAGTCCCAAGACCGAGGTGTCCCCATCGCTGAAGAACGACACGTTTTGCAGCAGCGTCTCATACACCGTTGCGCTGGCCAGGGAATCCCCATCGCCGAGGACGGCCCAGGCCATGAGTGGCGGCCCGTCGTTAGTCATCAACAGCTGGTCGTTGACGCCGTCCAGCCACTCAGTGTAGACGGTCCGGTCTTCCGGTTGGGACAAAGACGAGGCCACCGCCTCGAAGAGTAGACATGACTTCAGGTTCCCCCGGGTATCCGCCCTTGAATGTCACTGGGAGTGTGAGAGAGACATTCCTTCCTTGAATGCGGGTCCATTCAGACGCTTCTATGTCCGACGAGTCTTGGCTTCCACATGCCCCGACCAACAGACAGCACGTGGCAAGCAAACATGCGGCCAAGACGTGGACCGTCTTCGTCAACCCTCCCTCTGGTTGGGCTACACCTTCGCGATCCATCCTGTCCCTACCCTGAGCCGTGCACAGCGCAAGTGAGCCGGAAGGCCCGTTGGCCCAACAAGCGCGTGCGGTTAGCCGTGCCCAGCTCACACGAGCTGGGGTTGCCCGGCGGTGCGGACTTGGAACCTCCCCACCTCATACATGACTCGCCTGGGGTCGCCTGGCGAACATTTGAGCGCCTGCGGTTAGCCGGATTCAGCGAAAGTGAGCCAGGTGACCCCAGGAGAGTCACACTACCCCGTGATGGATCGCGATGATCCCCCCAGCCAAGATCTCGTAGCGCACGTTCTTGAGTCCGGCCAACTCCATCTGGGTCTTGAGCACTTCCGGCTCGGGGAACCGCTTCACCGAATCCGGCAGATACGTGTAGGCGTCCTTGTCCCGCGAGACCGCCCTGCCCATCACGGGCACCACCCGGTCGAACCAGAGCTTGTAGAACTGCTTGAACACCGGGATGTCGGACTGCGTGATCTCCAGGCACACTACCTTCGCGCCTGGACGGCACACCCTGCGCATCTCGCTGAACGCCCTCACCACGTCGGGCACGTTGCGGATGCCGAACCCCACCGTGCAGGCGTCGAAGCCCATGGGCGTAGCGTCATACCTGAGCCCCCCGTCGGCGAAGGGCAGATCGAGCACGTCGCCCTCATAGAACTCCACATAGAGCTGGTTGCGACCGCACTTCTCCCGGGCGACATCGAGCATTTCTTTGGACACGTCCACGCCGACCACTCGGCCCTTCGGCCCCACCTCGCGCTTCAGCTCGAAGGCGAAGTCCCCGGTGCCGCAGCAGACGTCCAGTGCGGAGCCGCCCGGATCTACCCGGGCAAGCATGACCCCCATCTGCCGCCAACGATGATGCAGACCGCCGGTCATCAGGTCGTTCATGCGATCGTAGGACGACGCTATGCCGTCGAACATCTTCTTGACCTTCCCCGGTTCGGGGGAGGCGTCGCGCCTCGGTCGTCTCTGGCTACTCTTGCTCCGCATCTGATCCATCCTGAACCCCTTGGTCACCCTGCGAAGAGACTGAGCGTGGTGAAGAACAGAAAGGCGACGCTGATGATGCCGTTCATGGTCATGAAGGCGACCCCGACTTTCTGGAGATCGGCCTTCCGCATCAGCCAGTTCTCATAACCGAGCAACATCGCGCACACGCCCACCCCTAGATAGTAGACGAAGTTGGCACCTTGCACGACCCCGACCGCGGCCAGAAGCGCCACGGCCATCACGTGCAGGATGCGCGTCGCCCACAGCCCCGCGCGCTCGCCCAAATCCGCCGGTATGGAGTGCAGCCCCTGCTTTCGATCGACTTCGATGTCCATGAAGGCGTAGATGACGTCAAAGCCCGCGATCCAGCAAGCCACCGCCCCGCCGATCAAGAGAGCCTCCGGGTCCGCAGTCCCGGTCACGGCCACCCATGCGCCCACCGGGCCAAGCCCGATGGCGATGCCCAGCACCAGGTGGCACAGCCAGGTCCAACGCTTGGTGTAGGGATAGACAACCAGCGGGATGACCACTACCGGCCACAAGTACCGGGTGATCACAGGCAGCGCGAAGGTCGAGCCGATCAGCACGCCCAGGGATACGAACGCGAAGACCCAGACCTGCCAACGCTTCAGCTGGCCCGAGGGCAGCTCGCGTCCGGCGGTGCGGGGGTTGCGCGCGTCGATCTCTTGGTCGATCAGCCGATTGACCGCCATGGCGAAGCTGCGCGCCGCCACCATGGCCACGGTGATCCAGAACATGGTCCAGAAACCCGGCACCTTCATCTCGGCCAGGAAGGCGGCCGAGTACGCGAAGGGGAGGGCGAAGACGGAGTGTTCGAACTTCACCAGACTGGCGAAGCGGCGAACGTACTTCAGCACTTGGGCGCCTCTCCGGCCGCGCCGGCGCCACGGGCGCCAGCCGCGCCAGCCCCCGCCGCGCCCGCTCCGCCGGGCAGCCCGTCCAGACCCAGACTCGGCCACAGGGCATCCACGCGCGCCTTCACCTCGGCGGACATCTGGACGTCGTCAGGCCACTCGCGGACGTGTCCTTCTTCGGGCAGCTTCATAGTAGCGTCGATGCCTATCTTGCCCCCCCATAGGGGGTTCGGAGACGAGTGGTCGAGCACGTCAAGTGGACCTTCGACCGAGAGAACGTCGCGCCTCCAGTCCACATTGTTAAAGACGCGCCAGGCCACTTGCGCGTAGTCGTGCACGTCCACATCGCGGTCCAATACCACGATGCACTTGGCGAACTGCATCTGCCCCATCCCCCACAGCGCGTGCATCGCCTTGCGCGCCTGCATTGGGTAGCGCTTGTCTATCGCCACGATCACGCAGTTGTGAAAGCCGCCCTCCATGGGCAGGTCCCAATCCACGAGCTCGGGCAGCGTGAGCTTCATCAAGGGCAAGAACAAGCGCTCGGTCGCCTTGCCCAGATAGGCATCCTCCATGGGAGCTTGGCCTACGATGGTGGTGGAGTAGATCGGGTCGCGTCTGTGGGTGAGGGCCGTGAGATGCAGCACTGGATAGTCATCGGCCAGCGAGTAGTAGCCGGTGTGGTCGCCGAAGGGCCCCTCGACGCGGGTCTCGTCCACATCCACATAGCCCTCGAGCACGAACTCCGCGTGCGCGGGCACCTGCAGGTCGACCGTGCGGCACTGCACCAGCTCAACCGCCTCGCCCCGCAAGAAACCGGCGAACAGCAGCTCGTCTATACCGCCGGGCAGCGGCGCCGTCGCCGCGTAGGTGAGTGCCGGGTCGGTGCCGATCGCCACCGCCACTTCCAGGCGGCCGCCGGCGGCCCGGTAGTGCTCGGCGGCGTCCTTGTGGATGTGCCAATGCATACCGGTGGTCTTCTTATCGAAGACCTGCAGTCGGTACATGCCCACGTTGCGCGCTCCCGTCTTAGGGTGCCGGGTGAACACCAGCGGCAGGGTGATATAGCGGCCGCCATCCAGCGGCCAGCACTTCAAGATGGGCAGCGCCTCCAGGTCGATCTCGTCTCCGGTCTGCACGACCTCCTGGCAAGCGCCTTTCTTCACCAGCTGGGGCTGCAGGTCGGCGATGGCCTTCAGGCGCCCCAAGGCCTTGAGCTTGTCCCAAGCGGACTCAGGCACAGTCATGGCGGCGAGCTCCTCCACCCGCGCGCTGAGCTCTTCGTAAGACTCGGCTCCCAGCGCCCAGCACATACGCTCATGACTGCCGAACTGGTTCATCAGCACCGGTGTCGAGTAGCCTTTGGGCCGCGTGAAGAGCAGCGCCGGACCACCCGCTTTGACGACGCGGTCCGCGACCTCAGCCATCTCCAGGACGGGGTCGACGGGCGCGTCGATCTCGACCAGTTGGCCCTTGTCGCGCAGCAGGGATACGAACGTGCGGAGGTCCTTCATCGACAGGCGCCCGGCCTCAGCGCGAGGACGCGCTGGAGCTCGCGCGGTTGGCGGGGTCGGCGAGTGCCTCGCGGTAGACTTCGAGAGTCTCGTCGGCGGCCCGCTTCCAGGAGAAGAGACCCGCCTGGCGCAGCCCCGCCTCGCGCAACGTCTCGGTCATCTTGGGCTCGGTGAGTACCCTCTGCATGCACTCGACGAACCCCTCTTTCGACGTGGGGTTGAAGAGCAGGGCGGCCGTCCCCGTGACCTCCGGGAGCGAGGAGGAGTTGCTGACCACGCAAGGAGTGCCGCAGGCCATGGCCTCCAACGGAGGCAGCCCGAATCCCTCGTACAGCGACGGAAAGACGAACACGCTCGCGGCGGAATACACGGCCGGGAGGTCATCGTCGGGTATGAAGCCTGAGAAGAGCACCGCATCTTCCAGCCCGTGCTTGCGCACCTCTTCTTGGATACTCCGGTATTCGCCCCGTTGTCTGCCTGCCAGCACCAGGACGGGCACGCTATCGGACCGTTCCCTCAGCCTGGCCCAGGCCTGTATCAAGAAGGCCAGGTTCTTCTCGGGCCTGAAATCCCCCACCCAGAAGACGTAGCGGTCGGGCAGGGAGTGACGGCTCCTCGCGGCAGCCAGCACCTTCGCGTCGGTGACCGGCTTGAAGCTATCGCTGACGCCGTTATGTATCACCCTCGCCTTGGTCTGATCCACCCCCGCGTACACACCTAGAGCCGAATAGGTGATGCGCGACACGGTTATGATCCGACGCGCCTCCTCGACCGTGCGGCGGAACTGCCGCTTGTACCGCACGCGCATGCGAAAGGGCAGCGTGCTGGGGTAGAGGAAGGGAGCGATGTCGTGGATCGTGCTCACCAGGGGGACCGCGCAGGGAGTGGGGGCGAAGGGGCTGGGGACGTGCAGGAGGTCGACCCCGGAATCTCTGACCAGGGTCCTGAAGGACTTGCGGCCGGCGGCACCGGATGGGTCGGCGTGGGCGGAGACGAAAGTAAACGAATCTGCCAACGGGATGGTGTTCTTCGCCTCTTCTTCGCAGAAGACCACCACCTCGACACCCGCGTCGGCGAACTGCTGGAGTATGTTGCTCGAGTAGGTGCCGATGCCGCCACGAAGGGGAACGGCCCTGGCGTCGAAGCCTATCCTCATGCAACCTCCCGCTCGGGTCGGCGGCCCACGTGGCCATTCTAAGACAGACTCGCTATCAACTAATCTTCCCACATAGCCGAAATACATGCAGGAAGAGCGTTTTCTGTACGCGACAGGCAAATGATTGTAGAATCAGTGTAGTTTTTAGTCCTGAACGAGAGGTCGGCCTGTGACGCGGAATCCGGACATAGCCGGATCGGACGTCGGGGGGGGTCAGGGTCCTATTCTTTCGAAGGCCCGCGGAATCCTCGATCGGCATAAACTTGACATCACCAAGAGTTGGCTCGGACGGCTCGTGGGGGAGATCGACGACCTCGAAGCCCTAGAGAGCTTCCCCACGCAGGAGAGCATCCGCACTTCGGTCGCCCTTATCGAGGGCCTCATCCGGTGTCTGGAAGATGAGTCGGCCATGGAGGAGTTCAAAGAAGGCGGCGAGTACTACAAACAGGCCGCCGAACTGGGGCTTCTGCAGGACGACAAGAGGTGGGCGCCATCGGCTCGTTGGCCGACAACCTCTGCGCTCTCGAGGACACCATCTGGGAGACCATCGCCGAAGGTATGCGTCACCAGGATCAGGACCTACTCGAACTGGTGCGGATACTGCGTCTGGGACTGCACCGCATCATGACCGCCGCCGCCCAGTCCTACCACGACCAGTCCAACGCCGAGCTGGACCGCCTGGCGCACACCGACAGCCTGACCGGCCTCTACAACCGGCGGTACTGGGAGCCCGAATTGGAGCGGCACGTGGAGATGTACAAGCGCTACCGCCACCCCTTCGCCATCCTGATGCTCGATTTCGACAACCTCAAGTGGGTCAACGACACCTTCGGTCACGCTGCTGGAGATACCGCTCTCACCCACCTGGCGACGGTCATGCGCATTAACATCCGCGACGTGGACATCCCTTGTCGCTTCGGAGGAGACGAGTTTCTCATCCTCATGCCCGAGGCCGACAAGAACGCCATCCAAATGGTCGGACGCCGCATCGCCGAGTCGGTCAACAAGACGCGCTTCAAGCTGGACCGCTCTTTCGCGAGTCTGCAGGTGAGTTTTGGAGCGGCCGCTTGCCCAGAGGACGCCACCGACGCAGCGGCCCTACTGCGGGCCGTGGACGCGAGCCTCTACAAGGCGAAGCAGGGCAAAGTCAGGCTGGTCGAGGACTCTAACAGTCAGCAGCAGGCCTAGCGCACTCCGCGCCTTCGCCCCGTAGCGTCTGCACCGCGTGCTCCAGCGCGGGAGCGATCACCTCGAAGTGTTCCCGACAAGCCTTCGGACTGCCGGGCATGTTGATGATGAGCGTCCTGCCCCGAGTACCTGCCACCCCGCGACTGAGCAGGGCATGCGGGGTCACTTCGAACGAGCGAGCCCGCATGGCTTCAACGAACCCCGGAGCCAGGCGATCGATGACCACCCGCGTGGCTTCCGGCGTGCGGTCGCGCGGACTCAGGCCGGTGCCCCCGGTGGTGAGCACCAAGTCGCACCGCTCGATATCGGCCAGGATGGCCAGCGTCACTTCGATCTGATGCTGGTCGTCGGGGAGGACTGTGGGCTCACCCACTTCCGCCCCCAGCGCTTGGAGTAGCTCCCGCAGCACAGGCCCGGAGACGTCCTCACGCAGTCCGGCGCTGGCCTTGTCACTGAGCGTGACGACGGCCGCCTTGATGGGTCGACTGAGCGACGAGCTGCTCACTCGTCCGCCCCGGCGGCGTCCGGGCTTGCGCCCGCGCCTTCCCCGCCTTCGTCGACCACGCTGGCACCCACCCCCGCGGGCCCGGTCCCCCAGGCACGCACCTTCACGACGTCGCCCGGCGCCACGCGGCCGCCCTTGAGCACGCGCACGAAGATGCCCTCGCGCGGCATCACACAATCACCCGCCTGGTGGTAGATGGCGCAGTGTGAATGACACTCCTTGCCTATCTGCGTGACCTCCACCAGCGCTTCGCCCAATTCTAGCGTCGTATACAAGGGCAGGCTATCCACCCGAAGACCGATCGTGGTGAGTGTTCTCGGCAAAAGCGCCCGGCCCCACCTCCAGCCCGGCCGCGAGCATCTGGTCGACCGACTCCTGCGCCAGCAGGCTCGCCTGCGGTGCCAGTCGCCGGCATGAGCGTCCCCTTCGATGCCGTGGTCCGGACGCAGCATGACGGACGAGGGGTGGGTGCTCTTCTGCTGTCCTTTGGCTTCGCTCACATTCACGGCCACCACGCTGCCGGCCGACGCGGCGCGCGCCGCATCCAGGCGACCTGCGCCGCGGGACTCGCGGCCGCGCCCGCCGCGCTCAGCCCCGCCTGGCTTGACTCGTCGGGCCGCACGTAGTCCTCTTTGCCGCCCGTCTTCTCCAAAAGGCGCAGGTCGCCGATGACCATCCCCCTGTCCACCGCCTTGCACATGTCGTAGATGGTGATGGCCGCTGTGGCCGCTCCTACCAGTGCCTCCATCTCCACGCCGGTGCAATCCTCGGTGTGAGTCTCGTCACTCGATATCGATGAGCTCTCGTCCTCCACCACCGCAAAGGTCACGTCCACTTCGGTCAGAGAGATGGCACAGCGGCACCAACTCAGGGGTTCGCTTGGCCGCCATGATGCCCGCCACCTTGGCCACGGCCAGCACGTCACCCTTCGGTAGCGCCTGCTCTTGCAGCAGTCTCAGCGTCTCCGGAGCCATCCACACGCTGACGCCGACTCTTGCCCTGCGCTTGGTAGCGGTCTTGCCGCCGACATCCACCATGCTGGCCTTGCCGCTTGCGTCGACGTGGGTGAGCGCACGTTTGCTCATCTCATCCTCCTACCTGCGACATACCCCGGACGGTGAATCCGGGCCACGTGTTCTTGTCAAAGGTCTTGCTCTCCAAAGACTCGGCTATCGCTTCGGCGACCGCCGCTCCGTCCCTTGCCTGCACCGCTGCTCGGGCGTCCACCTCGTGGCTCAGGAACAGGCAGTTCTTCAGGCGCCCGTCCGCGGTCAGCCGCAGGCGGTTGCACCTGGTGCAGAAGTGGTCCGAGACTGAGCCGATGAAACCCAGGGTCCCCTGATATCCGTGATACCGGTAGTACTCGGCCGGCCCCCAGCCCACCGGCCAGGACACCGGTTCCAGCGCGCCAAGGCCGCCGCCGCCAACGGCGCCCGCGGCGCCGAGTCCCTGCAAGGCCGCCAGCAGCTCGGCCTTCTCCAAAGCTTCCCCCGCGGCGCCCGGTCCGCACCCGCCTACCGGCATCCACTCGATGAAGCGCACGTGCAGGGGCCGGTCGCGCGTCAGTTCCACGAACGCCGGTAGCTCCGGCAGTAGCCTTTGGTCATGACGGCGTTCAGCTTGACAGGGCTCAGGTCGTACCTCAGCGCCGCCTCCACTCCAGCCAGGACGGCCCCCAGCGACCCACCCGGGTCATCTCCCGATATCGGTCGGCGTCAAGCGAGTCCAGGCTAATGTTCACTCGGTCGAGCCCCTTCGCCTTCAACTCCTCGGCGAACTGGGGCGGTAGGCGCGTCGGTGGTCAGTGATATGCCCCAGATGTCGGGGATAGCGCGGATCGTGGCTACCAGGTCCGGCAGGCCCTTTCTGCGCCGGGGTTCGCCGCCGGTGAGCCGCACCTTCCTCGATGCCGGTCTTCACGGCCACGCGGACGAAGAAAGCCATGTCTTCGTAGGACGAGGATCTCTTCGTGAGGCTTGAACGGAGCGCCCTCGGGCGGCGCAGTAGACACACCGGTAGTTGCACCGGTCGGTGACTGCGAGACGAAGATAGTCCACTTGCTGGCCGAGGCGGGGGTTCATCGCCACGCTTCCTTGACCCTCAGGCCGGAAGCATCAGGCGCCCCGGCCGTTATACTTTCGCAAGTATACGCTTTTCCACCAGGTCAGCTACCCTGTGAAGTCTCCCAGCGCCAGCTGGGGCACCTCGTATCCCGGGAACTCCTGGTCGCTGGCGATGCCTATGAGTTCATCCGCGGCCGCTACCAGCTCGGTGCTGCGCTCCCGACGCGACACTTCGATCTTGGGAGCCGCCTACTTCTTGAACCCTTCGGTGATGACCAGATCTACCGGTTCGCTGATCTGGCACACGAGCTCCAACAGTCCGGGCTCCACGCTCACTGAGTCCTGCCATACGTACTTGTCGGGGGAACTGATGCCCACCACCTCCGCACCCAGCTCGCGGAAGCGGTAGGTGTCGGTGTCGGGGACGTCGATGTCGAAGCCGTCGAGTACGTGCTTGATCCCGCCACGCGGTAGCCGCGGCTGCGCAATTCGCGCACCACACCAGTACGACCGTGGTCTTGCCCGACTTCTTCTTGCCTCGAAGGACACGATCGGCAGCGGACTTGCGTCCATGAAAGCCCTGATGCGCGGCTGCGCCCGCCAGCCGTCCTGCGCGGCGGCCGCTTCGCGGGCCGCCTTCAACTCGTCCGGGGTGTTGGTGTTGGCGAACAGGCGACGGGGATGCCCGAAGCGACGGTCGTCCAGTCCATAACCAGTGTTCAAGCCCGGGTAGACATCTTGCAGGCGCCGGCCCCCCGCCTTTCAACTGCAGCAGGGCGTCGAGGCACCCCTTGCCGTAGGCGGCGCAGAGCGGTTCCAGCTGCCCATCATGGCGGGGCACGAAGGCGTCGAAGCCAGCCGAGCGCTCGGCCAGCGCTCGTACCAACCCTGGCGATACGAACGGCATGTCACAGGCCACACACACCACTCGCTCGCTGGGCGAGGCCGGCGCCCGCCGTGTAGATGCCCACGACCGACCCGGTCTCGTCCACTGCGTCTCGCACCACAGCCAGGCCAAGCTCCCGGAAGCGTTCGGCTACCGAGCCACGATGAAGGTATGCGGAAGAGAGCGCCACCCGGTCTCGCACCCATTCGAGCAACGTCCCCTCCCGAATGGGCGAAGCTCGCTGTCCTCGCCCATGCGAGTCGACCGGCCACCGGCCAGGAGTGCCAAGCTCACCTGCGAATATGGTCTCGTCATGACCTGAGCCTACAGGACGGCCGAAGCCCGCGCAAACGACTCAACGAGCACCTGGCCCGCGACTGCGGCACCGAGTAGAATCTCGGGCAGCCTGTCATAGCCGGAGGTACCACATGCCTTCCATAGACCGCGTATTGCAACTGCGTACAAACGTCGGCGTAGAAGCTGGCCGAGGACCTAGCGGACGAGAACAAGTCGTCACCGCAGATGGGCCCACCTGATGCTGCTCACCCGCATGCTCCAAGCGGTGGTCAACTCGTACACGGCGCACCAGTTGGACCAGGCGACCATCAAGCGGCAGGAGATTTCGCCAGCAGAGACCGCGTTCTGAACGTCTCGCTGCGCCGCCTTGTGGACGACAAGCTGATGACCCCTTGGTACGCGCGGTTCTTGAACCACAACCTCCAACTCAAGCGCACCATCATCGTCAGTGGAGGTCCGCAGTCGGGCAAGTCCACCCTGCTCAACGCTTTGATCGACCTGCTGCCTACCGACCACCGCATCGTCTCCATCGACGACGACAATGACGATGGTCTCCCCGTCCTCGAGATGCACTCTTCACCGTGCAACTCATGGCCAAGCGAGGCAGCGCGGCGCGCAACACCAACTTCCGCAAGGCGATCGATATGAAGCCCACCTGGGTAGTGGTAGGTGACCTTGGGCAAGCGGGACAGCCCCGGGTTCCTCAAGACTTTGGACCCCGGCGTCAGAGGCGGACTGACCACGGTAGAACCCAGACCCGGAGGAAATCCTGAACGAGTGGCTGGCTGAGCAAGGGCGTAGCCGAGCAGCTCAAGGTGCTCGATCCCCTGGTGGTCCACCTGGTACGAGAAGAGGATGGACTACCGCGAGTCGAACGCGTCGTCGAGGTGACCACCGACGGGGCAACCTGGTGGTGACCCCCGAGCGCAGGTGGATTCTGAAGA
>CAVQZD010000011.1:0-40477 GCA_963718375.1 uncultured Actinomycetes bacterium | reverse complement strand
CAACTCCATCTGGGTCTTGAGCACTTCCGGCTCGGGGAACCGCTTCACCGAATCCGGCAGATACGTGTAGGCGTCCTTGTCCCGCGAGACCGCCCTGCCCATCACGGGCACCACCCGGTCGAACCAGAGCTTGTAGAACTGCTTGAACACCGGGATGTCGGACTGCGTGATCTCCAGGCACACTACCTTCGCGCCTGGACGGCACACCCTGCGCATCTCGCTGAACGCCCTCACCACGTCGGGCACGTTGCGGATGCCGAATCCCACCGTGCAGGCGTCGAAGCCCATGGGCGTAGCGTCATACCTGAGCCCCCCGTCGGCGAAGGGCAGATCGAGCACGTCGCCCTCATAGAACTCCACATAGAGCTGGTTGCGACCGCACTTCTCCCGGGCGACATCGAGCATTTCTTTGGACACGTCCACGCCGACCACTCGGCCCTCCGGCCCCACCTCGCGCTTCAGCTCGAAGGCGAAGTCCCCGGTGCCGCAGCAGACGTCCAGTGCGGAGCCGCCCGGATCCAGCCGCGCCAGCATGACCCCCATCTGCCGCCAACGATGATGCAGACCGCCGGTCATCAGGTCGTTCATGCGATCGTAGGACGACGCGATGCCGTCGAACATCTGTTTGACCTTCCCCGGTTCGGGGGACGCGTCGCGCCTCGGTCGTCTCTGGCTACTCTTGCTCCGCATCTGATCCATCCTGAACCCCTTGGTCACCCTGCGAAGAGACTGAGCGTGGTAAAGAACAAAAAGGCGACGCTGATGATGCCGTTCATGGTCATGAAGGCGACCCCGACTTTCTGGAGATCGGCCTTCCGCATCAGCCAGTTCTCATAACCGAGCAACATCGCGCACACGCCCACCCCTAGATAGTAGACGAAGTTGGCACCTTGCACGACCCCGACCGCGGCCAGAAGCGCCACGGCCATCACGTGCAGGATGCGCGTCGCCCACAGCCCCGCGCGCTCGCCCAAGTCCGCCGGTATGGAGTGCAGCCCCTGCTTTCGATCGACTTCGATGTCCATGAAGGCGTAGATGACGTCAAAGCCCGCGATCCAGCAAGCCACCGCCCCGCCGATCAAGAGAGCCTCCGGGTCCGCAGTCCCGGTCACGGCCACCCATGCGCCCACCGGGCCAAGCCCGATGGCGATGCCCAGCGCCAGGTGGCACAGCCAGGTCCAACGCTTGGTGTAGGGATAGACAACCAGCGGGATGACCACTACCGGCCACAAGTACCGGGTGATCACAGGCAGCGCGAAGGTCGAGCCGATCAGCACGCCCAGGGATACGAACGCGAAGACCCAGACCTGCCAACGCTTCAGCTGGCCCGAGGGCAGCTCGCGTCCGGCGGTGCGGGGATTGCGCGCGTCGATCTCTTGGTCGATCAGCCGATTGACCGCCATGGCGAAGCTGCGCGCCGCCACCATGGCCACGGTGATCCAGAACATGGTCCAGAAACCCGGCACCTTCATCTCGGCCAGGAAGGCGGCCGAGTACGCGAAGGGGAGGGCGAAGACGGAGTGTTCGAACTTCACCAGACTGGCGAAGCGGCGAACGTACTTCAGCACTTGGGCGCCTCTCCGGCCGCGCCGGCGCCACGGGCGCCAGCCGCGCCAGCCCCCGCCGCGCCCGCTCCGCCGGGCAGCCCGTCCAGACCCAGACTCGGCCACAGGGCATCCACGCGCGCCTTCACCTCGGCGGACATCTGGACGTCGTCAGGCCACTCGCGGACGTGTCCTTCTTCGGGCAGCTTCATAGTAGCGTCGATGCCTATCTTGCCCCCCCATAGGGGGTTCGGAGACGAGTGGTCGAGCACGTCAAGTGGACCTTCGACCGAGAGAACGTCGCGCCTCCAGTCCACATTGTTAAAGACGCGCCAGGCCACTTGCGCGTAGTCGTGCACGTCCACATCGCGGTCCAATACCACGATGCACTTGGCGAACTGCATCTGCCCCATCCCCCACAGCGCGTGCATCGCCTTGCGCGCCTGCATTGGGTAGCGCTTGTCTATCGCCACGATCACGCAGTTGTGAAAGCCGCCCTCCATGGGCAGGTCCCAATCCACGAGCTCGGGCAGCGTGAGCTTCATCAAGGGCAAGAACAAGCGCTCGGTCGCCTTGCCCAGATAGGCATCCTCCATGGGAGCTTGGCCTACGATGGTGGTGGAGTAGATCGGGTCGCGTCTGTGGGTGAGGGCCGTGAGATGCAGCACTGGATAGTCATCGGCCAGCGAGTAGTAGCCGGTGTGGTCGCCGAAGGGCCCCTCGACGCGGGTCTCGTCCACATCCACATAGCCCTCGAGCACGAACTCCGCGTGCGCGGGCACCTGCAGGTCGACCGTGCGGCACTGCACCAGCTCAACCGCCTCGCCCCGCAAGAAACCGGCGAACAGCAGCTCGTCTATACCGCCGGGCAGCGGCGCCGTCGCCGCGTAGGTGAGTGCCGGGTCGGTGCCGATCGCCACCGCCACTTCCAGGCGGCCGCCGGCGGCCCGGTAGTGCTCGGCGGCGTCCTTGTGGATGTGCCAATGCATACCGGTGGTCTTCTTATCGAAGACCTGCAGTCGGTACATGCCCACGTTGCGCGCTCCCGTCTTAGGGTGCCGGGTGAACACCAGCGGCAGGGTGATATAGCGGCCGCCATCCAGCGGCCAGCACTTCAAGATGGGCAGCGCCTCCAGGTCGATCTCGTCTCCGGTCTGCACGACCTCCTGGCAAGCGCCTTTCTTCACCAGCTGGGGCTGCAGGTCGGCGATGGCCTTCAGGCGCCCCAAGGCCTTGAGCTTGTCCCAAGCGGACTCAGGCACAGTCATGGCGGCGAGCTCCTCCACCCGCGCGCTGAGCTCTTCGTAAGACTCGGCTCCCAGCGCCCAGCACATACGCTCATGACTGCCGAACTGGTTCATCAGCACCGGTGTCGAGTAGCCTTTGGGCCGCGTGAAGAGCAGCGCCGGACCACCCGCTTTGACGACGCGGTCCGCGACCTCAGCCATCTCCAGGACGGGGTCGACGGGCGCGTCGATCTCGACCAGTTGGCCCTTGTCGCGCAGCAGGGATACGAACGTGCGGAGGTCCTTCATCGACAGGCGCCCGGCCTCAGCGCGAGGACGCGCTGGAGCTCGCGCGGTTGGCGGGGTCGGCGAGTGCCTCGCGGTAGACTTCGAGAGTCTCGTCGGCGGCCCGCTTCCAGGAGAAGAGACCCGCCTGGCGCAGCCCCGCCTCGCGCAACGTCTCGGTCATCTTGGGCTCGGTGAGTACCCTCTGCATGCACTCGACGAACCCCTCTTTCGACGTGGGGTTGAAGAGCAGGGCGGCCGTCCCCGTGACCTCCGGGAGCGAGGAGGAGTTGCTGACCACGCAAGGAGTGCCGCAGGCCATGGCCTCCAACGGAGGCAGCCCGAATCCCTCGTACAGCGACGGAAAGACGAACACGCTCGCGGCGGAATACACGGCCGGGAGGTCATCGTCGGGTATGAAGCCTGAGAAGAGCACCGCATCTTCCAGCCCGTGCTTGCGCACCTCTTCTTGGATACTCCGGTATTCGCCCCGTTGTCTGCCTGCCAGCACCAGGACGGGCACGCTATCGGACCGTTCCCTCAGCCTGGCCCAGGCCTGTATCAAGAAGGCCAGGTTCTTCTCGGGCCTGAAATCCCCCACCCAGAAGACGTAGCGGTCGGGCAGGGAGTGACGGCTCCTCGCGGCAGCCAGCACCTTCGCGTCGGTGACCGGCTTGAAGCTATCGCTGACGCCGTTATGTATCACCCTCGCCTTGGTCTGATCCACCCCCGCGTACACACCTAGAGCCGAATAGGTGATGCGCGACACGGTTATGATCCGACGCGCCTCCTCGACCGTGCGGCGGAACTGCCGCTTGTACCGCACGCGCATGCGAAAGGGCAGCGTGCTGGGGTAGAGGAAGGGAGCGATGTCGTGGATCGTGCTCACCAGGGGGACCGCGCAGGGAGTGGGGGCGAAGGGGCTGGGGACGTGCAGGAGGTCGACCCCGGAATCTCTGACCAGGGTCCTGAAGGACTTGCGGCCGGCGGCACCGGATGGGTCGGCGTGGGCGGAGACGAAAGTAAACGAATCTGCCAACGGGATGGTGTTCTTCGCCTCTTCTTCGCAGAAGACCACCACCTCGACACCCGCGTCGGCGAACTGCTGGAGTATGTTGCTCGAGTAGGTGCCGATGCCGCCACGAAGGGGAACGGCCCTGGCGTCGAAGCCTATCCTCATGCAACCTCCCGCTCGGGTCGGCGGCCCACGTGGCCATTCTAAGACAGACTCGCTATCAACTAATCTTCCCACATAGCCGAAATACATGCAGGAAGAGCGTTTTCTGTACGCGACAGGCAAATGATTGTAGAATCAGTGTAGTTTTTAGTCCTGAACGAGAGGTCGGCCTGTGACGCGGAATCCGGACATAGCCGGATCGGACGTCGGGGGGGGTCAGGGTCCTATTCTTTCGAAGGCCCGCGGAATCCTCGATCGGCATAAACTTGACATCACCAAGAGTTGGCTCGGACGGCTCGTGGGGGAGATCGACGACCTCGAAGCCCTAGAGAGCTTCCCCACGCAGGAGAGCATCCGCACTTCGGTCGCCCTTATCGAGGGCCTCATCCGGTGTCTGGAAGATGAGTCGGCCATGGAGGAGTTCAAAGAAGGCGGCGAGTACTACAAACAGGCCGCCGAACTGGGGCTTCTGCAGAGACAAGAGGTGGGCGCCATCGGCTCGTTGGCCGACAACCTCTGCGCTCTCGAGGACACCATCTGGGAGACCATCGCCGAAGGTATGCGTCACCAGGATCAGGACCTACTCGAACTGGTGCGGATACTGCGTCTGGGACTGCACCGCATCATGACCGCCGCCGCCCAGTCCTACCACGACCAGTCCAACGCCGAGCTGGACCGCCTGGCGCACACCGACAGCCTGACCGGCCTCTACAACCGGCGGTACTGGGAGCCCGAATTGGAGCGGCACGTGGAGATGTACAAGCGCTACCGCCACCCCTTCGCCATCCTGATGCTCGATTTCGACAACCTCAAGTGGGTCAACGACACCTTCGGTCACGCTGCTGGAGATACCGCTCTCACCCACCTGGCGACGGTCATGCGCATTAACATCCGCGACGTGGACATCCCTTGTCGCTTCGGAGGAGACGAGTTTCTCATCCTCATGCCCGAGGCCGACAAGAACGCCATCCAAATGGTCGGACGCCGCATCGCCGAGTCGGTCAACAAGACGCGCTTCAAGCTGGACCGCTCTTTCGCGAGTCTGCAGGTGAGTTTTGGAGCGGCCGCTTGCCCAGAGGACGCCACCGACGCAGCGGCCCTACTGCGGGCCGTGGACGCGAGCCTCTACAAGGCGAAGCAGGGCAAAGTCAGGCTGGTCGAGGACTCTAACAGTCAGCAGCAGGCCTAGCGCACTCCGCGCCTTCGCCCCGTAGCGTCTGCACCGCGTGCTCCAGCGCGGGAGCGATCACCTCGAAGTGTTCCCGACAAGCCTTCGGACTGCCGGGCATGTTGATGATGAGCGTCCTGCCCCGAGTACCTGCCACCCCGCGACTGAGCAGGGCATGCGGGGTCACTTCGAACGAGCGAGCCCGCATGGCTTCAACGAACCCCGGAGCCAGGCGATCGATGACCACCCGCGTGGCTTCCGGCGTGCGGTCGCGCGGACTCAGGCCGGTGCCCCCGGTGGTGAGCACCAAGTCGCACCGCTCGATATCGGCCAGGATGGCCAGCGTCACTTCGATCTGATGCTGGTCGTCGGGGAGGACTGTGGGCTCACCCACTTCCGCCCCCAGCGCTTGGAGTAGCTCCCGCAGCACAGGCCCGGAGACGTCCTCACGCAGTCCGGCGCTGGCCTTGTCACTGAGCGTGACGACGGCCGCCTTGATGGGTCGACTGAGCGACGAGCTGCTCACTCGTCCGCCCCGGCGGCGTCCGGGCTTGCGCCCGCGCCTTCCCCGCCTTCGTCGACCACGCTGGCACCCACCCCCGCGGGCCCGGTCCCCCAGGCACGCACCTTCACGACGTCGCCCGGCGCCACGCGGCCGCCCTTGAGCACGCGCACGAAGATGCCCTCGCGCGGCATCACACAATCACCCGCCTGGTGGTAGATGGCGCAGTGTGAATGACACTCCTTGCCTATCTGCGTGACCTCCACCAGCGCTTCGCCCAATTCTAGCGTCGTATACAAGGGCAGGCTATCCACCTGAAGACCGATCGTGGTGATGTTCTCGGCAAAAGCGCCCGGCCCCACCTCCAGCCCGGCCGCGAGCATCTGGTCGACCGACTCCTGCGCCAGCAGGCTCACCTGCCGGTGCCAGTCGCCGGCATGAGCGTCCCCTTCGATGCCGTGGTCCGGACGCAGCATGACGGACGAGGTAGGTGTCTTCTGCTGTCCTTTGGCTTCGCTCACATTCACGGCCACCACGCTGCCGGCCGACGCGGCGCGCGCCGCGGTCCAGGCGACCTGCGCCGCGGGACTCGCGGCCGCGCCCGCCGCGCTCAGCCCCGCCTGGCTTGACTCGTCGGGCCGCACGTAGTCCTCTTTGCCGCCCGTCTTCTCCAAAAGGCGCAGGTCGCCGATGACCATCCCCCTGTCCACCGCCTTGCACATGTCGTAGATGGTGATGGCCGCCGTGGCCGCTCCTACCAGTGCCTCCATCTCCACGCCGGTGCGATCCTCGGTGTGAGTCTCGCACTCGATATCGATGCGGCTCTGGTCCTCCACCACCGCAAAGGTCACGTCCACTTTGGTCAGAGAGAGAGGATGGCACAGCGGCACCAACTCAGGGGTTCGCTTGGCCGCCATGATGCCCGCCACCTTGGCCACGGCCAGCACGTCACCCTTCGGTAGCGCCTGCTCTTGCAGCAGTCTCAGCGTCTCCGGAGCCATCCACACGCTGACGCCGACTCTTGCCCTGCGCTTGGTAGCGGTCTTGCCGCCGACATCCACCATGCTGGCCTTGCCGCTTGCGTCGACGTGGGTGAGCGCGCGTTTGCTCATCTCATCCTCCTACCTGCGACATACCCCGGACGGTGAATCCGGGCAACGTGTTCTTGTCAAAGGTCTTGCTCTCCAAAGACTCGGCTATCACTTCGGCGACCGCCGCTCCGTCCCTTGCCTGCACCGCTGCTCGGGCGTCCACCTCGTGGCTGGAGAACAGGCAGTTCTTCAGGCGCCCGTCCGCGGTCAGCCGCAGGCGGTTGCACCTGGTGCAGAAGTGGTCCGAGACTGAGCCGATGAAACCCAGGGTCCCCTGATATCCGTGATACCGGTAGTACTCGGCCGGCCCCCAGCCCACCGGCCAGGACACCGGTTCCAGCACGCCAAGGCCGCCGCCGCCAACGGCGCCCGCGGCGCCGAGTTCCTGCAAGGCCGCCAGCAGCTCGGCCTTCTCCAAAGCTTCCCCCGCGGCGCCCGGTCCGCACCCGCCTACCGGCATCCACTCGATGAAGCGCACGTGCAGGGGCCGGTCGCGCGTCAGTTCCACGAACGCCGGTAGCTCCGGCAGTAGCTCTTTGGTCATGACGGCGTTCAGTTTGACAGGGCTCAGGTCGTACCTCAGCGCCGCCTCCACTCCAGCCAGGACGGCCCCCAGCGACCCACCCCGGGTCATCTCCCGATATCGGTCGGCGTCAAGCGAGTCCAGGCTGATGTTCACTCGGTCGAGCCCCTTCGCCTTCAACTCCTCGGCGAACTGGGGCAGTAGGGCACCGTTGGTGGTCAGTGATATGCCCCAGATGTCGGGGATAGCGCGGATCATGGCTACCAGGTCCGGCAGGCCCTTTCTCACCAGGGGTTCGCCGCCGGTGAGCCGCACCTTCCTGATGCCGGTCTTCACGGCCACGCGGACGAAGAAAGCCATGTCTTCGTAGGACAAGATCTCTTCGTGAGGCTTGAACGGAGCGCCCTCGGGCGGCATGCAGTAGACACACCGGTAGTTGCACCGGTCGGTGACTGCGAGACGAAGATAGTCCACTTGCTGGCCGAGCGGGGGGTTCATCTGCACGCTTCCTTGACCCTCAGGCCGGAAGCATCAGGCGCCCCGGCCGTTATACTTTCGCAAGTATACGCTTTTCCACCAGGTCAGCTAGCCCTGTGAAGTCTCCCAGCGCCAGCTGGGGCACCTCGTATCCCGGGAACTCCTGGTCGCTGGCGATGCCTATGAGTTCATCCGCGGCCGCTACCAGCTCGGTGCTGCGCTCCCGACGCGACACTTCGATCTTGGGAGCCGCCTCTTTCTTGAACCCTTCGGTGATGACCAGATCTACCGGTTCGCTGATCTGGCACACGAGCTCCAACAGTCCGGGCTCCACGCTCACTGAGTCCTGCCATACGTACTTGTCGGGGGAACTGATGCCCACCACCTCCGCACCCAGCTCGCGGAAGCGGTAGGTGTCGGTGTCGGGGACGTCGATGTCGAAGCCGTGAGTATCGTGCTTGATCACCGCCACGCGGTAGCCGCGGCTGCGCAATTCGCGCACCACACCCAGTACGACCGTGGTCTTGCCCGACTTCTTCTTGCCCACGAAGGACACGATCGGCAGCGGACTTGCGTCCATGAAAGCCCTGATGCGCGGCTGCAACGCCGCCCGCCAGCCGTCCTGCGCGGCGGCCGCTTCGCGGGCCGCCTCCAACTCGTCCGGGGTGTTGGTGTTGGCGAACAGGCGACGGGGATGCCCGAAGCGACGGTCGTCCAGGTCCAGATAACCAGTGTTCAAGCCCGGGTAGACATCTTGCAGGCGCCGGCCCCCCGCCTTTATGAAGTCCAGCAGGGCGTCGAGGCACCCCTTGCCGTAGGCGGCGCAGAGCGGTTCCAGCTGCCCATCATGGCGGGGCACGAAGGCGTCGAAGCCAGCCGAGCGCTCGGCCAGCGCTCGTACCAACCCTGGCGATACGAACGGCATGTCACAGGCCACACACACCACTCGCTCGCTGGGCGAGGCCAGCACCGCCGTGTAGATGCCCACGACCGACCCGGTCTCGTCCACTGCGTCTCGCACCACAGCCAGGCCAAGCTCCCGGAAGCGTTCGGGCTCCCGAGCCACGATGAAGGTATGCGGGAAGAGAGGCGCCACCCGGTCTCGCACCCATTCGAGCAACGTCCCCTCCCCGAATGGGGCAAACGCTTTGTCCTCGCCCATGCGAGTCGACCGGCCACCGGCCAGGAGTGCCAAGCTCACCTGCGAATATGGTCTCGTCATGACCTGAGCCTACAGGACGGCCGAAGCCCGCGCAAACGACTCAGACCGGCGCCCTATAGCACGCGACTGCGGCACCGAGTAGAATCTCGGGCAGCCTGTCATCGCCGGAGGTGCACATGCCTTCCATAGACCGCGTATTGCAGTCGTACGAACGTGGCGTCAAGAAGCTGGCCGAGGACCTAGCGGACGAGAACAAGTCGTCACCGCAGGATCGGGCCCACCTGATGCTGCTCGCCCGCATGCTCCAAGCGGTGGTCAACTCGTACACGGCGCACCAGTTGGACCAGGCGACCATACAAGCGGCAGGAGATTTCGCCAGCAGAGACCGCGTTCTGAACGTCTCGCTGCGCCGCCTTGTGGACGACAAGCTGATGACCCCTTGGTACGCGCGGTTCTTGAACAGCAACCTTCAACTCAAGCGCACCATCATCGTCAGTGGAGGTCCGCAGTCGGGCAAGTCCACCCTGCTCAACGCTTTGATCGACCTGCTGCCTACCGACCACCGCATCGTCTCCATCGACGACGACAATGACGATGGTCTCCCCGTCCTCGAGATGCGCTCTTTCACCGTGCAACTCATGGCCAAGCGAGGCAGCGCGGCGCGCAACACCAACTTCCGCAAGGCGATCGATATGAAGCCCACCTGGGTAGTGGTAGGTGACCTGGGCAGACGGGACGGCCCCGGGTTCCTCGAGACTTTGGACCCCGGCGTCAGAGGCGGACTGACCACGGTCGAGACCCCAGACCCGGAGGAGATCCTGAACGAGTGGCTGGCTCAGAGCAAGGGCGTAGCCGAGCAGCTCAAGGTGCTCAATCCCCTGGTGGTCCACCTGGTACGAGAAGAGGATGGACTACCGCGAGTCGAACGCGTCGTCGAGGTGACCACCGACAGGGGCAACCTGGTGGTGACCCCCCGAGCGCAGGTGGATTCTGAAGACGTGGGCGTCGAAGGCGGCGAGCGCAGCCTGCTGGCCAAAGAGGAACAAGAGACGGGCGTCAGCCTCTCGTAGCGGCGCGGCCGGCGGCCGGCACCGGTGCGTCGGCGACCCACACCAGGTCCTGCAGCGACCCGCCGCGCCACTTCGGCCGCGCCGACGCTCTAGCCCTGGAGCAGGTCCTTGAGTCCCTGCTCGTCCAGTAGGGTGATTTCCAGTGTGCGGGCCTTGTCGAGCTTCGACCCGGGCTCTTCGCCTACCACCACGTAGTCCGTCTTGGCGCTCACAGAGCCGGTGACCCGGCCGCCGGCCGCCGCGATCAGGTCGGTGACTTCTTGGCGCGACATGCTGGGCAGGGTCCCGGTCAGCACGAAGGTCTTGCCTGTAAGCGGCCCCCGCACTACCGCGCCGGCGGCGACCTCGCGTTCTGTGACGACGGTGGTCACTCCCGCCTGCTCCAGCCTGCGTATCAAGTCCAAGTTGCGCGGGTCGGCGAAGAACTCGCGGACGCTTGCGGCTATCACTGGGCCGATGCCCGGAGTCTCGGCGATCTCCTCGGTCGTGGCCGTCCACAGGGCCTCGATGCTGCCGAACCGCCGCACTAAGAGCTCGGCGTTCTCACCCCCCACGTGGAGTATCCCCAGGGCGAACAACACCCGCGAGAGTGGGCGGTCCTTCGAAGCGGCGATAGCGGCGATGATGTTGGCGGCCGACTTCTCGCCCAGCCGCTCCAAACCCGCGAGCTGCTCCGCCTCCAGCTTGTACAGATCGGCGGCGTCGCGGATCAGGCCGAGGCTGAGCAGCCTCTCCACCAACTTGTCGCCCACCCCGTCGATGTCCATAGCGCCCCTGCTGACGAAGTGCTTGATGGCTTCGGCCAGCTTGCCGGGGCAGTCCGGGTTAGGACAACGCACAGCCACCTCCCCGGGAGTGCGCACCACCTCGGTGCCGCACGAGGGGCAACGGGCCGGCATGCTGAAGGGCACCTCCTCGCCCGTGCGCAGTTCGGTGAGCGGCGACACCACCTGGGGTATCACGTCCCCGGCTCGCTGGAGTATCACCATGTCACCCTCGCGCAGGTCCTTGCGGCGGATGTCCTCCTCATTGTGCAGGGTGGCCCTCTCCACGGTCACCCCGCCCACTTCCACCGGCTCGAGCTCCGCCCAAGGGTTAAGCACCCCGGTGCGACCTACGTTCACGTGGATGTGCCGCAGCCTGGTCTGCGCCGTGGTGGGGGCGAACTTGTAGGCCACCGCCCAGCGGGGGTCGCGACCCACGGCGCCGAGCGCGGCCTGCAGAGCACGGTCGTCGACCTTGACCACTACACCGTCGATGTCGTAGTCCAGCTGGTCCCGCCGGTCGTGCCACCACCGGCACCCCGCGATGATCTGGTCGACAGTCTCGGCCGTGCGCGTATCCGGATTCACCTTGAAGCCCGCGCTGCGCAGCCAGGCCAGGACGTCCTCGTGGGACGCGAACCGGCGCCCCTCCGCGAAGCCCACCCCATAGAACCAAGTGGACAGGGGTCGCGACGCGGTGACTCTGGGGTCGAGCTGGCGGAGTGAACCCGCCGCGGCGTTGCGCGGGTTCGCGAAGGTGGCCTCACCGGCGGCGACGCGCTGCTCGTTCAGTCTCTCGAAGGCAGCCAGGGGCAGATATACCTCCCCGCGCACCTCCACCACAGCCGGCACGGGCGCTACCCGGCCCAACATGGTCAGGGGAACGGTGGCGATGGTCCGTAGGTTGGAGGTCACGTCTTCGCCTATCTCGCCGTTGCCGCGCGTGGCCCCGACCGTCAGAGTCCCGCCTTCGTAGCGCAGGGACACAGCCAGCCCGTCGATCTTGGGCTCCAGCACGAAGCGCAGCGTCTCCAGGTCCCAGCCTGCCTCGCCGGACAGCTTGACTACCCTGGCGTGCC
Source organism: uncultured Actinomycetes bacterium (assembly GCA_963718375.1). Lineage (GTDB taxonomy): Bacteria > Actinomycetota > Thermoleophilia > RBG-16-64-13 > RBG-16-64-13 > RBG-16-64-13. The sequence goes on along the minus strand of CAVQZD010000011.1, from coordinate 28,409 downwards.
AGGCCCGCAGTTCGTCCTCGTTCTTGGCGTTGGCCAGCGAGAGCATGGGTTCCCCGTGGCGAACTTGGCTGAACGCTGAGAGCGGCTCGCCACCCACCCGTTGTGTGGGCGAATCGGGCGTGACCAGACCGGGATGAACAGCCTCCAGATCTTGAAGCTCGCGATAGAGCTTGTCGTAGTCGGCGTCCGATATCTCGGGACTGTCCAGCACGTAGTAGCGGTACTCGTGGTGCCGGATGAGCTCCCGCAACTCTGCTATGCGTGCTTGGTCCCCGCCTGCTGCCACCGACCGCCTCCCGCCGCCGCCGGTCTGCCCCCGCGACGCGTCTAGATGCCCAGCTTGTCCGCCAGCTCAGGGATAGTATGAACTAGGACGTCGGGCTTTTCAGCCACCAGTATCTCGGCCGAGAACACTCCCCAGGTGACGGCGATGGCCGTGACGCCCGCGGACAGGGCCGCCTGCATGTCTGAAGGGCTATCACCCACGTAGGCAGCCGCGGATGTCTCTACCCCCAGCTGCTCCAGACAGGCGAGGATGGGGTCCGGCGAAGGCTTGTTACCCGACGCCTCTCCGGCGCACACCACGGCCTCGAAGCAAGACTCGATACCCGTGAGGTCGAAGGCCATCTGCGTGGTGAATCGAGACTTCGAAGTCACAAGCCCCACCTTCACTCCGGCCTTGCGCAGATCGTGCAGGAGGTCCTCGATCCCTTCATACAGGGTCAGCATGCGGTCGTGCTCGCGGTGGTTGAATTCGCGATAGGCCACCACCAACTCGTCCGCGTGCTCGGGGGAGAACTTCTCCATCTGCTCGCGGAGGGGCATACCCACCCAGGCTATGGAGTCTTCGCGGGATATCTCTCGACCCAGGACTTCGCGGATGGCGTGCTGAAACGACACTATGATCAGCTCGACCGAGTCGACGACAGTGCCATCCAGGTCGAACACCACGGCGTCGTAGGTGGGCGCCGCCGTCAGAACCTCTTCCAGGTCGACAGAGCAGCCTCCCACTCCCGCAGTTCGTCCAGGGCTGCGTGCGACATCAGGTCGAAATGCAGCGGGGTGACCGACGCGAACCCCTCGGCCACGGCCTCGAAATCCGTGCCCGGTTCCTTCTGGTAGCTGAGATCATCGTTGTAGATGTGATACCCGCGCCTGTTGCCTTTGGTCTCGCGATACTCCACCTTGTCGCCGTAGATGCGCTTGCCCAGAGTGGTGAGTCGCAGCCCTGCCAGTTCCTCCCAGGGTCGGTCGGGGACGTTCACGTTGATCAGCGTCTTGGCGGGAAAGCCGCAGTCGAGAGCCGTGAACACCAGCAGCTTGGCCAGGCGCGCCGGCACGGTGAGGTCGTAGCCGGGATGGTAGGCCTCCGCCGAGATGGCTATAGCCGGGATGTCGAGCATGATGCCCTCAAAAGCGGCCGCCACCGTACCTGAGTAGGTGATGTCGTCTCCGAGGTTCTCCCCAAGATTGATGCCTGACACAATGAGGTCCGGTACACGATCCAGAAGTCCCAGCGCCGCCATACGGACGCAGTCCACCGGGGTGCCGTCGGTGCTGTAGGCGATGCTGCCGTCGGGCATCGGCACCTCTTCGACCCAGAGATGGCTGTGCATGGTGATACTGCGAGCCGCGCCCGACCGGTTCTGGTCGGGCGCCACGATGCAGATCTCACCCAGGTCGGAGAGAGCGGTCCTCAGCGCAGTCAACCCCGGCGAGCCCACGCCGTCGTCGTTGGTGAGGACGATAAGAGGAGAGGCGGACCCCAGGGGTACCAGAGCGCAGTCCCTGCCGGCCATGGTCACCGCGTCCGCGATGGGTCAGTCGCTCTTGGCGTTGGACGTCGCGCTGGATTCGCTCTTGGGGCAAGAATCGCAGCTACTGGGACAGGCCGGCGCGGAAGACCCCGAGTCCGTGCTACCGCTCGCCTGCGCGCCCACCGAGCCCTTGCCGTTCTTGCGGGCATAGTCGGTGGTGTAAAACCCGCTACCCTTGAACTGGATAGCGACAGGGAACAGCAGACGCTGAACCGGCTCGCCGCATTTCTCGCAGACTTTCACCGGTTCGTCAGACATCCGCTGAAAACGTTCGAACTGATGCTCGCACGTTAGACAACGATATTCATAAGTAGGCACAGCTTCTTTACCTCCAGATCCTACGAGGCAGGATTATACCCCAGATCGGGCGCAAATCCAGCCACAATTGGCACTCCATGGTAGAGAGTGCCAGCCGGGCGACGACGAGAAAGAAGCCGGGCAGCAGCTCACCGCCGCCGCTTCCTGGCTACCACGGTGATCTCGCCGGGCGCGTCGAACAACACCAACTCCCTGCGGTAGCTACGGTGCACCGCCTCTAGCTCTTCACGAGCTTGGGCCGCGAGCCGGTCCATGTCTTCCTGCAGCCTCTCCAGCCTCTGCTGGAGGGCGATCATCCGCTCTTCCATCTCGAGCACCCGCTCCACGCCGGCGAGGTTGAGCCCGGATTCGCAGACCAACTGCTGGATGCGTTGCAGCCGCTCCACGTCTTCCATGGAGTAGAGCCGCGTGCTCTTCGAGGAGCGCTGCGGGGTTATGAGTCCGCGCCTCTCGTACATACGCAGCGTCTGCGGATGCATTTCCGCGAGCTCAGCCGCCACGGAGATCATGAAGACCGGCCTCATCTTGTCTTCAAGCGGCATGTCTTGCTCCTACGGCAGTGATCTCGTCTAACGCGAACCGGTTCACGCCTTCCACCCCGTCCGTCCGGAACGCGGATCCTCTTTGCGCGCGTCGCCGAACTTCTTCAGCAGGTCCTTCTGCGCGCCGTTCAGATTATCGGGAGTGAGCACCTTGATGCGCGCGATGAGGTCGCCCTTGCCTGAGGCTCCGACCTTGGGAGCACCTTTACCCTTGAGCTTCAGCTGTCTGCCGTCTTGAGTTCCGCTGGGCACCTTGAGGGATACGCTCCCGTCCGGCGTGGGCACCTTGACGGCGGCGCCCAAGGCCGCCTCGACCATGGTCACGGGGACCTCGATCAGCAAGTCCGCGCCCCTGCGCTCAAAGACCGGACTGGCCGCTACCTGGACCAGCACGAAGATATCCCCCGAGGGTCCGCCGCCGGTGCCGGGCTCGCCCTTGCCCTTGAGCCGGATCTTGGTGCCGTCCTTCACGCCCGCCGGCAAGGGCACGGTGAAATTCTTGAGTGACCGAGCGCGGCCTGTGCCCGAGCAGGTCTTGCACGGATGTTCCACAACGCTCCCAGCCCCGCGGCATCGGGGGCAGGGCTGGCTCATGGCGAAGAAGCCCTGGCTCTGGCTCACGACCCCGCGCCCCTTGCACTGGGGACAAGTCGTCGCCGACGTGCCCGGCTCCGCTCCGCTGCCACCGCAGGTGTCGCACCTGACGGTGAGCGGGACGCTGACCTTGGTAGTTACCCCCTTCAGGGCGTCTTCAAAGGATATCTTGACTGCCACGCTCACGTCGTTGCCCCGGGTACCGCGCTGCTGGGCACGGCCGCCGCCGAAGCTACCGCCGCCGCCGCCGCCACCGAACAGACTGCCAAACAGATCAGACCAGTCGCCGCCCATGGTCTGGCCGCCGGGCTGACCGCGGAAGCCACCTGCTCCCGGAGCACCTTGCCCGAACATCGAAGGCCCGGCATCGAAGATCTCGCGCTTCTGGGGATCGCTCAGGACCTCATAGGCGCTCGAGACCTCTTTGAACTTCTCTTCGGCTTTGGGATCGTCGGGATTCGCGTCAGGATGGTACTTGCGCGCGAGCTTGCGGTAAGCCTTCTTGATCTCGTCCTGCGAGGCGGTCTTGGACACCCCGAGGATCTCGTAGTAGTCGCGGGGACTCGCGGCCATCGCGCGCCGTCCCTACTCCGCCACCGGCGTCTCACACTTGCCGGCCGAGACCGCCACGCGGGCCGGGCGCAGTATCTGCTCCCCTTGTCGGTACCCACGTTCGAGCACGGCCGTCACCACGCCCTCTTCGTCCTCTGAGGGCTGATGCACTATCGCATCGTGCACTTGCGGATCGAAGGCAGTGCCCACGCCCGGTATCTCTTCAACACCCGCGCGGGCCAGCAGGCCCACGAACAGGTCACGGGTCATCCGCACCCCCTGCAGCACCTTGCCTTCTTCGTGGTGCTCGGCGGCATCGAGCGCACGCTCAAGGTTGTCCAGCACGGGCAACAGGTCGCTCAGCAGATCGCCCTGCGCACACGACCTTGCGTCCACGAGCTCCTTCGAGGAGCGCCTTCGATAGTTGTCGAACTCCGCGCGCAGGCGCAGCAGCGCGTCGACCAGCTCGTCCCGTTCCCGGGCCACCGCCTCGCAGTCTACGGCGAGAGCCGCCCCGTCCGCATCTGTCACGTCCGCCTCTGCCGTTTTCGGGGCGGTCGGGTACTCCGCCTGGGGTCCACCGTCTATGGGGATGTTCGTCTTACCGCTCGTCATGGTCCTCTACTCTCGTCTCCTTGAGCTCACCTCGCCGCGCTCAGCTGGGCGAGCCTACCGCTTCGCCTTGGAGTCGCCTATAGCTACGGCGATCTTCTTCGGCTTGGCTATCTCTGTCTTGGGTACCGTCACCGCGAGCACGCCGTTGTCGTACTTGGCCTCGATCTTCTCTTCGTCCGCCGTCTGCGGCAGGGCGATAGAGCGGCTGAACGAACCGTAGCGGCGCTCGATGCGATAGTACTTGTCTTCTTTGACCTCTTCTTCGAAGCGGCGCTCGCCACTCACCGTCAGGACGTTGTCTTGGACCTCGATACTGATGTCCTTGGGCTCCATACCCGCCAGTTCGGCCTTGAGCTTGATGGCGTCGTCGGTCTCTATCACATCCACCGAGGGGCTCCATGACTGACGCTCCGCCATGTCACCGTTGCCCGCACGGGAGAACAGCCTGTTGACCTCCGTCTGCAGAGCTGTCAGCTCGCGGAAGGGCTCCCACCTTACCAGTGTCATACTCCTAACTCCTTTTCTTGCCGCTGCCCCGCTCTTCTGGGCCCGCGGCCCGGCCGCCACCCCGGCGGCCGGTCGTACTACTACTTGTTGTCTTCGTCTATGACCTCGAAGTCGGCCTCTTCGACCACCTCGTCTTCGGCCGTGCCGTCGCCGGCGCTGCTAGCGCCGCCGTCGGTACCGCCGCTTGTGCCGCCCTGCTGACCCTGAGCCGCCTGATAGGCCGCCTCGGAGAGCTTGTAGGCCGCCTCCTGCAACTTCTCAGTCCTGCTCTTGATCAGGTCGAGGTTGTCGCCCTTTGTCGCCTCTTCTAGGTCGCTCATCGCGTTCTCTATGTCACCGCGGGTGGAGCCATCCACCTTGTCGCCGAACTCCTTCAGCGACCTTCGCGTGGAGTGCACCATAGCCTCTGCCTGGTTCTTGGCGTCGATTACCTCTTTCTTCTTCTTGTCGTCTTCAGCGTTCACCTCGGCGTCCTGGACCATCTTCTTGATCTCGTCGTCACCCAGACCGCTGGAGCTCTTGATCTCTATCTTCTGCTCATTGCCGGTCGCAAGGTCTTTGGCCGTCACATGCACGATGCCGTTGGCGTCGATGTCGAAGCCCACCTCGATCTGCGGGATACCCCGCGGTGCCGGCGGGATACCTGTCAACTGGAACTTGCCAAGCGTCTTGTTGTAGGCCGCCATGTCGCGTTCACCCTGCAGCACGTGGATCTCCACCGATGGCTGATTGTCGTCGGCCGTCGAGAAGATCTCGCTCTTGCGGGTGGGGATGGTGGTGTTGCGGTCGATGAGACGCGTGAACACTCCCCCCTTGGTCTCGATACCCAGCGAAAGCGGGGTCACGTCCAAAAGGATGATGTCCTTGACCTCTCCAGACAGCACACCGCCCTGGATGGCCGCGCCTAGCGCCACTACCTCGTCCGGATTGATGCCCTTGTGCGGCTCCTTGCCGGTGAGCTCGCGGACCTTCTCTACCACCGCCGGCATTCGGGTCATGCCACCTACCAGGATCACCTGGTCGATGTCACCGTTCTTGAGGTTGGCGTCGCCCATTGCCTGCTTGGTGGGAGCCACCACGCGATCCAGCAGGTCGCGTGTGAGCTCTTCGAGCTTGGCCCGCGTGAGCGTCATCTCCAGGTGCAAGGGGCCGCTCTGATCCATGGTGATGAACGGCTGGTTGATGGTGGTCTCCATCATCGAGGAGAGCTCGACCTTGGCCTTCTCGGCCGCCTCATACAGACGCTGCAGGGCCTGGCGGTCCTTGCTCAGGTCCACGCCCTTCTCTTTGCGAAACTGCTCGACTATCCAGTCCAGGATGGCCTTGTCGAAATTGTCGCCACCCAGATGGGTGTCGCCGTTGGTGGACTTGACCTCGAACACGCCTTCGCCCAGCTCCAAGATGGAGACGTCAAAGGTGCCACCGCCCAAGTCGAAGACCAGGATGGTCTGCTCGTGCTCCTTGTCGAGACCGTAGGCCAACGCAGCAGCGGTCGGCTCATTGACGATGCGCTTCACCTCGAGCCCCGCGATGGTGCCCGCGTCTTTGGTCGCCTGGCGCTGAGCATCGTCGAAGTACGCCGGCACAGTTATCACCGCTTCGGTCACTTCGGTCCCCAGAAACGCCTCGGCGTCCCGCTTGAGTTTTTGCAGGATCTTGGCCGAGATCTCAGGCGGCGAGAACTGCCCGTCTTTGACCTTGACCCTCACGTCACTGTTAGGCCCTTCCTCCACCTTATAAGGGACGATCTTCATCTCTTCGCTGACGCTCGAGAACTTGCGCCCCATGAAGCGTTTGATAGAGAAGACCGTGTTCTCAGGGTTGGTGACTGCCTGCCGCTTGGCCACTGTGCCGACGAGTTGCTCGCCGGTCTTGGTGAACGCTACGACCGAAGGGGTCGTCCGACCGCCTTCCGCGTTGGGGATGATGGTCGGCTCGCCTCCCTCCAACACGGCCATGGCAGAGTTGGTCGTGCCCAAGTCGATGCCGATTATCTTGCCCATTGATCTTCCTCCAAAGCTTGTTACTCGCCTATTTCAGTAGGTGCTATATCCCCTCATACGAGGGTTACTATGCGGGCATTATAAAATCTGAGTCGGTGGTTGTCAAGTCTGACACATACTTCCATAGGCAGGAGGAAACGCACCGGGCGTACAATACGTCTGTGGTTTCAGTCCGTCTCACCAACGGCGAAGCTTGGGCTATGACTGGTCGAACACCCGGAGGACATGTGAAAGTCGGTCGCGAGAGACGCAATACCCGCAGGCGGCGCGCCCGGGCGCGCTCCCGGCGACGCACGAGGTTCATTCTCGCCGTCGTCATCATAGTGCCCCTTATCGTGGCGGCGACCATGGCCGGCGTGTTCCTTCTCGGCGCGAAGACGGTAGACGCCGTCAGCGAATCGGCCCCTTCGCTCGAGGCGCAGGCCAGCATCAATCTGGCCCAGACCACCGAGATCCATGCCGCCGACGGCACTCTGCTCGCCTATCTGCATGATGAGCAGAACCGTACAGTGATAAAGAGCGACCAGATTCCCGATATTTTGCGCTATGCGGTCGTTGCCATCGAGGACGAACGCTTCTATGAGCATGCCGGCGTGGACGCAGAAGGCATCTTCCGTGCCGTGGCGGCCAACCTGCAAAGCCAAGAGATCTCCCAGGGCTTCTCCACGATCACTATGCAACTGGTCGGCAACATCTACCTCAACCGCAGGGAGATGACCCTCACTCGCAAGTTCAACGAGATGATGCTGGCGCTTCAGTTGGAACACAAGTACTCCAAGAACGAGATCCTGGACATGTACTTGAACACGGTGTATTTCGGCTCCACGGCGTACGGCGTCGAGGCTGCCTCCAGGACATATTTCAACAAGGAGCCGAAGGAGCTGACCATAGCTGAGGCGGCTCTCCTGGCCGGACTACCCCAGCGTCCCAATGGGTACTCGCCGCGGCGCCACCCCGATCTGGCACTGGAGCGTCGTGACGTCGTGCTGCAGAAGATGCAGGAACTCGGCTATATCACGGTCACGGAATATCAGCAGGCCATGACCGAGCCTTTGACCCTAGCCCCTTACTCACCGTACGTTCAGGTGCAGGAGCCTTACGTCGTGGCATATGTGCGCAAGCAGCTCATCGACATGTACGGCGCCGAGCGCGTGTTCAAGGGCGGACTGCGGGTCGAGACCACTATAAACCCTGCCTTCCAGAGATTGGCCGAGGAGGCCATATCCTCCACTTTGAACCGCGATAACGACCCAGCCGCCGCGCTCGTGAGCATAGAGCCAAGCACCGGACACATCGTGGCCATGGTGGGAGGCAACGATTACGACACCTCTAAGTTCAATCTTGCGTCGCAAGGCAGACGTCAGCCTGGATCTGCTTTCAAGCCCTTTGTCCTGGTGGCGGCCATCGAGATGGGCATCGACCCCTGGAATGCCTATTACAGCTCGGCGCACGTCAAGCTCGACTACCCCGGCGCCCCTGAGCCCTGGGACGTCCAGACTTATGGAGGCGACTACTACGGTCCTTCCACCCTCTATCAAGCGACGCTGCGAAGCGACAACACCGTGTACGCCCAGTTGGCACTGGACGTGGGCGTACCCCGCATAGTCGACGTGGCCCATCGCATGGGCATCACCTCTGAGCTCAACATGAACCCCGCCATCGCGCTGGGTGGTCTCACGTACGGCGTGTCTCCGCTCGAGATGGCATCGGCGTACGCTACCCTCGCCAATGGGGGCGTGCACATCGAGCCGACTATCATCCTGCGCATACGGGATGCCAACGGCGCCATCATATGGGAAGCCAAGCCCCAGACGACTCAGGCCTTGTCGCCGGGCGTCGCCTATGACGCTACTCGGGTGCTTGTGGGCAACGTCCAGGGGGGCACCGGCACGAGAGCGGCTATCGGCCGACCCGCGGCCGGCAAGACCGGCACCACCTCAGACTGGACCGACGCTTGGTTCGTGGGCTACACGCCCAATCTATCCACCGCGGTGTGGATGGGAGATCCGGACGCGCAAGTGCCTATGACCAACGTGCACGGGGTCAGAGTCACTGGAGGCAGTTTCCCGGCGATGATGTGGAACAAGTTCATGTACACAGCCGACAGAGAGTATCCGTCCAGAGAGTTCGCGGTTCCCAACATACCCGCGCAGTACGACCGGCTGTTCGTGAGTGCCTACACGGCCGGTGCGTACCCCGTTTCGACGGAGCTGCCCAGCACCACTACAACGCTCAGGCCGCCCAGCACCACTACAACTCTCGCGCCGCCGCCTGCCACGACCACCACCAGCGCGCCGGCGACCACTACCACTTCGCCCTGACACCCCCGGGTGAATCAGGGGTGATCCCCGCTGTGACTCACTGAAGACGACATCCGTCTGGAGTTGACCGAGTACGCCAAGAACTACCTGGCCCAGCAAGGGTGCGACCCGGCCTATGGTGCTCGTCCGCTCAAGTGGCCGCCGGACCCGCCGGCCACATAGCGCAGGAGTGGGGATGCCCGCCGCCATGGCGGCGATACGAGCGGACTAGGACTTCGAGGACTTAGTGCCTGCCTTCGAGGTCGTCGTAGGCGTGGCCTTCTTCGCCGGCGCAGCTTTCTTCGCAGGCGTGGCCTTCTTCGCAGGCGCAGCTTTAGGCGCAACCGCAACTTCAGTCGCGGGCGCCTCTTTCTTGGCGGGCGCCGCTTCCAGCTCGGATGCAGCAGCCTTGACCGAAAGGTCGTGCGCTTTGGCCGCGAAGAGCACCGCCACTTCGAGTATTGCGGTGATCAAGAAGACCACGAGCACAGAGACCCATCCCACGCCGGTCCAGAACGCCATGACCAAGAACGCCGCGATTAGCACCAGCGAAGCGACCGCAGTCCGGTGAGCTGCGAGCCAAGCGACCGGCTTGCTGACCACCCACCCAGCTCCGGCCGCGCGCCCCGCGGACTCGGAGAAGCGCTCGCTCCGCAGCGCGCGCAGAATCCTCGGACACATGAGTAGGATCAGACCGAGTAGGAACATCCCCCAAGCCGCACCCCGCATAGCTATCGTGAGCCTGCCCCAGATCGCCTGGGCGGCCTCACCGTCGTACCCTGCCTGCTTGATGTGGTTGATCAGTCCCAGCCGAGCCAGCGCCAAGATGACGATCAACACGGCCATGCTGATCATGATGCCCGAACCTAATCTGGCCACCGCGCGCAGGCGTGTATCGACCACGGCGACCGAGCCTGCCAGCAACAACACGGCCAAGATCGGCAGCAGGATGAACAGACGATTCAGCGTGGTCAGGAGGCTGGAGAGCTTGTCGAGCCCCTCCACCTGTACCAAGGGTACCTGGCCGTCTATGAGAACGGACGGTGCGTTCTCGGGCAAGGATACCCCTGCCTGTTCCAGTCGGGTGACGATGCGCTCGGTCACCGACGAGAGGTCTAGCTGGACAGTGCCATCCGGTCCCAGCGATACCCTGCTCTCGCCACGGAGAAATTCCGAGAGAGTCGTGTGGGCGAAGATCAGCGCCTTGCTCCAGACTGTGGCGAACTGGTCTGACGCGACTATGTCCTCCACTTGGCCGTGGATCCAATCGTCCACCCGGTCACTGACCGCAGGAGCGATGAAGCCGAGTCCTTCAGGCAACCTCTCTTGGAGCCGGTCTTCCAGTGCCAGAGCACCGCTCACCCGCTCCGTGAGGACGTCGGAGACCACCCTCTGTACGGCAGGCTCCGAGGCCAGAGGACCCAAGGTGCTCTCGAACCCGTTTGTGTCGAAGATGGTGCCGCGAACCCAAGCACCCATGATGGCCAGGGGAAGGATGATGCACCCCAGGACCAGGAAGATCCAGGCTAGGGTGCGTCTCCAGGTCCGGGACTTTGCAGCGGGCGTCAGGCGGCCCCCGGGGCCTGGCGATCCCTCCTCGGCGTTGGCCACGGACTCCTCTCGGAGTCCTGAGAGATCCTCGACTTCTGGAGCCGCCTGACGCTTGCTCATTTCTTTACCATGAAGACCGCCAAGCCTTAGGCGGCCTTCAGCTCCTTCTTCATCTCACTCTTGATCATGAACGCCATCACGATCTCTAGAACACCCAGGATCGCGAGCCATATGCCGACCACCCAGGCCAGGAGGGTGACAGACTCGATCGGCCATACCAGTATCACGATACCGGCGACGACCGAGAGAAGGGACAAGAAGATCGCCCATCCGCGCGAGGGATAGGTGGAGTCACTGACCGCCACGATGAACTCGACGACGCCGAACACTATCCAGTAGATGCCCAGAATGATCGTCAGCACACCGATGGTGGCTATCACGTTCTTGAGCACGACGATGCCTACGACGAGAGCAAGTAGCCCCAGCACGAAGGCCATGGCTCTATGCTCTTGGCCGTGACCGAACCCCTTGAAGATGCTGTACACACCGGTGACGAGAAGCTGAATGCCGAACAGGATGGTTATGATCTTGAGAGTCTCTTGGGGCCATACCATTACCAGGATCCCCAATACCAGAGTGAGGAACCCGAATCCGAGCGCCCACCCCCAAGAACGGCCTACATCTTCCATACTCCCTCCTTGCGCGTCAGTTTGGACTCTGTTGCCAGTATGTCCACCATATCGCATCTCCGCACGCGATGAGCGTGCGTTTCTTTCACTCCTCATACCACGGCTAGAGACAAACGCAAACCCCCTCGGCACAGCCGCGTGTCCACAGGCTCAGACTCCGCTGTTTGGGCCAGGTGGCGATCGTTTGCTTAGCACGGAGCTCTGTGGTAACAAGGGGTGTGGAGGCACTGGGGCTTCGCAGCCCTCAGTTGTTCTCGTGTGCTGCGGAAAGTCGTACGACGCGAAGAGAGTCAAGGCATGGCCGACAACGAAGTAGACACCCCCTCGTCTGATGAGGAACCAGCCCGGTCAACAAGGTGGTGTGATCGGACGCTACGGCGGCATCGTTGGCACCCCGACCGGCCTGCTGGTGGCCATAGCGAGCGCATCCGTCATACTGATCTCGATGCGCTATGCGCGAAGCGTACTGAACCCCATCTTCCTCTCTATGTTCCTAGTCATGGGCGTCAGCCCCGTACTACACTACCTGCGGCGGAAGGGTGTGCCCGCCTGGGCGACGGTCACCATCATGGTCGCCGCCATGGTAATCGCGATCGTGCTCTTCATCTTTGTCTTCGTCAATTCCCTGGGACAACTCGACGAGAAGCTGCCCGTCTACCAGCAGAATCTGCAGGAGATGACCGACGACGCGACCGCTTGGTTCGCCGAACAGGGCATCGACGTCACTGGGGTGACGGAAAGCGCCGTCAGTCCCCCGAAGGTGTTCGACTGCCTGACCGGATTCGTCGGAAGCCTGGTCAATACGATGACCAGTGTAGTCCTCATGTTGCTGATCGTGGTGTTCATGATCGCCGAGGTCTACTCCTTCCCCAAGAAGTTGTTCGGCGCCACTAGTAGACAGAGTTACGTTGCGAAGGCTCTGGCAGACTTCTCGGACGTCACCCGGTCCTTCCTCTTTACTAAGGCCTGGCTGAGCGCTCTTGCGGCCGTGATAGTGACCGTCGTCTACTACGTCTTCGGGACTGACTTCGCTCTGCTCTGGGGCCTACTCTTCTTTGTCCTCAGTTTTGTGCCCAATATCGGCTTCATCCTGTCGGTCATCCCACCATTCATCGTGACTTTTCTGGAATTTGGTTTCAGCAGGGCGGCCCTGATGGTAATCATAGTCATCGTCATGAACACCATCATCGACAATATCTTCGCCCCGAGGATCATGGCCAAGAACGTGGGTCTCAGCACCTTGACCGTCTTCCTTTCGCTATTCGTCTGGGCCTGGGTACTCGGCCCGATCGGAGCCCTCATCTCGGTCCCCATGACCTTGATGGTCAAGCACCTCTTCCTGAACTTCTACCCGACCACGCAACCCGTCTCAGCGGTGCTGACAGGGGCTGAGAAGCCCCCGAAGGAGAAGAAGAAACGCAACAGAAGGGGGTCAAAGAAGTCCGGTACTGATGCCGACGCTGATACCGGCGCGTAGATCCGACTTGTAGGTGCGACGCAAGGTCCGTAATCGATAGGAGGAGCGTATGTGCTGCATTGCTTCAGTAATGGCCCTGGCGGGGCCCCGTCTGGCGATCCTGCTTTGGTGGATATTCGATGCCACCTTCGTGCGTGACGCCTTTCCCCACGTGTTCTGGCTCATCGTAGGCATACTGTTCGCACCGTGGACGGCCATCTTCTACTTGTTCGCGTTCATCGGTGGCGCGGACTTGGTCGGCTGGGACTGGGTGCTCATCTCGCTCGGTATCGTGCTCGACCTCGCCAGCTACTCCGGTGGAGCCTACAAGGGCCAACAGCAGTACGCGAAGTAGAACTGTACGCGGCGGGGGCCACACGGCCCCGAGACAGTACTGACACCAAGGGCGGCCTCACGGCCGCCCTTGGTGTTCTTCGTATCAGTACTCGCGGCTCTGCCGCAAGGTCGACAACCCAACTCGACGTCAGCCCTTGGCGGCGGGCCTGGCATGCAAGAAGGCGACCAGAGTGATCACGTACAACGTGATCATCAGTATCGACCAGAGCGGGTAGACCGGGATCATGAAGAACTCCGATATTGCCGCAAGACCGGCGGCGACAACACCCGTCGCGAGTCCCCACGTCTTACCATTGAGGGCAGCCATCCCGCCGAAGACGAGCAGCAGGCCGACAGCCAACCACCAGACGGCCAGCCAGGTGATGTCCACCAGCATGTAGCCGTTGTAGCCCAGGAGAAGCCATTCGTCATTGAACAAGCCGATAAGGCCGGTGATCGCTTTGAACACACCGACGATCATCATGAGGACCGACCCGAACACGACCCAACCCGTCCACTTTCCGTTCATAGCCACCCCTTTCGCATGCTGAGCAGAACGCCCTCAGTGTATCACCGTGTATCCGGGCTTCGCCTCTCATCGGGCGCTGTGCAAGAATGGCCACACATGCATGAATCCAGGGAACAGACGACCACCGAGACCACGCCCGCGACCGAGGCCCCCAGGGCGGCACCGGGCGACCTGGTGGTCACCTTTTTGGGACACGCCACCACGCTCATAGACATGGACGGCACTCGCCTGCTGACCGACCCGGTCCTACGCACCAGAGTGGGAGTGCTACTGCGCCACGGTCCTTTGCCGGGCGCCGACGCGACCGAGGACCTCGACGCAGTCCTTCTCTCGCACTTCCACCTCGACCACACGGACATAGTCTCCTTGAACATGCTGTCGCCAGAGACGACTGTGATAGCTCCGGTGGGCGTCCGGGCCCTTCTGCGAGGCAAGCACTTCCGCGAGATCCGGGAGATGACCCCGGGGGATTCCGTGAGACTCGGCTCGCTCCAGATCACGGCCACACCCGCCATGCACGAAGGTCGCCGATTCCCGTGGAACAAGCCCTCGGAGGCTCTCGGCTACTCGATCCAGGGCTCGCAGAAGGTCTACTTCGCCGGTGACACCGGTCTGTTCCCCGAGCTGGCGGAGCTCGCCGGGGGCTCTGGACTTGGCTCTGCTGCCTATCTGGGGGTGGGGACTGCGCCTCAGGGACGACCACCTCTCTCCCGAGACCGCCGCGAGAGCCCTGGAGATGCTGGGACCCCGAATCGCGATACCCATACACTGGGGCACCCTACTGCCCATGGGGGCCGCGCGCAGTCACGGGCACTACCTTCTCGACCCTCCCCAGGCGTTCGTCCGCCACGCAGAAGACACTGGCTCCTCAGGTCGAGGTCCTGGTACTTAGAGCAGGCCAGTGGGCTAGGATCCAGCGGAGAGGCCGCGCCAACAATACGAGGAGCGGGCGATGGAGGAGGACGGACTGTCGACTAGCGGCAGAGGTCCGAACGCCTCGGCAAAGAGACGCCTCCAAGCCAGACGGGGCGGCAGGAGTCACTCCTGCCGCCCCGTCTGTCATGCGCTCGGCGGCCAGACTTCGTGTCCGGCCGCTACTCCCCTCTAGTGAGGCGTTATCGCCATCTCCCCCAGGGAGATGATGATGATGACCGTGGATCCGGGGGCCACCGATTGCCCCGCCGCGGGCAACTGCGCGGCCACCTGACCGGCCGGCGCCAAGGATGTGGCCACCTCATAGCTCTCCACTACCAGGCCCGCGTCTTCAAGCGCCTGTGTGGCGTCCTCGAGCGACATGCTGCGGACGTCAGGTACCGTCGCGTACTCAGCAGGACGCGGTCCCCCCGACACGATGATGGCTACGGTCGACCCCGGCTCCGTGATGCTGCCTGCGGCCGGTGACTGCCAGCCCACTGTGCCGATGGTGACTGTGTCGCTGTACACCTGCGTCGTCGACACCTGGTATCCGGCGCCCTGGAGCAACGAGGTAGCTTCGCCCTCTGATTTGCCCATCACATTTGGGACGGTGGCGGTGGAAGCAGGCTCAGGCCCCTGAGAGACTACAATGGTGACGAAGGTCCCCTGCAGCGCGATCGTTCCGGCGGCAGGGTTCTGGCTGATGACCGAACCCGCGGGCACGGACGAGCTGTAGGCACGGGAGGGGACCGGCTCCAGCCCGAGTTTATTCAACTGCGTGGCTGCATCGGTCTCTGTCAGTCCCACCACGTTGGGCACCGCGACCTCGGGGCTTGGGCCCAGCGAGACGACTATCGTCACTACTTCGCCTATCGCAGCGGTGACTCCGGCCGCCGGTCGCTGGCTGATCACTATGCCTTTGGCGACCTGGGCGTCGTAGGCCTCCTCAACGGCGACCGCGAAGCCCGCGGACTCCAATTGGGAGGTCGCCGCTTGTTGGGTGGCACCCACAACATCCGGAGCCGGTGCTTCGGTCCTCGCCATCGCCACTGACAGCTTGACCGTCGAACCCGGGTCGACCTTCGTGCCTGACGTGGGAGACTGGGCCACTACGTTCCCGGCTGTGGCGCCAACGCGGTCTACCTCTTCTGTCGTGACTACCAGACTCAGATTCTCCAGTGCCGCAGTCGCGTCATCGACCGTCTGGCCGACCACATTGGGTAGCGGGATCTGATTCGGCGCGAACACCAGCAGATCGACCTTGCTCTCCGGTTCGACCTGGGAACCCGCTTCGGGGGATTGCTCGGCCACCGTGCCGGCCACAGCATCCGTCCCCTTCTGCACCTTGTATGCCACTTCTCCCAACTTGAGCCCGGCCGATTCTATGGATGCGGTGGCGTCCTCCACCGTCATATTCCTGACATCGGGGACTTCGCTAGTGTCGCTCCTGGTAAGGACCAGCAGGACTACGACCCCGGCGAGAAAGATGAAGAGAAGTACCAGCGCCCACCACTTCCACTTGTTCTTGGGCTCTTCTTCTCCCGAGCCGTCCTCGCCTCCGGCGATCGCGGCAGCCGCGGCCGTGTCATCCATTGCAGCGTCTTCAGCGAGATCTGGTTCGGCGACAACAGACGACTCCCATGCAACCGTCGTGCCGTCGGCCGCAGTCTCTCCCCCCACCGTGCTCGCTGCTTCCTCCCCCGGAGGCGCCTCTGAGCCCTCCGGCTCGCGACCAGATTCTCCCGTCTCGTTCATGGCCCGCCTCCTGTGGTCTGAAAGTCCAAACACCTTCGAGAGCGGGGGAGACCCAAGCGCTCCCCTGGCACCCGGATGAAGACGATACCCGGCAATCTGCCGCATCAATCCCCGGGACCTATCCACAGAATAGCGCACCACGATTGTCCAATGTATTCTTGGTGGGTTGAAAGAACGGCATTTGGCGGGTGCAAGTTGACGAGACGAGCGCTGCCGGTATCTGCGGGTCCTCATTGACTCCTGATACCCGCAAAACCAGGGCAAGGACAGAGCTCTGGAAGCGAACCTTGGCCGGGCTCAGCCGGGTCATCGCCATCATCGGGCTGCAGGCAGCAGCCCTCTGGGTCAGCGCGCGCCTCCTCCCCGCGGTGTATTTGGAGGGCTTCGACGCCGCCATCGTCGCGTCGGTAGTCACGCTCACGGTCGTCCTCATAGTGTGGCCCCTCTTCGTACGCTTCTTCTTCAAGCTCGCTGTCTACACGGGGGGACTCATCACGATCGTGGTGAACGGCCTCATATTCCAGATCGCCGACTGGTTCTCCGACAGCCTCGGCATCGCCAACTTCGGCTGGGCAATCCTCTACGCGTTGGTCGCGACTGTTGTGTTGGGAGCGCTGCTCGGCGTGTTCTCGTTCCAGGATGCCGGCACGCTACGTCGGATCGCGCTGCGGCGCAAGCGGCGCCGAATAGACCCCAGTATCGTCGGCAAGCCCGGCGTGATCTTCGTAGAGATCGACGGCCTCTCCCACGATGCTCTCTTGCGAGCGATGGCCGTGGGCAAGACTCCCACCATGAAGAGGTGGCTGGACACCGGTTCGCATCGCCTGGTCGCATGGGAGACGGACCTCTCCTCGCAGACAAGCGCCTCGCAGGCAGGCATCCTGCAGGGGAACAACAGCGAGATCCCCGCGTTCCGCTGGTTCGACAAATCGCAGGGCCGCATCCTGGTCTCCAGCAGCTTGCTGACTTTGGTCCCCCTGGAAAGGAGCCTCTCCGACGGGAACGGCCTCTTGGCGGAGCACGGTGCTGCCCGGGCGAGCATGTTCTCTGGCGACGCCGAGGAAGTCATGCTGGTGGCAAGCCGGCCGGCAGAGGAGAGAAGCGAAAGCTATCGGTCCTTCTTCGCGTCTCCCTTGAGCTTCACCCACACGCTCTTTCTCGTCTTCTGGGAGATGCTGCTTGAGACGAGCGCCAAGCGGGCCCAACGCAGGCGCAAGGTCCAACCAAGACTGGAGCGCCACTTCAAGTACACGCTCGTGCGCGCGGGTATGACTGTCGCCCTGCGCGACCTCAGTCTCAGCGGCGTCATCGGCGACATGCTCTTGGGAGTGCCCTACTGCTACTGCACACTCGCGGGCTACGACGAGGTGGCACACCACTCTGGGCTGGATCGACACGACACTCTGGAGGTCCTACGCAAGATCGACTCGCGGCTCCACAGTCTCGAGACCATCGCCAAGGTCTCTCCCCGCGAGTACCGCTTCGTTGTCCTCTCCGATCACGGTCAGACCCAAGGGGCCACTTTCTTGCAGAGATACGGGTCGACCCTCGAAGAGCTTGTTCAGACGGCGGTCTCCCCCGACACTCTGGTGGGCGGGCCCAGTACGTACGCCAAGGAGAGCGCCGGAACGGGTGTCTCGAAGGGCCAGAGTGACTGGGAGCATATGGCTACTATGGACGGGGCCGTCCAGGAGTCCGGCTTGGGTGCCAGCCGACTGGGTAAGGCGATCCGCCGGAGACTCCAGGCTCAGAACGTACCTCCGACGGTGGTCACCGACCTTGTGGTCATGGCCTCCGGCAACTCAGGTCTGATCTCGTTCACGGGGCCCAAGCATCGGGTCACTTTGGAGGAGATCGAGAGGGACCATCCCGACTTCATCACGACCCTCACCGGGCACCCCGGCATAGGTTTCGTGATGGTCGCGACCGCGGCAGGATCGGAGATCATAGGTCGGGATGGGCGGCGCAATCTGCGTGATGACCAGGTCGAGGGCACGGACCCGCTGACTCCCTTCGGACAGAACGCAGCCCAGCACCTCCGTCGTGTCGACTCCTTCAGCAACTGCCCGGACGTCCTGGTCATGAGCACCTATTGGCCCGAGACCGATGAGAACGCTGCCTTCGAGGAGCTCATCGGTAACCACGGCGGGCTGGGGGGAGAACAGACGCGACCCTTCCTTTTCTATCCCGCGGAGTGGGAGTTGGACGACCCCGAGCTCATCGGAGCCGAGTCGGTATACCGAAACCTCAAACACTGGACCACTCTCACCGCCTGACCTAGGTACCAGGACTGGGCGGAATCGCGGTTTTCATCAGGCTCGATTGCGGTAGACTGATTACTAATGTCATTTTTGCGGTACGCGCGGGATGGTCCTGCGGGCAGAATGTAGTCGAAGTAGCGCAACTAACTTGGAGGAAGTCATGGAGTGGGATTTTGGGCAGGTCATGTGGTCGATGTTGGTCTTCTTCTTCTGGTTCATGTACATCTGGATCTTTATAACCGTCTTCGCGGACATCTTCAGAAGGAATGACATCGGCGGATGGGCCAAGGCCGGGTGGTTCCTTCTCATCATGATAGTCCCGTTCCTCGGCGCTCTGATCTACCTGATCGCGCGCCCGAAGATGACGGCGCAAGACAAGCAGATGATGGACGAGGCCGTCGAGGCCCAGCGCCGGGCGGCAGGATATTCCGCTGCTGCAGAGATCGCCAAGGCGCAGGAGCTGAAGGACAAGGGCGCCATCACGGCCGAGGAGTTCGAAAGCCTCAAGGCCAAGGCTCTGCTGTAGGACAAGTCTGATCTCGGCCGACGGACGGCGACCTGCCGTACCGGGCCGGCGGACCGTACGGTTTCGAGGGCGAGCGCTCCAAGGGAGCGCTCGCCCTCGTCGCTATGGAGGCCAGTTGACTCGCGGACAGTGGTCGACTCGGCCGTCCTGCTCTAGTGGGCAGAACTCCGGCTACGCCGCCTTGCCGAGACCCACTTGCCCACGGCCTGCAGATTCCTGCCCAGGGCGATGCCGATGGTCACACCGGCGGCGACGGAAAGAGCCACGACGACCGTCCTCCCCAGGTAGGTCGCCGCCGCTTCAGTCCTTCCCTCTGTGAGGGCCAACACGCCTTGGTAGAAGACAAAGCCCGGCACGAGAGGAAGGATCGCCACGCCTGTGTAAGCGCTGGCACTCCCTCCCTGCACATATGCGACGGTCACTCCGAAGAGCCCCACTAGCACCGCCGCGAAGAAGTAGGCCACCCAACTCGCGGCCTCACCGTGGCGACCGGCAAGCGCGATGATCACCCATCCGAGCGTCCCGATGGCGACCGCGGGTAGCATCCTGATGCGGGGCATCCCCCAGGCCAGCGCCAAGCCCAGCACGCCGACAGCTGCACCCAGCGAGGATAACCAGACGGGTGCCCACGAATTGTTCACATCGAGCTGGACGCCCAGACCTACGCCGATCTGGCCGCCGACGATCACGCCGAAGGCCAAGGCCACCGTAGTGATCAGAGCTTCGAAGGCGCGGGCGATGGACGAGACCGGAGCACCGGACAGACCGTCCGTGACCGCCGAGACAAGTGCGCGCCCCGGCAGGTATATGAACAGCCCCCCCACAACGGCCGCCGACACTGAGAACGTGAGCCCCAGGCCAGCAGCGATGTTCGGGACTGCCGCCAAGATGACAGCCGCCACGAGGGTCGCCGCGATCACAGGCAGTCGCAGCCGCCTGATCACCGTGTCGACCGGGAACGTGAGCAGGGTGCCCACCAGCGCGACGAGCATCGTGACCCAGTCAAAACCGACCAAGAACAGCACCCAGCCGGCGACCGACAGGAGTATGGCCGCTCGGCCCAGCGCCTGGCGTATCCCCCCCGTACGCCTCTGAGCCCTTAGCCTGTGAAAGGCCTCCTCCACACCGAGGTCCCCGCGTTCCACCTGCTCCAGAAGCGACAAGGTCCCTGTCAATCGCTCCAGTCGGGGCTCGGTGGCTCCGATGGTCTGCATGATGGTGAGGGGTGCTACCAGCCCCGGCTTCCAGTAGCTCAGTGTCACCGAGCGAAGGCCGGCGTCCACCGCACAGCCCTCGAGTCCGATCGCCGGAAGTAGGTCGACCAGCCGGTAAGTGACCTCACTCACCGATGTGCTCGACTCCAGCAACTGCCGGCCCGCCTCAGCCAAGAAGTTCATGGCCAGCACCTTGTCGTGCAGCGCAGCCTCCGGACCAGAGTCCTGAGCGTCGTCGGGTATGACCTGGCCGTCCATGCAATAGAGAGCATAGGTGGCAGCCCTTGGAAGCGCAAGGGAGCGG
The DNA here is from genome assembly GCA_963718375.1 of uncultured Actinomycetes bacterium. Lineage (GTDB taxonomy): Bacteria > Actinomycetota > Thermoleophilia > RBG-16-64-13 > RBG-16-64-13 > RBG-16-64-13. The sequence continues at coordinate 7,625 of CAVQZD010000011.1, read as the reverse complement.
GTCGATGCCCATAGGGCTCGCATATATCGCGGGTGATATGCTCGGGTGTGGTAGACCGACCGATTCCAGCGACACTAGAGGGAGGCAGTACTGGAAGCGAAGACTACCCCAGACCGCATGCGGCTCCTTCTACGGAAGGGAACTGGAGGGTTGAAGCGGCTGTTGGCCCCCCTTGTGCCTCCCCTTGCGCGCCTCTTCGGGCCTCCGAAAGACGCCCTGTTCACCTTGGTGGGCTGCAACCCCGGGAGGATGGCTTCGTCGATTGCGTACTACGGAGCCTTCAGTCTGGCGCCGATGCTCGTCATTGCCATCTCGATCGCCTCCATGATCTATGGCAAGGACGCGAGTGAGGGCCTGGTCATCGACCAGCTCAGTGTGGCCTTGGGTGAGGACACGGCCCGTTTCATCCAGTCGATGTTGGCGGCTTTCTACACTAGCGGCGCTCTGACCCTAGCGACGGTGCTGGCCGGACTCTTGTTGCTTTGGGCGGCGACCAGGATCGTGGGCTCGCTTCGCGGAGCCCTCAACGACATATGGGGAGTCACGGGCCGAGGGAAGGGCAGGGTGCAGAACTATGTCTTCGGGAAACTCATCGATGTGGGCATCGTCCTAGCTGCCGCGGGCATCTTCCTTGCCTCGATGGCCGCCAGCACCGCCCTGAGCAACTTGTCCGACAGACTGTCGCGCACGCTCACCTTTCCTGGCTGGCTGTTCCAGGTCGTCGTGATCTTGATCGCTCTGGCCATGGCCGCGCTCTTTCTCGCCCTGATCTTCCGGGTGCTACCCAACATCAGAGTCCGCTTCACCTACATACTCGGCGGTGCTTCCTTGACCGCCGTGCTCTTCGTGTTGGGCAACTACCTCATCGGCCGCTACCTGGGGAGGACCGCTCCGGGTTCGGGGTTCGGAGCCGCTGGCTCTTTGATCGTCATAATGCTCTGGCTCAACTACACCGCCTACATCATCCTCTTCGGGGCTGCGCTGACCCGCGTCTATGCAGAGCGCGGCGAGGCCGGCAAGCGGGCGGGTATCGCGGCCAGCGGATCACCCTCGTCACCCGCTGCTCAACCAGTCTGTGGTCCGTCGACCCCCGGAGACCGGATCCCGGGCGAGTTGAAGCGGCCCCGCAGTCTGCCCAGCATCCGGCTCCACATGCGTCCCCGCAACTGACGCCCGGCCCCGCAACTGACGCCCGGCGGCCGCGCGTCCGCCCTGCCCCGCGTATACTCCCTGCATGACTTCCCCCACCCCCAAGCTGCAGAAGGGCCAATCGGTCGAATTGTCGGTCACCAACCTTGCCTTCGGAGGCAAAGGGGTGGCTAGACTCGATGACTTCGTGGTCTTCGTGACAGGCGCGGTCCCCGGGGACGTGGTCGAAGCCCTCATCACCAAGAATAAGAAGCGCTACGCGGAGGCACGCGTGCAGAGACTGGTCACGGCCTCTCCGGATCGGGTGCCCGCACGCTGCTCCATGTTCGGAAGGTGCGGAGGCTGCGTCTGGCAAGACCTCGACTACTCGGTGCAGCTCAAGTACAAGTCCAGCCAGGTGCAGGAGTCGCTGGAACACCTGGGCGGCCTACACGACTTCGAGCTTCGACCCATCCTGGGCATGGAGTCACCTTGGCGCTACCGCAACCGCGCGGACTTCTCCATCGGCACCACTGAGGCCGGCGCGATAGTCGGCTTCCGCCCCCCGGGCAGGTGGGACCAGGTGTTGCCGCTGACAGAGTGCCACCTGCTGGACGCGGGCATCGAGGGGGTGCGCGCCACCGTGGAGGGCTGGCTGCGAGAGCAAGGTCTTCCGGGCTGGGACCCACGCGCGCACGAGGGCTTCGCGCGCCACCTCCTGGCGCGCTCGGCGCAAGGCGGTGGGGAGCTGTTGGTGAGCCTCGTCACGGCCGGGGAAGACCTGCCGGACGCGGACGGTCTCGTCCAGCGTCTACGAGCCGCTCACCCGCAGCTGGTCGGCATCGCACATGCAGTCAACGCCGGGCGGGCTGAGCTCAGCGCCGGCCTACCTTCTACCACGCTCTGGGGCAGGCCCTTCCTGTTCGAGAAGGTGGCGGGGTTGACCCTCAAAGTGTCGCTGGACGCCTTCTTCCAGACCAACACCGTGATGGCGGACCGGCTCTACGCCCTGGCGGTCGAGACGGCAGTGTCGCCCACGGATACCGCCCGCCCGGTGATCTGGGACCTGTGCACGGGCGTCGGCTCCCTAGCGCTGGCGGTCGCCGGCCGGGCCGAAGCCGTATTGGGCATAGAAGCCTTCTCAGACGCGATCGAGGATGCGAGAGAGAACGCCCGCCTGAACGAGATCACCAACGCTCACTTCTTGGTGGGCGACGTTGCCAGAGTGCTGCGCGAGGTAGCGGAAGGGCTGATCGAACTGCCTGTGGAAGTGCGGCTGCCCGACGTGGTCATCGTGGACCCGCCACGGTCCGGCTTGAGCAACAAGGCGATCTCACGGATAGGCAGACTGGGAGTGCCCAGGATCGTCTACGTGTCCTGCAACCCGGCTACTCTTGGTCCAAACGCAGCCAGGTTCCAGGAGTACGGCTACCGGTTGCACCACGTCACGCCTGTGGACATGTTCCCGCACACTCCGCACGTGGAGTGCGTGGCCTTGCTTGTTCGCGAAGAAGGGTGGCAGCCGGATCCGGCCGGCTCGACCGACGAGGACTAGTCTCCGGGACCGCGGCTTCTAGTAGGGCGGCTCGTCCTGGAACCAATCGCCCAGGTTACGGAACGCCTTCCAGAACGCTGCCTTGGCCTGCTCGTCATCCAAACACTCGTCGATGTCCGGAGTCACGAGAGCCTTGCAGAACGGCGTGAAGTCTTGCAGGACACCGGGTTCGGAGGCCAGCTCTTTCATGCCGGCGACCAGGTTCCGATTGAGCAGGTCCAGTGTCTGACTGCCCATGACCACGATCATGCGCGGCTGGGTGATCTGATACTCCTCCAGCCAGTACACCGGGCAGTTCTTGTTGCCCTCGCTGTCCTCGACATCATGGCATTTGACTAGGTTGGTGCCATACACGACCAGCGGGTTGATGCCCAGGCGCTCCATGCTCTTAAGCATCGCCGTGCCCGACCGCCCGAAGAAGGCCACGCCTTCGTTGACCTCCTGATAGTGAGGTCGCAGCTTGAGCAAGAAGATGTCCGCCAGCGGATGGCCGGAGCCGACGGTGGGCAGGTAGTCTCCGCGCACGCAGTTCTGGCAGTGAGCGACCCGATGGTTCAGATCGTTGGTCTCGGCGATCGCGCGCTCCTCGAGCTTGCGATAGATCTCGTTTGCCTCGGCGAGAGGAGGAGAGTCTTTCACTGTCTGGCTCGAACCGGCTTTCGTTTCGCGGGACAGGACGGCCTCTAAGGGCAGAGACTATATTGGCCAGCAGACGGGGAATTCCTGCGACTTTCTAAGCCGACTCTTATGCTGTCTCGTCTAGTCCTCCGGGAGGACCCTGTCGAGGGTGGTCTGAAGCAATTTGAGGGACTGCAGATACAGCAGACTCTTGCGCTTGGCTATGATGTCGGCCTCCCACAGCGCCGCCATGAACGACTGCGGATCGTCGAACCTGGGCATGCGTATGATGGCGCTGCCCAGAGCCTGCGGAACGTGCGCGTCGCTGCCCGCGCCGGCCACGACATTGTATTTGGCGGCGAATCGCTCGGCGCTCAGGTTGAAGGACGACAGCGCGACCTTGGCGTTGTATATCTCGATGACGTCGATGCGGTGCAGATTATCCACCAGAGTACGGTAGGTCGGGGTGGTACGCAGCGCATCGAAGGGGTGCGGCACGTACACGAGGCCCCCCTGCTCCTTGATGAGCGAGAGAGTCTCGTCGAAGCTCAGGGCCGGCGGGACGGCCTTCTGCAAGAAGAGCCCGATGACTTCACCCTCCGCCGTCTTGACCTCCTCAGCCACGATGACGAACGGGTCGCCTCCGCTCTGCTGCTTGGCGGCGAACGCGCCCTCGATCTCGTTGTGATCAGCGATGGCTATCGCGCCCAGACCGATCTCCCGTGCGGTCTCCAGGATGGTCTCGACCGAGGTGGCACAATCCTTTGAGTAGTTGGAGTGGATGTGCAGGTCGGCACTGATCCAATCGGGTCGAGCAAGACCGGCCGATGCCGCCTGCCGGAGTCTCTTCTTCAGTCTCTGCTCGCCTATGCCGCGCACGTGCATCGAACGGCCTGCCACGGGGGTCTTGGCTGATAGGCCCCCTCTGGCGCTGGTCACGGACAAAGTGTCCACATACAACTGCTCGAGGCGCTCCGCCACGCTGCCCATGGTCTGCGAGCGGGCGTAGTCATCGTCGGCCGCCCTGCCCGAAGCGGCACCCTGCGAGGAAGCACTGTCCGCGCCACCTGCGGCGGTCGCCAGCGCCGCAGTGACCGCCCTCCGCACAGAGCCGGACTCGGTGGGCGAGAAGACCGCACCCCTGGCACCGTAGGCCTCGCCCGCGGCCGTGCCCACGCAGTCCCGCACCATGGGCAGGTCCGGCCCCACGATGCTGCATCCCTGCACCGAGGCCTCGGCCGCTGTCATCATGGTCCAGTCCCCACCCAGGAAGGGGAGTATGGTGACCGCCGCCGCCTGGTATGCGGGCGCCAGCTCCGAAGATCTTTCGAATCCCACCAAGGTGATCTTGGAGGCCAATCGGCGCGGCACGCTCCGCGGCACCCAACGAGCAGCCGAGGGACGGTGGACCGCGACCACCACCTTGTCTACGTCACTGGGAAAGGCCTCTAGCAGCGCACGCACCAGAGCTCGGTACGAGCGCCTACCGTCACCGCGGTACACGTAGAGTGCGAACCTGCGCCCGGGCAACTGGGCCGAGATCTGAGGCCCTGTATTCTCGACGGCAGGCCCCGCGCCCATATCGGTGCCGGCGGGGATCACCTGGTAGTCGCCCGGATACAACTCCTCCAGCAAGGCGACACCCGACGTGAAGGTGACCACCCGGCCGTCCAACCGCAGAAAGAAGCGCTCGAGCGTCGACTGCCACAGCTCGTACGCGGCCACCGCGACCGGGGTCAGGTGAAAGGTCGCCACCACGGGACTGCGCGCCTCGCGCAGGGCCGAGAAACTCAGTGATGGAGCAAGGGGCTCGTGCACGTGTACTAGGTCGAACTCGGCGCCCATCATGAACTTCTTGAGGCGAGAGGTGACATCTACAGGCAGACCCAGGCTGGCTACGCCGCCGCCAAGACGCACCGGGAAGCTCGAACCCATCGGCACCACCGGGATGCCTGCCTCGCGCTCCAGCGGCCCGGCGCCCCTCGTGGGCAAGAGCAACGGGTCCGGCGCCTCGCCGCTGCGGTACTTACCCAGCAAGCCGATGACCTGCCCGCGGGAGCGATGGAACAAGGCCCGCAGCCGGCGCTCGTCATCGTGATGATCTGAAGACACGACCACTACGGGCAGATGACCGCGGCGCCTGAGCTCGCGAGCCAGGCCTGCCACATGCAGGTTGACTGCGCTGGGCACGCTCCAAGAGAACGGTGTCACCAGGGCTATGTAGAGTCCCTTAGCCATGCACCCAACAGTGTACACGCGGCGCCGACGCTAAGCGCCAAAGAAAGAGGCCCGGGGGCCGCCCTCTTGGGGCGCCTCCCGGGCCTCGGTCGTGCCGTGTAGCTACGGAGCCACTTACTTCTTGGCGTCCGCCTTGGCGTTGGCCTTGATGAAGGCCTCGGTCTTGTCGTGAGCTTCGCTGTCGCTCACCTGCTTCGGAGGCGACTTCATGAAGTACGAGGATGGATTGAACAAGGCACCGGAGATGCCCTTGTCCAGAGCCAGTTTCGCGCAGCGCACCGCGTCGATGACGATACCCGCGGAGTTGGGCGAGTCCACCACTTCGAGCTTGAGCTCGATGTTGAGGGGCACGTCGCCGAAGGTGCGGCCTTCCAGGCGGATGTAGGCCCACTTGCGGTCGTCCAGCCACTCGACATAGTCAGAAGGACCGATATGGACGTTCTTGGCGCCCATGTCGTAGTCGAGTTGCGAGGTGACTGCGTTGGTCTTGGAGATCTTCTTGCTCTCCAGGCGCTCCCTCTCCAACATGTTGAGGAAGTCGGTGTTGCCACCGACGTTGAGCTGTGAGGTCCGCTCCAGACGCACACCGCGCTCGCGCATCAGGTGAGCCAGCACTCGATGCACGATAGTTGCGCCCACCTGCGACTTGATGTCGTCGCCGATGACCGGCAGACCCTTCTCCTCGAACCTCTTCTGCCAGTACGGCTCGCGGGCGATGAAGACGGGTATGCAGTTCACGAAGGCGCATCCGGCCTCCAGGATCTGCTCCACGTACCATTTGGTGGCATCCTCACTGCCCACGGGCAGGTAGCTGACCACCACGTCGGTCTTGGTCTCTTTCAGGATGCCCACGATGTCCGCGGTCTCCCCGGGAGCCTTCTCGATGACCTTGGAGAGATACTTGCCCAAGCCGTCATGAGTCATGCCCCGGTAGACCTTGACGCCCATATCCGGGACGTCGGCGAATTTGACGGTGCAGTTCTGTCCAGCCCAGATAGCCTGGGAGAGGTCTTTGCCCACTTTGGTCTTGTCGATGTCGAAGGCGCAGGTGAACTCGATGTCGGAGATGTGATATCCACCCAGGTTCACGTGCATCAGGCCGGGAACGAAGTCCTTCGCCTTGGCGTCGCGGTAGAACTGCACGCCTTGGACGAACGAAGAGGCGCAGTTGCCTACCCCTATGATCGCCACCCTAACTTTGTCGCTCAACGATGCCTCCCTGTTTTTCTTTTTCTCTAAGCTGGCGGTACGTGTGCACGACGCGCTGGACTACAGTGAACATGGTCAAGGCCAGTATCACGTAGATCACGTACGGCAGCGCGTCCGGGTAGATACCCCCACCAACCAAGTAGAGGCCCGTGCAGATGAGAAAGATCCTCTCGAATCTGCTCGCTATTCCTACCCTGCAATCCACTCCCAGGCTTTCCGCACGTGCCCGAGTGTAGCTCACAGTGACGCTGCCTAGAAGAGCCAGCACCACCAGAGCCGCGTTGACACCCCGCATCTGCAGGGTCACTTCCAGATCTGTCGCCAGCCTGTACGCGATGGCGGCGAAGATCGCTCCCTCCGACAATCTATCCAAGGTGGAGTCGAGAAAGCCGCCGAATGGCGTGGTCTTTCCCGTCCGCCGAGCGAGGGACCCATCCACGAGATCGAGCAGACTCGCCACGATGAAGACGGAGGCTGCCCAGATGTAGTAGCCAAAGCCAACGAGAACCGCCGCTCCCAGATTGATGAGGAAGGCGATTACGGTTATGTGATTGGGGGTGATGCCTAGGCGCTCCATGCCCGCCAACAGCGGGACGAAAGCCCGACGCACCCACTTGCCGAGAAACTCTCGAATTCTTTCCATTACCTGCTAGGTTCCGGGTTCCGGACGGCATGTTGCCCGGGCCAGTCGGGATTGTAACAGCATCGAACAAGCTCCACCAACGACTGAGGGCTCAGAATCCTTCGCCATCCTTGGTTGCCGGCGGTCCTGATGTCGTCTTGCGCTTCGTTCTCTTGCTCCGCGCGGCGACCCCGGACTCCGGCGGCGCCGTCTCAGCCGAGGGCCGTGCCTCGACCGACGGGGCCATGAGTACCG
>CAVQZD010000010.1:0-71086 GCA_963718375.1 uncultured Actinomycetes bacterium | reverse complement strand
TCCACATGCGTCCCCGCAACTGACGCCCGGCCCCGCAACTGACGCCCGGCGGCCGCGCGTCCGCCCTGCCCCGCGTATACTCCCTGCATGACTTCCCCCACCCCCAAGCTGCAGAAGGGCCAATCGGTCGAATTGTCGGTCACCAACCTTGCCTTCGGAGGCAAAGGGGTGGCTAGACTCGATGACTTCGTGGTCTTCGTGACAGGAGCGGTGCCCGGGGACGTGGTCGAAGCCCTCATAACCAAGAACAAGAAGCGCTATGCCGAGGCGCGAGTGCAGAGACTCGTCGCGACCTCTCCGGATCGCGTGGCCGCTCGCTGCTCCATGTTCGGAAGGTGCGGAGGCTGCGTCTGGCAGGACCTCGACTACTCGGTGCAGCTCAAGTACAAGTCCAGCCAGGTGCAAGAGTCGCTGGAACACCTGGGCGGCCTGCACGACTTCGAGCTTCGACCCATCCTGGGCATGGAGTCACCTTGGCGCTACCGCAACCGCGCGGACTTCTCCATCGGCACCACTGAGGCCGGCGCGATAGTCGGCTTCCGCCCCCCGGGCAGGTGGGACCAGGTGTTGCCGCTGACAGAGTGCCACCTGCTGGACGCGGGCATCGAGGGGGTGCGCGCCACCGTGGAGGGCTGGCTGCGAGAGCAAGGTCTTCCGGGCTGGGACCCACGCGCGCACGAGGGCTTCGCGCGCCACCTCCTGGCGCGCTCGGCGCAAGGCGGTGGGGAGCTGTTGGTGAGCCTCGTCACGGCCGGGGAAGACCTGCCGGACGCGGACGGTCTCGTCCAGCGTCTACGAGCCGCTCACCCGCAGCTGGTCGGCATCGCACATGCAGTCAACGCCGGGCGGGCTGAGCTCAGCGCCGGCCTACCTTCTACCACGCTCTGGGGCAGGCCCTTCCTGTTCGAGAAGGTGGCGGGTTTGACCCTCAAAGTGTCGCTGGACGCCTTCTTTCAGACCAACACCGTGATGGCGGACCGGCTCTACGCCCTGGCGGTCGAGACGGCAGTGTCGCCCACCGATACCGCCCGCCCGGTGATCTGGGACCTATGCACGGGCGTCGGCTCCTTAGCGCTGGCGGTCGCCGGCCGGGCCGAAGCCGTACTGGGCATAGAAGCCTTCTCAGACGCGATCGAGGATGCGAGAGAGAACGCCCGCCTGAACGAGATCACCAACGCTCACTTCTTGGTGGGCGACGTTGCCAGAGTGCTGCGCGAGGTAGCGGAAGGGCTGATCGAACTGCCTGCGGAAGTGCGGCTGCCCGACGTGGTCATCGTGGACCCGCCACGGTCCGGCTTGAGCAACAAGGCGATCTCACGGATAGGCAGACTGGGAGTGCCCAGGATCGTCTACGTGTCCTGCAACCCGGCTACTCTTGGTCCAAACGCAGCCAGGTTCCAGGAGTACGGCTACCGGTTGCACCACGTCACGCCTGTGGACATGTTCCCGCACACTCCGCACGTGGAGTGCGTGGCCTTGCTTGTTCGCGAAGAAGGGTGGCAGCCGGATCCGGCCGGCTCGACCGACGAGGACTAGTCTCCGGGACCGCGGCTTCTAGTAGGGCGGCTCGTCCTGGAACCAATCGCCCAGGTTACGGAACGCCTTCCAGAACGCTGCCTTGGCCTGCTCGTCATCCAAACACTCGTCGATGTCCGGAGTCACGAGAGCCTTGCAGAACGGCGTGAAGTCTTGCAGGACACCGGGTTCGGAGGCCAGCTCTTTCATGCCGGCGACCAGGTTCCGATTGAGCAGGTCCAGTGTCTGACTGCCCATGACCACGATCATGCGCGGCTGGGTGATCTGATACTCCTCCAGCCAGTACACCGGGCAGTTCTTGTTGCCCTCGCTGTCCTCGACATCATGGCATTTGACCAGGTTGGTGCCATACACGACCAGCGGGTTGATGCCCAGGCGCTCCATGCTCTTAAGCATCGCCGTGCCCGACCGCCCGAAGAAGGCCACGCCTTCGTTGACCTCCTGATAGTGAGGTCGCAGCTTGAGCAAGAAGATGTCCGCCAGCGGATGGCCGGAGCCGACGGTGGGCAGGTAGTCTCCGCGCACGCAGTTCTGGCAGTGAGCGACCCGATGGTTCAGATCGTTGGTCTCGGCGATCGCGCGCTCCTCGAGCTTGCGATAGATCTCGTTTGCCTCGGCGAGAGGAGGAGAGTCTTTCACTGTCTGGCTCGAACCGGCTTTCGTTTCGCGGGACAGGACGGCCTCTAAGGGCAGAGACTATATTGGCCAGCAGACAGGGAATTCCTGCGGCTTTCTAAGCCGACTCTGATGCGGTCTCGTCTAGTCCTCCGGAAGGACCCTGTCGAGGGTGGTCTGAAGCAACTTGAGCGACTGTAGATATAGCAGACTCTTGCGCTTGGCTATGATGTCGGCCTCCCACAGCGCCGCCATGAACGACTGCGGGTCGTCGAACCTAGGCATGCGTATGATGGCGCTGCCCAGAGCCTGCGGAACGTGCGCGTCGCTGCCCGCGCCGGCCACGACATTGTATTTGGCGGCGAAACGCTCGGCGCTCAAGTTGAAGGACGACAGCGCGACCTTGGCGTTGTATATCTCGATGACGTCGATGCGGTGCAGATTATCCACCAGGGTACGGTAGGTCGGGGTGGTACGCAGCGCATCGAAGGGATGCGGCACGTACACGAGACCGCCCTGCTCCTTGATGAGCGAGAGAGTCTCGTCGAAGCTCAGGGCCGGCGGGATGGCCTTCTGCAAGAAGAGCCCGATGACTTCACCCTCCGCCGTCTTGACCTCCTCCGCCACGATGACGAACGGGTCGCCTCCGCTCAGCTCCTTGGCGGCGAACGCGCCCTCGATCTCGTTGTGATCAGCGATGGCTATCGCGCCCAGACCGATCTCCCGTGCGGTCTCCAGGATGGTCTCGACCGAGGTGGCACAATCCTTTGAGTAGTTGGAGTGGATGTGCAGGTCGGCACTGATCCAATCGGGTCGAGCAAGACCGGCCGATGCCGCCTGCCGGAGTCTCTTCTTCAGTCTCTGCTCGCCTATGCCGCGCACGTGCATCGAATGGCCTGCCACGGGGGTCTTGGCTGATAGGCCCCCTCTGGCGCTGGTCACGGACAACGTGTCCACATACAACTGCTCGAGGCGCTCCGCCACGCTGCCCATGGTCTGCGAGCGGGCGTAGTCATCGTCGGCCGCCCTGCCCGAAGCGGCACCCTGCGAGGAAGCACTGTCCGCGCCACCTGCGGCGGTCGCCAGCGCCGCACTGACCGCCCTCCGCACAGAGCCGGACTCGGTGGGCGAGAAGACCGCGCCCCTGGCACCGTAGGCCTCGCCCGCGGCCGTGCCCACGCAGTCCCGCACCATGGGCAGGTCCGGCCCCACGATGCTGCATCCCTGCACCGAGGCCTCGGCCGCGGTCATCATGGTCCAGTCCCCACCCAGGAAGGGGAGTATGGTGACCGCCGCCGCCTGGTATGCAGGCGCCAGCTCCGAGGATCTTTCGAACCCCACCAAGGTGATCTTGGAGGCCAATCGGCGCGGCACGCTCCGCGGCACCCAGCGAGCAGCCGAGGGACGGTGGACCGCGACCACCACCTTGTCCACGTCACTGGGGAAGGCCTCTAGCAGCGAACGCACCAGAGCTCGGTACGAGCGCCTACCGTCACCCCGGTACACGTAGAGTGCGAACCTGCGCCCGGGCAACTGGGCCGAGATCTGCGGCCCTGTGCTCTCGACGGCAGGCCCCGCGCCCATATCGGTGCCGGCGGGGATCACCTGGTAATCGCCCGGATACAACTCCTCCAGCAAGGCGACACCCGACGTGAAGGTGACCACCCGGCCGTCCAACCGCAGAAAGAAGCGCTCGAGCGTCGACTGCCACAGCTCGTACGCGGCCACCGCGACCGGGGTCAGGTGAAAGGTCGCCACCACGGGACTGCGCGCCTCGCGCAGGGCCGAGAAACTCAGTGACGGAGCAAGGGGCTCGTGCACGTGTACCAGGTCGAACTCCGCGCCCATCATGAACTTCTCGAGGCGAGAGGTGACATCTACAGGCAGACCCAGGCTGGCTACGCCGCCGCCAAGACGCACCGGGAAGCTCGAACCCATCGGCACCACCGGGATGCCTGCCTCGCGCTCCAGCGGTCCGGCGCCCCTCGTGGGCAAGAGCAACGGGTCCGGCGCCTCGCCGCTGCGGTACTTACCCAGCAAGCCGATGACCTGCCCGCGGGAGCGATGGAACAAGGCCCGCAGCCGGCGCTCGTCATCGTGATGATCTGAAGACACGACCACTACGGGCAGATGACCGCGGCGCCTGAGCTCGCGAGCCAGGCCTGCCACATGCAGGTTGACTGCGCTGGGCACGCTCCAAGAGAACGGTGTCACCAGGGCTATGTAGAGTCCCTTAGCCATGCACCCAACAGTGTACACGCGGCGCCGACGCTAAGCGCCAAAGAAAGAGGCCCGGGGGCCGCCCTCTTGGGGCGCCTCCCGGGCCTCGGTCGTGCCGTGTAGCTACGGAGCCACTTACTTCTTGGCGTCCGCCTTGGCGTTGGCCTTGATGAAGGCCTCGGTCTTGTCGTGAGCTTCGCTGTCGCTCACCTGCTTCGGAGGCGACTTCATGAAGTACGAGGATGGATCGAACAAGGCACCGGAGATGCCCTTGTCCAGAGCCAGTTTCGCGCAGCGCACCGCGTCGATGACGATACCCGCGGAGTTGGGCGAGTCCACCACTTCGAGCTTGAGCTCGATGTTGAGGGGCACGTCGCCGAAGGTGCGGCCTTCCAGGCGGATGTAGGCCCACTTGCGGTCGTCCAGCCACTCGACATAGTCAGAAGGACCGATATGGACGTTCTTGGCGCCCATGTCGTAGTCGAGTTGCGAGGTGACTGCGTTGGTCTTGGAGATCTTCTTGCTCTCCAGGCGCTCCCTCTCCAACATGTTGAGGAAGTCGGTGTTGCCACCGACGTTGAGCTGTGAGGTCCGCTCCAGACGCACACCGCGCTCGCGCATCAGGTGAGCCAGCACTCGATGCACGATAGTTGCGCCCACCTGCGACTTGATGTCGTCGCCGATGACCGGCAGACCCTTCTCCTCGAACCTCTTCTGCCAGTACGGCTCGCGGGCGATGAAGACGGGTATGCAGTTCACGAAGGCGCATCCGGCCTCCAGGATCTGCTCCACGTACCATTTGGTGGCATCCTCACTGCCCACGGGCAGGTAGCTGACCACCACGTCGGTCTTGGTCTCTTTCAGGATGCCCACGATGTCCGCGGTCTCCCCGGGAGCCTTCTCGATGACCTTGGAGAGATACTTGCCCAAGCCGTCATGAGTCATGCCCCGGTAGACCTTGACGCCCATATCCGGGACGTCGGCGAATTTGACGGTGCAGTTCTGTCCAGCCCAGATAGCCTGGGAGAGGTCTTTGCCCACTTTGGTCTTGTCGATGTCGAAGGCGCAGGTGAACTCGATGTCGGAGATGTGATATCCACCCAGGTTCACGTGCATCAGGCCGGGAACGAAGTCCTTCGCCTTGGCGTCGCGGTAGAACTGCACGCCTTGGACGAACGAAGAGGCGCAGTTGCCTACCCCTATGATCGCCACCCTAACTTTGTCGCTCAACGATGCCTCCCTGTTTTTCTTTTTCTCTAAGCTGGCGGTACGTGTGCACGACGCGCTGGACTACAGTGAACATGGTCAAGGCCAGTATCACGTAGATCACGTACGGCAGCGCGTCCGGGTAGATACCCCCACCAACCAAGTAGAGGCCCGTGCAGATGAGAAAGATCCTCTCGAATCTGCTCGCTATTCCTACCCTGCAATCCACTCCCAGGCTTTCCGCACGTGCCCGAGTGTAGCTCACAGTGACGCTGCCTAGAAGAGCCAGCACCACCAGAGCCGCGTTGACACCCCGCATCTGCAGGGTCACTTCCAGATCTGTCGCCAGCCTGTACGCGATGGCGGCGAAGATCGCTCCCTCCGACAATCTATCCAAGGTGGAGTCGAGAAAGCCGCCGAATGGCGTGGTCTTTCCCGTCCGCCGAGCGAGGGACCCATCCACGAGATCGAGCAGACTCGCCACGATGAAGACGGAGGCTGCCCAGATGTAGTAGCCAAAGCCAACGAGAACCGCCGCTCCCAGATTGATGAGGAAGGCGATTACGGTTATGTGATTGGGGGTGATGCCTAGGCGCTCCATGCCCGCCAACAGCGGGACGAAAGCCCGACGCACCCACTTGCCGAGAAACTCTCGAATTCTTTCCATTACCTGCTAGGTTCCGGGTTCCGGACGGCATGTTGCCCGGGCCAGTCGGGATTGTAACAGCATCGAACAAGCTCCACCAACGACTGAGGGCTCAAGATCCTTCGCCATCCTTGGTTGCCGGCGGTCCTGATGTCGTCTTGCGCTTCGTTCTCTTGCTCCGCGCGGCGACCCCGGACTCCGGCGGCGCCGTCTCAGCCGAGGGCCGTGCCTCGACCGACGGGGCCATGAGTACCGCGCCGTCGTCGCCCACCCAGGGAGCGCGCGAGAGCCTGAAGTCGTAGAACGTGAAGGTGTGCTTCAGCATGGCAAGTATGGGAAGCGCCGCGATCATGCCCAGGATGCCGCCTATCTGCGCGCCGACCAAGAGCGCGAATATCACCAGCAGAGGATGCACGCCCACTGAAGTCCCGACTATGTTCGGGGCCAGGACATGGCCCTCTACCTGTTGGATGACCACGTAGGCGATGATGATTATGAGCGCCGCCCACGGAGAGTAGAACAGAGCGGCTATCACCGGCGGAGCGCCGCCCAGGAACGGCCCCACGTAGGGGATGACTTCAGTGACGCCCGCCCACACTCCGAACAAGAGAGCCCATTCGCCGCCCGGTGGCCATACGTTCACGCTCGGCCAACTGAGCACCCAGATGACCAACCAGGCACAGAAGCCCACCACCAGGCCCAATAGAGCCTGCCCGCGGACGTAGCGGCTGAACGCGCGCTGCAGCCCGCGAACGTAGTTCTGCTTGGTCGCCGGGTCTCCGGGAGCCACCCGGCAAAGGAACCTGAACAGGCGTTTGCCGTCGATAAGCATGTAGAAACTGATGACCACGATCAAGAACAGGTTGATGACGAAGCTGGCCACATTGCGACCCACACTTATGATGGCCCCCACCGACTCCGCCCCGTGTGAGGCGAACCACTTGGTTATGTCGCTGGTGTCGAACTGGAGATTTGCGTGGATATTGTGACCAGCCAACCAACCTTCGAGGCGCGCGAGTTGCTCGTTGACTTTGTCGAGCCAATCCGGAACGGCGTCGAACAGCTTCTGCAGCTGTCTGATGAGCGGAGGCCCCAGATATACGAAGATGAGCACGACCGCCGCGACGAAGAGCACGTACACGAGCGGTACGGCCGCCCAGCGCGGGATCTTGATTCGGCGAGCCGCCATAGCCAGAGGATTCAGAAACAGGGCCACGATGGCCGACAGCAAGAAGACGAACACCGCGTGGCTCGCCACTCGGGCGAAGTAGAGGGCGAGGAAGAACGCCAACGGGATAAGGATGAACTGTACCCACCGCGGTATGGATATTCGCACGTGCTCTCTCCCGTCCCCTCGGTCGTCGCGGGGCAGCGGCCACTCACCAGACCAGCATACCAGCAGCATGTGTAGAGCGCTGTGCACAATCATCGGAGGGTGGTAACTTACCGTCGATGTATACCGATTCACCCGCACCTGGACCGAGCTCCGAAGCACGGGCCCCCCAGCGCCCAAAGCAGAAAGCAGCTCTCTATCGCCGGCGCCGGGTCCGCTTTCTGCTGGCGGCGGCCGGGGTAGTGACATTGCTCGCGATCGCTATCGCCTTCTCCGTAGCGGCGAGCCACAACAGCGCGACGCTGAGCCCAGAGGAGTTGCTCGCCGGAGCGACCAATTCTCCCACAGCCCCTATCCGGTCCTCGACTGAGGAACGACCCGCTTTCGCCCGATTCCATGACAGGAACCTGCTTCTGCCCGTCGCGGCCACGGACGCCACCATCATCGCCTACCAACCGGTAAGCGACACCCGAGCCGTGGCGCTCTCACCTATAGGTGAGATGGCCAACGCCAACGCTCTCGTCCGCTTCTTCCGCGGGTTGTTCACGGGCGATCCGGCGATCCGCTACTACCAGATCCCCGGAGCGGACAACGAAGCCACCACCTCGGTGCTCGTAGGCGCGCAGCCAGACACCCCGGTGACCTCCCCGGTCTCAGGTGTAGTCGTGCGAGTCCGGGAGTATCTGCTGTTCGGCAAGTACGACGACGTTCAGATAGACATCCGCCCTGAGGAGATGGGCGGCACCATCGTCACCCTGGTCTTCATAAACGACCCGGCAGTGACCATCGGCGAGCGCGTCGAGGCCGGCAAGACCCTGCTGGGCAAGGTGCGGCTCTGTCCGGAGGAGATAGGCAAGACCCTGTCTGTCTACACGCACGACTCTGGTTCACACGTCCACATCCAGGTCTCGGAGGAGCCTACGCGCTGAACACGCGGTTCTGCTCAATATGTGGCGGAGCGGTCGAGGTACAACCCGTGGGGGACCGCCCTCGCGAGGTCTGCTCAGTGTGCGGTGAGATCTTCTATGACAACCCCCTGCCGGCGGCCGGTGCCCTGGTACTGGACGACCGCCGCCGAGTGCTCTTGGTCAAGCGAGGTATCGAGCCCATGAAGGGTTCCTGGTGCCTGCCCATCGGTTTCGCCGAGACCGGTGAGTCGATCGCCGAAGCGGCGCTTCGAGAGCTGCGCGAGGAGACCGGCATCAAGGGACGCGTCATTCAGCTCATCGACGCGGACTCCTGGAGCGGCGCCTTCTACGGGGACCTGCTCATAGTGACTTTCGAAGTCGAGAAGGTGTCCGGCACCGAGACTCCCGGAGACGATGCCAGCGATGTCGCCTATTTCGCCATCGACCGGCTGCCCCCCCTGGCCTTTCCCTCCAACGAGAAGGCCATCAGGCTGTGTGCCGATCTGCACCGTGACGATTGGGCGATAAGTGATTCCTTTCAAAAGCTGGAGGGTCGCAAGAGCGGCACAAAGGCCAAGATGTTGTCCGATGGCGTCGTGAGCCTCGGCGGCAAACACGCCACATACGTGGCCCGACTCTGGCTGGCCGACGTACGCTCCAACCGCACCACCACTGGGTACATGGCGCTCGACCCGCAGGCCCTGCTGGCGGAGTGTGCCACCGGGATGAACCTGCTGAGCCGCTGGCTGGAGGGTGAGAGCAAGGAAGCGGAGATCAGGTCGTTCTATCGCACCCTGGGTGCACGGCGCCGAGCGCAGGGCATAAAGCCCCATGAGATGCTCTCGGCGGTGATGCTGCTGAAGAAGCAGGTTTGGACGTACGCCCGCTCCCAAGGTGTGTGGGAGAGACCGGTGGACGCCTACCGGGTCATGGAGCTGCAAAGCCGGTTTGCGGTGTTCTTTGACAAGGCTGTGTACCACCTGACGCGAGGCTTCGAAGAGCGGCCTGACTCGGACTGACCCCTCGCCCCCATTCTGGATAGTAGGCTCAGGCCGACGCTCCCCCGCGAGCGCGCGGTACACCCTTGCCGCGACAGAGCCTCGCGGGTGAGCGTCGACCCGAGCCCACCCTCCGGCAAGAAGCGCAAGGCATCAGCCCGAGCTGGCCGATGGGGGGGTGCATTGCACGCGACAGAGCCTCGCTGGAGTGTGCGACAGCCGAACGCACATAGCTGCGAGCCCGGACCGGGCCAGTCCGAAGCGACCGCGATGTGGGGACTTGGTTCGAGTGATGGGGCCTCAACCAGACCAATGCTGACCTTGTCCCCCGCGCGGCCCTCCCGTTCAGGTGTCCCGCGCGGGCAGAATCCAGGCAGTCTCGGCTGTCGCCCTCCTCCGTGAGGCTCTGTCGCGGCAGGGGTGTCCCGCGCGCTCGCGGGCGGGTGTGACAGCCGAGACCCTACACGTTGAAGCGGAAGTTGATGATATCCCCGTCTGCGACGGTGTAGTCCTTGCCCTCCACTCGCAGCACCCCGGCGTCGCGGCAGTCCTTCATGTTCGCGCCGTGGCTCATGAAGTCGTCGTACGAGACCACCTCGGCTCTGATGAAGCCGCGCTGGATATCCGAATGGATAGCGCCGGCCGCTTCCTTAGCGGTCTCGCCCGCGCGGATGGGCCAGGCGCGCACCTCGTCGGTACCGCTGGTCAAGAAGCTGATCAGCCCCAGTTGCGCGAAGGCGGCCTGAGCGACGACCTCTGTGGCAGGCCCCGGTAGACCCAGCGCCTCCGCGTACTCCGCCTGTTCTTCCACCGAGAGTCGCGCTACCTCGAGAGCGTCCGGGAAGGGGAAGGCTATCGCATGGCGGTCGCCCGCCGACGCGGCCACGGCTGCGGCGTCGGAGTCGCTCGCGGTCTCGCCATCCGAAGCGGTGTTCTGCACCAAGAGCTGCGGCATCAGGGTGAGGAACTGGTATCCGCGGACCAACGCCAGCTGAGATTCGTCGAAGTCCACCAGTCGGAGAGGGGTATCGGCCTCCAACGCCTCCTGACAGCGCGCCAAAGCCTTCTTCACCTGATCCGACAAGGGCGCCTTCTTCTCCCGCTCGAACGCCCTCTCGATGCGTATGAGGTCGGAGAGCAAGAACTCGCGATCCAGCTCTTCTAGATCGGCCGCGGGATGCGCAGGCTCGCCCAGCAGAGGGCTGTCGAAAGCACGCAGCACATGGATATACAGCTGACCACCGGCCAGAGCGTCCAAGTAGCGCTCCATCTCTCCCTTACGGGCGCTCCCCTCTAGCCAGCCCACCTCTTGCACTTTGAACTCCGCGAAGGTGGTCTTCTTGGGCTGGAAGATCTCAGACAGGGTGCGCACTCGGGCGTCACCGACGTGCACTGTGGCCACGTGCCCATCACCGCGTCCCTCTGCCAGGGCCGTCACCAGCGTCGTCTTGCCGCAACCCTTGAGCCCGATGATGCGTGCTTCCATGAGACCTCCGTGCCAGCTCTGTCACAGCCCTCAGTGTAACCCAGGGCCAACCGTGACAAAATGTCACAGATCGTTCACACGGCTAGGAGGCCTACAAGATGCGCAAGATGATGATATGCCTACTCGGACTCGCACTGGTCCTGACTCTGGGTTCTTCCCTCGTTCTGGCCGGCTGCGGTGGCGGCGATGACCCAACTACGACGGAGACGTACACCGACCCTGACTATGGCTTCAGCTTCGACTACCCCTCGGATTGGCAGTTGATCCCCTCCACCGAGATGGACGTGAGTGTGAATGCCGGTGCCGCCCCAACAGCGGAGGTCAGTGTAGGGGATCCCAACGGCGCGATCATCGACGGCAGCGGCGTCGACAGTTTCATAGTCCGAGTCTACGAGCTGAATGCGGTGGTCGATGAGTCAGTGCTGCCGCAGGTGCTCCCGGAGTTGGAGGCGCTGGTGGCATCCCTGCAGGCCCAGGACCCGTCCTTGCAGATACTGGAGCCGCTCGCCCCGACCACCGTGGGGGCGCTCCCAGGCTACGAATTCACGGCCACCTTCGAGTGGGACGATGGCACTCCTATGATGACTACGTACTATTTCGTGTTCGATGGCAGCCTCGAGTATCAGTTGATGGTCCAAGCGGCGGAAGAGAACTGGGACGCGAACCAGGACGTCTTCAACCTGTTCCTCTCCAGTTTCCAGCCTTAAGAGGCGCTTGCTGACGGACTTTACAGAAACCTGAAATCGGGGAGGATATACTTCGGTGTCAATGTCCTCCCGCAACTACAAGCGAGGTAGTCGTGAAGAGTAGACTCCTGGGGGCCGTCTTGGTTTCGGCCGTCGCCGCTCTCGCGGTCTTGGTCCTGGCGTGCGGAGAAAACGCGCTGCCAGAGGGCACAGTGGCCAAGGTGGGCGCCACCTTCATCACCGAGGAACAACTCGACGCTGAGGTGACACAAGAGGCCGCCGCCTACGGAATCACCGAGGAAGCCTATCCCGACGACTACGACGAGTACTACAAGAGCCTGCGGGAGTACGTGCTGCAGAACCTCGTGCTCAATGAGCTGGCCGCCCAAGAGGCAGCCAAGCTCGGCTTCACGGTCACCGATGATGAGGTGCAGGCACAGGTGGATACCTACATCTCCTCCTACGCCGGAGACCAGGCCGCCTTTGAGGCGGACCTCAAGGCCGGCGGCCTGACCCTGGACACCTTCAAACAGAACCTCAAGGACGGGCTGCTGCGCGACAAGGTCAGGCAAGAGGTGGTCAAGGACGTCACTTCAGTGCCCGACGAGGATGTGGCCGCCTACTACGAGGCAAACAAGTCCAGTTACTACGTGGAGCCCAGCCGCCAACTCAAGCATATCCTCATCAAGCCCGAGGCCGCCGATGCAGCGACGGGCATAACCGAGGCCGACTGGGCAGCGGCTCTGGCCACTGCCGCTGAAGTGCGCACCAAACTGGTAGCCACCGGCGACTGGACCGCGCTGGCGGCCGAGTATTCGGACGACTTCGCTACCAAAGACAAGGGGGGCGACCTGGGGACGGTGACCAAGGGCCAGAAGGTCAAGGAGTTCGAGGATGCGGCTTTCGCACTCGAGCTGGACGACATCTCTCAGCCGATCAAGACAGTCTATGGCTACGAGATCATCCAGCCCACCGGGATAACCGTTGGGGGAGACCAGACGCTTGACGCGGTGCGAGACCAGATCGTGGCACAACTACTCGCTCAGGCGCAAGAAGACGTCTGGAACAAGTGGACAAGCCAGAGGCTGGCCGAGGCGAATGTCATCTATCGCGATGACCTGAGGCCCGAGCCGACCACGACCACCGAGCAGACGACCACCACAGTGACGGCGACCACCACTACATAGAGAAGAGAGGGCACGCGTGAACAGGAGACTTGTATCGATCCTGATCCTGGCCGCGACCGTCACGGTCGCGGCTTTGACCTTAGGGTGCGGGGGGTTCCCCGATGGCTCCCCCGCCAAAGTAGGTGACGTCTACATAGACGGCGCCGCGTTCACTGAACAGGTGGACAGCTACGCGACTCAGTACGGCGTCAGCAAAGAGACCGATCCCGACACCTACAACCAGCTGGCGAATGATGTGCTGGGTAGTATGGTCAACACCGAGCTTGCCGTCCAGATGGCTCCGGAGCTGGGCATAACGGTCACCGAGCAGGAGATCCAAGCCCGCCTCGACCAACTCGCACAAGACTACTACGAGGGTGATCCGGCTGCGCTGGAGGAGGCGGTCAAGGGCGAGGGCATGACGATGGAGGAACTCGAAGCCCAGATCAGCGACTTCCTACTGGTCGGCAAGGTCCAGGAGCAGGTGACCGCTGACGTAGCGCAGCCCACCGATGCGGAGATCGCCGCATACTATGAAGAGCACAAAAGCGAGTACATGACCGAGCAGACCATCGAAGCCCGTCACATCCTCGTGGGAGTGGGCGGCGTAACGGTCAACAGCCTCACCGGCACGACCACCACTGAGTCTACGACCGACACCACCACATCCACCGACACCAGCACTTCGGAGTCCACGACAACTACCGCGTCAACCACAACGACCACTCTGCCCGAGGTCGAATGGGCGCAGGCCCTGGCCACGGCTTCGCAGGTGCGGGTCGACCTCTTGGGGGGCGCCAGCTGGTCCACGTTGGCCGCGCGTTACTCGGCAGACCTCGATACCAAGGACAAGGGCGGGGAGCTGGGCGTGGTGACTTCGGGCCAGTTCGTGGACACGCTCGGCCAGGAGTTCGACACCATGGTCTTCACCCTGGCGCTCGACCAGATATCCGAGCCCACCAAGACCGAGCATGGCTACGAGGTCATCCAGGTCACCAAGATCAACGAGCCCCAGCAGAAGACGCTGGAAGAAGCCTCAGCCGACATCGCGGCGCTCCTGCTGACCGAGGCGCAAGGCGAGGCCTGGAACGCGTTCATCGCTGACGCCACAGAGAAGATCGGGGTCAAATACGCCCGCGGCTACGAGCCCACGACCACCACTGTGCTAGACACCACAACGCTCGCACCGTCCGAAGAGACGACGACCGAGCCCTGATCCGTCGGCGACCCAGCCCGCGCGGCGTAGGCCGCCGGCACGGGGGTTGACACAGGCCTGGGCCTGATCTAGAAGAACAAAGAGGCCGGGGAGCGATCCCCGGCCTCTTCTCTTGCTACCTACCAGCCGCGCGGCGCCGGCTTGGCGCCCAGCCGCGGCTGGGTCTAAACTACTTGCCCGTCTCGAACTCGAACGTGCCATCCGGGTCGGTGATAGCCATCACCTGCACGATGCAACCGTCGCCACCCGGCCAACGCCACGGCAGGGCCATGAAGGTGCAGCGCTTGCCGGTGACTTCGTCCAGGTCGCCGCCCACGTTCTCTATGCCCGGGATTCCGCCTACCACCATGAGGTGCTTGTGGGCGGGCTCCCACTTGGGAAAGTCCACCTTGGCGTCGCGGCCCGTGACCTGCTTGTACTCTTCCATCAGGTGAGGCTGCGTGGGGCCGAGGCCGTGGTCTACCAACTTGGTGGCCAGCGGGTGGTCATTGGCTTGGCAGCCGTAGCCCACCATCTTGACCTTCTTGTCGACCAGCCACTTCGCGCCCTCTTCCCCGATACCGGGGCCGTAGGCGAAGTATTCATCGGTATCGGCCCACTTGCGGTGGAAGCCGGTGTTGATCATGACTATGTCGCCCTCTTGGATCTTGGGAGTAGCGTTCTCCAGGTCCTCGGGAGTGATGAGGCCCCACTTGTCCTTGGGGCAGTCGATAGCCACGCCGGTGCCGAACAGGCGCCACAGCGGGTAATCGTTGATGGTGCCGGTGTTTTCGGTCACGTGAAGGGGAGCGTCCATGTGGGTGCAGCGGTGCATGATGCCTTCCCACTGCACTTCGTACATGCCGTCCTTGGCATGGAACTTGAGCACATCGATGTTGATGCTCGGGGTCGACGGCCACTCCGGCGCGAACTGCGTGAACACGTGGCCGAGGCTGTATACCTTCAGGCTCATGTACTTAGATCCTTTCCTAGTCTCCGAAGCCTACTTGCCCGGCTCGATGCGGCACTTGCCGCTGGGGTCGAACATGGCAATGAACCTGACCTGGCAAGCGTCACCGTGCTCGAACTTCCAGGGAACGGCAGCCAAGGTTGCCCTCTTGCCCTTCACCTGGTCTACGTCGCCACCCACTTGCTCGATGGTGGGGATGCCCGCGGCCAGGATGGTCTTGTGCGCCACGTTCCACTCACCGTGCTCTTTCTTCCAATCCTTGCCGGTGGCGGCCTGGTACTCGCCGACCAAGCGCTTCATGTGCGGTCCGCCGCGATGGGGAGCCATGTTGGTTGCGAGCGGGCAGTCCACATGCGGGGTATCGACCGCGACCAACTTCGGCTTCTTGGAGACCAGCCATTCGGCCGCGTCCTTGGAGAGGCCGGGAGCCTCGCCGTAGTACTCCAAGGCATCGGAGTACTTCTTGTGCCAACCGGTGCAGATGACCACTATGTCGCCTTCTTGCACGCCGGGCTTGGCCTTCTCCAGGTCGGCGGCGGTGATCAGATCCCAGCTCTTCTTGGGGATATCCAAGATCACGCCGTTGCCAAAGAAGCGGCTCGGGTCGATGGCGGCCAAGTCGGCAGCCTTCTGGACTAGATGGATGGGAGCGTTCATATGCGTCCCTGTGTGCATCGACGTCACGAAGCGCCAAGCCAACACTCCGTGCTGCGAGTGCTTGACTCCGCGGACCGCGCGTACATCTGTCTGCCCAGGGTAAGAGGGCGCACGCTGGTCCCATTCATGACTGAGTTCGACGAACTGGAGCCCTGTATATGGGTCCGTAACCACGTTGGTCATGCTCGCGTCTCCTCAAACGGAAGGGGGGATTCCACAAAAAAGTGAAATGATCGTACCACATTTGACTACGCCCAGCGATAGCCAGTGGTATGCCCGAGCGTTCGTCTAACAGTACATCCCCGGGCCCAACTCCGCGTAGATGCGGGGAAGAAAGTCGCCGAAACGCGTGAACTCCTTGACGTTGTGACGGGCCAAGCCCTGCACGGCCTCCGCGGGCACCGACACTCCCGGTGGCAGGCAGAGCTCGGGCTTCCCCTCTTCGGTGAAGCGATAGCCGAGCCAGAAGCGGGTGCGATGGAGCAGCCCGCCCGGAGCGTCATAGAAGACGTGGCACATCAGGGCCGGAGCCGTGATAGAGCTGTCTTCCTTGTACACGGTCACGGCCCAACCCATGCCACCGACGAAAGTGGCGATCACCTTGTCGAAGCGTCGCATGTCAAAGCCCATATCTGCCGGCGAGCGGAAGGTGATGTCAATGTTCTCGAAGCCGCAGTCGCAATTCTCCGTCACATAGTGCGTGACCCCCCAGTTCTTCTCGAGATTGGGGACGTCGGGGTCGAGGATGCGGGCCCGGTCGATGGGGCTCAGCATGATGCCGCCGTGCTGGGGCGGGTACCAGATGCGATAGCGTAGGTTCTCCAGTGGGTGCCACGCGAACCACCAGTCGATCATGTCGGCGGTCACGCCCGGATAGAAGATCTTGTTGGCTATGAAGCCGGCGCCGTCGGGCAGGTTGCACCAGCCCACCTCGACCTCTTGAGCCCCCAGCTGCGTGACGTCCAGCAAGCGGTCGATCTCTTCGGGGCCGAACGCGCGGGCCGGGTCGACGGGTTTGTCCATGGCCGCGTAGTGGGTCGGGTCGGGCTGTTTGATCTCTTCGTAGTAGTACTTAGCGAAAGGCCGAGCTTCTTCCTCAGGCGTGAGCGGAGGGAGGTCGGCCTTGAGCATGCAGACCCCGCGGTTCTCGGTGTAGGTCTTCTGCGCCATCCACTCGGGTCTGGTCTTGTCGTCAGTCATGATGATCCCCTCGCTATTCCTTGGGCGGCGCGTCGTCGATGATGCGCACCTGCCTGCAGTAGATGAAGAACGACCGCGACCAGTCGGCAAAGTCGAGCTCGCTGGCCTGCACCGCCTCGAGATACTGCCGGAAGGCTCCCGCCTGTTCCATGCTGTCGAGCCAGATGGAGACCACCAGGTCGTAGACAGGCGGGTCCACCATCCTGAAGTGGGCGCGGGCGGCGGCGTCGTTGTCATTGACCCGGGAGCGCTTGTTCATGACCACTCGGCGGAACATCTCCTGCGCGTAGGGCGACATGGCCAGAGCCTTGTCGTGCGCCTGACGCCACAGCCTGTAATAGTCGTTGGGGAAGACTTCCGACTTGCGCATGATGTAGTGCAGCACCTTGACGCCGCCCTGATTGGGCTCGCCCAGCCCGGGGTTGAAGGCCGGACGCGGACTCACGACCGGCAACTCCACTTCTTCGGCCATCACGATGATGTTGGTGGGCTCATCGGCGAAGTACTTGCCGTCCTGGTTCGCTCGGGACTGAGTCACCCCCTGCGGCTCCAAGGTGTCCAGCATGTCGCGGAAGCTGCCGAAATGCAGCTCCACCACAGCTTCTCTATCCGACGTCTTGCAGTGGTGCTCGGTATCGGAAAGCACCCCGAAGGCGCCGTCGATCACGTGGTTCTGGATGTAGCGGTCGATCTTGAAGCGCTCCAAGCGCGCGACCGTGCCGTGGTAGTGCTCGATGTAGCGAAAGTAGTCTGCCCGGGTCAAACCCGGACGCCGCCGGGAAGCTGCCATGAGTTTGATGGGCACCGAGCACCTCCTGGACTTCTGGGCAATAGGACTAGGTCTTGTTCTTTTGTAGTGTAGTCCCACCCGGGTATTGGTCAAAGCCTGCTATATGCGGGATGATGCACGCATGGAGTGTAAGAAAGACACCAACCTCGCCAGCTGCAACTGCTCATACGAGCCTTGCTCGCGCAAGGGCGTATGTTGTGACTGTCTCCGCTACCATCTGAGGATGCGAGAACTCCCGGCCTGCGCCTTCCCCGCAGACGCTGAGAGGACCTACGACCGCTCGGTCGACCACTTCGCCAAGTTGGTCAGCCAAGGCAGGATCTAGACGGCCGAGGAGAGCAGCTTGCCTCCCAGGAACAAGCGAGAGCATAGCGAGCCCACGAAGAGCGCCGCGTCGCCCGAGGCGCCGGCGCGGGCGCAGACGTCCGCAGGGGCCCCGCCTCCCTACGCCTCGATCTTCGAGTCGATGCCCCAGGCCATAGCGATGTGGCGACTGGTCTACGACCCGAAGAAGAATCCGGTCGACCTCGAGATCGTGGCGGCCAACAAAGCGTTCCGGGACACGTTCGACCTGCCCGATGCCGTGGGCCAGAGGTTGGACGAAGTAGACCCCGGCTACGGCGAGAGAAGCCCGGACATACTCGGCATAGCTGCGCGCGTCAGCGCCACGGGGGCCATGGAGACCGCTGAGGTGCATCACCCTGGCTTGGATAGGTGGTTCGGCTTCAGTGCCGCCTCGGTCCCTGGGGGTCTTGTCATGACCTTCTCCGAGGACATCACCGACCGCAAGCGGGCAGAATCCGCGCTGAGGCGAGTGCAGGACTCGTTTGACCGTCTCGAGGACTTCCCCGCGTGGTCGGATGCAAACGGAAGGATAGTGGACATCGGTGAAGCGGCCTGCCGTCAGCTGGGTTACACGCGAGAAGAGCTCCTGGCGATGACGGTGTTCGACCTGACCCCCGGGCTCGACCGCGAAGCGTGGGTCAGGAGCTGGCGGGAGATCAAGCCCCCAGACTTCTTCCGAACAGAAGTGGAACACCGCACCAAGAGCGGCACGACGTACCCTGCGGAGATCACGGTGCATCCGATGGTGTTCGATGGCCACGAGTATCACTGCACGTTCTCTCGAGACATCACCGACCGCAAGAAGGCAGAGGCCGATGTCAGGAGACTGCGGTACTCCCTCGACCAGATGAATGACTATCCGACCTGGAACGACTCCGACGGACGGATAATCGAGGTGAGCGAATCCACCACCCGCCACCTCCTGTACTCGCGGGATGAGCTGCTGAACATGACCATCTTCGATATCTGTCCGGACCTGGACAAGCAGAAGTGGACCAAGAGCTGGGAGACGACCCCCGTGCAGAGCACCTTCCGGGTGCAGGTGCATCATCGCGCCAAAGACGGCAGGATCTTCCCCGTCGAGATCACCGTGAACCCGATGATCTTCGACGACAAGAGATACCACTGCACGTTCTGCCGGGACATCAGCGACCGCAAGGAGCTGGAGGATACTCTCCAACTGACCAAGACATCGGTGGACACGGCGCTTGACATGGTCCATTGGATCGACACCGACGGCAACATCATCTACGCGAATCGCTCGATGTGCGACTTATTGGGATACGAGCCAGATGAACTGGAGGGCGCGAAGATCTGGACGATCGATCCAGAAGTGACGCCCGAGCTACTCAAGCAGCGATGGGACCGGTCGAGGGACGGGGGCATGCTCTTCGAAGAGACTTGGCAGACCCGGGACGGACGGAGGGTCGCGGTAGAGATAGCGGTGACGAACATCCGTCATGACGACAGGGACATGGCCGTCGCCTTCGCGCGGGACATAACCGACCGCAAACTAGCGGAGATCAGTCTGAAAGAGAGCGAAGAGCGTTACCGGCTGCTGTGGGAAGAGCAGACCGACACCCTGAAGGCCCTCAAGGAACGAGACGAACAGCTGCTGCAGGCTCAGAAGATGGAGGCCATCGGCAGGCTGGCCGGAGGCATAGCGCACGACTTCAACAACGTGCTCACCACCATCATCGGATACAGCGACCTCTTGCTCTCTTCGCCTGAGCTGCCCGAGGGCTCCGTCACCGAGGACATCACCGAGATCAGGGAGGCGGCACAGCGGGCTGGGGCACTCACTCAGCGCATCCTGGCCTTCTCGCGTCGGCAGGCCATGCAGCCCAAGGTGTTGTCGCTGGGCGACGTCGTCTCCGACATCGAGCGGCTGCTTGCCCGGACTATCGGCGCCGACATCGAGCTCAAGACCTCGCTCAGCCCGGACTTGGTCGAGGTGGAGGCGGACGAGCATCAGTTAGTTCAGGTGCTGCTGAATCTCGCCGTGAACGCTCGAGACGCCATGCCGGACGGCGGCACTTTGACCCTGGCGGCCGAGAACGTCGAGCTGGACGAACAGTTCTGCGAAGTGCGTCCTGAGATGCAGCCCGGTCCGCACGCAAAGCTCACTGTGACCGACACCGGGTCCGGCATGGACGAAGAGGTGCTCTCCCACGTGTTCGAACCTTTCTACACCACCAAGCCGCCCGGCCTGGGGACCGGGCTGGGTCTGGCTACCGTGTACGGTGTCGTGACTCAGAGCGGTGGCTGCGTAGAGGCGACCAGTGAACCTGGCCGCGGGACCACCATCGCCATATACCTGCCGCGGGCGGGCGCTGCCATAAGACCCTCGGACACAAGCCGCCGAGTCGCGGAGGTGGCGCACCAGCTCCGCACCGTCGTTGTCGTCGACTCCGATGCCCCCTTCCGCACCCTGGCCACCCGCATCCTGCAGAGGCGCGGACTCAAGGCACTAGCCTTCGAGGATGGTGAGCAGGCGGTCAAGATCCTGGCCGACCCCGCCGCTCGACTCGATGCCTTGGTGACCGATACCTTCCTCTCAGGCACCATGCAGGGCTCAGAGGTGGCCTCTATCGCGACCGAAGTGCACCCGCAGTTGCCTGTACTCTTCTTGACCGCGCAGGCCAGCGACGTGCCGGAAGCGGGCGCGGCCGGCACGGCGCAAGCAGCCACCTTGGAGAAGCCTTTTACGGCCGAGGAGTTGACCGGTTGGGTGCAAACGTGGCTTACTGAAACAGGACCCGTCGACCACCCTGATCAAGTGAGAGGAGAGTAGCCGCGCGATGACCGAGTCAGTGCATGCCGAGGCACGCATAATGATCGTAGATGACGAGCCCAGCATCGTCCGCCTGCTCTGCCGCGCACTCGAGGACGTCGGCTACCTGACTCCTCAAGGGTTTACCGATCCTACCCGGGCATTGCAGGAGTTCGACGTGTCGACTCCGGATCTCATAGTGCTGGATATCAATATGCCGGTCATGAACGGCTACGACTTCCTCAGTGATCTCAGCGGGCGACTCAGCGAGGACACCTTCTTGCCCGTGCTGATGATCAGCGGCCTGCCGGAGCCCGAGACCCGGCTCCAGGCCTTGCAGGCGGGCGCCAACCACTTTCTCACTAAGCCCATAGACCTCAAGGTCTTCACCGCCCATGTGCGGTCGCTGCTCGAGACGCGCTTCATGAGCCGCAGGGTGAACGAGGTCCGAGGCGTGCTGGAGGAGCTAGTAAGGCGCCGCACCGCCCAACTCCAGCAAGCTCACATCGAGATCCTCGACCGGCTGGGCCGGGTCGCCGAGTATCGCGACGATGCCACCGGCAAGCACACCGACCGGGTAGGCGAACTCTGCGGTCTGATCTCCCTGGAGTTGGGACTGCCGAACGAGCGCGCCAACCTTATCGCCAGGACCGCCACCTTGCACGATCTCGGCAAGGTGGCTATCTCGGACACGGTGCTTCTGAAGGCAGGGCCCTTCGACGACAGCGAGCGAGACATGATGCGCAAGCATTCGGCCCTGGGCGCTAAGCTGCTCAGCGGCGGTACCTCTGAGCTGGTGCAGATGGCCGAAGAGATCGCGCTCTTCCACCACGAGCGCTGGGATGGGCAAGGATATCCCTGCGGTCTGGAGGCCGACGAGATACCCATGACCGCGAGGATAGTGGCGGTCGCGGACGCGTTCGACGCTCTCACCCATATCCGACCGTATAAGGACGCCTGGTCTGTGCCGGACGCCATCGCCGAGATAGAGCGAGAGCGGGCCGGCCAGTTCGACCCCCAGGTGGTCGATGCCCTGCTGACCTTGTACAACGAAGAGCGCCTGCCACTCGACGACGCCGTCCTGGGCTAGTCACCGCCCTCGCGGCGAGAGGAGTGCGTCGCCCGCGTCGCCGCGCAGCCGTCCTCGACCGGCTGCCGCCTAATACACCGGACTGTCTGTGCCGATAAATAGGACACGTTACGGTGCCGGCCAGCGGGGAGAGGCAGAGCGGTGGTTTTCGAGGACGGGGTACCCAAGACTCGTGAAGTGGACAAGCTGTCCGCCGATGTAGAGACCCTGTGTTGCGACTGGCGCCGGATGCGCTCCGTCATAGAGCGCATCGCGCGAAGCCCCTGGTGGGACTTGCACACTCTATGCTGCCAGTACTGCCACGCGCCCTTCGACGTGTCGGGGAGCGACTGTGACCACGAGGTCGACTGCGTCTACCAGCGTTGCTGCGTGATCACGGGCGCTACTCCGGTACCACTGCCCAACCGGGCTGTCCTGGGCGAGTGGAAGCAGTCAGCCTCCAGTCTCTCGTTCTGAGGCCGCCTGATCCGGGCTACTTGGCCACGCCGGAGGCCACCCAAGCGGCGAAGCCCAAAGACAGCAGGCCCCAAGTGACGTCCGCGCGGACCTGAGCGAAGAAAAGGATCGCGCACAGCACGAAAAGCACCAAAGCGACCAGGTGCAGCATACCGAGGTTGACCTTCATGTGATGCCTCCTTTTGGCGGCTCCGTTCGCGGAGCCGGGCTCGGACTTGCCATTCAGCTCCTTAGTACCCAGACAGCAGCCGCTGCTATCATTCCAGGCGTCCACTGCACCTGACACCAGGAGGTAGGCGTGCGGAAGATCGCTTTGGTCACCGACTCCACGTGCGACATGCCGGAGGCTGAACTCCTCAGACATCATCCGGTGACAGTCCCCCTGCACTTTGCCTTGGACGGTGTCGACTACCTGGACGGCGTGGACATGGACCACAAGACCTTCTACCAGCGTTTCCGGGACAGCGGTCAAGAGGCCCACTCCTCACAACCCAGCGCGGGAGACTTCGCCCGGGTGTACGAACCCTTGTTGGCCGAGTATGACGCGGTCGTCTCTGTGCACATCTCGCACAGGCTGTCTGGCGTCATGGAGAGCGCCGCTCTGGCGGCCGAGACCATAGGCGGGGACCGGGTGCGGCTGGTCGACTCCAAGCACGTGTCGGTCGGTCTAGGCCTGGTGGTGCGGACCGCCGGCGAGGCCATCGAGGCCGGTGCCGACTTGGATACCGTTGTGGCGGCAGCGGAAGCTGCCGCCCAGGCGACCCGGGTGTACGGAGCCGTGTTCGACCTCGCGGTGGCGGTCAAAGGGGGTCGGATCAGCGCACCGGCGGCCACCTTGGCCGGCATGATGTCGCTCAAGCCACTCATAGTCTTCGACAAGGACGGCGCGGCCCACATAGCGGGCGCGCGCCTCGGCCAGCGCAAGGCGTTGCAGGGCATCGTGAACAAGGTGCTTGACTTCTCCGCCGGCCATGTTGTGCGGGTGGTCGTGGTGCACGCCGATGGCCTGGAGGCTGCCCAGACTGTCCAAGCGCAGCTGGCCGCCCAGTTGCCCGGACAGGACATCCCCGTGGTGGAGGCGGGCCCCGTGATCACCACGCACGTGGGCCTGGGCACTGTCGCCGTAGCCGTGCAGCGCGCCCCGCTCCGGATGTGAACCACGGCGCGCATGCCCAGCGCGCGGAGCCGCAATCTGCGGGCGCGGGGTCCGCGGACGCGCGGTCTCGTGAGGTCGTGGTGAACGACCACATGCAGCAGGGCTACCGCTACCTTCTGACCGAGCCCGAGGGCAAGGACTTCGCCCCCGACTTTCATCCCGAACTGACGCCGCCGGAGATGCTTGCGCTGGGCGTGTTCGGGGGCAAGTATCTGACCGACTGCCGGGACGAATTTCCCGCGTCCTGGTACGCCGGGGCAATACTGTCACCTGAGGGCAAGGACCCTTCCGTGAACTTCTTCGGCATCGACGCCTCGCTGCCGCTGTCTGAATGGCAGAGGCGGGGCTGGATACACCCAGATGACCCGCGGGGCTGGTTTCAGTGGTATTGCCGCTACTATCGAGGTCGCAGGATGCCTGACGAGGATCGCCGTCAGATCGACCGGTGGAAGGCCATGCGGCGTCACATTGCCCAAGTGCGCAAGAACTGCGCGGTGGGAGACCTCAGCTGTCGCCAGCGGCAGCGGCAGGCGCTGATGCACTGGGCCTACGATTCGCGGAACATCTGAGCGAGCACACATCCTTACGGCGAAGCGGAAGTGATGACGCTCTAGGGCCCGACACCCTGGCTGCGCGGCAGCTCCTGCCAGTCCAGCAGCTGGTACGACCCCACTGTCGGGAAGCTCGGTGGAGGAGTGTGGAGCAGGAAGGGGTCATAGTCGTTGGCGCCGGCTCCGAATCCCCCGTATGTGCTACCCGAGATAGTCATCCTGCTCGGCGTCAGGAAGCTGCTCACCGATCCGATGATGGTGAGGAGCCCGCGTCTTGGTCCACTTGTCGACTGCCTATTGACGTACTCGCGACCCGTTTGCGCGATCATCGCGGCGTGTATGGTCATATTACAGTTACCGATACTGTCCGGGTAGGCCGTCCCCTGCTGCCCGGTCACGCCCCTAGGTGCATACATCGGTATCTTGACGTCACGCTGCGAGATGAGCCCCACAGCCGCAGTCCCGTCCAGCGCGGCGTATGTGAGATCGCCGACAATATTCACATCCACGGTAGTCGTGGGGGAGTTGAACTGGCCTGACGCAGCGATGGTCACGCGGGTAGTTATGCCCGTGCCCTCCACCCACACGCTGTCGTTCACAAAGATGACACCATTGGGCGGATAGGGTATGGGTGGGCTCAGCGTACCGTTTTGTCCGGCCGTGAACTCGTAGCGCAGATACCCGCCCCACTGCGCGCCACCTACATTGTAGTTGTAGCTCTCATACTCTTGCGTGACTCTCGCCACCTGGTAGGTGTTTGCAGGGCCGAGCCGGATGTACCATCCGTGCGCGCCGTTCTGCTGAGCGGGCGCGACCTTGGCGTATGCACTCCCCGCGTTGGTCGCTTGCGTCCTGAGGCGCTCGAAGTCCGCCGTGACTGTGTCGAATTCGATCCTCGCTGCGGGGAAGTCCCACAACTGCTGTGAGTTCACATGGTTCCTGACCACAGAGTCGGTGGAGTACACACCATCGTTACCGTCGTAGGTCCGTTGAGCGCACGTTATCCAATCGTTGATGTTGTAAGTGCCCATCTCGATCTGAGTGTTTGAGTGAGTCCTCCCCCACCACTGTCTCGTGGGGGGACCGCCGATGTTCACCGGATCGTCGGTGAGCATCACATACTCGCTGAAGGCCGGCCGGCCCATCGTGGCCGTCAGGGTCCTGGGCGCCTCCACGGGCGAACTCGACCGGCCGGTGACAGTGATCCGCACCAGAGGTTCCGCCGGAGTGGGTGGTGCGACTACCATGGTGTAGGAGCCGACCACGTCACCTTCTTGGTCGGTAAGGTCCGCGGTGACAGTGTGCGGTTCGTCTTCGGACGCCCCGGGTATCGAAAAGCCGTTCTGTTCGCACGATTCTCCCGAGGCGATCATCCATAGGTACCTGTTCAGTGCGGCCTCAGCCACCTCAAGCGACTCCAGCCTGGTCCGATCTGCCTGGACGTGCTGCGAGTTCACCAGCACGAATCCCATCATGGTAGTGGCCATCACCCCGACGACGGCGAGAATGAACATCACCATGAGCAGGATGTAGCCTTCCTCCCCGCGCAATCGGCGCTGCCAAACACGCCTCGCCATCAGATGTCCAACCCTCCCGTGTATCTCTGCCGGATCTGGACCTGAGTCGACAGATAGACATCCCTCTTCGCAAGATCAGGACGCTCTCCCACCCTGATGCGGATGCCGACCGCGACCACCTCTCGCTTCAGCGTGTCCGTGGTAGGAGTACATGCCTCAAGACCCGTGGTCCCCTGGCGGTAGTACGTAAACAGCGGCTCCTCTTCGTTGCGGACCCTGTTCTCGATGACGATGCCGTCGGTGTCGTACGCGCCGTAGACCCAGCGGGCAGGAGGGCCTGCGGTCCACGTGGGCGCCTCTGACTGCATCATCAGGATGTTGCCAGACAGGTAATAGCGCACCTTGTCTGAGACACCGTCGCCGTCAAGATCGCAATAGAACTCGACATCCTGAGGTTGAGCGGTGATCACCGCGTTGGACAGGGTTGTCCCGTTGTCCGCCGAGTCGGTGGCCATGCGCAGAAAGCGTGTCATCTGCCCTACCGCGGTCCGTGCATCGTCCTGATTGAGGACCCGCACAGAATTGGCGTTGAACACATTGGTCGTGCTGCTCAGAAACATCAGAGCGGCCGTCGCCAATATCGATCCGATGAGCATCACCACCAGGAGTTCTATCAGAGAGAAGCCCCTTTGGCGACGGAGAGCACTGCCCGCAAGGCATCGCAAGCGTTGACTCGCTCTCGCGGAGGATGACTCCAGCGCCCCCGTCGTGCCGCCTATCAATCTGGGTCTCGTCTGCATGTGAGTCCTACCTGCGATATAGGTAGACAGTGAGGATGTCCGCTCCTGATATGGTCACCGTGCGCTCGTCGATGTAGTAGCCCGGAGCGGATATCAGAAGGGGATAACTGGCCAATTGAAGGTTCGAGAACAGCACGATATTGTTGTGGCTCGACTTAGATACCGTACCCAACTGTACGATCGCGCGCGTGCGCGACCTGAGGCTTCTTCCATCCCAGCTCCCATCGTACTCACGCACCGTGACTCTCAGACTCCCGGTTCCAGCCAAAGTGGTAGTCACCGACGGTGAGGTAGTCGTCGTCACAGCAGCCAGGGTAGTGGTAGTCACGATGTTCGGGAGTATCCTCAGGACCACCTGGTGATCCACCGCGTTGGGCGGCAGGGTGACGGCGATCTGTTGCGGAAGGTATCCCTGGCCCGCCATCACACGCACTATGTACGGATCGCCTTCTGTGGAGAAGCGCAGATTGCTAAGGGTGAAACCAGTCGCCCCTGTCTGCACGACGTTCGAGTAGTTCGCGGGCCCGATGACCGAAACAAGGATGCCCTCCAATTCCAGCCCAGTCGCATCATTGATGACATGGACGTTCATCGACGACCACCTGTCGATCGTGAGAACCACCTCCTGGAGTCCTGCTTCCAGAACCGGGAAGTCCTCAGCGACGTCCGTACTGTAGCCGGCCTTCGATGCAGTCACCACGTAGTTGCCGTCGGGGTCGACGGTCAGGCCGGGCACCAACATGGTCCCCGTGTCATCCGTCAGCTGATCTCCGGCCACGTAGTTGATGCCCTTGACTGAGTTCACGATCGTGAAGTAAGCATCTTCGACGGGTGCTCCGCTCGCGTCTTGCACTCGCACCATTATCGCCCCACCACTGGCTCCCCCAGCTACGTAGCTGGTCATTCGGAACGGAGCGATCGCCCCTGGATCGCCATCGGCGTCCAGGGCCGTCACGGTTACGCTCACTCTTCTGTAGTTCGCGTAGTACGGACCCTCATACGTTGGGTCTGTCTGATAGAGCACACTCCGATCGACCCTTATGGCGACTCCGTCCACCTCACGGTCCTCGGTGGGAGCCAGCACACCGTCGACGGTGCCACCCTCGACGCCTACGTCCTCGTAGGGTAGGCCACGTATCCTCTCCATCTCTTCGTTGGCCACCTGATGAAGGACGCTGCGGATGTCGTCTTGCACGACGCGGCTGCTCGCCGATGAGAGGAACTGCGCGAGCGCTATGAGACCCACGACCATCAAGACGGCTGCCATCAGCACTTCTACGATAGAGAAGCCCGCCTGTTGAAGGGCCTTCGGCTTCATCCTCGTGATCTTGGGTTCAGCACTTTTGATACGCATAAGATGACCCACTATGCGGATATTCGTTCGGGTCGTATATCGGCAGGAAACGACGCATTCATTAGCTTTCCCCTGCTTGATTGGCCAAATCTGCCGCTAGACCTGCCGCCTCAGAAAGTATTCGGCCATGGCGCTCAGAATGTTACGCGCATTCGAAGGTCTCAGCACGGCCAGTTGGCTCTGCCCTTGGGCTATGAGCTGCTCCGCAACTTCGCGCGCGTGCTGCACCGAGCCGTACTTCTGCATGAGGCCGAGCACCTCGTCCGCCTGCTGGGCGTCCTTCTCGCTACCCAGCCGCAATAGGGCCACCAGCCGCTCCCGATCGGCCGCGTCTGCCTGGGCGAGACAGTGGATGACCATGAGCGTCCGCTTGCTCTCCAAGATGTCCGAGAGGCGGTCCTTGCCCATAGTCTCCTCGTCACCGATGAGGTTGAGCAGGTCGTCCTGGATCTGAAAAGCAATAGAACAGGCTTTGCCAAAACCCGCAAGAGCTTCTAGCTCCTGTTCGGTGGCGCCTCCGATGATGGCGCCCGCCTTGAGCGGGGCGATGCCGCTGTAGAAGCCGGTCTTGCCCAGGGCCATCTGCATGTAGTCGTCGGGCACCAGATCGAAGACCTCGTCTCGCACCCAGCCGACGTCCAGCGCCTGCCCCTCGACGGTGCGCTGGCTCATCTCGCTGATGACCTCGAGCACCGCCAACTTGGTGGCGTCGTCCAGCCCTTTGTCCCGCACCACCATAGTGCAGACCAGGCCTAACGCGTAGTCACCGGCGTTGATGGCCAGGGGGATGCCGTGCGTGATGTGAGCGCAGGGCTCCCCGCGACGAAGCTGGCTGCAGTCCATGATGTCGTCATGCAGCAGCGCCGCGGCGTGAAAGACCTCGATGGCGCATCCGGTGGCCAGCGCCGCTTCGGGGTCGCCCCCCACCGCCTCACTGCCCAGCATCGCCATGGCCGGCCGCATGCGCTTGCCGCCTCGCATGATGAACTCGTCCAGGATGCCGTAGAGATAGCGGTCCAGCGAGGAGCCCTTGGGCACCGCCGTCAGATAGCCGCGTATGTGCGCGTCGATCCTAGGCCCGGCCTGGGTCAGATACTCGATGAACAGATCTTGGCTCACGACGCTAGTCCTTCTCTGGTGCCGACCCGGCGGCCGCGCCGCCCACCGCGACCCCGTCGAACTCGCTCCTGCCACGCTGCTTCACCGCCAGAACCAGCATAGCGCCTGCCAGCACCAAGATGATAGAGAACAGGTAGGTGGTCTGCATCGCGTGTGTGAACTCCACCTTGAACAGGTCAGTGAACTGCTGCACGACGTCGGACGGCATCGCGCCCAGCGACTCGAGGCCCTTGGGCATGGTGGCGGTGCCATCAGCGCCCCCCGCCGCTTGTCCCCCGATGTCTCCCATGGAAGAGCCGAGGCCGTCAAGTATCTGCTGCTTGACCGCCGCGGGCAGGTTGGGCAAGGCGTCCAGTTTGACTGCCACCGCCTCCTTGACATAGACGGCGGCCCGGTTCTGCAGCAGGGCGCCCATGACCGCGATGCCCAGCACCGAGCCGATCTGCCGTCCGGTGGAGAGCACTCCGGAGGCCTGTCCCGACTTCTCGGTCGCCACCGAGCCCATCACTCCCGAGGTAGCGGGCGGCATCACCATGCCGATGCCGAACCCCGAGACGGCGAAGGGCAGGGCCAGGCTCTGCCAAGTCGCGTCGACCTGCATGGCCCGCATGGTGAGAAAGAAGCCCGTCGCGGTTATCAGCATGCCCACGAACATGGGCCACTTGGCGCCGAAGCGGTCGGAGATCATGCCCGAGGCCGGCGCCGAGAAGATGACCACCGCCGCCAGCGGCGTCATCACCAAGCCCGCTTTGATCACGCTGTAGCCAAGGATGGATTGCAGGAAGATGGGGAGCAAGAAGAACACCCCCATCATCCCGAAAGCCAGTATCAACGCCACGCCGTTGGTGACACTGAAGTTGCGGATCTTGAAGAGGGATAGCTCTACCAGAGGCTGAACCTGCCGCCGTTCGTACCAGATGAACAAGGCCAGGCCGGCTGCTGCCGCTGCGAACAGGCCCAAGGTGATGCCGGAGGTCCAGCCATACTCCTGTCCCTGGATGAGCGCGAAGGTGAGAGAGAACAGCGCGACGGTGAGGATGCCCACACCGGGGTAGTCCATCTGCTTGACCGACGTCGGGTCGGTGGACTCGGGGATATAACGCAGCGCCATCACCAGCAGCAGCACCCCTATCGGCACGTTGATGAAGAAGATCCACCGCCACGATTCGGCCTCCACCAGAAGCCCGCCCAAGCTGGGCCCCAGTGCCACCGCGAAGCCGGTGACGCCTCCCCAGAAACCCATGGCCTTGCCGCGCTCGCTGGGCAGAAAGACGTTGGCGATGATGGAGAGCGTGGACGGCATCATCATGGCCCCGCCTACCCCCTGCAGACCCCGAAAAGCGATGAGCCAACCGATGCCGGGAGCGAACCCGCAGGCGAGTGAAGCCAGGGTGAAGATGCAGAGGCCGATGATGAAGATGCGCTTGCGCCCGTACAGGTCGCCCAGCCGGCCCGCGGTTATCAGGAGGACGGCGAACACCAGCAGGTAGGCGTTCATCACCCACTGGACTTCGGCGAAGCCGGTGCTGAAGGCGGTGATGATGCTGGGGATAGCGATGTTGACGATGGTGCCGTCCAGCAGCAGCATGAAGACACCCAGACAGAGCACGGCCAGGACCAGCCAGCGCCTGCGGGTGTAGCGGATGTCCGTCACTGCGTGGCCTCCAGCAACACGAAGCTGCTCAGATCGCACTGCGCGATTATGCGCTGCTGGGCGCTGTACAGGGGATGACAGGCCACCAGCGACAGCATCTCTTCGCCTCGGTCGGCCACCACGTCCACTTCCTCCGGCTGCACGATGATCACCTGAGTCACCTCGTATTCAAGGATAGCGTAGGGCATGGTCACCTGGACCTTATCACCTGGCTTGAGCTCATTCAGCTTACGGAAGGGAGCGCCATAGGTGGTGCGGTGCCCCGAGACCACGACGCTGCCACCCTGACCAGGGAAGGCAGTCTCGGGCCAGTGCCCCGGGCCCTTGCGCAGATATCTCTCGGACTCGATCTCGGCCCCGCCTTCGACCATGACGGTCTCGACGCCGATGGCGGGGATGCTGATCTCTCCGATGGCCCTACCCAGACGCCCCACGTTCTCAGCCTTGTAGGCGTCCGCCGCCGACTTCAACTGGGCCAGCTGCCTCAGGCGCTCGGCCTCGGCCTCCAAAGCGGCCGCCGTCTCTGCCGAGACGAAGTCACTCGCCTGGACCGACTGTTCGGCGGCGGCCAGACCCGGGTTCTCGGCGGCCAATTCGTCGCGGAGCGCGCTCTGCTCATGCGCCGCGTAGAGCCAGGTGCCCACGAAGTAGAGCACGATGCCGACCAGGGCCACGAGCGAGAGGACGATCAGCCAGTTGGCGAGGCGCCGGATGCGGCGCCGCCGGCGCTCAGCCGGGTCGGGCTCTGACGAGGCGCTGGCCGGATGCGCGGTCTTGGGCTGCGCGTCGTCGGGCTGCGCGCCGTCAGTCTGCGCCGCGCCGGTCTGCGCGGCGCCCGTCACACCCTCGACACTGTACTCTGCGTCCTCCGACATAGTCGGGGGAGTATACCTGCGCGGCGCAGGCGGGGCTAACGTTCCGCACGCATCTCGCGCTATCCTTGCCGAGGCTGTTTGGAGCACAAACCGTCGTCGATCATTGACCGAGCATCCAGGGGGCACGTGTTGCAGTCCAAAGGCTCTGATTCCGCCAACAAGCAGCGCTTGCTAGACCTCATCGAGAGACGAGAGGCCGTCGTAGGCATCGTGGGGCAGGGCTACGTGGGTCTACCCCTGGCTCTTGCCTTTACCGAGTCCGGCTTCCGCGTCCTTGGCCTCGACCTGGACGAAGCCAAAGTGACCGGTCTGAACAAGGGCGAATCCCACATCAAGCATGTAGGCGCCGAACGCATAGCCGAGGCAGTGGGCAGCGGTCGCTTCTCAGCCACGAGCGACTTCGCCAAGCTGGGCGAGTGCGACGCCGTCCTCATCTGCGTGCCCACACCGCTGGGCGTACACCGCGAACCCGACATGAGTTACGTGCACTCCACGGCCGCGGTCATCCGCGACAATCTGCGCGCCGGCCAATTGGTCGTGCTCGAGTCCACCACCTATCCGGGCACCACGGACGAAGAGGTGAAGGGCATACTCGAAGAGTCCGGCCTGACCACGCCCGCGGACTTCTTCTTGGCCTTCTCGCCGGAGCGCGAGGATCCCGGCAACGAGTCCTTCTCCACCGAGACCATCCCCAAGGTGGTGGGTGGGGTCAATCCGGAATCCACCGAGGTCGCTGTCGCCCTCTACTCGGGCCCCATCGCCAAGGTGGTGCCGGTGTCTTCGTCCAGGGTGGCGGAGGCCAGCAAGCTGCTCGAGAACATCTACCGCGCGGTCAACATCGCGCTGGTGAACGAACTCAAGATGACCTTCGACCGCATGGGCATCGACATCTGGGAGGTCATCGAGGCAGCCAAGACCAAGCCCTTCGGCTTTCAGCCCTTCTATCCCGGGCCCGGCCTGGGGGGGCACTGCATCCCGCTGGACCCCTTCTACTTGTCCTGGAAGGCGGCCGAGTACGGCATGTGGACGCGCTTCATCGAACTGGCTGGCGAGATCAACACCCGCATGCCCAGCTACGTCATATCGCGGCTTGAGAATGCGCTCGCCGAAGAGAGCAGGACGCTCCGCGGCGCCAAGATCCTGGTCTTGGGCCTCTCGTACAAGGCTGATATCGATGACGACAGGGAGTCGCCCAGCTACGAGATCATAGAGCTACTGCAGGAGCGCGGCGCGCAGGTGGCCTACTGCGACCCGCACATCCCGGTCGCGCGCGCTGGGCGCAAACACGATCTGGGGCTGAGGTCGGTGCCGCTGACGGCGGAGGAGTTCGCCAAATACGACGCGCTGGTGCTCTCGACGGCCCACGAGGCTTTCAAGGACCCGGCGCTCTACACGAAGACGCGGCTCCTCTGTGACACACGAGCCGCTGTCACGCCGCCCGAGGGATGCCGCTACGTTCGAGCTTGAGCGTTCGAGCTTGGCTTGAGGTGACCGCGCGCGAGACTGGGTGAGCCGACGCCCGTCAGTCTTCGGTGATGATGTCCTTGGCCCAGTCGCGGTTCTCTTTGTACCAGGCACTGAGCCGCGCGACGCCTTCGGCCAGTGACACTCGCGGTTGCCAGCCCAGGAGCTCCTTGGCTTTGCTGATGTCCGCCCACGTGGCCAGGACGTCGGCCGCGTGCATGGGGTGAGTCTCGATCTGGGCCTTCTTGCCCGCTGCGCGCTCGACCAGATCGATCAGTTCCAGCAGGCTGTAAGGACTGTCCCCGCCCAGGTTGATGACCTCATACCCCAAGGGCCTCAGTCCGCGGATGGTGCCGTCGGCGATGTCGTCCACGTAGGTGAAGTCTCGGGTCTGCTTGCCGTCTCCGTATAGAACGAGAGGGCGCCCCTCGTTCACCCACTGCACGAAGCGGAACAGGCTCATGTCCGGCCGCCCGGCAGGACCGTAGACCGTGAAGTATCTGAACACGGTCACGTCGATACCATAGAGGTGGTGGTAGGTGTGACACATCGCCTCAGCGCCCTTCTTGGACGCCGCGTACGGTGAGAGCGGTCGGTCGGTGTTCGCGTCTTCGCTGAAGGGTACCGGGTTCGACCCGCCGTAGAGGCTGGAGGTGGAGGCCAGCACGAACTTGGTCGTGCCCTGCTCGCGACAGAGCTCCAGCAGATTCAGAGTGCCCACGATATTCGTGGATACGTAGACCCAGGGATCCTTGACGCTCTGACGCACGCCCGCCCGCGCCGCCAGGTTGACCACGGCGTCGAAGGGCCCGCGCTCCTGCCACAACGCGGAAATAGCGTCACGCTCGGAGATGTCGCAGAGGTGAAAGTCCAAACCGGCCACGCCTTCGAGACCCCGCAGGCGATGCTCCTTGAGCCTGAGGTCGTAGGCGACGCACATATTGTCTATGCCGCACACCTCGTGGCCCTGCTCGACGAGCATCTCGGCCACGCGACTGCCGATGAAGCCGGCCACCCCTGTCGCTAGGATTTTCATGTCCTAATTGATACCACACTGCGCCGGCATACGCGCCGTGACCTCGCGCCGTTCGCTAGACTATCATTGAGCAGAGTCCATCCGGCCTGAGCCGGGCACCATCAGCGAGGACGGGACAAGGTGGCAACTAGCGAGCCGAACACAAGCCAGCGCATCTACCTTGCCGGTCACACCGGCCTGGTGGGCAGCGGCATACTGCGCGCCCTGGCGGCGCGCGGCTACGACAACATCGTCTACCGCACCATCGAAGAGCTGGATCTCACCGATCAGGCCAAGACCAGGGCGTTCCTGGCCCAGGAGAAGCCCGAAGTGGTCATCGTCTGCGCGGCGCGCGTGGGCGGCATCCTGGCCAACTCCACGTATCCCTATGAGTTCATCCAAGAGAACTTGGGCATCGAACTCAACCTGATCCACGAGGCCTATCGCCTCGGGGTGAAGCGCCTGATCTTCTTGGGCAGCTCGTGCATCTACCCGCGCTTGGCACCTCAACCCCTGAAAGAGGAGTACCTGCTCACCGGCCCGCTGGAAGAGACCAACCGGGCCTACGCTGTAGCCAAGATCGCGGGCATAGAGCTGTGTCGGAGCCTCAACCAAGAGTACGGCACCGACTACCTCTCGCTGATGCCCACCAATATGTACGGGCCTAACGATAACTTCAATCTCGAGACCAGCCACTTGGTGCCGGCGCTCATCCGTAAGTTCCACGAAGGCAAGACCGCCGGCGAACCGGTGGTGCTGTGGGGGACGGGTACACCCAAGCGGGAGCTGATGCACGTGGACGACCTAGCCCGGGCGGTGTGCGTGTTCATCGAGCAAGGGGGCTGGGGCAGCGTGCCCAACGCTCTGGTGAACATCGGCACGGGGGTGGATCACACTATCGCCGAGCTGGCGGAGACCGTGCGCACGGTCGTAGGATACGAGGGCGAAGTACAATGGGATAGCAGCAAGCCCGACGGCACCCCCCAGAAACTCCTGGATGTGAGTCTGGCGCGCTCGCTGGGTTGGCAAGCGGAGATAAGCCTAGAAGAAGGTCTGCGGCGCACCTACGACTGGTACGTCAGCAACCGGGCCTGATGGGGGAGTGTGAACGATGACTAAGACCGCGCTCATAAGCGGAGCCACCGGCCAAGACGGTGCCTACCTGGCGGAGATGCTGCTGGACAAAGGCTACACGGTGCACGGCATCAAGCGGCGGGCCAGCCTGATCAACACGGCCCGAGTGGATCACCTCTACCACGACCCGCACGATCGCGGAGTCCGCTTCTTCTTGCACTATGGCGACATGACCGACGCCACCAATCTCATCCGCATCATCCAAGAGACCCAGCCGGACGAGATCTACAACCTGGCTGCCCAGTCGCACGTACAGGTGTCGTTTGAGACGGCGGAGTACACGGCCAACTCCGACGCCTTGGGCACGCTGAGGTTGCTGGAGGGCATGCGCATACTGGGGTTGGAGAAGAAGACCCGCTTCTACCAGGCCTCGACCTCCGAACTCTACGGGGACGCGCCGGCACCCCAGAGCGAAGACACCCCGTTCAGGCCGCGCAGCCCTTATGCGGCCGCCAAGCTCTACGCCTACTGGGTCACCCGCAACTACCGGGAGGCCTACGGCCTGCACGCCTCCAACGGAATACTCTTCAACCACGAGAGCCCCCTGCGCGGTGAGACCTTCGTCACCCGCAAGATCACCCGGGCGGTAGC
The DNA here is from genome assembly GCA_963718375.1 of uncultured Actinomycetes bacterium. GTDB lineage: Bacteria > Actinomycetota > Thermoleophilia > RBG-16-64-13 > RBG-16-64-13 > RBG-16-64-13. The sequence goes on along the minus strand of CAVQZD010000010.1, from coordinate 35,580 downwards.
CCGCATCATCCTGGGCACCGAGGACTGCCTCTACTTGGGCAACCTCGAGGCCAAGCGCGACTGGGGTCACGCCAAGGACTACGTGCAGGCGATGTGGCTGATGATGCAGCAGAAAGAGCCCGACGACTACGTCATCGCCACCGGCGTGCAGTACTCGGTGAGGGAGTTCGTGCAGCGCGCCTTCGGCGAGGTGGGCATAGAGATCGAGTTCAAGCACAAGGGCCTGGATGAGGTAGGCGAGGTCGCGTCGGTGGACGCGGACAAACTGGCCGAGGCCCGGGGTGGACTGCTGATCTTGGAGGACGAGAAGGAGCCCCTGAGCCCAGGGCGCGTGATCATCCGCGTGGATGAGCGCTACTTCCGCCCCACCGAGGTGGTGAGCCTGCTGGGCGACGCCTCCAAGGCCAAGCAGGTGCTAGGTTGGCGACCCACTATCTCTTTCGAGCAGCTCACCAGCGAGATGGTGCAGGCGGACCTCGCGGAGGCACACAGGGAGCTGCTCTAGAGTGGGTGCTGCTCTGACCGCCATTGCCTGGACGGGCTGAGCCATGCCCGAGCGCACCGAGGTCTTGGTACTAGGAGCCAAGGGCATGCTGGGCGGCGCCTGCCTGCGCGCATTCGGCCCCAGCGCGGTGGGCCGTGACCTCGAGGACTTCGACCTCTCGGTGCGGGCCGACTCGCTCAAGGCCATCAAACACCTGCGGCCGCGCGTGATAGTCAACTGCGCCGCCGCCACCGACGTCGACCGGTGCGAGACCGATCACGACTACGCCGACCGCGGCAACTCGCTGGCCCCAAAGCACGCAGCCGAGGCCGCCGCCGAGGTGGGGGCGAGATTGGTGCACATCTCCACCGACTACGTGTTCGCCGGCGACAAGGGTGAGGCCTATCGCGAGACCGACTACCCCGAGCCGCTCAGCTACTACGGCGCCTCCAAGCTGGCCGGCGAGCGTTCGGTGCGACTGGCCTCTCCGGACGCGCTGATCGTGCGCACCTCGTGGATGTACGGTCACGGGGGCAAACACTTTCCCGGGAGTGTACTGGGATGGGCTGCCGCCGGCGGGCCGCTGAGCATAGTGGACGACCAGATCGGCAGCCCCACCTATGCCGACGACCTGGCCGCCGCTCTGAAAGCTCTGGTCGAGCGCAGCAACGCCTCGGGGCTCTTTCACCTGGGCGGCGCCGGCTGCGCCAGCCGCCTGGAGTGGGCGCGCGAGACCCTTGCGCTTGCCGCGCTGGAGGTGGAGGTGCTGCCCGCCTCCAGTGCCGACTTCCCTCTGCCCGCGGCTAGGCCGGCCAACAGCTGCCTGGACTGTTCGAAGGCCGCCGGCTTGGGGGTCAAGCTCCCGCCTTGGCGTGACGGTCTGGCGCGCTACCTCAGCTCCCGACAAGCGTCCTGATAGAATCGCCGCGTGGTGCCGACCGACACACTCATACTGGGAGCCAAGGGCATGCTGGGCAGCGCGTGCCTGCGCGCGTTCGGCCCCGGCGCGGAGGGCCGCGACCTCGAGGACTTCGATCTCTCTCAGCGGAACGCGACCCTGGCCGCCATCACCGAGCTCCAGCCCCGCCTGATCGTTAACTGCGCTGCTGCCGCTGAGGTGGACCGCTGTGAGACCGACCGCGATTATGCCTACCGCGGCAACGTGCTCGCGCCCACGCACCTAGCGGAGGCTGCCGCGACGGTGGGCGCGAAGCTGGTGCATATCTCCACGGTCTTCGTGTTCGATGGCGAGAAGCCTGAGCCCTATGCCGAGGACGACGAGCCCCGGCCGCTCCAATACTACGGCCAGACTAAGCTGGAGGGCGAGCGCGCGGTTTCCGCCGCGCTGCCCGACGCGCTGATAGTGCGCACCTCGTGGATGTACGGCATGAGCGGCATCCACTATCCGGGCAAGCTGCAGGAGTGGGTCGCCCGCGGAGGGCCCCTGCGCATAGTCGATGACCAGACAGGCAGCCCCACCTACGCCGACGACCTGGCGGCTGCCCTTAAGGCCCTCACCGAGCGGGACGCCTCTGGGCTCTACCACTTGGGCGGCGCCGGCTGCGCCTCGCGTATCGCCTATACCCAGGAGATCCTGGACCTGCTGGGCCTGGAAGTGGAGATAGTCCCCGCCGCCACAAGCGACTTCCCTCTGCCCGCGGCCAGGCCGGCCAACAGCTGCTTGGACTGCTCGAAGGCGGCCGGACTGGGCGTTCAGCTGCCTCCCTGGCGGGAGAGCCTGGCTGACTACGTCCGTTCCTACCAAGCCTCCTGCTAGAATCAACTGGTAATCCAGCGATACTGGGGTGGGTAGTCCATGAAGGGCATCGTTCTCGCGGGAGGATCCGGCACCAGACTGTTCCCCGCCACCCGGGTGGTGAGCAAGCAGCTCGTGCCTGTCTACGACAAGCCGATGATCTACTACCCCCTCTCCACCCTGCTGCTCGCCGGTATCAAGGACATCCTCGTCATCTCCACGCCTCAGGACCTGCCCCGCTTCGAGGAGCTCTTGGGCGACGGCTCCTGGCTGGGGGTGTCTTTCTCGTATAAGGCCCAGCCCCGTCCCGAGGGCCTGCCCCAAGCTTATATCTTGGGCAGGGAGTTCTTGGACGGTGGGCCAAGTTGTCTGATCTTGGGCGACAACATCTTCTACGGGCATGGCTTCTACGAACTGCTGCGCGACGCGGCGCAACTGACCGAGGGCGGTCTGATCTTCGGCTACCGGGTCAGCGACCCGGAGCGCTCAGGCGTGGTGGAGTTCGACGCCACCGGACGCGTGCTCAGCATCGAGGAGAAGCCCAAGCAGCCGAAGTCGGACTACGCCATCCCCGGCCTGTTCTTCTATGACGGCCGGGTGAGCGACCTGGCGGAGGGCCTCAAACCCTCGGCCCGGGGCGAGCTGGAGATCACCGATATCCACAAGGCCTACATGGCCCAGGGCAAGCTGCGCGCGGAGAAGATCGGGCGCGGCATCGCCTGGCTGGACACGGGCACACACGAGTCGCTGCTGCAGGCGGGCAACTTCATCCAAGTGATCGAGGAGCGCCAGGGCCTGAAGGTGGCCTGTCTGGAAGAGATCGCCTACCGGCAGGGCTGGATAGACGCGGCCCAGGTGGAGAAGCTGGCGGCGGTCATGAAAGGTAACGCGTACGGCCGCTACTTGGAACGCATGCTCAAAGACGCCTGAGCGAGGCATGGGAGAGGTGACGCGATGATCGACGGAGTCAAGTTAGAGGACCTGCGGGTGATACCCGACGACCGCGGCTGCCTCATGGAGATGTTCCGCTCTGACAGCCCCGACTTTCAGAAGTTCGGCCAGGTGTATATGACAGTGGTGTACCCGGGCGTGGTCAAGGCCTGGCACTACCACAAGAAGCAGACCGACAACTTCATCTGCGTCTCGGGCATGGCCAAGGTGGCGCTGCACGATGCCCGCGAGGGGTCACCCACCAAGGGCGAGACCAACACCTTTGTCATCGGCTGGCAGCGCCAGCGCCGGCTGACCATACCGCCGGGCGTCTACCACGGCTTCACCGCCGTGGGTACCGAGCCCGCCTCCATCATCAACGTGCCTACCGAGCTCTACGACTACGACCACCCAGACGAGTTCCGCAAGCCTTGGGACGACCCCGTGATCGCTTATGACTGGGGGGTACAGAACGGATGAAGCTGCTGGTATGCGGAGGAGCCGGCTTCATAGGCTCCAACTACGTGCGGCGCGCGCTGGCCGGTGACGGCGGTGTGCAGGTGGTGAACCTCGACAAGCTCACTTACGCCGGCAACCCGGACAACCTGCGCGCGGTAGAGGACGACCCGCGTTACACCTTCGTCCAGGGTGACATCTGCGACCGGGACACGGTCATGCGGACGGCCGAAGGCGTCGACGCCATAGTCAATTTCGCGGCCGAGACGCACGTGGACCGCTCGATAACCGACCCCGAGTCGTTCCTTCGCACAGACATCATGGGCACTCACACCCTGCTCGAGGCGGTACGCGAGCTGGGCATCGCCCGCATGGTGCAGGTGAGCACCGATGAGGTGTACGGCTCGGTGGAGAGCGGCTCCAGCACCGAGGACGACCCCATCGTGGCCAACAGCCCCTACTCTGCCAGCAAGGCCGGCGGCGACCTGCAGGTCCTGGCCTACTACCGCACCTACGGGGTGCCGGTGATGATCACCCGGGGCAGCAACACCTATGGGCCCTACCAGTATCCAGAGAAGCTCATACCCCTTTTCGTCACCAACGCGCTGGAGGGCGACAAGCTGCCGCTCTACGGTGACGGCCTCAACGTGCGCGACTGGCTGCACGTGGACGACCACTGCGCCGGAATCGAGTTCGCGCTCGAGCACGGCGAGCCCGGCCAGGCGTACAACGTCGGCGGCGGCAACGAGCGCACCAACGTAGAGATCACCGGCATCATCCTGGACGAGCTCGGGCTGAGCGAGGAGTACATCCGCCGCGTGCCCGACCGGCCCGGACACGACCGACGTTATTCGCTAAACTGCGACAAGCTCCGAGGCATGGGCTGGAAACCCGAGGTGGACTTCGACTCGGGGCTGCGCGAGACCATCCGCTGGTACAGAGACAACGCCCAGTGGTGGCACAGAATCAAGAACGAGACCGAGGACTTCGCCGAATGGAAGAAGCGCTGGTACGAGCAGAGGACCTCGCACGCCGGTGAGCGGTGAACCGGAGCTGACCGTATATGAGCCCAGGCGGGGCTGGGTAGTACTCAACCTGCGCGAGCTCTGGAAGTACCGCGAGCTCATGTTCTTCTTGGGCGTCCGCGACGTCAAGGTGCGCTACCGCCAGGCCGTGCTGGGCATCGCTTGGGTGGTCATCATGCCGCTCGCCCAGATGGTGATAGGTACCCTGGTCTTCAACAAGGCTTTGGGTGTAGAGAGCCCCATACCCGGAGTGGAGTTCATCGTCTTCAACCTCTCCGGGGTAATACTTTGGACCTACTTCTCGAGTTCTCTCAGCCGCTCCTCGGGAGCGCTGGTGGGCCAGGCCGCGCTGCTCACCAAGGTCTACTTCCCCCGGCTGGTGATACCTACGTCTTCCATGGTCACCGGCTTGGTGGACTTTGGCATCGGACTGGTGATATTGGCGGTGATGATGGCCATCACCGGAGTGGCGGTCACCTGGCATGTCGTGTTCTTTCCGCTGTTCGTGATCATGGCGCTGATAACAGCGCTGGGCGCGGGTCTGTGGCTCGGTCCGCTGAACGTGCTCTACCGCGACGTGGGCAGCATCTTGCCCTTCCTCGTGCAGATGGGGGTATTTCTGAGTCCGGTCTATTACCCCATCAGCAAGTTCGACAATGAGCTGGTGCGCGTCATCTGCTACCTGAACCCGATGACCGGGGCCATCGACGGCTTTCGCTGGGCGCTCCTGGGGGGAGAGTTCAATACCCACTACTTCTACTATTCGCTGGGCATGGTGATAGTGCTCTTGGTGAGCGGGCTCTTCTTCTTCAAACGTATGGAGCGGATGTTCGCGGATGTGGTCTAGAACATGAAAGATTTTGCCCTTAGAACGGTAGATCTGGGCAAACGCTACCGTATCGGCGCCGCCCGGCACGTAAACCCCACGCTCAGGGACGCCATCGTCTCGGCGGCCAAGAGACCCGCCCAGCGACTGCTGCATCCGGGCACCTCGATGGCGCACAAGACCGAGGTACTGTGGGCGCTCCGCCATCTCGATCTGGAGGTGAAGCCGGGCGAGACCATGGGCATCATCGGCCGCAACGGGGCCGGCAAGAGCACCCTCCTCAAGGTGCTCAGCCACATAACCGACCCCAGCGAAGGCCGAGTAGAGATCAGGGGCAGGGTGGGCAGCCTGCTGGAGGTGGGCACCGGCTTTCATCCCGAGCTCTCCGGGCGCGAGAACATCATGCTCAACGGAGCCATCCTGGGCATGTCGCGTACCGAGATACGCAGCAAGTTCGACGAGATCGTAGAGTTCAGCGAGATAAGCCGCTTCTTGGACACCCCGGTCAAGCGCTACTCCAGCGGCATGTACGTGAGGCTGGCATTCAGTGTGGCGGCGCACCTGGACCCGGAGATATTGGTGGTGGACGAGGTCCTGGCCGTGGGCGACGTGGCCTTTCAACGCAAGTGCCTGGGCAAGATGGAGGACGTGGCTGGGCACGGCCGCACCGTGATCTTCGTGAGCCACAACATGCAGGCGGTGCGCGCCCTGTGCCAAAAGGCGGTCGAACTGGTGGCCGGGCAGATGGTCAACCAGGGCGACGCCGGCGAGGTGGTCAGCACCTACCTGGCCCGGCTCGCTGAGGCCGGCTCTTCGCTCACCTGGCCTGCGAAGAAGGGCCCGGGAAACGCCACCGTGCGACTGCGGGGCGTCCACGTACTCGACCCGGCCCGCCAGATGACGGGCATCGCGGACACCAGCGAGGATGTGATCATCCGCATGGAGTTCGACCTGCCCACGGTCACGTCCGACTTGATGATGGGCTTTGAACTGGTGAACACCGACGGCTCCGTCGTGCTGTACTCCATAAGCACCGACTCGGAGCCCGGGGCCTGGCCGCAACTGAAGGCCGGCTTCAACGCGCTCGATTGCCGTATTCCCGCCGGGCTCTTGAACGCCGGGCAGTATTACGTGCGACCACGCTTTGGTCGCTGGGGGGTGCGCTCTGTGGCCCCCGATCTAGCCGTGGTGTTCGAGGCGCATCCCAACCATCTGGAGACGCCTCATCCGCAGCTGCCGCGCGCGGGCGTCATCCTGCCCGTGCTCGAATGGACCGCAGCCGACGTGGAAGAGCCGCAAGCATGATCCTGCCCGTGATACTGGCGGGCGGTTCAGGCACCAGGTTGTGGCCGGCATCCCGGCAGCACCACCCCAAGCAGCTGCTGCCCCTGGCCGGAGCCCGCACTCTGCTGCAGGAGACCGCGGTACGCCTACAGGGGATGTCCGGAGCCGAGGTGGCCCTTGATCCCGTCGTCGCCACCAGCGAAGAGTACCGCTTCATCGTGAGTGACCAACTGCGGGAGATGGGCACCCTGAACCCGCGCATAGTGTTGGAGCCCATCGGCCGCAACACAGCGCCCGCTCTGACAGTGGCTGCGCTACTGGCCCGCCAGGCCGGGGACGACCCCGTGCTCTTGGTGATGCCCTCCGACCATCTGATCACCGACCTGCCGGCCTTCCAGGCCGCCGTGGCCGAAGGCGCCGCCCAGGCGGAAGCAGGCAAGATGGTCACCTTCGGGGTGGTGCCCGACCACGCCGACACCGGCTACGGCTACATACACGTGGGCGACCCCGCGTCCGCGCCCGGCGGCGCCGCGGGCGCCGCGGCCACCGCGCGCTCCCTGACCGCCTTTGTGGAGAAGCCCGACGAAGCCACGGCCGAGACCTACCTGGCCGCCGGCGACTACCTCTGGAACAGTGGCATCTTCATGATGAAAGCTTCGGTCTGGCTGACCGCCCTCGACCGGTTGCAGCCCGCCATGAGCGAGTGCTGCCGCAGCGCCCTCGCGGGCTCGCGCACCGACGGCGTGTTCATCCACCTGGAGAAAGAGAACTTCGAGGCCTGTCCCTCCGACTCTATCGACTACGCGGTGATGGAGAGACTGGGTGCAGGCGCGGCCCCAACGGGCGCCACCGTGGCAGACGCCGCCCCGGCGACAGGCGCGGCCTCAGCGGGCGCCCCAGCCGGCGCCGCCGTGGTCATCCCCTTGGAGGCGGGGTGGTCGGACGTGGGCGGTTGGGCTTCACTCTGGACCGTCAGCAACAAGGACGCTGAGGGCAACGTGGCCCGCGGCAATGTCATCTTGGAGGACACCCGGGGCAGCCTGGTGCACGCCGACTCGCGGCTGGTGACGGTGCTGGGCGCGGACGACCTGGTGATCATCGAAACGGCGGACGCGGTCCTGGTGGCTCCACGCGACAAGGCACACGACCTCAAGAAGCTGGTGGCTTGCGTCCGCGACCAGGACGAGTGCCTCACCCAATATCACAAGCGTGTCTACCGCCCCTGGGGATTCTACGAGCAACTAGACCAAGGCGCGCGCTTCCAGGTGAAGCGTATCTTGGTGTCACCGGGGGCCAGCCTCAGCCTGCAGTATCACAACCACCGGGCCGAGCACTGGGTGGTGGTGCACGGCGAGGCAGAGGTCGTCTGCGGCGACACCGCAACGCGCCTGGGCGAGAACGAATCTACCTACATCCCCATCGGCACCCCTCACCGCCTGCACAACCCGGGTGAAGCGCCGCTGGAGATCATCGAGGTGCAGTCGGGGGAGTACTTGGGCGAGGACGACATAGTCCGGCTACACGACACCTACGGACGATAGGTACCCCGTGTTATTGAGCCTGGTCATACCCAGCCTCAACACCAAGAAGCATCTGGAGAACATGCTCACCAGCTTGGAGGAGCATCCCCCCCAGAAGCCGCACGAGGTCATCGTGGTCGATATGAGCTCTACCGACGGCACGCTGGAGATGCTCGCCGCTCACTTTCCCGAGGTGCGGGTGCTCGAGGATGTGCCCAATAGGGGCTACGGCGCCGCATGCAACGCGGGTATGGCCGAGGCTGAAGGCACCCACATCTTCGTCTGCAACAGCGACCTCATCTTCAGGCCGGGCAACGTCGACCAAGTGGCCGCGGCCCTGGAACAGGCCGGCGAACGCGCGTTGCTGGGCTTCAGGCTGGAGGGACTGAACGGAGTCATGCAACGCTCGGCCCTGCACTTTCCCGGGCGCATGGACCTAGCCTGGATGTTCTCGGTGCTGGTGCGGAGCTCATGGAAGCTGGCCTACCGCCTGGGCGGATACATGTCCGACTACGACCTCACCGAGCGCACCTCCGTGGACTGGGTCACCGGCGCAGCGCTCGCGGCCTCCCAAGAGCTGTGGCAGGAGGTGGAGGGCTTCGATGAGCAGTTCTTCCTATTCTGCGAAGAGATCGACCTCTGCAAGCGCGTCCATGAGCTTGGCGGCACGGTGCTCTACTGCCCGGACATAGCCATCACCCACGTGGGGGGCGGCACCCTGGACAACGCGTCCGACCTGCGCGCGCGCTGGATCGCGGGGGGCAAGGTGCGCTACACCCGCAAACACTACGGCCATCTCACGCTCTTCGCCGCCCGGATGGGCGCCACTGCCTCCTACCTGACCAACTTCCCGGTGTGGACACTGCAGTGGCTGCGCCGCGCCATCACGGGGGCGGAGTTCCGGACCGAGGCCAAGAAGTGGGGCGGCGCTCTGGTGGAGGCCTGGCGTGTCTAGGGGCGGCTTGTTCGGGCGTGTGCTCAAAGGTGGCCTCTTCAGACGGGGCTCCGAGACCGCCGACGTCGACCGTCTCGACGCCCTCACCGAGGTAACCCGACGCAGGGTGATCATCAACGCCAGCTCCAACTACAGCCGCTACGGGGTCTCGCTGCTGGTCAACCTCTTCTTGCAGGCTTACATCATCCGAAGCCTGGGGGCGGCGGAATACTCAATCTGGCCCCTGGTCATCACCATCACCGGCTTCATCACGCTGGTGCCCATCGCCATAAGCGGAGGGGTGAGCCGCTATCTCGCGAACGCGTTCACCCGCAAAGACCTGCCGGAGGTGGAGCGGATAGCCACCAGCGTGTTCGTCGCGACCCTGCTGGGCACGGTGGTCTACGTCGGCGCGGTGGTTGCTTTCAGCGTCTCATTCGAGAAGATCTTCTCCATCCCCGAGGGAGCTGCCGGCATCGGGCCCTGGGTGATGCTCTTGGTAGGCCTGGGGGAGGCGTCCAAGGTGCCGGTGAGCGTCTACCAAGGGGGGCTGGATGCCGCCCAGAAGTTCATAGCTTTGAACACGCGCGAGATCGGGATCCTGCTCCTGTACGGGACGATGGTGGTGGTGGGGTTCACCACCTCGGGGCCCGCTCTCATCTGGGTCGGCGCCGTCTATGCACTCGCCCAAGCCCTGGGGGCCGTGTTCACGTGGAGGGTGGCCCGCCGCATCCTGCCGTGGCTGCGGGTGAGGCGCGGAGCGTTCAGCTGGTCCGTGATGCGCCCCGTCCTGAGTTTCGGCGTTTGGGTGCTGACGGCCGCGGTGGCTACGCTTCTCTACTGGCGGACGGGCAGCATCATCATCAACAAGCTGCTCGACCCTGTGCTGGTGACCGGCTACTCGGTGGTGATCAGCATCCTCACACAAGGGTACGCCCTGGCCGGCTTCGGAACAGGCGTGCTCTACGCCGCCGCCAGCGTTCTTCAGGCCAAGGGAGACCACGACCGCCTGTCCCGCATGGTCTACCGCGCCAGCCGAGTCACCACGGCCATGGCCGGCCCGGTGCTGCTGTTCATGGCCTTTTTTGGACGGCCCATCATGACCATCTACCTGGACGACCCGGCCTACGGGGACTTCGGCATCTACTTCGCGGTGCTGGGCGCCGCCATGATCGTCCAGATGACCCAGCTATCCGGCAGGACAGTGCCGGGGGCCTTCGCCAAGAACGCGGCCTTCGCCATCGTCTCCATGCTCTGCGCGGCAGTGAATGTGGGGCTGGCCATCTTCGCTGTGCAGGTGCTGGACGCGGGTCTGATGGGCGTGGCCGCCAGCGCCGCCATAATCATCACGCTCTTTGACGCGATCTTCAGCCCCTGGTACTGCTCCCGCCTGCTCGAGGTCAGCTGGTGGAGCTACTTCGTGAGGAGCCTGGCTCTGCCCATCGTCCACTGCCTGCCCGCCCTGGCCGTGCTGGCCGCCTTCTACCTGGCTGGCCTAGGAGACACCCTCGTGCAGCTCATAGCGATCGCCGCCGTGGTGGCCGCGGTGCACGGCATCTACATGCTGAAGTTCGGGCTGATGCCGGAGGATCGCAAAGCGGTGCTGGGAACCGTGACGAAGCTGGCGCGGCGGAGGCACGAGCGCGGGTAGGCTGGCCGGCGACAGGAAGCCGACGCCTACTGTCTCTCAGCCCCCAAAGCAGCCAGCAACTAGCGTCACAGGTACTTCTGCTCGAGATGACGCTTGTGGTCGGACGTGTCTAAGCCCGAGCCGGCCAGGACGCCGCGAAGTGAACGCACCCTGGGAGTCGCCTCGACTTCGCCGGCTTCTATCTCGATGAGCGTGAAGAAGTCGGCGACCAGTTGTGAGATAGAGCGGCCCGACTCCGCCGAGTGGCGCTTGGCGCTCGGCGCTCGAGATCAGTCTGTCATCCAGACGAAGCGTGAGCTTGGTGTTCATGAGACCCTCCTGACGTATCGCATCACAGGATGTTAGAGCGACCAGTCCAGAGTCGCAAGTGCTCCCCGGCCTGGCGAGCCTGTGGCGTATTGCGGTAGCATGGTTGCGGAGGTTCGTCATGAACGCGCTGCTTTCTGACAAGAGTATGGCTATCGCCTCAATCTGCACCCGCTATGGCGTAGCTCGGGTTGACGTCTTCGGTTCGGTCTTGCGGGATGACTTCCGGCCGGGCGAGAGTGACATCGACCTGCTCGTCGACTTCTCCCCACGTGACCCTTACGAGCTCGCCAAAGACTACTTCGACATGCTGGATGAGCTCGAGGGTTTGCTAGGCGTCAAAGTCGACTTGGTCATGGTAGGCGCGGTGAAGAATCCGTACATAGCGGAAGACATCGAGCAGACCAAGCAACTCCTCTATGCCGCGTAGCGCCCTAGCCTATCTGTCCGACGTGGTCGCGGCGTGTGACGCGATTGCCGCAACGCTGGCCGGTGTCGATCTCGCGAAATACGAGGCCGAGCGAACACTACGTTCTGCGGTCGAGCGTGAGTTCACGATAATCGGCGAGGCGGTGAATCGCCTTTCTCGACTGCATCCTGAGGTGGCTGCGCAGATATCTCATGCGCGCATGATCGTGGCCTTCCGCAATCAGCTCGTGCATGACTACATGGCCATCATTGATGCTACGGTCTGGGCGATCGGCAAGAACGAAGCGCCGCTACTTCGCGACGAGTGCGATGTGCTTGTTAGAGAACTGGGTGGAGCGCTCTAGCAAGCGCGTGCAGCCGACATCCTGCGTTGGCTATCGCATGGAGTACCATGGCCAACGGGCGCGGCTGACGCGCTAGAACGTTATACGTCAATAGATCATGGAACAAGAGTTGGTGGGCCCCAAACTCGAAGGCGTCACACGATCTTCTCGATGCCCACCCAAGCCAGCCGAGTGAAGTGTTTCTCGTCGAAGGTCGCCACCCGCGTGACCTTCTGCTGCCTCATCCAGCAGGCGTTGTAGGCATCGACGAAGTCCACTCCCAAGGTCTCGTACGCGAAGGCGGCTTCGGTGACTATGTCGACCTCGGGCGCCTCAAGCCCATCCATGTGGGCGACCGCGAGTACGCGCTCCCGCACTTCGGTTCGAGACAGCCCGTGGTACGACTCCAGGACCCAGACCAGTTCGGCCAGCACTAGCGAATTGGTCGTGAGTCCTACCTCACCGGCCGCCGCACGCCGGAACAAGGCCTCAGCCGCGGCGGCCTGCTGCGGCACATCGTTGGTCAGGAAGCGCAGAAAGACATTGGTGTCGACGAACAGCGACGCGGCCGTCACTCTGAGTCACCGCCCAGTCTCCTCGCGCGCCGCTCCTCGACCTCGGCTCGGATCGCCGTGAAGTCCTGAGGCCCATCGACGTGTACACTGCCGCGCAGCTCGAAGATGGACCGGCCTGCCGGCCGCAGGACCAACTCCCCATCGCGCACCTGCGCCATCAAATGCGCACCCTCTTCGAGACTGAGCTCACGCCTGAGTTCACTGGGGATGGTTATCTGTCCCCGACGGCCTACACGGAGGTTTGGCATCGGAAGCTCCCACGTTTGACTGGTTGATGCCATTGTATCCTCCAGAGCTACGTTTGTCAGCAGTCCCTACTGATGTCCGCAAGACCTACTGCATACTGACGCCTACAGACCATCATAGGCCGCCCGCCCTGCGCGGCGCGTGCGACTTTGGGCCTACTCTGGTGGACGCGAGGGTCGAACGCAAGATGCAGGAGCCGGGAGACGCCGTCAGGGGGCGCGGCTTGGCGCCCAAGCCCAGGCCCACTAGACCCTACGTCCGCCCAACTGCCACTTCTGCACCAGGTAGGCCGAGTCCGCGCCCATGTCCATGCGGAACGACTGGTAACGCGCGTCGAACAGCGAGCCCGCGTGCAGACAGGCCCAGGAGCGATCGAGGACGCACACCAACGCGCCGTAGGCGCGAGTGAAGAAGTCGGCATGATCGACCCGCTTCAGCCGGTCGTCGTAGCGGACTCGGCGCACCTTCTCAGTGCGCGCGATGTAGAAGTTGGGCACCTTGTAGTAGACAGGCAGACCGTCGATGATGGTGCCCTGCTCCTTCAGCGGCGGCCGTGGACAACCGAACAGAGGGGCCGCCGCATAGTCGAAGCTCCTCCACCTGGGCAGATCGATCACCCGGCCACCGTACAGATCTACATCCCGGTTGCGCGCCATGTAGGCGAGCGGTCTACCCACGTCGAGATCGGGCAGCAAGACCATGTCGTCGTCACACATCATCAGGTATTCGGCGCTGACGGCATCGACGAGCGCGTTGCGACCGGCGCCCACACCCGAGTCGAAGGGCAGGGCGATGATGGTCACCAGCGGATCGTCACTGACGAACGGCGTCTCGCTGTCGTCGGCGATAATGATGGGCCCAGCGAAGACCCTGCGCGCGCTCCTCAGCAAGCGCCGAAGCAGGTCGGGGCGCTCGAAGGTCTTGATGACCAAGGTGAGATTGCCCGGATCTGCTGGGCGAACCCGCCGCCCCACGGTGGCTAGGCGGGCCGCGCCTAGCTCTGCGCCCACGAGTCTCTGATAGGCCCAGCGCAGGATGGGATGAGGCTTGGGGCCGCGGCCGGCGTCGCTAAGGCGGCGCAGCAGCCTGCCGGCGAGACGGTCACGGTTCATGGGGCTGAGTGTAGCAGGATGGTTGCCGAACTAGGCTGCAGCGCTCAGTCGTTCTTGCGTGCGTCCGGATATACAGCACCCGGGGAAATGGCGGAAGGTGCGGCGAGTACCTGGGCGACGATCGGCCGCGGGCTAGTCTTCCCTGCGAAAGACGAGGCGACGTTCGCTCAATTCGCCTCGATATCTGCCCCAGGTGACGACTCGCAGCAGAATGGCGACACCCTCCAGGACGACTTCGCAGATCTGCACGGGCAAAGCCCGCCGCCGCGACAACCGGGTGGCGCTGAAGGCGAGGTCTAACTCGGTGGTCAGTCCTAGCTCTCTCCCCAACCTGATGACTCTGTCCGGCGCCATTTCGGGGCTCATCACAGTAGGAAAGGGGCCGTAGTCCTCGGTCCCGGCTCGTTTGGAGCGCCTCAGGTGACGATACGACCAGACGTGGAACCGATGAGGCGTCAGGCGTGTGATCAGACCCTTCAGTGAGCGAGGGTCCGGGAAAGCCAAGATCAGCAGCCCCTCCTCTCTTATGGCAGCGGCAAGATTGCGCACTGCCGACTCCGGATGCTGCAGATGTTCAAGAACATCCCAACACACGACCACGTCGAAGGCTCCGGACGGCAACGGATACGTTTGGATATCCCCCAGGATCGTCTCCTGCAGGTCCTTGTTCCGGTCGAGTTGCTTCTGAGAGATGTCGATGCCGGTCATGCGAGCGCCTTCGGGGAAGCGCACGTGGGCCGCGGAGCCACAACCGGCATCCAATACCCTCGGGCATCGATTGCCCTCCAAACAATAGTCCAAAGCCGTTTGGATTCGATCTTGCACCTGTTCTTGGATGAGCCTCATCCTCAGGGTACCGGCGGCAGTCTGCTAGGCCTCAATCCACCATCTCCCAGCCAAGCGGAGTACCGCGCTTGACAGCCTGATTGACTGCCTTGCCCAACACGGTGTCGTAATGCTTGGGGGCCAGCCCCAGCCCCGGGCGAATGCAGCGCAGATTGCGCCCAGTGAGGAGATCGCCGCGCCGCAGATCTTCCACCACGTATATGGACCGCCGATACTTGACGGACACCCTTTCGGCTTCAGTCGGACCATACTTCACGGAGCCGAGAGCTTGCCACGCCTGCCTGGTCTCTCGCACGAGCTGGGCAAGCTCTCTCGGTTCGAGAGAGAACGCGCTGTCGACACCGCCATCGCTGCGGTCAAGCGTGAGATGTTTCTCGATCACTGTTGCGCCCAAGGCCACGGACGCTATTGCCGCAGCATTGTCGACCGTATGGTCGGAGAGCCCGACTTCGCAGCCAAAGTGTCCTCGCATGTGAGTGAGAGTCACCAAGTTGGAGTCTGCGGTCGAAGCAGGATACGCGCTGGTGCATTTCAGCAGCACCACTTCAGGAGCTCCAGCTTCTCTGGCAGTCACTAGAGCCTCCTCCAACTCCTCCAACGTGGCCATGCCCGTTGAGATGAACATGGGTTTGCCAGCACTGCCCACCTTCCTGATCAAGGGCAGGTCGACGTTCTCGGGAGAAGCAATCTTGTAGCAGGGCACATCAAGCGATTCTAGGAAGTCGACAGCGGATTCGTCAAAGGGGGTGCTGAAAGCCACCATGCCGCATTCTCGCGCCCTTCGGAATATCTGCTCGTGCCACTCCCAGGGCGTGTGGGCCTTGCGGTACAGCTCAAAAAGAGTCTGGCCGGTCCAAGGGCTGTCCACATCGTCTATGACGAACTCTCCTCCGCAGAGATCGAGGGTCATAGTGTCTGGGGTGTACGTCTGCAGCTTGAGTGCGTGGGCGCCGGCTCTCGCGGCAGCCTCCACTATCGCCAAGGCCCTTTCCAGGCTGCCGTTGTGATTGCCTGACATCTCAGCGATGACAAATGGGGGCGAATCAGTCGATACTCTCAGACCGCCAAGCTCCACTCGTGCCCTCCTCTATCCGGTGACATTGCCGGGCCTGACTTGCTCTTCAGTCCCGACCACCATGGCAGGATAGCGACCGAAGGAGTCCCGGGCGTACTCGCTGAGGACATACAGCGTATGTCCGGTTCCGCGCAGAGCTCGATAGGCATTGACGCGATAACTGCGTTTCTGAAAGTCATCCAGCACCAACACACCGTTTTGCGCCAACAGCTCCAAGAACCGCGGGTAGTTGTCACCACCGGGTTCATCCACGTCCCGGAATGAATCGGCAAGCACAAAATCGAACCGACCCGGTGATGACTCGGTGAAGTCCGCCCACGTGAGCAACTGGTCATCTGGCAAGCCGTGTGCGCGCAGGAATGACGCGGTCTCTTCCAGCCAGCGTTGATCACCTTCCACAGACCACACTTCTGGCCTCGGCACAATCCGGGAGCTGTAGTCACGAAGAACGAACGAACTGAAACCGGAGCCCAAGTCGATCATGCGCTCAGGGCGTAGGCGCTCACACAGAACCCTGATCAGCATTGCCAACTCCAAGGATATCGCCCTCTTCGGACTGGACACTTCAGTCACATAGCGAGCGTGGTGTGCCGCGAGTTCTGCGAGATCTTTCGAGACCATCTGATCATGAAGACCGGGGAAGAGCAAATCGAAGCGCTCGCTGTCAGCGCGACCTCGACGCAGCACAAGAACCTGCGACATAGCGTGTAAGTGCTTGACTAGACGATCGCGCCCTTCTGTCATCACACGGTCTGCTCCTCCACGCCCGTCGTGGCCTTCATGCATCTCCTCCGCGCTGGTGAATGTCCTTCCTGTCCTCCCAAGTCAGCCAGCGCTTAGTGCCCGAACCCACCAACGCGCGAACACCTTCAGGCCCGACGTTCATCATCGCGTCTAGCACCGACAAGTAGGGCACGAAGCTGCCAGGAGACCCGATCTGAGGATACGGTGTGCAGACGTGATCCTGAAAGACGACCTCCACCTCGGCGCTGGGAAACAATCCATCCTCTAGCATGTATTCGAACGATCCGTTCGCGCAGAGATAGCGGTCCGCCTCGCACCATCCGAGCAGATCGAGCACGCGTTCTGAACGCTTCTTGGAGGAAGGGTGGTCGGAACCCCTCCACACTTCGGTATCTATGTGCATCAACTCACACATCTTGCTTATGAACGCAATGTTCAAATCGGCCAGGGACTGTTGCCGCACTGAAAGCCACGACACCAACCAAGGGTACAGGCTATCGAAATACGGAGCCCTGCCGTAGTTGGCCTGCAAACGCTTGAGCATCTCATTCGACCAGGACCCGTCCTCCACTACGCGTACTTGATTCAGCGGCGCTGAGTATGACGTGTCCCTGATTACTGGGACCGTGTACCAATCCGCGCGGCCCCTCGCGATGAACAGTCGGTTCCTCTGATGGTAGCTCTGGGGAGAGAACTGGGAATCGTCCGTTAGGACGAAGCGGTCACTCTTCAAGATGAGTTCGAAGAACCCCTGCCAGGGCATGAAGGTCGGCTGCATCATCGCGCAGTTCATCAATGACTCCCTCTACACGCTCTTCTGGACCACGTGCCGGTTGAGATCCCGCCACTCCGGATGCGCGGCGAGCAGCTGCACCACCTGATGCCAGCTGAATGTGTCATCCGGATAACTGTTGAATATCAGGCGCAGCAGTTCGAGATCCTCGGGAGTGTCCAAAGTCCAGCGGTGAGGGGACAGGTCGGTTGAGTTGTATACCCCCCTGATCTTGAACATCTCTGGGTGCCTGTACACGAAGAGGGTCACATGTTCGCGCGAGGATTCGTCCTCAGCGAGATCATGGGCCTTACACAGCGCCTCAAGACCTACTACCTCCGCCACCATGCCCCGAGGATACGTTTGGGGCGGCACCCCGTTGGAGGCGTAGTCCACCGATGGCTGGCTCTCAAGAAAGGCCCGCACCACCAAGTCGATTACTTCTGGATCGATCGCCGGGCAGTCAGAGGTGATACGCACGACTGCGTCCGCTCTGAATCCCTTGGCAGCCTGAACGTATCGGTCTAGCACATCGGCCTCGCTGCCTCTGGAGTAGGACCAACCACGCTCTTCGCATAGATCCACTATCTGTGAGTCCTTGCTGTCAGTGGTGGTAGCCACCACAACCTCGTCCACCATGCGCGCCCGCGCGGTGCGCTGGACGACCCTCGCGAGAACGGGTTCGCCCGCGAGGTCCAACAGCACCTTGCCCGGAAGGCGCGTGCTCCCCATGCGAGCCTGGATTATGGCCACGACTCTTACGGCTGGATCTCCTTCTTCATGCGGAACACCGCATGCTGTGCCCCGGCCCATTCAGGATCGTCGTTGGCGGCCTTCTCAATGGCGAATCCTAGGCCAGCATACAGGGCCAGCGCGGCCGCGTTCGTCTCGGCCACGTGGAGATACAGCGCTCTCAGACCCAGGCACTGCCTTGCTTCAGCCAGCAGACGTCCGAGGCCGACACTGCCATACCCCTTTCCGCGGTTGGCACGGTCGCCGATGTATATCCACACCTCCGCCTCCAGCCTCTCAAGGTCGATGCGCCGTAGACCAGCATTACCGATATGCTCAGAGCCCCACATGATGGCATAGAAGCGCTGTGTTTCGTCGCCGAGCGCGGTTCGATAGAACGCTCGATTGCTGGCGCGGGTGATGTGTCTGTGCAGGGAGAACTCTTGCCGCAGCGCAGGGTCAGTCACCCACGTGAAGGTCCGACTCACATGCCGGGGCTCGAAGGGGACCAGGGACACTTGGTCGTGTGGCTTCTCCCCTCCCACCAAGGCGTCCGCCACGCGAACAGAGCCAAGACCATCCACCATTTGCTTGGCCCGCTCGGACATTGTCCTGACCGCTTCAGGGTCATCCATGAGATTCCCGACGAGAGACTCTATCAACGCTTCGGAAAGCCCTCTGTGGTCTCCAGCACAGACCACAATCCCCGCGGCGGCCAAGGCCCGAAGAATCTCGTCTTGTCCAGAGCGCGCTGACACCACTATGGACGGCAGACCCTGGCATGCGCGCTCCCATGTGGACCCGCCAGCGCCCCCGATGAACAGGTCGGCCTCACCCATCAGTCCGGCCATCTCCTCGGACGAGACCTGCTTCCAGAAGCGGACCCGCCCGCCGCCGTCCAAGCTCTGCTTGAGGGGAGAGGCTGCGAACCCCGTCACTACGTCCACCCGCAGGTTATCCATGCCTCTGAGACCTCTGAGTATGGTGGCCGTAGTCCGCCCCGCAGTCCTACCTCCGCCAGCATATACAAGCACCCGCTCTATCGCTCCGGACCTGTTGCGTTCTCTGGTCCTCCTGAACTCCGGCCTCACCAATGCATACGATGGCCCAAGGAGCAGACGGGTGCGTGGGCCGACCCTGCGTGCATACCGCTCGAGATGGCAAGGGTGGTAGTTCTGGTCGAGAAGGAGATCCGCCGTATGGCGCCTGCAGTCCAGATCCTCTATGCAGGCCACCCGAGCGCCGGCAGCTGCCACGGCTCGCTCCCAGCCAAGGCCGAGCAAGTAGGAATCGACCACGAACGCCGCAGTATTCGGCTCGTCGATGACCGATAGGGTCGCGTGCGCGTCGTCATTGACGCCGGTGACTCCGAGTTGATGGACCGCCACTCCCGCCGCCGAGACCAAGTCCACAAGGGCCTTGTCGGCCGCACGATAGACGAGAGAACATGTGATGCCACGGGCCATAAGTTCTTCTGCCAATGTCAGGCATCGCATCACATGGCCCGACCCTTCTCTCACGGAGCCATCCGCGCGGAACACCACCGTCTGTGGCGTTGGACACCTATCTGTCGGCAAGCCCAAGTCGCAGTCCTTCTACGACTGTATCTTGGTCGCCTTCGGTCATGCTGGCATACAGGGGCAGTGTCAGACACTCCGCGTAGTAGCGCTCTGCCTCCGGGAAGTCCCCGTGCGCGAACCCTAGGTCCGCATAGTACGGCTGGGTGTGGACTGGCACGTAGTGCACGTGCACCCCTACGCCCTTGGCCCGTAGCAGATCGAAGACCCTTCTTCGCCCGCCGCCGTCCGGCGTCATACCATCGATCCGCACGACGTAGAGGTGAAAAGCAGAAACCACCTCTGGTGAGCGGTACGGCAGAGTCAGCGGGAGCCCTTCCAGCAAACGGTCATACCTCTCTGCCAGGTGATTGCGCCGCGCGACGAATTCGTCCAAACGGCGCATCTGGCTCAGTCCAAGCGCCGCCTGAATGTCTGTGATCCGATAGTTGAAGCCCAGGGCGACCTGCTGGTAATACCAGTCTCCATCGGAGTCCCCGGTCATGAGAGCCGGGTCTTTGGTCGTACCGTGTGAGCGCAACAGACGCACTTGTGCGGCTAGCGCGTCGTCATTGGTGACCACCATTCCACCTTCACCCGTAGTGATGATCTTGACCGGGTGAAAACTGAAGACGGCCGCGTCAGAGAATTCGCAGGAGCCCACAGGAGAGTCACGGTAGCGGCCACCTACGGCGTGGCTGGCGTCCTCCAATACGAGAAAGCCGTACTCTTCGGCTAGTTCGGCAATAGCCACCATATCGCATGACTGCCCGGCGAAGTGCACCGGTACCACTACGGCGGGGAGTGCGTCTTGCTGTTTGGCCGATTCCAGCTTGCGCCTTAGGGCCTCTACGTCCAAGTTGTAGGTTCGGGGATCGATGTCCACGAAGTCGACCCCAGCTCCGCAGTAGAGGGCACAGTTCGCTGAGGCCACGAAGGTGTTGGGTGAAGTCCAGAGGGTATCCCCTGCCTTCAGCCCAGCCGCCGCACACGCCAAGTGAAGAGCCGCCGTGCCTGTGGCGACAGCCACCGCATGCTTGACGCCACAGTAATCGGCCATCGCCCGCTCGAAGGCTTCGATACTGGGTCCTTGCGTGATGAACTCCGACCGCAATACGGACACGACTGCATCGATATCCTCCTGCGAGATCGATTGATGCCCGTAAGGGATCATGGCCCCTCGGCTAACTAGGCTGCAGATCGACGTCGAGCTGCTCTTGGATGAGGCGTCGCAGGGCCGCGGCATCCAGCCACTGGTCATTGCGGTCGCTGCTGTACTTGAAGCCAGCCGGGCAAAGTCGGCCGCCGCACGCGGCCCAGAAACTATCTGTAGCCCTTTGGGTGGACGGCACGATCACGAAGTATGTGTCGAACTCCAGTGTGTTGAGTCCGTCAGTCTCGGTGACCATCTCTTCATGTAGCTTCTCGCCGGGCCTGATGCCCACGATGTCTATGCGACAATCCGGAGCTACGGCCTCAGCCAGGTCGGTGATCCGGTAGCTCGGGATCTTGGGCACGTAGATCTCCCCGCCCCGCATATCCTCAAGGGCGAACAGAACCAGCCTCACTCCCTCTTCTAGGGTGATGTTGAACCGCGTCATCCGCTCGTCGGTAACGGGAACCACTCCCCGCTCGCGTGCTTTCAAGAAGAACGGTATCACGCTGCCTCGGCTGCCCATGACATTCCCGTAGCGCACTACCCCGAACCGGATGTCATGCTTGCCTTTGAAGTTGTTCGCAGCTACAAACAACTTGTCTGAGCACAACTTGGTGGCTCCATACAGGTTTATGGGAGCTGCAGCCTTGTCGGTGCTGAGAGCGACCACACGGCGAACTCCGCGGTCTATCGCCACCTCGATAACATTCTGAGCGCCCATGATGTTGGTCTTGATGGCCTCGAATGGATTGTACTCGGCCACAGGCACGTGCTTCAGCGCAGCCGCATGCACCACGGTGTCGATGCCCTCCATGGCGCGCCAGAGTCTGTCCTTGTCACGCACGTCACCGATGAAATAGCGTAGCTGAGGGTGCTCGGCAGTCGAGAAGCGCTCAGCCATCTCGTACTGCTTGAGCTCGTCACGCGAGAAGACCACAAGCCGGGAGACTCCTGGGTATTCTCTCAGCACCATCTCGGTGAACCGCTGGCCGAAAGAGCCGGTCCCGCCGGTAAGCAATATGGAGCGTCCATTCATACAATCCATAGATTACCGCGAAACTCATCCGCATTTCTGGGTAGTGATAGGCGCCATCAGTATACTTAGGCCTTCGCCAGTGCTTCGGATGACCCGGCGGAGACGCCAGAAGAGGTAGTGCAAGTGTCAGGTCTACTGCTCATTAGGGCCAATCCATTCCATTTGCAGGCTCTCGAGGCTGCGCCTGTGACGGATCATCCTGTGCGCTCGGTCATCTTGCAGCCGTCCCTCCATGCCCTGGCGATGCAGTGCTTCTCTGAAGCGGAGGTCATGACCTACCCTTCGTTCTTTGCCTTGACTTCGGACGCTGTCCCTGAAAGCCTCATCGCAGCCGTGGCGCCCCACGAAGCGGAGACGCTGCTCATGATAGATCGGGCCAATCGGTGGGGCGCGTCTCTGATGGCCACTCGGTCGTGCTATCTCAAGCTTCTAGGGCAATGCTCAAGGTTCCTAAGAGAGAGAAGCTTCGACGGGGTCGTGTTCCACGACGCTCCCCAGCACGGCTTTGACTACATCATCTACCTGCTGGCGCAGCTGTGGAACATACCGGTGGCCATAGTCGGTTACACGCAGCTTCGCGACCGCATCACCGTTCAAGCCTATCTGGAAGAGCACGTTGCGCCCCCATCAGATCTGCCTCCGAGCGCGGTCTCGTCAGAGGTCACCTCCTCCGACTACATGCGAGAAGGGGTGGTTCACCAGCGCTCCACTCAGAGACACTCAGCGAACAGCCGAAAGCTCAGGCCAGTGTCCTACTCACCGGTCCACCTGCTCAAGCGCCTACGGCGCGATGTGGAGCCCTACCCTGTGGGGATACCCGACCAGACGCTCGGTGGGACGCAACGCCTGCGCCTCGCCATGGAGGCTAAGCGAGAGCATGCAAGAGCAGTCGCCTTCTACAAGTCGGTCTCGATGGGCCGTCCCAGTCTAGATGACTACGTCTTCTTCCCCCTGCAGTTCCAGCCCGAGGCGACCACCTTGCCCCGGGCCGGCTACATGCTCGACCAAGTGAACTACGCTCGTATGTTGTCGTCGGCTCTACCGGACGGATGGCGACTGGCGATAAAGGAGCACCCAGCCTCACTGCGCTTCATGACTCAGATACACAGGGCCCGCGGCACCCAGTTCTACCGCGAGCTGCATTCTCTGCCCAATGTGGACCTTCTCGACTTGGACTGCGACACGGATGCAATGATCGACGGATGCAGATGTCTCGTCACCGGCACTGGAACACCTGGATGGGAGGCCGTGAATAGGGGTCGGCCTGCCGTAGTCTTCGGATGGCCATGGTATCTCGGCTCCCCAGGCGTATTCCGGGCTACCGACACTGAGAGTCTGCGTGATCTTTTCAGAAGTAAGGCTGGCCCATCCGGACCCTCTCAGAACCAGCTGCAGCGATTCATTGCCTGGTTCATGGCGGAGAGGACAGCACCAGGCACCTTCGGCAGGAGGGATACGACCAATGGTTTTGAGCCCGAGCAACTGCGCGACTATTCCCATGCAATCGAGAATGCCTTGACCAGAGGATGGCCCAAGTCGAAGTCCGATTGTCCGCCCACAAGACCCTAGCCACCTGCGACTTCGACAGCCAGACCCCAACCACGGAGCCCGGGGTGCAGACATGCCACTGCTGACCATCATCGACCCCCACGCATTCAATAGGGGCTGGCTTGGCGGTACCCAGTGGTACTTCCAGATGGCCACTGCGCTAAATCAGCTGGGGTGGGATATGGCAGTGGTTGCAGCTCGGAACAAGGGCAAGGGGCCCAAGGAGGTCGATTCCCTCTTTCCCGGACGGGTATTTCGTACTCCCTTCGGCACCATCCCCCGACCTGTCAATTTCAAGTTTGCCCGTCATGCGTGGCGACTCGCCCGCCGTAGGCTGGGCAGGCCACCCGAGGAGGATCGCTGGGCAGAATTGCTCGTGAACTGGAAGGGTAGAGGAGCCGACGACGTCCCCATGCAGTCGGCTGATGTCTTGTGCGCGGTCACGTATCACTACTGGGGCGTTCCTCTGGCGGTCCGCAGCCTCTCAAGCCAATTTGGCACCCCATATTGGATAGACATCCACGATCCGATGAAGTGGACGAATATTCCGGGCACTATGCCATCTGAAGACCTGTTGACCGCCTACAAAGATGCGGCCCAGATTGTGACTACTACAGCCACATACGCCGAGCGCCTCAAAGAGTTGGTGCCTGAGATCGCCAACCGGGTGAATTGTCTCAGACTCACTCACAATCAGCCCAATCTCCTCGAGTCGCCAGCCGCTCCCGAAGACCCCACTGTGCGATTCCTATACATGGGCTACCTCTACGGTTTGCCCACCAGGAGTGCGGTCCCGCTTCTCCGAGCGATGGCAGCTGTCCTTGCAGGTCAGCCAGAGGCCCGGGGAAGACTCATCTTGAGACTGGTCGGCCAGGGACCGGGGGTGCCGGAGGCGAAGCGAGTGGCACACGAGCTCGGCCTTGAAGACTGTCTGGAATGTACCCCACAGGTCCCACCTGAGAGACTGCGGGACTACCTGATCACTTCGGACATACTGTGTCTATTCATGCCGGCCGCAAATCCGCAGTTGTATCAAGTACCTGGAAAGACTTGGGACTACCTCTTCTCAAACAAGCCCATTCTTGCAGTGGTTCCGCCGGGGGAGATCGCTGACTTGGTGGAGGACACAAAGTCGGGATATGTTGTGCATCCGGACGACACGCAGGGTCTCTCGCAGGTTCTTTCTGGGCTATTGGCCCGGAAGCAGGCGTCCGGCAGTGTGGAGATCCATCGCGACCCGGAGAGGTTG
Source organism: uncultured Actinomycetes bacterium (assembly GCA_963718375.1). Taxonomy (GTDB): domain Bacteria; phylum Actinomycetota; class Thermoleophilia; order RBG-16-64-13; family RBG-16-64-13; genus RBG-16-64-13. The sequence continues at coordinate 11,009 of CAVQZD010000010.1, read as the reverse complement.
AGGCCCTACACATATGAGGCCTTCCGCGAGACCTTGGCTTCGATACTGGCGGCTTGCGGCAAACAAGAAAAGGACACTTAGCGAGCGATGGTGACAACAATCCGACATGCTCTCTACCTCATGAGAAGAGGCGACTCGCGCCGGTGGTGGCTTCTGCTGCTGCTTGCTATCGCCGTCAGCCTCATGGAAGTGCTCGCCGCGGGGCTGATCTATGTCCTCCTTGGTTTGGTGGCCGACCCAACCGGCGCCATAGACCTCCCGCTGGTCGGCAACCTTAACGAACTCGTCGGCGAAATGGACAGAAGCACCACGCTTTATTGGCTGATAGGGATAATGATCGGCTTCTTCATGGTTCGAGCAGCCGTCCTGATAACCGCTGAGTACGTAACAACCAAAGTGATACAGACTTCGGCGGCCCAGCTGTCCTCTGATCTCGTACGCGGGTACCTGAAGATGCCGTTCGAGTTCCATCTTCGCCACAACTCGGCCGAGCTCATACGCAATACCCAGCAGGTCACGCTGGAGCTGGCCAACTCGGCCTTCTCCCCCTTGATCCGCGTGACTGCGGAGACCGTCTTGGTGCTGGGCATGCTCGTCTTGTTGCTGCTCGTGTCCCCGATAGGTACTGCCCTAGCTCTCCTTGTGGTCGGGGGAACGACGGTGCTGATGCTCCTCGTCATACAACCGCGACTCAAGCGTTTCGGAGTGATCGCCCACGCCATGCACAAGGACACTCTCGAGACGCAGCGACAATGTTTTGACGGGGTCAGAGACATCAAGGTACTTGACAAAGAAGACCACTTCGCGGACGTGTACGCACGCCATCGAAGTAACCTTGCGCGCACTTTCTATCTGAGGAGTACGCTCGCCAATCTGGCCCCCGTGGCGATGGATACAGCTCTAATAACATTCATCCTTGTTTTCTTCGTGGTCGCTCTCGCTGCAGGCTCGCAGGCCGAAGGGGCTCTGGCCGTTCTCGGACTCTTTGGATATGCGGGACTACGCCTGCAACCTTCTCTCAAAGCGATCACCGGCGGACTCAACAACCTGAAGTTCGCGGCTGCACCAGCGGCTGACGTGCATCGCGATGTACGACTGATCGAACAGCTGCCGGAGCACGACCCATCCCCGCCCCTTCCCTTCCGAGAGGAGATCCGGCTTGAGAAGGTCGGGTTCCGCTATGAAGGGGCAGACACAGACGCGCTCTCAGATGTCGACTTGGTGATCACACGCGGGGAGAGCATAGGCATCTGCGGCCCCACGGGGGGAGGAAAGAGTACCCTCGTAGATCTCATCATAGGTCTGCTCAGGCCCACAGCCGGCCGAGTGCTGGTGGATGGACAAGACCTGGCCGGCCGAACCCGGGGCTGGCAGGCAAACCTGGGGATAGTCCCCCAGATGGTCTTCCTTGTTGACGACACAGTAGCCCACAACATAGCGCTAGGGGTTGATGACTCGGATATCGACCCAGATGCTCTCACTGAGGCTATACGGTTGGCCCAGCTGGATGAGTTCGTCGCTTCGTTGCAGGACGGATTGGACACGATAGTCGGGGAACGAGGTGTCCGCGTCTCTGGCGGGGAGCGCCAGAGAATCGCCATTGCCCGTGCTCTATACCGCCGACCCCAGGTGCTGATACTCGACGAGGGGACTTCGGCATTGGACAACTTGACCGAGCAGGAACTGATGCTGGCCCTCAAGAGACTCCGGGGCGATCACACGATATTGCTCGTTGCCCACCGTCTCTCGACGATCGTTGATTCAGACCGTGTCGTCCTAGTGGACAATGGCCGCATTGCCGACGTGGGCTCCTTCGAGGAGGTTGAAGGCCGTAACCCCTCTCTACACACCATAGCCACAAATCCGTGAACTCGGTGAGCATAACCTCCCAGCAAAGTCTCGTCTACTTCGCACCAGGGGACATACAAGTCGCTCGCGTAGATCGCAACTGCATCGTGAAGTTCTGCGAGGCCATGCAAGCATCAGGTTCGGAAGTGACTCTGGTCTCCATGAAGATAAGGGCTATGAGCTCCGAACCTACTTCTTCCCGCAGTCTCTGGGATGTTTTCGGGGTCAATCACCGCTTCAACCTGGTCAAGGTGCCCCTGCCCGTGCGCCAGGAGCGCCTGGACACACGCTTGACCAGCCTGTTCCTGCGCACAGTCAGAGCTACAGCCTACCCCATTGTTGGTATCGGCCTCAGCCTCAGACACCGCCTCAAGGACCAAGCAACAGTCCTCTACTGCAAGAACGCTGGTTTGTTGCCCGGATTGGCGGCGGCAAGGATAGTCAATCATCGGAGCGCGCTCGTACTCTTCGAAGCCCACGTGCCGCCACGCAACCGCTTCCAGCGCTGGGCTTTGGGCAGAGCGGACGGACTGGTCTGCAACGGGGCCGCTATTCACGAGCATCTTCTGAAGCTGGGTATCGCTTGCCCGAACCGTTCGATGGCCGTGCACCAGGGCTACACCGCGGATAGGTATACCGACGAACCGGGGCCCAAGTTGCGCGCCCAAGCCCGCCACATGCTGGGTTGGGAACAAGGAGACAAGTTCGTTGTGTACACCGGCAAGGTTACGTGGCCGCACAGGGAGCTGGAGTTGCTGCTCGAAATGGCACGCCTTGTCTCAACAAGTGGCATCCGCTTGGTGATCGTGGGCGGACGGCAGGACAAAGTCGAACTCTGGCGGCAGGAGATGCAGTCTCGAGGCCTGGACAATGTCGTCTTTCATGGTTTCGTTGCCCCTTCGGAGATACCGCGCTTCCAGCATGCTGCCGACGTGCTGGTCTCCTACTACCCTTCGGATCTCGCTCACATCGATTACCTGTCGCCGGGCAAGCTATTTGAGTACATGGCTTCCGGCTCTCCCATCGTAGCCGCTGACCATGCGGCTCTCCGCGAAGTCCTCATCGATGGTCAAACCGCGATCTTGGTGAGACCTGACCGACCCGAGTGCTTGGCCAGTGCTGTAGTGAGCCTGTTCGACAACCAGGGTCTTGCCAAAGAACTGGGTGAGCGGGCTCGCCGGGAATCAGCCAAGTACACTTGGGACGCCAGAGCGAGCACCATTTCGGCCTTCATACGAGAGCTCGGCAAGTCATGAATCACGACTTAGCGCAGTCTGGGGCAGACTTCTCGCGGACGGGCGAGTCCACCCTACCCCAGCCTGGTGGGCGTGGTTGGGCCCTAGCCTTCGCTGCCAGTCTGTTCATACTCGTGTGCGTACGCTTCTTCACCGACAGCGTAGGTGTGCTCCCCGGAGTCGCCCAGTACGTTGATATGCCGCTTACGGCGGTTATGCTCTTCTGCATCCTCCTCAGACTCATACGCAGCGGGGTGAGAACGCGGCATTCTGGACTGGTCCAGGTAACATTTCTCTTCGTACTCGTCGCTCTAATCTCGGCTTCGATGAACTTGTCCAGGGCGGATCCGCTACCGGTGGGCGTTTTCATCTTCACTTTCACGGCGCCGCTCCTCTTCGCGATAGTGGCAATCGGATCTCCAATGGGCCGTCAGGACGTACTCCTTGTCACGAAGGCCTTCTTCTGGCTGGGACTACTTCAGGTATTCGTTGCCGCGGTCTACAGTATGCCGAGATTCTTCGCCACGGGCGATCCAGACTATGTCTCGGGGACCTTCGGCATAAACGCCTACCAGTTCACCTACTTCCTTGGGTTATGGCTGCTGTACGTTCTGGGAGGTACCCTCAACCGCACTGGACGGAAGTCGCTACGGCAGAATGTGATGATCCTGCTCTCATTGGCATGTGTCTTCGGGCTCTTCTACGCCGCTCAGTATAGAGCGATGCTTGTCTTCTTCACGCTTGTGATCCTGGTCTCTCTGTGGGCGTCGCCAGTACGCTTCTCAAAGCGTGTCATGCAGATGATCGGCGTGGCGGCCGTCTCTGTGGGAGCGCTTATCTCGGTCGCCACCGCCTACCCTGATTTGAAACTGCTCGGAGTATTCGACCTCTTCCAGGACGCCACTCCCGTCGTAGAGTCGGGCAAAGCGCAAGCCGTGGGGAAGGTGGGAGAGATGTACGGAGACATGCCTCACACGATGCTGGTCGGTTCAGGCCCTGCCACGTTCACAAGCAGGGCCCACCAGACCTTCTCAAAAGCGCCGCAGGCGAAGAAGGAAGCCGCTGGAGCCTTCTTGGTCTCAATTATGGGGGGGCGGTATCAGACCGACGTAGCCCGCGAGTACGTGGGCACGATAGATGTGAAACCCATCCAGGGGGGCACGACCGCGTCCAGCCCGTTCTCCAGCTACACTTCGCTCGCGGCCGAAGTGGGCATCTTGGGTCTGTTCATCTACTTGGCGGCTTACGGCATCGCACTGACCTACTCCTACCGAAAATTGCGGCAGAGCGCGGCCACGGGAGATGCATTGACTGCCCGCCTTGCTTTCACCTGCTTTGGAGGGCTCATACTCTTGCTCGTCCAGGCGTTGTTCGACAACTGGCTCGACGCCACGCGGGTCGCCATTCCCCTCTGGATACTCGTTGGTCTACTCTACGCACTCGAAGACGCTCCGCAGCCCAAGAGTGAACAGCGGATACTTCTGGATGCGTAAATGATCGAGAGAAGTGTGCTGCATCTGCTTTGGACCGGCCGAATAGGCGGTGCAGAACGCGCCGTATACCAGCTGGTCAAGTGCATGGTTGCAGATGACAGCAGCCGGGTTGCGGTAGCCTTCGGTCGGGCTGAGGGTCCTTATGCGCGCTCCGTGACAGAGCTGGGCTGCGAGGTAATCGACATGGGCATGCGCAGTGGGAGCGACCTACCCAAAGCACTCAAGCATGTGGCCCGCATGCGAGACTTCGATATTCACCACTTCCACTCAGTGGAGCCCACACTGATGATTGCCAGCACCAGGTGCAAGAGATCTGTCCGGGTCTTCACTCAACGTCACGGAAGACACTCGACTCGACACTCGACAGCGAAGGATCTTCGCCGATCGTTGACAGGTTCGATCATGCGCAGGTACTTCGACGCCGTTTCAGGCAATACAATCCATGCTACCGAGTACGCGGTCGAACGATACCGCCTTCAAAGTCTCCCCACTTGCACGACATACAACGGCCTCGACCCCTGTTTGCTGAAACCAGTGACTGCCGCAGACACCATGCGTAAGCGGCTTGGATTGGATGGGTCGTTCACAGTCTGCTCTGCAGGCTCCTTCATCTCGCTCAAAAGGTTCGATAGACTCGTTGAACTGCTCGCTTCCTTCCCGAATATCCATGTGCTTCTCATAGGAGACGGGCCGCTAAGACCGAGCTTTGAAGACCAGGCACGCGCCTTGGGTGCGCTGGACAGACTTCACCTGACCGGAAAGGTATATGCAGTCGCAGATTATCTTCAACTGGCAGACCTGTTCGTGCTGCCGTCTGATGCTGAGGAGTCTTTCGGCAACGCAATGGTAGAGGCGATGACCCTGGGCATCCCTTCTGCAGCGTTTTCGGACAGCCCAGCTCTCTGCGAACATCTCGAGAACCGAGTAACGGGGTTTGTGCTCGATGGTGAACCGGACCTCGTCAACCTGGTGGGCGAGCTTTCGTCGGACGACAACATGAGTGCCAGGGTGGGTGAGTCAGGGGCAAGTTACGTCAGACAGAAGTACTCAATCGACAACATGCGAAGCGCTTACGAGCAGCTATACGGAATGGCTCTTGAACACAGAGATGCCCGCCACCGGTACAAGAGGCTGCGCTCATGAGCACCAATGTGGTGGTTGTGACCAATATCCCGCGGCCCTACAGAAGAGCCCTGTTTCAGGTCTTAGAGAAGCAGCTTCAAACCGAAGGTCTGACCCTGCGAGTCCTGTACACCTCTGATCCATCCAAACACGCGCGACGTGGTTCGCAGTCCACACCGCTATACGATCTTGAGGTGGAGGCTCACGTTAGCAACCACTCTATCCGGTTTGGATATGAGAGAGTCATCGCGCTGCCCGTGGGTCTGCCACAGATGCTGAAGCGACTAGACCCGTGCTGCGTGGTGACGGGCGGATTCGGCTTGGACTCCATGCTTTCTGCGGGTTTCTGCAGCACCTTCCGCCTTCCGCGCATCGTATGGTCAGGGTCACTGCCCGGCCACGAGAGTGAAGTCGGGTTCGCATCTCTTGTGGTCCGCAAGCACCTGCTGAAGGGCGCGAAGGCCGTCATCGCCTACGGCACGGCGGCAGGTGAATACTTCGCCTCTCTTGGGGTAGGGTCCGACAGGATATTCCACGCATGGAATACCGTGGACCTTGAGGGCGTGGCTGCCGCAGCCAGGGCGGCGGCAGCACAGCGCCCCGCTCTGACCCCCAAGTACCGCCTCGCGGAGCGTAATCTACTCTACGTCGGTACGCTCTTGGAACGCAAGGGTGTCCCAGAGCTTGTGGCGGCAACCATGGAAGCGGAGTCGCACGGAACAGACTGGGCATTGCACCTGGCCGGAGCAGGGCCGCTGAGACCTCAGCTCGAGCAGCAGGTCTCCGCGGCCGGCCTTGAAGCTCGCGTGCGCTTTCATGGTCATCTGCCTCCTGAAGGCGTGTTCGAGTTGCTGGGTGTGGCAGATGGCTTCTTCTTGCCCACCAAACAGGAGGCCTGGGGCTTGGTGATAAACGAGGCAATGGCCTGTGGAGTCCCTGTCGTCGTCTCCCCTTGGGCAGGCGCCACTCGAGATCTCGTGACGGATGGGGAAACCGGTTACGTGGTCGAGCCAAGTGACCATCGCAGGCTGGTTGAGATCATGTCGAAGCTGGCGGCAGGAGATCCGGGATGTGCCGAGGTGGGCCGTGCGGGGTACGTCGCGGTACGGTCCAAGGCCTCTTTGGACAAATCTGCCGAGGGTTTCGTGGCAGCCGTGAAGTGCGCTCTCAAGGCGGGGCGCCGTGGTTGATCAAATCGCTCGCCCCAAGGTGATGATTGTCGGCCCTGTACCTCCCCCCGAGTTCGGGGTGGCGGAGGCGACCAGGCTGATGCTGGAGTCGAGCCTTCTGCGGGAGACATTCGACCTTGTCCATCTCGATACGAGTGATCACCGCGAGACGAGCAACATAGGTCACTTTGACTGGCGAAATGTCTATCTTGCCTGCAGACATGCTCTACATATGATCGGCCTTCTCGCGCGCCACCGCCCAGCCGTGACCATGCTTACCGCTTCTCAAGGCAAGCTCGGGTTGCTGCGGGACATCCTCTTGGTCTGGAATGCACGGCTCTTTCGCTCTAAGGTGGCGACCTACCTGAGGGGGAGCGGATATGCCCAGACTCGATCTAACGAAGGTATGCTGGCCGCTCAAATCCTCCGCTCGATCCTCAAGCATAGCGCCACCATACTGGTGCTGGGGAATGGATTGGTCGACATGGCGCGAACCGTGGACCCGGGTTGTCGTGTAAGCGTCGTGCCCAACGGATGCCCCCCGGCCGTTCCGGAAGAGAGAATCGGAGTCAAGGACCCCTCGCATCCAATCATTGCATACGTGGGAAAGCTATCGCGCGGAAAGGGCATCGACGACCTCTTGGCTTCCGCAAGTCTGCTAGTCGAGCGCCGAAATGATGCGGAGTTCGTACTAGCCGGAGACTGGGAGTCACCCTCGTACCGCGATGAGATCGTGGAGCGGATTCGGGACAGCCCTCTTGCACATGCTGTGAGCTTGCCGGGCCGCACGTACGGAGCTTCGAAGGTTGACCTACTGGCGCGCGCATGGGTTCTTGCTGTGCCTTCCCACTCCGAGGGTCAACCATGGGTCATCCTGGAGGCCATGAGCGCTGGCATCCCAGTCGTTGCGACGGACACCGGCGCTGTTTCTGAGACAATCGAGGATGGAGTCAGCGGATTCGTTGTCCCAGTCGGGGATACAGCCGCGATGGCAGACCGTCTTGCGTCGCTGATTATTCAAGATGACCTCTGGAGCGAGATGTCCAGGAATGCTTTTTCCAGATATCAGGAGCAGTTCACAGTCGCTAAGAGCCACTTATCACTGGCGCATGTACTTCTGCAGATGGTGGACACCGGTCGATGATGCTGACCCATATCCCATGGAGAGTGAATCTTGGACAACCCCAGCGCGCCGGAATGGTTTTCCAGACACGCAGCAGAATTCGATGACCAGTATTCTCAGAGTCCCTTCTTTAGGCAGCGCCAAGAAGTCTGGGGAGCGCTAGTACGAGAGTTCAGCTTTCCCGGTTGCCGGGTCCTCGATGTGGGCTGCGGCACAGGTGCGATGGTGATTCTTGCTGCGCCAAGTGCGTCGGAGGTACTCGCCGTTGATCCGAGTTCCGGCATGCTGGACTTGTGCGTCCAGCGCTGCGAAGATCATGGCATCACAAACTGCTCGTTCATGCTGAAGGCCATCGATGGTTTGGATCCCTCCAGAATCGACCCGTTCGATCTAGTGCTGGCGTCGAGCGTCCTCGAGTACGTAGATGATCTGCCGAGAGCGCTAGCGAGACTCGCGCAGCTGTCAGTGCCTGGTGGCACCCTTCTCGTTTCCCTTCCCAACACAGATTCAGTTCTCCGAGCGCTGGAGAGAGTCGCATATTCTCTGCTTAGGAGACCGCGCTACTATGGCCTAGTCAAGAATCGACCTTCGCAGCAATGCTTTAGGAAGATGCTTACCGAAGTGGGCTTCGACCTACATGACGCCCATGTATACGGACTGCCCGGCTGCCTTTGGCCACCGGAAAGAATGGCACGCTTGAGCCGAAAGGTGGGGACGATGAGGGTGTACGTCGCCAGAAGGGTCAGGTCAGACGACAAATCTGACAATCGAACGGCGGCCGCAAGGCACCGCGGAGAAGTGGAATCGTGAAGCAGGTAGCCCAGTCCATCAAAGACGGACGCATCCAGGTGTTGGATGTCCCTGAGCCCACCCTGCGCCCTCACGGCGTCCTGGCTGACACCGCTTGGTCGCTCATCAGCGCGGGCACCGAGCGGGCCAAGGTCGATCTGGGCCAGAAGAGCCTCATAGGCAAGGCCCGCAGCCGGCCCGACCAGGTCGCTCAGGTGATCGAGAAGATCCGGCGCGATGGTCTACTGCAGACCTACCGCACCGTCAAAGCTCGCCTGGAAGAGCTCAGTCCCATCGGCTACAGCTGCGCTGGCGTGGTCTCCTCCGTGGGCGAGCTGGCCGTGGGGCTCAAGTCTGGCGACCGTGTGGCTCTGGGGGGCGGCGACTACGCGAATCACGCCGAGGTCGTCTATGTCCCCTCGACCTTGGCTGTGCCTGTGCCGGACGAGGTCGGTCTGGACGAGGCCGCCTTCGCCACCGTCGGTGCCGTCGCCCTGCAAGGGGTCAGGCAGAGCGGTGCAGTGCTCGGCGACAAAGTGGCCGTCATCGGCTTGGGTCTGCTGGGCCTGCTCACCGTCCAACTGCTCCGTGCCGCCGGCTGCGAGGTGGCCGGCATGGACCCTGACGCCTCGCGCTGCGGCCTCGCCGAAGGCTTCGGTGCCACAGCGGTCACGCATGCCACGGCAGACGAAGCCGCCCGCGCCCTTTTGGCCGCAACGGGTGGCCTCGGTTTCGACGCCGTGATCCTCACCGCCGCCACCAAGGATGCGGGTCCGATACGCCTAGCCGGTAAGATCGCCCGCGACCGGGGCACCGTGGTCGTGGTGGGCGATGTGAGCATGGACATCCCCCGCTCGCCCTTCTACGAGAAAGAGCTGACCGTCAAGCTCTCGCGCTCCTACGGGCCCGGGCGCTACGACCCCATGTACGAGGAGCTGGCAATCGATTACCCCCTGGGCTATGTCCGCTGGACCGAGCAGCGCAACATGGCCGAGATCATCCGGCTACTGGCCGAGCACCGGCTCGACGTCCTGTCGCTGATCACCCACCGCTTCCCGGTGGAGCAGGCCGCGGAAGCGTACGCGCTGCTGACCACTCCGGGCAGTGGAGCGCTGGGGGTGCTGCTCGAGTATCCGCGGGCGCATGGTGCCGCCCAGGCGGCGGTCGGCGCGACGCCCGGGCGCATCTGGTTGCAGAGCGCAGCTGACGCGCCATCCATGACCGGCAAGGTAGGCGTAAGCCTCCTGGGCGCCGGCAATTTCGCAACAGCCACCTTGCTGCCGGCTCTCGTCGGCGACTCACGCTTCGCCCCCCGAGGGGTCTATACGACCTCGGGGCTGAGCGCCCGTGACGTGGCCGAGCGCAACCACTTCGCCTACTGTGCGGGGTCACCGGCAGAGCTGCTCTCCGACACCGACACCGCCGCCGTGATCATAGCCACTCGCCATGCCTCGCATGCCCAGTTGGCCGAGGATGCGCTGCGCGCAGGCAAGACGGTGTTTGTCGAGAAGCCGCTCGCTCTCTCTGAGGAGCAGTTGGCCGCCGTGGTCGAGGCCCAGCGAGGGACTCAGGGTCACCTGACGGTGGGCTTCAACCGCCGCTTCTCGCCCCTGACGCGCAGTGTGGTCACGCAGTTGGAGCGCCGCTCTTCGCCCGCCACCGTACTCATCCGCGTGAATGCCGGGGCCATCGCGCCAGAGCATTGGATCCAGCGCCTGGAAGAAGGCGGGGGGCGCATCGTCGGCGAGGTCTGTCACTTCGTCGACTTGGCCGGTTGTCTGGTGGGTCAGCAGGCCGCCAAGGCATACGCAGTGTCAGGCGACCCCGGCAAGGCCGCAGCGCTCACCGATACGCTCAGCATCACGCTAACCTACCCGGACGGCTCGGTGGCCACTATCGTGTACGCGGCCACGGGTGACACCACATATGCCAAGGAGCGGGTCGAGGTGTTCTGCGAAGGCCGAGTGCTGGTCATAGACGACTTTAAGACGCTCACCATCGTCCAGGGGGGCAAGACCCGCGTGACGAAGCTCCGTCGAATAGACAAGGGCCATGCCGCCGAGATGAAGGCCTTCCTGGATCTGGCGCAGGGCAGCGACGCAGGCATCCTCACCTTCGCCGACTGCGTCGCGTCCACCGCCGCCACCTTCAAGGTGATCGAGTCACTCACCACGGGTGAGCCGGTGAGCGTTCCCCAGGTAGCCCTCGAGGCCTAGAACCGCCGTGCCCG
>CAVQZD010000009.1:0-7292 GCA_963718375.1 uncultured Actinomycetes bacterium | reverse complement strand
GCCGAGACTGCGCTCTTCGACGCCCTCCAAGGTGCCGCGGCTATCGTGGGCCCGGGCGCCGATTCAGGGCAGTACGGCGAGGCGCTCACAGCCTTGGCGTCTCTGCGCCCGGCGGTGGACACGTATTTCGACGACGTGCTGGTCATGGCCAAGGAAGAGGATGTCAGGCTCAACCGGCTGAGGCAACTGGCTGCCATCGCGGGTCTGGTGTGGAGCGTAGCCCATTTGGAGCTCGTTCAGGACTAGCGCCTGACGGCGCTGCGACCGCGACCGACCGGCGGGGGTGGTATGAAGCTCAAGGCAGTGATCCACACGGCCGACGAAGGTGGTCTCTGGGCGGAGATCCCGGAGATACCCGGTTGCTGTGCCCAGGGTCTGACGCGCGAGGAACTGCTCGCGAACCTGCAGGAAGCCGCCGAAGGTTCAGTCCTCTGCGACCACCCCGACTGGCGGGAGGCCTGCCAGATAGTCGAGGTCACCGGGTGAAGTCCGTTTCGGGCCGCGAACTGGCCAGAGCTGTCGAAGACCACGGCTGGCAACTGCTCCGAGTACACGGCAGTCACCACATCTATGGCAGGCCTGACAGCGTTGTGCGCCTGACCATACCCATGCACGAGAACCAGACGCTGGTAGACGGTCTCCAGCATCACCTCATGGTGATGGCGGGTCTGACCGAGGCTGACCTCTAGAGTCTGCCGCCACTGAAAAAGCGTAGGAGCAAGTAGGCGGCCGCGCCCCCCGCTGCGATCACGGCGACGAAGATGGGCCAGTGCATCTTGCTGGGCCGGTATCGCAGCACCGGGACCATCGCTGCGACGAGGGTGGGAAGAGCGAGCGCCAACACCATCTGCCATCGCGGCGCGCCGCACCAGTACCCGGCAGTCACGCTCAGCACTATCTCGGGCACCGACCAGGCGACCGGGACTGCCAGACACGCACTGCCCACTAACCCCGGACGCCACGCTCCTGCCGCGAGGAGTCCGATGACCCCACTCACCGGCAACACCGCCAACTCGTAGACCCGCTCGTCTCTCCAGAGGGAATAGAAACCACTAGAGTCGATCAGTCCGAATACCGCACAGTAAGCGAACAGCCAGCAGAAGAGATAGAGAGCCATCGCGATGGCGCCCCATATCGCACCGCGGGTGAAGGTGCGGGCCTGGGCGGCGGTCCAGGCGAACCAGAAGCCTATGGAGACCCACACGGCTGTCGACCATCCCAGGAAGGCTAGGGGCAGAGGGTCCCAGCCGACGCCGTTCAATTGGGTCAGCAGTTGGGCGAGGGCGCCTGCCGCCAGACCCCCGATGAGAGCGAGAAGAAAGACGGTGACATCGACAGGCTCGGCCGGGCTCGACCAGATGGACTTCAGCGCTTTGCGGAACCGCAAGGCGTATCCCCCCAGATCGTGTGGTTCGCTGTCGGCTGAGGACCCTATCATGGGTGGCCGCGGCCGGTCAAACGAAGAGGGCCGGGGTGACCCGGCCCTCTTCGTTCAAGTCCCGCGTCGGGGACGCGGTCACTGACGGTGCAGACTCCCGCTAGTCGCGGGCGCCCACCGCGTCGGCGTCCCGTGCCTCGGCCTCCATCTTGAGGATATCCACAGCGTCGCCGGGTCTGTTCAAGGCCTCTTGATACTGCGGGTCCGTGGTGAGCCACTGCTGGACCCAGGGCATGTCGTTCTCCCACACCCGGTCTATCACTTCTTTCACCGCGGCAGCGTATTCGTGCAGGCCGGGCTTGAGCTCATCGAACAGGCTCTCCGCACCGTCGTGGGTCGGGTAAGCCCCCCCGTGCTCGACCGCATACTTGAGCACGTCAGGATGGTCGATGATGGGGCACGGTCTCATCAAGTTCTGGCTGTAGGGCTGCAACCGTCGAAGATCGCTGAAGAAGTCCGAGCAGAGGCAGTCGACCAGCGACTTCTCCTTGATGTTGTCCGCCGCGAAGTGGGCGAAGATGCAGGGCTCCACATCGCCTTTGTTGTTGATGTGCAGGTACTTGCGTCCCGCGGACAAGCATCCGCCGGTGAGCGGGCCGTCACCCCAGAAGTCCACGCTCAGCAGCGGGCGGGTGCCGCGGATGTGCAGGATGCCCTCGTGCAGCTGCTTGCGCTGCTCGGCACTAGGCATGAGCTTGAGGTCGGGGTCACGCCCCACAGGCATGTACAAGAAGTACCAGCCGTAGAAGGCGCCCTTCTCCACCATGAGGTCGGCGAACTCGTCGGAGATGATCTCGTCGATGTTCATGCTGGTGCCCGTGCAGGAGTAGGCAAAGAAGGCACCGCGTTCGCGCAGACGATCCATGGCCACCATGACGCGGTCATAGGTGCCTGAACCCCGGCGGGCATCGGTGGACTCTCTCGAACCCTCGATGCTTATCACCGGCGACACGTTGCCCAGCTCCACGATGCGGTCGGCGACGCGGTCGTTGATCATGGTGCCGTTGGTGAAGACCATGAACTGCGACTGGTGGTGCCGCTCGGCGACATCGAGCAGTGGTCTCCAGACGAAGGGCTCGCCGCCCAACATGATGAAGAGCCGACACCCGATGTCCTCTCCTTGGGTGATGATGTCTTCTACTTGATCTTCGGACAGTTCTTCTTCGCTTGCGTACTCAGAGGCGTAGCAACCCACGCACTTGAGGTTGCAGCGCATCGAGGGGCTGATCAGCATGCAGATGGGTGACGCTACCCCTCTCTCCTTCAGGAGCGACTCGCTGTATTCAGGATCTCTGTAGAAGAGGTTGGCGATGACCCCGGCAACGTAACGTTTACGTACATTAGGATGAAGATGACTGACGTTCTTGAAGAAGGTATTGCCGGGTTTGCCGGGTGCTACGTAGTTCTTCAGCCACTCAGCAGTCATGGTCTGCTGGTCGGTCTTGACCACTCGCTTCACAGCTGCGGCCAGGCCCCTCATGGCCAGATCTGAGCTGCCGACTACTCCGAGCGCCGCCGAGACGATGGAGGCACTCCGTTCGTAGTCGCGTCGCTCCCGAGCGCGTTCCAGTGTTGGCTCGGGCATTCGGACCCCCCCTTCTGCTTTGGTGGCCAGCTTTTCCGTGAGTCCCCAGCATAACACCATGAAACATGGGCGCAACAGGCGAACCGGCGGACCTCTGAATGAGGGAGGGCGTGGTGGCCAAGTGAGCGTCGAGACGCGCGCCTACGTACAACCAAAGTATGAGCGACTTCATGGGTGCGGCTTTGTATCCTCTGGAGAACGTTGACCCAGGGGGTGAGTGAATGTCTGTCCGCGCAAGAGTCCCGTTCCTTTGTCTCCTCGCTCTAACCTGTATTGGCTTTGCGGTCTTTCTCGGGGTCGCCAACGCACCGGCGGTCGGCAGAGAGGAATCCCAAGCACCACAGACAGGTGAAAAGCCCAAGCGTCTGAGCGAAGTCGTCGAACTCCGGGACGCGACCTCCAAGACCTACGCACTGGATACCGGCCAGCGCGAGTGGGTCAGCAAAGGTAGCGTGATGCACTACCAGGACACACAAGGAGCGTGGCAGGAGATAGACAACCGTCCTGTCGCCGATGCCAAGAGGGTCGACGGTGCAGACTTCGCGTATCGCAACGCGGCCAACGCGCACACTGTACGGATGGGGGCCAAAGCCGGGGTCCCGGAACTGGTCCTGGTCGAGTATGAGGGGAAGTCAGTGGCTTTCGGTCCTCGGGGAGCGAAGGGGTCTGCGGGGGCAGCGGGTGTTGTTCCGGCCAGTGTGGCCCTGACTGACATGGCGATGAGCGAGAACTGTGTCACCTACTTCGATCTCTTTCCGGGAGTAGATGTCGTCTATGAGGCGAACGGTAATGGGGTCAGAGAGCATTTGGTGCTAAAGAAATCGACCGCTCAAAACGAGTTCGAGTTCGACTTGAAGATGAAAGGAGTCACAGCCCGGGAGGTAGACGGCCGCATCAGTTTCGTTGACGCCAAGGATGACGAGGTGTTCAGTCTGGGTAGCCCACTCGCGGTAGATGAGGCCCGAGAGGTCAGCGGGGAGGTCACTTACTCCCTCTCCGGCCAGGGCAAGCGCTGTCAACTCAAGGTGACGCTCTCTCGCGAGTATCTGGAGGATCCGGGGCGAGCCTTCCCGGTCGTGATAGATCCTGACCTGGAGATCATCAAGGGCAGTACTCGCACCTTTGACAACTACATCGACACCGGGGATCCCGATGCAGTCAACTCCTACACTGATCCCTACTTGCGTACGGGCTACGAACCCAGCGGCACTTTCTGGAGAAGGAGTCTCATCAGGTTCGACCTGAGCAACGTCGACATACCCGCCGCAGCGGTCGACCACGGCATCATCCGCCTTGAACAGTGCTCCGGGCCCAATCCTGCTATCCAGGGCTATCCCTGCGCCGAGAGCTGGTCATCTCAGAGTGTCACCTGGGCGAATGCGCCATACTTCGATAACAATGTCAACAGTGATAGCGCTACCTCAGTGAACTACTGGGATGGACCGGGTTGGTGGTGGCAGTTGTTCACGACCAAACCCATTAAGAAATGGCTGAGCGGAGAGTGGGCCAACTATGGATGGACCATCAAGGACATCGGTGAATGGAACACCAGTGAGGCGGCGGCCGCCTGGTTCTACTCCTCAGACTCCGCTTCAGTGCACCAGCCGGAACTCCACATTTACTACAGCATCGAGAACGTCCGGGTCAAGGCGCCCTGCGACGGGAGATTCCGATCATACGTGGGCAGCTCATGGGGTTGGACCGCCAACAATGCTGTCGAGCAAGCGGACGACGCCTTCCTGGCAACCTATGGGATCGACTTCAACGTGGTAGCGACAGACTCCTGGACGTCCCCGAGTGATGGCTGCGCCTACGCGAGCTGCAGCAGCAGCCACACCGGCTTGTGTCCGCACTGCGGTTACAATCACGGGTACTATCACGCCAACGGGTACGTTCTGATGAACAACGCGTGGTCAAAGTACTCGAGTGGTGCCGACCTGCTGACATGCTTCACTGGCGCGTACGTGAACGACCCCGACTTCGGCGGTGAGTCCGCAGGGCTGGCCTATGACTATGGAGCCGACAGATGCATAGTGACTCCACACAGCTCCAATCTCCTGTGGAGGGTTACACGCCACGAGATGAGCCATCTCTACTGGGCCGATGATCATGACTGGGAGGACTATTGGGGCGAAGGCCCCGACTGCGTTATGTACTACGACATGGGGGGCTACATCGACTGTTGGTGGCAGTGGTGTGACGGCTGCAAAGCAACCATCCTCTCCAACCGGACTCTTCACTAAGGAGGCATGCAAATGAAGCGCGCAAGTACTCTCGTTCTGGTGTGGTTCTGTGTAGTCATCCTAGCTACGGGGTGCTCGACAGCAGCAGACGACACCCACGTATCCGACGGCGCGGCGACGACGACCGACGCGGTCCAAGGTACCGATGCGAACGCGTCCGGAGACGCTGAGGCCGCTCTATCTGTCGGGCAGCGGGGGGGTTGGTTCACCAGCAGTCTAGAAGACTTCGACATTCTCATGGCGAGCGCGGATGGCTACGTCTACTACTATACGTTTGAAGACCTTCCTCCGGGACTTCCATTGGAACTGGCCGCGGCACGCTCTGTGATGAACGAATGCGTTCTGGACTTCAGGGGGGAGGGTGGTAGGTTCGTGCACCTCGCGATGTTCTCCGCGAGCGGAGAGCCTGATGACCTGGGGGACGTCAAGGTGGTCACTCTGGATGGCGAGGTCTACTACTATCACGAAGACTATGATGAGGAGACCGGAGCCTATTTGGGAGGGATCTTCATATGGTTCAAAGACGGAGTGCAGTTCTGGGTCGATCCGGGGGTGCCCATAACCGAGGAGGTCATCAGGAGATACTCCAAGCTGCGCAAGGTGGAGTTCAATAAGGGGCAGGAGTACGTGGGCTTCGGTTCCGGCGTCCCGTTGATAGCCGATCCGGAGAAGATGAAGAGCTTGGTGCGCGAGAACCCCGGCATCAAATACCGTACAGGTAAGGCCGATCCAAAGACGGGCGACGACCTGCTCGAGCCCTAGACGAGAAGACATCCACTGACTTCAGGAAGGCGAGCCGCCGCGACCGGTGACGTATCTATGCTGCGACTGGTGGTCCCACACCTGCTGGGGAAGCCCCGAGATCTGCACTGGGGGGTGAGATGAAGCGCGCAAGTGCTCTCGTTCTGGTGTGGTCCTGCGCGGTTGTCCTGGCTACCGGGTGCTCGACAGCGGGGGATGACAACACCGACCTACCCGACGGCGGAGGGGCGACGACCCAGACTGTCCAAGGTACCGATGCGAACGGGCCCGGACAAACGGGGGACCTTCCGGGTGATCCGCCCCCGCAGGCGCATTGGGAGGTAGCAAGCGTAGAACAACTCGACGCTCTCATGGCGAACGCGGACGGCTACGTCTACTACTACACGTTCGAGGAGCTACCACCGGGACTCCGCTTCACAAGAGCCGCGGTGGGCCCTTCGATGCGGACGTTGGGCATGGAGTTCGAGGGTGAAAGGCCGCAGACGGGGGTCACCCTCCTTGCTATACCCAGGACGAGCATGGCAGGCTTGACGGGCGTCCAGGAGATCACGCTGGACGGTCAAGTCTACTACTATCACGAAGACCGTGATGAAGAGACCGGAGACGTGTACGGCTCTGCCTTGCTGTGGTTGAAGGATGGAATCGAGTTCACCGTCATCCCGCAGGAGGGGGTGCCCATAACCGAGGACTTCATCAGGGAGTACTCAAAGCTGCGCAGGGTGGAGTTCAACGTGGGCAAGAGTCCGGTGGGCTTCGGCTCGGGAGTTCCGCTGATAGCCGATCCTGAGAAGATGAAGAGCGTGGTGCGAGACAACCCCGGTGTCGAATACCATACAGGTAACGTCGATCCCGAGACGGGCGAGGACCTACTCGAGCCGTAGGCGAGACGACCGCGTACTGGCGGACAGGCGTCGGCTGCTTCCCAACGGGACACAGCTTCGCTAAAATGCGAAGTCTTTGGGAGCGATATCCGGCTCCCATCTTCTAGTCGTCTCGAAGGGAGCCTGGACTTATGACTCCGGCAAAGTACGTGTACGATTTCTCCGAAGGCAACGCCTCCATGAAGCCTCTCTTGGGGGGCAAGGGTGCCAACCTCGCTGAGATGACCGGCCTGGGGATACCCGTCCCGCAGGGTTTCACGGTCACCACCGCCGCGTGTGTCTACTATTCCGCAAACGGCAAGTACCCCGACGGGCTCGAGAAGGAGATGGAGGACCATCTCCGTGCTCTGGAGAAGCTCACCGGCAAGAAGCTGGGTGACCCC
>CAVQZD010000008.1:0-82218 GCA_963718375.1 uncultured Actinomycetes bacterium | reverse complement strand
TGCCGCCGCTACCGGCCCCGACCACCGATGCCACCCTGACAGACGATGCCGCGTGGGCCGCCGATGTCGCCCGCGCCATCTGGACACGCCTTTCGGCTCGGGGCTGGGCGGGCCGGGACCCGTACGACGCCCTGAACACCCGCCTGATACCCCGGGCGCTCACCAGACCACGCATCGTCAGCCGACTCCTGACGCAGGCGGTCAAGCGGTCACCGCTCCCCCTGCAGCCCTTGCTGCTCGTCCCGCGCGAGGTAGACGCCTACACACTGGGGCACGCCCTGCTGGCGGCGGCGCGGCTGCACGCGGCCCGCCCCTCCCCACAGGCGGCCGCTGATTGCCGCGAGCTGGTCTCCCGGCTCGGCTCCATGGCGGTGGCCGACGGAGACAGCCTGGCCTGGGGTTACCACTTCCCCGTGCACACCCGCTTCTTCTCATACGTGCCGCCCACCCCCAACCTGATAGTCACTGCGTTCGTGGCCAAGGGCATGGCGGCGGCCACCACCGCGGGTCTTGTCGACTGCGCTGAGGCGTTGCGGGGCGCGGTCGCCTTCGTCCTCGAGGGGCTGCCCCGCGTCACCGACCACACTGGGCAGTGCATCGGCTACGTGCCCGGCGAGAGTGCGGTAGTGCACAACGCCAATATGTTGGCGGCGCTGGTGCTTTGTGAGGCGGCCGCTTGCCTGGGCGAGGCGCCATCTGCCGGCGCGTCGCCGTCCCCGAGCGCGTCTCCGGCGGCGGGCGGGGGGCGCCCTCCGAGTGAGACCCGGGCCTGGATAGACCAGGCGCTCTCCTGCGCCCGCTTCACAGCTGCCCGCCAAGAGCCCGATGGGTCCTGGCCCTACTCCGAGGAATCTTACGGTCGCTGGGTAGACGGCTTTCACACAGGCTTCGTGCTTGAGGGGCTCGCGAGCGTGGTGCGGGCCACCGGTGACCCGGCGCTGCGGGCTTCGCTGCAGCGCGGCCTTCGCTACTACGTGGCCCAGCTGTTCGGCCCCGATGGTGAGCCCAAGTACTACCCAGCGCACGCCTACCCCTGCGACGCACTGTCTGCGGCCCAGGGAGTGGAGACGCTCCATTGCGCGCTGCGCGGTACCGGGCTGGAGCAGGGGGCTGCCCAGGCGGTACCGGGCCAGCTGGATTGGGTCCGCGCTCACCTCCTGACGTCTGGTGGCCGCGTGGCCTATCAGGTGCATCGTGGCTGGACCGATCGGCGGGAGTTCCCCCGTTGGGCTGGCGCACCCCTGATGTCGGCGCTGGCGGGTGTTGCCTCCGCGGGTGAAAAGGGGACGCTCGATGGCTAGCGGGCCCGTCTGGATAGACCTCGCCAACTCCCCCCACGTGCTGTTCTTTCAGCCGGTCATCGCCGAACTCCACCGCCGGGGAGTGTCCACAGTCGTGTCGGCCCGCGACTTCGCCCAGACTGTCGAGCTCTGTCGGCTTTGGGACATCGAGGCTGAGGTCGTGGGCGCCCACGGGGGCGCCGGCCTGGCGGGCAAAGCCAGCAACCTCGTCGGACGGGTGAGAGCGCTTCGAGCCTTCGCTCGCGCCGAGGCGCCCTCGGTCGCCGTGAGCCACAACTCCTACGCGCAAGCGGTGGCGGGGCGCACCCTCGGCCTGCCCGTGGTCACCGCCATGGACTACGAGTTCCAGCCCGCCAACCATCTCGCCTTCCGCTGCGCGAGTCTGGTCGCGGTGCCCGATGTCTTTCCTCTCGACCTGCTCCGGCGCCAGGGCGCCAAGCCCTCCAAGGTCTGGCGATACTCGGGGCTGAAGGAGCAGGTCGCTCTCGCAGGCTTCACGCCGGACCCAGGCTATCTGGAGCGGGCCGGGGTCGCTCAGCCCGGCGGTCCGCCGGTGGTCGTGGTCCGACCGCCCGCCGACATGGCCCTATATCACCGCTTCCAGAACCCCCTGTTCGCCGAGCTGCTGGCCCTGCTGAAGGACGAGCGTCACCACGACGCGATGAGGGTGCTCGTGCTCTCTAGGACCGCCGAGCAGGCGGCCTCCATCGAGCAGGCCGGGTTCGGTGAGCTGATCTGGAAGGGCGCCGCTCTCGACGGGCGGCAACTGGTCGCCGCTGCCGATGCGGTGATAAGCGCGGGGGGCAGCATGAACCGAGAGGCCGCCGTACTTGGCACCCCCGCCTACTCCATCTATGCAGGCACGCTGGCCGCGATAGATAGGGCCTTGGTGGCGGACGGGCGCCTGAGGCTACTCCGGTCTTCTGCAGACTTGTCGTCGCTACTGATCGAGCGGAAGACCTCGACAGAGACGCCGCCGGTGGATGGCAGCCTACTGAACGCATTCGTAGACCGTGTCCTGGGCATGGCCAGGGTATAGTTGTAGTGCTCGAGTCTGCGCAGCATCTGACCTCTGGAGGTCATGCATCGTGAAGGTTCCGTTCGTCGATCTGAAGACGCAGGGGGATCAGCTTCTCCCCCAGTACCAGCAAGCGCTTGCCTCGATCGTAGGGCGGGCGGCGTACGTCATGGGCCAGGAGCTCAAAGACTTCGAGGCCGCCTTCGCCGCGTACTGCGCCTCCGCGCACGCGGTCGGGGTCAGCTCCGGTACCGACGCGCTTGTCCTGGCCTACAAGGCCGTGGGCATAGGCCCCGGTGATGAGGTCATCCTGCCTGCCAACACCTTCATGGCCACCGCCGAGGCGGTGAGTCACGCGGGTGGCACCCCGGTTGTCGTAGACGTGCTGGCCGACACGGCCAACATCGACCCGGCAGCCATCGAAGCCGCCGTGACGCCGCGTACCAAGGCCATCGTCCCCGTGCATCTCTTTGGCCAGCCCGCCGACATGGATGCCATCGCCGCCATCGCCAAGAAGCACGGTGTGGTGGTGGTCGAGGACGCGTGCCAAGCGCATGGCGCCACCTACAAAGGGCGGGTCGCTGGGTCGCTGAGCGATATCGCTGCCTTCAGCTTCTACCCGGGCAAGAACTTGGGTGCTTTGGGGGACGCAGGCGCAGTCACCACCAGCGATGCCGAGCTCGCTGAGGCCGTCCGCGTACTCCGCAACCATGGCGAGAAGACCAAGTCCAACCACACCGTGGTGGGATACTGTGCCCGCCTGGACAACCTTCAGGCCGCTTTCTTACAGATCAAGCTCCAGTACCTGCCCGAATGGAACAAAGCGCGCCGAGCAGCCGCTAAACACTATGATTCATTGCTGGCCGAGATCGCCCGATCCGGAGGGGCACCGCTGGCCACGCCGGTGGCCGAGCGGCCCGACGTCGAGGCCGTCTATCATCTGTACGTAGTGCAGGTGGACGAGCGGGATGCCGTCCGTGCCAAGCTCGATGAAGCAGGCATCGGTACGGGTATCCACTATCCCGTGCCCATGCACCTGCACGAGGCTTACGCGCACCTGGGCTACAAGAGGGGTGCATTCCCCGTGGCGGAGAGTATGGCCGATAGTATGCTTTCTCTGCCCATGTTCCCCGAGATCTCCGAAGGACAGATAGACTACGTGGTCGAACAACTCCGAAACGCGCTCCGTGCGTAGGCAACACCGGTCGCGTCCGAACGCTGGTGAGAGGATGGGGATGCTCCCGTGAAGAACGTCGCACTGGTGGGATATGGCTACTGGGGGCCCAACCTTCTTCGCAACTATATGGAGTCGGGCGATGCCTGGGTAGAGTGGGTTTGTGACACACGCCCGGAGGCTCTGGAAAAGGCCGCGAGTCGCTATCCGGCCATACCTACCACCACCGATTACCAGCAGGTGCTGGATGACCACAAGGTGGACGGCGTCGTCATCGCTACCCCCATCTCCACTCACTTCCCCCTGGCCAAAGCCGCTCTCCTGGCCGGCAAACACGTGTTCGTAGAGAAGCCCATGACAGGCAGCACCGCTGACGCGGTTGAGCTCGTGCACTTGGCTGACGAGCGCGGGCTTACGCTCATGGTGGGTCACACCTTCGTGTTCTCACCCCCCGTTCGCAAGGTCAAGGAGATCATCGACTCCGGTGAATTGGGCGATATATATTTCGTGACCTCCACACGAGTCAACTTGGGTCTGCACCAGAAGGACGCCAGCGTGATCTGGGACCTCGCGCCCCACGACCTGTCGATCCTGCACTACTGGCTGGGAGAGACTCCCAGCAATGTGTCGGCGATGGGCAGGGCCTGCGTCGACCCCAAGGTCCCCGACGTGGCCTTCGTGAACCTGAGCTTCCCTTCTGGCGTCGTTGCCGAACTGCAGGTGGCCTGGCTCTCGCCGGTGAAGTTGCGCCGGACCGTGGTGGTGGGCAGCAAGAAGATGCTCATGTACGACGACACCGAGAGCGTGGAGAAAGTGAAGATCTTCGACCACGGCGTGCGCTTCGAAGATCCCGAGACCTTCGGTGAATATCAGCTTTCGTACCGCACGGGCGACATCGTGTCGCCCAAGATCGCCGGCAGCGAACCTTTGTCCCTGGAGGCGGCACACTTCATCGAGTGCCTGGAGAACAAGACCCGGCCCGTCACGGACGGGGCCGCCGGTCTGGCTGTGGTGGCTTCGCTGGAGGCCGCCGACTACTCTCTGCATCACGAGGGTTGCAGGCGGCGCATCGACACCACGAGCGCCCAGGGATGAACTGGGCGGAGGGCGTCAGAGTAGCCCCCAACGTCAGCGTCGGCCCCGAGTCCGACCTGCAGTCCCCCTGCATCATCGGCAAGCCCCCCCGGGGCGCCCAGGAGGGCGAACTGCCCCTCACTATCGGTGAACACGCGACCATCCGACCCTTCACCACTCTCTACGCGGGTAGCACCATAGGCGACCGGCTCCAGACTGGCCAGGGTGCTTCTATCCGCGAGGACAACGTCTTGGGCGACGATGTCTCCGTGGGCACCAACACCGTGCTCGAGTTCGGCAACCGCATCGGCGACCGTGTCCGCATACACTCGGGGTGTTTCTTGGAGATGGTCACTATCGAAGACGACGTGTTCGTCGGCCCCAACGTGGTCTTCACCGACGACCCCCATCCCATGAACTGCCCGCGCTACCAGGAGTGCAAAGGTGGGCCCGTAGTGAGGCGGATGGCCCGCATCGGAGCCAACAGCACCATCCTCCCGGGGGTGGAGATAGGGGAGAACGCCTTGGTGGGCGCGGGTTCGGTGGTCGTGCATGACGTGCCGCCGGGCGCCGTGGTTGCCGGTAATCCGGCCCAGGTCATCAAACAGGTGGATGACCTGGAGTGTGCCCCCGGTTTCTTTGACAAGCCTTACCTCTGGCGACCCTACTCACCGTGAACCGTCCGGCCACCGCATCGGCGCGGCCCGCGCCTGAGCCCAACCAGCCGAGTACTCGGCGTCTTCGGAGACGCCCCAGGCGCCTATTGGCAAGCCTGGACTCCTTGTCCGGCGCGTTCTCTCTGGCTATCGCCTACCTGATCATGTCCATTAGAAGCGAGCCTACAGAACTGCAGAATGTGGCGACCGCCATCCTTGCCGCTCTCATAGTCCTCCTGACTCTTGGCCTGCTTGCCTGGTCAGGCCACTACAGCAGCGGGCATCGTGTGTCTCCCGGCTCTGATACGGCGGCCCTGACGCGCGCGCTGCTCATCGGCTTCGCGGTATCCAGCCTCATCAGCTTGGCCACCAAGGGCTTCTTCACAGATGTCACCGGTCCGTCGCGCATGGCTTTGGGCTCGTTTCTCATCCTCTTCTGGGTGTTGGGTCTCTCCGCACGCCTCGTAGCGAGTACTTACCAACGCCGCCTCTTCGCTCAGGGCCTGGGAGTGCGCAAGATCATGGTCCTGGGCACGGGCCGAGAGGCCGAGCAAGTGCTCGACTTCATCGAAGCGCGGCCCTGGCTGGGCATCATCGTGGCAGGCCGCCTCTGCTTGGAGGGCGCCTGCGGCGAGGCAGAAGGCGTCGTCGACCTCCCCGCTCGATCCCCTGAGGGTGGGCCTCCGATGATCATGCTCTCCACCAGCCTCGATGGTCTGCGACACCTTGACCAGACTATGAGAGACCTCGGGGCAGAAGAGGTAGTGGTGGCACTCGAGCCCGAGGACAGAGGCAAGCTGCCGGAGATCACCAACTTCCTGTCCCTGGTCCGCGTACCTTACAAGATAGTCCCCTCGCTGTTCGAAGAGAACATGCTGGCAAGCGCCCGGGACGAGCTCACCCCCGCAGACGTACTGGATATGGCGGTGGACACGCCCGACAGGCTCGTTCTTCTGACCAAGAGAATATCCGACGTCATGATCTCCATGGTGGCCGTGATAGTGCTCGCGTTGCTTATCCCAGTGGTGGCCTTGGCGATAGTCGTGGAGTCAGGCCGCCCGGTCTTCTATAAGCAGGAGCGGCTGGGATTGTACGGACGCCGCTTCTACATCCACAAGTTCCGCACCATGGTGGTGAACGCCGAAGCGCTCCTGGAAGAGCTCAAGGACGAGGATGAGGGCGACGGCCCCCATTTCAAGATGCAGACCGACCCGCGGCTGACGCGCGTCGGGGCGTTTCTGCGCAAGTGGAGCCTGGACGAGCTCCCCCAATTTTGGAACGTCCTCAAGGGCGACATGAGCGTAGTCGGTCCGCGCCCACCGCTCCCGCGCGAGGTGGAACAGTACGAGGCTTCACATCTGGGCCGACTGAAAGGGAAGCCCGGCATCACCGGCCTGTGGCAGGTCTCGGGACGCAAGAACCTGAGCTTCGAGGACATGGTGAGCCTAGACCGCTACTACCTGGAGAACTGGTCGCTGCGGCTGGATATAAGTATCATCTTGCGCACTGTGTCCGCCGTGCTGACCCGTCGTGGGGCCTACTAGATAGACATGACCGCCTCAACCTCGAAGCAAGAGAAAGTCATCAAGCTGCTACATGTCGTGGGGACCCGGCCCAACTTCATGAAGGCGGCGGCGGTGATCAAGGCGGCCGACCGCTGGAACGAGAGTCACGGCGCGGACCCGGCGGCCCCCCGCTTCGCCCAGGTGCTCGTACACACCGGTCAGCACTACGACGAGAAAATGAGCCGGGTGTTCTTTGACGACCTCGGCCTGCCGCGCCCCGACTACGACCTGGGCGTCGGCTCCGGCACCCACGCCGAGCAGACGGCCAAGGTCATGCTCGCCCTGGAGCCGGTGATAGTGAGCGAAGCCCCCGACCTGGTGGTCACCGTGGGCGATGTGAATTCCACCCTCGCAGCCGCGTTGGTGGCAGCCAAGCTGCGGATACCGGTAGCTCACGTGGAGGCCGGCTTGCGCAGCCGCGACCGCACCATGCCCGAGGAGCTGAACCGCATCGTCACCGACCAGCTCAGCGACCTGCTCTTCACCACCTCGCGCGACGCGGACGAGAACCTCGTGGCCGAGGGCATCCCCCGCGAGCGCGTCCACTTCGTGGGCAACACCATGATCGACACGCTCCATACCCACCTTGCCCGCGCCTTGCAGGGCAGCACCGTGGCCGACTTGGGACTGGCCGAAGGCGAGTACGCCGTGGTCACCCTACACAGACCTTCCAACGTGGATGATGAAGAGAGCCTGAAGCCTCTCATCCAGATGCTGCTGGATGTAGCCCAGCGACTGCCGGTCGTGTTCCCCATCCACGCGCGCACGCGCCAGCGCTTGCTGGACTTCGGGCTGCAAGACCATATGAACGGCCGGGTGCTGCTAACCGACCCGCTTGGCTACCTAGAGTTCTTGGAGCTGCTCGCCAAATCCAGGCTGGTGCTGACCGACTCCGGCGGCATCCAGGAAGAGACCACCGTCCTGGGCGTCCCCTGTCTTACCCTGCGTAAGAACACCGAGCGGCCGGTGACCATCACCGAAGGCACCAACCGATTGGTCGATCCGGATGACGCGGCGGCAATAATCAAGGCTGTGGATGAGGCGCTGGCCTCGCCCCGTGCCGAGCGCGGTGTTGGGCCGTGCCCTGAGTTGTGGGATGGGAAGGCCGGGGAGCGGATCGTGGCCATGATAGCCGCACAGTACCTCAAGGACGCTGCCCACCCTTGGAGATAGGCGCCAGATGAGGATCCTGATCCACGGGATCAATTTTGCCCCGGAACTGACCGGCGTCGGGAAGTACACCGGTGAGATGGCTGAATGGCTGTCCGCGCGGAGCCACGAGGTGAGAGTCGTCACTGCCCCCCCTTACTATCCCCGGTGGCAGGTCGCAGATGGATACAGCCGGCGACTCTACTCGCGCGAGTGGTACCGAGGAGCCCGCGTATGGCGCTGCCCCTTGTGGTTACCTCGTACCCCGAGTGGAATCCGTCGGGTTCTGCATCTTCTCAGCTTCGCTGTCACCAGTTTTCCCGTCGTCTTGCGGCAAGTAGTCTGGCGACCGGACGTAGTCTGGGTCGCACAACCGACTCTGTTCTGCGCGTTTTCAGCCTGGATGACGGCTCGACTCTCTCGTGCACGGTGCTGGCTACACATCCAGGACTACGAGGTCGACGCGGCCTTCGAACTCAGCATCCTCAGAAGCAAGACCGCCCGCAGAATAGTGACTGCGGTAGAGCGAATCACCATGCGGTCCTTCGACCGAGTGTCATCGCTCTCTGAACGTATGCTTGAGCTCGCTCAGGCCAAGGGAGTGCTGGCAGACCGCCTCGTGTTGTTCCCAAACTGGGTGAACTTGGACTCAATAGCTGAAGGTCGTGAGACGGACACATTACGGCAGGAAGCGGCCGTCGATCCACACAACCTCGTAGCGCTCTACTCGGGGACCATAGGGTTCAAGCAGGGGATCGAGATCTTGAGTGCCGCTGCGTCACGCCTCCAGGACCACGAAGACTTGGTCTTCGTCTTCTGCGGCGAGGGCCCCGGAAGAGACGGGCTTGAGTTGGCCTGTGAGGACCTACCGAACGTTCGCTTTCTGCCCCTTCAGCCTATCGAGCGTCTTGGTTCTCTGCTCGCCATGGCCGACATCCACCTGTTACCTCAGAAGGCTGACGCCGCAGACCTGGTCTTGCCTTCGAAACTCACCGGGATGCTGGCAAGCGGTTCACCCGTAGTTGCCACATGTGACCCCGACACAACTCTGGGGCGTGTGGTACAGCATTGCGGCCTCATCACACCCCCGGGCGATGTCGAGGCATTCGTGGAGGCCATCAGACTCCTCGCGACCGATAAGAAGCAGCGCGAGTGTCTCGGGGCTGCGGGCCGTGTCTACGCTCAGGAGCATCTGGACTACCGCAAGATACTCTCCGACTTCGAGAGGGAACTTGATGGGTTGGTTGAGAACCGAAAGCCCGGGCACGAGCAGCGAGAGGAATAGCGCCTTCCCTCTTACCCCTTCTGCAACAGTAGGCATGTGAGCTGGTGTCTGTCATTCGGACCGACGCGCTTCGGCGGTATGACTTGCTCACCTACGGTCCAGTACTCGCCATTCCAGCACTGCCAGTACTCTTGGTCCACGATAGTCGCGCCATTTGCATCAACCCACCGTCTGACATCCTCACGCGAATACGATTGAGTCGTGTATGACGCTCGTTGTCCGTAGCTCGATCCGGGGAGTTCATAGACGTTCCTCACATAACTTCTTTCACTGTAAGGGAATGTCAGGATGAGATGCCCCTGCGGCTCCAGCAGAGCGAGCATGTTATTGACTGCGCTGTCTGGCTCATGGATGTGCTCCAGAACGCTTATGCACGTGATCAGGTCGAACTTCTCTGACAGTCGGGTCGCAGTGATATCGTCATCGATGACATGATAGTGTCGGTTCAGCATTCCATGCGGCCAGTAGTCGGTGACATTGTCAATCGCCGTGACCAGGAATCCACAATTGCGCATGAGATGTGGCAAGGCCGTGGTGCCAGTGCCTACATCAAGAATCGTTCGAGGATAGAGGTCGCTCAGCTTCTGAAACACGTAACGGAACTCGATGGGTCTCTCATTGAACCGGATGAAGACCTGGGATCGAAACTCCTTCCTGCACACCCACGCCGGGTAGGCGTTTAGAGCTTTCTTGATAATCCATTTGATGTATTTCAGCACCCTACTCCCCTGACTGACCACCGAGAGACGACAGCCAAGCGCGACGGTCGGACTCCGCGGCTTGGCCGGCCGATGCCCTCCGCGGCCCACCAACGCCTTCTCTTCGATTTCAGCATCTTGCACGACCATTCATCAATGTTTCTAGGCGATTGGACACAGAGTATCAAAGGCTATGATCCTCGCCCACACTAGCAGGAAAGGCCCCTCACGCAGCAGGGGCACCCTCGCGGGCGCCCCTGTGTGTGGTTCTCTCTCTGTCCTCTGGAGCCTGGCTCTCGCCCGGTCTACTTCGCGAAAACCTGGCTATTACGCTGACCGTAGGTGTAGGGAGCCACGCTCGGTGGCACGACCCTCGTGTAGGTGGCAGCCCGTCCCGCAGACGCGGCTCGCTGCGTGTAGGCTCTGCACCCGCTGCCGAAGGCCAGACTGTTCATGTAGGCGTCGGCGTTAGGGCCGCTCAGTTGAGAGTAGGCCTGGATATATGCATTCTCAGTTATCGGGTGGCCTTTGATCCCCCCGACCATGCCGGGGACGAACTTTGAGAAGTCCTCAATGAATCGCAGGGACCTCATGGCCGAATTGTCCTCAGTCTTGGTGTAGTAGTAGTAGTCTGCAGCGCCGCTGGCGAGACCTGCGCCCTTCTTGCCCCAGCTCAAGACATTCCAGGCGGTGCTCAAGCCGAATTCCCCAGATGGGTCCGTTAGCACCAGGGGACGGTTCATCACGTAGACATATGGGTTCAGCGATCGTGGGTCCTTCGCGCTCCCCGGCAACGGATCCTTGCTAAGGAACCTACCTGTGGTTGGCTCGTAGACCCGCGCCCGCATGAAGTCGAGCCCACTCGGCTCGTTCCATTGACCCGCATAAGTGAAGGCGTTACCCGAGCCCCCCGTCGCCAACGCGGGAACGCCGAAGGCATCGTACTCATACTCACCCACGATGGCTCCGCTCTCATCGGTGAGAAGCCTTACCGAACCAACGGCATCGGTGAGATAGAAGCAGGTACCGGAACCCTGCTCTTTGGAGACGACGCCCAGACCGTAGGTGTAGACCGAAGTATCAGAGCCGATAGTATCTTCCAAGACGTTCTCGATCGAGTCCCCAGTGCCGGGGTCATCCAGTACGAAGGCGGTCTCCACGCCGGAGACAGAGCAGGCCACCCTTCGGCCCAGGCCATCGTATGTGTTTTCGGTGCTGACCGCGCTTGAGGTCACGCTCTCCAGCAGATTGACTTCGCTCCAGGAGTACGAAGTGGTCGCGGAAGCATCCGTACTTGTCAGCCGGCTCCCATTGGCGTCGTGGGTGTAGCTGGTGTCATCGGTGCCGGTGAGTTGGTCCGCGGCGTCATAGGAGTAGTTGGTCACCACCGCTCCGACGGACTTGGTCAAGCGATTGCCGCCCGGGTCGAAGGTGTAGCTGATCGTCCCGGAGGCGTTCGTCTCTGAGACTAGGCGATCAAGACCATCGTAGACATAGCCGGTCGTACCCAGGCGTGAGTCCACGACCTGCGTAGGATTGCCAACGGCATCCAGGGTGTAGTCCAGAGATAGGAGCGTGGTCGCGCCCAGACCATGCGCAACCCCAGTCAGGCGGCCGGCGGCGTCATAGGTGTAGGCGGTCGAAACCCCGTTGGGCCGGGTGACGGTGAGCGGTAGGCCGTCGGTGCGGTAGGTGTAGGTAGTCTCCTCGCCTGCCACGTCGGTGACGCTGGCAAGACGTCCGGCAGCATCATAGGTGTAGGCAGCCTCACGCTGATCGGAGTAGATCAGGCCGGTCTTCTGAGAGGCGGCATCATAGGAATACCCGACTGTCGCACCATTGACGTCGGTGACGCTTCCCAGCCGCCCAAGCGGATCGTAGGTGCGTGTCTCTATCACGCAGCAGGGGCGCCCTTAGTGGGCGCCCCTGTGTCTGGTTCTCTCTCTGTCCTGGGTGCTGTCTAGAAGCTCCCCACCACATCCAGCGCATCCACCGAGATGCGGGTTGCCGGACGGTCTACCGACCAGACTTGTTGTCGGGCCATATACCTATGTTGACCCCAGTGCGATAGAGAAAGCCGTTCCCTCCGCCGTAGATGAAGTCGGCTATCCCGTCGCCTATCGAACTACCCAGAGTCTCACTCTTGGCCGCAGTGGTCTCGGTGGCTGGCGTGCCACTCGCCATTTGCGCCATGCTCTCCAAACCATTGACCGCGTCCGTGGCGAACAGGCCAACTACGAAGCCGACTGGCCCGCCAACTACCGTGCCTAGGCCCGACACCCCTCCAACAGCCGCCGTGCGATACATCTGATACGCTCCTGGTTGACCCTCGGTCTTCTCCCATTCACCCTGAGCGGTCAACCCCACACCAACCCAGCCCAGCACGTCGGCGGCGCTCCTCAGACTTACCGAGCGAGCGCTGTTGCGAACATATAGACTGGTGGCTTTCTCACCCATGGACCCCGGGTAGTACAGAGACAATGTGTAGGCGGATTCTGCCTGCGCGGCCCAGAAATCGGCAGAGTTCTTGAGCACCACACCCGTCCCCTTCATGGCGAGTTTTGTGAGTCCCCGCGCTGTCAGCTGGTCCTGGACCCATCTCGGCATCCTGCCGCTTGGATCGGTCAGCGTGACTGGGTTGTCCCAGCAGTACACATAGGCGGCCATGCCTTGCGTGTCAGAGATGAGTCCCGGTACGGGGTCTTCCTGTAAGAACCGCCCCATGCTGGGGTCGTAGTAGCGGGCGCGCAAGTAGGTCAGCCCGAAGGGGTCCGCCTCTTCCCCGCTGAAGCCGAAGTTGCTCTGACTACCAGAGGAGGTCCTCACTCCACCCCAGGCCCCGTAGGTGGTAGTACCAGACTCAGTCCCGGTCTCATCGGTCGCAAGGCGCACAGAGCCCAGAGCGTCTGCATGCAGGTAGGTGCGGCCTGCCGAGTCCTCGCTGGCCAGACGATTCAATCCAAGCACGTAGGAGGTAGTTGAAGCACCACTTGTCTCCTGCAGGACTTGCTCATTGGAGGCCAGCGCGTCTTGCACATAGGTGGTGGTCACGCCGTCCAAGCTCTTCTGGGTGCGCACCCAGTCGGCGTCGTAGACCATGGTCTGCTCGTGCGTGCCGTCGCCGATCTCCACCGTGCGATTCTTGGCGTCGTAGGTGAAGGTGATGGTCCCCGCGGGTGCCGCTTCTGTGAGGGTGTTGCCGTTAGCATCGTAGCTGAAGGTGGTCGCGCCCTCTTCATCAGTGAGACTAGTGAGTCGACCGGCGGTGTCGTAGGCGTAGCTGGTCGAAGCGGCACCGTCGCTCTTGCTCAGCCGATTGCCGCAAGCATCGTAGGTGTAGGACTCCGCGCTTGCGTCCGGATAGGTGACCGACCCCAGTCGCGAAAGTGCGTCATAGGTGTAGCTGGTGGTACCAGCGTTGCTGGTCTCGCTCGTGCGGTTGCCCCGGGAGTCGTAGGCATAGCCAAAGTCCTCGACGACCGTCGACCCCGTGGTCGTCTTGATCTCACCCAGACGCCCCGCGGCATCGTAGGAGCGGGTCTCAGTCAACCCGCTCGGGTACGTGGTCTCAGTGAGTCGCCCGGCAGAATCATAGGCGTACACGGTCTCGGCGCTCGACCAGTCGGTCAGAGTGGCCAAGCGGCCGGCCGAGTCATAGTCGCTCGTGGTGGCCTTCGCATCGGGGTAGACGACAGAGATGCGGCGGCCTTCAGCATCATAAGTGTAGGAGACAGTGCTCCCGTTCGGATCGGTGCGTTCCGTCACGCGCCCTAGGTCATCGTAGGAGGTGACGATGGTGCCCGCGGCATCGGTGGCCTCGGTCCGCCGCCCAGCGGAGTCGTAGACGTAGCTCGTGGTGCCGTCGGCGTCGGTCTGGCTGAGCAGCCGGTTGCGGTCGTCATAGGCGTAGGTAGTCTCCTGGCCTTTTCTATCGACCGACTTGGTGAGCCTGCCGACTGCATCGTAGGTGGAAGTGGCAGCTAAGCCACTGCGGTCGGTCACCGAGGCCGCGCGGTTGAGTTCGTCATAGACCGTGGTGACGGTAGCCCCCTTGGGGTCGGTCACGCTGGTGCGGTTGCCGTTGGCGTCGTAGGCGTACGATTGGACACCGCCCAACGCGTCGGTGACCCGGGTCAGGCGGTTGAGCGTATCGTAGACCATGTTGGTCACGCCCCCCGCGGCGTCGGTGACCCGGATGACGTTGCCGTTGGGGTCATAGATGGTAGAGGTCACGCTCCCTAGGCCATCTTCTGTCTCCAAGACCCTGTCAAGAGCGTCACAGCGGCTGAGGGTGAGGCGACCGGTGGCGTCGGTGACCTTGGTGACATTACCGTCGGCATCACGCTCGTAGGCGGTCACCCCGCCACCGGGATCGGTCTGGGTCAACAGGCGCCCGTTGGGGTCGTAGCTGTAGTTGGTCGTACGACCCGTGCGGTCCGTCTTTGTTGTCAACTGACCGGCGACATCGTAGACGCTGCCCACCACCCCACCCAGGGGATCGGTGACGGTGAGCACCCGGTCTTCGGGGTCATAGGTGAAGACAGTGGTGTTGCCCAACTCATCAGTCGCGCTCAGCGATCGACCGGCGAGGTCATAGGTGGCGTCGCTATGCGTAGTGTCGGGCTTGGTGGCGCGCAACAGGTTGCCACGGGCGTCATAGGTGTAGCTGGTCGTGTGGTCGAGCGCATCGGTCAGCGTGAGCGGCAGGCCGTGGCTGTCGTAGGTGGAGGTAGATGCGGCGCCGGTCGCGTCGGCCACTTGCGTCAGGTTCCCCGCCGCGTCGTAAGAGTGGGTGGTGGTGTAGCCCCGGGCATCGGTGGCGGTGAGCAGGTCGTTGGCCCCAGAGTAGGTACTGGTGGTTACGCCACCAAGCGCGTCGGTGCGCGTGAGCTCGTTACCTCGTGCGTCATAGGTGAATGCGGTCGTATTGCCACGCTTGTCGGTGATGGCGGTGCGGTTGTTGTCCGCATCGTAGGTGAAGCGTGCGATCTGCCCTAGGGCGTCGGTCTGGCTCACCTCCCGGTAGCTATCATCGTAGGCGTACCTGGTGACATGGCCTCCGGCGTCAGTGAACACGGTCTCGCGAAGCCCGGTGGAGACGCTCTTGTCCAGATATGCGAACGTGGAGACCGAGTCAGCTGCGTCCCACTGCTTCACCACTCTGCCTTGCGCGTCGTACTCGTTCTTGACGAACACCCGGTCAAGGGGATCGGTGGCCGTGAGCATGCGATGGTTGTCGTCGTAGGCGTAGGTAGTGGCGGCCCCAGAGCGATCGATAGCCTCGGTGAGGTGGCCTTCGCCATCGTGGGCGTAGGTAGTCTCGCGACCCAGGGGGTCGGTCACCGAGGTGAGCCGGCCTTCGGAGTCGTAGGCCAGGTCCAGAGTGCTGCCAGCGGCATCGGTGACGCTCGTAAGCCGGCCACCTCCGTTGTAGGAGAGGGTGTGGGTGTTACCAAGACGATCGGCTATGCTCAGCAGCCTTCCGTCAAGGTCGAATGTGTAGACGGTCTGATCCTTCTCGGTCAGGACGTAGCCCGAGATGTCCTTGGCCAGCTGGGCGAAGTTGCCGGCTGCCGGGGTATAGCTACCGTCCGTTTCGATGGAGTAAAGGGCCCCATGACCATCGGGGTAGGTGACGCTCACCTGGCGAAGCTCGGTATCCTCCTTCAACGTGGCCTCCAAGGAGTGACGCCAGCCCCAGCCCAGCGCCCCTTCTTCTGGGTTAAGGGCGTTGTAGGTGCGGGTGAACACCAGAGCCGGACCGTAGCCCGCGATGGAGTGGTCTGTCTCCTGAAGGTAGAAGTTGCCGGTGGCAACATTAACCGGCTCAGCCACCGCACTCGAGGTCTGGTTCTGAGAGGAAGGCACTCCCGCGAAAGCGTCTCCCGCCCCACCCACGGTCGCCATGTAGGGAGCGTAACCCCTCCAGGGTGTGGCGTTCACGGCCGGGCGCGTGCGCTGCACCCCTTGGGAGTCGGTGTAGGTTTGGGTGTTGATCTGCCCGGGCAGAGGCCCCGAGCTCTGGCCCCACCAGTTGTTGGGGGCGTAGAACTGACCCGCGCCTCCAAAGACCACGTCATAGCCAGAATTGTCTATGAAGCTGTTGCCGGTGACCGTGCTCGCCCCGTCGGCAAGGTACAGGCCGTGGTTGTAGTACTGGCCGTTGCCGTTGCCCATGATGGTGGAGTCGTTGATAACCAGCGTGGAGCTGCCCGCCACGCTGATGCCAGTGGCCAAGCAGTCCCGTACAATCGAATTCCGGATCACGGGCGAGGAGTCACCAGTGATCTCGATGCCGTTAGAGGCGCTCTGAGCAATGGTCACGTGATCGAGCGTAGGCGATGAGTCGGCTATCTGAAGCGCCGGTAACAAGATGTTCGGCCACCCGCCGTTCCGTCCACCACCCCACAGGACCTCGGTGTGCGTGAGAGAGGCCGCACTCCCGGCCTGCAGGCAGATACCTGCCCAATAGCCACGGATAGGCGAGCTCGCCAATCCGTCGTTGTTGGTGTCGCCTCCCACCGAGTCGTCCAGGGTGGAGGTGAAGACCACCGGCTCTGCGGCGGTGCCGTTGGTGAGAAGAGAACCGGAGACCAAGAGGCTCCCCTGTAATTCAGACTTCACGACCGTGCCAGCATCGAGCGTGAGCGTCACGCCCGCCGGGACGCTCAAGCTGTAGCCGATGACGTAGGGAAGCGGCTGAGGCGAGAGCTCCCATGAGGAGTCGAGGTTGCTGATGCGCATGCCGTTCGTGCCATTGCCGGAACCGGTGTTGTTCGCGAGGATGGGCTGGACACCGCCGAACATCATGGCATACGAGGTGTTTCCCACGAAGCTGTTGTCGGTGATGGTGCAAACGCCGGAGCCAGACTTAGAGAGCCCGATGCTGGCGTTGTCCTTGACCAAACATCTGGTGACCGTGCTCGTTCCGTTTACCAGGAGGAGGCCAGAGCCGTAGCCGCTACCAGCGTTGTGGCTGATCGTCGAGTCCGCGATAAGAGGTGTAGCGGTAGACGAGGCATCCACATAGATCCCAGTGTTTGAGCAATCCCTGATGGTCGAGCCCTCGATGACCGGCGAGGAGTCACCAGTGATCTCGATGCCGTTAGAGGCGCTCTGAGCAATGGTCACGTGATCGAGCGTAGGCGATGAGTCGGCTATCTGAAGCGCCGGTAACAAGATGTTCGGCCACCCGCCGTTCCGTCCACCACCCCACAGGACCTCGGTGTGCGTGAGAGAGGCCGCACTCCCGGCCTGCAGGCAGATACCTGCCCAATAGCCACGGATAGGCGAGCTCGCCGATCCGTCGTTGTTGGTGTCGCCTCCCACCGAGTCGTCCAGGGTGGAGGTGAAGACCACCGGCTCTGCGGCGGTGCCGTTGGTGAGAAGAGAACCGGAGACCAAGAGGCTCCCCTGTAATTCAGACTTCACGACCGTGCCAGCATCGAGCGTGAGCGTCACGCCCGCCGGGACGCTCAAGCTGTAGCCGATGACGTAGGGAAGCGGCTGAGGCGAGAGCTCCCATGAGGAGTCGAGGTTGCTGATGCGCATGCCGTTCGTGCCATTGCCGGAACCGGTGTTGTTCGCGAGGATGGGCTGGACACCGCCGAACATCATGGCATACGAGGTGTTTCCCACGAAGCTGTTGTCGGTGATGGTGCAAACGCCGGAGCCAGACTTAGAGAGCCCGATGCTGGCGTTGTCCTTGACCAAACATCTGGTGACCGTGCTCGTTCCGTTTACCAGGAGGAGGCCAGAGCCGTAGCCGCTACCAGCGTTGTGGCTGATCGTCGAGTCCGCGATAAGAGGTGTAGCGGTAGACGAGGCATCCACATAGATCCCAGTGTTTGAGCAATCCCTGATGGTCGAGCCCTCGATGACCGGCGAGGAGTCACCAGTGATCTCGATGCCGTTAGAGGCGCTCTGAGCAATGGTCACGTGATCGAGCGTAGGCGATGAGTCGGCTATCTGAAGCGCCGGTAACAAGATGTTCGGCCACCCGCCGTTCCGTCCACCACCCCACAGGACCTCGGTGTGCGTGAGAGAGGCCGCACTCCCGGCCTGCAGGCAGATACCTGCCCAATAGCCACGGATAGGCGAGCTCGCCGATCCGTCGTTGTTGGTGTCGCCTCCCACCGAGTCGTCCAGGGTGGAGGTGAAGACCACCGGCTCTGCGGCGGTGCCGTTGGTGAGAAGAGAACCGGAGACCAAGAGGCTCCCCTGTAATTCAGACTTCACGACCGTGCCAGCATCGAGCGTGAGCGTCACGCCCGCCGGGACGCTCAAGCTGTAGCCGATGACGTAGGGAAGCGGCTGAGGCGAGAGCTCCCATGAGGAGTCGAGGTTGCTGATGCGCATGCCGTTCGTGCCATTGCCGGAACCGGTGTTGTTCGCGAGGATGGGCTGGACACCGCCGAACATCATGGCATACGAGGTGTTTCCCACGAAGCTGTTGTCGGTGATGGTGCAAACGCCGGAGCCAGACTTAGAGAGCCCGATGCTGGCGTTGTCCTTGACCAAACATCTGGTGACCGTGCTCGTTCCGTTTACCAGGAGGAGGCCAGAGCCGTAGCCGCTACCAGCGTTGTGGCTGATCGTCGAGTCCGCGATAAGAGGTGTAGCGGTAGACGAGGCATCCACATAGATCCCAGTGTTTGAGCAATCCCTGATGGTCGAGCCCTCGATGACCGGCGAGGAGTCACCAGTGATCTCGATGCCGTTAGAGGCGCTCTGAGCAATGGTCACGTGATCGAGCGTAGGCGATGAGTCGGCTATCTGAAGCGCCGGTAACAAGATGTTCGGCCACCCGCCGTTCCGTCCACCACCCCACAGGACCTCGGTGTGCGTGAGAGAGGCCGCACTCCCGGCCTGCAGGCAGATACCTGCCCAATAGCCACGGATAGGCGAGCTCGCCGATCCGTCGTTGTTGGTGTCGCCTCCCACCGAGTCGTCCAGGGTGGAGGTGAAGACCACCGGCTCTGCGGCGGTGCCGTTGGTGAGAAGAGAACCGGAGACCAAGAGGCTCCCCTGTAATTCAGACTTCACGACCGTGCCAGCATCGAGCGTGAGCGTCACGCCCGCCGGGACGCTCAAGCTGTAGCCGATGACGTAGGGAAGCGGCTGAGGCGAGAGCTCCCATGAGGAGTCGAGGTTGCTGATGCGCATGCCGTTCGTGCCATTGCCGGAACCGGTGTTGTTCGCGAGGATGGGCTGGACACCGCCGAACATCATGGCATACGAGGTGTTTCCCACGAAGCTGTTGTCGGTGATGGTGCAAACGCCGGAGCCAGACTTAGAGAGCCCGATGCTGGCGTTGTCCTTGACCAAACATCTGGTGACCGTGCTCGTTCCGTTTACCAGGAGGAGGCCAGAGCCGTAGCCGCTACCAGCGTTGTGGCTGATCGTCGAGTCCGCGATAAGAGGTGTAGCGGTAGACGAGGCATCCACATAGATCCCAGTGTTTGAGCAATCCCTGATGGTCGAGCCCTCGATGACCGGCGAGGAGTCACCAGTGATCTCGATGCCGTTAGAGGCGCTCTGAGCAATGGTCACGTGATCGAGCGTAGGCGATGAGTCGGCTATCTGAAGCGCCGGTAACAAGATGTTCGGCCACCCGCCGTTCCGTCCACCACCCCACAGGACCTCGGTGTGCGTGAGAGAGGCCGCACTCCCGGCCTGCAGGCAGATACCTGCCCAATAGCCACGGATAGGCGAGCTCGCCGATCCGTCGTTGTTGGTGTCGCCTCCCACCGAGTCGTCCAGGGTGGAGGTGAAGACCACCGGCTCTGCGGCGGTGCCGTTGGTGAGAAGAGAACCGGAGACCAAGAGGCTCCCCTGTAATTCAGACTTCACGACCGTGCCAGCATCGAGCGTGAGCGTCACGCCCGCCGGGACGCTCAAGCTGTAGCCGATGACGTAGGGACTCCCCTCCGCATCCCAGGTGGTATCTGTGCCGACGCCGGTGACGTAGGTGACGACAGACACATTGCTCTCGCCGATCAGACCTCCGACGGTAGCCCTCACCTGGCCGATGCCGCCTCTGGTCGCAGTGAACAGACCTTCTTGGTCTATGTTGCCCACGACGGGCTCGCCCTCCACAGACCAGACAGGCTGCACTTCAACGGGCTCTCCGTATGACGTGTATCCCACGGCGGTGAACCGGTGGGTCGCGTAGCGTCCCAGTATCAGACCCGGTGAGACCTCGATGCGCACTGCAGGCGCTGGCAAGATGTTGAACGTGGCCGATTTGGTGCCTGAATACGTACCCATGCCCGTCACGGTCACCGTAGCTACGCCTACACCCGAGTTGTCCGCGTAACTGACGCTGTAGTCGACCCCCACAACCAAGGGGGCACCACCGTAGGTCACGAAAGGCTCTGGTGTCATCGCTGAGCCGTTGTACTCGAGGTCGCCGATGGGCTCTATGCTCGCCTGGGCGATATCGATAGCCGGCTTCCCCACCACATCTAAGGCGTCAAGGGAGATGCGGGTGCCGCTCGAGGCCGGGTTCTTGGTCCCGGTCCAGCTCAGGCGCAGGGTGTGGGTGCCGTCGCTCAAGGTGCCTGTGCTATAGAGGAGTTGCTGGTAGCGCACGCTCGAGCTGTAGAGGTCTATCTCCTGGGGCTCTCCCCCGTCTATGCTCACGGCGGCTTTGCCGTAGTCCGGCCGGGTGAGGCCAAGGAGAGCAAGATAGGTGCCTTCGAAGGTGATGTCGGCCTGTCCGCTTGCGTTTAGGTGCCGGTAGGTCCCCCCGGAGGCCGAGGTGTTTATGGCCTGGTACCACGAGCCGGAATAGGTAAGACCGGGACCTGGGCCTTCCTGGATGCGGGTGGCCGAGGAGCCGCCTACGATGTCGAAGGCATCGATGGCTATCTTGGCGCCGGTAGCGGCGGGGTTCTTATCCCCGGTCCAGGTGATCCTGACGGTGTGTAGGCCGTCAGTCAAAGGACCGGTAGACCACACCAGTTGCTGGTAACGGGTGGCGGCGCTATAGAGGTCGGCCTCTTGGGGGGTGCCTCCGTCTACGCTCACCTCGGCTGTGCCGTAGTCAGGGCGGGTGGTCGTGATAAGGGCGAGGTAGGTGCCGGCGAAGGCGATCTCGGCCTCGCCGGCGCTCGAGAGCAGCTGGTAGCTACCCCCGGAGGTAGATACGTTCATGGTGTTAAGCCAGGCTCCACGGTAGCCCACCCCGGGGTCGGGGCCTTGGCTTAGGCGTTGAGCGTTTAGGCTGCCTTGGATGTCGAAGGCGTCCACCACCACGTAGGTGTTAGCTGAGGACGCGTGTCTATCCCCGGTCCAGCTTACGCGTAGTGTATGGGTGCCGTAGGCCAAGGTGCCGCTCGACCACACGAGTTGCTGGTAGCGGGTGCTCGCGCTATAGAGGTCGACTTGGACCGGAGCCCCGCCGTCTAAGCTCACCTCGGCTATACCGTAGGTGTAGTTGGTGGGGGCTATCCAGCCCACGTAGGTACCGGTGAAGACAAGCTCAGCGTGTCCGGGGCCGTTAAGGTAACGTACGGCGCCGGCGGAGTAGGAGGTCTTGGGCAGTGTCCCCCAGCCGCCAGTGAAGTGCAGGCTCTCGGTGGAAGCCTCTTCGATGCGGCCGGCGGTGAGGCTACCGTCTAGGTCGAAGGCGTCCAGGGCGATCCGGTTGTTGGTGGCCGAGGGGTTCCTATCCCCCGTCCAGCTTATGCGTAGGGTGTGTGTGCCGGGGGTGAGTACGCCTGAGTCCCAGACCTTCTGCTGGTAGAGCGTAGCCCGGGAGTAGAGGTCGACCGGAACTGCCGGCCCGCCGTCTAAGCTCACCTCGGCTATACCGTAGTCTGGGCGGGTGGTGCTGATCAGAGCCAGGTAGGCGCCTTCGAAGACCAGTTCGGCGTACCCGGGGCTGGCCAAGAGACGATAGCCACCCCCGGAGGAAGAGGCGTTTATGAGGCTGCTCCAGGGCCCGAGATAGTGTAGAGAGGTGCTCGGGGTCTCTTCCAGACGCTGGTAGTGGTAGGTGAAGTCATCGGTGGCACCCGAGGTGTCTGAGCCCCCGAGCGGGGTCGTGACCCGCACGTCCGCCACGCCGGCCGCATGAGCCGGGGAGGTAGCGGTTATCTGGGTATCGTAGTCCACCTGGAAGCTCGTGGCCTCCTCGCCTCCGAAAGTGACTGAGGTCGCCCCGGTGAAGTCGGTGCCGGTGATGGTGACGGATGTGCCACCCGTGGTGGGACCCTGGCTCGGATCGAGGCCGGTGATGGCCGGAAGGGTCGGTGCCACATAGGTGTAGTTGTCGGTCTGAGAGCTAGTGCCCCCAGGAGTAGTCACCGCGACGGTGACCAGGCCAGCCGCGTGAGCCGGGACGGTGGCGGTTATCTGGGTATCGGAGTCCACGGTGAAACCGGTGGCGTCAGTGCCGCCGAAGCTGACCGAGGTCGCCCCGGCGAGGTCCGTACCGGTGATGGTGATGGTGTTGCCGCCCGCGGCGGGACCCTGGCTCGGATCGAGGCCGGTGATAGTTGGGGCGGCAATCTCCACCGGCACAGCCGTGAAGACCTCTTCGTCGGTACCGTCATCATAGCCAAACCACACCACCCGGTCACCGGAGACTTGGGGATCGAAGTCTTGGTAGGAGTTGTCGGAAAGCTGCGTGGGTGCGGTGTCACTTACCTTCCATGTGAACACCTCTTCGTTGCCGTCGTAGCCAATCCACACCACCCGGTCGCCGGAGACTCCTACCGCGTCGTCGGCGAAGGAGTTGTCGGTGAGCTGCTGGGTTCCGCCGGTCGGGGTCCAGGTGAAGATCTCTTCGTCGGAACCGTCGCTGCCGGACCAGACCACCCGGTCGCCGGAGACTCCTACCGCGTCGTCGGCGAAGGAGTTGTCGGTGAGCTGCTGGGTTCCGCCGGTCGGGGTCCAGGTGAAGATCTCTTCGTCGGAACCGTCGCTGCCGGACCACACCACCCGGTCGCCGGAGACTCCTACCGCGTCGTCGGCGAAGGAGTTGTCGGTGAGCTGCTGGGTTCCGCCGGTCTGGGTCCAGGTGAAGATCTCTTCGTCGGAACCGTCGCTGCCGGACCACACCACCCGGTCGCCGGAGACTTGGGGGAAATTGTCTACGTAGGCGTTATCGGTTAGCTGCTGGGCTCCGCCGGTCGGGGTCCAGGTGAAGATCTCTTGGTCGGAACCGTCGTAGCCAATCCACACCACCCGGTCGCCGGAAACTCCTACCGCGTCGTCGGCGAAGGAGTTGTCGGTGAGCTGCTGGGTTCCGCCGGTCGGGGTCCAGGTGAAGATCTCTTCGTCGGAAGCGTCGCTGCCGGACCACACCACCCGGTCGCCGGAAACTCCTACCGCGTCGTCGGCGAAGGAGTTGTCGGTGAGCTGCTGGGTTCCGCCGGTCGGGGTCCAGGTGAAGATCTCTTCGTCGGAACCGTCGTTGCCGGACCACACCACCCGGTCGCCGGAGACTTGGGGGGAGGAGTCGTGAGTGGCGTTGTCGGTGAGCTGCGTGTTGTGCCAGACCTCGGTCGCCGTTGCTGCCGTAGATATGCCCACAGCTAGAAGGAGGGAAAGCACGGACATCGTGATCAACGGGCGCCTACAGAGCCCCCGGTACTTCCTGTCTGGCTCGTTGGGCTCGGTCGAAG
Source organism: uncultured Actinomycetes bacterium (assembly GCA_963718375.1). GTDB lineage: Bacteria > Actinomycetota > Thermoleophilia > RBG-16-64-13 > RBG-16-64-13 > RBG-16-64-13. The sequence continues at coordinate 58,664 of CAVQZD010000008.1, read as the reverse complement.
ATCTACGAAGCCTCATCGGTCTCATGTGCCCCCACTCCTAATCTGGCCACTGCAGTCTCACGGGTGTCAGCTGCGGGATTCTTCTTCAGTGAACGCGAGGGTACGGTATGACCCGAACAGTGCCCACCGCTCTGTTTTGGACCCCCAGCCTTCGCTTCTAGGGGTGCTGCTTTCCTATAGAGTCGAGGAATTCTTCTGCGCCTGCACTTCATAGCTATATATCAGCCTTGTCCTGAATAGGCAACTGCAGGAGCCTGCGGCCTCTGTACCAAAGAGCGAAGGCCCCTCACGCAGCAGGGGCACCCTCGCGGGCGCCCCTGTGTGTGGTTCTCTCTCTGTCCTAGATGCTGTCTAGAAGCTTCCCACCACGTCCAGCGCATCCACCGAGATGCGGGTGTTGGTAGCACTTGGGTTCTTGGTGCCGGTCCAGCTGATGCGCACGGTGTGCGGCCCGTCAGCCAGGGTGCCTGTGGACCAGACCTCCTGCTGATAGCGGGCGGCGGCGCTGTAGAGGTCCACCGGCTCGAGGGGACCACCATCTACGCTGACCTGGGCGATGCCGTAGTCGGGACGGGTGACGGCCAGCCAACCTAGGTAGCTACCGGTGAAGCTCACCTCCACGTAGCCGCTTGAGTTCATGAGGCGGTAGGTGCCGGCCGAGCAGGAGGCGTTGATCGCCGGAGACCAGGAGCCGGAGTAGGTGAGCCCGGAGCCTGCGTCCTCTTCGGCCCGGGTGGCCGCCAGGGTGCCTACCACCTCGAGCGAATCGAGGGGCACCTTATTGCCTGTGGCGCTGGGGTTCTTGGTGCCGGTCCAGGTGATGCGCACCGTGTGCGTGCCCTCCGGCAAGGGGCCGCTCGACCACAGTTGCTGCTTGTAAAGGGTGGAGGCGCTGTAGAGGTCCACGAGCTCTGCCGGTCCGCCATCGACGCTGACCTGGGCGATACCGTAGTCGGGACGGGTGATACCCATCCAGGCCGCGTAGGTGCCTTCGAACGCCACCTCGGCGTAACCAGGCTCGTTGAGCAGTCGGTAGCTGCCGCCGAAGGCGGAGAGGTTGGCCAAGGTCTGCCAAGCTCCTCGGTAGTGCAGGTTCTGGCTTGGCTCCTGCTCGTAGCTCGCTGCGGTGAGCTCCCCGACGACGTCGAAGGCATCGACGACCACGTAGGTGTTGGTCGACGCGGGGTTCTTATCCCCGGTGTAGCTGATACGCAAGGTATGGGTACCCTGGGCCAAGGGGCCACTGGACCACACCCGCTGCTGATAAAGGGTAGCGGGGGTGTAGAGGTCCACCGGCTCGGGGGCGCCGCCGTCGATGCTCACCTCGGCTATGCCGTAGGTGTAGTTGGTGCTTGTGATCCAGGCGACATACGTGCCGTCGAAGACCACCTCGGCGTGTCCGGGTGAGTAGGTGTAGCTATAGGTGCCGCCGGAGTAGCCGTCCTTGCTAATGGCGCCCCAGTTGCCCAGGTAGTGCATGCTCGGGCTGCGGTCTTCCTCGGTGCGTAGAGCGGTTATGGTGCCGGCCATGTCGAAGCCGTCTACGATCAGTTTGGTGCCCTTGGAGCTGGGGTTCTTATCCCCGGTCCACTCTATGCGCAGCGTGTGGGTGCCTTCCGCGAGCACTCCGCTTGAGTAGACCAGCTGGTCATAGAGCGCGGTCGGGCTGTAGAGATCCACCGGGACCGGGGCTCCGCCGTCGAGGCTCACGCTGGCTATGCCGTAGTCGTCGCGGGTGGAGGTCACCAGACCGATGTAGGCGCCTTCGAAGGCCACCTCCACTGCGCCGTCTGCGTTGATGAAGGCGTAGGTGCCGTTCGAGCACAGGGTGTTGGGCACTTGTAGCCAGCGCCCGGTGTAGTTGAGTCCGGGGACGTTCGCCTCACCTTGGCGCAGGGCGGCGAGGCTGCCCACCATATCAAAGGCGTCGATGGCCACGTAGGTGCTCGAGGAGCTGGGGTTCTTGTTCCCGGTCCACGCTATGCGTAGCGTGTGGGTGCCTGCCGAGAGCAGTCCGCTCGAGTAGGCCAGTTGCTGGTATTGCGCGGTGGGGCTGTAGAGATCCACCTGCGTGGGGGCGCCGCCGTCTAGGCTGACGCTGGCTATGCCGAAGTCCGGACGAGTGGTCGCGAGCCAGCCCACGTAGGAGCCCTCGAAGATGACCTCTACGTAACCAGCTTCGCGTATGTACTTGTAGGCGCCGCCCGAGCAGCCTGCGTTGGCGCCCGAGAGCCAGGCACCTTTGTAGTCCAGGCCGGGGGTAGGAGCTTCCTCTTGCACGGTCGGGGCTAGAGTGCCCTCGATGACGAACGCATCGATAGCCACTTTGTTAGCTGAGGACTTGGCGTTCCTGGTCCCGGTCCAGCTGATGCGCACGGTATGCAGACCGTCGGGGAGCGTCCCTGTGTCCCAGACCTCTTGCTGATAGAGGGTGGCGGAGCTCCAGAGGTCCACCGGCTCTGGGGCGCCGCCGTCCACGCTCACGCTGGCTATCCCGTAGTCGCCGCGGGTGGTGGCGATCAGGGCTAGAGAGGTGCCCTCGAAGACCACCTCAGCAGAACCGGCGGCGTTGAGCAGACGGTAGTTGCCGCCCGAGCACAGGGAGTTCGCTAGTGCCTGCCAGGGGCCTTTGTAGCGTAGGCCGGCGGTGGGGGTCTCCTGAAGAGAGCTCTGCTCGAAGTAGGTATAGTCATCAGCCGCGGTGTCGGCCGTGGAGCCGAATGGGCCGGCCACCCGGACCCGCACGGTGCCGGCAACTTGGGGTGGGGCTGTGGCCGTGATCTGGGTGGGAGAATCCACCGTGAAGCTGGTGGCCTTCTTGGAACCGAAGTTGACGACCGAAGTCTGCTTGAACCCGATTCCCGTGATGATCACTTCGGTACCACCTGAAGTGGGACCCCTCGAGGCATCGATGCTATCGACTCTCGGTGTGATCGCCAGGACTGCGTCTATGTCGCTCACTTCACCGCTGGCCTCAACACTGATGTCGCCGGCTTCTTCAACCGTGCTCTTGTCCGAGTAGTACTCCGCGAAACCGTAGCCGGACCCCACCCGATAACCCACACGGTAGGTGCCTGCGACCAGACCGCCGATGTCGTACTCGCCCGCGGTATCAGGGTCGTAGTCGTCGGTCGGCCAACTCGTGCCCACCAGCTCCCATCCGGCCCCGCTTTCGACATAGGCGAGAGCCACCACGTTGCCAAGTGGATCTCCCGTCGCTTCGTCGGTCAGAGTGCCCGTGATATGAGAGGCTGTCTCCAGGTCGGCGTCGATACCCGAGGCCGTCCAGCCTGAGCCTAGAGCAATGACATCGGCCGATCCCTGGTTGGTCTTCGCGTCGTAGTATTCCGCCAGGTGAGAGCCGTCATAGGTATCGAACCCGACTATGTAGTCACCGGGGGCCAGGTCGTTGATGCTGTACGAGCCACCGAATATCCACCAGGGAGGTTCCATCCAACCGTATGCGGCTATCTCCCACCCGTACCCTGCGTCTCTGTAGGCAGCCGCCTCAGCTGAATAGAGAGGAGCACCCGTGGCCGCATCGGTGATCTTGCCCGTTATGCTCGCGCCCGCGAACAGGGCGGCGTCGATGCCAGCCAGATCCTCACCTTCGACCACGGTCAACGGGTCGGCCGAGCCTTTGGTCATTCGTCCGTTGTAGTACTGCTGCTGGTAAGAACCTTCATAATCCCTGAACTCGACGGTGTACGTACCGGGCAGCACGAACAGCTGGTAGCGTCCATAGATGTCCGTGTAGCCGTGCGCCCCGTAATAGGAGTCTTCAGGCAGGATATCCACCGCGATGCCTGGCAGAGGCTCCCCGGTGGCCGCGTCGGTGACAGTACCGCTGACGCGTGACGGCCACAGGTCGAGCGCGAAGTCGATGCCCGACTTGATCTCGCCTCCAGCCACCGCCACAGGGTCAGCCGAGACGATGCTGTCCGCACCGTCGTAGTAGCGGACCGCGCCAATGTAGTGCCCGGACGACTGACCGTCCCAGCGTTCATAGTAGACCGCAACGACGTAAGTACCAGCAGGCAATCCCTTGACGTCGTAGCCTCCGTCAGTGCCCGTAGCCTCACTAGCGAACCAGTACCACTCTGAGCCATCCGACGTGTAGACCTCCACCCAGGCTTGGTCAACGCCGTCGCCCGTCGCCGCATCCGTCACTCGACCGGATATGTGCGCGCCTGTGGCCACGGTGCCGTCGATGCCCGAGGCTGTCTCGCCTGACTCCAGCTCGATCGCATCGGCTTCGCTCTGGCTGGTCTTGCCGTCATAGAACTGCCACATATAGAGGGCATTCGGTGACCGGAAGCCCACGGTATACATGCCCGGACTAAACTCATCGAAGCTGTACTCGCCGTAGACATCGGTCTCCGTTTCATCAATGTAATTCCAGGATGACCCGTCGGACAGGTAAGCGACGACTCCAGCCCCCGGTAGCGGCTCACCCGTGTCTTCGTCAGTCACATGGCCGGTGATATGAGCGTAGGCATCCAAGGCAGCGTCCACACCCGAGGCCGTGTCACCCGCACCAACGTACACGGCATCGCCTATCGCCCACCAGAAGGTGTCATAGTCCACGGCCTTGCCGTTGTACACCTGGGGCGCGTAGCCAGAACTACCATCCCTAAACAGGACTCGGTAGTTGAGGTCCAGGCCCCGCGATTCATTGATGGCGATGGTGTACTGCCCGTACGAGTCGGTCCAAGTCTCGTACTGTTGGTCGGGCCACGAGTCCCCATTGGAGTCGGCATAAGCGCTGACCTCGACGCCGGCGATCGGTTCTCCTGTTCCTGATTCGGTGACGGTGCCCGTGATCGCCGCGAGCGATGCATCACCGGAATCCAAGGCAGCGTTCACGCCTGAGACCGTCGCACCCGCCGCAACGTATACCGCGTCGCCTATGTCCCACCAATTGACGTCATTAGGGAGCGCGTGGCCGTTGTAGACCTGGGGAGCGTAGCCAGAACTACCATCCCTAAACAGCACTCGGTAGTCGAGGTCCAAGCCCTGCGGATCACTTATGGCGATGGTGTACTGCCCGTAGAAGTCCGTATAGACTTCGTACTGCAGGTCGGGCCACGAATTTCCATCGGAGTCAGCAGACGCTGTGACCGTGACTCCGGCGATAGGTTCTCCTGTCGCTGAGTCGACGACGGTGCCCTTGATCGCCGCAGGCGATGCAACACCCTGGAAGGACATATCGATGCCCGACACGGTCTCGTTCTCACCGAGCGTGACTATATCGGCCGCACCTAGTGAATGTTTGCCGCTGTAATATGCTTGTCCACCACCCATGAGGTCATACGCGTACACCTTGTATGCGCCCGCACCCAAAGATGCGTCGTACAGACCATCGCCGTCCGACCAGAGAGACCCGGCATACTCATACCCCCACGGACTCTGCAGATAGATGGTGACAGGGCAGGAATAAGGATTGCCCAACTGGTCGAATACTGTGCCTGTGATATGTGAGTTCTTGAGTATCAGGGCAGCATCGATGCCCGAAGCCGATGGGCTGTCGGGTCCGAGCGTGACCGTGTCGGGCGACTCACCCATGGCTTTGCCGCTGTATAGCTGGGCCGCGTAGTCACTCCCCAGGTCTGGGCTGAACAGCACGACGTTGTCGCCCCAAGACACGTTGGCGATGCTGTACTCGCCACTGGTATCCGTGACCGCCTGACCCGCATAGTAGTATTCGGAGCCAACGTGTCTGTAGATGGTGACACGACAGTCGGGTACCGGCGAGCTCGTCGCCGCGTCTACTGCGTGACCCGTTATCTTGCCCAAGCCGTACCCTGACGAAGGCACGCTGACAAGAGACGCATCGATGCCCGTCAAGGCCTCACCCGTACCAAGCGGTATACGCTCGGCAGACCCCTCGACAGTCTCTCCGCTAAAGTACTGCTGCTGGAAGTGGTTGCCCTCATCACTGAAACGCACTACGTAAGTGCCGGCGGCTAGGCTCCCCGTCTGGTATTCTCCGTAACCATCCGTGTAGCTCTGACTCTCCAGCCACCAGGTGGATCCGTCGCCAAGATAGTCGGAGTAGACCCTCACTTGGATGCCCGGAATGGGCTCCCCGGAGTCTGCTTCTGTGACCAGGCCGCTCAGGCTGGAAGCGGCGACCATGGCCGCGTCGATACCGGGAACGATCTCATCTGACCCCACGGATATCCGATCGGCCAAGCCTCTGGTGCTCTGGCCGCTGTAGTACTGCCGCGCGTACTCCCCAGTGCTGTCATAGAAGCTCACGTAGAACTCGCCGACTTCTTCTAGGCTAGACAGGTCGTACTGCCCGTAAATGTCGGTGTAGGCGAGACCCATGAGCGACCAGTAGGAACCGTCACCATGTGTATCGAGATACGCTCTGACCGTGATACCGGGTATCGGCTCCCCGGTCGCCGTGTCGGTGACCTGCCCGGTGATGGCCGGGGCGACAGGCACAGGCGGCACGTAGGTGTCGGCCGTCGCCACCGTGGATATGCATGCGACCAGAAGGAGGGAGAGCACGGTGATCGCGATCAGCCGGCGCCTCGAGCGATGGACGCGGTGTCGTATGCCTGACTCCTCAGGCGCGGCCGTCGGTGTACGAACTTCCATCGGTCTCATGTGTCCCCCTAAACCGCTTGCTTTGTGCCCCAATCCTTGTCCCCTGGCAATACTGATGTGCCGAAGAGTCCAAGGACTCTGCTGATCCAACGCATTTTCATATACCAGGTATCTTTGACGAAAGCAAATTTCGACTCGTGCGGCTACTCCAGCTGCTCAAGGATTCCGCGGTAGGTAGCATCATCAGGCGCCAGCAGGAGTGCAGTCCGTATGTCAGCCGTCGCTTCCTCGATGTCGCCGAGCGCAGCGTTGGCAAGACTACTTGCGCTCCAATATGTCGGGTTGTTCGCATCCGCCGCCACCAGTCCCTTGAAAACCTCGCGTGCCCCTTGCAGAAGGTCCCTGTCACCCGTCGCGATGCCTTCCCTCAGGCGCAAGTAGGCTAGGTCGTACTTGACCTCAAGATCTCTCGGCATCCTGTGGCCGACCGCCTCCAGGGCTTCCACCCCATCCGCATAGACTTCGTCGTGGTCTGCTCGCCCCAGCGCCCGCACGGCCGCTTTGCCCGTTGCCCAGTCGAATGCAGGCTCCCAGGGGGCCAGTGTCTGGGCTACTTTGAGTCGCTCCTTCACGGTCGTCCAGGGCACGCGGTCGGCCGAGGTGAGAGCCCCGCGCATCATCGAGTCCGCAACGATCAGCCCAGCGCTGCCGACCGTGACGACCCCGAGAACCACCGCAAGTATGCCCATGCCCACCCTTGCAGGGGAGTGCGACTTGGTCGCAGCACTCTCCTCGGAGACCGCGCTTCCTCCGCTCAGCAGCCCGAGAAGTACGGCCAGAACGGCCGCCGTATCAAGAGTCAGGAAGTGGAACATGAGCGCGACCAGTCCCCCTGCAAGCGCGGTGGCAAGCGCGACGGGCACCAGATCGTCGTCATCGCGCGACTTTAGCCTCGAGTGGCATGTCAACGCGGCGGCCGTGATCAGCCCCAGTAGTGCTGCGGCGCCCCCAAAGCCCAAAGAGACAGCGGCACTTGCGACAGGATTGTGTGGGTCGGCGACTACGGTGGCGTGAGCCGCGCCCGGCCGCACCTCCGAGGGCCAGTGCGAGACGTAGACCGAGCGGAAGCTGTCCGGACCCCAGCCGAGCAGAGGTCTGTCAAGAGCTGCCGATCCGGCCGCCTCCCAGGCAATGAAGCGCCACTCTATGGTCGCTGTACTCGCGGGTTCGAGCCGCTCTCTGAAGCGTGGCACCGCGAGTACGGTCGCAGTCAATGAGACAACAACCGCCGCCGTTATGGCAATAGCGACCATGCGTCGCCGGTTCCCTTTCCTCCAACGACGAGATTCGGCCACAATCCACGTGAGCGCCAACACCAGAAACCCAAGCCATGCGCCGCGCGAGCCGGACAGGAGCAACATCGCCAACCCGGCCAACGACGCCGCGGCGGCGGTGATCCGCCAACCCAGCGACCTATCCTTGCGCACTCTCTCAAATGCCAGCGGGATCACGAGCAGCGTGTACACGCCAAGGTTGGAGGGATTGCCGAGCAGACTCCCGATCCTGGCCGGCCCTACCGTCTCCCTGAGCATCCATGGTTCGAGGCCCAGCATCTCTAGGAGTGCGCAGAGGCCGACGAGCAGCAGAGAGACACATACTGCGCGGGCCACCAGAGGCCAAACCATAGACCGCCGAAGCGAGGCGGCCCCGAGCCAGATGGTCGTCACCGCCAGCCAAGTGACGACTCCACTGTATTCGGGGTAGTGTCCGAACAGCGAACCAAGCGGGTCTATCGAGACGATCGTGCTGAGAATGATCAGGAACCACAGAGCGAGGACGAACCGGGCTATCCAGGAGGTCCACAGTCCGGAGACCAGCCCAGACGTGCGGCGGCTGGCCAGTGCCAGACCGATTGCCACCAGCAACGCACATGCAGCCAAGACGAAGACCTTCGCAGGCCCGAAGGGATTGAACCCCCACGGATTGAAGGCGAGGGGCACCACCGCGGCGGCGCCTACGACGCCCGCCGTCACAAAGCCGCTGCCTTTGCCTGCCTCGCTCATGCGGACAGACCGCTCACCTGATCGACCGACGCTATTCGGCCGGAGAGGCCTCGATGAGCTTGGGGCTGAGTACACCGCCCTCGGCCAGACTGCTGTCTTCCTTCACCAGCCGCAGAACGCCCGTGTAGGTGCCACCCTGCGTCACAGAGTCGGTCGGCAGCATGGTGGTGTCAACGAGCAAATTGCGGCCATTGAAGTCGAAAGGCTTCGCGATCTCGCCCCGGGGTTGGCTTTCGGTCACTTGTATGATCAGCTCGCTCGAACCCCCGGCTGTTCCGTAGGGCACGAAAGTCACGAAGTATTCGGAGTCCGCGGAGAAATCGTCCGCGTTGATGAACGCGAGTGTGCGTTCGGGCGGTTGGCCGACATCGACCAGAGGGACAGGGTCGGTCTGCGGTACCGCCGGCTGGGTAGCCGCGGCGGGACCGCCGGCTGATCCTGACGATCCTCCGGCTACCACGCTTGTCTGTGTACTTTCCTCCGTTGCCTCCGGGTCGCCCCCTGATCTCTGCATGAGTAGGGCACCGCCTACTAGGAGTACCGCGAGCAGCACGACTGCACCGATGATCAGGTAGTGCTTCGTACTGAGGTCTTTGAGGCTCTTCATTGGCGCTCCCGTTCACACGTGATGCTCGGCCGACAGTTCAGTAACATATCATACGAGTAATCGCGGTCGCTTCAGCGCGAGCCTGCACGGGGAGCGCCGTGTGTCCCACTCGCGCGGTGCATGACGGCGGTGTACCATAAGCAGTCAATCGGGATAGACGGGGGGCTGACCACGAAGAGTCTCACTCCACTGGCACAGTTGTGGCGCTACATCGGCGCCAGACCACTGATGAGAGCGTTCTCATCCGCCTTGCTTCCAGGCACCGGACAGCTCAGTCGCGGAGACCGTCGAAGCGGGCTCGTCATGCTCTACTCGTCACTTGCACTGATGCTCGCCTGCGCGATCATGGTCGCGGCGCAGGGCACATGGGGCGTATTAGCGTGGGTAGTCAACCCAAGAGCGCTCGCCATATTCTTCTTCTTGAACCTTGTGCTGGTGGTATTCCGGCTCTACGCGGCCCTTGACGCCTATTTGGCGCCGCAACCGACAATACCGTCAGGAGCACCTAGAGCGTCGCGTCGCGCCATTTTGGCAGCCGGCCTGGTGGCATTGGTCCTCTTCACGGTTGGGCCGCATGCGGCTGTCGGCTACTACACCTACGCCTCCTACGATCTCGTGACGAACGTGCTTAGTGACGGTCAGTCCGAGGACTTGGCTGAAGCACTTGATGACTCACGGCTTACGGTGCTCCTCCTTGGAACTGATGCGGGCTACCGAAGGGTGGGGAAGAGGGCGGACAGCATCATGGTAGTCAGCCTCGATCTAGAGACCGGAAAGGTAGCCCTCTTCGGGATCCCGAGAGAGACGGGCGACCTTCCGCTGGAGGGAGTCTACGCCTCCACCATAGGTAAGACTCCTTACGTCAAGCCGATCGGCTATCTCTACTCTGTCGCGACCAGGCAGGCTGAGTCAGACTCCAGCGAGAGAGATGTTGGAGCGGCCGTCCTGCGAGAGGTCGCGAGCAATATCTTGGGCTTAGACGTGGACTACTATGCGGTGGTCAACATCGAGGGGTTGCGTGACTTGATCGACGGTTTCGGCGGCGTCACGATCGACGTTCAGGTGGATCTATGGGTCAACGTCCCTCGAATGACCGCGCAGGATGAGCGACGCATGTACGTGATCCCCGCCGGAACGCACCACATGGACGGAATAGAGGCCCTGACCTTCGCCCGTTCCAGAGACACGCAGACCGATTTCGCGAGGATGGGGAGACAGCGCATGGTGATAGCCGCGCTTCTAGATCAGACGGGAGCTCTGAAGATGGTCTCTCGGTTCCCGGCCATCGCCTCGGCCATCAAGCGCAGTCTAGTCACGGACGTGCCGGCCGAAGCTTTGCAGACACTCGTTCGCGCCTGGCCTCAGCTGAGGACTGGAGAGACCGTCGAGATCGGTTTCGCCCCTCCGGAGTACACGGTAGGAAAGAACGAACAGGGCTTCTACGTTCTAAACATTCCCCTTGTGCAGTCGACCGTCAAGGATGCTCTGAGTGATTCAGATGGTGCAGGCTCAGGCCAATAGCAGTGGGCTGCTAGAATCTGCCGACAAGTTCGACTGTCATCGGAAGGACCCATCTTGACTGAACCCTCTCGCGCCCGGAGTGCGCGAAGCTCAGACCCCGAACACGTCCTTAGGGTAGCTGTAGGCCGGGGACTATGGCATCACGAACTGGCGGCTGCCCTCCAGAGCAGAGTCGATAGCGGCTCGGCGCTCGATTACTCGATCATCGACTTGGACTCGTCCGATTGGCAGAAGTATGTGGAGCCTTTCGACCTGGTGCTCTGGAGGGGCCGCTTCATCGGACCGCAGTCCGCAGGGCACTACAAAGACAAGATCTACTTCATGGAGCGGGTACTTGAGAAGACCGTAATGCCCGGCCACAACACCGTCTGGTCATACGATAGCAAGGTGGCACAAAGCTACCTGTTCACTCGCTACGAGATACCTACCCCAAGAACCTTCGTCAGCTTCGACTACGACGAGGCTGACCGAGTGTTGGATGAGGCCCCCTACCCGATAGTCGCCAAGCGCTCGTATGGGGCAAGCAGCACGAATGTCCGCCTTATCAAAGGCCCTCGCGCAGCACACCTGTGGCTTGATCGACTGTTCTTCCATGAGAAGTACATGAGACATAAGGCCCACTACCCGAATCTGGTCATGCGCGCGGTAACTGCCCCTCTGCACGCCTGGTTCTGGCCTAAGCTGACGGAGAGACTGACGAGTTCGGAACGTCACGCGGTAGCCTACTGGCAGGAGTTCATCCCTGGCAATGACGCCGATCTCAGGGTGACTGTGATCGGTGACAGTCACGCCTTTGGCTTCTGGAGACGCAATAGGCGGAATGACTTCCGGGCAAGCGGCAGCGGTCTGATCGACTACGCGACACCGGTGCCCGAGGCTGCTCTTAGATACTGTATCTCTCTGAATCGCCGGTTCGCTTTTGACTCGATGGCATATGACCTCCTGTTTCATGAGGGTAGATTCTTGATCGTCGAGATCTCGTACGGCTACATCGACACGGCGTTGGCCGATGCCCCTGGTCACTTCTTCCTTGACTCGAACGACTCGCTGCGGTATCTGGAGGGTTCGGTCATGCCTCAGGAATTGTGGGTCGACTGGGCTCTACGCAAAGCCTCCAGGCAAACGTAGCAAGGCAGCCTGATGCGCAAGAACGGCGACGCACTGGACGATGATGGTCTGCCCTCCTTGGTTCCCGAATCACCCGATGATTCTTCAGACCCAAGGCTGGATGCAGTCACCACTGTGAGTCGGCGGCGCATTTTCACCAACGCAGCGTCCAACTACACGAGACACGGCGTCGTACTGCTCGTCATGTTGTTCCTCCAAGGCTACGTGATAAGAACCCTGGGTAGGACTGAGTACTCGGTGTGGCCGGTGATAGTGACCGTGACGACCTTCGCGGCCTTGGTGCCCGTGGCTGTCAGCGGAGGCGCCAGCCGATTCATCGCCCATGCGCTGGGCCGCAGGGAAATCGAAGAAGTAGAGCGTGTGACTACGAGCGTATTCGCTGCCCTTATCGTAGCTAGTCTCGTTTACCTGGTCATTGCCCTTGTCTTCGCGGCGTTCTTCGAACGCATTTTTGAAGTGCCCTCGGGTATGACAAGCGCTGCGAGATGGTCCATGCTCCTGGCCGGCATCGCCGGTGTTGCGAGAGTCCCTGCAAGCGCGTTCCAAGCAGGTCTCAACGCCGCCCAACAGTATGTGGCGATCAATGCAAGAGAGATAGCACTCACGATTCTGCGGGCAATCCTCATTGTCTTGGCCTTCACAGTATTCACTCCGAGCCTCGTCTGGGTCTCCGGAACATACCTGGTTGTCGAAGCCGCGGCGGCGCTTATCACCTGGCGCCTCGCCCGCCGTGTCGTCCCTTGGCAGAGGGTCAGATGGAGCACCTTTGACTGGCGTACCCTACTTAGGGTGAATGCTTTCAGCGGCTGGCTGCTCGTGGGCAGTCTGGCTACCCTGCTCTATTGGAGGATGGATAGCATCGTCATCAACAAGCTTCTTGACCCCACTCTGGTCACCGGGTACTCGGTCGTGGCTGCGATCCTCATGCAGACCTACTTCCTCGGGTCGCTCGGTATCAGTGTTGTCAACCCTGCTGCCACCGTACTCCATGCCACGGGTGACATCGCCCGGATGGCGAGGATCATCTACAGAGCAAATCGTGTCACGGTCGCGCTGGCCGTGCCGGCACTGATATTCCTGATGCTGTTCGGGTCCCAAGTCCTTGCCCTGTATCTCGACAGTCCGGATTATGAGGCCTTCGGAATCCTCTTCTCAGTGCTGGGCAGTGCCATGATCGTACAGCTCACCCAGGTAGGCAGTCGGAGTGTACCGACGGCATTCGGAAAGGCCGCCCTCAACAACACAGTGACGTTGGCATTCGGTGCCGCCGGCGTGGGCCTCTCAATACTCTTTGTGGTTGCGTTTGACATGGGCATTATCGGCGTCGCGGCTGGAGTCGCACTCATGGCTGCCGCCAGCAATATACTGTTCTGGCCCTTCTATACGGCCCGTCTACTTGGAGTCCGTTTGCGGGACTTCTTCCTGAATAGCATGGTTATCCCGCTGGCGCACTGCCTGCCGGCTGCGGCGATTCTTCTGGCATCATGGGTATTTGGAGCAGGCTCTTCCGCGGCCGGCCTGATCGCTGCCTTCGCTGTAGCCTACCTGCTGCACGGCATCTACATGCTCAGGTTCGGACTCGACAGGACAGACCGCGGCGCCCTGGTTCAAGCCCTACGGAGAGTGCGCAGACGGCATACGGGTCTCGGGGGCGACGCTTGATGCATGAGTCGGTCCAGCCACAACTCTCTGCCGATGAACAGCCGGTCCGCGGTCGAGTGCTGTTCCTGGCCATGCCTTTCCCGCCAAGAACAAGCAGCGGCGCCGTCAGAACGGGCAACTTGGCCAAGTATCTGCAGAAAGCGGGTTGGCAAGTCGAAGTGGTGACCATCGACCCTGCATTTCTTCGTCTGAAGTCTGACGACCCAAGAGTCGAACTCTTGACCAGGCAGGGAGTCCGCATCCGCTACACAGGTCTTGATTCCGCCTTCTGCTATTGGGGCATGGAGTCACGGCTGCGCACGCGCCTACCTCTAGTCGCTAAAGCGCTCGCCACCGTAGTCCGCCTCCTGCGCATCGACAACGGAGTTGGCTGGGTAAGGCCCGCTCTGAAGGCCTGTCGCGACTTGAAGCCCGGTGATATTGACGTGGTCCTCGCGACCGGCTCACCCTTCTTCAGTTTCGGCATCGCCAACCGACTGGCCCGTCGTCTACGATGCCCGTATGTGCTTGACTACCGCGACTTGTGGCAGTTCGGTCCGCATCAGAAGGGGCCTTTCTGGCCACTGCGCCTGGCCGAGCGTACGTGGTTGGTACACGCCTCCAAAGTAGTCTTCGTATCTTGGGGAGCGATGGAGATAATGGCCCAGTGGTTGGGCTCCTCTAAACGGATGGTGGTGATCACAAACGGGTATGACGCTGAGGAGTGCTCGTCCGTGCGGGCGGCTTCAGACACCGCGCCGGCTGTCGTGTACGCTGGTATCCTCTACCCGCCTGACAGGACATTGACCCCCATATTGCAGGCTCTTAAGGAGCTACGCGGTGCGCCCGACTGCCCTCAGCTTCACTACTACGGTCTGAATAACAGAGAGGTTCAGGAGGAGGCGGAGATGCTGGGTGTGGCTGACTCGGTGATTCTGCACGGTCAGACCCAGAGGGCTAGAGTACTCGAGGCCACCAAGACAGCGAAAGCTGCGGTCGTCATCACAACAGTCTATCCGTCAGCCAGCCCCGAACACCGCGCGATAATCCCCGGAAAGCTATTCGAACCCCTCGGTCTGAGGACCCCTGTACTTCTTATCGCGCCCCCAGGAAGCGACGCGCGCCGCGTGGTTGACGAGGCAGACGCCGGCCGGGCATTCACGGGAGATCAGGTCGAACAGATCGCTGACTTCATCACCAAGGTCTGCGGGGGCGAACTGAAGTCTTCCTTCGCCGCCGCGAACATCTACTCTTGGGAGTTGCTTGGAGCCGCCTTTGACCGGGCTCTCGTCGATGCTTGCCGAAAGCGAGCTTGCTGATGGCCAGGCAGCGTCCAGCCACCGCCACCCGTACACTTGATCGCCTCATAGCCACGACTGTCTTTCTCTATGTTCTCGCAGTGTTCACCCTGGACTCGGTCAAGACCTACTCTCGCGCCTGCATCGTGCTGGCGGCGCTGCTTTGGGTGCTGCTGCTAGCTCAACATCGACAGGTACGGCTGTCGAGCACTTGGCACCAGAGGCTGCCCTGGGTCTTCATGTTATATGTGCTGCTCTCGTTGATATGGAGTGATTTCTCCTCGGAGGCGATGCTTGAGGTCAGCTGGGTGTTTTCTGCCATCCTCGGGGGCACCGGAGTATGGATGGCTTACCGAAACGGACTTTCACACAAGGTAGTCCCTTGGGCCATGCTGGTCGGTTCTACGATACTTGTGTTGTCCGCGCTTCCTCAGATACTCGCGACTGGCCTTGATGGGAGGGCCTACGGTATAGCCGGGCACCCCAACAACCTCGCCCTACTCCTATGTTTTGCGGCTGTCGTCATTTGGTCATGCACGACACGTCTACCAAGATGGATGCACTTGGCCGGGCTCGGGCTCGTGACAGTCGCCTTTCTCTATACAGGCAGTCGAAAGACCCTGTTCTTCTTGGCGGCAGCGCTTGTCTGGCTTGCCGCGTTAGGCATAAGGAACCTCCCTCGTGGGAGGCTGTGGGCCCTGTTGCCGGGGCTCGCGGTTGTGCTTATCTGCGCGGTAATTCTCGTTGGCATCGGCCCTTCTGCTCTTTGGCAAGAGGTCAGCTCGGTTGAAAGTCTAGGTAGACTCCAACAAGTGTTCGAGACTGGAGAGTTCTCGTACTCTGAGAGAGAGCTACTCATGAGTGACGCCGTGACGGTCTGGCGGCAGAGCCCCATCATAGGTGAGGGTGCTGGACAATACTCTTTGATGAGCGTCGCGTTGAAGTACTCACACAGCAACTACACGGAACTGCTCGCGAACTACGGGATCATCGGCCTCGTCCTCTACTACCTCGTCCCCGTGTCCCTATTGGTGGCCGCTGTTCGCCATCGCAGAAGACAACCATGGGTCAGATTCGAGGCCATCTTGATTGTGCTTCTGATGCTTGCGCTCGAGGTCGCCTACATAGGCTACTCGCTCAAGATCAACTGGCTGATGTTCGCAGTGCTTGGCTCGCTTGCCATCCCCAGTAGCCAGCCGCTTGCGATGAAGTCAAGGTGCGCAACCATGGACAGAGAGCCCAACCATGCCGACTGTCCGAATTCCGGCCTGCTTTGAGGGTCCTGTGCCTCATAGACTCACTGGGTTCTGGGGGTGCCCAGCGTCAACTGGTGACACTCGCTATCGGACTCAAGAATCGCGGTCACCTGGTCCGGTTCGTCACGTATCGCGCCGAACACCACTTTCTTCCGCTGCTGGAGGAAGCTGGGATCGTCCCTGAACTGGTGCCACCTTGTTCCTACCCGCACCGAGCTCTCTCCTTACGCCGACTGATCCGCCGCGGCAGTCAGGATGTGGTTCTCTCCTTCTTGGATTCACCCAATCTCTATGCGGCACTCGCGGCTCTCCCGCACAGGAGCTGGGGTCTGGTCGTGTCAGACCGTTCTGCAGACCCAGAACTCTCCAAGGGACTCAAGCGGTATGTGCGACAGACATATCGTTTTGCGGACGCCGTAGTATGCAACTCCCACACCAACCGCCTGATGCTGCAGCAGGCATTCCCTTTCTTGCACGACAAAGTCCATACTATCTTCAATGCGGTGGACCTCAACCTATTCCGCCCCGGGAGAAGGTCCGCCGTCTTGGGCCGAGCCGCCCCAAGTGAACCCTTGCGCGTGGTAGTTGCAGCGAGCCATCAAGAGAACAAGAACCTCGTCAACGTCGCCCGAGCTCTGCTCCACCTTAAGGACCAGGGACACGGCTCCGCCGTCGTTGTCGACTGGTATGGTGAGAGTCGCGCAGACCCTCGGCCTCTTGAACGAGCGCAAGAGTTCATCAGAGACAACGGCCTGGATGAGGTCCTGAGGCTGCACCCTGAGACTGCTGACATTGCTCGATGCTATGAGGAGGCCGATGTTGTGGCCCTTTTCTCCTTCTTCGAGGGCCTGCCAAACACAATCTGCGAGGGTATGGCGCAGGGCAAGCCCATACTACTTAGCAACGTCTGCGACGCATCAGCGCTGGTGAAAGACGGCAGCAACGGGCTACTTTGTGACCCCTCCTCCCCCGAAGACATAGCCAAGCGGCTGTGGCGGCTCGCCACCATGACTTCGGAAGAACGCACAGCCATGGGCGTTGAGTCCAGAGCGCGTGCAGAGTCGCTCTTCAACGAAGCCGCTGTCCTCGACCACTATGAGTTGCTGCTTACAGCAGCGGCGCGGCGCGCTGCCCAGGCCGTCAGCATACAGTGGCCTGCCGAAGTCCCTGCTTCGGCCCACGCTACCGTACAGCGTTGGACAAGGGACCATCGCAATACCTCCGCGTACCCGCCTCGGGACGAGCAGTGAGCGGATCTTCTTTGCGAATCTGCCTTGTCTCGCCTATGCCGCCGCCGTATGGTGGAGTCGCCAACTGGGTGCTGCTTCTGCAGAAATACGAGAGTCAGCATCCTGACCTGCGAATAGACTACGTGAACACCGCGCCAAGCTGGAGAGCGGTTGACGACCTGGCTGCATGGAAGCGAGTGGTCGGTGGTGGCCTGCAGTTGGCAAGGGACTACTTGCACATCCTGCGAATCTTCCGCGACAGACCTGACGTGGTACATCTCAATACGTCTGCCAGTTACGGGGTCGTCCGAGACATAGCCGTCTTGTGGACCGCTCGGTGCAGAAAGATCCCCACCGTCTACCATCTGCGCTTCGGTCGTGTCGCGCAGATTGCGCAACAGAACCGCCTCGAGTGGCGAGTATTCAGGCGAGCCCTGCGTCTGTCCACGGTTGTGATCGCACTTGACCAAGGGACCGCGGATACCGTTCAGAAACAGGTGCCTGATACGCAGGTGGTGCGCATTCCGAACGCTTTCGACCCTGGCGACCTCCCGGTCGTACTGGAACCCCAGATATCAAGTACGGTCCTCTTCTTGGGTTGGGTCATCCCCACCAAAGGTGTCACCGAACTGGTGGACGCCTGGGCAGAGTTGGATAGTAGCGGCTGGCGCTGCGTCATCGCCGGACCTGGGTCTCAAGAGTACAGGGAGGATCTTCTGCACCGATTTGCCCCCCGTAACCTCGAATTCCTCGGGGAGCAACCGCACGAAGCCGCGCTCGCGTTGCTGGCAGCGTCTGCCATCTCCGTGTTGCCGAGCTACAGCGAAGGCTTCCCCAACTCGGTGTTGGAAGCTATGGCTCTTGGCAAAGCCATAGTGGCCACTGAGGTAGGTGCCATACCTGAGATGCTGTCGGGCGATTGTGGTCTATTGGTACCGCCTCAGGACTCCGAGAGTCTCCGACTCGCCCTCGAAGAGCTGATGGCTGACGAAGCACTGAGACAGGAGATGGGACTACGTGCTCAAGCCCGGGCATCAGAAGAGTATGGGATGGACACCGTCTTCCGAAAGCTCGTGCAAACCTGGATCGGCGCTGCGCGGACGTCCGAGCAGTAGTCGACTCGGCAGGATCCGTGACACAGTGACAAGTTGACGGTGTCCGCGTTGTATTCTGTACTTGGCGACAATCGAACCACTGGGGGGGCAAGGGATAGATTCCATCTCAGATAGTGCAGTCTGGCTGCAGCAGGGCGATCAAGGGCATGGTTACTTCCGCCCTCGACGACTGCTTCTCGTCGCCGACCTCGTGGCCGGCACGCTTGCCTTCGCAGCGACGCGCCTCACCCTCCACCTTCGCGACGTCACCGGCGACCAGAGCACCATAACCTTGGTCAACGCGGCGGCCATGCTGCTCTTCTCGCTTGTGCTCATGCTCCTCTCCCGAGAGTATTCCGCCCCCAAGCGGCTCTCGACGTTCCCAGCGATAGGCATCCTGGCTCGAGATACTCTGCTGGGCGCTGCGGGCACTGCCTTCCTCAGCTACGTGACCAAGGGCTTCTTCACGGGCTTGACCTCCCCTTCGCGTC
Source organism: uncultured Actinomycetes bacterium (assembly GCA_963718375.1). Lineage (GTDB taxonomy): Bacteria > Actinomycetota > Thermoleophilia > RBG-16-64-13 > RBG-16-64-13 > RBG-16-64-13. The sequence goes on along the minus strand of CAVQZD010000008.1, from coordinate 39,778 downwards.
TGGCGCTGGGCGTGACGATTGGGTCATTCTTCGTGCTGGGCTGCGTTGCTCGCGTAGGTCTGGGCGCGCTACAGCGCAGACAGTATGAGGCTGGGCAGGGCGTACGCAGGGTGCTCATCGCGGGCGATGGCCGGGTGGCCGACGAACTCCTGCAGATCATAGGTGAACGTCCCGAGATGGGTGTAGCCGTGGTGGGTAGGCTGCGCCTCGATGTCCCTGAGTGGCGCGGCGTTTCAGCCGAGAGCACCTTGCCCGCACTGACCATCCGTGACGACATGGACGGCCTCAGGGAGTTCGACCTCACACTCCGCTCGAGTCGCGCATCGGAGGTGATCATCGCCCTGGACCCCGAGAACCAATCGGTACTCCCCAGACTGGCAGACTTCCTGGACATCGCCCACGTGCCCTACCGGGTGGTGCCGTCATTGTTCGAAGAGACCTACCGCACCACCGAGCTCTTGCGGCGCTCTGAGATCCCCGTGGTCGACCTGCAAACGAACCCACTTGACCGCTTGGGCCGCACTGCCAAGCGCGCTGCCGACCTCGTCTTCTCTTCGCTGGCGCTCATATTGCTTTCGCCCCTGCTCCTCGCCATCACCCTGACCACCGTGGCGACCTCGGGCATGCCCGTCATCTTCGCTCAAGAACGGGTGGGTAAGAACGGCCGACGGTTCATGGTCTACAAGTTCCGCACCATGGTCAAAGACGCCGAAGCCCGGCTCAAGGAGCTCGAGCAGCAGAACGAACTCGCCGAATCGAACGGGCGCATGTTCAAGATCCGTCGTGACCCACGCGTGACCCGGGTCGGAGGGGTGCTCCGCAAGCTCAGCCTGGACGAGCTGCCCCAGTTCTTCAATGTGCTGAGTGGTGACATGAGTGTGGTCGGCCCGCGACCGCCCTTGCCCCGCGAAGTGGCCCATTACGAACGCACCCACCTGTACCGCCTCCGCGTACTGCCCGGCATCACCGGCCTCTGGCAGGTATCGGGTAGGAACGACCTCAGCTTTGACGACATGGTGGCCCTGGACCGCTATTATGTGGACAACTGGTCTTTATGGCTGGACCTGAATATCGTCCTCAAGACATTCTGGGTCATGGTGAGTCGCAAAGGTGCCTGCTGACAAAGAATCCATAGACGTACCTGCAGCCGAGTCGCTGCCGTCCGCCGACGCGCGCACCGCGATGGAGTTCACACGTTCTCGTCGGGGCACTACGGCGGCCGGCCTCGTCACCATCGGTCTGCTGTTGGCTGTAACCCTCGGTCTCGTCTTTCAGGGTGGGGCGTACGGCCCCTCTACCTGGCTGCCCCTGATGGTGGCCGTCGGGGCCCTCGCCTTGACCATGGCGCTGGCCGGCCCCGCCGTCAGTTCGACCCGCTTCCAAAGGGCACTCCTCGCCATATTCGCGCTGCAGGCTGTCTGGACCGCGGCCAGCGTGCTCTGGGCCGGGAGCCAAGCGAACGCGTGGGAAGAGACCAACCGCACGCTCTTCTATCTGCTCGTCCTCTGTCTTGCCTTCGTGGCCATCAGATGGTCGGGCGTGCTGGGACTGAAAGCCTTGGCCCTTGCCGTCACGCTCACAGCTGCCACGGTAGCCCTGACGGTGGTCATCACGCTCGCCGTCTCGAGCGACCCGAGTACTCTCTTCGCGTCCTCACGCCTCAACTGGCCCATCACCTATTTCAACGGTCTTGCCGCCCTCCTGATGATGGGCTTCTGGCTGGCGCTGGGGATGGCCAACGGCTCCAGATGCATCGTGAAGGCGACGGTCGACGTGCAGGCCGATGCCGACCTGCAGGCTAAGGCAGGCCCCGCGCCTTCTGCGGACGACACCGAAGACACTCGGGAGCGCGTGTTCAGCCGCGTCGCCTGGCGCCGCTCGCAATCTGTTGCCGGGGAGCGCTTCCCCCGCTGGACTCAGCCCCTGCTCCTCGTCCTAGCTGTGGTGCTGATGGAGGTCGCCCTGCTGCCTCAGTCACGAGGGGCACTCTGGACCTTCTTCTTGGTGGTCCCTTTCTTCTTGATCCTCTCCCCCCATCGGTTCCGCGCGCTTGTCGATCTGGCCATCATCGCTGTGCCGGTGGTGCTCTTCTGGGACGACCTCAACGCGCCCTACCTGGCCCTCTCCGGCGGGACGTCGCTGGACGACGCCATCTTCACCTTTCTCGTGACCGTGGCCTACTCCGCTCTTGTGGCGCTCAGCGTCTGGGCCGTGACTTGGCTGGTGGAATACCTGATCGGGCCCCTCGGTAGGCGCGCCAAGGTGTGGGTGAGTGTCGGTCTGGCCTCGCTGGCCATATTCGGGGTTGCCGCGGGCATCGTCTATGCCGACGTGCGCACCGGAGGCCTGGACGAATACCTGACCGACCGCTGGCAGGAGGTCACCGCCGACAGCTCACCCGGCGGGGGCAGCACCCGCTTCAGCGGCGTGGGCTTGAACGGCCGCTTGACGCAGTGGGAGGTCGCCGCTGACGCTTTTCTGGAGAGCCCTGCCCTAGGCCTAGGCGCACAGAACTTCGAAGACTACTGGTACCAGCACCGCCCTCAGGCGTTCACTGTGAGACAGCCGCACAGCCAGCCCATGCAGCTGCTGGCTGAGTTGGGCCTGCCGGGCGCGCTCTTGTGGCTGGCACTCATAGGGGTGGCGCTCGTACGCGCCGCGGTGGTCAGATTCCGGTCTGCTGAGTGGGGCAAGCAGGTGGTGCTCGCGGCCATGACAGCGGCGACCTTGTCCTGGTTCATCCACTCGTCGGCCGACTGGCTCTGGCAACTTGCCGGGGTCACGGTGCCCGCCATCATGCTTCTCGGCGGTTTGATCGCTGCGGATTCGACTGCACCGGACGGCGCCGCAGGTTCCCAGCCGTCCACTCCCCCCCGCCGGTCTCGGCTGCTACGCGTCCTTGTCGCCCTGCTGGCTCTGGGCGCCATCGCCTCAGCGGCCTTCCCCTATCTGTCTCTACGCTACTCGGCCATGGCCGTCGGCGCCGGTGACGCTGCGCAGGCTGAGGCGCGAGCCGACACGGCCGCCTGGCTTGACCCCACCTCCCCAGAGCCCTATACGTCACTCGCCACCGTGTACCTGGCCGCCGCCGCCGCCGCACTCACGCCCGAGGAGCGTCTGGCCCAGCTGCAGCTGGCGGCCGACACCTGGCAGCAGGCCCTCCAGATAGAGCCGTCTGACTGGATCTATCCGTACCAGACCGCCGATAGTCTGGTACTGGCCAAAGATGCCGCAGTGGAGGCGGGAGCCTTCTCCACCGCGCAGCAGCTGGCGACTCAAGCCCGAGGCTTCCTCGAGGAGGCGCGCAGGCTCAACCCGCTGTCACCGGAGGTGGGGGCTCTGGAGGAGCGGCTGTAGTGAGGATCTCACCTGATGAAGTTGACATCGGGTGCCAATCTTGCGTATCCTGCTGTATGATGCTATGCGACGATGAAGCCGGCTGGGCCGGTGAGTAATGTGAGACCCGGTACGTAGCTCAGTCGAAGGGGGCTTTTATGAAGAAGATCGCTGTGTTGTTGGGCCTGGTGGCCATCCTGCTCGTGGCAATGGGAGGCTTTGCCTTCGCCGCTACGCCTCAGGACATCTACGATGACTACGCCGACAACGGTGTGCTTGACGGCAGCTACACCGATGCAGAACTCCAAGCCTATCTGGATGATGCCACCCTGCACCAGTACCCACCGGACGCCGCCAAGGTGAATGGGCTCGACGCGCTGGTGCGAGGCATGCTGTCCTCCCGTGATCGGTTCCCCCTGACCGGCATGGAAGCGGGCTACATGGCCCTCGGTGTGGTAGCACTGCTCGGCCTCGGTCTCGGACTGCGCCGCGTGGCAAGCGCCAAGAGGTAAGCACCTACTCGACTGACGTACCGGACGCGAACTGGCTTCGCGTGACCCTCAGCGAATGACGAAGCCCCGCCTGTGAAAGCAGGCGGGGCTTTTTTTGTTGCGTGCGCAGGAACTGTCTCAGCGGGGCCGAACCTTCTTCAGAGAAACACGATAGGTCCGACCCACTGTCGTTGGGCGGCAAGCTTTAGAGGCGCGCACGTTGCCAAGGGGGCATTGATGAAGAAGACCGTTCTGTTGATGGGTCTGGTGGCCATACTGCTCGTGGCCTTGGGCGGATTTGCCTTTGCCGCTACGCCCCAGGACATCTACGATGATTACGACGACAACGGGGTGCTCGACGGCATCTACACCGATGCTGAACTGCAAGCCTATCTGAATGACGCCACTCTGCACCAGTACCCGCCGGATGCCGCCAAGGTGAATGGGCTCGATGCGCTGGTGCGAGGCCTGCTGACCGTCCGGGAGCGGTTCCCCTTCACCGGTTTCGAAGTCGGTTTGATAGCCCTCGGCGTGCTGGCACTGCTGGGCGTCGGCCTTGGGCTGCGCCGCGTAGCGCGCGCCAAGAGGTAGCACCCGCTCGACTGCTGCTGGATCCGCGCCTAGCTACTGGGTAGAGGGGGCAGCGGTGCGTCGACCTCGGGGCCGGGCTGATGTCCGTAGCCGTAGCTGTAGCCGTAGCGGCGAGAGCCCGATTTCTTGGTGCCCACGGCGACAGCGCCGAGCACCCTGACATTGGCGCGCTCAAACACCTGACGCACCTCGAACACCTGATCCCGAGAGGTCGTCCCCAGCCGGACCACCACCACCACGCCGTCGGCATGACGGGCTAGGGTCACCGCGTCAGAGACAGCCAACACCGGTGGAGCGTCGATGAGCACGTAGTCGCACATAGCCGAAAGGTCACTGACGAGCTTGGTCATGCGCGAAGAAGTCAGCAGTTCTGCCGGGTTGGGCGGCACCGGCCCCGCGGTCATGACGTAGATGTTGCGCTGCATCAGCCCCTGCTTCTGTCGAGTCGCACCCCGGCGGCCCGCGGGCGGGAGAAACTCGTCGGCCTTCACCAGCTGTAGACAGTCGGCGAACCTACTAGCGCCAGCTAGCAGGTTGGAGAGCCCGGGAGACTGGGATACGCCCACATATTCGTGAATCACCGGCTTGCGCAGGTCCGCGTCCACGACCACCACGCGCTTGCCCGCCAGCGCCAGGCTGAGGCCCAGGTTGATGGCGGTGGTGGACTTGCCCTCCTGGGGCTCGCTGCTGGTTATGAGGAATACGGACTGCTGTTTCTCAATAGAGAAGAACTCCAGATTCGAGCGCAGCGTTCTGTACGACTCCAGCAAGACCGGGCTCCGATTGAACCCGATCGCTTCCGGCCGGGCTCCGATGTTCTTCTTGTCGCCACGACGGCGAGCTAGCAGAGGCACCCGCGCCAGCACGGGGGCGCCAAGCGCTGTCTCCACGGTCTTCTCGTCCTTGACCCCTCTGTCCATATAGTCGAGCAAAAAGGCCAGCCCTATGCCGGCGACCAGCCCCAACACCACGGCCACGATGGCGTCGCGCACTGTCTGCGGTGAGAACGGCGTCGTGGGCACAGCGGCTGTCTGCACGACGGTGAAGCCTCCGTCTTGCATGGCCTCGATGATGCGCAGATTGTCGTACTTCTGCTTGAGGCCAAGCCCGTATTCTGATTCTCTCTCCACCGCACTCAGCGATTTCAGCTCCTCGTCCACGAGCACTCGAGCGGCCTCCACCGTCTGGCGGTCGACCTTCTGCCTGAACAGGACGAACTGCCGGGCGAAGCCGTTGGCTACATCGGCTGCCTCCTGTGGATTGTCGCTGACGGCGGTGATGTCCACCACGTTGGTGCCGGTCTTTGACTCGGTCTTGACCATGGCGAGCAGCGCACCGGTGCTCTCGGAGGTGCCCAGGTCCTCCTGCACCGCCACGGCCACCGGGTCCAGCTTGACCAGCATGGCGCCGGTCTGCACGTCGCGGTCCTGCTGGGTCAGACCGCTGGGAAAGACCTGAGCCCCGAACAGCGCCTGCTCCAGGTTGTTCTTGGAATACACCAGACGCGCCGACGCCTTGTATTGCGGCGTGGAGAGGAGCGAGACCAGGAGAGCCACCGCGAGCACGATGAATACGGTAGTGGGGATGATCCAGAACCGATCTCTGATGACTCGGAGATAGTCTCGAAGTTCGAGAGTCTCCCTGGTCTGGATGCCGTCCTCATTCATGCGGAAAGCGTACCATAGGCGTACGATGAGGTCCTATCAGTCAAGAGCCTCGTCGCCAGCTGCGCAGCCACCGTCCGCCGTCCGAACGTGACCCGCCGCCGCGCGCGCTCCCGCCCGGCTCCGGCCGGATCTTGAGCAGCGGTTCACCGCCCAAGAGGCGCCGAGGGTTCTCGTCCACCAGCGCCGCCAACTCACCCTCGGAGAGCGTGCCGCGCAGGCTCTCCAGCACGGGGCCGAGCGTCCAGCCGTCGGTACGGTAGGCATGCGCATCGGTGGCCAGAAGGCTCACATAGCCCAGCGCCAGCATCGCCTCGAAAGCGCGGCGTGGGCCCCGGCCGAACTCGCCTGTCAGGCTGGCCACCGTGCACTGCGCCACCGCCCCGGCCTTCAGGCACCCTTCGAGCACCTCGGGGCGGTCCTGGACCTGGTCGTTACGCTCCGGGTGGGCCAGCACCGGCTTCAGGCCCCAGGTGGACAGGCGGAAGAGCGTGTCCTCCAGGTACGGAGGCCAACCGCCGTAGGGCATCTCCAGCACCAGCACCGTATCGGTGCCTTCGACCGTGAGCTGCTTCAGTCGCTCCACGCCGCCGCCCGTTGCCACGCCCAGATCGGCCTCGAACCCTACCAAGAGCCGCAGATCGACGCCCGCCTCGGCCAGGGCACCCCGCAGTTCGTCGGCCACCGCGCGCACGCTCTCCACCGTCTCGGGCTCGTATTCGTGCAGGTGCGGAGTGCACACCACGGTGTCGATACCGGACTCCGCCGCCGACCGCGCCATGCGGACGCTGGTCTGCAGGTCGGGGCAGCCGTGGTCGACTCCCGCAAGCAAATGTGAATGCGTGTCTATCAGCGCGCCTGTCCTCCTCCCCCTCGGGCAGGTGTTTAATAGAGGCAAAGCGAATATTATCGAAGCACACTATACAGTGAGCGTGTTCGTGGTTGCGCACAGGCGCTGAAGGAGAGGACGATGCCTGAGCTCTTTGGGGTCTCATGGGGGATGTATGCGGTACTAGGCGGGCTGGTAGTCATCTTGATACTGCTGATCGTGATGTCGCGCTCTCAGCGACGCAAGAAGGCCGGCGACTCGCCCAAGCCTGTGAAGGAGCCGAAGGCCAAGAAGTCCGCCGAGAAGAAGCCCCACGGAGCCGACAAGCGCGCTCGCTACGCGGATCTTCAGCAAAGGGCCGCCATGGAGGAACCCGATTCCGGCTTCGCACAGTCACCCTACGCTGCCCAGGCCCCGGGTATGGCAGCCGCGGCGCCCCTGGCCGCCGCAGGAGTGGCCGCCGCGGCGCCCCTGAATGCGCCGCAAGCCGCGCCGCAAGCCGCCGCTCCCATAGGCACCGTCCCGACTGGCACCGTCCCTCAGCAGGTCGTGCCTGCCGCTCCCGCGCCGCGGATGGAGTCGATACCCATGGAGCAGTTCATTCCCGGCTCCGACCCCTTGCAGACCGTGTTCTTGGACATCCTCAGCGGATGGGGCGACATCACCCAAGACGACACCAATCGTCTGACAGTGTTCCGCCCCGAGAGGGTGCTGGCCCTGATCGCTACCGCCGAACTACCCAAAGAGCTCAAGTCCAACGACCAGGCCCGGGCTAGGCTTTCACAGCTCAGGCGTTGGGGCAGCGGCCTGGAACAGTCCATGAAGGCAGCGCAGGCCCAGGCCCAGCTCGCCGCCCAGCAGGAGTACGCGGGCATGGCCGCTCCGCCCGCACAGGCGGCCCCTCCTGCGCCGCAACCTGCCGCGCCACAGCCCTTTGCGCCGCAACCTGCCGCGCCACAGCCCTTTGCGCCGCAACCCGCGGCGGCCCCGATGCAGGCGCCCGCTCCCCAGGCCGGTCCCCCGCCCATGGCGACGTCAGCCGCTCCCGGAGTGGGCACCGGCGCGCTCGCAGGGGCAGCCGTGCTTGGCGGCGTAGCCGCTGCGGCCGCCCCCAATGAAGACCGCTCCTCCTTCTACGGTTCGCCTGCAGCCGGCGCGCCCGGCGCGCCTCTGGTGTCCCCGGCGGCGCAGCCCGTAGAAGTGGCCCCTGCGCAACCCGCGCCCGTCCTACCCGAGATACCGCAACCCGTGGCACCGCAACCCGTGGCACCGCAACCCGCCCCAGCCTGGCAACCCGCTTGGGATGCCAACGGTTTGAACGGCGCCGCCGCGATGGCTGCGGCACCGCTCGTGCCCCCGGCACCCGCAGTTCCCGTAGCCCAGCCCGCCCCTGCGCCCGGGCCCGCCATGATAGCCGGCCTAGGCGCGGCCGCTCTCGCAGGCGCGCCCGCCGCGCAGCAGCAGGCGGCGCCCGAACCTCAGCCGGTGCCCGCGCCCGTAGAGACGCCCTTGCCCGAACCACAGCCAGCGCCTGTGCCTCAAGCCGCGCCGCCCGCGCCCGTGCCGGAGCCGCCCGTGGCCGACGCGCCTGCGATCAGCGCCGCGGACACCCGCAGGGCCGAGGTGGATGACGTCACGAGGAGCGCCGAGGCAGCCATCGCCGCCGCCGCCGCCGCTTTCTGGGCCAAGTCCGACCCTGGTCTCGTGCCTCAGCAGGCAGCCCCAGCGGCACCCGTGGCGGACTTCGCGCAGCCCATGGCCCCAGCCGCCGATGACAACTTCTTGGTCGATCTCGGGGGCGGTGTGAGCACCGCTGCCGGATTGCTCACTTTGCCGCCGGACGAGCAGGCCATCACGCTCGCCTTCCTGCAGCCGAACGAGTTGGAGAAGGTGATCAACGGCGAGGGCGACGTCGAGCTCAAGAGGGCCGCCATCGACCAACTGAGGAGCATCGGCAGTCCCGCCGCACGCGACATCATCTATCGCACCCTCGACCACTCCGATCCGCAGGTGCAGGCCAAGGCCCTCGACGCCGCGGACAAGCTCCTAGGGGCTGACCAGGAGGGTGGAGTAGAGCTTCTGGGCCCGGGAGACTAGGCCGGGCCCATCCAGGCCGGCCCGCCAGGCCACGAACGGGCTCCTCTTCTCCAGATCGAGCGGCTGTGCCCAGACGTCCGAGCCATCCAGCGCGGCCACCCCACCGCCCGCCTCAGCGAGTATGAGGAATCCCGCAGCCAGGTCCACGGAGCGCGCGCCGACCGCGGCTACCAGCGTGTCCGCTACCCCTGTTGCTAGGTAACACAGCGAGAGGGCTATAGACCCGATCTGCCGCACGCGCAGGTCCCGGCTTTGACCGGCGCCCGCGATGGCCGAGAGCTCACGATAGTCAAAACGGTGACGATCCGGGCGCCCCGCCTCCAGCAGCAATATCTCCACCAGGTCGCTCTCGAAGCGCTGCGGGTCCCCCTCTGGGGTCAGCCCTGCTCCTTTCGCGGCCGCGAAGGCCTGGGGACGCACGTAGTCTTCGACGTGGCCTATGACGAGATCAGCCAGCGTGTCCCCTTGCGCTATCGCGATGGAGCCGCCGAAGGGCTGCAGCCCGTGCTTGGCGTTCAAGCTGCCGTCTACGGGGTCCACGACCACGGTCCACGGAGCCCCGGCAGGCCCGACGATGCCCGCCTCTTCTGACACCAGCCGGTAGGGCGCGGGGGCTTTTTCGGCCAATACCTGACGGATAGCCATCTCGCAGGCCTGGTCGATCTCCAGGGTGTCATCGCCGCCCGCCCCGACGCCCAGCGACTCGCGCCCGGCCGCCGTGCCATAGAGCGGGGCAGCCGCCGCCTTGCCGGCCACGGCCATGTCGGCGGCGCAGGCCAGCCAGCGCTGGCTGTCTGGTGTGAGTCTTCGCGCGTCCATCTTCGCAGGTAACCATACCACCGCCCCGGCGCGCCGGGGTACCATGACAGGCATGAAGGCACACCGATCAGCGCGAGAGCCCGCACGCGGGGCCGCACGACGCCCATTTCGGCGCCTCCTGGCGGGGACGGCGGCCGCCGGCGCGGCCGCGGCCTCGTACATGACATATGAGGCACGCTGGGTGGAGTGCCGCCAGTCGGACCTCGAGGTGCCTGGGCTGCCGACAGCGTGGTCGGGGCTTACCGTGCTGCACCTCTCCGACGTGCACGCGGGCTCCTTCTCGGCCAACGAGCGCAATCTCGAGAAGGTGATCGGCTGGGCCGAGGGTCTGGAGCCCGATCTGGTGGTGCTCACCGGGGACGTCCTGGGTGTACCGCGGGGCAGTGAGGCGTGTCTGCGGTTGCTTGCCCGGCTTCACCCTCCGCTGGGCACATTCGCCGTCACAGGCAATCACGAGTACGGGCTGAGCAAAGCGCCTCTTGCCCGGCCCCGAGACACTCACGCGCTGTGGCAGACGGCCGGCATCGCGCTACTCCGCGACGAGTGCACCAAGCTGCCGCCGCGGGATGGTCACTCCCTGGTGCTCTGCGGCGCCGACCACCTGACCGGAGGCTACGACCTCTTGCAGCCGGGTGCCGTCCCCAGGAGTGATGACACCGCCGCCTTCCCTGTCCTGCTCATCCACGATCCGCCCAATGGCGATTCGCTCTTGGCCGACATCTTTCCGCTCGCCTTCGCCGGCCACACTCACGGTGGCCAGTTGCGTGTGCCCGGGCCTGCCGGGCTCACCGCGCTGCACAAGGAGGACCACGACCACCTATCGGGCGTACACGACTGGGGACGGGGCAAGATCGTCATCACCAGAGGGGTGGGCGTGGGCTTCTTACCCTTCCGGCTCTTCACAAGGCCGGAGGCGACCCTTTGGAGATTGTTGTAGACTCCTTCTGTAACCATCGCAAGGGTGGATCACGAGAGGCGAAGGGGGGCATCATGGTTGAGCCGGAGGACGAAAGACTCTCGGGAGAGATGCCGGTCCCGTTGGGCCAACTTCGGCAAGAGGAACCGCCGTTGGTGTCGCACGAAGTGATCGCCAGCTACGCCGCTGATGCCGCCCGCACCGTGCCCGGCATAGTCGAGATGCATGCTTCGCACTGGAAGAAGCTCTCGTCTCGGGTCCGCGAGATCCACTCCGGTGGAGTGGTAGTCAAGGATTCGCCCCATGGCGGCGCCGAAGTCGAGATACACGCGCGCGTGGCCTGGGGAACGGTGATACCCGAGTTGGCCGACCAGGTGGAGATAGCCGTCCGCTCGCGGATGACCGCCCTCCTCAGCCTCGACCTGGACGCAGTGACCCTTTTCGTGGACGAGATCACGCTTCCCCCCCGAGAGGCGGCTCGCGCCGCGAAGTAGCGCCGCGAAGTAGCGCCGCGAAGCGACGGGGTGCCCGAGGCCTGGGGCCACCCGCCCCGGCGCGACCGCCGCCGGCCAGAGGCGACCGCGCCCTCGTCAGGGCTCGTCAGTGCTTCTCTTGAAAGCCGGGCTCCCTCATCAGAGGCGACGAGATGATGAAGTCGGCCGAAGACCGGTTGCACGCCATGGGGATGTCGTAGACCACCGCTATGCGCAGCAGGGCCTTGACGTCCACATCGTGGGGATGCGGCTCCAGAGGATCCCAGAAGAACACCACTAGGTCGATGCCCCCGTCTACGATCTTGGCCCCAATCTGCTGGTCACCGCCCAGCGGACCACTCTTGAGCTTCTCCACCGGCAGGCCTAACTCCCTCTCCAGGAGGCCGCCCGTGGTGCCGGTGGCCACCAGGTGATACTGGCTGAGCGTATCCAGGTTGAAGCGGCCCCAATCCACCAAGTCCTGCTTCTTGTTGTCGTGGGCGATGAGCGCGATGGTCTTGGGCAACGCGTGAGCGCGCGGGGTGAACTCTGTTGTTGCGGGCGTTGTGGGCATGGCTCTCCTTCGTCACGCTTATCCCTGCGGCTAGCTTACAGCAACCGCGACCCACGGGTCGCCGGGCGCCCGCGATCGTCGCTGCGGGTGCAGGCGGCGCGCGGGCGGCGTGCGCGATCGTCGCTGCGGGTGCAGGTCGCGGCCCCCTGTGCTATAAATACGCGGCCCATCCGTCTCGTGACAGAGGGCTATCCGCCTGGGGGTATAGCTCAGTTGGGAGAGCGTCGCGTTCGCATCGCGAAGGCCAGGGGTTCGAATCCCCTTACCTCCACTCAGTTGCCGCAGTACCCGGTTGCGGTGCTGCCGGCAGAACCACGGCGGCACCGGCAGCAGCCCTGGTGCGGCACCTTTGTGACGACACCTATCCTCGGCGAAAAATACGTCCTTCGGAGGATGGGGAATTCCCAATTTAGGTATTAGTATTCCCACTATGGGAATTGAAGACGTCCGAATCGCTGATGTTCTATTTTCGAAGGTACAGCAACGAGTCCTCGGCATCCTGTTCGGCCAACCCGACAGGAGCTTCCTCTCCAAGGAAGTCATCGCTCTGGCCTGTTCGGGGACGGGGGCTGTTCATCGTGAACTTCAGCGCCTTGCCGCGAGCGGTCTGGTGACCGTCCGCAGTCTCGGCTGGGAGAAGCACTATCAGGCCAACCGGCAGTCGGCCGTGTTCGAGGAACTGCGTTCGCTCGTCGCTAAGACGGTCGGACTGGTCGAGCCCCTGCAGGAGGCGGTGGGCCCGCTCGGCGACAAGGTCCGAGTTGCGTTCGTATACGGTTCACAGGCCTCGGGGATGGACGACGCGTCCAGCGGCCTCGACTTGATGATCGTGGGCGACGACGTGAACCACGACGATGTGTGCGCGGCGCTCACTGAGGCGGAGGGAGCGCTCGGGAGGCCCATCGACCCGACCATAGTCTCGTTCGCGGAATGGCAGCGGAGAGGAGAGGATGACGACTTCTTCCTCGACAGCGTCCGGGCACATCCGAAGCTCTTCGTGGTAGGGTCTGAAGGTCTTCTGCGTACCGGAGATGGAGGTGGCGATGGCCGCTCTTGAACTCATCGTGCGTACCCCCGAGCGGGAAGTCCTGTTTGACATAACGGGGCGCGTGCAGGGCGCGGTGGCGGAGTCAGAGCCTGACTTCACCGGTGTCGTCTACGTCACGGTGCCTCACACCACGGCAGGGGTCACCATCAACGAGGGCGCGGACCCCTCGGTCGCGCAGGACATCATCGCCGGACTCGCTCGCCTGGTGCCGCGCGACGCGGGGTATCGCCATGCCGAAGGCAACTCCGACGCCCACATCAAGACCAGCCTGATCGGCAGCCACGTGGCGGTGCCGGTGCGCGGGGGGCGTATGGAGCTCGGAACCTGGCAGAGTATCTATCTGGCGGAGTTCGACGGACCCCGCACCCGCAAGGTGCGCATCACCCTCCTGGAGAGCCGCCCATGACCCAGGCCGATCTGGCGACCTTCGTTCCGCGCTTCATCGAAGAGTTCCTCGCCACTCCTGAGCACAACCATCTTGGTCCCAGCTGGCCCGAGCCTGCTTGGCAGGACTTCGTCCTGGGTTACTCGAGCGGCGACGACGCACTCTACGGCTTCTGGAAGGAGCACATCGGCGGCTTCCACTGGGCGCCGGCGGAGGCCTTTGGCCTCCGCACCAGCGCGGTAGCCCAGGAGCGGGGAGCCGCGGCGCTGGCCGAGACCGACCACGGCGAGGCGCCGCCGCCCGGCGAGCTCACCGTGATCAGTTGGGCGCTGAGCCACACCGACGCCACAAAGGCAGACAACCGTGAGCAAGGAGAGCTACCTTCCGAACGATGGGCGCGCTCGCGCATCTACGGGCAGAGGCACAACCGGGACCTACACAGAGCGCTGACGGCCGCTCTGGCCGAGCGCGGCCATTCCGCCGTGGCGCCGGCCCTACTCCCCGAGCATCGCGAAGCGGAGTCCGAGAAGCAGGGACGGTCCTCCAACTGGTCCGAGCGCCACGTAGCCTACACTTCGGGCTTGGGCACCTTTGGCCTATCAGGCGGAGTGATCACAGTGGTGGGGCAGGCGGTCCGGTTCGGCTCGGTGATCGTGCACGGCCATATCCCGGCCACCGAGCGGCCCTACACCGGACCCTTCGACTACTGCCTCTACTTCAACGGCGGTGCGTGCACAGTCTGTGCCGACCGTTGCCCGGTGGGCTCGATCGCGCCTGAGGCGCGCGAAAAGGCGGCCTGCGCCGACCATTTGGAGCCGGTCACGGCCGACTTCGTAGAGCAGACGTTCGGATTCAAGGGGTACGGCTGCGGTCTGTGTCAAACGGGCGTGCCCTGCGAGTCGAGTATCCCGGCGCGCTAGCGACTGCTGCTGAGCCGCGGCCCGGGGCCGCGCGCGGCGCCGCGCGCGCGGCGCGCGCCGGCGGCCCTAGCGCAGCGGTGGGTCGTCTTCGAAGTCCGGTATGTACTTCTCTTCGGCCTCGAGTGGCTGGGGCAGCGGCGGTAGCGGCGGCGGCACCAGCTCAGTAGTCGGTGGGCCAGCGACCACAGGAGTCTCGCGCCGCTTGTTCCAGACGATGAAGCGCCAGATGCTGAGCCCGATCAGGAGCGCCCACGCTAGCACCTCCAGCGCCTGGCCCACGTTGTTAGCCCAGGTGCGGCCGTAGTAGAGCTCCACGTGCTCCGAAGTGGGGATGACCATCATGAACGAGGGTGAAGCCAAGTAGGGGCCCTCGGCGCCCTTCACGTGCCAGTTGGGGAAGTACGAGATCTTGATCCAGTGCGGTACCCCGATGGCAGTGGTGTCGAACGAGAGCTTCTGGTTCTCGAGCACGATGTTGCTGACCTGGCCGTCTGTCTCTATGGGCACTTGGGGCGGATAGGCGGCGCTCTCGGGCATGAGTTCGGTGAACTGCTGCAGCGCCTCGTCGCCGGTGTCCCTGATGAGTGCGGTGTCCAGGGCCGAGGCGCTCTTGTACCACTCCACGGCCATGTCCCGCCACTCGGTGCCGGCCCCGATGTTCACCCGCAGGGGCTTGTTCTGCATGATCTGCACATAGTCGCTGCAATCTTTGATGTGGTAGAACTTGAAGACGCCGAACGTCTCCAGCAACTCCGCCCTCGGGTCCGCCTCCACCCCGGGAATCACCAGCTCCTCAGACTCCTGGTTCTCGAAGGCGAGCAGATAGGGGATGTTCATGAACTGCAGATGGGTGATGCCCATCTGCGTGTCGACACCCGGCGGATACTCGACCCCGATGATGGCGTTGCTGGATTGCTCCGAGAGCTCCCGCTGGTTGATGAAGTGGAAGGGAGCCGTATAGGAGGCCTCCATCAGGGTGCCTTCCATGGTGTCGGACTGCGTCCAGTAAGGGATGAGCTCGAAGGCCCTGGGCGTGCCGAAGTCGTTGATGGCGTCGCCATGCTCCCACATCACCCGGCTGTTCGGCGGGAGGGTCTCCATGTAGTCGAGCATCTCCCGATATTCCGGCCAGGCCGCCTTCTTCTCGTAGCCCAAGTAGTTCCACTGAATCCAGCCACCGGCCACCGTGGACGACGCCCCGATCACGGCGATGGCCACCACTGCCAGCAGCGGGATGTACAGGGGCCGCGTGTGGCGGGTGCGGATGCGCAGGAGGTCCCACATGATGGTCATGAAGCCGCGAACGAACCAGGTCAAAGCGTAAGCCGCCCAGAGATGGAACGAGAAGTACCAGAAGCTGAGCAGGCGCCCGTTCCAGAGCGCCTTGCCATCAGGCATCAGCGCGTACATGAGAAAGGCGACCACGGTCACCCACGCTAGAGGCAGAAGCCTCCGCTCCCGTTTCGCCACCGCGTAGGCCATGCCCACGATCCCCAGGACGAAGACTGTCAAGAACTGCCACGTGCGCGGGATGAGGTTGCTGCTGAGGTAGAAGACCATGATAAGACCGAGGATGGTCGCGGTGACCGCCACCGCGGTCGCCACCAGCGGCAAGACCCGCCTCTTCGTGGCGGCCGCGTATACGCCCAGTGAGACCGAGGTGACCAGACCGACAGCCCCGATGATCGTGAGCACGATCTGGGTGCCGAGTGGCACTGGGCGACCCAGTACTTCCAGCTGGTACCACTCCATACCCGCCGTATAATCCATGTTCGCGACGAAGGGCAGCGACCAAAAGGCGGTCAGGCAGAAACCGACGAAGCCCACGGCCACCACGTACACCGCAGGCTTCCAGACCGCCGACCATCCCTCGTCTTTGACCTTGAAGAGGAAGGGCAAGAGCAGCCCCCAGACGATGAACACCAGCACTATCGTAGTGACTACGTGGCTGAGCGTCAGGGCCATCAGCAGCAGGCAGTTGGCTACGAACAGCATGTTCACGCGCGGCTTCTCCATCCCCCGGAACAGCGTCCCCAGGAACAGGGCCACCAGCGCGAAGCTGAGCATATAGCCGAACTCACCCGCCAGGGTGCTGAGGATGTTGCCGCCGTATATGGAGTAGAGTCCCGAGCCGGCCTTCTCCATGAAGAGAAAGCCCGTCGCGAACACTGCCGCCAGGATCGGGTAGGGCTTGCGGATGCGCAGCAGGCGCCCGAACGCGTACGCCGTCAGAGGTAGCAGGAAGACGCCCAGCACTGTGCCGAGCTTGAAGGCCACCTCGTAGGGGATGACTGTGCTCAGGATGGCGATGATGAGAAACGGAAACGGGAAGTAGAAGGTGAGCATGGGCATGCCCGCGTACCAGCCCGGCGCCCAGCCCGTGAGCTTCCAGTTGGGTAGCAGCTCCTGGATCAGGTACTGCGCGGGGTAGTGATGCGCCCCGGTGTCACCGCCTGAGGTGGTGGTGACGCTGAACAGGCAGTCGAAGAAATGACGGCCCTGGATGTCGATGGGCAGGTAGAAACCCAGTAGCAGGCCGTAAATGGCCAAGAACGCCAACGACGTGGGCAGCCAGCTACCCAAGTCGTGGAAGCGGGATCGCCGCGGCACATAGTAGTCGGGAGCTTCGAACTCTTCGGCCAGAGGCCCGAGCGGCGCAGACTGGTGCGGCGCAGACTGGTGCGGCGCAGAGTCCTGCGAGACGGGTTCTGCCGCCGACGCTGGAGCCTCTATCTCCTCGTGATCACGATCCAGGACGACCCTCCATGAACAGCGCTACCCTCAGGCTCAGCAACCCCCGTATTGTACGTGGAATGCGACGCATTATGGAGGAGCGCGGTTTCCGCTTCTCCTCCACCGTGACGGGGAGCGCAACGACCGCCACCCCTGCCCGTCGAGCGCGGATGATGAGCTCGGTGTCAAAGAGGTCGGTGGTCTTGATGGTGCGAGGTGCGAAGGTGGTCACCACCTCACGCTTTAGCACCTTCATGCCGTGGGTGTCGTCCATATGGCGGTCGAACAGTATGCGCAGGATCGTAGTGAAACCATACGACACTAGATGGCGAGCCCACGACCGTCGGTCGTCAGCGCCCTCTGCGAGTTTGCTGCCGACGACGATGCCCGGCGCGGGGGCGGCGGTGCCCGCCTGCGGCGCGGGGGCGGCGGCGGCGGCTTCGGCCGCATCCTTCGCGGTACCCTCGCCCAGCACTGCGCCGGCCTTGAGCATGAAGTCCACGTCGTGAAAGTCGATATCGAAGTTCACCACCAAGCGCCCACGAGCCCCCAACATGCCCGCCTTCATGGCCGCTCCGTAGTCGGCCACCGGCACGCGGAGCACTTGGATGCGAGGGTTGGTCTCGGCCAACGTGTCACCCAGCCCGGCCGTGTCGTCGGAGCTGCCGTTCTCGGCCAGGATGAGTTCGTAGTCCACACCGCGTGCTTCGAGTCCGCCCACCAGTTCGGATACCTCAGCGGTCAGACACTCGGCCTCGTTGTGTACGGGTATGACTATCGAGTAGACAGGCCCGGTGTGCCCGGTGCTATTCATCGCCCTCACTCTCTTCGCTCGCATGCCCCAGGGCCGAATGCCGGAAGGCCAGGTACCGACTGCCCAAGAAGTTCCAGACGACCGCTGCGACAGCCGCCACGAACGCCTTGCCCATCCGCACGTACCACTCGCCTGACTGGTACCAGATACCGAGCAGTCTGAACACCACGACGTTGACCAGTAGCGGGGGAAGATTCACCAGCACGAAGATGCCGAACTCCCGCCAGCCCCTCTTTGACTTGCCGGCACCGAACGTCCAGTACTTGTTCCACAGAAAGCTGTTGCATATGCCCAAGAAATAGGAGATGCCCTTCGCCGCCGCCTCGTGCATACCCGGGATGTTCGCCAGGAGGTAGAAGGCGGCTAGGTCGACCGCTGTGTTCAAGAACCCGACCACTATGAACCGGGCAGCCTGCCCGGTTATTCGGTCGCGCTCTAGCAGTCTGCGTATGAACTCCATGATCCCCCAAAAGTCGATGGCATGCGCCCGGGGAAGGCGGCGCGCTATATGCTAACACTTGGCCTGTAAGGCGGCTGCTAAACTGCCGATCATGCCTTCCGCTCACTCAGAGAGAGGTCCAGGTGCCACCGTAGCCTTTCGCACGGTGGGCTGCCGTCTCAATCAGTGTGAGACGGCGCAGATGCAGGAGGCCCTGGCGGCCGCCGGATACAGCCTGGTGGACTGGGACGACAAGGCCGACGTGCGGGTGGTCAACACCTGCACCGTCACCTCCAAGAGCGACCGCACCTGCAGACATGAGATACACGCTGCCAAGCGACTCGACCCGGGATGCGTGCTGGTGGCGACCGGCTGCTTTGCCCAAGTCGCACCCGACGTTTTGGCGGAGCTGCCGGGGGTGGACTTGGTGCTGGGCAACCCTGATAAGGAGGACCTGGTCGCACACCTCGGGCACGCTTTGCGGAGCCGCGCGGCGGCGCCCGGGGCGGCGCCACGCGCGGCGCCCGCCTGCCGCCCCGCCGTCACCGTGTCCCCCTACCCTGAGCAGCCCAGGTTCGAGACAGCGTCGTTCGCCCACTTTCACGGGCGCACGCGGGCCTTTCTCAAGGTGCAGACCGGGTGCGACTCCCACTGTTCTTACTGCATCGTCCCCCTCGCACGCGGGTCGGCGCGCAGCATGGCCGAGAGCGACGCCCTGCGCGAGGTCCGTCGGCTTGCGGCGGGCGGCTACCGCGAGATCGTGCTCACGGGGGTCGACCTGGGCAGCTGGGGTAAGGACACGGGCGAGGGGTCGCTCGCCGGTCTCCTGGACCTGCTGCTGCGGGAGGTCGGTGATCTTGGCCGCCTGAGATTGAGTTCGGTCGAGCCCTTGGAGGTCAACGACAGACTGCTGGACGTGGTGGAGCGAGCCGGGGACCGCATGGCCCGGCACTTTCACCTGCCTCTGCAGAGTGGCTCCGACACTATCCTCAAGGCGATGGATCGCCCCTACTCCGCCGCCCAATACTTGGCCGCCACCCAGCGTATCGCCCGTCGTCTGCCGGACGCGGCCCTCGGCGCCGACGTCATCGTGGGCTTCCCTGGTGAGACGGAGCTCGAATTCGCCGAGACCCTGGCTCTGGTGGGGGCTTCACCGCTCACCTACCTGCATGTCTTCGGCTACAGCGACCGCCCGGGCACGCCCGCGGCCGCTCTGCCGCCCAAGGCCAAGGTGAAGGCCGAAGTGATCAAAGACCGGAGTGAGAGGTTGCGCATTCTGGGAAAGACCAAGAGAGAGGCGTTTCGCGATACTCTGAAGGGGAGCGTGCAGCGCGCGCTGATGCTGGAGGAGCAAGGGGGGGATGGACGCCTGGTCGGCCTTACGGGCGACTACCAGGAGGTACTCGTGTATGGCGACAAGCAGCTCATGAACCGGTTCGTGCGCGTCCAGCTGGCCGACGTGCTACCCAGCGGCCGCTGGGAGGCCACGCTGCTGGAGGTGGAGCCGTAGGCGACGGCCCCTACACTATCGTCCTAGAGACGGAGGCCTGATATGCGGCTGCCCGACTATCACACCCATACCGCCCTCTGCGGGCACGCCTCCGGGCGCCCCGCGGAATACGTGCAGGTCGCGAAGGCCATGGGACTGAGCGCCATAGGCATAGCGGACCACCTACCGCTGCTGCCCGTACATGATGCCGACCTCACCATGTGCATGGCCGATCTGCCCGACTATGTGGCGGAGGTCCAAGCTCTCAAGCAGGAGTTCCCGGGCTTCGTGTTCCTGGGGGTGGAGGCCGACTATCGCCTGCAAACGCTGTCTGCTGTAGGTAACCTGCTGCAGGAGCATCCCTTCGACTTCGTGATCGGCTCGGTGCACTTCTTGGAGGACTGGGCTTTCGACGACCCCCGCTTCGTGTCTGAGTACGCTGACAAGGACATCGACGAGGTGTGGCTGCAGTATCTGGAGTTGGTGGGAGACGCGGCCGAGTCGGGCCTCTTCACCGTCATGGGGCACATCGACCTGGTGAAGAAGTTCGGCTTCCGGCCCACTCGCGCCTTGGACAAGGAGCTCGACCGGCTTGTCGAGCGCCTGGCGAGGGCGGGCGTGCTCGTGGAGATAAACACCGCCGGACTGCACAAGCCCATAGGCGAGGCGTATCCCGACCCCGATATCCTGCGACGCCTGTGCGGGGCCGACGTGCCCATCACGTTCGGCTCGGACGCGCACCGACCTGGAGAGGTGGGGCGCGACTTCGCGCATGCCGCCGACCTGGCCCGCACCGCCGGCTACACCCACTTCGCCACGCTCAAGCCCTCGGACGAAGGCGGACGTGCCCAGACACTCATGCACGCCTTTGTGGGACTATGACGCACCCTAAGGCTGCGCTCATCTACAATCCGTCTTCGGGCAAGGGACGGGGGGACGCCACAGCGGAGACCGCCGGCCGCTGCCTGCAGGAGCAGGGGCTGGAAGTCGAGCTGCATCCTACCAGCGATCCGCTTCACGCTACCCAACTCGCGCGCACGCTGGCGCCGCAGGCCGACGTCATCGTGGTCGTGGGAGGCGACGGCACCATCAACGAGGTGGTGACCGGCATCGTCGAGGCCGCCGAAGAGGCGGCGTCTGGCGGCCGGGCGAAGCCCCTCTGCCGCCTGGGCATCATCCCCACCGGGACCGTCAACGTGGTCGCCCGGGAGCTCAAAGTGCCGTTCGACCCCAAGCAAGCCTGCTCTGTGATCGCCGCGGGCAAGTCGGTCGCTCTGGATGTGGGCAGAGTCAACGGCCGCCACTTCGTCCTCATGACCGGAGCAGGCATCGACGCCGTCACCATCCGCAACATACACCCGCGCACCAAGCGCTGGCTGCGCTCCCTGGCCTTCGCTTACACCGGCCTGGCCAAGGCCCTCGCCGAACCGCAGCCCCGGTTCTGGGTGAAGATAGACGGCATCACTCGTCTGGCCACCTTCTTCGTAGCCGGCAACTTTCGCTACTACGCCGCTCACGTGACCATGACCCCCAGCGCCGACGCCAAGGACGGGCTTCTGGACATGCTGATCTTCCAAGGCACCACCAAGCCCAGCGTGCTGGCCTTCTGGGGGCGTCTGCTGACCCGCTCGCACGTGCGCGACAAGAGCGTCACCTACCTCAAGGCGACCCGGGCCGAGCTGCGGCCGGCCGAGGGCAGCGGACCCGTATGGCTACAGGCCGACGGCGAGATCGTGGGAGAGCTCCCGGCCACCGTGGAGATAGACCCGGCCGCGATAGAGGTGCTGGTGCCCTAGCCGCGCCCGGGGGCCGCTACGCCCTGGCGACAACCACCGTGACGGGCAGTCCGTTGACCTTGAGCTCTTCGGTATAGGCTCCGGCGTCTACGGAGTCCGGACCAGCGCCTCGGCGTCCGGGCCGGCCGCGCCGGCGCCGGCCGCGCCCGTGGTGACTTCCAGGTCTAGGGCCAACGTCTCCTTCTTCACCCACTCGCCGTGGACGGCCAGCATCTCCGCGATCTCCGCGGGTCCGGCGACGCGCAGGCGGATACGGTCATCGATCTGCAGGTCCGCCGCCTTGCGCGTGTTCTGGATGTGATGCACCAGCTCGCGAGCCAGACCTTCACCCACCAGCTCCGGAGACAGCTCGGTGGCTATGGCCACGGCCAGGCCGCCTTCGCGCTCCACCTGGTAGCCCTCGCGCTGATGCGTCTCCACCACGAAGTCTTCGGCCGCGAACTCGTACTCGTGCCCCTCCACGGTCACTGCCACCGACTTGCCGGCCGCCACCTGGTCGCCGGTCTCGTCGGCGGGTAGCGCGGCGACAGCCTCGGCTACCGCCGGCATGCTCTTGCCGAACTTCGGGCCCAGCGTGCGGAAGTTGGGCTTGACCACGTAGGTCACCAGCTCCCCGGCGGAGGCGACGAACTCCAGAGCTTTGACGTTCAGCTCTTCAGCCACCACGTCCGCGAGGCTCTCCACCGCGGCACGCTGCTTGTCGCCGCAGGCCACCACGACCCTCGCGATGGGCTGTCGGGTCTTGATCTGCGCGGCGTTGCGCGCCGCGCGGCCCAGGTTGACCACCTGCCGGGCCACCCCCATGCGGAAGGACAGATCTTCGTCGATGAGGGCTGCGTCGGCCACCGGCCAATCCACTAGGTGCACCGACTCCGGCACGCCCGGCGACGGCGACGTCGCCGAAGAACCTTCGGCCACCAGATTTTGATATAGCTCCTCCGCCAGGAACGGTGTGAACGGCGCCAGCAGCTCGCTCAGGGTCACCAGGCACTCGTTCAGGGTCAGATAGGCGGCGATCTTGTCGGAGTCGGCCTCGCTCTTCCAGAAGCGGCGCCGGCTGCGGCGCACGTACCAGTTGGAGAGCTCGTCCACGAACTCGGCGATGGCGCGACCGGCGGCGAAGGCGTCGTATTGGTCCAGTTCGGCGGTGACCTTCTTGATGAGCAGATGCAGGTCGCCGAGGATCCACTGGTCCATGAGCGTACGCTCGGCCACGGGCACGTCGTGCTCGGCGGGCGAGAAGCCGTCGATGTTGGCGTAGAGCGTGTAGAACGAGTAGGTGTTCCACAGGGTGAGGATGAACTTGCGCACCACCTCATCCAGGTTCTCTGGACCGAACCGGCGCGGCAGCCAAGGCGAGCTGGAGGTGAACAGGTGCCAGCGCAGCGCGTCGGCCCCTTGCTTGTCGAGGAGGGTCCAGGGATCGACCACGTTGCCCACGTGCTTGGACATCTTGCGGCCCTCGCTGTCCAGGATGTGACCTAGACAGAGCACGTTCTTGTAGCAGGTGTGACCGGTCAGGAGCGCGCTGATGGCCAGCAGACTGTAGAACCAGCCGCGGGTCTGATCGATGGCCTCACAGATGAAGTCGGCCGGGAAGCGCTTCTCCCAAGTCTCCTTGTTCTCAAAGGGATAATGCCACTGAGCCACCGGCATGCTGCCGGAGTCGAACCAGGCGTCGATGACCGAATCGACGCGGCGCGCTTCGGCGCCGCACTCCGGACACGCGAAGCTGACCTCGTCCACGTACGGACGGTGCAACTCCAGCCCCGAGAGGTCGCGGCCCGCCAGTCCGCCCAGCTCCGCCTTGGAGCCCACGATGGTGTCGTGGCCGTTCTCACACCGCCAAGCCGGCAGCGGAGTACCCCAGTACCGGTCACGCGACAGCGACCAGTCGATGTTGTTCTCGAGCCACTTGCCGAAGCGCCCGTGCTTGAGGTGGTCGGGGTACCAGGTGACCTCCTCGTTGGCAGCCAGTACCTCGTCCTTGCGGGCGGTGGTGCGCACGTACCAAGAGCTCTTGGCGTAGTAGATGAGCGGCGTGTCGCAGCGCCAGCAGAACGGGTAGGTGTGCTCGTAGGGTTGCCGCTTGAAGAGCAGCCCGCGGGACTCCAGCTCGTCCTGGATACCGGCGTCCGCGTCCTTGACGAAGACTCCCGCCCACGGGGTGATCTCGGCGGTGAACCGGGCCTCTGCGTCCACCGGCATGATCACGGGCAGGTCGTTGGCTTGCCCCACAGCCATGTCGTCGGCGCCGAAGGCGGGGGCGATGTGCACGATGCCGGTGCCCTCGTCGGTGGCCACGAAGTCCGCCGCGATGACGCGCCAGCACGGCTTGTCAGGCGTCACGAAGTCGTACGGCGGCCTGTACTCGCGCCCCACCAGGTCCGAACCCGGGAAGGTCTCCTCGATCACCGCTTCTTCGCCCAGCACCGGCACCACTAGGTCGGCAGCCAGGATGAAGCGCTCGTCACCCAGCTTGGCGCGGGCGTACTGGATGTCCGGCCCCACGGCCGCGGCCACGTTGGAGATGAGGGTCCAGGGCGTGGTGGTCCAGACCAGCAGGCTGACGCCCTCCTCGAGCGAGGCGCCGCCGCCGCCGGGGCGGAGCCCCCGGGCGACGCCTCGAGCAGCGGGTAGCGCACGAATACCGAGGGGTCGGTGACCATGGCATAGCCCTGCGCCACCTCGTGCGACGACAGCGCCGTGCCGCAGCGCGGACAGTAGGGCACGACCTTGTACCCCTCATACAGCAGACCTTGCTTGGCGAACTCCGACAGGATCCACCACACCGACTCGATGTACTCGTCGGTCATGGTCATGTAGGGGTCGCTGAGGTCCAGCCACATGCCGATGCGCTCGGTCATGCGATTCCACTCGTCCACGTAGGTGGTCACCGATTCGCGGCACAGCTGGTTGAACTCGGCCACGCCGTAGGCCTCGATCTGCTCCTTGTGGTTGAAGCCCAGGCGCCTCTCGACCTCAAGCTCCACCGGCAGGCCGTGGCAGTCCCAGCCCGCCTTGCGCCCCACGTGAAAGCCGCGCATGGTCTTGTATCGCGGATAGATATCCTTGAACACCCGCGCCAACACGTGATGGACGCCGGGTTTGCCGTTGGCCGTCGGCGGACCCTCGAAGAACACCCATTCCGGTGCACCGGCGCGCAGTTCTAAGCTCTTCTCAAAAATGGAGTGTTCTTTCCACCACTCCAGCACCCGCTCTTCCATAGCGGGGAAGCTCTGTCCTGCGTCCACCGAGCGATACTGGCCTGCCATCTGACCTCCTTGTCGGCCGGTGACCTCGCGCGGCGCCCCCGGACTGTTGCCTGCGCCGCGCCTCTGATCCCCGTCCCTACAAACAAAAATACGCCCCGTCCTTCGCTGCGCCTGCCGGCGACTCATCGTCGCTCGACTTACGCTGCGTAGGGACGAGACGCGAATCCCGCGGTACCACCCTACTTGGCCGCTTGCGCGGCGCCTACTCGTTCCCGTCATCGCCTTTCTGTGGCCGTAGTCTAGAGTCCGCACCCAGAAACTTCAAGGCGCGGCCGGCGTGGCGGCGCGCCCTGTAGTACAACGCGGTTAGCCCGCCAATCAGCCCGTGCCGCACCGCGAAAGCCACAGGCCGGCCCAGCCGCCCGGAGCCGAACCAGACGAGCGACCGTCGCGCTCGACGCGGGTAACGACGCCTAGCACTTGGTCCGCGGCAAAGACCCCATCCGGTGCCGGGGCAGTTATCACCACGTACGGTCACGCCGCCCGAGTGTCGCGCTCACCACTCGATGTACAAGCAGACCCGCCTCCGGGGTGGCCTGCAGGGCCACCACCTCCCCAAGCCGCAGTTCCTGCACCCTTCGAGCTGCGGATGTGCACGACATCCCCCGGGCGGATGCGGCGGCAGCATGCTGCGGCCGTCCACCTCCATGCGGACCTCGACCTCGTCTCTCAAGGCGTCCGCCAGCAGGCCTGAGCGCACTCTGCTTAGAGTCTGCATGGCCCTATGGTAACTGCCCTACGGCCTGGGTCACCTGGTCCACGACCTCTCTGGTCGGCGTGAAGAACAGCTCAAAGCAGGGCGCGGTCTCGACCACGCTCGCGCAGGTCGCCATCACCTGGTTGCCCCTTCGCTCGTCATACCAGGGCACCGACACAACAGGCATGAGCCTCCTCATGGCCGCACCCGGACTGAGTCGCGCGAGCCTTGTCTCAGTCGCCTGGGTGAGAAACAGGATCGCTCCCAACGGCGCACTCGCGTTTCTGGCTATGCCGGCATCCCCGGGCCAGGGAGTCCCCCAGGCGCGGACCTGTGTGCCCTGATCGGGCCTAAGTATGATGCGATCGTCTGACAGCATGCCGTCTTCGAGCCCAGCGTCCACAAACAGCCTAGCCACGGTCGACTTGCCGGCTCCTGAACGCCCCGGCAAGACGATCGCCCTACCTTGCATGACTACCCCGGCCGCGTGCACTATGGCTCCACCTCGCAGCGCCAGGTGGTTCATGAGCAGCAGTTGATCAAGCGGATAGCGGACCGGATTCCAGAGCTCACCCGAGCCCTCCGAACCAGAAAGCAGATGCCTGTCGACCTGGATGGTCACCTCTTGAGTCCCGTCGTCAGACAAGGCGACTGCGCAGGGTGCGTCTTCCCCAAGGCGATGGAGGCTGAGCCTGTACCCTTCGGGCAGGAACTGGAGCTTCCACGCACGGTCGCTGTCGAAGCTCGGATTCCCTGGATCAGCTGCTAGACCATCCGCAGCGACCACTTCTATCGCCACATCCGTCCGTCCCCGAACCAGATCGCCAGCATCGTGCACGAACTCCCCGTACGCGGGGTTCTGAATAGTCGCGAGTGCCGATTCGGAGACGACGCGCATGCGAACATCTCCGATAGTGAGAGTCGAGCGGACTGACTCCGCACGGCTGGAAGGCCCCTCCATCAGCGTTGCCCGCCGCAGCAAGACTCGCGCCTACTGCTTAGGCGGTCACGATCCAGGTCTTGTGCAGGACCCGAACGCGCAATTCGAGGGTCCTATGGCATTCTGTGCGCCAAGTTTGCAGCCAGAATTGAGCACTTCGTCTGTAGCCAGATCGACGGCGGCAACTCGGGGCGCCTCATACGGTCTACGAGACGTTGGACCCACGCTCACGCCAGTCTTCTGGCCCTGCTCAGACATGCCCGACCTCCTCAAGGGTGCACGATTCTATCATCTTGCGCCTGCTCTCACCCAGGCGGCACAGGTACTCAGGCGGCGTACGCGGACTGGCCCCCTCAAGGGCCAGAAGTCCTGGACAATACCCACAGACCACTATGTCAGCACAGTCGGCGCATCCGCCGTGCTCCTGCCACACAGCGCCGCCAACATCCGCGGCCACCGCCTGCCAGGCGGCAGCAAAGCCCAGGGCGATCGCGTCTTGCGCCAGGTGGCGCCCCACCACGCATGGTGCCAGTCGACCGCACGGGTCAAGGTGAAACCCGGTCACGCCGGCCCCACAATGATACAGGCGACCATCAAGTCCAACGGGTGCAGCCTCCCCCTTCGCCGACGCGCGCCGCAAGAAATCGGCAGCGTCCCTTCGCCGTTTCGGCGACGCCAGCTCGACTCCTGCTGCTTTCTCTGGGTCCACCCTTTGTCCGAGTGGCTCGATACCCCCGTCAAGACGAGCCATCACCACCGGATCAAGCCTGAAAGGGACCCCCAATCGCTCCGCCAATCCCTCAATGGCGTAGACATCGTCGACGTTCTCGCGAAGGATCATTGTCTTGAGTCCCACCCGCACGCCATGCTCAAGTAGGCCTTCGATACCGCGCATCGCTCTGTCAAACGAGCCTGGAGCGCGAGTAACCGCTTCATACGTCGCGGCATCACTGCCGTATACGCTGACTTCGACGACATGAGGAGGATATTCCGCAAACAACTCAAGATGTCCTTCGCCCACCAGGCTGGCATTGGTGAACACGCTCACTATCAGACCCAGTTCACGCGCGCTCTTGTATATCTCGCAGAAGTCGGAGCGCAGCAGCGGCTCGCCCCCTGAGAGCACCATCATCAGACAACCTGCGCCCGCGGCTTCGACCAGAAGGCGCTTCACCTGCGAAGTCATCAGTTCACCGGCCTCGGCAGACGGCTGCCCCACCAGATGACCAGCGTAGCAGTGCACGCACCTGAAGTTGCACCGGTAGGTGAGGTCAAAGGATCCGCTCACTGGCACTCGCTCATGCGCCGTCTTCTCTCTGATCGCGGCCAGATGAGGAGCCGTACCCAACGATATCGAACTTGCGCAGTCCATGCCTACGGTGCCTCTGTCGGCGGAGATACCCAGCTAGCCAGCCCGGCTTGCTCGAGCTCACCCAGGAAGGTCTCCGTGTCCTGTCGGGCCTGCTCTTCGTCCACTTCGAACTCCGCGGCCACGCTCCGGGCCAAGCCGTCGATCTCGTTTGTCCCATCGAGTCGGCTCCACAGCCAGCTGCCCACGGCGTTCAGCACAAACAGCTCCTGCAGGTCGGCCAGCCGGCCCCTGACCGGCACGAGAAACGTCTCGCCGGCGAGTTCACGCTGGACGACCTCTTCGACCCGTCGCATGGTCTGCCTTCTCATAGTGGTTTCACCCACACTCACACCGACCCGCCCACTACCGCTGCAACCTGAGGGCGGGATCACCCAGCAGATTGTATGTGAGCAGTACCGAGGCCGGGAGTCCCTGGCTCACGCTCTTGCTCGCGGCGGCCCGAGTCACATCACCCAGCAGAACCTGGCCCGACTTGCTGAACAGCTGTTCCATCATCGCCTTGCCCAGTTGTACCGAAGCCGAGTTGCTCTCCAGCCCGGCCGCCGACCAGACCGCGATCGCTCCGGCCTTGTCGCGCTTCACCAGAGCTTCGCCCACGCTGTCCCACCCTGGTATCGCGTAGTTGCTGGCCACGCAGGTCAGAGCAGTCACCAGCGGTAGGCCCGGTCCCCGGCTGGGAAGAGCAGCTATGTCTGTCTTGGTGAGCAGGCCCTCTTGCGCCAGCCGGTCAACGGCACCGTGTCCGGTGTAGTTGAGCAGCAGAGCTCCGTCATTCAACCCCTGCAGCACCGCACTGCGGGCTGCAGCCAGCCCCGAGCTGTCCATGTACGCTTTTGTCACTGTGAGCGAGGATGGCAGTATGGATGCGAGCGTCTCGCTGCTGGCAGCGAAATCGCCGCCCTTATCCGCGTTGTCGGCAGCCAAAACTACCTTCTTGTGCCAGGCCCCGGTCTTGTCTGCCTCGTAGGCCTTGATCTTGGCCAGCACCGCGTCAAACTCGGCACTGGTGCGAGCGGGGATCCTACCGAGGGCGATATCCGGCAGACCGTCCTTGCCTTTGACATCGGCCAGCAGGGCGTCTGAGGCCACCAGACCATCGCTGGTGTCCACGAGCAGAGTCGGCACCAGGCTATCTCCACTGCCGGTGACGTTCTTGTAGTCATAGCTGCCTTCACCGGCGAGGACCACGTACTTGGGTTTGCCTTTCCACAGGCCAGTCGCGAACGATATGAAGCTCTTGATGGAGTTAGGATCAGCGATACCGTAGTTGAAGGTGTCGTAGATCTCCGCGGTGGTGACTACCATCGTCTTCATGCCCTGGCTCTGACGATAGGCAGCCAACTTGGCCGCCGCAGTGGCCAGATCCGGAGAGGTGATCACGAGATAGTCCGCGGACTTGCTCTTGTCTCTCAGAGTCGGCGCGACCGCGCCGGTGACAGCCCGCGGCCTGAGCGTGCCCGCGGAGGTCGCCACCAGGTACGAGCGTCCAGCGACAGCCTCGAACTCCACTGTGGCACGGCCGGAGGCGTCAACAGAACCCTTCAGTCCTGCGACCTGGGGAGCGCGCGGATCGGTGACGTCCAGGATCCAAGCGTCTACTGCGCTAAGACCGCTGACGGCAGTAAGGCCATCCGTCGCCGCTTTGAGCAGCAGGCGGTCGCCTACCGCCTCGGTAGCGCGCTCATAGACCAGATCCAGGGAATCTACCGATACTATGCTGTACGGCACTCCCGCGTCCTTGAGGGCCACGAACTGCACTTCGTTGATGCCCGCCTTGAGTAGACCGTTCGGGATCTCGAAGCCGACCTTCTTCTCGACGGTACCCGTCCAGCGCACGTCTCCGAGAAGCGCTCCATTGAGCCAGACCTGCGCGTGATGTTCGTTGTTCACGCCCGTGCTGGATCCGCCGTACAGGGTGGCGGTGAGCGTATCGCCCTGCAGAGCTCCTGGAGCGTCTATCTCCACCGACCGCTTTCCGACGGTCGCGTCACCCGCGGACATGTAGGTCCAGAACCAGAAGTCGGCGGCCGGATCATGGAACAGGCCGGTGGCGTTAGTGACGTCCTGCTCGTAGTGAGTCTGATCGATGAAGCTGGTGATTGCCGGCACCTCAGGCGTTGCCGCTACAACCACTTGAGTCTCGCTGGTGGTGGTGCTCTCAGTCGTAGTGGTGCTCTCGGCGCCTGCGATGCCCCCGACCGGCTCGGTCGTAGTCGTCCCGACTTCTTGCGTTGCCTCGGTCGATTGCGTGACCTGCTGAGCGGTCGTCGTCGTGGCTTCGCCGGGCTGCCCCGCCGTGGTCGTCGTCGCGGAGGCCGCCGCAGCCAGGGATTCGGCCGCCACTCCCAGTAGCTCGCTCATCGTCAGAGCCTTGCCCCGGGAGAGCCAGTAGACATTGGCGGAGGTGTAGATGCTGTCTATCGCCTCTGCGTAGAAGTAGATGGCGGAGTCGTCAGCAGCTTTGAAGTAGGGGATGGCCTTGTCACGGTTCGTGAGCCTAAGACCGGTAGTCCTTATCCAGTCTTTGGCCGTCGCTTCGGTCGCGCCCAGGGCGGCTACGATGTCCGCAGCCTCGATGCGATACAGGCCAGCGGCGGTCACCTCTATCCGCGCTAGGTTCGCACCTGCGGTCTTGGTGACAACAGCGGGCTTGCTCGACTGAGCGACAGCCGCGAGCTTGCCTACCCCGACGTTCTTGGGCTGCCTGACTGCGTTCTGGGGCTCGCTGCGCGGCCCGCAGCACGCCGGTGTCCTTGCTCGTCTTCCTCGCACTCACAGCGAAGGGACCGTGAATCAACTGGCCCCCATCGGCCTCGATCTCGACCAAACGATATCTCAGCGCCGTGTTCGGCCTCGCGCCACTGTCGGCCAAACTATACGAACCGCCCACCGAAGACTCCAGCAGGGCGGGCACTATGCTCTTGTTGATGCGCTGCCATTGGCGTGTCTTGGTCTCATAGCGCTCCAGGTAGAAGCCCGCTGTCCCGACCTCGCTGGACGTCGTCCAGTGAGCACTACCTTGCCGTTCGCCACGTCGCATCGAACGAACTGACGACTGCCAAGGTCAGATAGGGCGGACGAATGCCAGCATCCCTGGTGCGGTCGATCTGGCCGGCGCCCAAGGCGAAGGAGGCCGTCCTGGCTATATCCGGGTCACCCGTCACGACAGCATCGCTGTCAAGTGTGTCGTCGCTGCCCTGATTCGCCAGCGTGTACTCAGCATTCCAGCTGTCGGGAAGCTCGAACTCAACGACGTAGTTGCCTGCGTAGAGGCCTTTAAAGTCGTACTTGCCGCTGGAGTTGGTGACTTGCGTGATGGCGACACCCGAGTCATCCAGTACCGGAGCCAGAGATGAGTTCAAGAGGCGCACGGTGACCCCCGCTACTCCGAGCTCGCCGGCATCCTGGATGCCGTCCTGATCCTTGTCGTTCCAGACCACGTCACCCAGACGCCCGCGCAGCTTGGAGTCATCCCTTACCGGCAGCGTGATGCCCAGAGCCGCTCCGGAACCGCCGTTGCGGATCTGCAGTCATTCCTCCCAGGGCCACAAGTGCTTCGTAGGTCTTGATCTGGGCCTGGAAAGTCGACCGTGATCCAACCGTTCTGCTCGATCGAGTCTGGGTGCTCGTAGCCGTCATAGGTGTCATCGTCATCAAGAGGGAACACGGTGACGCCCGAGCCCGCGGGATTGTCCGGGATCTGGACGGGGGTCGCGTTCTGGCTGGTCGTGACGTATGTAGTGTCCGCAATGTAGTCGCAGCCGGTGGGTATGGTGTCGCGGATGACGATGTCCGGCACCGGCAGACGAGCAGTGTTATAGGCGGTTATCGTGTATGTGAGTGTGTCTCCCGGGCTGATGTATCCGTCGCCGTCATCGTCGACCTCGAGTTCGCTCTCCTTGCCCGGCGAGAACTCCGGCATAGGCGGGATGGTCGTCCCGACGTCCAGTCCGGGTGCAGCGTCCGTAGCAGTCAGCGGGTCCTGGCCCCAGGCTCCCGCCAGCTTCGCATCTGGGTCCAGCGTGTATATCAGCATGCCACTCTGGTCCGTGGTGCCGGTCGGTGGTACGGCCGGCACGATAGAGACCCCCACCATCGCCCACGGGTTGGGGCCGTCCGTCTGGGTCTCGGTGATCGTGGCAAAGGTCCCCCCCGCGATGGTACCCGCCGCGCCCCTGACCGCGAGGCTGGTACCTACGGCAGTATAGGTCCAACGCCTTGTCTGGCCCGAAGTGGTGGTGAACGCAGTGGGCGCCGTAGGCGCAACGGGAGCCGGCACGATCGCAACGCCTACCATGGCCCACGGATGTGGGCCGCTCGTCTGAGTCTCGGTGATCGTAGTGCTATTCGCGGTCGCCAGAAGGCTACCCGCTGCACCCCTGACCGCGACGCTGGTACCTACGGCAGTGTAGGTCCAACGTCTTGCCTGGCCCGAAGTGGTGGTGAACTCAGTGGGCGCCGTAGGTGCAGCAGCGGCCGGGTGGATTGCGACACCCACCATAGCCCAGCGAAACGGCCCGTTGGTCTGAGTCTCAGTGATAACGGTGGTCGCCCCGGTCGCCGCAAGCGTGCCCGCTGCACCTGTCACATCATTGTCTGCGTCGATAGCCGTTCTAGTCCACCTTCTCGTCTG
This sequence comes from uncultured Actinomycetes bacterium, assembly GCA_963718375.1. Lineage (GTDB taxonomy): Bacteria > Actinomycetota > Thermoleophilia > RBG-16-64-13 > RBG-16-64-13 > RBG-16-64-13. Next base: position 7,447 of record CAVQZD010000008.1, on the reverse strand, counting down.
GCCCGAAGTCGGTGTGGGCTCGCCGGGTGTCGTGCCTTGACCCGTGCGAATCGACACGGCCTCGTAGGCTAGGTCGCCGGCAGTCGAGGGGATGTACACCTCCATAGCCTGGACATCGTCGTTAGCAGTAGCCGCGGTGCCAAGCGCTGACGTGAGGCCGGAGGTCACATCAGCCCCGGTGAAGGTGGTCACGCCGACCATGAAGGGCACGACCTCGTTGAGATTGACGGTGACAGTGCCTAGCCCAGCATTGGGATTGGCCAAGGCGTAAATGACGCATCTGGTCCGGTCAGCTGTTGTTGGCCGAAGCGATGCGCTGCAAGGTCTGCCCCCCGTAAGTCACGTTGCCAGTGACGTCGGCCGGGGTGGTGCCGTCGTTGTCTCCGACGGCAATACTCACCAGCATCAGGTTGGCCGTGCTGCCGGTGGTGTGGGGCACGGTCAGACTATTGCCGTCATTCGTGGCATTCGTGCTGGTGGCGTCCACTGTGATCGTGGCGAGCCCCGCACTCCGCGCGGCGGCTGCCTCATAGACCAGGTCGCCGGGGGCTGACGTCGCGGTCGCCGCCATCGCCGAACCAGTGCCAGTCGTCGCCGTCGGGGCGCGAAGAGCGGAAGTGAGACCGGTCGTCACGTTCGCCCCGCTGAAGGTGGTAACCCCCACCGTGAACGGCACGTTCTCGCTAGTGTTCACCGTCACGGTACCTGACCCGAGCGTAGGACTGGCCACAGCGTAGACCCGAGTCCTCACCAGGTTTGTGTTACTCGCGTCGCCCCCCGTGACAGCGGTCAAGTTCTGAGTAGTGCCGCCGACAGTGTAGGTGACGCCGCTTACGTTGGCCGTAGCAGCGTCGTTGTCGTCGCCGAGGGTGACACTCACCAGCATCAGGTTCGCGGGGCTGGTGGTCGTATGCGGCACAGATAGCGTCGTGGCCCCGGTGGTGCTGCTGCTATTGTCCGCGTCCACCGCGATCGTACCGACCCCTGCGCTCCGCGCACCTACGGCCTCGTAAGCCAGGTCGCCGATGGCTGAAGCCTGGGACAATGTCATGGCCGAGCTCGACCCGGTCGCCGTGACCGTCGCCGCTGCGCGAAGGGCGGAGGTGATGCCGTTTGTCACGTTCGCCCCGTAGAAGGTGGTCACGCCCACCGTGAACGGCACGGCCTCGTTGAGGGTCACGGAAACGTTGGCCGTCCCAACGGCAGGGCTGGCCAGAGCATAGACCCGAGTCCTCGCCAGGTTCGTGTTGCTGGCGTCGCCATTGGTGACAGCCGTCAAGTTCACTCCACCGTAGGTCACGTTGCCATTGACGTTAGCCGTGGCGGTGTCGTTGTCGTCAGCGATAGTGACGCTGACCAGCATCAGCCGGCCCGTGAAATTGCCGGTGGCATGTGAGACCGTGACAGGGCTGAGAGTGCCCGTCGTGCTCGTGAAACTGCTCGCGTCCACCGAGACTGGGGTGCCGGGATTCATCTTGTAGATCTTGGCCCGCTCCAGATTCCTCAGGCTATAGGAGAGATCGTACTTGAAGCCGTTCGGGTCGGTGTTGGGGCCGGTCGCCCGGTCACCGTCATAGTCCACGTAGACAGTGGTGTAGTCGGTGTCGGTGTCGAGGTGGGGCGTGACCCATATCGGGTTGCCGTTCTCGGCCGGGTTCACCCCTGAGGTGGGATCGCGCCCGATGCCCAGCCCCACGAGCAGCTGAGTGGTCAACCTATCCCTGGGAACAAGGGTGAAACTCCAGTCCCAAGCCTGATTGCCGCCGCCACCCGTTTGTCCGGAGTTAGAGTCGGTGGTCGAGTAGGCGTAGAACGGGTCCCCGTTGTCCGTGTAGAACTCAGCCCCGGTACCGTCGGTCAGCAGCTGCTTCGCATAACCCCCCGCGGCGACATCGATCTCCGCGGTCTGGAGTGAACCCGTCACCCATCTCCTATAGTTGACGGTTATGTCGTCAGCCCCAGCGTTGAACAGCCACACTGTAGTTGCACGCGTGGTACCGATCGGGGTGGACACCGGAGTGTAGTAGTCGCTCGACCAGGTGCCGGTGGGGATCAGGGCTGAGTCACGGCACTCGTAGTTCGAGCCGATGTCGCCTGTGAATATGTCCACCTGCACGGGCAGACCGTTATCGGTGTAGACGTGCGCCCCGGCCTCGACGTCTGTCACCCAGATGGTCTCGCCCTCCTGCAGCGTCTGGTTGGTCTCGGCCGTGCCGTCGTTGTCCTTGTCGATGTGCACAGTGGCGCCATCCACGCCCGCCATCACGGACAGGCCGTGTACTCGAACATCTGGAAGTCGTCGGCGTCATCTATGTCGACGCCCACGGGCGCGCGATAGTCGCTCCCCCAAGCGTAGAGATCGTAGACCTCGACAGAACCGGCGAATAGCGTGCTGGATCCGGTGGCCCAAGTGGTGCGAGTCACCGCGATCGGTCTTGCTGGCCCCGATCTTGTCGCGCCCATCGTAGAAGATGTTGGTCGGAACACGCGGCACAGGTACGTAGGTGGGTGCCGGGTTCGTGAGGTCGATGACCATGCCCGCGGTTATCAGGTCACTAGAGGTGCCCGGACATAGACCGTTGGCGGCGTTGCCGTCACCCCAGATCTGCGTACCCCCTAGGTTGGTGGCACTGTACAGATTGGCCGGGTTGGCTATGTCGATGTCGTAGCCGTTCTCCCACTGGTCGTAGTAGACCAGCGTGTTGTTGGCCACCGCCGTCAGAGTGATGTGGTTGACGACCGGAGTGACGGCAGCGGCGTTGATGGTGTCCAGCGCATCGAGCAGCTGGTCCTCTGTGAACGGCACATAGTAGTACTGCACCGGGTCTGGATTGGCGGCCAGCGCAACCGGTGCGAAGCCCACGACGAATATGGAGGCCAGGACGATGCCGCAAACGAGGGCCGTCACCCTTCGGCTCCGACGCGGGCTTACTCCCGGTTGCGGCGCACGTGCGCCTTCGCCGCCATCCTCGCGTCTTGCCCTCATGAGCTGCATCTGTCCTCCATATGCCGGGGTCATTTCGAACCTTGCTTCTTTCGGGCCACATGCCCCCGAAAGAAGGATGCCAAAACCGACCCGGTTGCGGGCTTTTAACTACTATCGACCTGCCGGACGCAATCTTGAGTCGCGCGGTCGCCTTTTCTCCGGATGTCCCGTGCTCTCCACCTCGCGGAGATAAGGTTGTATTATCGCAGAAAGCGCAGCCTGCCTTCAATGAGGGAAGGAACTCGAAATGTCGGAGGAGCCCATCCACAGCGAAGAACCCACCGGCGACCGCCCCTCACGCCGCTCACGGCTGATCATGACTACAGGCATCCTGCTGGCCGTAGCGGCGGTGATAGTGGTTGTCGTCCTCCTGGTGACCGGCGGCGGCGACGAGACCGACGACACCAGCGGCCCGGGTACGGACATCGGCATCACGAACATAACTTCGCCCTACGATGTGCACGAACTCCCGGCTGACACCGACCTGGGCGACGTAGAGGACGCCACCTTGGTGAGCATCTCGCTGGTCACGACCGGCGGCGGGGCAGCGTACTACGGGCTCAGCTCCGACACCGAGCCTGCCCAGGCGCTCATCAAGGCCGTCGCGGACGCGAAGGCGTTGGAGGCCGCCGAGGTCTCCACCACTCAGGCGGGGGCGGAGGGTGCTCCGCCGGCTGTCTCTACTCTCACGTTCCTCTTGCCCGACAGAGGCACGCTGACTTTCGACCTCGATACCGGTCAGGGGATCATCACGCGTGACGGACAGGCCTGGCGGGTGGAGGGCAACCTGGCCGCGCTCATAGACGCGGCCGTCACGTACCAGCAGCAGTAGGCTGCGCCCTGGGCCCGCGAGGGCGAGCCGGCGACAGTAGGCGACGCACTAATATACAATTACCGCATGCCTACTAAGGATCTGACAAAGAAAGCGCTACCTGTCTTCACGCTTGAGCGCTGCAAGCAGTGCAACATATGCAGCCATTTCTGCCCCCAGGAGGCCATCGTCGTCCGCGACGACGGCACGCCGTTCCTCGCCCGCCCCGAGGTCTGCACGTCTTGTCGCCTATGCGAGGAGATGTGCCCCGACTGGGCGATCAGCCTAGAGGTACTCGCTCCTGAGGACGCTGGAGAAGGGCTCCGCCTGAGACAGCGCGCGAGGATGCGCCCATGGCAAGAGTCATCTACCTAGACCACGCTTCGACCACGCCCACCGACCCCGAGGTGGTGAGCGCCATGTTGCCGTGGTTCACCGAGCAGTATGGCAATCCGTCAACGGTCTACAGTCTCGGTCTGACGGCGGCCCAGGCGGTGCAGAACGCCCGCGAGTCCCTCGCCCGACATCTCGGCGCGAGTCCGGAAGAGATCTACTTCACCAGTGGCGGCACTGAGTCCGATAACTGGGCCATCCTGGGAGCGGCCAGTGCTCACCATAAGAAGGGCCGTCACCTGGTGACTTCGGCCATCGAGCATCACGCCGTCCTCGAGACCGTGGAATACCTGGAGAAGCTCGGCTACGAGGTCTCGCGAGTCCCGGTGGACGGCAGCGGGCTGGTCGACCCTGAGAGCGTCCGCAAGGCCATCCGCCCGGACACCATCTTGGTATCGGTGATGCACGCCAACAACGAGGTCGGCACCATCCAGCCGATAGCTGAGATCGGCAAGATCACCCGCGAGGCCGGGGTGCTGCTGCATGTGGACGCCGTGCAGACGGCGGGCAAACAGCCTCTAGACGTGGAAGAACTCGGTGTCGACATGCTGTCGGTGAGCGCCCACAAGCTCTACGGGCCCAGGGGCGTAGGGCTCATGTACCTGCGCAAGCGCACCCGCATCGACCCGCTGCTGCACGGTGGCGGCCAGGAGCGAGGGCGCCGAGCGGGCACCCACAACATCCCCGGGCATCGTTGGCATGGCCAAGGCCTTCGACCTGGCGGCCGAGCGCATGAGCGACGACGCCACCCGCGAAGCGGCGCTGCGCGACCGGCTGTGGAGTGGGCTCAGCGAGAGTATCGAGGCCATCCACTTGAACGGCGACCTCGTCCAGCGACTTCCGGGCAATCTGAATGTGCGCGTGGAGGGCATCGAGGGTGAGGCCATGATCCTCATGCTCGACATGGAGGGCATCTGCGTCTCCTCGGGCTCGGCCTGCACCACCGGCTCGCTGGAGCCCAGCCACGTCCTACTGGCCATGGGCATCCCGGCCGAGAACGCGCACGGTTCGCTGCGCATCACTCTGGGACGCAGCACCACCCCAGAGGACATAGACCACTTCATCAAGGTATTCCCGCCGATCGTGGCCAGACTGAGGGAGATGTCCCCCGTCTGGTGCGCGAACTGCACCTGTAAGCAAAGGACGTAAGACATGTATTCAGAGCTGGTTATGGAACACTTTCGCAACCCACGCAACATGGGGTCCATAGAGGACGCCGACGGCGTGGGTGAGGTCGGCAACCCCCAGTGCGGCGACATGATGCGGCTGACGATCAAGGTCGAGGACGACGTGCTCGAAGACATCAAGTTCCAGACCTTGGGCTGTGGCGCCGCAGTCGCGACCTCCAGCATGGTCACCGAGATGGCCAAGGGCAAGAAACTGGACGAAGCCTTGGCCATCACCAACAAGGCGGTCGCCGAGGCCCTGGGCGGGCTGCCCCCGGCCAAGCTGCACTGCTCTAACCTGGCTGCGGACGGCCTCCGTGCGGCTATCGAAGACTACCGCGCCCGGCAGGCCGGCTCCTAGCGACGCCGCTCGCCTGACTGGGCGGCGAGGGCCGGCGGCCCTGCGGCCCGGCGCCCTGCGACGCCGTGCCGCCCCCGCGGCGGCAGTTGTGCTTTGTGCCGCGCTCCTGGGCGCGCCGGGGTGCGGCTCAGGCTCAGGCCCCGGCGGGGGCTCCGAGGCCCCACCTCCGGGACTCACCCACGGCGAACTGGTGGCGGGCCAGGTCGTCCAGGCCGACCTGGACGGCGACGGCTCCGTCGAGCAGGTCGAGATCGACGCGCGCGACGACTCGCTCACTATCAGCGATGGATCCGTCTTCTACCGCAGCCGCGACAAGTGGACGGTGGTCCAAGCAATGCTGGGCGACACCGACGGTGACGGGTTGACTGAGGTAGTCGCCCTGCTCGACTCCGACAAGGGCAGACACATAGGCCTGTTTGGCTACCACGGCCAGACCTACCGCGAGCGCCTGGTGACCCAGGCGATCGCCCCGTCGCCTCTCAGACTGGAGATCGTCACTGGGGCCCCCGCGAGGCGGCGCCGCGGGCGGCGAGTGGGGCGCCGATGGCGCCACCCGGCGCGCCGACCTGCTGGTGCTCATCCAGCCGCCTGCGGACGAGGGCGGCACCCCGCAAAGGACGCTCTTGAGGTGGAACGGGTTCGGCTACACCCGCGTCGACAGCTGAGGGTACAATCGTGGAAAGCAAGCGATCGAGGGGGCTCCAATGAGACGGCGTCTTGTGGTCATCGCGTTCACCATCGCGGCGCTCGGCGCATCGCTCTTCGTGCTGACTGGATGCGGAAGTAGTACCACCTCTACCAGTGTCCCCGACGACACTCCCACCACAGTCTCCCCGACGGCTGATTACCTGAACCTGCAACCGGTCGATCTGCAGGCCATCACCAACCTCGACCTGGCGGGCCTCTCTGACGCAGAGAAGCAGGTGCTGGCGCGACAGAGCTTCGTCGCGGTCGGCCGAGCGGCGGGGGAGTCTCCCGGTAAGTTCTGGAACATCTACGAGGACGCGCGCTACCAGGGTCTGCCCGTGCTCATAACCACTGACTCCTTGCTGAACGCCTATCACGGGCTGTTCGACGCCTTGCTTCAGCAGATGGAGCAGGGTGCCTTCTTCGACCAGCTCTCGCTGATGACCAAGGAGCTGTACGCTGCTGCTTACGACCAATGGGGCTTGGCCGCCGACCCTGCCGTCAACACCGACCTCGGGCTCAACAGGATCTACTTCGCGGTCGCGGCCGCCATTCTTGACCCCGAGGCCTCCAGGCCGACTGAGCTCGCGGAGCAGATCGAAGCAGAACTCGCGCTCATCGACGCAGCCGCGGGACCCGCCGAATCCCCCGTATTCGGCTACACCCTCGATTACAGCCAGTTCAAGCCGCGCGGCCACTACACGCGCAGCGATCTGCTGCAGCGGTACTTCAAGACGATGATGTGGTACGGCAACCCCGGCTTCTACATCAACCCGCGCGACCCCGACGTCAGCGCAGAAGAGGCGACCAGCCTCACCCGCCGCGCCGTCCTCATAGCCGAGAGCATGGTCGGGCCCGCCCAGGAGGCGTGGGCAGCGATATATGAGCCCACCAGCTTCATCGTGGGCCGCAGCGACGACCTAACGGTCGAAGACGTGCAGCAGGTGACCAGGCAGGTGTTCGGCACCGCGACGCCCAAGCCTGACGAGCTGGCCTCAGCCGAGAAGATGGCCGCCGTCCAGCAGCAGCTGAACCAGTTGCCG
>CAVQZD010000007.1:0-151238 GCA_963718375.1 uncultured Actinomycetes bacterium | reverse complement strand
CGCGCTCTGGGGAGGCGCGTCAGAGGATATTCGCCCGCTCTACGCCGTGGGGATGGTCCTTGCGGCACTGAGCTACTTCGCCTTCACCTACTACCTGCTTCTGAGACTCGATCCCGACGAAGCGCGGGTGGGCAAGCGGTGGGGGTTCGGAGTGTTCAACTGGCTCTACGCGGGGATATTGGCGCCCTCGACACTATGGATGCCGCTGACGTGGGCCTGGATCGAACAGCCAAGCACGGGACTCTGGTGGGGGATACGGATAGTGCTGGCGCTGGTTGGACTGGCGTCATTGGGTATGTTGGTGGCAGTGTATATGGTCCGGCCGAAGGAGCCCAGATGGGCACACCGGCTTGCGGTGGTCGGAAGCGCGGTCTTCTTTCTTCACACAGGAGTGTTGGACGCCTTGGTCTGGCCCGTTCTGTTCAGGAGTTGATGATCATGTTGAAGAGGCTATCTGAGAGCTCAGGCAATGTTCTTGGCTTTGAGGCCATCGGTGAGATCACGAAGGAGGACTACGCGGATCTCACGGCGGAGGTTCAGGCGCTTGTCGACAGCGAGGGCTCGATCTGCCTGCTGATCGACCTCGAGGGCTTCAAGTCCGAAGCCTCCGACACATGGCGGCAGGATATGGAGTTCGGCCGGACTTACCACGAGAAGATCGCGAAGCTCGCTGTGGTCGGCGACAAGACCTGGCAGCATCTACTGGCCAACCTCGCCGACCCGTTCTTTGCGAAGGAGGCGAAGTCCTTCGCGACCACTGAGCGACAGGCAGCCTGGGATTGGCTGCGGCAAGCGGGCAGTTGACATCCAGCATCGCCACGTACCGCGGGCGACCGGCGCAGACGTCTGCGCCGGTCGCGCCGGGGGAATTAGCTCTCGAGCGGTATCTCGCCCAGGTTGACGTCTCGCTCAGTGGTGATCGCCTCTAGGACCTTGTCCTTGAAGCCCTTGGCCGAGATGGTCACCTTGTAGGTGGCGTCGTCGGCCAGGCCGCGGAACCAGAAATCGCCGAAGGTGTCGGTCGGCACCGTCTGCTTGCTGCCATCCGAGCCGGTCAATGTGCAGGTGGCGCCTATGACCACTTCCTTCTCTGCCGGGTCGTAGACCAAGCCGCCGATGAACTTCTTGGGCATGTTGAGGTAGTAGACCCGCGGCTTGCAGCCAAGTTCGGGCTTCAGGACCTCGGCGCGCGCGATCTCGTCTGCAAACTCGCTCTCGTCGCCGAACTTGATGGCCTCGGTGGGACAAGCGTCGGCGCAGCGGGGGATCTTCCATTCGCCGCCGTCGAGCAGGTGGGCACAGCCGGTGCACTTCTGGGCTAGGTTCAGGTCGTCATTGAAGTAGATGGCCGCGTAGGGGCAGGCGTCTACGCACAGGCGGCAGCCGGTGCACTTGTCTGAGTCTATTATCACCAGCCCGTCTTCGCGCTTGTAGATAGCGCCCTCGACAGGGCAGGGCGGCACGCAAGGGGGTTCGTCGCAGTGCATGCACGGATTGGGGACGTAGTGCATCTCCACCTTGGGCACCGTGCCGCGGATGTGCTCGTCGAGCCGCATCCAGAACTGGCCGGTGTCGGGCTGGGGCTTGGCTATGGGTGACCAGTCGTTGCCGACGTGCTCATCTTTGCAGACGAACTGGCAGGCGTAGCAGCCTACGCAAAGCTCGACGTCGATGACGAACGCCTTCATTTGTCGCCTCCCTCTATCCAAGCGTCGAAGCGTAGCCCGGCACCCTGGTCATACTTTCTGGCAAAGGCCTCGGGATAGTCCCTGCGCCAACCTTCCCACTCCTCGTTCTTGACCTTCTGCACGTCGGTCAGATAGCCGCTGGTGGCCTGGCCGCAGCAGTTCTTCGAGGTGAGACCGTTCGGCGCGATGGTGTTGATGGCGCCCCCGCGGTCCACCTTGCCCGGTACCAGCGGGTCGTGGCGAGCGCCGTGATCGACGTAGACCACACCTTGTGTGATGCGCTCCCACACACGCGCACCTACCAGCACGATGCCTCGCTCGTTGAAGATCTTGACCACATCTCCGTCCTTGATGCCTCGAGGTTCAGCGTCGGCCGGGTTGATCCAGATGGGCTCGTACCTGTAGCCGTCAAAACCGAGCACTTTGCCGGTAGGAGTCTCGCGTGCCCAACTTATGTCGTCCCCTTGGGCGTGCGTACGCCAACGCGGGTGGTTGGACATGAGCAGCAGCGGGAACATGTCGGCCCGCTCGCTGGAGAGGTCCTCGTCGTGAGTGATGCCCTTGGGGACCCACTTCGGGAACGGCGGCCGCTCTTTGTCGTCGGGGAAGTGCGTGGCCAGGGCTTCGGAGTAGAACTCCAAGAGGCCGGTGGGGGTCGGGAGCGGGTTCGCCTTCGGATCGTCGCAAAACTTGCGGAACCCGGGCGGGTCTTGCTCCCAGTCGTGGGCGGTCGAGTAGACGTAGGTCTTCTTCTCATAGAAGTCTTCCCACGTGGTGAGCTTGTCCATCTTCATGGCGTCGAACACGAGCTTCTGCATATCCTTGGTGGTGAGGCCGCCACTGAACTCTTCACCCATGCCCAGCTTCTGGGCGATGGCCAGCACTATCTCGTAGTCACTTCTTGACTCGCCCACCGGCAGTATCGACTGCTCCTGGATGGAGACACTGGCAAAGTGCGGGCCCTGGCGGACCGTGGTGACTATGTCCTCCACCTCGAGCGTGGTGTTCGCCGGTAGGATCATGTCGGCGTATAGGCAGTCGTTCTCCAACCAGGGGTGCTGAGCGAGCACGAACTCGATGCTCGGGTCCTTCATAGCCTCGATGGTCCAGTTGCCGTGGTTCCAGCAGGTGATACGACAGGGCGTGTCGGTCCACATCATGTGGATGGGCACTCCGCCCTTTTCCTTGGCTATGGGATACGTGTACTTGGTGAACTGCTCGTCGGTCTGGCACTCCTGGCCGCCGCTGCCGTGAAAGACCAAGGGGCCCTTCATGATGGCGTCCTGGATGAGGGTCTTGGGGATCAGTTGCGGACCCCACGCGTGGACGGTGGTCCAGGCGGGCTTGGTGAGCCGCTCTGGTAGGTCGGGGTTGAAGAAGCGCACGCTGCCCAGGCCCTCGGCGCGAGGCATACCGAAGTAAGTCATCTGACACTGGTGGACTCCGGGACTGCCGAGCCCCTGCATGCCCAAGAGCACGCATTCCAGGCGGCCGGGCTCGTGCGAGTACGGGCCGCGGAAGGCCGAGCCACCAAAGTAGTGGACTATGGAGGTAGTCTTTCTGGCGAACTCACGGGCCAGCGCTTTTATGGTCCACTCCGGCACGCCGCAGATCTTGGAGGCCCATTCGGGGGTCTTGGCCAGCCCCTCTTCGTCCTCCCCAAGGACGTAAGCGGCTACCTTGTCCATGCCTACTGAGTGGGTCTCTACGTATTCCTTGTTCCAGGTGCCTTCCTTCAGCCACACGTAGATGATGGCCAACTGCAGGGCAGCGTCGGTATTGGGGAGCACGGGGATCCACTTGTCGGCGTGTACGGCCGCAGCGTAGTTGAGGTCGGGACAGATATAGACCTGCTTGATGCCTGCCCGGGTCCAGAACTGCGAGATGCGACTCGCGTACTGGCCGGTGAAGCCCCAAGGGGTGGTCTCCTCGTCGCAGCCCCACTTGAGCACCATATCGGCGTGCTCGGATATGTCTTTGATGAGGTTGGCCGCCGGCGACATCATGCCTTGGAAGCCTTGCCCCCACACATGCTTGGCGCCCCAGTACCAGCCTTCCCAGCTATCCGGGTTGCGGACCTGCTGGGTGAAGCCACCCATCATGTCGAGTAGGCGGGCCTGATGACCGTGGGGCGTGTGGATGGTCTTGTTCTCGCCGTGGCCGTCACCCTGAGCCAGGATGGCCAGCGGGCCGTATTCCTTGTGGATGCGCTTGATCTCGGCGACGATGATGTCGGTCGCCTCGTCCCAGGTGATACGGCGGTACTTGCTCTTGCCGCGGTTCTGGGTGTTCCGTTCGCCGCTCGGGTCCCAGTCGACGCGCACCATTGGGAATTTCACGCGGTTGGGAGAGAAGGTCCTCTTCTTATACGCGAGCGAGAACGGGGCCGGCAGGGCCTTGGCCAGGGGGCTGAGGGTCTCCCCATTGCGCTCGATGGTCCAAGGGTGCAGGTCGTCGAAGTCGCATTTCCAGTCGTACTTGTAGGGGCGGATGCGGACGGCCTTGCCGTCCTTGACGTCCACGAAGCACTCGCCGCCGCCTCCCAGCAACCCCCCCATGGCAAGGTTCTTGATGGTGACTTTGTCGACGCTGACATCGACCTTCTTGCCTCTGTCCTCCGCCATCGCTCTGCTTCTCCTTTCGCGAGAGTTCGATCGCCGCGGTGTCTCGTCGATGCGATCGGCGCTTTCGGAACGCGGGGTGCTGCTATTGGATGGTCAATGGTATACCCATCAGACCACTGTCGCAAGTCGCGCTATCGAGGTGTCCAGCCCAGATAGGCTGAGAACGACGCTGCCGCTGCTTTGACGGCCTTGGTACAGAGCGATAGTTCGTCGTCTCCGAAGCGGCCCGAGGGAACGACCACCGCGATGGTGGCCGCTATCGCCCCGAACTGGTCGCGCACGGGCGAGCCGACGGAGCACAGTCCCTCGTATGAGCCCTCCATGTCACAGGCGACATCCTCTGCGGCCACCTGGTCCAGCTCGGCGTTGATCTGGTCCAAGTCGGTGACGGTGTGGGGGGTCTTGCGCGTGCGGGGCTTGGCCAGGATGGCCTCCCTCTCGGCGGGTGACTTGGAGGCGGCAAAGATCTTGCCGTGTACGGTGGCGATGTCTCCTAGGATGCGTCCTGGGGCGGTCTGACGTTTGAAGGGGCGGCTGGTGTTGATGATATCCACGCACACCGGGTAGCCATCGACTTCGACGGCAAGGGTGACAGACTCCCCGGTCTCTTTCACCAGTCTCTCCAGGTAGGGGCGGGCGACGTCCACGATGTCATGCTGGTCGTCGGCCGCGTAGCACATGGCCAGCGCAGCCGGACCCAGCCGGTAGCGGTTGGTCAAGGAATCGCGGACCAGGAAGGCCATGGATTCGAGGGTCCGTGCCATGCGGTAGACCGTCATGCGCACCAGGCCGGTCCGCTCTGCCATCTCATCGATGGTCCATTCGCGGTGGTCCACGTCGTACAGGCTGAGTATGGAGAGCCCCCGGGTCAGGGCTCTGACCGACAGGGGATCAACATCACGCGATACAATGGGCTCTGCCAAGTCTCTCCCGCCGCTGTTATCCGATCTCTGGGCTGAGACCGCATCTTGCAAATAGGCTACGCCTACTCTACGATATTAGCAATACTACCTGGCAATATGAGGCTTTGCATTATTCACGGTAGTCACGAGCTCTCTAAGCCATATCCACCGTATGTACTGGGAGTTGATGCTTGATGGCCGAAAAGGTCTACACGAACTGCACCAATAGCGGCCCAGTGTCTGTGTACGTGAAGGACGGCAAGGTCACGCGTATACGACCTCTGGTCGCAGACCCGAAGGACTACGAGCCCTGGGTCATCGAGGCAGGTGGCAAGAAGTACTCGCCGCCCAAGAAGCCGACGCTCGCTCCCTGTGTCCATGCGGAGCGCCGTCGCATCCACTCCCCGGAGCGCATCCTCTATCCGATGAAGCGGGTGGACTTCGATCCCGACGGCGAGCGCAATCCGCAGAACCGAGGCAAGTCAAGCTTACGAGCGCATCTCGTGGGACGAAGCGGCCACCCTGGTCGCCTCCGAGATCACGCGCATCAAGGAAAAGCACGGCGGCTCGGCGATCAGCGGCATGACCTCCTCCCACCACAACTGGGGCATCGTCGGCTACAAGGCGGGCCCTTTCGCCCGCTTCCTCAACATGATCGAAGGTACCCCTGTCCTGGACAATCCGGACAGCTGGGAGGGTTGGCACTGGGGTGCCACCCACTCCTACGGGTTCCATTGGCGCCTGGGCATGCCCGAACCCTACGACATGCTCGAGGACGCTCTGCAGAACGCGGAGATGATCGTCTACTGGTCTAACGACCCGGACACCACGCGCGGCACCTACTCCGGCCAGGACTCCGCCCTCTGGCGGCAGTGGCTCAAGGAGAAGGGCGTCAAGATGGTGTTCATCGACCCCTTCCACAACTACACCAACGCTGTCATGGGCGGTAAGTGGATCGCGCCTCGGCCGGGCACTGACACAGCCCTGGCTTTTGCCATCGCCAACGTCTGGTTGACCGAAGGCACCTACAACAAGGACTACATCAAAGACCGCACCATCGGCTTCGACGAGTTCACGCCCTACGTGCTGGGTGAGAGCGACGGGGTCCCCAAGACTCCCGAGTGGGCTGCCGAGGAGATCCGGCATAGAAGCCAGAGTGATCCGCAGCCTGGCGCGCGAGTGGGCCGCCAAGCGCACCGTCCTCTCGGGCGGGTCGCGCGGTGGAGAAGGCGGCGCCTGCCGGCAGGCCTACGCCACCGAGTGGGGCCGCATGATGGTGCTGCTGCAGGCCATGCAGGGACTGGGGCTGCCGGGTCGCAGCATCTGGGGCACGACCATGGGCGCGCCCTCCGACACCACCGTCTGGTTCCCAGGTTACGGGGAGCCGAACGGCCGCGTGTCGGCGTCGCCGCTGGCGTGCGACTACATCCCCAAGAACTCCAACCCGCAAAGGCTGTGGCGTCTCAATGTGCCGGACGCCATCATGACCGGGCACGACGAATGGTACGGGGAGGGCTTCTGCGGCCAGACCCTTGAGCAGCAGTTCACCCACTTCGTGTACCCCGCCGAGGGCTGCTCGGAAGTCAAGATGTGGTACCGGTACGGCGGCTCCTTCATGGGCACCATGAGCGACACGTCCAAGTGGGTGCGCATGTACCAGTCGCCCAATCTGGAGTTCGTGGTCAACCAGGACATCTGGTACAACAGCGAGACCCGCATGGCCGACGTAATCCTGCCGGCCTGCACCAACTTCGAGCGCGACGATATAGGCGAGTGGGCCTCGGTGGCCGGCTACACCTATCACGCCAGCAGCGGCTGCAACTACCGCTTCGTGGTGCGCGAGCAGAAGTGCATCGAGCCCCTCGGCGAGTCTAAGTCGGACTATGAGATCTTCGCCACCATCTTCGACAAGATGGGCCTGCGTGACCAGTACACCGATGGCGGCAAGACCGAGTTGGATTGGGTGAAGAAGTTCTTCGAGATCTCCGACATGCCCAAGGAGATCAGTTGGGAAGAATTCAACGAGAAGGGCTACCACATCATCAACGTGAAGCCGGGCTACAAGTCCACCCCAGGGCTGAGGTGGTTCGCCGAAGGCCGCGCCTGCGACACCCCCGACGTCGCGAACGCAAAGCGGCTGACCGACAAGAACAAAGAGCTTGGCACCTTCAGCGGCAAGATAGAGTTCGCGTCCGAGAGCCTCAAGCAGTACTTCCCGGATGACGACGAGCGCCCGGTGGTGCCGAGATACATCCAGAGCTTCGAGGGCTACAAGACTCCAGGTCTCTATGACAAGTATCCCTTGCAGCTCATCTCGCCACACCCCCGGTTCTCGTTCCATTGCCACTACGACAAGCACACCGATTGGCTGAACGACATCCCGGGGCACCGCATCAAGAAGGAAGGACATCCCTGGTGGCCGGTCCGCATCAACCCCGAGGACGCCGCAGCGCGCGGCATCGACTCGGGCGCCTATGTGCGGCTGTACAACGACCGCGGCTCGGTGATCTGCATGGCGGTGGTGACTGGCCGCATCCGTCCGGGGACGATCCACAGCTATGCCTCCTCCGCTCTGTACGATCCCCTCCAGCCGGGCAACCCTGACTCCCCCGACCGCGGGGGGTGCGTGAACATACTCACGACTTCGAGGATGATGTCCAAGAACGTACCGGGCATGACGCCCAACTCGTGCCTTATCGAGATCGAGAAGTGGGAGGGCTAGTGGCATGGCGCGCCTGAGCATGCTCATAGATGTGACCAAGTGCAGCGGCTGCCACAACTGCTACCTGGCCTGCCGCGACGAGTACTTCGAGAACGACTACCCGGGCTATTCAGCACCGCAGCCTC
Source organism: uncultured Actinomycetes bacterium (assembly GCA_963718375.1). GTDB lineage: Bacteria > Actinomycetota > Thermoleophilia > RBG-16-64-13 > RBG-16-64-13 > RBG-16-64-13. The sequence continues at coordinate 143,177 of CAVQZD010000007.1, read as the reverse complement.
TTACCGGCCAGTACTGGATGCAGATCAAGGAAGTGGAGCGGGGCACCTGGCCCAAACCCAAGTTGGACTACATCCCTCTCCCCTGTCAGAACTGTGAGGCGGCCCCCTGCGTGGAGGTCGCCACCGACGGCGCCGTGTACCGGCGCGACGACGGCATCGTCATCATCGATCCGGTGAAGGCCAAGGGTCAGAAGGACATCGTGAATTCCTGCCCGTACCGGGTGATCTACTGGAACGCCGATCTGGATCTGCCGCAGAAGTGCACCTTCTGCGCGCATATGCTGGACGAGGGTGAGCCGGTGCCACGGTGCGTCGAGGCCTGTCCTACCGGCGCCCTGCTGTTCGGCGATCTGGACGATCCTAAGAGCGACATCTCGCAAGCCGTGAAAGCGCTGGGGACCGAGGACTATCATCCGGAGTTCGGGATCTCGCCCCTGGTCAAGTACGTCGGCATACCCAAGAAGTTCGTCGTGGGTGAGGTGGTCCGCAAGGACGTGCCCGGCGAATGCGCGGAAGGGGTCGAGGTCACGCTCGAGGGCGATGGCGTCAAGTTGGCGACGCAGACCGACAACTTCGGTGACTTCGAGTTCGAATACCTGGAGAAGGACAAGCAGCTGCAATTGCGGGTAGACCTCAAAGGTTATGCGTCCATGATCATCGATGTTGACACTCACACCGACCGCGATCTGGGTGAGATAGTGCTGGAGCCTCTAAAATAGGCGGAGCATAGTGGGCGCGGCGCAGTCAAGTGCGTGCGCCTGTACGCTGGACAGTAGAAGTAAACGACTCGGAAAAAGGACACATGGAAGAGATAGTCATCGTCAGTGCCGTCAGAACGGCGGTAGGCAGACTGGGTGGAGGGCTGAAGGACGTCGAGCCCGACATCCTCGGTAAGATCGTGATCGAAGAGGCCATCAGGCGCGCCGGTATCGAACCCGGTGAGGTCGACGAGGTCATCATGGGCCAGACCAAGCAGAGCGCCGACGCGGCCAACCTGGCTCGCGTAGCCTCGCTCCGCGCCGGCGTACCCATCGAAGTCCCGGCCTACACGGTCATGCGCCAGTGTGGCTCGGGTCTGCAGGCCATCCACAATGCCGCGCAGCAGATCATCGCCGGCGACGCCGAGATAGTCGTGGCAGGCGGCGTGGAGAACATGAGCAAGGCTCCCTACTACTTGAGGAGCGCCCGCTACGGATACGGCGCGGGCAACGCTGTGCTCGTCGACTCCAACACCGAGAGCCAGCCTCGTTCGCAACCCTTCGAGGTGTACGGTGACCTGACCATGGGTCTCACCGCCGAGAACCTGGCGGAGAAGTACGGCATCACGCGCGAGGAGTCCGACACCCTGGCCATGAATAGCCAGGAGCGCGCCTTTGCTGCCATCGAGTCGGGTCGCTTCAAGGACGAGATCATCCCCGTGCCTGTGAAGGTGAAGAGAGAGATGGTCGACTTCGACACCGACGAGCATCCGCGCCGGAGCACCATGGAAGGGTTGGCCGCGCTGAAGCCGGTCTTCAAGAAGGACGGGCAAGTCACCGCCGGCAACGCCTCCGGTCGCAACGATGGTGCCGCCTGCACAGTGGTCATGTCGGCGAAGGCGGCCAGCAAGCGCGGCCTGAAGCCAATGGTCACCATCCGGGGCATGGGTGTGGCGGGAGTGCCGCCCGAGATCATGGGTCTAGGCCCCGCACCGGCCAGCCGCAAGGCGCTCGAACGGGCCGGTCTGACGTTGGACGACATGGGACTCATCGAGCTCAACGAGGCCTTCGCCGCCCAGGCCATGGCCTGCATCAAGGATCTCGGTATCGGGGATCGCATGGACATCATCAATCCCAACGGTGGAGCCGTAGCTCTGGGTCATCCGCTGGGCTGCTCGGGGACGCGCATCTTCACCACCCTGCTCTTCGAGATGCAGAAGCGCGGCACCAAGTACGGCTTGGCCACGCTGTGCATCGCCGGCGGTCAGGGCATAGCCACGGTGGTGGAAGCCGCTTAGCGAGCAGCGCACTAGTACGCATGTCTGGCCTCCGGGGCGCTGCGCGCCCCGGAGGCCTTTCTGTTTCGTACCCCGTTGGGCCCTCGCGTCGCGACGCTTGGTAGCCGTCCGTTACTGGGCGAGCGGTGGTCCGCGGCGGTTGGCGCGGCCGGCGGGGGTGCGCTAGGCTTGGGCGACGAAAGGAGCCGCGGATGCGCATAGAAGTGCCTTGGGGCGAGGGGACCATCCCTGTGGAGATAGAAGAACGGCGAGTGGCCGGTGTCTTAGGGGCCAACGTCGCGATGGCAGCCGACCCGGCGGCGGTGCTGAGGAGGGCCGTGTCGGCGCCGGGAGCAGAGTTCGCAGCCTTCTTGGCCCGAGCTGTGTCCCCCTTGCTGGTGGTGGTCAATGACGGCACTCGACCGACTCCGTCGGCGGACGTGCTGGCGGAACTGCGCCCTGCGCTGGAGGAGTGGCTCGGGCATCCCGACCACAGACTGTCCTTCGTGGTGGCGACAGGCACCCACCGGGCCGCTTCTGCATCAAGAGCTCCAACACATCTTCGGAGCAGACCTATTCGAGGCGCACTCCGCGCTCGTCTCGTCTCACGATGCCAAGGACGAGGAGAGTCTCGTCCATCTGGGTCGCACCGGGCGAGGCACAGAGGTCTGGGTCAACAAGCTTCTGGCAGAAGCTCGCTCAGTGGTGCTCATCAACTCGGTCGAGCCGCACTACTTCGCCGGCTACACGGGCGGGCGCAAGTCACTATTCCCCGGCCTGGCCGGATACCAGACCGTGTGGGCCAATCACAGTCATTCTATGGCGGAGGGTTCTGAGCATCTGAGGCTCGAGGGCAACCCGGTCCACGAGGACCTCGAAGAGTCTCTTGATCTGGGAATAGCCGGAAAGAGCGTCTACTCCATCCAGTTGGTCCTGGACAAGGACCACCGGGTGGGGTTCGCATCGGCGGGAGCGCTGGAGAAGTCCTTCACCGAGGCGCTGGCAGTAGCCGACCGGCAGTTCGTGCTCGAACTGGAGCGACCCGAAGAGGTAGTCGTGGCTGTCGCCCCTCATCCGATGGACTGCAACTTCTATCAGACCAACAAGGCGATACAGAGTGGGGCGCTGGCCGTGAAAGACGGGGGCGTGCTCATCGTGATCTCGCAGTGCCCCTACGGGCTGGGGGAGAACCAGACCCTCTACGACATGCTGGCAGCAGCTGACTCACCGGCGGACGCGCTGGGGCGAGCGGACCAAGAGCAGTACAGGTTGGGGGTGCAGCAGGCTACGCGTATCGCCGCCATCATGGAGCGCTGCGACATCTGGGTAGTGAGTTCGCTCGAGGACGAGGTCGTGCGGGCGATGTTCATGACGCCGGCGCCCGACGTCCAGACGGCCGTGGACGGGGCACTCTTGCGTCAGGGCGCGGGGGCGAAGGCGCTGTTCTTGACCGAGGCCAGTATCACGGTCCCGCGGGTGGCGCGCGCAGATTGAAAAGGCCATAGCGTTTGAGTATCATGCGACTTCGCCTCCACGCGGGGTTTCGTGTGTGGCGGGGTGCCCGAGTGGCCAAAGGGAGCAGACTGTAAATCTGTCGGCGATGCCTACCGAGGTTCAAATCCTCGCCCCGCCACCTGTGCGGCACTCCGGTGATAGGGCGTCGGTCAGCTAGGGGCTGGCCGGGCGGGCCTCCATAGCTCAGTGGTAGAGCACTTCCATGGTAAGGAAGGGGTCTTCGGTTCAAGTCCGAATGGGGGCTCCATTCAACCCGGGTCGGAGCGGGTTGGGAGACAGGGCGGCGTAGCTCAGTCGGTCAGAGCAGCGGAATCATAATCCGCGTGTCAGAGGTTCGAGTCCTCTCGCCGCTATTCCAGGCTCTTGTCCGACGACGGAGGGGTCACATCGGCTCCGAGCGTCTTGGCACTGGGTTCGCGCAAACTCACGGCTCCAGGAGACTGCTAGCGCCTTGCTGAAATTCTCCATCATCACACCCTCGTTCAATCATGCACGATTTCTGCCGCGCACCCTGGACTCGGTCAGGATGCAGCGCCTGGAGTCTGGCGGCCTATTCGAATTGGAGCACATCGTCGTCGACGGTGGATCCACCGACAGTACCGTGGAGCTGCTGCGCGCGCGCGCAGACGAGGTCCGGTGGGTGAGCGAGCGGGATGGCGGCCAGGCTGACGCCCTCAACAAGGGTCTCGCGATGGCTACGGGAGATATCATCGGGTGGCTCAACAGCGATGATGTCTATGATCCCGGCGCGCTGGCGGCGGTTGCGGAAGTGATGTCGTCGGAGCCGACGACGCAGTGGGTCTACGGTCGCGTGCGCATCATCGACGAGAATGACAACGAGATCCGCCGCATGGTCACGCGGTACAAGGACCGGCGCATGCGCCGGTTCAGCTACGGCAAGCTCCTAAGCGAGAATTGGATCTCACAGATGGGGGTCTTCTGGCGGCGGACGGCGGGTCTGGAAGTGGGGCCGTTTCGAGCCGAGCTGGATTACTGCATGGATTACGACTACTGGCTACGATTGGCTGAGCGCTGGCCGGGGCGGTTCATCGATCGCCAGCTGGCGGCTTTCCGATGGTATCTCGACAGCAAGAGCGGATCCAGCTTCGTGCAGCAGTTCAGCGAGGAGCTCGAAGTCGCCAGATGTCGGGCTGCCGGAAGGCACAAGTGGCCCCTATTCCTTCATCGGGTCAACTGCGCCAAGATCGTCACTTCTTACCACTTGATGCGCTTGCTGGGGCGCTAGCAGCCGCTTGGCGCTCTCCGCGCAACCGTTGTAGTAGACTTGCCAGAAGTCTGCTGTTCGCATCGTCAGGGAGTGAGTTTGCGCGAAGGACTCAAATACTGCATTGTCCTACCCGCCCACAACGAAGGTCGACATCTACAGGCTGTCATCAGCGACATCCCTGACTGGGTGGACGGCATCGTGGTCGTCGACGATGCGAGTACCGACAATACCCTCGAGGTGGCCCAGAATATAGACGACCCGCGTATCCAGGTGCTGCACAACGAGAGGAACCTGGGCGTCGGCGGGGCCATGGTCGCCGGTTTTCGGGCGGCGCTCGCAGGCGAGTACGACGTGATCGTTAAGATGGACGCCGACGGACAGATGGAGGTCCGGGAGCTTTCGAAACTCGTTCGACCCATCGAGCTGGGGATGGCAGAGTACGCGAAGGGCGATCGCTTCCAGTCCACCGGTCGCCCGCCTTCGATGCCGCGCACACGGTGGTTCGGCAACGTCGCGCTATCCTTTCTTACCAAGGTCGCCAGTGGATACTGGCACGTATTCGACTCGCAGTGTGGCTTCTTGGCGATCACCTCGGCGGCTCTGTCGCGGCTCAGGCTCGACAAGTTGGCCCAGGACTACTACTTCGAGAACGACATGCTGGTGAACCTCAACGTTATCGGGGCGCGTGTGGTGGATGTGGGGACTTCGGCGCTCTATGGAGAAGAAGAATCATATGTGCGTGTCTCACGGGTCCTGTGGAGCTTTCCCCTGCGGCTTGCGCGGAGCTTCTTCTGGCGATTCTTCAAGCGCCACGTGATAAACGAGTTCGGCCTTGTCGCTCTCCTTGCCATGGTCGGATCCACCTTTGTGTTGTTTGGCACGGTGTTCGGGATAGTCGAGTGGGTGTCCAGCGCTTCTGCCGGCAGCCCTGCGACGACCGGGACCGTGATGATCGCGGTGCTCCCATTGATGCTAGGGGTGCAGATGCTCCTGCAGTCGCTCGCCCTGGAGGTACAGGACTCCCCAGGGGCCAACGAGACAAGGCTCTTGTCCTACTCGCTATCCCCGCTGGACCGGTCCGCAGCGGATCGTGACAGGTCCCTCGGACGGAGCAAGCCGGACCAGTGATGCCGGCGCAAGACCCCGGAGGGCCCGAAGGACTCGTGCAGCCCGGGGAGCCCAGTGATGGCGGAGATGGGGCGGAGCAAGCGGACGGCATCAAGGGACTAGTCATCAAGCTGTGGCCCCGCCACCGCGACAAGGTGATGTATCTAGTAGTCGGTGGGTTCAACACACTCTTCTCGTACGCGTGCTTCTCACTCCTCTACTACCTGCTGCACGAATATGTGCCGGCTTGGGGAGTGGTGTTCATCTCGTACATGGTGCAGACAGTCGTCGGGTTCTTGACCATGCGCTACTTCGTCTTTGCACCTGCCTCTCATCCACTATTGGAGTACCTGCGCTACCAGATGGTGTACGTGCCCTTGCTCTTGGCGAACTCCGTGTTCCTGGCGCTCGGTACCAGATACACTGATTTGAGCGCATATGCGTTGCAGGCGATATTCGCAGTTCCGGCGATCATAGGCGGCTATCTCGGAAGCAAGTACTTCACCTTTCGGAAGAGAAAGCCGGCGGACCCGGATGGCACAGACACGTGAGCTTCAGGGGGTCCTAGAGTGGAGACGAGAACGGACCGGGTGAGTACCGAGGAAGGAAAGTCTGGCTCAGCGCAGCTGTGGACTCGCCTGAGAGCCGTCCTTGCCGGCGGCGCCGTGTTCGCGGGAGTCTTCTTTCTGCGACGCCAGGGCGTGTTGGATGGTATCCCTGCCCTTGTCTTCGCTTCTCTGATCGTAGGTCTGATGCCATGGTCCACCAGTCTCTCGAGGCGGGTGTTGCTCGGCGGTGCGATATTCATCGGGTGGGTCCCTCTCTTGTGGTGGCTGCGGCTCCCCGTTCCGCAGGTGGATAGGATGGGGATCCTGCTGGCCGGCGCTTCCGCCGCACTTGTCGCCTGGATCCTTTGGGGTCCAGGTGTGCGCGCACGATCGAAACGAGTGCTGCCCCAGCTCGAAGCGGTCGACGCCATCCTGTTCGCAGGCATCGCAGTGGCCGCGTGGACCGTTTGGCCGCTTCTTGGCTCCGCCGGCGGGATAGACTCGCTGAACATACTCTCCGGCATGGGCAGCGATCACGCGGCTCACAGCGCGATGGCTATCCAAGCCAGGGGCTACGGCGCGATCGCACCGATGCTGGGGTCCGCTCCTGACGGATCGGGTTGGGCGTGGGAGAACTATCCGCAGAACTTCCATGCGTCGATCGCAGCCCTGACGGAGGTCTATGCGGGACCCAAGCTGGGTGACGCTGCCAAGGAGATCTGGCGATACGGGGTGAGTCTGGCTCTCATGCAAGTCTTGACGGCGGCCCTGCTGAGCGCGGGGGTCGCACAGTTGCCGAGCCTGAGGCGTCGTCCACTCTTCGCCTGGCCGGTGGCCGCGATGGTGGGTGCCGCCTTCGTGTTCGGTACAGGCTCTTGGGCGCTCAAGATGGGGTACGAGAACTTCATCTGGGCTTGCGCCGCGGCCGGCATCGCTGTGCTCGTAGGGGCGTCTATGTCGCGCGAGCTGCCGCTTCTCAGCATCTTCTGCCTGGGCGGGCTCGTTGTGGCTTCTGTGCACGGATGGACGCTGATGGCGCCTCTTACAGTGGCAGGCGCATGTCTGGCTCTCGTTCCTTGGAAGGGACCTTGGCGGCCTGAGTCGCGCCGGGGGTGGGTCGTGTTCACACTGGTGATAGCCACAACGGCGGCCGCCTGCTTCGCGGTCATACCGATACTGCTGCGCGGCGGGGGCGAAGCGATCTTGATCACCCAGGCGGAATGGGTGCCTCATGGGCCCGAGGCGATCGCTCAACTGGTCCTGGGCACGGGCATGGCTCTGGCAGCAGGCTTGGCCGTCTACGCGCGTGGACGTGCGGGACAGGTGGCGGCCAAAGGCTTCGCAGTCGCCGCGATCCCCGCTCTGGGGTTGCTGCTACTGGCGGCGCTGGCGGCATATCAGTATGTATCCATAGGCGAGCTCTCGTACTTCTTCGATAAGTGGGTGTGGGGCTTGGGGTTGGTCAGCGTCGTGGTCTTGGCCGCAGGCCTTGCGCTTCACGTGGGGTTACCTCCGGCCTCCCGAGGCACTCGACGGAAGATTGTCGCCATAGTCGCCGCGGCTGCCGCGACGGTGGGGGCGCTCCAGTTGTTCGGCCTGGAAGCCATCGAGTATAGGGTCTGGGCCGAGGAGCGTACATCAGCTTCGCCGCCTGCCGCCGGGCGGATCCTAGAGGCGACCGATGTCGCAGGGCGACTGCCCTTCGCTTCTGCGGTATACCTGGCGGCCATGCCTGAAGACATCGACCCTTTCTATTCCGAAGCGTATCTGCGGGGTCTGAATCTGATGTTCAGCAGGATGTCGGAACGGAGTAATGAGATCTTGCGGGAGATAGACTACGCCGATGGCGTGGATATCGATGAAGCGGCGGCGGCGGCGCAGGGATTGCTGGAGCTCAGTCCAGACATCACCGTCGTCGTAGCGCCCGAGATCATCACGGAATTGCGCGAGCGACTGCCCGAAGAAGTCCGCGACAGGGTGGTGACCTGGCAGTAGCGTGACAGGCAAGCGTCTTCGACCTGATGACGGTCTGGGCTTGTACCGCTATACTGCCCTCTTGTCCCCTCGGGTCATCGCTCGTCTCGATACCCTGGGCGGGGGGATGACTATCTCAGATCCACCCGGCCATCGCGGCCAGATGTGGTAGCATGCACGGGCTATTTTAATGACTAGGGAGCGCTGGAGTAATGCGGGTTAAAGTGACTATGGCTTGCCAAGAGTGTAAGCACCGCAACTACAACACCATGAAGAACAAGCGCAACGATCCTGACCGGATCGAACTGCGCAAGTACTGCAGGTGGTGTGACACGGTCACGGTCCACAAAGAGACCAAGTAGTCCGGTAGCGGTAGATGGATGGCGGAGGGCAGTAGCTCAGCTGGTAGAGCACCGGTCTCCAAAACCGGCGGCCGGGGGTTCGATCCCCTCCTGCCCTGCCACTTCTCCCGTTGTTGATCGAAGCGTATCAGTGAAGACGGTAGGCGATGGCCAAGAAAGATAAGAAGAATAATTCGAAATCGACGAATACGGCGCCAGCCAAGTCGGCGAACGCCCCGCGGCGGGTGGCGCGTAGCGAAGACAAGAGCCAAGGGGCTGCTCCGCGGGGGACTGTCAGGACCAAGCCGGTAGGCCGCTTGCGCACCTTCCTGCGCGAAGTCATCATCGAGATGAAGAAGGTCACCTGGCCGCCTCGCAAGGAACTGGTCAAGTCCACCGGTGTGGTCATATTCGCTGTCGCGGTCGCCTCGGTGTTCATCTTCGCGCTCGACCGGCTCTGGATCTACCTTGTCGAGCTCAGCGGAATGGGTGGTTAGCCGATGACTGAGCAGAGTGCGGCGACTGGAGTCTCCACGTCGATGGACGCGAAGTGGTACGTGATCAACACTTACTCCGGCCATGAGAATAAGGCGCGCACCAATCTGGAGCATCGCATCCAGTCGATGAACCAGGCGCAGTATTTCGAGGACATCGTGGTGCCGACCGAGCAGGTGGTGGAGACCAAGGGTGGCGAGAAGGTCCATCTTGAGAAGCGCATCTTCCCAGGGTACTTGTTGGTCAAGATGATCCTTACGGACGATTCCTGGTCCCTAGTCAAGAACACGCCCGGTGTCACGGGGTTTGTCGGCTCCGAGAACAAGCCGACCCCGCTCATGGCTGCAGAGGTGGACCGCATCCTTCACACCTCGACGGTGGAGAAACCGAAGGCCAAGGCGGAGTTCGTCATCGGCGACCAAGTCAGAGTGATAAACGGACCGCTCACCGATTTCACAGGTGAGGTGTCCGAAGTCAACTTGGAACAGAGCAAGCTCAAAGTGATGGTGTCCATCTTCGGGCGCGACACGCCTACTGAGCTTGGCTTCGAGCAGGTCAAGAAGATCTAAGGACGGAGACTCAAGGTGGCTAAGAAGTTACGGGCGATAGTCAAGCTGCAGATCGAGGGAGGCAAGGCGACCCCTGCTCCTCCAGTCGGCCCTGCTCTGGGCCAGCACGGCGTGAACATCATGGAGTTCTGCAAGGCCTACAATGCGGCTACCCAGGACAGTGTCGGTCAAGTGGTGCCTGTCGAACTCAGCGTCTATGAAGACCGCTCCTTTTCGTTCGTACTCAAGACGGCCCCCGCTGCGGTGCTCATCAAGCAGGCCGCCGGCATCGACAAGGGCAGCGGCAACGCCCGCAAGGAGAAGGTAGGTCGTATCAGCAAGGACCAACTGCGCAAGATCGCTGAGACCAAGATGCCTGATCTCAACGCTCACGACGTCGAGGCCGCGATGAACATCATCGCCGGCACCGCGCGCCAGATGGGGGTCACGGTAGAGGACTGATCCCGCTTCGCGGGGTAGGAATAGCCTGAGTGACGGGGTGTGGAGCGCCGCGTCACAGGGCCGGAAGGTGGGAGGGCCGCTGGCCCGCTTGACCACCAGGAGGTAATCAAGATGAGCAAGGACTCCAAACGCTTCAAAGAAGCGAAGAAGGCTGTTGAGGCTGGACGCTTCTACCCTCCGCACGACGCGGCCGAACTCCTCAAGAGTATCGTCACCGCCAACTTCGACGAGACGGTCGAGGTCCACATCAAGCTGGGTGTCAACCCGCGCCACGCGGATCAGCAGGTGCGCGGCACGGTGATGTTGCCGCATGGCACCGGCAAGACCATGCGGGTGGCGGTGTTCGCGAAGGGCGAGAAGGCGACGGAGGCTGAGGCGGCCGGCGCCGATCTGGTGGGTGCCGAAGACCTGGCCACCAAGATAGAGGGGGGCATGCTCGATTTCGACGTCACCATCGCGACGCCTGATCTCATGGGCGTGGTCGGCAAGCTGGGCCGGGTCCTCGGACCGCGCGGCCTGATGCCGAACCCGAAGGCAGGTACGGTGACCTTCGACGTCGGCAAAGCCGTGTCTGACATGAAGGGTGGCAAGGTGGAGTACCGCACCGACAAGTTCGGGGTGGTGCATTCCATCATCGGCAAGAAGTCTTTCACCGCCGACCAACTGACTGCCAACTACGCAGAGCTTCTTGGCGAGATCCTGCGGGCCAAGCCGGCGGCCGCGAAGGGCAAGTACCTGCGCAGCATAAGCTTGAGCAGCACGATGGGTCCCGGCATCCCCATCGATACGTCGAAGACCGGCAACGTGCTGGACGACAAAGGCTGACCCTGTAGGACGACCGAAGGACTGCATCAGAGTCTCAAAGCGGGCCCGACAGCCGAACGGCAGTCGGGCCCGCTTTCATCTCCGCGCACGGACGCTGGACAGGTCGACGCGCGGACCTGCTATAATGCCGACCGCTATCCGCCATAGACAGCTGGTGCCACTTCGGTGGCATAAGCGGCGATGCGCAGGCCGAGCAGTAGGGCCTACGCCTGACCCGCCAGCCCAGGCAGAGTGAGACCGACATAGGGGCCTGACAGGACGTCCGCGTCCCAGGGGTCCGTTCGAAGTCATCGTCCGCCTCTGCTTGTGGGGGTGGACTTTTCGTTTGAAGGAGGTGATTCGAAGAATGCCGAGACCGGACAAGGTCGAAGCGGTCAAACAGATCGCAAGCGACCTCAAATCGTGCGACGTCTACTACATAGTGGACTATCGCGGGCTCACCTACTCAGAGTCTGCCGAGCTGCGCAGGCGCCTGGTGAAGGTGGACGCCACTCTCAAAGTGGTCAAGAACACCCTGGCCAAGCGGGCCGCGACCGAAGCGGGTGTCGACGGCTTGGAGGCTCTGTTGCAGGGCCCGACGGCCATCGTCTACGCCAAGGGCGACGCGGTGCAGACGGCAAAGACCATCCAGGACTTCATCCGCGAGAACAAGAAGATCAGTGTCCGTGGAGGCAAGCTGGAGAGCAAGATGCTCGCAGCGAGCGACGTCGAGACGCTGGCGACTCTGCCGAGCCGCGAGCAACTCCTCGCCAAGTTGGTGGGTACGTTGGCCGCGCCACTGAGTGGGCTGGTCACCGTCCTCAATGGTCCTATCCGTCAGTTGGTGATGGTAGTGGGCCAGATCGAGCAGAAGGCAAAAGCCGCCTAGCAGAGGCGCGCCCGTGCCGCCAGACAGCGCGGCGCCGCGCGACTCGGGTGACGGCGGCATGGTCGCCGACAAGTATGTAGCTATGAAGCACGAGAAGGAGTAACGAAGTGAGCGCAGAGAAGATCATCGAAGAGATCAAGAAGATGTCGGTCATGGACCTGGCCGAGCTGGTCAAGGCTCTTGAAGAGGAATTCGGCGTGAGCGCCGCGGTGCCCATGGCTGCCATGGCCGCCGCTCCTGCAGGTGGTGGAGCCGCGCCCGCTGCCGACGAGGAGCAGACTGAGTTCACCGTGGTCCTCAAAGAGGCCGGCGCGCAGAAGATCAACGTCATCAAGGTCGTGCGCGCCATCACCGGTCTGGGTCTGAAGGAAGCCAAGGACCTGGTCGACGGCGCCCCCAACTCGGTCAAGGAAGGCATCGCCAAGGCCGAGGCCGACGACATCAAGAAGCAGCTCGAAGAAGTCGGAGCGGCTGTCGAGGTCAAGTAGTATCCTATAGGCGTCGGAGGTGCCTCATGGTACCTCCGACGGTGCGGGGCCCGTCCCCGGTGTTCGCTTCGGTGGACGTCGGGGACGGGCTTGCCGCGCATGTATACCGATGATAAACTGCAGGTTTGCGCGTAGGGCCCTGTGCAAAAACCCTGGAATGCGAGGAGTGATTCGCTTTGGGCGAAACAAAGACTCCGGTACCGCGGAAATCTTTTTCCAAACTACCAAACATCCTTGACGTACCCAACCTGATCGCAATCCAGACCGAGTCGTTTGACTGGTTCAAGAGGCAAGGTCTTCGAGAGACCATTGAAGACATCAATCCCATAGAGGACTACACGGGCAACTATGCCGTCGAGTTCGGGGATTATGAGTTCCACCAGCCGTCGGTGTCTCTCAAGGAGTGCAGGGACAAGGACCAGACGTACGCTTCGCCTCTCTTCATCACCGTAAGGTTCGTCAACCGGGAGTCCGGTGAGATAAGAGAGCAGAGTGTCTTCATGGGCGAGTTCCCCATGATGACCGAACAGGGCACCTTCATCATCAACGGTACTGAGCGGGTCATCGTGACCCAGCTCGTGCGCTCGCCGGGCGCTTACGTGATGACCGCCAAGGACCCGACCAAGCAGGTGTTGGTGGCTAACTTGATGCCCGCCCGCGGCTCCTGGTTGGAGTTCGAGATAGACAAGCGCGCTGCAGTGTCCGTGCGCATCGACCGCAAGCGCAAGCTGCCGGTGACAGTGTTCCTGAGAGCTCTCGCCGGTATCGATTCGAAGGCCACTAAGGACGAGCCTGGCTTGTTGTCGGTGGGCTCCGACGAGGAGATCCTCGAGCTCTTCGACAATAACCCCTTCATCAAAGCGACATTAGAGAAGGACTCGATCCACTCAGTCGACGAGGCGCTGGTCGAGCTGTTCAAGAAGCAGCGTCCGGGTGAGCCTCCGACACTCGAAGCCAGCCGGAACCTGCTTTGGAACATCTGCTTCGACCCCAAGCGCTACGACCTGACCCGGGTGGGGCGCCACAAGCTCAACGCCCGCCTCGGTCTGAATGCCGACCTTGACGTCCGTACGGTGACCAAGGCCGACATCATCGCTCTGGTCAAGGAGCTGGTGAACGTGCCTCTGGCTATCGACCACGAGCACATCCTTGAAGAGGCTAAGGACTTGGCCGAAGTGGCGCCCAGCTTGCCGTGGGACGAGGTGGCCAATCGCCTTGATGAGTACGAGCACTTCGGCAATCGCCGGCTGCGCATGGTGGGCGAACTGGTGCAGGAGGCCTTCCGTGTCGGTCTCTACCGCATGGAGCGTGTGGTGCGTGAGCGCATGACCACCGAAGACGTGGACACCATAACTCCTCAGTCGATCATCAACATCAGGCCGGTGGTGGCGGCTCTCAAGGAGTTCTTCGGGAGCTCGCAGCTCTCTCAGTTCATGGACCAGACCAACTCGCTGGCCGGTCTTACCCATCGCCGCAGACTGTCGGCTCTGGGCGCCGGCGGGCTCACTCGGGAGCGCGCTCCCATCGAGGTCCGGGACGTGCACCCGACTCACTACGGGCGCATGTGCCCCATCGAGACTCCTGAAGGTCCGAACATCGGCCTGATCGGGTCGCTCTCGAGCTACGCGACGGTGAACGAGTTCGGCTTCATCCAGACGCCCTACCGCAAGGTCGTCAAGGGTAAGGGGAAAGTCACCGACGATATCGTGCGGCTCACTGCCTACGAAGAAGAGAAGTACACCATCGCCCAGGCGAACGCCGTGGTCGACCCCAGGACGAACAACTTCGTAGAGGACACCGTCTTGGCGCGATCGCCGGGCGGCGAGTACGTGAGCGCGCGGCGCGAGGACGTCGACTACATGGATGTCTCGCCGCAGCAGATCGTCTCAGTAGCGACGGCGCTGGTGCCCTTCCTGGAACACAACGACGCCAACCGGGCTCTTATGGGCTCCAACATGCAGCGGCAGGCGGTGCCTCTGCTGGAGGCCGAAGCTCCTCTGATAGGCACGGGCATGGAGCGGCGTGCGGCGGTCGATACCGGTGACGTCATGCTGGCCACCAACGGGGGCAAAGTGCGGGGTGTGTCGGCGAATCGCATCCTAGTGGAATCCAGGGGCGGAGAGATCCACTCCTATGAGCTGCTCAAGTTCGAGCGCTCCAACCAGGGCACCTTCATCCACCAGAAGCCGGTCGTGAGCGTGGGCGAGACGGTCACCAAGGGTGCCGTCCTTGCCGACGGTGCCTCCACGCAGAGCGGGGAGCTGGCCTTGGGTCGCAACCTGTTAGTGGCCTTCATGAGTTGGGAGGGCTACAACTTCGAGGACTCCATCGTCATCAGTGAGCGCCTAGCCAAGGATGACGTGCTCACCTCAGTCCACATCGAGGAGTACGAGGTCGAGGCCCGCTCGACCAAGCTTGGGGACGAAGAGATCACCCGCGATATCCCCAACCGCTCCGAGGAGTCGTTGGCTGACTTGAACGAGGATGGCATCGTGCGCATCGGCGCCGAAGTGTCCTCGGGCGATCTCTTGGTGGGTAAGATCACGCCCAAGGGCGAGACGGAACTCACGGCGGAGGAGAAGCTCATCCGCGCGATCTTCAAGGAGAAGGCTCGCGAGGTGCGCGACACCTCTCTCAAGGTGCCTCACGGCGAGAAGGGCGTGGTCATCGACGTCAAAGAGTTCTCGCGCGACAACGGTGACGATCTCTCTCCGGGGGTCAACCGCTTGGTGCGGGTGTACGTGGCCAAGAAGCGCAAGATCGCCGAAGGCGACAAGTTGGCCGGCCGTCACGGCAACAAGGGTGTCATCTCCAAGATCGTCCCCGAAGAGGATATGCCCTTCCTCGAAGACGGCACCCCCGTGGACATCATCCTCAACCCGCTGGGCGTGCCCTCGCGCATGAACATCGGCCAGGTCATGGAGACGCACCTGGGCTGGGCCGCGCATCACGGCTTCTATCAGCTCAAACGCAACAAGAAGTCTATGGAGAAGGAACCTTCTCTATCAGCCGGTGAGCTGACGCCCGAACAGATGGTCAAGCTGGTCGGCAAGTACTATGACGTCGCTGTCGAAGAGACCGGCAAAGGCCCGGTGCCGATAGCCACTCCAGTGTTCGACGGCGCCACTCAGGTGGATGTCGACGAGGCCCTGATGGGTTGGGTGGCGGCGCATCCCGAGAACGTCGGCGATCCTCTCAGAGTGACCATGCCCGTCAACCTCGGCAACGAACCCGGCACGCACGTGGCCGGCAAGGTGAAGTTGTACAACGGTCGCACGGGCATGCCCTACGACCAGAGCATCACAGTGGGATACATGTACATGCTCAAGCTGCACCATCTGGTCGATGACAAGATCCACGCCAGGTCCACCGGTCCGTACTCCTTGGTCACTCAGCAGCCGCTAGGCGGCAAGGCGCAGTTCGGCGGCCAGCGCTTCGGCGAAATGGAGGTCTGGGCGCTTGAGGCCTACGGCGCCGCGTACACCCTGCAGGAGATGCTCACCATCAAGTCTGACGACACGCAGGGACGGGTAAAGGCCTATGAGGCCATCGTCAAGGGCGAGAACATCGCTCGCCCGGGTGTGCCCGAGTCGTTCAAGGTGCTGCTCAAGGAGATGCAGTCTCTGGCGCTCGATATCCAGGTGATGAGCGAGGAGGGCGG
This sequence comes from uncultured Actinomycetes bacterium, assembly GCA_963718375.1. Taxonomy (GTDB): domain Bacteria; phylum Actinomycetota; class Thermoleophilia; order RBG-16-64-13; family RBG-16-64-13; genus RBG-16-64-13. Next base: position 127,142 of record CAVQZD010000007.1, on the reverse strand, counting down.
AGCGCTCGAGGTCGCTGAAGAAGAAGACGACCTGCTCAGGGCCGCTGAGGAGCTGGGTATAGACCTCTCGGCGCGTTACCGGGCCGAAGAACGGGCCGCGGAAGCAGATGGCTCGCCGGTCCCCACACACACAGGGTCGGAGCTGGACGCCGAACTCGACGCGGAGGATGAGGGTTCCGGCGAGTTCGAGGGAGCGCCCGAGCTGGGGCCGTTCGAGATCGACACGGGTGAGGCGATGGAAACTGCTGAGTTGTCCGGCCTCACCGACGACGCGGAATAGGAGCCTCTGGTGATAGATATCAACGAATTCGACGCCATCAGGATCGGACTAGCCGCGCCGGAACAGATAAGGGCCTGGTCATCGGGCGAGGTCACTAAGCCTGAGACCATCAACTACCGTACGCTCAAGCCCGAGAAGGATGGCCTCTTCTGTGAGCGCATCTTCGGTCCCACCAAGGACTGGGAGTGCTACTGCGGCAAATACAAGAGGGTCCGCTACAAGGGCATCATCTGCGAGCGCTGTGGCGTAGAGGTCACCAGGGCGAAAGTCCGCCGCGAGCGCATGGGCCATATCGACCTGGCCGCACCTGTCAGTCACATCTGGTACTTCAAGGGCGTTCCCAGTCGTATGGGCTACTTGCTGGACATCTCGCCCAAGCAGCTGGAGCGTGTCCTCTACTTCTCGGCTTCCATCGTCACTTTCGTCGACGACGAGAAGCGCCAGCGCGACATGGGCAAACTGGAGGATCTGCTCCAGGCCGATATCGACAACACCTTCGCCTCGCGTGACGAGCAGAAGGTCAAGATCATGGCCGAGCGCGACAAACGCGTGGCGGTGCTGGTGGGCAACTCCACTCCGGACGAGGAAGATGAGATCGTTCTCGGTCTGGACGAGACACCCCTTGGTGAGTGGAGCGATGCTGAGCGAGAGAAGCGGGCCGCCGATCTAAGGGTGGACGCCGATACCCGTCTCCGCGAACTCGAACGCTACGCAGACGTGCAAGCGGCTCGCTTGCGCGAGCTGTGGACGGCCTTCAAAGGCCTGAAGAAGGGCGACATCGTAACCGACGAGACCCTTTTCCGCGAGATGAAGGAGAAGTTCGGCTCGCCGTTCGGTTACGGGGTGTACTTCAGAGGCGGTATGGGGGCAGAAGCCATCCGTGAGCTGTTGGCCGCGGTCGATCTAGAGAGCGAGGCTAAGTCGCTGCGGGAGACCATCAAGACGTCCAAGGGCCAGAAGCTGGCGCGTGCGGTGAAGAGGCTGAAGGTGGTCGAGGGCTTCCTGCGCTCGGACAACCATCCTGAGTGGATGATCCTGCAGAGCATCCCGGTCATCCCGCCGGAGCTGCGCCCCATGGTGCAGTTGGACGGCGGCCGTTTTGCCACCTCCGACCTCAACGACCTCTATCGCCGGGTGATCAACCGCAACAATCGGTTGAAGAGGCTGCTCGACCTGGGCGCGCCGGAGATCATAGTCAACAACGAGAAGCGCATGCTGCAAGAGGCCGTGGACGCTCTGTTCGACAACGGCCGCCGCGGCCGGGCCGTGACCGGCCCGGGCAATCGTCCGCTCAAGTCGCTCAGCGACATGCTTAAAGGCAAGCAGGGCCGCTTCCGTCAGAATCTGCTGGGCAAGCGCGTCGACTACTCGGGTCGTTCGGTCATCGTGGCCGGCCCGGAGCTCAAGCTGCACCAGTGCGGCATCCCCAAGACCATGGCCCTCGAGCTTTTCAAGCCTTTCGTCATGAGCCGCCTAGTGGAACGCAAGCAAGTGCAGAACATCAAGGCTGCCAAGAAGCTGGTGGAGAGCGAGTTCCCCGAAGTCTGGGACATCCTGGACGAGGTCATAAACGAACACCCGGTGCTGCTCAACCGCGCACCGACACTGCACCGCCTGGGTATCCAGGCTTTCGAACCGGTACTCATCGAGGGCAAGGCCATCCAGCTTCATCCGCTTGTCTGTACGGCGTTCAACGCCGACTTCGACGGCGACCAGATGGCCGTTCATCTTCCGCTCTCAGTAGAGGCGCAGGCAGAGGCTCGCATTCTGATGCTCTCCTCCAACAACATCCTGTCGCCAGCGCACGGGCGTCCGATCGCCGTGCCTACGCAGGATATGATCCTGGGGTGCTACTACCTGACCTACTTCGACGGGGTGGATCTGACCGCCGTCGACATCACCGACGCCAAGGCGCTGCAGGCTATACAGCCGCGTCCGCGCATCTTCGGTGAGGTGGCCGACCTAGAGCACGCCTACGCTGAGGGACTTATCGGTGTCCAGGACCCCATACTCTTCCGTTGGGCGGGCGGTCGTCTGCTGACCACTGTCGGCCGGGCTCTGTTCAACTCGGCAGTCGTGGCTTCTCTCGCTGAGTACTTCGGTGACGAGTGGGAGGGTGTGGGACAAGGCAGCGCTCGCAAGGATGACTACGTCTTCCAGAACAAGGTGTTCACGAAGAACGAGATGTCTTCGTTCGTCAGCGACCTGGTCGAGTACTTCGGCGCCATAGCCGTGGCCCACTTGCTGGACGTCCTCAAAGATCTGGGCTTCCGCTACGCAAGCGTGGCCGGAGTGACCATCTCCAAGAACGACATCGTGGTGCCGCCCGACAAGGAGGAGATCCTCGAGAAGTACGAGGCCAAGGTGCGCCACATCCAGGACGAGTACCTACACGGCAACCTCACCGATTCCGAGCGCCGCGAGCGGGTCACCGACCTATGGACCGAGGCCACCGAGACGGTGGCGAACGCCATGGAGAAGAACTTCAGGCGACTCAACCCGGTCTACATGATGGCCAACTCAGGCGCAAGAGGGTCTTTCAAGCAGATCCGCCAGTTGGCGGGCATGCGCGGTCTGATGGCTTCGCCAAAGGGCGAGATCATCGAACGGCCTATCAAGGCCAACTTCATGGAAGGCCTGGGCGTTCTGGAGTACTTCATCTCCACGCACGGTGCGCGCAAGGGTCTGGCCGACACCGCGCTGCGCACCGCCGACTCCGGTTATCTGACCAGGCGCCTGGTGGACGTGGCTCAAGAGGTCGTCATCCGCGAACATGACTGCGGTACCGAAAAGTCTATCGAGATGCCGCTGCGCAAAGGCGGGCGTCTGAACGAGCTTCTGCTCGGCCGGGTGCTGGCTGATGGTATAGCCGATCCGTCCACCAGCAAGAAGAAGGCCTTCGTGCGCAACGAGATGCTCACCAAGCGCATGCTCGAGAAGCTGCTAGGGCTGTATCCGTTGGAGACGAATGAGGACCTTAAGTTCAAGGTACGCTCGGTACTGGGCTGCCAGAGCGAGATAGGGGTGTGTCAGCTGTGCTACGGGCGGTCGCTGGCCGCCAACGACCTAGTCGCGATCGGCGAGGCAGTAGGTCACATAGCCGCGCAGTCCATCGGCGAGCCGGGCACCCAGCTGACCATGCGTACCTTCCACACCGGTGGTGTGGCCGGAGCCGACATCACGCACGGTCTTCCGCGCGTGGTGGAGTTATTTGAGGCCCGCAAGCCCAAGGGGCAGGCGAAGATAACCCAGTTTGCCGGTAAGGTGCAGATAGAGGAGTCTGATAAGGCCAAGAAAGTGCTCATCCTGGACGAGAAGACAGACGAGGAGCTGCACAGCTACGCAATCAGTCGTCGCGTCGGTCTTCTGGTCGAAGACGGTCAGCACGTCGAGGCCGGCGACCAGTTGTACGAAGGCTCGCTCAACCCCCATGAACTCCTCAAGTATCGGGGTGCTATCGAGACGGCCCGGTACATCGTGGGCGAGGTCCAGGAGGTCTACCACAAACAGGGCGTGCAGATCGACGACAAGCACGTGGAGCTGATCGTGAGGCAGATGACCAAGAAGGTGTTGGTCGAGGCCCCAGGTGACACGAGCTTCCTGCCCGGCCGCATGGTCGACAGACTCATCTTCGACCACGAGAACGAGCTTGTCGTGGCCGACGGCGGTGAGCCGGCGACCTGCGAAGAGATCATCCTAGGTATCACCAAGGCCTCTTTGGCCACAGAGAGCTTCCTGTCGGCGGCTTCCTTCCAGGAGACCACCAAGGTGCTTACGGACGCCGCCCTCGAAGGCAAGGTGGACGAGCTCCGCGGTCTGAAAGAGAACGTCATCATAGGCAAGCTCATCCCGGCGGCCACGGGCCTGCGCGCGTATCGCAACATCGAACTGACCAACGCGAGCATCCCCGCGGAGATGGACGTGTTCGGCGATATGATGGCCCAGCACATGGAGGGTGGCCTTGGCCTCTCGCCCGAGCAGCAGTGGGCGCAGCTGACTGGTGGTTCGCAGAACAGCGAGGCGTACGCGATGCTGGTGGATGACCTCGATCTGCCCACGTATGTGCACTCGGTGCTCAGCCGGGCCGGTATCGAACGCGTTAGCGATCTGCTGCTTCAGACAAGCAAGCAACTGATGGCCGTGCCGGGTATCGGGCAGAAGAGCCTGGACGAGATACGGGCAAGCTTGGCGGAGCGAGGTTGGACTCTGGCCGGCGAAGCCGGCGACGAGTCGTCTGACGAGGATGGAGAGGTGCTGCTCGGCACAGGGAACCCGTCTGGTGAGCCTGAAGCGGCCCTGTTAGGTGGAGATCAACTCGACGGCGATACTTCTTCGTCGATTTGAAGACGATATTGAGCGGGCTTCTTGCAGGCCTCATGGGGCTTTGCTATACTTCGCGGTCGCCGCGCGACCCAGTGCGTTGCATTGGCCTGTTTCGCGGCGATCGGCGTTAGTCGAGTCGTGACAAGCAGCATTAGATATCGGGAGTACGTGTGCCAACGATCAATCAGTTGATCCGCAAGGGCCGGCAGGCGCAGTCGAAGAGGAGCAAGACGCCTGCTCTGAAGGGCGCCCCTCAGAAGCGCGGCGTGTGCACTCGCGTGTACACCACCACGCCGAAGAAGCCTAACTCGGCTCTGCGCAAGGTCGCCCGCGTGCGACTGGTCAACGGCATGGAAGTCACGGCCTACATCCCCGGTATCGGTCACAACCTGCAGGAGCACTCTGTGGTCCTCATCAGGGGTGGTCGTGTGCGGGATCTTCCGGGTGTACGCTACAAGATCATCCGTGCCGCTCTTGACTCCGCCGGCGTGGCCGACCGCAAGCGCGGCCGGTCCAAGTACGGCGCCAAGATGGCCTAGGTAGATAGGAAGGCAAGCGCAGAGATGGCAAGACGAACCAAAGCAACTAAGAGAGAGATACAGCCCGACCCGATCTATCGTAGTCGGCTGGTCACGCAGATGGTCAATCGTGTGATGCTCGACGGCAAGAAGTCCACCGCTGAGAAGATCATGTACGACGCGATGACGCTCCTTCGGGAGCGGACGGGCAACGACCCGGCCAGCGTTTTGAAGGACGCGGTCGAGAACGTGCGGCCCGCGCTCGAAGTGCGATCACGGCGCGTGGGCGGCGCCAATTATCAGGTGCCGGTAGAGGTGCCCACCCGTCGTTCGTACACCCTGGCGGTCCGTTGGATCGTCACTCACAGCCGCGAGCGGCGCGAGCACAGCATGGCTGAGCGCTTGGCCGGCGAGCTCTTGGACGGCTACAACCGTACCGGCGTGACCATGAAGAAGAAAGAAGACCTACTGCGTATGGCCGAAGCCAACAGGGCTTTCGCGCACTACCGCTGGTAGAACCAGGTATGTCAGTGATCTCAGGGACCAGAAAGTAAGAAGTGGCACAGGCGACAGCGAACAAAACCGATACGAAGACGGGGCAGCGCTACCCATTGGCGAAGGTCCGCAACATCGGCATCATGGCTCACATCGATGCCGGCAAGACCACGACCACAGAGCGCATCCTGTATTACACCGGCCGCACCTACAAGATAGGCGAGGTCCATGACGGCGCAGCCGTGATGGACTGGATGGCCCAAGAGCAGGAGCGGGGCATCACCATCACATCGGCTGCCACAACGTGCGAGTGGCGCGATCATCGCATCAACATCATAGACACACCCGGGCACGTGGACTTCACTATGGAAGTGGAGCGCTCGCTGCGGGTCTTGGACGGCGCGATAGCTCTGTTCTGCTCTGTAGCAGGTGTCGAGCCCCAGTCGGAGACGGTCTGGAGACAAGCCGACAAGTACAGCGTCCCGCGCATAGCCTTCATCAACAAGATGGACCGCACGGGCGCGGACTTCATGCGTGGCGTGCAGACCATGGTGGATAGGCTTCATGCCCGCCCGCTGGTTATCCAGCTCCCCATCGGCAGCGAGGACAAGTTCAAGGGCGTGGTCGACTTGGTGCGGATGGTAGCCCGTCTCTATGACGACGACGACATGGGCGTCGACTTCACGGACGAACCCATCCCCGGAGACATGCTGGAGCAGGCCGAAGCCGAGCGCACTCATATGCTCGAAGCTCTCGCCGAGCGCGACGACGAGATCATGGTCGATTATCTGGAGGGCAGGCCTATCTCTGAGGAGCGCATCAAGGCAGCCATCAGAGAAGCTACGCTGTCCATCGAACTGACCCCTGTGCTGTGCGGTTCGGCATTTAAGAACAAGGGCGTCCAGATGCTCCTGGACGCGGTGGCTGACTACCTGCCTTCGCCGCTGGATGTTCCACCCGTAGAGGGTGTGGTCCCGCGTAGTGGTGACACGGCGGTCAGAAGGGCGAGTGACGACGAGTCGTTTTCGGCGATCGCTTTCAAGATCATGTCCGACCCGTACGTGGGCAAGCTCACGTACTTCCGCGTCTACTCAGGCAAGCTCAAGGCCGGCTCGTACGTTTACAACGCGAGCAAAGATAAGAAAGAGCGCGTGGGCCGCATCCTGCAGATGCACGCCAACCATCGGGACGACATCACTGAGGTGTGCGCGGGCGACATAGCGGCGGCAGTAGGGCTCAAGGCCACCAGCACCGGTGACACGCTGTGTGACAGCGATCATCCGGTGATCCTGGAGGCGATGGAGTTCCCCGATCCGGTCATCTTCGTCGCTATCGAGCCGAAGACGAAGGCGGATCAGGACAAGCTCTCGGAGAGCCTCATGAAGTTGGCCGAAGAGGATCCGACTTTCAGAGTGCGTTCTGATGAAGAGACCGGACAGACCATCATCGCCGGCATGGGCGAGCTGCACCTGGAGATCATCGTCGACCGCCTGCTTCGGGAGTTCAAGGTCGACGCCAACGTGGGTCGGCCGCAGGTGGCCTACCGCGAGGGCATCACGAAGGCGGTGGAGAAGGCCGAGGGTCGCTTCGTGCGCCAGACCGGCGGTCGCGGCCAGTTCGGACACGCAGTCATCAAGATGGCGCCCAACGAGTTCGGGGCAGGTTTCTCCTTCGAGAACAAGATCGTCGGCGGCGCTATCCCGAAGGAGTACATCTCCGCGGTCCAGGCCGGCCTAGTCGAGGCCATGGAGACCGGTGTGTTGGCGGGCTTCCCCATGGAAGACGTCAAGGTGGAGCTCATCGACGGGTCGTACCACGAAGTGGACTCGTCAGAGATGGCTTTCAAGATCGCCGGTTCTATGGCGTTCCGGGCGGCGGCCAAGAAGGCGCATCCGGTGTTGCTGGAGCCCATCGAGGACGTCGAAGTGGTCGTCCCCGAGGAGTATATGGGCGATGTGATGGGCGACCTCAACTCCCGCCGCGGCCATATCCAGGGCATGGAGCTTCGGGCTGGTGCCCAAGTCATCCGTGCGACCGTGCCGCTCGCCCAGATGTTCGGGTATGCCACCGATCTCCGTTCTGCTACGCAGGGACGGGCGGTGTACACCATGCAGTTCAGTCACTACGCAGAGGTGCCTTCGCATCTCGCGCAAGAGATCATCGCCCAGCAGGGCGGCAAGCCGAGTAACGAGTAGACAAGGGAAACACGGCTGCTATGGGCGCTGGCAGCCGCCTGAACGAGTCAGGCAGAAAGGAAGGATCAAAATGGCGAAGAAGAAGTTCGAGCGGACCAAGCCCCATGTCAACGTCGGCACCATCGGTCACGTCGACCATGGCAAGACGACCCTGACTGCGGCCATCACGAAGTGCCTTGCTGCCGCGAACCCCAACATCGAGTTCCGTAGCTTCGATTCCATCGACAACGCTCCGGAAGAGCGCGAGCGGGGTATCACCATCGCTACCGCTCACGTTGAGTACGAGACTGACAATCGTCACTACGCGCACGTAGACTGCCCGGGTCACGCCGACTACATCAAGAACATGATCACCGGTGCCGCCCAGATGGACGGCGCTATCTTGGTCGTGTCGGCGGCTGACGGCCCGATGCCGCAGACCCGTGAGCACATTCTTCTGGCCCGTCAGGTGGGCGTGCCCTCCATCGTGGTCTACCTGAACAAGGCGGACATGGTCGACGACCCCGAACTCCTCGAGTTGGTCGAGATGGAAGTGCGCGAACTGCTCACCGAGTACGAGTTCCCCGGCGACGAGATCCCCATCATAACCGGCTCGGCCCTAAAGGCCCTGGAGCACGGCTGTGGTGACGAGAGCTGCGCTGACTGCAAGTCCATCTACGAGTTGGCCGCCGCTCTGGATAGCTACATCCCGGAGCCCGAGCGCGACATTGACAAGCCGTTCTTGATGCCCATCGAGGATGTGTTCAGCATCCAGGGCCGCGGCACTGTGGTCACGGGTCGTGTCGAGCGCGGTATCGTCAAGGTCGGCGACAACGTCGAGATGGTCGGTCTTCAGGACCAACCGCTGAAGACGGTCGCCACCGGCGTCGAGATGTTCCGCAAGCTGCTCGATGAGGGTCGCGCTGGCGACAACGTAGGCGTCCTCTTGCGTGGTACCAAGCGCGAGGAAGTCGAGCGCGGCATGGTGCTCGCGGCTCCGGGCAGCATCACTCCGCACACCGAGTTCGAAGCTCAGATCTACGTGTTGTCGCGCGAGGAAGGTGGGCGTCACACCCCGTTCTTCAACGGTTATCGCCCGCAGTTCTACTTCCGCACGACTGATGTGACCGGGGACGTGACGCTGCAAGAGGGCATCGAGATGGTCATGCCCGGCGACCACACCACTATCAAAGCCAAGTTGATCACGCCTATCGCAATGGACGAAGGTCTGCGTTTCGCCATCCGCGAGGGTGGCCGTACGGTCGGTGCAGGCTCAGTGACAAAGATCGCCAAGTAGGAGTCGCTCGGTGGCGCAACAGAAGATACGCATAAGGCTGAAGGCCTACGACCACGAGCTCGTGGATATGAGTGCGCGCAGCATAGTCGAGACGGCTGAGCGCACCGGCGCCACCGTTTCGGGACCCGTTCCTCTCCCCACGGAGAAGAACGTCTACTGCGTGATCCGTAGCCCCTTCAAGGACAAAGACTCGCGTGAGCATTTCGAGATCAGAACGCACAAGCGACTGATCGACATCCATCAGCCCACGCCTAAGACGGTGGACTCGCTGATGCGCATGGACTTGCCCGCGGGCGTGGACATAGAAATCAAGTTGTGATGAAGACGCTGCTAGGCAAAAAACTGGGCATGACCCAGTTCTTCAATGAGGATGGCTCAGTCGTCCGCTGCACCGTCATCGAGGCCGGGCCCTGCCAGGTGACTCAGAAGAAGACGGTGGAGACCGATGGGTACGTCGCTACCCAGATCGCCTTTGGAGATGTCAAAGCCAAGAGGCTCAGCAAGCCAGAGCTCGGGCATCTGAAGAAGGCAGGCGTAGACCCCAAGCGCCACTTGGTGGAGGTGCGGGGCGAGGACGAGCTGAACGTGGGTGAATCAGTGACTGTGGACGTGTTTGCGCCCGGCGATCGGGTGAAGGTCACGGGTGTCTCCAAGGGCAAGGGTTTCCAGGGCGTCATCAAGCGACACGGTTTCGCAGGTGGCCCCGGATATCATGGTTCCCACTTCCATCGTGCTCCCGGGTCTGTAGGGGCTTCGGCTGACCCGGCCAGGGTCTATCCGGGCACCCGCCTTCCGGGGCAGATGGGTAATGTGCGTGTCACGCAGTCCGGTCTTACCGTGGTCGCTACCGACCCGGACAAGAACCTGGTGCTGATCAAAGGTGCGGTCCCGGGGAGCACAGGCTCCCTGGTCGTGATCAAAGGGTAAGCGTATGGCAACCATCGACAAAATCGACGAAAAGGGCGCTGTGGTAGGCAAGCACGAGTTGGCCGCCGGTCTGGTGCAGGACGAGGTCAACACCGGGCTTCTTCACTACGTAGTCACCGCTGAGCTGTCAGGCCATCGCCAGGGCACGGCATCCGCCAAGACCCGCAGCGAAGTTGCCGGCACCACCGCGAAGCAGTGGAGGCAGAAGGGCACCGGCCGGGCTCGCGTGGGCTCCGGCAAGGTGGCGCATTTCACCGGTGGAGGTGTGGCCTTCCCCCCCATCCCCCGCAGCTACGCCAAGAAGGTCAACAAGAAGGTCAAAGTGCAGGCCTATCGGATGGCCCTGGGAGACTTGGTCGCCGGTGGCACCACCCGCGTGCTGGCGGCTACTGAGTTCGCCGAACCTTCCACGAAGCGAGCCGCAGAGATCATCAGCAAGGCTGGTATCGAGAACCCCCTGTTGGTTCTTGTGGGTCCGGAAGAGATCTCGGCGCTCAAGAGTTTTCGCAACCTCACCGAGACGAGGGCGCTCACCATCGGTGACGCTGAGGTCCAAGACTATGTGTGGGCTCGCAGCCTGCTGATCACCGAGGCGGCGGTCTCCTTCTTGGAGAACGGAGCCAAAGGAGGCGGTGAGGCCTAATGGACGCACGCGAAGTGATCATACGCCCCATCGTGTCCGAGAAGAGCTACCGGGCGATAGACACGAACCGGTACTCATTCGAGGTCAACTATCGGGCCAAGAAGCCCCAGATACAAGCAGCAGTCGAGGAGATCTTCAAGGTGAAGGTCATCGGTGTGCAGACTATGAACGTAAAGCCCAAACCCAAGCGCAGGGGTGCCCATCAGGGCACGACCAAGCGGTGGAAAAAGGCAGTGGTCGAGCTCGCCCCGGGCAACCGGATAGAGTTCTTCGGCGCGGCGTAGGAGAGATAGATACATGGCGATAAAGAGCTATAAGCCCACTTCTCCCGGACGCAGGTTCGCGACTACCCCTGCCTTCCAAGAGATCACCAAGAGCGAGCCCGAGAAGTCGCTCACCCGTCCGATCAAACGCAAGGGCGGCCGCAACAACAACGGTCGTATCACCACGCGCCATCAGGGCGGCGGTCACAAGCGGCTCTATCGGATCATCGATTTCAAGCGCGACAAGGACGGGGTCCCAGGTCGGGTGAGTTCCATCGAGTACGACCCCAACCGCAGCTGCCGCATAGCATTGGTGGTATACGCAGACGGCGATAAGAGGTACATCCTGGCGCCCAACAAGCTCGAGGTCGGAGCTCAGGTGGAGGCGGGACCGGAAGCAGACATCCGCATAGGCTGCGCGCTACCGCTCAAGAACATCCCGGTCGGCACCATGGTGCACAACATCGAGATGAAGAAGGGCCGCGGTGGGCAGATAGCCCGCTCGGCCGGCACGTCCGCCCAGGTCATGGCCAAGGAAGGCGACTACGCTACCCTGCGTCTGCCCTCCGGTGAGATGCGCATGCTCCGCCTGGAGTGCAGGGCCACCGTCGGTGAGATCGGCAACGCCGAGCACGAGAACCTTGTCACCGGCAAGGCCGGTCGCAAGCGCTGGATGGGCGTCCGTCCCACCGTCCGCGGGACCACGATGAACCCGGTCGACCACCCGCACGGTGGTGGCGAGGGTTCTACACCTCCGGGCCGCCACCCTGTGACCCCGTGGGGTGTCCCCACCCTAGGCCATAAGACCCGCAAGGCCAAGAAGGAGTCCAACAAGTACATAGTCAGACGCCGCGGGAAAGGGAGGTAATAGAGCATCGTGTCACGTTCAAGCAAAAAAGCTCCCTTCGTTGAAGAGCGTTTGATGAAGAGGATCGAGACGATGAACCAGGCGGGCGAGAAGCGGATGCTCAAGACCTGGTCGAGGGCGTCCACCATCTATCCTGAGATGGTCGGCCACACGATCGCCGTCCATGACGGTCGTAAGCATGTGCCCATCTACGTGAGTGAGAGCATGGTGGGCCACAGGCTGGGCGAGTTCGCCCTGACGCGTACTTACCGCGGCCACGCCGGCGGCAAAGAGCGCCGCATGAAGAGGAAGTGACGGCATGGTCAACGCGACAGCTAAGTACGTGCGGGTCTCCCCGCGCAAGGCGGGCGATATGACCCGGCTCATCCGGGGCAAGAAAGTCTCCGAAGCCAAGGCTATCCTCGCGCTCAGCTCTCGGGCTGCCGCCAAGCTGGTAGGCAAGGTCCTTGACTCTGCGGTAGCCAACGCTGAGAACAACCATGAGCTCACGGCTGATGATCTCTATGTGGTCCAGGCCTACGCGGATGGAGGGCCGACTTTGAAGCGGTTCCGTCCGCGGGCAAAGGGTCGCGCTACGCGGATACGCAAGCGCACCAGCCACATCACCGTGTGTGTCGACGAGAAAAAGGAGTCGTAGCAGGTGGGTCAGAAAGTTCATCCGGGCGGCATGCGACTAGGCATAATCCACGACTGGAAGGCCCACTGGTACACGGAGAAGAATTTCGCCGGTTTCCTGCGTGAAGACATGGCCATCCGCGCCCACATCCAGAAGAAGATGGGGCACGCCGGCCTATCGGACATAATCATCCGCAAGGACAGCAACAAGCTGGTCATAGACATAAACACGGCCCGTCCGGGCATCGTGATCGGCAAGTCGGGCTCTGAAGTCGACGCGCTGAGGCGCGAACTCTACGACATGACCGGCAAGGCCGTGCACGTCAATATCCTCGAGATCAAGCGGCCCGAGTTGGACGCTAACCTCGTTGCCCAGTCCATAGCGGAGCAACTCGCGAATCGAGTCAGCTTCCGCCGGGCGATGAAGAGGGCCATGACTTCGGCGATGCGCTCCGGTGCACAGGGCGTGAAGGTCAGGTCGGGCGGCCGTCTGGGTGGCGCCGAGATGGCCCGTGTCGAGGGTTACAGCGAGGGCCGGGTCCCGTTGCACACGCTGCGGGCCGACATCGACTACGGATTCTCCGAAGCCAACACGACCTTCGGCAAGATCGGTGTGAAGGTTTGGATAAATAAGGGTGAAGTCATGCCTGAGGGATTCAACCAGACTCCCGGCGCGCAACCGGGCGAGGCTCGCGTAGGCTGACGGCCGCGCAAAGTTAAGGATAAGAAGAGATGCTACTACCAAAAAGGGTCAAGCACCGTAAACAGCATAGGGGTCGGATGAGCGGCAAGGCCAAGGGCCAGACCGTCATCCATTTCGGCGAATACGGCCTACAGGCACTGGAGCCCGGTTGGGTGACCAGCCGCCAGATCGAGGCCGCCCGTATCGCGATGACCCGCAAGATGAAGCGCGGCGGCAAGGTATGGATAAATATCTTTCCCGACAAGCCCATCACCAAGAAGCCGGCCGAGACTCGCATGGGTTCGGGCAAGGGCTCACCCGATCAGTGGGTGGCTGTGGTCAAGCCTGGACGGATGATGTTCGAGGTCGCCGGTGTGAACGAGGCGCTGGCCAGGGAAGCCATCCGCGTGGCGGCACACAAACTTCCTGTCAAGTGCAGGTTTGCGACCAGGGAGGACGGGAGCTTTGAAGGCTAAGGAGATAATCGAACTGGCTGACGAAGAACTCACGCAGCGTCTCAAGCAGTCGCGCGAGGAGCTGTTCAACCTGCGCTTTCAGCATGCTGCCGGTCAGCTGGAGAACACCAGCCGTCTTCGCCAGGTGCGCCAGGACATTGCGAAAATCATGACGGTGCAGTCGTCGAGAGAACGGGCGAGGGAGCTTTGATGGCAGGCCAGACAGCCACAAGACAGAGGGAGCGGCAGGGTGTGGTGGTATCTGACCGCATGGACAAGACCATCGTGGTCCAAGTCCGTCAGGTCAAACCGCACGCTAAGTACACCAAGATCATCCGCATGACGTCGAGGCTCAAGGCTCATGACGAGCAGAATGATGCCAAAGTCGGAGACACTGTGCTCGTGCGTGAGTGTCGGCCGCTCTCCAAAGACAAAACATGGCGCCTTATCAAGGTGCTAGAGCGCGCCGAATAGTCGGCCGGCAGGAGATGGGTGAGGCACGATGATACAGGTGGAGACAAGACTAAAGGTGGCCGACAACTCCGGCGCGCGCGAACTGCTTTGCATCCGCATTCTCGGCGGGTCCAAGCGTCGCTACGCGGGGGTGGGTGACATCATCGTCGGGGCTGTCAAAGAAGCTACTCCCGGTGGTGCGGTCAAGAAGGGCGAGGTCGTTCGGGCCGTGGTCGTCCGTGTGAAGAAGTCCTACGGACGCAAGGACGGCACCTACATCGGCTTTGATGAGAATGCGGCTGTCCTCATCGATCGACAGTTGAATCCGCGGGGCACCCGCATCTTTGGCCCTGTCGGGCGTGAGCTCAGGGAGAAGAACTTCGCGAAGATAGTCTCGCTTGCTCCGGAGGTGTTGTGATGGCGAGTGAAGCGAGACACGTCAAGAAGTACCGTATCAAGCGGGGTGACACTGTGAGAGTCATCCAAGGCAAGGAAACGGGCAAGAGCGGCAAGGTCCTGCGGGTGCTGGAGGAAGAAGAGCGCATCGTCGTAGAGAGGGTCAATTTCATCAAGCGGCACATGCGGCCCTCGAAGAAGTTGCCTCAGGGCGGAGTCATAGAACGCGAGGCAAGCATGCACGTCAGCAACGTGCAGTTGGTTTGCCCGAGCTGTGGGCAACCCGCGCGCGTGGGAGTCCGGAAGGACGGGGACTCCAAAGTGCGTTACTGCAAGAAGTGCAACGTCCAGGTCGACAAGGGCTAGTGATGGCAGTTCCTAGACTAAAAGAGAAATACCAGAGCGAGATCGTTCCGGCTCTCCGTGAGGAGTTCGGCTATAAGAACATCATGGAGGTGCCTAAGGTCACCAAGGTGACCATGAACATGGGCATCGGGGAGGGCACGACCGACGCCAAGTCCCTAGAAGAGGCTGCGGTGCAACTCGGGCAGATCACGGGACAGAAGGCTCAGCTGAGGCGTGCTCGCAAGTCGGTAGCAAACTTCAAGCTGCGTGAGGGGATGCCCGTGGGTCTGCGTGTCACCCTCCGCGGCGAGCGCATGTATGAGCTGTTGGATCGCCTGATAAGCGTGGCGCTGCCGCGGATCCGCGACTTTCGCGGGGTGTCCCCGAGTGGCTTCGATGGCCGGGGCAACTTCAACTTAGGAGTGAAGGAGCAGATCATCTTCCCGGAGATCGACTACGACAAGATCGATCGCATCAGAGGGATGGATATCGCCATCACCACGACGGCCAAGACGGATGACGAGGGACGGGTGCTGCTCAGATTGATGGGCATGCCTTTCCGCGAGAGCTGAAGGATAGGAGCATCAGCGCATGGCAAAGAAATCGATGATCGCAAAGGCACGGCGACCGCAGAAGTACGCCGTCCGCACTCACAACCGGTGCTTTCGCTGTGGCCGGCCTCGCGGATATGTCCGCAAGTTCGGGCTGTGCCGCATTTGTCTTCGTGAGCTAGCCCATCAGGGATTCATCCCTGGGGTCACCAAGTCGAGCTGGTAGGAGGGGTCATGCCAACCACAGATCCCATCGCCGACATGCTCACCCGGGTCCGGAACGCTAACAAAGCGCTCCATGCCCAGGTAGAGATGCCGTCGTCCACCCTCAAGGTGGAGTTGGCCCGAGTCCTAAGGGACGAGGGCTATATCACCGGTTACGCGGTGGTCAACGACGGCACCTTCGACACGTTGGTGGTCGAACTCAAGTACACTGACGGTCGCCGGCGGGTCATCTCGCAGGTGAAGAGGGTCAGCAAGCCGGGTCGCCGCATCTATGCTAAGAAGGACAACCTCCCCAAGGTCCTTGGAGGACTGGGCACGGCTGTCATCTCCACCTCGCGTGGACTGATGACTGCTAGGGAGGCACAGAAGCTAGGTGTTGGCGGCGAAGTCATCTGTTTCGTCTGGTAGTTGCTATGTCACGTATAGGAAGAGCACCAATAAACATACCGAGTGGGGTCGACGTGAGCATCGCCGGCACCAATGTAGCGGTCAAGGGGCCTAAGGGCTCGTTGTCCATGAATGTGCATCTCAAGATGCAGCTCAAGATGGACGCCGACGTACTGACGGTAGAGCGTCCGGATGACACCGGTACCAACCGGGCACTTCACGGGCTGACTCGCTCCCTGATCTCCAACATGGTCACGGGTGTGACCGCCGGGTTCGAGAAGAAGCTGGAGATACAGGGTGTAGGCTACAGGGCCTCCATGAAGGGTTCAGACCTGGAGATTCTTGTGGGCTATTCACACCCAGTGTTGGTCGTGCCCCCTGAGAACATCCAGTTCGAGGTGCCCGCGCCGACTCAGATAGTGGTCAAGGGCATCGACAAGCAGCGCGTCGGCCAGATAGCTGCCGAGATCCGCTCCATCCGGAAGCCCGAGCCCTACAAGGGCAAGGGGATCCGGTACGAAGGTGAAGTAGTGCGGCGCAAGGTCGGCAAGCGGGCGTAGTGAGGATAAGAATGAGCGCAAAGAGTAGATATCAGGCGACGCGACAACAGCGGGCCCTCAGGGTCCGCAGTAAGGTGCGCGGCACGGCCGAGCGCCCCCGTTTGTCGGTATTCCGTTCGAATCGGGCGATCTGGGCGCAGATAATCGATGACAGCAAGGGCCACACACTGGCCAGCGCTGCCAGCGTCCATGTGACTGAGAAAGGTCTGTCGAGACAAGACCAAGCGACCAAGGTCGGCGAGTTGCTGGCTGAGCGAGCCAAGGCTGCGGGTGTCGCGCAAGTAGTCTTCGATAGAGGACCGTATCTATACCACGGTAGAGTAAAAGCCCTGGCGGACGGTGCCCGCCAGGGTGGCTTGGACTTCTGAGGGAGAGGGGCAGAACTTTGGCACAGATCAAGGCAGATACGCTCAACCTTCAGGAGAGCGTGATACACATCAACCGAGTGGCGAAAGTCGTCAAGGGCGGCCGGCGCTTCTCGTTCACCGCTCTCGTAGCGGTGGGCGACGGTGAGAGCACGGTAGGCATCGGCTATGGCAAGGCCAAGGAAGTTCCTCTGGCCATCCAGAAGGCCATTGACGACGCCCGCAAGAACTTGTTCGTCGTGCCCAAGCACGGCAGCACCATCACACACCAGGTCCTGGGCCATCACGGCGCAGGGCGGGTGCTCTTGAAGCCGGCTTCCGCCGGTACCGGGGTCATAGCCGGCGGCGGTGTCCGCGCCCTGCTGGAACTGGGCGGGGTCCACGACGTGCTCACCAAGTGTCTGGGCACCACGAATCCGATCAATATGGTGCGGGCGGCCGAAAAGGGGCTGCGCTCCCTGCGTCGGCCCGAGGACATCGCCATGCAGCGGGGCAAGACCCTCGTCGAGGTATTGGGCGAGCGGCCCAAGCCGGCCGTGCCGGCGCCGACGGCGCCAAAAGAGGCACCGGCGGCCGCGGCTCCCAGCCGGGCAACCAAGCCCGCGCCTGCGTCTAAGGCCGGCGGCAGTTACGCCAAGTCCGGAGCGGCAAAGCCGGCCCGCAAGCCGGCAGCGAAGAAAGCCGCGCCCGCAGAGGAGAAGACCGCTTCGGTCAAGGAAGCTGTCGCCGCTGAGGAAGTCGTCGCGACCGAGGAAGTCGTTGCGACTGAGGCTCAGACCACTGTCGAAGAGCAGACCCCTGCGAAGAGTGACGCCGCGGCTGCAGAGGACAAGGCTGCCGAGGCGACCGAGGCTGGAGAGTGAGTGTGAGAGATGCTTAAGATCACTCAGTTCAAGAGCCGGATCAACCGCAAGAAGGATCACAAGGCGACGTTGAATGCGCTTGGCATCAGCCGGTTCGGCCAGACCGTCTACCACGAAGACACTCCGCCCATCCGCGGGATGGTGCACAAGCTTGAGTACATGCTCAAGGTCGAGGTAGTAGACGTCAGAGACCAAGCTGCTCCGAAGGCCAAGCTCACGGTCCGAGGCGAGTCGGATGCGAAGCTCGAGGCGAAAGCCCCGAAGCCGCCTGCCGTGAAGGCCACCGCGAAGCCTGCAGCACAGTCTACGACGGCTGCGAAATCCGCGGGGCCCGCCAAGACTGTGGCGAAACCGGCGGTGGCAGGATCCGCTGCGGCGAAGTCGACGCCTGCGAAGTCGACGACCGCGTCGAAGAGCACCGCCAAGCCTGCGCAGAAGTCCACGACCGCCGCGAAGTCCACGACTGCCGCCAAGCCCAAGGCCGGCGCTGCAGCGAAGCCCAAGGCCGCGGCGAAACCCAAGGCTGAGAGTAAGGATAAGGAATAGAAATGGGAGACATCTTCCTGCACAACCTAAAGCCGGACCCGGGCGCGAAGCGCGGGCGCAAGCGTGTGGGGCGCGGACAGGGTTCGGGCGTGGGCAAGACGTCGGGACGGGGTCACAAGGGCTCCAAGGCACGGTCGGGAGGTCAGATATCGCCGCGTTATGAGGGTGGACAGATGCCTCTGCACATGAGGCTGCCCAAGTTGCGCGGTCCTCTGGCCAAGACCGCCATGCCTATCGGGCCGTTTCGTACCTATATGACGCCTGTGAACCTCGCGCGCCTGGCTGCCTTCGGCAAGGGCGAAGAGGTATCGCCGGCGGCGTTGCTCGAGAAGGGCATCATCAAGAAGGCCGGCGAGCGGGTCAAGATCCTGGGCAACGGAGAGTTGAGTCAGCCGCTGGTCATCAAGGCCCATGGCTTCAGCGCCTCGGCCTTGGCCAAGATCGAGGCCGCGGGTGGCAAGGCTGAAGTCATAGTCTAGGCGCGTGTTAATGCGACGTGCAGACAATAGGAGAGAGTGACTGATGTGGCAATCGCTCGTTAATGCGGTCAAGTTGCCGGAGCTGCGCAAGAAGCTCCTGTTCACGGCTTTCATCATCGCGCTCTACCGGCTTGGCTGCTTCATACCGTCTCCGGGTGTGACTGTCCAGGACAACTTCGGGGACCAAGGTGGAGTCCTTGACTTCATCAACCTCTTCGCCGGCGGTGGCCTCCAGAACATGGCCATCTTCGCCCTGGGCATCATGCCTTACATCACGGCTTCGATCATCATGCAGTTGCTCACCATGGTGAGTACCCGCTTGGAGGCCCTGATGAAGGAGGGCCCGGCCGGACAGAAGAAGATGAACCAGTACACCCGCTACTTCACTGCGGGCCTGGCGCTCATCGAATCATTCGGTTTCGTGTTCTTGTTCCGGTCACAGGGCGCGTTCGACAAGGTGGGCGGGTTGACGTTCTTGAACGGCTTCTTGGTCGTGATGACGCTGACTGTCGGCGCCGTCATGGTCATGTGGTTGGGCGAACTCATCACGCAGCACGGCATAGGAAACGGCATCTCGCTCATGATCTTTGCCTCGATCGTTTCTAGGCTTCCCTCTGGTCTCTACAAGCTGTTCACCGAAGAGCCTGTCTATACCTGGGTAGCCATGGCGGTCATCTCTGTGGCTGTGGTGGTGTTCGTCATCTTTGTGACGCAGGGTCAGCGACGCATCCCTGTGCAGTACGCCAAGCGGGTCGTTGGCCGCAAGGTCTACGGCGGACAAAGCACATATCTGCCTCTTAAGGTGAACATGGCGGGTGTCATCCCGGTGATTTTCGCGTCCTCGGTGCTCATGCTGCCTGTCACGATGGCGCGGATAACACCGTGGGGTTGGACTCAGAGTCTTGCCCGCATCTTCGGCCCCAGCTCGTGGTGGTACATATTGGCTGAGGTGGCCCTGATCGTGCTGTTCACCTACTTCTACACGGCCGTCCAATTCAACCCGATCGACCAGGCGGACAACCTCAAGAAGTATGGTGGGTTCGTCCCCGGCATCAGACCCGGGCGTCCCACAGCCGCTTACCTCGATCGGGTCCTGACGCGTATCACCCTGCCCGGCGCCCTCTTCCTGGCGTTCATCGTGCTGCTGCCGACCGTGCTCATCAAGTACTTGGGCATAGACTTCTACTTCGGTGGCACCTCGATACTGATCGTCATCGGTGTGGCACTCGACACGATGCAGCAGATGGAATCGCAGCTACTCATGCGGCACTATGAGGGCTTCCTCAAGTAGTCCGCGGACGAGGGAATAGAGAAAGGATCGATACGAAGTGAGCCAGTTCAATCTCATCCTGTTGGGAGCTCCCGGCGCCGGCAAGGGCACGCAAGCCACTCGCATAGTGGATGACTACGGCGTGCCGCACATCTCCACGGGAGACATCCTGCGCCGAGCGGTGGCCAACAAGACGGAGATGGGGCTTGAGGCCAAGAGGTTCATGGACGCAGGTGAACTGGTCCCGGACAGCGTGGTGATCGGCATCGTGAAGGATCGCGTTCAAGAGCCGGATACGGAGAAGGGCTTCCTGATGGACGGCTTTCCACGGACGATCCCGCAGGCCGAAGCGCTCGACAAGGCGCTCGAGGGGCTCGGTCGGGCTGTGAGCAAGGTGATCGTGCTCCTCGTCGACGAGGAGCTCATCCTCAAGCGGATGGCGGGGCGGCGCGTGTGCCGCGACTGCCAGGCGCCGTACAACATGTACTTCAACAAGCCCAAGGTCGAGGGCGTGTGTGACAGATGCGGCGGCGAGCTTTATCAGCGTGATGACGACAACGAGGCCACGGTCCTGAACCGGCTGGATGTCTACCGCAAGCAGACCGAGCCGCTCATCGACTACTACGACGAGGCCGGTGTGGTTGTCCGCATAGACGGCAGCAAGGAAGCGGACAAGACCTACGCTGACATAGCCGACGCCCTAGGGCCCGCAGGTGCCTAGGCGCCACTGGGTGCTCTGGCTTAGCAGCGAATAGCTGTGATCATAAGGAAGTCGCAAGCGGAGATCGGGAAGATGGCGCGAGCTGGGGCCGTGGTCCGAGGTTGTCTGGAGTTGATGGGCCGCGAAGTGAGACCGGGCGTCACGACAGGAGAGTTGGATAGGTTGGCGGAAGAGTTCATAAGGTCTAGTGGGGGCGTGCCAACGTTCAAAGGATACCGGGGCTTTCCGGCTTCCATCTGCGCGTCGCCTAACGACATGGTGGTACACGGTATCCCAGGCAAGGTATGCCTGAACGAGGGCGACATCCTGGGTGTGGATGTGGGGGTCACTATTGATGGCTACATCGCCGACGCTGCCACCACCTTCGCGGTGGGCACCATCTCCGCCGAGGCGCAGGACCTGCTCCGAGTCACCGAGGAAGCGCTGTGGAAGGGCATCGAGCAGTGCACGATCGGCAACCGGATCGGTGATGTCTCTCACGCCGTGCAGACTCATGCCGAAGCGTATGGATACTCCGTGGTCGAGGCCATGGTGGGTCACGGGGTGGGTCGCGAGATGCACGAAGATCCTCAGGTGCCGAACTTCGGCCCGCCGCATCAAGGTCCGGAGTTGCGCGAAGGTATGGTGATCGCCATAGAGCCGATGGTCAACCTGGGCGACTACGATGTGAAGGTCGGTTCGGATGGTTGGGCTATCTACACCAAGGACGGGAGCCTCTCCGCCCATTTCGAGCACACGGTGGCCATAACCAAAGAGGGTCCCCGACCGCTTACCTCTGCGAAAGCACTGGCGGCCTAGAGTGAACGAGCCTTGTGGTAACATAAGCGGTCGCGATTCAGGCGGGGTTGACTGTGTGTCCTAAAGAAGATGCCATAGAGCTCGAGGGTGAGGTCATCGAGGCCTTGCCCAACACCATGTTCAGGGTGAAGCTGGACAACGAGCTGGAGATATTGGCCCACATCTCCGGGAAGATGCGAATGAATTACATCCGCATCCTGCCTGGGGACCGAGTCAAGGTCGAATTGTCACCCTACGACCTGACTCGAGGTCGCATCACGTACCGGTTCAAGTAGAGAGAGGGCGTCGGATGAAAGTCAGAGCGTCGGTCAAACCGATGTGCGAGAAGTGCAAGATAGTGCGGCGCAGGGGTGTCGTCCTGGTGATTTGCGAGAACCCGCGCCACAAGCAGCGCCAGGGTTAAGGAGGCTACCGAAGAGTATGGCACGTATCGCGGGTGTCACCCTACCTAGGGAGAAGCGGGTCGAGATCGGCCTGACGTATGTGTACGGCATCGGCCGGTCCACATCCAACAAGATCCTTGCCGCAGCGCAGATAGACCCCAACACTCATGTGAAGGATCTCACTGAGGACGAGGAGATGCGGCTGCGCAGCTACATCGAAGACAATGTGATGGTCGAAGGTGATCTGCGGCGCGAACGCGGGCAGAACATCAAGCGCCTCATGGAGATAGGTTGTTACCGCGGCATACGCCACCGTCGTGGCATGCCCGTCCGTGGCCAGCGCACCAAGACGAACGCCAGGGTACGCAAGGGCCATAAGCCGACCGTCGGCGTGAAAAAGAAGGTGCGGGTCTAGCCGTAGGGCCACTGACTCGCAGATACACCTAAGGACGAAGGACAAGGAGATATGCCAGCACCCAAACGCACTGCTGCCGCCACACGTGGACGGCGTCGCAAGGTACGCAAGAGCATCGCTGTAGGCAACGCCTACATCAAGACGTCGTTCAACAACACCCTCGTGACCCTCACAGACAAAGAGGGCAACGTGATCTCGTGGGCGAGTGCCGGGTCCGCTGGCTTCAAGGGCTCGCGCAAATCGACGCCGTTTGCCGCCCAGGTCACAGCCGAGAAGGCGGCCCGCGCGGCGATGGAGCACGGTCTGCAGAAGGTCGACTGCTTCGTCAAGGGTCCGGGCAGCGGTCGCGAGACCGCCATCCGCTCACTGCAGGCTGCCGGCATCGATGTCACCAGTGTCAAGGATGTCACTCCTATCCCTCACAACGGCTGCCGTCCCAAGAAGCGGCGCAGGGTCTGAGGTGGTAGAGAGTCATGGCTAGAGACACTTCTCCACAGTGCAAACAGTGCCGTCGTGAGGGCGAGAAGCTGCTACTAAAGGGCGAGCGTTGCCTGACCGATAAGTGTGCCGTCGATCGCAGGGCCTATCCTCCGGGAGAGCACGGCCGGGGTCGTCGTCGCAAGCAGTCGGAATATC
This sequence comes from uncultured Actinomycetes bacterium, assembly GCA_963718375.1. Classification (GTDB taxonomy): domain Bacteria; phylum Actinomycetota; class Thermoleophilia; order RBG-16-64-13; family RBG-16-64-13; genus RBG-16-64-13. The sequence continues at coordinate 104,209 of CAVQZD010000007.1, read as the reverse complement.
TCAACCAGTTGCGTGAGAAGCAGAAGGCGCGCCGGTACTACGGCGTCCTCGAGAGGCAGTTTCGCAACTACTACACTCAGGCTGCTCGTCAGCCGGGCATGACCGGCGGCAACCTTCTGGTGCTGCTCGAGCTCCGCCTGGACAACGTGGTGTACCGGTTGGGCTTTGGCGCGTCGCGCCGGCAGGCCAGGCAGTTGGTGCGCCACGGTCACTTCACCGTAAATGGCAGGAGGGTCAACATCCCTTCCTACCGCGTCAAGCCCGACGATGTGATCATGGCCGTGCTGAAGAGTGAGGGCCTCAAGGCCGTCGTGGCGGATGCCACTGATCTGACGGCCTCTGTGCCTGCGTGGCTGCAGGCCGATCACGACAACTTGGTGGGTAAGGTCCTGCATCTTCCTGAGCGGACTGATATCGACATCCCCATCCAAGAGTCGCTCATCGTCGAGTTGTACTCCAAGTAGTCTATAGGAGGCCCGATTGCTAGACTTCGCCACCCCGCATAGTGTTTATGAGCAGGCCGGTGATAACCGCGGCCGCTTTGTGGTAGAGCCGTTGGCGCGTGGCTTCGGCTACACGTTAGGTAACTCGCTCCGCCGGGTGATGCTCTCTTCTCTAGAGGGCGCAGCCATATCCGCGGTCAGAGTAAACGGTGTCGAGCATGAGTTCTCGACCGTCCCCCACATCAAGGAGGACGTCACCGATATCATCCTGAACCTGAAGAAGGTCGTCTTTGTGCTGCACGGTGAGGCCGACGAGCACGAAGTGACTTTGATCAAGGACGGCCCGGGCAAGGTCACGGCCGCCGACATCGACTTGCCTTCAGCCGTAGAAGCAGTGAACCGCGATGCCTACATCGCCACCCTGGAGCAGGGCGGTCGCTTGGAGATGCGGTTGACCGTTCGTCGCGGACGGGGCTACGTGGCCGCTGATGACAACAAGCGCTCCGGTGAGGCTCTCGGGGTCATACCCATCGACTCCGTCTTCTCGCCTGTCAAGCGGGTCGCTTACAGCGTGGAGCCCGCTCGCGTGGGCCAACGCAATGACTATGACAAGCTCACCATGGAAGTGGAGACCAACGGCGCTGTGGATCCGGAGGCGGCCTTGGCAGCAGCCGCCGACATCCTGCGCAACTCCTTGGTGACCATCTTCCTGGGTGAGCCCGAGCAGTACGAGCCGGAGGCTCCCGCCGCGGTAGCGGCCCCAGGGGCGAAGCCCGAAGACGACATGCTCATCGACGATCTGGACCTTGGCGTCCGGTCTCTGAACTGTCTCAAGCGTGAGGGCATCGAGACGGTGGGCGATCTGTTGTCCAGGTCTGAGCAGGAGCTGATGTGCATCCCCAACTTCGGGCGCAAGAGCCTGGATGAGGTGATGGAACGTCTGGAAGAGAACGACATGAAGCTAAGAGGAGAGTAGCGTGAGGCACCAGAGAAAAGGAAGGCGGTTCGGTATGCAGCCGGACCACCGCCGGCAGATGCTGGCGAACCTCGCCTGCTCTGTGCTTGAGCACGGACGCATCAGGACGACCGAAGCCAGGGCCAAAGAAGTCAGGCCGATCGTCGAGAAGATGATCACGATGGGCAAGGCTGGAGATCTGAACTCGCGGCGCGTGGCCATAAGCCAGCTGCGGAACAAGCAGATCTCGTACAAGCTCTTCAACGAGATCGCTCCCCAGTACGCGGAGCGGCAGGGTGGCTACACCCGCATCATCCATCTGGGCCCCAGGCTCGGCGATGCCGCGGAGATGGTCTATATAGAGCTGGTCTAGGCGCTGCGCACGTGCGATAGCGCGCGTAGTCGCCGAGCAGGATAGCGAGTGAAGCTGGTGCCGGGCCCGAGAGGTTCCGGCACTTGCTCGTTTTGGCGACCTGCAGGGTTGCGTGGGCAGGAGGCCTATCTGGACGCGAACTACCGCATGGAGCTTCAGTACGACGGCACCGGACTGCACGGCTGGGCCAAGCAGCCCGGGCTGTTGACGGTCGAGGGGTGCCTGGAGCGGGCCTTCGAGACCCTCATGGGCAGTCCGCCGGCTCTTCGGGTGGCCGGGAGAACGGACGCCGGGGTGCACGCGCGTCGGCAGGTGGTGAGCATGCGGTTGTCCGACGACACGGACCCATGCCGGCTGGCTGATTCTCTGAACGCGCTGACGCCTGAGGGTATAGCGATCAGGCGGATCGCTCGCGCTCATGATGGTTTCGATGCGCGCAAGGACGCCAGCACGCGAACCTACCGCTACTTCCTTTCGACGGAGAGAGTCGCATCTCCCTTCTGGGCCAGGTATTCCTGGGATCTGGGCCACGGCCTCGATCGAGATCGTCTAGATTCGGCCGCTGGGGCCACCGAGGGGCAGCACGACTTCACCGGGTTCACCCCCGCCGTCACAGAGCACGCGTACTTCCACCGCACCGTGAAGCTTTGCGCGTGGAAAGCGCTGAGGGACCGGCCCGGCATATTGTATTTGCAGATTGAGGCCGATGCCTTCTTGCGGCATATGGTCCGTGCCCTGGTCGGCACCATGGTCGAAGTGGCCGAAGGCAAGCGCGACTTGGCGAGTTACCAGAGGTTGCTCGGTGGCACCGACCGCCGGGCCGCGGGTCTCACGGCGCCCGCGCCCGGTCTGTTTCTGTGGGAGATCACATACGGACGCTCGGGACGCTCCGCTTCCCTGCCGATATCAGATGAAAGAGCAGACGAGGCGGACGAGTGATCACATTCGAGCGGACGTATCCGCGGTATCACGGGCACGTCATCAAGCCCCACGGCGAGGCCGAGAGCCTGGTGATCCAGGTGATGTACGCGTGCGCACATGGCAAATGCATCTTCTGCGGTTCGTATATGGGCAAGTCTTTTCGTCTCCGGCCACTCGAATACATCCGCGAGGATATCGGCGGAGTCGACCCCGGTATCAAGCAGAATGTCACTCGCGTGTTCTTGTCCGACGGCGACGCGTTGACCCTGCCGCTCACCAGAATGCTGGACATCCTAGACACACTCAAGGCTGAGTTTCCCAGCCTGCAGAGGGTCAGCGCGTATGCCACGCCACATTCGCTGTTGCCACTTGGGATAGATGAACTGAGGGAGATGAGGGAGCATGGCCTGGAGCTACTCTATGTGGGTCTGGAGTCAGGCGATGATGTCACCCTTGCGCTCAGCGGACGCGGGCTGTCGGCGGCGCAACAGGTGCGTGCCTTTCTCAAGGCGAAGCAGGCGGGCATCGCCCTGTCGGTCAACTGCATCTTGGGACTTGCCGGCACTGAACGCTCGGCGGAGCACGCACGCTCCACAGGCCTGGCCCTGACGGCGATCGACCCGCAGTACATCGAGGTGGTCTCGTTGATGCCTGAGGCGGGGACGCGCCTGGCCGAGGCCGTGCGCGGCGGTCAGTTCACTATGCCGGACGCCGGAGGACTGCTCAGAGAACTCCGCCTGATCATCAGCGAGACACACGTCACGAATGCAGTCTTCCGCACGAACCACGCACCGGAATACCTTGATACGGCTGGCTTTCTGCCGGAGGACAAGGCGAAGATGCTCGTGGCCATCGACGCGATGCTGTCGCGCGGGAAGGTCCCGTCACTTGAGCCCGGGGATCTGCGCGGGTTGTAGGAAGCCAGTAGCCCCTAGCGTGGGCCGCCGTGATGCTGCCCTGCTAACAGGCACCTGCCGGTGGCATCAGCCTGATCTCGTCGCCATCCTTGACCGTGACTGCAGCCGCGTCTTCAGGCGGTACGTTGGTGCCGTTGAGAGACACTCGACCCCAGGGCTGCCATCCCGGTGGAACAGCCTGTACTTGAGGCGGGGTTCCTTCTGCGCGCAGTCGGCCAGCGCCTCGGCCACCGTGCTGCCATCACACCCTATCTCGTCTGGCATCTCGGGCAGTCTCACGCCCGTCGGCAGCCTGACTATGACTCTGGGCATGACAGCTCCCTTCTAGCGTCAACAGCGTCCCTCAGGATTCCAGCAGTACCACGGCGTCAACGAAGAGTTCGTACTCGTTGTCCTCGTCAAGGTCATGTATCAGCGCCCTCTCCACCTCGCCTTCGCCGCGTACGGCCAACAGCCGTGACTTGAAGAGGGTCTTTACGTCTGAGGTCTTGACCGCCGAGGCCACCTCGGCAGGCAGCGCGAGAGTATCCAGCTCGGTCGCGAAGATCACGCGCGGCGTGACCTCGGTCAGCTCCATCGCCAACATGGCCGACGGCGCACCTTTGTCCATGACCAGCACACGCTTGTCGGCGAGCTTAGAGGGATCGTCTACGGACTTGTAGACGCCTTTGCCGGCGTAATCCTCTAGCCCTTCGATCACCGTGGCGTCGCGGGCCCCGCAGCCCGCTCCGGCTGCGGTTATCTCCTCTTCTCCAAGGGGTGCGAGCTTGGTGCCCGAACGCCAGTTCTTGATGGCGTCGTGCAAGGCGTCGGCGGCCAGATTGGAGCAGTGCATCTTGACTGGCGGCAGACCGTCCAGGGCGTCGGCGACATCGGCCCTGGTGACCTCCAGGGCTTCGTCGAGGGTCTTACCCATGACCAGCTCGGTGATCATGCTCGAGGTAGCCACGGCCGAGCCGCACCCGAAGGTCTGGAACTTGATGTCCGCGATGCGGTCGTCCTCGACGCGGACATACATCTCCATGAGGTCGCCACAGACCGGGTTGCCGACGCGGCCGATGGCGACGTCGTCGCCCTCCAGCGTGCCCACGTTGCGGGGGTTACGGAAGTGGTCCAGGGTCTTCTCGGAGTATTGCGTGGATTTCATGGGTCACCCCTTTGCCTTGTTGTAGAGCGGGGACATGTCCCGCAGGCGTTTCACGATACCGGGCAGTACCTGCATCACCCGGTCGATGTCGGAGTCCTGGCTGAAGCGGCCGAAGGTGAACTCCAGGGAGCCGTGAGCTTCTTCATGCAACAGTCCGCACGATATGAGCGTGTGAGACGGCTCCAGGGTCTTGGACGAACAGGCCGACCCGGTGGAGGCGGCGATGCCCGCGTCTCTGAGCAGCAGAACCAAGGATTCACCCTCCACGCCCTCGAAACGCAAGTGCGCGTTGTTGGGCAACCGCTCGGTCTGGTGGCCGTTCAGATGGGTGTCGGGGATGGCGGCCAATACCTCTGAGATCAGGCGGTCCCGCAACTTCGCCAGCCGGGGCGCCTCGGCGGCCATCTCCTGGGCCGCGATCCGAGCCGCGGTCGCCATGCCCACGATGCCCGGCAAGTCCTCGGTGCCTGACCGCAGACCGCGCTCCTGACCGCCGCCCATGGCTATGGGCGCGAGCCGCACACCCTTGCGAACGTACAGCGCGCCGACTCCGGGGGGGCCATAGAGATCGTTGCTGGATAGCGACAGCAGGCCCACAGGAACCGAGGCCATGTCCATAGGCAGTTGCCCTTCGGCAGCCACGGCGTCCACATGCAGGGTGACGCCGGTGCCCTTGAGCATCTGGGCGACGCCGGCGACGGGCTGCACGGTGCCGATCTCGTTGTTGGCCCAGCACAGCGAGACCAGGACTGTCTCATCGGTGATGCGGGCGCGGATTTTCGCGGGGTCGATGCGACCGAACTGGTCGGGCGGTACCTTGGTGACCTTGAAACCCTGCTTCTCCAGGTACTTGCCTATGTTGTGTATCGAGATGTGCTCGACCTCGGAGATGATCACGTGTCTGCCGGAGTTCCTGTTACGGTTGGCGTAGCCCAGGAGAGCGAGGTTGTTCGACTCGGTGGCTCCTGAAGTGAACAGGATCTCGTCCGGGTCCGCGTGCAGAAAGGCGGCTACGGCTGCGCGGCTCTCCTCCAGCGTCGCCGTGGCTCTGTCACCCACCGCGTGCAGTGAGGCGGGGTTGCCGAAACGCTTCGCGAAATACGGCAGCATGGCCTCGACCACCCTGGGGTCGACCGGCTTCGCCGACTGGTAGTCTAGATAGACCTCATCCTTAGGTAGAGGTAGAGCTACGTTCACTTTGGACACCGGCGCTCCTCCTAGAACCACATGGTGGCGCCCGCATCGAGCGCCAAGTCGTTCAGCGTGGCCGCCCCTACTATCTTGACGCCCTCGATGAGTTCGACCTTGTCCCAACCGAGCATCTGCTTGGAGGCCTCGCAGACCAGGATAGGTATCTCCATGGACTTGGTCCTGTCGAGCATCTCCTTGACGCTGGGGAACGTCCCCAACTTGATCTTCTCTGCTTCGCCCGGCCGCAGGATCTTAAGACCCAGCCCGAGATAGTAGACGGTAGGCTCGAGGTCCATGGCCTTGGCCGCTTGCGCGAGCACGAGCGGCGAGTACTGCCGCTCCGGCATGTCGCTCGTCTGGACGTACAGTACCGATTTGTCACTCTTCATAGCAGTGTCTCCTAACTACCCTTGCGGATCAGGAATCTCTTCTGGTCACCTTGGTCCTCCACCAGCAGCACCTCGTGACCCGCTCGCTTGGCGAACCTGGTCAGGTCTTCCTCGGCCGCAGGGTCATCTGCGAGCACCTCGAGGACCTCGCCGGAGTCCAGACCGTCTATGGCCTCGCGAGTCTGGAACAGCGGTTCGGGGCAGAAGAGGCCCACACAGTCGAGTGAACTGGCGGGCCGGACTTCGTCCTGCATGGTGGCTCCTCCTGGGCAAGGTGGTGGTGGATGACTTCCATGTAAGTCTTCCCTCATGTCGGCCCGGCTATGCTTGACCGGTATCGGTACACTCTTGGGCGTTGACAGGCGAGCTCTGGTCCCCGTAGCATGTATGCATGACCGAAGAACAAGAGGACAAGTCAAAGAGGGGTTGGGAAGCGGCCGGCGTTGCCATACCCGCGGGTCTCTTCATCGGCATGGGCGTTGGCTGGATCTTCGGCTACCTGGTGCCCGGTCTCTTCATCGGACTCGGCATGGGTATGCTGGTGACGGCGATCATCCGTCTCTCTGTCCGCAACTAACACATCGAAGAGGGAAGAGCAGCAGCTGTCAGGCCTGCTGCAGGGGCCGGGCGCGACAATCTCCTTGGAAGGCTGTGGGGGGTCAGTCGCCCAAAGTCTGCTTGACCGTGGCCAGGAACTGTCCGGCGTCGGGCGGCTTGACGAAGAAGGCCTCGGCACCCGCGGCCAGTGCCTCTCGTGCAAGCTCCTGCGAGTCGTTGCCCGTGAGCATTATCACCGGAGTGCACGCCAGGGGCAGAAGCGACTTGAGGTTCTTCAGCAGCTGCAGGCCGTTGCCACCAGGCAGTCCCATGTCAAGGATGATCAGGTCGGGCATCTCTTTGCGCGCCACGGTGGGGGCCATGGATGCGTCCGCCGCAGCCGCCGTGGCGTACCCTTGCTTGCGCAGTGCCGCGCTCAGAGCCAAGACCGTGATTTGGTCGTCGTCGACTATCAGCACCTTCTTACCAGGCATATCGTGTCCCCCTCCACGTATCTAGTCGCGCACTGTGCCCGTCAGCCAAGCAGCGGCACCCCACCATGCTACACGGTCAGTACCCGCTACGCGAGAGATCATGGTGTCTTGACACTGCCTGTTCCCTCAACTATTATCTGCGGTCGCGTTTTTACTGGCTCGGAGTCAGACTCTGCCGGGCCGTGATGGAGGCTGTGTGAGGACTTATTCGGCAAAACCTGGGGAAGTGACCCGCAACTGGTGGGTCGTCGACGCCGAGGGCAAGAACCTTGGCCGGTTGTCTACGGAGATCGCTGATGTGCTGCGTGGCAAGAACAAGCCGCAGTACACGCCGCACGTGGATACGGGCGACTTCGTCGTAGTTGTCAACGCGGAGAAGGTGGCCGTGACCGGCAACAAGCTGACCGGCAAATTGTACCACCGGCACTCCGGCTACCCGGGCGGCCTCAAGACTCGCACTCTCGGGCAGATGCTCGAGCGGCGGCCTACCGAAGTGATCAGAAAGGCGGTCAAGGGCATGCTGCCCAAGAATCGTCTTGCCGCCCAGCAACTAGGCAAACTCAAGATCTACGCCGGGCCTAAGCATCCACATGCCGCCCAGAAGCCGGAGGAGCTCCCATGGCAACAGTAGTCTATCGGGCGACGGGCAAGCGCAAGACCTCGGTGGCTAGAGTCCGCCTGATGCCGGGCACGGGCAACATCACGGTGAACGGCCTGGATGTGAAGGACTACTTCAATCGTCAGACTCTGGTACTCACCGTCAAGGCCCCGCTTGCCGAGACGGGCACCGACACTAGATATGATGTCATCGCCGACACCCGCGGTGGCGGCAAGTCGGGTCAGGCCGGGGCCGTGAAGCACGGCGTGGCCCGTGCCTTGGTCGAGGCTGATCCTTCACTGAAGACCGACGTCAAGCGCGCCGGCCATCTCTCTCGTGACGCTCGTATGGTGGAGCGCAAGAAGGCCGGTCTCAAGAAGGCCCGCAAGCGGCCACAGTTCTCGAAGCGCTAGTCGCGACGGGCTAAGAGTTATCACGAGGCGAGGGAGGTGACTCCCTCGCCTCGTCTGTTTTGTAGGAGGTACACAGGCGCGGCCATGGCGGAGTTGCTTGTAGATATCGACACCGTCGGCGGCAATACTGAGGCGGTGGCGCGTCTGCTGCGGGAGCGCGGCTTAGACCTGTTGGCTGTCACCAAGGGATGTCTGGGTGAGCCGCGCGTGGCCGCGGCCATGCTGGACGCGGGGGCGACAGCGTTGGCCGACACTCGGGCCCAGAATCTGCGGCGGATGCGTGCGGCGCTGCCTAAAGCTGAGATCCACCGCATCAGCCTTCCGCCGTCTGCGGGCGACTTCGATCTCGCCGATGTGAACTATGTGAGCTCTTGGGCAAACGCCGAGGTGGTGGCGGAGGCGGGCGAGCCCGCCGTGCCGGGCCGCGTGATGTTGCTGGTGGAGACGGGGGACGAGCGCGAGGGTGTGCCGGTCGACGAGCTCGTGGAGTTGGCCGGGCGGATAGCAGACGACGCGCGCCTGGAGCTTTGCGGCGTCGCGACCAACTACGCCTGTTTGAGGGGCGCGCCCGAAGGCATCAGGGCCTCCGTGGAGGCGGTGGCGCAGGCGTCCCGCGATCTGCGGGATGCCGGCCTACCTCTGTCCCGGGTATCTGGGGGGAATTCCAGCGCGCTGTGGCTTGTTGCCCGAGGAGAGGGATTGCCCGCTGAAGTGACGGAACTCCGTTGCGGCGAGGCTCTGCTGCTGGGTCATGACGCCCTCCACCATCAGCCACTGCCGGATTGCCGTGAGGACGCATGTAGGGTCCGAGTCGAGGTGGTCGAGGAGTATACTAGGCCTTCCGCTGGGGGGCCGGTGCGCCGCCTGGTGTTGGCAGCGGGCCGTCAGGACCTGAGCACAGGGACGGTCAAGTTCGTCGAAGCGGGCCTCAAGGAGATCGGCCGGTCCGCGGATTATCTTGTGGTCGAGGTCGGTGGAGCGAGCGGCGGGATGCCTGCGGGCACGAAGCTGGAGATGATCCCCGACTATGAGGCGCTCGTGCGCCGCCTGGATGTCCCCCTATGTGGACGTAAGGCTCGCGTGAGCAGTTGACAACGGAGGTAGCTGGCTGATGTGTGGGATCGTCGGATATGTGGGGGATAGGCCCTGTAGGGACATCCTCTTCAGGGGACTGCGCAAGCTGGAGTATCGGGGCTACGACTCAGCCGGCCTCTCCATATTGGGCGACTCGGGCCTGCAACTTCTGCACTCTGTTGGCAACTTGGACAGCCTGGAAGTCTGTCTCGAAGAGCTGGACGGCGGCGGCACACTGGGCATAGCCCACACCCGTTGGGCGACACATGGGAAGCCCTCCACCGAGAACGCGCACCCGCACACCGACTGCAGCGAGCGCTTCGCTATCGTGCTCAACGGCATCGTCGAGAACTATTTGAGCCTGCGCGCAGAACTCACGGCTGAGGGCCACGTCTTCACCTCAGAGACGGACGCCGAAGTAGTGGCGCACCTGATAGAGAGGGCCTACCAGGGCTCGCTGCAGGAGGCGTTGGCCGCGGCCTACCGGCAGATGGAGGGGCACTTCACGGTCTGTGCGGTAGCGGTCGACGAACCTGACGTCATCGTGGGCATCCGCAAGGAGACACCGTTGGTGGCCGGCGTGGGGGACGGCGAGTACTTCCTGGCCTCCGCAGTGCCGGCCTTTCTTGCCGACACCCGCGACGTCATCTTCCCCGAGGACGGCGACATGGTGGTGGTGAAGCGCGACGGCATCTCGGTCTTCGACCTTGACGGAGCCCGCTTGGAGCGCCCGATCCAGACCGTCGATTGGGACGAAGAGGCCGCGGAAAAGGCCGGCTACGAGACCTTCATGCTCAAAGAGATCCACGAACAGCCAGCGGCGCTCGCCGACACCTTGGCCGAACGCGTAGGAGCGGACGGACGGGTTGTGCTGGAGGACCTAGGCCTGAGCTCCGAAGAGATCCGTGGACTGAAGCGCATCGTCATCGTGGCCTGTGGCACCTCGTCATATGCGGGCCTAGTGGGCAAGTACGCCCTGGAGAGCTGGGCGCGCCTACCGGTAGAGGTCGAGGTGGCTTCGGAGTTCCGTTACCGCGACCCAGTGCTCGACTCGAGCTGTCTTTGTATAGCCATCAGCCAGTCCGGCGAGACCGCCGACACTCTTGCGGCCATGCGGTTGGCGCGCAAGGCAGGGGCACGCGTCTTAGCGGTCACCAACATCGTCGGCTCTCAAGCCACCCGCGAGGCGGAGGGGGTGCTCTTCACCAGGGCCGGGCTCGAGATCGGCGTGGCGGCGACCAAGACCTTCCTCGCGCAGGTGTTGGCCATGCTGCTGTTGGCTCTGCATCTGGCCCAGGAACGTGGTCACCTCAGCATCGAGCAAGTCCGCAAGTACACCGAAGAACTCCGTCATGCTCCGGCCACGCTGGAGGACTATCTGAATAGCGACGCGGTCGCCCGGGTGGCTGAGGTCGCGAGGAGATATGCCAAGAGCAGCTACATCATGTGTCTGGGTAGGAAGGTCAGCCTTCCGGTGGCCATGGAGGGGGCGCTCAAGCTCAAGGAGATCTCGTACGTGCCCACTGAGGCCTACGCCGCGGGCGAGATGAAACACGGACCGATAGCGTTGTTGGATGAAGGCACGCCGGTCTTGGTGGTGGCCACGGACAGCCCGGTCTACGAGAAGCTCATCTCCAACGTGCAGGAAGTCATGGCGCGGGGCGCCAGTGTCATCGCGATCGCCTCCGAAGGTAACGAGGACCTAGCCGAGATGACAGACGAGATCCTGTACGTGCCCCGGGCAGACGAGATGATCGCCCCGCTGTTCGCCATCGTCCCGCTGCAGCTCTTCGCCTACTACGTGGCCAAAGAACGGGGCGAGAAGGTGGACCAGCCTCGCAACCTGGCCAAGACCGTCACGGTGGAGTAACCGTGAGCGCGCCGCAGGGTGCGAAGGTCGGTCTGGACTTGGTGGAGGTCGCGCGTTTCCGTGAAGCACTCGCGCGGCATCCTGGGCTGAAGGAACGCGTGTTCACCTCGGCCGAGATCGCCTACTGCGACCAACACCAAGATCCCACCCTCAGCTACGCGGCGCGGTTCGCTGCCAAAGAAGCCGTGGGCAAGCTTCTGGGTACGGGTATCACGGCCTGGCAGGACATAGAGGTCGGTGGAAGAGGGCCCGCGGATAGACCGGCGAAAGAGTGGACGGCAGGGGAGCACGCGCCACGAGTGTTGTTGCGCGGTCGCACGGCGCTCGTCGCCGCACGTTCCGGTATCACGGACATCAGCGTCTCTCTCACGCATGTTGACTCCATGGCCGGGGCATGCGCCATGGCGGTGGCAGAGTCCTCGGGCGGATCGACTATGGGGGTGGGCATGGACATCTTCAAGCGCGCAGCGGTGTTCACACCCTCGCAGGTGCGCGAGCTCGATCGCGCGACCATCGAAGACCTCGGAGTCCCGGGGCCCGTGCTCATGGAGAGGGCCGCCCTGGGGATCACGTTCCTGGTACAGGGGCGCTATCCCGGAAGGCACACGCTTGTGGCTTGTGGTCCGGGCAACAACGGCGGAGACGGTTTAGCCGCGGCTCGCCAGCTGCATGTGGCTGGGCATCCGGTGGCCTGCGTGGTCTACGCGGGCTCCCAGGACGAACTGAGTCCGGATGCGGCGCTCAACTACCGAGCAGCCGAGAAGGCTGGAGTGAACCTGCGCATGGGCGAGGCGCCCGACTACCTGTGGGCAGAGACCGAACTCGTGGTGGATTGTCTGCTGGGCACGGGCGCGACCGGCGAGCTGCGGGGGCGCATGGTCGAGGCTGCGGCGCTGGTCAACGCCGCCGGCGCACGCGGCGTGCCGGTGCTGGCGGTCGACGTCCCTTCGGGGGTCGACGCGACCACGGGCGGCCTGGCGGCCGGCGCCGTCGCAGCCGACGTGACCATCACCTTTCACGCGGCCAAGAGTGGTCTCGTGTGCCCTCCAGGCTCAGAAGCCGCCGGCGAGGTGGTGGTATGGGACATCGGTATCCCGGAGTCTCTGGAACCAAGACCCGACCTGTGGGTGGTCACGCCGGACGACGTGAACGTGCCGGGGCGCCGGGTGGACGATCACAAGTATCGTGCGGGTTACGTTGCTGTGCTGGCCGGTTCGACCGCATATCCTGGCGCGGCGTGGCTGGCAACGCAGGCCGCCTACAAGGCTGGCGCAGGATATGTACGGCTGCTGATGACGGCCGGAGCGGCCGGGTCGGTGCGCGACCGTCTGGTGGAGGGTGTTCTGCAGGAGATAGGGCCTGGAGACGCTGTGAGCGACGCTGCGGCTGTCTTGGAGGCGCTCGCCGACGAACGTCTGGGGGCCCTCACGGTCGGCCCGGGGCTGGGCCGGGCACCGGAGACGGCGGAGGCGGTGCGGCGGGTGGTGCTGGAGAGCAAGGTGCCCGCAGTGCTGGACGCGGACGGGCTCTTCGCGTTCGCCGGGGGGGCCGAGTCACTGCGGGACCGCCCCGGTCTAGTATTGACGCCGCATCTGGGCGAGTTGGCGACGCTTCTGGGGGCGCCGATCGCGGATCTGGGCTCCTCCTACCTCGCCGCGGCGCGCCGTGCGGCCGCGGCCACCGGCCAGGTGGTACTCCTGAAAGGCTCTTCCACGGTGATCGTAGCCCCTGATGGTGACACACGGGTGGTCGTTCAAGGCCCTCCCCAACTGGCGTCTGCCGGCACCGGTGACGTGCTTTCGGGAGTCATCGGGGCGCTGCTTGCCAAAGGACTTGGGCCCTTCGAAGCGGCCTATGCGGGAGCCTGGATCCATGCCGAAGCAGGCAGGCTTCTCGCTGTCCGGTCTACACAGGGTATCCTTGCTGGTGATCTATTGGAGGTTCTGCCCGGAGTAGTGGCGGAGCGTGTGTACGAGAGAGGTCCCTCGTGGAGGAAGTAGGCTGTGTCTAAGAAAGAGATCCGCCGGGCGGCACGTGATGCCTTTCCGAAGTCCAAGGGTGCACAGAAGAAGAGAAGTAGCAGTAGGGGTGCTGTCGGCACGCCGCAGAATCGCAACGTCCCCAGACCCCCGAGTATCCGCCGTTCGCTGATCATCGGAGCTGCGACGGCCTTTGCTTTCTTCGCTTTGATCCAGTGGGTCTTTCATCTTAGCGACACATCGACGTGGGGCAATATCCTGTTCGCCGGCGTAGCAATGGTCCTATACACGGGGCTCAACTACTGGATGGACCGCATCAAGTACCGGCGGTATGTGAACAAGAGCCAGGGCTCAGACAAGTAGCGCATCTCGGCCGGCCGCTGGAGGTCAACAGGGGCATGCTTCGGGACGTAGCCGACATCCTAGGAGTCCGGGCGAGTGAAGGCTGGCTGGTGGGCGGCAGCGTCCGCGATCGACTGTCCGGCCGCCGCTCACCGGACATCGACGTGGTGGTCGCGGACGACGCGGCGGCCGTGGCAGAACAGGTGGCGGCGAGATTGCACGCCCCCTGGTTCGCACTCTCCGAGCGTTATCCCACCTACCGTGTACTCGGAACCGATGGTCACGTGGATCTGGCCGAGGCACGCGGCGACGGCATCCTCGACGACCTGGCCGAGCGTGACTTCACCGTCAACGCTATGGCTGTGCCCGTGTCGGCCTGGCATGCCTCCGGAGGCCCGGATCGCTGGGGCACGCCTGGTATCCCAGGAGGTGCAACGGTGCTCGACCCCTTTGACGGCGCCGTCCATCTCCGAGAGAAGCGACTGGTGGCGGTCTCTGACCACATCTTCGCTGACGATCCCCTCCGTCTCCTGCGTGCGCCACGCTTCTGCCATATGCTGGGATTTGAGCCGGATGACGCGCTGTCCGGCATGATCAAGGCGCAGGCGACGAGGCTGATGGATGCGGCCGTGGAACGGATCATGAACGAGGTCTGCATCACCCTGAGTGTCGGGCGCTCCGTCGACGCCGTGCGACTGTGGGAGAGGCTGGGGCTGCTGGGAGTGATGCTCCCGGAGCTGGCCCACGCGGGCTTCGGCTCAGAAGCGGACCGCACTACCCGTGCGCTTGCCTCCATGAACGCGTTGGACGACATGATGGACGATCCCGCCGGCTGGTACCCGGAGGCGGCCGGATTCTGGAAGGAGCGCCTGTGTGAACCCGTGGACGGAGCGGTAAGCAGACCGGTGGCCTTGCGGTTGGCGGCACTCACTGCCGAGCTTGGCGTCGACCAAGTTCGCACGGTTGGCCGGCGTCTCAAGCTGTCCAGCGCGTTCGCATCGCTGCTCACGGCCGTGGCGCGGTGCTCAGCCATCAGCTCAGGGTCCGGTGCGCAGCGGGGCCCTGGTACGATCACGGGGCTGCTGTCCGGTAGCACGCCGGTCGGCAGGGAGGCGGTGCTCTACCTGTGGGAGGCCGCGCCCTGGGAGCCGGAGGTGGTCTTGGTCGCCGCCGCGGAGGCGTCGGCGACATGGCCCAACACGCCGGACGGCGGTAGGTCGGAACTCAAGGGCGCTGCGCAGCGATTGATGGCACTCGCCGTCGACCGGGCGCGTGGTGGATCAGCTCCTCTGCCCATCGACGGCGAAGCACTGATGCGGGAGCTGGACTTGGAGAGCGGTCCCGCACTGGGCAGGGCCTTGAGGGAGGCCCGCCTGGCCTGGGAGAGTCAGGAGGTGTCCAGCAGGCCCGAAGTGCTGGAGGTGGCTCGCAAGGCAGCTCGCCAGGGCTGAGGCGTGCTCGGGGGCGGGCATGAGCGCCGGCGGAACCGGGTATCCACCTAGTATGTCCGTGGCGCCGCCACACTAGCGGTGTTTGACGGGAAGTCCCTAGTGAACGGAGTCGAAATGTACGAGATGGCCCTGGAGGAGCTTGTCGAAGAGTTGTCCTCTCGCGATGGCATGGTGCGCGGCAGGGCCCGCGTCGCCCTTGTGCTTGAGGGATCTAAGGCCGTTCCGCCGCTGTTGGACCTTCTTGATAGCCGGCACAAACACACCCGGTGGGAAGCCGCCAGGACCTTGGCCGCCATAGCCGACCCGAGCACTACTGACACCCTCGTCATCTTGCTTTCGGATCGTGAGTCTGACATGCGCTGGATCGCTTCGATGGGCTTGATCAAAATCGGGCCGTCATGCGTTCCCGCGGTGCTGGGCAAGCTTGTCGATGCCCCTGACTCCACCGACCTGAGGCGTGCTGTCCATCACATCCTGCACGACCTTGTCTGCAACAGGCCCTCGATCGCGAAGGATATCGAGCCGGTGACAGGAGCACTGGGAGAGTCGGCTCCGGCTGAGACCGTGATCCTGCGTGCCCAGCAGGCACTGAATCAGATAGAGTCTGTACGGCCTGGGGAGACTTCGGACTGGTGAGCCGTGGTAACATATGCCCTCTTTCCTAGCTTGATAAGCTGCGGGTAGTCATAACGGAGGCACCTTGAAGGACGAAATTCATCCCAACTACCAGGACTGCAAAGTAACCTGCTCATGTGGCGAGACCTTCGACACTAAGTCGACCTTGGCTGAGATAAAGGTCGAGGTCTGCTCTGCCTGCCACCCGTTCTATACGGGTAAGCAGAAGCTGGTCGACACCGCCGGTCGGGTAGAGAGATTCAACAAGAAGTACCGTCGGTCCGAACCGAGCAAGTAGCACGAGGCGGAGAGCGTAGACGCTGATGCCTGCTGCTCTTCAGGTAACGCTTCTTCAGTACACCCCCTCGCCCGAACGGGCCGTGGCCGCGGCCGGGCGTCTCTGCTACGCGCCAATAGGAGCCGCCGAACTCAAGACCGCGATGTCAGATGAGGACGTGGCTCGTCTGGTGCGCGGTTTGGTGCGGTCCGGACATCACAGCGCTCTGGAGCACGCCAGCTTCACCTTCGCGGTGGAGGGCATATCCAGGGCCTGTTCCCACCAACTGGTGCGTCACAGGGTGGCGTCGTATAGCCAGCAGTCGCAGCGCTACGTGCGCTTCTCCTCCGACGAGGCTTTCATCATCCCGCCCAAGATCGCCGGGCACGCCGCGGCTCAGGAGGTCTTCGTCGAGGCGATGGAGAACGCGCGCGCCGCGTACGAGAAGCTGGTGGAGCTGGGGCTGGCCGAGGGTGGCAGCAACGAGTCGGTGTGCGAGGACGCACGTTTCGTGCTTCCTAATGCTGCCGAGACCAAGATAGTGGTGACGATGAACGCGCGCGAACTCCGACACTTCTTTTCGCTGCGGTGCTGTCGTCGTGCGCAATGGGAGATCAACCGTTTGGCGTGGGCTATGCGCGGGCTGGCCATCTCAGTCGCACCCTTGCTCTTCGAGAATACGGGTCCGGCCTGCATGACGAGCAAGTGTCCCGAGGGCAAGATGACCTGCGGCCAGCCGTGGACGGAGGAAGAGGTGCTGGCGATGGACTTGCTCGGGTCCGTGGCCGAGCAAGGGTGATGCCGGTGACCGCGGAGCCCATCACCGACGAGACCTCCAACGGTAGTCCGCCAGGGGAGGAATGCTGCCAGTGGGAGAATGTGTTCGGCGGTCAGGCCGTAATGGAGGGCGTCATGATGCGGGGGCGCTACTCGTGGGGGCTCGCCGTGCGTCGGCCGTCCGGCGGCATAGCCCGCTTCTCCTATCCTCTGACGCCCGCCGGAGACCGGCGTCGCTGGCTGAAATGGCCCGTCATCAGGGGCATGGTCGCGCTGTTTGAGTCTCTCCGGCTAGGCGTGAAGGCCATGGGCATAGCCGCCAATGTAGGTCTCGAAGCCGCGGCCGGCGAGGAGCCAGCGGAGGGCGGGGAGAAGCCGGCGCCCGGGTTCGGTTGGAAGGAACTGGCCTTGACGGTGACCGTGGCTGTCGCCCTTGCCGTCGGACTCTTCATAGTGGTCCCCTTGGTGGTGGTGAAGCACTTCGAAGAGACGTTCCACAACCCCTTCGTGTTCAACCTGGTAGAGGGTCTCATCCGTATCGCGGTCTTTCTGGTCTACATCGTGGGGATATCGCTGATCCCCGACCTGCGGCGGGTGTTTCAGTACCATGGCGCCGAGCACAAGGTCATACATGCCTACGAAGCCTACGGGCGGGCCGACGCCAAACGCGCGGCGGAGTACTCACCCATGCATCCGCGTTGCGGCACCGGGTTCCTGCTTACAGTCATGGTCGTCTCTATCTTGGTCTTCTCTTTTGTGGGGAAGCCCAGCCTGCCCTGGCTGATACTCTCACGGATCGTGGGGATTCCTTTGATAATCGGCATCTCTTATGAAGTGGGCATAAAGTGGCTTGGCAGGCACCCTAATGGCTTCTTGGCGCGCATCCTTCTGTGGCCGGGGCTTCAGCTCCAGCGGCTGACGACGCGCGAGCCGTCGCCCGATCAACTGGAAGTGGCCGCGGCGGCTCTGGAGGAAGCGATGGCCCTCGATGCGGCCAGACAGAAGGAGCTCAAGGAGGCGGTGGCCGAGGCATGATCGAGCGCTTGGCGCAGGAGATAGAGGACAAGTACCAGGCTCTGACCCAGGACCTGGCCAACCCGGACGTACTCGGCGACCAGTCTCGGTACACGGAGGTGGCCAAGGCCCATGCGGATCTGCAGGAGGCGCACGAGCTGGCGGTGGCGTACCAGCAGGCGCGGGCGTCGGTCTCCGAAGCTGAGGCCATGTTGGACGAAGGCGGTCTCGAACCTGACATGAAGGAGTTCTTGGTCGAGGAGAGGGAGACTGCGCGCGCGAGGCTCGAGGCGTTGGAGCAGAAGATCCGCGTCACCGTCCTGGAGAAGGACCCCAGGGACGACAAGAACGCCATCGTCGAGGTGCGCGCGGGCGCGGGCGGCGACGAAGCCTCTCTGTTTGGCACCGAGATCCAGAGGATGATCATGCGCTACGCGGAGCGTCTCCGCTTCAAGACTGAGATACTCTCGACCACGGAAGCCACGCTGGGTGGCATCAAAGAAGTGATCTTCGAAGTCAAGGGCAAGGGTGCATTCGGGGCGCTGAAGTATGAGTCGGGAGTGCACAGGGTCCAGCGGGTGCCGGTGACCGAGTCCACCGGACGCATCCACACCTCGACCGTCACCGTGGCAGTGCTCCCCGAGGCCGAAGACGTCGAAGTGACTATCGCCCCCAACGAAGTGCGTGTGGATGTATATCGATCGACCGGACCGGGGGGACAGTCGGTCAACACCACCGACTCCGCGGTCAGGCTAACGCATATCCCCACGGGCATGGTGGTCTCCTGCCAAGACGAGAAGTCGCAACTGCAGAACAAAGAGCGGGCTTTCCGCATCCTGCGGGCGCGGCTGTACGACATGATGCAGGCTGAACAGAACGCCAAGCTGGCGGCCGAACGCCGCAGCCAGGTGGGCACCGGAGATAGGGCACAGAAGATCCGCACCTACAACTTCCCACAGGGCCGGATCACCGACCACCGGGTGGGTCTCACCTCCCACCGACTGGAGGCCGTACTTCAGGGAGAGCTGGACGAGTTCACCGAGGCATTGCAGGCTCAGTACCGGGCAGAGCAGCTGGCTCAAGCCACCATCTGATCACCGTCTGAACCCCGAGACCACAAGGATCCTGCCGTGGCAGCCCCAGCGGAACAGTGGACGATAGGCAAGCTGCTCGAGACTGCGAGCTCCTACCTAAGTGAGAAAGGCTCCGCTTCGGCACGGCTCGACGCCGAACTCCTGTTGGCTGAGACCCTAGGCCTGGAACGTATTGAGCTCTACACACAGTTCGACAGGCCGCTGTCCCCCTCAGAAGTGGCCGCCTACCGCGCCTTGGTGGCCCGGCGTGCCGCGCGTGAGCCGGTGGCCTACATTCTGGGCCGCGCATACTTCAGGCATCTGGTGTTGGAGGTCGGGCCCGCGGTGCTCATACCGCGCCCTGAGACCGAGGAGCTGGTGGAAGTCGCGCTAAGCCTTCTGCGCCGGCGGCCCCTCTTGGACGGCCTCGATCGCACAGACTCAACCTCAACGTCAGAGTTAGATACGCAGCCCCTCGTGGCCGACGTAGGCACGGGCAGCGGGGCTATCGCACTCAGCCTGGCCCAGGAGGCGGGCGTCCGCGTCCTCGCCATCGACACCAGTCCTGCGGCGTTGGCGGTGGCGGAAGCCAACGCCAAGAAGCTGGGCCTCGAGGACTCGGTCGAGCTGTCCCTGTCCGACCTTCTCGCCGGCGTGTCCGACAGCAGCCTCCACCTAGTGGTCAGCAATCCGCCATATGTGGCGTCGGATGATATGGGCACCTTGGAGCCCGACATCCGTCTGTACGAGCCGGTCGCGGCTTTGGAGGCCGGCCCTGATGGCCTGGCCGTCATCGCAAGACTGCTGAAGGAGGCGGTGAGGGTGCTGGGGCCTGGCGGCAGTCTGCTGCTTGAGGTGGGCGACCGGCAGGTCACCGAGGTGGAAGGCCTGGCGAGGGACGCCGGCTTCGCCCTAGTGGATGTGCACAAGGACATGTCCGGCAAGGACCGTATCGTGGAGGCGACTATGCCGGGCGCCGCCACCTTGCGCATCGACGGGTCGGATGAAAGGCAGTTTGCGGCGGTCCGTAGCGCGCTGCAGGAGAGCGCGATCGTCGGGGTGCCCACAGACACGGTCTACGGCCTGGCGGCTCGGTGGGATAGTGCGGCAGGGGTGCGCGCCCTCTTCTTGGCCAAAGGGCGCGCTCAAGAACAGACAGTGGCCGTATTGTTCGCTTCGGTGGACGAAGTCGAGCGCGCTCTGCCTCACCTGGATCCGATGGCGTGCCGTGTCATGCGGGGTCTGCTGCCGGGACCATATACGTTCGTAGTCACCACAGAAGTGCCAAGGGCTCCATTGGTCGGTACCGCCGATTCGCTTGGAGTCCGAGTGCCCGACGCGCCCGGCCTTCTCAGCCTGATCGCATCACTAGGCACTCCGCTTGCGGCCACGAGCGCCAATCTGACTGGCGGGCGCGACGCCGCCACCTTGAAGGACGTAGCCCCGGCCGTGCTTGCGCACTGCTCGGTGGCCTTCGACGCGGCCTCATCCGCGGACAGGGGTGGTGGTCCCGGCGGGGGTGCCGGGACGGGGCAGATAGCCGGGCTGGCGTCGACGGTGGTCGATCTGCGACCGCTCAGCGACGGCGGTCCGCCCGTGGTGCTGAGGGTCGGGGCGGTGCCGGAAAAGCAGGTCCTCGAGAGCATCGCCGCGCTCGCGTGAGTGAGGGAGAGGACCGAGTGGCGGGTGGTCGCCCAGGCGACCTGAGGCGCGCTGGGCTGGGGACCGCATCTGATATCCTTGGCCCCAGGCTTGGAGGAGGTCGTCGATGCGGTACGGGTTTGGCTGTGACCACGCCGGGTTCGTTCTCAAAGAGGTCCTGATCAAGGAGTTGGCCGCTGCCGGCCACGAGGTGTCGGACGTGGGCACTGACAGCGCCGAGCGCACCGACTTCACGCTGTATGCGAACCGGGTGGCACAGGACGTCAGTGAAGGGACGTTCGACGCGGGAGTGCTGGTGTGCGGCACCGGCTTGGGTATGGCGCTCGCTGCAAACAGATACCCAGACGTTCGTGCCGTGACCGTCAGCGAGTGCTACTCGGCCAAGATGGCGCGCCAGCACAATGACGCCAACATCCTGTGTCTCGGAGGCCGGGTGCTCGGGCGAGATCTGGCCGTCGAAGTGCTGCGCACGTGGTTGGCCACAGAGTTTCTGGGGGGCAAGTACGCCAAGCGTCTGCAGATGATGCGCGGTGGGTACAGAAGTACGTCCAAGTAGCCAGCGGGCGGCTCGGCCGCTCGCTGGCATCTGATCAGGAGGCCACCTAAGTTGAAGAGCGTTTCCCGCAAGACGAGCTACGCCGACCTGCCGCTCGAGCAGGTCGATCCGGTGATCGCCGGCTTGATCGAGCAGGAACTGGGTCGACAGCAGCGCAACATCGAGCTCATCGCATCTGAGAACTTCACTTCAATGGCAGTGCTTCAGGCGGTGGGAAGCGTACTCACGAACAAGTACGCCGAGGGTTATGCCGGGGCGCGCTACTACGGCGGCTGCGAGATAGTGGATAGTGTCGAGACCCTCGCGATCGAGAGGGCCAAGGCTCTGTACGGGGCGGAGCACGCCAACGTCCAGCCGCACTCGGGATCCACGGCGAACCAAGCGGTCTACTTCACCGCGCTTCAACCGGGGGACAGCGTCCTTTCGATGAACCTCTCGCACGGTGGTCACCTGACGCACGGGCTGTCGGTGAACTTCTCCGGCCGCACCTACCACTTCCATCACTACGGCGTGGACCGTGAGACTGGTCGTATCGACATGAACGAAGTGCGGACACAGGCCAAACGGACCCAGCCGAAGCTCATGGTGGCCGGTGCAAGCGCCTACGCTCGCACCATCGATTTTGCAGCCTTCAGGGCCGTCGCCGACGAGGTCGGCGCACAGCTGATGGTAGATATGGCTCACATCGCCGGCCTGGTGGCGGCAGGTGTGCACCCATCTCCCTTCCCGCACAGCCAGTGGGTCACCACCACCACCCACAAGACACTGGCCGGCCCGCGGGGTGGCGCCGCTTTCTGCCTGCTGCCAGACGCGAAGGCTCTCGACAAGTCGGTCTTCCCGGGGTTGCAGGGGGGCCCGCTGGAGCACGTGATAGCGGGCAAAGCCGTATGCTTCTTGCAGGCTGCGACCGACGACTTCAAGACGAAGCAGCGAGCGACCGTGGAGAATGCGCGCGTACTCGCAGAGACGCTGATGGTCGGCGGGATGAAGCTCGTGTCCGGCGGAACCGACAATCATCTGCTGCTGGTGGACTTCACCGACAGTGAGATGACCGGGGCGCGAGCTCAGGAGCTCTTGGGCTGCGTGGGCATCACTGCCAACAAGAACGCTGTGCCGCACGATCAGCGCAAGCCAACCATCACCTCCGGGCTACGTCTAGGCACCCCGGCCATGACCACTCGTGGCTTCGGACCAGACGAGATGCGTGAAGTGGGGCAGATCATCCTGCAGACGCTGGCGCCGGAGACCACTGACGCCGATCTGGCCAGGCTACTGGAGCGCAGCCGCTCACTGGCGGCGTCCTTTCCCTTGTACGCGGACCTGAACGCTTGATGGCCGGTCGCGAGGATACCCCCGGACTCCCGGTGTGGCCGACCCGACCCAGCTGGGAAGAGTACTTCATGCAGATAGCCGAGGTGGTCGCCACTCGGTCCACATGCCTGCGCAGGCATGTCGGGGCGGTGCTGGTGAAGAACAAGCAGATCCTGGCTACCGGCTACAACGGCGTCCCCAGGGGCATAGTCCACTGCGAAGACCGGGGATGTCTGCGTGAGCAACTGGGTATCCCTTCGGGCGAGCGCCAAGAGCTCTGCCGGGGGCTGCACGCTGAGCAGAACGCGATCATCCAGGCGGCTTATCACGGTGTTGCCGTCGCAGGAGCGGAGATGTTCGTTACTCTGCAGCCGTGCGTCACCTGTGCGAAGACTCTGATCAACGCCGGCATCGTTGCAGTTCATTTCCAGGGCTCGTATCCCGATGAACTCTCCATGGAGCTGTTCAAAGAGGCCGGTACAAGATTGGTCCGCACAGATCAGACAGAGTAATCGGCGTGAACACCAGGCGAATAGTGAATACCATTTCCGGTTGAAGGTCATGAGCGGGCGTTCTATAATGCAGCGGGTCCACGTGTGAGTAAGGATCTCGAGCGCGGATCCGGGGCTTCCAGTGGTACGGGCTTCATGCTTGTCGCCCTGGTGGTGCTGTTCATGGTCGCGGGCTACTGGCTGGACAAGTGGCTGGATACGAGGCCGTGGCTCATGGTGGCCGGAGTGTTCGTAGGTTTTGGCCTAGGTTTCACTTACTTGGTGCTGATACTGTCGGGTGATTCGTCACACCGACGGACTCGCAAGGGCGCGAAGGATGATGACGAGGAGACGGACAAGGGCTCGTCGTAGCGGACCGACAGGTTGGACAGGAGAGAGTTCTGAGCACAGCGTTGATATCGGTAGCGGTGGGGGTAGGCCTGGCGGCTGCTTTCGTCGGCATCGGTTACTGGATCCAGGTGCGCGTGACCAAGTCCTCCAACAAACTGGCCCCCTTGCTCATGGTCGTCAGTATGCTGGTCAGGTTGGCTCTGGTGGCCGCGGTGGTCATCCCCATCGCCGTCTATACCGAGCTCAATCTCTTGGCGTTGTTGGTGGCCTTCGCAGTGGTCTTCACCGCGCTGCAGGCGTGGATCATGACTGCGCAGGTCAAGAAGGCGAATTCCGCGAATAAGGACTCGAACGGAGCCTAGGTGCTGGCTGAAGAATCGACAAGCAAAGTCGTCGAGGTCCTCCATGAGGAGTTGACCCCTCAGGTCATCGTCTCTCTTCCTAAAGTCGGGCCCTTCGATATGTCTATCACCAACGCCGTGATCTATGTGTGGGTGTCGGCCATCTTGGTGTTTCTCCTCTTCTTCATCGCGAGTAGACGCATGAAGAATCGCCCGGGATTGCTTCAGAGCTTCGCGGAGTCCCTAGTGAGCTTTGGCCGAGGGCATCTGACCGGGCAGATAGGCGAGAAGGGCAAGAAGTACTACTACCTGGTGCTCACCATCTTCGTGTTCATCCTGGTCACCAACTTGGTCGGCCTCATCCCCAAGCCCTGGCACATGAAGCCGTATCTGCCCACAGCCAACATCAACGTCACCGCTTCGATAGCCATCGTGGTGTTCTTCATGACGCAATACCTAGGCGTGAAGAACCATGGCGTGGGTGGATACCTGAAGTCATGGCTCCTGCCGCCCGGAGTCCCCAAGGTGCTCGCGGTGCCCCTCAACGGTATCTTCTTCACGGTCCATGCCGTGGGTGAGTTGTTCCGTCCGGTCTCGCTCTCCGTTCGACTCTTCGGCAACACCCTAGCTGGGCATCTGGTGATCCTGGTGATGCTGGGCCTGATCCTGGAGTTCGGCAGTTGGTTCGTCTTCTTGCCCTCCGGCATATTCGTGGTGATCATGATGGGCTTCGAGATCTTTGTGGCGTTGCTGCAGGCATACATCTTCTCGCTCCTCTCGGTGCTGTACATCGAGGGCGCTATCTACGCAGGACACTAGGCCGGGTATCGGTCAGACTAGACCTAAGGAGGTCACCTTGGACGCTGAAACTGCAAAAATGCTAGCCGCCGGATTGGGCATCGGCCTCGCCGCGATCGGACCCGGCATCGGCATCGGCTATCTCACCGGCCGGGCCACTGAGGCCATCGCCCGGCAGCCCGAGGCCGCGGGCGACATCCGTACCGCCATGCTTATCGGCGCCGGTATGACCGAGGCGCTCACACTGTACGCATTCGTAATCTCGATCATCCTGCTCTTCGTGGCTTGATGCGGGATATCGAGGCGATGTATCACGCAAAGTCGTGACATAAGGATCCGTAGGTAGCAATGAACATATTTTCAGCAGATCTGGGACTCTTTCTGTGGTCGCTCATCACGTTCTTGACGCTGGTGGGTGCACTCTACAAGTTCGCCTACACGCCACTCATGAACATGGCCAAGGCGAGACAAGACTCCATCAACGAAGCCATCAAGGATGCGGAGAAGCTGCGCGCGGATGCGGAAGGCCTGCTGCAAGACTACAGGCAGCAACTTGCAGAGGCTCGAGAAGAGGCATCGGAGATCCTGGACCGTGCGCGCAAGGCGGGAGAGAGCACCAAGGCAGAGGCTTCGGAAAGGGCTCGTACCGAGGCCGAGGCCACGCTTGTCAAGGCCCGGCAGCAGATCGAGCGCGACACCAACCAGGCCCTGCAGAAGATCCGCGAAGAGGTGGCGGACTTGACTATAGCCGCCACGGCCAAGGTAGCCCGTACCGGGCTTTCGGGCGACGACCAACTGCGTCTCATACAAGAGGCGATAAACGAGATAGACCTGAGCAAGGTCAGCGAGAACTAGTGGAGAGAAGGCTTAGAAGCTGGTGAGTGAGAACAAGGTCGCACGAGTCTACGCCACGGCCCTGTACGAAGCCGCCCAGGAAGAAGGGCGGGTCGCTGAGGTGCGCCGCGACCTGGGTGAGTTCATCCAGGCCATGGACTCCTCCATCGAACTCAGACAACTCTTGGCGGCCGATGAGATCTCCGACCTCGACAAGAGCAAAGTGCTCATGGAGCTCACCGAGGGTGGGGACGGACTGATGCGTAACCTGCTCCGCCTGATGGTGGACAAGAACCGCGAAGACGAGATCCCGGCGACCTACCGGGCGTTCGTCGCGCTAGTGGAGGAGGCGCAGGGTCTCGTTCATGTGGAGGTCGTCTCGGCCATCCCCCTGACCGAGGATATTCAGAAGGCGCTGCGGCAGAAGGTCGAAGCCTCGCTCAAGAAGACGGTGGAGCTGACTCTGAAGGTGGACCGAGAGATTCTGGGTGGCCTCAAGCTGCGCATCGGTGACAGGGTCGCCGACGCCAGCGTCCGCCACCGATTGGAGCAACTACGGGAGATGTTGATCACCCCTATGGCTAGCTTGGAGGCCGAAGTTGAAGCTGCGTCCTGAGGAGATTACGAGCGTTCTTAAGTCGCGTATCCAGCGTTACGAGGCTGGCGTCGACATCCAGGAAGTGGGCACGGTCGTGCAGGTGGGTGACGGCGTGGCCCGCATCCAGGGGTTGGAGAACGCCGTCGCCTCAGAGATGGTGGAATTGCCCCACGGCGTCCGAGGTCTGGTGCTGAACCTGGAAGAGGATTCTGTCGGCGTCGTGCTGATGGGCGAGGATACCCTCATCAAGGAGGGTGACCTGGTGAAGCGGACCGGCAAGGTCATCGACGTCCCGGTCGGTGAAGCCTTGATAGGCCGGGTCGTCAATCCGCTGGGAGACCCCTTGGATGACAAAGGTCCCATCGAGACCACCGAGCGCCGGCCGGTCGAGTTCAAGGCCCCAGGCGTCATCGGTCGACAGCCCGTGAAGGAGCCTCTGCAGACGGGCATCAAGGCCATCGACTCCATGATCCCCATCGGTCGCGGTCAGCGCGAGCTCATCATCGGCGACCGGGGCACGGGCAAGACGGCTATCGCACTGGACACCATCATCAGCCAGAAGGGCCAGGACGTCGTCTGCATCTACGTGGCGATCGGCCAGAAGGCCTCCACCGTGGCTGGTCTGGTGGCGAAGCTCGAGGAGCACGGCGCCATGGATTACACCATCGTGGTGATGGCCCCGGCCTCCGTCGGCGCCCCGCTGCGCTATATCGCCCCATACGCCGGCGCGGCCATGGGCGAGTACTTCACCTACTCGGGGCGGCATGCCCTGTGCATCTATGACGACCTCAGCAAGCAGGCGGATGCCTACCGGCAGATGTCGCTGCTGCTCAGACGGCCGCCGGGCCGCGAGGCCTTCCCGGGCGACATCTTCTACCTGCATAGCCGTCTCCTGGAGAGGGCCTGCAAGCTCAGCGACAAGCTGGGCGGGGGCTCGCTCACCGCTTTGCCGGTCATCGAGACGCAGGCGGGCGACGTCTCGGCCTACATCCCGACGAACGTCATCTCCATCACCGACGGACAGATATTCTTGGAGGGCGACCTGTTCTACTCGGGCATCCGCCCCGCTATCAACGTCGGTATCTCTGTGTCTCGAGTGGGTGGCAACGCGCAGATCAAGGCCATGAAAAAGGTGGCCGGCTCCCTGCGCTTGGACC
Organism: uncultured Actinomycetes bacterium; assembly: GCA_963718375.1. Lineage (GTDB taxonomy): Bacteria > Actinomycetota > Thermoleophilia > RBG-16-64-13 > RBG-16-64-13 > RBG-16-64-13. Next base: position 77,260 of record CAVQZD010000007.1, on the reverse strand, counting down.
TTTCGCAGTTCCGTGAACTCGAAGCGTTCGCCAAGTTTGGCTCTGAGCTCGATCAGGAGACCCAGAAGACCCTGGCTCGCGGTGAGCGGTTGGTGGCCACGCTGAATCAGCCGCAGTACCTGCCGTGGCCCGTCCAGGAGCAGGTGATGATAATCTACGCCGCCACTAAGGGTTTTGCGGATGACGTTCCCGTGTCGGACATGTCGAAGTTCAACGCGGAGTTGAGGGACTTCCTCGGACAGCAGCATCCGGAGATCGGGGCCGACATTGCCATGACCAAGGATCTGAGCTCCGAGAACGAAGAGAAGCTGAGCAAGGCCGTGACGGCCTTCAAGCAGATGTGGTCCGCCGACAAGGGTACCGTCTAGACAGATATGGCTTCGCAGAGAGACATACGCCGTCGGATCGCGTCGGTACACAACACGAGCAAGATCACCAAGGCCATGGAGATGGTCGCTGCGGCGCGCCTGCGGCGCGCCCAGATACGCATTGAGCATCTGCGGCCCTACGCGCTCCATATGCTTGAGTTCATCGGGCAGCTGGCGCGCTACCTCCAGGTCGACCTGAGCAGACAGTCTCTGCTCAGCGAGCATGCGCAGGTGAAGAAGGTGGCGATAATCGCGCTCACCGCCGACCGGGGTCTGTGCGGGGCCTTCAACTCCAACATCATCCGCAGGGCCCTGGAGTTGGTCGACTCCTACAAGGCACAAGGAGTGGACAGCGATCTGGTGGTCATGGGGCGCAAGGGCGCCAGCACGGTGCGCTTTCAGAAGTACCGCTTGGACAAGGCCTATCTGGACGTCACCGACCGCACCGCCTACCTGGAAGCCCAGGCGCTGACCAACGGGGTCATCCGGCGATACGAGAACGACGTGATCGACCGGGTGCACCTGGTCTTCAACAGCTACAAGAGCCCCGTCGAGCAGTTCGTGACCGATCAAGTGATACTCCCCATCCAAGAGGAGATCATGGAGGACTACTGTCCGATCGGCGAAGACAGCGAGCTGCGAGTCGACTTCATCATGGAGCCTTCAGCCGAGGACATACTGGCGGATCTTCTGCCTTCATACGTGGAGATGACCATCTACCGGGCGATACTCGAAAGCATGGCCAGTGAGCACGGAGCGCGCATGACGGCAATGCGCGCGGCTTCTGAGGCCGCGGACGAGATGATCGACGATCTGACCCTGGCAATGAACCGGGTGCGCCAGGCCTCCATCACCCAAGAGATCTTGGAAGTGGTGGGTGGCGCCGACGCGCTTTCCGGCTAGAGGGCTCACGGGCCTCAAGAAAGGACGAGTTTACAGACGATGAACAAAGGCAAGATCGTGGAGATCATCGGTCCGGTTCTCGACGTGGAGTTCACGGCGGAGTCGCTACCTGCCATCTACAACGCCCTGGAGATCGACGCTGAGACGCAGGGCGGCAAGATACACCTGGTGGCGGAGGTGCAGCAGCACCTAGGCGACAACAAGGTGCGTGCCGTGGCTATGGATTCCACCGATGGCCTGGCGCGCGGCATGGAAGTGGTAGATACCGGGGATTACATCAAGGTTCCAGTGGGTCAGGACACTTTGGGTCGGCTTTTCAATCTCTTGGGTGAACCCATAGATGAAGGCGAGCCCCTACCCAAAGATGTGGAGCGTTGGCCTATCCACCGGCCGGCGCCTGAATTCGAAGAGCTCGAGTCTACGACTGAGGTCCTGGAGACCGGTATCAAGGTCATCGACCTGCTGGCCCCGTACGTCAAGGGGGGCAAGGTGGGCCTGTTCGGCGGCGCCGGCGTGGGCAAGACCGTCGTCATCCTGGAGCTCATCCACGCCATCGCCACCCATCACGGCGGTATCTCGGTCTTCTCAGGCGTGGGCGAGCGTACACGCGAGGGTAACGACCTCTATCTGGAAATGACAGAGTCGGGCGTCATCAACAAGACGGCGATGGTCTTCGGGCAGATGAACGAGCCGCCCGGCGCCCGTCTGCGCGTTGGTCTTTCGGCACTCACCATGGCGGAGTACTTCCGTGATGTGCAGGGCCAAGACGTGCTCCTCTTCATAGACAACATCTTCCGCTTCGTCCAGGCGGGCTCGGAAGTGTCGGCTCTTCTCGGACGCATGCCTTCCGCTGTGGGATATCAGCCCACACTAAGCTCCGAGATGGGCGAACTGCAAGAACGCATCACCTCCACGCGCAATGGCTCGGTGACCTCGGTGCAGGCTATCTACGTGCCGGCTGACGACCTCACCGACCCGGCTCCCGCGGGCACCTTCGCTCACCTGGATGCCACCACGGTGCTGAGCCGAGCCATCTCTGAGATGGGCATCTACCCGGCAGTCGATCCGCTCGACTCGACCAGCCGTGCGCTCACCCGCGAGGTGGTCGGCGACGAGCACTATGATGTGGCCATCAGGGTGCAGGAGATCCTGCAGCGCTATAAGGACCTGCGCGACATCATAGCCATCCTCGGCATGGACGAACTGTCCGACGAAGACAAGGTCACCGTACGTCGCGCTCGTCGCATCCAGCAGTTCCTTTCGCAGCCCTTCGCAGTCGCGGAGCAGTTCACGGGCATGGAGGGCAAGTTCGTGCCGCTCAGTGAGACGGTGCGGAGCTTCAAGGAGATCATCGAGGGCAAGCACGACCATCTGCCGGAGCAGGCATTCAAGTATCAGGGGAGCATCGACGACGTGGTCGCCGCGGCGGCGCAGATCAGCAGCGCGGGCGCTGATACCGGGCAGAACGAGGAAGTTGCCCAGTCGTGAGCCAGGGATCCGATAGTCCGCTCCACCTTGAGGTGTTCGCCCCCCGGGGGCCCGTGTTCGAGGGTGATGTAGCGCAGGTCATCCTGCCCGCCGTCACCGGTGAGATGGGCGTACTCCCAGGGCATGCCCCGTTGGTGGCCCAACTGGCCATCGGACGGATGCGCGCGCAACTGCTGGACGGCAAGTGGCTCGAGTTCGCCGTGGCCGATGGTTTCGTGAAGGTGCAGGCTAACAGCGTCGTCGTGTTGGCCGACTCGGCTCAAGAGGCATCCGACATCGACATCGACCTCGTGAAGAAGGCGATGGAACGTGCCACCCAGCGCCTCGAGATGTATCATGCCGGCACGGTTCCTGAGGGAGAAGATGTCGACCCGTATCGTGAACAACTGGCGTTCAAGCGAGCACAGAACCGTCTGAGGGTGGCCGGAAGACTCGAAGAATGACGGTGGGTACAGCTATGGGGGATGAGCCTCGCCTTGTGGTAAGTGGCGGCCGCCGCCTAGCCGGAGAAGTGGCGGTCTCGGGGGCCAAGAACTCGGCCCTCAAACTCATGGCAGCCTCTCTGCTCGGCTCGGGCGTGAGCGTCCTCAGCAATGTCCCCGATATCGACGACGTCCACGTCATGAAAGAGGTGCTGGAGCACTTGGGCGCGGCCGTCGAGTTCGCTGACGGCACGCTCACCGTGGACACTTCAGAGGTCGAATCGCAGGTGGCTCCGTACGACCTGGTCCAGCGCATGCGGGCTTCTATCCAGATCATGGGTCCTTTGGTCGCCCGCTTCGGCCGGGCCAAGGTCGCCATGCCCGGGGGGTGCAATCTTGGACCCCGCAAGATCGATATCCATCTGGCCGGGCTGGCTGCGATGGGGGCCGAAGTGCGGTCCGGACACGGTTTCGTCGAGGTCGTCGCGCCCAGACTACGGGCTACAGACCTATTTCTGGACTATCCGAGCGTGGGCGCGACGGAGAATCTGCTCATGGCAGCGGTGCTGGCCGAAGGCACCAGCACCTTGGAGAACGTGGCTCGGGAGCCGGAGATCATCGACCTGTGCAAGTTCTTGATGAGCATGGGCGCACAGATAGAAGGCGCGGGGACCTCCACAGTCCGGATCCATGGGGTCAAGGAGATGCATCCCGCAGAGCATAGGGTACTGGGCGACCGCATAGAAGCCGGAACGTTCCTGATAGCGGCGGCCGTCACAGGAGGCGAGGTACGGGTCACGGGAATCATGCCGCATGTGCTCGATCTGTTCCTCTCAAAGCTGCGATCAGTAGGGGTTCAGGTGCACGAGGATACGCATAGCATCAAGGCCAGCGGGACGGTCGATACGTTGAGGGCGACTGACGTTGCCACCTTGCCGTTCCCGGGGTTTCCCACCGACCTGCAGGCCCAGATGATGGTGCTGCTCTCGATTGCGGACGGGGTATCGGTCGTCACTGAGAACGTGTTCGAGAACCGCTTCGGCTTCGTCGACGAGCTCGTCCGGCTGGGCGCCGACATAAGAGTGGATGGCAGCCACGCAGTGGTCAACGGTGGGCGCTCGCTCACGGGTGCTATCGTCCGGTGTCCAGACCTGAGAGCAGGCGCGGCGCTCGCGCTGGCAGGGCTCGTGGCCGAAGGATCCACCGAACTTCGTGAGATCTATCATATCGACCGAGGGTACGAGCGCTTTGAAGAGAAGCTGAATGCTCTCGGTGCAGACGTCCGGAGAACGAGCGGTGAAGAGGGTTCTTGCCAGTAGTCTTGGTTTTGGCACTCATGAGTGACCGCGGTAGAATCTCTCCCCGACCTGGTCTAGGAGCTTGTCAGTGAGCTACGCACCCTACAGTGTCTACAAGATAGAGCGGCTGCTCAGGCGCAGGCGGCGGCGCCTGCTGTTTGCCCTGGTGGGACTTCTCGTGATGGTGGGTGTGGTTGTAGGTGGCTCCTATCTCTGGCTGTATGCCAAGTGGCAGAACACGCAGATCGACGACCCCGGCCTTGAGGCCGCACTGGATGCGCATCCCGCTCTGAACCTGTTCCCAGCCCCCGAGGGGACCATGAACATCCTGGTACTCGGCATAGACAACCGTGGTTGGGAGATGATCCGATCCGACACTATGATCCTCGTGCATGCCGATCCGGGCCACAATTACTTGTCGACGCTCTCGCTTCCGCGAGACCTAAGGGTGGACGTCCCCGGCTATGGCACTCAGAAGCTCAACTTCGCTTACGCGAAGGGTGGCGCGGAACTGGCGATCAAGACGGCTGAGACGCTTACAGGGGTCGACATCACGCACTATCTCGAGGTCGACTTCAACGCCTTCAAAGCTCTGACCGAAGCCGTCGGTGGGGTCTATGTCGATGTCGACAAGCACTATCTGCAAGAGAACCCAGATTACGAGATGTGCGACATCCTCCCGGGCTACCAGAAACTCGACGGGGAGAACGGCCTCGACTACGTGCGCTTCCGCAAGGACAACAACAGCGACTTCGGGCGACAGCAGCGACAGCAGCGCTACCTGTCCGCGCTGCGTGAGCAGGCCATGAGGTGGGACCTGGGGCTGAAGCTCCCGAGCGTAGTCACGGCCATGACAGACAACATCAAGACGACGATATCGTTCGAGGAGATGCGTGACTTGGCCTATTGGGCGGTGACCGGTCTGGGTGGGGGGCAGATACGCCAAGTGGTGGTCATCGGTGATATCACGGACTTTGAGGAGGACGGTCAGAACGTCTCATACGTGGTGACCGACCGACAGGTGCTCGGACAGATGCTGGAGGATTTCGTCACCGCGCCGACAGCGAGTGCTGGGACGACCCCGACAAGCACGGCCTCGACGGCGGAAGAGGGTACTGCAACGACGGAGGGCACCGTGACTACGGCCGCTGCTCCTTCACTCGCCGTGGACTCATCACAGTTCGTCACCAATCCTCTCTCGATCCCAGACGCCTCGGAGTGGAATCAGATCGCCGCAGATACGCCGTTCAAGGTCATGGCCCCGGGGTATGTGCCGCAGGACTTCATCTACTTCGATCGCAATCCCGGGACGGGTCCGGGATACGATATCGACAAGGGAAGCGGGACCGCCAAGGGCCTCAAGGTCGTCTATCAACTTCAGTCGCAGGGTGAGCCGCAACCCGAGTACCTGGGCATCATGGAGACCACCTGGTTGGATGCTCCCGCAGCCGCTCCAGGCGAGCGATTCGAGTACAACGGCACCACCTACACCATCGTAGGCGGTCGCGACCAGGTAGAACGCATCTGGTGGAGGCAGGACGGAGTCCTGTATTGGGTATCGAATACCATAATGAGCTACCTGTCCGCGGACGAGCTGATCAAGGTGGCCGCGTCGATGATGACCATCGATAACGGAGAAGCGCAGTGAAGGGCAAGCCATACAACGTGCACTCGGTGAGAGGCAATAGCAGGCATAAGTGGCTCTGGATCACCCTGGGCTCGATCGCCGGGGTGCTGCTCATCATGGGGGGCGTGGCACTCGGCTACTACCTGTGGTTGGATGCCAAGGTCTCTGCCTCCAACGATCGTGTGACACAGGACGTCCGGGACGCTCTCAAGAACGATCCCACCAGCACCAGCCTGCAGGTGACGTCGACGACTGACAATACCCCCGAGGCCACCAACATCCTGCTATTGGGCTCGGACACCCGATCGGACACCATAGACGGCTCTCGTTCAGACACGATCATCCTTCTTCACGTGGATCCCGCCAACAACTTCATGAGCATGCTCTCTCTCCCTAGAGACCTCAGGGTCGAAGTAGATGGGTACGGCACGCGCAAACTCAACTACGCCTTCGCTAAAGGTGGTGCGGCTCTTACCATTAAGACGATCCAGCAGATAACCGGGGTGGACATAGACCATTATCTGGAAGTCGACTTCGCAGCCTTCACGCAGATGACCGATACGTTGGGCGGTGTGTATGTGGAAGTCGACCGTCCCTACTCGTATAACGGGGGGCTCTACGAGGACATCGAACTGGGGCCGGGGTATCAGTTGCTCGATGGCGTCAACGCCTTGGACTACGTCCGCTTCCGCCACGACGACAACGCGGACTTCGGTCGTATGGAGAGGCAACAACGCTTCTTGAACGCTCTGCGCCAGCAGGCCATGGGCTGGGATCTGGGCCTCAAAGTCCCGGGGCTCGTGGGCTCCTTCTTCGACAATGTCACCACCGATATCGGCACGAACGAGTTCATCGATCTCGCCTTGTGGGGCGTCAGGTTGGACGGAGGGCGTATCAGGCAGGTGGCGCTGCGGGGCATGAACCAAATCAGCAGCGGGGTCACGCTTGTGTTCTGGAAGCAGAAGGATATGGATGCGGCCGTGCAGACGCTGCTCACACCGCCGGGAGCGGCGCCTGTCGTCACCGACAGCTCGACCGCTACCTCCGCTGCTCCTCGAACGACCACCACGGAAGCGGCGCCCTCATTCCCCAAAGATGCTACGCCGGGCACCATCCCCAACGCCGCCATGTGGAAGCAGGTGGCCAAGATGGCCTCCTTCCCGATCGAGGCTCCAGCGTACGTGCCCGACGGTTACCGGTTGGCCGCTCGCAGCAAGACCTATGCCTACATGTACGACATCAAGGTGGGCGGAGATACGCGCCCCACAGTGGTGATGCTCTATCGCAGCACCGGCGTAGGCAAGGCAGGAGCGGTGAAGCTCAAGGAAGAATACTTGAACGTGACCGCTACTACCTGGCTCGAAGCTCCGGTGGCGAGTCCCGGTGCTGAGGTGCGGTACAACGGGGTAGTGTTCACGATCGTGGGTACGGCCGACAAGGTCGAGCGGGTCTGGTGGAAGAAGGACGGTGTGCTCTATTGGGTGTCCAACACCCTGGCTCGTGTGGTCAGCGGTCCTGAGCTCTTGGCCATGGCTCAGTCCATGATCCCCATCCCTGCCCAATGAGACCCGCCGGACTGGTGCCTTCGTGGCTCCAGTCCTGCGCACTTGATCGGACGATAGCCTACCAGTAGGGGGAGAGACCCTGGCAGAGAGCTCCTACAAGAAGTATCCGGGTAGACGAAACTCCGGGCGCAAGCGCTCGCGTATCCTCCTGTGGTCGGTGGTGGCTTTCGTCCTAGTCATGGTGGTCGTGGGGGCCGGCTACTACCTCTGGCTGGATGCGAAGGTATCTGCAGCCAACGACCGTGTGCCGGAGGACGCCATGCAGGCGCTGGCAGAGGACCCCGTGACCACCGTCGCTTCGCAAGAGGGCACAGACCCGGGGTCCGCTACCACCCTCGAGGGTGTCCCGGAATCTCCGGACGCCATGAACATACTCTTGGTCGGCTCTGACCGCAGGTCATCGACGGGGAAGTCCTATGGCCTGTCTGACACCATCATGCTGATCCATGTCGATCCCTCGAACAACTATCTCTCCATGCTGTCCTTCCCGCGAGACTTGCGGGTCGACGTGCAAGGTCACGGAAAGCAGAAGCTCAACGCGGCCTACTCATACGGTGGCCCGGCCTTGGCCATCCGGACCATCCAGTCGCTCACAGGGGTAGATATCGACCACTACCTAGAGGTCGACTTTCAGGCTTTTCAAGACATGACCGACAAGCTGGGCGGCGTATACGTCGAGGTGGACAGGCGCTACTTGTACGAAGGCGGTGCGTACGAGGCTATCGACTTGCAGCCCGGCTATCAGTTGCTGGATGGGGCCGATGCCTTGGATTACGTGCGTTTCAGGCATGACGCGAACCTCGATTTTGGCCGCATGGAGCGCCAGCAACGTTTTTTGAACGGGCTGCGGCAGCAGGCGATGGGCTGGGATCTGGGGCTGAAACTACCCGGCGTGATCGGGGCCTTCTTCGAGAACGTGGCCACAGATCTGGGTACCAACGATTTCATCAAGCTCGCCTGGTGGGGTATCAGGCTGGACGGCAGCGGCATCAAGCAGGTGACGCTGCGGGGCACGACCCAGACGATCAGCGGGGGTTCGTATGTCATCGCCTCCAAGGACAAGATATCCGCGGCGGTCGAGGACTTCTTGGCACCCTCGCAGGCTCAGCAAGCTGCCAGCGGCGCTGACGCTTCAACCGAGACTACTGTCCAAGCGAGCGCTCCTCTGTCGGGCGTGGGCCTCGATGTGTACAACTCCACTGCACCCTCCGGTTCGGCCGGCGCGATGGCTGACTGGTTGCGGGGCCAGGGGGCTAGAGTCGTGTTCGTGGGTAACGCAACACAGAAGCTCGATTCGACCGAGATCTGGTATCCGGCGGGCGCGTCCGACGGCGCCCAGAAGGTGGCTTCGCTTGTGAAGACCACCAACGTGAGCGAATCCAGCTCGGTGGCTCGTATCACGGTAGTCCTGGGCAGTGACTTCAAGCTTCCCGCAGGTTCCGCTGCAACTAGCACCAGCACGATCCCCTCCGCGAAGATCTGGAAGGGGGTGGCCAAGAAGGTATCGTTCGCGGTGCAGGCGCCTGTCGAGATCCCGACCGGCTACACCATGTCCACGCGGTCTCCCAACAACGCCACCATCTACAAGATCAAGACGGGAGGGGACAGCCAGCCCGCCCTCGTGATGCTGTACAAGCTTGGGGGGGCCGACCAGTACATGAACATCACCGAGACCACATGGTTAGACGCTCCTTTGGCAAGCGCGGGCAAAGAGGTGACCCACAACGGCACCACTTACACGGTCGTCTACGTCGCGGACAAGGTGGAGCGAGTCTGGTGGAAGAGCGACGGGGTCCTCTATTGGGTCTCGAACACTCTGTCACATCTGGCCGGCGAGGAAGAGTTGCTGGCCATGGCGAAGTCGATGGTCCCGGTCTCCGCCCAGTAGGCACTGACCGACCGGGATGAAGGTACTGGTCACGCCGGGTCTGGACCTCGACCGAGACCAAGTCGCCGCGGGCGTGGCGCGGAGTCTGGCAGGCTCGGAGGGGACGCTGGTCTCTCTGGCAGAGGTGGGTGTCAAGAATCTGTCACGTCCCATCACCCGGGCGGAAGTCGCACGGCTGAGGCAGGCCCTGCGGAGCGTGAGCGAGGCGGGCAGCGAGTGCGGTCGCGGCGCTGGTGTGGTGGGCTGCATCTGTCCGGGCGTAAGTCTTTCGGACGAGTCGCCGAGCGATGTCAGGATGGTGGTGGCGGTCACCGATCACGCGAATCTGACGTGGCGTTCGCCGTTGGCGGGCCGGGGCGGCGACGAAGTCGGCCCGCGGTTTCCTGCCATGACGGGCATCTACGCTCCGGAGCCGGTATTGCAGCGGCTGGGAGCCGAGGGCGGTATCATAGTAGCGTCGGGGGTGGTGGCCGGAGTAGAAGATCATGAGCACCTGAGCGCCTACGAGAGCGAGACGGTGCAGGTCAATCATCACGTGGCGGCATGTTCAGAACTGGTGCCGGTGGCGATCGTGGCGGCTCAGATGGGGCTGCGCATCGCGGCGGCGATAGCGACGTGGGTTCACTAGAGGAGGAGACGGGTAGTGGTCGATCATGATGTGAAGGATATGGGCCTGGCGGCAGCCGGAGCACTCAGAGTCGAGTGGGCGGAGAAGGAGATGCCGGTACTGGCCAGCATCCGCGAACGCTTCGACAAGGAGAAGCCTCTCAAAGGCATACGTATCGGGGCGTGTCTGCACGTGACCAGTGAGACGGCCAGTCTCATGCGGACCCTGAAGGCAGGCGGTGCCGAGCTGGCCCTGTGCGCCTCTAACCCGCTCTCGACTCAAGATGATGTCGCGGCCGCGCTGGTAGCCGAGTACGGCATCTCGACGTACGCCATCAAGGGCGAGGACCGCGATAGCTACTACTCGCATATCCAGAAGGTCATCGACTTTCGCCCGCAATTGACCATGGACGACGGGGCCGATGTGGTGGGTCTGCTTCATGGAGACCGTTCCGACGTGGCCGACGGGGTCATCGGAGGCACCGAAGAGACCACCACCGGGGTCATCCGACTCAAGGCCATGGAGCAGGAAGGGGTGCTCAGGTATCCCATCATCGCCGTGAACGAGGCCCTCACCAAGCATCTGTTCGACAACCGTTATGGCACGGGGCAGTCCACGCTGGACGGCATCATCCGCGCGACCAACCGCTTGATAGCGGGTAAGATCGTGGTGATAGCGGGCTACGGATGGTGTGGGCGGGGCGTGGCTATGCGGGCGAAGGGTCACGGGGCCGACGTGGTGGTGCTCGAGGTAGATCCGGTGCGTGCGCTCGAGGCCATCATGGACGGGTTCCGTGTGATGCCGATGGCCGAAGTCGCGCCGGTGGGTGACATCTTCGTCACGGCTACCGGTGACATCCACGTGATCCGCAAAGAGCATTTCGAGGCCATGAAGGATGGCGCCATCATCGCCAACACCGGTCACTTCAACGTCGAGATAGACATCCCGGCCTTGGAGAAGCTCGCCAAGACGCAGCGCAGAGTGCGTGAGTTCGTCGAGGAATACACCCTGGCTGATGGCCGCAACCTCTATCTGTTGGGCGAGGGCCGGTTGATCAATCTGGCCGCGGCCGAAGGCCATCCCTCCAGCGTGATGGACATGAGCTTCGCCAACCAGGCTTTGTCGGCGGAGTACATGGTCAAGAACGCGAAGACCTTGGAGAAGCGCGTCTATGATGTGCCTGAGGCGCTCGACCAAGAGATCGCGAGACTCAAACTGAGCGCGCTGGGCGCCGGTATCGACAAGCTTACCCCCGAGCAGGAGAAGTACCTGGCAAGCTGGCAAATGGGCACGTGAGCGCAGTGGGCTGCGGCAGCCGGGCCGGGAGCATCAGGACTGTCGAATGGCGAGATGGCATGGTCGAGTTGATCGATCAGCGCCGTCTTCCGCTGGAAGAGGTCTATCTGCGCTGTGATACCTGGCAGCAGGTGGCCGAGGCGATCCGCGAGATGGCCGTGCGCGGAGCACCTGCCATAGGCGTGATGGCGGCGATGGGGATGGCACTGGCGGCACGGACAGCCCTGCGCGAGAGCGCCGGTGATCCCGCGCGCTTCCGCGAAGCACTCCAGAATGCTACCAAGGGACTAGGGGAGACGCGCCCCACGGCGTATAACCTGTTCTGGGCGCTGGCGCAGATGCGGCAGGTCTGGGACGCGAAGCAGCTGTCACCAGATGAAGTGACCACACAGATGGAGAAGCGTGCGCTCGAGTTGCATGCCGACGACATTGCCCGGTGCCGTGCCATCGGAGAGAACGGCGCGGCGCTTATTCAGGGTGAGCGATTGACGATCCTGACACACTGCAATGCCGGTGCGCTCGCCACGGCCGGGTACGGCACAGCATTGGGAGTCATCAGATCTGTCCATGCTCGGGACCCGGGGGTGCACGTGCTGGTGGACGAGACGCGGCCGCTTCTGCAGGGAGCCCGCCTGACTGCTTGGGAGCTCACGCGTGAAGGTATCTCCATGGAGCTGATAACAGACAACATGGCTGGTTCCCTGATGAGGGCGGGGGCTGTCACGCACGTGGTGGTGGGAGCGGACCGCATCACGGCCAATGGTGATGTGGCCAACAAGATCGGCACATACAGCGTTTCGGTGCTCGCAAAGGAGCACGGGCTGCCCTTCTACGTGGCGGCGCCGTTCTCCACTTACGACCCGACGTTGGCGCACGGGGGGCTGATACCCATAGAAGAGAGGTCCGCCGACGAAGTGACCGGATACGCTGATGTCCGGTGGGCTCCCGCGGGAGTGAGGGTGCGCAATCCGGCCTTCGACGTGACTCCCGCTGCCAACGTCACCGCGATAGTCACTGAGCGGGGAGTGGCCTCCCCGCCTTTCGGGGAGAGCTTGAGCAGATTGGAGGCACTATGAGAGCGATGATAATGGCGGCCGGGATAGGCACTCGGTTGCGCCCTGTAACCGACCTGTTACCCAAGCCGATGGCCCCCATAGTCAACCGGCCGGCGCTGTATCACATCCTTCGTCTGTTGAAGCGGCACGGCATCGTCGAGGTGGTGATCAACCTTCACCATCTGCCCGAGATCATCGAAGGATACCTGGGGGACGGCAGTCGTCTGGGTATGGACATCAGATACTCGTTCGAGTCTGACCTCCGTGGCACTGCCGGGGGGGTCAAGAGCAATGAGGACTTCTTGAGCGGTGAAACCTTCTTGGTCATGAGCGGTGACGCTCTCACCGACATCGACTTGACTGGCCTGGTGGCGGCGCATCGACGATACGGGTCGATAGCTACTATGTCGGTGAAAGAGGTGGCCGATCCCAGTCTGTATGGGGTAGTGGTGGCCGACGACGAAGACCGCGTGGTGGGTTTTCAGGAGAAGCCCCGCATCGAGGAGGCTCGCTCGCGCCTCTGCAACTGCGGCATGTACGTGTTCGAGCCCGAGATCCTCTCGCACATACCCGAAGGACAGTTTGACGACTTCGGCAAACGGGTCTTCCCCGACCTCCTCAAACAGGGTGTTGCCTTCCACGCCAACGCCATCGACGAGTATTGGAGCGACGTAGGCAACCTCCAGGAGTACATCCGCGGCAACCATGACGCCCTGGCAGGCCGTGTCGGGATCGAGGTGCCGGGCGAAGAAGTGCGGCCTGGCGTATGGGTCGAGGAAGGCAGTCGCCTACCCGGATCCATCCGCATAGAGCCGCCCATTCTTATAGGCAGCGACTGCAGGATAGGCGAGGACGTGGTGATCGATGGGCCGACCATCATAGGCGAGCGCAGTGTGATAGGGAGCGGCGCCCACATAGCGCGCTCTCTCCTGTTGCCCGGCTCGCGCGTACCGGACGGGGGTCTGGTCGTGGACGGTGTCATCGGACAGCGCGCGGCGGACCACGTCGCCTGAGCCCGCTCGCAAGCACGAGGGATACGACTTGCGCCCCCGTTCTATCTAAGGGCGTGTGATGGGTCTTGTGCGGCAACTTCGTGAGTCGATAGTCGAGCCCGTGCTCTCGGTCCTGTTTCCTCCGCGCTGCGTGGGATGCAAGGAGTTCGAGACCCATCTGTGCGAGAGCTGCCGCCAAGGACTGGTCGCGACGAGAGTGGACTCATGCCCGCGCTGTGGAGAACCCGGGCCGCAGGCCCTGGTGGGCGGGCGCTGCACTTTTTGCATAGGCAAGGAGCTCGAGTACTCTGGCGCCAGAGGGGCTTTTCGTCACCAAGGGGCGGCTCAGGATCTGGTCGTCCAGTTCAAGTTCGGCGGCCAACCAGTACTGGGGCGGATCATGGCCGAGCTGGCGAGGCCGGCCTTTGACGAGTTCGTTGACGCGGTAGGCCCTAGAGACCGGCTCTTGGTCACTTGGGTGCCGATCCACTCCTCCAGCCGGCGCGAACGCGGATACAATCAGGCAGAGGTACTGTCCCGTTGGCTCGTCTCCGGCCCCGCGGGCGGAATTGAGGGGATCAAGAGGGCTGCCCTGGTCCGCAAGACGAGATCCACCAAGAACCAGAAGACCTTGGACAGGGTGGGCAGAGAGCAGAATCTGCGGGGGGTCTTCCGTCTCGAGACTACGCGTATCTTATCCGCGGCGCGTCATACTAGAGCGGTGATACTCATAGACGACGTGTACACGACGGGGGCCACAGCCCGCGAGGTGTCAGCAGTGCTGAGAAAGGGAACCGGATTACCAGTGCACGTATTCACCTTCTCAAGAGCGGTGGCCGTCGCTGCTGAAAGACACGACTGAAGGGGGTATCATTTGACACTCTCCGCACCGACACCCGGGTGGCGAACATACCTCTGCAGTCTGCCGTCGGGGGACTGCATGACTAGTCAAGGAGCGAAAACGGCGTGAACCTCACCGTAAAAGGTAGGAATCTTGCTGTAACAGATGCCATAGGTAGCTATGCCGAAGAGAAGATCGGCAAGCTCAGCAAGTACCTGGCCGATGGTAGTCGTTGCGAAGTCGAGATGTGGACCGAGAAGAACCCCAGCATCTCAGACAGTCAGGTGGTCGAAGTCACCATCTTCACCAAGGGTCCAGTGATCAGAGCGCGCGAAGCTTCACCCGACATCTACGCGTCCATCGACTTGGTGTCCGAGAAACTTGAACGCCAGGTGAAGAAGTACCGAGGAAAGGTAGTGTCGCGTTCGCAGGCGGGTCACAAAGAGGCCCTGGTATCTGAAGGGTTCATGTTCCCCGAAGAAGCGGACGAGTCTGAAGAGGAGGCCGCGCTTCCGAAGATCGTGAAGACGAAGCACTTCATGGTCAAGCCGATGACCCCAGAAGAGGCATGTCTCCAACTGGATCTGGTGGGTCACGACTTCTACGTCTTCAAGAGTTCAGAGACTGATGAGACCGCGGTCGTGTACCGGCGTCGCGACGGCAACTACGGGCTCATCGAAGCCCAGAGATAGATGGCAGGGGTAGTCGACAAGCTCCTTCGCATCGGCGAAGGCAAGAAGCCCAAGGTACTCCAGGAGGCTGCCCTGAAGGTCAGTGCCCTTGAGGATTCCGTCACCCCGCTGTCCGACGAAGCTCTACGCGGCAAGACCAAAGAGTTCAGGCAGCGCTTGGCGGATGGTGAGACTCTCGACCGGATTCTGCCCGAGGCTTTCGCTGCGGCGCGTGAGGCGGCTCGACGGGCAACGGGCATGCGTCCGTTCGACGTCCAGGTCATGGGTGCTGTGGCGCTTCATCACGGCTGGATAGCGGAGATGAAGACGGGCGAGGGCAAGACCCTCGTGGCCACCATGCCCGTGTATCTCAACGCGCTGGCCGGTCGTGGCGTGCATGTGGTCACTGTCAACGACTATCTGGCCGGCCGGGACGCGGCTTGGATGGGACCGGTCTACGAGGCGCTCGGTCTTACGGTCGGCGCCCTGCAAAACAACATGGAGCCGGCGGACCGGGTCGAGGCCTACAAGGCCGACATCACCTACGGTACCAACACAGAGTTCGGCTTTGACTACTTGCGTGACAACATGGTCTTGCGTCCGGACCAACAGGCACAGCGTGGACACTTCTACTGCATCGTGGATGAGGTCGACTCCATCCTCATCGACGAAGCGCGGACGCCACTCATCATCTCCGGCCCAGGGGAGCGCGCGGCCAAGACATACTACGACTTCGCGCGGATCGCTCACCGGCTCAAGCCCGGCGAAGACGAAGACTATGAGATCGACGAGAAGAAGCGCACGGTGGCCGTCACTGAGAAGGGTCTGGCCAAGGTGGAGCAAGAGCTGGGCATCGAGAACATCTACGAAGACCTATCCGGCCAGCTGGTCAACCATCTCATGCAGGCACTCCGCGCGGCAGGGCTATACAGGCGCGATGTGGACTATCTGGTGCAGGATGGCGAGGTCAAGATCATTGATGAATTCACGGGCCGCGTGCTGGAGGGGCGACGGTACTCGGAGGGTCTACATCAGGCGATCGAGGCTCGCGAGGGCGTTCGCATAAAGGAAGAGAACCAGACCCTCGCAACAATCACCCTCCAGAACTACTTTAGACTTTACGAAAAGATAGCGGGTATGACGGGCACGGCGGCTACCGAAGCCGATGAGTTCCGCGAGATCTACAAGATGGACGTGGTCGAGATACCCACCAACATGCCCATGGTCCGCCTCGACCACAACGACCACATCTACAAGACAGAGAAGGCCAAGTTCAAGGCTGCTGCAGACATCATCGCCGACTGCCACCAGAACCAGCAGCCGATATTGGTAGGCACGATATCGGTGGAGAAGTCGGAGCGACTGTCTGAGATCCTGAAGCGCCGGGGCGTACCCCACGAAGTGCTGAACGCGAAGAACCATGCCAAAGAAGCAACTATCATCGCCCAAGCCGGGCAGCTGGGAGCGGTGACCATCGCCACCAACATGGCGGGCCGCGGTACCGATATCAAGCTTGACCCCGGAGTGGTGGACAGGGGTGGGCTTTTCGTCCTGGGCACCGAGCGGCACGAGGCTCGGCGCGTGGACAATCAGCTCCGAGGTCGTTCGGGACGCCAGGGTGACCCGGGAGCCAGTCTCTTCGTGATCTCCCTCGAAGACGACCTGATGCGTATCTTCGGTGGGGAACGCATCGGCCGGATGATGGACCGGCTACGCATAGACGACGATATCCCCATAGAGCACAGCCTGATTTCGCGCTCGGTCGAGGGCGCGCAGAAGAAGGTAGAAGATCAGAACTTCCAGATCCGCAAGCGCGTGCTGGAGTACGACGACGTCATGAACCTGCAGCGCGAGGTGATCTATGCCCAGCGGCAACGCATCCTGAGTGGCGAGGATCTTCGGGACGACGTACTTGAGATCATCGAGCGCATCCTGCGTGGTGAGGTGGCTACTTTCGCCGGGGCGAGTGGCTTTGCCGAGGATTGGGACCTGGAAGAGATGTTGATCGCGCTCAAAGGCTTCTATCCGGCCACCCTCACCACGGAGAGCATACTGGCGGACGGCGATTTGAACGCGGACGACCTCACCGACCTCATCATCGACGATGCGATGAAGGCATATGAGGAGAGGGAGGAGAGGTTCGGGGCCGATACCATGCGTCAGTTGGAGCGATGGGTCCTCCTGCGCACTTTGGACGCCAAGTGGCGGGAACACCTCTATGAGATGGACTATCTGCGCGAGGGCATAGGCTTGCGTGCCCTGGCGCAGATCGATCCTCTCGTCGCCTACAAGAACGAAGGCTACGACATGTTCCGGCAGATGATGGACTCTATCCAGTCGGACTTTGTCCGTTATCTGTACCATCTGGAAGTGGTCAAGGAGGAGCAGCAGCAGGGCAGCGGGTCACGTGGAGGGCTGGCCTATTCTGGCGGAGGCGACGCGGTACTCGCTCAGAACTTCGCGGCCGCGGGCGCGGCCGCGGCCCGCGATGGCCAAGTGGCAGATAGCTCAGGAGAGGCTTACGAAGCGGCCCAGCAGGCGACGCGTACGGTGGTGGCTCCACGCCACGTGGTGAGAGTGGGGCGTAACGAACCTTGCCCCTGCGGCAGCGGCAAGAAGCACAAGAACTGCTGCGGCGCGTAGTCGGCGCCTCTTGGCCACCCTAGTCTGTGCCGGCCGGGGTAGTACCAAGGTCCTAGTCGCACCCGTTGCGCACGCCCTGTATACTACGGGGCCATGGCTGAGAAGACTGAGAAGCAGACCACGTCCCTTGCCGAGTATCGCGACCTCCTGACCATCCTTCGTGGCAGGTTCGCGTGGGCAAGGGACTATCTTTGACCCCGCTACTCTGACGAACGACATAGCGTCGCTCGAAGAGCGGATGCGCGCTCCCGACTTCTGGGACGATCAGAGTCTCGCGCAGAGCGTGGGCACCCGCTACAGCCGTCTGAAGGGCCGTTTGGAGGAGTTCGACCACCTGGCCTCAGAGATGGCTGATCTCGAGGTCGCCCTGGAAATGGCCGTCGAAGAGGGAGATGGCGACCAAGTACCGGCGGAACTCGAAGATGAACTGGAGCGTCTTTCCAGAGAAGTCGGCCGCGACCTGGAAAAGCTCGAGGAACGGAGCCTTTTCACCGGAGAGTTCGATGCAGGCGACGCCATCGTCAGCATCCATCCGGGCGCAGGCGGCACAGAGAGCCAAGATTGGGCCGAGATGATGCTCCGCATGTATCTGCGTTGGTGTCAGGCTCGGGGCTTCAAGGTCGAACTCAACGAAGCGAGCGAAGGAGACGAAGCCGGTATCAAGAGCGTCACCTTCACTGTGCACGGAGATAACGCCTACGGACTGCTCTCCACGGAAAGGGGTGTGCACCGGCTGGTGCGTATGTCCCCGTTCGACTCGGCGGCGCGAAGACATACCTCGTTCGCTTCGGTGGATGTCACTCCCCTCATTGATGGCGAGGTGGCACTGGACATCGACGAAAAGGACTTGAGGGTGGAGACCTATCGCTCCTCGGGCGCAGGCGGTCAGCACGTGAACAAGACAGATTCTGCCGTTCGTATAACTCACATGCCCACCAAGACCGTGGTGCAGTGCCAGAACGAGCGCTCCCAGATCCAGAACCGCGAGACCGCGATGCGCATGCTGCGCGGCAAACTGCTGCTACTCGAGCACGAGAAGCGCGAGCAGGAGATGGCCAAGGAGAAGGGCGAGCAGAAGGAGATAGCCTGGGGGAGTCAGATCAGATCGTATGTTCTGGCCCCTTACACGATGGCGAAGGATCATCGCACCAACTACGAGAAGGGCAATGTCGAGGCAGTGCTCAACGGTGCCATCGACGAATTCATCAGAGAGTACATCTGGCAGAGATCTACGGGGAAGCCCAGCGCTCGTCAGGCTTGACTCTTGGACGATTGACCCGTCGTTTCCGGCAAAAGAGGCGGGAGGTTTTTCGCCTATTCCGCGGAATTATCGTTAGAGACTGTAAGAACGGAGGTCGGACGTAACCCGTGATCAGATTCGAGGAAGTAACCAAGATCTATCAGCCAACCACCATCGGTCTGGAGAAGGTGAACCTCCATATCGAAAAGGGGGAGTTCGTGTTCCTGGTAGGGCCTTCCGGATCAGGGAAGTCCACCTTCATCCGCCTGCTCATCCGGGAGTTGGAGCCTGACAAGGGCAAAGTCAGCGTCGGTGGGCGCGACCTGTCGACTTTGAGGCGCTGGAAGGTACCTTATCTGCGCCGCAATATCGGCTGCGTGTTCCAGGACTTCAAGCTGCTTCCCAACAAGACCGCCTACGAGAACGTGATGTATGCGCTCGTGGTCACAGGTGGGGCGAACGCCGCTGCCAAGAAGAAGGCCAACGAGATGCTTTCGCTAGTGGGGCTCGCGAACAAGGCGAAGAACTATCCAAACCAGCTCTCGGGTGGAGAGCAGCAGCGCGTCTCGATCGCGAGGGCCTTCGTCAACCATCCCCCACTGCTAATAGCCGATGAGCCCACGGGCAATCTCGACCCGGAGACCTCCCTGGGCATCATGCAGCTCCTCTATCGCATCAACAAGACCGGCACTACTGTGGTCATGGCCACCCATGACCGTGAGATGGTGGACCGCATGCGCCGCCGAGTGATCCAACTCGAGGGCGGCAAGGTGATTCGCGATCAGAAACGGGGCGGCTATGGGGAAGCTTAGTTTCTTCTTCAAGGAGGCCTTCGGGTCCCTGCGACGCAACTACTTCATGACCATCGCCGCCTTGGTGACGGTCTTTCTGTCCATCATGATGTTGGGCGTGGTGCTCGTGTTCGTCTTCACCACCAACAACATGCTGGGCGATGTTGAGCAAAAGGTCCAGATCAACGTCTTCTTCAAGAGAGATCCCGATCCGGCTCCAGACGCGATGACGAGTATGGAGAGCGCGATCGCAGGCTGGACAGAGGTCAAGGCTGTCACCTTTGTCAGTAAGGAAGAGGGTCTGGAGGAGCTCAAAGAGAGGTTGGACTCCCCGGAGATGTTCGAGGGCCTGTCGCGGAATCCGTTGATGAACAAACTCGTAGTCACCCTTGTCGACCCCACGCAGGTTGCGCCGGTGTCCCAGCGGATCCAAGCGCTGGACCCGAACAACGAGATCATCGATGAAGTCGACTATGCGGCTGCGACCGCCGAGAAGCTGTTCATGATGACCTCGCAAGTGCGCAATATCCTGGTGGGATTCATCGTGCTTCTGGGGGTTGTCTCTATCCTGCTCATCTCCAATACCATCCGACTTTCCATCTTTGCGCGCAAGCGGGAGGTGGAGATCATGAAGCTGGTTGGCGCGACCAACTGGTTCATCCGCTGGCCGTTCCTAATAGAGGGCGTAGCTGTGGGGCTGGGAGGGGCTGCCGCCGCGGCTGTCACCGTGCTCTTGGTCAACCAATACGGAGTGGGCAAACTGAAGGACTTGATGCCCTTCATGAGTGATCCGACGGACGCTGTCCCGATGACCTTGGTTGCGCTTGTGCTCTTGGGAGTCGGGGTCGTGATAGGCGCCGTGGGCTCTGCGATCGGACTCCGCCGGTTGCTCAAGGTCTAGCCCTCACGATCAGCAGAGCCGGGAGGCCACTCTGGTGTTGCACTCCTCGATCCGCAGGCTGAGCTTCTGGCGCGCGGTCAGGTCCTTCGGACTTGGCTTGGCCGCGCTTGTCCTGGCCGTATCGCTGGTAGGCATGTTGGCGCCCCAATCGGTCGAAGCGACATCGAGCAGCGGGCTCGACCAACAACTCAAGGAGTTGCGCGCGGAACTGAACGACGTCCGCGCCAACATCAAGAAGGCCGAGGCTTCCCGCAAGGCGGCTCTCGGCGACATCGCAGCCCTTGACCAGAGTCTCGCTTATGCGCAGAAGGCTTACGATGCCGCCCACGGCGCCTATTCGACGGCTGCCGCTCGTCTGGCGGAACTCCAGGAGGAGCTGGCGAAGCTGATGGCGCAACTGGAGAGCAACCAGCAGGAGCTCGAGAAGACTGAGAAAGAGCTGGCTGCAGAGCAAGAGGCACTTTGCGACCGCATGGTGGCCATGTACAAGTCTGGCGGCGCGCCCGAGTATCTCATCGCGCTTTTCGGCGAGGAGAACGACTCTCTGGTGGAGGTCGTCGAGCGATTCAGGCTGCTCTCGGCTATAGCCGACCAGGATGCGAAGTTGGTGGAGCAGATCAAGGGCCTCAAGGAGCAGATTGTCGCGCAGCGGAGTGCCCTCCAGGCGGAGCGCGCACGCGTAGCCTCCTTGGAAGCCGATCAAGCGGCCGTGACGGACGAACTGCGGGCGGCCGACGAAGAGTGCAGGGCCTCACTCAGCGAGGTGGAGGCCGCGCGTTCTGCCAAGAGCGCGGTCCTGGTCTCGATCGAGAAGGACCAGAAGTCTTGGACACAGCAAGAGGACCAGTTGTTGGCCGACTCAGGCCGCGTCGAGGCTCTATTGAAGAACAGCGAGTCCTCGACACCCACCAAGCCCGGTAAGGGGGTACTCTCCAGGCCTGTGCCCGGACCTATCACCTCCGGCTTCGGCTATCGCATCCACCCAGTCTTCAAGGTGAAGAAGCTACATACCGGGGTCGATTTCCAGGCCGCTCAGGGTGACCCCATAAAGGCCGCGGCAGCGGGGGAGGTTGTGTTTGCTGGCTGGCGTGGCGGCTACGGTAAGTGCTCCATCATCGACCACGGCGGCGGTCTGGCCACGCTTTACGCGCACCAGTCCTCGATCTCGGTGTCCGCGGGACAGGTGGTGAAACGGGGTGCCGTGATTGGCAATGTAGGAAGCACCGGGTATTCTACTGGGCCACACTTGCACTTCGAAGTGCGGGTGAACGGGACTCCAGTCGACCCGATGGGTTATCTCTGATATATGTCCGGTAACATGAAGACAGCTTTGCTTGCGGCGATTTCCGTGGTGGTGGCGATCGCCCTCATCTTCGCTGGCACCCTGCTGGGAGCAGCCATCCCCGGATTGGACTCGGCAGCGCAGCGGATCCTAAGCAATGACGGAGGGTCTGCCGCTGAGGGCGGAAGCGGGGGCGAGCTCGATGTCGAGCTGCAAGAAGAGATCTTTCAGAAGCTGGAATCGACCTTCTTCGAGCCGATAGACGCGGACATCCTGAGTCGCTCTGCCATCGACGGGATGCTCGCTGGTCTGGACGATCCCTACACCTACTACTTCGACCCCGAGGAGTACGCGTCGCTCGTCGAGACGACCTCGGGTGAGTACAGCGGCGTGGGGATGGTGCTGATGATGAACGGGCTACTCCCCACAGTGGTGTCGGTGTTCGAGGGTTCCCCAGCGGCTGAGGCCGGGATCAAAGGGGGCGACATCGTGCTCGCTGTTGCCGGGTCCAGCACGCAGGGGCTTACTCTCATGCAGGTGGTCTCGGACATCAAGGGTGAGGAGGGCAGCGAGGTACAGCTGAAGATGTACCGCCCCGCCGCCCCGCTCTCCACCACCACTACACTCACCGCAGAGGGGGGCAGCGATCCCGCGACCGATGCGGCGGAGGCAGAGAGGATCGCCGATACTGCGACCGTCGATCTGACGCAGGTCCCGGAGGGCGGCAGCGATCAGACCTATACACTCACCCGCCGCACGATTGTGGTCCCCACTACGACTACCACGATCATGGATGACAAGGGCAAGAAGGTCGCCCACATAGTGCTCTCCACCTTCGCCAGCGAGAAAGCGGCGGCCGAACTCCGTTCTGTCGTCGAGACGGCCATCTACGAGGACAAGGTCGACGCAATCGTCCTGGATATCAGAGGCAATGGCGGCGGTCTCCTGGATCAGGCCGTCGAGGTGGCCAGCATCTTCATCGACAGCGGAGTGATCGTGAGCACGAAGGGGCTGCACTACCCTGAGGAGCAGCTGCAGGCGAGCGGTGACGCCATCTCCCCCGATATTCCCCTCTATCTGCTCGTCGACGGGTACAGTGCCAGCGCGTCCGAGATACTTGCGGGAGCGCTTCAGGACTACGCCCGGGCCGCCCTGCTGGGGGAGACGACTTTTGGCAAGGGGCTGGTGCAGAACATAGAGCCGCTCTCCAACGGTGGCGCTGTCAAGGTGACCATAGCCGTCTACCTCACTCCGAAAGGGCGAGACATCAACGAGACGGGCATCACCCCAGATGTGGTCGCTCCCGACGATCCTGCCACGGAAGACGTGGACGAGACTCTAGAGAAGGCGCTGGACCTCATCGCTTCAGGCGGTTAGGAGCCTCGGGGTGCCTGGCTTCCGCCCCCGGTTCTTCAGCGACGATCCGGGCCCTGGGTCCTCATCCGGCGAATCCGGGACCGCGGGGGCTGAGCTCACGCTGAACGCTGAGGACTCGCATCACGTTTCACGGGTCTTGCGACTGCAGCGTGGTGACGAGTGCGAGGTGGTGGTGGGAGGCTCTACATTCGCGGCCGCGGTAAGCAGTGCGAAGGATCCCGTAAGAGTCGTACTCAGTG
The DNA here is from genome assembly GCA_963718375.1 of uncultured Actinomycetes bacterium. Lineage (GTDB taxonomy): Bacteria > Actinomycetota > Thermoleophilia > RBG-16-64-13 > RBG-16-64-13 > RBG-16-64-13. Next base: position 53,766 of record CAVQZD010000007.1, on the reverse strand, counting down.
AGCGTCTGCAAGGGGCGGAGGCCGGCGCGAGCTATCACATGCGGGTCGGATTGGTGCAGGCCTTGACCCGGCCCGCGCTTCTGGAGCAAGTCCTGGAGAAGGGCACCGAGGTGGGGACGAGCTTCTTCATGCTGGTGCCTGCGGCCGGGTCGACGTCGCTGCCCGGACCGGCGCGGGCAGCTCGTCTACAGCGGTGGCAGCGGATCGTCCTCGAAGCGGCGAAACAGAGCAAGCAGACCACGGTGCCTTCAGTGGAGGTATTACCTTCTCTCAAAGCCGCCGCCGACCGTCTGGAGGCTGAGGGCGCATCGTCGGTAGTGCTGGAGCCGTCCGCGTCTGCGATGCTGGGCGAAGTGCTGGAACGAGAGGTGGCTTCGAGTCAGGCCTCATCTGGCGAGAGGAGGGAGGCGGCGCTCGCACTGTGGATAGGCCCGGAGAGCGGATGGTCGCAGCAGGAGTTGCAGGAGTTTTCCGACGCGCACATCACGGCGGCGAGGCTGGGCCAGAGCGTTCTGCGTGCCGAGACGGCAGGACCAGTGGCCGTGGCGGCAGCACGTCTTTTGGCAGGGGATTGGTAGTATAATCAGCCCCCATGGACGACTGCATATTCTGTCGTATCGCGAGTGGGGAGATCGCCAGCGCCGTCGTTCTTGAAGACGCTGATTTCGTCGCATTCCGCGACTTGAACCCAGAAGCTGCTCAGCACGTATTGGTCGTCCCGCGTGAACATGTGGGCTCGCTCAACGAACTTGTGGGGCGAGAGGATGGTATGGGGGGCGCACTTCTCGATTTCGTCGTTCGGGTCGCCCAACAGTTGGGTATCAAGGACTCGGGCTATCGCGTCATCACCAACGTCGGAGCCGACGGTGGGCAAGAGATCCAGCACCTGCATTTTCACGTGCTTGGTGGCGAGTATCTGGGGGGGCTCAGATGAGCATCATCGAAGGACTTCAGGAATCTGTGAAGACGGCGCTGAAAGCCGGCGACAAAGAGCGCGTGACGGCCCTAAGAATGATCATCAACGAGCTGCAGAAGGAAGAGAAGCAGACTCGCGAGCCGCTGAGCGAGGATGCCGAACTGGCAGTGCTCAGACGTGAGTTGAAACGCCGCGAGGAGTCGGTGGAGGCCTTCAAAGCCGGGGGTAGGGATGATCTGCTCGCGCGCGAGGAGTTGGCCATCTCCATCATCCAAGAGTTGCTGCCTGAGCAGATGGATGAGAGTGAGCTATCCGCTCTCGTTGACCGGGCGGTCACGGAGACCGGGGCTACCTCCGTGCGCGACATGGGCAAAGTCATGGCGGCGATCATGACCGAAGGTGGAGTCCGAGTCGACGGCAAGCTTGCCTCGCGCCTGGTCAAGGAGCGTCTCTCCTGAGCAAAGTGGCGACCAAGCAGATCGATCTTGACAACCAGACGGCTGCCCTACTCGTGGGCGACCACGATATGCACCTGCGCGCGCTGGAAGGTCTGCTAAGTTGCGGGATAAGCCTTCGCGGCAATCAGCTCACCCTTGATGGCACCTCCGCCGAAGTGGAGCAGGGCGAGGCGCTGGTCGAGGAACTCCTCGCTCTGTTGCGTTCCGGTCAGAACCTGGACGACTCCACCCTCAGACTGGCGGCCTCGCTCAGTTCAGACCCAGGCAACGGCACGCAGAGTCTCGGCGATATCGTGGGTGATGTCATTCTTGAGCACCGCGGCCGACGCATCCGTCCCAAGACCGTCAACCAGAAGGGGTACGTCGACGCCATCCGCAAGAACACCATCACGTTCGGCATCGGACCAGCAGGCACCGGCAAGACCTACCTGGCAATGGCGATGGCCAGCCGGGCGCTGTTGTCCGGAGAGGTGGCTCGGGTGATCTTGACCCGTCCCGCTGTAGAAGCCGGGGAGAAGCTAGGCTTTCTGCCCGGGGGACTGATGGAGAAGGTGGACCCCTATCTGCGACCCTTGTTCGATGCTCTGTACGACATGATGGACTCAGACCGACTGACCGACTATCTTGCCCGAGGAGCCATAGAGGTCGCGCCTCTGGCTTACATGCGGGGCCGCACGCTCAATGACTCACTGATCATTCTTGACGAGGCGCAGAACACCAGCCCTGAACAGATGAAGATGTTCCTGACGCGCTTGGGTTTCGGGGCAAAGATGATAGTCACGGGCGACATAACCCAGATCGACCTGGCCCGCGGAGCGCGTTCGGGTCTCGTGAACGTGCGGGAGGTGCTTGCGAGTATCCCCGACATAACCTTTGTTTACTTCGACAGCCACGATGTGGTGAGGCACAAGCTCGTGCAAGACATCGTATCCGCCTATAAGGAGCACTCAGAACGCGATAGTCCGGCGCGCAGGACCGCGCCGCGCGCGCGGGCGGATGCCCGCCACAGCGGCCGCCCGGGCGGCGTGTCCAAGGAGTAGCCGACTTGCCTGAACTCCTCGACAAACACAGGGAGCGTTCTCACTGGCGGGAGCGGCTGGCCGAGTTCAGCGAGTGGGTAGAGAAGCGTGACCACCGACGCTTTGAGTTGGTGATGCTGATATGCCTGGTCGTGGGCTTGACAGTGCTGATAGCCTCGGCCTACGCGCCGTCTCTGCATGGCTTCGCGGAGGGCAAGGCTGCCCCGAGGTCCATAACCGCTGATGAGACTGTCACCGTCGTCGACATGGCGGCCACGGAAGAGTTGAAGGACCAGGTCGCCAAGCGGGTGCCTCCTGTGTACGTCACCGATCCGAACGCTCGGACCGAGGCGCTCAGCATCCTGGACGAGTTCATGCAGACGGCGGAGACACTCAGGCAGCAGGTCGCGGCGGGCGGAGACTTGGCTGCGGCGGCAGACAGCCTGGAGGCCGTGGCGCCGCAAGCCGAGGGGCTGTCCCGCGCGACGGTCGAGTATCTTCTTACCTGCGATCCGGACTCGTTCGAGCTCGTCTGGTCACAGGCGCTAGCGGCGCTAAACCGCCTCTACAGTGACTTTGCCGTCTATGAGGATCGCATGGACGACGCCCAAGAAGACCTCAGAGCCACGGTCGCTGGCCTGCGGGGGCTCGCGGACGCCCCCCCAGCGCTGAGCCTTGCCGTGTATGAGGTGGGTACGGTGTGCCTGACGCCCAGCGAGATCATCGACCACGCAATGTGGGACGCGGCGATACAGGAACAGGTGGATCAGGTCGCCCCTGTGGCCATGACGGTCGAAGAGGGACAGATGGTGGTAGAGGAGGGGCAGATAGTCACCGCGCAGGATATGCTGACCCTGCAGGCGCTGGGCTTTACCTCGACACGCTATGGGTGGAAGGTATGGCTGGGCATCTTCTTCATCACCTTGCTTGAGGCCGTGGTGTTCTCCCGGCTCCTGTATCGCTTCCACAAGGGCACCAAAGAAGTGACCAACAACATGTTGCTGGCGCTGGTGTTCCTGTTGGTGGGCGGTACCCTGATAGCCCGTCTGCTGATCATTCCTCCGCTTTCAGCCTATCTGATACCTGTGGCGGCCATGGGCATGGTGGTCTCGGTGATACTGAACGCGAGGAGCGCCTTGCTGCTCATTACCTTGGCGTCTGTCAACGTTGGCCTTCTGACCGATCTCAGCATGCGCTATACGATCGCGGCGTTCTTGGTCGGCGCACTGTCTCTGTATCTCGTCTCGAAGGTGACCAAGAGGGCGGCGTTGCTGGGGACCGCGCTCATCAGCATGTTCTTAGCCGCCTTCACCATATTCGCGCTTGAGATCTTCACAGAGGCCTCGGTGGGGGATGCTCTGCGCAGCAGCCTGTGGGGCTTCGGCAATGGTTTCCTCAGCGGGTTCCTGACTATCCTCCTGCTCCTCTTGTTCGAGAGTGTCTTGAATGTCACCACGCCGCTACGCCTGCTGGAACTGGCCGACCCCGCGCACCCGTTGCTCAAGAAGCTGCTGCAATTGGCACCGGGCACCTACAATCACAGCATCATGATGGGGACTCTTGCCGAAGCGGCGGCTGAGGCCATAAACGCCAACCCCAACCTTGCCCGTGTGGGCGCCTACTACCACGACATCGGCAAGACGGCGAGACCTGAATACTTCATCGAGAACCAAATATACGTGGGTAATCCTCACGATCACCTGAGCCCGCACCTCTCGAAGGTGGCCATCGCCGCTCACGTACGCGATGGCGAACGGATGGGCCGCATGTACGGGTTGCCGAAACCGGTGGTGGACATCATCAAACAGCACCACGGCACGTCGCTCATGGCCTTCTTCTACGCCAAAGCCAAGCAGAGTTCGAAGGGCTCGGTGGCAGAGGAGAGCTTCAGGTACGAAGGTGAGAGGCCGCGCTCCAAGGAGGCGGGCATCATCATGCTGGCGGACGGGGTCGAGGCTGCGGTCCGCGCCCTCGAACGCCCCACGAGACGCAAGATCCAGGGAGTGATACACGAGATCATCAAGCAGAGGGTGGATGATGGCCAGCTTGACGAGTCCGAACTCACCCAGGCCGATATGCATCATATCAGCGAGGCTTTTGACATGAGTCTCGTGGGTCTTCTGGGTCACCGGATCCAGTACCCGGGGTACGCTCCCGAGCCATCGCATACTGGGCCGGAGGGTAATCGCCGACAGAAGCACGAAGGCAAGGCCGGTCAGGGCTCGGAGGCGGGCGATTGAGGACGAAGGTCGAGGTCGCCTTGCAGCCTGGGCAACAGAAGGCAGGCCGACCAGTGCGAGAGCTGGTGAAGACCGTGTTGAAAGCCGAGGGTGTCGGCGGCTCGGTGGCTGTCGCATTCGTGGATGAGAGTGAGATCAAGGGGTTGAACGCCCGCTTTCGGGGCCTGGATGAGCCAACCGACGTCCTGAGCTTCAGGAGGGCAGACAGTGACATCGCCTGGCCGGATCCGACGAGAGCTGAAGGCGCGGAGCTGGGGGAAGTGGTCGTGTGCCCATCTGTGGTGCGGCTCTACGCGTCACAAGAGGGAGGTGACCCGGCGACACACCTGGGTTGGACTCTCATCCACGGAGTGCTGCACCTTCTGGGGTACGACCACGAAACGGACGGTGGGGAGATGAGGGCGCGCGAGCAGGAGCTGCTGCTCGGACTCTCGTCTCAGGTCGAAGCTGTCTCCAGGGCTATCAGGGAGTAGGTGAAGGTGACTCCGGAACGCAAGCGACCGTCTATGCTGCAGAGCTTCAATCACGCCTTTGAGGGCCTTGTGTACGCGGTAAGGCACCAGCGCAGCATGCGCATCCACCTGGTCATCGCTGTGGGGGTGATGGTGGGTGCCGTCTTGGTGGATCTAACGAGGGTGGAGCTGCTCGCCATCCTGCTCTCGGTGATGTTCGTCCTGATGGCGGAGCTCTTCAACAGCGCCATTGAGACGGCAGTGGACATGATGACCGACCAGTACGATCCCAGAGCGAAGGCGGCCAAGGATCTGGCTGCGGGCGCAGTGTTGGTGGCGTCCATCAACGCCTTGGCGGTCGCATATCTCGTGCTGGCCGACCGCCTGACCAGTCCCACGCTGAAGGTTGCCAAAGCGGTGCGCGACTCGCCGCCACATCTCACCGCTATCGTGTTCGCGGTGGTGATGGTGGCTGTCATCGCTCTCAAGGCGATCCGCAGGAAGGGTACCCCTCTCTCAGGCGGACTGCCCTCCGGACACGCAGCGCTGGCTTTTGCCGGTTGGACCGCCATCACCTTCATCGTAGGTAAGACCAGCCAAGGACTCCTGGCCAGCGCGATCGCCCTGATCATGGCGTTGATGGTGGCCCAGAGCCGGGTGGAGACAGGAGTGCATTCGTGGCTGGAGGTGACGCTCGGGGCCGTCCTGGGGACGGTCGTGACCCTGCTGATATTCCAGTTGGCCTTCTGACGAGGAGAATGAACAATGGACGAGGATCGTCTGTCACCCGACTTGGGACGTCTGATCGACCAAGCTAAGGCCGCCGCCGGCTCTTTTGAGGGGCAGGACCCCGCGATAGAGACCGTGGCCTTGCTCACTGAAGACGGGGACATCTACACGGGCGCGGCCCTGGCTCGTGGCGGCCAAGCGGCTACGGCTGCAGGTGGACCGTTTCGTTCGGCGGCGTCTCTGGCGCTGGAGCGGGCTCAAGAAGCAGGCGCGGGGGAGGTCTTGGCGGCCGCTGTGGCAGCCCCATTCAGCACGGCTGAGACGGTAGCGCCGGGCGCGGCTAGCTACGAGCGCTTGGTGGGCATCGACCCAGAACTGCCTTTGGTGCTCAAGCAGCAAGGCCGGTGGGTGATGCTGCCGGCCGGCCGGGTCACACCCTCCTCTTGAACCGGCCGGTGCTCGGTCCGGGTCATCCCGTGGATAGCCTGGTCGTCAGGCGAGTCACGCGTCCGGACGCCTTGCTGCTCCAGCAGTTGCAGGAGTTCGACTTCGAGGCCTTCGGTGAGACCGGTCTGCGGACGTACGACCTGGCCGTCATGGCCGAGGTAGGCATGCTGCTTGCGGCCCTGGTCGGTGAAGAGATCGTGGGCGGCTGCCAATTGGTGCGTATGTTGGACGAACCGGAGTTCTTGTTCGTCGTGGGCCTCTACGTGCGTCCGGGTTGGCGGGGCCAGAAGGTGGGGAAGGAGTTCTTGGAGGCGGTCGCTCGCGAGGCGAAGAAGCGCGGGGCCGAAGGTCTGATGCTGACGGTGTCCCCGGTCAACGAGCGGGCCCAACGCTTGTACGAGAGCGCCGGTTTCGTAGTAGAGGCATACCTCGCGGATTTCTACGGTTGTGGGGAGCACAGGCAGCTGCTTCGCCGGCGTTTCAGCTAGGGGGCTTGCGTGGCAGTGTATGATAGATGTTCAACTTAGGAGGTTCGGCAGGATATGAGGGTAGAGGAACTAGCCAAGACGATAGATAGCACGCTGCTCGAACCGACGAGCACGACCACGGCCGTCGAGGGGCTGTGCCGCGACGCTATCTCCTATCACTTCGCCTCGGTGTGCGTCCTCCCCTACTCAGTCCCCGTCGCCAGGCAACTGTTGCAGGGTTACGACGTCAAGGTGGGCACGGTGGTGTCGTATCCCATGGGCGCAGACTCGCAGCGCACGAAGATAGTCGGGGCGGAGCAGGCGGTCGCCCTGGGTGCTGATGAGATCGACGTGATCCTGAACATCCCGGCGATGCTCTCAGGTGACTTTCGCTACGTGCGCGATGAGTTGCGCGGAGTCGTTCGTACCGTGCGTATGACCAGCGTCAACACTGGGCGGGGCCTAGTGCTCGTGAAGGCCAACGTTGAGGCTTACTACCTGGACGACAAGCTCAAGCGCTTGGTCTGCAAGATAGTCGAGGACTCAGGGGCCGACTTCATCAAGACCTCCACGGGGTATGCGCCTGGTGGAGCGACCGCTAAGGACGTGGAGCTCTTCCGTGATCTTCTGCCCGAAAGCGTCGGGGTGGACGCCTCGGGTGGCATCAAGAATGCCGAGGAAGCTGAGGTCATGATCAACGCCGGCGCGGCTCGCATAGGCTCGGCCAATGCGGTCGACATCGTCAAGGAGTTCTCCTCCGACAAAGAATGATGGCCGGTACGGGCCGGCGGACGCGGGCGGGGCGATCGTCATGAGCTCCCACTTCTTTACCACTGAAGCGCTGGTGATCGGATCGATGCGCTATGGCGAAGCGGACCGCATCGTTACCCTCTACACTCGCGATCGTGGCAGGCTCAGCGCTATCGCCAAAGGGGTACGACGACTCAAGTCCAAGACCGGTGGGCGCCTGGAGCCATTCAGTCTCGTACGCGCGAGCTTCCACAGTGGGCGGGGCTCTCTGTACACGGTCGCCGGCGTAGACACCCTGCGGACCTTCCAGGGAGTGCGCGACCAGCTCTTTCGCATGGAGGAGGGAGCGACCCTGCTTTCTTCGCTGCGGCACCTGTTCCCAGGAGAAGAAGCCAGCACGCCGGCTTTCAATCTGCTGGTGCGAGGGGTTGGGCAGCTGGCCGAGGCCTCCGATAGGGAAGCGGCGGCCAACATCGTCCTGGCCACACGGTTGAAGCTACTCGTGGTACTCGGCTATACCCCCGAGATCACGCGCTGCGCCGGATGTGGGGAGGAAGGTCCTTTCTGCGGGTTCTCGCCCGGTTTGGGTGGGGTACTCTGTGAGACATGTTGGTCAGGCGGGGGCGGCCAAGAGGCGGGCCCCTGTTTCGCACTGAGCGCGGCAGGCATGGCTACGCTACAGGTGCTCATAGATAGACCTCTAGCTGAGCTGGAGGGATTTGACATCGACAGCCGGGCAGCGGCCGAGGTCGAACACGTGTTGGCGCAGACTCTGGGCTATCACGGACATTGACGACCGCGAATACGCCGCGCATGGGCGAGTGACGGGGCGCGCAGGCACGCGGCTGCCGCGCTAGAATGACCTAGATTCACCGAGATGGTGGCACCGAGTTGGACGCCACGGGACAGAACGACACGGAATCAGGGGGTATTGATGAGCAGAGTCGGTTGGATAATCTATGCGGTGGTGCTGGTGGTAGTGCTGGTCTTCTACATCGCGGCGATGTGGGTGCTGTTCAAGAAGGCGGGGCGGCCGGGATGGGCAGCCATTATCCCCTTCTACAACATGTACGTGCTGCTCGAGATCGCGGGCAAGCCGGGTTGGTGGTTGGTCTGGTTCTTCATCCCTGTGGCGAACCTCGTGGTCCAGATCCTCATGCAGATCGGCGTGGCCGAGAAGTTCGGCAAAGGCGGCGGTTACGCTGTGGGCCTGATCTTCCTGCCGTTCATCTTCTACCCGCTACTTGCGTTCGGGGACGCCCAGTACCAGGCATAGCTCCGCTTCAGTCTCTCGGGGCCTCGGTGTGCGTCGTTGGGCGTGGACCGGGGCCCCGTCATCGTTCTCATGCGTCTGGCGCCAGTTCCTTGACAGTATATATCGGAGACTGATATATAGTAACCATGGTGCCCATGCGCGAACCAACGTATTACATCCTAGCGTCGCTCATCGGCGAGCCCCGTCACGGCTGGGCGATCATCAGCGAGGCGGCGCAGCTGTCCGGCGGGACGGTGCGTCTTACCGCGGGCACTCTCTACGGGGCGCTCGACCGGCTAAAGGACGAGGGGCTGGTCGAACAGGATCGTGAGGAGGTAGTCAACGGACGTTGCAGGCGCTACTACCGGCTGACGGCGCGCGGTGAGAGCGCGCTGAGAGAGGAGGCCGGGCGGCTGGCTGCTTCGGCCGAGGTCGTGCGTGAGCGACTATCGCTCGAGGTATCGGTGATCGCCGTATCGGTTTTCGGGGGGGTCTCATCATGAGGGAGCGCGTTCTTCGACTCTGCCTGTACGCGTATCCGGTCTCCAGCAGGATGCGGGACGGACAGGCCATCATCGACCTCGCGAGTGAGTTGGCCGCAGAGAGCGGGTGGGCGTTCGCGCGGGAAGTTGTAGGCATGATCCGGGGTGGCCTGGGCGCGAGGGCAAAACTGGTCTGGCTGGACTTCACGGGCGCGCCGTGGCGGGCGGCCCTGGAAAGCCTGGCTTTGCCCTTGGCGGTGGCCATGCTCTGCCTGTATTTCGGTGAGGTGATGTGCACCTTCCCAGGCTTCGGGCATTGGATGGGCGTCTGGGCGCTCCTCGGGGTGTTAGGTGGCGCGGCTTCGGTCTGGGGCGCGGCTTCGAGGCGCCGGCCGCTCACCGTGATGGGCTCGCTCCTACTGCTGGGGCTCATGATCTTCGAAGCTTTCAGCAGTCTCGCCCCGGTCGATGGCGTTCGTTGGTCGGCATCGTTTCTGAACGGCCAACTGAACGTGCTGGCCATGTGGCTGCCGGTACCTGTGCTGCTCATGATCAGCTCTTGGACTGTGGGACGTACGGGCTTTCACCGGCGGCCACTGACGGCGCGGTGGATGATCATCGTGCCCGTGGCGCTATCAGTGCTGGTGCCCTTGGCACTGAAGCTACAAGACACCGAGATGTGGGCATGGCCAAGTCGTGCGGGCAACGTCTTCATCTGGGTGCCGTTCGCCCTGGTGTTGGTGGCGGTAGTCCTGGGTATCGCGCGCAGGGATCCCGTGGCCAAGACCGCGGCGGCCATCCTGGTGGTCGGGGCTGTGCTGCCCTTCATGTGGGTGCTCGCACTGGTGCTTCCGGCGCCATACGGGCCGGAGCAGTACATCCTCCTGACCTACTGGCTGCCCGGGTTGGTGGCGGCTGTCGCGGTGATGCTGCTTCTGCTGAGGCGGCGGGTGGCTAGGTCGGCCGAGAAGGCGTAGCCGCACAAAGGGTCTAGATGCCGACGAGCTCGCCGCGCGCGGCTATCATGTGACTGCCGGTGTCCGCTCTTGCCTCTGAAATCGACGCCCTCTACGAGAACGGCATCTTCCGCTCGTAGTTGGGTGCCTCTTTGGTGATGGTCACGTCGTGCGGGTGGCTCTCCACCAGACCGGCTGACGACAAGCGGACGAACCGGGCCTTCTTGTGCAAGTCGGTGATATCCGCCGAACCCGTGTAGCCCATGCCGGCCCGTAGGCCGCCGATCAGCTGGAAGACCACGTCCGAGATAGGGCCTTTGTGGGGCACCATGCCCTCTATGCCCTCGGGCACCATCTTCTTCTGGTCTTCTTGGAAGTAGCGGTCGGCGGAGTAGCCGGCGCTCATGGCTCCCACTGAGCCCATCGCTCGATATGCCTTGTAGCTGCGGCCCTCCCAAAGGATGCGCTCCCCCGGGCTTTCGGTGGTACCCGCGAACACCGAGCCGATCATGACGCTGTGCGCGCCTGCGGCGAGGGCCTTCACGATGTCGCCTGAGTAGCGGATGCCTCCGTCGGCGATGATGGGGATGCCGTGCTTGTAGGCCTGCTCAGCACAGGCGGAGATGGCCGTGATCTGCGGCACGCCACAGCCGGTGACCACACGCGTGGTGCAGATGGAACCCGGGCCGATGCCTACTTTCACGCCGTCGACGCCCCGCTCGATGAGGGCTTTGGCGCCGTCAGCCGTGGCCACGTTGCCCGCCAACAGTTGTATGTCCGGGTACTTCTCGCGGACGGCGGATACGGTATCCAGCACCCCGCGCGAGTGGCCGTGCGCGGTGTCGATGCAGATGAGGTCGGCTTGGGCCTCCACGAGCGCCTGGACCCTCTCATCGGTGTCCTTGGAGACGCCGACCGCGGCAGCGACGCGCAGGCGGCCCATCTCGTCCTTGCAGGCATCGGGGAACTCGATGATCTTCATGATGTCCTTGATGGTGATGAGACCGCGGAGCTTGTAGTCGTCATCCACCACCAGGAGTTTCTCGATCTTGTGGTGCTTGAACTGGTCTCTGGCCTGGTCGAGGTTGGTGCCCACCGGCACGGTGACCAAGTTCTCTGAGGTCATGAGGTCTTGCACCGAGGCGCTGAGGTCGGTCTCGAAGCGGGTATCACGGTTTGTGATTATGCCCGCCAACTTGCCGTCGGGGTGGATGATAGGAACGCCGCTGATGCGGTACTCCTTCATGAGGGCTTCGGCGTCGCCCAGGGTGGCGTTGGGGCCCAAGGTGATGGGGTCGACGATCATGCCGGCCTCACTGCGCTTCACCTTGCGCACCATCTCGGCCTGCCGCTCGATGGGCTGGTTCTTGTGGATGATACTGAGTCCGCCCTCGCGAGCCAGTGCTATGGCGAGATCGGTCTCGGAGACTGTGTCCATGGCTGCGGAAACAAGGGGGATGTTAAGAGTGATCTTGCTGGTGAGCTGGGTCCGGACGTCGGTCTCTTTGGGGACGACTCCGGATTCTGCCGGGACCAATAGGATGTCATCGAAGCTAAGCCCTTCGCCTGCGAGCTTGCGGTCCCACTCGATCACTGCCTGCCTCCTTTTCTCTGGATTCTATCGAAAACGACGGGCGGTTGCATGGACGCGTTCCTTGGGAACGTGGCTTGCGCGCGGGGAGGCACTACCGTGCGACCCAAAGGCGTGGCGTTGGTTCAGTTGATTATCTTCAGGATGGGCCAGATCTCAAGGACGGCGCATCGAAGCGAGGCCGCTGTACAGCCAAAGCTCGCGGACAAGCGCGACAGTCTGGGGTGGTGGTGTCGGCTAGAGAGCGACACATATCAGAACCTACGGGTTGAAGTCCTCGTGGGGGGCGTGATAGGGTGCTGGCAGTCGAGGGAGTCTCGAGTACGAGCGTGGTGCGCGCCGAAGGGAACTAGCCGGGCGCAGCGTGGACAACCGTCGATGCAAGGGGGTAGGGGGAGTGCGCTTCCGCATCAGGTCGCTTCTTGTGTCGTCTATTCTTCTTGTGGCCTTGGGCCTGTGTGCCGTGCTCGGAGTCGGGAGCACCCGGGTGGCTGCCGCCGAAGGAGCACCTGATACCCTGAGTCAACAGGAACCGCCGCGTGTTCGTGAGATGGTAGAGCTACGAGACGCCACTTCCAAGACCTATGAGCTCCAAAACGGCCAGGTGGAGTGGGTCACCAACGGTGACGTGGTCAACTACCAGGATGCAGACGGGGTCTGGCGGGAGGTAGATAATCGTCTCGTCGCCGAAACCAACGAGGTCGATGGCATCGACTACGCCTATCGGAACGCTGCCCACATTTACACGGCAAGGTTCGCACGCGAAGCCGGGGGTGCGTGTCTTGTGGACGTTGAGTACAAGGGCAAGTCGATTGCCTTTGGCCCCACAGGTGCTAAGCAGTCGGAGGGGGTCACAGGCCTTCGGATCGGGAGTCAGGCTCTCTCGAACACGACGGTTGCGGATAATGCTTTGGGCTATCCAGATCTCTTCCCACAAGTGGACCTCGTATACGCGGCAACAGGCACCGGTGTCAAGGAGTCTGTCGTGCTCAAGGACCGAAGCGCACAGAACGAGTTCACCTTCGATTTCCAATTGCACGGGGTGACCGCTAGGGAATCCGATGGCCAGATCACGTTCGTAGACGACAAGGGCGAGACCACCTTTCGTTTGGGTGACCTCACTGCTATCGATGGGTCTGGGGTGGCCACCCAGGATATCCGCTGCAGAATAGAGGGAGCGGACAGTGAAATGCGGCTTACGCTGACGCTCTCGCGAGCCTTCCTGGATGACCCCACACGAGTCTTCCCGGTAGTTATTGACCCCACGGTGGAGCCGATCATTATCACTGGTGCGAACGTAATGGATACGTGGGTCGGTAGTGGGACTCCCACAACGACCTACGGCAGTGACGTCAATCTTCGCACCGGCTACTATCCGGGTACCGGGACGAGATGGACCTTGATCTGGTTCAACCTTACGGGGGCGAGCATAGACCCGGGCTGGATAGATCATTGCTACATACGCTTGAAGAAGGCCAATGGAGACAGCCCGGTCATGAGGGCCTATCCCTGCACTTCTTGGTGGGAATCGACGACTGCAAACTGGAACAACAAGCCTGGTGTGGCCTGGGACTCAGAGTACCAATCCACTCAAGCCGTCGATTCTGGCAATGGCTGGTGGCAGATGGATAGCACCTACACGGTCAAGAAGTGGCTCAGTGGGGCCTGGGGCAACTGTGGCTGGACACTGGTCGACACCCGGTCAAGTCAGCAGTACGCCACAGGGTTCTATTCTGCTAACTATGGCTACCCATACAGGCCGGAGCTGAAGATCTACTATACCCCGCGTACCTCCGCAGGCTTCTGGGCGTGGTCAGAGGACATCTTGACCGACGGAGTCCATGGCGCTGATCACTTCGCACAGGGTATTTGTTCGACCTTGCAGGCAGGAAGTGAGTTTGACAGCTACGTCACGAAGTATGAGTGGGAATGCAAGGAGAGGCAATTCCACGAGGCCTCGTCAGCCGACATGTCGGACAGGTACGGCGCCGATGACGAGGCTGGCGAAGGGTTCGACTCAGTCGACTTTGGTGTCTTCGTTGACCACGGGACCTTCAACAATCTGACATTTCCCGGGAATGAGCATAGTACCCGACTGGTCGACTACCTCGCCAGATGGGGAAACTGCGATCTGGAGTGGGCCTATGTCTTTGCCTGTGAATGGTTCTTGGCAGTCAGCCCTGAGGCCCTATGGCAAGACTATGCGTCAATGGCTGGCATCCACGGCATCTGCGGGTTCAGCACGCTGTATTCCATGCACTATACCGGTGGCGATCCTACCCCAGACCCAGTCGCCTCCGATCAGGGTGCTCACTACGCTCGGTATCTGAGGGGCCTAGTCTACCCATACTACGTTAGAGACTTCATTGACGCGTTCAATTCGGCAAGTGACGAATGGCAACCGGACGGGAGGACAGCGGTGTCTATGTATGCTCCTGAGTACCGTCACGAGTATCTGCCCGATGCTGGCGGCTGGTCTGACGCTGACCCAGAGCCCTATGTGGACGGCGGGGTTGTCAACCGCCTCGTCTATGTCTGCCACGACGGGATTGTGCATTGATGCCCGCGCATTGGCCGGCAGGGGGCGGTTTCTCCCTTCGCGCGAGGGTGAGTGGGTTCGTCGTTTCATTGCTGCTCATAGTGCCGGTCGCATTGGGTCTCGGGTTTGGGCTGTCGATTGAACGCGGGCATTTGAGCAGTTCGCAAAGCCAGGCTATTGTTGATCAGCCGGCATTCGGCGCGGTTGGAGAGAAGCTCGTTGTTGAAGAGGTCAGAATGACTGAAGCAGCCATGAGCTATAGGCCGCCTTCGTCTCTGGATGTTCTTGAGATTGTGCCCACCAAAGCTGCAACGCCCGAGTCGATATCAGCTGTGGCCGATGTGCTCGGGATTGATGAGGAGCGACAGTATGACGCTGAAGGCGTCTCAGATGCGCGGTCTTGGATCCACTTTCCGCGCAAGGAGGATGCCGACTGCTTCCTCATGTGCGACCGCTATGCGGTGGCTGAACTGGAAGACATGTTCAGCCAGGGCGCCAAGATTGAACTGCCTGGACCCGAAGAGGCGCGGGGCATCGCTGACAAGACTCTGGAGTCTCTTGGCCTACTGGAGGGCGTTCGCTACCAAGGTACTTCGCCGAGTCATAGCATCACACAGAGCAAGATTGGCCAACCAGACCGAACATCTGACTTGGCACTGGGAGTCTGGTATGAGGCCGAGGTTGATGGGCTACCGATTGTTGGACCCGGGGCCAGAGTGCACGTGGTCGTTGGTCCGGAAGGCGACGTGATCGAAGTGCACCACTATGCGCAGGCCGCTCGCCCTGCAGGGCGAGTGCAATTGCGACAGGTGGACGCCGCGATAGCTGACATGAAGACGGGTGGAGGGATACCGCCGGCGACAGCGACTATTGACAGTGTGCGCGTAGTGGGCGTGGAAAAGGTGCAGCTCGGCTACTACGCGGCACCGCTTCCGATGGGTATTAGCGACTACAAGCCCGTATACTTGATCCGAGTGAGGTTGGCGGACGGCACACTCGGTGAGTGGGTGGTTTCAGCCTACTCAGAAGGATCACATCTCATTCGGTGACTGAAGGATCGGGGGGAGAGGTGAAGTCCGCCGAGCGCACATGCGAGTCGAAATGAGAGGCCAGCGCAAACACCCGCATGCGCTGGGAGTTTTGGCCATTATCATGGCCCTGTTGGTCGCAAGCGCTCTTTGGTTCCTAGTCGGATGCGCCTCCTCAGTCCGGGAGGTGAGCAGCACCGGTCCAGTCGGTGTCTCAGATACCCTCATCGATCAAGGGCCACCATTTCTCGGCCCCTACTATGCCAGATGGGGTCAGCCGGTCGTGGTGGACGGGCTCATGCAGGTCGTGGTTGAGTCGCCTCGGGTCGACCCGCTCGCCCAACCAGTGGATGCTCTGGCGAGCGCTGCTGACTCGGTAGTCGTCTACTGCATGGTTACCATCAGAAACATTGGGGATGACGTCCTTGCGTATGATCAGAGTGACTTCTTCATGACCGCCGGTGAGGTGGGTGGATGGGCCGGAGACCAAGGAGTGACGACCTCGATAGCACCCGCACTTGAGTCTGGGACCTTGGTTCCGGGAGATGAAGTGCGTGCGGCACTCCCCTATCAGCTTCACCGAGCACTGCTGCCCGAGATAGCGATGGTGGAGTACCTCTACTGGTCCCGTGCGTGCGCTACGAACATCGAGTGGCGATAGTCGCTCGACCTTCACGCGCTTCTCCATCCTCTACGAGACGTACACTGGTGGCCTCCCCGTCCGCCCGCGCCTCTATACTTGGTGTTGTGAGGCAAGAGGCCTGGCGGGAGGTAAGACATGCATGAGATCAAATGCCCAAGCTGCGGGAAGACGTTCAAGATCGACGAGGCCGGATACGCGGACATCCTAAGTCAGGTCCGAGATGAGGCCTTCAATCAGGCGCTGCGCGAGCGGTCAGAGCTTGCCGAGCAGGACAAGAAGACCGCAGTCGAACTTGCGGAGACTAGGGTCGCCCGCGAGATGGAGAAGGAAGCTGCCAACCGGCAAGCCGAGATCGAGCGCTTGAAGGCGGAACTCAAGGGCGCGGACCTTGCCAAGCAGCTGGCTCTCAAAGAGGCACTGGGTGAGGTTGAGAAAGAGCGGGACAACCTCAGGCGCGATCTCGAGGCAAAAGACACCGAGCACAAGTTGAAGGAGTCATCGCTCAAAGAGAAGTACGAGACCCAGATCAGGGAGCGCGACGACGCCATCGAACGCTTGAAGGACCTCAAGGCCAAGCTGTCGACCAAGATGGTCGGCGAGACGCTGGAGCAGCACTGCGAGATCGAGTTCAACAAGATCCGCGCGACCGCCTTCCCCCGGGCCTACTTTGAGAAGGACAACGACAGCAGCAGCGGGAGCAAGGGCGACTACGTCTTCCGGGACTCCGACGAGGCGTGCACGGAGTGCGTCTCGATCATGTTCGAGATGAAGAACGAGTGCGACACCACGGCGACCAAGAAGAAGAACGAAGACTTCTTCAAGGAGCTTGACAAGGACCGCACAGAGAAAGGCTGCGAGTACGCTGTACTCGTTTCGCTGTTGGAGCCGGACAACGAGCTCTACAATACGGGCATCGTGGACGTGTCTCACCGCTACCCGAAGATGTATGTCATACGCCCCCAGTTCTTCATCCCGATGATCACTTTGCTTCGAAACGCCGCCCAGAATACGCTGGCGTACAAGAACGAGCTGGCGCTTGTGAAAGCGCAGAACATCGATATCACCAACTTCGAGAAGGAACTCGATACCTTCAAGGCCGCCTTCGGTAAGAACTATGACCTCGCTTCTAGGCGGTTCCAGATGGCGATCGAGGAGATCGACAAGTCCATCGACCACCTGCAGAAGACGAAGGACGCTCTTCTTGGCACAGACCGGAACCTTCGCCTCGCCAACGATAAGGCTCAGGAGGTCACACTGAAGAGACTGACACGGGGCAATCCGACAATGGCGGCGAAGTTTGCGGAGGTGGACCGTGCAGACTCCGGCGGCGATGAGGGGGTAGACCCTTCCGACCTCCCTTGAGCGGCCCCGGTCGCGCGCGCCTGTGCGGCTCGGTCCTTTCGGCTCTGCTAACCTACTGCCGATGAACATCGACACTATCGTCTTCGACATGGACGGCGTGATCGTCGATACCGAACAGGCTTGGCGGGACGTGCGCCGGGTGTTCGCTGCCGCGCATGGCGGCCACTGGGACGAAGAGGTGGACGCGCCCAAGGTGATGGGTGCCAGCTCGATGCAGTGGGCGGCCGCTATGCGTGACAACAACGGTGTGGACCTCCCGGTCGAGGACATCTACCGGGGTATCGTGGACGGGGTCAGGGCTGAGTGTGAGCGGGACCTCAAGGTCATGAAGGGCGCGCCGGAGGCGATAGCCGCACTGGCGCGCGTCTACCGGCTGGGCGTGGCCTCGTCTTCGCCGCTGGAACTCATCGAAGATCTTCTCGAGATAACGGGGCTGCGGGCGCACTTTTTGCAGGTCATCTCCTCGGACGAAGTGGGCGTGGGTAAACCTCAACCTGACGTTTATCTTGAGGCTTGCCGACGTCTGGGGAGCGAGCCGGCGCGGGCGGCGGCGGTGGAGGACTCCACCAATGGCCTCAGGGCGGCGCATGCCGCGGGCATGGCGGTCATCGCCATACCTCATCCGGCGTTTCCGGCGTCAGGAGAGGCCGTTGCCTTGGCCGACGTGGTATTGGACTCGATGGAAGGGCTCACGCAGACCGCGATCCTACACGCTTCACGGCGGTAGCGAGACCAGGGGGGGCACGTATGGTCGGTTCAGGAGAGCTCAAGGAATTCGTCGATGCCGAGTGTTGGGCGGTCGTGGGGGCCACCCCGCGTAGGAACAAGTTCGGCAACATCACCTTCCGCGAGCTGGTCAGCCGGGGTAAGCGGGTATACCCCGTCAATCCCAAAGTCGATGAGATCGAGGGCGTGGTCTGCTACCCGAACCTGGCCGCTCTGCCGGAGTGTGTGGAGCGGGTACTGATAGTCATCCCGCCCAAGAAGGGGCAGCAGGTGGTGAGAGAGGCCCACGAGGCCGGGGTCTCGCACGTGTGGTTCCAGCCAGGGGCGGAGTCGCGCGAGGCACTGGACTACTGTGCCGAGCACGGCATGACGGCGGTCTCAGGTCACTGCATCCTGCATACCCACTAAGGGAAGGTGGGGGCTGAGCTCGTCTGTGAACGCGGAGGTCGTCGGTGGTGCGTGTCTCAGAACAACTGGATATCCCCGAGACTGAGCTTGAGTTCGCGACTTCCCGCAGCAGCGGTCCTGGTGGGCAGAACGTCAACAAGGTGAACACTCGGGTCACGGTCTTCTGGAACGTGGACACCTCCCCGAGCCTTGCGGACAGCCAGCGTGCGCTCTTGCGCGAAAGGCTCGCGGGACGCATAAGCAAAGAAGGCTCTCTGCAGGTGTCGTCCCAGAAGCACCGGACGCAACTCGCAAACCGAGCTGCCGCAGTCGCGCGACTGGCGGATCTGGTCGGTGAGGCGCTGAGCGAAAACGCACCGCGTGCACCTGTGAGGGTGCCTGCGTCGGCGGACCAGAAGCGTCTGCGCCAGAAGCGTCAGCATAGCCGGCTGAAGCGCCAACGTTCTGAGGAGATCGATCTGGATGAGTGAGGTGACTCAGGGGATTGACCGGCCCCCACCGCGATGCGCCGCGCTGCCGGGTGGTGGCTAGTTGCGCCGGGCGGTGAGTGCGAACATCGCCGCACCGACGTTCTCGACCTTGGTCACAGCGAAGTGTGAGGTCAGCGTCTCTTTGACCTCTTCAGGCGAATAGCGCACGTCTTCGGGCGGTCCGTTGTCCCACGAAGCGGGGTCCTTGTGCCAGTCGACGATGATGAGGCGGCCACCGGGTCGCAGCAGCCTCGCTACCCCTGCCACGTCGAGGCGTCCGTAGATCTCGTGCCAGGTGGCTATCGTGATAGCGACATCGATGGTTTCCGGCGCTAGGTCACGCGCCGGGAGCGCTTCAAGGGTCGCGCTAGCGGGCGATCCGCCCGCAGACAGGGCGGTCATGTCTCCCGTTACCAGACGCACATTGTCCGGTATCCCACGGTCGCGGTAGTGGACCAGCATCTCGGGGAGTAGCTCGAGCGCGTAGACAGTACCGGTGGTCAGAGGCGCGATGCGGTCGGTGTAGAAGCCTGTGCCGCTACCCAGGTCGAGAACGTCCTCATCGCCGCGGATCGACAGCAGACGAGCGAGGTCAGTCTCGCTGACTTGGCTCGACAAACGGCCCGTGTCGTTCAAGCGCTCCATGCGGGCGGCCCAGTCGGGGTTGTGCCCGGCGTGGTGGTGGTGCCCTTCTTGCTGCGTACTCACAGGCGTCCCTCGTCAAGCATGGTCTCGGCTCAGAATTCGGTCGCGCAGAAAGGCGCGGAGCCGCTCAGGAACATGGCATCGGCGCGGGTCAGCGCGCCCGGCTTGAGCTCGCGCGCTCGTCCGGCGGCCGCTAGGGTGGCTAGACTCGTGCCCCCGAGGTACACGCAAGCCAGGGCGCCGGCGTCCAGCGCCAGATCCGCCGGGGCGGTCGTGGTCGCACAGGTGGCGGCGTGGGTGAAGGCGTTGTCGGGTGAGAGGCCGGCGCCCGTCCCGCTGCCGGCGGCGGTCAGGGTGGTGACCTCCTCCGTATCAAGGACGTAGCGCGTGGTCCTGGAGTCAGGAAACGTGTCCGTGACTTCCAGCACAAGAGGCCCTGATGACGCGTAGCGGCGCGCAGAGAGGGCGCGAGGGACATCCAGCAGTCGTAGCCACAGGAAGTCTGAGAGAGCGCTCACCGTAAATCGGCGAGGATCGGCAAGGAGCCACCGCAGCGGTTCGCCCACACGCCCGCGTTCACATGTGACGGTCTCGGCTAGGTCTGTATCCAAGAGATACCGCCATAGAGAAGCGTAGCAATCAGGGTCTGGGGCGACTACCTCTATGACCCTGACCTCGTTACTAGATGTCGACCCGCTCAAGTTCAGTTTCACCCGGTAGCTTGCGTAACCGTCGGGTGCACCGGCGCCGTTCAGGTGGAGTACGTACATCGCACGCGTCGCGCCGTCGCGCTCACTGGGGGGGTCGGCGAAATAGGCCTCCCACAGCCCGCTGGGTCGGCTGACCGTGCCCGGTACGCGCAACCTCAAGGATTCGTAGATTCCGGGCAGCTCGGAGGCAGCTTCCTGCGCGCTCAGAAACGTGAGGCTGCCGCCGCTCGACCCAGACCAGTCGGTACGGAAGGCAGAATGCGCGCGCTCGACACTGAAGCTGAGCGTGCTGGTGGACGGTCCGTACCCGAAGCGGCCGTAGATGGTGCCTTCAGACGCTCCCAGGCCAGAGACGCTCTCGCCGCGCTCGAGCATGTCGGCAGAATGGGCTGCGAGTAGTTGCCGTAAGAATCCGCGACGCCGGTGCGTGGGCAGGGTGGATATCCAGGTCACTCCACCCATGGGCAGCGACTGTGCGCCCGGTACAGTCAGCTCCATCGAGTAGACTGCCGAAGTCGCCACCATGCGCCCCCGCTCGTAGACCGCGAGCGATCTGTCAAAGGGGAAGGCTGCCGCCGAGGCTCTTGCATCCTCCTCAGTTGACTCCTCGCCGAAGGTCGCGCGAATCAGCTCGAGAACGGTCGCGTACTCATCCTCGCGGATCGGCCGTGTCTCCAGAACTTTCCCCAAGGCTTCCTCCTAGCGGAGCAGGCAGCCGCCGGCGGTCAGGTGCGCCTGCCAGTCGGCTTCGCTGGGCTCGCCGCACTTGGCCAAGAGCTTCTCCCACTCACGGTCCACGTAGGCCTCTATGGCGGCGAGGGTCTCCTCATTGCCGGGCTTGAAGAGGTGCGCGAACCGTCCCTGACGTTTCAGCCAGGGGATGAGCGGCAGCTTGTGCTGCGGCCTGTAAGTAAGGCGGTACTCGCCATCCTCGACCTCGAACAGCGGCCAGTAGCAGGTGTTCACCGCTTCGCGGGCGAGGTCGATGCTCTCGGCGCCGTCAGAGCGCCAACCCCTGGGGCAGGGCGAGATGACGTTGAGGAAGGTAGCGCCGTCGGTCGCGAGCGCCTTGGCGGCCTTGCGGACCAGGTCGCGCGGATCATGGGGTGAGGCCTGCGCCACATACCTCAGACCGTGCGCGATCATGAGGTCAGTGAGATTCTTGCGGTTCTGCACCTTGCCCGCTGATTCTGCGCCGACCGGGCTGGTGGTAGTCCATGCACCCACCGGGGTAGCGCCTGAACGCTGGAAGCCGGTGTTCATGTAGGCCCCGTTGTCGTAGCAGACATAGAGCATCCGGTGACCGCGCTCCATGGCTCCCGACAGCGACTGGAGGCCGATGTCGTAGGTGCCACCGTCGCCGCCGAAGGCGATGAACTTGACGTTGTCGGTGATCTCACCCTTCTTCTTGAGAGCTCGGAAGGCAGTCTCGACGCCACTGAGCGTGGCGGCCGCGTTCTCGAAAGCGGTGTGGATATATCCACCCTTCCAGGAGGTGTACGGGTAGATGGTGGTGCTCACTTCGAGGCAACCGGTGGCGGCGCCGACGACGACGGGGTCCTCGGTGCCCATCAGCACCTGACGGACAACGACCGGGGCGCCGCAGCCTGCACACATACGGTGTCCGCCGGCGAGCCCGCTCCCTTTGTCGACCAGATCGAGCCATCTCTTGCGTGCGTCCTCGAACTGATCTGCCTCCTGCAAGGCGTCCACGGGACAGACGTCTATGCACTGATGACACATGATGCAGCGGCTCTCATCCAAACGGAATGAGTCGAGCTTGCGCTCGTTGAAGGTCAGCGCACCCGTAGGGCACTCGGTCACACAGCGGCCGCAGGTGATGCAGTCGGCCAACTGCAGAGAGTCGCTGTAGGGGGTGTCGACCTTCATGGTGAACCCGCGCCCGGTGAAGTCGTAGCAGGCCGGACCGGCCACATCGCGGCAGATCCTCACGCAGCGGCCACACGAGATGCACCGCTCCATGCTGCGCCGGATGAACGGATGCTCATACTGCGGCTCGACCACACGCACCCGGCTGCTCTTGGTGACCAGCGGGTTGTCGGCAAGGCCGAACTCCACGCCGAGGCGCTGGAGATCGCACTTGCCCAGGCTAGGACACGTGCACTGCAGACAGCGGGCGGCCTCCTCTTGGGCGGTCTCCAGGCTCATGCCTAGTTCGACCTCTTGGTCGAGGGTGGCTAGTCTCTTGTCCGCGGGGTACTTGGGCATGGGGGCGCGTTCGGCGGGCTCGGCGCTCGTGCCCATCTTCAACCAGACCGGCTTGCGTTCGGCCAGCCTGCGTCCCAGGGCTCCCAGATCGGACTCTCGCTTGAGTTGCTTCAAGTAGGGTAGAGAGGAGAAGGTAGCCAGCTCTTGTTCGAGGGAGGATAGCTCCGTGCCTCGAAGCCAAGCGTCCACTGCCAAAGCAGTACGCTTGCCGCCGCCGACGGCATGGATGGCCGACTGGATGCCTGTCAGCGCGTCCCCGGCCATGAACAGCCCGGGGTGGGAGGTGCGGCCCGTGAACTTGTCGGCATCGACCGTCTTGGTGACGATCTCGTCCTTGGCGATGATCAGGGTCACGCCCTTGGCGGCCTCGTTCTCCGCGGTGCCGTCGTCTCCGAAGATGAACTTGACGCCCACTTCGCTCGCGTTGACTAGTTCGTTGTTGCCTGCCGGAAGGGTGGCCGCGTCGTGCTTGGTGGCCACGGTCACGTCGGTAGCCCCCAGACGGAGCGCGGTGCGCGCGGCGTCCAGGCCGGTCACATTGCCGCCTATGACGACCACCTTGCCGGCCAAGCGGATCGGCTTTGCGCGTGCGCGCCCTGCGCAGGAAGTCCAGCGCGTCGAGGACGCTGTCACTGGCGGGTCTTCGCCGTAGCGGAGGTGGCGGCGGCAGCCTTCTCGGTATCGCCACTGCCGGTCGAGACCACTACCGCGTCGAAGCCCATGTCCAGCAGGCTCTCCGGTGGCTCGTAGCCCGCGAACTTGGACTGACCCACGAAACGGGCTCCAGCCTCCCACAGAGGCTGCAGCTCTTGGTCGAGGACCTTCTCGGACAACCTGAATTCGGGGATGGCGTAGCGAAGCAGTCCTCCGGGCTTGGCTTCGCCGTCGTAGACGGTCACCTCATGGCCGCGCTGAGTGAGGAACCAGGCCGCGGAAAGACCCGCCGGACCGGCTCCCACCACTGCCACGCGCTTGCCGCTGGGCGCGGTGTGACGCGGTGCGAACGAGGCTGGAGACGGACCGTGGTCGGCTATGGCCCGGTGGAGGGCGCAGATGGCGATGGGCTCGTCCACCTCGGCGCGCCTGCAGACGGGCTCGCAGTAGCGCGGGCATATGCGTCCCAGGATGCCTGGGAAGGGTAGCTCCTCGCGGACGATTGAAGCCGCTTCGGCCGTGTCGCCAGCCGCCAGCGCGGCCAAGTAGCCGGGGATGTCGATGTGAGTCGGACACGCGTGCGTGCAAGGAGCCTCGCAGTAGGCGTTGTGGTCGGACAGATACATGCGCAGGTAGCTCTCGCGCCTGGCGTGGATGCGCGGAGAGTCCGTCTTGATCTTGAGACCCTCGGCCACGAAGGTGGTGCAGGCGGCCTGGAGCTTGCTGCTACCCTCCACTTCGACCAGGCACAGGCGGCACGCGCCCCAAGGGGCGCTGCCTTCCATCTGACAGAGCGCGGGGATGTCTACTCCGCCGCGCTTGGCGACGTCAAGAACGGTCTCGCCCTGCTGGGCGGTGAACTCCTTGCCGTTGATGTTCAACTTCACGGCCTTGGTGGCGGCGCTGGTGTCCGCGGCCGGTTTGGTCTTGGCGGTACTCAATTCCGCCTCCCTTCAGCATGCGCGAGCATCCCTGACTCGACCTTCACGGCGTCGTACCGGCAGGCCTGGCGGCAGGAATCGCACTTGGTGCACAGATCTTGATCGATGACGTGGACTTGCTTGCTCTCGCCGCTGATGGCGTTGACAGGGCAGGCCAGCGCGCAGGCGCGGCAGCCGGTGCAGGCCTCCGCGTCGATCTTGTATTGGATGAGGGCCCGGCAGACTCCGGCCGGGCAGCGGTGCTCGATAACGTGGGCCATCAGTTCGTCGCGGAAGTAGCGCATGGTGGACAGCACTGGGTTGGGGGCGCTCCCGCCCAGGGCGCAGAGCGAACCTTCGGCTACATCGTCGGCCAGTCGCTCGAGCAGATCGACATCGTCGACGGCCGCTTCACCTCTGAGTTATCCGCTCGACGATCTCGAGCATCCGCGTGGCACCCACTCTGCAGGGCACGCACTTGCCGCAGCTCTCCTCGGCTGTGAACTCCAGGAAGAATTTGGCGAAATCCACCATGCAGGTGGAGTCGTCGACCACTACCATGCCGCCCGAGCCCATCATGGAGCCGGCGGCCACCAGACTCTCGAAGTCGATAGGTTCGTCCAAGAGCGACGCCGGCAGACAACCTCCGGACGGCCCGCCCAACTGCACGGCTTTGAACTCCCGGCCGGGCAACATGCCTCCGCCGATCTCGAATATCACCTCGCGCAGGGTCGCGCCCATGGGGACCTCGATCAGGCCGCCATTGACCACCTTCCCGGTCAGGGAGAAGATCTTGGTGCCCTTGCTGGTATCGGTGCCCACCGAGGCGAACTCCGCCGAGCCGTGGTTGATGATCCACGGCACGCTGGCGTAGGTCTCCACGTTGTTGAGGTTGGTGGGCTCGCCCCACAAGCCGTGAGCCACTGTGCGGATGTGCTTTCCGCGGGGCATGCCGCGGACGCCCTCGATGGAGAGCGTGAGGGCGGTGGACTCGCCACAGACGAAGGCGCCGGCACCCTGGTTGATGCGGATGTCGAAGTCGAAGCCCGAATCCAGGATGTTCTCACCCAAGAGCCCGTGTTCGCGGGCAGTGACTAACGCGTGGCGCAGACGCTCGACGGCGAACGGGTACTCATGCCGGACGTAGACGTAGCCCTCGACCGGACCGTTGCTGGAGCCGATGGCGTAGGCGGCGATGATCATACCCTCGACCACAGAATGAGGGTTGCCTTCGAGCACGGAACGGTCCATGAACGCGCCGGGGTCCCCCTCGTCGGCGTTGCAGATCACATAGTGCTTGTCGCCGGGGTTCTCGCGCGCCGAACGCCACTTCCGTCCGGTGGGGAAGCCGGCCCCACCCCGGCCGCGCAGCCCGCTCTTCTCTATCTCGTCGATCACGGCCGCGGGGTCGGCGTCCTTAAGGACTTTGGCCAGCGCCGAATACCCGCCGTGGCTGAGATAGTCGTCCAGCGAGTAGGGGTCGATCTTGCCGTTGAGGCTAAGGACGATGCGCTTCTGCCGCGCGTAGAAGGGGATGTCCTTCTCGTACGCGATGGGCTCGCCCGTCTGCGGGTGCTTGTAGAGCAGGCTCTCGACGACTCCATCGCCGACGACGCTGGTCTCGACGATCTCGTCGATGTCCTTGGCCTTGAGTCTGGGGTAGAAGAGGCCGCTGGGTCTAAGGACGATGATAGGGCCCTGCTCGCAGAAGCCGTGACACCCGGTCTCGACCACTTTCACCTTCTCGGTGAGTCCGCGCTTGTTCAGCGAATCGTTGACGGCTTCCCGCAGGGCCACCCGGCCCGAGGCGTGGCAGGCTGTGCCTGCGCAGATGCGGATCTCGGTCTTGGCGTCGTCGGCCAAGTAGGCGTTCTTGTTGGCTGCGGCCTTCAGGGCGGCGCTGATCTTGTCCACGCTCACGAGGCCACCTCCTTCTCCTGTTTGCGCAACTTGCGCACCAGCCGGCGGGCCTCGTTGGGGCCGACCCGGCCCAGCGTCTCGTCATCGCCGATGCGGACCACCGGCGCCAAGGCACAGGCTCCCACGCAGTTGACAGTCTGCAGAGTGAACAGCCCGTCAGGCGTGGTGCCTCCCACCGGGATCTCCAGTTCGTTGCTGAAGGCCTCGGCTACCAGCGGCGCGCCGGCTACGTGACAGGCTGTGCCCATGCACACGTCGATCACGTACTTGCCCACGGGACGCAGCCGGAACTGGGCATAGAAGCTGGCCACGCCGTAGACCCGAGAGAGCCGGATGTTCATCTCCTCCGCAATGGCTTCGAGAGCCAGACGCGGGAGGTAGCCGTAGGCTTCTTGCGTGGCGTGCAACGCCTCCACCAGGCCGGAGCCCGAGCGGATGCTGGCGATCACCGGGTCGAACAGCTTCATGTCTATATCGGCGACGTACTCGGCCGGCTGCTCGCCCATGACGCAGGCCGAGGCGGCTCCACAGCTCTCGCCGGGGAGAGTAGTGAGTGCCGCGGCGCGGGCCGCATCGAAGTCAAAGGGTTGCTCGGCGAACTCGGGACAGTACTCGATCTCGATGCAGTCCACGGGGCAGGTGCGCTCGCAGAGCGTGCAGGAGTAGCAGCGGTAGTCGCCCCCCTTGTTCTTGACCAGCTCGATAAGGCCGCTGCTCTTCTGCTTGCCCACAAGCTGACGTCGCTCGAAATCGATGCCCTTGAGCACTTCATAGAGCGCTGAGCCCTTGGGCTCTTTCGTGTCGGGGGCCACCGGGGTGGAAGTGCTGGTCCCCTTGGTCTGGTTGTTGGCCATGGCTGTCCCTCAGTCCTTGCGGAGGTTCAAGTAGCGGCGCTCGGCGGAGGCGGGCGTCTTACTCTTGGCTGCTTCTTCAAGCACCGCGAACGCGTGCTCGATGTCGTGCGGGAAGATGTCGCGTCCGCCGAGACCGTAGATGAACGGAAGCACTTGCGGTCTGGGGTCGCTGTCGTACAGGGCGGCGCGGAGCTCCAAGAACAGTGGACCGCCCTGAGCGCCGAACGAATCGGCGCGGTCCATCACCCCTACCACCTTGACGTGTTCGAGGGCTTTGGCGAAGGCGGCGTAGGGGAAGGGCCTGAAGACACGCACACGTATCATGCCTGCCTTGACCCCTCTGGCGCGGAGTTTGTCCACGATAAGGCGGGTGGTGCCCGCCGTCGAGCCGATGACCACTATCGCTATCTCGGCGTCCTCCATGCGGTACGGTTCCATCAGGCCATATTGGCGTCCGGACAGCTCGCCATACTCGTCCGCCACGTCTTGGATGACCTTGAAGGCGCGTTCCATCGCGCGGTTCTGAGCCACCTTGTGCTCGAAGTACCAGCCGTGCAGGCCGTCGAACGGTCCGACGGTGACGGGGTTCTCGACGTCTAGCAGAGGATTGACTGCCTTGAAGGGTCCGATGAACTCCTTGACCTTGTCGTCCGGGAGCATCTCGAGGGGTCCGATGGCCCCGCTGATCACATATCCGTCGTACATGTGGGTGACGGGCAGGCGCACGTCCATGTGCTCGGCGATGCGGATCGCCTGGATGCAGTTGTCGTAGGCCTGTTGGTGATTCTCGCCATAGAGCTGTATCCAGCCGGTGTCGCGCCCGCCCATGGTGTCACTGTGGTCGCAGTGGATGTTGATGGGGCCGGACAGAGCGCGGTTGACCGTGGTCATGACGACAGGGAGGCGATAGCTTGCGGCGATGAACAGCAGCTCCCACATGAGGGCGTAGCCCTGGGACGAGGTCGCGGTCATGGTGCGGGCCCCGCCGGCGGCGGAGCCTATGACCGCGCTCATAGCCGAGTGCTCCGACTCGACCGTCACGAACTCAGAATCGACCTTGCCGTCGGCCACGATCTGCGCATAGAGCTGCACGATCTCGGTCTGCGGAGTGATAGGGTAGGCGCACACCACGTCGGGGTTGATCTGGCGCATCGCCTCGGCGACGGCCTCGTTTCCGGTGACGGCCAGGGTGCCGGTGCTGGTCTCGCTCATCGCCTCACTCCTTCTCTTCAGTCTTCATGGCGATGCACTTCACCGGGCATTCGTTCGCGCAGATGCCGCAGCCCTTGCAGTGCTTCAGATCGATGCCCACGGCCTTGCCGTCTTCGACGATGATCGAGGCGTCTGGACAGTAGAAGTAGCAGAGCATGCAGCCTGTGCACTTAGCCGTATCGATCTGCGGCAAGAGCGAGCGCCAGCCGCCGGTCTCGAAGTCGTCGGAGTTGCCGGCGGTAGGTATGGTGGCGCCTAGTTCGTGTTTCTCGGGGCCCCAGGAATCGATGTCGCTGACATCCCAGGGAGCCTTCTTGGCGGTGCTCATTCGCTCTTCACCTCGTCGTAGGCTCGGGTGATGGCCGTGAGGTTGCCCTCGACCACTTTGGGCGGGAATTTCTTGCCGAAGTCGTAGCGCAGGAACTCCAGCACCTTGTCGATGGGAAAGAGTTCGGTGATACGGGTCAGCGCGCCCACCATGGGGGTGTTGGGGATCGGTCGGCGGATGGTCTCGGTGGCGATGCGGGTGGCCGCTATGGTGAAGAGGCGGCCGCCCTTGAGCCCGGACTGCTTGCGTAGTTCGGCCGGTGACAGCTCGGTGTTCACCAGCACCACAGCGTCGGCGGGAGCGCCTTTGGTAACGTCGATGGCACCAAGGAGCGACTCATCCAACACGACCACGATCCCAGGGTTCTCCACGCCGCAGTAGAGCTGGATGGGTGCGTCGCTCACGCGCGTGAAGGCCACGATAGGTGCCCCAGAACGCTCCGGTCCGTATTCAGGGAAGGCCTGGAAGTGCTTACCCTGGCCAAGCGCGAGCTCTGCAACCATCTTGGCCGCGGTCACGGCGCCTTGGCCGCCCCGCGCGTGCCAACGTATCTCGGTGAGGGTGGGGTCACTGCTGGGCGCGGCTACCTGGATGTTAGCGTTATCAGTTGACACGGGCACTCCTCTTCGTACGCGCTTGCCGATGCACGAGCCTCGGTGGGGCGCGGCACGGTCGGCGCGTACGTCGATCGTGAACAAGAGCCCGGAATGGACTGGCTACGCCGATGGCGACCGGGGCAAACGCAGCAATTATAGCGGACTAGAGCGTGGCCGGTATTCGTGAACGTCTGCTCCAGAAAGCTCCCGGCCGTCTAGGCACCCCGATCGCGGTGGTAGAATCGTGAGGTAGCACACAAACCTTGCTAGGGGAGCGCATAGCTGAGAGTGTGGCCCAGGCCACAGACCCTGCGAACCTGATCTGGTTAATGCCAGCGAAGGGAAGTAACGGTACTCCTTTGGACCCCCGTCGTCACGCGTCTGCGGGACTCGGCAACAGCGGGGGAAAGCCTCACTCTTGGCGCTCGCGTCTGCCCCGCTAGGAGGCATCGCTGATGCGGGCTGTGATTGTCGCGGGTTCGGCCCTGTCCCGGGCGCTTGACCTGAAGGATCTCTCTACCGGCGATCTGATCGTGGCCGTGGACGCGGGAGCCGACGCCTTCGCGGGGATGGCGCTCGCACCCGACCTCTTCGTTGGCGACATGGACTCCGTGACCACGGAGACGAGAGCGATGATGCAGGCCAAGGGTGTCGAAACGATCGTCCTACGTACGGATAAGGATGAGACCGATCTGGAGCACGCACTCCGGCTGGTGGTCGATCGAGGCGCCAAGGAGGTTATCGTCTTCGCGGCGCTGGGTGGACCGCGTCTTGACCACCTCATCGGCAACATCCTGCTGCTCACATCTCCTTGGCTGAAAGGGGTCGACGTGCGTCTTGTGGACGGGCAACACGAGGTGCTTGTGGCCGGCGGAGACGCAGAGGTCCGCGGCCGACCCGGCGATGTGGTCTCGCTACTGCCGCTGATGGCCGAGGTCGATGATGTGCGCACGGAGGGTCTGCTCTACCCACTGGAGGGCGAGTCCCTCATGGCCTCGTCGACGCGCGCGATCAGCAACGAGATGACTGCGACGCTGGCCCGGGTCACGCACGGCGCTGGCGATCTTCTTGTAGTGCACTACCTGGGGAGGGCGACATGAACAAGGGTGACCATGACTCGACGGTGCGGGGCGCATCGAGCAAAGGCCCAGGCTACTTGGCCCAGGAGACCATGGGCTGTCAGTTCTCCATCTATCCGCTCAGACAAGACGACCTCGGCCCGGCTGTTCGAGCCGCCATACAGGCGGCGCAAGCAGAGGGATGCAAGGCCCGAGTTGCGAACCTGAGCACGCTTCTGACCGGGAGCGAAGACCAGGTGTTCCGGGGGCTGCGGGCGGCGTACGGCGCCGCGCAGCGCCACGGCTCGACTGTGATGGTCGCCACCTTCGCAGCCGGCATGCCCTCGGACGGATTGGTCGCTGAGATCCAGGACGAGGTCGAGGCAGCGGCCCAGCAGCGGTAGCGGACGTGAACCCGCGCAGAGATATCGTCCCGCCGGTGCTACTGCTGGTGGTCTTGGTCTTCGGTTGGTACTTCGTCGCCAAGGTCAGCGGGCTCAGCTCCTTTGTATTGCCATCCCCCGCGGACGTGGCCCGAGCTGCCTGGGAGACAAGAGACCTGCTGCTCCACGCCGTGGGTACCACCCTACTGGCTACCGGCATTGGGCTGGTGTTCGCGCTGGTGGCGGGGGTAGGCCTGGCGGCGATCATCGATCTCTCCCCGTTCGCCCGCCGCGCCCTCCACCCCCTGCTGGTGGCTTCGCAGACGATCCAGATACTGGCCGTCGCGCCGATCCTGGTCATCTGGTTCGGTTTTGGCATGGCACCCACGGTATCCGTTGTAGTCCTCTTCTGCTTCTTTCCGCTGACCATCAGCATGGTCGACGGCCTGGCGTCCGCGGATCCGGAGTTGGTCGCGCTGCTGCGTGCGATGGGGGCCAAGAGGGGACAGATATGGAGGATGGTCCGCCTACCCTCGGCTCTCCCCGCCTTCTTCACGGGCCTCCGTATCGCTGTCACCTACAGCATCGTGGCGGCGACGATCGGGGAGTGGGTCGGAGGCTCGTCAGGGCTGGGGCTGTATCTGCTGCGGTCGAAGAACGCATTGGCTATGGACCAGGTGTTCGCGGCGATGTTCCTCACTACGCTGCTCAGCGTGGCTCTATTCGCGTCCGTGTACGCGATCGAGCGCGCCGCGCTGCCTTGGTACCACTCACCACAGAGAAAGGAACACTGGGACGGGCAGGGGATCTACTGATGTGCGAAGGAAGGAAAGTATCGGATGAAGGAAGCAATCGGATGAAGCGCCTGTATCTGGTCGTGTCGCTGGTGTTGCTGGTACTCGCGGGGGCGACCGCGGTCTCCTGCGATGACACCGAGGAGGGGGCGGCGCCCGTCACGCTCATGCTGGATTGGGTGCCCAACACCAATCACACAGGCATCTACGTAGCCCAAGAACTCGGCTATTTCGAGGACTCTGGCTTAGACGTCGAGATCGTGGAGCCCGGCGAGGTCTACCCGGAGGCGGCCGTAGCGGGCGGCGCCGCCGACTTCGGTATCAGCTTTCAGGAGTCTGTGACCCTTGCCCGGGCTGAGGGCGCGCCGATCGTGTCCATCGCGGCGGTCCTGCAGCACAACACATCCGGCTTCGCGTCGCTCGCGGACCTGGATGTGCAGAGTCCGGCCGACTTCGAAGGGCTGCGGTACGGAGCGTGGGGTTCTCCTTCAGAAGTGCCCACGCTGGAAGCTCTGATGGATTGCGCAGGTGCCCGGTTCGACAAGCTGGAGATAGTCAACATCGGATTCTCTGACCCCTTAGCCCTTCTCGAGCAGAGAGAGATAGACCTCGCCTGGGTCTATTACGGCTGGCAGGGCATGCAGGCCGAGCAGATGGGCGTAGACCTGGACGTGGTGATGATGGAGGACTACTTCGACTGCGTGCCCGACTACTACACTCCAGTAGTGATAGCAGGCGAACCCACCATCGCGGGTAGACCCGAAGTCGTCGAAGCATTGCTGCACGCCTTGTCGCGTGGTTACACCTACGCAGCGGAGAACCCGGACGAGGCTGCCGGCATCCTGCTGAAGGCCGTGCCCGAGCTGGACGAGGAGCTGGTGTTGCAGAGCCAGCGGTGGGTGTCTCCTTACTACCTCGCCGGCGCGGACCGGTGGGGCGAACAGAAGGAGAGTGTCTGGCAAGACTACGCCGACTGGCTGCTCGACCATGGCGTCGTTACGACGCCGGTGGCCCCAGAAGACGCGTTCACCGACAGGTTTCTGCCGTAGCGGCCCGCAGACTGATGGGCGTCACTCCACGGATCGAACTGCGCCGGGTCAGTAAGACCTTCATGGGAGATTCGCGCATCGTCCCGGCGCTGCGGGACGTGTCTTTCAGAGTCATGCCCGGGGAGTTCGTCACCATCATAGGGGCCAGCGGCAGCGGCAAGAGTACCTTGTTCAATCTGTGCGAGGGCCTGCTGGAACCCGACGAGGGTACTATCCTCATCGACGGTCAGGATTCCGGCAGCCGACTAGGAAGGTTGGGCTACATGCCGCAGCGCGACCTGCTCTTGCCCTGGCGCAGCGTGCTCGACAATGTGGTGGTGCCGCTGGACGTGCAGGGAGTGCCTCGCGAAGAGTCGCGCCCCAGGGCTCACGACATGCTCCAGCACTTCGGGCTCGAGACCTTCGAGCACGACTTTCCGGCCGCATTGTCGGGCGGGATGCGCCAGCGTGTAGCCCTGCTGCGGACGTGGCTCAGTGGGTGTGACACCTTGCTACTCGATGAACCCTTCGGAGCGTTGGACGCCCTCACGCGCAAGGAGCTCCAGGATTGGCTACTAACCGTGTGGCAGGAGTTTGGACGCACTGTGGTCTTCATCACGCACGACGTGGAAGAAGCCGTCTACCTTGCCGACCGGGTCGTGGTACTCAGCAGTCGTCCGGGCACGGTGAAGCGGGAGTTGGAGGTGGACCTGCCTCGCCCCAGACGTCAAAGGATGGTCACAGAGCCCGGTTTTGCGGGCCTGGTGCGACAGATGCTGGCCGATCTGGGTGTGGACGCGTAGCGGCGCAGGTGCCCCGCAAGCTGCGGTGTCTACTTGTAGAACGCTATCTCGTTGATGATCACGCCGTACCTGTCGCTGTTCGGCAGCTGGGCGAGGGCGGTGAACCACACCCGGCCGACAGCGATCGGCTCTGAGAGATACGCGTCTTGTCCTTGGCCTATCTCGGCGACGCCTACCCACGTGCCATCGGTGGTCTGTACCTGTATCTGGCCGCTCCAACCGGTCAGAGTGTAAGTGAGTCTGACCAGGCTGGCTTCTTCCGCCAAGGAGAAGAGGAAGCCCACGCCGTGTTTGTTGGGGTATATGGCCCCCGCGATGCTGGGCGACTTGTAGGCCTCGGTACTCCAGGAGGTGTCCGGGTTGCCGTCGATGAGGTTGCCGATCTGGGCGTCGTTCTCCAGTTGGTCGCCGTCGGGATCTGCGGCGGCCACGCGGTTGACCTGCACCGCGATCGGTTCGCGGGCCACCTCGACAGTTATGGTGCCGTCTTCGGACTTGATGCCCGGCAGCGGGTCTTGAGACAGTATGGTGCCGACCGCCTGGAAGGAGGGCTGCTCGATGGGCACCAGCGTAAGACCGGCACTGTCCGCCAGTTCGGACGCCTCTTCCCAGCTCTTGCCCGCAAGGTCGGGAGCGGGGCCGGACCCGCAGGTAGTCAAGGTGACGATGATGATCACCAGCAGGGCGACGAGCACCCCTGCTCCCAAAGCCAGCCTGCGGCGCTTGGCCTTCCGGCGCTTTCTGGCAACGGCCCGCGCCTGCTCTCGTGCCAAATACCTCTCGTCGTCCGGCTCACCACTCGACTCGCGTGACGCGCCGGCACCGGACTCGCGTTCGCGTGAACTGCGACCTCTTTGCGAACGCGACTTCGAGGAGCGGGCACTGGGAGGCCGCTCGTACTCCGACGATAGGTCTACGGCAACCGCCTCGTCGGTGTTGCTGCGGCGAAGCGACCAACGGTGTGTCCCGGTCTCCTCGACCTCGTTCTTGAGTCTGTACAGCCCAAGCGCCACCAGGGCGCCGATCAGCTCCTCCATGGACTCGAACCGGTCGTCCGGGTCCTTCTCCAGACACTTCATGATCATGGCCTCTAGACCGGGAGGCAGCTTGGCGCGCGTGTCTGTGAGTGGAGGCGGCTCCGCTTGCAGGTGCTGTCTCGCTATCTCGGGCATGTTGTTGCCGTCGAAGGGTGTGTGCCCCGACAGCATCTCGTACATGACCACGCCCAAGGAATAGACGTCCGACCGGGCATCCACGGGTTTGCTGCGGATCTGCTCCGGCGACATATAGCGGGCGCTGCCTATGACCGCGCCGGCGCGGGTCACGCGGGTCCAGTCAGGACCTGTGGCGATACCGAAGTCCGATACCTTGGCGTGGCCCAATCGGTCGATGAGTATGTTCTGCGGCTTCACATCCCTGTGAACGATGCCGACTGAATGGGCGGAGGCAAGGCCTTCGGCGACCTGGCCTACCAATACGCCAAAAGCCTCGATGCTGATGTGACCTTCACGGATGAGCTCCTTCAAGGAACGTCCGTCCACATACTCGAACACCAGATAGTCGTCGTTCTCGCTCGAACCCCGGTCCAGCAGCGCGACCAGGTTAGGATGATCGAGCAGGGCTAGAGCACGCCCTTCGCGGTCGAAACGGGCGCGCGTGCGAGGATCCTCGTTGAGAGGGGGTTCTAGGCGCTTGATGGCCACGAACCGCTGTTGGCGCGTGTCCCAGGCTTGGTAGACGATGCACATGCCACCACGCCCGAGGACTCGGCCGAGTTGGTAGCGGTTCTTTAGGAGCGGTACCGCTCTCTGTTCTTCACCGGTTCCTGGCATGCGTTAGTATGAAGAAGTCAGGGACTTGGATACACTTGGGTGACCAGACACTATCACACAAAGCGCGGTAGTAGGGGAGGTGGGGGCTTCGTGATCTACTACGTCATACCTCGCGAATTGGCGCACAAGCACTACAAGGAATTCAAGAAGCGCTTCGCCGGGGTCGAGGGCGTCGAGGTCATCATCGACCGCCGAGAATCCGATCGCCGCGCGGAAGATGAGGGAGGGGGAAACCGAGTTCTCCGCGACCGCAGGCGTCGTCGCGCGGGAGGCTCGTTTACCGAGGTGTGACTACCCCATGTCTCACCTGAGACTCGATCTCCACAATCACACCCACTTCTCGGCGGACGGTAGGCTCAGTCCGGAGGAGTTGTTGTTGGCGGCCAAGTCGCGTGGCCTCCACTGCATCGCAGTCACCGACCACAACACCGTCAAAGGGGCGCTTGCCGCCCTCAAGATCTCGGAGTCAGACCCGTCGCTGCCGCGAGTGATCCCAGGCGTGGAGGTCTTTACCGCGGACGGCGAGGTGGTGGGGCTCTACGTGCAAGAAGAGATCCCCAAGGGGACGTCGCTCGCCGAGGCGGTCGGTCACATCCGCGCGGCGGGAGGCGTGGTCTATCTACCTCATCCCTATGACGTGTGCCGTCGCGGCGCGATATCGCGCACCCAGCGCGAGGCCGCCGCCGCGCTCAGCGATGTTATTGAGGCGGCCAACGGCCGGGCGCTCGGCCCGCGCGCGGGCGCCAAGAGCGCAAGCTTGGCCGCACGACACGGCAAGCCGCGAGGAGCCGGCAGCGACGCTCACGCCCAAGCCGAGGTTGGGCGCTCTTACGTGGTCGTAGATGAACTACCCACAAGGGAGAGCTTGGTCCGACTGCTGGCCGCCGGCGACGTGGAGAACAGGCTGAGCTTTCGGGATTACGTACTAAACTGGGGGAGACAGGCATCGTCCCCGCCGACGCGCATCTGGCGCCGGTTGGCGGGTGCTCTACCCGAGGAGTAGCGATGGGTGAGGGCGGTTGCGGAGAGCACGTGCGCGCCGACTTGTGGAGTGAGTGGCGGGGAGGCCCCACGGTCCACTGCTTCTTGTGTGCCCATCACTGCCGCGTAGCACCTGGTGATCGTGGGCTCTGCGGGGTCCGGGAGAACAAGGAGGGGGTTCTCTACACCTTGGTGTATGGACGCCCGATCTCGATCGCCGTGGATCCTATCGAGAAGAAGCCGCTGTTCCACTTCTTGCCGGGCACGCGCAGTCTCTCTCTGGCCACGGTGGGCTGCAATTTCACGTGTGCCTTCTGTCAGAACGCGGACATAAGCCAGATGCCGCGGGACCACGGGCAGATCGTGGGCAGGCACCTGACTCCGCGCCAGGTGGTCGAAGAGGCTCTGGCCTCCGGATGCGCAAGCATCTCCTACACCTACACTGAGCCGACGATCTTCTATGAGTACGCCCGGGACTGCGCTGAGCTTGCTTCAGTCGCGGGTCTGAAGAATGTGTTCGTCACCAATGGCTACATGACGGCCGAGACGCTGGCCGACATAGACGGCCGTCTGCACGCGGCCAACGTCGATCTCAAAGCCTTCTCCGATGAGTTCTACCGCACCTTGGTCGGCGCAAGACTGAAGCCGGTACTCGACTCCATCAAGCGCATGCACGACATGGGTATCTGGCTGGAGGTGACGACCCTACTAATACCCGGGCGCAACGACAGTGAAGAAGAGCTGCGAAAGCTTGCCGAGTTCCTTGTAGCGATCTCGCCCGATATCCCCTGGCATGTGTCTCGCTTCCACCCGTCTTACCGGTTGATGGACGTGCCCCCGACCCCCGTCACTTCACTGGAGCTCGCGCTGCGCGCAGGGCACGAAGCCGGGCTGCGGTACATCTATGCGGGCAACGTTCCTGGTCACGACTCAGAGTCGACCTTGTGCCCTGACTGCGGTGAGGTCGCCATTGAGCGGCAAGGTTTCAGAATAATGAGAAACGGGACAAACCAAGGCAAGTGCCCTGGCTGTGGGGCGGACCTTCACATCGTGGGCGAGGAGGTGTAGAGATGGGTCTCGTAGGTTGCCTCGTCGCGCCACATCCTCCCATCATAGTCCCCGAGGTGGGCGGGGCGGAGCTCAGCAAAGCGGCGCCCACCGTGAGTTCCATGCAGATGCTGCAGACAAGAGCAGCCGACCTGCACCCGGACACGATCGTGCTTCTGTCGCCGCACGCTCCGCTCATGACACGCAAGATGGGGGTGTCCCTGGCCTCCTCTTACGCGGGCGACCTGGCCTACTTCAACGCTTCGGATGTGGTCGTGGAAGCCGACAGCGACGAGGAGTTGGCTCGCGGCATCCTGGAGCGAGCGCTGCAGAACGAGATACCGGTCGGCTCTATATCGTCCCCCGGCGAGGTCATGGACCTGGACCATGGCTCTATGGTGCCGCTCGTCTACGTGTTGGGTGGGCTGGCGCCAGGTTGTCGGCTGGTGCTTCTGTCGTTCTCTCTGCTCAGTCGGCACGAGCACGCACAGTTCGGCGCTGCTGTGGGAGAGGCCCTGATAGACGCGAAGCAAAGGGTGCTCTATCTTGCCAGTAGCGACCTGAGCCATCGATTGATACCGGGGGCTCCAGCCGGCTTCGATGCGCGTGCAGCGGAGTTCGACCGCCAGGTCGCCGACACCTTCGCCGCTGGCGATTGGAGAGGACTCCTATCCATCGACCCAATGCTCGCGGAGGCCGCGGGAGAGTGTGGCTACCGTTCTCTGGCTGTGTTGTCGGGGGTAGTGGCGGCCGCGCAGGCGGCGGGAGTGCAGACGAACAACCGTCTGTACTCGTACGAAGGTCCTTTTGGCGTAGGATATCTGGTCGGCGAAGTGGAGTTCTCGGACGTCGCGGAGGAGAGGTAGTGGCAGACACAGTCCACGAAGACAAGGATCCCTTGGTCGCTTTGGCTCGTAACGCCATCGGGACGTACGTACGGCACCGTGCGGTGGTCTCCGCCCCCTTGCCCACCGAGGGTGGGTTGCGCCGTGCTGGTGTCTTCGTCTCGCTGCATCTGCCCGACGGCTCACTCAGGGGGTGCATGGGCACGACCGAACCTCGCATGGGCAGCGTCGAGGAGGAGGTGGTGGCGAACGCTATCACCGCCGCCACCGGAGATCCTCGCTTCTACGCAGTGTCTCCGCAAGAGCTGGACGGACTGGACATCTCGGTGGACGTCTTGGGACCGCCCGAAGAAGTGGCCAGCGTCGAAGACATGGACCCCAAGCGCTACGGTATGATAGTGAGCACTCTCGACGGGCGCAAAGCGCTGCTCTTGCCCGACCTCGAGGGCGTGGATACGGTCGAACAGCAGCTTCGCATCACATGTCGCAAGGGCAGTATCGATCCGGATGATGATCAATACCAGTTGTACCGCTTCGAGGTGGCGAGACACCGCTGAGCCCTGTGTTACGGCGGCGGGCTAGGGTATCATTTGGACTTCAGTGAACCGTTCACACGCAAGGGGACTCCTCGTGTCGAGTGAGAGCAACATCGTTGCGGCCGAGGGTGCTCGCGAGAAACGCAAGACCCGCGTGCATACACGGCCTCGTCGCATAAGGCGATTCAGCGCCGCGCATGTCGCCTGGAGCGGCGTGCTCAGGATATTGCAGCGCGTGGTCCATCACAAACAGAGCGACCGGCGTGAATTCAAGCTGTCCTTCTCGGTGCGCGATCTATTGTCCGAGAAGAGTCGCGCCGTCAAGGCCCAGTTCGATGCGTTGGTGCAGGCGGTGCAGAAGGCCGGCTCGTATCCCGCCAGAGAAGAAGCCGCCCGGGCGGTCCACGCGGTCATGGACGCTCTGAAGGACAAGCTGCCTCCGGACGTGATCTCACGTCTTGCCGACTCACTTCCGCTCCGCAAGGGCCACCGCGAGGCCGACCAGAGGGACGAGTCTCCGCCCCCGGACAAGTAGGAGCCCACGGGCTCGGGTCAACCCTTGGGAGCGGCCCCACCTGGCTCGGTCGGATGCAGGATCTCGGCCATCACCTGGGTCACGTGGTCCACGTACCGGAATTCCAGGCCCTCCAGCACGTCGTCGTCCCTTATCTCCGCGATGTCGGCCTCGTTGCGATCGGGCAGAAAGACCTTGGTTATCCCGGCGGCTCTGGCTGCCAGCACCTTCTCCTTGATGCCGCCGACCGGCAGGACTTGACCGGTGAGCGTCACCTCGCCGGTCATAGCCGACTCCGGGTCGACTTTGCGGCCGGAGGCCATGCTCGCCAGGGCGACAGCCATGGCGACGCCCGCCGAAGGCCCGTCCTTGGGCACGGCACCCGCCGGCACATGCACGTGGATGTCGTTCTCTTGAAAGAACTTGGTGTCGGCGCCTAAGCCGGTCGCCTCCCCTCGTATGAAGGTCAGAGCTGCCTGCGCGGACTCCTTCATGACGTCACCCAACTGTCCGGTCAGGACCAGACGGCCGCTGCCCGGCATCGCCCGGGCCTCTATGAAGAGGATCTCGCCACCCGTCGGTGTCCAAGCCAGGCCGGTGGAGACGCCCGGATCACTCGTGCGCCGTCTGGTCTCACGGAACACCTTCTTCTTGCCAAGGAAATCGACGACTCGCTTCTCACCTACCGTCAGCCGGGTCTGCTCCTCTTCGGCGACCATGCGGGCGAACTTGCGGGCGACCGTGGCTATTTGGCGCTCCAGTGAGCGCACTCCGGCCTCTCGCGTGTAGTTCTCGATAATGAGACGCAGGGCTGCGTCGGTGACGGTGAGCTGCCGCTTCTTGAGGCCACTCCGCTCCAACACCCTGGGCACCAGATATCGCTTGGCTATGTGGAGCTTGTCCTCTTCGGTGTAGCCGGCGATGCTGATTATGTCCATGCGGTCGCGAAGCGGACCCGGGATGGTGTCGAGCACGTTGGCCGTGCACACGAACATGGCCTTGGAGAGATCAAAAGGCAGGTCTAGGTAATGGTCGCGGAACGAGCTGTTCTGCTCCGGGTCCAGCACCTCAAGCATCGCGCTGGAGGGATCACCTCGCCAATCGGAACCCATCTTGTCGATCTCGTCGATCATGAAGACAGGGTTGCAGCTGCCCGCGTCTCTCACGGCCCGGATGATAGTGCCGGGCATCGCGCCCACGTACGTGCGGCGATGCCCCCGGATCTCGGACTCGTCGCGTACTCCGCCCACGCTGATGCGTATGAACTTGCGTCCCATAGCCCGGGCGATGCTCTTGCCCAGACTCGTCTTGCCGACCCCGGGTGGCCCAGCGAAGCATAGTATGGAGCCGGACACATCCTCTCTCAGCTTCTGGACCGCCAGGAACTCGAGTATGCGGTCTTTGACGTCATCCAGGTCGTAGTGGTCTTCGTCCAAGACCTTGCGGGCATGGGGGAGGTCGAGGTTGTCGGTGGTGCAGACCGACCAAGGCAGAGTGACGATCCAGTCCAGATAGGTGCGGATGACTCCGTACTCAGCCGCCGCGGTGGGCAGCTTAGATAGCCTGTCCAACTCGCGCCGCGCCTGCTTCTCCACCTCCTCTGGGAGGGTGGCCTTCTCTATCTGCTCGCGGAGCTCGTTGACCTCAGCCTGAGTCTCGTCGGTCTCGCCGAGCTCATCCTGGATAGCTTTGAGCTGCTGCCGGAGCACATACTCACGTTGGTTCTTGTCCATCTCTGATTGCACCTGGTCTTGGATCTTTGAGCCAAGCTCCAAGACCTCGAGCTCCCTATTCACGAAGGCGGTCAGTCGGCGGAGACGCTTGGATAGGTGGACCTCCGAAAGCAGCTCCTGCTTCTCCTCGGTCTTGAGCCTCATTGTCGAGGCGATGAAATACCCCAAAGCGGCCGGGTCTTCCAGATTGGCCACTGCCATCTCCAGCTCGTCAGGCAGATAGGGGACAAGTTGGATCACCCTTGTGTAGACCGAAGCCAGATTGCGCTGCAGAGCTTCCAGTTCTGTCCCAGGTTCGACCATGTCGGGCAGGTCGTGTACATCCGCCCACAGGTACGGATCCTCCGAGGCGAAGCGGTCGATCTCTATGCGACGGATGCCCTGAGCGATGATGCGCAAGGTGCCGTCGGGGGCCTTCAGCATCTTCTGGATACTGGCAAGCACGCCGATCTTGTAGACGTCGTCAGGCCCCGGGACTTCGATCCCGGGGTCCCTCGAAGCCACAAGCCCGACCAGCTTATCCTTGCGCAAGACGTCGTCGATCAAGCGCACCGAGCGGGGCTGGCCCACGGCCAGCGGCATGACGGTCTCGGGAAAGACGACGGTGTCCTTGAGGGGCAGGATAGGCAGGTGGGTGGGGCGCTCTTGAGGCTGTTCCTCGACCGGCTCACGGGAAAAGATCACGAAGTCTTGGCCGGTGCCGGTCTCAGTCTCTGTATCCACCGGGTCCGTGTCCAGCCACGTGGGGTCGAACTCGTCCTCGCGGGCACTCATGACTGCACACCTTTCTTCTCGTCCTCGAGTTCAGAGATAGGGATGCGTCTGCTCTCTGACTTGCCCTTCGGCGGCAGTCTGATCTCCAGGTACCCATCGTTATAGTCGGCCGAGGCCTTGGTCTTGTCCAGGTCCGGAGGCAAGGAGACCAGGCGCTCGAACCGACCGTAGGATATCTCCATCTGGTGGTATATGGCATCACCAGGGCGCTGTTCGCGCCTGCTTCCGCTGACGCGAAGTGTATTGCCTTCGATCTCCAGCGTGATCCGGTCGGGGTCGATGCCGGGCAGCTCCAGTCTGACGATCACCGCGTCTTCTTCCGGGTCGTAGTACACGTCAGCACCGGGCCGGAAGGAGGCGTTCGCCGACCGAGGTACCCAGTCCGCGCGCAAGAGCTCCACGAACAGCCGGTCCACTTCTGCCCCGAAACGGCGGACTCTGGGATCGTCGCTCCTCACTGCATCGCTGCCATCTGCTCGAGCACGATGCCCAGCTCGTCGATGAGCCTGCCGTACTCGGCCCAGTCGCCGTTCCTCTGCGCTTGGAGTGCGTCCATGTACAACTGGTTCGCGCGCTCGGCCAGCGTGGTCAGGTCGGAGGGAGGCGTGGTGTCGGTGGTGACATTGGTGGTCGTAGTCGGGGAGTCGGGCACCGTCGTACCTGGGGCGGCTTCCGGGCCAAAGAGAGCCACCAGAGCCTGGGAGAGAGTCGGTTCCATGACGACCGTGTTGTTGTAGACGACGACGACCTCTCTCAGCTCGGGCACCGTGTTCTCGATACTGGCCTGCAGGTAGAGGGGTTCGAAGTACACTACCGACTGCTCGATGGGGATCACGAGCAGATTGCCGCGTATCACGCTGCTGCCGGCCTGATCCCATAGAGTGACCTTTGCGGAGACCTCGGGGTCGTTGCTGATCTTGGCTTCGATCAGGGCGGGACCATCGGGGGGAGTGCCCTTCGGGAAGTCCATTAGCAGCAGTTCGCCGTAATGATCACCGTCCTGACGTCCGGCCATGAGCGCCACCATGTTGCCTTTGCCTTTCGGGGTGAACGGCAAGAGCAGGGCGGACTCCGCCTCGGAGTTGCCCGGCAGGGCCAATACCTGGTAGTAGGGCGTGGTGGGCACTTCGCTGCTCTCGTA
The DNA here is from genome assembly GCA_963718375.1 of uncultured Actinomycetes bacterium. Taxonomy (GTDB): domain Bacteria; phylum Actinomycetota; class Thermoleophilia; order RBG-16-64-13; family RBG-16-64-13; genus RBG-16-64-13. The sequence continues at coordinate 11,291 of CAVQZD010000007.1, read as the reverse complement.
GATCTCGGTGGGTATCTCCCAAACGTCTTGGAAGTTGTAGAAGGTGGCCGGATCAGTCACGTGGTACGTGGTGAGCACGTCAGCTTGGACGCTGTAGAGATTCTCGGGGTAGCGGATATGGGCCCTCAGGTCTGCCGGCATCTGGTCGGCGGGTGTGAAGAGACCGTCGTATATCTTGCCCCACGAGTTGACTATCGAATCCTCGGGGTCCAACTGGTAGAAGGTGATCTCGCCGGTGTAGGCGTCCACTACCACCTTGACCGAATTGCGGATGTAGTTGGTCCCGCTCGATATCTGATTGGCAGTTGTGGTGTTGGTGTTGATCCACGGCTGGGAATAGGGGAAGCGTGAGGTCGTGGAGTACGCGTCCCACATCCAGACGAGCGTACCGTCATCCCGCAAGACCAGGTACGGGTCGTAGTCATAGGTCAGGAAGGGGGCCAAGGCCTGGACGCGCTCCTGCAGAGTGCGGCGGATCATGATACGGGACTCGCTGTTGACGGAGTCGGTAGTGAAGATGCTTAGGCTGCGCATCCGGAAGGCGAAGGCCGCCCGCCTCCAGAAGCTGCTGATCGGGATACCGCCCTCCCCCTGGTAGGTCCCTTCGACGTCGGTGTCGCCCTCCGGGTAGTCGAACTCCAGAGTGTCGGTCTTGACTATTACGAAGCTGTTGCCCGACTCACCGTAGTAGATCTCCGGCCTCTCCACTTTGAGGTCGGTGGTGTTGACGAAGGGTATGTCCTTGACTAAGAAGACCGGGCTGCCTGAGGCTGTCGCCTCGTTCACGGGGCTCATCACGAAGCCGTACCCATGCGTGTATCGCAGGCGCTCCGTGACCCAACTCTTTGTGTCCAGCCCAGCCTGGTTCATCTCGCGCGCGCTCAGCAGCACCTGGGTCGGCCCATCTCCCAACATGTAGCGGTCCACGTCCACGTCGTTGAAGACGTAGTAGGGCTTGAGCGCCTGCAACTGCGCATACGCTTTTGCGGCTTGACGAGGATCCCATAAGCGCACGTTCTCAGTGGTAGCTGAGTTGTCCGCCACCTCGGCGGCGGTGAGGTCGAAGTCGGCGGCGAGTTGCACTCGCGAAGTGTCGCCGATGCTGAAGGCCCAACGAGTGGCTTCGATGTTCTTCTGGATGTACTCGCTGTCCTTGGTGATCTCGTTCGGTTTCACCTGCAGACTCTGGACGGCGGCCGGCACGATCTTGCCCCCGACCAACCAGACCGCGAACAGGAGCACCACCGCTGCGAGGGGCATCTTCCAGTTCCGCCGGAACAGATTGGCGAAGCAGAGCACCGCCGCGACAACGGATACGATGGCCAGGGCGGACAGCACCGGCAGCACCACGTGCACGTCCGTGTAGTTGGCTCCGAAGGTAGTACCAGTCGTGGAGTAGACGAGGCCCCATCTGCCCAGAGCGAAGTCGGCGGCTTTGGCTAAGAGCAGTATGCCGATCAGCACCGAGATGTGAGCGAAGACGCGCGGCGTCGGGACGATACGCTTCTTCGTGCTTAGGGTGAAGGCGTGGTCGATCAGATACACGAGCAGGGTGAACACGATGGCTAGGACGACCGTGGTTATCACGAAGTCCACCAGCATGTACAAGAGCGGCAGGGTGTAGACGAAGAAGGAGGCGTCACGGCCGAAGAGGGGGTCTTCGTAGCCGAATGCCCCCTGGTTGAGGAAGAGCAGCACGCGCTCCCAACGCGCACCATACGACAAGCCCACGATGAGGGCGATGAGCGCAGAGACAGCCAGTATCAACTTGCCAGTCCAGCCACGACGCGCTATCAACTCGAGCACGTTGCCGTCAGGCTCGCCTTCGACGGCGCGGTATTTGGGGGAGGTGCGGTGGGCCAGCCAAAGATTCGTGTAGAAGAGCCCAAAGAAGACGATCGCGAAGAAGAGGCCCACCAACAGACGTCCCACGAACGGGGTCCAGAATACGTTGGTATGCCCCACCTCCTGGTACCAGAGATAGTCGGTCCAGTAGTAGGAGATCGCATACCAGAGCACCGCCAGGGCTGCCAGGGTAAGCGCCGCGATGATCAGCGTACGCACACCCCTGTTTCCCCTCAGGGATGGGCGGGCGGCCTCTGACCCGGAGTCCTGGGACTCACTCTTGCTCTCTTTAGATGAATACCCGCCTAGCATGCCCCAGCGATTGAATGTGATGGCTACAGCCCTCCATGTCTGTCGCCCCAAAGGATAGCGGCGAGCTTTCTAGACTCATCCTAGCTTTGCAATGACCTCGTGCTCTTCGTCCAGTTGATACACAGCTTCCCAATCGGCGTGATCGGTAGCCATCACGCCTATCGCTTCGTACAGCGCATCGAGGGGGATGCGTAGGGCCACCCCACAGGCGTTCCCGGCCTTCTCGGGCGGGGGCACCTCTTGGTGGTCGATACGGGCGCGGCGAAGCACCTGCTCCGCGGACAGCGCCTGTCGGGGCGTTTCAAACGTTATGACTGCCATAGGTGTCGCCGCGGTCATCTGTCGCTCACTCACTGCCTCCGACCCATATTCTTGACGATCGACACTGGTCTCTACCGGGCGTAGGGCAGTACGATGACAGTCCTATCCACCGGCAGTCCAGCCTGCGTTACCTCGAAAGTGGGGCCTGCGTTGCGTTGTACCGCAGTTTGCGTCTGCAGGAACGTGTCCACCGGCGCAATCGGGAAGTCGGTCTTGGGTGTCTTGTAGTGCATAGGTATGACCACTCTGGGGGCCAGGGTCTCGGCTACCTTCGCGGCTGCCTCGGAGTCGATGGTGAAGTAGCCGCCCACGGGTATCAGAAGCACGTCCGCGCGGCCTATCTTCTCGACCGTGCGCGCGTCCAGGAGATGGCCCAGATCGCCCAGGTGGACTAGGCGGATGTCCCCGTCATCGACCACGATGATGGTGCTCTTGCCTCGCTCGCTGCCACCGGTCTCGTCGTGATCCACCTCGATGCCGGTGATGTGGACTGATGCCACCTTCTCGTTCACAGGGCGTATGAACACCAAAGGGTGACCGGCGATCGCATCGGTGCCTGCATGATCGGGATGATCATGGCTGGCCAGTACCACGTCCGCCTGCTCGTCCACAGCGCCGTACCTGAGGGCTCCATCGTACGAGCCGGGCACGTACGGATCGATGATCACCCTGGTACGATCTTGCGCTTCAAGTAGGAAGCAGGAATGGCCCATATAGGTGATTCTCATCGTGGTAGCCTCCGCCGGTCGTTTGCCGACATCTGCTAGGTTAGCCGATGGAGGGAAGGGGAAACAATATCGCGAAGGCGCGGCTTCGGGTGTTGCTGATTTCTGATATCGGCTATCATGCGTTACTACTAAACGGGAAGTAATGGAGACCACGACTCAAGGAGAGTGCGATGAGTGGGACAGTGAGCGATGTGGGTGCACAGGAGTTCGACCAGTTGGTGGCCTCGTCCGAGGTGCCGGTGGTCGTGGACTTCTGGGCGCCCTGGTGCGGTCCGTGCCGGATGGTGGGCCCCGTGCTCGAGAAGCTCGCGGCCGATCACCCCGACAAGATCACCGTAGTTAAGGTGAATGTCGACGAGAACTCGGAGTTGGCGGGTCGTTTCTCAGTCATGAGTATCCCTACCGTGATCCTGTTCAAGAACGGGCAATTGGATAAGCAACTGGTCGGCGCACGGGGGCAGAAAGACTACGAAGCGGAGTTCGGGCTGTAGTCATGGCTTCGTACGATCTGAGGTGCCGTTCTTGCGGCAAGGAATTCGAAGTGTTCCAGCTGGGCTTCCTCAAAGAAGATGCTAAGGTGTGCCCAGATTGTGGTGGGGAGGAAGTCGAGCAGCGCTTCACCGGGTTCGGTGGGGTGACGGGTCTTAGCTCCACCGCTTCATGTTGGTCAGAAGGCGGCTCCTGCCCCTCCGGTGGCTACTGCCCGTCTGGGGGGCGCGGCTGCGGCCTCTAGCGCGGCGAGTCGGCGCTCGCTCTTGGTCTAGGCTTGTTGTGGCGAAGGGAGTCTGATGTACCCGGAACTGTTCCACATCGGTAGCTTCACTGTGAGCTCGTTCGGTGTGATGCTGGCGCTGGCCTTCGTGGCCGCTGGTTTCACAGGCCGTTGGCAGTTCGCGAAGCGAGGAGTCACGCCCGAATTCATCTGGGTGGTTGTCATCGCGGCTATCATCGGGGGCATCCTGGGTGCCAAGATCCACTACCTGTTGATCCATCCCGCTGAGTGGCCGGAGAACCTATGGAGCGGAAGGGGTTTGGTCTGGTTCGGCGGTTTGTTCGGGGCGATCCTGGTCATTTGCGTAGTGACCCTCTTCTCCAAGGAACGGCTGGCCGCCGTCGCCGACGGTTCAGCCTTCGCCTTGGCTGTGGGTTACGCGGTCGGGCGGATGGGCTGCTTCTTGGTGGGCGACGATTACGGCAAGCCGACCGACCTTCCTTGGGGCATCGCCTTTCCCAAGGGATCCCCGCCCACTGACGTGCCGGTGCATCCCACTCAACTCTACGAGATACTGGCGTCACTCCTCATATTCGCGATCATGGTGTGGCTGATCTCGCCACGGGTCAAGCGCGAGGGGGCCATATTCTTCATCTACCTGGTGCTCGCGGGCATAGAGCGCTTGCTCGTTGAGTTCGTGCGCACCAATCCGCCGGGCGCCCTGGGCCTCACCCAGCAACAGTGGATCAGCATCGCACTGATCGTCATCGGCATCGTGGGAGCGTGGTGGTTCGGGACTCGCGGCCGGCCGATCCCCGCGACGGCGCCAGCATCGGGCAAGCACGGCTCGGCCGGCGCCGGCGGATCCGCCCGGAGGAGTTAGGCAGGTGACTCGCGTGTCTGGCCGCGATAACGGTCGTACTATCATCCCGAGCTTGCTCTTGGGCTTCTTGCTGGTCTCCCTGGCGATGGCTTCTGTAGGCTGTCTCCCGGGCGGTGGAAGCTCAGGCGACGCGACGGAGAACCCAGTGCTCGCCCCCGACTTCTCCGGCACTACCTTGGATGGCCAAGAGGTCTCTCTCGGCGGCTACGAGGGTCAGGTGCTGGTCCTGGTGTTCATGGCCAGTTGGTGCGGCCCCTGCCGCGAGGAGTCGCCTGAGATCGAGCAGTTCTACCAGGACAACCAGGACCGAGCCGCTCTGCTGGCCGTGGCCGTGAGCGACCCAGCGGAGGACATCGAGACCTTCATGACGGAGAACGGTCTGACCTTCCCGGTGATGCTGGACGGCGACGAAGCCGCTGGTGATTACGGCGTATCTGGGATACCCACTACCGTGGTCATCGATGCCCAGGGCTACATAGTCAAGCGGATCATCGGTCCCACGACCGCAGCTGAGTTGTCATCGGTCATCGATGGAATTACCCCCTGAACTCGGCGTCGCCGCCCTCTTCATAGCGCTCCTGGGCGGCGTTGCCAGCTTCGTAAGCCCTTGTGTGCTGCCTCTGCTCCCGGTCTACCTGGCTTTCGTTTCCGGACTCAGCGTCGAAGAGACGCAGAGGGGCAACCGCCGGGTCATCTGGGGCACACTCGCCTTCGTACTGGGCTTCTCGGCCGTGTTCGTACTCTTGGGCGCGGGCTTCTCATTCGCAGGTGGGCTGGTCGGTAATCGCGAGGTCCTTCGCTATGTGGGCGGGGCGCTGCTGGTCATCCTGGGGGCCGTGCTGATAGGCCTGACGTTGCCGGCGTTCATGCAGCGGGACGTACGTCCCTTCTTGGACAAGGCTCCCAAGGGTCCGGCGGGAGCGTTTCTCGTTGGGGTGGCGTTCGCCTTCGGCTGGACCCCGTGTGTGGGCCCCATACTGGGAGCGATCCTGACCATGGCGGCTGAGCAAGGCGATCCAGTGAAGGGTGCGCTCCTGCTGTTCGCCTACTCCCTGGGGATGGGCATCCCGTTCATGCTTGCCGGGCTTTTCGTCGGGTGGGCGCTGCGCGCTTTCGCCCGCATCCGTCGTCACATGCGAGTGATCCAGATCGTATCCGGAGCCGTGCTGGTGGTCTACGGCGCGTTGCTTCTGGCTGGTATCCCCCTGAGCTTCTAGGCGCGGAACTGCCCTTCATTGGGCCACGTCCTAGCGCCGAACGAGTGTGGCCAACTGCCTCAGGGGGATTCCATGAAGAGCAAGAGGGCGTACAAAGTGGGGGGGATCATATTGGCGGTGGTCCTCGTCTTGGTCCTGGCGGGCCTCATCGGTACTTCGGGGTGCGGCGAGGAGACGCAGGTGGGTCTGTACCCTGAGACGGCCGGAGACCTCGGTGAAGGGACCGACAGCGCGAAAGAACCGGGCGTAGCTCTGGATGAGTCGGTAGCTGCTCCTCAGACGGGCCAGAGCGAAGCGGCCAGAGACACCGGCTCGGGCTCATTGCCATCTCTGTATACCGGTGTAGAGCAGAAGGTCATCAAGGACGCCGTCATGGAGATCGAGGTGGGGCAGGGCGAGTTCCAGACTGCCTTCAACCAAGCACAACTACTGGCTGATCGCTACGGGGGTTACGTACTCAGCTCTAACGCCTATGCCAGCGATGACGAGGACAGCATCAAGAGCGGGCAGGTGGTCATCAGCGTGCCGGCAGAGTCCTTCGAGCTAGCAAAGAGCGACGCCGGTAAGCTCGGCACGGTCAAGGGGCAGAACCAGAGCTCTCAGAACGTCACTGAAGAATACGTCGATCTCCAGGCCCGCATCAAGAACCAGCAGGCCTACGTCGACTCGATACAAGCTCTGCTGGCCAAGGCCAAGACCATCGACGAGATACTCCAGGTACAGCAGACACTCACCTACGCACAGGAGCAGCTGGAACAGCTCAAGGGTCGGTTCCAGTACCTGGAGGCGCACACCAGCTACTCCACACTAGCCATGAATATCTATGAAGTCGGGAGTGAGGGCGTGACGCCCGCGGGGGAATGGGGCTTCGTGCAGGCCTTGAAGGACGCGGCCCACAACTTGGTCGATGCGTTCAGTGCAGTCGTGCGGGGTCTCGGCTGGCTGCTCCCCGTGCTCCTCATCCTGGCTGTGGTGGGCGGTATCGTCTATGCGATCGTGAGGGCTACCAGCAAGCGCGATGGCAAGAGCTCAAAGGACGAAGAAAACAAGACATCCTGACCGGACGGGCTCCTCAGGGCGCGGGTACGGGGGCGGGGCGGCACCTTGCGGGTGCCGCCCCGCCCCGCTTCATTGTCAAGGCGCCACCGGGCCCGGCACCCGGTGAGACGCGCCCGGGCCGGTTGGGCGGTCCCTCGGCAGAGCCTCTGACGGTGTATACTCACCGCCTCGCGCTGAGCGGCAGAGTGGCACCTTGAGTGGCACTCAGTGTCCGATGGCGCGAGTACAATTCAACTGCACCCCTGCTCCGGCAGTAAGGTCGGGGCCGCTTAGACCGTAGGAGGTGACCCAAACTGAACAGCTACGAGCTGGTTCTGATTCTGCGCACTGAAGTGACGGATGAAGAACGTACAGCGGTCCTAGACCGCACAAAAGAGATCATCACGGGTGGCAAGGGCTCCATCGTCAAGATCGACGAGTGGGGCAAGAAGCGTCTGGCGTACGAGATCAAGGACTCGCTGGACGGCGTCTATTATGTTCTGTACTTTGAGGCGACCCCTGAGACCCTGGCCGAAGTCACTCGAGTCCTGGGTATCACTGACTCTGTCCTCAGGTTCATGCCCGTCCGTCGTGACAAGCCTTTCAGCGTGCAAGGGCCGATGGCTGCGGCAGAGACTGCAGAGGCCAAAGAGACCGAGGAATCCGAGGAATAAGGAGCGGAAATGGCTCGCGGCATCGCACACGTGACCCTGGTCGGCAGGCTGACTCGCGACCCCGAGCTCCGTCAGACCCCCAACGGTGCCTCGGTGTGCCAACTGGGAGTGGTGGTCAACTACTCGTACAAGGACTCGTCCGGCCAATGGATCGAGAAGCCCAGCTTCTTCGACGTGGTCGTTTGGGGTCCTCAGGGCGAGAACTGTGCCAAGTACCTGGCAAAAGGCAGAGAAGTGGCGGTCGACGGGCGTCTTGATCAGCGGTCCTGGGATGCTCAAGACGGCACCAAGCGCAGCAAGGTAGAGATCGTCGCCGACCAGGTCATGTTCATAGGTGGACAGGGCGGGCAGGGCGAGACTCGCGAGCCGGTGGCCCGTGGCAACAAGCAGCCCTCGGGCGACGCGCCCGCGCAGGATGATTTCAAGGACATCGATTTTGGGGGCGACGACATCCCTTTCTAGGTAGTCGTCTTCGCTTTCAACAAATAGGAGGAAGAGAGAGACGTGGGGAATCCCAAGAAGCCAGCAAGGCGTGCCAGGCCGAACACGGGCAACCGTCGGCGCAAGTACTGCTTCTTCTGCAAAGAGGGCATAGACGCCGTGGATTACAAGGACTACGGTACTCTGCGACGGTTCATGTCCGAGCGGGGCAAGATCAGGTCCCGTCGCACCACTGGAGCGTGCCGTCGTCATCAGCGGCAGGTGGCTGTGGCCATCAAGCGGGCCCGAGAGGTCGCTCTGCTGCCGTACAGCAGCCGTTAGAGCCGACCTTTACAAGGAGTCAGCATGGAGATAATCCTACTGCAGGACGTTGACAAGCTGGGCAAGAAGGGCGACGTGGCCACCGTAGCCGAGGGTTACGCACGCAACTTCCTGCTGCCGCGCAAGCTGGCCGAGATAGCCACGCCGACGCGGGTGACCGCTGCTCGGTTGGCCATGGAAGAGAGGGCGGCAGCGACCCGGCGTGAGGCCGAGCGGGCCGACGAGACCCGAGAGTTGTTGTCCAAGACCGTGCTCACCATCACGGCTCCGGTGGGCACGCAGGATCGCCTGTTCGGTTCGGTGACCAACCAGGATGTCGCCGACGCCATCTATGAAGCTCGCAAGATCCGCATCGACAAGCACAGCATCGGTTTGGAGGACCCCATCAAGACCGTGGGTACCTACATGGTCAAGGTCCAGGTGCACAGCAGTGTCGACCCGGCAGAAGTCAAGGTAATAGTGGCTCCGGAGGAAGACAAAGCTTAGCTTCCCACTCAGTAGAGAGGGGCGTGCGTGGAGACCAAGGCAAGCGGTGCCGTGATGGGCAGCCAGGACAGCGAGCGCATGGTGCCGCAGAATCTGGATGCTGAGATCTCGGTCCTAGGCGCGTGCATGCTGACGCCTAACGTGATCCCCGGAGTCAGCGAGATCGTCCGGCCCCACCAGTTCTACCGCCAGGCCCATCAGCGCATATTCGAGGTCATCGAAGACCTCTTCTCCCGCGGCGAACCCGTGGATCCCATCACAGTCGGTGAGGAGCTTGCCAATCGGAGCGCCCTGGAGGCCGTCGGTGGCAAGGCGTTCGTCCACAGCTTGGTGACGGCGGTGCCGGCGGCTACTAACGCTCGCCACTACGCCGAGATCGTGAGGGAGAACTACTTCTTGCGGTCTCTCATCCGGGTGGGTGGCGAGATCACGGAGATGGGCTACCGGCGGGACGGATCGCCAGTCGATCTGATGGACAGAGCCGAACAGATGGTCTTCGATATCTCGCAGACCAGGGTGGTGGGCGAGTTCTCGCCTCTGGGCGAGCTGATCACGGAGAACTATGCTGAGCTCGAACGAGCTGCGACGGTCGGCCATCACACCATAGGTTGCCAATCGGGCTTTCGTGACCTCGATGACAAGATCGGCGGGTTCCAGCCGGCCAACCTGGTCATACTCGCTGCCAGGCCCTCCATGGGCAAGACGGCCTTCGCCCTCAACATCGCCCGCAATGTCGGGGTCGAGCAAGGCAAGGGCGTGGCCATATTCAGCCTGGAGATGTCCAAGATGGAGGTCGTCACTAGGCTCATGTGCTCCGAGGCCCGGGTCGATCTTTGGAAGGTGCGCCGCAGCGTGATGCAGCCCAACGAGTGGAGCAAGTTGGCGGCGGGCTGCACAGCTCTGCACGCGGCTCCCATGTTCATCGACGATTCTGCTTCGCTCAACCTTATGGAGATGCGGGCAAAAGCTCGGCGACTGAAAGCCAGGGAGAAGAATCTCGGGCTCATCATCGTGGACTATCTGCAGCTCATGATGGGGGATACCAGCGCGGAGAACCGCCAGCAGGAGATATCGCGCATCTCCCGTGGGCTCAAGATACTCGCCCGCGAACTTGAGGTCCCGGTGCTGGCCCTGTCGCAGTTGTCGCGCCAGGTGGAGCAGCGCGCAGGCAACAAGCCGGTCCTCTCGGACCTTCGTGAATCGGGCGCCCTCGAGCAAGACGCAGACTTGGTGCTCTTCATCTATCGGGACGAGGTCTACAACAAGGAGAGTGCCGACAAGGGCACCGCGGAGATAATCATAGGCAAGCAGCGCAACGGTCCTATCGGTGAAGTCAAGATGGCCTTTATCCAGGATTACACACGCTTCGCCGACCTGGCCCCGAGAACCGGGCCCCGGTAGGTCCGACCGGCGGGCAAGCGGCCTAGTGTAAACTGACATGAGTCGCTAAGGGTCGGCAGTGCGGCGGTCCGCGGCGAGTCCGTATGCGAGACAATCTCAGGAGGCGATGTGCCGGTTCTTGTGGTCGTGGGCGCCCAGTGGGGGGACGAGGGCAAAGGCAAAGTGACCGATCTGCTCTGTGAGCAGGCCGATATGGTGGTCCGCTACCAGGGCGGGAACAACGCTGGGCATACGGTCGAGAACTCGCGCGGCAAGTTCGCCCTACATCTGGTGCCTTCAGGCATCTTCAGCCCCAACGTCGTCGCCGTCATAGGCGGGGGGGTGGTCATCGACCCCACGGTGCTGCGGCAAGAGATAGACGACCTGGAAGCTCGCGGCGTGTCCACGGCCAATCTGAGAGTCTCCGGCAAGGCCCACCTCATCATGCCCTATCACATCATGCTGGATCACGTGCAGGAGGGCCGCCTGGGCAAGGGCAAGATCGGCACAACGGGCCGCGGTATCGGGCCTGCTTACGCAGACAAGGCCTCGCGCCAGGGAGTGCGCATGCATGATGTCATCGACCCCCAGGGCTTCCGTGAACGGGTCATGGCGGATATGAAGGCCAAAGCCGAGGTCATGGAGCGCACCTACGGCGAGGACACAAGCAGTCTGCAGGCCGATTGCGAGCGTTACATCGAGGCGGCCGAATCGCTGCGGCCGCACGTCGAGGACACCGAGCTGCTGACCTGGAGGGCCTTGAGGGAGAACAGAGCGGTCCTGCTCGAGGGGGCGCAGGGCACATTGCTCGATCTGGATCACGGGACCTACCCGTACGTGACCTCCTCCAACCCGGTCGCAGGCTACGCGTGCGTGGGCGCGGGCATCGGGCCGATCGAGGTGAGTGAGGTCTGGGGGATAGCCAAGGCCTAC
>CAVQZD010000006.1:0-53012 GCA_963718375.1 uncultured Actinomycetes bacterium | reverse complement strand
GGCCTCGAGTGGCTGGGGCAGCGGCGGTAGCGGCGGCGGCACCAGCTCAGTAGTCGGTGGGCCAGCGACCACAGGAGTCTCGCGCCGCTTGTTCCAGACGATGAAGCGCCAGATGCTGAGCCCGATCAGGAGCGCCCACGCCAGCACCTCCAGCACCTGGCCCACGTTGTTGGCCCAGGTGCGGCCGTAGTAGAGCTCCACGTGCTCCGAAGTGGGGATGACCATCATGAACGAGGGTGAAGCCAAGTAGGGGCCCTCGGCGCCCTTCACGTGCCAGTTGGGGAAGTACGAGATCTTGATCCAGTGCGGTACCCCGATGGCAGTGGTGTCGAACGAGAGCTTCTGGTTCTCGAGCACGATGTTGCTGACCTGGCCGTCTGTCTCTATGGGCACTTGGGGCGGATAGGCGGCGCTCTCGGGCATGAGTTCGGTGAACTGCTGCAGCGCCTCGTCGCCGGTGTCCCTGATGAGTGCGGTGTCCAGGGCCGAGGCGCTCTTGTACCACTCCACGGCCATGTCCCGCCACTCGGTGCCGGCCCCGATGTTCACCCGCAGGGGCTTGTTCTGCATGATCTGCACATAGTCGCTGCAATCTTTGATGTGGTAGAACTTGAAGACGCCGAACGTCTCCAGCAACTCCGCCCTCGGGTCCGCCTCCACCCCGGGAATCACCAGCTCCTCAGACTCCTGGTTCTCGAAGGCGAGCAGATAGGGGATGTTCATGAACTGCAGATGGGTGATGCCCATCTGCGTGTCGACACCCGGCGGATACTCGACCCCGATGATGGCGTTGCTGGATTGCTCCGAGAGCTCCCGCTGGTTGATGAAGTGGAAGGGAGCCGTATAGGAGGCCTCCATCAGGGTGCCTTCCATGGTGTCGGACTGCGTCCAGTAAGGGATGAGCTCGAAGGCCCTGGGCGTGCCGAAGTCGTTGATGGCGTCGCCATGCTCCCACATCACCCGGCTGTTCGGCGGGAGGGTCTCCATGTAGTCGAGCATCTCCCGATATTCCGGCCAGGCCGCCTTCTTCTCGTAGCCCAAGTAGTTCCACTGAATCCAGCCACCGGCCACCGTGGACGACGCCCCGATCACGGCGATGGCCACCACTGCCAGCAGCGGGATGTACAGGGGCCGCGTGTGGCGGGTGCGGATGCGCAGGAGGTCCCACATGATGGTCATGAAGCCGCGAACGAACCAGGTCAAAGCGTAAGCCGCCCAGAGATGGAACGAGAAGTACCAGAAGCTGAGCAGGCGCCCGTTCCAGAGCGCCTTGCCATCAGGCATCAGCGCGTACATGAGAAAGGCGACCACGGTCACCCACGCTAGAGGCAGAAGCCTCCGCTCCCGTTTCGCCACCGCGTAGGCCATGCCCACGATCCCCAGGACGAAGACTGTCAAGAACTGCCACGTGCGCGGGATGAGGTTGCTGCTGAGGTAGAAGACCATGATAAGACCGAGGATGGTCGCGGTGACCGCCACCGCGGTCGCCACCAGCGGCAAGACCCGCCTCTTCGTGGCGGCCGCGTATACGCCCAGTGAGACCGAGGTGACCAGACCGACAGCCCCGATGATCGTGAGCACGATCTGGGTGCCGAGTGGCACTGGGCGACCCAGTACTTCCAGCTGGTACCACTCCATACCCGCCGTATAATCCATGTTCGCGACGAAGGGCAGCGACCAAAAGGCGGTCAGGCAGAAACCGACGAAGCCCACGGCCACCACGTACACCGCAGGCTTCCAGACCGCCGACCATCCCTCGTCTTTGACCTTGAAGAGGAAGGGCAAGAGCAGCCCCCAGACGATGAACACCAGCACTATCGTAGTGACTACGTGGCTGAGCGTCAGGGCCATCAGCAGCAGGCAGTTGGCTACGAACAGCATGTTCACGCGCGGCTTCTCCATCCCCCGGAACAGCGTCCCCAGGAACAGGGCCACCAGCGCGAAGCTGAGCATATAGCCGAACTCACCCGCCAGGGTGCTGAGGATGTTGCCGCCGTATATGGAGTAGAGTCCCGAGCCGGCCTTCTCCATGAAGAGAAAGCCCGTCGCGAACACTGCCGCCAGGATCGGGTAGGGCTTGCGGATGCGCAGCAGGCGCCCGAACGCGTACGCCGTCAGAGGTAGCAGGAAGACGCCCAGCACTGTGCCGAGCTTGAAGGCCACCTCGTAGGGGATGACTGTGCTCAGGATGGCGATGATGAGAAACGGAAACGGGAAGTAGAAGGTGAGCATGGGCATGCCCGCGTACCAGCCCGGCGCCCAGCCCGTGAGCTTCCAGTTGGGTAGCAGCTCCTGGATCAGGTACTGCGCGGGGTAGTGATGCGCCCCGGTGTCACCGCCTGAGGTGGTGGTGACGCTGAACAGGCAGTCGAAGAAATGACGGCCCTGGATGTCGATGGGCAGGTAGAAACCCAGTAGCAGGCCGTAAATGGCCAAGAACGCCAACGACGTGGGCAGCCAGCTACCCAAGTCGTGGAAGCGGGATCGCCGCGGCACATAGTAGTCGGGAGCTTCGAACTCTTCGGCCAGAGGCCCGAGCGGCGCAGACTGGTGCGGCGCAGACTGGTGCGGCGCAGAGTCCTGCGAGACGGGTTCTGCCGCCGACGCTGGAGCCTCTATCTCCTCGTGATCACGATCCAGGACGACCCTCCATGAACAGCGCTACCCTCAGGCTCAGCAACCCCCGTATTGTACGTGGAATGCGACGCATTATGGAGGAGCGCGGTTTCCGCTTCTCCTCCACCGTGACGGGGAGCGCAACGACCGCCACCCCTGCCCGTCGAGCGCGGATGATGAGCTCGGTGTCAAAGAGGTCGGTGGTCTTGATGGTGCGAGGTGCGAAGGTGGTCACCACCTCACGCTTTAGCACCTTCATGCCGTGGGTGTCGTCCATATGGCGGTCGAACAGTATGCGCAGGATCGTAGTGAAACCATACGACACTAGATGGCGAGCCCACGACCGTCGGTCGTCAGCGCCCTCTGCGAGTTTGCTGCCGACGACGATGCCCGGCGCGGGGGCGGCGGTGCCCGCCTGCGGCGCGGGGGCGGCGGCGGCGGCTTCGGCCGCATCCTTCGCGGTACCCTCGCCCAGCACTGCGCCGGCCTTGAGCATGAAGTCCACGTCGTGAAAGTCGATATCGAAGTTCACCACCAAGCGCCCACGAGCCCCCAACATGCCCGCCTTCATGGCCGCTCCGTAGTCGGCCACCGGCACGCGGAGCACTTGGATGCGAGGGTTGGTCTCGGCCAACGTGTCACCCAGCCCGGCCGTGTCGTCGGAGCTGCCGTTCTCGGCCAGGATGAGTTCGTAGTCCACACCGCGTGCTTCGAGTCCGCCCACCAGTTCGGATACCTCAGCGGTCAGACACTCGGCCTCGTTGTGTACGGGTATGACTATCGAGTAGACAGGCCCGGTGTGCCCGGTGCTATTCATCGCCCTCACTCTCTTCGCTCGCATGCCCCAGGGCCGAATGCCGGAAGGCCAGGTACCGACTGCCCAAGAAGTTCCAGACGACCGCTGCGACAGCCGCCACGAACGCCTTGCCCATCCGCACGTACCACTCGCCTGACTGGTACCAGATACCGAGCAGTCTGAACACCACGACGTTGACCAGTAGCGGGGGAAGATTCACCAGCACGAAGATGCCGAACTCCCGCCAGCCCCTCTTTGACTTGCCGGCACCGAACGTCCAGTACTTGTTCCACAGAAAGCTGTTGCATATGCCCAAGAAATAGGAGATGCCCTTCGCCGCCGCCTCGTGCATACCCGGGATGTTCGCCAGGAGGTAGAAGGCGGCTAGGTCGACCGCTGTGTTCAAGAACCCGACCACTATGAACCGGGCAGCCTGCCCGGTTATTCGGTCGCGCTCTAGCAGTCTGCGTATGAACTCCATGATCCCCCAAAAGTCGATGGCATGCGCCCGGGGAAGGCGGCGCGCTATATGCTAACACTTGGCCTGTAAGGCGGCTGCTAAACTGCCGATCATGCCTTCCGCTCACTCAGAGAGAGGTCCAGGTGCCACCGTAGCCTTTCGCACGGTGGGCTGCCGTCTCAATCAGTGTGAGACGGCGCAGATGCAGGAGGCCCTGGCGGCCGCCGGATACAGCCTGGTGGACTGGGACGACAAGGCCGACGTGCGGGTGGTCAACACCTGCACCGTCACCTCCAAGAGCGACCGCACCTGCAGACATGAGATACACGCTGCCAAGCGACTCGACCCGGGATGCGTGCTGGTGGCGACCGGCTGCTTTGCCCAAGTCGCACCCGACGTTTTGGCGGAGCTGCCGGGGGTGGACTTGGTGCTGGGCAACCCTGATAAGGAGGACCTGGTCGCACACCTCGGGCACGCTTTGCGGAGCCGCGCGGCGGCGCCCGGGGCGGCGCCACACGCGGCGCCCGCCTGCCGCCCCGCCGTCACCGTGTCCCCCTACCCTGAGCAGCCCAGGTTCGAGACAGCGTCGTTCGCCCACTTTCACGGGCGCACGCGGGCCTTTCTCAAGGTGCAGACCGGGTGCGACTCCCACTGTTCTTACTGCATCGTCCCCCTCGCACGCGGGTCGGCGCGCAGCATGGCCGAGAGCGACGCCCTGCGCGAGGTCCGTCGGCTTGCGGCGGGCGGCTACCGCGAGATCGTGCTCACGGGGGTCGACCTGGGCAGCTGGGGTAAGGACACGGGCGAGGGGTCGCTCGCCGGTCTCCTGGACCTGCTGCTGCGGGAGGTCGGTGATCTTGGCCGCCTGAGATTGAGTTCGGTCGAGCCCTTGGAGGTCAACGACAGACTGCTGGACGTGGTGGAGCGAGCCGGGGACCGCATGGCCCGGCACTTTCACCTGCCTCTGCAGAGTGGCTCCGACACTATCCTCAAGGCGATGGATCGCCCCTACTCCGCCGCCCAATACTTGGCCGCCACCCAGCGTATCGCCCGTCGTCTGCCGGACGCGGCCCTCGGCGCCGACGTCATCGTGGGCTTCCCTGGTGAGACGGAGCTCGAATTCGCCGAGACCCTGGCTCTGGTGGGGGCTTCACCGCTCACCTACCTGCATGTCTTCGGCTACAGCGACCGCCCGGGCACGCCCGCGGCCGCTCTGCCGCCCAAGGCCAAGGTGAAGGCCGAAGTGATCAAAGACCGGAGTGAGAGGTTGCGCATTCTGGGAAAGACCAAGAGAGAGGCGTTTCGCGATACTCTGAAGGGGAGCGTGCAGCGCGCGCTGATGCTGGAGGAGCAAGGGGGGGATGGACGCCTGGTCGGCCTTACGGGCGACTACCAGGAGGTACTCGTGTATGGCGACAAGCAGCTCATGAACCGGTTCGTGCGCGTCCAGCTGGCCGACGTGCTACCCAGCGGCCGCTGGGAGGCCACGCTGCTGGAGGTGGAGCCGTAGGCGACGGCCCCTACACTATCGTCCTAGAGACGGAGGCCTGATATGCGGCTGCCCGACTATCACACCCATACCGCCCTCTGCGGGCACGCCTCCGGGCGCCCCGCGGAATACGTGCAGGTCGCGAAGGCCATGGGACTGAGCGCCATAGGCATAGCGGACCACCTACCGCTGCTGCCCGTACATGATGCCGACCTCACCATGTGCATGGCCGATCTGCCCGACTATGTGGCGGAGGTCCAAGCTCTCAAGCAGGAGTTCCCGGGCTTCGTGTTCCTGGGGGTGGAGGCCGACTATCGCCTGCAAACGCTGTCTGCTGTAGGTAACCTGCTGCAGGAGCATCCCTTCGACTTCGTGATCGGCTCGGTGCACTTCTTGGAGGACTGGGCTTTCGACGACCCCCGCTTCGTGTCTGAGTACGCTGACAAGGACATCGACGAGGTGTGGCTGCAGTATCTGGAGTTGGTGGGAGACGCGGCCGAGTCGGGCCTCTTCACCGTCATGGGGCACATCGACCTGGTGAAGAAGTTCGGCTTCCGGCCCACTCGCGCCTTGGACAAGGAGCTCGACCGGCTTGTCGAGCGCCTGGCGAGGGCGGGCGTGCTCGTGGAGATAAACACCGCCGGACTGCACAAGCCCATAGGCGAGGCGTATCCCGACCCCGATATCCTGCGACGCCTGTGCGGGGCCGACGTGCCCATCACGTTCGGCTCGGACGCGCACCGACCTGGAGAGGTGGGGCGCGACTTCGCGCATGCCGCCGACCTGGCCCGCACCGCCGGCTACACCCACTTCGCCACGCTCAAGCCCTCGGACGAAGGCGGACGTGCCCAGACACTCATGCACGCCTTTGTGGGACTATGACGCACCCTAAGGCTGCGCTCATCTACAATCCGTCTTCGGGCAAGGGACGGGGGGACGCCACAGCGGAGACCGCCGGCCGCTGCCTGCAGGAGCAGGGGCTGGAAGTCGAGCTGCATCCTACCAGCGATCCGCTTCACGCTACCCAACTCGCGCGCACGCTGGCGCCGCAGGCCGACGTCATCGTGGTCGTGGGAGGCGACGGCACCATCAACGAGGTGGTGACCGGCATCGTCGAGGCCGCCGAAGAGGCGGCGTCTGGCGGCCAGGCGAAGCCCCTCTGCCGCCTGGGCATCATCCCCACCGGGACCGTCAACGTGGTCGCCCGGGAGCTCAAAGTGCCGTTCGACCCCAAGCAAGCCTGCTCTGTGATCGCCGCGGGCAAGTCGGTCGCTCTGGATGTGGGCAGAGTCAACGGCCGCCACTTCGTCCTCATGACCGGAGCAGGCATCGACGCCGTCACCATCCGCAACATACACCCGCGCACCAAGCGCTGGCTGCGCTCCCTGGCCTTCGCTTACACCGGCCTGGCCAAGGCCCTCGCCGAACCGCAGCCCCGGTTCTGGGTGAAGATAGACGGCATCACTCGTCTGGCCACCTTCTTCGTAGCCGGCAACTTTCGCTACTACGCCGCTCACGTGACCATGACCCCCAGCGCCGACGCCAAGGACGGGCTTCTGGACATGCTGATCTTCCAAGGCACCACCAAGCCCAGCGTGCTGGCCTTCTGGGGGCGTCTGCTGACCCGCTCGCACGTGCGCGACAAGAGCGTCACCTACCTCAAGGCGACCCGGGCCGAGCTGCGGCCGGCCGAGGGCAGCGGACCCGTATGGCTACAGGCCGACGGCGAGATCGTGGGAGAGCTCCCGGCCACCGTGGAGATAGACCCGGCCGCGATAGAGGTGCTGGTGCCCTAGCCGCGCCCGGGGGCCGCTACGCCCTGGCGACAACCACCGTGACGGGCAGTCCGTTGACCTTGAGCTCTTCGGTATAGGCTCCGGCGTCTACGGAGTCCGGACCAGCGCCTGCGGCGTCCGGGCCGGCCGCGCCGGCGCCGGCCGCGCCCGTGGTGACTTCCAGGTCTAGGGCCAACGTCTCCTTCTTCACCCACTCGCCGTGGACGGCCAGCATCTCCGCGATCTCCGCGGGTCCGGCGACGCGCAGGCGGATACGGTCATCGATCTGCAGGTCCGCCGCCTTGCGCGTGTTCTGGATGTGATGCACCAGCTCGCGAGCCAGACCTTCACCCACCAGCTCCGGAGACAGCTCGGTGGCTATGGCCACGGCCAGGCCGCCTTCGCGCTCCACCTGGTAGCCCTCGCGCTGATGCGTCTCCACCACGAAGTCTTCGGCCGCGAACTCGTACTCGTGCCCCTCCACGGTCACTGCCACCGACTTGCCGGCCGCCACCTCGTCGCCGAGCTCGTCGGCGGGTAGCGCGGCGACAGCCTCGGCTACCGCCGGCATGCTCTTGCCGAACTTCGGGCCCAGCGTGCGGAAGTTGGGCTTGACCACGTAGGTCACCAGCTCCCCGGCGGAGGCGACGAACTCCAGAGCTTTGACGTTCAGCTCTTCAGCCACCACGTCCGCGAGGCTCTCCACCGCGGCACGCTGCTTGTCGCCGCAAGCCACCACGACCCTCGCGATGGGCTGTCGGGTCTTGATCTGCGCGGCGTTGCGCGCCGCGCGGCCCAGGTTGACCACCTGCCGGGCCACCCCCATGCGGAAGGACAGATCTTCGTCGATGAGGGCTGCGTCGGCCACCGGCCAATCCACTAGGTGCACCGACTCCGGCACGCCCGGCGACGGCGACGTCGCCGAAGAACCTTCGGCCACCAGATTTTGATATAGCTCCTCCGCCAGGAACGGTGTGAACGGCGCCAGCAGCTCGCTCAGGGTCACCAGGCACTCGTTCAGGGTCAGATAGGCGGCGATCTTGTCGGAGTCGGCCTCGCTCTTCCAGAAGCGGCGCCGGCTGCGGCGCACGTACCAGTTGGAGAGCTCGTCCACGAACTCGGCGATGGCGCGACCGGCGGCGAAGGCGTCGTATTGGTCCAGTTCGCCAGTGACCTTCTTGATGAGCAGATGCAGGTCGCCGAGGATCCACTGGTCCATGAGCGTACGCTCGGCCACGGGCACGTCATGCTCGGCGGGTGAGAAGCCGTCGATGTTGGCGTAGAGCGTGTAGAACGAGTAGGTGTTCCACAGGGTGAGGATGAACTTGCGCACCACCTCATCCAGGTTCTCTGGACCGAACCGGCGCGGCAGCCAAGGCGAGCTGGAGGTGAACAGGTGCCAGCGCAGCGCGTCAGCCCCTTGCTTGTCGAGGAGGGTCCAGGGGTCGACCACGTTGCCCACGTGCTTGGACATCTTGCGACCCTCGCTGTCCAGGATGTGACCTAGACAGAGCACGTTCTTGTAGCAGGTGTGACCGGTCAGGAGCGCGCTGATAGCCAGCAGACTGTAGAACCAGCCGCGGGTCTGATCGATGGCCTCACAGATGAAGTCGGCCGGGAAGCGCTTCTCCCAAGTCTCCTTGTTCTCAAAGGGATAATGCCACTGAGCCACCGGCATGCTGCCGGAGTCGAACCAGGCGTCGATGACCGAATCGACGCGGCGCGCTTCGGCGCCGCACTGGGGACAGGCGAAGCTGACCTCATCCACGTACGGACGGTGCAGCTCCAGCCCCGAGAGATCGCGGCCCGCCAGTCCGCCCAGCTCCGCCTTGGAGCCCACGATGGTGTCGTGGCCGTTCTCACACCGCCAAGCCGGCAGCGGAGTACCCCAATACCGGTCACGCGACAGCGACCAGTCGATGTTGTTCTCGAGCCACTTGCCGAAGCGCCCGTGCTTGAGGTGGTCGGGGTACCAGGTGACCTCCTCGTTGGCAGCCAGCACCTCGTCCTTGCGGGCGGTGGTGCGCACGTACCAAGAGCTCTTGGCATAGTAGATGAGCGGCGTGTCGCAGCGCCAGCAGAACGGGTAGGTGTGCTCGTAGGGTTGCCGCTTGAAGAGCAGCCCGCGGGACTCGAGTTCGTCCTGGATACCGGCGTCCGCGTCCTTGACGAAGACTCCCGCCCATGGGGTGATCTCGGCGGTGAACCGGGCCTCTGCGTCCACCGGCATGATCACGGGCAGGTCGTTGGCTTGCCCCACAGCCATGTCGTCGGCGCCGAAGGCGGGGGCGATGTGCACGATGCCGGTGCCCTCGTCGGTGGCCACGAAGTCCGCCGCGATGACGCGCCAGCACGGCTTGTCAGGCGTCACGAAGTCGTAGGGCGGCCTGTACTCGCGCCCCACCAGGTCCGAACCCGGCAAGGTCTCCTCGATCACCGCTTCTTCGCCCAGCACCGGCACCACTAGGTCGGCAGCCAGGATGAAGCGCTCCTCACCCAGCTTGGCGCGGGCGTACTGGATGTCCGGCCCCACGGCCGCGGCCACGTTGGAGATGAGGGTCCAGGGCGTGGTGGTCCAGACCAGCAGGCTGACGCCCTCCTCGAGCGAGGCGCCGCCGCCGACCGGGGCGGAGCCCCCGGGCGACGCCTCGACCAACGGGTAGCGCACGAATACCGAGGGGTCGGTGACCATGGCATAGCCCTGCGCCACCTCGTGCGACGACAGCGCCGTGCCGCAGCGCGGACAGTAGGGCACGACCTTATACCCCTCATACAGCAGACCTTGCTTGGCGAACTCCGACAGGATCCACCACACAGACTCGATGTACTCGTCGGTCATGGTCATGTAGGGGTCGCTCAGGTCCAGCCACATGCCGATGCGCTCGGTCATGCGATTCCACTCGTCGACGTAGGTGGTCACCGATTCGCGGCACAGCAGGTTGAACTCGGCCACGCCGTAGGCCTCGATCTGCTCCTTGTGGTTGAAGCCCAGGCGCCTCTCGACCTCAAGCTCTACCGGCAGGCCGTGGCAGTCCCAGCCCGCCTTGCGCCCCACGTGAAAGCCGCGCATCGTCTTGTATCGCGGATAGATATCCTTGAACACCCGGGCCAACACGTGATGGACGCCGGGTTTGCCGTTGGCCGTCGGCGGACCCTCGAAGAACACCCATTCCGGTGCACCGGCGCGCAGTTCTAGGCTCTTCTCAAAAATGGAGTGTTCTTTCCACCACTCCAGCACCCGCTCTTCCATAGCGGGAAAGCTCTGTCCTGCATCCACCGAACGATACTGGCCTGCCATCTGCCCTCCTTGTCGGCCGGTGAACTCGCGCGGCACCCCCGGACTGTTACCTGCGCCGCGCCTCTGATCCCCGTCCCTACAAAAAAAATACGCCCCGTCCTTCGCTGCGCCTGCCTGCGACTCATCGTCGCTCGACTTACGCTGCGTAGGGACGAGACGCGAATCCCGCGGTACCACCCTACTTGGCCGCTATGCGCGGCGCCTACTCGTTCCCGTCATCGCCTTTCTGTGGCCGTAGTCTAGAGTCCGCACCCAGAAACTTCAAGGCGCGGCCGGCGTGGCGGCGCGCCCCGTAGTAGACACGGTTAGCTCGCCATATCAGCCCGTGCCGCACGGCGAAGGCCACCAGTCGGCCCACGCGGCCGGCGCCGTACCAGACGGAGCGACCGTTGCGCTCGACGCGGGTAACGACACCTAGCACTTGGTCCGCGGCAAAGACCCCATCTGCTGCCGGGCAGTTGTCACCACGTACTGTCACGCCGCCTGAGTGTCGCCTCACCACCCGATGCACCAGTAGACCGGCCTCCGGAGTGGCCCGCAGGACCGCCACGTCCCCGGGCCGTAACCCTTCACCCGGCGAACTACGGATGTGCACGACATCCCCCGGGCGTATCAGCCTCAGCATGCTTCGCCCGTCGACCTCCATACGGGCCTCGAGCTCGTCGGTCAGGGCCTCGACCAGCAGGCCTGAGCGCACTCTGCTTAGAGTCTGCATGGTCCTATGGCAACTGCTCTACGGCCTGGGCCACCAAGTCCACGACCTCTCTGGTCGGTGTGAAGAACAGCTCAAAGCAGGGCGCGGTCTCGACCACGCTCGCGCAGGTGGCCATCACCTGGTTGCCCCTTCGCTCGTCATACCAGGGCACCGACACAACAGGCATGAGCCTCCTCATGGCCGCGCCCGGACTGAGTCGCGTAACCCTTGTCTCAGTCGCCTGGGTGAGAAACAGGATCGCTCCCAATGGCGCGCTCGCGTTTCTGGCTATGCCGGCATCCCCGGGCCAGGGGGTCCCCCAGGCGCGGACCTGTGTGCCCTCATCGGGCCTAAGAATGATGCGATCGTCGGACAGCATGCCGTCTTCGAGCCCGGCGTCCACAAACAGTCTCGCCACGGTAGACTTGCCGGCTCCTGAACGCCCCGGCAAGACGATCGCCCTACCTTGCATGACTACCCCGGCCGCGTGCACTATGGCTCCACCTCGAGGCGCCAGGTGGTTCATGAGCAGCAGTTGATCAAGCGGATAGCGGACCGGATTCCAGAGCTCACCCGAGTCCTCCGAACCAGACAGGAGATGCCGGTCGACTTGGATGGTCACCCTTTGAGTCCCGTCGTCAGACAAGGCGACCGCGCAGGGCGCGTCTTCCCCAAGGCGATGGAGGCTGAGCCTGTAGCCTTCGGGCAGGAACTGGAGCTTCCACGCACGGTCGCTGTCGAAGCTCGGATTCCCTGGATCAGCTGCTAGACCCTCCGCAGCGACCACTTCTATCGCCACCTCGGTCCGTCCGCGAACCAGATCGCCAGCATCGTGCACGAACTCCCCGTACGCGGGGTTCTGAATAGTCGCGAGTGCCGATTCGGAGACGACGCGCATGCGAACATCTCCGATGGTGAGAGTCGAGCGGACTGACTCCGCACGGCTGGAAGGCCCCTCCATCAGCGTTGCCCGCCGCAGCAAGACTCGCGCCTACTGCTTAGGCGGTCACGATCCAGGTCTTGTGCAGGACCCGAACGCGCAATTCGAGGGTCCTATGGCATTCTGTGCGCCAAGTTTGCAGCCCGAATTGAGCACTTCGTCTGTAGCCAGATCGACGGCGGCAACTCGGGGCGCCTCATACGGTCTACGAGACTGTGGACCCACGTTCACGCCAATCTTCTGGCCCTGCTCAGACATGCCCAACCTCCTCAAGGGTCCTCGATTCTATCATCTTGCGCCTGCTCTCACCCAGGCGGCACAGGTACTCAGGCGGCGTTCGCGGGCTGGCTCCCTCAAGGGCCAGAAGTCCTGGACAATACCCACAGACCACTATGTCAGGGCAGTCGGCACACCCTCCGTGCTCCTCCCAGACAGCGCCGTCAACATCCGCGGCCACCGCCTGCCAGGCAGCAGCAAAGCCCATGGTGGTCGCGTCCTGCGCCAGATGGCGGCCCACCACGCATGGCCCCAGCTGACCAGACGGATCGAGGTAGAACCCAGTCACGCCGGCCCCACAATGATACAGGCGACCGCCAAGTCCAACGGGTGCAGCCTCCCCCTTCGTCGATGTGCGCTGTAAGAAATCGGTAGCTTCCCTTCGCCGTTTCGGCGACGCCAGCTCGACTCCTGCCGCTTTCTCGGGGTCCACCCTCTGTTCGAGTGGCTCGCGACCTCCGTCAAGACGAGCCATTACCACCGGGTCAAGCCTGAAAGGGACCCCCAAGCGCTCCGCCAGTCCCTCGATGGCGTAGACATCGTCCACGTTCTCCCGAAGGATCATGGTCTTGAGTCCCACCCGAACGCCGTGCCCGAGTAGGCCTTCGATACCGCGCATCGCTCGATCGAAGGAGCCTGGAGTGCGAGTCACCGCTTCATACGTCGCGGCATCACTACCGTACACGCTGACCTCGACGACGCGAGGAGGGTATTCCGCAAACAACTCAAGGTGCTGTTCCCCCACCAGGCTGGCGTTGGTGAACACGCTCACTATCAGGCCCAGTTCGCGCGCGCTCTTGTATATCTCGCAGAAGTCAGAGCGCAACAGCGGTTCGCCTCCTGAGAGCACCATCATCAGACAACCTGCGCCCGCGGCTTCGACCAGAAGTTGCTTCACCTGCAAAGTCGTCAGTTCACCGGCCTCGGCAGACGGCTGCCCCACCAGATGACCGGCGTAGCAGTGCACGCACCTGAAGTTGCACCGATAGGTCAGATCGAAGGACCCGGTCACTGGTACTCGCTCACGCGCCGTCTTCTCTCTGATCGCGGCCAGATAAGGAGCCGAACCCAGTTGTATCGAACTTGCGCAGTCCACGGCTACATTGTCCCGGTCGGCGTAGAGACACGGGTGGCTAGCCCAGCTTGCTCAAGCTCATCCAGAAAGGACTCAGTGTCCCGTCTGGCCTGCTCTTCGTCCACTTCGAACTCCGCGACCACGCTGCGGGCCAAGTCGTCGATCTCGTTTGTTCCATCGAGGCGGCTCCACAGCCAGCTGCCCACGGCGTTCAGCACGAACAGCTCCTGCAAGTCGGCCAGCCGGCCCCTGACCGGCACGAGAAAGGTCTCGCCAGCGAGTTCACGCTGGACGACCTCATCGACTCGCTGCATCGTCTGCTTGCTCATGGTGGCTTCACCCACACTCACGCCGACTCGCCCACTACCGCTGCAACCTGAGGGCGGGATCACCCAGCAGATTGTATGTGAGCAGTACCGAGGCCGGGAGTCCCTGGCTCACGCTCTTGCTCGCGGCAGCCCGAGTCACATCACCCAGCAGAACCTGGCCCGACTTGCTGAAGAGCTGTTCCATCATCGCCTTGCCCAGTTGTACCGAAGCCGAGTTGCTCTCCAGCCCGGCCGCCGACCAGACCGCGATCGCTCCGGCCTTGTCGCGCTTCACCAGAGCTTCGCCCACGCTGTCCCATCCTGGTATCGCGTAGTTGCTGGCCACACAGGTCAGAGCGGTCACCAGCGGTAGGCCCGGTCCCCGGCTGGGGAGAGCAGCTATGTCCGCCTTGGTGAGCAGGCCCTCTTGCGCCAGCCGGTCAACGGCACCGTGACCGGTGTAGTTGAGTAGCAGAGCTCCGTCACTCAAGCCCTGCAGCACGGCGCTCCTAGCTGCAGCCAGTCCCTGACTACCTATGTAGGCTCGCGTCACAGTGAGCGAAGACGGCAACATGGATGCGAGCGTCTCGCTGCTCGTCGCGAAATCGCCTCCCTGGTCCGCGTTATCCGCGGCCAACACTACCTTCTTGTGCCAGGCGCCTGTAGTGTCTGCCTCGTAGACCTTGATCTTGGCCACCACAGCGTCGAACTCGGCTGCGGTGCGGGCTGGGATCCTGCCGACAGCGATATCCGGTATACCGTCCTTGCCCTTGACATCAGCCAGGGTGGCATCTGACGCCACCAGACCGCTGTCAGAGTCCACGAGCAGAGTCGGCACCAGGCTGTCACCGCTGCCGGTCACGTTCTTGTAGTCGTAGCTGCCCTCACCGGCGAGGACCACGTACTTGGGTTTGCCTTTCCACAGGCCAGTCGCGAACGATATGAAGCTCTTGATGGAGTTAGGATCGGCGATACCGTAGTTGAAGGTGTCGTAGATCTCCGCGGTGGTGACCACCATCGTCTTCATTCCCTGACTCTGACGATATGCGGCCAGCTTGGCGGCGGCAGTAGCCAGATCTGGAGAGGTGATCACGAGATAGTCCGCAGACTTGCTCTTGTCTCTCAGAGTCGGCGCGACCGTGCCGGTGACAGCCCGCGGCCTGAGCGCACCGGCCGAGGTCGCGACCAGATACGACCGCCCAGCGATGGCATCGAACTCGACGGTGGCCTTGCCGGACGCGTCGACCGAACCCTTCAGTGCCGCGACCTTGGGAGCGCGCGGATCGGTGACGTCAAGCAGCCACGCGTCCTCTCCACTCAAGCCGCTGACCGCGGTGAGGCCGTCCGTGGCCGCTTTGACTAGCAGGCGGTCGCTCACCGCCTCGGTGGCGCGCTCGTAGACCAGATCCACGGAGTCAACCGACACGATGCTATAGGGGACTCCTGCGTCCTTAAGCGCCACAAACCGCACCTGGTTACTGCCTGGCTTCAGTAGACCGTCTGGGATGTCGAAGCTGGCCTTCTTCTCGGCTACGCCAGTCAAGTACACATCACCCAGGAGCCCGCTGTTGAGCCAGACCTGCACGTGGTGTTCGTTGTTCACGCCCGTGCTGGAGCTGCCGTACAGGGTGACCGCAAGCGTATCTCCCTCTAGCGCTCCTGGCGCGTCTATCTCGACCGACCCCGTTCCTATGGTCGCGTCGCCCGCGGACATGTAAGTCCAGAACCAGAAGTCGGCAGCAGGATCATGGAATAGGCCCGTAGCGTTCGTGACATCCTGCTCGTAGTGAGCCTGATCGATGAAGCTGGTGATCGCCGGCACCTCGGGGTTAGTCGCGACAACCACCTGAGTCTCGCTTGTGGTGGTGCTCTCAGTCGTTGTGGTGCTCTCGGCGGCTGCGATGCCCCCGACCGGCTCGGTCGTAGTCGTCCCGACATCCTCCATCGCCCCGGTCGATCGCGTGACCTCTTCAGTAGTCGAAGTTGTCGTCGGGGCTTCTTCAGCCTGCCCCGTTGTGGTCGTCGTTGCGGGTGCCGGCGCGGTCACGGGTTCACTCGCCGCGGCCAGCAGTTCGCTCATCGTCAGGGCCTTGCCCCGGGAGAGCCAGTAGACATTGGCGGATGTGTAGATGCTGTCTATCGCCTCTGCGTAGAAGTAGATGGCGGAGTCGTCAGCAGCTTTGAAGTAGGGGATGGCCTTGTCACGGTTCGTGAGCCTAAGAGCCGTAGTCCTTATCCAATCTTTGGCCGTCGCTTCGGTCGCTCCCAGGGTGGCTACGATGTCCGCCGTATCGATGCGGTACAGACCGGCAGCAGTCACTTCTATCCGCGCTAGGTTCGCACCTGCGGTCCTAGTGACGACGGCAGGCTTGCTCGACTGAGCGGCAGCTGTAGACTTGCCGGCAGTAGCGCTCTTGGGCTGCCTCACAGCGCTCTGAGGCCTTGCCGCGGCCCGCAGTACACCGGCATCCTTGCTCGTCTTCTTTGCATTCACCGCGAAGGGGCCATGGATCAGCTGGCTCCCGTCGGCCTCGATCTCGACTAGGCGATAGTACAGCGCGATGTTCGGCTTCGCGCCACCGTCGGCCAGGCTATACGAACCACCCACAGAAGACTCCAGCAAGGCGGGTATGAGGCTCTTGCTGACACGCTGCCACTTGCGCGCCTTGGTGTCATAGCGCTCCAAGTAGAAGCCCGCTGTCCCGACCTCGCTCGACGTC
Organism: uncultured Actinomycetes bacterium; assembly: GCA_963718375.1. Lineage (GTDB taxonomy): Bacteria > Actinomycetota > Thermoleophilia > RBG-16-64-13 > RBG-16-64-13 > RBG-16-64-13. The sequence continues at coordinate 36,565 of CAVQZD010000006.1, read as the reverse complement.
GTCCAGGTGAGCACTACCTTGCCGTTCACCACAGACGCGTTGAACGAGCTGACGACTGCCAAGGTCGGATAGGGCGGACGGATGCCACAATCCCTGGTGCGGTCAGTCTGGCCGGCGCCCAAGGCGAAGGAGGCTGTCCTCGCGATATCCGGGTCACCTGTCACGACAGCATCGCTGTCAAGTGTGTCGTCGCTGCCCTGGTTCGCCAGGGTGTACTCTGCATTCCAGCTGTCGGGAAGCTCGAACTCAACGACGTAGTTGCCTGCGTAGAGGCCTTTGAAGTCGTACTTGCCGCTGGAGTTGGTGACTTGCGTGATGGCGACACCCGAGTCATCCAGTACCGGATTCAGAGAAGAGTCCAACAGGCGCACGGTGACCCCCGCCACTCCGGACTCGCCGGCGTCCTGGATGCCGTCTTGGTCTTCGTCGTTCCAGACCACGTCGCCGATACGTCCGCGCAACTTGGCGTCATCCCTGACCGGCAGCGTGATGCCGAGGGCCGCTCCGGAGCCGCCGTTGCGGATCTGAGTCATTCCCAGAGCCGCGAGTGCTTCGTAGGTCTTTATCTGGGCTTGGAAGGTGACCGTCACCCACCCGTTGAGTTCGATGTTGGCCGGGTGCATGTAGCCGTCATAGGTGCCGTCATCATCCAGAGGGAATGCGGTCGCGCCCGCACCTGTGGGGTTGTCAGGTATCTGGACGGGGGTCGCATTCTGGCTGCTGGTGACGTATGTGGTGTTCGCGATGTAGTCGCAGCCTGTCGGTATGGTGTCGCGAATGATCACGTCCGGCACCGGCAGACGAGCGGTGTTGAAGGCGGTTATCGTGTAGGTGAGTATGTCCTCGGGGCCGATGTAACCATCGGGTTCAAGATCTCCGGGAGGATCAAAGTCCACCGCGAGGTCGCTCTCCTTGCCCGGGGAGAATTCCGGCAGCGGCGGGATGGTAGTCCCGACGTCCAGACCGGGTGCACCGGCTGTAGCCGTCAGCGGGTCTTGACCCCAGGCTCCTGCCAGCTTCACATCGGGGTCCAGAGTGTATATGAGCATGCCGCTCTGATCGCCGCGGCCTGGTGGCTGAGCGGGCACGATGGCGACACCTACCATGGCCCACGGGTATGGCCCGTTGGTCTGGGTCTCGGTGATGGTCGTCGTAGCCCCTGTGGCCGCACGTGTGCCCGCGGCACCTCTCACCGCGATGCCAGCGCCTGCGCCGGTATTGGCGATTTCAGTCCAAAGCCTCGTCTGGCCTGAAGTGGTAGTGAACGCGGCAGGAGTGGTGGCAGCCGCGCGGGCCGGAACGATAGCGACACCGACCATGGCCCAAGGGTATGGCCCGTTGGCCTGGGTCTCGGTGATGGTCGTGGTGCCCCCGGTGGCCGTGAGTGTACCAGCCGCTCCTCTCACCGCGAAGCTCGCACCGACCCCCGTGTTGGTCCACTGCCTGGTCTGACCTGAAGTGGTCGTGAACGCGGCGGGGGTCGTCAGACTTGGTGGGGCCGGATGAATAGAGACACCCGCCATGGCCCACAGGAATGGTCCGTTGGTCTGGGTCTCGGTGATGCTGGTGCTGGTACCGGTGGCTGTGAGCGCACCCGCTGCTCCTCGCACCCGTTGCCCGCCGTTGACAACGTCGGTCCAGAGCCTGGACTGCCCAGAAGTCGCCGTGGGTGTGTTCGGATTCGTACCATCCGTCCCGTCTCTGATGGAAACGACCTCGTACACAAGGTCGCCCGCGACCGAGGCCATGGTCGCCGTCATCGTGGAGCCGGTGCCGGCCGCCCCGTTGGCAGTAGTCCCAAGAGCAGAGGTAAGGCCACTGCTCAGATCGGCTCCTATGAAGGTGGTGACCCCGACCGTCAGGTCGACGTTCTGATTGGTGGTCACGATGACGTCACGCGCGCTGCCGGTGGTCGGGCTGGCCAGTGCGTATATGACCGCCCTCGTGCCCGTGTTGGTCCCGTTTGCCTGCGACCAGACCGGCGTCAAGGTCTGACGGGTCGCCACCGGCCCGTAGGTCACAGAGCTGACGTCTGCCAGACCGGCGTTGCCATTGTTGTCGGCCAGCGCGATGCTCACCAACATCAGGTTCGCCGTGGCCCCGGTGGTGTGGGAGACGGTGACGGTGTTCACGTTGGTGCAGTCGTTTCCGTTGTCCGCGGTGCTGGTAGTGGCGCCCACCGTCACCGTACCGCCCGCCAGCGTGCTCCTCGCGGCCACGGACTCGTACACCAGGTCGCCGGCGACCGAGGTCGGGGCCACCGTCATGGCCGCTGCGGTGCCGGTCGTTGCACTCGGGATGCGAAGAGCTGAGGCGAGTAGATTAGACACGTCGGCGCCGATGAAGGTAGTCGCCCCCGCCGTGTAGGGAACATCAGTCTCATTGGTGGTCACTGTGACATTGGCCGTCCCCGCGGCGGGATTGGCCAGGCCGTAGACCACGGTCCTGCGTGTGCTGCCGGCGGCCGCCGAGGAGACAAGCGTCATGGTCTGCGCGCCGTAGGTCACGGAACTCACGTCGGCTGTGGTTGCATCGCCGTCGTCACCGATATTGACGCTCACCAGCATCAGATTGGCCGTAGCGCCGGTGGTGTGCGAGACGTTCAGTGTCGCCGCCCCGGCGGTGCCATTGCTGCTGTTCGCGTCAACCGTCACCGTGCCGAGAGCCCCTGCGCTCCTCGCGGCGACAGACTCGTATACCAGGTCACCGAGGGCCGAGGCCGGTGCCACCGTCATGGCCGCGGTGGTGCCGTTCGTTGCGCTCGCGGCGCGGAGGGCTGAGGTAGTGCCGTTTGACACGTCCGCCCCGATGAAGGTGGTCACTCCTGCCGTGAAGGCCACGTTCTCACTGGTGGTCACGGTGACATTGGCCGTGCCGACAGCGGGATTGGCTAGGCCGTAGACCACGGTTCTACGTGTGGCCCCGGCAGCCGACGAGGAGATGCGCGTCATGGTCTGCGCCCCGTACGTCACGGAGCTAACGTCGGCCGTGGTGGCGTCGCCATCGTCACCGATATTGACACTCACCAACATCAGGTCAGCCGTGGCGCCGGCGGTGTGCGCGACGTTCAGTGTCGTCGCCCCGGTGGTGCTGCCCGTGCTGTTCGCATCCACCGTGACCGGGATGGCGGGCAAGGTGCGGTAGATCTTCGTGCGTTCGAGGTTCCTCAGACTGTAGGAGATATCGTACTGGTTGCCGTTCCCGTCGGTGTTCGGACCGGTCGTCCGGTCGCCGTCGTAGTCCACGTAGACAGTGGCATAGCTGGTGTCGTCATTGACGTGGGGTGTGACCCAGATCGGGTTGCCGTTCTCGTTCAGGTTCACCCCTGATGTCGGATCGCGCCCGATGCCCAGTCCTACGAGAAGCTGAGTGGTCAACCTGTCGCGGGGGACCAAGGTGAAGCTCCAGTCCCAGGCCTGGTTACCCCCGCCGGTCGAATCACCGCTGTTGGAGTCGGTGGTCGAGTAGGCGTAGAAGGGAGCCCCGTCGTCGGTGTAGAACTCGGCCCCGGTGCCGTCGGTCACCAGCTGCTTCGCGTAGTTCCCGGCGGTGACACTGATCTGCGTGGTCGTGAGCACACCCGCTACCCATCTCTTGTAGTTCACGGTTATGTCACTGCTTCCGGCGTTGAACAGCCACACCGTGGTCGTCTGCGTGGTGCCGATCGGGGTAGACACAGGGGTGTAGTAGTCGCTCGACCAGGTGCCGGTGGGGATGAGGGCTGAGTCGCGGCTCTCGTAGTTCGAGCCGATGTCACCGGTGAATATGTCCACTTGCACGGGCAGGCCGTCATCGGTGTAGACGTGCGCCCCGGCCTCGACGTTCGTGACCCAGATGGTCTCGCCCTCGGCCAACGTCTGGTTGATCTCGGCTGTGCCGCTGTTGTCGGCGTCGATATGCACGGTGGCGCCATCCATGCCCGCCATCACCGACAGACCGGTGTATTCGAACATCTGATAGTCGTCGGCGTCGGGTATGTCGACGCCCACGGGCGCGCGATAGTCGCTACCCCAAGCGTAAAGGTCGTAGACCTCGACCGAACCGGCGAACAGCGTGCCGGATCCAGAAGCCCAAGTGGTGCGGGTCACCGCAATGGTCTTGGTTGCCCCGATCTTGTCGCGACCGTCGTAGAAGATGTTGGCCGGAACACGCGGCACAGGTACGTAGGTGGGCGCCGGGTTGGTAAGGTCGATGACCATGCCCGCGGTTATCAGGTCATCAGAGGTGCCCGGACATAGACCGTTGGCGGCGTTGCCGTCTCCCCAGATCTGCGTGCCCCCTGTGTTCGTGGAGCTATACAGATTGGCTGGATTGGCTGTGTCGATGTCGTAGCCGTTCTCCCACTGGTCGTAGTAGACCAGCGTGTTGTTGGCCACCGCCGTCAGAGTTATGTGGTTGATGACCGGAGTGACGGCTTCGGCGTTGACGGTGTCCAGCGCATCGAGCAGCTGGTCCTCTGTGAACGGCACATAGTAATACTGCACCGGGTCTGGATTAGCGGCCAGCGCGGTCGGCGCGAAACCGAGCGCGAATATGGAGGCAAAGACAATGCCGCAGACGAGGGCCGCCGCCCTTCTGTTTCTACGTCTCGCTAGCGATGAGCGCGGAGAGCCTGCATCTTGGCCGCTGTCCTGGCGTCTTGCCCTCATGAGTCGCATCCTTCCTCCATTTGCCGGGGTTGCTTCGGACCTTTTCACTGAAGGTCACGTGCACCCAAAGAGAAGGGTGCCAAAACCGACCCGGTTGTGGGCTTTACACTAATATCGGCCTGTCAGGTGTAATCTTAAGTCGAGCAGTCACCTGTACTCCGCCCCCTTGTGACCTTCAAGAAGCAGCCTACCACCACGCGGGGTAACGCTGTATTATCGCAGAGACTTGGCCTTTACTGTAGTGAGTGAAGGGACACGAAGTGCCAGACGAACCGACGCCCACCGAAGAACCCACCCCCGACCGCCCCTCGCGCCGCTCACGGCTGCTCATGACGACAGGCATCCTGCTGGCCGTCGCGGCGGTGATAGTGGTGGTCGTCCTCCTGGTGACCGGCGGCGGCGACGAGACCGACGACACCAGCGGCCCGGGTACGGACATCGGCATCACGAACATAACTTCGCCCTACGATGTGCACGAACTCCCGGCTGACTCCGACCTGGGCGACGTGGAGAGCGCCACCCTGGTGAGCATCTCGCTGGTCACGACCGAGGGTGGAGTGGCGTACTACGGACTCAGCTCCGACACCGAGCCTGCCCAGGCGCTCATCAAGGCCGTCGCGGACGCGAAGGAGTTGGAGGCCACCGAGGTCTCCACCACTGAAGCGGGGGCAGAGGGTACTCCGGCGGCTGTCTCTACGCTCACGTTCCTATTGCCCGACAGAGGCACGCTGACTTTCGACCTCGATACCGGTCAGGGGACCATCACGCGTAACGGACAGGCCTGGCAAGTGGAGGGCGACCTGGCCGCGCTCATAGACGCGGCCGTCACGTACCAGCAGCAACAGTAGGCCGCGCACTAATATACAATTGCTGCATGCCTACTAAGGATCTGACAAAGAAAGCGCTACCTGTCTTCACTATCGAGCGCTGCAAGCAGTGCAACATCTGCAGCCATTTCTGCCCCCAGGAGGCCATCGTAGTCCGTGACGACGGCACGCCGTTCCTCGCCCGTCCCGAGGTCTGCACTTCTTGCCGCCTATGCGAGGAGATGTGCCCCGATTGGGCTATCAGCCTAGAGGTACTGGCTCCTGAGGCCGCGGAGAAGGGCTCCGCCTGAGACAGCGCGCAAGGATGCGCCCATGGCAAGAGTCATCTACCTAGACCACGCTTCGACCACGCCCACCGACCCCGAGGTGGTGAGCGCCATGTTGCCGTGGTTCACAGAGCAGTACGGCAATCCCTCCACGGTCTACAGCCTCGGTCTGACGGCAGCCCAAGCGGTGCAGAACGCACGCGAGTCCCTCGCCGGGCATCTCGGCGCGAGTCCGGAAGAGATCTACTTCACCAGTGGCGGCACCGAATCCGACAATTGGGCCATCCTGGGAGCGGCCAGTGCCCACCACAAGAAAGGCCGTCACCTTGTGACTTCGGCCATCGAGCACCATGCCGTGCTCGAGACCGTGGAATACCTGGAGAAGCTCGGCTACGAGGTCACACGAGTCCCCGTGGACGGCAGCGGCCTGGTGGACCCCGATGGCGTCCGCAAAGCTATCCGCCCGGACACCGTCCTGGTGTCGGTGATGCACGCCAACAACGAAGTCGGTACCATCCAGCCGATAGCTGAGATCGGCAAGATCACCCGCGAGGCCGGGGTGCTGCTGCACGTGGACGCCGTGCAGACGGCGGGCAAACAGCCTCTGGACGTGGAAGAGCTCGGCGTCGACCTGCTCTCGGTGAGCGCCCACAAGCTCTACGGGCCCAGGGGCGTAGGGCTCATGTATCTGCGCAAGCGCACCCGCATCGACCCGCTGCTGCACGGTGGCGGTCAGGAGCGAGGGCGCCGAGCGGGCACCCACAACACCCCCGGCATAATCGGTATGGCCAAGGCGTTCGACCTCGCTGCCGAGAGCATGAGCGACGACGCCGTCCGGGAAGGGGCGCTGCGCGACCGCCTGTGGAGTGGGCTCAGCGAGAGTATCGAGGCCATCCACCTGAACGGCGACCTCGTCCACCGGCTTCCGGGCAATCTGAACGTGCGTGTGGAGGGCATCGAGGGTGAAGCCATGATACTGATGCTCGACATGGAGGGCATCTGCGTCTCCTCGGGCTCCGCCTGCACCACTGGCTCGCTGGAGCCCAGCCACGTCCTGCTGGCTATGGGCATCCCGGCCGAGAACGCGCATGGTTCGCTGCGCATCACTCTGGGACGTAGCACCACCCCAGAGGACATCGATCACTTCATCAAGGTATTCCCGCCGATCGTGGCCAGACTAAGGGAGATGTCCCCCGTCTGGTGCGCGAACTGCACTTGTAAGCAAAGGACGTAAGACATGTATTCAGAGCTGGTTATGGAACACTTCCGCAACCCACGCAACATGGGGTCCATAGAGGACGCCGACGGCGTGGGTGAAGTCGGCAACCCCCAGTGTGGCGACATGATGCGGCTGACGATCAAGGTCGAGGACGACGTCCTCGAAGACATCAAGTTCCAGACCTTGGGCTGTGGCGCCGCGGTCGCGACCTCTAGCATGGTCACCGAGATGGCCAAGGGCAAGAAGCTGGACGAAGCCTTGGCTATCACCAACAAGGCGGTCGCCGAGGCCCTGGGCGGGCTGCCCCCGGCCAAGCTGCACTGCTCTAACCTGGCCGCGGACGGCCTCCGTGCGGCTATCGAAGACTACCGCGCCCGGCAGGCCGGCGCCTAACAGCGCCGCTCGCCCGAGCCGGTGGCGAGGGCGGGCAGCCGCGCAGGCCGGCGCCGCGGCTTCGACCAGCCACCCTGTTCGGCGCCACGCGGCCCCCGCGGCGGCAGTCGTGCTGTGTGCCGCGTTCCTCGGCGCGCTGGCCTGCAGCTCCGACACCCCACCTCCGGGACTCACCCACGGCGAACTGGTGCCGGGCCGCGTCGCCCAAGCCGACCTGGACGGTGACGGCTCCGTCGAGCAGGTCGAGATCGACCCGGGCGACGACTCCCTGACTATCAGCGATGGATCCGTCTTCTACCGCAGCCGAGACAAGTGGACGGTGGTCCAAGCCACGCTGAGCGACACCGACGGAGACGGAGTGACTGAGGTGGTCGCCCTGCTCGACTCCGACAAGGGTAGACACATAGGCGTGTTCGCCTACCACGGAGAGGCCTACCGCGAGCGCCTGGTGACCCAGGCGCTCGACCCGGCGCCCCTCAGACTGGAGATCGTCACCGGGGTCCCTGCGGGCGGCGGCGCAGGCCGCGAGTGGGGCGCCGATGGCGCCACCCGGCGCAGCGACCTGCTGGTGCTCATCCAGCCGCCAGCAGCCGAGGGCGGCACCCCACAAAGGACGCTCTTGAGGTGGAACGGGTTCGGCTACACCCGCGTCGACGGCTGAGGGTACAATCGTGAAATGCAAGCGATCGAGGGGAGTCCAATGAGACGGCGTCTTGTGGTCATCGGGTTCACCATCGCGGCGCTCGGCGCATCGCTCTTCGCGCTGGCTGGGTGCGGCGGTAGTACCACCTCTACCATTGCCCCCGACACCACTCCTACCACGGTCTCGCCAACGGCTGATTACCTGAACCTGCAACCGGTCGATCTGCAGGCCATCACCAACCTCGACCTGGCGGGCCTCTCTGACGCAGAGAAGCAGGTGCTGGCGCGACAGAGCTTCGTCGCGGTCGGCCGGGCGGCGGGGGAGTCTCCCGGCAAGTTCTGGAACATCTACGAAGACGCACGCTACCAGGGTCTGCCCGTGCTCATAACCACCGATTCAATGCTGAGCGCCTATCACGGTCTGTTCGACGCCCTGCTGCAGCAGATGGAGCAGACCAGCTTCTTCGACCAGATCTCGCTGATGACCCAGGAGCTCTACGCTGCTGCTTACGACCAGTGGGCCGTAGCCACCGACTCTGCCGTCAAGGCCGACCTCTGGCTCAACAGGACCTACTTCGCGGTCGCAGCCGCTTTGCTTGACCCCGAGGCCTCCAGACCGACTGAGCTCGCGGAGCAGATCGAAGCGGAACTCGCGCTCATAGACGCAGCCGCGGGACCCGCGGAATCCCCCGTGTTCGGGTACACCCTCGATTACAGCCAGTTCAAGCCGCGTGGCCACTACACGCGCAGCGATCTGCTGCAGAGGTACTTCAAGACGATGATGTGGTACGGCAACCCCGGCTTCTACATCAACCCGCGCGACCCCGACGTCAGCGCAGAAGAGGCGACCAGCCTTACTCGCCGCGCCGTGCTCATAGCCGAGAGCATGGTCGGGCCCGCCCAGGAGGCGTGGGCAGCGGTGTATGAGCCCACCAGCTTCATCGTCGGCCGCAGCGACGACCTCACGGTCGAAGACGTGCAGCAGGTGACCCAGCAGGTGTTCGGCACCGCGACGCCCAAGCCTGACGAGCTGGCCTCGGCGGAGAAGATGGCCGCCGTCCAGGAGCAGCTGAACCAGTTGCCGGCCCCGCTCGTACAGTCGGCCGTGGCGCCCGACACGGACAGCACTGACGCCACTGACGCCACCGCGACCACCGCGGCGACCCGCGAAGAGAACCAGCGTAGCTTCCGAGTGATGGGGCAGCGCTACGTCCCTGATTCTTATGCCTTCCAGCAGCTGGTCTGGTCTTACGTGGGCACAGAAGAGAACAAGCGCACGCTGCCCATGGGCCTGGACATCATGAGCCTGCTGGGGTCAGAGGAGGCCTACCGGCTGGAGACCGAGCTCTACGGGCAGCAGCAGTACGCCGACTGGGACGCTCAGCTGCAGAAGGTCGCGGGGGAGTTCGCGGAGCCCGATTCTGAGCTCTGGCCCAAGACCCTCTACACAGGCTGGTTGGAGTCACTCACTGAAGTCATGACCATGCCAGAACTGGGGGCCCCCGCTTTCATGCGCACGCAGCCGTGGGCGCTCAAGAGCCTCAACGCCTCTTTGGGCAGTTGGACGGAGCTGCGGCACGACACCATCTTGTATGCGAAGCAGTCGGTCACAGCTGAAGGGGAGGGGGGAGAAGAGCCGGTCACCGTGGGATACGTGGAGCCTTACCCGGCCTTCTACGACAAGATAGCCGAGCTCGCGGACTCGCTCTCGGGCATGCTGACCGAATACGCTCTCTTGGATGCCGACTCGACAGACAGGCTCGCCCGCATGACCTCCCTCGCCACCTCGCTGGGCGCCATCGCGCGCAAGGAGCTGAGCGGCACCCCGCTGACCGAGGACGAAGCAGCCCTGATGATGTCGTACGGACAGGCACTGGAGAGCCTCGAGCAGTTCGGCACTGACGAGCAAGGCCTCACCGTCTCGCCCAGCGCCGAGAAGAGCCCGGTTGTGGCCGACGTGCACAGCGACTACGTCACCGCGCCCCCGCGGGTGCTGGAGGAGGCCACGGGCTACCCGCTCTACCTCTACGCAGCCTTCGAGGCGGACGGGGCGTTGCAGGTGTTCGTCGGCGCCGTCTACTCCTACTACGAGTTCACGGCACCGGTGGAGAACAGGCTCACCGACGAGCAGTGGATCGAGCGACTGGACAACGGGACCGCCCCGCCGCTGCCGGAGTGGACCGACGCCTGGATCGTACAGAGGTAAGGCCTGAGTCTGAGTCGGCGCTCAGGCCTGGGCGCGACGCCGGCGCCAGCGCCGAGCGCCTGGCTGTGCTCGCCTACGAGCACTTGGAGTAGCCGCAGGCCCTGCAGACCATGCAGCCGCCCTCGTGCTCGATGGAGCCGCCGCAGTCCGGACAAGCGCCCTGCGCCGCCTTGATGGGCATCTCCAGCTGACCGACCACCGCCTTGGCGCCGTTGCCGTTGGACAGCCCGTACTTGTCCGCCAGAGCTTTGCCGATGGCGTCGGGGCACGAGAGTATCTGGTTGGGCCCGAAGCCGTGGGGTTCGTGACAGCGGATGCCGCGTAGCTGCTTGACGATCTTGTCGGCGGGCACCCCGTAGCGGAAGGCCAGAGAGATCAACCTGCCCACCGCCTCTGTGGAGGCTGAGGCGCATCCGCCGGCCTTGCCCATGTTGGCGAAGACCTCACGCGGGCCGGAATCATCTTCGTTCACGGTCACGTAGAGGCTGCCGCAGCCAGTGATCTTCTCGCGAGTCTCACCGCGCAGTATCGGGGAGCGGTCCAGACGCACCGGCATCGCGTCCACCTCTTGTGGGCAGCCATCCAGCCGCCCAGAACCGTTGCCGTTGGAGCCGGAGCGCTTCACCTCGCCGATGTTGAGCACCTGATCCTGCCGCGAACCGTCGCGGTAGATGGTGACGCCCTTGACGCCCAACTCGTAGGCGAGGCGGTAGACCCGCTCCACGTCTTCAGCCGTGGCGTCCTTGTTGAAGTTCACGGTCTTGGAGACGGCGTTGTCCACATGATCCTGATAGGCCGCCTGCATGCGGATGTGCCACTCGGGCGACACGTCGTGGGCGGTGACGAACACCTTCTTGAGGTCCTCGGGCACGTCCAGGTCGTGCAGCCCGCCGATCTGGGCGATGTCCTTCATCACGTCCTCGGAGTAGAGGTGACGCTCGCGCAGCACCTTCTCCAGGGCAGGATGAGCCTCAGGCAGCTCGGTGTTGTCCATGACGTTGCGGATGAGGGCCAGGGCGAAGATGGGCTCCACGCCGCTGGAGCAGCCGGCAATGATGGAGATGGTGCCGGTCGGGGCGATGGTGGTGAGCGTGGCGTTGCGCACCCGCCTGCCGCCTGCCTCCCAGGTGCTGTCCTCGTAGTTGGGGAACACGCCCCGGTCTTCGGCCAACTCTTCGGAGGTCTTGATGGCCTCTTCATGGATGAAGCCCATGACTTGGCCGGCCAGTTCGATGGCCTCTTGGGAGTCGTAGCCCATGCCCAACTCCACCAGCATGTCGGCCCACCCCATGACGCCCAGACCGATCTTGCGGTTGCTCTTGGTCATCTGGCCGATCTCGGGCAGGGGATACCGGTTCATGTCTATGACGTTGTCCAGGAAGTGCACCGCGGTGCGAGTGACGCGCCGCAGGCGCTCCCAATCGACTTCGTCGTCCTTGATCATGATGGCCAAGTTGATGGAGCCCAGGTTGCAGCTCTCGTAAGGGAGCAGCGGCTGCTCCCCGCAGGGGTTGGTGGACTCGATCTCGCCGACCTTGGGGGTCGGGTTATCGCGGTTCAGGCGGTCGAGAAAGACGATGCCGGGCTCGCCGTTCTTCCAGGCGAGGTCGACGATCATGTCGTAGATCTCGCGGGCGTCGATGCGGCCCACTTCTTCGCGGTCGCGGGGGTTGCGGAGCGCGTAGTCTTCACCGGCCAGCGCCGCCTGCATGAACTCCTCGGTCACGCCCACCGAGATGTTGAAGTTGTTGAGTATGTGCTCGTCTTCTTTGGCGCGGATGAACTCGACGATGTCCGGATGGTCCACCCGCATGATGCCCATGTTGGCTCCGCGCCGGGTGCCGCCCTGCTTGATGGTCTCGGTGGCCATGTCGAACACGCGCATGAACGACACCGGGCCGCTGGCCACGCCCATGGTCGACTTGACCAGGTCGTTCTTGGGCCGCAGGCGGCTGAAGCTGAAGCCGGTGCCGCCACCCGACTGGTGCACGAGGGCGGCGTTCTTGATGGCGCCGAAGATGGACTCCATGCTGTCCTCGACAGGCAGGACGAAGCAGGCGGAGAGCTGCTGCAACTCGCGGCCGGCGTTCATGAGAGTGGGGGTGTTGGGCAAGAACTCGAGCCCCGCCATCACCGCGAAGAACTCGGCGATGGTGTCGTCCAGCGGCTTCTTAGCGTCGTAGAGCCGGTCGGCCTGCGCGATGTTCTCCGCCACACGGGCGAACATGTCCGAGGCCGTCTCGAGGGGCGTGCCGTCAGCATCGCGCTTCAGATAGCGCTTCTCCAGGACCTTGACGGCACTCGGAGACAGCTTGTGCTCCAGTTCGGCCGACAGCGCCCGCAGCTCGGCGACGGTCATCTGATCCCCTCTCTCGCAAGTAGTTGCAGTTCTTCCTTGAAGCCTTCGACGCTCTCGAATTGGCGGTAGACCGACGCGAACCGCACGTATGCCACTAGGTCCACCTGCTGCAGCCTCTCAAGAGCCATCATACCCACGCGTTCGGATGAGACTTCGAACGCTGCTTCTTCCCTCAGTTCCCGTTCTATGTCAGCCACGATCTCCTGGAGCTCCTCCACCGGCACGTCCCGCTTGGTGCAGGCCCGCGTGAGCCCATGCAGCAGCTTCTGCGGATGGAACAGCTCGGTGCTGCCGTCGCGCTTGACGACCGTGATGGGGATCTCTTCGATCTTCTCGTAGGTAGTGAAGCGCTGCGCGCAGGCTATACACTCCCGCCTGCGCCGGACCGCCTCGCTGCCGTCGGTCTCCCGGGAATCTACGACGCGGCTGTCCGCAGCGCTACAGAAGGGGCAGTTCATGACTCCCACTTCCTTCTCTGGCGACGCCATAGCGCCGCTACCCCCAGCGTACGCACCTTGTAGTCTCCCGCCGACTAAGATATCCCGAGGCATATACCATATATGGTACCTGTGTGATGCTAGCACCCCCATATATCGGTTGTCAAAGCCTCTTTCTTCGCTTTTTGCGAGATTCCTCCCGGACCCCAAAATAAATCTTGTCCGCCCTCGGCGCCCGGGCCTGGCCGGCCCCCCTGCCGACCTGCGCGACTCCGCTACAGGTTTGTCGCGGCTATGGTCGAAATGGATATTGAAGTACGATGCATCAGCCAGCAGCGCTCTTCGGAGCTCGGACGTAGGAGGCACAGGCAATGAAGCATTCGCAGTCGAGATCATCGAGGACGACCTGGATCCTCTTGTCAGTAGCGGCGGTCACGCTGCTCTTGGCGCTGTCCGCCACCGGCTGCGATATGCCCTTCACGGGCGACGGTGAGACTACCGAGGTGACTACGGACACCACCCTGCCCGACGCCACCACCGCCTCCGACGGCCAGGGCGAGACGCCCACCACCCTCGCCGGCGGTGACACCACCGCTCTGCGCGTGTACTTCTCCCGCGACGAGAAGATGGCTGCGGCCACCCGCGAGGTACCCCCGACCCAGGAGACCGGCGCCGCGGCCATGGAGGCCCTGCTCGAGGGCCCCACCGCCGAAGAGACGGCGGCCGGCATGTTCACCGCCATCCCCGAAGGCACGGAGTTCCTGGGCTTGGACATCAAGAACGGCATCGCGACCGTGGACCTCTCCGCCGAGTACGCCTCCGGAGGCGGTTCGCTCAGTATGTTCACCCGGCTGGCGCAGGTGGTCTTCACCCTGACGCAGTTTGAGACCGTGGAGGGGGTGCTCTTCAAGCTCGACGGCAAGCCGATCACCGAACTGGGCGGGGAGGGCATCATGCTCGATGAGCCGTGGACCCGCGAGAAGCTGGAAGACATGTCCCCGGCCATCCTGGTCGAGTCACCGACTGTGGGCGCCACCGTCGGCAGCCCCATGCGGATAACGGGCACGGCCAACGTCTTCGAGGCCGTGTTTCAGGTGAACATCGTGGATTGGGACGGCCTGATCATCGCCGAACAGACCGTGACCGCCTCGTCAGGCACCGGCACCCGCGGCACCTTCGATGTCACCGTGCCGTTCACGCTCACCAAGGCCGGCATCGGCAGCCTGATAGTGTTCTCGGAGTCGCCCAAGGACGGCTCTCAAGTCAATGTCGTTGAGATACCGTTGGAGTTGACGGAGTAGGGGAAGGCCGGGGGGGTCGCTCCATCTTCTCCGGCTCCTGCGGGCAGTCCCCGCCGCGACAGCGGCGCGAGAGACAAGCCTACAGAGCGAAGGCAGCTCACGTCAGTCGCTGGTGCTTTCGCAGCCGGTCTTCTAGAATCGGCAAGGTCCGCTGACAACGTACACACTTGATGCTTCGGCATCACAGAGACAGGCTGAACCATGGCGCTCCATGACCGCGTTCAACAACTCCGAGACGAGCTACTAGCGCACGGCCGAGAGCCGGTGGCGCCTGAGTTGCGGGGTGTTTCGAAGGGCAAGGTCCGATCTGTGCTTGCTCAGATCGACTTGGCGACGGAGGACATCGTCGATGTGATCTACGCCCTGTTGGACGATACCCAGCCTAGCTGGTTCGCAAGAGCCCCCGAAGGGGCCACCTTTGCGAGCGGCGCGTCCACTGCCCAAATCGGCTGCCATGTCGGGATTCTACAAAGAGGACGCGGCAAACTTGACCGGGAGGGCCGAGACTACTGGCTGAAGCCACTGTGGCAAATCGGCGCGGTGGAGAAGGTGTTTCTGGACTCTGCGTCCCGACGGTTCGTTCCCGGCCATCCTCGCGCAAAGTCAGCCAATTCAGCGTATCGCCTGGCCGCGGACTTCCTGGAGATTCTCCGAGCACCATCGGGCAAGTGGGAACCACTTCTGGCTTCATGGACCAGTGAAGATCGCCAGCGCGAGCGATTGGCGCTGCAGGGCAACCAAGCCGAGCGCGCTGCGAGCGGGATAACAAGATCTCACTCCACTCTCATTGCGGAGGCAGTCCGCGTGTATGCCCCTCATTTCTTGCATGGCTATCAAACGGTCTATCTCGACGACGGAGACGGAGACCGGGTTTCGCCAGAGGATGAGGCGCGGCTCAGTGCGGCGGGTTTGAGCCTCGGCCTCGAGGACGCTATGCCAGACATCCTTCTGTGGAACCCGGAGACAGACGGGGTCTGGATAGTCGAGGCTGTGACCAGTGACGGTGAAGTTGATCAGCACAAGATGGAACAGACCCAGAAGATGGCCAAGCGCGCCGGGAAGTCAGGGGTCGGGTTCACGACCGTCTACCCCGACTGGCGCACCGCAGCTACCCGCCAGGGTCGGCTGAAGAACATACCTGGCGGCACCTTTATCTGGATACTCGAAGATCCAGGCCGGTGCTACGAAGTGCACTGGCTGGGGTGCAAGCCCGACCAGCGTTGATGAGTGGCCTGAAGGTTCTCCTCTTGACCACCCATGATGTCTGCAAGCGCCGCGTCCACCTCGGTTTGGTCCGATACAGATTCACACCGGTCGGAAAGTGACTCAAGTTCCTGCGTCGACGGATAGGGCATCCGCCTCAGGTCACTAGCATTCACTTGGGTGTGTCCGCTGAAGAGTCGGAAGTACCGGTCGGCAATAGTCGAGTTCAGGTATATCGCCAGCCCCCTGGCTAGCCGCGCCGGCATGCCATGCCCGTCGACATGGAAGTAGTTCGTCTTGTTGTCGAACCCCAACCGCTCTGCGGGCAGCTGCGTCGGATCAAGGACAGCAGCCACTATCCTCCGTCGTTCCTCCTTCGCGCTGAAGCGCTTGACAAGGACATAATGGCCGCGGGGCACGAACATATGCGCTGTTTCAGCGCTGTCTACAATCGCGGACGGCTTC
This sequence comes from uncultured Actinomycetes bacterium, assembly GCA_963718375.1. GTDB lineage: Bacteria > Actinomycetota > Thermoleophilia > RBG-16-64-13 > RBG-16-64-13 > RBG-16-64-13. Next base: position 20,598 of record CAVQZD010000006.1, on the reverse strand, counting down.
CTGCCCGGTGGCCCTGGCCACTGTATCTCGCCATCCCTGATATGCCTCGGAAAGATGAGCGGTGAAGACCCAGGCTCCAAGTCGACACGCAGGAACTCCCTGGCGCGGAAGTCGACAACCCTCCCGGTCGAAACGGTCACACCCAAATCCCCCAGCCAACAGCTCAGAATCCGTGTTGCGTTCGCAACTTCTTCATCATCCAGACTCGTGATGAGATGCATGACCATGTCAGAATCGGACGGCCGAAACACTTCGTCGTAGGCCCGCTCCTTGGCGAACGAACCACCATCGCTCAGACTCTGGCCCACCAAGATCGGCCCTGAGGCCCTGCCAGCAACTCCGTGGAGAACGATGTTCTCCTGGAGCACACCGTTACCCCTGAAGAGCACACCACGCGATTCAAAGAGATGAACGCTCACCGGAGTCACCAAGCGAAAGAAGTCACGACGGAACGGCCGGAAATAGGGGCCATTGCAGAAGCTCCTCGGGGTAATCGAAACGAATTCTCCACCAGGTCTGAGCTGATTGGCAGCCAGGAGCATGAACGCGGAATAGAGATTCGTGACATCGACTCCTTTGCAGGAAAGGAGCTTGCTTGCCCTCGAGCGCCTGTTGAGCTTTCCGTAGGGTGGGTTCATCACTACCCAGTCGAAAAGGTCAGACTCCCCGGGGGGCAGCGACAAATCGCCGCTGGTTCGATCGAGGATGTAGTCTTGTGCTCGTATCCGATATGTGAAACCCACATCTCTTGCTCGGCAGGCCGCCCCGCAAATCTCAAGGACTTGTGCCAGGTAGGGCAGTAGGACCGCATCCACCTCATAGGTCTCAACATGGAATGACAGCGGCGGCTGACTCCGGTTCAATTGCGCCTCAACGCAAGCCGCAGTAAGACACCCGATTCCTGCGCCGGGATCGAGGAGCCGGATATGTCGAGCTACAGCCTGGAATCTTGCGGCCATCAGCCTCGCAACGGGGGCAGGCGTCATGAATTGACCCAGAGTGCCCCTCTGCGACTCGTCAATCTCTCGATCTGCCGAGAGTCGGAGTCGTTCGACCGTATCAACTAGACCTTCCATTCTTCCCCGTAACCCTGATCGTGCAACGTTGGAGGACCGAGTCCACACTCATCTGCCGTTTCGAACTCAAGACTAGCACTTCGACCGGACAGGCCCTCAGAGTAGGGGTAACGTCACCTCTCGTTTCACTGTCGCGTGGTGAATTTCCGGCTGGGACGCGGCTTGCAGACCTCGCCAACACGCCTCTTGGCAGACCCCGCACCTTCTCGGCCGCTAACCCGAAGGCACCCGTGACGCCCGTCTCATGAGCCACTGAGACCGACACTTCCGTAGGGCGTCTCTTGCGATGAGACCGGCTAATGGGGTAAGGCGGCCTTACTACGGGCCCATCAAGATGACGGGTTAGACAGATGAACAGCGTGCCCTGCGTTGCCTTGGGGCGGGTACCGGTCTACCTAGCGACTGCCTGGCTCACCTGCTGGATGAAGGCGTTCCCATCTTGGTTCTCGATGAGCTTTATAGCGTTCGTGGATGCGAGAGTGAGAATGCAGGAATGATGCACGGAGAGCACATCGTCCTGCAAAGTGTCGTCATCCTCCAGAGCTTCGACAGCAACACCGAGCTTCTTGATTGCAGCAAGGCCGAAGTGACGAGCATGAGACTTGGTCTCTGCATGATCTGAAAGTCCATTGACGACCTTCTCGGCCTTGTTTTCGGCCTTCGGGTCGCCGGCAAACATTCCCGTCTGCAACCAGCTCTTGACGATTTCCTCGGCCCAGGCCGTAGCCTTCTCGCACTCGCCGATCAGGGTAGGACTGTACTTCGCGATGATCGGCTGCCACAGGGGGATTGTCTCGGGGCATCTGGCTATCTCGTCACGCGCACGAGTGAACTCCTCGATCACACCGTGCGCTGGACAACCGTTGATCTGAGGGTCGATGGGGCCGAGACTTGATTCCTTGCCCATCAGAATGGACCTGCACGAGAGGGCGACCATCGTGCCTGCCGACATCGCCAATTGGGGCACAATGGCGCGCACGTCGGACCCAAACATGGATCTCAGGTAGTCTACTAGGGATTCCGTGGCGGCCATCTCGCCACCTGGGGTGTGAAGAATCAGGTCTAGGCCCTTAGACCTGTCGAGGCCGTGGATTGCCGACATGAACCCATTCTTGTCGCCGTCATTGAGCGAGAAGAGATTGGCCGGCAGACCCACCTTCTGCAACCATCCCGAGTAGTATGTGATGACGTTCCGGCCGGTCTTCTCGTTGAGCTTGCGAATGTACTTGCGCCGCAACGCGTCCTGAGGACTCGCCGCAGCCTTGAGTTCATCCTGAAGTTGTTTCAGGTTAGGCATTCACCGTTGCCTCGTAGCACGCGACGGCCTCATCCGCGCTGCCCGAGACATTGATCGCATAGTAGAAAGACTCTGCTGCCTGTCTGGGAAGTTCGACAGGCGCGACTATTCGAGCGCGGTCTTCTGGTGTCTCTAAACGAAGTGACCGGAACACTTCGTCGATGTGGGCTTGGGACTTCTGCGGCTGTTGCTCCGTAGCCTGGTCCTGCGGCATAACGCCTCCTTTGCTCCCGCCATGTTCCGAGCATACAACCATGACATTGGTTTCGACAAGAGAGTGCTCATGGATGAGCAAACGCGCTGAGGGTATGGACATCGATGTCGTACCCACTCAGCATCTCCCACAACCTCTACCACACCAACTATGATGAGCACGGGGGCCGCGTCCCAGCATCGCACCCACGAAGGAGTGCACCATGAGACTTCAGCCCGTTCCGAAGGTCGAAGCGCCGACGGTCCCCACGGTCAAGAAGCCGCCCAAGGTCCAGAAGCCGCTGGTCCCAAAGGCACCGAAGCCGTGAAACTGTGCCTTCTCTGAGCTTGAGCTGGCAGACAAGAGCAAGGAACGAAGGAGGTACGACGAATGCCGAAGGGGAGCTTACCTAACTACGCCCAGGGTGCGGACACACTCCACCTAGTCAGGATCTTTTGCACCGGTTGTCGTTGCGGCCGCCTAGCACAGCTGAACCAACAGTTCCTTGGAAAGGAGTCTCTCACGTCGGATTCCAAGGCTGTGTGCCTGAAGTGCAAGAGGCCGGCCCTCGACTACTACAACTGGACTTCACCCTTCTAGGCCCAAGACGGAGCCGTAGCCTGCCCTCTCCCCACGACTTCCACCTGTCCGATGGCGCGAGTACCATCCCACTCGAGGTGCGCGTCGGACCTACACGCGCTGAATCCATTGCCAAGAAAGGCGGGTGGGGAAGTTGCCAGAGCAGGTTAGTCTTTTGGATGATGGCCGCTTGTCAGTGGAGGTTGAAGGAGAGGCGGTGACCATCACTACCCATGTGGAGGTCGCCCAAGTGATCCGGTTGATCTGGTATGCGCTCGGTGAGGTCAACGACAAGGTTGATCTCGTGGCAAAGGCCATAGAGCCAGGCAGCAGCAGGCTGGATGGCCTGCAGAAGCTGAGTGAGAGTCTCAAGGGGAGCATGGACGAGCTCAGGGAGTTCGCCATGGTCATGAACCCGGACGCCTAGAGTAAGGCCTCAAGAACGCGAGCGGCCGGGTGGACCCATCCGGCCGCTCTCCCTGGTCGTGTAGTTGAACTGCTCAGTCCGCCTCCTCCGCATTGCGATCCACCGCAAGGATAAAGCTGCTGACCTTGGAGCCCCCGTTCACCTCCTTGACCTCCACGTCAGTGGCCAGACGTCCGATCAGATGCACCGTGTTCATGCCTGCCTTCCTCCCTTGAGCGACTGCTTGACCCCCTGCCGGGGAATGCAAAGTACCCGGCGAGCCACCGCAGTGGAATACAACCAAGGGTGTAACATCGCGCTGACATGAGAAAGCGCACGCCTTGCACCGTCCTCATCTGCTTGGCCTTGTCCCTGACTCTTGGCGCATGCTCGCAGCCCCAGCCGACGACCACGCTCACCCCTCTGCCCACATCCTTCGCCGCCAAGAACGTCATCTTGTTGGTCGGGGACGGCCGCGGCTACAACCAGCTCCTAGCGACCGACTACTACCGGGGCGCTCCGGCCGTCTATGAAGACTTTCCCGTGCAGTTGGGGGTCACCACCTACCCCTACCTGGACCCCGGCGGCCCGCCCGGCTACGACCCGGTGCAGATGTGGCAGCGCTTCGACTACTGCCTGACCTCCACCTCCACCGACTCGGCTGCCGCGGCGACGGCCATGGCCACGGGCGTCAAGACCTACTCAGGCGCCATAGGGGTGGACCATGAAGGGAACCCCGTCAGGTCGGTCACCGAGACGGCCGAGCTGCTCGGCAAAGCGACCGGCGTGGTGACCACGGTCCCGTGGAGCCATGCCACCCCGGCGGCCTTCGTCGCCCATGTCGGGGACCGGGGCGACTACGCACGGATAGCCCGGCAGATGATCGAGCAGAGCGCGGTCGACGTGATAATGGGCGCGGGCAACCCCGGCTTCGATGACGACGGCAGACCGGCTGGCGGCGACGCCGCCTATGTGGGCGGCGACGAGCTGTGGGCGGATCTGAGTGATGCCGACCCCGACACCCCGTCCGCAGCCGATGCCGATGGCGATGGCGATGCCGACCCGTGGACGCTCGTCCAGACCAAGGCAGAGTTCGAGGCACTTGCCGCCGCTACGAGCACCCCTACCCGCGTCTGCGGCACCGCCCAGGTCAACGACACCCTGCAACAAGGCCGCGGGGGTGACTCCTTCGCCGCACCCTACGTGGTCCCCCTCGACGTCGCGGTGCCCGATCTGGCCACCATGGTAGAGGGGGCCCTGAACGTCCTGGACGAGGACCCTGACGGGTTCTTCTTGATGGCGGAGGGCGGTGCGATCGACTGGGCCGGCCACGCGCATCAGACCGGCCGCATGATCGAGGAGCAGGCCGCCTTTGATGACGCCGTGAGGGCCGTCGTCGATTGGGTGCTGGCTCATGGTGGTTGGACAGAGACGCTGGTGATAGTCACCTCCGACCACGAGACCGGCATGCTTTGGGGGCCGGGGGCCGGCGAGGCAGAAGGCGCTGCTGCCTTCTCACCCATCGTCGACAACGGCGAGGGTGAACTACCGGGCGTGTCCTGGAGCACCACGGGGCACACGAACCAGCTGGTCCCCCTATATGCCAACGGCCCCGGGAGCGAGACGCTCGCCCAGCAGGCCGAGTCCGTCGACCCGGTGCGCGGCCGCTACATCGACAACACTGAAGTGGCCCGGCTCATCCTGGGAGCGCTCTAAACTTCAAGCCCGCAGCCGTCGATAGAGTCTGTATGCAAGATCCAGCAGACAGCCGCCTCTCGGACGTGGTCACGCCCGTCGTCTTCTGCCGCTCGTGCGCCTCGCCCCTGGTCCAAGCCCTGGATTGGGAGCGAAAGGACGAGTCTTCGTGGAGCGTGAGGCTCTGGTGTCCGGAGTGCCGGCACGAGCAGGCGGCCACACTCGATCGTTCTCAGCTGCTCTACCTCTCTCTGGCCATGGAGGATGCGTTCGGCTGGGTGCTCGATGCGCTCAAGGAGTTTGGCGCCGTCCCCTCGGGCACCGGCGGCCTGGACTTCGCCCACAGAGCTCAGACCGACAGGTTGCCCTCGGCCCGTCGCTGAGCCCGCGCCTGCGCTATGCTTTGTGGCGCTGGACGCGAGACTCGCAGAGTTTGGAGAGCGCCATGGACATGGAGATCTTCTTTCCCGGTAACGTGCGCGTCGACGCGCGCTACAAGGGCTTCACCATCGAGACGGACCAATCGGTGCAGGGTGGGGGCGACGGCAGCGCGCCGGCTCCGTTCGACCTCTTCTTGGCCTCGATAGGCACGTGCGCAGGCTACTACGTCGTCAGCTTCTTACAGAAGCGAGGCCTGCCCACCGAGGGCGCCGGCGTGGTGATGAGCCACGTGCGCGACCCCGAGACCAGACTGGTCACCAACATCACCATCGACATCAAGCTGCCGGCCGGTTTCCCCGAGAAGTACGAGGATGCCATCATCAGGGCGGCCGACACCTGCACCGTCAAGCGCCACCTGGAGAACCCACCCGATATCGAGACCAAAGTCTCCTCGGTCTGAGGACGAACGTCCGTCCCCAGACCGGGGACGGGCTACTCTGCCGGCGGCTTGTACTCGTGCTTGGCTGCCTTGGCGGCTTCCGCCCTTGCCATGGCTTCGGCTTTGAGCGCCTCGTACTTGGCCTCGACGCCGGTGAACTCGGCCAGCAGTTTCGTACGCACCTCCTCATCCACCTCGCGCCCCCGGTGAGTATCGAAGGTCATGTAGCCCAGCTTCTTCGCGAGACCGTCCATCTTCATCTCGGCCTGTATCTGCTCGGCCTTGTTCTTGCTGAAGTCGTAGGCCTTGCCGGCCTCCTCGCGGACCTTCTTCGCGCTCTTGCTCATCGTCTCTTTCAACTCCACGATCGGGCCTCCCTGGTGCGGTCGTACTGAAGGACTCGCCGGCGCCTGGACGCCGGCATACCGGGTTTGTTCCCACTCCCCGGTGATATCATTCGAGGCGCCGCGCCGTCGGCTGATCTTTATGCTCGAGGAGACGTATCTGGATACAGTGGCCCCATTCCGCGCGTGGCGCTATTCGGCGCAAGCAGGCGACCTAGGCAGTCTGATCGCGCCACCGTACGACGTGGTGGACCCCGGCCTTCAGTCCGCGCTGTACGAACGCAGCCCCTACAACGTCATCCGCGTCGATCTGGGTCTGTCCGGGCCGGACGATCCTGATTCAGACAACCGTTACACCAGGGCCGCAGACGCGCTCGCCGCCTGGAAGCGTTCCGGAGCACTGGTGCGCGACCCCGAACCGAGCCTCACCTTCGTCGAAGAGGCTTTCACGGGCCCCGACGGCAAAGCGGGCCGCCGTCACGGGGTGCTCGCCGTCCTCAGGCTGAGCGAGTTCGGGGAGGGCGTCGTCTTCCCTCACGAACACACGCTCACGGGACCCAAAGAGGACCGCTTCCGCCTGATGGAAGCCACCGCCATGAGCCTAAGCCCGGTCTTCATGCTCTATGACCTGCCCGGCGACGACATCACGGAGGCCTGGCGAAGCCTCTTGGGGGACGCACCCCCGTCTGCGACCGTGGTCGATGACCGCGCCAACACGACGCGGCTATGGCCCACCTCGCACCCCCAGCTGCGGCGCTTGGTCGCCGAGAAGCTGGCCGGGGCCCGCTTGCTCATCGCCGACGGGCATCACCGCTACGAGACGGCCCTGCGCTACCGCGAGGCCCACAGGCAAGCGTCTGACGGCGCCGCCGTCGAGTCGCCGCCCGCGTGCGACTACTGTCTGGTGTACCTGGCCAACAAGAGCGACCCTTCCCTAGCCATCTACCCGACCCACCGCCTGCTGTCTGGACTTGCCGACGAAGTCGTGGCCGATCTGCCCAAGGCACTAGCCGGTACCTTCAAGGTCGAGCGGCTCTTGGCGGCCAGCGGCGGAGCGGCGCCGGACGCCCCGGCCGCACAGGCGGCCATATCCTCGTACCTGGCCGAGCACCCACGCGCCGCCTTCGGTCTGTGGGGGACCGGCCTGGACGCTCCCTACGGCTTCTCGCTCTCCGATCTGACGCGGGCGCATGTCTCTCCGGGGCACAGCGCCGCGTACCAGGAGCTCGACGTGGCCATACTCCAAGATCTGGTGCTGAAGAGAGCACTGGGAATATCCGCGGCCGAGATCGCCGCGGAGCAGCACATCGCCTACGCCAAAGACACCGCTGAGGCCTTTGCGCGACTGCGATCCGGAGAGTCCCAGCTCGGGTTCTTCATGAACGCTACCGGTCTGGATCAAGTCTGCGAGGTGGCTTTCGGGGGCGAGCGGATGCCTCAGAAGACCACCTTCTTCTACCCGAAGCTGCCCACGGGGCTACTCTTTCACGATCTCACCGGCAGCTTGTAGCCGCCTGATCGCGCGGGGCGCTCAGGCGTCGGCGCCACGGTCAGGAGTCGGCGTCAGGCTCACGAAGCGGACCCACGGTCAGGAGTCGGCGTCAGGCTCACGAAGCGGACCCACGGTCAGGAGTCGGCGCCCACTTCCAGGGGTTCGATGCTGAGGGCGTGACCGTCCGCACCGATCTCCATGACCACCCCTTCCAGCCAGACATCCCCGTCGGCCACCTCGAAGCGCACCGGTAGCTGGGTGAGGAAGCGCTCCAGCACCAGCTCCTTCTTGACGCCGATGACCGAGTCCCTGGGGCCGCACATACCCACGTCCGTCATGTAGGCGGTGCCTCCCAGGCAGCACGCGGGCGTCTCCGGTCCTGACATGGGTGTGAGTGCCCAGGACTGCGCTGACCCTGCCGTCCAGATGCCAGCCCATAGCCACCTTCTCGCTCGTAGCTTCGGCGTGAAGGTCCACCACCACCGCGCGCACGCCGTGCAGCTCTTCCAGCGCCTGCTCGATGGCCTCAAAAGGCGAGCGCGCCGGATTCAGAAAGAGCTGGCCGCTCAGATTGACCACGCCCAGCCTGCCCGCGGGCGTATCCACTGCGGTCACCCCGCGACCGGGGCTGGAGGAGAGGAAGTTGTAGGGACGCACGATGCGAGGCTGCTCGTCCAGATAGCGATAGATGTCCCGTTGGCGCCAAATGTGGTTGCCGGTGGTGATGACGTCCACGCCAGCCGCCAGCAGTTCGTCGGCGTGCTTGGGCCTGATGCCCTTGCCGTCAGTCGCGTTCTCGCCATTCGCTATCACCGCGTCGGCTGCAAGGCGCTCGCGCAGCTCCGGTAGGCGGCGCGTGAGCAGGTCGCGGCCCGGCTTGCCTATGACGTCGGCAAAGAATAAGACTCTCACCCTGGCGGCCTCCCCGTGGTTCGTCAGACCGTGTGAAGTGTACCGCACCGGGCTGCGACACCGCCCAAGGCCCACCCCGCTAAGGTCGGCCGCTAAGCCCACCCTGCCTGGGCCCGCCGCGCCAAGCCCCACCCTAGGTCGCAGTGCGTCCGCTTGGCGGACAGGACTACGGTCGCGTAGTCATCACACAGGGACTTTGGAGGATGCCATGGAAATACTGAGATGCCCTCGGCGCACCATGCGCCCCCCGAAGATGTTCTGGTCGGGATGCTTCCTACTCCTGACCGCGGCCTGCGCACTCATGCTCCCCCTCCACGTCTTCGGTTCCACTGGGCCGGCGACGGCGAAGGTGTTCGCCGGGTTGTCTTGGGGGGAAGGCGAGGGACAGGTCGGCTTGGTCCGCGCTACTGAAGGTCTCACGCGCGGTCCGGAGGCGCTCGCGGTCGCCCCGGATGGTCGGGTCGCGATCCTTGACTCAGCGAACAGCCGCTTGGTCCTTATGGACGCCGACGGACAGCCCTTGCAGTGCGTGCACATCGACCTGTCTCAACCCAGGTTCTTGGCCGTGGACGACGACACCCTGTACGTTCTCGACGCCGACTCGGACAAGAAGCTCGCCTCATACGCGTGGTCCGGGACCCGGACATCTGTGCTCGACCTACCGGAGATGGACAGTGTGGTCACGGGCCTGTTCGCCACCTCGCAAGGACCGTGCATCGAGACCGGACATCGCGACTCGCTCCTGGTGGACAAGATGGCTTTGCAGCTGGCGAGCGAGGCAGACGCGAGCGCTGCCCCATGGACTGCGACCGAGTTGCCAGGACGCCCCCTAAATCAGCGGTTGGCGACAGTCGTCAAGGCCGGCTTCTCTCTCGCAGAAGGATTCCGGGTGGAGGCTCGCTCGGTCGGTGAGGCCGGCCTGTTTCTAGGTGACGCCGCACAACTCAGGCCGTCTATTGCACAAGGCAGCGCCATCGAGCATCTGCTGTCTGTGGATGGTGACGGAGAGGGCGGGCTCTTGGTGGGGGCCAAGCTCGTGCACCCGATGACCGCGGGCCAAGTCACCAGCGTTCTCGCCATCACCAGGTTGCGCTCAGCCGACCCCCAGGGCACCACCAACGAACTTCAACTCGCGCAGACTGCCAATGACGAGGTCCTGCTTCTTGCAGAGTCCGACTACGCCTCCCTGGGTGACCCGTATGTTGTGGCTCCCGACGGGCGGATCTTTCAACCAGTCGCCGACGCGTCTGGCTACACGATCCTGGTGCACTCGTTCGCGGAGGTGCAGCCGTGAGAAGGATCTGCCGACTAACGACGCTGTTCTTTGCCGCCCCCCTCGCGCTCGCCAGCCTAGTCTTGGGCCCGGCCGCTGCGGTTGCGGATGCCGCGCCGCCCTACATGACGCGCGGGGAGATAATCGCCCGAGCCGAGACGGCTCTCGATCTGCCTTATGTGTGGGGCAGAGAGAGTTGGATGCCCAACCAGGCGACAGGGCTGGGCAGCGACTGCTCAGGCCTGGTGCTCAAGTGCTGGGAGGTACCCAAGACCCTGCTCTACGAGGAGGAAGACGGCGTCAACACCACCATCTCACCCCGCTACACCAGCTACCAGTTCTACAACTGCCTGGGGCCTTGGTATGCACTGGGCAGCCGCGCCTACCTCATAGCAGGCGACATCCTGGTCAAGAACAACGGCTCTTCAGGGCACGTAGTGCTTTATGCGGGCGGGGATGACTGGAACTACCCCATAATCTACGAGGCGCCCGGCACGGGGCTGAGCGTCAGACGGGTGAGCCGCTATCTCGGAAGCGAGTACTTGCCCAGGCGACGCTCCGCACTCCTGGAGACTCCCTCCATCGTACTCGACAACCCCACTGCCAAGAGTGTCGGGGGCACAGATATCTGGAGCAACTGGAAGCGCGGGAGCTACTGGCCCGGCTACTTCGGTGACAACTACCAGGCCACCATGGGCACCTCGTCCGAATCTTGGGCCCGGTGGACTCCTCGCATCCCAGAGTCCGGATACTACGATGTGTATATCCGCTGGACCAGCGGTCCCGACCGCACAGCTTCAGCCAGACTGACCGTACGCGGTGACTTTGGCTCCTACAACACATACTGGAACCAGCGCTCGGGGGGCGGTGACTGGCGCTACGTGGGCCGCTATCACTTTGCGGCCGGCTACTCCATCTATTCCGGCAGCGCCACTCTTTACGCGACAGGAGCCACTGGCGAGGTGTGCGCCGACGCCGTGAAGTTCGTGCCGAGCCTCCTCGACTAGCGGGTCGGGCGCACCACGGCGCATACGTCCCGAAACAGAAGCGGGCCCGCCGTCAGGCGGGCCCGCTTGATGCTGTTCTAGCCGGCGCGGTTGTGGCTCAGTTGATCGCCAGGATCTCCGCGGCGTCCACCGAAATGCCCGTGGCCCATGAAGCCGGGCACTTCTCGTCCAGCCACTCGACGGTCAGATAGTGGGCGCCTGAAGCCAAATAGCCAGTGTTGTAGACGGACACCTGCCAAGCCACGCCGGGACTGTACAAGTCAACGATCACAGCTTCGGCCTCGTTACCATCCAGTGTGACCCTCGCCCACCCGTACCACGGGGTAGTCCTCGCCAGAAGCGAGGCGTAGTTGCCCTGGAAGGTGAAAGTCACCTTGGCTCCTTGTGAGTTCGCGGAGCGGAAGCTATCACCAGAAGCGTACCAGTCTTGGGCTTGGTTCCAATCGCCGGCAAAGGCGAATGAAGCAGTAGTGTCATCAATACGGGCAGCCGCCGGAGCCTGCAGCATCTGGCCTTTGATGGCGAAGCCGTCAAGTCCGATGGCTGTGCCCAACGACGCGTCGTTCTTGAGGCCCGCGCACCTGACCACCAGAGTGTGTTCACCCGCGGCGAGGCCGGTCTCCTTGTACAAGGAGGTCACCTTCCAGCCGACGGACGCGCTGTACAGATCCACAGTCTTGACTCGTTGCTGGGGGGTACCGGGATCCAAGGTCAGCTCGGCCTTGCCGTACCATGGAGTGGTCCTGAGCACCGCCGTGACCTCGGTGCCGTTGAACTTGGTGATCGCGGCCGCACCCTTCTGCTCGGTGGAGGCGAAGCTACCTCCTGATGCCGACCAGCTGCTGCCGGTAGCCCAGTCCCCGAGATAGGTGACTTTGGAGGCGTTCTGCTCGTAGGTCCAGGTGAAGGGCGGCGCTGTTGCCTGCGCTTGGGTGAACCCGCCCAGAACGTCAAAGGCGTCGACGTTGACGTAGTAGTTCGTCGCCGCTGGGTTCTTCTCTCCCACCCAATAGATGGCGAGTGTGTGGCGACCTTCCGACAGCACACCAGTGCTGTATATCTTCTGCTTGTACTTCTCGTTAGCACTATACAGATCCACTGTCTGGGCTTTGGCTGTGACGCCGTCGAGTACGACCAAGGCCTTACCCTGATTCGAGGCTTTCGTGCCTATCCAAGTCAGAGAGGTACCGTCGAACGTCACGTTCACCGAGGCACCGGGACCTTCTGCGCGCCAGTAGGACCATCCGGAAGCCAACCAAGGCGTGTAGCAGTCGACCCAGTCCCCGGTATACCTAAAGGCGCCGTTGTCCTGCTGATACCTCTGGTCGCCGTTAGGTGCCTGCACGAGCTCACCCGGCTGAGTCTGCGTCTTCCAGACACGCAGGGCGTCGAGGGTTATGGCCTGCCCTTCGCTCACGCACGTTATCTTGACCGTGTGCGTCGTATCCGGGAGCCCGTACTTGGTATAGACGGGCTGCCGCGACAGACCGCTCGGTGTGTTGAAGTCCACCGTCGTGGCGGCGCCGCCGTCCACGCTCACCTTCGCTTGACCGTAGCCCTGACCGGTCTGCGCGTACAGCTGAATGGCCGTCCCGGTGAATGAGACAAACGCCGTCGAACCCTCGTGGTTGGCCCAGTAGAAAGTGCCCGCGCTATTCCACTCGCCTAGGTAGCTGATGCGCGAATCGGACTGCTCGAAGATGCCGGTGCCGTGCGCCGAAGAGTCGACAGTGCCGCCGAAGTCCACCGTCCAGTAGTACCCGTACGGGGAGCCAGGAGTGTTGACAAGCCCGATACCCACGACTGCGTAGTCAGTGCTGAGCAGGAGCGCGTTGTGGCCCTCAGACCCTTGGAAGGCCGCTAGAGCGCTGGCGGCCGTCAGTTGCCCAGCGGCGATGTTCTCGCCCATGGCTCCACTGGAATATCCGACCGCCCCCATACGCTGAAACGGTGAGTAGCCCCGCGGAAACCAATCGGAACCCTGGGTGTAGTGGTCGAAGTAGCGATACTTGCCCATGTCTGAACTGTGACGCTGCGCAGACAGGCTGAGCGTGTCGGATATCAATAGTGGTTGCCGCCCGTTCGCGACACGATAATCGTTGAGCTGCGTGACGAACGCGATCTCGGAGTCGCTGTACTCTACCGTCTCCGCTGCGCTGGCCGGCGCTGCAAGCAGCCCGGTGGTCGCGGATATCAGCAGGGCAAGGATGACAAAGACGAACGCTAGCGCACGGCCCCCCCAAAATGACCTGCTCACCCCGTGTAGGTGGCCGTCTACTGACACGGGTACCTCCTCTACTCTCTCGCCGACACAACCTGTGTTCGGCATATGAACCTCATACCGGTTCTATCGGCACTGGAGTTCCAAGACTTAGCGCCGGTTGTCAGTATTGTAGCGAGCCGGCCGTAGTCTAGTCCACGCCGGGATCTGTCGTTGTGGTAGTCATGTCAGTCCGCAGATCTTCGTATACCGACGAGTCGGTGTCCTCCAGCGGAGAGCCGGCCGAATCGACGGGGCCGCCCGAGGTTTCGAGGGTGCTGAGGGTGCTGAAGCTTCTCGCATCCGGCACTACGGGGGCGCTCTGAGCGGAGGCTGCGGGCGCCTGCGTGAGGGTCCCGACCACGTCGAACGCATCCACACCGATCAAATGGTAGGTCGCAGCAGCATTCTTCGCCCCCGTCCATTCTATGGTCAGCGTGTGCGAACCTCGGGCGAGCAGGCCCGTGGAATACACTCTGGCCTTGTAGGTGTCGGTCGGACTGTACAGGTCGACGGTGGTCGAAGTCTTGCCATCCAAAGTGACCCGAGCCACGCCGTAGTAGGGCGCCTTCCTGCCTATCCAAGCCAAGTAGCTGCCCTCGAACTTGACGGTCACCGAACCCGGAGCGTAGAGGGTCTTCTGGGTGCCGCCCGAAAGGCCTGAAGCGGAGGTGCCGACCCATGGTCCAACGTACGACAGACGAGAATCGTCCTGTTCGTAGCGCTCCGTGCTTGGTTTCAGGGTCCCGACGACGTCGAGCGCATCCACGCCCACTAGGTACGCCCAAGATAGAGCGTTCTTGGTGCCCGTCCACTCGATCACCAGTCTGTGCTCACCAGGGGACAAGTTGCCCGTGTTATAGACCCTCGATTGGTACCGCTCGGTGGGGGTGTAGTAGTCGACCGTGACCGCGGGGCCGCCGTCCAGTGTCACTCTGGCCTTGCCGTAGTATGGGGCGGTCTTCGCGTTGATCGCCAGATAGGTGCCGTCGAAGCAGATGGAGGCCTTGCCCGTCCCGTTCACCGAAATGACGGACCCCTGGAACGCGGAGGCGTTTGCGCCCCTGGTCCAGCCGCCCGAATAGGCGATGTTGAGGTCGGCGTCGTCCACTCTGGTCACACTTCCGTCCTTCACCACGCTGAACAGCGTCGATCTAAGCCCCAGCGCAGACTTGAACGTCCTCGCCGATAAGGTGTCCGAGCCAGCGGTGCCCGTAATGCGGATCAAGGTCGCATGGCTTTCCGGGTCGGGCGTGTCATGCCCGATGACCTCGACATTGGTTATGGTCCCCACGTTGTCTATGTGACCCGGGCCGATCAACTTGGTCGCCAACGTAGCGGGCGATAGGGGGACCGTCCACCCGTATCCCGGCTGTATGCTCGTCAGCCCCGGGGGCGGCGCCACACGACTCCATTGATCGGGCTGTGACACCACGTATGAAGGCGGACTATCGCTCCACGCAGTGGTCGTGGTGTAGCCACCCGAGTGCGAGGAGAAGAACGTCTTCTGCCACCCGCTGGAGTGTTTGAGGACCTGCCCGTTTGTGGCGACCGCTGCCTGGGCAGCGCCGGGGTTAGCTACCTCGTATGCGTAGCCCTTGTAGCAGATGTCCCGGGTGTCATCATTTACGACGCCTTGCTTGAGATACTCGACATAGGCGTACGTGCGCGCGGCGACCGACTGCGCCTTCACGGCCTCAATGGCGTAGTACTGCGGCCAGTCGGGCTTGGCCCACTCCGGCTTGATCTCCGCCACGCCCCGCGTGTAGTAGTTGAGGTTGACCCAGTTGTCCAGATAGAGAGCGTATCCGCTCATGGGCACGACGCTCATGCCGCCCCAATACTCCCGGTAGACCGTTGCGGCAGCGGTGCTGGTCAACTGCATGGATACAGCCACACGCCCGGCGGCCGAGTCGGGCAGCATGTATACCTGGTCGTATGAGGTGCCGCCAGGCACATATATATGGCCCACTCCCCCGACGGTGATGTAGCGCGCCTCGACCGCTTGGCCCACCTTGATGGGCACCACGATGTCCGCGGCCCCGCCGTTCTTGAGAACGAGCCGGGCCGTGCTCACCACCGGCTTCAGATAGACCCGGTAGAACCGATCGTCAGTCCAAGTGGCATCAGCGGGGTCTTGAGAGATGCGCACCTTGATGGTCGTGTTCGACGGAGTCGTGTACTGGGCGTAGCCCGGGTAGTAGAAGCTGAGTATCTGGTTGCAGGTGTAGCCCTCGCGCGCGCCCTCCCAGGCCCCCCATTGACTCATGCCTACTCCGTGGCCGTAGCCTCTCCCCTGTATGAGAAAGTCACCCGTCGCTGCGGACGCAGGAGCGGCGCAGAGGAGGCAGAGGAGAACGGTCGCGACCGCGACCATCAGCCCGCGAATCGTGTGCTTCAAGAACACACTTCGGTAGCGCGAGCGCCACGCGAGGCTCACTCTTGGGGGGGTAGACTGTGGCTGCAAATAGTCTTTCCTCTGGTAGTCCTGCCACCTGGACAAGAAGACTTGATTGCGCTTTGGGTTGGATGCCGCTCCGGTCTCGGGGTGCGAGTATACCCGACCCGCACTACTTGGTCGCGGTCGAGCCTTCGAGCTTCCTTTGAAGAGCTTGCTCCACAAGGTCAGAGACCTCCGCGATGCGATCCTCCCAGGAATTCTTCGACGCGAAAGCCACCCTGGCTGATCGCTTTTCGGGGCTGTCTTCGGCGATAGCCGCTCGCACCAGCTCTGGATAATCCTCCAACTTCTCCGCTAGAGATATCATCCCTTCATACCTCTTCAGCTCCGGAAGTCCTCCCGCGATCACGGGTACGCCGGCCGCCAGGTACTCGAACAGCTTCAGGGGGAAGATGTTGCGGGTCAGTTCACCCGTCCGATAGGGTATGAGCGCTGCGGAAAGCCCCTTGAGGTATCCAGGCAGGTCTTGCCGCTGTCTTTCACCGATCAGGTGCACCCTCCGCATGTGCTTGAGCCTAGCCACTTCGCCGTGATTGAGCTTCATAGGCCCGATGAGGACCACGTTCCAGGCACGGTCGGCCCTCACGATAGTCTCGATGGCATCGATGTCCAACCGATAGTCATGCACGCCTACGACCCCGATGCGTGGTGTCGGGACCTGCGCTAAGTCCTCCGGTACTTGGAGTTCAGGATCAAGCGCTTGGTTGAACAGTTCGACGTCGGCCGCGTTCAGCACCGTGTATGTGTGCGGATTGATGGTCTCCCTGGAAGTCCGCAGATTGTCGGAGGTGGTTATCACCAGATCTGCACGCCTGGTGAGCTCGTCGTCATAAGACTTCACCAGTTTGGGAGAGATGACATGTCCTGGGAAAGCGGAGTGTTCATCGACGCAGTGGTAAACGATCAGTGCCGGTGGTCTGCCGGCCTTGGGCGGATAGATCTTGTCGAGCACGGCGACAGTCGACGGCAAATACGTCCAGAAGATGTGGTCGTCGGCGAAGCCCAACTTCTTGATCGCCCAGCGCACGTATTTGGCCATGATCGCCTGTCGCGCCTTGTTGGCCACCTGCACCTTGTTCGCGAACGGCACCAATGGAGGGGGGGTCAGCGTCCACAGATCCTCGCCCTCCTGGCGAAGAAGTGGCACCACCGCCCTCCAGCGCTTCCACCGTGACGACATCACGAAAGGCATCAAGAAGCTGGCGGGCTCGTCTACGTACAGCACCCGGTTGGTCCTAGCCAGCCTGTGCATCGCCTGCTGAGCGCTGCCCCAGGGGGCGTCCCAGTCCAGAGAAGAGAGACAGACTATGTCTTTGCCATGGATCACGCTGCGCCGACCCCATCCTTCGCGGCAGCACAGAGCGCCGCTGTGGTCTCATTTAGCCATCTATCCATGGAGTACATCTCTTCAGCTGCCTTCTTTCCCGCCGTGGCCAATCTCGCGGCCAGTCCGTCCTCGCTGAGCAGTCTCTCCACTGCTTCCGCTATAGCCTCAGGGCTTTCGTCACTCGTCACCAGTCCGGTCACTCCGTCCCGCACCTGCTCGGGCAGTCCCCCCCGGGGAGTCACTATCACCGGCATACCGCACAGCATCGCTTCGGCGACCGCGAACGAACACCCCTCACTCTTTGATGGCTGGAGATAAATGTCCGCCCCCTGCAGTGCCTGCCCCATATTCTCAGATTCGCCGGGAAAGCGCACGCGTCCTTCAAGTTCCAAGTCCTTGGTGAGCGCCTTGAGTGCCGGCCCTTGCTCTCCCTCCCCCCAAACCGTCAGCGTGACCCGGTGCGGCAAGAGTGCCACGGCCCTGACCAATGAGTCAAAGTTCTTGACCGCGTGCAACCGTCCCACCGAGACGAGGGAGACGTCGCCCCGCAGAGCACGCGACCCACTCTTCTCATCTCCATGCCCGCCCTCACCGGGGGGTTCGCCGCCTGCGAATCGTGAGACACCTGCTCCCCTGGCGGCCTTATCGACCCCATTGTAGACCACCCGCACTCTGTCAGGCGCGACGCCTGTCTGTACCAGTTGGTCCTTGAGATAGCCGGATACGGCGATGTGGTTCTGCGAGTACCGCCGCAGACTCCTGTCAGAGATCCTGTACACCCCGCGGGTCAGCGGCCGAGGGTAGTCGAGATCGAGGTCGCTGTGCACTACGCTCAGGCCCGGCAACCCCGTCATCGCCGCCACCACGCGAGCGTAAGCGTTGGCCACCACGCCTTGAGAGACGATCAGCTGGACCTCCTCGTCCAACATCAGCCGCCGCATCTGACGTATGGTGCCCAGGCTCAGCCTTCTACCACTCAAGACCCGCGTATCGGCTGAGAGGCCCGCCTTCGACAGTTCTTGGGTGAGCTCCCACTCGCCCAGGCTGACCAGAAGCAATCCCATCTGGCCTCGGTCATAGAGGCGGAACAGATTCGCAAGATAGGATTCGATACCCCCCCACCGGCGTCCGCCGCTGTAGATGACGGCTATGGTCTTCAAGCGGGCTCCTGATCCTCGATCTGCACCCACCCATGCTGAAGCTTCCACCTGACCGTTTGATGGATGAACACCGGCACCGCGTTCCATATCCTCCGAGCTCGCGACGTCGAGCCGGTCTTGTTGCGGTTCATGAACAGTCTCCAGAACCACTCGAGACCCACGTGCTGTAGCCACTGTGGCGCACGCGCAAAGTCACCCGCGATAAAGTCCAGAGAGCCCCCTTCGCCCACGGCTACCTTGACATGGCGCAGCCCTGCAAGATGGTCGCGGATCCAAAACTCCTGCTTGGGACACCCCAGCGCTACCACCAGCATGACCGCCTTAGAATCGTCGATCTCCTTGAGCGCCGGGCTCCAATCTTGCACGTAGCCATCCCTGCCCCCGGCGATCTTCAAGCGCGGCATGCGCGCTTGGATCTCGGACCTGGCCTTCAGGTTCACGTCTGCTGCCGCACCCAGGAAGTACACGGGCACGTCCGCCTCTTCCGCAGCTTCCAGCATGGCCATCAGCGCGTCCACGCCAGGGATGCGCTCAGGGATAGGGCTACGGCAGTAGCTCGGACGGAACACCAGCGACGAGAGCGAGAATGCCGCCTGCCACATGACCTGCAACTGCCTCAGCAGCGGCAGATCAGTGGTCCTGAGGGTGAGAAATCGGGCCGCCCACACCACCCCGACCCCGTCGGCGATGTTGAGCCGGGTCGAACGTAGAAAGGCATCGAAGTCGTCATCGGCAAGGGCTCGCAGCAGGAACTCGGCATTGACCTTCGCGACTGCGGAGGAGCTCGAAGCCCTTGAGCATGTCGACTACCGCTTCCCGGAAGCCCTCTCGGGTCACCGAAGCGATCTCGACAGACAGCACCCTGGTGCGTCTCATGCCTCTGTCTTGGCGGGGCCGCTTAGCGCCGCGGAGGTTACCAGACCCGCCATCAGCCACAGCGCAACAGCCACAGGGCGTGACTCCATCGCGCCCAGGAACACGTTGGTCACGACGATGGCGACCATGGCACCGACCATGCCTGCCGCGACCGCACGGACGTAGGGGTCGGACGCGACGAAGAAGCTCTTCACCAAGCCCTTGCCGACCCGGAGCAGCAGCCACAGGAAGGAGGCGAGCAGCAGGATGCCGCCTTCGGCCCCCAGTTGCAGATAGTAGTTGTCCACCCACAAGGCCCAGTACCCGTAGGTCTCAGCGGCGGACCCCCCGAATCTGCCCAGCCCGATCCCAAACCAAGGGTGGGCGGTCAGGTGGTCTATGGCTGTGTCCCATCGATAAGGGCGGCCATCGACCGCGGCCCTGGACAAGTAGTCTTCGCTGAACATCACCCGGAACCGCGCGATGAACACGCTTGGCGCGGCCAAGATCGCTACTGCGGCCAACAGGAAAGCCGGCAACACGTAGCGCCTGTACGCCATGACCAGGAGGGTCAGCAGCCCGGCGGCGGTGCCGAGCCAGGCCCCTCTGCTGTACGTCACGGCGAGGGCCGCCAGTTGAATGATCGCCACGCCCGCATAGATGATCCGTGACCGCCTGCGGACCGCCGTCGACAAGAGCAGCGCTACCGCAATCAGGATCCCTATCGCCAGGATCGAGCCGAGTTCGTTGGGTTTGCCCATGATCGAGAAGGCACGGGTGACGATGGCCTCCGTCTCGCTGGCATCCACCCAGTCGGCGGGCGTTTCCACCTTGGCCACGTACTGATACAGACCGTGAACGGCAAGAGCCGTAGTCGACCCCAAGAAAACGATGACTACCCGACGCATCCATGGCACCGTGGTGTAGAGAAGGAAGCCCACGACATAGAACAGCATGGGCTCGATGATCAGCCGCAGAGCGAACAAGCCCACGTTGGCAGGCACCCCACGCACCACGATAGACCCCACGGCCGCCGTGAACACGCAGGCGATAGGGAGCAGAGCGGGTACGGTCCGTAGTCTCAATCTGCCCGTGATCAATGCGCCCCAAAGGATAAGAAGCGCCGAGACCAGCAAGAGAGCCTCATCCCAGGCCGCGCCCAATCCGCCGAGTGAATTCCGCGCCAGCAGGTCAAGCCAAGGGAAGGCCGCCACGGCCAGCAGGATCGCCTCGGGACGCCAGAGCAGCACCACCGTCACCGCGATCGCCGCTGAGGCCGCGAGCATCCACAAGGGTCCCGAATTACCGGCGAGACCGGCGACCGCGCCGGACAGCGCACAAACCACCATACCGGTCACAAGCACGGGCCTGGACCGATCGCTCGGGTAGGTCTGCACCCTCGCGGTTTGAACGGTCTCGGATCCGACCCAGAATCTGCGGA
>CAVQZD010000005.1:267500-1359999 GCA_963718375.1 uncultured Actinomycetes bacterium | reverse complement strand
AACACCAGGCTGTCTCCGGCCGCCATGACGAACTGAGGGCCCCAGACGGCGAGCAGCAGTCCGACCGCCGCCATGACGGCCGCGACAACTGCAGCGGAATCGATCGCCCGACCCAGAGCCATCCCGAGCAGAGCGGCCCCGAGCAACCGCGTCCAGGTACCTTCTTGGAAGGCCGACTGCCTTGCCCAAGCGCCGGCAGTATGCACGGCGCGACCCGTCGCCCCTTCCGCCAGCGACCCTCGCAGCCACACGTACGGCCGCGCAACGGCCCTGACCGCCAGTGGCTGCCCAGCCGCCTCCAGTGGGTTGGACTGAAGCCTGCTGCTTCCGAAGACCCGGCTGCCGTGGAACGCCCGACCGGCCGCGCGGGTGAACCAGCCCACGGCCGTGACGATCGTCGAATCGCGCACTACCACGTCTAGCCAGGACAGCGACCGCCTGCCGTATCTACAGAGAAGTGACCCTTCCGAAAGACGCATGACTGCGCGAGCTACTCAGACTCAGGCGCGTCATGGTCCACCTGTACGATGCGCCCCCAGCCTTCCCAACCTGGCCCCACGACCTCCAGCGAGCTTCCTGCACGGGCCGCCAAAGGCCCAACGTGGACGCCGTCCTCCTCCAGGTAGCCTTCGGCTGCCACTACCACGTTCACCTGATAGACCGGCGCCAGATTGATGCTGAGGTTAAACCCCCAGGTATTGACGTCTACCGGCTCCTTCAGAGAAGAGGTGACTCTCTCAATGGTGCCGATCTTGCGACCATCCTTGTCCCACACGGTTCCGTCAACAGTGGACAGTATGGCGTCGACAGTGCGAAGCTCGGTGAACTCGAACACGAAGTGGATCTTGGCCGACACCTTCTCGGGACTGGTTGTACCCGCGACATCCTGGCCGCCGGCGCGCAGGCCAAAGAAGACCGCCAAAGCTACGATGAGCACCAGGACGATCAGGTCCACGATATTTATTTTCCCCAACAACCGCCCACGATCGTCGATAACACGGGCCATCTGACTTCTCCTTAAGGGCATTAGTCACAGAAACAACACCGCCGTATTCTAGCGACAAAGCTGTGAGACCTCCAACCGGGCGGCGCTCACGCGTCACTTCGATGCGTCATGAGGGCTGCGGCGGCTCCGGCTCCGACCCCGTTGTCTATGTTCACGACCACTACTCCTGGAGAGCAGGTCTGCAGCATCGAGTACAAAGCCGCTGTCCCGTCCCCGCCCAAGCCGTAACCGGTGGAGGTGGGCACTCCGACCACTGGGACATCCACCAGGCCGCCTACTACAGACGGCAAGGCTCCCTCCATGCCGGCGACCACGATGATGACCTCAGCCCCGTTTCGCAGCACGCGGGTGAGTGGCTCGACCAAGCGATGCAGGCCGGCGACCCCCACGTCATAACCCCGTTCCACCAGACAGCCCATGTGCGACGCCACCAGTGCTGCCTCTTCCGCGACCGGGATGTCGGAGGTGCCGGCGGTGAGTATTCCCACGCACCCCCTTCGTTCAGGGGACTCGTAGGCGGAGGTCCGGCAGGCCAGCGCTCCTGCGTCGGCAAGATACTCGAACTCCAAGTCGGTGATGGCACATGGGCCTGCAGTGAGTGAGGACCTCAGTGCGTGCGCGCGAGCAGCTTCGAGGCGGCTGACCAGGGCCAACCCTCTCTCCTCCAACAGCTTGCGTACGATGGCCTCGAGAGCCTGGTCGGTCTTGCGGGGCGCGAAGACGACTTCGGGTACCCCCTTGCGCCGGTCACGGTTGACGTCGAGACAGGCATAGTCACCAAGGTAATCCAGCTGCAGCAGACGGAGGTCCTGCAGAACATCGTCAACCCCGATCTCGCCTCGGGCCAGTCTCTCAAGCAGCTTACGAGTCCGGTCGTGACCGGGGCCTTGCTCATTCATACGCCGTAGACCCTCCGTGCGTTGCCCGCGCGTACCGCTGATTGTTCGTCGGCAGAGAGTCGCTCGATCCCTGTCACGCACCTGAGCGGATCCAGTAGAGGGTAGTCGCTGCCAAAGATCAGCTTCTCGGCGCCCACCGCGCGAGTCGCCAGCTCGTATATGTCTGACGAGTACAGATAGGGGATCGCCGCTGTGTCGTAGAGGACGTCCCGCAGCACTGCGCGCAGTTCGGGCATCGTCTCATACAGGAAGGTCCCGCCACCAAGATGCGAGAGCACCAGCGTCAAGTCCGGATACATCTGCGCTAGGGCCACACACGCCTCAGGAGTGAAGCGACCCTTGCCGGGATAGGCGTGGCCCACGGGCTCGCTGGCGTGCACCAGTAGAGGCAGGTGCCTCTCGCGGAGCACGTCCGCCACGGGGGCGACACCCGCCAACTCCCGCTGGTCTCCCGAGGCGGGCGCCACCTCCCCGCAGCCACGGAGGCCGTCGTCGAGACACCGTTCTACCTCACCAGCAGCGCGAGGCGACCCCCACGGCACGCAGGCCAGGCCGGCGAGACGCCCAGGGTGGGACTTCACCGCCTCGAGCACGTAGTCGTTGACCGCTCTGCACAACCCGATGTCAGAGAAGGCGAATCCGAAGATGACGGAGAGCTCCACGCCGCAGTCGTCCATCTGCCCCAAGACTTGTTCCACTGTGGCCATGCGCGCGTCCGGTGACCCATACAGCTCGTCGAAGCGGGGGTCCTTGCCCAGGTGGGCTTCTCTGTCTCGTACCATCTCTGGGGGGAACACGTGCACGTGCGCGTCGATCAACCCGATGGAGCGCGCGCCGGGGCTGTCGGCCTGCTCAGACACCAGCGGTGAGAAGGATCGTCTCGACCAGGTCATCATAAGGGATACCTGCGGCTTCAGCTTGAGCCGGCAAGTCAGAGGTATCGGTCATGCCCGGTAGTGTGTTCACCTCTATGAACCAGGGCGCACCTTGACCGTCGATCATCATGTCCACCCGCGCGTAACCGCGACAGCCAAGTGACTCAAAGGCTGCCAGCGCCAAGCGTTCAGCCTCAGCGTACACGGGCCCGGGCAGATCGGCGGGCAGCACGAAATCCGTAAGGCCTTTGGTGTATTTGGCTTCGTAGTCGTAGAACTCGTTCTTGGGGACCAGTTCCAGGATCGGCAGCACTTCCGCAGCCCCGTCCCTTTGCAGGACACCCGCGGTCACCTCTCTACCTGCGACAAAGCGCTCGGCGAACATCGCCCCGTACTCGGCCCGGGCCTGGTCGAGAGCGACGCGGACCGATGCCTTGTCGAAGCCCTTGGTCACTCCCAGACTCGAGCCCTCTTCCACCGGCTTGAGCATCACCGGTAGGCCGAGGGTACGCTCCACAACGGTGGCCGCTGCTGAGGCCGGCTCGTCCATACCCACAATGTAGTAGTCAGGGGTGGGCAGGCCGCTGGCCCTAACTACCTTCTTGGCCGCGACTTTGTTCATGCCGAGGGCCGAGGCCAGCACACCTGACCCCGTGTAGGGGATGCCCATCATCTCCAGCAGGCCCTGGATCGTACCGTCTTCGCCGAACCGTCCATGTAGAGCAAGAAAGGCGACCTCGATCTGCTCTTCGTCCAGGCGCTCGGCCACATCCCGTACGGCGTCCACCGACACGGCGTCGTAGCCTTTGGCAAGGAGTGCTCGCAGGCAGTTCGCCCCCGAGCGCAGAGAGACGTCGCGCTCACCGGAAAGGCCGCCCATCAGCACGCCTATCTTCTTGGTCTTGAGCTCCTGAGGGTCCATCCGGGGAACTGTACCACAGGCCCGAAAGCCGACGTCTAGCCCGCTATGGCGCGCTTCTGCTCCGGCACTGCCACGCGCGAGCCACCCACCCTGCGGTAGGCATCCGCGCTGAGAGCCCCGCTCTCGGCGGCGAACATGAGGTCATCGACGTTGACGCCGTCGGCCGGCGCTGACGCCCAACCCGCCACACACTCCAGACGGTGTCCACCGAGAGTGTGTTCGCAAGCCTTGCCGGCGAGTGCCATGGCCAGACTCTCGATGTCATAGGGGTCTACGCGGTCATTGTGGTCCGCGCCGGACGAGGCGCCGTACGCGCGCGCCGAGTCGGTGGCGAAGACGAAAGCCATCCGCCCGCCCGGCAACGGGAAGAGCTGCGCGTCGGGCCCCAGAAGATGCAGCCCTCGGTGACCGATATCCCGCAAGAACTCCTTGGTCGCTTCTTTGCCTTCTTCGACGATCATGGCCTCGTAGCCGCCTACCTTCAGAAGGACGAGCGCAAAGCGATTGCCTTCTTCTCGCAGCACCTTGAGTCTGACCCGGAGTGCTCTCTCAAGGGGAGCCCCATCGGCCGAGCCTCCAAGCCGGTCGATGTCTGATTTTGGCCGCCCGCGAACTCGTCCTTTAGCTGAGGACCGCTCCGCTGCAGGCAGGGCACGGCTAGCGCGTGCGGACGACCAAGAGGCCGCGACGCCTAGAGCCCACAGGATCATGAGCACCACAGGCATCGCCGCGTCAAGGCTCCATACTATTATGGGGACCAGCACGATGACGTCGGCCACGCACAGGAGGTAGCCCAGAGTTGAGTCTTTGGAGGGGGTCCGGGTCAACCGGATCGTCCAGAGTGAGTAGAGGACCAGAAGGAGTAGGTACACGCCCCACACAGCGCCGGATCGTGCGGCCGCCAGTGGGGGACAGACCAAGCCTACGACCGTCAGTAGCGCCAGCCTTCCCCAAGCCTTCTGACGCTCGGTGACGGGTGCCTCGCGGGCTGTCTTTAGCGCTTTCATATACCCCTGTGTGCAGTATAAGCCTGCCATACTCGCAATTGCAATATGTATTGCTTTGACGTTTTCGTGAAACGCACCCGTCCGCTCAAGGCGTACAACTGGTCTGAGGGGTGTCGACTCGCGAACCTTGCCGGCCGGTGTGGAGAGAAGAGGGGAGTGCGACTTGAGAGCAGTGGCTATCTCGGACCCCGTAGGTGGAGGATACCGGGGTCGAACCGGCGACCTCCGCCGTGCAAAGGCGGCGCTCTCCCAACTGAGCTAATCCCCCACGCGGGTCGAACGATATATGGCTTGACGAGGATAATGGTGGGCCTAAGTGGATTCGAACCACTGACCTCACCCTTATCAGGGGTGCGCTCTAACCAACTGAGCTATAGGCCCATGCGCTGCGGAAGTCTACCGGCTTTCCGCTTGTTGTCAAGAAACGCCGCGGTAAGAGCGAGCTCGCGCAGCCGTTGTGCCGCTCGCCGGCGGATGACGTCAGATGATGGGCGCGGTAACCTAGTGGCACACGGACCGCCGCCTTCTCGCGAGGAGACGATGGAAAACGCAGAAAGAGTCACGGTCTACGGGGTCAGCTTCGACGCCACCAGCAAGCAGCCTATCGTGCTGCTTAAGGTCGAGGATGCGAACCGCTTCTTGCCCATCTGGATAGGGCATCCGGAGGCGGCGGCTATCCTCATGAAGCTCCAAGGGGCCGAACTCCCTCGTCCCATGACACATGATCTACTGGCCATGGCCATCGAGCGACTCTCGGCTCGGGTGGCAGCCGTGACAGTGACTGAGCTACGCGAGAATACCTTCTACGCGGTCGTCCACCTTGAGGTCAGCGGGGAAGAGGTGCTGCTGGATTCGCGCCCGTCCGACGCCATCGCCCTAGCGGTCAGGACCGACGCCCCCATATACGTGTCCGCTGAGCTGATGAACCAGAGCGGCATCGAGTTCGAGCGAGAGGTCCAGGACGTGGAGGAAGTCATCAAGGAATTCCGGCACTTCCTGGATAACGTATCGCCTCAGGATTTCTAGCCTGATCCCTTTCCTGCCTCGCCGCCTACTTCTTCTCGGCTTCGCTGAGAGCGGCGGCCTCTTGCTTGATGAGTTGGAGTATCAACCCATAGATCTCACGAAGTCCGTCGTTGGAGAGAGGACCGCGGTTGGCCCGTGACAGATAGGTGATCACCCAGTCCTCTTGGGCTGCGTCGTAGAAGCTGATGCCGTGAGCATCCTTGTAGTCCTTGAGGCTCTTGACCAGATGGAGCCTCTTGTTCAAAGCCTCGAGGATCTTGAGATCGTTGTCTGAGATCTTCTCCCGGTAGTTCCTGACCACCGGATCGATACTAGCCTCTGTCACTTTCCCTCCTTGGGGTTTCTCATTTCTACCATTCTACTGCTCCGGCGACAGAACGCCCCCTGCGCCTTGCTCTTGCGACGCTGCGAAAGCTCGGCAGCTCTTGACGAAACGAGGCGCGGCTTCTTTCGTCGCCGCCAGGTGGATCAGGGCAGGTGAGCATAGGAGCGAGTCGCTTCCGAAGGTATCGCGTCGCTGACCGGCCGAGCCCTCACCCCGAAGAACCAAGGGTGGGTCCCAGTCTCGCTCTGCCCCAGTCAATTCGACTTCGCTGGTGACCCAGCCCTTGACCTTGTCATTCTTGGCCAAGAGCACGTTGTCGTGAACGGTGGCTATCTCTACGTAGGCGGGCTCGTCCAGGTCCCAAAGGATCTCGCCCCGAGCAGGCATGATGCCGGCCAGTTCAGAGGTTCGACCCAACGTGTCTTGCAGCGTGGACAGCATCAGCAGCATGCCCCCTCCCAGGGCCAGGGTGGGCAGACCCGCGCCCACCCTGTCGCTGATGTCTTGCAGCAGACTCGTGTTCATGGATATGTCCGGGATAGTATCGGGCCAGAGCGTCCCCGCTACGATCAAGCCCGAGGTTTCCGGTGGCAGAGAGACGTCAGCCAGCAAGTCCAGGCGCCGCACCTGTGCTCCTGCGGCGCGTAACACCTCCGATGAGTCTCGACTCCACTGACTGAAGCCTTCTCCGCCGGCGACCATCACCACTGGGCCGTCGTCACTGTGATCGGAGAAGCGCTTGTGCGCCGCCAAGAACCCCCGGTGACCAGCTAGGTCCATAAGACCATCGAGGTCGACCTGCCTCGACACCGACTCCAAGAGCGCCTGGGTCAGGGGCAGACCCCACGGGCCTGGCGGGCGTGAATCCCAGTCCAGCCCTTGCCCCTCGTAGAGACACCCGACCACCTTGATGCCCTCCTTGCTCAGTGCCTTCTTGAGCAGGTCGCGGTGGTCTGAGTCGGTCACGCCGGTCAGCACGGCCCCCGCCAGGTCGACCGACCGCAGGTGCGACTTGATGCCTGTGGCAAGCACCTCTATCCCGGTCCCCCAACCCCGGCAATCCAGCAGCACCACGATCGGACAATCAAGTAGGTCGGCGATGTCGGCCGGGACCCACCGGACGCCTTCTCTGCGGTCGAGGAGTCCCACGGTTGAGGAGAGCAGGGAGATGTCGGCATGACGTACGGCTGCCTCGTAGAGGCCTACCGCGGATTCTTCGCCGGTGAGAGTCGGGTCGATGAACACCGAGCCTTCCCCCCCGTCCCAAGCAGACGTGGGGGCAAGCGGTCCCACATGGTGATAGCGCACCTCGCGACCTTGCACGCTCAGAATCTCAGCTACAGCCGCGGCCATCGCATCGGCTACGCCGGTGCGATGTGTCGGGATCAACAGCACGCGGGGCACCGACATCGCTTTCCCCTCCGCCCCAGGTCAGGGCACGAACGTGACCCCGTCCGTCACCTGCGGCTTATCAGTATGAGCCTGAGCAGTGTCAGTATCGCCATCAGGGCGGCCGCAACATAGGTGAGGGCCGCCGCATTCAGCACCCTCTTCGCGCCCACGAGCTCCTCGCCCATGAGGATGCTCTTGTTCTCCAGCTCTCTCAAAGCCCGGCTCGACGCGTTGAACTCGACGGGCAGTGTGACCAAGCTGAAGAGCACCGCGGCCGAAAAGAGGATGATGCCGATGTTCATCAGCCAAGGGACGCCCTGGGAGGCGCCGAAGAACAGGCCGAGAAAGAACAGGACTATCCCCAGATTGGAGCCAACAGTCGCCACCGGTACGAGCGCGCTGCGGAGCTTGAAAGCAGCGTAGCCCTCGGCGTGCTGCAGGGCGTGGCCCGCTTCGTGGGCCGCCACTCCCAAGGCCGCCAGCGAATTGCTGCCGCCGACGTCGGGGCTGAGGCTCAGTTTGCGCGTGCGAGGGTCATAATGGTCAGACAGCCGTCCGCCGGCGACCTCTATGCCTACGTTGTACAGCCCGCCACCGTCGAGCACCAACCGGGCTGCTTCTGTGCCCGTCAGCCCGCGGGATGAGGCGATCTGCGAGTAGCGCTTGAACGTCGAACTGACCTTGATCTGAGCGTAAAGGCCCAGGAGAAAGGCTGGTATCAGAAGAATCAGCGTCCAGTCCCACAACAACATGTCGGTTCTTCTCCTTGCTTATTCTGGGCCTACTGCTTGCCCATGATGCGCCGCATTGTAGCAGAGCATACCTAAGCTCCGCGCTATCCGGTACGCTAGAGGTCCTCGTAGGACTCGTCGTCTTCGCCCTCGCCGGCCAGAGTCTCATCAAGCTCGGCCGCCCCTCCGTCAAGGCCCGTAAGGTCGCTCGCCAGCTCTATCCCTTCGGCGTCTCCATTCGCGGGCGTGGTGCTCACGAGACGAGCCATACTCGATACCTTGTCCTCGCCACGCAGGTTCATCACCTTCACGCCCATCGTGTTGCGGCCGGTGGAGCGCACGCTCTCCACAGGTACTCGTATGACCGTGCCCTCCTGGCTCATCAGTAGGAGCTCGTGGTTGTTGCGAACGGTACTCACTCCCACGAGGTCGCCGCGGTCAGGGGTCTCCTTGATAGTGATGACGCCCTGCCCGCCTCTCTTCTGGGTCGGGTAGCTGGATACCGGGGTGCGCTTGCCATATCCCCCCCGCGTCACGCAGAAGATGTCGGCGTCGTCCTCTGCCACCGCCATGCCCAGAACCACGTGGCCGTCCGGCACTCGCATGCCCGTCACACCCATGGTGTTGCGGCCGGTCGGGCGTACATCGTATTCATGGAAGCGTATGGCCTTGCCCTCGCTGGACACCAGGATCAGGTCGTCATGGCCATTGGTGTGAGATACAGCCACGAGCTCATCGTCTCCGTCGAGGTTGATGGCGATGATGCCGTCCGCCTTGAGGTTGGTCGCGTAGTCCAAGAAGCGCGTCTTCTTGATGATCCCCCTGCGGGTGGCGAAGGCTAGGTACTTGGCGTCGGAGTAGTCCTTGGTAGCGACCACCGCTTTGATCTTCTCCCCCTGAGCAAGAGGAAGCAGGTTGACCACGTGGCGGCCCTTGCTCTGCCGGCTGCCTAGCGGGAGCTCGTGCACCTTCTGCCGGTAGATCTTGCCCCGCGAGGTTATGAACAGCAGGAAGTGATGGGTGGTCGTGATGAAGAGATGCTCGATGAAGTCGCCCTCTTTGTGGTCCATCCCCATCACCCCGACCCCACCACGATGCTGCAGGCGGTAGGTCGAGACCGGCAGTCTCTTGACATAGCCCGAGGCCGTGATGGAGATGACCATCTCCTCCACTGCGATCATGTCTTCGACGTCGATCTCGTCCTCCGAAGGCATGATCTCGGTGCGGCGATCATCAGCGTACGTTTGCTTTATCTCGAGCAGTTCGTCCTTGATCACGCCGGATATAAGGCTTTCGTCCGCCAGCAGTCCGGTGAGGTAGGCGATGCGCTCCATCAGCTCTTTGTGCTCCTCCTCCAACTTGTGCCGCTCGAGAGCGGTCAGATTGCGGAGGCGCAGGTCGACGATGGCTTGAGCCTGCTCGTCGCTGAGCTTGAAGCGTGTCATGAGCCCGGTCTTTGCGGCCTCGGTATCCTCGCTGGAGCGGATGATCTTTATGACTTCGTCCAGGTTGGTGATAGCTATGAGCAGGCCTTCGAGTATGTGAGCCCGCTTCTTGGCTTTGTTCAGCTCGAACTTGGTGCGCCGGACGATAACGTCCCTTTGGTGCGCCACATAGTGACGGAGCATGTCGCGGAGGGAGAGGGTCTTCGGCACCCCATCCGCCAGAGCCAACATGTTGACGCCGAACGTCGTCTGCATCGAGGTGTGCTTGTAGAGCTTGTTGAGCACCACTTTCGGCACAGCCTCGCGCTTGAGCTCGATGACGACGCGCATGCCCGAGCGGTCGGATTCGTCACGCAGGTCGGAGATCTCGGTGATCTTCTTCTCGCGCACGAGTTCGGCGATCTTCTCAATCAGTAGGGCCTTGTTCACCTGATAGGGGAGCTCGCCCACGATGATGGCCGTTTTGCCCTGCTTCAAAGGCTCCGTGTGAGCGCGGGCCCGAACCATCACGCGGCCGCGGCCGGTCTCGTAGGCCTCCCGGATGCCCGAGCTGCCTATGATCATGCCACCCGTGGGAAAGTCGGGACCTTTGATGTGCTTCATCAGGTCGGCGTTGGTGATGCCGGGGTCGTCAATAAGAGCGACGGTAGCCGATATCGCCTCGCCCAGATTGTGCGGAGGTATGTTCGTCGCCATTCCGACCGCGATGCCCGAGCTGCCGTTAACCAGCAGGTTGGGGAAGCGGGAGGGCAGGACCTTCGGTTCTTCTCGACTCTCGTCGTAGTTGGGAGTCCAGTCGACCGTCTCCGCTTCGATGTCACGCAGCAGCTCAGTGGCGATCTTGCTCATGCGGCACTCGGTGTACCGCATGGCAGCGGCGGAGTCTCCGTCCACCGAGCCGAAGTTGCCGTGGCCGTCCACCAAGGGATAGCGGATGGCGAAGTCCTGCGCCATGCGCACCAGCGCGTCGTAGATAGAAGAGTCGCCGTGGGGATGGAAGTTGCCCATGACATCACCGACGATACGGGCGCACTTGCGGTAAGGCGAGGTGGGCTTCATGCCCGAGTCGTGCATGCCGAAGAGTACTCGCCGGTGCACGGGCTTGAGTCCATCGCGGACGTCGGGCAAAGCGCGGCCGACAATCACGCTCATCGCGTAGTCGAGATACGAAGCCCGCATCTCATCCGCGATCTCTATCTGCTCTATGCGACCCTCAAGAGTCTCCATGGCCCCGTTCCCCAAGCTATACGTCCAGGGTGCGCACGTAGCGCGCGTTCTCAGTGATGAAGTCTCGACGCGGTTCGACGTTGTCACCCATCAGGGTGGTGAAGACCTCATCGGCCAGCGCTGCGTCGTCCACCGTCACCTGCAGAAGGGTACGCTTGTCAGGATTCATCGTGGTCTCCCACAGCTGCTCGGGGTTCATCTCACCCAGCCCTTTGAAACGCTGCATGGTCATGCCTGTGCGGCCGATTCGCTGAAACAACTCCTCGAGCTGCGCGTCATTGAACGCGTAGTAGTCCTGTCTCCTCTGAGTCACCTTGTACAGCGGGGGCTGAGCGATATAGACGTAGCCCGCGTCGATCAGCTCGACCATGCTGCGGAACAAGAAGGTCAGGATAAGGGTGCGGATGTGTGCCCCGTCTACGTCGGCGTCGGTCATTATGATCAGCTTGTGGTACCTGGCAGCGGTGACATCGAACTCGTCGCCCAGACCGGTGCCGCAGGCACTGATCATCGCCTGGATCTCGTTGTTGGAGAGGATCTTGTTGAGCCGAGCCTTCTCGACGTTGATGATCTTGCCGCGCAACGGCAGGATCGCTTGAAAGCTGCGATCTCTAGCCTGCTTGGCTGAGCCGCCGGCTGAGTCGCCCTCGACCAGGTAGAGCTCACACGAAGCTGGGTCGCGGATGGAGCAGTCGGCCAGTTTACCGGGCAGCGTGGTGTTCTCGAGCACGCTCTTGCGGCGGGTCAGGTCCCGCGCCTTGCGCGCCGCCTGGCGGGCGTGTGCGGCCTGCACCGTCTTGGTGATTATCTGCTTGGCGTCGCTGGGGTTCTCCTCGAGGAACTCGGCCAACTTCTGGTTGACCACACCCTCGACGAAGCCGCGTATCTCGGAGTTGCCCAGCTTGGTCTTCGTCTGCCCTTCGAACTGAGGCTCGCGAAGCTTGACACTCAGTATGGCCACCAAGCCCTCGCGGACATCCTCGCCGCTCAGGTTCTCGTCCTTCTCCTTGAGCAGTCCCTTCGAGCGCGCGTAATCGTTGATGGTCCTGGTGAGGGCCGCTCGGAAGCCGGACAGGTGGCTACCGCCCTCATGAGTGTTGATGTTGTTGGCGAAGGAGAAGACGTTGTCGTTGTACCCGGCATTCCACTGCATGGCGAGCTCGAGGGAGTGGTCGGACTCGTCGCCCTCTATGTGGATGATGCGCGGGTGGATTGCTTCCTTCTGCTTATTGATGTGCTTGACGAAGTCGATGATGCCGCCGTCGTAGCAGTAGGTGACTTGGCGCGGACCGGACTTCTTCTTGGCTGCCGGTGCGGCCGCCACTGCCGCGACGCTGACCTCGGCCTCGCTGACCTCGGCCGTGTCGTCGTCCGCTACGCTGCCAGACTCGATGTCGGCCGGTAGTTCCTGCTCCGAGGTCTGGTCTAGGAACTCACGGGGGTCGTAGTCATCGTCGGCTACTCCCACGCTGCTCTCGCCGACCTCGGGCCGCTCGTCAGTCAGGGTGATGCGGAGCGAACGGTTTAAGAAGGCCACTTCTCTCAGGCGCTGAGACAAGACGGTGAAGTTGAAGTTCAGGTCGTCGAAGATCTGCGAATCGGGCTTGAACTGTATGGTGGTACCGCTGTCTTTGCACGCGCCGACCTTCTTGAGGTCACCGGTCGGAGTACCGCGCTCATAAGTCTGAGTGTAGCGGTAGCCATCACGGCTGACGTCGACCGTCAGGCGTTCGGAGAGAGCATTGACCACACTGACGCCCACGCCGTGAAGACCGCCCGAGACCTTGTAGCCCTCGCCGCCGAACTTGCCACCTGCGTGGAGTTTGGTCATGACGATCTCTACAGCCGCCTTGCCGTACTGCGGCATCACTTTGACCGGGATGCCACGCCCGTTGTCGACCACCCTCACCGAGGCGTCTTCGCAGATGACCACGTCGATGGAGGTGCAACAGCCGGCCAGCGCTTCGTCTACGGAGTTGTCCACCACTTCATAGACGAGGTGGTGCAAGCCGCGATGACCAGTCGACCCGATGTACATACCGGGCCTTTTGCGCACTGGGTCCAGACCTTCGAGGACCTGGATATCGCCGGCGTCGTAACTGTTCTTTGCCAAACTACTCGGCCTCTTTCTCATCTTGTCGCCGGGGGCCGCACACTGTGTGTGCGACGCTGCCACCAGCGGTCAGACTAGCCCCTTTTATGCATGCTTCCCGCCCGTGGATGTGTCTCCGCGGTGGGTCAGGGGAATGCTCCCAGATTGCAGGGAGAAAGGCCCGCCCGTCGCCGTAGACAACACGAACCACGCCGCTCCCAATGATACCACAACGGTGCCCTGCCCGGCCTCGCAAAAATACGCTGTCAGCGAACAGAATCTCTATGGTTGCGGGCAAAAGAAGCGCGCATCGCCCGAGTGACGCTCTCCCGTATCTCGGGGGGTAGGTCCAGCGCCTCGACACCGGCCAAGGCCTCCTCTTGTTCGACGGAGAGCCGTCCGCTCGGCCCTGTCCCGGCCATCGTCCGTTCTCCGTCGCGGTGGTCCTTCTCGGGCGCCTCTTGGCGCGGGCGCTCCTCCCAGCCGGCGTGGCGGAAGACCATCTGAGTCACCACCTCCGAACCCAGGCGTTCATTAAGACGGGAGGTCAGATCCGCGCTCATGTATATGAGCGTGTCAGCCCAGACACTGGACGAAGTGCTTACCGTGAGTCTGCCGTTCTTCAACTGGACCGGCGAAGCGTTGGCGGCGACCTCAGCCCCCGCTATCTCGGGCCACGCCGACGCCAAAGCCCGGGCCACGCCGTTCGCCGCTCTCTGAGTCGAAGATGACGCCGACGCCGAGTTTGACTTCGACGTGGGAGCGGCGGCTTCGCAGACGCCGCCCAACAGGTCACCCAAGCGATCGAAGTCTTCAGGGTCGGGCAAGCGGATCCCCTCCCGTCGTCAGCTCTATCACCGTGGCTTTCTCCAACTCAGATGGTGAGAAGTAGCTGAGATCGGTGGCGGTGACCAGCACTTGCCCGCCCCGCCCTACGATGCGCAGCAGAGCTCGGCGACGCTCCTCGTCCAGCTCGCTCATAACATCATCGAGTAGCAGCAGAGGGGCCGGGCCCGTGGTGCGCAGGTAGTCCCACTCGGCCAGCACGAGTGTCAGCAGCGCCGCGCGCTGCTCGCCCTGGGAGGCGCAATCGCGCATGTCCAGTTCTCCCCGCATCAGTCGGAAGTCATCCCGGTGTGGTCCGAGATGAGTATAGGTGCGCTGTCGATCGGCCTTCCTGCTCTCTTCGAGCCGGGCCCCGTACGCCTCCGCACCGATGCCGGAGACATTGGTCCTGTATGTGAGGCGGAACGAGTCCAGGGGCTCCCCGGTCAGGTCCTCATGCATCTCTTGAAACAGGCCGATGAAGCCGGCTAGAGCCTGCGCCCTGCGCTCACCCACCACCGAGCCGGTCTGCGCCAGGATCTCCTCCCAGGGCCCGAACTCAGAGTCTTGGCCGCTTTGCCGAGTGATGCGGAGCAGCACGTTGCGCTGTGTGAGCGCTTCCTCGTACTGCCTGAGTAGGTCTGTGTACTCAGGGTCTTGCCTTGCCGCCAATGCGTCGAGGTACACCCTGCGCCGGCGTGGGCTGCCTTTGATGAGACGAAGGTCGTCGGGCACGAACGTGCGCACCGGCAGAGCATCGCGCCAACGCACGAAGTCAGCCAGCACCGCTCCGTCGGCCGTCGCCCGTTTCTCGCCGTCCCGCGAATGCGCAACGGCTGCCACGACTGACGCACCTTCCCCGTCAAGTTCGGCTTCCACACGTAGGTGGTCCGAGCCGTGGGTGATCAGGTCGCGCACCGAGCCGCCCCTGAGGGGCTCGCCGTGTAACGCCAACGCGAGCGCCTCGAGCACCGTTGTCTTTCCGGCTCCGTTGGGCCCCACCAAGATGTTGACCCCGGGTCTGAGGTCCACCGAGAGCGTCGGACGACTGCGGAGGTTGGTGAGGGCAAGGCGTCGGACGAGCATGGGTGTCTCTAGGCCGGTGGCGAGGTTTCGGCGGTGGGCCCAGCGACGACGGTGGTCGTCTTACCCGCGACGCCTACGGTGTCACCCACCTCGAGATGGCGCCCCCTCCTCGTCTCTTTCACGCCGTTCACGACCACTTGCCCGGAGACGATAAGGTACTTCGCCTCGCCTCCTGTTGCTGTGATACCAGCCAGCTTCAGATACTGCCCGAGGGTGATGGGCAGGCGGGCGGTCACCGGTTCGGGCAACTGTGCTGCCGACGGGTGATCGGCAGTGGCCGGCATATCAGTCGTTCAGTCGAATGGGCATCACCAAGTACAGGAAGTCTTCCTCGACCCCCTTCAGAAGACCAGGCCGCAGCGGACTTATGAACCGCAGGTACACAGGGGATTCTTTGACCGACGCAACTCCAGCTTCCAGGAATTCGGGGTTGAACCCGATCTCGAGCTCTTCGCCGTCATATTGGATGGGGATGGTTTCCTTCGCCTTGCCGACATCTTGCGACTCGGCGGATACAGAAAGGCTGTTGTCTGCAAAGCGGAGACGCAACGGTGTGTTCTTCTGTGCCAAGAGGCCTACGCGTCTGACGGCCTCCAAGAGTTCATCGTGATCCACTGCGACCTCGTGATCGAAAGTCTCTGGGATGAGTTGTCTGTAGTTGGGAAATTGGCCGTCGATGAGACGAGACACCAAGGAGATGCCCGCTACTTCGAAGAGGATCTGATTCTCCGTGGGCAAGATGCTGATGGTGTCGTCGGGCGCGCCGGCGGCTATGCGAGAGAGCTCCATGAGGGTGCGCGCCGGGATTATCACCTCGACCGACGAGGCAACGGAGGACTGGAGTGGGGTCTCCTTCACGCTCAATCGATAACTGTCGGTGGCCACCATGCGTACTGAGGTCTTGGTGAATTGGATGAGCACGCCCGTCAAGACCGGCCTGGTCTCGTCGCGAGAGGCCGAAGGGGCCACGTGATCCACGGTCTCGGTGAAAGCCGCCTTGTCCACCGTGAACCTTTCGCCAACACACACTGGAAGTTGCGGGAAGTCTGTCGAAGGCAACGAGTGGAGATCAAAGACCGACCCTCCCGCTGTGATCTCCATCTGGGCGTCCCCCGGCGCTTGTTCGAGAGTCACGTCCCCCGTTGGGAGGCTGCGCGCGACGTCCGCGGCTATGCGCGCCGGCACCACAAGAGACCCTGGTCTCTCCACCCTGCCCAGCAATGGAGCTCTAATAGATATCTCCATATCGGTCGCAGACAAGACGATGCCTTCTTCGCTCGCCTCGAGCAGCACACCAGACAAGACTTGGATCGACGTGCGCGACGACACCGCCTTGCTCACGATGCCAAGACAGTCGACGAGTGCTTGCTTAGTGGTGATAAGTCTCATCAGGACTCCTCGGTGTTGCGGTGGGTGGAGCGTCTGTCGCTACTATCATTATTAATCTTTAGAAAAGAATATAGTCGGTGTAATAGGGGTTGTGGAAGATGTGGAGAGTCAGGAGACATGACCGTGGGAGCGAAGAAGGGCCAGCGGCGTTGGGGGAAGGGGTGTGCAGAGACTGGGGAGAGCCCAACGCAAACAGCGGGGGAACCGCCAAGAGGGAGAAGACGACGACTGTTTGAACAGGCGGTCCACCGGCTTTCTACAGGGGGCTGTGGGAAACCGATCATCTCGTGCTCTTGATCTTGGTGGTCAGTCGCTGGACTCGGTTGTACATGTCCCGGTCTTCGCGGAGTAGTCTCGTGATCTTCTCGACAGCATGAAGCACGGTGGTGTGGTCTCGGCCACCGATGCGGTCACCTATTTTGGGGAGGCTCGCGTCGGTCAACTCCCGCGCTAGATACATGGCCAAATGGCGACCCTCGACAACGGAACGTGAGCGCTTGTCCCCCGTCATCTCTGTGATTGACACACCGGTGGCTTCCGCCACGGCGGACAGGATCATATCGATAGTGACTCTTGAGGCGGGGGTCTCTGGTATGTCCTTAAGGACCTCGGTCGCCAGCGACACATCGATCGGTCGCTTGGTGAAGGAAGCGAAAGCGACCACCCGGGTGAGACACCCCTCAAGTTCGCGGATGTTAGTCGGCACTCGGGAAGCGATCAGGGTAAGCACATCCTCGTCTGCCAAAGTGATGCCGTCGGCTCGCACCTTCCTGCGGAGGATCGCGACGCGAGTCTCAAGATCGGGGGGTTGGATATCTGTGGTCAGCCCCCACTCGAACCTGGAAACCAAGCGGTCCTCAAGAGCGGCGAGTCCCTTGGGTGGACGATCCGAGGTGATGACTATCTGCTTCTGCGCGTCGTAGAGGGCATTGAAGGTGTGAAAGAACTCCTCTTGGGTCTGTTCCTTCTTCTGCAAGAACTGTATATCGTCGATGAGTAGTACATCGATTGTGCGGTATCGGTTCTTGAAGCCTTCGATGCTGTCGTCACGGAGAGAGTTGATGAAGTCGTTGGTGAAGGTCTCGATGGAGAGGCACTTCACTTTGAGGTCGGTGTGGTTGCGGAGAGCGTAGTTGCCGACGGCTTGGAGCAAGTGGGTCTTGCCCAGCCCCACTCCGCCATAGATGAAGAGTGGGTTGTACTGGGTGCCAGGTTGCTCTGCGGCAGAGAGCGCGGCGGCGTGGGCGAAACGGTTAGACTGGCCGACCACGAAGGAGTCGAAAGTGTTCTTGGCCATGAGCCCGGCCGCCAGTATAGGATCGCCTTGTGCCGCAGAGGAGCCAGGCGCTGACGCGGGGACCTCGGCGTGAGGCGCGACGGGAACATGGGTCCGTTTGGAGGGAGCAGGACGGGGGAGGGGTATGTGACCCGCGGGCCCAGGCGCGGCCGAGCCGGCTTCGTTGCCGGAGTCACGGACGGGCGCGGCCTTAAGGGCGTCTTGTTGTGGTGGGTGGGCCAACAAGGGTGACACCACGATCTCAAAGGCAGTGGGCTCTCCGACGACCTGTGAGATCGCGTCGGATATCAGTGTGCGAAACCTGGAGTCTATCCAGTCACGGGCGAAGTCGGAGGCCACCCCTACCGAGTAGGTGCCGTCGGCGAGACCCAGACCAACGGTAGGTTCGAACCAGATGCGAAAGGTCCCCTCGTTCACCTGGGCGGCGATGAGGTCTAGAGCCTGTTCCCAGATGGGGTCGCCGCTTCTTCTCTCCACTAGTCCTCCCCGCCCCTTTGCAGCCGTCGCCCCTGCGTGGATGGTGCCACGAGGGGAAGCGTCATACAACTAGATAACGCTGGTCAAGTAGGCCAGCCCTTGATCGGTGACCGAACGATGGCCGGAGTCTGCCGACGCCACGTAGCCTGCCTCTTCGAGGGAGACGAGGTCGCGGTAAGCCGTCGACGTGGACACCCCCAACTCCCGGGCGACCTGAGTCGGACCCACGGGAGCCAACTCCACCGTCAAGAGCAGAGTCTTGAGTTGCCTCTCCGGGAGATTATAGGACGGGAGCGCGGTGGGCGCGAGAGAGTTCTCGTCGGGCGAGGGCAGCCGGGCGGTGACGACGGTGCCGCGACCCAGGTTATCCTCTATCTCGAGCGAGCCATCCATGCTGCTCAGCATCTCGATGACTACGGAGAAGCCCGAGCCCACTCCGCGGATGTATTGCCTGACTGAGGAGTCTGCTGAGGTGAAGCCGGCCCGCAAGGCCGCCTGCTTGTCGGGGATACCGGGGCCCCTGTCACTTACACGCACAGTGTTGCCGCCGTCCAGAATAGTCACTATGACATCCGAGAAGGAGGCATGGACCAAGTTGGCGATGAGTTCTCTGAAGACCCCCAGGGGCATCTGGCCCCCCTGCTCCTGGGCGAGCGTGTGGGCGCGGGCCGCCATCCCCTCGATGAGATCGGGTAGCGAGGCGGCGCCGCTAGGAGGCGCGGGCATGGGGAATACCACAGGTGGAGAGTGTGGCTCTGTGTAGACAGCTATGCGCGGAGGGTCCCCTTGCCCCTCCCCGAAGCCAGGAGCATCCGGGGTAGAGGGAGCGGGGGTGGAAGAACGAGTTGGACCTTTAGCTGTCACAGGGCGACGGCGTCCTCTTTGATCGACTGAGCGCGTGCGTGCCGGAAACGTGTCGGAAGCCCCGCGCCATTGTACCCAGGTCAGGACGCTTTTTCCACAGCCCTGCGGGTCGGGCAAGTCCGGAAAGAGCAATGCTTTAGGCTAGGAAGCGTCCCGGGCCGTTGGGCGTGCCGGGTGTTGGGACTACCAGTTTGCAGGCAAAAGCGCAGGATTATCCACAGGTCTATGCACACCTGTGCAAAAGGGGGAGAACGATGGAACGCGAAGCTCGCATACACCCGCTTTTCTGTTGAAAATGGGGAAAGAGATTTCGTGGGAGGTGAAGCGGAGGAGAATCTGGCTTGTTCACGGGGATTCTGGTGGTGAGGGCGCCACGTGGCAGACGCCCGAGAAGGTCGATTCGGGGGAGAACGGTGATCGGTCCGGCACTTGGTGCAGCGGGATCGGCGCTCAGGGTGCGCCCGTGGCGGCCGGGCGGCGGGCCGGTTCCACAGCCTGTGGGCAGGCTTAGGGCATGGTCAGGGGGCCCACCTTGGTCTATCCACAGTATCCACAGCAGGCTGTGTACGCTTGGAGCGGGAGCGCCTGGGTGGGCGATGCCACGGGTGTACCACGGGTCGCTTGTTTGACGGCCGGTTGCGCCAGTTGGTATACTGCGGCGCTCGGCTGTGTAGCGGAATGACCGCACTTCTAGCGCACTGGTACGCGGCATGATTGTTCGCGACCGTGCTGTCGTCCCGAATCAAGTGAGGGAATATGAAGAGGACGTACCAACCCAACAAGCGTAAGCGCAAAAAGACACACGGCTTCCGGGAGCGTATGAGCACGCGCGCGGGCCGGGCCGTCATCAAGCGCAGACGTTTGAAGGGTCGCAAGCGACTGTCTGCGTAGCAACGGTGAATCGGTCTCGAGGCCGACTGACGCGCTCTGACGACTTCACCCGTGCATATCGGGCGGGGCGGAGTGTCGCGAACAGGTACCTAGTCCTATACTATTTTGAGCGACCCGAGGTGAGCGGCGCCGAGACTGTCGAGGGGCCGCGGGTGGGGTTCTCGGTGTCGAAGCGGCTCGGTGGCGCGGTCGAGAGGAACGGGATAAAGCGAGTGCTGCGTGAGGGGTACAGGGCATGCAGCGATTCGCTATCGGGCGATATGGACTTGGTGTTCGTCGCGCGGACACCGATGATAGAGCTAATGGAGACGGGCGGCTTAGGAGCGGTCAAGGAGAAGATGGTGGAGGTTTTTCGCAAGGCCTCTCTTGGCGGGCCCCAAGAAGAAGGGCGAGTCACCGGGTGAAGCGTCGCTCTAATCCGGTCGCGTTCTTGCTGATCCTCGTGGTGCGGGGATACCAGAAGGTGTTGTCACCTTTGCTGCCAAGCTCCTGCAAGTACCACCCGTCGTGTTCACAGTACGCGATCGAAGCCCTGCGGGAGTTCGGAGTGTTGCGGGGCGCGGTACTGGCGGCCTGGCGGGTTCTGCGCTGCAACCCGATGAGCTACGGCGGCTACGACCCGGTCGAGAGGCAGACGGTCTTCGGGCGGCGCCGCGGCGGCGCTGCCTATAGAGTGAATGGCAGGGCCGCTTAGATCATGTCGGCTCTAAGCAACTTCTTCTTCACTATCCTTGAGTTCCTGCAAGAGACGCTGGGCATCAGTTGGTCCTGGGCCATCGTCGTCTTGACTGTGATCATCCGCATCGCCCTCATCCCTCTCACGTGGCGCCAGATCAAGAGCATGAGAGCGATGCAGGCGCTGCAGCCACACATCAAGCTGCTTCAGGAGAAGTACAAAGACGACCGCGAAGTAATGAACCAGAAGGTGATGGAGTTCTACCGGGAGAACAAGGTGAGCCCCTTCGGGTCCTGTCTGCCGCTGTTACTCCAACTCCCTGTCTTCTTGGGCCTCTACTACATGCTAAGAGACCAAGGGTCGGTCAACGATTACATCAACGCGGGAGCGTTCTCCACGGTATGGCACGCGGAGCCGGTTTCCTGGCTTTGGATAGCGGACATCACCAAGTTCAATCTGTTGCTGCTGTTGGCGTACATGGCCAGCCAGTTTGCCTCGTCATGGCAGATGAGCCGCAAGAGCTCGGGGCAGCAGCGCAATATCGCCTTCGCCATGCCGCTCTTGTTCGGCCTCATGAGCTACATATACAAATGGCCGGCTGGACTGATGCTGTACTGGCTCACGACGAACCTGTGGAGTGTGGCGCAGCAGTACGTCGCCGAAAAGGTGATGCCGGTGCCCGTAGCCGCCCAAGCAGTGCTTGAAAAGGACAAGGCCCTAGCCGCCGCCAAGGCCGCAAAGGGCAAGGGCGGAGGACGGACCTCGGATACCGCGAAGACGACGGAGGTTGCTCCGGGCAAGAGTCCCCAGCCGAAGAAGTCAGGACCAAGTGGCAAGCGGTCGAACAAGCGCCGGTAGATCGCGGAGGGGTGAACAGTGCCATCAGGCAATGAGAAGAGGGCAAGACAACAAGTAGCACGGGCGAGTGGGCGCACGGTGGAACTCGCCACCCAGCGCGCGCTTGCTGAACTCGACTTTGCTCCGGGTGAGCTGGAGGAAGACCAGTACGAGCTGACCATCGTCATCCCGCCCGAAGAAGGGTTCATGGGCGTGGGTGCTGTGGACGCTGTTGTAGAAGTCGCTCTGGTGGGGGATGAGTTCGACTTCTACGGCCCCGAGAAGGACGCGCAGCCGGGTGAGCTGCTTGGAGATGAGTATTCGGACGAGGACGAACAGGACTCATACGGGGCTGACGAAGAGTGGGCTGGCGCCTACCAGGGCTCCGAAGACGACATGGCTTTGGACAAGCCGGTCGCCACTCGACTGCGCTACTTCGTGGAACGGGTCCTGTGGAGCATGGGCCTCAAGACGCACATCAAGATCACCGAGAACGAGGACGAGATATCGGTGGACATCAGCGGAGACGATCTCGGGATACTGATAGGTCGGCGCGGACAGACGCTGGACGCGTTGGAGTACCTAGCGGGCATCGCGGCCTTCCCAGGCGGAGGCCCTCGCAAGCACGTGGACGTCGACGCTGAGGGCTACAAAGCCAGACGCCGCAATCAGATCGAGCG
Source organism: uncultured Actinomycetes bacterium (assembly GCA_963718375.1). Classification (GTDB taxonomy): domain Bacteria; phylum Actinomycetota; class Thermoleophilia; order RBG-16-64-13; family RBG-16-64-13; genus RBG-16-64-13. The sequence goes on along the minus strand of CAVQZD010000005.1, from coordinate 1,338,030 downwards.
GGTGGCCGTTCGCAAGGCCGACGAGGTAGCCAAGCGAGGCCGGCCCGGCCAGCTCAACCCGATGACGTCGGCCGAGCGGAAGATCGTCCACGTTGTGCTCAAAGACAGGGACGATGTTACGACGGCCAGCGAGGGTCGGGAACCGAATCGGGCGGTGGTCATCTCCCCGGCCCCATGAGGTAGCAAGGTGGGGTTGCCTCCGGAGGTCATCGGTGTGGACGCGGGGGTGTCTGAGGAGGGCGACACTATCGTGGCCATCTCCACGGCCGCGGGATCTGGGGCGATCGGCATAGTCAGGATGAGCGGCCCGGAGGCCATAGCCATCGCGGCCGGGACGTTCAAGACACATGCGGGCGACGATATTCGGTCGGCGCAGACCTTTTCTCTGACCTATGGCCACGTCGTGGGCCCGGATAGTGGACAGATCGTGGATGAGGTCCTGGTCGGGGTGATGCGGGCGCCTCGGTCCTATACCAGGGAAGACGTGGTCGAGATCCATTGCCATGGAGGGGTGCTGGCGGTCCGAGGCGTCCTGCAGGTGCTGGTCGGTCTGGGGGCGCGAATCGCTGAACCCGGAGAGTTCACTCGTCGCGCGTTCATGAACGGAAGGATCGATCTGGCCCAGGCGGAGAGCGTGGCTGCGGTGGTTGCTGCGCGCAGCCGGGGTGCTCTGCGCGCTTCTCTACAACAACTGGGCGGCGGGCTCTCTCGACGCCTCAGTCTCCTGCGGGGGGACCTGGTGACGATCTTGGCAGGCATCGAGGCCTGCGTGGACTTCAGTGACGAGGACGTGGATGAGGTCGACTGGGGGTCGACCATGGAGGCGCTTGAGCGCGTGCGCGGCAGGCTAAGAGAGCTGTGCGCGACGGCTCTTCTGGGGAGCGCGCTCGAGCATGGGGTTAAAGTGGCCATCGTGGGGAAGCCCAACGCTGGCAAGAGCTCTCTGCTGAATGCGCTTGCGTTGAGGGAGAGAGCTATCGTCTCGGACGTGCCGGGCACGACGCGGGACACGGTGGAGGAACAGCTCGAGATAGCGGGCGTCTTGATCCGTTTGGTCGACACGGCCGGTCTGAGGTCGAACGGAGAGGGTGTGGAACGGATGGGTATAGAGCGTTCCCTGCAGGCCCTGCAGGCGTGCGACCTGGTATTGGCGGTCATCGATCTGGCGGACACGGATCGCGATGGAGGGGCAGAGTTGACAGAGCTGGCCGGCGGGCGTCCGTGCGTGCTGGTCGGCAACAAGGCGGACCTGGTGGGGGCCGGCAGTCGCGCGTTCGAGGAGATGAGCGCTGCCGCGGGTGGGGCTCCTGGGGGAAGCGGCTCTTGGCTAGAGTGCGCAGACAGCGAGAAGGTCTGGGCGAGAGAGGTGTCCGCTCTCACGGGAGATGGTATTGAAGATCTGCGCGAGCTCATCGGGGCGATCGTGACCGGGGGCGCGGTGGAACTGGACGAGCCGATACTGGTGAGTGAGCGCCAGAGGGACCTGGTGGCGGAAGCCACGATGTGCGTGGAGCGAGCGCTTGCGGCCGCGGGCGAGGGTGTAGGAGAAGAGTTGGTAGCGGACGATGTCAGGGCGGCGGCGGAGGCCATAGGTCGCATCACTGGAGAGGATCTGAGTGCGGACCTTCTTGACGAGATTTTCGGACGCTTTTGTCTTGGTAAGTAGCGATGGCCCGAGTGGCGGGTATGAGCGCACTGGCTGACGCGGTGCACGGGCGCCCGGGTCGCCGGGTCGTCGTTATCGGTGCCGGGGTGGCGGGGTGCGCCTGTGCGGCGGTGCTCGCGGAAGCGGGGGCGGAAGTGACGCTTGTGAGTGCGGCGCTGGATCATGTGTGTGAGCCTTCCTTTGGCCCAGAAGTGCGGGACGCCGGTGCCGGGGCAGCAAGGTTGACACGTGCTGTGAGTGGCCTGCCCCACGCGGTGCAGGAGGCCTGGGCGGCGGCAATGCTCCGTTCTGCTGACGGCGGGCTGAGTCTGGTGGACAGGCGACTTCTGAGCATAGGGATGAAGCAAGCGCTCGAGAGCGTGGAGGGTCTGACGCTGAGGCAGGGTCTGGTGGTGGGTCTGAAGGTGGGGTCGGACTGCCGCGGACCCGCGCATGGGGTGGTCCGCGGCGCGGTGGAGGTGGAGACCGCGTTCGGGGAGACCTTTGAATGCGACGCGGCGGTGGTCGCGGTAGGGTTGGGGCTGAGCGACCCGGCGCCTCAGGGGGGCGCGCATCGCGAGAATGCGGGAGCCGGTGCGGACAAGCATGGTACGTCGCGCGCGGGCGGGCTGGAATCATGCCTGCGCGGAATGGGTGCCGAGTTGGTGTACGCTGGCGTCGGGGCGGGGCCGACCTACCGGGGGGGTGCACTCGGAGGAAGCGAGGGGACGGGGCGCGGACCGGGACCGCAGAGGAATCGGCGCGGGCTACCTAGCCGCCGCGGACTAGAGGCGGTCCAGCTGGAGAGAGCAAGGAAGTCGCCGCTGGGGGTGGGTGCGGAGGGGCCCCCATCGCCATACGATGAGGACGAGCTGTGGGCTCGAGAGGTATGGACCGAAGACGGGGAGGGCGGCTCGCGGGTCGTAGTGGCGCTACCGGATGGGATCGCGACGGGACAGCTGGCAGTCGCGCCGGAGTACGCGGGGCAACTGAGCGATGAGGCTGAAGGACGCACCAGGACGGGTCTTGTACTCGGGGTGATGATAAGGCCCGGTCACATGGCGAGTGGACTCGCGGTGGCGAACGTCGATGAGACGGGCAGCGTCATGGGACGCAAGGAGCCCGTACCGGTGTGGATCACCGGAAGGACTGCCGGGGCCAAGGAGTACGTCGAGAGCTTGGAGGCGGGTATATCGACGGGCCTAGCCGTGGCGCGGGTCTTGTTGTTTGGTGGGGCACGTGGGTAGGACGATGTCTCGGTATGACGTAGTGGTGATCGGTGGAGGCCACGCCGGTTGTGAGGCGGCACTGGCTGCTGCAAGGATGGGGCGTCGTACTGCGCTCATCACCCTTCATCTGGACAACATAGCTTTGATGCCGTGCAACCCGGCGGTGGGCGGAGTGGGGAAGGGTCAGCTGACCAGAGAGGTAGATGCGCTAGGGGGTGAACAAGGGCGCAATACCGACCGGGCCTTCATCCAGATGAAGATGCTGAACACATCCAAGGGTCCGGCGGTGCGTGCGCTTCGAGCGCAGACCGACAAGAGGCTCTATGAGGATTGGATGAAAGTGGCCCTCCGGCGCACCCCCGGTCTTGACCTGCTAGAAGGGGAGGCCGAAGCGCTGGATGTTTCACGTGAAACAATCACGGCGGTCCGCCTGAGTGACGGCCGTCGCCTGGCGTGCCGGGCGGCGGTGTTGGCCACGGGGACCTTCTTGCGGGGCAAGGTCGTTGTCGGTGACCGCAGCTACGCCGCGGGCAGGGTCGGAGAGCTGCCGGCCCTAAGACTCTCGGCGTGTCTCGAGGGTCTGGGCCTAGAGCTCGCACGCTTTCAGACTGCCACGCCCCCACGCATAGATGGCACCACCATCGACCCGGAGCGCATGCGGCGCCAGGATGGGGATGCATCTCCAGCTCACTTCTCGCACTGGGAAATGCCGGCTCGCCGCCGTCAGTTGCCCTGCTATCTCACACGCACGACCGCCAAGACTCACGACGTGGTGTCCAGACACCTGCATCTCAGTCCACTCAAGAGTGGCTCAGTGAGTGGCAAGGGTCCGCGGTACTGTCCGTCGATCGACCGCAAGCTCATCAACTTCCCCGAGCGGGATAGCCACCCGGTCTTCGTGGAGCCTGAGGGAGTGACCACCAAGGAGATGTACCTCCAGGGCTTGACCACGAGTCTTCCGGTATTCGTCCAGGAGCAGATCATTCAGGCTACTCCCGGTCTGGAGGGGGCGCGGTTGGTGCGCCCCGGATATGCAGTGGAATACGACTATCTTCCCCCCCAGCAACTCTCGCTCAGTCTGCAGTCCAAGGCCGTCTCGGGTCTGTTCAGTTGCGGCCAGATCAACGGCACCTCCGGCTATGAGGAGGCTGCTGCGCAGGGGCTGATGGCCGGCATCAACGCGGCACTCTACTCGCAAGACGAAGCGCCCTTCATCCTAGGGCGTGACCAGGCATACATCGGCGTGTTGATCGACGACTTGGTCACGAAGGGCGTGGACGAACCATATCGGATGTTCACCTCGCGGGCCGAGCACCGACTGCTTCTCCGTCACGACAACGCCTCTCTGCGCCTCTCTGCGCTGGGCCACTCCCTGGGACTGGTGAGTGGCGAACGTCTGGCCACTGTGGAGGAGAAGACGCGCATGGTCGCCGTGTACCAAGAAGTGCTCGAGCAGGTCTCCATTCATCCGGAAGAAGCGACCGCCGTGGCGCTCCGGGCCCTGGGGACCGACCCGTTGGAGGAAGTGCAGAGCGCCGCGAAGGTGCTTCGCAGGCCGCAGGTGACTTTCGAGCATTTGATCGAACTCATGGACCTTAAGGACAGAGAGCGCTTCAATGGAGTGACCCCGGAAGTCAGCGAGCAGTTGGACCTGCAAGCGCGATATGACGGGTACATCAGGCGGCAACTGGTGCACATCAAGAAGCGCCGTGCCACTGAGACCCTGCCGATAGCGCCTGGATTCGACTACGAGGGCCTGACCGGGCTCACCCACGAAGCCAAGGACAAGCTCGCTCGCATCCGCCCGTGTACGGTAGGCCAAGCGTCACGCATCCCAGGTGTCTCCCCCGCAGACATGTCCATACTATTGGTGCATCTTCATCGTGATAGAAGGGCCGGTATCGCCGTCGGGCTTGTGCAGCCACGCGACAACCAAAAGTCGAGCACCGCATGAAGTTGGCTCACGGAGAGGACTATGCGAGATACGGGCTGGACGAACTCGCGCAATCACGGCTCGCCTCGCTAGGTGACCTCATATTGGAGGCCCCTCTCAACATCACAGGGATCAAGGACCCGGCAGAGATCGAACGGGTCCACTTCCTTGATTCGCTTTCGCTCCTCGAACTCCCCATGGTCCGCTCAGCCGCGTCTATCGCGGACGTGGGCTCTGGTGGGGGCCTGCCCGCGCTGATGCTTGCCTTGGCTTTGCCCGGGAGCGAAGTGACGGCCGTCGATTCCATCGGCAAGAAATGTGAGTACACAGCTCGCGCCGCAACCGCTCTTGAACTGCCAAACGTGCAGGTACGTTGCTTGCGTGCCGAGGATCTGGCCAGGACCCAGGCCAGAGAAGCGTACGATGTGGTGGTTTCCAGGGCTGTGGCGTCTCTGCCGGTGGTGGCCGAGTACTCGTTGCCCCTGGTCCGGCTGGGTGGACACATGGTCGCAATGAAAGGCGTCATATCAAACCAAGAGCGCACCCACTCAGTTACCGCCCTGGGTATACTTGGTGCCGAGGGCATGGACGCGATCCGACTGCATCCCTTCGCAGGCGCACGGGACCGGATGGTCTATGTCGCCAAGAAGACGAAGGCGACGCCCGCGACGTATCCCCGTCGAGCAGGAGTGCCGCAGAAGCGGCCTCTTGGGCAGTAGAGCAGCTGAGCCGACAGGAGAGGCAGTACCTTGATCTACGCTATCGCCAATCAGAAGGGCGGCGTCGGGAAGACCACGACAGCAATCAACCTGGCCGCCAGCATTTCGCAGTCGGGGGAGCGGGTCCTGCTCGTGGACATGGATGGGCAGGCGAACGCGTCGCACGGGCTGGGCGTACGCGTCCACAGCGGAGAACCGGCTATGCTGGATGTCTTGCTGGGCGATAAGACCGTGGCGGAGGTCACGCGTACCTGCGCCGTGGAAGGCCTGGATGTAGTACCTTCATCCTCGGATATGGCTGGCGCTGAAGTGCTGCTGCCCGACCTTGAGGATAGGGAGTTCCGTCTCAAGAAGGCGCTCAAAGACCCTGGGGGCCCGAGCTCCACTTACCGGTATATCTTCGTGGATTGTCCTCCATCTTTGGGGCTTCTCACCGTGAATGCTCTTGTGGCGGCGGACCAGGTGCTGATCCCGGTCCAGACCGAGTACTACGCGCTGGAGGGACTCGCTCAGCTGATGTCCACGATCGCAGCGGTGAAGGAACGGCTGAACCCGGATCTCAAGATCGCGGGACTCGCCCTGACGATGGTCGACAACCGGACGATGCTCGCGCGAGATGTCGAAGAAGAGATACGCAGGCACTTTCCCGAACTCACCTTCAAGACCATAGTCCCGCGGAATGTGCGCCTGGCGGAGGCACCTAGTCACGGAGTCCCGGTGTCGGTCTTGGACCCAAGCTGCGCAGGCTCTGACGCCTATTTCTACCTTGCGATGGAGGTCGTCGAACATGGCTAAGAAGACGGGATTGGGGCGAGGCCTCGCCGCTTTGCTGGGCGAAGAGGGCGAAGCTGGAGCGTCTGTCGGACCGGACATCTCAGACGAGCACGCGGAAGCGAGTGCCACCGGGGTGATCGATCTGCCGATCGGTCAGATCCGGCGCAACCCGCGTCAACCGCGTCGGGCCATCGACGCGGCTCCCCTGGACGAACTGGCCTCCTCGATCGCGGCGGTAGGGATAGTGCAGCCGATTATCGTGCGGTCTGTCGAGGGCGGCTACGAGATAATCGCCGGCGAGCGTCGTTGGCGAGCAGCGCAGAAGGCTGGGTTCACTGCTATTCCGGCTATCGTGCGGACGGCTACCGATGTCGAGAGCCTTGAGCTCGCTCTGGTCGAGAACGTGGTCCGTCAGGAACTCAACCCTGTCGACGAAGCCTACGCGCTGAAGGTGCTGTTGGAGGACTTGGGCGTCACCCAGGAGAGTCTAGCCGCCCGGGTGGGCAAGAGCCGCTCGGCCATCGCCAACAAAGTCCGTCTGCTCGATCTGCCGGCGCCGATCCAAGAGTCGCTCTCTAGCGGAGTGCTTAGTGAGGGCCACGGGCGTGCCCTGCTCGGCCTCTCCGAAAAGGGCAAGCAGCTTCAATTGGCGCGTAAGGCCGTTGACAAGGGATGGTCGGTGAGACAGGTGGAGGAGGAGGTCAGACGCGCCTCCGCAATCGCCAGACCCGCGAGCATGAAGCCGGAATCCGCAGTCGATGCGCAACTCGTCGACGAGATCAGGGAGTCGTTCGCCAGCCTGTTCGGACTCACAGCCAGGGTCAAGACCAGAGGCTCGGGTGGTGTGGTTGAGGTGGCCTTCAACGACGACGACGAGCTTCGTCGTATCGCTCGGGCTCTTCAGTCCTAGGCGGGGCACACTCGGTTCAGGGTGTCACACCTCGACTTGCTATATGATTGACACATGGGCTACTCGACTGTGATCAGCCACCAAGCCGGACCAGATCGGTGGGCGGTCTCTGTTAAGGTGAACCTCAGCCGGGCAGAGACTAACGACCTCTTTCTGGCGGGGGACTCTATGTTGTCCTGGCCCGTGGAAGGTCTGATGGCGTCTTCGGATGACGGTCGGATGCCTGAGAGAAGCAGCATTTTCGTGTCTGAGATAGCCGCTCAGCCCGATGGGCTTCAGATCTGCTACTCCGATCAGGCACAGGCGGAACGTACGGCCGCGCTCTTGAAGGCGCAGTTCTCCGACGCCGGTATCGAAGAGGAGGTCTGAGTGGACGCACAGGGTGAAGTTCAGCAGGACGACCCCCTCAAGGAGGCCCTCGCCGAGTATCTCGCAATCCCCGGGATGCAGGCGGCCCTACTAGTGTCAGACCAAGGGTTGGTGATCAGTCGCGCTTCTCACGAGGGTGTGGACACGGCGAGCGTCGCAGCCCTGGCCATCGACACAGTAGCCACCGTCCAGCGTTTTGGGCTGCAGGTTCAAGCTGGATACCTAGATACCATGAGGATCGAGTTCGACAAGCTCACGGTGGTCTTGGCCCCCTTCGCGCCAGATGTCATGTTGGCGCTAGTGGCACGGGCCGGCTCTCTGGGCGCGATGTCTGGTGACTTGGCGACGGCCGCGCCACTGGCGGTGGCGACTGGCGACCGCGCCTCGGCCAAGACCGAAGAGGGATAGTCAGGCTCCTGCCATGCTGGGCCAAGGCAGGGTCATCGTTCACACCGGAGACGGCAAGGGCAAGACGACGGCAGCCTTCGGGGCAGCACTCAGGGCCTCAGGGCACGGCATGAACACTGCCGTGGTCCAACTCATAAAGGGCAGTTGGGACTACGGCGAGGCCAAGGCTCTCGCCCTCATACCGAATATCGAACTCACCAGGATCGGGTCTGGGTTCACGTGGCTGGCGGAAGATCCTGAGGAGCCTCGGGCTCTCGCGCGAGAAGCGTGGCGGTTGGCTCAGGAGCTTGCGTCGTCCGATAGACATGAGCTTCTGATCCTCGACGAGCTCAACTGCGCGATCAAGGAAGGGTATGTGACGGTGGAGGAGGTTCTCGCCTTCCTGGAGACCAAGCCGGCACGCCTTTCGGTGCTGATAACGGGCAGAGATGCCCCAGCAGGACTGATCGACGCCGCTGACACCGTGACAGAGATGAAATGCGTGAAACACGCGTTCGACCAAGGTATACCCGCACAGAGGGGTATAGAGTTTTAGGTCCGACCATCTTACCTAGGCTGCTGTCTTCACCGCGCCAGGCTCCCCGGGTCGCTGGGGCGGGCGCGATATCGGCCCTAGTAGGCTCGCTCTCTTCCGGCAAGCTGGCCGCACGCCCCCTCGATATCGGCTCCTCTGCTGGCGCGCACGGTGGTCTCTACGCCTCTGGACACCAGCGTTTCTCTGAAGGCCATAGCGATCGCCCGTGGAGTTGGCTGGAAGTTCCTCGGCGCACCCGCGCGCGCACCCTTCGAGGTCACCGCGCCACCCTTCGAGGTCACCGCGCCACTCTTGTCGGGGTCGAGCCGGCCCTGCACGGGATTCCACGCCAGCAGGTTGACAGTGACTACGTGCCCTCGGAGCAGCTCGGCCAGGCGTGTTGCGTCCTGCAGCGAGTCGTTGATGCCGCGCAGAAGGACATACTCGACCAAGAGCTTGCGGTGGGTCAGTTCGAAGTGCTGCCAGGCAGCGTCCAGCACCTGCCACAACGCGTGCCTGTGACCAGCCGGGATCAGCAACTCCCGCACTCTGTCCGAAGAGGCATGCAGAGAGACGGCGAGATTGACCTGAGGTTCGGCGCGCGCAAGGCGCAGCATGCCGGCGGGGATGCCGACGGTCGATACGGAGATGGAACGGTGTCCGAGACCCATTCCTGAGGGGTCCGTGAGGACCCGTATCGACGACAACACGGCCTGCAGGTTCAGTAGCGGCTCCCCCATGCCCATATACACGAGATTGGACAGGCGCCGCCCAGAAGCGACTGAGGCGGAGGCAGCGGCGCGCACCTGGTCAACGATCTCGGCCGTGGAGAGATTGCGGCGGAACCCGGCCGCACCAGTGGCGCAGAACGCGCAGCCCACAGGACAACCCGCCTGGCTGGATATGCAGGCGGTGGTCCTGTTCCGGTAGGGCATCACAACGGATTCGATGAGAGCGCCGTCCGTGCAGGCATGCAGCAGCTTCTGAGTGCCGTCGACGGAGGTGCGGGTGGCGACAGTCTGCAGTGTGGTTGCTCCGGCTTGGTCCAATGCCTGTCGGAGCTCGGCAGGCAGAGCAGTCGCTTCCGCAAAGGTGGAGGCGTTGTTGCGCATGAGGTGCTCCAGGACTTGACGCTTGCGGTATGCGGGAAGGTCCGCGAGCAAGGCGTCCAGGTCGGGGCGGTATTCTGCCAGCGACTGTTCGGGAGTCAGGCTCACAGCAGGCCCGCGCCCATGGCCAACGCCCCCGACGAGCGGAACTCCACAGTCGTCATACCTTCTGCGCCGATACGTACCAGCAACCCATCAAGGCCCGCGCCATCCGGCTCCCGCGGGGCGGCGGGGAGCTCCATCTCCACGATCTCACTCCAAGCGACCTCGACGCTGTCCGCGGTCAGTCCGTCGTGAAGCGACGCAAGCGAACCCGATCCGTCCTCCTCCAAGACCGCCCGCAGGAGCGTCTGAGCGTCCTCGCCTTCCCCGTGCGCGCAGACCTCGAACCACAGCCCCGGTCGGAGCGACTGTCCATCGATGCGGGCCATGAGGCATAGTCGCCGCTCGTGCCATCCGAATCGCACCTCGTGCACCTGCACTGCGACCGAAGGCTGCATCGCGGTGGTGGTCGCAGGGAGCAAGTATCCGGCCGGGTCCCACTCGTCGGGGTGGGTGAACACTCCGTCGATCTGCGGGTGCACCGACCCAGAAGGCACAGTCTGGCTGATGGGGAGCGGAGCCTGCGATAATGGAGCCAGAAGAGCGGCCGGTGCGGGCTTTCCCAGCAGACGGTAGACCTCCTGGAGCCGGACTCGGAACTCAAGGTCCCACACCGAATCGAGCTCCGTATGGTGGTGCTCTCCAAACCACCAGAACCAGTCGCTTCCTTCAGCCACCTGTACGTGACGCCAAGCCGCAGCCAACGCAGCCTCGTCTGCGGACGCAGGGCTCAGCGGATCGGTCTCGCGTGCTCCGGCGGTGGATGAGCCTCCGGGCTTGGCTCGATCGCGCGCCTTGGCGACCGACCGTCGCTTGCGCTGGACCAACTCGCGCGCCTGGTGGAGCTGGTCCCAGGCTAGGTTGTGGGCTTCCGTACCGCACCAAGTGGTCAGATCAGCACAGATCCACGACCCAGTATGTAGCCAATCCAATCGCAGGCGCGCAGGCGATCCGCGGAGATGTTCCGAGACTGTGACACAGCGCACCGATTCATCCGCGCTGAGTTCCTCATATAGGTAGGACAAGAAGTCGCGTCCTTCATTGGGGTAGTACTCCCAGGCGTTCTCGCCATCGAGAGCGATGACCACTAGCGGCGTGGAAGAGTGGGCTCCGTGATGGCCCGCCGATCTGCGCCCGATATCTCGCAGCCTGGTCATCATATCAGCAGCCGCATCGCGTGAGCCCCAAGAGCGATAGGTGAACCCGATCAGATCGGAGAGTGTGTGGTCGCGGAAGACGATATCCACCTCGCCCGCTTCGCGGATCAGGCGATACGGCCTGTAGGGTGTCCCGAAGGCGGCGGGTCTTCTGTTCAAGGGACGCGTGGTCACTTCGCTCACAGAGCGTCTCAGCACGGCTTCGTCCGATATCGTCCAAGCGAAACCGGCGTCGGACAAGAGGGGTATCACCGCTTCGCCTACGGCCATCTCTGAGCACCACACCCCGCGGGGGACGCTGCCGAAGACCCTCTCATGCAAGGCCGAGGCCTCCCGCAACTGCTCCGCGGCGTCCTCGGGATGGGCGAAGCGCCGAGGCGGGAGTCGCAGGCCGGGCGACGCTATGCGCGCAGAGTCGGTGTCGCAGAGCAGCGGCAGTATGGGATGGAAGTACGGAGAGGTGGTGAGTTCCACCTGTCCGCGCGCGGCAGCGCTGCGATAGGCGGGTAGCAGGTCCCTGAAGACGGAGGCCTGCGCCTCCGCCAGGATGAGTTTGTCCTCTTCTCGGAAGCCACTGCCCCTCTCGATCAGAGCACGCAGCGTTTCGTCGGTCTGGGCCCGTCTGCCGAACCAGGCGAGGTTGAACCAGATCTGCAGGTCCAGTAGTTCCTGCACGGTGAAAGCCTGGGCAGCGAGCTCCCAGCCCTGGGGGGACAGCGAATCCCGCTTGTGGGCGAGTTCGAGATAGCGGGGGTGCGATCGCGCCCTGGGGTGGTCGTTGTGCTCGCACATCCGCTCCAGCAGGAAAGCCCGCTCCTGGGGCCCGAGCTCGGCCGCGGGCCTAACGGTGTGCCGCCAGTACACATCCTCATAGTCGCCTGACGCGTAGTCCTGCAATTGCTCCACGAGCGAGGGCACCAGGTTGAAGGTCTGATGAAGGGTCGGGTACTTCTCCAGCGTCTGGACCATGTCCAAGTAGTCCTTGAGTGCATGCATCCGTGCCCAGGGCATCTCGAACGCGCCTGTGCGCGCAGAGCGATAGTAGGGTTGGTGCATGTGCCAGACGAAGGCGACGTCCAGGGGTTCAGACATACTTGTCCATCGCCCTGACGAAGTTGGTGTACACGCGTTGTTGTTCGGTGAGTATCTTGTCCGGTCCCAAGTCCCACCACTCGTCGGGGGTGAAGTAGGCTGAGACCTCCGCTTCGGAGCCGGACCGACCAGCCCATTGGATGAGATGCAGGTTGTCGGACTGCAGCAGCCAGAGAGCCAGGTCTTTCAGGGTCGGGTCCCTCGTCAGGCGCGCCTTGGCCAGTACTGAATGCATGAGGCGGAATATGGCCTGCTGCGAGGGATTGCCAAGGAAGAACTCCATGCCACCTGATCCGGCCCAAGTGGTGCCGAATTCCGGCAGAGGAAGGTCGGGCAGGCCGGTCTGGCCGAACCGCTCGAGCGCCTCGCCAGGCAGCAGGCACGAGACACCCTGCTTGGCGAACTCCGCGGGCAGCGCGCGCATGAAGTCGAAGATGCCGGAGTCGACCCGGTGGTGCTCGCCAAAGGTCTCGAAATCCCATCCTATGAAGACGAAATCACCCCAGGCTTCGCGGATATGGGCCGCGTACTGCTCGGCGCGTAGCGGAAAGCCCTGCCAGCTCCGGTCGCTGAAACGATAGCCCACGTCGTCCGACAACTGGTGGTGGCGGCAGAATAGGGCCAGATCGCGCCCCCCGTGGCTGTAGAGGTGGGTGGGCTCCCTCCACTCCATGACCCAGGGACGACCGTCTAGCATGCTCGCCCCGTAGCCCGATTGGACGAGCGCATAGTAGACCTCGTTGTTCATGACCATCTCGGTCGTGTCCGTGACCGTGATGGGCTTGCCGAAGAAGGTCTCCGCGAAGACCTTGCCGCGCAGCATCTCCTCTTGGAAGAGGTCGACATCCAGGGCGAAACTGAAGCCATGGTAGGGTTCCACGCCCACGAGCTCGCAGTTGGGGTGTTTGACAAGCTGACGGAAGCGGTCCGCTAGATCCAGGTCCCATCGCTGCAGTTGCCAGAGGAAGCTCAGGGAGAAGCCCAGGCTCAACTTGAACCCCGCCTCGAGCAGGTCCATGAACATCTCGGTCGCAGGCTCGTAGCACCAGCGCGTGACCTTCTCCAGATAGCGGCGGTTCATGTCGTCATCGAAGAGATACTGCGCCATGTCCTCAGGCGCAGTATCCGCCGGTATCACTTGCGCCGGGAGCCGGAGCCGCCGGGGCTGGTGGACTACGCAGTAGACGACGAGATTCTCAGCCACTATCCTCAGCCATCCCGCATCTCATTCCTCCGGGGTGCGAGGCTGCACAGACAGGCGTCCGTCGACGTACTCACCTGAGTAGGGCAGCGAGCTACCCGCTGGGCGCACCCCTGGTGAAGCCGGGGCTGTCGAGGCGGGTTGAGTGAGCACCGGAACCGGCGCCACCTGCGTGTCCAGCAGCCGTTCGCCTGGGCCGGCGGACGTCGGAGAGCTCTCCCCTGGTGGCGATATGATCAACTGGTTGAGCGCGACGTAGCGCAGGCGGTTGAGCAGATCGTCTTCGATCACATTGGACCAAGTGAAGGTGTGAGCCGTCTTCTTGGCGTCCTGCCGCAACGTCTGCCCCATCTCAGGATGAGACCTGAGGACGTCAAGGGCCACGTTGATCTCAAGGGGGTCGTCTGTGTCCAGGACGACCGAGTTGAAGAACGACACCGCGTAGTCTTCACCGGTGGCGCCCAGAAAGGCGATGCCGCCCGCGGCCATGACCTCCAAGCCCACCAGGCCGAAGGGTTCATGTCCGGAATTGGCGAGCACGGCGTCCGCACCGGAATAGAGCAAGGCGATGACAGGCTTGCCCATGAAGTTCGTGACATTGTAGATATCCGCCCGGGGCATCTGGCTCAACTGCTCGATCACTCGGGCCTGGGTGTCGGCCAACTCCACATCTCTCACCGTCAAACCCCGGGCGCGAGCGCGGCCCAGCACCTCATGGCCGTGGGGCTCCAACCCGCCCCGAAAGATAGCCGCCGTCGGCTGGCCGCGTTCCTTCTCGTTGGCCAGGGCATCCACGGCCATCAACCAGCGCTTGTCAGGGCTGAAACGCCCGATCTTGAAGAGGAGTCGCCTCCCCGGAAAGGCCTGCCGGAGACCGGCCACCAGCGCAGGGTCGGCATCCTTGATCTGCTCTGCGGGGATGCCGTTGGGGATGACGAGAGGATTGACGCCCCTGCCCCACATGATGTGCTTCATGTAGCGAGATACCGTCGTGACCTGCGCACAGTAGGCCAGTCTCCCCCAGTCGATGCGGTCGAAGCCCATGATGTTGTTGGCGTTCCATAGGATGAGCGCGTCCTCCCGGAGGCCCTCGGCCCACAGGCGGTCCGATATCTCGCAGGTCGAGTAGGCGGTGTGCCATTCCTCCGCGAGCACCGCGACCAGTCTGCCAGCATGCGCCGCCGGCGCTGCAAGCCGCGAGACCACAAACTCGGGCACTCCAGCGTTCCAGTCGATCAGCTTGGGCTCTTCGCCGTCGTACACGCCCGCTTCGTATCCTGCCGAGAGTCGCTGAGCCCAACGATGCAGAGTAAGGTTGGGCACAGGGGATTCCTCTTCGGGGAAGCGGGGATCACCCAAGAACACCAAGTGCGTGCGAAAGCCCTGCCGCGCAAGCTCGAGCGAGAGTTCCTGCATCCGCACTCCGAGGCCGCCAGCCATGGAATACTCGTCCGGTCCTTCGAACGAAAGGAGGACGAACTCCAAGGAATCGGGCGTCATCGTGGGGAGGGTGGTCATCACATCTCCTTCAGGGCGTAGCGGGCCTTACCGCGCACTGCCTAGCATACCCGTGATGGCCCCTGTCGATGCATGGCGCCTGCTCCTGTGCTACTTTGCAGGTCCACGTGACCACATGAGCATCGAAAGGCAGGAAAGGCATGACGATCAAGTTCCTTCTGCCCGAGGACAGGATACCCACCGCTTGGTACAACCTAGCGTCTGACCTATCCGTTCCCCCCCCTCCACCGCTGCATCCGGGAACTCATCAGCCCGCGGGGCCCGACGACCTGGCTCCCCTGTTCCCGATGGCGCTGATCATGCAGGAGATGTCCACCGAGCGGATGATCGATATACCCGAAGAAGTGCGGGACATCTACCGGCTCTGGCGCCCCACCCCTCTGCTGCGCGCCGCACGGTGGGAGAAGATCCTTGATACCCCCGCCAAGATCTACTACAAGTACGAGGGTGCCAGTCCGGCCGGCTCTCACAAGCCCAACACTGCGGTGGCTCAAGCCTGGTACAACAAGCAAGAAGGCGTCACCAAGCTGACCACTGAGACCGGCGCGGGTCAGTGGGGCTCGGCGCTATCCCTGGCCTGCCAGCTGCTCGATATGGAGTGCCTGGTGTACATGGTGAAGGTCTCCTACCAGCAGAAGCCTTACCGGCGCAGCATGATCCGTGTCTGGGGGGCAGAAGTGATCCCCAGCCCGTCGGACACCACAGCCAGCGGGCGGGCGATACTGGCTGAGGACCCGGACTCACCGGGCAGCCTGGGCATCGCCATCAGCGAGGCCGTCGAAGTGGCCGCTCAGCGCGATGACACGCACTACGCACTGGGCTCTGTACTCAATCACGTGTTGCTGCACCAGACTGTGATCGGTCAGGAGGCTCTCGAACAAATGGAGCTGGCCGCGGCCTATCCGGACTTCGTCGTCGGCTGCGTGGGGGGCGGCTCGAACTTCGCGGGCCTGGCCTTCCCGTTCGTGGGTGAGAACATCACCAAGGGTAAGAAGACGCGCTGTATCGCGGTGGAGCCCGCTGCCTGCCCGACCATGACCAAAGGCGTATACGCCTTCGACTATGGCGATACGGCCAAACTGACCCCCCTCTGCAAGATGGATACCCTAGGTCACGATTTCGTCCCGCCCGGCATCCACGCCGGCGGACTGAGATATCACGGCATGGCGCCTATGGTGTCGCATGCTTACCATCTGGGCCTGGTCGAGGCGCAGTCGGTACTGCAGACCGAAGCCTTCGCTGCGGCGGTAGAGTTCGCACGCTCAGAGGGCACGATCCCAGCCCCGGAGACAAGTCATGCGCTCGCTGCTGTTCGGCAGTTGGCCGAGGAATGCAAGCGCACCGGCGAGGCCAAGAACATACTCTTCAACTTCAGCGGGCATGGTCACTTCGATATGGCTGCCTACGACGCGTACCTGGACGGCAAGCTCGAGGATTACGCGTACCCGGAGGACAAGATCAAAGAGGCCATAAAGAAGCTCCCCAAGGTCTGACGTGGGGAGGGCCCGGAGCTGCCGGTGCGACCGGCAGAAACCTACTCTTCGGGGCGCGGTGGCTCAGTCTGCTGTGCGGAGTCGAACAGGGTGAGCATCTGCTGGGCGTTCTTGGGAGCGTAGTCGGCGAAGCAGTTGTTGAACATGAGATAGGTGGTGGAAGCCTGCTCGGCCATGTGCACGGCAGGCTCCACCCATTCTTGGAGTTCCTCCTCGGCGTACGAGTACTTGAACCGTTCAGCTGCCGACGAGGTGCTGGCGTTCCAGGTCGAGGCGTTGCGCCCGTGAAAGCGTACGTAGGCGGTGTCGGCGGTGACCGCGGCCAGCGGCGGCAGAACATTTGCGGCCTCGAGTCTCGGCTCATCGACGCAGACGTAGGACGCGTCCAGCGAGGCCAGGAGGTCCAGCGTCTCGGCCGCAGTCTCGCCCTCCAGCCAAGACGAGTGCCGGAATTCGACCGCCACTGCGAGGGGCGACAGCAGCCCAACGCTGTAAGAGACGTAATCGCGGTTGGCGCTGTTGGCGACGAAGTAGGGCGGATACTGCATCAACACCAGACCCAGCTTGTCCTGCGCCCGGAGTGGGTCCAGCGCCGAGACGAAGAGGGCGAAGGCTTCCTCGCGCAAATCTCTGGAGGGATGAAGGATGCGGCCTTGCCTGTCCAATTCATAGCTGTGTCTCTCCCGCAGGGGCGGAGGGAGCTGTTCGGGTCGCACCCCGTGCCTCGTCAGCATGGCGAAGGCTTTGATGTGGAAGGTGAAGCCCGCCGGGGTCCGGTCCGCCCAGGCAGCGGCGGTCGTCGGTGTGGGCAGGCCATAGAAGCTGGAATCCACCTCGACGGTATCGAAATGGCTGGAATAGAATCGCAGTCTATCCGCCGCCGTACGCACGGACGTGGGGTACCAAGCCCGCACCATGGTGGGGTCCGTCCAGGAACACGTGCCTACCCGGATTCGTCCGTGCATGAGTAGAGGATATACTGACTTGCTATGAGATTGCCGGAGGCGCGACTGATGGAGACCACTACGGGCTTTGGGGCCTTGGCTCGCCGCCCGATGATGCGACTTGCAGCGGCATGCGTGTTGGTCTCTTTGGCTGTCTTCGGGCTGACCGCTTGCTCGGGCAAGGATGACGCTGTGCCTGGGTCCGACGATGTCAGTGAGGACTCAGCGGACAACGTGGTCGGGGGTATAGGCTCCGGTGTCACCGTAGAGAACGCAGTCATCACAGTCAAGTCCCTCGAAGCGGCTTTCCAGCCGGTGTCTCCCGCCCAGAGGCTCAGCGACGAAGCCCTAGTGGCTCCTGCCGCGGGCATCACCTTCTATCAAGCCTACGTACATGTCGAAAACCGTGGTCAGGTGCCTCTGCGCTTGGATCCCGAGGACTTCGTGTGCCAGATCGGCAACGTGCTCAGCACCATAGAGCCCACTCGGTCGGGACCGCAGGCCCGCAGCATCATCTACGGCACCTCGCTCGACCTGCTCCTGACTTTCAGGGGTGCCACGGGAGCCGAGCCCACCCTCGTCTACAACCCGCCTTGGTACCCGGCCTTGATCACGTTCAGCGCTGGCGCGCAGAGCCAAGATGGCGGCGCCGGTAGCGCTTCACAGAACGCGACGACGACCACCCTGGTTCCGGCGACCGAGTAGCCCAGACGGTCTTCCACTTGGTGGCCAGACGGCGCAGTCGCCGCCGACCGGCGCCGTCGCCGACCGTCACCGCCAGGCGATAGCTCTCATCGGAGCCGCGTCGGTGCCCTTGAAGGACAGAGGCAGCAATGCGCAGAGCGCGGGACCAGGACCGAGACGCCCGAGGTTCGCAAGATTCTCCGCGATCAAGATGTCTCTCGCCAGCAGGAAGCGGTGCACGTGGTAAGGCTCATCATCTATGCTGGGCGCGTCGGTGCCGACCAGTCCCGCTCCCGCGGCGGCAAGCATCTCGGCCGCGTCCAGCGTCAGCGGGGCCCCATCCATCCACAGCAGGGCAAGTCCGTGTTCAGCCAGGGGCCACTCGCGGAGCTGGCCTGCCAGCGTCTCTAACGAGCGACAGTCCAGGACTACCCCAGGCCCGATGAAGCGCCGGAGAGGGAAAGCGTCCAGAGTGAGTCCGTTCGGGTAGAAGTGGCGCGGGGCCTCGACATGCGTACCGGAGTGGGAGCCCATACCTATTCGGGCGACTTCGAACCCGTGCGTCTCGTGGGAGGCGGTGCGCTCCACCGTCACCGGCGGATCCCCCGGAAGGACCTCGAGTTCCGGACTGAGCGGCACGGTCAGGTCGAAAAGCTCCACCGGCGAGACACTCCTAGTAGGTGGTAGGGAGTCCTGTGACCTCTCGCACCCTGTGCATCACCTGCTGAGCGACCGCCCGAGCCTTAGCGCCGCCCTCGCGCAGCACGTCCGTGACGTAGTCGGGCGAAGACGCCAGCTCGCGGCGCCGCTCCCTGAAGGGGGCGAAATGCTCGTCAATGAGCTGCAAGAGGCGTGCCTTGATCTCACCGTAACCCATCCCGCCGGCCTCATAGCGCGCTTCCCATTCCTTGGTCTCCTCGGGCGTGGCGATCAGGCTGAGGAGCTGGAACGGCGTGGAGTCGCTCGGATCCTTGGGCGCGTCCACGGGGGCCGAATCGGTCACTATGGACATGATCTTCTTCTTGAGCTCCTTGCCCTCGTCGAAGATGCCTATCTCGTTGCCATAGCTCTTGGACATCTTGCGGCCATCCGTTCCTGGGACTACCGCGGTGGCATCGAGGATGTAAGGCTTGGGCAGGACGAAGACCTCGCCGAATTGCTGGTTGAACTTGCCGGCGATATCGCGGGTCATCTCCAGGTGCTGCTTCTGATCCTGGCCCACGGGCACGATATCCGACAGGTAGATGAGTATGTCTGCCGCCTGCAGCACGGGATAAGCGAACAGGCCGTGATTGGGAGCCAGGCCTTGGGCGACCTTGTCCTTATAGCTGACCGCGCGCTCGAGCAGACCCATGGGCGTGACGCAGGAGAGTATCCACGCGAGCTCTGTGACCTCTGGGACGTCCTGCTGGGCGAACAGAGCGCTCTTCTGAGGGTCCAATCCGAGGGCGAGAAAGTCCAGGGCGACCCCCGTCGTGTACTCGCGCATTAGCCCGGGTTCTTGGACGGCGGTGAGGGCATGGTAGCTGGCTATGAAATAGAAGGGGTCGTTGCCCTCCTGAAGAGCGATGTACTGGCGCAAGGCGCCGAAGTAGTTGCCCAGATGGGGTCTACCGGAGGGCTGGATGCCGGACAGAACGCGCATGCCTGCTAGTGTACGTCATCGCGTCGTACGCATCGAGCGCGTTTTTGGTATACATATATCACTTATCGATCCACACCTATCCAGGGAGGACAAGTGAGGGAGCTGGATGTCGCACGGGTGACCGACGCGGTCGCTGCTCTGGCGATCGACGCGTGCAACAACCTGGGCGACGATGTGGTGGCCTTCTTCGAGAAGGCTTTGAAGCAGGAAGAGTCAGAGACCGGACGCGATATCCTCAGTCAGCTGCTCGAGAACGCCAAACTGGCCAAGGACACTGAGCGTCCTCTCTGCCAGGATACCGGACTGGCGGTAGTGTTCCTGGAGGTGGGCCAAGACGTACACCTGGTGGGTGGCAGTCTCGAAGAAGCAGTGGACGAGGGTGTCCGCAAGGGCTACGCGGATGGATTCCTGCGCAAGTCGGCCGCGGCGGACCCCATCGGGGCCCGTAAGAACACCGGCGACAACACGCCCGCCATGCTGCATACGCGCATCGTGCCCGGAGAGAAGGTACGGGTCATCGTGGCGCCCAAGGGCGGCGGTGCTGAGAACATGAGCGCCATCGGCATGCTCAAGCCTTCGCAGGGCACTCAGGGGGCCGTCGACTTCATAGTCGATACCGTCAGCAAAGCCGGTCCGAATCCCTGCCCGCCCATCATAGTGGGTGTGGGGCTGGGTGGCACTTTCGAGAAGGCAGCCTACATGGCCAAGCATTCCCTGCTGCGCGAAGTGGGTTCTACCAACCCCGAACCGAGGTTGGCGGCGCTGGAGGACGACATCGAGAAGCGCTGCAACGCGCTCGGCATCGGCCCGGCGGGTCTGGGTGGCACGACCTCGGTCATCGACGTGTTCATCGAAGAGCTGCCTTGCCATATCGCAAGCATGCCGGTAGCGGTGAACGTGCAATGTCATTCCGCTCGGCACAAGGAGGCGGTGCTCTGATGGATCGAGTCATCAACACCCCCGTCACCGACGAGGTCATCGAGACCCTGCATGCGGGCGACCGCCTACTCATCACCGGCACTATCCTCACGGGCCGGGACGCCGCTCACAAGAGACTCGTGGAGTTGCTCGACAAGGGCGAGCCGCTGCCCGTGGAGCTGAAGGGGCAGATCATCTACTTCGTCGGCCCGACCCCGCCGAAGCCGGGCGACGTTATCGGGTCTGCTGGCCCTACCACTTCGGGTCGCATGGACATCTACTCGCCCAAGCTGACGGCCATCGGGCTCAAGGGTATGATCGGCAAAGGCTCACGCAACGATGCCGTGAAAGAAGCCCTCAAGCGCGACAAGGCTGTATATCTAGGCGCCACCGGCGGCGCCGGCGCCCTACTCGCTCAGCGAATAATCTCAGCGAAAGTGGTTGCCTATGAAGACCTCGGACCCGAAGCGATCAGGGAGCTCGAGGTCAGGGAATTCCCGGTAGTGGTCATCAACGACATGTACGGAGGCGACCTCTACACTGAGGGTCGCAAGCAGTACGAAAGGAAGGGAGACTCTTGAGCGGTAAACCTCGCGAGACGGCCAATGTAGGGGCCGGTCTCTGGAAGGCGACAGGCATGTGGGCCTGGGTGCTCTTCCGGATAAGCGGTCTCGTGCTTGTCTTCTATCTGTTTGTCCATATAGGCGTCATCTCCACCGGCCGGTTCGGTTCGGAGGGCAGCACGCTCAACTCCATCATGGAGTTCTTTGAGCACCCGCTCGCCATCCTTCTGGATCTGCTTCTGGTGTGGGCGGTGCTCTATCACGCGCTCAACGGCGTGCGCATAGTGCTGATGGACTTCGGCCTTGGCATACAAAGGCACAAGGCGGTCTTCTGGGTCGTCATGGCGATCGCGGTGATCTGCGTGGCGTTCTTCGCCTGGGTCGCCATCGACCACCTCCTCGACATCCAGGGGGTGACCTCATGATGAATGCGGAGACTGTGACTACGCACAAGGGCGGCATGACGGCGTGGCTGTTCCAGCGCATCACTGCTGTGCTGATCATAGTGACCATCGCGGTACACCTGATCTTCACGCACATACTCAGTATCGGTGACATCAACTACAACACGATCGGCGAGCGGGTGGCCCACGGTGCGTACACGGCTGTGGATCTCATCCTGCTCTTCGCCGGTGTCTACCACGCGCTTAACGGTCTGCGCATGGTGCTCATGGACTACTGGTTCAGCAGCCGCAAAGCGGTGGTCGGTCTGAACATAACGCTGTGGGTGGTAGGAATCGCGGCCGTGGCGTACGGTACCTGGGCGCTCTGGCCCTGGATCGGCTATCAGGTAGGGTGAGGAAGATATGATCCATCACGACGTAATCATCGTGGGTGGAGGCCTTGCGGGTCTTCGCGCCGCGATAGAAGCGAAGCAGGCTGGGGTCGACGTAGCGATACTCTCGCAAGTGCACCCGGGCCGCAGCCACTCGGGCCAAGCCCAGGGTGGCATCAACGCCGCTCTCGGTAACCATCCCGACGGCAAGGACGATGCTCCCGAGAGGCACGCATTCGACACCGTCAAGGGCGGCGACTACTTGGTCGACCAGGACTGCGCCATACAGATGGCCAAGGATGCCCCTGGGGTCATCTACGACATGGATCACTGGGGCTGCCCGTTCTCGCGTTTTGAGGACGGCACCATCGCCCAGCGTCCGTTCGGCGGCGCCGGCTTCCCGCGCTGCTGTTATGGCGCGGACAAGACCGGCCACTACCTGTTGCACACCCTGGTCGAGCAGGCCTACAAGCAGCAGGTCAAGATCTACGTAGAGCAATACGTGGCCAAGCTGATCGTGGCCGACGGTGTGTGCCAAGGGGTCGTGTCCTACGACATGACCCGCGGCGGGTTCGAGGCCTTCACCGCCAATGCGGTGGTCATCGCCACCGGTGGCGCAGGCCGCACCTACAGCAACACCACCAACAGCATCATAAGCACCGGCGGCGGCATGTCGATCGCCTTCGAGGCGGGCGTCCCGCTCAAGGACATGGAGTTCGTCCAGTTCCATCCCACAGGTCTCTACACCACGCAGATACTCATGACTGAGGGTGCCCGCGGTGAGGGTGGCTACCTGATCAACAACGACGGCGAGCGCTTCATGGCGAAGTATGCGCCCAGCGTGATGGAGCTGGCTCCCCGCGACATCACGGCTCGGTCCATCCAGACCGAGATCAATGAAGGTCGGGGCATCAACGGTGAGAACTACGTGTATCTCGACCTGCGTCACCTAGGCGCAGAGAAGATCCTGGAGCGTCTCCCGGGTATCCGCGACTTGGCAATCCACTTCGAGGGTGTCGATCCCATCGAAGCGCCGGTGCCCGTCGTCCCCAGCCAGCACTACTGGATGGGCGGCATCGACACCGATGTGAACGGAGCCACGGTCATGCCCGGTCTGTATGCGGCCGGCGAGTGCGCCTGTGTGTCGGTGCACGGAGCCAACCGTCTGGGTGGCAACTCCCTACTGGACACCATCGTGTTCGGCCGGAGAGCCGGAGCCGAAGTGGCCCGGTATGTGGCCGATCTGAAAGAGAAGCGGCCTGACGCTCGCGCGGCAGACGCGGCTACGCAGGCGCTGGAAAAGAAGATCAATGACCTGGCGGCCAAGACCGGCACTGAAGATGCCTACGCGCTTCGGGCCGAGATGACTAAGGCCATGAAAGAGCACTTCTTCTTGTTCCGCGACGAGCCCACCATGAAGGCGGGCCTGGAGAAGGTCATGTCGGTGAAGGAGCGGGTGAAGAACATCGGCCTGCGTTGGACCGGCAGCGTGTTCAACGTCGACATGATCCGCACGGTCGAGTTCGAGGGCATGGTCGACTTGGCTCTGTGTGTCTGCCTGGGCGCCATCGAGCGCAAGGAGTCCCGTGGAGCTCACTTCCGGACCGACTTCAACACGCGCGACGACAAGAACTGGCTCAAGCACACACTGGCCTTCTACCAGTCGGACAAGGACGTGCCGCGTCTGGACTTCAAGGCCGTGACCCTTGGCCCCTTCGAGCTACAGGAGCGGAAGTACTGATGCCTGATATCAAGTTTCGCCTCAAGCGCCAGGATCCGCAGGACAAGACCAACCCCGAGCCTCGGTGGGAGGAGCACGTCGTCCACTACGAGGGCGAGAACCTGACCGTGCTTGAGGGTCTGTTCTACATCCAAGAGAACCTCGACCCTAGTCTGTCGTTCAGGTATTGCTGCCGCGCCTCGGTGTGCGGCAGCTGCGCCATGTACGTCAATGGCGCATATCGCCTGGCCTGCCAGACCAACGTGAAACACATGCACGTCGACGAGATCGTCGTAGGTCCGATGCCACACATGCCGGTCATCAAGGACATGGTCGTCGACATGACCGACTTCTTCGCCAAGTACGAGTACATCATGCCTTGGCTCATCCGGAATTCTCCAGATCCGGACAAAGAGATCATCCAGTCTCCAGAGGAACGCAAGAAGATCGATATGCCCGTGGACTGCATCCTTTGCGGTTCGTGCTACTCGAGTTGTCCCTCGGCGTGGGGTGAGGAGAACTACATCGGCCCGGCGGCGCTACTCAAGGCCTTCCGGTTCGAGGTGGATTCGCGCGATGAAGCCAAGCGGGAGCGCATGCCGCGCTGGGACAACGAGCGCGGTGTGTATCGTTGCCACACCATCATGAACTGCGTCGAGGCTTGCCCGAAGGAGCTCATACCCACTGAGGGTATCCAGTGGCTAAAGAAGGCGGCAGTTCGGAGAAAGCTGTTCCGTAAGTCCAAGTAGAAGCCTCTGATCGGGGCGCAAGCCCCCTGTGAAAGAGGAATGAGGAACCGCAGCCGGCCACAAGGCCGGCTGCGCGCTGTCAGGCCATGGTCGACACAGGAGGACGTCATGCCGGTCGTGATACTGAAGATGCTAGAAGGACGCAGCGTCGAGCAGAAGCGCTTGTTGGCACGCGAGCTTACCGATGTAGTGGTGAAACACGCGGGCACCTTCGCGGATCAGGTGGACGTGATCATCGAAGACTACCCCCGAGAAGACTGGGCCAAGGGCGGTGTTCTCTTCTGCGACAAGTGACCGCTAGGCTGCGCCCACCGCGAATGGAGCAACCGTGACCATAGCCGTCGACCCTGTCATAGGCAGGATAGGCCCACTCGAGTTCGGGTGGTATGGGGTCATCATGGCCCTGGGGATCGTCGTCGGCTTATGGGTCGCGTCCCGCCAGCTCAAAATGAGGGGCATCGAGCCCGGGCACATCCTGGGCATAGCCATCTTCGCTCTGCCCTGCGGGATAGTGGGCGCTCGTCTGGTGCACGTGCTCGAGAACCTTGGGTACTTCACGCACCATCCGGGAGAGATCTTTGGCCTGCGAATGGTGGGTCTGGCTATCTACGGAGTCATCGCAGGCGCGCTGCTAGGGACCCTGGCCTACTCACGCTGGCAGAGACTTCCGGCGCTCAAGGTGCTGGATTCTGCGGCTCTCGCCTTCCCTGTGGCGCAGATAATAGGCAAGTGCGCCAATATCCTCAACGGGGACGCCTGGGGCTACCCGACCGACCTACCCTGGGGTATCACCTACACCGACCCCCGCTCCTTCATCCCCGACGAACTGCTCGGTGTAGCCACCCACCCCACCCCCATGTACGAGCAGCTCTGGCTCGTGATGATGATCGTCGTTCTGGCCGTCAACATGCGTCGGCTGATGAAGGTCGACGGCCTGGCCATCCTCGCCTACTTGTGGCTGTATTCACTCGGCCGTTTCGTGATCACGTTCTGGCGTGTGAACGACACCTTGCTCTGGGGCCTCAAGGAGGCTCAGCTTATCGCGCTGATCGTGCTTGTAGCGGTACCGCCTGTGGCCTACTGGCTGATCCGTCGGGCTCGAAGGGCCCGGGGGCAGGACGTCACGGCGCGTGCCGGGTCGTCCTAGATACCGTAGGACTCCGCCAGCAGCGTGATCGGGTGCAGGGTCGGGAGGCCCGTCGCGTGGGCGAGCTGCATGCGGCAGGTGCTGCAGTCTGAGACGAGCACATCGGGTTTCACTTCAGCGATGCGCTCGAACAGCGGCTTTCCCACGGCCATAGAGAGATCATACGTGCCGGCTTTCATGCCGAAGGTGCCGGCCATCCCACAGCACCCGGCTGCCAGATCGAAGACTTCGACCCCGGGTATCTCGGAGAGCAGTCCGAGGCTGGGATTCCCAACGCTCTGCGCCTTCAAGTGGCAAGGTTGATGGTATGCGATTCGCGTAGGGGTGGCCGCCCGCAGGTCGGTCGGACAGCCGTCGGCTCGGGGGTGGCTGATGGTCCCGGCCTGTGGCGCGAGTTCCGGCCGCGCCCTGCGGCGGGCGACCAGGAACTCCCCAAGGTCGAGTGTGGCATTGGCTACCTCGGTGCACTCGGCGCTGCCCAGATAGTCGGGGTAATGGACCTTGAAGGCAAAGCTGGCCGTGGGTTCGGAGCTGACCAGCAGCGCCCCCGCCTGTATGTGGGGGAGCGCACCGCACACGTTGGCTTCTGCGATCTGCCGCGCTCGATGGGCGAAGCCATACTGCATCTCGGGGATACCACTCGCTCTCTGTTGGGGCAGGACGGTGTGTATCCCGTGGGCGGCAAGTACCGCCAGTACGGTGAGACCAAGTTCAGAGTCGTAGCAGTCCACGTAGAGATCATGGAAGTAGGCGACCGACTGGCTGCGGACGTCAGACTGGGACGGTTGCTCTGAGCCCCGCGAGAGGGGCGCGCTGCCCTTGCCAAGGCCGGGAGCGCCAGGGCCCGGCGCGCGTCGGCCGAACGAACTACGCGTGAAATGGGGCATCGGTCGTCGCCGGTCTATGCCCAAGAAGCCCTGCGCAGCGTAGCGGACTGGCCCCAGGTCGAGAAGGCGGTTGGCCAGCGGGGAAAAGGCCCTGCCCAGTTTCGCAAAGGCTTCAGCCCGGCTCAGGACGGACTCGGCTGGGGTGGGCCGGTGACGCTCTCTATGGCGGCCCTTTGCCTCCAACACGAGTTTAGGGATGTTCACCGCGGAGGGGCACTCTACCGCACACATGCCGCAGCCTATGCAGTAGTCGATCACCTGCCTCACCATGTCGTCCGCCTCGTGGTCTCCGCCAGCGAGCGCTCCTGCGATGATAGACCGCAGCACATTCGCCTTGGCCCTCGGTGAGGCATGCTCGCGGGCTGTGGCCTTGTAGGTCGGGCACATGGTGGTCGAGAGAGCGCCCTTACAGGCCGCACACCCGTGACAGCGTTCGATCTCACTCTCGAACCCCCGCTCGGGAAAGTGCAGCAGTGGCCGCTGCGGCGTGGTCTCGTAGCCCGGACCGTAGCGCGCCTGGGGTAAGAGGGAGTGTCTGGCCTCCTGGGGCCCCACCTTCTTACCCGGGTTCAAGATCCCCTGGGGATCGAAGGCCCGCTTGATGTTCACAAAGACCTGATAGACCTCGGGTCCGTACATGGCTTCTAGTCGGGGAGTGTTCACGAGGCCGTCTCCATGTTCGCCGGACAGGGTGCCTCCACACTGCAGCACGTAGCCGCTCACCTCGTCGTAGATGCGCTGCATGACCAGCCGGTCGGCGGGGTCGCGAGGGTCCAGCATCGGACGGGTGTGCAGGTTGCCGTCTCCCACGTGCCCCACCATCACCGCTTGCACGCCCTCGCGGTCCAGGAGCTTCTGCAGAAAGGAGATGCACTCCGGGATCATCGCGGGCTCGACCGTGATGTCTTCGATGAAAGGCAAGGGCTGTCTTCTACCCCTGGCCCTCTGCATGAGCGGTACCGCGGACTTTCGCACGTGCCACAGCAGAGCCGCGTCGGTCTCACTGACTGCTCTTACCAACTGCAGCGTGGAAGTCGAACGCAGATGGTGGGCGAGCGCAGCGAACGAGTCATCCAGTCCACGATCGTCGTGGGCTTCGAACTCCACCAAGAGAGCGGTGTCCGCGCCGGGCGGCAACATCGTATCTATCTTGGAGTCGCTCTGTCGGACGAGCTCAAGGAACCTGGAGTCCATGATCTCAAGAGCGGTCGGCCTTAGGGCAAGTATGCCAGGTACCGCTTCCCCGGCCGCAAACACCGACCTGAAATAGGCCATCGCGATGCCTCGTGCGGCCGCCAGTGGAGTCAATCTGAGCGTCGCTTCAGTCACTAGGCCGAGCGTGCCCTCAGCGCCGACGAACAACTGCTGCAGTGGCACCGTCGTCGGCTGGGCGCCGGCCGCGTCCCTGGAGGCGCCGCCCGTCGCGCCGGCGGGACCGGGCGCGCCGCCTCTCAGCGGCAGATGGTCCAGCAGGGTCTCGACCCGGTATCCACAGGCGTTCTTGACCACGCGGGGCAGGCGCGCGCGCACCAAGTCGCGCTTGTCGGAGAGTTCGGCGAGTACCACCGAGAAAGCCCTACCCGCGAGGGTGGCTTGGTCCAAGATCGACGCAGACGCGAGAGCAGCGGCCGGCAGTGCCTTCGTCTCGAAGAGACTGCCGTCGGCCATCACCGTCTGCAACTCCAGAGTGTGGTCCTTGGTAGCCCCGTAGGCCACACTTCGGGCGCCGGAGGCGTTGGTACCTATCATGCCCCCCAGACTGCAGTGGTTCTCGCTCGAAGGATCGGGAGGGAAGAACACGCCTCGGGGGCGCAGGTAGTGGTTGAGAGCCGCCAGCACCACTCCGGGCTGGACTCGCACCTGGGAGGCGTCATCAGACACCTCTACCACGGAGTTCATGTAGCGGGAGAAATCGACCTGGATGCCTGCGCCGACCGCCCCGCCGTTCAGACCCGAGCCCATCCCGCGCGGCACCAATGAGAGGCCCGCCTCGGCGGCGTAGCGAACCAGACGGACGACATCGTCGGTGTCCCGCGGGCAGACAACGCCGAGCGGCTCGACCTGAGTCAGTCCTGCATCGGTCGCGTACAGGCGTCGGGTCACCGGGTCGAACTCTACATCTCCGCTGATCATCGGCCGCAGGTGACGCGCCACGGAGGATTCTGGTGTTGCAGCCATGAAGGAGAATGATAGCGCGAGCAGGGAGTACGTGAGAGAATGCACGGAGCCTAAGAAGCCTACCACGGGGCCATCGCAGCCCCAGTCCAGTGAGGGATGAATACGTGAAGAGCGGATCGTCCGCCTATCTGTTGAAGGAGGTGAGTCATGCTTGCCATTCTCAAGACGACCCCCGCGGGTCTGAAGCGACTGGAGGAGTTCGAACCAGGGTCGTGGATCGATCTAGTGGCCCCTACCGAGGAGGAACTCGAACAGGTCAGCCGGGAGCTAGTGATCCCGCTCGATCTGCTGATGGGTCCTCTGGACGAGGAAGAGAAGTCGCGGATAGACATCGAAGATGGGCTGACTCACGTCATCGTGGACATCCCCGTGTTGGTCCGGGAGGACGAGCAGCAGGGGTATGAGACCATCCCGCTGGGGATACTCATCCACCCTGACTACCTCATCACCACCTGTCTGCGGCCCAATCCTATCTTGGGCGAGTTCGAGCATGGCATGGTCCGCGGCTACGCCACCTTCTGGAAGACGCGCCTGCTGTTGCAGATCCTTCAGCGGGTGGCGGCCTTTTACTTGCGCTACCTCGGCCGGATAGACCGCGAGACCGACAAGGTCGAGCGAGAGCTACGTGCTTCGATGAAGAACGCAGAGATCTTCGATCTCCTGAGCCTGCAGAAATCCCTGGTCTATTTCACGACCTCCTTGCGCTCGAACGAGGGGGTGCTACAGAAGCTGTCGCGCACCAAGCCAGTGAAGATGTATGAGGAAGACCAGGAGTTGCTCGAAGATGTACTTGTCGAGACGAAGCAGGCGTCCGAGATGGCCAAGATCTACACTGATATCCTCACGGGGATGATGGACGCTTTCACCTCGGTGATCTCGAACAACTTGAACCGGGTGATGAAGCTGCTGACCTCACTCACCATTCTCCTCGGTATTCCCACTGTCATCTTCTCGTTCTGGGGCCAGAATGTGAACGTGCCCTTCGGGAATGTGTCCTACGGCTACCCCATCACTCTGGCAGTGGCCTTCGGATTGTCCACCGTCTTGGCAGTGGTGTTCTGGAGAAAGAAGTTCTTCTAGCCCCAGGGTGAGAGCGGCGGGTACTGGCTCTCTTGGGTCTTGTCCTTCTTCTTGCGTCTTCTGGCCCGCGGCGGAGGCAACTCGAGCATGCTCATCTCATCCTCGACGTCCAGCGACTCCACGGGAACGACCTTCATCCTGCGGACGCCGAGCAGGACGGCGAAGCCGGAGATTATAAGGATGAAGCCTATAGGTCCGGAGGCTCCATAGGCTCCAGACACCGTCTGCACCATCAGGAACCATCCGGTGCTGAACCAGCCCACGTCGAGACCGGATGAGATATACGCATAGAAGACAAAGGGCATCAGCAGGCCCAGCAGCAGTAGCGGCAGGTTCGTTGAGAGTCTGCGCCGGACGAAGACTCCTCGATATACGGGCTCGGAGAAGCAGGTAGTGAGAGGCCAAGCCCACGCGAGACTCAGGCAGACCAGCATCAGAAAGGCCGATCTTGCGGTCACGAGCATCAGCCCCAGGAAGACGGCGAAGAAGCCTGTCGCCAACTTGGACATCTCAGTCACAGGTCTGGGCTCGCGGGGCCGTAGGTAGCCGAGGTAGCGGCGCGAGAGCACAAAGGATAGAGCGAACACGAGTAGCAGTATCAACGCCGGCCCGATCTTGAGTTGGGCGCTGTCCCCACCGATGGGCACCTGCAGGTGGTAGCTGGGAATCAGCTGCCCGAGGGACAAGAAGTAGGCCATCAGCAGAGTGAGACCCAGGGGTAGGGCGAACGACAAGAGATTGCGCATGTGGCTCACGAGGACGGTGAACTTGAAGCGGCCCGCGCCCATCCATATCAAGAGCGCAGCCAGCGCGGGCAGCAGACAGAGCACGGCCAGCAGGGTGATCGCTCCGTTGGCGAGGTACCTGCCCGAACTCAGCAGCAGCGCCGTACCTGGATCGCCTGGCAACTCAGCACCTTCGTCGAGCGACAGCATCAGTCGTTCAAGCGACGGACCATGGGCTTGCAGCCCGGTAAGGTTCGGATTGCCCGGGGAATCGTCGTAGAGCCTGATGGAGGGTATGCCGCGCGAAAGACCTGCGATCTGGTCGCCCTGTGCCAAGGCCATGGCCCGGTCGGCGGCTTGTTGCCAGAGGCCCGGCACGACTGTCTCGACTTTCGACTTGGCAAGAGCCTCGTTCACCAGTTGGAGCAACCAGCCCGGGGTAGTGTTCAGAGACGAAGTGACCCCAGCGGACAGCGAGTGAGCTTGCTCGGTGCCGGCCTCGACCTTGCCGACACCGCTGATACTGATGATCGCGGAGACCTTGCCCGCGAGCTCGCTGGTCTGCAAGAAATGGTCGATGCCCAAGCCCCCGTTGCTCGAGTCCTCAGTGGAGAGAAACACCATAGTCTTCTTGTGTGGGCGGGCCGAGAAGACGTTTATGAGCTCGAGCATCACGCCGGTGGCGCTGGTGTAGGTGAGTGTCTCCACTCTGGCGGAAGAAGGGATATCTCGGGGCGCTGCCACGAGGATGACGTCGTCTGTGACCCCCTCCAGTCTCACCGAGTAGTTGGTGAGTTTCACAGTCTCGGTGCCCATCGGAGCGTCGAAGGTCACCGACTCGGCCATGTTGGGGCCGGGCAACTGTTCCTCGAACCAGACGAAGACGTCGGGGGAGCTGCCGTCGGGGGTGGGGGTGGTGATGTAGTTCCACATGTCCTCGGTGGCCCGGAAAGCCCGCCCAGCATCGAAGAAAGGCTCACCCGGAGCCAATGGGACGATGGCCTCCGGCGACGAGATCGACACAAAGACTCCAGCGCTCGCCACGACGGTCAGGGCGACGCAGACTGTATAGGCGATCTTGCGCCACTGTCTGACGAGGTCGATGAGACTCCGGCGGATTGTTAGCGGCATTCAGTCACTCCGGTTCGCTGGGGGCGTGAGCGATTCTATGCCCCCAGAGACCGAGAGGCAAATCAGGGCTCGCCGCCCCGCTTGTCGATCATGATGCGTTCTATGATGCGATCCGCTATAGCTGAAGCAGGGATGTGGTAGTCACCAGACCGGACAAGTTCATGGATGGTCTCCAGCCTGGCGGAGTTCCCAGGGGTGGCGGATAGCGACTCTTCCGCCTGCATCTCTGGAACGAGTGACTGTTCTATTCTGTAGTGCATAGCATGCCCTGTTGTCGATCTGTGGCTCGCGATTCTCATGCTATTCTTCCTATCGGCCGAACCTCGCGAATGGTTTACACGCAGAGTGCAAACTGATCGAGTCTCAGGCCTACCTGAGGAGATTACGTGTCAGAGCGATTGGCCTCGATCGAAGAAGCTCACTCCACGATACTCACAGAAGCTCTTCCCCTGGGGGCGGAGTCACGTTCCCTCATCGATAGTCTGGGCATGGTGATAGCTGAGGATCTCACGGCTGCCCACGACCTCCCTCCGTTCGATAACTCAGCGATGGATGGCTACGCGGTACACGGTTCTGACGCGAGCTCGGCTTCGCCGGAGAATCCTGTGGAGCTCTTGGTGGTGGACACCATCGCCGCGGGTCACGTGGGCACCAGAGGACTGTCTGCCGGCGAGGCGGCCCGCATCATGACGGGTGCCCCCATGCCTGCCGGGGCCGATGCCGTCGCTCAGATCGAGATAACCAAAGAGGCCGGCGACAAAGTGCTCGTCCTGGAGGCCGTGAAGCCGGGCAAGAACGTCCGCAAGGCGGGCGGTGACGTCCGGGCGGGGGAGAAGGTGCTGCGCGCGGGCACCGTGGTCGGTCCCGCGGAGATCGGCATGGCGGCGAGTCTCGGTGTGGCCGCCTTGTCGGTCCACAGGCGACCGAGGGTCGCGATCTTGTCCACCGGCAGCGAGTTGGTGGAGGTCGGTCGGCCACTTGGCCCGGGCCAGATCCACAACTCCAATGGCTACGCTCTTCGAGCCCTATGTCAGGAGCTCGGTATCGGGCCAGACATGCTGGGCATCGCAGCCGATGATCGCGCGACGACGAAAGAGCTGATCGCCAAAGGGCTTGAGTACGACGTGCTCCTGACCTCGGGCGGAGTCTCCGTGGGAGCCTTCGATTTCGTCAAAGAGGTGCAGGATGAACTCGGCGTCGAGCGACTGCTCTGGGGTGTGGCCATGAAGCCAGGCAAGCCTCTCGTGTTCGGCAAGCGCGGCCACACTCTGGCGTTCGGCCTGCCGGGCAACCCGGTGTCGGCGATGGTCTCGTTCGAACTCTTCGTGCGCCCGGCTCTTCTGCGCTTGATGGGCCACGTGCACACGGCCCGTCCGCGACTCAAGGCGGTCCTATCCGAAGATCTGGAGGCGTTGAAGGAGAGGGTCCACGTGGTGAGGGTCAGGGTGTGGCGCGAAGGCGCGGTATGGAGGGCCAGCTCGACCGGTGACCAGGCCTCCAACCGGATGAGATCGATACTGGGCGCGAGCGGACTGGTGTTCGTCCCAGCCGCCACCGCTGGGCTCAAAGCGGGTGAGGAGGTCGATGTGGTCATGTTCAGCGAACCATCGGAAGAAGACTGAGCCGACCGAGTTCGACTTGTCGTCACCGGTTGTTATGAGAGGGCGACGGCGATAGAATGAATACAATGAAAGTTCCCCTCGGACATCGGCGTGGGAGTGATGCCAATGGCATACCCAAGTCGTTGTCCGATACGGCTTTCAGGGGCTCGGCGGTGAATACCGCTGAGCTCTTTTCGTTTGTGCCGCGCAGTTGCTTCCTGCCGACGTCCTGACTTAGGAAGGAGACCTCATGGCCAACCACTTCACCCCCGAAGAGCTGGCAGAGGAGATGGGTGTGGAGACCGGACAGGTGATCCGGCTTTGCCTTAGCGAAGGCATCCCCATCTACAAGGGCAAGATCGACCGCAGCCTGCTTCGGGCGGTGATGAAGTCCAAGGGCATCCGCCTACCTCAACCTCAACCCCAGGCAGCAGCCTCCTGACCTAGCGGGCGCGGCAGGTCACCCCGTGACCGCGCGCGCGAACAACTTACTGGTCTCGGACACTATCTGAGTCTTGGCCTTCGCCAACGCGCCGGGTCCCCCGTCGCCGAGCGGGACGATCACAGCCCGGTCGTGATCGGTCTCACGCAACCAACGCCTGACGCCCAGTAGGCAGTCGAGGTCTCCTTGGGGGACGGCGACCAGATCGTTCGCTCCGGAGGACTCAGGCCCGATGCGGCCACTGTCCACATTCTCCAGGATCCCTTCCAGACACCGCTCGAAGGTGCTGTCACCCAGAGTCTCCGCTGTATCAAGCGACCCTCTGAGTACCAGGTTCAGGCGCACGCTTGGCCTCCCCTCCCCGTCTTGGGGCCACAACAAGGCGAAGTCAAGTCGGCGAGCGTCTGCCAGTCTCGCATAGGCCCGTCTGATAGTGAGTATGTGCCCACGGCTCTCGAGCGTGAGCCGGGCTTCCTCATCCATACCCGCCAGCGTCAGCTCGTGGGCAGCCTCTTCGATGCGTCTCAAGGGGTCAGGCTGTCCGTCTATCATCTCCGACCCAGAGAGCCATGCCACCAGGCTCTTGACCAGGCAATCGTGGACGATGTGGCCTGCTGCATCGGCGACGCAGGGTGACAGACACCCCCCAGACGTGCCGCGGTCGCAGGGGCTGAGGACCCTCCGGCGCGGACAATGGCGGATTGGGTAGCAGGCCTGCAGCGCAGACACGGCCGCTCGCGCCGACCTTCGCCGCCTGAAGGGCCCTATCAATATGTCTCCAGATGGCTTGACGTCGCCCTTGCTGACCCAGCGCGGTTCGGTATCGGTAGCTCGCAAGGCGAGACCCGGTCCCGCCCCCCCGGCCCTGATGTAGGTGTAGCCCGCGGGGGAGCAGCGGAAGGGGTTATGAGTCGGGTGGCGCTCCAGAAGCAGTTGATGCTCTCTGACCACCGCTTCCAGCGGCGTGGCAGCCTTCTCGTGAGCGATACTCTCGACTAGGCGAACGGCCGTGCGGACGCCCCTGTCCAGTCGCGGACCGGGCATGAAGACCGAGCGTACCTCCTCCGCCAAGCATCCTGCGCTGCCAACCAGCAAGACCGTGTCTGCCTCGCCCATGAAGACGTAGACCCCTGGACTGTCGGGGAGATCGCGGGTGAGGGGCAGCTTCTCCAGAGCCGCCGGCGCCGTCCCGCGCCCGTGCCGTCGCAGGGCGCTCAGGCTGCTCAGGCCCCGGTCCTGCATCAACCCGGCGAGGTGGAGAAACACGTGAGCGACCGCTTGTGCGTCCTCGAGTGCCCGGTGGCAGGCACTGACCGGCGAGTCCAGAGCTTTCGCCACCGTGCCCAGTCTGTAGTTGGCCAGTCCGGGTAACAGAGCGCGCGAGAGCGGTAGTGTGTCGATGGCGCCGTCGTCAAGCCTGCGACTGTTCAGTCGGTGCAGCTCGTAGTTGAGAAAGCCAACGTCGAAAGGGGCATTGTGAGCTACGACTACCGCGCCTTCCAGGAATCCCAGCAGTTCAGGGATAAGGTCCTCGATGCGCGGAGAATCGGCCACCATGCTCTCCGTGATACCGGTGATGCGGCTGATCATCGGGGGGATGGCTCGCTGTGGGTTGACCAGCGAGTGGAACTCTCTCACCACGCGCAGACCCTCGATGCGCACCGCCCCGATCTCGGTGATCTTGCCTGGGCCCGCCTTCGCTCCGGTGGTCTCGAGATCAAGGGCTACGAAGGGCACCGAAGATAGGTCAGTGTCGACCGGGTGCCAGCTGCGAAGTGCCAACCGCTCCTTCTGACCGCCCGCCCAGCAGAAGCGTCGGTCCTCTTGGACTAGGGTGTCGAGCACATCCAGTGGAAGCGCCCCTCCTCGCAAAGCGCTGAGAAGCGCACACGCGGCCTCTGCAGCCTCCAGGGGTTCCCCTCGGACCAGGAGGTCGTGGTGCAGACGGTCGGCTATCTTCAGGGAGAGTTGAAACTGCATACAAGTCCGAGTTTAGAGAGATATGCGGCAGGTTTCCTTGAAAAGGGCGGCCTCATCCTGGACAATACTAGCACTCTAAAGCCGGGACCAAGCCCTAGCGGTTGGATTGAGGGAATGTGCTGCACAAAGCGGAGATCGAAGGGATCCTCCCTCATAGGGAGCCCTTTCTGCTCATCGATAGAGTGACCGAGCTCGTGCCCGGAGAATATGTCGTGGCGGAGAAGGACATTCTTGCGACAGACGACGTGTTTCGTGGGCACTTTCCCGGGCACCCCGTGTTCCCGGGAGTATTGATCCTCGAGGCGCTGGCGCAGACCGGGGCCGTTGCGGTTCTGAGTCAGCCTGAGGCCAAGGGCAAGATCATCCTCTTCGCCAGGGCAGATGAAGTGCGTTTCAAGCGCGCGGTCTTGCCCGGTGACACCTTGCGTCTCCAGATGCGCCTCACCAAGAGCCGAGGGCCAGTGGGCAAGGGTGAAGGCCAGGCCTTCGTCGGGACAGAACTAGCCTGCAGCGGAGTGCTGACCTTCGCGGTCGCAGATCGGTAGCTTATGACAATTGAGAGTCGTGCGTCGCTCCTTGGGCGACCTGTAACCATATCCGGTCTGGGTGCCCACGTTCCTGCCAAGGTGGTCACCAACGACGAACTGGCTGCCATCCTTGACACATCCGACCAGTGGATCCAGCAGCGCACGGGCATCAGGGAGAGACGGGTGGCCGAACCCGGCCTCAGCACGTCCGACCTTGGCGTTATTGCCGCGCGAGACGCACTAGCTGACGCGAAGCTCGAGGCTTCGAAGATCGAACTGGTGATCACGGCGACCATCTCCCCCGACCAGATGATGCCTGCGACAGCGGCGCGGATCGCGCATGAATGCGGGTGTGGTCAGGCCGGGGCGTTCGATGTCTCAGCAGGCTGCAGTGGGTTCGTCTATGCGCTGTCTATGGCCTCCGCCGCCGTGGCCAGCGGACTGCATGACCACGTGTTGGTGGTGGGTGCCGAGACGATCTCACGAATACTTGATTGGCAAGATAGGTCCACGGCCGTACTGTTCGGTGACGGCGCCGGTGCGGTGGTAGTGACCTCTCAAGGTGTACGCCACGCCGACGGCCCCGTCTCCAAAGATACCCCGGCTGTTCCGGCGGGCATCCTGGGTTTCGATCTGGGCGGCGACGGCTCAGGGGCGGAGTTCTTGTCTGTCCCGGCGGGCGGGTCCCGTCTGCCGGCCTCGGCCGCCACGGTGGAGGCTCGCCAGCATTACATGAAGATGAACGGCAACGAAGTGTACAAGTTCGCCACCCGGGTAGTCGCGACATCGGCCAACAGGGTGCTGGCGAAGTGCGACAAGACCGTGCAAGATGTGGACTTGTTCGTGCCTCATCAAGCGAACCTACGCATAATCGAGTCCGCCGCAGCGAAGCTGGGCGTAGCCCAAGACAAGGTCTACACGAATCTGCAGAAGTATGGCAATACCTCATGCGCCTCGATACCCCTCTGCCTTAGCGAGGCTCGGGCAGAAGGGCGCTTGCACGAAGGCGATCTGATCCTGCTCATGGGCTTTGGGGCAGGGCTCAGTTGGGGCGCATGCTTATTGGAGTGGGGCCACGCGGTGGCTCCAGGCATTCAAGAAGACGAAGGGTAGGAGAGAGCGAAGTGGCAGGACTACTTACACTGTTCCCGGGTCAGGGTAGCCAGGCGTCCGGGATGGCCGAGCATCTCTGGGGATCTTCGGCCGCTCGCGAGGCCTTCGCTGAGGCACAGGAGGTCCTGGGCTGGGACATCGGAGAGCTTTGTCTGCACGGGACGATGGAAGACCTCACTCGTACCGACCGGACACAACTCACCATTCTCACCTGCAGCGTGGCCACCTGGAAGGCGCTGGAAGCCGAAGGCGCGTCTTTCAGCGTGGCCGTGGGCCACTCGCTGGGCGAATACTCCGCCCTGGTAGCCACGGGTCACATGAGCTTCGCGGATGCCCTGAGGGTCGTCGATGTGCGGGGCCGCGGCATGCAGGCCTGCGCCGAGAAGACCGGCGGCACCATGGCCGCGATCATCGGGCTGGATATCGAGACGCTGGAAGAGATATGCGGCTCCTTGGAGGGAGTCTGGCTGGCCAACTACAACTCGCCCGGCCAGCTGGTCATCTCGGGTGCGGTCGAGTCGGTCCGCAAAGCCGGGGAATCGGCGCAGGACCGGGGTGCTAAGCGGGTACTCCCTCTTTCGGTCTCGGGGGCCTTTCACACTCCGTTCATGGCCGGTGCAGCCGAAGCGCTGGCCGAGGCGCTGGCGAAAGTGCAGTTCGGGCAGGGCGAGAGGCGGTTCTTCTCCACCACCGAGAGCCGGTATCCTGAGCCGGACGAATTGGCAGAAGTCCTGGCGCGGCAGCTGATGTCGCCTGTGAAGTTCGTGCAGAGCATCGAGGCCCTCATGGCCGGCGCTGACGCGCCCAGCGAGGGGCTGGAGTGCGGCCCGGGTGGCGTCTTGGCCGGACTCACCAAGAGGATAGCGGGCGATTTCAAGGTCGCCTCCACAGGTGACGCCGCCTCGTTCGAGGCGGCGCTTGAGGCCGTCAAGCAGACCGGGGGTGCACGATGACTGAAGACAAGACCCGATTGATGGACCAAGTAGCCCTGGTGACAGGGGGCGCGCGAGGTATCGGCCGTGCGATAGCGGAGCGGCTGGCAGCCGACGGGGCCAAGATCGCCATCGTCGACTGGGCCGATACCGGCGAACAGACGGCTCGTGAGATCGAACAGGCGACGGGCAGACCCGCCGTCTTCGTGAAGGCCGACATCTCCAAGGAGGCGGACTGCAAGGCGGCGGTCTCGGCGGTGGAGGAAGCGCTCGGTCCTGTGGACATCCTGGTCAACAACGCCGGAATAACCCGGGACGGGCTCGCGCTCACCATGACCGAGGCGGATTGGGACGCAGTGCTGACCGTCAATCTCAAGGGTGCCTTTCTCATGAGCAAGGCCGTCATGCGTGGCATGCTCAAGAGGCGGCGCGGCTCCATGGTCAACATCTCCAGCGTCGTCGGGCGTCACGGCAACCCGGGACAGGCGAATTACTCGGCGGCCAAAGCCGGGCTGCTGGGACTCACAAAGACTCTCGCCAGAGAACTGGCATCTCGCAACATCCGCGTGAACGCGGTCGCTCCTGGCTATATCGAGACGGAGATGACCGCTGCACTTGATGAGACCGCTCGCAATGCCATCGTCTCCCAGATCCCTCTGGGTCGCATCGGCAGCCCCCAGGGGGTGGCAGATGCGGTAGCCTTCCTCGCTGGCGACTCAGCCTCGTTCATCACGGGGGCTGTGCTTGCGGTGGACGGCGGTCTGGGTATTTAGCTAGAGGGAGGCAGAGGATGACCGCTACTACAAGGACAGTGGAATACAAGCGAGTCGTAGTCACCGGCATCGGCGTGGTGTCCGCACTCGGTTTGGGCAAGCAGGCTTTCTTGGAGGCGATTCTGGCCGGCAAGTCGGGGATGCGCCCGATCGAGCGCTTTGACACTACCGACTACGCGGTGAAATTCGCTGCCGAGGTGCGTGACTTCGATCCACTCGACTACATCGACAAGAAGATGGTCAGGCGAATGGACCGCTTCACTCAATACGGGGTGGCGGCGTCGACCATGGCCTTAGAGGACTCCGGCTACCGGGTCGACGAGGATCCTTACGCTATCGGGACCGTGATCGGCTCCGGCGCAGGCGGCTTGGACACCTTCTTTGAGCAGATCAGCGTCTTGCACGCAAAGGGGCCCGAGCGCGTGAGCCCCTTCTTCATACCCATGATAATCGTCAATATGGCCTCTGCCTTGACTTCGATAACCTTGGGGCTCAAGGGTCCCGTCGCCGCCACCTGTACTGCCTGCGCCGCGGCCACGAATGCGCTTGGAGATGCCTTCAACATAATCAGGAGGGGAGACGCTGTCGCCATGTTGGCGGGCGGCGCCGAAGCGTCTGTGAACGAAGTGGGCATATCCGCGTTTGCCGCTCTCCGGGCGTTATCCACACGCAACGACGCGCCCGAGAAGGCCAGCCGCCCCTTCGACGCCGGACGAGATGGCTTCGTCATGGGCGAGGGCAGTGGCATCCTTGTGCTGGAAGAACTGGAGCACGCTCAAAAGCGCGGCGCCCATATCTACGCCGAGTTGGTCGGCTACGGCATGACCGGTGACGCCTTCCATCTCACCGAGCCTGATGAGACAGGCGAGCCCGCGGGGCTGGCGATCAAGAAGGCCCTGAAGGACGGCGACATCGACCCCAGCGAGGTGGACTACATCAACGCGCACGGTACTTCGACCCCGCTGGGCGACATCATGGAGACCAAGGCCATCAAGTTCGCGCTGGGCGAGCACGCCAAGAAAGTGATGATCAGCTCGAACAAGAGCATGTTCGGTCACTGTCTGGGCGCTGCCGGCGGCTTGGAGGCGGCGGCCACCGTGCTCACCATGGAGATCGGCAAGGTGGCTCCGACCATCAACCTCGATGACCCTGACCCGCTATGTGATCTAGACTATGTCCCCAACATCGCGAGAGACGCCGAGGTCAACGTGGCGGTCTCGAACAGCTTCGGTTTCGGCGGGCACAACGCGACCGTAGCATTCCGTAGGTGGCATGGCTAAGTATGTGACCATACAGGCAGTACCTCGGCAGGCGCCTCCGCCGCCGCAGGTGCAGGGTGAGACCTGCAAGAAGTGCGGCGGTCCCGTCGACAAGGCTGAGCTCAAGCGCCTCCTGCGGATCTGCCCTCACTGCTCGCATCACTTCCCCCTCCCCGCTCCCGAGCGCATCGCGCAGTTGGCGGACGAGGGCAGCGTGACGTTCGTGGGCGAAGAGGTACGCGCTGCGGACCCGCTGGGATTCGTCGATCTCAAGCCATATCCTGACCGCATGACCGAGGCTCAGGGCAAGACCGGTCTCACAGAGGCCTTCCTTGCGGCCACCTGCACCGTCTCCGGCCACCCGACTGCGCTGGGCATACTGGACTTCAGCTTCCAGGGCGGGTCGATGGGCTCTGTTGTTGGGGAGCGTTTCTACCGTCTGGCTAAGGAAGCTGTGGAGCAACGCCGGGCTTTGGTCGTAGTGGCTTCCTCCGGCGGCGCGCGCATGCAAGAAGGCCTCTTCTCACTCATGCAGATGGCCAAGACCATCTTTGCCGTCCAGCTGGTGAACGAGGCTCAGCTGCCGTATATCACTATCCTCACCCATCCCACCACCGGGGGCGTGTTCGCGAGCTGGGCCACCGTGGCTGACGTCATCCTTGCGGAGCCCGGTGCAGTCATGAGCTTCGCCGGTCCACGCGTGATCGAACAGACCACGCACGAGAAACTGCCGCCCGACTTCGGGACCTCCGAGTCTCAGCTGGGGCACGGCCAGGTGGACATGGTGGTGGACAGGCGTGATCTAAAGGATAAGCTTGCCCACTGTCTACGGCTTCTGTTGGGAGGGCCTGACGGTGAGTGACAAGGACATGGGCGAGAAAGGGTATTCAGAAGCCGCATGGCAGACCGTTCAGATCGCGCGGCATCCCGAACGGCCGCAGACGCTGGACTACATCGGCGAGGCCGTCTCGGATTGGCTGGAACTGAGCGGCGATCGCCTGCACGGGGACGACAAGGCCATCGTGGCCGGCCTCGGCAACTTGGGCAAGCAGCGCATCGTGCTCATCGGGCACCAAAAGGGACGCACCCTGGCCGAGCGGCAAGAGCGCAGCTTCGGCATGAGCCGACCTGAGGGCTACCGCAAGGCGATGCGCTTGGCCAAGCTGGCCGAGAAGTTCGACATCCCCGTGGTGACGCTCGTGGACACTCCCGGGGCGTACCCGGGCAAGGACGCCGAAGAGGGCGGCCAGGCCGGCGCCATCGCACGCAGCATAGAGGTCTTTGCCAATCTCAAGGTACCCTCGGTGACCGTCGTCATCGGTGAGGGCGGTTCTGGTGGGGCGTTGGCTCTGGCTGTCGCCGACCGGGTCCTGATGCTCGAGAACTCATGGTACTCGGTCATCTCACCTGAGGCCTGCGCCACTATCGTGTGGCGCGACTCGGTGGAAGGACCTCGGGCTGCGGCGTCCCTCCGTCTCACGGCTGCTGACCTGTCGCAGTTGGGTCTCGTGGACGTCGTCGTGCCGGAACCCGAAGGCGGCGCTCACGTCGACGCGCGGGTGACGGTCAAGAGAGTCATGCACGAGGTACAACTGGCGTT
Source organism: uncultured Actinomycetes bacterium (assembly GCA_963718375.1). Lineage (GTDB taxonomy): Bacteria > Actinomycetota > Thermoleophilia > RBG-16-64-13 > RBG-16-64-13 > RBG-16-64-13. The sequence goes on along the minus strand of CAVQZD010000005.1, from coordinate 1,296,484 downwards.
GCGCGACCTCACCGCCCTGGACCGTGACACTCTCATGCAGCAGCGACGCGAGAAGTATTTGGGTATGGGAGCCTTCACCATCGCCAAGTCCTAGGCACGCCAGGCGCGACTCGCGCTAGAATCCGGGCATGGATGTAGAGGACCTGTTCGGAGACGTTCTCAAGGCCGACCTTGCGGCAAAGGGGCCGCTGGCGGCGCGCATGCGCCCGCAGCGGCTGGACGATGTCGTAGGTCAGGCTCAACTGATCGGGCCGGGGGCCTCTCTGCGAGTGGCCATAGAGACGGGCACCGTCGGCTCCATGGTCTTCTTCGGCCCCCCGGGCACGGGCAAGACCACCATCGCTCGGCTCGTCGCCGCTGAGACGGGGATGGCTTACGAGGAGCTCTCTGCCGTCAGCTCTGGCGTGGCCGAGGTGCGCAAGGTCATCGATGCCGGTCGTGACCGCCGAGCACAGACGGGGCGACGCACCGTACTCTTCATCGACGAGATCCATCGCTTCTCGAAAGCTCAGCAAGACGCACTGCTGCACGCGGTCGAAGACGGAGTGGTGACGCTCATCGGCGCCTCGACCGAGAACCCGTACTTCGAGGTGATACCAGCGTTGATCTCGCGCTGCGAGCTCTATCAGTTCCTGCCGCTGCCCAGCGCGGATATCCGGATTCTCTTGGACCGAGCGCTCGTGCCCGAAGGCACGACCGCCGGGGCTCAAACCCAGGAGGTGGTGGTCGAAGACGAGGCCTTGGATCTGATAGCCGACGGAGCTTTGGGTGACGCACGCCGCGCGTACACGATCCTGGAGCGGGCGCTTGTACTTGCCCGAGCCAAGGGTCTGAAGACCCTGCCGGCGGAGGTCGTGGAGGAGGCCGCGCAGCGCAAACTGGTGCTGTACGACAAAGATGCCGATGCACATTACGATGTCATCTCGGCCTTTATCAAGAGCATGCGGGGCTCCGATCCGGACGCTGCCCTCTACTACCTGGCCGTGATGCTCACCGGGGGCGAAGACCCCAAGTTCATCGCGAGACGTATGGTGATATTCGCTTCAGAGGATGTGGGCAATGCCGATCCGCGAGCCCTGGAGGTGGCGGTCGCTGTGTCCAGGGCGGTCGAGTTCGTGGGGCTCCCGGAGTGCCGCATCAATCTGGCCCACGGCGTCACCTACTTGGCCTGCGCTCCGAAGTCGAACGCCTCCTACGTGGGTCTTGAGGCGGCGGCGGCCGAGATACGCGAGAACGGCGCTCTCGCACCGCCTGTATTCCTCCGCAGCACGGGCTATCGGGGAGCGAAGGACCTTGGGCATGGTGTCGGCTACGAGTATCCTCACGACTCTGGGGGCTATGTCTCCCAGAAGTACCTGCCGGAAGCGCTCTGGGACCGGGAGTTCTACCATCCTACCGAGCAAGGAGAGGAGAGTGCTCTCACCCGGTTCCTGGATCATATGCGGGCCCTCAGGCAGGAAGCAGGGCAATGAAGGTAGAATGAGACTGCTTGGGTGGCACCAGCTGCGGTGACGCGGGGCTAAGGAAGGGTATCTCAATGGATAGCAGTGGAAGATTCCTCCTGGGAGGCGCTTTGGGCGCGGCTCTGGGCTATCTCCTTTCACAGAAGAATCTGGAGAAGACCCAAGAGGCCGAACAGCAGACCCCGCCGTCAGCACCCTCGGCAGAGGCCACCGTTCCCACATGGAGCGCGCCGGTGTCTGAGCCCTTGTTCGACGCGCTCGCGCCGGCTGCGGCGGCACCCCCGGTGCTCGCGCCGGCGACCCCGGCACCCCCGGCGTTCACTCCGGCTGAGCCCGAGATCATCCTGACTCGAAACTTCCTCGAGGAGCCGCTGCCCGGCTCTGGGTGGACCCCATCTGCACCGGCGGCCATCGAAGACGCGACCATAGAGACCGAGGCGCCCTCCGGTGAGGCTACGATCGAGTCGGTGCTGCTCGACGAGGTCATGGAGGTCCCTCTGGTCGAAGAGGTGGCCGTGATCCCCGCAGCGGAAGCCCCGGTCGTGCAGGCGCCGATGGCCGAAGTCTCGATGCCAGAGATGGGACCAGCCGATGTGGGAGTGATCGAGGAACGGCCGCCTCAGGCCATGGGGCCCGGGACCGCGGGCACTGAAGCACTGGCTCAGGCCGCTACGGTGGCAGGTAGCATCCCGCTGGTCGAGGTGCCATTCGCCGAAGACAGCTCACGCGTCGATGACCTCAAGTCGCGCATCGAAGAGACCCGGCGGCGCATACGCCATGAACTGGAACAACCGTTCGAATCATCTCCCTTCGGCATCGCGCCAGAGGGAGATTGGACAATGGCGCCCATCGTGCCCGTGGCCGAGACGGTGGAGCAGATGGAGGTCGAGCCGGCGATCATAGAAAGCCCCACGATGGAGACAGTCGAGGTCGAAACCTTGGCAGTCGAGTCGGTGAGCGCGGAGCCGGTCGAACAGGCGATGCCCGCGGTGTCGGAGCCCCAGGCGCCGGAGCCGCCCTTGGTCGCCGGGACACCGGTCATGGAGACAGTCACTCCTGGGCCACCGGTCATGGAGACGCCCGTATCCCTACCTGTTGTCGAAGAGCAGCCGCTCACGCCCGAGCCACTGGTCATGGATACGGTCACCCCTGGACCGCCGGTCATGGAGACGGTCACCCCTGGACCGCCGGTCATGGAGATGCCCTTGGCCCAACCTGTGGTCGAGGAGCAGGTACCAGTTGACGTTCCGCTAGACCTCGAGACCACCGTCTCCGACGCTGATGCCACCGCCGAAGCGGCTCTAGAACCGGAAGAACCTGTCGACTACGATTCGATGAAGAGTCGCATAGAGAGTACGCGGAGCAGATTGAAGGCCAAGGCCTTCGACGCGATGATGAGCGGAGAGTCCGCGCTGCTGGGTCGCGAGCTCGATGGCGCCAAGGCAGATGGGGGCCAAGTGGCGAGAGTCGATGACGAGGTCGACGAGACTATCGAGACCAGCCTACGCGAGGAAGAAGAGTAGTCCTACGGTAGGCTTCCGCCGGGACTGTCTTCGCCCGGCGGCAAGAAGTCGGCCTCCTGGTGGGTCGCGCGAGGCACGTGCAGCGGCCGGCGGAAGAGATTGCGCAGGTCGGTCCAGGCTGCTTCCCTAGATCCTTCGACGATCTCCAGGAAGCCTTTCACCTTGGCGTCCAGATTGTCCACGTGATGAAGTATCAGCGCCTCGATCGTCTTGGGACGCTTGGGTGAGCCCCATTCCAACTCGCCGTGATGGCTGACCACGCAATGCAGCAGTAGCTGCAGTTTGGGCTCGGGGAAGGCGGGTAGCTTGGCAGTCTTCTCGGTGATCAAGGTCACCCCTTGGATGACATGGCCCAAGAAGCGTCCGGCGTCTGTGAAATCGATGTTGGTCTCGAACGACAGCTCCCGGGTCTTGCCCACGTCGTGCAAGAGCGCAGCGGTCATCAGCAGGTCTCGGTCGATGCGTCCGTACTGCTGGCCTACGAAGTCACACATCTCAGCGACGGCCACCGTGTGCTCGACAAGGCCCCCCAAGTAGGCATGGTGGTAGACCTTGGCCGCCGGGGCCGTGCAGAAGATCTCGAAGAACGATTCGTCTCCGAAGATGGTGCGCAGAAGCGCGGAATAGTCGCGGTCGCTCACGGAGTCGATATGGAAGCGCAGAAAGCCCTTCAGCTCCTCGATGTCCCGGTAGGTGGAGGGTAAGAAGTCGCGAGGGTCGGCAGAGCCCGGGGGCGCCGCGCGCACCACAGTCGCTTCCAGTTGCGGCCTGCCCTGGTACTCCGACACTCTTGCCGTGACCACCACGAGGTCCCCGGTCTTGGCGGCATCGTCCATGGCAGCGGCCTCCCACACCATGCAATCCACGTTGCCCGTCCGATCGCTGAGCTTCAGTTTGAAGTACGGTTTGCCGGCCTTGGTGGTGCGGGCCTCCTTGCTCGAGAGCAGGTAGACCGATTCCACCGTAGTGCCTGCCTTGAGGCCGGCCACCCCACTCCGCTGTGAGTCGCTGCTCCGTCGCGCGGAGGCCGCTGGGGCGTCACCCACGCCTGGGTCGAGAGTATCGCCAAGATCTAGTTGGTCCCCCATCATCCCTCCGAACTCGTCGCGCTAGAAGGCAAAGCGGGCGCCACCGGGCTCCCTGTGGTTGTGGAAGAACAGCGCTGCGATGACGCCCAGACCGACGACCACCGCTGCTATGAGGAAGAACTCCTCGAACGTGTGGTAGGTGGCGTCGACAAGGCGCGCGTTTTGTAGCTGGCTTTGATATGCGATCTCGCTCATGTCAGGGGTCCGGGTGATGGTCGCCGTAGACACTTCAGCCAGGGCGCTCACACGCCGGACTCCCCAAGAACTGATGGCTGAGAGACCAAGCGCCATCCCGATCATGCGGGAGACAGTGACCAAGGCGGCGCCGGTAGTCATGGAGTCTTGGCCGATGGGTGTAGTGGCGCTGGTGCCTATCGGACCCAGTACGAACCCCAGACCTAGTCCGGCGATCACCAGGGAGCCAAGCTTGGTCCAGAAGGAGGGGTCTACGGGCCAGCGGCTCACCAGGAAGTAACCGAGCGCGGCCAAAGCGAAACCCAGGATGCCGGTTATCTTGCAGCCGATCCGATCCGCCAGCCATCCTCCGAGGACGGCGCCCAGCGGCATGGGCAGAATGAGCTGCACTACCAGGACTCCGGCTCTGAAAGGAGACAGGTTGAACAGGGTCTGCCCCAGGATCGAGAGCCCGGCGATGCCTATGGCGAGCGCGATGCCCACCAGGAAGAAGCCGGCGTTCGCCGCGGCGAAGGCAGGTATCTTGAAGAACTTGAGCTCAAAGAGCGGATGAGGGTGGCCGCGTTCGAAGAGGACGAACAGCACGACCGCGACCGCGGCCGAGAGCAACCAGGGCCAACTGAAAGGGCTGCCTTGCTCAGCACCGCTGGAGCCCAACAGCTCAGTGCCCGTGCCCAAGCCGATGAGGCCGCAGGTCAGAGCAACGGCCATGAGTCCGGCGCCCACGTAGTCCACCTGCCCACGACGCCACCACCTCAGCCGGCCCTCGGCTTCTGCGGACTCTTGGACGTCGTGCGGCTGGGTCTGCGGGTGCTCGTCAGTCTGGGGTTCCACGTAGTCCATGTCGTCGCGAAGTAGCCGCCAGCAGGCGATAGCGATGACTACGGTGATGGGGACATTGACCATGAAGATGAGGGGCCAATACTCTGGATTCGTGATAAGCCCCAGAGCGCTCGGCAGAAGAGCGAGCGCAGGGCCATAGATCAAGCCGAGCACACTCCCGGCCTCCGCTACGCCGGAGACCACGCCGAGTACAGACGCCCGTTTGCGCAAGGGGTACATCGCCGCGCCCGCGGCCATGGCGATGGGCACCAACGCCCCGCCGCCCGCCGCCTGTATCACCCGTGCCACGACGAAGAGGTCGAGCCTGCGGATGAAGACGCAGAGCACACTACCGACGAGAAAGAGCGCAAGGGCGATCAGCGTCATCAATCTGCGACCCTTGACATCAGTGAGCCGCCCGAACAAGGGCATGGCCACCGTGTAACCGAGCAGGTAGCCCGTGATGATCCATACCGCCTGACTGAGCTGGCCCGGCACTTCGAGGCCCAGGTCGGTCATGAGCGGCTGCATGATCGTGTAGACCATGTACTGGTCGAGCGCGGCAAGGAAGACCGCGGAGCACAAGGCCACCATGGCCAGCACGACTCTACGGTGGGAGCTGGTGGAGGTCACGGCCTCGCTATCGGCCGTCTCGGCGGACACGGTTATTGCGGTGCCGTGGCCGGTGCCGTGATGTCTGTCTGCACACCCATATCGGAGAGTATGATGCTGCGCCAGGTGCCGGGAGGCTCTTCGTCGGTCATGGGCCCGGCGACATCTACCTCGTAGAGCAGACTATCCTCTACTCCTATCCAGAGATCCGCGGTGAACACGTCCGCCGTGGTGACCGTACCCACGATGCTTTCGATGTCAGACTTGGTCACCTGCCCGGTCAGGTGATAGGTCTTGTGACCCTCCCGATTCTCCGTGCCTACGAACGTGGGCGAAGTCACGTTGTCCAGGATCTTGACCGGCCCCTCAGCGAGGTTGAGCTTGGTGAGCGGGCTCTCCGCGGGATCCAGCGGCACCCAGTCGTTCGAGAGCGGGTACTTCACATAGTGCATGTCGGGGAGGGCGATGACCTCGATGTTGATCAGTGAGCCACTGGCCAAGTACTGGACCGTCGCCTGCAGCTCGCCCTGGGCGTTGAAGTCCGCCTCTACGTATTGCACGCCCTCGGCCTTCTTCGCCGATTCAGGTTGATGCAACTCGTAGACCAAGTGAAAGCCGGCGAGCTGCTTCATGTTTGCTGAGGTTTCGGTGAGTAGGGCCTGGGCGTCGATGTTCACAACCTCTTGCCCGCACGAGGCTCCGAAAAACGCCAGCAATGTGACCGCCGCGGCCAAGGCCGTGAGTCTCTTAAGGACCACTCTCATGTCGCCATTATGAAGGGTGGCGATGCCGTTCACAAGGAGCGACCGCCAAATACGACGGCCTCGACGACGACTGGTACAATGCATGCCAGTAAGCGTCGGCAAGTACCACAGGGGATGCGAATGGCGCCCGAGAACCGACATGCTCACCCCAACTACGCGTCGGGTGAAGACTACATACTTGAGTTCCGCAGCTTCAAGTATGGGTTCAACAGCGTGGATTTCGCCCAGCGGGTGGAGATGGCCGCTCTTGAGCTCGGCCTGATAGAGCCCACTGCCCTTCGCCAGGATGAGTGTGCCGACCTTGTGCAACTGGTCGCCGGGGGCACGATCGAGTTCCCCGTGAGTCCCCTGGGTGAATACCTGCTCAAGCGTGGAGAAGAGGTACTCTCCCTCAAGGGCGAGAACCTCGTGTACTGGCTGCGGGAACTGGTGTTTCGCAGCGCCTGGCTAGATCTGAGACTCATCGAAGGCCAACTGGAAGTGGCCTTCGATGAAGACACGGGTGAGTTCGCCTATTTCCCCGCCGGTCATCGGACGCGGCGCATCGGACCGCCCCCGCACCCCTCGTGGCGCGAGGTCGCCTACACCCGCTGAGCGGTCTCCAATGATCGTCACCTCCCTGGAGTCGCTTCGACTCGTGTTCAAGCGTGTCTTCGTCACGTACTACCTGGACCTCCGCACACCGGCCATAGCGGATCCGACTGAAGCCTTCTCGGCCTGCCTCGACTACTTGCGCGCTCTTCACTCGAGTCTGGGCCCCGAGGAGTTCATGCGACGTCTTGATGACGAGACCACACACCTGGTAGGTCATATCGAGCAGGATCTGCGCCACCGGCTTAGGGGAGCGAAACCGCAGCCCACCTTCGATGACCTCGAAGACCGGGTGAGGGAGTGCTTCGAGTATGCGCGTGGTCAACTGGAAAGAACTTCGTCCAAAATCACGGTAGAATAGCCGGCCATGACTGAGTTCTTCGAAGGCTGGCTGCTCCCGCTCTTACGCGACTATGGGCTGCTGATCGTCTTTCTGACGATGGCGGCCGAGAGTGCGTGCATCCCTATACCCAGCGAGATCGTCGTCCCCTTCGCCGGCCTGCTCTCTGCCACAGAAGGTACGCCGCCCCTGTGGGCGGTGATCGTGGTGGCGACCGCCGCCAACGTGGTGGGCTCGGGTATCGCCTACGCTGTGGGCAGGTTTGGGGGCAGGCCCCTTTTTCTCAAGTACGGGCGCTACATACGCGTCAACGAGCACCATCTCGATATGGCCGAGGATTGGTTCGAGCGGCGGGGCGAGCTCACCGTGTTCTTCACGCGCATGATGCCTGTGGTGCGCACGTTCATCTCTCTGCCGGCCGGCATCGCCAGGATGAACGTGGGCAAGTTCTTCCTCTACTCCACGCTGGGCGCGATCCCCTGGAACGCCGCCTTGGCGGGTATCGGCTATGCAGCGGGCAAGGCCTTCGGAGGTGAAGAGGCCTGGGCGAACATGCAGGCTTGGTTCGCCCGCTTCAACCACATCTTCTACATAGTGCTGGGTGTGGCCGTGGCGGCCTTGATCGGTTGGGCGCTGTGGCGCCGGCATCGGCGTAAGCGGCGCGAGGGTACCGAAGAGGTCTAGCCGAGCACCTTCGAAAGGAAGAGCTTGGTGCGCTCTTCGCGCGGGTTGAGCAGGCATTGCTCGGGGGGACCCTGCTCGACGATCACTCCCTCGTCGATGAGCGCCACCGTGTCCGCCACCTCTCTGGCGAAGCCCATCTCATGGGTGACGACCACCATGGTCATGCCCTCACGTGCCAGTTGTCTCATGACCTCCAGCACTTCGCCGACCAACTCTGGGTCGAGCGCCGAGGTAGGTTCATCGAACAACATCAACTTCGGCTTCATCGCCAGGGCGCGGGCGATCGCCACGCGCTGCTGCTGCCCACCAGAGAGCTGCCCGGGGTAGACGTCGAGCTTGTCCTCGAGGCCCACGCGAATCAGCAGCGCTTCTGCTTCGGCCTCAGCCTGGTCGCGCGGCGTCTTGCTCACCCTGAGCGGAGCCTCCATCACGTTTTCGATGGCCGTCATGTGCGGGAAAAGGTTGAAGCGCTGGAACACCATGCCGATCTTGGCCCGCTGGCGCGCGACCTCCTTAGGCTTCATCTCGTGAAGAGCGTCGCCGCGCTCGTGGTAGCCCATGAGTTCACCGTCCACCCACAACCTGCCGGCTTCGATGCGCTCGAGATGATTTATGCATCGCAGGAAGGTCGACTTGCCCCCGCCCGAGGGGCCCAAGAGGACGAAGGTCTGCTGCGGATAGACCTCCATACTGACGCCTCTTAAGACCTGGAGCCGGCCGAAAGACTTCCATACCTTCTCGGCTTTCACCATGGGGGTGAGCAAGTCAGAAGACACCGGGGTCCACTCCCGATTTGCGTTCCACGCGCTTCATGGCCCGTTTCTCCGCCGCCTCGGCCTCGTTGTCTCCAAGGCCTTTGCTGAAGTGAGCCTCCAGGTAGTGCTGGCCGATAGTAAGTACGGTGGTGAAGAAGATGTACCAGATGCTCACCACCAGAAGCAGCGGAATGACGTAGAAGTTCTGAGAGTAGGCGTTCTGCGCGTTCGTCATCAACTCGTGTGCCGATATCACTGCTACCAGCGAAGTGGTCTTGAGCATAGAGATGGTCTCATTGCCCATCGGTGGCACGATGACGCGCATAGCTTGCGGCAGGACGATGCGGCGCATGGTCATACCGGACGACATGCCCAGCGAGGCCGCCGCCTCGGTCTGGCCTTTGTCCACGGAGATGATGCCGGCCCTGACCAGCTCGGCCGCGTACGCTGCCTCGTTCAATCCTAGGGCGAGTACTGCTGCAACAGAGGTGGTGATCACTGCGTTGGTGTCGAGAGCCCAGAAGGCGTGGTCCGTGAACGGGATCCCTAGAGAGAACGTCCTGTAGAGGAGCGCAAAATTGCCCCAAAGGATTATCTGAACGTAGACCGGAGTACCCCTGAAGAACCAGATGTAGAACCACGAGACCGTGCGCAGCACGTAGTTCTTGGATTGACGCATGACGGCCAGGACCGTGCCACCGACCACACCGACAAGCATGGCGAGGAAGGTCAGCTCCAGTGTCATCACCGCCCCGCGAAGGATGAAGTCTGAGAACAGGTACTTGCCCACTATGTCCCAGCGTAGGTTCTCGTTCTGGGCCAGGGAGATAGTGAGGAGCGCCACGACGAGAAGAATGACCGCCGAGGACAGCCAGCGCCCCCAGTGACGGATGGGGATGGCCTTGATAGTGTCGGGCCGCTCGTGGTGGTGGTGGTGAGTCTGAGGAGCGACAGTGCCTGGCAGTGGCGGGTTTGTGCCTAGCGGTGAGCTAGCAGAGGGCGCTGGGCCCCGGCTGTCGGCCGGGGGTCCAGCGCCCAAGGAGTCCTCGCGAGTGCGTTGTGCTCTCTTAAACAGTCGCACGGGACCTAGGCCCGTCCTCACTCACCTGGGTCGGTACCCTGGTTGATCTCAGCGGAGTCGACGGGGATGAGACCGTAGTGGTCAATGATCAGACCGTATGAACCGTTGTCGATCAAGACCTGCAGAGCCTGCTGGATGGCGTCGCGCAACTGGTCGTTGCCCTTCAGCACGCCGATGCCGTCGATCTGCGGGTTGTAGCCGTGGGGATTGGTGGGGTCGGTGATGACCTCGAACAACTCGCCACCCTGGGTGGTCTGGGCTGTGTACACCGCCACCGAGTTATCGGTGAGGTAGGCGACGATCTTGCCGCTCTGCAGGGCCAGGATTGCCGCGGGTCCGTCGTCGTACTGGTTGATGGTCATCTCGGCCTTGCCGTCGGCCCCGAGTGTCTCGTTCGTGTTCTCCAGAAGAACGGCCTGAGTGGTCCCGCGCTCGCAGCCCACATTCTTGCCCGAGAGGGATTCGAGACCGGTTATGCCCTCAGGATTGCCCTTGGGGATCAATAGCGACGTGCCGTCCCACGCGTAGTCCACGAAGTCGACGACTTCGCGCCTCGCCAGCTGGTCATACATGGCCGACATGATGATGTCGTTCTTGCCGGCTTGGAGTGACGGTATAGTGTCGTCGAAGGCGGTCTGGACGAACTCGAACTTGACACCCAGGACGCTCCCAAGCGCCTGTGCGACGTCGTAGTCGAACCCGGTGATCTCTTCGCCACCCTCGGTGACGAACATCTCCCACGGCGGCCAGGGTATGTCGGATGCGACTTTCACCACACCGCTCGTCTGGATGGCCTCGGGCAGCAGCGCCGCGATCTCCGGGTCGACTTCGATGCCGGCGATGATGCCAGCGATGTCGTACTCGCCCTCGATGGTAGTAGTCGTGTCGTCGTTGGCCTCGTCACCGCAACCTACGGTGAAGGCAATGACCAACAGGACGGACAACAACAGCGCCCCGAGAGCGACCCACTTCTGAGTCTTCTTCATCTACTCTCTCCTTGCTGTGCGTTCGGCGCCCCGGTCGGATCCACCACATGATGAACGCACGGCCCCTGTCAACCGCGCTGGCGCCTAGTCAATATTGATACCACAGACGCCGCAACTGCGCTCCGGGCGTGCTCCAACAGATTAGAGGGCAAAGGGCCGCTGAGGGTCATTCGGCGGTCAGGCTCCACTTCTCCAAGAGCAGGTCGTAGACGCTCTTGGGAGCAGCCGCAGCAGGCGCGGTAGTGCTGGTCGCGCCCGCAGACGTAGTCGCGGTGCCTTCCGCCGTGCTGGGCGCGGTGGTGGCCGTCACGCCTGTTGATTCGGGTGTCTCCCGCAGTTCCGCGATAGCGGCGTCTATGGCGTCCATCAGGGCTTGGTCCTTCTTGTTGCACCAGAAGGCATAGCCCTCTCCGGTCTCAATGATGCCGCTGATCTGGATGGCGGTCGCGTAGTCGGCGTCCGTGGCTAGGATCCATTCCGCCACCGGCTTTACCGTCACAACAGCGTCGATCAAGCCGGCCGCGAGGTCGTCAAAGGCGCCCGTGACATGCGAGTAAAGGCGCTTCTCGGCTATGCCCTGCATGTTGTCGACCACGAGCTCGGCACCGGACCCCGCCTGCACGCCGACCACCTTGCCCTGCAGAGATGCCTCATCGGGCAACTCGACCCCTGACCGTGAACAGATGGCCAAGTCTGCGTCCAGATAGGTCTCGCTGGCCGCGAACTGGTTCAGCAGCTCGGGAGTGGTGGCAACGGCCGAGGCGACCATGTCGACTTCGCCGTCGGTAAGGACGGAGGTGAGATCGGCGAAGCTGCTCTGTACGTTGACCGGCTCCAGACCGAGCTTCTTTGCGACGGCGGTGTACAGATCTACCTCGAATCCGACCACGAGTGTGGTCTCGGTCTCTTCAGTCCCCACCTGCGTGATGACCTTAGCCAGATACTGAAGCGGGGGGTAGGCTTGGTCGGAAGCTATGGTCAGCTTGCCCGGCTCCAGCGTCGCGGGGACCGAGATGTCGGGGGACTTGGTGATCGCGGCCACCGCCTCGTCCGCGGCCTTGGCGGCGTCCGTGTAGTTGGCAGTGCCGGTGGACCAGACGGTCGCACTCACCTGGTTGGTCGTGGTGGCTGAGCAGGCACTCACCAGCGGTATCGACGCGGCGATGAGCACCAGAAGGAGCGTGGCTGATAGGAGATGCTTCTTCAACTTACCTACTTCCCTGGTTTACACGGGGATAGATAGCACGCCGGCCGCGGTCGTGTCCAACGCGACGGTATACTTCAGTGCCTATTATGGACCTTTTGCAGTCGACAAGCAGCGATAACATGGCATCGCCGTCCGGCGACACCCTCTTCTGGGAGGAGTTGGGCGACGGGCGAGGGCTGTGCACGCTGTGCCCGCACTACTGTGTCGTGGGCGCGAACGAAGAAGGGCTGTGCAAGGCCCGGGGCATGCGGGGTGGACGCATGACGAGTCTCACCTACGCACGGCCGGCCACGATCATCAGCGATGAGATCGAGAAGAAGCCCCTCTACCACTTCCATCCGGGTACTCGGGCCCTGTCGCTGGGCAGCCTCGGCTGCAACGTGCTCTGCGCAGGGTGTCAGAATTGGCAGATCTCGCACGCCAGCGCCCGCAGCGAGACCACCCGTCTTCCGGTCCTTCGGCCGGAGGAGGCGTTGGCCATGGCGCGCAAGCACAAGTTGGCCGGCGTTGCCTTCACATACAATGACCCTGTCGTGTGGATCGAGTACGTCCATGACGTATGCAGCCTATTTCTGGAAGCGGGCCTCTACACTGCCTTCATAACAGCCGCTTATCTGACAGAAGAGGCGCTGGACTATATCGCCCCGGTGGTGCAGGCCTTCAAGTTCGACCTCAAGGCGCCGACACCGCAAGGCTGGGCCCGGCTGAGCAAGGTCAAAGACCCGGCTCCCGCAGAGGACGCGGCGGTGCGCGCCGCCAAGGTGCACGGCTGTCACGTGGAGGTGGTCTCCAACGTCGTGCCGGGCCTGAACGACACTCCCTCCGACCTGACAGCCATGGCCACCTGGGTGCATGACCATCTCGGTCCACAGACGCCCTGGCATGTCACTCGCTTCTTGCCTGACTTCGAACTCTCATATCTGCCGAGCACACCGATCTCTGTCTTGGAGAAGGGAGTCAGCTTGGGCAAAGCGGCCGGCCTGCGTTTCGTGTATGTTGGCAACGTCTCCGATCATGCCGGCCGCCATACTACGTGTCCCGACTGCGGGCGGAAGGTCGTAGAGCGGACCGGACATGCCACTGTCATGCGGGGCGTCGAACAAGGGAGATGCGTGGCCTGTGGCGCGGATCTCTCGATCGTGGGGGGCCGCGGGTGAGGCGGGGCGCCGCGGGCAGTTTAGGGCCAATATGGGCCGGGTAGCATCAGACTAGGTGCCTTTGAAGTGATGTCCGAGGAACGGTCGTAGCCTTGGCAGGACAAGACAAGAGCGCTTCGAACGGACCTGGCGAACAGCCGGTCTCGATCGTCATCCCGTGCCAGGCGGAATACTTGGGCCTGTGTCGATTGCTGGCTGGAGTCGTGGGCACGCGGGGCTTGATGCACGCAGAAGACATCGCCGACCTCAAGCTTGTCGTCACCGAGGCGTGCACTTGTTTCTTGTGGACTCCCGAGGACGGCTCTGAGGCGGAATCTGAAGGGCACTCCCAAGACATCCCCCAATCGCTGCGGGTCGAATTCCGGATGAACCCGGACGCGTGGGAGGTGATCGTGTCTGATGCCGACCGTCGTTATCGTCTGCCTGATGATGCACCGAGCATGGCCTGCGGAGCGGGCGGTCTCGGGCTCACTATCATGAGAGCCCTCGTGGACAGCGTGCACCACGAACATGCCGAGGGCGATGGCAGTATCATCCGGTTGTCCAAGCGCGTCACCAGTCGGGCCGACCGCCTGCTCTAGCGGTCCGTCTCCAGTCGCGGAGTGAGCGCCGTCGACCTCCGGCCGCACACACTGTTGATGCTACACTGAGACGCCATGAGGCCCGCCCTATTCCGATGGCATCGTCGCTCGGTGGCTCCAGTAGCCTTGGCTATGGCGGCCATCCCGCTCTTGTGCGCCGTGCTGTTCGCTCTGACCGAGGCTTCGGTCGCGTCGGCCGAGAGCGTCCCTCTCACCGTGGATGTGGCCCACGTCCTCGGGGCGGCGGACACACCCGTGACTGTACGGGTCACCGGACAGGTCTCCCAGTCCTTGTACGGGGCCAGGCTGACCATATCGTTCATCGGACCGGTTGCAGCCGAGCAAGTGGGGCAGACGACCGTGGACGCAACCTCTGCGCATCAGGTCTCGTGGTGGCTGGGTGCAGCCCCCGTGGACGGCACAGGCGCAGAGATACCCGTTCTCAGCGGCAGAGGCTCAAGCACGGCGCGGCAACTCCGAGACGGTGACCTGACGGCTACCGTCGTTATACCGGCGGGGTCAGTCTCGACCCCCGGTGCCTACCAAGTATCAGCGGATGTCACCGCCCGGGGCGAGAAGGTGGCTGGCGGGCTGACCTGGCTGGGCCGGGCGGCGGTGCGTGAGGTGCCGCTGGATGTCTCCTTCGTGCTACCCGTCTACCTCGGTATCCACAGGGATCCGAGCGGCAAGTACTTCGACCAGGCTTTGGAGAAGGCTACTCTGCCGATCGAGTCGGGCAGTGAGACCCTACGCGCGTTGGTCACAGTGCCGGACCAGGCTCCCGCGTGGAGGTTCACGCTGGCTATCGAGCCGATCCTGCTCACTCAGCTGCGCGACATGGCAGATGGATACGTCTACGGTGAGACTGGGGAGGAGCAGTCCGAGGTGGGCGCCAACGACCTGGCTGCTCAGAACGCGGCGGCTGCCATCTCAGACTTGGCCGGGCTGGCTGCGAGAGAAGAGATCGAGATCGTCGCTGGTTCTCATGCGGGAGCCGACCTCACGCTGCTGGCCTCTGAAGGCTGGCGGGACGGGCTCGAGAGCCTGCAGATGGGCAAGGAGGAGCTGCAGAGCACACTGGGCATCCAGACCCCCCTAGGGGGAGCGTACGTCCCCGATCTGAATATCACAGGCGCCAGCCTGGGCTACTACGCCGACGCGTCTATCGAGCATGTGGTCGTCAGCTCCGACGTGGTGGGGTTGCTCGCCGAACTTCCTGGGCAGGGCACGGTGGCAGTGAGGGCGGAGAACTCCGACAATGACAGAGCGACACTCATGTTCACTGCGAGCGCCGTGGACGCGGCTGTCCGCGCTCCCTGGGACGTGAACATCTTTGGTGCAGCCGTGGCCGCTGAGCTGGCTCGGACGTCACCAAATGCGCTCGTGATAGCGCCCAAAGTCGGCTACGGGCTTATCCCGGCCCGGTATCTGCAGCAGGTAGGTGCCGTGCTCACGACCGCCGATTGGATACGCACACAGAAGCTGGAGGATCTTCTCAGCCTCCACTCGCCCGACAGCCGGCCTATCCTGCTGGACGACAGTGCGCCTGCTCCCGAGGGGTACATAGCCGATCGCATCTGGGACAGCGTACTGCGGGCCCACACTCCCGTGAGTGATCTGGCCTCGGCCACAGAAGCGAACAACGCAGTGGCGAGCCAGGCTCTCCGGCTTCTGTTCGTGGCGCAGAGCCGGTGGTGGTCGCGCAGCGGAGTGAGCCCGCAGGAGGCCAGTATGGGCCTCTCCTACGCGCAACAGGCCGAGTTGCTTGCGGGCGGGCAGTTGGGCGAACTCACCTTCGCCGGGACGGGGACGCCGCTCATCAGCGCGGGCAGTGGGGCAGCGCGCGTATCCATCGAGAACGGCACCGACTACCTGGTAAGGGCTGAATTGCGGCTTGCAGGCGAGGGGCTGAGCTTCCCGGATGGCGACACGGTGGCCGTGGAGCTACAGCCGGGGCGCACAGACCTGGTGGTGAACGTAGTCAAAGAGGGTGAAGCCGAGAAGCTCGTGGGGACGCTGGTGGTGGGCACCACGGTGGTGGATCAGTTCAGTCGCTCTCTGAATTCGATGAGTCTGTGGACCATTCTGCCCTGGGTGATAGTGGTGGTGGTCTTGCTGGTCGGAGGCGGCGTATACATGCTGCTAAGAAGGCGGATGCGCAAGGCAGGCGGCGAACACGCTCCGTAGCAGATGCTAAACTCCAGGGTCGAAATGGAGAAATGGCACAGCCACCTACTGCGCGAACGCGTCGACCAGACCAGCCTGCTGATCCAGGGCAACCGCGCGTGCGCGCTAGGCGCTCTCGACGCCGGCGTCACCTTCTTCGCGGGATATCCGATCACACCGAGTTCGGAGATCATGGAGGCGATGGCGGAAGAGCTCCCTCGGTCTGGGGGGGTCTTCGTCCAGATGGAGGATGAGATAGCCTCCATCTGCGCTTGCGTGGGTGCTTCTTTGTCCGGCAGGCTGGCCATGACGGCTACCTCAGGTCCCGGGTTCTCGCTGATGCAGGAGGGTATCGGCTACGGGATCATGGTGGAGGCGCCGCTTCTCGTCGTCAACGTGATGCGCGTCGGTCCCTCCACAGGTAGACCGACCGCCCCCTCTCAAGGTGATGTCATGCAGGCGCGCTGGGGCACGCACGGTGATCATCCGTCGATCGTGCTCGCCGCCTCGAATGTCGCCGACATGTATCGTCTGACCATGGCTGCCGTGCGCTTCGCTCAGCGTTTTCGCACGCCGGTCACCCTGCTGGCCGACCAGATGGTGGGCCAGATGCGCGAGAGTTTCTCCCCCGAGTTGGTCGGTCGGTACCTGCTCACCAGTGGTGACTTCGATTTCACGCCCGGCTACATCCGCCCGGAGGTGGCCCGCGAAGTGCAGAGTACGGTGGTGCTGGGGTCAGGGGAACCTGCCCACGCTACCGGCCTCTTTCACGATGACACCGGCTTTCCGACCGACAATCCTGAGAAGAGCAGCGAGCTCTTGCGCGACCTCTATGACAAGGTGGCTCATCACCGCGGCGAGCTCTGCTTGTACGACGTCAAGAACGAGGGCAAAGGCCGGGTCTGCATCGTGGCCTACGGTTCCTGTGCGCGCACGGCTCGCGCGGCCTGGAAGCTGGCCGAACAGGAAGGTCTGTCGGTGGAGGTGTTGCACCTCTACACACTCTTCCCCTTGCCGGTCGAGATCATCCAGAAGGTGGCCCGAAGGGTCGAGTTCATGTTGATACCCGAGCTCAACCTGGGCCAGTATGCCCACGAAGTGCGCAAGATGGCCGAGCAATGGACCACCGTCATCGGCATGAACAAGATAGACGGTACGCTCTTCACCCCACGCGAACTGCTCGACCGCGTGGCGGAACTCACAGGCAAGTACGAGCAGATCTAGTCATGGCGCTTCAGATAGAACAGCTCCTGAGAACAGAGAAGCTCCCCCACATCTGGTGTCCGGGTTGCGGCATCGGGGTGGTGACCGGCGCTCTCTTGCGGGTGGTGCTGGAACTGGGTATGGACCCAGCTCAGACGGTCCTGGTGAGCGGCATCGGCTGCTCCAGCCGCGCCGTCAACTACACCTCCCTCAACACGGTCCACTCCATCCACGGGCGGGCGCTGGCGGTAGCCACCGGCGTCAAGATGGCCAGTCCCGACCTCGAGGTGGTGGTCTTCACCGGAGACGGGGACGGAGCGGCTATCGGCGGCAATCATCTGATACACGCCTGCAGGCGCAATATCGACATCACCTGCATCCTCTTCAACAACACTACCTACGGCATGACCGGCGGCCAGACATCGCCGACCATGAAGGTGGGCGACAAGTCCACCACGGCTCGGCACGGCCAGGTGGAGCCGCCCTTCGACCTCTGCAGACTGACCGAGGCTGCGGGAGCCAGTTATGTGGCCCGTGGCATAGCGGGGCGCATCCGCGAACTCGAGGGGTTCATCAAGCGCGGTATGCAGCACAAAGGCTTCTCGTTCATAGAAGCTGTGGTGCCGTGCCCCACGGAGTTCGGGCGGCGCAACAGTATCAACACCGCGGTCAAGATGCTCGACGACGAACGTGCTCGCGCGGTCACCAAGTCCAAGGCAGCCAAGCTCTCCGCAGAAGAGTTGGTGGGCAAGATCGTCACCGGTGTGCTCCATGAAGACCCGGACGCTCCGGAATACCAGGCGAGCTACGTCGCGTCGGCCAAGGCGCAGGCAGCCGCCTCGGCCAAGAAGAAGCCGCTCGCCATGGAGAATCCGCCGATGGGCGACCAGAAGTGAGCGAGGCGTCGGTCAGATCAGGCCTGCTTGCCGACCGCGACTGGGTGGAGATCCGCATCGGCGGCAGTGGTGGTCAAGGTGTGGTGCTCATGGGCATCATCTTGGCGACTGCGGCCAATCATGACAGACGGTGCGTGGTGCAGACTGAGTCGTACGGGCCCGAAGCGCGGGGAGGATACAGCCGCAGCGACGTCATCATCGCTAACGAGGCGATCGACTACCCGAAGTTGGTGCAGGCCGATCTTCTGGTGGCGCTGTCCCAGCGAGCGGCTGACGCCTACATCGATAGTCTGGCGAAGGATGGCATCTTCATCTACGACTCCGACAACGTCACCACCCCGCCTGAGTTCAGCGGTACGACCATCGGCATCCCGTTCACCACTATCGCCAAAGAGGAGATCGGTCGCATCCAGACCATGAACGTGCTCGCCTTGGGAGCCGTTGTGGGTATCACTGGGATAGTCTCGGTGGAGGCCATAGAACAGGCAGTGTTCGACGAAGTGCCCTCGGGTACTCAAGAGTTGAACGGCCGGGCGTTGACCCGAGGGTTGGGCGTCGAACAGTCCGAGTGGGTTCCGTCGCGAGAGTGACTTAGGGCCGCGTTGCATCGGGTCACGGCCACTTTGCGTGGCTAGGCAGGGGAGGCAAGATGAGCGGTACCAGGAGCGGATTCACACAGCCGGCCATCGGGGGCGGTCCTGCCCCTAAGGGAGTCGGTCTTCTGGCGAAGCGTCGGCTGCTTGAGGTCCGCGTGGGGGGAACGTCCGCCCGAGGCGTGATAGTCACCGGGTTGGTCTTAGCCACTGCCGCGACCCGCGACCACCGCTATGTGGCTCAGACGCAGACGCATGCCCTGGAGGAGACTGACGTCCACGGCCACAGCGACGTGATCATCTCCGACGAACCTGTCGACTTTCCTGAGCTACAAGGGGTGGATCTCTTGGTGGCTTTCTGCCAGTGGGCAGCCGACGCGTATATTGAACTCCTCAGACCAGATGGAGTCTTGTTGTACGACTCCGAAGAGGTCCTGACACCGCCCGTCTTCGACGGAGCCACATATGCCCTGCCGCTTGACCGGCTGGCGAGCGAAGCGGCGGGTAGGAGCGAACCGGTCCCGTACCTTCTCGCCTTGGGAGCCGCAGTCACCATCACGGGGGTAGTATCCACCGCATCTCTGATGGCCACAGTTGACGAGTTGGAGCTCACGGGCTCGAAGCAGGCGAGAAAGAAGGCACTCGATTACGGACTCGCTCTGGAACCCGAGGCTTGGCGAAGGATTCGCCGGTGATCGTAGCGGGCCTCGACATCGGGGCGAAGAACGTACACGTCGTACTTGTCGCTGACGGCGCTGTAGTCGCCCGAGCGGTAGTACCGTCCGGCTTCGACCAACAGGAATCGGCGGAGCGCGGCCTGGCCGAGGCGGCCCGCGCCGCTGGAGTGAAGCGGGACGAAGTCGCGCTGATCGCCGCCACGGGCGCCGGGCGCAAGGCGATAGCTTTCGCTGCCCAGCAGCCGACTGAGATAGGGGCGGACGCGCGGGGCGCACTGGCTCTCTGCCCTGAAGCGCGCACGGTAATTGACGTAGGTGCCGACGAAGCCCGCGCTCTCAAGGTCGACGGCCAGGGCAAGGTGCTCGATTTCGCCATCAACGAGAAGTGCGCCGCGGGTGCCGGAGCCTTCGTCGAGGCCATGAGCCGCGCCTTGGAGATGCCGCTTGAAGACTTCGCACGCGCGTCGCTGGAGTCCACCGAAGCGATACCCATGAACGCCCAATGCACGGTTTTCGCCGAATCTGAGGTCGTGAGCCTCATCCACGCCAATACGCGACCCGCCGACATCGCGCGGGCCGTGCACGATGCGATGGCCAGCCGGGTGTCCGCGATGGTGCGGCGTGTCGGAGTGGAAGATCCGGTGATGCTGGCCGGCGGCGCCGCGCTCAACGTGGGCTTCGTGAAGTCATTGTCGGAGGCGCTCGGCGGCGTGGAGGTCACTGTGCCCGAGGACGCGCCCTACCTCGGTGCCCACGGAGCGGCTCTTATCGCCTGGGCGGCGGCTCAGGCGGGCTAGCGTGCTTCGGACGCGGCACCGCTCCTGCTGCTAGGTCCCCAACCGGTAGGCCTGCGCCTGCACTTCGTACATCTTTGCGTAGCGTCCACCCAGCTCCACCAGTTCGTCATGGGTGCCGCTCTCTACGACACGTCCCTGGTCGAAGATGTGGATGCTGTCGGCGTTGCGCACTGTCGAGAAGCGGTGGCTTATCAGCACCACGGCCCTGCCCGCTGCCAACTCCTTGATGTGCTGAAAGACATCCCATTCGGCCTGGGGATCGAGGGCGCTGGTGGGCTCATCGCAGACCAGTATCTGAGCGTCGCGGACAAAAGCCCGCGCCAGGGCGATCTTCTGCCACTCGCCTACGCTGAGCTCCTCACCCTCGTCAAACCATCTCCCCAGCACGGTGTCGTACCCGTTGCGGAGTCCGGTGATGGTCTGGTGAGCGCGCGCGTCCCGAGCGGCCCGTTCGATAGCCGGGTCTTCATCTGTCAGCGACACGTCACCGATGCGGATATTCTCTCGGGCCGTGAGATGGTATCGGGCAAAATCTTGAAAGATGATGCTCATGTGCCGTCGCAGGTCGGTGGTGGCGAGATCGCGCAGGTCGATGCCGTCAAGGGTCACACTGCCGGCGGAGGGGTCGTACAGCCGACACATCAGTTTGACCAATGTGGTCTTGCCGGATCCGTTCGGCCCCACGAGGGCGGTCACCTGTCCGGGGCGAATGGTCATCGATACATCGGAGAGAGCGGTGCGATCGGTGCCGGGATAGGTGAACGCCACCTCGTTGAAGCGTAGCCCGTCCGCGATCTGTGCGGGCACAGGCTTGGGCCGCGCTGCCTCCACCACCTTGGGCTCCAGAGCCATGAACTCGTCGTAATAGGACAAGAACAGGCTGTCCTCATAGAGCGCTGCGGACCCCTGTAGCACCGACTGCAGCGCGGAGAGGCTGCTCTGGAAGGCTTGGTAGTATGCGACCATATTGCCCACGCTGATGGCGCCCTCGATGGTGCGCCAGGCGATATACGCGAAGGTGCCGAACGTGATCACGATCGCGCCGGCTCCGGCCAGGGCTTCGGCGGCAGAACGTCTGCGGGCGAGGCCAAGGAGCTCGCGGCGTAGCTGCTGTCGCAGGTCCGCGTACCAGGTGCGTAGGCGCTCTCCGATGGAAAGCAGCCTGACCTCCTTGGCGTGTCCGCTATCTGTCAGGAGCCAGTGAGCGTAGTAGGACTTGCGCTCAATGTCGGTGCTGCTACGCTTCCAGGAGTAGAGCCTGCCCGAGAAGTGGAAGCGGACGATGGCTGCTGGTACGGCGGCGGCGATCACGAGCAAGCCTACGGCCCAATGCAGGGTCAGCAGGAACGCCGCCATTCCCGCCAGGGTGACTAGTGCTTGTCCCGTGCTGGTGAGGTTCTTGACGATGCTGGTGGGGCGATATGGCGCTTCCTGCTGTGCCCGGAAGAGTGTGTCGTGATAGGCCGGGTTCTCGTAATACTCGAGATCGACAGCCACCGACTGTGCATGGATCAGGTCGGTCATGTGATCGGTGACCGCGTGGCCGAGAGCCTCATCGAGCACGGATTGTAGTGAGCGCAGTATCACCGTGAGTAGCCCGACCCCCGCCGCGGCGCCGATGAGAAGCGCAACGTGCTCGAAGGCCGCGGCACGGTCGGAAGCCGACATGCCTTCAGCGACCGCATCGACGATCAGCTTCATCAGCCAGACCGCGGCGACCGGAAGGAGGCCCAGCACAACGGTGAGGACGGCACCACCCAGCACAAGACCAGGCGAGATAGACCACACCAGCTTCAGTGCTCGGCCGATTCGCAGGACGTCTCGCGGTCTGGGTCTCGGCCTCTTGTCAGTCAACCGTGTTCTCCTCGCGGTCGCAGCCCTTCTATCCCCGATAGGCACCACACACAATATATCCAACCAGGGGTGTTAATATCTCGCCGCCACGGAGTCGCAAGGGAGAGGACCGCGTTGGGGGACCACGTCCGCCACTACGAGATCGAACAGTCAGCGCCGGCGGACTCGAGTGACGGCTAGGTCTTCAGCCCAAGCATCTTGGGTGGCATCACCCGAGCTCTCGCCGGAGCTGCGGGCCCTTCTGGCGTGCGCGCGGGCGGTGCTGCACCCGGAGGCGCTGGACGATTTCTGGGCCGACTTGGCGAAATGTTCTTCCGCGGAAAGACTCTGTGAAGCCGCCGCGGCCCAGGGGATGCTTGGCCATCTGCATAAGACGGTTGTCACTGAGGCAGCTGCCGAAGCCGACCGCCCCTTGGTGAAGTGCCTCGCTGACTTGCAGCGCGCCGCGACGGTCAGAAGTCTTCGCCAGACCGCATTGTTGCTCCAAGTGCTCGACTCACTGCAAGAGCAGGGCATCAAGGCT
This sequence comes from uncultured Actinomycetes bacterium, assembly GCA_963718375.1. GTDB lineage: Bacteria > Actinomycetota > Thermoleophilia > RBG-16-64-13 > RBG-16-64-13 > RBG-16-64-13. The sequence continues at coordinate 1,273,926 of CAVQZD010000005.1, read as the reverse complement.
ATGCCCTACAAGGGTCCGGCGTGGGCCATGAGCCTGTACGGCGATGTGGCGATGCGAACCTGGTCCGATCTTGATCTGCTCGTGGGACATGACGACGTGGTCGCGGCCCGGGAGACTCTAATCCGTGGTGGCTTCACGGATGCGAATCCTTTCAACGAGAAGATCGCGCGCCGCCGCAGGGGCAGCCTGGGCCAGATAGCCTTGACGCATCCAGACAAGCACGCACACGTGGAGCTGCACTGGGAAGTGACAATGGGTATCAGCTCGCGATCACTCAGACCCGAGTCGGTGTTTGCGCGCGCGGAGCAGGTGCAGCTATTGGGCACGGCGGTGCCCTGTCCAAGTCGTCACGACCGCTTCTTGATCACCTGCCTGGAGTACGGCCGGGACCGTTGGGACACGGTCGAGAAGCTACTGAGCTTGGGAGTGCAGATCCGCCAAGTCGGGGCTTCGGAATGGGAGGATCTGCTCGGTGAAGCGCGCGAGGTAGGATGTCTTCGCAGGGTGTGTGTGGGTGCCCATCACGTATGCTCCGCGTTGGGCATGGAGGTGGTACCGGCCGTGGACGAGAGACTTGCGTCAGATTGGGTCGGGCGCTCTCTTGCCCGGACATTGAGGCCGAGTCTCCCGTCGAAGGAGGCCGCCGTGGGCTCGCGGCAGGAGCTGGCCCATCTATGGTGGACCTTCGCCAGCGAAGACCGGCTTGCGTCGAGCATGGGCCATGCGCTGCGGCGCCTGTTTCAGTCTGGACCCGAAGACTGGGCGACCTATTCGCTTCCCCGATGTCTCGCATGGCTGTACGGTCCTCTGCGTCCCTTCCGACTCGTCACTAAGTGGGCCAGACGGCTGACGAGGGTCGGTGGCATGGAAGGCAGCGGGGGGGCCGAAGGGGTATGAGTATAGTAAACTGACGAACGGCATCCGCAGCTTGCTCGGGTGCGTTCGCGTGCAGTTCCAGAATCAGGGCGGGGATGATGGCCGAGACGGATGAGAGCCGACGCGAGGGCGTAGGCCTCGAGGACTACCTTCGGGTCCTAAGGGATCGGGCCTGGGTCATCGTGGTGTGTGTCGCGGTCGTCTTGGCTGTGGTGCTTACGTCTTCTCTGCGGACAACACCTCTCTACCGTGCCTCGGCTGGGATCGTCTACGAACCCACGGACGTGAGTAGCCTGGTGACGGGTTACCAGATATTCGCCTACGACTACGACAGAGATCGCACCATCGAAACGGCCATCGCGGCCGTGGGCAAGAACGAGACCATAGCGGAGGCCGTCCAGGGTCAACTGCAGGCCGGAGACCTGCCGGGCGCCGATCTCTCACCCGAAGAGCTCTCAGGCATGGTCGCGGCCAGCGCTTCAGCAGGCACCAACTTCGTCACGATCTCTGCTACCAGTACTGACCCAGAAGAAGCTGCTGCAGTCGCCAACGCGTTCGCCGATCAGTTCGTCAAGTACAGGCAGGACGTGCGCCAGAACTTGGTCATCCGAGCACGTGACCTACTAGAGAGTCAGTTGGCGGCGATGACTCCCGAAGAGCGCAACTCCGAAGCAGGGCTCTTGCAGCGGAACAGGTACGAGCAACTGCGTGTCGCTCTCACCGTAACGGACAGCGACTTCAAGCCCCTGGACCCGGCCGGCGTTCCCGGCGCGGCCTTCACGCCCCAGACGAGACGCGACGTGATCTTGGCTCTCGTGCTCGGTGTTGTCTTGGGGGTAGGGCTGGCCTTCCTCCTCGACTATCTGGATAGACGGATCAAGGACGAGAAGACCCTGGAGAAGCTCTCGGGCTTGCCCGTGCTTGTGGGCGTGCCCGTGGTCGGGCGCCGAGGGTGGCGACGCCGTAGCATGCAAGACAGGTCCAGCGAAGTAGTCGGATTCGCCAGCAACCGAGCCCCACTACTTGAGTCCTTTCGCACGCTTCGGTCCACACTCCAGTACTTCAATGTTGACGGCAACCTGCGCAAGATCCTCATCACCAGTGGTCTTCCGGGCGAGGGCAAGACGGTCACTACCATCAACTTGGCCATAAGTATGGCCATGTCTGGCAGGCGTGTGATCATTCTCGAGGCTGACCTGCGCAGACCCATGCTTCACGAGTATCTCGGTTTGGTCAACGATGTTGGGTTGTCCAACCTTCTGGCCGGCGTCTCTTCAGTACCAGGGGCGATGCAGCTGGTGCAGATGGACCCGCTGATCCCGACCAGGTCTCGCAAGGGGGAAGTTGATTCCGCCAAACTCGTGCTACGAAAGAACCTGTATTGCATCACCTCCGGACCGCTGCCACCGAACCCCAACGAGTTGCTGCAATCGGCGCGCATGGCCGAGATCGTCACCGAACTGGAAGGCTTAGCGGATTATGTGCTTGTCGACTACCCCTCCCGTCCTAGCGGTGTCGGACGCGGTGGTGATGGCGGCGCACGTGGATGCGGTCATTCTGACAGCGAAACTGGGGTCCACGACTCGTGACGAGATAGCCCGTGTACGCGAGGCATTGCGCCGCGCGAATGCGCACGTTATCGGAGTGGTGGCCGGCGGAGTCAAGGGGCGGCGTGGATACTACTATCGGCGTGGATATTCCGACAAATATGGTGGATACGACTACTAGCAGCCAGGGGTCGCGGACGCTCGACTACTGGAGGTGGAGCGACACCTCCTGGCTCGCTCCGGACGTGGACTGGCGCAAGGCTTCTGTCCTCGCGGTGGGTATCGACGTGGGGTCGGTGAGCTCTCAAGCCGTACTGCTGGCCGACAGCAAGCCCCTCTCTTTCTTCTCCACCCGCACCGGCTCTTCGAGCCCCGATAGCGCACTGCGCGTCTTCAAGGGTGCGGCGGGCGCGGCCGGGTTGACTCTGGACGACGTGTCGTATTGCGTGGGCACGGGCTATGGACGCGTGAACGTCCCCTTCGCCCAGCGGACCATCACCGAGATCGCCTGTCACGCGCGTGGTGCGAACTACATGGTGGGCGCGGATGTGCGCACGATCTTGGATATGGGCGGCCAGGATTGCAAGGTCATCCACTGTGATGAGCGGGGCAAGGTGCTCAACTTCATCATGAACGATAAGTGCGCTGCGGGGACGGGACGGGGCATGGAGGTCATCGCCGACGTGCTATCCGTGCCAATCGAGGACATCGGGGCGCGTTCGTTCGATATCGACGAAGAGCCGTCTCCAGTGAGCAACGTGTGTACGGTGTTCGCCAAGTCAGAGGCCACCACTCTTCTGCGGGCTGGCTGGAGCGTCAACCGGGTGCTGGCCGCATACTGCGGAGCCATGGCGCAACGGGTGGCCGGCCTGATCGAGCGGATGCAGGTACAGCCGGACTTCTTCATCACCGGAGGCATCGGCAAGAACATCGGCGTCACCAGGCGCATCGAACGGCTCATCGGAGTCGAGGCTGTCAAGCTACCGCCCGATTCCGTGCTCGATCCGCAGATCGCCGGCGCGCTGGGCGCGGCTCTCTTCGCCCACTCCCTCTACCGCAAGGGACAACGTGATAGCTAACTACGGCTACGAAGACGGGTCGGGCTTCTACTACATCACCATCGATGGCGACGCGTGCGCCGTCTGCGGAGAGCACGGTTGCGTGACCGCCTGCCCGCAGAAAATGCTGGTGGTCGAGATGGACGACTACGACGACCGCGTGGCCGCGGTGGCGGAAGGTGCCCGCAAGCGCGTCCGCGAGCTCTGCTCGGAGTGCAAGGCCGGAGGGGGAGGCGGCGGCGTCCAGCCAGCGCTACCCTGTGCGGAGGCCTGCTCCGCGGGGGCGCTGCGCCACAGCTGGTGATGGCGGCCTTGGTCGTCGCATATATCGACGGCGTCGCGACCGAGGTGGAAGCCGGCTGCAGTCTGCTTGAGGCTTGCGATGTCGCCGGCAGATACGTGCCCAGATTGTGTGCCCATCCGGCGCTGGGGCATGAGTCACGAGGCGAGACTGGGACTGCGTGCGGTCTCTGCGCGGTACGACTCGCCGACGGTTCCACGGTGCAGGCCTGTGCCACTGAGGCGACGGCGGGCGCAGAGGTCACGACCGACGATGCCGGGCTGCGAACCGTGCGGGCAGAACGGCTGGCCTCCCTCCTCGCGCGGCACCCCCACTTCTGCCTCAGCTGCGCTGACCGGGAAGGCTGCAGCAGAGATACCTGCACCCATGGCCTTGTCGCCGAGGCGCGATGCTGTGACAAGCTCGGCACCTGCGAACTCAGCGCGGTCGTACAGGCGGTGGACCCGCTGGTGCTGATCCCCCGCCGCGAGGTCGCGGTGTCGCGAGAATCGACCGTTGAGGGACGTATCCGCCGCGAACCCGGTCTCTGCGTGGCCTGTGAGCGTTGCGTGGGGGTCTGCGCGACACAGACGCAGGCGGGAGACGCCCTGGAGATGGTCGGAGGTGGTGCACCCTAAGCAGGGGACGCTGCGCGCGTCGGGCTGTACGTTCTGCGGACTCTGCGTCTTGGTCTGCCCGACTGGCGCTCTCTCGGCTCCGGGACCTGAAGGAGCGAAGTGGTTGGCTGCCCGGCGGGAGAAGCACTGGTCTCGCGGCCCAGACGCTGCCGCCCACCGTCGACAGATAGCGTTGCCGGAGGGGCTGCCCATCGTCCCGGAGGCCGCCGGCGTCTTCACCCTGTTGGACGTGGCCGGGCTTGTCCTGCGCATCGCGGGGGTGCCTGACCTTCGGCATGGGGTGACGGACGCGTTGGCGGAGGGGGCAGAGGGTCCGTAACGGCCCGGCTGGTGCCGGAGTCACCTCACTCCGTTTTGAGGTCGAACCGCTATACACTCAGCGCGAGTCGGAGCTGCTGGCCCAGTACTCCCGCGAGCACGGCCAGCTGCCGCCCGGCAACGTCCTGAGCGACGACCTGTTCGACGACGACCTCCGCTGATGGAGCTGTTTGTGACTCAGAGCGACAAGCCCATCGTCGTCGGCGTGCTGTCCGATACGCACGGTCACCTGTATTCAGAGGTGAGGCAACATCTGGAGGGGGTCGATCACATCATCCACGCCGGAGACGTGGGCTCAGCGCAGGTGCTCGCGGCCCTGCGGGCGCTCGCGCCACTGACGGCAGTGCGCGGCAACTGCGACACGGGGGCCTGGGCTGCTGCTCTGCCGGTCGAGACCGAGGTGGAGATAGGGGGGGTCCGTATCCTGGTGGGCCACATCGCCAGCCGGCTGCGTGAGACGTGCGCGCGCGGGGGCATCCGCGCGGTGATAAGCGGTCACACTCATCGGGCGGAGAGTGAGGAGCGGGGCGGCGTGCTGCACCTCAACCCCGGCTCGGCCGGGCAGGAGCGCTTCGGGCGCCCGCGCACCATGGCGCGACTCGTGATCACCCCGACAGATGCGAGCCCCGGCGGCGACAGACCCCCGAGCGCGGTCACGCAGCCGCGCGCCGGGGGTGACCCGACTGCGCAGGCGGACGTGCCCGCACTCGGGGTCGAGTTCCTGGTGGTGTCCTAGGTCCTAGAGGGTCGCACCCACGTGGCCGGTCAGTTGACCCAGACGATGGGTGTAGCTGCCGAGCTCGTTGTCGTACCAGCCGAAGACCTTGACGTGCGTCACGGGGATGCGCTCCGTGCCACCCGATAGCTGCAGGTTCACGAATCCGGTGCGGGTATGGGTCTCGACGGCCTCGATGACCACAGCCGCGTCCTCGCCGATCATGTCAGTGGAGACGTTCTGTTCTTGGCTGTACTTGACCAGACCCTTGGCTTCGCCCTTGGAGGCCTCTTCGTAGATGGCGTTGATAGCTCCCTGATCCACGGAGACACTACCGTCTTTCATCATCTCGGTCTGGAAGGTGACGTTGAGGATGATCAAGCTGGCAGTGACCGTGGGGATGCGCACCGAGTCGGCCATGAAGCCGATGTTGGCTATCTCGGGCATCACCTGCTCGAGCGCCTTGGCGGCATTGGTGGAGGTCAGGACGATGTTGCCCATAGCCCCCCTGGTCTTGCGCAGGTCCTTGGCGCCGGACTTGGGGACCGAATCGATGACCGGCTGACTGGCCGTGGCCGCGTGGACGGTGCTCATGCCGGCAGTGATCATGCGATTGGTGAGGTCCCTAGCCAGTAGGGGTCTCATCATGTGCGCCAGCGCGGTGGTGGTGCAAGAAGCGGCCGACACCAGCTTGTGCTTGCCCGGATCGTAGTCGAGATGGTTGATGCCGAAGATGAGAAACGCCGACATCATCGGGCAGAGGCACGCCTTCGCGCTTGCTCTTGAACGGCGAACTCTGCACTACCGCCCGCGCTCCGGCCGCCAGGTGTCCCCTCAGGGAGCCCTTGGGATCGTCCGCGTCGGCGTTTGGGTCCTGGAACTTGCCGGTGCAATCGACCACCACACCGACCCCACTATCTCGCCAGGGGATGTCCTTGGGGTTGCGCGCCTCCCTCAGTATCAGCAGTTCCTTGCCATGCGCCCTGATCAGTCCCTTCTCTTCGTCGACCACGGTGACGTCGGGAGTCGCCTTGCAGCCGCCGAGATAGCGGTGCAGGGGGCCGTAGGTGCTGTCCTTGGCGATGTACTCGGCGAGGGACTGAAGCGAAGTGCCCACCGGCCTGCCCATATTGACCACGATGCGGTCGAAGTTGTCGTGAGCCAGGTGGTACCACAGAGTCAGCTTGCCGATGCGGCCCAAGCCATTGATCCCCAGCGTCCTCGGAGCACTCATCCAAAGTCCCTTTCTAGGTCTGGTTGCGGTGGTTCAGCGCCGGGCTCGTTACGTGAGCGACGCCTGATTCTGAAGTGGCACACGGCCTAAGAACATGTTACCGGTTCGGCCGTCGATAGAGAGCCAGTCTCCGGGCACGAGCTCCACTCCGGCCAAGCGCGCAACGCCCTGATGTTCGAGCACCTCCAGCGCTCGACAATCGACGACCGCCGTCTTGCCCAAGCGTTTCGCCGTGACGGCGGCGTGGGATGTAGACCCTCCGCGCGCCGTCAGCAGGCCCTCGACGCGGGTGATCATCGCGATGTCCTCGGGGACGGTATCCGGGCGCAGCAGCAGGATGGGATCCTCCGGAGCCTCCCGCTCCAGCTTGCCTATCTGCTCCAAGTCGATGGCCACGCGGCCGGAGTACGCGCCCCCAGAGACGCCCATACCCACAGCGGCCACCGTCCTGAACAGCGGCGAAGCCAGGTCGAAGTAGGGAGCGTCATCTTGTTGTTCGTGGACCATCGGGCGCTTCTGTAACACATAGAGGTCGTTCCCAGAGGCTGATTCGAACGTGAACTCTATCTCTTGGGGCTCGTGCTCTCGCCGACCGACCAGATCCCTAGCTACGGTCAGCAGCGCTTGATAGACCTCGGGGAAGTCGCGCTCAAGAGAGTGTTCGATCTCCTTGTACGTGGGGCTGCCCAACCGCTGAGCCTCGGAGATGGGCCAGGGGAACACAAGCCCTCCCACCAGGTCTTCGCCCTGGCTACACACGGTGAAGTCGCCGAAGAGCCGCACTTGGCTGCTGTACGGCTCGAGGGGGTTGCGGGTGAACGTGACCCCGGAGCCCGACTGACGGCTCAAGTTGCCGAAGACCATCCGCTGCACTACGACGGCCGTCCCCCACTCCGCCGCCAACCCTACATACTCTCTGTACAGCTTGGCTTCGGGGGAGTCCCAAGAGCTGAGGACCTTGCGCACGCAGCCCACCACTTGGCGGAAGGGGTCGTCTATGAAGCGCACACCCAGGTCCTTGGACCTTTCCCTGTATTCCATGGCCAGCTGGCGCATCTGTGCGGGCGGAAAGTCGAGCTTGCGTTCGATGCCCGATCGGCTCTTGAACTCGGTCATCATGTCGTCGAAGAAATCGCGGGATACCCCCGAGGCCATAGCCCACGTCTGTAGGAAGCGCCTGTAGGAGTCCCAGGCGGCCCATTCGAAGCCCGGCTTCTTGGAGAGGATCTCCGTGAGGCTGTCGTTCAGACCCACGTTGACGAAGGTGGTCATCAACCCGGGCAGGGATATGGCCGCCCCGGACCTGATGGACAGAGTGAGCAGCTTGTTTGGATCGCCGAGCCGGAGGCCGGTGTCCTTCTGCAGACGCGCGATGGAGGTGTCCAGCCGCTTCAAGGCGTCGTCGAAGAGCGGTCTGTAGGACATGGCCGGCATCGCACTGAACAGTTCGGTCGTCAGGATAAAGCCCGGGGGCACCTGGTGGCCGTACGACGCCATCTGCTTCAATCCCAGTCCCTTGAAGCCGAGCATCATCTGGTCGTCGGTGCCGACGGTGGCGCCATAGATGTGGGAGACCAGACGCTCCGGGTCATAGTTCATCATGCGGGTCAGGGCAGAGTTGCCCAGCCGCCCTGTGAGCGTGGCCATCTGGTGCAGCGTCGCCGAGACATAGCGGTCGAGAGTCTGCATACCCAGGGCCGAGACCAAGACCTCGCGCAGCACCATCTCCGCGACGGCGTCCAAGGACATGTTACGGAGCTCGCATTGGCGCCGATCGTGGTCGAGGACGGTATGGAGCACCTGATCGTGGCTGAGCACCGAGTTGCGGGACATCTCCGCGACCGAAGCCGCGATGAACTGAAAGACGTTGTGGTACTGGTGAAACGTGAAGTTCTGGCTCTTGAAGCTGGACTCGAGCAGACGGATGTTGGCTGCCAGGTTGCGCGACTCCACCCCGTCCGTGGACAGGGCCCGCTCGAACCGGCGGATGGTGGAGGCCATCCTGCGCAGAGAGTCGCGGGTGAGATAGGGCCCGACGCCCTCGACGACGATGTCCTCAAGCAATCGGCCCACCAAGTTCTCGGCTCTAAAGGATAGTCCCAGAGCGTCGAACTTCGATTCAGCATAGGTGCCGTACATGGAGGGGATGCCTGCAGCGATGTGCCGCTTCTGGTAGATGTTCTCGAGAGCAGCGGAGCGGACAGGGCTGAGCACGATGGCCTTGAGCTCCTCCAGCACGTCCAGAGCCGAATCGAGTAGCCGCTCCTTCGTCCCTCGGGTGGGCCGCGTCTGCCATAGGGCAAGCGCCTTGTTGAAGGAGGAGCGCGTGGCCGCGGAGAGTTGCAGATTTCGGTCCACCGCGTGGCCGATGCCGTCGTCGGACAGGGTGTATTTCTGTCTCAGCAGTTGATGAGTGCGCACCATGAGCACGACTCGCCTGGGGGCTCTAGGGTCGGCATCCTCCACGGCTGGGAGCGCTGCTAACGCCTCCTCCAGCTCGGCGATGGAGAGGTCGACTAGGCAATCGACCAGGTCGTCGGGACTCGCCAGCCCGTCGAGATCTTCCTCGGCCTTCTCACAGAGCACCGGATGCAAGGCCCTGAGCAGTTCGTGAGGCCCTTCCGCCCACTCGCGCTCCGCCTCGACCGCGGCTAGGGTATTGGTGGACAGGTAGGGCCGGAGTCCAGATGTATCAAGGGTCACCCAATACCCGAGCACCGCGCGCGAAAAGGCCACCAGCCGGTTCGAAGACTCGGCGTGAGACTGCTTGCGCAAGTAGTGCATGAGCGAGTCACGCCGGGTGCAGATCTCGTCCAACTCCGTGGAGACGGCTCTCAGTTCGCCCTCGGCGCCGACGTCGTTGAAGTAGACGGGGAAGGCTCTGAGGAGTTGCTTGGCTACGAAGTAGATGGGCTCTATGTCGGCGTTCAAGAATCGGGTCACGTCTCGCTGGAAGAGGTCGGTGTCGGCGATGTAGACGCCGCCCAGCCTCAACTGCACGTTCAGGGCTGCCGCCAGTCTCTCGTAGAGGGCCGGATTTGACTCGATGATGTGCATCCAGCAGCGGATCTTGGGCAGGTGGAAGGGGTTGACCACGGTCTCCCACTCGTCCGTGGCCCCGGCTATGTCGGGGTACTGGAACTTCCAGTACAGCACGTCCTCTATCAGATGGTCGGCGGCCGTGGCGTTGCTGGCCTCTCCGATCGCGACCCCGATGGCTTCGTAGCACTGGAACCGCATTAGCAGGAACTGGTTGTCGCGGGCTCTGAAGAAGCGGGTCAAGCGGCTGAGGACCACGTCCACGTCCATCTTGCTGTCGGGAGCCATGAGCTGGCGCACCACCGCCAAGAGGTCGATCATCACCTCGTTCTGCCGGTAGCCCAGAGTGTCATCCTTGAGGAAGTAGAGACAGACAGCGAAACGGTCGTCCAGATCGTCGATGTGAAAGACTTGATCGATCGCTCCGTCTATCAGGCTGGAGAAGGTCGGCAACTCCTCGGTGGACAACTGCTCGATGGTGGCTTCGCGTCCCTTGGAGACCAGGGCACCCACCTTGTCGCGGGCCAGATCTGGGAAGCGGGCCGCGACCGCTGCTCTGTCGGTAAGCTCCGCTTCGTCCGAGAAGGCCCACTCCGTCACCAATAGGCGTTGGATCACCCGCTCGTATCCCGTGAGCAGCAGTGACCTGAAGACCTCCGCAAAGGCCTGCGCGACCTTGGAGCGCTTGGCAGCCACCCGCACTAGATTGCGGAGCAGACTGTCCCGTTCAAGCAGCGCCAGAGTCTGGTCGGGGACGAGACGGGCCAGGCAGGCGGCTATCTCGCGCAGCGACTTGTCATACTCGTCGGGGTAGGGGCCGGTCAGTGCCGCCGTGCACCAAGTCAGCACCTGACGCACCAGCAGTGAGGCCTGCGAGCTCGTCAGCGAGCTGCCCAGTAGGTCGACCATCAGTCGAGTCAGCAGTGCGAAGGCTTTAGCCCGATTCTCCGACCGTTCAAAGTAGCTCCAATTGCGGAGCAGGATGACTTGAAAGCCATCGATGAGCAGATCGACGTTGCGGTGAGCGTGAAAGTACTCGCTCAGCGTGTCGGTGAGCGGCTGCCTTACCCCCAGGTAGCTGTCGACTGCATCGATGAGCAGCCGGTACTTGTCCGGGATGACCACCGGCTTCGCGTTCTCGTCGATATTCGCCCGTAGGGCGTCAGAATCTAGGATGCACTCAGCCGGGCTCATCAGTCCTCTATATCGTCGGCGGAGCCAGTGGCATCCGGCTTGGGCCCCGGCTCCTCTGCGCCGGCGACGCTCGACTCGACCCGAGTCATCAGCACCCGACCGATCCTCATGCCGTCCACCTCGGTGACCTTGGCCAAGTAACTACCCAGTTGGACCTCGTCGCCCACTCGAGGCCGGCGCTGCAACTGTTCGAAGACCCGGCCGCCCAGGGTTGGGAAGCCCTCCTCCGGTAACTTGAGCTCCAAGGCCTCCTCGAGTTCATCCATTCGGGCGGCGCCATCGACCGAGTAGCTGTCGCCGTCGATCTGATGGACGTCGGGGTCCTCTTGGTCGAACTCGTCTTGGACTTCACCTATCAACTGCTCGACTACGTCCTGGATGGTCACTATGCCGGCCGTACCCCCGTGCTCATCCACCACCAGGGCGAGCGGGGTCCGAGTGCTTTGAAAGCGGTGAAGGGCCAGCTCGATGTTGGAGGACTCGGCGATGAAGCCTATCGGGCGCAGCAGGCGCCGCAGGCTGGCGTCGAGCGGCGCCCGGTACAGGTCCTTGACGTGGATGTAGCCCACGATGTTGTCGACGTCCTCTTCGTAAGCGGGGTAGCGGGTGTGATTCGTCTCGGCCACCTCGGCGATGGCGTCTTCTACCATCATGGTGGTCGGCAGGGCTACCATCTCGGTGCGGGGTACCATGATGTCGCTCACCGTCTGATCGCCGAAAGTCAGCGCCCTGCGCATGAGCGTCTGCTCGACCTCGTCGATGTGTCCGACCTCCTGGCTGGCCTCGATGATCATGCGGAGTTCCTCTTCGGAGTGGGCCAAGTCGCGCTCGGAGGCGGGGGTGATGTGGAACACTCGAAGGACGCCCGCGGCGGTGATGTACATGAGCCAGGTGATGGGCCTGGTGATCAAGTAGAACCAGTGCAGAGGCACGGCCACAAACAGAGCAGCGCGCTCCGCCTTGCGTATCGCCACCGACTTGGGTACCAACTCGCCGAAGATGATAGTGATGAAGGTCACTACTCCGAAGGCGATGGCTCCGGCTAACACCGGGTTGATGTCGACGCCGAACAGCCCCGAGATGGTCGAGGCTCCCAGCCAACCCAGTCCCATGCTGGCCACGGTGACGCCGAGCTGCGTCGCCGAGAGATAAGCGTCCAGATTGTGCACGATATGGTCGGCTGTCGCCGCCCGGCGGCTGCCCATGGCCTTGAGTTCCGCCACGCGAGTGTCGCGTACCTTGACTATGGCGAACTCAGCCACCACGAAGAAGGCGTTGAGCACGACCAGGAGGGCCACACCGATGAGTTTCGCGGCTGTATCGCTCATTAGCGCCCGGCCCGGAGCCCGGCTACGGCAGATACTGGGAGACTGCAGGAATCGTCAAGCGTGTCCATATCGCTGTGAGCAAGCATAGCATAAGGTACCGGCTGAGCCGCCATTGACGGTCGCGTGACTACTTGCCCTCCCCTAGTTCCCCTCGAGGGCCGGCTCCAGCAGCTGCCAGGCCTCCTCGGCCGACTCCACGAAGGAGATGATCTCCAGGTCTCGCGGTTCGATCACGCCCTCGTCAACCATGGCGGGGAAGTCGATGATGCGCTGCCAGTATTCTTTGCCGAAGAGCAGCACGGGGATGGGCTTGATCTTGCGGGTCTGGATGAGGCAAAGGACCTCGAACAGCTCGTCCAGGGTGCCATATCCACCCGGAAACACAACCAGGGCCTTCGCTCGCATCATGAAGTGCAGCTTTCTGAGAGCGAAGTAGTGGAAGTTGAAGCAGAGGTGAGGAGTGATGTACACGTTGGGGCTCTGCTCGAAAGGTAGGACGATGTTCAGGCCCATCGTGTCGGCGCCGACGTCGTGGGCGCCGCGGTTGGCGGCTTCCATCATCCCAGGGCCGCCTCCCGTGACCACGACCACTCGATGGCGGGGTGTCGGTAGGCCACGGGCCGCGTTCAGCTTACGGTCGCCGAAGGGCGCCGATATGAGCTGCGTGAGGCGGCGGGCCTCTTCGTAGTAATGTACCTTGTCTGCCAGAGCGCGGGCGGTCTTGGCCCGGTGGGCCGCCTCGGGGTCATCGGGGGCCTCTGCCGCTGCCCTCTCGGCTTCCTCCAACATGGCCGCCGCGTCTTCAGGTGCGGGCACCCGCGCGCTGCCGAATATGACCACCGTGTGAGTGATGCCTCGCTCGCGCTGGATGATCTCAGGCTTGAGGTACTCGAGCTGCAGGCGGGCCGACCGCAGCTCGTCCCGCATCATGAAGTCGAGGTCCGCATAACCCAGCTTGTAGGAGGCCGAACGCGTCTGCGCGGTCTGCCGGTCGAGGCTCGCGTGGCGCCGGTCCTCTCGGGCCGAAGGGAAGGCGCTCACGTGCTCTCTGCTGGGGCTATCGGCGTCCTTGCGGGATGGTCCCTTTGTCATATGCTCGACCTCCTAGTCGGCCTGTGCTGTGCGATGGTATAGGCAGCCGAAATGGGCGTCAACATGCGGCTGCGCTTCAGACCTTGAAGGCCGAGGGGCAGATGTCCTGCAGCACGCAGTCCCCGCAGCGGGGGCGCTTCGCGTCGCAGACCGCGCGCCCGTGTTCGATCAAGAGGTACGTGGTCTTGAACCAGTCACTCCTGGGGATGATGGCCATGAGTTCCCTCTCGATCTTGACCGGGTCGTCGGATACGGCGAGCCCCAAACGCCTGCTGAGCCTGTGAACGTGCGTGTCTACGGCGATGCCGGCATCCGGGTCCGTGGCATAGGCTTCGGGAGCAGCGTTACCCAGCACGACGTTTGCGGTCTTACGGGCCACCCCCGGTAGGGTCAGCAGATCAGCCATGCTGGTCGGCACTTCGCCGCCGTAGTCGGACAGGATCTTCTGGGCGGCGGCTATGACGTGCTTGGCCTTGTTGCGAAAGAAGCCGGTGGAGTGGATGTCGGCTTCGAACTCCAAGAGGTCCGCCGAGGCGTAGTCTTCGATGGTCGGATACTTGCGGAACAGCTCGGCGGTGACTTGGTTCACCATCTTGTCGGTGCTCTGTGCGGAAAGGACGACCGCCACGAGCAGCTCCCAGTCGCTATCGAAGCGGAGGACGATGCCGGCATCGGGGTACTCGACTTTGAGCCGGGTGAGGATCTCGTGTGCCCGCGCCGCGAGTCCCGTGCCCTTCGGGTGGTCCCCCATAGGTTCATCCCTCCCTTCTCCCGCATCATACGTCATAGAGCGTCGGCAGTGCGCCGCACCGACCACCTTCGGCGGATGTGCCGCGACTGCCCACCGTCGCCCCTTGGTAAAATAGCGCGGGCACAGAAAGCGGCCGCACGAGATGAAGGGAGCGTTGCCGACATGTCTGCTCCCGCACGGCTGATCATCGGCATCACAGGAGCCTCAGGGGCGGTCTACGGAGTCCGTCTGCTCGAGGTCCTTCGCGACACGGCCGTCGAGACCCATCTGGTCATGACTGAGACGGCCGGGCGTGTCATCGAACTGGAGATGGGCCGCGCCCCTGAGGCGGTCGCAGCACTGGCCGATCGCGCCTACGCCAACGACGATCTTGAGGCATCCATTGCCTCGGGCTCCTTCCTGAGCATGGGCATGGTGGTGGCGCCCTGTTCTATCAAGACTCTTTCGAGCATCGCGCACTGCTACGCCGACACCCTGCTGGTGAGAGCCGCGGACGTGGCCCTTAAAGAGAGACGCCGCCTGGTGCTGGCCGTCAGAGAGACGCCACTCCATCTGGGCCACCTGCGTCTGATGACCACCGTCACCGAGTATGGTGCCGTGATCCTGCCCCCTATGCCCGGCTTCTATCAAGGACCGCAAAGCCTTGGGGATATCGTGGATCACACAGTGGGCAAGATCCTGGATCAGTTCGGCGTGGAGCACGGTCTCTATCGGCGCTGGGAGGGTGAGGATGAAGGCCCACGAACCAGGTGAGTTGCGCGCTCGGGTGTTCGAGTATCTGAGCAGCCGTCACGTGATGAGCATCGCCACGGCGGGACCCGCAGGGAACGAGCCCCATGGAGCCAATGTCTTCTATGTGATGGACGACCGGATGCGGCTGATATTCCTCAGCCAGAAGTCCAGTGTGCACGGGCAACAAATCGGCAGAGAGGCACGGGTGGCAGTGACCGTGAGCGAGCAATACGAGGATTGGCGCGAGATCCAAGGCGTGCAGCTCTGGGGAAGGGCAGACCTGCTCACCGGGGCGGCCAAGACGGGCGCGCTCGCCCGCTACTTGGCGCGCTTTCCGTTTGTCAAAGACATACTCAGCGATCCCGGCTTGGCCGCCCGCGTGACCGACACCGGAATCTACCGTGTGGAGGCCGACAAAGTGGCCCTGACTGACAATACCTGTACGGTGTTCGGTCGCCAGACTCTGGACCTGGCGAGAGACTAGCTACTTGGACCACAAGCCTTACAGCGTGTACCAAGGCGAGGCGCGGCGTAGGCAGCGCCGCCGGCAGGCGCTGCTGATCACCGGAGCCATTGTCGTGGTGATCGCCGCCGTCGTGGCGGTGGTGTTGCTCGGCTTCCACGACGCCTCGGGGTCGACTTCCGCGACTGGGACCACCGAGGCTCCGACCACCACCGAGGCTCCGACCACCACCTCAACAGAGAGCACGACTACGACGCTGGCCTCGAGTCCCAACACCACCATAGCCGAGTACGACCCTACCGAGCCGGGAGACACGCGCGTCGCAGGCACTTTCTACGGTCCTATCCAGACCAAATTCGAGGGTCTCACCTGCTTCAGGGGCAACATGTCCCGCACCTACTACGGCCAAGGCCCCGTGCCCAGCAACCCCTCGATCATGTGGAAGTTCGGGCCCATGAAGGGAACCTCCACCAACCTGGGCAGCACGACGACCTGGACCGGCACTGGCTGGACAGGGCAGCCCTGCATCTTCGAGCGGGACGGCAAGACCTGGGTCGTGTTCGGAGCTTACGACTACAAGATCCACTTCCTCGATGCCAGCACAGGCACGAGATTGCTGCCGGACTTCGTCGGCAAAGACATCTTCAAGGGCTCGGTGGTGGCCGACCCGGATGGCTATCCGCTCATCTACATGGGCTGTCGTGACAACAAGTGGCGCATCATCGCCATCGACCGGGGCGATCCCACCGAACTCTTCAGCCTTGACTCCGACGCGCTTCCGGAAGGCATCTGGAACGATGACTGGGACTCCAGCGTTCTGATCCGCAACGACTACGCGTTCGAGGGCGGCGAGAACGGCCACTTCTATATCTTGAAGCTCAACCGGGGGTACGACGCCAACGGCAAGGTGACCGTCGCTCCTGAGATCGTCCTCGACTTCAAGGGTTGGAACCAGGACCTCATAGCCAACATCGGCAGTAAGGATGTGGGTATCGAGAACTCTCCCTGCCTGGTGGGCGACCGCTTGTACTTCACCAACTCGGGCGGACTCGTGACCTGCCTGGACGTGAGCGCGACGCTCAAAGAGCTCGCGCCGGGCGAGAAGCCGGCCACGGGAGCCAGTGCCTACCCCGTCCTGTTCCAGTACTGGACGGGTGAGGACAGCGATTCCTCGATCGTGGCCGACGAGCAGGGCTACATCTACGTTAGCCAACACAGCGACAACGAGCGCCAGTCAAGCACCGCCACGCAGCGGTCCAAGGACGTGGGACAGTTGATCAAGCTCGACCCTCGCAAGGCCGGCACAGAGGAGAACCCGATCGTATGGTCGGTGCCTGTGACCAAGCTAAGCGGTGGTGAGTCCGGTATTTGGGCCACGCCTACGCTCTACAAAGACATGCTCTATGTGTCGACGCACAACGGGTCTCTGCTCGGTGTCGACCGAGCCACAGGCGAGGTGGTCTGGACCAAGAGTCTCAGCTACCACGACTGGGCCAGCTGCGCGGTCGTGGACAAGACCCTGATAGTGGGCGATACCTACGGTGTCCTGCACGCCTGGGATGTCAGCGACACGCGCGTCGACCCGCCCGCGGTCTGGTCGCTGGCAGTCAGCAAGGGCGCTCTGGAGTCTGCACCAGCGGTGTGGAAGGGCTATATCTACCTGGGCAGCCGGGACGGCTACTTCTACTGCTTCGGCGACAAATAAAGCGCTCATGGCCCCGCTTGTCCGGGCCGATAACGAGAGTGCGGGTCGCTGTTCACTTCACCCAGAGAAGGTCCTGGTCGGTCAAAGCATGGATCCAACCCATACCTCGACATGTCCATCCTGTGGTCGGGCGGTCACGCTGCCGTCGTGCTGCCAGCCGTTCTGGAAACGAGCGGACAGCACCAGGATGAGCCAGGTGGCTCGAGTGGCATGCCCCTGCTGGACCGCCGACCTCGCCGACGAGGGGACCCTACGACTGCTGCGAGCTCTCTCCACCTGGCTTGGTGATGCTGAAGCATCTGTGGATCCTGGGGTTGCGTGAGAAGTCGGGTGGGAGCGTCCTCTTTGTGATGTCGGAGACCGCGAATTCGCTCTCCAGGTCCGAGCCGAGCTTGAACTTGCGGAAGTTGGTCGAGAACAGCAGTAGCCCATCCTCGGACAGTAGTCGCATCGCATCTCGTATCAAGCCCGCGTGGTCTCGTTGTATGTCGAGGGTGTCCCTCATGCTCTTGGAATTGGAGAAGGTGGGGGCATCCATGAAGATCAGGTCGTACGCGCCCGCTCGCCCGTGACCCTTGGCCAGCCATTCCACGCAGTCCGCGCGGACGAACCCGTGTTCCGGACCGGTGAACCCGTTCAGGTCCAGGTTCCTGCGGGCCCACTCCAGGTAGGTGGGCGACATGTCGACGGTGGTCGTGGTCGCCGCCCCGCCGGCCGCCGCGTAGACGGTCGCGGAGCCTGTGTAGGCGAACAGGTTGAGAAAGCGCTTGCCGCGAGCGGCTTCTTTGATCAGGCCGCGCGTGATCCTGTGGTCTAAGAACAACCCCGTATCCAAGTAGTCGGTGAGGTTGATCAAGAAACGGAGTCCTCCCTCTCCCACCTCGAAGAAGCGCGCCTTGTCGTCCAGCCTCTGGTATTGATCGGCGCCCTTCTGTTGGCTCCGAACCTTGAGCACCACTTTCTCCGGCGACAGGCCCAGAGCCTCGGGGACGACGCCCAGTGCCTCCTTCAGCCGGCGGCGCGCACGGACGGGGTCGACCGTGCTGGGGGGCGCATACTCCTGCACGTGCGCCCGGTCCTCGTACAGATCGACCGCAAGGGCGTACTCGGGCAGATCGGCGTCGTAGACCCTGTAGCAGTGGATGCCTTCGCGCGCGACCCAACTGCGCAGGTGTTTCTGGTTCTTGCGGAGCCGGTTGGCGAGCATCTCCGGTCCGGGACCGCCCGACGACTGCGGGGTGCCGCCTTCCGGTCGGCCCGTGCGCTGCGCTTCGCCACTGAGCGGGCGGGAGTCGGTCGTCCGGAGACCGATGTGGAATAGCAGAAGCGTGCACTCCAGGGGACCGTTGTAGAGAGTGTTCACCTTGTGGGCGCGCAGACCCAGATGCGCTCCCAAAGGGAGATTGCCCGTGAAGACTGCTGCTTCCCACCCCGAGAAGGACGCCTTCAGCCTCTCGCCGAGTGTCTCGTAGGTGGGCACCAGCGCCTCCACGTCGCCGAGCCGCTTGCCGTATGGGGGGTTGGTGACCACTAGGCCGACCCTGCCCGCGACAGCGGCCGGGGTGGCGAGTTGGTCCAGACCGCGCCGCTCCAGGGTCAGCCGCCCTGCCAAGCCCGCGCGCCGGGCGTTGGCCCGGGCGGTGCCGATCGCCTTCTGTTCCAGGTCGTATCCCACGATGGGCGGCAGGGACTTCATGCCTTCCTCGCCCCGTCCCCTGGCTTCGTCGACCAGCTCGAGCCAGGGAGCGGGCTCGAACGCCTTCCAGCGCAAGAAGCCGAAGTAGTCGCGCATCAGTCCGGGGGCCAGGTCGGCGGCCATCCAGGCCCCCTCGATGAGCAGCGTGCCCGAGCCGCACATCGGATCCAGCAGGGCCCCGCCCGATCGGGCGAGCCGCGGCCAGTCGGCACGCATGAGGATCGCGGCCGCCAGATTCTCTTTGAGGGGGGCTTCACCGCCCTCCAACCGGTAACCGCGCCGATGCAGGCCGCCTCCGGAGAGATCCAGGCTGATCACTGCCTCGCCCGGAGCGAGGTGGACGTTGATGCGGATGTCCGGCCTGGCGAGGTCCACTCCCGGCCTGGTGCCACACTGGTCTCTGAAGCGGTCGACGACGGCGTCCTTGACCCTCTGCTCTACGAAGTGTGTGTTGACGGTAGCTAACGGGCCTTGGCTGATAGCCGAGGTCACCTCGACGGCTAGGGTGCCGCTCACAGCCAGATGGTCCTCCCAGGGCAGATCCCGTAGCGCCGGGTAGATATCGTCCACGGAGGCAAGGGGGAACGAATCCAGTCGCAAGAGCACCCTACTGGCTACCCTCGACCAGAGGCAGGCCTTGTAGGCAAGAGCCAGAGGCCCCGAGAACCTGACGCCCGACCGGGTCTCCGCTGCGTCCGCTGCTCCTAGGGCGAGCAGCTCGCCCAGCAGCAGACCCTCCGTGTTCCGGGGGCAGGTGGCGAAGAAGGCGTGGTCTGGCGCAGGCGCGGCTTTCATGACGCCTCAGTATAGCCGCGGCGCGAAGGCTCAGGGGTGTAGCTGGACTGCTGCGGTACGGGTAGAATCTGTTCGAGATGACAGATAGTCCCTCCATCGCTACGGCCGAACCGACTTGCCCCCAGTGCGGCGCTCCCGTCTCGCTGCCCGAATACGCCGACGCCGCCGTTTGCGAATACTGCGGCTCCGGTCTGAGGCGTGACCAGCAGTGGGTCCTAGAGAAGGAGCAGGGACGGGAGGCTGACCGCCAGACCCTGAGGTCCGTCCGCTGTTCGCAGTGCGCGGGCTCCTTGAGCGCACACGAGGGCAAACGAGTGCTGAGGTGTGATAGCTGTGGAGTCCGGGTGGCCCTGCTGGGGCAGGGGGGTGTCACGCGCTGGTACTTCCCCACCCGGGTCGAGCGCGCGAGGGCGGTGGCTCTAGCTCAAGGTTGGCTGAAGGAGCATCCAGGCATAGCGCCCGCGGTCAGGGAAGCAGAACCGGTCGAAGCGAAGCTGGCCTACGTACCCATATGGGAGCACAAGGTGCTCGCAGCCGGCTGGGAGTTCGGGACCAAGCACCGGACGCGTCTAGTGCTGAAGAGCAGCCCCGTTCTCGGTCCCGCGCCCGGCGAGGGCGAGGAGCGTCTGGAAGTGGAGCTTCAGCGTGAAGGGGTGCAAGAATCACGTCTTCAAGAGAGACGCTTGTACATGCCTGCCGCCGACTTCGAGTCGATGGGGACTTGCAGGCCCCGGATCACCGGCAGGGAGTTGCTGGCTCCGTTGGTGGCCGGCGAGCTTGACCCCTCCGTGCTGGTGCTTGAGGCGAAGGGCGAGCCGTCGGAGGTAGCGGAGAAGGGTAGGGGTGCGGCCCGCGCTCCTCTGACCGGTGCGCTCAACCCCGATCTGCACCTCTTCCTGTTCAGAGAAGCCACAGCCCTGCTCTACTATCCCTTGTGGCTACTCAGGTTCCGGAAGGGGGACTCCTACAGCCGGGTAGTCGTGGATGGGCGTGATGGCACCATCAATTCGGCCAAGGCTCCGGCGGATCTGAAGGCACCCAAGGTCGCTCTCGTGGTCAAGATGGCCGCGCTGGTGGTCACTGCGGCGATACTCGTCTACCTGGGGGTGCGATTCGGGGCCGCCAGGGCGCCACTATTGGCGGGGGCCGTGCTACTGTCGATAGCAGCGGGTGTGTTGGGGTTCCGGTTCAAACCGGAGAAGGAGGTGGAGTATCACGACTCTTTCTCCTGCTGACCTCGTTCCGCTTCTGTGCCAGAACTGCGGGACGTCTCTACAGGGCGCCGACGAGGCCGCCCTCTTTCTCTGCCCGGTATGCGGCCTGGCTTACGAGGCGCGAGAAGGGCAGTTGGTCGGCTTTCGCCCGTCGACCGCTTCTGCGACTACTGAGTTGGCAGTAGGCGGAACGGTGCAATACCTCGCCTTCTGGCGGCTACTCGTGGACTTCTCTCCAGCGACGGAGGGTGCCTGGGCGCGTATCAGCAAGGCACGGTCTCCAGAACCCGCGTACGTGTACGTTCCTGGCTTCACTCTGGCGAAAGCGGTGGTGCAACGACTCGGCGTCAGTCTGTCCGTGACCCAGCCACACTTGGAGTTGACGCCGGGCCTAGCCCAAGACAGCCTCTCAAGACCCGTCCTCAAAGAAGCGGGTGCTGTGGGTCTGCCCGGGTGCGCCGGCCTGGCACCCACCGGCTCTGACTTCGGCGTTCTCTCGCCGGTAGTAGTGGGAAGAGAGGACTGCAGGGTACTCGCGCACCTCGTCCTTCTCGCGGTGGAATCGAGCGACGCGCCGAGCCTGTACGCGGTGGACTATCAGCTGGAGACCAAGGGGGAGGAGCTGGTGTTCGTACCTGCCGTGTGGGATCCGCGATACGTACACGACTCGAACTGGAGGATCTTGCTAAGCGAATACGACGGTCAGGTAGCGTAGAGTAGGAGCTGCGGAGGAGTGGACGCGGCCGAGACAGGAAAGGGGAGACCATGGCCGGGATCGAGGAGCGGATACAAGAAGACCAGAACTGGCTCGAGAGATTCCTGGGCAAGGTCCCCGGGACCCGGAAGTACAAGCAGAAGGAGACACGGCGAGAGGCCGACAAGATCGAGCGCACCTATGTGGCTGAGCGTCTCGACGAGTGTCTTGGCAAGCTGGACTCCCTCAAGCTCGATCTGCTCAAGATGCAGGCGATGGACGCTCTCGGAGAAGCGGACGTCTCCATGCGCAAGTTGCGCACCGTGCGGGACCGTATCCAGTTTGCGGACTACGGTTACTCGGGGATGATGGACCCAGTCAAGGTAGGGGTGGCGAAGTTGGACGAGCTCATGGCTTTCGACAAGAGTCTGGAAGCAGACGCGGCTGCCATAGCCGAGATGGTCGGCACCCTGTCGGCGTCGAGCCCTTCCTTGCGCGCCGATATAGGTCTGTTGAACGGCAAGTTGGACGCGCTGGACGCGCGTTTCTCTGAGCGTGAAAGACTCATCACCGGAGCCGGGAGGTAACCGATGGCCCTCATGGATCTGATCGAATATGTGGATGAAGAAGGTCAGGAGATGGTCCATCGGATCCCAGAGAAAGGGTCCGGGGAGTTCAAGATCGGGTCGCAGTTGGTCGTACGCGAGAGCCAATGGGCCGTCTTCTTCCGCGACGGCAAGGCGTACGACGTCTTCGAGGCGGGCCGGCACACGCTGGCTACGCAGAACATCCCTTTGCTCACCTCTCTTCTGACGACACCGCTCTACGGGGACACCCCGTTCCGTTCAGAGGTCTTCTTCGTCAGCAAGCGCACCTTCACCGACCTTAAATGGGGGACCGGCGAGCCGATCGCCTTCCGCGACTCCGAGTTCAAGATGATCCGACTGCGCTCCAACGGCATCTACTCCTTTCAGATCACCGACCCCAAGCTCTTCACGGTCAAGATCGTGGGCACCCGCGGCATCTTCAGAAACGGGGACATCGAGGACTTCTTGCGCGGCATCATCGTTGGCCGCCTCTCGGACATCTTGGGTGAGACCATCGAATCGGTTCTCGACCTCCCGAGGTACTTCGATGAGCTCGGTGCGGGTCTCAAGGCTCGCATTAGAGACGACTTCGCCCAATACGGACTGGGGATGGGCGACTTCCTGATCAACGCCATCACGCCGCCCGACGACGTGCAGAAGCGCATCGACGAGCGTTCAGGCATGGAGGCCATCGGCGGTATGGACCGGTACTTCCAGTACAAGGCCGCTCAGGCGATAGGCGACCTAGCCAAGGGTGGTGGCGGCGCCGGTGGAGCCGAGGGCGGGTCAGAGGGCGGAGGCACCGACATAGGGTCGGCGGCGACAGCAGGCTTGGGCTTGGGGGCTGGTGCCGGCTTGGGGATGATGATCCCCGGCATGCTTCAGAAGGCCATGGCCGGAGGCGCCCAACCGAACATCCGCTGCCCCAACTGCAAAGCCGACATCCCCTTCGGTAGCGCATTCTGCCCGAACTGTGGCACCGACCTCAGCGCCACCCAGACCTGCCCTCAGTGCAAGGCAATCTTGCCGGCGGGCTCCAAGTTCTGCCCCAACTGCGGAGCCCAACAGGGCGAGGCGCCGCCACAGGCCGACGAGAAGAAAGCCGAAGAGAAGAAGGACTCAGAGAAGAAATGAAACGCATGACATTCGCACACTCCTCGCGTAGCTCAGGACCCCGCTCTTCGCATCCGCAGCGCTCCGGGCGCCGGCGTCCGCGGGTCGCGCCGGCGCTCGCTCTGGTCTTGCTGGTGGCGGTCGTTGTGCTGCTCTCCCCGCAGGCAAGCGCCGCGGGGGCCGTGCAGGAGAAGGCTTGGACCATCGACAGCCTCGATGTGGCGCTCGATGTGCAGGAGAATGGCGACGTCATCGTTGATGAGACTCTGACCGTCTACTTTCAGGGCAATTTCCACTATTTCGCTCACGATATCCCTACAGCCAACTATGAGGGCATCTCTGAAGTAGAGGTCAGGGACGAGGATGGCTATGCTCTGCCGATGGGGAGCTCCACTGACACCTATGAGGTATCTGAAGAGGGCGACGTCACTACGATCCTGGTGAACTTCGACCTGACCGACACCACTGGGACCTGGACCTTCCACTACCGTGCCAAGCAGGTGGTCCTCTTCGGCCCCGATGACGATGCGCTGGAGTGGTACGTCTTTGATGACGTCAACCCGGTAGCCATTGGCGAGGCAAGGGCCACGGTGAGGTTGCCGGGTTCGGTCCCGCCGTCAGAGCTGATGAGCAAGACCACGATCGATGTCGGTGATGCCCCCGGCCAAAACGTGTACTCACCTGTCGCCTCGACCGTGGTCTTCGAGGCCACCGAGATCCCGGCTTATCAATACTTCTGGCTGAAGGCGGGCTTCCCCAAGGGCTTGGTGTTCGACCATTGGACGGCTCGTGAGGTGATGAGCTTCATCGTGCCCAAGCTGGGATTCGTCTTGCCCATCTTCACCTTTCTCATCGTGCTACTGATCTGGTTCCGTCGCGGTCGGGATGACCCAAGCGCGACCTATGCGAAGTACGTGAGCGATCCTCCCTCTGACCTATCCCCGGGGCTGGTCGGAGCACTCATCGATGAGCAAGTGGACACCAAGGAGGTGATGGCTACCATCGTCGACCTGGCGCGCCGCGGATATCTGGAGATGGCCGAGGGCGAGAAAGGGTCCGCCATGACCTTCACGCGCGTGAAGCCCCTCTCCGAGCTGCAGGGCTTCGAGAAGACGGTGGCAGAAGCGCTGTTTGACAGCAGTCACCCAGATGAGGTGACTACCGCCCAACTCAAGAATCACTTCTACGTGCACGTTGGACCCATCGTCGATCAGGTCTATCGCGAAGTCACGTCCGCCGGATACTTCCGGAGCGATCCGAAGAAGACCCGCCGGGCCTGGATCCTTTATGGCGGGCTCATGATCGGCGTGGCGATCCTGATCTCGTACATCCTCTCCAAGGCCAGAGTGGACGGTTGGGGCTACTTCATGACCGGGGCTGTGTTCTCGGCGGTCATCATGTGGATCTTCGGGCGAAGGATGCCGGGCCGGACCGCCAAGGGCTCTCAAGAGCAGAGGAAGTGGGAAGCCTTCCGGAACTACTTGAAAGACCTCACCAGGTTCCAGGAGATGGAGGCGGCGAAGGAGAAGTACGAGACCGCCCTACCCTACGCGATCGCCCTGGGAGTGGAGAAAGAGTGGACCCGCCGGTTCGAAGACATGACCGTCTCCTCACCCGACTGGTATCACCCACCCATCGTCATCGTCCATACCGGTCGGGACACGGCCGGACCCAGCATCCCGGGCGGCGGCGGCGGAGGTCTGGGCGGAGGGATGGCGGCGGGAGGCGGCGGCTTCAGCTTGGATGACGTCTCGGGCGGGCTGTTCGGCGCCCTGGGCAAGGTATCGAGCGCGATGACCTCTGCGCCGTCGAGCGCGAGCGGGGGACACGGCGCCTTTGGGGGTGGAGGATCCGGGGGTGGAGGATTCGGAGGCGGAGGCTTCTCCGGCGGTGGCGGCGGCGGCGGCGGTTTCCGGGCCGGCTAGAACAAGGAGGGGGCTATGCGGACCAGGATCATCGGAGTAGTGCTGCTCATCATCGGTCTGGGCTTCGCTGCCTGGCTGACGACGGGCTTGGTGGAGGCGTCCAAGGCCGGTGACCCGAAGAGCGGCTACGTGCTCGGGCTCGTCCTGTTCTCCTTGCCGTGGATCGCGGTGTCTCTGTATCTGCTCTTCTCTTCGCGCGGCGAGATCAAGGAGCAGTCCAAAGCAGACAAGGAGCGGACCATCCTGAGCGCTGTGATGACCCGTGGTCGCGTAGGTATAGCCGACCTCGCCATCGAGTGCGATCTCACCCGCGAGCAAGTGCGCGACTACATCTACGACATCATCGGCAAGGATCTCTTCCGCGGCTACGTCAACTGGGAGAAGGGCGAATTGGTCTCGGCAGAGGCCGCGCAGATCAAGGCGGACACCTGTCCTAACTGCGGTGGCAAGGTGGAACTCGCGGGCAAAGGCCTCGTGCGCTGTCCCTTCTGCGGGACCGAGACCTACCTCTCGCCGCCCACCTCAGGGGTGAAGTCCGTCCATGCCAAGGGGGCGGCGCCGCCGCCCGCTACGGAGCAAACCCCGCCTCCGGCCGCTGCGGTGCCGGCTGCACCGCCCACCGCTTCGGAGCCAGCCGCGCCAGTCACGCCTGAGGCCGGCGCAGTGAGCGCGGATGGGGGCGACGGGCAGACCCCGTCTGGGGTTCTGTAGCACTCGCGTCCGCGTCCAGCCAGTATCTGAGGTGAACCCATGCGTCTGATGTACAAGATATGGCTGGACCATCGCGGCAGAGCGTTCGGTGACGGGCCGGCTCGGCTCCTAGCTGGGGTGGAAGAGGCGGGTTCTCTGCGCAAGGCGGCGCAGGAGTTGGGCATGTCGTACAACAAGGCCTGGCGCATCTTGCACGCCGCAGAGGAACGGCTGGGCTTCGCGCTCCTAGACCGCAATGTAGGCGGCAACCTGGGGGGCGGGTCGCGGTTGACGCCCGAAGCGCGCGACTTGGTGGCGCGCTACCAGGCCGCCGCCGCCGAGGCCGAGGAGGTCCTGGAGGAGGTCTTTGAGCGCCACTTCGCGGACTGGGAATCGCCAGGAGAGGCCGACACCGCACGAGGAGAGTAGGCGTGCGCAGCTTGGACGAGGATCTCGCCGCCGCACAGGTCCACCACGGGCATCTCTGTCACGGCATGGTGATGGGCGTGCGCATGGCCCGCCTTGGCTGCCGTGAGCTGGGCATCGATGAGCCCCACTCCTATAGGGACCTCGTCGTGTACGTGGAGATGGACCGGTGTGCCAGCGACGCGGTGGGGGTCGTGTGCGGAGTGACCATGGGTCGGCGCCGCCTGAAATTGGCGGATTACGGTAAGCTGGCCGCCACCTTCGTCGATCTGGCGAGCGGTAGGGCTATCAGGGTGGCCCCGCGACCGGAAGTCCCCCACGCGGGGCGCGATGTCGATCCGCTGGAGTTCTGGAAGGACTGGACTGATGAACGCCTGTTCACCTGCACCCCTGTCCGGCTCACCGTCCCGGAAGAAGACAGGCCTGGACGTCCGGTCCGCAGAGCGGTGTGCGATGGTTGCGGCGAAGAGGTCCAGGACGCTCGCGAGGTGACGGAGGGTGGCCGGACACTGTGCCGGGCCTGTGCGTACGGAGCCTACTACGACGAGGTGTAGCGCGGCCTCGGACGGCGCCGGGGGCTCCTCGGACGCGGTAGGCGCGGACGTCGGTCGGGCGGCGCTGGGCTTAGTCGGCTAGGGCGCCGTAGTCGTCGGAGACGCTGCCGTGCTCGGCGGCGCGTCCGTCGAGGGGGTGACAGGCGCGGGGTTGGTCTCGATGACCTTGGCCATCTCGTTCCAGCGACTCGACCAACTTTGAGTCTTCGTCGTACCATCGGCGTAGGTGACGGTGCGTTCGATGTTGCAGCTTCTGCTCCTCTGCCCCTCGACGACCTCCTTGGTGGCTCCGATCGGCAGGGACGCGTTGATGACCGTGGTCGTCGGGAACGCGCCGCCGATGGAGTATCCACTGAACTTTATGGGCAGCACTTTACGGCCGTCGTTGACACCCCATATCCAGAAACGGGTATTGATGCCTGTCGACCAACCGTAGATCAAGATGTAGTGGTCGGTGTCGTTACGGAAGCGCATGTTCTTGCCCCCCGAAGTCACGGTGGCATCCCGGCCGTCGGGGTAGTGGTTGATGAAGATCGAGTGGTTGTGTCGCTCGGTGATCTCCAGCCCGGCCAAGAGCACCGCGTTGAAGAGGGTAGTGGAGACTTGGCAGATGCCGCCGCCCAGCACGTCCTCCAACTTGCCGCCGCCCACGATGCCTGGGGCGGTAGCCCAACCGTTGGCCTCACTGCGCACACCCAGTCGCTCATCGGTGTTGAACTCCTCACCTGGAGCGAGGAAGACGCCACTACAGAGCTTGGTGGCAAGACGCACGTTCGACTGGCGGTTCTTCGAGCCTACAAAGGGGCTGGTCTTGTAGTCGCCCAGCAGGTCCTTGATGCCCATGGCCTTCAGATCGGCCGTAGTGCGTTCGGGCTCCACGGTCTTCAAGACCACCTTGGCCGTGCGACCGGTCGCATTAGCGGCGGCTTTGGTGAGCGCCGCGGCGGTCGCTTCGCGATCCAGCCCCTCTCCGTTGACCCCTTCCACCATGACGAGCGGGTAGGGTTCCTCGACTTCCAGATTCATCTCGAATGTGGCGTTCTTGGCGGGAGTGCCGACTTTCGGGTCGACGGTGTCAAAGAAGGCGGTCATCTTCTCTGCCGAGAAGACGGGGACCGTCTTGGTGTCCTGGCCTTCGGCAGGTGGGGCCACCTCGAGGTAAGTGACCAGTTCGGCGGGGGTGAGCGTAGCCAGGGTCTCACCCTGGTACGTGAGGACCACGTCTGTGCTGATCATCACTCTGGCTTGTGCAAGCGCACCTTCGATGTCCACGGCCTCCAGGTCGGGTGAATCAACGACCATGGGGACGGGGAGTTCGGTGCTGTGCAAGCTGAGGAGGAGTCCGGTCAGGCTGGCGCGGAGCGCCTCCTTGTCCACTACCTTGCCCTGCTGCGCATCCACGATCTGGATGTCGCCGTCGACGACCCTCAGAGTGGCATTCACCGCGGGGACGTCGAGCTTGGTCGAGACGGTGGTGATCAGTCCATCCATCTTGGACTCGTCGATAGTCCCTTCCAGAGGAAGGTCCTCGGAGTTGAAGTACAGAGCGATCTTCTTGCCCAGATCGGTGACCACGTTGCCTTCACGGGTGAGCGCCATGGCTTTCGCTACTGCGGCGTCCACATCGATACTGGTCCCTAGGTCGCCGGGCAAGACGTCCCAAGTCTGCGCGTCGCTCGTGAGGGTTATGGGCTGCTTCTGCGCCTCGTCAACAAGCCCCGTAAGTGTCTGTGTGGCTTCGTCACCAGCCATGCGGCTCAGGTCTTGCCCGACCACGCTGATGCCATGATGAACCTTACCGTAATAGAGTCCCGCGTCAACGGTCACGAACACCGCGAACAGGAACACCAACGACGCCGCTCCGATGAGAGCCCATTGCCACGGGCGCAGTCTCCACCATCTTGTCTTCGCAGACTCGGTCTTGCCGGACTCAGACTCTGGTTTGTCTCCCCGAGCCAGCTTGCCCTTGAGGCTTGCCAGCCACAGCGCGAACCGGTTGCCCCCCGATTCGCTCAGAGTGATGTCGGTGAGAGTCGACTCTGCGGTGTCGCCCTGTGTACCGTCGGACTCACGGGAGGCCTCAGCTTCAGCTAGGGGCGGCGGTATCAGGTCAGGGGCGGGGGCGTCGACTGGGATCGGGGTCTCTATGGCGGGCACCTGAGGCATGACGGCGGTCGACTGCACGCCTTCCGACGCGGAGGCCGGAGTTTCTGAGCCCTCAGCAGACGCGACCGCGTCGTCGGCCACCGCGTCGGCGGCGACCGCGTCGGCGGCCACCGCGTCGGCCGCGACAGTTGCGGCCGTTACGGCCGGAGATTCGGCGGCGGGTTCGTCAGCGACGGCAGCAGCGAGGTCGTTGGCCTCCGCGGTCGGTTCCTCGGCAGTGGGTTCCTCTGTGGCAGCAGCCTCTGCGGTCGGTTCCTCCACGGTCGGTTCCTCGGCAGGCGCTACCGGCGTGTCTGCCGGCGTGTCTGCCGATGTGTCAGCGGGCGCGGTCTGCTCGGGATCCGGCTGGGCCTGCGGTGACTCCAAAGTGGTGCCCAGAGAGTCTGGGGTGGTCTCGGATGGCGCGGTGTCGCTCGGGGCCGAGGATGCGCTTTCGTCTGTCGGTGGCTGCGTGACGCCCTGCTCGTCCGCTCCCTGGTTCTTGTGTGTCACGAGAAGGCCAGCTCCTCAAGCCTCGTTGATCGATGCCATACCATACAAGATGTTACGGCATACAAAAAGGTTTCCCGCCTGCGGCGGGATTTCTGCTCACCCTGCACCGTCGACTCGAGAACGGCTGCTACGGGGTGGCAGGAGTAGTACCGGTACCCACTTTGACGATCCTGTATTGGTGTTTGTAGTTGCTCTCGAAGTTCTCCTTGACCTTCTTGCCGTCAGGCCAGACCATTGTGCGATAGAGCATGCACATCTTGGCAGTCTCGCCTGGGTATATCTCGATGCTTACCCCGGTGCGCAGGCTCGAATCAAGGGTGGTGTTCGTGTAGGGTCCCCACACCCCATACCACTTGCCTACCTCCCAAGTGACCTTGCGGCCATCGCTGGTGCCGTAGATCTCTATGGTCGTGGTCTTGCCGTCGGACTTGCCCGTTATCCAGATGTACTGGCCAGTGTCGTTCACGAACTTGAGGTTGGGTCCCGGGTCGCTGACCGTGGCGTCCATCCCCTTGGGGTAGTGATCGAAGTAGATGGTGTGGTTCCGGCGTTCGGTGATCTTGAGGCCCGCTCTGAAGGCCGCGTTGAACACAGCAGTCGAGACCTCACAGATGCCTCCGCCATATTGATCTTCGAGCACCTGACCCGCAGAGATGCCGGGTGCCTTCACATAGCCGCGCTCCGGTGTACGGGGGCCGACTTCCGTCTTGAAGTCGAACTCTTCGCCAGGGGCCAGGTACTGTTTCCCATCTTGGAGTATGTATTGGGTGGTGATGCGCACGTTGGTCTGCCGGTTCTTCGACCCCACGTACTTGTCGCTATAGGTGGCCAGAAGGTCCTTTATGCCCATCGCCTCAGCCTCAGCGGTGGTCAACTCCGGCTCCTGCTTCGTACCCTGCACTTGCGCACTGCGCTCGGTGGTCTTGAGCGCCGCGACGGTCAGAGCTTCGGCGGTCTTGGCGGGGTCCAGCTGCACCCCCTCCACTCCCGGCACGACCTGGACCTTGCCGTCCACGACCTTGAAGGAGGCGTCCACGGGGTTGGCCACGGTGGTCTCGGCGCCGATCGCCTGGAACTTGGCGGCCATCTTCTCCGCGGAAAGGTAGGGCTTGGATGAGGAGGGGGTGCCCTCCTCGGCAGGGCTGAAGTCGATGAAGCTCGCCAGTTCAGCGGGCGTGAAGGTCCAGCTCTTCTCCCCCCACGTGAGGGTCAGCGGGGTGCTGATCATCGTCCTCGCCTGGGCTATCGTGGTCTCGTTGTCCGCCGTCACGACATTCGGCTTGTCCACGACCATGGGTATCTGGATCTCGGTGGAGTGAAGGGAGACCATGGTATCGGTGAGCAGCTGGCGGAGGCCCTCCTGGTCGACCGCGGAGCCGTCCTTCTCGGGCACGGTCACGACCATGCCGCCTCTGACTATGACCTGAGCATCGACCGCGGGTACGTCCAGCTCTTTAGCCAGGCTTTGGATGAGCGCGTCCAGCTTGGCAAAGTCGACACTGCCCTCGAGAGGCACGTCTCGGCTGCCGAAGTACAGCCTCAGGCTGGTGATCATCTCCGAAAAGGGATTGCCTTGGCGGCTAACGTTCAGCGCTTTATCCACAGCGCCTGCGACGTCCATACGGGCGCCCACCTCGCTGGGCATCACTTGCCAAGTCTTGTCGCCAGCGGTCAGGGTTACCGGGCTACTCTGCGACTCATCCACGAATTCCTGGATCTTCTGCATGGCCGCGTCCCGGGTGAGTCCTGACACGCTCTGGCCTTCTATGCTGACTCCGGCGTGGATCTTGTTGAAGAAGATCGCCGCGTCTAGGGCCATCGCGAGCACCACGAGCGCGATGAGGGCTATCACGCCCAACAGCGACCACTTGAGGGGACGAGGCATGTGACTGAACCACTTGCGGAGCGCGGACTGGTTCTTGGGCGGCTTCTTGCCCCCCTGATACCCAGCGCTCCCACTCTCCCCAGAGCGCCCTGAGCGGCTCGTCTGCGAGGTCCTCGGGGCGACAGTCCTCCAAGGGTCTACATCCTGCCCTGTGCCCTTCGAAGTGCCTGTGTATGTGTGCTTCGTCGTAACCGCCTTATGGCGTAGGTATGGTCGTAGCCGTGGGTGAACCATTGGGGCCGAGTGTTGTGGAGGTGGGGAATGCCACCTGTGCGGCCTTGGCCTCCCACTCGCTATACCACTCCTCGGAGGTCTTGTGGCCGTCGGGCCATTGGATCACGCGAGTCAGCGTCAACTTGAAGGCGTCCTGCCCGGCGAAGGCGATGCTGGTCTCGCCCCACGGCACCTCGGGATCGAGCACAGTGGAGGTCTCCTGCGGTTTTGGTGACCACTCATACGGTTCTGAACAGGTGATGCTGGCTTTGCGGCCGTCAGACGTCCCAAAGATCGTGACTATGGTCCGGATGCCGTTTGACCAGCCGTAGATCCATATGAAGTTGGGGGTGTCGTTGACGAACCGCAGGTTCTTGGGCTCGCCCCCGCTGGTGACGGTCGCGTCGGCCCCTCGGGGATAGTGGTCGATATAGATGGAATGGTTGTGCCGCTCGGTGATCTTCAGACCGGCTTGAAGCGCGGCGTTGAAGATCGCGGTGGAGACCTGGCAGATGCCGCCCCCCAGGATGCCGTCCACATACTGCCCGTCCTGGATGCCGACCGCGCCCAGGAATCCGGCCTGTGCCGTGCGTGGGCCCACGAGCTTGGCGAAGTCGAACTCCTCACCGGGGGCGAGTAGCACGCTGCCGCTGGTTGTGATCTTCCAGTTGATGGTGTCGGCCTGGACATCCGTGTTGGTCGCCCTCGCGGTGGCAAGGCGGACGTTCCATGCTCTCTCGGGTTTGCCCTCATAGATGGTGTCAGAGCTACCGAGGGGGGTGTTGATGCCCATGGCCTCGGCTTCCTCGGTGGTCAGCTCGGGTTCGATGTCTTTGACCACCACCTCCGCAGCGCGGTCGTCGGCGCTGAGGGCAGCGGCGGTCAGTGCTGCCGCGGTCGCTTCATGATCGAGCCCCTTGCCCGCGTGGCCGGGTACGACGCTGCAGAAGAAGCCTTGCACGTCGCTCTTGAACGAAGCGTTTAACGCAGGGACCGTCATCGGCCCCTCGATCCTGTGCAGGAACGGCGCCAACTTATCGGACGAAATGTAGGGGACCAGGACACTGGTGCCGTCCTTCTCGTCGGCTCTGAAGTCCAGAAGATCCCGGAGTTCTGCGGGTGTGAAGGTCTTGGTCTCGCTGATGAACGTCATCTTCGTGCCGCCCGCCGTCTCCACGATGGTCGTCGAGGTCGTCTCGGGGGGCATCGTGGTCGCGGTCTGCTGCTCGACCACAGCAGCGGTCTGCTCTGCACCGGCGATGGTGGTGGCAGTGGTCTGGGCAGGAAGCGGGGCAAGATAGGTGAGGGTCACATCGCCACTGAGCATGGTCTGCACCATGGTGATGGCTTCGTCGGTGCTGGAGCCCATGGCCTCAGGGGCCTTGGTCGTCATCGGCACTTCTATCTGGGCGGTGCTGTGTGAGAAGAATGCATCCAGCAGCCGTGCCTCGAGCTTCTCTCGGTCGACTACTACGCCGCTGGTGCCCTCGATCGCCTCGATGTTGTCACCTTCGACGGACAGCGATTGGTTGACCGGGGGGACATCCAGTTCGCCCGCGACCTCTGCGATGAAGGCGTCAACCTTTTCCTGGTCGATCTCCCCAACAAGGGACAAGTTCTGAGGGCCGAAGTACAATTTCAGTCGTCGTGCCAGGTCTTTCACCACATTGCTTTGGCGGGTGACCTGCATAGCCGCCGTGACCGATGCATCGATGTCGACGATCTGTCCCATCTGCTCTGGGGTGACGGTCCATTGCTTCGTGTCCTTCACCAGCGTGACAGGCTGGGTGTTGATCACCTTGACTCGCTGGTCGACGAGGTTGACGGCCTCGTCGTACGTCGAACCACCCAGTGATTGATCGGCCATGCTGACGCCTGCATGGACTTTGTTGAAGTAGAGGGCAGAGTCGATGACCAAGGTCATCACCATGACGACGACGATCGCGCCCGCCGCTATTAGGGCGGGACGAGGAAGGCCGGCGATGGATCTGTAGAGGCCACGTATCCCGCCGGCTATCTGCGACCAGATCGTGCGCCGGGGCCGCCGCCCTCGCGGCGCACCCGGGTGGGGGCGGCTCTGCGCTTCAGGTCCTAGATATCTACTATGATCACGACTACGACCGGCTGCGGAGCGACTTTCATCCTTGCGCTCTCGACCTCCAGGATCGTCGACCCAATCGAAGTCGTTGAAATCCTTCACAAATACTCGCACTCCTGCTCCGAGGATGCTACAAAATAGCAGATGTGACTAGCTTGAGAAAGGTTTCCAGACTCGCCCAAGATCTTGCGGACCGAGGCCTTCTCGCCGACGACGACGCGAGCCGCTTGGTTCTAGTGGCCGCACTGCGGCCTACGCTCGGCCAAGCCAAGCGGATAGCCCGCGCGCGGGCTATCGCACGGGCCACCGGACTCTCCACTGAAGCCCTGTCTGCTGAGGTCGAGCAGCTGCGCAAGCACGGTCTTGCCGTGGAACAGGTGGGCGGTGCCGGCTACCGGCTCACGGAGCCCTTCTCCGACCTGCTGGTGCCTGAGGCGGTCCTCATCCAACTCATGGACCTGACGGACCTGGCGCTTCCGCTCAGTGTGGGCCTGCCCTATCGCTACTGTGCGTCCTGTGGTTCCACCAACCTCGAACTCAAGAGAGAGGCTGGGGGTCTGCCCAGTGGCACTGTGGTGGCCACCGACGAGCAGACGCAGGGCCGTGGCCGTCTGGGACGTTCTTGGACGAGCGGCCCCGGGCAAGATCTGACCTTCTCGGTCTTGCTGCGTCCATCGGTTGCCCCCGCAGAGGCCCAGATCCTCTCGCTGGCCGTGGCTGTGGCGGTGGCCGAGGTGTTGGATGGCCTACCGGGCCTGCAGGGGCGTGCGCTGGTCAAGTGGCCCAACGATGTCCTGATAGATGGCAAGAAGGTCTGCGGCATACTTCTCGAGAGCTCCAGCGACGGTGAGGGGCTGGAGTGGGTCGTGGCAGGCATCGGTCTCAACGTGAACGGTGATCCCGGTTCGTGCCTCGGGAGCCCCGGGAACGCGAATGAAGACGCGGGGCGGGGGAGGCCGCGGCCTACCTCCTTGCGAGCTGAGCTAGGCGAGAACGTGGATCGAGGGCGGTTGTTGGCGGAACTCCTTGTCCGGCTGGCGCGGCGTGTCCCCCATCTCGAAGTACCGGACGTGCTGGATCGGATGCGCGCGCGCGACGCTCTTCTCGGTCGAGAGCTGCGGGTGTTCGCCGGACCGCCGGATGGGGCACTCATCGTTGCCGGCCAAGGGGCGGGTCTGGGCCCCGAAGGTCGAGCTACTCGTCAGGGACCGCGAGGACCGGGTAGTCCCCATATTTGCAGGAGAAGTGACCCTCAGCGTTGACAGTTGAGCTGCGCGACGGTTAGACTGCCCGAGCACGTCACAGAAGGTGAAGCTCGCAGGGAAGGGAAGCCGGGATGAGACGCGATCAAGAGACTGACCGGTCCGGAAACACGCTGGCCATTACCGCGGACGCACGTCAGGCTCGCGCGCTGGCAGTACGGCCTTGGCTGCTCAAGACGGCGCTGGTGCTCACCGGGGTGGGACTGCTCGCCGCGAGTTCATGGATATCCATCCCCTTCTACCCTGTTCCTCTCACAATGCAGACTCTGGCTGTCCTCTTGGTCGGTGGCCTTCTCGGCCCCAGGCTGGGTGTGGCGGCTGTCACCAGCTACCTTGCCCTCGGATTGGCAGGGGCCCCCATGTTCCACAATGGCCTTGGTGGCTTGGTGCTCCTGGTCGGCCCTACCGGTGGCTACTTGGTGGGTTTCATCCCTGCGGCTTTCTTGATGGGCTTGGCCGGTCGCAAGGGTTGGGCGGCATCGACATTCCGGTCCGGAGCGGCACGTCGTTGGCTACTGGTGATCGTCGGAGCGATCGCGGCGGAGATAGCGATCTACACACTCGGTCTGCCTTGGCTGGCGTTCACCACGGGGACAGATGCGGGCACCGCGGCCGCGATGGGCTTGACTCCATTCCTATTGGGCGACCTGGTCAAGATGTCGATCGCGGTGCTGCTGGTGTGTGGAGGTAAGAACCTGCTTGAGCGCTGGGGTCGTTGAGCGTCCTTGAAGCATTCATTCTGGGGCTGACGCAGGGGCTCACCGAGTTCCTGCCTGTATCGAGTTCGGGTCATCTTGTGCTGGTGCCCGAGTTCTTCAATCTCACCCAACCCTCTCTGGCCTTTGACATCGTGCTGCATCTGGCAACGCTGCTGGCCGTAGTCTCATATTTCGCTCGTGATGTGAAACGGATGCTGCTCGCCCTCTTCAAGCCGCGCGGCATGAGTCCGCCAGAAGCCAAGTTCTGGCGCCGCTTGCTCCTGTGGCTTGTCATCGGTTCGGTACCCGCCGCGATAGCGGGGTTCGGCTTCGAAGAGTTCTTCGAGAACATGCTGGACAGCACACTAGCTGTGGGCATCTTCATGTTGGTGACCAGCGGCCTCCTGTTCGGTTCGGACCTGGCCCTCGAGCGGCTGTCGGGGCGGCCCGTTCAACTCGGTAAGATGAAAGCTGCCGACGCTCTGATCATCGGGTGCTTCCAAGCCATGGCCATCGCCCCAGGCCTAAGCCGGTCGGGCTCTACCATCGCCGGGGGCATCTTTCTCGGGTTCGACCGGCCCTCGGCCGCGCGGTTCTCGTTCTTGCTCAGTATCCCGGCGATCCTTGGCGCGTTCGTGGCCAGCCTCAATGGTGTGGGCGGAGGCTTCGCGGGGACCAGCGCCCTCGCGTATATCGTAGGAGGGGCAACTGCGGCCGTGAGCGGCTTTGCCGCTATCTACTTACTCATGCGGTTCGTCAGGAATCACCGGCTTCGCCCCTTCGCCATCTACGCAGCGGTGATGGGCGTCCTCGTGATCCTGGTGTCCGTACTCTAGCCCGCCCTAGGCGGCGGCGCCATCCTGAGGCTCAGCCTCTCTTGAAGTTGTGCTGCTGGCCCGGCAGACAGACGGTCACCCTCAGACCGCCTTCATCGAGGGCCTGCAACTGGACGTCTCCTTGGTGCGCGGCTACCACCGATTTGACGATCGAAAGACCAAGGCCGAATCCCCCCGTCTTGCGACTCCTCGAGCGATCGGGCCGGTAGAAGCGGTCGAAGAGGCGCTCGACTTCTTCAGGCGCGATAATGGGACCACCGTTGGCCACCTCGAGATAGCTGAAACCCTTGTCGGACCAAGTCTTCACCGAGAACCATCCGCCGCTCACGTTGTGGTGGATAGCATTCTCCACCAAGTTGGCGACCATCCTCTCGAGCAAGCCTAGCTCTCCGCGGGCGGGAGCGGGCTGCAGATCGAGCTCCAGCCGGAGGTCTCGACTGTCCGCCTCGAGCGAGCCGGAAGACACCTCGTCTCGGGCTATGGCGGCCAGATCGACGTCGGTCATGACCGGCGCCTCGTCGACTCTGGCGAGGACCAAGAGTCCGTCGATCAGTCTTTCGCTCCGATCCACGGCCTCCGTGATCGCCCCACCCATCTCGTGCAGCTCATCGCTCGAGATGTCCGGGTCGGCCAGCGCCACATCGATCTCAGTGCGGACGATCGTGAGAGGAGTGCGCAGCTCGTGAGACGCGTTGGCCACGAACTCCTTCTGAGCCGTGAAGGCCGCATCGAGTCGGCCCAGCATGGCGTCGAAGGTATCGGCGAGATCCTTGAGTTCGTCGCGCGGACCCTTGAGAGCTATGCGCTCGTGCAGGGTGGAGCCCGACAGGCGCCGTGCCGTGCTCGTGATCTCGTTCAGGGGTCTGAGCATCCTCCCGGCCAACAGCCAGGCGGAGCTGAACGTGATGACGGTTATGATGCCAAGCGCTATGAGCGACCAGATCCATAGCTGCCTGAGCGCCTCGTCTTTGAGCTCCTCCTGGGCTTCTGCCAACAGTGCGGGCATAGAGACGCGGACGGGGACCCCGTTGACGAGCATCCAGACATCGCGCTGACCGTCTCTGCCCCCCGGAGCGCCTTCGCCAGGTTCCAATATGCCGGGTTCAAGGCCAAAGAGCTCCTCGACGTACTCTCTCGCCTTGTTCGGGGCCGGGACCAGGCTGTCACGCACCATGAGGTAGCTGACGGTGATCAGCAGCACGCCCGCCAGCAGGAACAGGGAGCCGTACCAAAGCGTGAGCTTGAGTCTTATGGTGAGCCCGCGTTCGCGCCGGGGTTCCACTGGAGCGGGCGAAGTCCGGCGGCGTTTGAAGGTCATATCTTGTAGCCCACTCCCGCGACTGTCTCGATGATGGGCGGATCGCCCAGCTTGCGACGTAGAGTCATTATCGTCACTCTGACGACGTTGGTGAAGGGATCGGCATTCTCATCCCAGACTCGCTCCAACAACTCTTCAGCGCTTATCACCCGGCTTTCGGCCGAAAGGAGCACCTCGAGCACTCCGAACTCCTTCTTGGTCAGCCCCAGGTCCCTGCCGGCTCGCTCGGCTACGTGCCGAGCCGGATCCAGCATGAGATCTCCGGCCGTGAGCACGGGAGACGTGGGAGAGGCCGTCCGGCGGCTGAGCGCCCTGATGCGGGCGACCAGTTCTTTCAGCGCGAAGGGCTTGGGCAGATAGTCATCAGCTCCCAGATCAAGACCTGTGACTCGGTCTTGGATGGAGCCCGCTGCCGTCAGCATGAGGATGCGGGCTGGCGACTTGCGCGCCACCAGCTCTCGACAGACGTCGTCGCCATGCATTCCGGGGAGATTGCGGTCGAGTACCACGACGTCATAGTTGTTGATCGAAGCCTTGGTGAGGGCGGACTTGCCATCGAGGACCACATCGACTGCCATGCCTTCATGTCTCAGACCTCGAGCGATGGTATCCGCCAACCGCTCTTCATCTTCGACCAAGAGAACACGCATACTCTCACCCCTGCTCTGCAACGCAGAGTCCTTGCCGTACATGTTCGGACCCCGATTCTACTCTCTGAGTGCGAACTCGAGGTTACGCTCGTAGGGGTAAAGCCGCTGTAAGTCCGGGTGGGGACGTTTCGGGCGCCCGAGGTCGGCTCTGGGCGCTGGGCTGAGAGCTGGGCGGCGTCTCTTGGCCGGGCTTTACACCCCGCTTATCACCCCTCTAGTAGTATGTGGTCGCGTTTGCCGCGTCGTCCCGCTCGGGGAGCGCGAGACACATGGATAGTCGGTGTTACGGGTACCGTACCGCCACCGACACAGGGCATTCTCGGGAGGAATGGACATGGCACACAGTACTCAGAAGACTCGCCGCCTGCTCACTTCGCGCGGGGCGCGGACTCGTGCACTGGCGGGCGTGGTCATCGCAATGGTCTTGGCGGCTATCTTGGCCCTAGGCCTGATCGGCTGCAGTAGCGATTTCGGCGGAACAGACACTTCGGCCGCCGGCGAGACGACTACCACCAGCGTGGGCGGCACCGACGGTTCCACCAGTGTCGTCTCCGGCGGGGACGGCCTCGTGAGCCCCGCGGCTGAAGTGGCCCGCATCCTCGGCCCCAGCGTGGTCAACATCAAGGGCACGGGCACAGTGAGCACCCCAGGATACTTCCAGGTCCCCGGACAGCAGCAGGGTGTGGCGGAATGGGAAGGCTCCGGGGTCATCTACTCATCTGACGGAAAGATAATCACGAACAACCACGTGGTGACCGGGGGCTCTTCCACTCCGGCGGAGGGTCTCGAAGTCACCTTGGCCACTGGCGAGGTGCTCCAGGCCACCGTGGTGGGTACCGACCCGATGACGGATTTGGCCGTGATACAGGTGGACGCCGGACTTGATCTACCGGCGGCGACCTTCGTCACGGACCTGCCGGTATTGGGAGAGTACGTCGTTGCTCTTGGTAGCCCGGACGGATTCGAGAACTCTGTGAACCTGGGCATCGTGTCTGGCCTGGACCGGATGGTCGAAGTGCAGGACGGGTCAGGCGGTACCACGCTGTACACGAACCTCATCCAGACCGACGCCGGCATCAGCTCCGGCAACTCAGGCGGCGCGCTGGCCAACGTCGAGGGGCAGGTTGTAGGTATCCC
The DNA here is from genome assembly GCA_963718375.1 of uncultured Actinomycetes bacterium. GTDB lineage: Bacteria > Actinomycetota > Thermoleophilia > RBG-16-64-13 > RBG-16-64-13 > RBG-16-64-13. The sequence goes on along the minus strand of CAVQZD010000005.1, from coordinate 1,234,507 downwards.
CTCCGTGGCAGTGCAGAGTGTCCAAGTCGAGAACATCGGCTTTGCCATACCGTCAGTCCAGGTTGTGAAGGTTGCTGACGAGATCATCGCAACGGGCAAGGCCACCCACGTCTACGTGGGGGTCAGCACCCGCACGGTGGACGAGTCACTCCAGCAGCAGTTCGGCCTTTCGAGATCGTCGGGCATCTTGGTCGCCGACGTAGTGCCGGGCGGCCCCGCTGCGCAGGCGGGTATCCAACAGGGTGACATCATCACTGAGATCGACGGCGAGGAGATGGTCGAAGCGAACGACCTGCTGGCCGCCATACGGGACATGCAGCCCGGAGACGAGATAGAGGTGACGGTCGATCGCGATGGTCAGACGATGAACTTCACCGTGACTCTCGCAGAACGCCCGGTGAACTACTAGTCCTAGCGAACGCTGAGAGAGCGGGGCTTCGGCGTCAACTGATGCCGAAGCCCCGCTCTCCTCTTGGCGTCTCATCGTGCACGACGACGCCGGTCACTCGAGCCCACTGGGGCCCGTGTCTGGTCCACGCCACCATCTGTTCGACGGCGTCGCGACCGCCCTCGTAGACTGCCTCCACCGTGCCGTCGGGCAGGTTGCGTGCCCACCCGCTCACTCCCAGCCGCTCAGCCTCCCTGTATGCGCTGTAGCGGAAGTTGACGCCCTGCACCCGCCCCTGGACGAACAGGTGTACTCGGACGAGGTCCTCCGTCACTGCCGGTAGCCTTCCTCCCCGACCAGGGGGACGAACACGCATCCGAGGACGGACGTCTCCCTGTAGGCGGCGTCGTTGGCGCCGACGGCAGATCCTTCGCCGGGCCCGGTCGGACCGAGCCTCTCGATCAGGAGCAACTCCTGAACGGCCGCTCCCGCTTCGATTGGTATTACCATCCGACCACCTGCCACCATCTGTTCTCTCAGCGGCTGCGGCACCCTGGGCGCGCCGGCGGTGACCAGGATGGCGTCGTACGGCGCCGCGTCCGGATGTCCCAGGCTGCCGTCGCCGACGACGACCGTGATGTTGGCGTATCCGAGCTTGGCCAAGAGGGACTCAGCCTTCTCCGAAAGGTCAGGTAGTCGCTCCACGGTCCACACCCGTTTCGCCAATTCGGCAAGGATAGCCGTCTGGTAGCCTGAGCCGGTGCCTATCTCGAGCACTCGCGAGGTCTTGCTCAGAGCCAGAAGCTCCGACATCCGGGCGACCATGTACGGCTGGGATATCGTCTGTCCCCCGCCTATCGGGAGAGGCCCATCTTCGTAGGCGTGTTCAGCCTGGTCGGGGGGAACGAAAAGGTGACGCGGAACCTTCTCCATGGCTTCCAACAGGCGCTCGTCGGCTATGCCGCGGCGGTGCAGCTGCTCCTCCACCATCTGGTGTCTCAAAAGCGCGTAATTGACTTCGGCCGCTTCTGCGCTCATGAGTAGCGACTATCCTTTCAGGATGCGTAACCCCTTGTGTTTGCGCCGGCCTCTCCGTTCGACTCGATAGAAGAAGAGCAGCAGGAGGAAGGCCAGCAGGGCCCCGATCAACGGGACCAAGACGAACAAGAGCGTACCCACCAACACCGCGATGTCCTCGTAGACGCTGACCAGGACGACAGCGGTCTTGTCGGCTGTCATCCCTGACCGGGTCTGCCGGCGGGCTCTGTCGGTGAGCCCGGCGATGACAAGGCCGAGCAGGCCGCCGACCAGACTGACGACCCAGCCCTCAGGTGAGACAGCCGCCGCGAAGACCAAGCCGCCCAAGAGAATACGGATGGGCTGCATGATGCGGGCGAAGAGGGGGCTCCTAGGGAAGAACTTGTCCAACAGCAGTTCAGCGAACGCGAGGACGAACAGCACCGTTACCGCCCAAGTGGACTCAAGGAACGCGAACGCGGTGCCCTCGAGCAGTGGAGCACTCGCGAATTCGAGACGGGAGTACAAGGCCAAGAACGCGACGGGGAGGAATCCTCGCACACCTGAGAGTACGGCGAGGCCAGCCCCCATACAAGCGCGTGCATAGACGCTGTCGAATATTACGTGCACGCTGGTCTCGGCCCCAATCCTCCGGAAGTCGATCGGATGATTTGCAGTATACACAAGCACGGGACGGCCACAGACCCCGACCTATCGCGGCCGGGATGCTAGAATCTGCCCGCCGTTCGCTGCGGCGTGCGCCCCCGTAGCTCAGGGGATAGAGCAGAGGTTTCCTAAACCTCGTGCGGAGGTTCGAGTCCTCCCGGGGGCACTGCCGCGCAAGCCTCGACTCATAGGCAGAAGTCGTGATCAGGTACTTAGACACAAGAGCCGCTCTCGATGAGCCGCTTCGATTCACAGATGTCCTCTTGCGGGGCATGGCGTCCGGTGGCGGCCTGTTCGTTCCGGAGCGACTCCCCAGCCTTAGCCTGGCCGGGATGGACGCGCTGAAGGGGCTCCCTTACTGGCAGCGCGCGGCTGAGATATTCAGCCTGTTCGAACCCGATATCTCTCAGGAGAAGGTCTCCGCTATAGCTCGAAAAGCGTACGGCAAGAACTTCGATCACAGAGATGTGGCGGTCTTGCGGGATCTGGGCGTCGATCGATTCGTCTTGGAACTCTGGCACGGTCCGACCCTGGCCTTCAAGGACATGGCCTTGCAGTGCATGCCTCTGTTCTTCTCGGAGGCGGTAGAGCAGTCACGCTGCGAGGGACGTGACGAAGCCGAGTATCTCATCCTGGTTGCCACATCAGGCGACACGGGGGTCGCGGCGCTGAGCGGATTCGCCGATCGAGCGCATACCAAGATCGCAGTCTGCTACCCGGAGGGCGGTGTCTCTGCCCTGCAGCGGCGGCAGATGGTCACGCAGCGAGGCAAGAACCTGACAGTGTTTGCTGTCGGCGGCGATTTTGACACCTGCCAATCGTGTGTCAAGGCGGTGTTCGCCGACGAGGAGTTCTGTGCCGGGCTGCTGGAGCGTCATGGTCTGCGCCTCTCATCGGCCAACTCCATAAATTGGGGCCGCCTTCTGCCGCAGATCGTCTACTACATCAGCGCCTACGTCGCGATGGTGGAGCGCGGCCGCTTTCGCATGGGTGAACCCATGGATGTGTGCGTGCCGAGCGGCAACTTCGGTAATCTGCTTGCCGCGTACTATGCCAAGCGGATGGGCGTGCCCTTTGAGCGGCTCCTATGTGCATCCAACAGCAACAACGTGCTGTCCGACTTCTTGGCCTCCGGTCGGTATGAGATCGCAGACCGCAGCCTCGTGAAGACGGCCTCTCCTTCCATGGACATCCTCGTCTCCTCCAATCTCGAACGCCTGCTGTACGAGCTGACCGGCAACGGCGCTCAGGTAGTCGAGTGGATGGCCTCTCTGGGCGCTTCTGGGTCCTTCTCTCTGGACGAAGTCACGTTCGCGAGGATACGACGCGAGTTCGTCGGCGATTGGGTGGACGACGAGACAAGCCTGGCGACGATACGCAAAGTACAGGACGAGCACCGGTATCTCCTTGATCCACACACCGCAGTGGCCTGGGAAGTGGCGGAGAGGCACATGGGTGACCTGCCCATGCTGGTAGTGTCGACCGCGCACTGGAGCAAGTTCCCAGCTGATGTGGTGCGCGGACTGACCGGACTCGCACCCGGCGCTCCCGTGGACGGCGACGAACTGCATCTGCTTGCGGCGGTGGATGGACTTGCGCCTGGTCATCCGGTCCCTGATGCGATACGAGAGGTCTGCACCCGGCCGGTGCGGCATGCAGACAGGGTCGAAGGCGACCCCCAGTCTCTCGAGCAAGGGATAGGTGGCTGGCTTGCACAGGCCTGACGCTCTCATCTTCGACCTCGACGGCACGCTTTGGGACGCCGCGGCCCCCACGGCCCGGGGCTGGAACGAAGCATTGGCGGAATCGGGCGCGGAGACTCGGGTGACCGTGGACGGCATTCGCTCGGTGGCGGGCACCCCGTTCTTGGGATGTGTGGAGATACTCGTGCCCGAGATCTGCCCGCCCACGGAAGCCATGCTGAAGGCCATAGACGTGCGCGAGGAGCAGGCTATCGTCGAGTCGGGGGGCACCCTCTTCGTCGGGGTGGAGTCGGGGCTTCGGCTACTGGCCCCGGCCTACCCGCTGTATCTGGTCAGTAACTGCCAGGACTGGTATCTGGATCTCTTCTTCGACAGCACTGGTCTGCGGAAGTACTTTGCGGGAGCGGACTGCAACGGATGCTCGGGTCTGTCCAAGACCGAGATGCTCGGCAGGTTGGCACAGAGTCAGGGTCTGAGTAGCGCCGTTTATGTCGGCGATACCCAGGGTGACCATGATTCTGCCCGCGAAGCTGGGCTGTCGTTCGCCTTCGCGCGGTACGGGTTCGGCTCGGTCAAGGAGGCGGTACCGGCCTTTGACGCGTTTGACGCTCTCGTGGAGCACTTCGTGGCTCTGACCGTCGCGGTATAGTGAGCAACTGACAGGTCCCCAGAGCACAGGACGGGCGTATGTCCAGTATCGGTGCGGGCACGATGTTGGCGTATCTGGCCGGAGCGGCCTTCTTCGTCTGCGCCGTGATGGCGATCTACGGGACGGTCTGGCGTGTCCCGCGGGGATTCAGTCTCTGGACAGTGAGCTTCGCGTTCGTCGGCGTGAGCTGTCTGCTGTTGGCCGATTCCGGCGACTTCCCGCACGCGCTGATCGTGCTGGGCATGCCGGCGCTGATACTGCTGGCCGCCGTGCTTCGCCTCGAAGGGCTCAGACAGTACTTCGGCCGCGCGGGCACCGATCTTCGTCTGTTTCTCGTGCCTGTCGCGGCGGTGGGGCTGATCAGTGTCTTCACCTATGTATGGGACGCCCCAGCCGCACGGAGCATGGTGACGTCCGTTGCGATCACCACGATCCTGGTGGGCATGACGTACGTCTCACTCGCGGGCAGGATACGTTCACGACCGTTCTTGAAGTCAGGCGCACTTCTGTTCCTCGCGTACGGGGCACTCTGGCTGCTATCCGGCGTACATTGGCTGGTGACCGCCGAGGGGTTCCCTCTGGGGGAGTTGGACGCCTTTGCTGTGGTCTTCTTCGCGGGCGCCACCCTGTTCGAGTTCTTCGGGCTCGTCGGGGCCCTGGCGCTCAGCGCCAGATGGAACGCCGAAAGACTCGAAGAAGCTCGGGGGATGGCCGAGCAAGAGCGGCGCCGGCTTGCGGACCTCGTGGCCTTGCTCCCCGACGCCACCTTCGCGTTGGACAAGGAAAAGAAAATCATGGCCTGGAACCAGGTTGCAGAGGCCTGGACGGGGGTCGCTGCCTCGCAGGTCATCGGGAAGCGCGTCGACGAATCCGCGGTGCGAGCTGCGCTGGACGACACTGTCACCTTGAGCGAGGTGCTGCTTGATCCGACCAGGTCTGTCCCCGAGAAGTACCGTGACGTGGTCTTCGACGGTGACAGCCTGTCTGGTGAGCAAGAGTGGCATCACCCCACGATGCCCGAAAAGTGGGGCCACTTCTGGCATCTCGCCAGACTCCTGCGGTCCCCGGACGGTGAAGTGACCGGCACGATCGAGTCGGTGCGCGATGTCACCTCACGGGTGGTGGCCGAAGAAGCGCTCCTGGAAAGCGAGGAACGCTATCGTTCTCTCTTCGACCATAGTCTGGACGGCATACTCGTCTTAGCGCCCGGAGGAGCTGTCGTCGATGCGAATCCCTCGGCGTGCCGCATGCTAGGGATGGCTAAGGAGGATATCTGCGCGGCCGAGCCGGGCAGCCTTGTCAGGCTGCGAAGCGAGTCGGGCGACGATGCGCAGGGGCGGATAGACCTGGGTACCACCCTGCAGGAAGTGGAGTTTGTTAGAGGCGACGGGTCGACGTTTCCAGCCGATTGCATGTCGGTCGTGTGGAACGATCCCGATGGCCATGTGCGCTCGTTCGTGCAGTTTCGTGATGTCGGCGAACGTGTAGAGGCGCAGAGAATACTGCACGAGAGTGAAGCGAGTCTGGCTTGGGGCAGGGTCCCCGCGCACATGGGCAGATGGGAGATCGACCTAGTCGCCCGGAGCATCTGGCTGTCTCCGGGTGCACTTCGCGTCTTCGGTATCAGTGGTCACTCCCCCTACTTCCCGCTCGAAGCTGGCACTCTGACGGACCTAGCCGAAGAGCCGGCCGCACTGGGAACGGAGCTTGCCAGAGTGATCGCGACCGGAGGGTCGTATGACGTCGAGTACTTCATCGTGAGGGAGCAAGACCGAGCCCGGCGAAAGGTCCATTCATTGGGGGCTGCCATTCTTGGCCACGAGGGCGCGCCCGTGAAGGTAGTGGGCGTGACCCAGGACGTCACGGAGGAGGTGGAAGCCCCCCCCGTGTCCCCCATGGAGCTATACGCACGCGAACACTCTGATGACCAAGTGTATTGGGTAGGCTCGGACGGCAGGATAGTCAACGTCAACCAAGCGGCTTGCACGCAGCTCGGATACAGCCGCGAAGAGCTGCTGGCGATGACTATCTACCAGCTCAACCCAACGATTGCGGTCGGAGCGACTGATCCGGTGGACGTGGTGAAGGCAGCGGGCGTTGTACGCCGTGAGAGCCTGCATCGGACCAGGGACGGCAGGAACATGCCTGTGGAGCTGAGTATCACATACGCGCTCTACGACGGGGCAGAGTACAAGTTTGTGGTCGCAAGGGACATCAGCGAGCGCAAGCGGCTTGAGGAGAACCTCCAGAGAACGCAGCTCTCACTTGGCAGAGGCGGAGACGCGATCCTTTGGGCGGGTGAAGACGGACAGTTCGCCTACGCTACCGACTCCATCTGCAAGAAGCTGGGGTTCTCAAGGGCTGAGATCCTGGCACGGGGCATGCGAGATCTGGACGCGGTCACGGCCAGAGAATGGAAGCATATCTGGCTCGAGGTCTTGCACCACGGATCCTGTGCGCGCCGGACCACGTTCGCCACAAAGGTCGGCGAGGAGATCTTGGTGGACGTCGTCATCAGCCACGTGCGGCACGGTGGTGAAGACTACGCTCTGGCTGTCGTGAACGACGCGAGCGAGAGGAAGGACGTGTCCGCGCCCTCGGACGCAGACCTCAGCAACCTGCAGCATGCCGAACTGGAAGCAGTGGGGCAGCTGGCGGGTGGCATAGCGCACGACTTCAACAACCTTCTCACCGCGATCATCGGCTACGGCGACCTCATCCTGGCTGGTGAGGATGAGCGGGATGTCGGCTCCATGCGCAGGGACGCGGTCGAGATCCGCAACGCCGCCGAGCGGGCGGCTGCCTTGACCAGCCAGATTCTGGCCTTCGCTCGCCAACAACCACTCAGGCCTAGGAAGGTGAGACTCGGCGATCTCTTGTCTCCGATGGAACCTCGCTTGAAGGAATCTCTGACCGGTGGCGTGGAGCTGGTGATGAGGGATGCTTCCGAGGCCGGCGTGGTGGAGGTAGACACAGAGCAATTCGAGCGTGTCGTGATGAACCTGGTCAAGAACGCACAGGAATCCATGCCGCAGGGTGGCCGGGTGTACGTGTTGGTGGAGAGCGTTGAGCTGACGAGGAGTACTGCCGAGCCTATCCTGAGCTGCAGCCCGGCATGTACGAGGTGCTATCGGTGGCCGACACCGGTATCGGGATGGATGCCACCACTAGACTGCGCATCTTCGAGCCCTTCTTCACGACGAAGCCACAGGGGGAGGGTCCCGGGCTGGGCTTGTCCGCTGTGTACGGCATCGTCCGGCAAAGCGGCGGCCAAGTGGTGGCTTACAGTGAGGTCGGCAAGGGCACGACCATGAAGGTCTATCTGCCCCGCTTGGATGAAGACCCCGAGTCGGCACCTGTGGACGCGCCAAAAGGAGTGCCGGCCGCGACCGGTGGTGAGACCGTCCTGGTGGTGGAAGATGAACCTCCGCTTCGCCGGCTGATCGCCCGCGTCCTTGGGCAAACGGGCTACCTGGTCTTTGTCGCGGGCAGTGGGCAAGAAGCGCTCGATCTTCTTGAGGACATGAGCGGACCGCCTGACCTGCTCGTCACCGATGTAGTGCTGTCTGGCGGGATGCAAGGCAACGATTTGGCGAAGGAGTTGGCCTCCCGGATCCCCGGGCTGCCGGTGCTCTACATCTCTGGTCATCCACGTGACGCGATCGTGCACGCCGGCAGACTGGAAGAAGGCGTGTTCTTCTTGGGCAAGCCCTTCACTCCACAGGGGCTCTCCTCAAAGGTGGGCGAAGTACTCGGGCACAAGGTGCCTGTGGACTGAGGTGGGCTACCGCTCGAGGTATCCGGGAGACTTGTAACTCGTCGTGCGGCGGGATAGTATGTCCGGAGCGAACAGCGTTCGTATGGCTGGGCGCCGTTCAGATTGACAACCGGCGTTCGCTAAAGTGGTGGTGACAGTGCAAGACGAATCCCATTTGTCGCGCCGCGACAGACGGCACCGCGACACGCGCGAAGAGATCCTGGGAGTAGCTCGCGAGCTCCTGCTCGAAGTGGGCCCCGAATCGATCAGCCTGAGACAGGTGGCACGGCGGGCCGACTTTAGCCCTGCGGCGCTCTACAACTACTTCTCAAACCGGGACGAGATTGTCGCCTCCTTGTTCGTGGAGTCTTTCAAGAAGCTGGACGACTACCTGGAGCGGGTCCCTGCCGACCTGCCCCTGCGGGCGCGCCTGGTGGAGCTGGGTATGGCGTATCTCGATTTCGGGCGTGAGAATCCGATGGATCTCCGCTGCGTGCTTGTCGCCACCGCACAAGAAGTGCCGGTGTCCAGTGAGGCGATGGAACTTGGGTTGGGTGCCGTCCGCATCATCGGGGGCACGATCCAGGAGGGCATCGAGCAGGGGCTCTTTGCGCCCGACCAGTCTCTCAGCGCGGCCGAATTGGCCTACGGGATATGGGCGCTGGTCCACGGCCTAGTCTCTGTTAGCGCCGTCGATCTGGGCCCGGTGGCGGATCTCATTTCGGCGGACGCCAGGCGAGTACTGGAGGCGTTCGTCTTGCTGCTGCTCCCAGACAGGCCCGAGGACTGAGCATGTTCGAAGCTCTGGGCAGATTCTCACATCGCTTCAGATGGTACGTGATAGCGGTTTGGATAGCGATCTTCGCGGTCAGCATCATCGCCACGCCGTATCTGGAGGACGTGCTTACGGGGGGGTTTGCCGACCCGAATTCACCGGCCGAGAAAGCGGGCGACCTCATCGAGGAGAAGTTCGCACAGGGCCCGACGACGCTGGCGGTGGTCTTTCACAGCGACGATCTAGAGGCTACCAGCGAGGAGTTCCAGGCCCTGGAGCAAGAGGCTCTGGATGCACTGGCTGAAGCGGGAATAGTCGGTCTGACCGGTGTGGACACCTACGCCTCGACGGGTAACTCAGTCATGATCTCCGACGACGGACACAGCTCAGTGGCTGTGCTGCACTTCTCTGCCGACCTGGAGGAGATCCAAGGTCAGGTGGACGGGATCCGGGAGGTCCTGTCAGAGGGCGAGCTGGAGACCTATTTGACCGGTGAGCCGGCTGTATTCGCTGACCTCACCAGTCAGTCTTTCAAAGATCTGCGCAAGGTAGAGATATACGGTCTGCCGGTAGCTCTAGTGGCGCTGGTCCTGGTGTTCGGCAGCCTGGTGGCTGCGGCCCTGCCGGTGATAACGGGCGGCTTGGCGGTAAGTGTGACCCTTGGCGCCATGTATCTCATCGGTCGAGTGACGAGTATGTCCATCTTTGCCATGAACATAGCGACCTTGTTGGGTCTGGCCGTCGCTATCGACTACGCGCTTTTCATCGTATGGCGCTTCAGAGAAGAGCTTCACCGAGGGGTATCGGTCAAAGAAGCCGTGGTGGTCACCACGGCTCGCGCGGGCCGTTCTGTCTTCTACAGCGGCGTCGCTGTCATGGTAGGCGTGATCGGGCTGGTGTTCTTCCCCTCGCCGGGCCTGCGGTCGCTGGGTATAGGCGGCGCTCTGGTGGTGTTCTTCTCGGTGGTGGCTTCCGTGACCTTCATGCCGGCGATACTGTCGGTGCTAGGCGAGAAAGTCGACGCCCTGGCCGTCATCAGACTCCGCGTCGCGCACGAGAACAGGCGATGGAAGTGGTGGTCTGGTCTCGTGCTCAAGCGCCCTTGGGCGACCATCTTGGTGTCGCTCGTTCTTATTGGGGTGATAGCCTTCCCCGCGCTGAGCATGAAGACTCAGATGACCTCATCCTCCTCCTTGCCGGCCGGTGCGGAGGCCCGTCAGGGTCTGGATATCTTGGAGAACGAGTTCGAGTGGGAAGCTCTCTCACCGACGCTGGTGCTGCTCACCTGGGAGGGCGACCAGTCGGTCGACGTGGTCCGGGCCGCAAACCTATTCCTCTTCGGGCAAGAACTGGCCGCGGTGGAAGGGGTCGCTGAGGTGCAGAGTCCCTTCACTGTCCAAGGTCTTGCTGACCCCGCTGTTCTCGCCGGGCTCTGGCCGCAGTTCGAGCAGTTGCTCAACGATCCGCAGAACTTCGACATCCCCGAAGAAGGCATCACCGTCAGTCCTGGAGTCACCGTCACGGCGGACCAATTGCGGCAGTTCAAACAGCTCATCGAGATAACAGTCGCCCCGGGGACGGTCGTGTTCAGGGTTGTCCCCGAGGATGGGCTCACGAGCGAGCAGGTCAACAAGATGGTCGACGACCTTGCTGCGATCGAGGCCCCGCCGGGATATGAGAAGTACCTTGCCGGGGAATCTGCGTTCAGCCATGATTTCTTGCAGCAAGTGACCAAGTGGTTGCCGTGGGTGATCCTCTGGATCGTAATGAGCAGCCTGATAGTGTTCGCCGTGATGTTGCGCAGCGTAGTCCTACCGATCCTGGCCGTTGCGGCCAATCTACTCACCATAGCCATGAGCCTCGGGTTGCTGGTCATCCTCTTCCAGGGCGACGCGCTGGAAGAGGTGCTGCGCTTCACGTCCACCGGTGCCATCGACGCGATCAACAGGGTTCTGATGCTGTGCATCCTGTTCGGCATAACCATGGATTACGCGGTCTTCATGTTCACCCGGATGCAGGAGCGATGGCACCGGAGCGGAGACGCGCGCGAGAGCGTGACCGTCGGCCTGGTCAGGTCTGGGCGCATTATCGTCAGCGCCGCACTGCTCGTGGTGATCGTGACGGGCGCATTCACCTTCACCAGCATCTCGAGCACCAAGATGCTGGGGTTGGGTATCGCTCTCGCCATAGTCGCGGATACCGTTCTCGTACGGTTGACATTGGTACCGGCCGTGATGGTGTATCTGGGTTCGTCCAGCTGGTGGTGGCCCCGTTTCAAGAGAAGAAAGCACCAAGAGGGCCCATGACCGACGAGCGCGGACGGGTGGTGGCCGTCGTACCGGCGCACAACGAAGGTCCGCGCATAGGCGCGGTAGTCGGGGCGCTGGTGGGCGGGGGTCTTGACGTGCTCGTGGTGGACGACGGGTCCGGCGACGACACCGCCGGACAGGCGCGCGCCGCGGGCGCGCGCCTGCTCAGTCTGAGTCCCAACCGTGGCAAGGGGGCGGCACTGAAGGCCGGGTTCGAGGAAGTCCTCGGCGCGTCGGCACAGCCACCGTATGAAGCGATCCTCACCCTTGACGGAGACGGCCAGCACGACCCAGCCGAGGTGCCCGCGCTCCTGAAGGCATGGGAAGACACGGGTGCCGACCTGGTGATCGGCGCCAGGGACTATCTCCAGATGCCGCCTATCAGGTGGTTCACCAACAGCCTGAGCAAGATCCTCTTCTCGTGGGCAGTGGGACAGAAGATCCCCGACAACCAGTCAGGTTATCGTCTCCGCACACGTCGCCTGGCTGAGGCCGACCTTTCCAGCTCCGAGCTAGGCTTCGCGTTCGAAGTGGAGGAGATCGCGATCTGCGTGGGTCGGGGGTACGGACTGGCCTGGGTGCCGATCAAGACCATCTACGGTACTGAAACCAGCGACATCAAGCCCTGGTCGCACTTCACAGGCTTCGTCCGCGTGACGCGTCGCGCGCGCAGACGAGTGCGCCAAGAGCGAGCGGTCTCTACCGGATCTGCCCCCTGACGGCGTCAACCGGGACGCTCGCCGTGCCGATGGTGGCGTAGGCCTCGCCACGGCTAAGCATCAGCGCCAGGTCGGCCAGGCGACTGCCCTGCAGGGGTCCGACTAGATCTGAGGCAGCCACCTCACCCTGGGAAAGTGTGCCCGAGAAGTCGCCCGCCACTGTGGGCCCGGCAAAGATGGTGAATACGGTTGTCCCGGCTTGGCCGGGTGAACCCTGGCATATGGCCGCCACGCTGGGGCTGCCAAGGGGAGAGGTGATCTCGAGGACGTAGGAGAGAGTCTCCAGGTCGGCGTCGTAGTCGAGCGTCAAGAGCGCCCGTCCGCTACCCACGTTGTTGTAGTCGCCTCTCAGCTCGGCAGTGTAGGTGGCCGAGACGAGATTCGCTGTCGGGTCGACCGGCGTCCCGGTGCTGTCCGCGGGCGCGGGGGTCGCGGCGTCAGAAGACGCTTCTGCCCGGGCGGAATACGAGCCCACGGCGGTCACGACGACGGAGAGAGCGAGCAGACATACCACCAGAGTGAAGCGACGGCTCTGCACCTGCTGAGCCCGAGTCCGGCGGAGATGGTTTGCGCTCTGTCGATCCTGGCGCAATGCCCCCTGCATACAACGCCCTCCAACCCGATTTCGCAGTATGAAGCTACGAGAGAAGTTGGCGCTGAAGAGCCGAGTTCCTTCTCGATACCTGGGTGAGCTGAGACGCAGAAGGCCGCCCAGCTCTGAGGTGCGGGGGGCTGGGCGGCCCAGCGAGGCGTACTCGCCTTGGTGAGCGGCGGACCGACTTGGGGGACTCGTGGCCCGCCGACTACTACATAGATACCAACATGGACATAAGGGGGACATAAGGCGGGAGTCGGGTGAACCAGAGCGCGCGCGGCGTCCGCACGGCCGCGCGCCGGGGCCTGCTCAGACGGCGGTCTCGGCCTTTCGCTCCGCCATCTTGCGCGGCAGGCCGTTCAAGAAGCCGGGGAGTTCGTCCACGTCCATCGGACTGGCTATGTGGTAGCCCTGTGCGAGATCGCAGCCCGCTTCTCTCAGCAGATCCAGCTGCTCGGCGCACTCCACCCCTTCGGCGGTGACCTCAAGTCCGAGCGTATGCGCCAGTGCTGATATATGGCGTACGATCTCCAGATCACGACTGCCGGGCGCGACGCCCGAGATGTAGTGAGGGTCGATCTTCAGGTCCTGCACCGGCAAGGTGGTCAGATTCTGCAGGGAAGAGCGACCCGTGCCGAAGTCGTCCAGACACAGACGCACCCCCAGGTCCTTGAGTCTCTTCATGGCCTGCCTTGCCTTCGCCGGGTCGCGAACGAGCGCGTTCTCTGTCACCTCGATGATCAGGCGCTCGGAGGGGATCTGCCACGCGGCGAGTCTGCTGAGCAGTGAGGAGATGAAGTCTGCCTCAGTGAGCTGCCGGGGTGACACATTGACCCTGACCGGTACCCGGCTGAGTTGTTCGTGCTTCGAGGAGAAGTGGTCGATGTGGCTGAACACCTCGTCGAGAACCATCTCCCCCAAGGCGACGATCAGTCCGCTGTTCTCGGCTACGCTGAGGAACTCTCGGGGAAGCACTGTGCCCCTCTCGGGGTGGTGCCACCTGAGCAGGGCCTCAAGTGAGTGTACCTCGCTGCTCGTCAGATTCACGATAGGCTGGTAGATCACTGAGAAGGCATGGTCTGCGATCGCCTCCCGCAGCTCGGTCTCGTCGTTCAGGATCTTGGTGACCGCCTGGTGCATGTGTTCATCGAACACGCGATAGCAGTCTCTCCCATCCTCCTTGGCCTGATACATGGCCTTGTCCGCGGCGCGGACGAGCTCCTCTGGGTCCTCGTAGGACGGGTCCCATATGACGATGCCTACGCTTGACCCGGCGATCATCTCTTGGCGACCGAAGTAGATGGGCGTACGAAGCTCACTGCGTATGCGCCGCAGTATGGGTAGAAGGTCCCTCTCGCTCGAGATCTCATTGAGCAAGATCATGAACTCGTCTCCGCCCATGCGAGCCACCGTGTCGGTCTCGCGAACGGCGAGCCGGAGTTTCGTGGCCACGCTCCGAAGCAGAGCGTCACCGGCCGGATGTCCCAACGTATCGTTGATTATCTTGAAGCGGTCCAGATCAAGGACCAGCACGGCGAAGAGTGCGTCCTCGTGCCTGAACGCCTGATGCATGGTATCGCTCAGTCTTGCCATGAAGAGCGCGCGGTTGGGTAGGCCGGTAAGGCCGTCTGTGAGGGCTTGGTCGCGCAGACCGTCCTCGAGCAAGACCCGCTCTGTGATGTCGCTCAGCACCAGCATGTCCGCGACCGTCTGTCCGCGCTGGACCAGGGGAGAAGACCTGACCTCGTAGTGGCGCCCGTGCCCGTCGACCACCAGGCTCAGCTGGGCTATCCGGGCTCCGCCCAGGCATGGGGTGGCTATCTGCTCCCAAGCACTCCAGGATTCAGACAATGGGCGGCCGAGGATCTGCGACTTCGGGCGACCGATAAGAGCACTGGCGGACTCGTTGATGTCTACCACCTGTCCATGCGTGTCCATGACCAGGAGGCCTTCTCGCATATTCTCGACAAGCGCGTGACGGGCTACCGGGGCCAGGTTGAAGATGCGGACGCGCAGAAGGCCCCATGCCAAGAAGAGGATCGACAGCGTGAAGAGAGCGGGCGTAAGGTCGTCCGCGGGGGAGGGCGAGGGCACCAGCGTCTCGAGGAGACCTCCTGCAAAAGGTATCAGTGTCCCAGCAAGCACGGCAGTAAGTCTCTTGTCCCTCAGTCGCGGTCGGGTAAGAGTGGCCGAGATCAACGCGACCACTGCTCCCGTCAACAGAAGGTAGCTGTAGGTCGCGTGCACCAAGAACCACGGGCCCCAGTCGTGGGCGAGCACCGGATACGAACCACTCGTGTCCAATCGGGTGGCCGAGCGCATGAGTCCGGTGTCAGTCCAGAGGAGAACGTTCGTGACGATGGGCACTACACACAACAGGAGCAGGCGGGTCCTGGTGAGCCAGCGACCGCGATCGGTGTACTCGAGGGCCATTGCCAAGAAGGCCACGGGGAGCAGCGCGATGGACAAGAACTCGAGGTTCGACCATATGACTTTTGCACTCAGGGTCTCGGCGAAGAGTTCAAGCGAGTAGCAGACAGACCACCATAGACCCAGTGCGACGATGGCTATGAAGGGGCGAACCCCCGGCAAGGACCGACGCCCGTAGGCGAAGGCGAGCACGACCAGCGCGATGGGCACGGTCGTGCAAAGCACGGCTAGACCTGTTACATCTCCAAGATCCATTCAGCTCCCCTACTCGTAGTTCGGCAGAATGGCCCTCGGACTCAAGTCGTCAGGGGGCCGCCGGGCGGGTGGGGAAGGATCTTACGAATGGATATCCTTGCGTCTGAAGATCAGCCAGGCGAGCGTGGTGGTGCCCGCTATCCACGCGGCGAAGTTGATCAAGGCGTCGACTATGGGACCCCAGCTAATGGGATCCTTGAAGAAGTGCAGCCAGGTCGGGAAGCCGCTGGAGAAGTAACTGGTGAACAGGTAGGGGTCGAGGAAGTCAAGAGACGGGATGCCCCCGAGCACGATCATCACGATCACCAACACCATGGAACCGGCGACGGCCGTAAGCCCAGAGTCGGTGAGCGTGGAGAACAACAGTGCAAGTGACACGGCAGCTGCCATGGCGAACCACACGAATAGGTACTGCAGCACTATGAGTCCGAGTCCATGGGCTACGCTTACCACATCGAGACTCAACAACAGCACGGGTTTGAGGTCGAAAAATATGGCGCCGGCTATCAGAGAGCCGACGAGCAGAATCAGCAGGCCGATAGCCACGTAGAAGTTGGCTACCAGCCACTTGGCTACGAGAAAGCCGCCTCGTCGAACTGGCTGCATCAAGGATGTGCGCAGCGTGCCCTTTTCGGCCTCGCCGGCCAAGGTCTGGCTGCCGGAAACCGCGGCCAATAGAGGGCAACAGAAAGACCGCGAGCGCACCGATTGCGACTATGGCGATATAGAGGCCGTTCTGGGCAACGGACTCAAAGTAGAAGTCAGAACTGTCCTCTGAGCCATGGGGGCCCATGTCGCCCGGGTTGAAATGAATCGCGGTGGCGATGATGAAGGGTATGGCGAAGAGCCCTATCCAGCCGATGTAGGTGCGCTTCTGCAGGAGGATCTTGATGAACTCCCTTCGGAGATGGCTCATCTGCCGTCTCCTTGTCCCGCGGGCGCGTCTGAACCAGTAAGTTCCAGGAACATCTCCTCAAGACTCTGCTCGCTGGAGGGGACCACGGCCTCGACGTCGATGCCTTCCGCAACCAACCGACGCACCAACTCGGGGATCTGCTCTTGGGGGGTCTTGACTACCAGATAGCCCTCTTCCACCTCGACGTCGTCCGCGGGCACCAGACCGGAGACGACCTCGGCGGCGCGTCTCTGGTCGCCGGTGCGGATCTTCACCGTGCTGCTGGCCGGACGGAGTCCAGTCACCGGTCCCTGGACGATCATCCGACCCCGGGTGAGGATCGCCGCTCGGTCACAGACCAACTCCACCTCGTGGAGCAAGTGTGACGAAAGAAAGACGGTCGTACCTTGGCGCCCTAGCTTGCGTATGAGTTCGCGGACGTCCTTCATGCCTTGAGGGTCGAGACCGCTGGTGGGTTCGTCGAGTATGACCAGATCCGGGTTGTGTATGAGAGCGAGCGCGATGCCCAACCGCTGGCGCATGCCGTGGGAGTACCCACCCACCCTGGAGTCTGCTCGGTCGGCGAGGCCCACCATTTCCAGGACTTCCATGATGCGCTCTTGGCTGACGGGTCCGTTCATGGTGCCCAAGATCTTGAGGTTGCGGCGAGCACTCATATTGCCGTAGAAGGTGGGGTCGTCCACGAAGCCGCCCACATGTCTGAGCGCTTCTTGGCGGTCGCGTGGCACCTGGTGACCCAGTATCTCGACGTAGCCCGCCGTGGGATAGAGGAGTCCGAAGATCAAGCGGATAGTGGTGCTCTTGCCTGCCCCGTTGGGTCCCAGGAACCCGAACACATCACCTTGGCGGACTTCCAGGTCCAGCTGGTCCACTGCCCGCAACTTCTTGAAGTCCTTGGTGAGGCCGTGGGTCGAGAGGACCACGGGCCGGTCGTCATCGGGCGTGCCGACTGTCACCTTGCTCTCAGTCGCTGGCTGGTCGGTCATCATTGCTGCACTTTAGCATGGTCAACGCGTTCAGGATTATTTCAGGAAGATAGTGTAAGCATACTGACATGGAGTCACACAGCGGTGCTCAACCCCCCTCCTGAGCTGTGGCCCCAACCCTGTCCGGTGGATGTCGGACCCAGCCGGGTCCGACATCCGCACGTCCACACGGCGGAAACGGCGTACGCGGCGTTCGATGAGAATCGGACGCCGCGCCGCCGTGTGAGCTTGTGCGAACTCTCCCAGCGGGCGATACTAGCCCCACTATGCTGGAGTCCCGCATCTTCGTGCTCGAAGACGACCCTCAGATGCGCTCCTTGCTCATTCGCGGTCTGCGCGAAGAAGGTTACGAGGCGCACGGATACGCCACGGGCTCCGATCTCTTGCGCAAGACGACAGAGGTGGCACCCGACCTGTTCGTGATAGACATCGGGCTGCCCGATGCCGACGGTCGCGACGTATGCCAGGCCCTACGCGCCCAGGGGCTCACCGCACCCGTCCTGTTTCTCACGGCTCGTGATTCGCTCTCCGACAGGTTGTCGGGCTTCAGGGTGGGAGGGGATGACTACCTCACTAAGCCGTTTGCCTTCGCGGAACTGCTTGCCCGCCTCGAAGCTCTCATCAGGCGGGGCGGCGCCGAGCGCAGCGCCGCCGTGGCGGGGTTGGTGCTAGACCCAGCCAAGCACGCTGTGACGTGTGGCGGCGAGACCGTACGGCTGACTCCCACTGAGTTCCGGCTACTTGCCACGTTGGCCGCGCACCCGGGTGAAGCGATCCGCAGGAAGGTGCTTGTGGAGACAGGTTGGCCTCATGGGGCGATCGTTCATGAGAACACGCTCGACGCGTACATAGTCCGTCTGCGTCGCAAGGTGGGCGGACTGCCGGGGGCTCCAAGCATCGTCACGGTAAGAGGGGTGGGTTACCTGCTGCAATGAGGTGGCCTCCCACGACAGCTCGGGTGAAGTCGCGGATATCTCGCATGGGGGTGCGCGACCGTCTCCTGGTCGTGGTGCTGCTCACGGTCGCCATCGCTCTGGTGACGATGACGGTGGCGTTCAACGTCCTGTTGGGGGTGCTGCTCGCTTCGGACGTCGACGACAGACTCGACGCCCTTGTGACCGATGCCAGCCGGTCACTCAGGATAGTCGAGGGAGGGGGGATAAGCCTCCCGCGCCCGACCGGCGACATCAAGGAGCTGGGCTCACAGATCTGGGTCTTCGCCGCGGGCAAGGCCGTGAGCACTCCGGCTGTCGATCCGGACATCGAAGCGGCTGCCAAGGCCCTTCAGGATCAGCCCTACACGTACGTGGACGTCCCGGACCACAACGTCCGCCTCTTGGGTGAGCCGCTGATGGACAGTCAGGACGTGACCAAGCGAATCGGCACCGTAGTGGCCGGATTGGACATGGGCTCATATGCGCGGGTGCAACGGATGGCGCTGCTAGGTACGGTCTCGTTCACAGCGCTCATGCTGCTGATCGTGGGGCTCACGGGACAGTGGGCGCTGAACGCTGCCTTCAGGCCGGTGTCACGCATGACTGCGGAGGCCGAGGCCTGGAGCACGAGCGACCTGGACAAACGTTTCGAGATGGGTGACCCGCACGATGAGCTGACTCAATTGGCTCACACCCTCGATGCACTACTGGACAGGCTGGCCGCAAGCCTGCGGCGCGAGAGACTGTTCTCGGCTGAGATATCACATCAGCTGAGGACTCCAGTGGCCAAGATCAAAGCAGAGGCCGAACTGGCCTTGCGCCGAGAGCGCGACCCCGGCTACTACGAGGAAGCGCTTCGCTCTGTGGTGCACAGCGCGGACGAGATGGCGAGCACAGTGGAGACTCTGCTGGCCGCGGCCCGAGAGGCGGGCGGCCTCGCTACGGGACGAGCAGACGCGGGGCAGGTGCTGGAAGACGTGGCAGTGAGCGTAAGGCTTCTTGCCCGTCGAGAACAACGTGGAGGTGTCGGTCGTCACCCCGGCGAAGAGTCTGGGCGTGGGCGTGGGGGCGGACATAGTGGCGCAGATAGTCCGCCCGGTGGTCGAGAACGCCTGCCGCTTCGCCAGCAGCGAGGTCCGCATGACGGCGCAGCGAAAGGGCAAAGAGGTCCGCTTCGTGATCGAGGACGACGGACCGGGCGTTCTCGAAGAAGAGAGGGAACGGATATTCGAGCCCGGCGTGCGTGGCTCGGCGGCCGAGAAGAGGCCCCGCGGTTCTCGTGGCGCCGGTCTTGGTTTGTCACTCGCGCGCAGGCTGGCGCGCGCGGCCTCCGGTGACGTCGCACTCGGCTCTGCCGACGAGGGAGCCAGATTCATCATCCGCCTCCCCAGCGGCTAAGTCGCCAGCGGTACCAGAGGGACTCAAGTGGCGATGGCAGTCCACAGTCAACATGATCGCTTGACGGACGGACTGATCACTGATCTGGCCCGGCTATGGGGCGTGAGTCTCACATACAGGGATGCGACCGGGCGTGTGCGCGAGTCTCCGCGCCACGCGGTGATGGAAGTGCTGGGGTGTCTCGCAGCCGCCACTTCGGCCGGGCCCTGGCCGGGGGCTGGGTCCGGCGGGGAGATCGGCGCGAAAGACCATGAGTGGCTGCGCGCAGCGGCGGAGGCCCGCCGGGCCGAGCTCCGGGACCGTCTTGTGGCGCCGGTACTAGTGGCTTGGGACGGCCACTTGCTCTTTGAGGTCCCTGATGGCGCGAAGGTCGAGTTGACGCGGGACACTGCCTGCGAGGAAGAGCTGGGGCCGCGTGGCGACCTGACCCGGGGCGCCGCCAACGCCTCCCAGGGTCCGGCGCAGTGGACGGTGGACCTCCCCTTCGGCTATCACGGCCTGCGAGTAGAGACCGGCGGCCGCGCCGAAGAGATCAGGGTGATATCCGCCCCCCGGCGTTGCTGGCAACAGGATCCCGGGGCGCGGGAGTGGGGGGTGTTCGCCCCCGCCTACGCGCTGCGGAGCGAGCGCGACTGGGGCGCCGGCGATCTGGGGGAGCTCAGCACGCTCTTGCAGGTGGTGTCAGACGCCGGAGGCAGCGCCGCGGCTACTCTTCCGCTACTGGCCTCCTACCTCGACCGTCCCTTCGAGCCGTCCCCCTATAGGCCGGTCAGCAGACTCTTCTGGAATGAGTTCTACCTGGCGGTAGAACGCGTGCCCGAATGGAGCGGATGCGGGTCCGCCAGGGCCGTATGGGAGTCGAAGGCCGTCCAGGAGCGGATCGCCGCGTGGCACCGCCAAGACTTGGTGGACTACGCCGGGGTCATGGCGCTCAAACGCCGGGCGCTGGAAGAGCTCTGCCGATGCTTCTTCGGTGCCGCGGGCGGCAAACGGAGGTCTGCCCTCGAGGGATTCGTACGCGAAAGGCCCGAGGTACTCGAGTACGCGGAGTACCGTGCTGAAGTCGAAAGGCGTGGCTGTGACTGGCGCGGTTGGTCGGGGTCCACGGTGACCACCACGGCTGTCGCCACCTCGACCCCGGAACGCCTCGGAGAGCATGTCGGAGGCGGCCCGATACCACGTCTACTGTCAGTGGCAGATGGAGGAGCAGCTGCGAGAGCTCTCGGCCATGCTCGCCAAGAGGCGAGCGTGCCCCTTCTCATCACGCGGCCGGCCTGTTCTTGGATCGTGCCGGTGGGGGTACATCCCGGTGGGTTCGACGTGTGGGACCGCCAGGACCTGTTCGTCAGAGGCATGTCGATAGGCTCTCCCCCTGACGCGTTCTTCGGTCACGGACAGAGTTGGGATTCTCCGCCCGTTCATCCCGAGATCAGCGCGGGCGGACGGTCACTCGTACTGGGCCGCAGGTGCTGAGTCATCACATGCGGTTCGCGTCACGCCTTCGCGTCGACCACATCATGTCGCTGCACAGACTGTTCTGGATACCCGAGGGCCGGGAGCCCGCAGAGGGGGTCTACGTCGACGTACCCGGCGGACGAGTTGTACGCGGTCCTCTGCCTGGAGTCGCATCGAAACAGGACGATGGTGGCGGGGGAGGACCTGGGCACGGTGCCCGCCGGGGTGAGACCGAGCATGAGAAGGCACGGAGTGTCCGGCACGTGGGTGCTGCAGAGTGCCCTCAGGCCGCGGGCCGAACGCACGATAGCGCCCATCCCCAGGTACGCGGTCGCCTCGCTGGGCACCCACGACATGTTCCCTCTTGCCGGCTTTCTGACTGGTGAGGACATACGGATGCGTCTGCGGACGGGGCAGATTGGACGACGACGCGGCGCGGCGCGCGCTGCGCAGCGCGCCGCCGCATGGTCGCCGCCTTGTCTTCATACCTGGTGGGGACGCCGGGATCGTCCGGACCGGTCGCCCTACTCGCGGCCGCCGTCAGCTACCTGGCCCGCAGTCCCGCAGAGTTCGTATTGATCGGCCTGGACGACCTCCTTCTGCAGCGCGAAGCCGCACAACGTGCCGGGCAGCGGCGCGGAGGCCCCCAACTGGAGGCGCAGACTCGCAGGCGAGGAGTCTCAGGTGGAACGTGCCGTCCATGAGGCGGCGAATGGATCGATCAGGAGCGGCCTCCGCGGACGCGAGGCCGCGACGCAGGGCGGCCAGGGCGGCTAGCGGTCCTGCCGGAGGTCGGGCATCTGCAGGCGAGTGCCGAACAACACCAGGCCCAAGGCCTCGATGTCGGCACGGGCGAGCAGTTGTCTCACCTGTCTGGCTTCACTGCTGTCTGCTTGCCCAGCGTGCTGGTCAAGATGACAGCGTCCACCGACCGGGCCAGTATCGAGCGAGTCTGAGGTGGCGACCATCGGCGGTCCGTCGACGATGACATAGTCAGAGTAGCCTTGCAGCTCGGCCAGCAGGCCGGGGAACGCTCCCGTCCCCAAGGCTTCGCCAGGGTCTGACGGGAGGCGTGCCGCTGGTGAGGCAGAGGAACTTGGTGACCCCCGAGTCTCGCTCCTCCTCCTTGCGGGAGTCAAGCACGTGCGGGTCGACGAAGGGTGCCAAGTCCACAGCCTGCACCTTGTCCGACCAATCCGCGGCCCCACCGGTGAGTGCATCCCCCAGACCTCGGTCGTTCGGTATGTCCAGGTAGGTGTGTATGCTCGGGCTCCTCAGATCCGCATCGACCAAGATGACCCGGTCACCAGCGAGCGCCATGCTCAGTGCGAGGTTGACTGCCAACGAACTCTTGCCTTCGGCAGAGGCCGTGCTCGTGATGAGTAGGGTGCGTTTGGTCTCTCCGAATCCGAGGACTTTTAGGTTCGAGCGGAGCATCTTCGTAGGCTCCAGCAGATGTTCGAAGCCCTTCTTGAATCCGACGCCGGACCTCCTGCCGCCTTGTCTGTTGGGCGGCACCGGCAGCGCGCCGATGATCGGAAGGTCCAGGGCCTGGGCAAGCGTCGCCTGGTCATTGATGCGCCGGCTCATTCTACTGAACACCCATAACAAGCAGGAGCCCGATGACCAAGCCGATAGCCACGCCCAGAGCGATATTGAGGAGCGGCCGCGGGTAATACGGGTCAGCCGGCGCCGACGCCCTCTCAAGCACTTCGTAGTCGGCGATCGAACCGTCCAATAGCGTTTGCAGCGCATAGGCCTGCCGGTCGAGTTCGGCCGCGGCGCTGCCGGACTGCTCCGCGGGATCCTGCTGGCCCTCGACGAAGTCCAGAGCCGACTGCAACAGCGCCTGGATCTCCTCCTGTCTGGCCGCGACGAACTCGTCGGCACTCGCATTGGCCAGGTCGGCGGCAAGATCGGCACGTGGCGCTGAGGCTTCGATGTCGACCAAGTCCACGTTCGGCACGACAGAGCTCGTCAGCGACGCTTGTATGGTGACCGGGCTGACCGCACCGTCCAGAGTCCTCGCTGACCCGTTCGGCGAAGCTGGATGTCTGCAAGATCAAGGTGTCACTCGCGAGGGTCTTAGGCAGGCCGGCCGTGCCTGCGTCTGTGAGTGCCTTCGATACGGCATCCGCGTCTCGTTGTGAGTACGCGACCTGGACCGTGGCGCTGTAGCGAGGTTCTTGTATGGAAGAGAGGGCGAAACCGAGGGCGCCAAAGAGGACCATCATGATCAGGACCAACCACCAGCGATCACGAAGAGCCGTCACGAAACGGGCGGAGCCGCGGCTGTCCTCGCCGCGGTCTAGGTGCGCACTCATTCCCTGAAGCTCCTCATCGGTGATTGGTCGGCGCCGAGCGCGAAGTGTCAGTCGTCGGGCCCCGCGCCTTTGTCGGTGGGTTCCTGGTCCTTGCGCCTGCGAGGGTGGGAGTAGTACCAAAGGAGGATACCCACGACCAGCAAGACCACGACGGCGATGGCGAAGATTATCATCTGGGTGCCGCTATGAGGGAACTCGCCTCGGTCGAGCAGGTTTCCCGCTACAGTGCCAAGCTCATTGACCACGTGCCCCTCCTTGAGTCGGTGTGGGACGATCCTCGCTCGGCTGTCCCTTGCAGCGTGAGCATTCGACACGCACAGATGATACCTGCCGAAACCAGGTTGTGCGCAGGTTATGTGCGCCCAGTGTGGTCCGGCGTTGACAGCCCAGACGCCGCAACGTACCTTGTAGTCAAGAACCGGACCAAACAAGGAGGCGCAGTGGCTGGCGAAGTGAGGACCTGCACCAACTGTGGTAGTCAACAAGCGACCGGAACCTTCTGCGAACGCTGTGGTACTCGTCTGCCGGAGCTGGCCGGTGCTCAGCAGGGGACCATGTACCCCAACCAGTATGTGCCCCAGCCCCAATACTATGCTCCACGACCTCCCGGGACCCTCAGCAAGCTCTTCGATCTCTCCTTCCAAGGCTTCGTGACTCGCGGGTCTCTGAGGGGGCTCTTCACGAGCGTTCTGGCCCTGCTGGGTGCGTATTGGTTCTTTGCTCTCATCTTCGGCATCATCGCGGCTGCCAAGTATCAAGGTATCTGGTGCATAGTCATCTTCTCCAGCCTCATCTTGGTGACCCTGATGATCATCTGGACCAGGATCCTCATGGAACTCACCATGACGGTCACAGAGATGCGGGCGGAGATGCAGCAGGCGGCTCAGATGGCTGAAGCGAGAGAGGCCAAGCTGGCTGCGGCAGTCAAAGCGGCTGAGGCCAACAAGAGACCTGCCGCCGCGTCAGCGGCGAAAGCGGCCGCGAAGGCGTCGCCCCGGAGCGGCCTCGAGCGCGGCTGCGAAGAAGACTTCCACGAGGACCAAGAAATAGGGTCAAGGTGTCGGCCTCGGGTGACGGCCGGGGCTCAGCGCCGGGGCCGCCTCGGGCGGGACGCCTTCTAGCCGGCGTTGTTCGAGGGGGTGGGCTTCTTGCCCACGCCCTCGTAGATGAAGCCGAGCTGTTCCAGTGCCTCACCCTTGAGGGCATTGCGCCCGTCGATGACAATCGGGCGGGCCATGGATGCCTTCACCTGCGCCCAGTCCATATTCAGGAACTCGTCCCACTCGGTGACGAGGACGCAGGCGTCCGCCCCGATCAGCGCATCCTGTGCGCTCGCGGCGTATTCCACCGCGGGAAGGATGCTCCTCATCCCTTCCATGGCGAGCGGGTCGTATCCGACCACCACAGCGCCCTCCGCCATCAACCTGCTGGCGAGGACTATCGACGAGGCCTGCCTGATGTCGTCGGTGTTGGGCTTGAACGACAGGCCGAGAAGGGCGACCTTCTTACCGCGTAGGTCTTCGCCAAGGTACCTCTTGAGCTTGCCGATCACGCGCCGCTTCTGAAACTCGTTGACTTCGATCACCGCGCTCAGCAGTTGGAAGTGATAGCCGGAGTTGGAGGCGATCTGCTTGAGAGCGGATACATCCTTGGGGAAGCAGCTACCGCCGTACCCGATGCCGGCCTGCAAGAAATGCGGGCCTATACGCTTGTCCATGCCCATTCCGCGGGCCACGATGGAGATATCGGCGCCGGTGCATTCGCACACGTTGGCGATCTCGTTGATGAAGCTGATCTTGGTGGCCAGAAACGCGTTGCTCGCGTACTTGATCATCTCCGCTGAGGCCACATCGGTGATCAGGACCGGGCAGCCTATCCCCTCGTACAGCGCGCCAACCCGGCCGGCCACTCCAGGATCGCCAGAGCCGACCACCACCCTGTCGGAGTGCATGAAGTCCCGGATGGCTGTGCCCTCTCTGAGGAACTCGGGGTTCGATGCATAGGCGATGTGAGCGAGCCCCAGGTCGCTCAGCTTGGCCTGGATCGCCGCGCCCGTGCCCACCGGCACCGTCGACTTCACCACCACGACACGATCGCC
Source organism: uncultured Actinomycetes bacterium (assembly GCA_963718375.1). Taxonomy (GTDB): domain Bacteria; phylum Actinomycetota; class Thermoleophilia; order RBG-16-64-13; family RBG-16-64-13; genus RBG-16-64-13. The sequence continues at coordinate 1,209,132 of CAVQZD010000005.1, read as the reverse complement.
GCTCGCGTCATGGAGATTGGCCACGGCCTGCCAGATGCGGGAGAGGTCCGCGTCTCCAGAGGCGGTGGGGGGAGTGTCCACGCAGAGGAAGATGAACTCCCCGAACGCGTACGCTTCATCCGCGTCGGCTGTGAACCGTATCCTCTCGCGATTGGAGGCCGCGAGTTCGGTGAGACCGGGCTCGTAGATGGGGCTGCCGCCGTCTTGGAGTAGCTTGATCTTGTCGGCATCGACGTCCATGGCCAGCACGTCATGACCCAGTTCGGCCATGCACGCGGCCGTGACCAGGCCCACATAGCCTGCACCGACCACAGTCAACTTACTCAAGTGCGCACCTTTCCCCTGTCGACGTTGTTGCGCGGGTTCGAACAAGTCTAGCGTACATCCAGGTAGTCCAGTATCGCGTCGGTGAGGCCCTGGACGACCTTCCCTTGGTACTCGTCAGTCGCAAGCAGCGCGTCCTCGGTCGCGTTCGTCATCAGTCCGATCTCCGCCAATACCACGGGCACGTCGGACCAGTTGAACCCGGTCAGGTCGCTGCGCGCCACCAAGCCTCGGTTCTTTGCGCCGGTGGCGGCCAGCAGCGCATCGAGGGCCATCTGTGCGGCGCGCTTGGACTCTGCGGCGATATCGTCGGTCCAACCTGCGATCGTGGCGGGATAGAGCATGAGAATGCCGTGTATCGACGAGTCGGCGGCGCCGTCGGCGTGGACGCGTACGAACAGATCGGCCGGCGCCTGGTTGGCTAGTTGCGCGCGCTCGATGTTGGAGATGTTCACTTCTTGGGTGGTGCGGGTCATGACCACCTTGATCCCTCGGGCCTCCAGGGAGTCCCGGAGCTTCAGGGCCACCTCGAGGACCAACTCGCTCTCCGGTCGGCCGGTGTTGACACTGCGGGTGCCACCGCTCACTTTGGCCTTGGTCTGGGTCGAGCCGGGTCCGATGGGCTCCTGCTCAGCGTTGGCCCGGTCCTGATGACCTGGATCGATGACCACGACAAGGCCGTCGCGGCTCGCGGCGACGGCCGTCTGGGGCCGAGTGGTCGTGGTCGTGGTCGTGGTGGCAGGAGTGACGACGACGTCGACCGCCGGAGCAGTCGTGGTCGTCGTGGTTGTCGCGATGCTCGAGGTGGTAACGGTGATCGGGGTCGCGACGCCTGCCGTGGTCGGGTCGACGACCGCAACTTGGTCCGGGCCTGGCCATGTCAGGGCCAGGATGATCGCGAGCAGACACGCGCAGAAGGCCACGGCTACGGAGATGAGAACCAGACGACGCGACCTTCGCCGCCTTGCGGACGCCTCCCGGAAGCGCTGGAGGAGCTCCTGCATCTCTCGGGCCCTGTCGAGGGGGCCCCGCATCATCGCCCCTCGGTGGCTCCGCCGGCCATGGGTGCCAACGCCTGCCTCACGAGGTCTATGGCCTGCTCCGCGGACGAGGCGTAGGTGATGCGACCCGTTTCTTCGCCTCCCTCGAGGCGCCAACCCCCCAGGATCACCACCGGACGGCCTATCTTGGCGGCGAGACCGATCTCGGAGAGGGTGCCGTAGCTGCCCCCCACCGCGATCACCGCGTCCCCCGAGCTAACGACAGCCAGGTTGCGTGCGTGACCGATGCCGGTGGTGAGGACGTAGTCCAGGTAGGCATTGGCCTGTGAGCGGTCGTGACCGGGCAGTATGCCGACGGTGGTACCCCCGGCCGCCCTGGCTCCGCGGGCGGCGGCCTCCATCACCCCGCCCAGCCCCCCGCACACCAGGGCGGCGCCTTCTTTCGCCACCAGCCCGCCGACCTGCTCTGCGAGAGCCTGCTCAGCAGGGCCGCAATTGCCTCCACCGATGACGGAGATGTAGAGAGGCTTCATGGCCGTAGCATAGCACCGGCATCAGGGGCGTCACCGGCCCGCAGGGTGCGCCACCGGCCGACGGGGCGTCACCGGGCTCAGGCGCCGCCTCCCGGGGCCTCGCCCGCGCCGCGCCTGCGTGCGCCCGCCCCCTATGGCGTCGCCCCCGCCAGGATCGCCCCGAGCAGCCGAAGGGCCGCCTCCTTGTCGAGGGGTTCGTTCCAGTTGCCGCACTTGGGTGACTGTATGCACGAAGGACAACCGCTCTCGCAGGGACAATCCCGGATGAGGTTGCGGGCGTCGCGCGCCCACTCGACGAAGCGCTCGAACCCCTGTCGGGAGATGCCCACACCGCCCGCGTGCCCGTCGTACACGAATATGGTGGGCAGTTCGGTCTGACGGTGGACAGGGGTAGAGAGTCCGCCGATATCCCAGCGGTCGCACATGGCGAAGAGCGGCAGGAGGGCGATGAGGGCGTGTTCCACTGCGTGGATGGCACCGGGGAGGCCGGTCAGATCTTCCGGGCGCGGGAACATGTCCAAGGGGAGCGTGAACCACATGCTCTCGGTGACGAACTCCTGCTTGGGGAGATCGAGCTCCTCGGTGCCCATTACTTCGTTGCTGCCGGTCTTCTTCTTCTGAAAGGCGACGACCCGGGTGCTGACGGCGATCTGTCCCAGGTGGAGCGACACGCGGCCGTAAGTCGTCTGTAGATCATCACTGATGATGCGTGTCTCTGTGTCGCGCCGCGGGAGGGTGTGGTAGTTGTCCCAGAAAGGCCGTACCAGCGCCGTGTGACTCTCCAGGTCGAGGGCCGTGACCAGGTAGGTGTCACCCATGTGCAGATATACGGCGCCGGGGTGCAGCGCCGAAAAGGCTGTCTCGCCCCCCTCGGTGCCGACGATGTCGCCCGTCTCCTCTTCCACTATGGTGTACTGCTCTCCGACACTTGAGCGAAGGCCGATCTTGGCTGCGGGAAAGTCGCTGCCGCGGTAGAGCCAGGTATCGCCTCTGGACTTCAGAAGCCCCTCACGGACGCCCAGCTCGAGAGCTGCCGGCAGCCCAGGCCCGAAGAACCGGTCGTCGTCCGGCGTAAGCGCGCCCTCGTAGGCCGCGGCCGCCAGGTGGCTGCTGTGGATGAACGGGTTTGCGAAGTCGATGGTAGCGGCCTCCACCTCGCGCTGGAGGAGCTCGCTCGGGTGCTTGACGAAGAACTGCTCGAGCGCGTCGTTGCCGGCGACGAACACGGCGAGGCTCTCCCCCTTGCCCCGGCCAGCGCGCCCCCACTGCTGCCACAGACTGGCCATGGTCCCCGGGTAGCCCACAGTGATGGCGGCGTCCAGTGCTCCTATGTCTATGCCGAGTTCGAGCGCGCTCGTGCTGACGACCCCAAGAAGCTTGCCCCCGAAGAGCATCTCCTCGATCTTGCGCCTCTGCTCGGGGGTGTAGCCGGCGCGGTAGGGCGTGATACGTTCGGCGAGCCGGGGGTCGGTGTCCTTGAGCAGGTCCACCGCCATCTGGTAGATGACCTCCGCGGCCCGGCGCGATTTGGTGAAGCAGATCGAACGGACGCCACTCCGTACGAGTTCGGTGAGTAGTTCCGCGGCTTCAGTGTTGGCGCTCCGCCGTATGTTGAGCGCGTCTTCGACAAGCGGGGGCTCCCAGAAGACGATCTTGCGCCTGCCCAGAGGGGCACCATCGCCACTCACGTGAGCGACGTCGAGGCCCGTGAGTCCCTCCGCCAACTCGCGAGCGTTGCGGATAGTCGCGGAGGCAAGGATGAACTGCGGCTCAGCGCCGTAGAACGAGGCCACCCGGCGCAGGCGCCTGAGCACGTTGGCCACGTTGCTGCCGAACACCCCCCGGTAAGTGTGAGCCTCGTCGATGACCACATACTTGAGGTTGAAGAAGAAGTCCCTCCAGCGCTCGTGCCGCGGCAGCAGGCTGACGTGCACCATATCCGGGTTGGTGAGCAGCACCCGTGCCTTCTCGCGCGCCACCTGGCGCGCGGCGGTCGGAGTGTCTCCGTCGTACGTGGCGATCTCAACCTTGCGACCGGCCGTCAACCGCAGACGCCGCAGTTGGTCTTGGGCGAGGGCCTTGGTGGGATAGAGGTAGATCGCCCGGGCGTGGGGCTCTCTGAGAAGCCCGTCGAGCACGGGCAGGTTGAAGCAGAGACTCTTGCCCGAGGCGGTGCCCGTGGTGACTATGAAGTGCTCGCCTCCTTGGGAGGTGGTCCAACACTCCGACTGGTGCGTCCATAGCTGCGTTATGCCTTGGGCCGCCAGCGCGTCCACGAGGTGCAGATGGAGGCCCTCGGGCATGGGGGTCGGACGGCCCGCGCGCCCGGGCAGCACGGTCTGCGTCTCCGCCTGGGGGAAACGCTCGGGAGATAGAAGATCGAAGAGCGCTGGCTTCAAATGCGTACGCCTCGCGAGTAGTCCCGTCACCGACCCGGCCTGCCTTCTTTAGAGATTACCGTCCCTGACCCCCGCAGCCTAGCGGCTGGAGTCACGGGGCGACATGCGACTAAGGGTGGACGGCGGAGGAGGGTGGGGTGTCCCGACGTGCTGTGGCCGGAAAGCCATCGTGTGCTCTCGCCACTCCGAGGCGAATGCTTCTACGTATTGACAACCGCCCCCCCCCTCTTGATAGAGTGCGAATCTGTTTACGGCGGCGCGGCCTTGGAGGAACGGGGGAAGGCCAGATGCGGGCCCCCATGAGGTCTTTCTGCCCAGCCAGGGTCAGTCGGTTCACGTGTCGACAGGGGGTTAGCATGCACCGGTCGCGCCGTTTCGCTGCAGTCACTCGTTTACTCGTCATCTCCGTCCTGCTCCTGCTGGTGGTGGCCGCAGGCGGGGTCACAGATGCGGGCGCGGCCGACAACGGCGGCGAGGCGACCGTGGTCAAGGAGCTCACCGAGAAGCGTACCGAGAACTCCAAGACCTACCTGCTCTCGGACGGCAAGTACAAATCCGAGATCTACTCCAGCCCGATCAGCTACAAGGACTCCGGCGGCAAGTGGCAGGATATAGACACGACCCTGGTGCCGGCAGATGCCAAGGGCGGCCTGCGCGCCAAGGGTGTCCCTTCGAAGGTCACCCTGACCCCGCCTGCCGCAGGTGGGTCGATCGCCTCGGTCGAATACCAGGGAGTCTCGGTAAGCATCAGTGCCCCACAAGGGATAGCGCTGAACGCTCCGGTGGCCTCGGGAAGCAAGGCGGTCTTTGCGGCTCCGCTCAAGTCCATGAGCGTCACCTATGAAGCCCGCGCCGATGGCGGTCTGAAAGAGACCATCGTCCTCGCCAGTAAGAAGGCCCCGAACGTCTTCACCTACACCATCAGCCACCCAGGGCTCATCCTCTGCCAGGAATACGAGACCGGTCAGTGGGGCTTCCGCAAGGTGCTGGAGCAGCCGCCAGTCTTCCTCCTGGGCGGCTTGGCCGTCTATGACTCGACCAAGGACTCATCCGGTGAGCCCACGGCGTGTGCTGACGCCACCATGAAGGTGGAACCCGGGGAAGGTCTGAGCACGGTCACAGTCACTGTGCCCCAGACTTGGCTTTCGGACCCGGCACGCAAGTTCCCGGTGCTGATCGATCCGTCGCTGTCTCGTTGGCCCGCGCAAGACACCTACGTGAGCTCGGCGTCGCCCTCGACGGTCAAGGGTTATGAGGGCTACATGATCGCGGCCAAGGATACGACCAGCACCAAGAAGGCCTTTGTCCAGATGGATCTCCAAACGACGTTCAACGATAGCTGGGTCACCGACGCAAAGCTGCATATGCGCCAACTTACGGAGATCGGCTCAAGCACGGTCTGGGTCGCGCAGATGAGCAAGGCCTGGACCGAGTCCACCACCTGGAACTCGCTCGGCCACACCTACAGCTTGAACTACGCCCGTTCTGTTCAGACCAACGGTCAGTACCAATGGATAGCAGTGCCGGTCACCGACATCGTGCAGAAGTGGGTGGACCAAGAAGAGCCCAACAACGGCTTCTGTGTATATGCAGACCCTGAGGATCCGAACACCTCTCACGCCTTTAACACTCGGGAAGCCTCGTTGTCTGACCGACCATACCTGGAGGTCACCTACGTGCCTCGTGCCAACGTCGTCGACTGGGGCGCGACCGGTACCGACAAGACCGATGACACCAAGGCGTTCCAGGACGCGATTGACGAAGCCGAGAAGCTGGGCGGGTTGGTCTACGTACCCACCGGCTTCTACTACGTCTCTGAGCTCGAGATCGAGAAGGAAAACGTGACCATATACGGGGCTGGGAGCTCCAGCATCCTGGTGCCCCTGGGGAGCGAGACCGAGTATCTCATCAAGGTGGGCAAGGATTCCACGGCCGAGGAGTCCACGCTTGTCAATCATGTGACGCTCAAGAACATGAGCCTGCGCCTGCCAGAGAAAGGTGATGCAGTCCGCCTTGAGGGATACGGGGGCAGCGATATCACCCTGCAGGGCCTCATCATGCAGGGTGGTAACGACTCCAGCACGACCTACGGGGTGAAAGTGGTGCCGCCCAAAGAGGGCGACGCCGGTTTCACCGGGGTCAACGTGACCGACTGCTACATGCGTGGCCTGACCGCGGTCCCCTTCGGCGTGGATGCGACCATGGATGGGCTCAGCATCTCCGGGAACACTATGCCCTATCAGCCCTACCGCGCCGATGAGTTCCGGGGCACCGACGCCATCGACACGGCCATCCGTATCGCCCAGACCTGGAGCCCGGGTGTGCCTGGCGTGGTGGTCGTGCCCGCTGACAGCTACGCCGACGCCCTCATCGCGACCCCACTCGCCAAAGTCTGGGGCGGCCCGGTGCTCTGCACGCCATCGGAAGCTCTGGACGACAGGGTGCGGGCCGAGCTGCAGCGCCTCAAACCCGGCCGGGTGTTTCTGGTGGGCTTCAGCCTAGCTGGCACAGTGACGACGGCCGTCAAGGACGCGCTACCGACATCAACTGTCTGGGAGCCCACCCAGGCCGCCGTCAGCGACCTGAATAAGCGCGCGGTCGAGGTGGGCAACAAGGTCAAAGATCGACAGGGCGCCGTCAGCAAGGCGGTGCTCGTACCCAGCGATGATCTGGGCTCTGGTTCATCGGCCGCCGGGCTCTCCGCCGCTTCCTTGGCGGCGGGCAATTCCTGGCCGATCGTCTTTGCGCCTACCGGCGACGACGACCTAGATACGCAAACCAATAGCGCCCTTACCAGCTGGAACGTGACCGGGGTGGTGAGCGTGGGCATACCGCAGCATGACGCGTCCTGGTACCGCGACAACGCCCCCACCGGCTTCAAGATAGACGCAATATCGCCCGTCTCGACCGACCGGTACCAGACGGCGACGGCCGTGGCGGACTATGCCATGACGGGACTCAAGTCCTACTACACCGGCAGTTGGAACGAGATCCCGAGTACCTCGGCCTCCGGTGGCACGTATCGCTACACGAACAGCACGGGCAGGCTTACCGTCCACTTCCACGGCAACCAGATCAAGCTCATAGGTCATAAGGGTGCCGACATGGGCAACGTCAGGATCACCCTGGACGGCGCCTGGACGGTCAAGGATCTGTACAACGCGACCACGATCTACCAGCAGGAGATCTACGTCAGTCCCACTAGTCTCACAGACGGGGACCACACCCTCACCATCGAGTGGACCGGCACCAAGAGCACTTCGGCTTGGAACTACCGGGTGGCGGTGGATGCCATCGATGTGACCGGCGACCCCGTGCGTGGACCGGCAAAGGCCCGCTTCGAAGAGGGCGCCTGCCGGCCGTCTAATGCCGACCTTGGTCTGGTAACCAGCGCGGACGACAGCGACGCGGTGGAGATCCTGGCTTTGGCTCGCTACGTGGCGCGCGATCGCGGGGTGGTATTGCTTACCGACGCCGACGAGGCTCCCGACTGGTCGGCCCCGAACCCGGCCGAGGCCTGGCTCAAGGCCAACTACATCGCCCTGGATACGGTCGCCTATCTGGACATGCCGGCCCTATGGGGGTTGGACAACGGCTCCGGCGTCTGGCTGCAAGGCGCGCCTCGCCACACCACCTATGACCTGGGGTCTTTCGCGGGCCACACGGCGCAGGCGACCTTGGACGAGGGCAGCCTGGATATCGGGACGACCGATCTGGCCATCGCCTCCTTCGGACCGGCGGCGGCGCTATCGCGCAGCTACTCATCCACTCGCACCGCCGCAGGCTACTTCGCACCGGGCTGGCGCTTCAGCTTCGAGACGTCACTCGATCTGGATGAGGTCTATGTCGGGCGGATCGACTACATCGACGAGGCCGGCGAGAGATATGTGTTCCTGAGAGACGGCACCTCGGACCAATGGCTCGCCCCCATGGGCAATACCGCCTCCCTCAGCAAGGACGGCAGCAACTGGAAGCTCATCAGTCATGACGGGCGCATCTTCATCTTCGACTCGACCGGCAGGCTCTCGAGCGAAGAGGACCAGAACGGCAACAAGGTCACCTATGTCTGGACTGAGAGCCCCCATCGTGTGACGATCACAGCGGCCAACGGTCAGCAGATCTGGTGCTGGCTGGATCAGAACCACAAGCTGGCAGCCGCGGAGTACATCGCTCAAGGTGAGGACCGACGGGTCAACTACGATGCCGCCTCAGGGACGGTGACCTACTTCCCGGGGCAGCCGGGCCTCGAGCGCTCTGTGACCTACACCTACAGCGGCAGCCGCCTCACCGGCATCACCGCGAACGATTTCGTCGACGGGCAAGATGCGACGCAAGGCTTCGCATACACGGACGAGCGACTGACGAGTGTCACCTCCCCTGACTACAACGCCAGCTCCAATCCGGACGCCCACCAAGAGATCTCGTACGGCACGCGCGAGGCGACGATCGTCACTCACGGGCAGGTCTATGACGCAGGCGACACCGGCGACTACTCTCGCAGCGATAGCATCAGGCAACGCTTCACCTGGAATGTCAGCGGCACCATGGCCTCCAAATCCAATCCCGTGGCCGATTCGGAGGGCCTGGGCACGGCGTCGACGCCGCCCGATTGGTCGAGCGTGCCCACCTGGACCTACACCTACACACCGCTCCTGAATGACCGCTCGACCGAGACCTCGCCTATCGGCAAGACCAAGAGCTGGGTCTACAACAATCGGGGCAATCTCGTCAAGGAGATAGACGAGCGCGGCGCGGAGACCAAGTACACCTACCCGGAGATGGATGCCGAGCAGTACGGCTACATAGACCTCGTGGTAGAGCCCGACGCGAACGACTGCTACAACGAAGGCACCACGCTCACCACCAGCAACGCACCCTATGACGTGGTGGGCAAGGGCACCAGCTCGGACTCGAGCGGCTTCCGCTTCGAGAAAGTCCCTATCCCCAAGGGTGCCACTATCGAGAAGGCCGAGTTCGTGATGTATGCCTATGGATACATGGGCACCGGTGACCCCACCCTCATCAAGACCAAGCTGGGCATGGAGGCCACCAACGACGCCAATGTCTGGATAGCCGGTTCGCACGAACCTCGCAACGCTGCCGTGGCCGAGTATGCCTACATCAACTACATCCCCTCCGGCTGGTCGCACGACCAGAAGGTCACCGTCGATATGACCTCCTGCCTGCAGGCGGTGGTCGGCCGCGAGGGCTGGGCTTCGGGCAACGACGTGGCCGTCCTCTGGCAGGACGCCGGGAGCACAGCAGGCAACTACTACGGCATCACCGACCACTACGATAACAAACCCGCGCACCTGCGCATCTACTACTACGTGCCGCAGGCCTACAACCCCAACCGCGACCAACCCAAGCTGGTCATGGGACCGGACGGCAGCGAGAGCCTGCAGGTCTACGACCAGAAGGGTAACCTCACCCAGAGCCGCACGAGACTAAGCCCCACCGAGACGGCCATCACCGAGTACTACTATGGTGACCTTCCAGTGGCGCTCACGGATAACAAGACCTACAAGGGCGCGCCCACGTGGCAGAGAAGCCTGGTCACTGGCTCGGTGAGCGGCGACTGGACTGACGGAGTGGTGACCGGTGGCAGTTGGGCCTCGACCTCCTACTCTGGCTACTTCCCGAACGGGCAGACATACCAGACGACGACGCATGCGGTGGAGCTGAGCGCCGGCGGAGCCTCAGAGAACCTGGTGACCGAACAGAACTTCGACGTTTGGGGCAACCTGATCGACAAGAGGGACGCTTACGGCGTCAAGATCCAGACCAACACCTACGACCTTGCGGGCCGACTTGCGGGCCGCCCAACGACTAGCGACGGTCCGGCTTTCGCCAGCTCCAGTGGTTCTGCTCAGGTGACGACCCATCCGGTGTACGACCCCTGGGGTCACGTGACCGAGAGCTACAAGACCTCGAGCGCCGATGCTACCAACTCTAAGAACGAGTGGACGAAGACCACCTATGACATCTGCGGCCGCGCGCAAGAGGTGAAGAGCCATCTGTGGACCGCCGAGCATCCCGAAGGCACCGTGCAGTCTACGACCACCACCAGCTTCGACGGCGTGGGCCGCACGACGAGCGTCCACACCAGCACCATCAGCGGCAAGGACGCCCTGAACGTCTACGACGCCCGCGGCAACGTCCTGATCGCCTGGGCGGGAGGGGCCTGCACCACGGCTGAAGGCTATAAGCTGAACAAAGCGGCGCGCACCACCTATGACGCTATCGGGCGCAAGCTGACCGCGACCGCCCCGGACAGCGAGTCCACCCTCTTTGAGTACAGCTATGTGAATCCCGGTGAGGACGGCGAGCCCGACGAGACGGTCGACGATATCTGGCTGCACAAACAGGTGAACCCGGACGGCACCTGGGTAGAGAACACCTATGACGTCATGGGTCGCGTGACCTCGACCCTGGGTTCCACCGGCGTGACCACCAGTGCCACCTATGATCTGGCCGGCCGCGTAGAGACGGCTAGGAACGGCAACGAGTTCACGACCACCCCACAGTACGATCTCTTGGGCCGCCAGACGTCGGTCGGCGGCGATAGCGGCCAGACCGGCCGTTCCATCTTCACCTACAACACCCTCGGCTGGAAGCTCAAGATCCAGGACGCAGACGGCTTCACCAGCGCGTACGTCTTCGATAAGGCCGGACGCGTGACCAGCGACAAGACCGCCGACTATGAGACCTTGACCACCTACGACGCGGCCGGCTCCGGCCTCGTGCAGTCTCGCACCGAGTCGGCCGAAAGCCGCGTGACGAGCTTCACTTACGACGCCTTCGGTCGGGCCCTAAGCGAGGTGCAGACCGTGGGCGGGTTGCAGGTGAAGAACAGCACCGTCACTTCTTATGACTCCCTGGGCCGTGTGGTGGCGAGCACCGATAACATCCGCCACCTGACCACGGCTGCCACCTATCCGGTGGATGCTCCCGGTAACACCGTTACCGTGGCTGGTATAGGCGTGGAGAACGATCTCGCGACGACCATCGTCACCGTCGGGGCCGACGGCCTGGAGACTACCCGCGCCAGCACCATCTCGGGCGCTGCGTCACCCCTCAGCCGGGCGGTCGTCACCCGCGATGACGCCAAGCGCGTGACCAAGGCCACCCTGAGCACAGGCACAGCCGTGCTCGAATCGGAGTACCTGTTCGATCAGAAGGGTCACCTCACCAAGCAGTGGGGCGCCGGCTTTGACGGAAGCGCTTCTGGCACCCAGGCCTACACCTACTCCACTGAGAGTGGCCTTAAGACCAACGAAGACCTAAGGCTCCTTGCGGTGGGCGGCGCGGTAAGCGCCCCTGAGACCACGACGACCGAGGCACCCACCACCACGACCGAAGCCCCGACCACGACGACCGAAGGCGCGACCACCACCACCGAAGGTGGGACAACGACCACCGGGGTGCCCACCACCACGACCGAGGCCCCGGCCACCACGACCACCGAAGCTCAGCCCCAGACCTCCTTCGTGGGCCGTCTGGTCTCCGCCTACACCTATACCGACTCCGGGCGCCTAGCCACCGCCAGCATCGACATCACCGACAACGGCGACCCCTCCGACGCGTTCACCGAGTCCTACACCTTCGATACGGCCGGCAACCTCACCTCGGACGGCACCCGCACCTACGTTTACGACCAAAACCGCCTCGCGCAGACCAAGATCGGGACTGAGGTCCAGACCTACTTCTTCTTCGACTCCGACAAGCGCTGGCGCACGGTCCAGGCCCCCACGAGTAGCGAGACCGACCCCAATCGCACTACCTACGCCTACACCGGCACCGGGAGACTCTCTGAGTTCAAGAAGTACTCCGGCGGCAACGTGGCCGCGCAGGGCACCTACCAGTACGACTCGGTAGGCCAGCGCACCCGCTCGGTCGTGAGCAAGGACGGCACCGAGACCACCACAGACTTCACCTATACCGGCCTCACCCTGCATAAGCTGGAGGCCGAAGAGAAGCAAGGGGATACCACGCTTGCCAAGTGGACCATCACCTACCTCTACGACGAGTACGGCAGGCCGTATGCCGGCGTCTACCGTGACACCACCGACCCCGAGAACCCAGCCGCACCCGTGACCTTCGCTCTGGTCACCACCGACCGCGGCGATGTGGTCGAGCTCCTGGACGCAAACGGCTCACCTTTTGCCGCCTACCGCTACGATGCCTGGGGTAACCCCTTGGGCGCAGGGAACGTCGGCACCGGCCTCTGGGCTCAGGCGACCACGAGTGGCGAGACCGAGACCATCAGCCTGGAAGTGGCCACCAAGATCGCCGAGCGCCAGGTGCTCAGGTACGCCGGCTACTGCTACGACTCTGAGACCGGGATGTACTACCTGTCTGCCCGCCACTACGATCCGGCGACCCGGCAGTTCCTCTCGAAGGACCTCTCTCGCAACGACGGGGAGCAGAGCGCATACGGGTATTGTCTGGGGAATCCGGTCGAGAAGGTGGATCCGACCGGATACTTCTGGCTTTGGGACAAGGCCAAGGCGGTTGGTCGCGCAGCCGGCCGTGGGTTCCAGAGGTACGCAAACCCCTTCAGTAGGAGCAACTACTTCCGGAACCAAGCCTACAAGGGGACCAAGCTTTCCAAGGTCATCCAGACAGTGAACCCGGTCTACAGCGTCATGGACAACGGCTACAACACCGGGGTGGCCATCAAGAACGGAGACGTCGGAGGGGCGGTGTTCGGCGTGGCCATGCTGGCCTTGGATGTGGGGACCATGGGCAAAGGTTCACTGGCCAAGGCCGGGATCAAGGGGGGTGTGGAACTCGCGGGCAAGGAGCTCGCGCAGGAGACGCTGGAGGCGGGGGCTAGGGGGGTCGCGTCAACTCTGGACGTGAAGGTCATTGGACGTAGCTGGGATACCGCCGTGGCAAAGGAATGGTCGGGCCACGACGTGTTGGACATTCCCAACTGGACCCCAAAGAAGAACATGGCATGGGTTGACGATGGGATAGTGAACAGGCAGAGTTTCTATACGGCCTCGGGAGAGGCAGGCAACCTGATTCAGACAGGTGGTCGATATGCGGGACAGCCGACCATGTATGCGCGGGAACTGGCACGAGTCAAGGATGCAGGGTATGCGAAGATTGGCGATTACTACGTCCATCCTGACAACGTCGCGGGCTTCGCGCAATGAGTGAAGACGAGGGACTTGTCGAATTGGCCACGATCATTTCGTGTGCCGACAGAGCGGAGGCCTACCTCCAACTCGTGAGCCTCTTCATGGCCGGCACCCAAGCAACGCGAGACGAGGTGTCTAGGAGGTGGGACTTTGGCGTTGACTGGGTATACCCGGACGCGACGAGAATCGCGTGCTCAGTTGGTGAGTTGCACTCAAGCTACGAGAGATCTGTCGCCTGTTTGGCCTATCACGCCATAGCGGAGATGGAGCAACGCGACTACCGAGAGGATCTGTTGGACTTGGCAATTGTGTACAACGCTTGCCTGGCGGCTGGACTGGATCCAAAGCGGGTGTTCGATGAAGTGGCAGCTGTGGCGTCAGAGCGAGTCGCGCTTCTTCTTGGACAATTCATTGGCCGGAGTCCAGAGGACAAGTCGCTTGAGGCTTTCCTGCTCGAGGCCACGCGCAACGCAGACGGTGAGGTGGAGATTAAGCCTTCCTTGTGATGTCGGGCCTGACCGCAGAGCCAGCGCGTTTCATCGAGCCGCCGGTTGAGGAGGGTCATGATCAGCAGCAATGAGCTCGGAAAGCCGTACCGGCGGAAGACGCCTCGGTCTCGGGGGTGCACTCGACTTCTGGCCATCTGCGTGCTCAGCGTTGCACTCTCAGTGGGCTGTGTGGGTGCAGCCACCCCGAGTACCGTCCCCGGCGTCGCGATTCCCTATTGGTGCGAATCTGAGCCAGCAGTGCCGAGCTTGTTCCCCGTCAGTCAAGGCGGACTCTGGGGCTTCATCGATTCGTCGGGCCAGCTGGTGATCGAGTTCACGTACGAAGATGCTCACGAGTTCTCGGATGGCCTCGCTGCGGTGATGGTTGACGGAGCGTGGGGGTATATCGATGAGACTGGAACAGAGGTGATCCCTGCGCAGTTTTCGACTGGCGCTCCGTTCTCGGATGGGCTTGCGGTGGTGTCTACCCCTTCCGGAATGGGCTGTATCGACCGAGCCGGCAACTTGGTCATTCCACCCAACCCCGGAATGATTGACGATGGCCCATGGGGCTTCTCTGAAGGCCTCGCGCCCGTCGTGCTTCATGACGGAAGTCGCGGTTATATCGACACGTCCGGAAAGCTCATCCTTCGTATGTCGGAGGTCGATTCAATTAGGGATTTCAGTGAAGGTCTGGCTGCCGTTGAAGGGCACGGCTTCGGTTATGTCGATCGCAGCGGTCGCTACGTCATAGAGCCGCAGTTCACGGCTGGGGCGGAGGAGTTCAGCAACGGGCTGGCGGTAGTCGAACGTGATCTCGGCGAGTTTGAGATCATCGACCGTGCCGGCAATGTGGTGAGGCAGCTGGACTACTTCGACGTGAGCGGTCTAAGCGAGGGCCGGGCGGCGGTTTCGGTCTACGATGGTGAATGGCCGAACGGCGAGGGCTCGTGGGGCTACATGGATGAATCTGGTGAGCTTGTCGTTGCTCCGAGGTATCTTGTCGCCGAGGACTTTCACGGCGGCTTGGCGCGCGTGACAGAGAAGAACGGCAAGATGGCCTACATCGACCTCAGCGGCAACTACGTCTGGAGAGAGAAGTAGCGCGGGGGAGAATCACTATCGGTCAGGCGTAGCCCGCAGCGTCACCACCACGATCTGTGCCGGAGCGCAAAGCCGGATGGGCAGCAGGGTGCTGGTGCCGATGCCGTTGGAGACGATCACCGTGGTCACATCGTTCGTCACCATCCCCGTGCGGTACTTGTCGCCGTAGTCGGAGGGGGCGTGCGCCCCCGACTACCGAGGCCGCTCCCGAGACCTCCTTCGTCGGCCGCCTGGTCTCCGCCTACACCTACACAAACAGCGGACGCCTGGCCACCGCCAGCATCGACATCACCGACAACGGCGACGCCTCCGACGCCTTCACCGAGTCCTACACCTTCGATGCGGCCGGCAACCTCACCTCGGACGGCACCCGCACCTACGTATACGACTCCAACCGCCTCGCGCAGACCAAGATCGGGACCGAGGTCCAGACCTACTTCTTCTTCGACTCCGACAAGCGCTGGCGCACGGTCCAGGCCCCCACGAGCAGCGAGAGCGACCCGAACCGCATCACCTACGCCTACACCGGCACCGGGAGACTCTCCGAGTTCAAGAAGTACTCCGGCGGCAGCGTGGCCGTGCAGGGCACCTACCAGTACGACTCGGTAGGCCAGCGCACCCGCTCGACCGTCACCAAGGACGGGGTCCAGACAACCACGGACTTCACCTACACCGGCCTCACCATGCATAAGCTGGAAGCCGAAGAGAAGCAGGGCGAGACGACGCTAGGTAAGTGGACCATCACGTACCTATACGACGAGTACGGCAGACCGTACGCCGGCATCTACCGTGACACCACCGATCCCCAGAACCCGGCAGCACCGGTGACCTTCGCTCTGGTCACCACCGACCGTGGGGACGTGGTCGCGCTCCTGGACGCGAACGGGAGTCCCTTCGCCGCCTACCGCTACGACGCCTGGGGTAACCCCTTGGGCGCAGGGAACGTCGGCACCGGCCTCTGGGCTCAGGCGACCACGAGTGGCGAGACCGAGACCATCAGCCTGGAAGTGGCCACCAAGATCGCCGAGCGCCAGGTGCTCAGGTACGCCGGCTACTGCTACGACTCTGAGACCGGGATGTACTACCTCTCGGCCCGCCACTACGACCCCGCGACCCGGCAGTTCCTGTCGAAGGACCTCTCTCGCAACGACGGGGAGCAGAGCGCCTACCAGTATTGCGGCGGGAATCCGATCAAGAACATCGATCCGACGGGCTACTGGAGCTGGGAGTGGGCCAAGAAGATCTACCGGGGTGCCAAGAAGGTGGTCCGATGGTCCAACAAGGTCTATTCGTATATGAATCCCATGGCGGCATACAACAAATATGCGATGAAGGGGTTGAGTTGGGTTGCGAAGAAGGCCTTGACGAACACGCCCTACGTGAAAGACGGGATAGAGGCAGCAGGCGAGGCTAGCGAATACTGGGCGGGCGAGCACAACCGGACGGGCAGCATCAAGGCCAAGCTCTTCTCCATGGGTGCGGCTCTCGGGAACAAGGAGAACTGCGGGGATACTGCCATCATGATCGGCAGCTTAGCTGCTGGTGGTATAGCCGCCAACAGAGCGGCGGCCAAGGCGGGCGACAGTGCACTTCGCGCGTTCTACAGAACTGAAGTGGAAGACTTGCGGAACGTAGCTGACGACCTACTCATATCGGGGGCAGGGGAAAGGGAGACAGCGTACATCGTGTCTGACATGAGGAACGCTCTCAAGCTGCAGGTCCGAGCCGAGACGTCCCCGTCAGGGATGAGGACGGTGAAGTCGTACGTGAATGAGAAGTACGGTCCGGAGCACCCGGTGGGGTGGAGTGTCGATCAGCTCAACGCCCAGACCTACACTTGGGGAGAGATAATAGACATGTCTTGTAAGCCCAGTGGGAAGGCGGGGTGGTGAGAACACCCATGAAGGGCAGGAACATGCAGCTTGATGCTTTGGACGTGTCGGAAATGGCATCCGGCCATCTTCACCTTGATCTGTCCCGCGAGGTGGACTGGGGCCACTTCCCCAAGTTCGTCCGGAGGCTGATGGCTTTCTGCCGCGGCGTCATAGTCGACCGAGAGGGTGAGGTCGGCTACATGCGAGTATGGCGGGTGAGCGTGGATGGCGCGGAGATGTGGCTGGCATGGGAGGAGCAAGAATGGACTGAGCAGGGCCACGTCGTTTCGCTGGCGGCGATGGACTCCCAGGGGGACCGCATCATAGGGGAGCTGTATGAGAGACTGAGGGCGCTGTAATAGCTAGCGCATCGGAGGCCAACGGGTTCATCGAAATTGGCGCCTTCGCGCTCCAGTTGCCTCCGTCAGGCGAGCCGTCGGACGCCTGGTCTCCGCCTACACCTACACCGACTCCGGCCGCCTGGCGACCGCCAGCATCGACATCACCGACAATGGCGACGCCTCCGACGCCTACACCGAGTCCTACACCTTCGATGCGGCCGGCAACCTCACCTCGGATGGCACCCGCACCTACGTCTACGACTCCAATCGCCTCGCGCAGACCAAGATCGGCAGTGAGGTCCAGACCTACTTCTTCTTCGACTCCGGTAAGCGCTGGCGCACGGTCCAGGCCCCCACGAGTAGCGAGACCGACCCGAATCGCACCACCTACGCCTACACCGGCACCGGGAGACTCTCCGAGTTCAAGAAGTACTCAAGCGGCAGCGTGGCCGCGCAGGGCACCTACCAATACGACTCGGTAGGCCAGCGCACCCGCTCGACCGTCACCGCAGGCGGCATCCAGACGACCACAGACTTCACCTACACCGGCCTCACCCTGCACAAGCTGGAAGCTGAAGAGAAGCAGGGCGAGACCACCCTTGCCAAGTGGAGCATCACCTACCTCTACGATGAGTACGGGAAACCGTATGCCGGCATCTACCGTGACACCACCGACCCCGAGAACCCAGCCGCTCCCGTGACCTTCGCCCTGGTCACCACTGACCGCGGGGACGTGGTCGAGCTCCTGGATGCAAACGGGAAGGCTTTCGCCGCTTATCGCTACGATGCCTGGGGTAACCCGATAGGCGCGGGCAACGTCGGCACCGGCCTCTGGGCTCAAGCCACGACCCAGGGCGAGACCGAGACCATCAGCCTAGATATGGCCACCAAGATCAGCGAGCGCCAGGTACTCAGGTATGCCGGCTACTGCTACGACTCAGAAAGCGGGATGTATTACCTCTCGGCCCGCCACTACGACCCGGCGACCCGGCAGTTCCTCTCAAAGGACCTGTCGAGGAACGACGGGGAGCAGAGCGCGTACGGGTACTGCCTGGGCAATCCCATCGCCAACGTGGATCCGACGGGGTACTACGTTTGGGAGAAGGAGGTCTGGTGGAGGGATTGGAGCAAGACCAAGTCGAGATCAAGAATTGCCAAGATGCGTAATCAGCTTGATGAGGCAGATGCGAGATTGAAGGCCAAAAATAGGGCCGGAAAGCAGAGTAAGGCCGCCAAGGCCGCCAAGTTTGCGTACAACTGGCTTACTCCCATAGGTCAGTTGGCGAAGGTCGCAAACGCGGTCGACAAAGACCTTGGGCTGGGAGTTGACTGGGCTCTGGGAACGGGGGAGACTCACAGATACCTCGGTGCTTCGAATAAGTCCACGCGCGAAATGATGAATTCCGAGGGGGTGAACAACGGACGAGCACAGTTCTATGCTGAGGGGTACAAGGACAAGGGTTTCGAGTATGGTGTCGGTGAGGCCTTTAGGGACAACGTATGGCCCGGTGGAAAGGACGCACCTAGCGTGCCCTTCACCAATGCTCCATCGGTGACGGGTGGCTATCTCGGCGCAACCATACACAACAATGGCGACGGAACATGCACCTTCACGATCTCCAATGAGACAGGCGCGTACTCGGCCGGCTACCACGTTCTGCCCAATGCTCCGTGGTCCGAGGGCCCTGGCAGGACGATATACACGACCTACCAGTGGAGTGAGCCGATACCCCAAGTGGGCGGCTAGGGAACGACGCGGTACGAAACGATACTCGGACAAGGAGTTGGCGTGTCGAAGAAGATGCTAGCTTTGGTGATCGTCATGTCGGTGGCAGCACTCATCGCGTTGCTGGCAGTCGCAAGGGGGGGGTTCTGGTGGCCCTATCGCGTTGACGTAGATCTGCCTGGCCCCTACGTGCTCCGTGCGTCTGAGCACAAGGAACAACTGCACATTGGCCTGGATACGGGCAAGATTCTAGTGACCAGAGTCGATGCCGTGGTTGTGGACGTTGGCTGGGATGGGCAATACATAGTAGCCAGCCAGAGGCCACCAGATGAGCCGGGCGGCGAATTATCTTACTACTACATAGCGGTGGGGGAGGGTACGCGGGGGCGCCCGGAGGACGTGACTGGGCCGCTCACCGAAGACGAGTTCAACGGGGCAAAGCAGGACCTCGGTCTTCCTGAATTCACTTTGCACTACTCGGAGTTGCGCTAGGCGTCCCCTGGTTTCGTCGGCCGCCTCGCGACCGCCAGCATCGACCTCACCGACAACGGTGACCCCTCCGACGCCTACACCGAGTCCTACACCTTCGATGCGGCCGGCAACCTCACCTCGGACGGCACCCGCACCTACGTCTACGACCAGAACCGCCTCGCGCAGACCAAGATCGGGACTGAGGTCCAGACCTACTTCTTCTTCGACTCCGGTAAGCGCTGGCGCACGGTCCAGGCTCCCACCAGCAGCGAGACCGACCCGGACCGCACCACCTTCGCCTACACCGGCACCGGGAGACTCTCCCAGTTTCAGAAGTACTCGGGCGGAGCTGTGGCCGCGCAGGGCACCTACAAGTACGACTCGGTAGGCCAGCGCACCCGCTCGACCGTCACCAAGGACGGCACCCAGACCACCACGGACTTCACCTACACCGGTCTCACCCTGCATAAGCTGGAAGCCGAAGAGAAGCAGGGCGAGGCGACGCTCGCCAAGTGGACCATCACCTACCTTTACGACGAGTACGGCAGACCGTACGCCGGCATCTACCGTGACACCACCGACCCCGAGAACCCAGCAGCACCCGTGACCTTCGCCCTGGTCACCACCGACCGCGGCGATGTGGTCGAGCTCCTAGACGTAAACGGCACTCCGTTTGCCGCCTATCGCTACGACGCCTGGGGCAACCCGATAGGCGCAGGCAACGTCGGCACCGGCCTCTGGGCTCAGGCGACCACGAGTGGCGAGACCGAGACCATCAGCCTGGACGTGGCCGAGAAGATCGCCCAGCGCCAGGTGCTCAGGTACGCCGGCTACTGCTACGACTCTGAGACCGGGATGTACTACCTCTCGGCCCGCCACTACGACCCCGCGACCCGGCAGTTCCTCTCGAAAGACCTCTCTCGCAACGACGGGGAGCAGAGTGCCTACCAGTATTGCGGCGGGAATCCGATCAAGAACACCAATCCGACGGGCTACTGGAGCTGGGAGTGGGCCAAGAAGATCTACCGGGGTGCCAAGAAGGTGGTCCGGTGGTCCAGCAAGGTCTATTCGTACATGAATCCCATGGCGACATACAACAAATATGCGATGAAGGGGTTGAGTTGGGTTGCGAAGAAGGCCTTGACGAACACGCCCTACGTGAAAGACGGGATAGAGGCAGCAGGCGAGGCTAGCGAATACTGGGCGGGCGAGCACAACCGGACGGGCAGCATCAAGGCCAAGCTCTTCTCCATGGGCGCAGCCCTTGGGAACAAGGAGAACTGCGGGGATACGGCGGTCCTAGTCGCAAGCTTGGCTGCAGGAGCTGGGGCTTCGAGGCTCGCCGCGACGACGGAGAGTGTCGCGGCGAAGGTAGTAGGCGCGGCTGAGGGAGAAGCAGCGTTTGGGACTGCACAGTCGGGCACAACCCTGTACCGGATAGCGGGTGGCAAGTCCCCCGCTTTCGGGCGCTCGTGGACCCCGCTGAACCCCTATGAGGTGACCAACCCCAGGGCGGGATTAGGTCTCCCCGCGGAGAACTCGGGGGAATATGTCGTGACTGGCAGACTTGCTAACGCAGACGGGGTGACTGTGAAGTCGGCGGAAGCTATAGGTCAAAATCCAGGGGGCTTGGAGGAGTGGGTTGTGCCAGACCCAATCCGTCAGATAGTCTGGCAGGAGTTTTCAGCTCCAGCGAAGCCTTTCTAGGTCGGGAGTGTGATATTGAGGGAAGGGCTGCACAAAGTGGACCGCGTGGAATTCGTGGGCCAACAAGATGGTATGACCGAGCATGAGTTCGTTGCCGAGATTCTTCCTATTCTGAGGGGGGCAAGAGGCATTCAGGGTGGCTACCTTGCTCGAGTGCGGTATTCACCTTCGAGTACCGTCAATGTGGCACTGTGCCTGGTTGGGCTCGGAGACCAAGAAGTTGTCGACGGTATTGCGGCTGTCTTTCGACGAATGTTTGGGCGCGATCAACACGTGGATGTGCTGTTCCTCGACGCGAAGACCGAGAGCGAACTGGCACAAAAATGCTCGCCATTCTATTTGCAGGATTGGCGTTGAAGTGTGAAGGGTAGTCAGTGTTTACCGAAGGACAGAGGCTTAGGGTGGATGAACTGACGAGCAAGACAGCCGCCTGTGCAATCAGGCCGCGACTGGAAGAGCTTAGGAGGGTTCTTCAATCCGCGGGTTCTTCGATGGTTGGCCCGTTGGAGCTTGCCTTGCACGGGACCGACGAGGAACTGGAGGCCCTTCTTGTTTCCGACACCCTATGGGGCGGCGCGGGCTCGGTGGCAGACCAGGCTGGTCTCGGCGGAGTCCGGACCGACGCCACCCGAGCCGTTGAAGCCGTACTCATCGAACTAGGGGAACTGCAGGTGTCCATGGGGGTTGTGAACCCGCGAACTGCTGGTTGGGTTAGCGTGTTCAAGGACTGGCAGCGGCGAGGCATTTGACAGGGCTGGCGACACGGTGGCGGAGATTCAGGGCGAGGCGATTGCCGGAGTGGGGGTCATCGAGGGGTTCAGTGATTCGCGGGTCGCAGTGCTCCTAATGGGCACCGGGCCTGACGGGATGGTGCGCTGGGGGCTTCGTCGACGCAATGGATTCCTGGGTAGGGCCAGCGGTCTTCATGAGCGTGGGTGACTACCGCAATGGCTTGGCATATGTTGAAGAACGGAGCGGAACCGTTGGATATATCGACCTTGACGGCAACTACGTCTGGCGTGAGCAGTAGCGCGGGAAGAAGTACTACCGAACAGGCGTAGCCCGCAGCGTCACCACCACGATCTGCGCCGGGGCGAACACGCGGACGGGCAGCAGGGTGCTCGTGCCGATGCCGTTGGAGACTATCACCGTGGTCACATCGTTCTCCACCATCCCCGTGCGGTACTTGTCGCCGTAGTCCGAGGGTACGTGCAGCGCCCACATGCCGGCCAGCGTGATCTGCCCGCCGTGAGTGTGGCCCGACAGCACCAGATCCACGGCGTCCTTCGGCAGCTCTTGGGAGAAGTCCGGGTGGTGCGAGAGCAGCAGCACGAAGTCGCTCTTCTTCGTGCCTTCTGTGACGGGGTCTAGGTCGCTGGTGCCGGCCTTGAAGTCGTCCACTCCCCCGAGTCGCATCCGCTCTCCGTCCTTCTCGAGCCAGACACCCTCATTGACGAGCAGGGGGATACCGGCCTCGAGTGGGCCCGGGATGTGGAGGCCCGGGAGTTTAGCGGTCGATCGGGAGCCGCCTGATCCTGATCCGATGTTGCTCGAAGACAACGACGCTTCCGCTCGTCAGGTCGCTCTCGACGTCGCCCAGGTTGAGCAGAAGGAGCGCGAGCTGATCCTCCGGCCGCCTGTCAGTGCCGCGCCTGAACAGAATCAGAGAGGGCTTCGCCTGTCCTTCGGCAGCCAAGATGGTGCCGAAATCGGAGTCAGCGGACACCAAAACCCTGTCCTCTCGCGCGGCTAGGGCAAACACCTCCCTGTCGGGGGCTGCCTCCATCCCAAGATCGCGCACGTGCACCGCGTCATGACCGGCTGCGCTCAGGCCTGCACACAGGCGAGGCGACAAGGCGTTGTCGATGAGGAACCTCAGGAGGCCACCCGCAAAGGCAACTCTCTCTCCCTGACGGTCTCGGCGGCGAAGTGTAAGGCCTGTTCCATGTCTTCGGGCTCTAAGTCAGGGAAGGCGGCCACTATCTCGTCCACGGTCATCTTGTCGGCCACCATGTCGACCACCGTGGCCACCGGAATGCGCAGTCCCCGTATGCAGGGCGCGCCCCCCATCTGGTCAGGATCGGTGGTGATGCGTTCGAATCCCATATCCAAGTCACCTCCGAACGCCTAATGCTCGTCTCTGGCTCAGCTTTCAGTATATCCCGCCCACAATCGGCGCACCTGCGTCTACGACCAGAACCGCCTCAGTCAGACCAAGATCGGGACCGAGGTCCAGACCTACTTCTTCTTCGACTCCGGCAAGCGCTGGCGCACGGTCCAGGCTCCCACCAATAGCGAGACCGATTCCAATCGAACCACCTTCGCCTACACCGGCACCGGACGCCTCTCCGAGTTCAAGAAGTACTCCGGCGGCAACGTGGCCGCGCAGGGCACCTACGACTACGACTCGGTAGGCCAGCGCGCCCGCTCGGTCGTCACTAAGGACGGCATCCAGACAACCACAGACTTCACCTACACCGGCCTCACCCTGCACAAGCTGGAAGCTGAAGAGAAGCAGGGCGAGGCGACGCTCGCCAAGTGGACCATCACCTACCTCTACGATGAGTACGGCAGGCCGTATGCCGGCATCTACCGCGACACCACCGACCCGCAGAACCCAGCTGCGCCCGTGACCTTCGCTCTGGTCACCACCGACCGCGGCGATGTGGTGGAGCTCCTAGACGCAAACGGGAGTCCCTTCGCCGCCTACCGCTACGACGCCTGGGGTAACCCGCTGGGACAGGGGAACGCAGGCGCAGGCATCTGGGCTCAAGCCACGACCCAGGGCGAGGCCGAGACCATCAGCCTGGACGTGGCCGAGAAGATCGCCGGGCGCCAGGTCCTGCGCTACGCCGGCTACTGCTACGACTCAGAGAGCGGGATGTATTACCTGTCGGCTCGCCACTACGATCCGGCGACCCGGCAGTTCCTCTCGAAGGACCTCTCCCGCAACGACGGGGAGCAGAGCGCGTATGGGTACTGTTTGGGGAATCCGGTGGGGAATGTGGATCCCAATGGGCTGGCCTTTTTTGACTTCTTCAAGCGGTTCACGGCGAAACTGAAGTCCGCTCGAGATCATAAATTGGCAAGGCCAACTAAGAAGAAGACCACGACCACGACGAGGGTGATTGTCTTTCCTGGTCTGCCAAAGGAGGGAAGGGGTCTTCCGGATGGCACCGCCTACTTGATGGGGGTCATGCGCGCCAACGCGGGCTACGCGAACGAGAGACTGCTCGGTGACGTCTACAAGAGGAGCTCAGGGCTAGGCCCAGGCTTGGGGGCCTTGATGGGGACGAAGGATACGTGGTTCTGGTACAAAGACGAGGTAGCAAGCAAGGCACCCTGGGATTTCAAGCTTGCTCATGACCCAGGTGTGGACTCGTCCGTCGACGTGATGGTGTTCGATGACGGAAGGAGGTCGGAGAAGATTTCCCCCGAGGACTTCGGGAATATGCACTTCGGATTCGTCGGCGCACAGCTTGGGATCCCTGTGGAGCTCTTGCTCATTGGGAGCTGGGCGGTGGCGAAAGCAGAGAACGGCCTGGACAAGAAATCGGAAAGGGTCGGGGAAGGGGTTGACTGGGACATGATCCAATGGGGATACGAGCTTGGTGCCGCGACTCCCCAGTGCCAATGGACGGGGGAGCGCTATGTCCGAGCAACGCCCTAGTGGAGTAGTCTCGTCCAATGGGATTGTCACTACGCAGGGCCGCACAGGAAGGCAGGGCAGCAAGGTGGAAGACAGAGCGCGCTCCTGGCCCCTTCTCGCGGCGATGGTTGTCGCGCTGATTCTCGGGTTTGCAGCTGGCTGTGGGCCGACGGGGTCAATCGAGACTTCCGTCAGCGCCGATGCAGGGTTGCCTTGGAGTGTCGCTGAGCTTGATCCAGAGCTAGCCGCTTACAAGCCGCGGCTCTTCCCGGCCAGACAGGATGGTGAGTGGGGCTTCATCGACAAGGCCGGGCGAGTTGCCATCGGCTTTCAGTACCAGGATGCCGGTGGATTCAGCGACGGCTTGGCATGCGTCAAGGTCGACGGACTGTGGGGCTACATCGATGAGTCAGGGGAAATGGTGATCACACCCCAATTCTCCACTGCGTACTCGTTCCATGGAGGTCTGGCCCAGGTTCTCACGCCTGATGGGCTAGGCTACATGGACGAAGTGGGCAAGCTAGTCATACCCCCCAACCCTCAGTGGGAAGTGGCGGCCAGATTCAGTGAGGGTGTGGCGGCCGTTTCAGTAGTCCGTGGCGCCAGCGAGTACGACGAGTACATCGACACCTCGGGGCGCACGGTCATCAAGCTCGCTCGCGGTGTTACTGGGCTGGAATTCCGCGAAGGGCTGGCACCCGCTCGTGACGGCCAGGACTTGTGGGGTTACATAGATGCCAGCGGAGAGTTCGTGATACCACCCACTTATCTTTCGGCCACCACATTCGATGACGGGCTGGCGGTCGTTGAGCGTACGCGTTCGGAGTACGTGATCATTGACAGGGCTGGCGACACGGTGGCGGAGATTCAGGGCGAGGCGATTGGCGGAGTAGGGGTCACCGAGGGGTTCAGTGATTCGCGGGTCGCAGTGCTTCTAATGGGCCCTGGGCCTGACGGGAGCGCCCGGTGGGGATTCGTCGGCACAACGGGTGCTTGGGCAGTGCCTGCGGTCTTCACGAGCGTGGGTGACTACCGCAACGGCTTGGCATATGTTGAAGAACCGAGCGGAGCCGTCGGATATATCGATCTTGAGGGCAACTACGTCTGGCACGAGAAATAGGATGATGGCCGCCTCAAGTACTGGCTGAGCGGCAGGAGCGGGCGCTGCAGAGTGACCAAAGGAGCGTCTCTGCCACCAGCAAGCTTGGCACGACTCTCAAGCCACCTCGCTTTGGAGGCCCGAGTGGCTGGCGTAACAGCTCGCTGGCGCCCCGGGCGAGGGAGTCTGTGGCCCTCGGTCCGGCTGGGCAGCGAGATCGTGAGCCTAGCTCGGCTGGATGGGACAACGAACGTCAATAGCGTGGGTCGCAGGTTCGAATCCTGCCAGGCGCACCTCAGCAGCTGCCCACCACGACCACCGAGGCCCCTGCAACCACGACCACCGAAGCCCAGCCCGAGACCTCCTTCGTGGGCCGCCTGGTCTCCGCCTACACCCACACCGACTCCGGGCGTCTGGCCACCGCCAGCATCGACATCACCGACAACGGCGACCCCTCCGACGCCTACACCGAGTCCTACACCTTCGATGCGGCCGGCAACCTCACCTCAGACGGCACCCGCACCTACCTCTACGACCAGAACCGCCTCGCGCAGACCAAGATCGGGACCGAGGTCCAGACCTACTTCTTCTTCGACTCCGGTAAGCGCTGGCGTACGGTCCAGGCTCCCACGAGTAGCGAGAGCGACCCGAACCGCACCACCTACGCCTACACCGGCACCGGGAGACTCTCTGAGTTCAAGAAGTACTCAAGCGGCAGCGTGGCCGCGCAGGGCACCTACCAGTACGACTCGGTAGGCCAGCGCACCCGCTCGACCGTCACCAAGGACGGCACCCAGACCACCACAGACTTCACCTACACCGGCCTCACCCTGCATAAGCTGGAGGCCGAAGAGAAGCAGGGCGAGACCACCCTTGCCAAGTGGACCATCACCTACCTCTACGACGAATACGGGAAACCGTACGCCGGCATCTACCGTGACACCACCGACCCCCAGAACCCGGCCGCACCCGTGACCTTCGCCCTGGTCACCACCGACCGCGGGGACGTGGTCGAGCTCCTGGACACAAACGGCAAGGCCTTCGCCGCCTATCGCTACGACGCCTGGGGCAATCCGATAGGCGCAGGCAACGTCGGCACCGGCCTCTGGGCTCAAGCCACGACCCAGAGTGAGACCGAGACCATCAGCCTGGAAGTGGCGACCAAGATCGCGCAGCGCCAGGTGCTCAGGTACGCGGGCTACTGCTACGACTCAGAGAGCGGGATGTACTACCTCTCCGCCCGCCACTACGACCCCGCGACTCGGCAGTTCCTCTCAAAGGACCTCTCCCGCAACGACGGGGAGCAGAGTGCGTATGGGTATTGCGCGGGGAACCCGATTAGGAATGTGGATCCGACGGGCTACTTCAGTTGGGACCCGCGCAAATGGCTGAAGGCGGCCGGCCGGGGCATCAGCGCCGCCTATCGAGGAGTGCGGCACGCGATCACCCAGGATCTGAACCCGGTCAGCAAACACAACGTGTTCCGCCAGGATGGCTGGGCATCAAAGTCTATGCCCTACTGGAATCCCATGTATGGGATAGCAGAATCGACCTACAAGGCTGGCGAGGCCGGATACCGAGGCAACTTCAAGGATGCGGCGGTGGAAGGGTCCACGGCTATTGCGGAGACGGTGATTCTCTGGATGATGTGTGGGGCCGGCCTCCCACCTGTGGATCCAATAGCCGCTGGGTCGATGAAAATGATGAACTCCGCCGCAAAGGCAGCGGAGGCAGTAGCCTCGACAGCGAAGGGAGGCGCATACACTCTTCGCGATGAAGCCGGCAATGTCGTCCGGACGGGTAGGTCAAGCGACCTCGCAGCACGGAAAGCCGCGCACGGCAGCGACCCCGTTCTGAGTGAATTCAAGTTCAAGGCCGAGTACTACACAGACGATTACGCGAAGCAAAGAGGCCTCGAGGACGTCCTGTACAACAGGTATCCTGAGGCTATGGCTGAGAACGGTGGCTACAACATGATCAGGGCCATCAGCCCGAATAACCCCGCCATAGGTGAGTATCGGCAAGCGGCGCAGGACTACTTCGCCGCAATGGGTGGCGCGCGATGACGCGTCGCGGCACCTATTCGGAAGGCGACTGGTTTGCAGTGCCTCTGCGCCCAGAAGCATACGCACTTGGTATTGTGGCTCGCGCCAACCAAAGGAAGGCTACGCTACTCTGCTACTTCTTCGGGCCGCCATACGGGCGGATCCCAGCCCTAGCTGACACTGTGAACCTGACTGCGGGAGATGCCGTGCTGGTGGGAATGTGCGGCCATCTGGGCCTCACGAGTGGCTCGTGGCAAATCCTTGGAAGATCGAGAGAATGGAGACGGTCAGAATGGCCCATGCCGGTCTTCGGTCGGTATGAGGAGCTGACCGGTCGACACTTCCATGTGTTCTATGACGACGACGATCCAGCCAGCCGACCAAGAGAAAGAGAGGTCGCTGCGCAGGATGCGGCGTTTCTCCCCGAGGATGGCAGTATGGGAGCAGGCTTCGTGGAGGCGAGACTCTCGCGGCTGCTAGGGGTGAGCCGATAACATCCGCTACCCCACGACGAGCGCCACCTATCCGGTGAACACCCCGCTGACACCGTGACGGTGGCTGGTCGCGGGATTGCGAACGATCTGCTGGTGTCTTCCACCGTCATCATCGAGTGCCGACGGCCTGGAGACCTCGCGCGCAAGCACCGTCTCGGGAGGCACGGCCTTCACCCGCACGGTCAACACCCGCGACGACGCCAAGCGCCTGACCAAGGCCACCCTAACGACCGGCTCAGGCAGCCTCGATTCAAACTACCTCTTTGACCAGAAGGGCCACCTCACTCATCAGTGGGGGAGCGGCTTCGCCTCGGTCGGTGCAGACGGCCTCGGGGATCCTGGGGCCCAAGGTACCCAGGCCTACACGTACTCGACGGAGAGCGGTCTCAAGACCGCAGAAGACCTGAGACTCCTCGCGGTAGGCGGCACGGTGAACGCCCCTGAGACCACGACGACCGAGGCACCCACGACGACCACCGAAGGCGCGACCACCACCACCGAAGGTGGGACAACGACCACGGGAGTACCCACGACCACGACCGAGGCCCCGGCCACCACGACCACCGAGGCCGCTCCTGTGACCTCCTTCGTCGGTCGCCTGGTCTCGGCCTACACCTACACCGACTCCGGGCGCCTCGCGACCGCCAGCATCGATATCAACGGTGGCGACTCCTCCGACGCCTTCACCGAGACCTACACCTTCGATGCGGCCGGCAACCTCACCTCGGACGGCACCCGCACCTACGTATACGACCAGAACCGCCTCGCGCAGACCAAGATCGGGACCGAGGTCCAGACCTACTTCTTCTTCGACTCCGGTAAGCGCTGGCGCACGGTCCAGGCCCCCACGAGTAGCGAGACCGACCCCAATCGCACCACCTACGCCTACACCGGCACGGGGAGACTCTCTGAGTTCAAGAAGTACTCAAGCGGCAGCGTGGCCGTGCAGGGCAGCTACCAGTACGACTCGGTAGGCCAGCGCACCCGCTCGGTCGTGAGCAAGGACGGCACCGAGACCACCACAGACTTCACCTATACCGGCCTTACCCTGCATAAGCTGGAGGCCGAAGAGAAGCAAGGGGATACCACCCTTGCCAAGTGGACCATCACCTACCTCTATGACGAGTACGGGAAACCGTACGCCGGCATCTACCGTGACACCACCGATCCCCAGAACCCGGCAGCGCCCGTGACCTTCGCTCTGGTCACCACCGACCGCGGCGATGTGGTCGAGCTCCTCGATGCGAACGGGAGCCCCTTCGCCGCCTATCGCTACGACGCCTGGGGTAACCCGATTGGCAACGGCAACGTCGGCACCGGCCTCTGGGCCCAAGCCACGACCCAGGGCGAGACCGAGACCATCAGCCTGGACGTGGCCACCAAGATCGCCCAGCGCCAGGTGCTCAGGTACGCTGGCTACTGCTACGACTCCGAGTCGGGGATGTATTACCTCTCGGCCCGCCACTACGACCCCGCGACCCGGCAGTTCCTCTCGAAAGACCTCTCTCGCAACGACGGGGAGCAGAGCGCGTACGGGTACTGCCTGGGGAACCCGGTCAAGAATATCGATCCGAGCGGGTACGCGTTTATGGACATCTTCAAGAACATGAAGAAAGCGATGGCCAAGTGGACCGCAAAGGCGAAAGCGACAAGTGAGTACAGCAAGCAGAAACGGCGGAAAGTGAAAAGCAAGCCTACCACTCAGGCACAGGCCCAAGGAACGCAGACCGATGGCATCGAGTCCACCTATGAACTGCTGTTCAAGTGGATTGGCGCGAAGTTGCCGGAGACGATTCAGTATGGGGCGTCGGACTGGCAGTTGCGTGAGATGAAAAGCTCCCCGGTTGCAGAGAAGATGCGCGATGCATTCGCGGGCAACGGCTATGAGGACGTGAACGGTGTAGCGCTTGGGATCGGTGAAGCTTTCGTGAAGACTGCGGCGCCCAAGCTGGCCATCGGGTCGCTCTTTGGCCCGATCGGGGTGTATGTGGGTGGCTTGGTCGGATTCAGTGACACTCCCGCGCAGGTAGGTGGGGTCGATGGGGCCTGGGTTCACAAGACAGAGAACGGTTTGTTTGCAACGTATCACGTCGAGAACTACCTTACCTTGGACTCCTTTCTGTACCACATTCCGGGATTCCTCGGCATTGAGAACAGAGACCATGGCGAGTACATGGGGACGGTCAGGCAGGTCTTTGAATGGACCGAGCCCTTGCCGGTACCCTTCCCTGACGTTGTCCAAGGGTTGAGCTAGTCCTCCGCATTGTGCAGGCAGTCGATAGGATGGTGTAGGTTTGTTGCGGCGTCAAAATGTTAAGTCCGCTGGAGGCCAGGTGACAGGGAATCAAGGGCTGCAGACTGACCAGGATCGGAGGTATCTCGGGAATGCGCTGAAGACCCCTGAGGGGCGTCGTGCTCGCTCTAGCGGTCGTCGTCGTGCTCTCCTGGCCGTCGCCATAGCGCTTGCGGCAGTTCTTGCTGCCAGCGTATTGGTGCCGATGTTGGCCTGGCCAGACGGGTTTCCTCCTTGGGGACATCCAGGCGACGAAGAGACGCTCGTTGGGGTTTGGGAAGGTAGCTATGACACCGGGAGCGGACGTCTCCTGGTCAACAAGGATCACACATTCACTCTGGAGATACGCGTGTCGTCCGCGGGGCCTGGAGAGAGTGACGGCACGTGGACATATTCCGATGGTGTTCTGCGTCTATCGCCCGCGCTGGACATTGTCTATGACACTTCGATTCGGCAATCGAGATACGAGGAGCTGAGCTCGCTTGCATTCGACGTCAAGAATACGATTCTGCCGTGGAGACCGAGAATCACCCAGGGGGAACGCGTGCTCTTGTTCAAGAAGTGACGACCAGCTGGTCGGTCGGCGCATCCGCGTTGGGGCGGGCCTATACACTTCATGGCTAGGCAGAGGGTTTCGTGAGGGGCGCTGGAACGCTACCGGGACTGACCGAGGCTGGCCAACCGGTCAACAATGGAAGTCGCGCTCTGTCTATGCAAGCCATGGAGATCGTGGATAGCCCAATCTCGCTGTAGAGACCGCTGAGCTAGCCCAGGCGAGGTTCCGCGAGATGGTAGCTTTCCTCGTGAACCCTCGTGAGGCGATGAGCCCGCTGCACCAACAGTTGGCCGCCGGCAGATGGCAGACGCTTTCACTGGTCGCGGGCTGGAGCTTCTCGGCCCTGACTATCGCCGACCCTCAGCATCGGCGCCGCCTCAAAGAACTCACTCGCGTGCGCGAACTGCTGCTTGACTACTTCTGGGGCGGAAACTAGTACGGCTTCGACGAACAGAGTTGGCGCCGTTGCTTTGGGGCGTTCGGACTGGCCGCTGCTCCGGACAGAGAACGCGTGGCATGAGCTAGGGGAGCCCAGAGAGGCCGCCGCGGCTTGTCGACGAGCGGCACCGTGAGCGCCCCGGCGACCACAACGACCGAAGCCCCAACCACGACCACCCAAGGCGCGACCACCACCACCGCGGGTGGGACGACGACCACGGGCGCGACCACCACCACCGAAGCGCCGACGACGACCACCGAGGCCGCTCCCGAGACCTCCTTCGTCGGCCGCCTGGTCTCCGCCTACACCTACACAAACAGCGGACGCCTGGCCACCGCCAGCATCGACATCACCGACAACGGCGACGCCTCCGACGCCTTCACCGAGTCCTACACCTTCGATGCGGCCGGCAACCTCA
The DNA here is from genome assembly GCA_963718375.1 of uncultured Actinomycetes bacterium. Classification (GTDB taxonomy): domain Bacteria; phylum Actinomycetota; class Thermoleophilia; order RBG-16-64-13; family RBG-16-64-13; genus RBG-16-64-13. Next base: position 1,177,022 of record CAVQZD010000005.1, on the reverse strand, counting down.
CCTCGGACGGCACCCGCACCTACGTATACGACTCCAACCGCCTCGCGCAGACCAAGATCGGGACCGAGGTCCAGACCTACTTCTTCTTCGACTCCGACAAGCGCTGGCGCACGGTCCAGGCCCCCACGAGCAGCGAGAGCGACCCGAACCGCATCACCTACGCCTACACCGGCACCGGGAGACTCTCCGAGTTCAAGAAGTACTCCGGCGGCAGCGTGGCCGTGCAGGGCACCTACCAGTACGACTCGGTAGGCCAGCGCACCCGCTCGACCGTCACCAAGGACGGGGTCCAGACAACCACGGACTTCACCTACACCGGCCTCACCATGCATAAGCTGGAAGCCGAAGAGAAGCAGGGCGAGACGACGCTAGGTAAGTGGACCATCACGTACCTATACGACGAGTACGGCAGACCGTACGCCGGCATCTACCGTGACACCACCGATCCCCAGAACCCGGCAGCACCGGTGACCTTCGCTCTGGTCACCACCGACCGTGGGGACGTGGTCGCGCTCCTGGACGCGAACGGGAGTCCCTTCGCCGCCTACCGCTACGACGCCTGGGGTAACCCCTTGGGCGCAGGCAACGTCGGCACCGGCCTCTGGGCTCAAGCCACGACCCAGGGCGAGACCGAGACCATCAGCCTGGATATGGCCACCAAGATCGCCCAGCGCCAGGTGCTCAGGTACGCTGGCTACTGCTACGACTCAGAAAGCGGGATGTACTACCTCTCGGCCCGCCACTACGACCCCGCGACCCGGCAGTTCCTCTCGAAAGACCTTTCGCGCAACGACGGGGAGCAGAGCGCGTACGGGTACTGTTTGGGGAATCCGATCTCCAACGTGGATCCCACGGGGTACTATCCCTGGGAGAAGGAGGTCTGGTGGAAGGATTGGTGCAAGACCAAGTCGAGATCAAGAATTGCCAAGATGCGTAATCAGCTTGATGAGGCGGACGCCAGGTTCAAGGCAGGCAATAGGGGCAGAAAGCAGAGCACAGTCGCCAAGGTGGGCAAAGCGCTGTATGACTGGACCACTTCCGCAGGGACTGCTGGCGAAAGCCGTGAACAAGATCTCTCCTGCGTTGGGCCTCGGTTACGATTGGGCCCTCGGCACCGGCAGCCGCGACAGGTACTTTGGGGCGGGTTCCAAGGCAACCCAGCAGATGATGACCTCGTCAAACGTTCAGATGGCTTGGCAAGACTTCACGTCCGGAAAGTACGTAGACATGCCCTTCGAGTACAGCACCGACGACGCCGGCAGGGAGTTCATCCAAGACCCACTCAGCAGCACTCGGGGTAAGATTGAGCTTGCTTTGAATCCTGTCGTGAAGATGCTTTCACTGCTCAACAATCAGCCTGCGATGGTTAACGGTTATGACGGAGCGACGATTCACAACAACAGCGACGGGACTGCGACGGTGACAATCGTGAACGATACGGGACTTGCCTCCCTCTCTTCATACCTGGACTACATCCCGGGCATGGGGAAGCTGGGTGACTTCCCCTGGGAGGAGGGACCGGGGTCTACCGTGACCCAGACGTATCAATGGACGTGGCCACTCCCATAATGCGGAGGTTCAGAGTGAAGTCAGAGTCGTCTGGGGGGCGTATTCGCCGCGACAGGAAGCCAGGACTCCCCTGTGTCGTCGCGATAGTCATCGGTCTCTCTCTGAGCGGGTGGCTTGGCCCGGCGTGCTTCTCCGATGCCGTCAACGTGGAGTTGGTCTATCCCTACCGTCTTCTGGGGGCTGACAGTCTCGAAGCGGCGTGTGTCGTCTACCATCCGGATCATCACGTTGCGGCTGTGAGAATCCCGGCGGTGGTCACGGCCGTCGGCTGGAATGAGAGGTACTTGGTTGCGTCGAATCGACCGGTGGGAGACCCAGGAGGTGAGCTTTCCTACTACTATATAGATATGGACAAGGACCACGTGGGTGGTGTCACCGATTCCGTGGTTGCAGGGCCAATGTCGAAGAGCGAATTCGACTCTGCCGGTAAGGAATTGGGATTGCCGGCGCTTTCCTTGGAGTTCCCAGAATTGCGGTAGACCTCTGGGATAGAGTGGCCGCCGAGATCCGGTAGGGGCGTCTGCCCGCGCCTGCCCCCTCGTACTACTGAACCGCCACGGGGTTCTGCGTCTGCTCGTTCACATGGACGAGACGCCTAGCGTGGCTGCCTGCTGGCTGTGGTGCTGGAGTACCAGCTCAGAAGGAACAAGGACCCCTCCGACGCGTTCACCGAGTCCTACACCTTCGATGCGGCCGGCAACCTCACCTTGGGCGGCACCCGCACCTACGTCTACGACCAGAACCGCCTGGCGCAGACCAAGATCGGGACCGAGGTCCAGACCTACTTCTTCTTCGACACAGGTAAGCGCTGGCGCACGGTCCAGGCCCCCACGAGTAGCGAGACCGACCCGGACCGCACCACCTACGCCTACACGGGCACCGGGAGACTCTCAGAGTTCAAAAGGTACTCCGGCGGCAGCGTGGCCGCGCAGGGCACCTACCAGTACGACTCGGTAGGCCAGCGCACCCGCTCGACCGTCACCGCAGGCGGCATCCAGACGACCACGGACTTCACCTACACCGGCCTCACCCTGCATAAGCTGGAGGCCGAAGAGAAGCAGGGCGAGACCACCCTTGCCAAGTGGAGCATCACCTACCTCTACGACGAGTACGGCAGACCGTATGCCGGCATCTACCGCGACACCACCGACCCCGAGAACCCAGCCGCACCCGTGACCTTCGCCCTGGTCACCACCGACCGCGGGGATGTGGTCGAGCTCCTGGACGCGAACGGCAAGGCCTTCGCCGCCTATCGCTACGATGCCTGGGGCAATCCAATCGGCGCAGGGAACGTAGGCACCGGCCTCTGGGCCCAGGCCACCTCCCAGAGTGAGACCGAGACCATCAGCCTGGACGTGGCCGAGAAGATCGCCCAGCGCCAGGTGCTCAGGTACGCCGGCTACTGCTACGACTCAGAAAGCGGGATGTATTACCTCTCCGCGCGCCACTACGACCCGGTGACCCGGCAGTTCCTCAGCAAAGACCTCTCCCGCAACGACGGGGAGCAGAGCGCGTACGGGTATTGCGCTGGCAATCCGGTGGCGAATGTGGATCCGACCGGGTATTCATTAGAGACGATTCAAGCAGCCTTGAAGCGTTTCGTAAGAGAGCTCTGGCTGATGAGTCTGAAACGGGCGCTGGAGGCCCGGAAATGGCTGAGTCCGTATGCCAAGCGCAACATGTACAAGAACGGGGTCTACGACACAAGGAAGATGGACCTCAAGTACCCGGCGTCCGTTGAGAATAGCATGGTCTCCGAGGACCCGGGTGATCAACTACATAGCTGGATTATGGAGGGCAGAAGCGGGGCACCAATCGAACGCTGGGGCACACCAAGACAGAAGGATCAACGCGCCAAGAGTCGCGCGCAAGCTCTCTACTGTGTGGTGATAAGAGATGGAGTGGTGTACCAGCCGCGAGAGTTCCCCTTGGTGTATGCTGCGGCGACAGGGGTTATCCCAGGCATTGTCCATCCCAGTGACGACATGGTCTTCAACACCAAGAGGGACGAGAACGGTGGCGGTGCATACATACGGGAGGAGTACACGACGGGCTATAAGGCGGGCTATTGCTGGGAGGGGCCCGGCGAGGCTGTGGAAGGGTTCCTTCAGGGTGCCAGCGACGCCGCTCCTCCGCCGTGGAACATAGCCTCGAGCATCGGTTCCACGCTTGTCGGGGAATTCAACAACTGGGTTGCACCCCACGAACCCGTGCCAGTCTATTACCCCGGCTGGATATACAGGGCACCAGAATGATTGACGGTACTCTGCCCAAGACAGTCCATGTGATACGCAGCAAGGAAGTGGCAATGGCAGAGCCGATGAGATCTGCACATTTCCTTATCATCGCACTGGCATGCTGCGTCCTGGCGGCTGGTTGCACAGTGTTCGCTGGAGGATGCGCCTCTGCTGATGTGCCCGGCACGACAACTTCCACACAGTCTGTCGATGAAGTGATTCGTATACAGGATGAGAATGCGAAAGACCTGGTCCGGCACGCCATGGTGGTCATCGAGTCCGCATATGTGGACCTTCAGGCCTTCGACTCGGAGGTGATGACGGAAGCGGCCTTGCGTCAGTTCGATCCCGCGCTGAGTGTTGTTGCCCGGGATAGTACTGCTGCTGCTACCGCGCCCACGGCCCAGGCTGCGGAGAAGAGGGTCGACTACTACGGGATGGGCGACGTCTACGCGGTGGGTTCCCGATCCGAGTCCGGGAGTACATTCGGCGTGATCGTGGACATGACCAACGGTATTGTGGTGAGCTTCTACATGGACGGTGATTTGTTCGACTGGCCATCATCGAACCCAGCCGTCTCAAACGAGCCGGTCGTCACCGTCGCGCGCAGTGCGCCGTTTGGCGAGACGATAGAAGAATGGGGCATAGAGATGATGGTCTCGGCACCAGAGCGGTCCGGCTCCTCCGAGGAGCCGGGGGGCATCGCGGGCGATGGTGAGTTGCTCTGGGTCGCGCTGGCCACCATAGCCAACACCAGCAATCACGATATCGACTTCGGCCTTTCATATTGGCAAGGGAAAGACCAGGACGGCGTCTCCTATGATGCTTCAGCTCTTGTCCAGGGTCAGGCCCTCGGCTCGGGAGTCATACCTCCGGGGGGGTCGGTAAGTGGCTACGTTGGCTTCGAGCTGCCTCAAGATGCCAGGCTGGTCTCGGTCACCTACTACCCACCCTCCTACTATGCAGACTCTGTCCGCAGTCCCGTCTACGTGACTTGGGAAGAGTAAGGAAGGGAACGAGCGGTTCGTCCCGCGCTGGAATCAAGTGGGCCGGTCAGCCCGGCAGGTCGCGCTACGTCGTGGGCTGCTACCGGCCCGGGGCAGCGCGCAGCGTGACCACCACTATCTGCGCCGGGGCGAACAGACGGATGGGCACAAGGGTGCTCGTGCCGATGCCGTTGGAGACTATCACCGTGGTCACGTCGTTCGTGACCATCCCCGTGCGGTACTTGTCGCCGTAGTCCGAGGGCACGTGCAGCGCCCACATGCCGGCCAGAGTGATCTGCCCGCCATGAGTGTGGCCCGATAGCACCAGATCCACGGCGTCCTTCGGCAGCTCTTCGGAGAAGTCCGGATGGTGTGAGAGCAGCAGCACGAAGTCGCTCTTCTTCGTACCTTCTACGACGAGGCCCAGGTCGCTGGTGCCGGCTTTGAAGTCGTCCACGCCTCCGAGTCGTATCCGCTCTCCGTCCCTCTCCAACCAGACGCCCTCATTGACGAGCAAGGGGATACCGGCATCGGCAGCGGCCTGTTCGGCGTTGGCCGGACCGGGGTCGGCGCTGTCGGGGCGTCCGTGGTCGTGGTTGCAGAGCATTGGTGGCCTCAAGTGCGCCCAGGATGTGGAGGCCCGGGAGTCTAGCGGTCGACCGGGAGCCGCCTGATCCTGATTCGATGTTGCTCGAAGACAACGACGCTTCCGCTCGTCAGGTCGCTCTCGACGTCGCCCAGGTTGAGCAGAAGGAGCGCGAGCTGATCCTCCGGCCGCCTGTCAGCGCCGCGCCTGAACAGAATCAGAGAGGGCTTCGCCTGTCCTTCGGCAGCCAAGATGGTGCCGAAATCGGAGTCAGCGGACACCAAAACCCTGTCCTCTCGCGCGGCTAGGGCAAACACCTCCCTGTCGGGGGCTGCCTCCATCCCAAGATCGCGCACGTGGACCGCGTCATGACCGGCTGCGCTCAGGCCTGCGCACAGGCGAGGCGACAAGGCGTTGTCGATGAGGAACCTCAGGAGGCCACCCGCAAAGGCAACTCTCTCTCCCTCACGGTCTCGGCGGCGAAGTGTAAGGCCTGTTCTATGTCTTCGGGCTCTAAGTCAGGGAAGGCGGCCACTATCTCGTCCACGGTCATCTTGTCGGCCACCATGTCGACCACCGTGGCCACCGGAATGCGCAGTCCCCGTATGCAGGGTGCGCCCCCCATCTGGTCAGGATCGGTGGTGATGCGTTCGAATCCCATATCCAAGTCACCTCCGAACGCCTAGTGCTCGTCTCTGGCTCAGCTTTCAGTATATCCCGCCCACAATCGGCGCACCTACGTCTACGACTCCAATCGCCTCGCGCAGACCAAGATCGGGACCGAGGTCCAGACCTACTTCTTCTTCGACTCCGGTAAGCGCTGGCGCACGGTGCAGGCTCCCACGAGTAGCGAGACCGACCCCAACCGCACCACCTTCGCCTACACCGGCACCGGACGCCTCTCCGAGTTCAGAAGGTACTCAAGCGGCAGCGTGGCCGCGCAGGGCACCTACGAGTACGACTCGGTAGGCCAGCGCACCCGCTCGACCCTCACCAAGGACGGGGTCCAGACAACCACGGACTTCACCTACACCGGCCTCACCATGCATAAGCTGGAAGCCGAAGAGAAGCAGGGCGAGACGACGCTAGGTAAGTGGACCATCACGTACCTATACGACGAGTACGGCAGACCGTACGCCGGCATCTACCGTGACACCACCGATCCCCAGAACCCGGCAGCACCGGTGACCTTCGCTCTGGTCACCACCGACCGTGGGGACGTGGTCGCGCTCCTGGACGCGAACGGGAGTCCCTTCGCCGCCTACCGCTACGACGCCTGGGGTAACCCGCTGGGACAGGGGAACGCAGGCGCAGGCATCTGGGCTCAAGCCACGACCCAGGGCGAGGCCGAGACCATCAGCCTGGACGTGGCCGAGAAGATCGCCGGGCGCCAGGTCCTGCGCTACGCCGGCTACTGCTACGACTCAGAGAGCGGGATGTATTACCTGTCGGCTCGCCACTACGATCCGGCGACCCGGCAGTTCCTCTCGAAGGACCTCTCCCGCAACGACGGGGAGCAGAGCGCGTATGGGTATTGCCTGGGGAATCCCATCGCCAACGTGGATCCAAGCGGGTACGCGTTCATGGACATCTTCAAGAACATGAAGAAGGCGATCGCCAAATGGAAGGCGACGGCAGCGCGCAGCACGAGGACGCGGAAGAAGACGAGCAGCAGCGGAACGACGCAAGTGAGGACTGCCGCAAGTAGTTCACCAGTCGCTCTCGCAGGTGTTTCAGCCAGTGAGGGGCTTTATCCTCCCGAACCGCCGGGTCTTTCTCCGAAGACGTGGACTGGAGGCGCGGACGGTCGCGGACCCTACGTGCAAGATCCTGACGGAATTCGTTGGCACCCGCACCCCGAGGACAAACTGCACTATCGTCACTATGATCGCGAGGCACCAGATGAAGACGGCAACTACAAGGGAAAGACTACACAGTGGCCTCCAAAGTGCATGAAGCCCGGAGCCTCCGCAGACAAGGCGAGAAAGACAGCAGAGGATCCATTTGGCGATCAGCCGGAGTATCGTCCCGAGGAGTATCCCGGTGAGGAGCCCGTTCAAGAAGAGGGGAGCCAGATGCACTACGGACCTAGCATGAAGTACATTGGAGAGGTTCTTGTATGGGGTGGTGCAGCAATCGCGGTCGTTGTGGCTCCAGAGTTCGCAGTTCCATACATCGCTACCAGACTGGCTACCGGAATATAGCGAAATGGCACACCCACATTTAGCGGTCTTCAACTGACTAGTGAGATGCACGGTCGAGACATGAGGAGAGTCATCGGGTGAGTCCAAAGTCGTCCCGCACGCTGCGAACAAGCCTCCCGTGGCTTAAAGATTGGTCTGTGCACATAGAGCAAGTGGGGGTCAGACGAGTTGAGGGAGTGAATCGGTCCGGGAAGATCACCGATGGAACGGTGATAGCTCTCTCGGGGCGACACTCCGAGGTGGGGCCATTGGAGGAGGGTCTGGGAGAGGTCCCACACCGAAGTGGCGAATCTATGTCGAACGTAGCAGCCGCGCTCGACTCTTTGGGGGTAGCTGGGACATGGAGTCTCGGCGCGTACCTTGAGCGCGTTCGACGGTCGAGCTCAGTTGGGGGAGGGCTTGGTTTCGCTCTTGAGATTGCCGGTCTTGACCTCGCCTTGAAGCAGTTCGGCCAAGGGTTGGAGTTTCCCGTCGTCGACTCGGCCCGAGCGGTCCGCTTTGTCGTGTCCATTCTCGCTTGTGCGTCCCCCGAATCGGTACTATCTGAGTACCTCTCAGCAGATGCTTCACTGGAGTTCCGAGTTGTCCCTTCAGGTAGCTGGACGGAGGCCAGTTGGTCTAGCCTACTCGGATTCTCGCAGCTGAGGATTCTGTCGCTGAGCGGGTTTGAACGTTCCGCAGGCTTTGAATCACAAGCGTTCGCAGGCATGACAGAATTTCTCAGGCAGAGGCCGGACGTAATAGTGGAGAATCCAACAGACGAAGCGCTGGACGCCCTAGGCCGGTATCGACCGGTTGTATGCTGGAACCTCGAGCTAGGCTCAGTCGGGGAGATTGATAGGCGCGCCAGAAGTGGTGACTATGTCTGCGTGAGGCCCTCGGATCTCCGCAATCTGGACATCCTGATCGAAACCGTTGAGTCCTGCGAGGAGGCAGGTCTTGGCATCTACGGTGGCGATGAGGGGGAAGTGGGACCCTGGTGTGAGCAGCATCAAGCGCTGGCTTCCGCGCTCTACCCCGGCGGCCCAAACGATCTCGCGCCGCTGCAGTACTACTCTCTACCTCACCCCACTGGCCATCACAACCCTCTCGCTCCGCCTTACGAGACGAAGCCCGGGCTGCGATTTCGCGCCCTAGCCGACGTGGACCCGTGGTACCGCGGTACGGAAGTCGGGGCCAAGCTGAAAGCAAGGCGAGAGGACCTGGGGCTGGAGGTCGCTGAGGTCGCATCTGCAATCGGCTGGGAGCCGCGGGCATATGATGACATCGAGGGCGGCGGCGACTACTTCGTGTGCTGTGTGAGCGTGGGAACAGCGAAGGCCGTTTGCGAAGTCCTGAACCTTGATCTCTTGGCGCTATGTGGATTGAGTTGCTCGGGGTGTTCGGGCGAAGAGCTGTGTGACGAGTGGCGTGGGCTTCCCCGAAACGAGCTTGTTTCCCTTCGTCGACAAGAGCTCGGATTGACATCTGGTGATGTCCGACGGTTAGCTGGTTGGGAAGAAGGGGAGGAGAGGGTGGTTGACGGCGCGGAAACCGACGCGAACTTCCTAGATCAGGCATTGAGCTTGCACATCGTAGTCGAGCTTGCAGAGGCGCTTCAACTGTCACCCGACATTCTACTCGGGGTGGGTTGCCAAAACTGCGGTCCTCGCTAGACTGACGCAGTTCGGCGCGGGGGTGTTCTGATGGACGTCTCGCAAGCGACCGAGAGGAGTTGCGAGTCCGACTACCCACCCACCAGTGGGGCAGAGGCTATGACTCGAGCGCCAAACGCACCCAGGCCCATACCTACTCGAACGCAAGCGGTCTCAAGACCGGCGAAACCTCCTTCGTCGGCCGCCTGGTCTCCGCCTACACCTACACAAACAGCGGACGCCTGGCCACCGCCAGCATCGACATCACCGACAACGGCGACGCCTCCGACGCCTTCACCGAGTCCTACACCTTCGATGCGGCCGGCAACCTCACCTCGGACGGCACCCGCACCTACGTATACGACTCCAACCGCCTCGCGCAGACCAAGATCGGGACCGAGGTCCAGACCTACTTCTTCTTCGACTCCGACAAGCGCTGGCGCACGGTCCAGGCCCCCACGAGCAGCGAGAGCGACCCGAATCGCACCACCTACGCCTACACCGGCACCGGGAGACTCTCCGAGTTCAAGAAGTACTCCGGCGGCAGCGTGGCCGCGCAGGGCACCTACCAGTACGACTCGGTAGGCCAGCGCACCCGCTCGACCGTCACCGCAGGCGGCATCCAGACGACCACAGACTTCACCTACACCGGCCTCACCCTGCATAAGCTGGAGGCCGAAGAGAAGCAGGGCGAGACCACCCTTGCCAAGTGGACCATCACCTACCTATACGACGAGTACGGCAGGCCGTATGCCGGCATCTACCGTGACACCACCGACCCCGAGAACCCAGCTACGCCCGTGACCTTCGCTCTGGTCACCACCGACCGCGGCGATGTGGTCGAGCTCCTGGACGCGAACGGCACCCCGTTTGCCGCCTATCGCTACGATGCCTGGGGTAATCCGATCGGCGCAGGCAACGTAGGCACCGGTCTCTGGGCCCAGGCGACCACCCAGGGAGAGACCGAGACCATCAGCCTGGAAGTGGCGACGAAGATCGCCAGTCGCCAGGTGCTGCGCTATGCCGGCTACTGCTACGACTCAGAAAGCGGGATGTACTACCTCTCCGCCCGCCACTACGACCCCGCGACCCGGCAGTTCCTCAGTAAGGACCTGTCTCGCAACGACGGGGAGCAGAGCGCTTATCAGTATTGCGGAGGGAATCCGATCAAGAATGTGGACCCGACCGGGTACTTCAGTTGGGATCCCCGCAAGTGGTTCAAGTCGGCCGGCCGCGGCATCAAGAGGGGATTCTGCGCCGCCTATCGAGGAGTGAGGCACGCGATCACCCAGGATCTGAACCCGGTCAGCAAACACAACGTGTTCCGCCAGGATGGCTGGGCATCAGAGTCTATGCCCTACTGGAATCCCATGTATGGGATAGCAGCATCGACCTACAAGGCTGGCGAGGCCGGATACCGAGGCAACTTCAAGGATGCGGCGGTGGAAGGGTCCACGGCTATTGCGGAGACGGTGATTCTCGGGATGATGGCTGGGGCCGGCCTCCCACCTGTGGATCCAATAGCCGCTGGGTCGATGAAAATGATGAACTCGGCGGCAAAGGCAGCGGAGGCAGCCTCGAAGGAGACTGCGGAGAGTGGAGTACAGTACACTAAGAGCACTCTGAGACTCGGCCAAGATATGCACAAGGCGTACAGGGCCGATATGGTGGACGAGGCCAATCAGCAGTTCAAGGAATTCATCTTGCCGAGCAACAGGCGCATAGACTTCTTGGATGCGAAGAACGGAATCGTCTATGAACTGAAGCCCTTCAATCCGAGAGGGATGAAGGCCGGTGCGCAGCAACTCGACACGTACGTGCAGGAGCTGGAATCGATGGATCGCTTCGCCGGCAAGAATTGGACCACGGTATTGGACTTGTACTGACATGGACAAGGTTCAACTCAAACAGGAATTCGGCAGACTTGCCAAGGAGTACGGCTTCGATCAAGTCGACGGCGGGTGGATACTAGAGCACCCCGAAACCCTCATAGCCCTGTACCTGCAGAAGTCCAACTATGGCAACTACTTTGACCTAAACGTCAAGATCTACGCGAAGGGGCTCTTTGGAAGGACCTATGCTCGAGACAAGAACACTGTGAAGAAGGACATCGGGGACGTCTTCACACGTCAACCAAAGAAATATGGCAGTGCGTTCAATCTGGAAGAACCCCTTGCTGACGCTGAACGCGTGGCGAAGCTGCGTGAGCTGTTCGAGTTGTTCATTGCCCCTATCGCCCTAGGCTGCGCAACCAAGGAGGGAATCCTGGATCTGGCAGCAAGGGGCGGATTCTTCTCTGTTCTTCCGGCTGTCCACGAGGAGTTGCTGAAGGCCATCGCCGCCGACACGTAGACAATCCATTCCTGAAGGTGTGATAGAAACGCAGAATTGCGTGAGGTTGGGGACGCCTTCTTGGAAGGACCGCGCGCGGTAACGTGCGGACTCGTGGATGACTCCGGGCTGAGGAGTGGGAGCCGGTCTTCCGTCTGAGAGGCCGACTCCCTGGGTCGGGTCCTCACCAGCACCGACAACATCCGCCACCTGAGCACGAGCGCCACTTACCCGGTCAACACCCCCGGCGACACGGTGACCGTGGCCGGTATCGGGGTGGAAGGTGATCTAGTCTCTACCTCCGTCACCGTGGGCGCCGACGGCTTGGAGACCTCGCGCGCAAGCACCATTTCTGGAGGCACGGCCTTCACCCGCTCGGTCGACACGCGCGACGACGCCAAGCGCCTGACCAAGGCCACCCTGAGCATAGGCTCAGCTGCCTTGGCATCTGAGTACCTGTTCGATCAGAAGGGTCACCTCACCAAGCAGTGGGGCGCGGGCTTTGACGGAAGCGCTTCAGGCACCCAGGCCTACACCTACTCCACCGAAAGCGGCCTCAAGACCAACGAAGACCTAAGGCTGCTTGAGGTAGGCGGCACCGTGAGCGCCCCGGCGACCACGACGACCGAAGCCCCGACCACGACGACCGAAGCCCCGACCACGACGACCGAAGCCCCGACCACGACGACCGAGGCACCCACGACGACCACCGAAGGCGCGACCACCACCACCGAAGGTGGGACGACGACCACGGGCGCGACCACCACCACCGAAGCGCCGACGACGACCACCGAGGCCGCTCCCGAGACCTCCTTCGTCGGCCGCCTGGTCTCCGCCTACACCTACACAAACAGCGGACGCCTGGCCACCGCCAGCATCGACATCACCGACAACGGCGACGCCTCCGACGCCTTCACCGAGTCCTACACCTTCGATGCGGCCGGCAACCTCACCTCGGACGGCACCCGCACCTACGTATACGACTCCAACCGCCTCGCGCAGACCAAGATCGGGACCGAGGTCCAGACCTACTTCTTCTTCGACTCCGACAAGCGCTGGCGCACGGTCCAGGCCCCCACGAGCAGCGAGAGCGACCCGAACCGCATCACCTACGCCTACACCGGCACCGGGAGACTCTCCGAGTTCAAGAAGTACTCCGGCGGCAGCGTGGCCGTGCAGGGCACCTACCAGTACGACTCGGTAGGCCAGCGCACCCGCTCGACCCTCACCAAGGACGGGGTCCAGACAACCACGGACTTCACCTACACCGGCCTCACCATGCATAAGCTGGAAGCCGAAGAGAAGCAGGGCGAGACGACGCTAGGTAAGTGGACCATCACGTACCTATACGACGAGTACGGCAGACCGTACGCCGGCATCTACCGTGACACCACCGATCCCCAGAACCCGGCAGCACCGGTGACCTTCGCTCTGGTCACCACCGACCGTGGGGACGTGGTCGCGCTCCTGGACGCGAACGGGAGTCCCTTCGCCGCCTACCGCTACGACGCCTGGGGTAACCCGCTGGGACAGGGGAACGCAGGCGCAGGCATCTGGGCCCAGGCCACCTCCCAGAGTGAGACCGAGACCATCAGCCTGGACGTGGCCGAGAAGATCGCCCAGCGCCAGGTGCTCAGGTACGCTGGCTACTGCTACGACTCTGAGACCGGGATGTACTACCTCTCGGCCCGCCACTACGACCCCGCGACCAGGCAGTTCCTCAGCAAAGACCTCTCCCGCAACGACGGGGAGCAGAGTGCCTACCAGTATTGCGGCGGGAATCCGATCAAGAACACCGATCCGACGGGCTACTGGAGCTGGGAGTGGGCCAAGAAGATCTACCGGGGTGCCAAGAAGGTGGTCCGGTGGTCCAACAAGGTCTATTCGTACATGAATCCCATGGCGACATACAACAAATATGCGATGAAGGGGTTGAGTTGGGTTGCGAAGAAGGCCTTGACGAACACGCCCTACGTGAAAGACGGGATAGAGGCAGCAGGCGAGGCTAGCGAATACTGGGCGGGCGAGCACAACCGGACGGGCAGCATCAAGGCCAAGCTCTTCTCCATGGGCGCAGCCCTTGGGAACAAGGAGAACTGCGGGGACACCGCAATCCTGATTGGCAGCTTGGCTGCAGGAGGACTGTCTGCCAGATCTGCGGCGAGTCTAAAACCGCCCGTATGGTCTGAGGGCGCGGCCGATGCCGTGAGTGGCGCGAATCTTCGAGGGCAGCTTGCCACCCAGGAGGCGATGGGCAAGTACTTTGGTGCGGACGGGATACTGACCGAGGCCGCCATCAACGAGTCCAGGGTGATCCAACCCTTGAGGTCGCTCGACAACCCGGCTGTTCGCGCCATGGGTGTAGACAAGTTGTCCACTCCCACAATTGCAGGCCCCAACAACACGTTCTGGGAAACCCACTTCTACGCAGATTCGTCGACGCGCGTGCCGTGGTACGGTCTAGACTACAAGACCAAGTTCTTCAGTGAGCCCCCGAAGGGGATGGTGTCGGAATGAAGGTACGCTGCATTCGCATACTTAGCTGGACTGGCGAGCCGCTGCTTGACGAGAAGACGGGCTCTCCTGTCATGCAGAGCCCTTGGTTGACTGTTGGCCGTGTGTATCGAGTGTTGGCGGTCGCGATCGACGAGAGGAACATAGTAGAGATAAGGATGTTCGGGGATGGTGGGCCGCCCGCGATCTTCAGGCTCAGCGAGTTCGAACTTGTAAGCGGTAGGCTCCCCTCCAATTGGGCGGTGAGATGGGACGACGGGTGTGCCTTGGAGATGGCGCCAGAGCGATGGTTCGAGCCGGGGTTCTGGGACGAGTACTTCGACGGTGACAAAGACGCAGTCGCCGTCTTCGAAGAGGAATACCGTCGAATCGCAGATGAGGACCCGTGAATATTGACTGTCGTAGGAGCGGGCTTCGAGGATGCCAGGTGACCCGCCGCCGGTGTGAGCCGATAGCACAGGACCGACTAGGTCCAAAGTCCTACTGACCCTTCTCCTGGTCGCGGCATCATCGGTAGGTCGCATATGTGGTAGCCCCCGAGGTCTTCTGCGGATATACTACGGCTATCCAAGAGAGGGGCGGCGTATGATCACGAAGGTTCAGAAGTGGGGCAACAGTCAAGGGCTACGGCTGAGCAAAGAACTCCTTGCCGATGTTCACGTGGAGGTGGGTGACCCGGTCCACGTCAGCGTTCAAGATGGTTCGCTGGTCATCACGCCCGCTCATCGTGTGCGCGGTGGTCGCAGCCTGGAGGACCTGGTGGCACGCGTGCCCAAGGACTATCAGCCCGGCGAAGTCGACTGGGGTCCACCTGTGGGCCGCGAGGTCTGGTAGTTGCCCGGCTACGTGCCTCGCAAGGGTGACCTCATTGCTGTGGACTTCGACCCACAGTCGGGGCACGAGCAGAAGGGCCGCCGCCCGGCGCTCGTCGTCAGCAATGATCTCTTCAACCAGGCGACCGGCCTCTGCGTCGCCTGTCCGGTGACGAACACGCTGCGCGACTATCCATTTCATGTGATGATCCCCGAGGGGCTGGGAGTCACAGGAGTGGTGATGGTCGAGCAAGTCAAGTCGCTCGACTACAGGGCTAGAAGTGCCAAGCGCATCGGCTCCGCGTCTGCTCCCATGCTCGAAGAAGTGCTGGCCATCCTGGACGCGTGTCTGTACTGATCGTTGACGTAGCCGACCTCTGTCAGCTATGGCGCGACAGAACACGGTGCCTCCAGCTTGACGCGAGTTAGCATATCTGCTAACTTGGCCTCGTGACCTACTCCGTCACATACTTCAACAGGCGAGTGCTTGAGGACATCGAGTCGTGGCCGGTTGGGATCTTGGCGGACTATGCACGGCTGGTCGAACTTCTGGTGGAATTCGGGCCCGTACTCAAGATGCCACATTCACGTCCTTTGGGCGACGGGCTCTTCGAGCTTCGGCCTCGGGGACCGGAGGGGATCGGACGGGCGCTGTTCTGCTTCATGGTAGGGCAGCGCGTCGTGATACTCCATGCTTTGGTCAAGAAGTCGCAGACTACACCAAAATCCGCCGTGGCCATTGCGCGCAAGAGAATGAAGGAGGTGCGAAGTGCCCAAGACTGAATACGAGCCGATATCTCACGATCACGAGGCTTTTGTGCAGAAGGCTCTGCAGCGCAAGGGCTTTGCCGAGGCCTACGCGGGACTTGAAGATGAGTACAAGCTGGTGCGCGAACTGGTGACCGCTAGGTTGAGCGCGGGCATGACCCAGGAGCAGGTAGCGGCTTCGATGGGTACGACCAAGAGCTCGATCTCGAGGCTCGAGGGTGTCGGCACCCACTCCCCCTCGGTGAGCACGCTCAAGAGATACGCTGCGGCAGTCGGCTGCGATTTGGAGATCAGACTCGTACCCGCGTCTCGAGTCTGACCCCAGTTCGCCCACGATCGGCGCACCTCGCGACACGCCGCGGCGCCCCTACCGGGCAGCGGCAGCGCGCAGCGTGACGACCACGATCTGCGACGGAGCGAACAGGCGGACGGGCCGTCTCGTGGGCCCAGTGGACCCTAAGTCCTATGGATCCTTCTACTGGTCGCGGCATCATCGGTAGGTCGCAAATGTTGTAGCCGCCAAGGCCTTGCGGGGATAGACTTGGGCTATCCAGAAGAGAGGCGCCGTATGATCACGAAGGTTTGAAAGAGGAGGTGAATGGACGCGCCTGGTCTGTAAAGTTACTGCATTAACTTGCTAGCCACGCACGAACGCAGTAAACTTACAGACATGGACGCGCGGCCTCCAGGTGAATACGGTCTCTCGGCGGGCATCGCTTTGGCCGGCAGGCTGGCGGAGGCCGGTCGCTACATCTTCTCTACAGAAGATGCTGTCGAGCTCCGTCCCTCGAGCGTTCGCTCCGAATCCGTGCCTCGTCTGCTCAAGTCGCTCGCCGATGCCGGTTGGATCATCCGTCTGCGCCGCGGTCTGTACGCCGGAACGGGGAGACTCCCGGGAGGGGTCGATGTGCCCTCGTTCGCCATCGCGACCTCATTGGTGAGACCGTCGGCTATCGCCCACCTGTCCGCTCTTGCCCACCATGGCCTGACCGATCAGATTCCCCGAGTCGTCTCTGCAATCACCTCGCGCAAGGTGGTGACGCCTAGCATGAGAGGTGCTCGCAAGGGTGTGAAGGGTCCGCACGTCTGGCGGGCCGCCGGGGTCGATATTCGCTATGTCGTGGTCGTACCAGAGCGTTTGCAGATCGGGGTCGAACTGATCTGGCTGGATGAACGGTTTCGCATCCCCATCACCGATCGCGAGCGCACCGTTCTCGACCTGTTCGCCATGCCGAGATTGTTCGGTGGTCTGGGTGAGGGACTGCGCGTCCTCGAACGGGCCCAGGACGAGATCGACATCCCGAGGTTGGTCGGATATGCGCTGCGCTATGGTTCGGTGTCTGCAGCTAAGCGCCTGGGGTGGAGTCTGGAGGCTACCGGGGCCAGCCCCGATGTACTGGTCCCTCTCCTGGAGCTAGAGGCCCACAGCTACGGTGTACTTGATCCGGGCCGGGCCAGGCGGGGTCGCTATGACCGTCGTTGGATGGTCATCGACAACCGTGCTGAGGACCGGGTGTGACCGAGGAGCTTTCTCCGCTTCGCGACCGCCTGCGCAAGGCCGCTCAGGTCTTGGCTGTACCTGTGGATGTGGTCGAGTTCGACTATGCACTCAGTTTCGTCTTGGCCGCCATCTACGCGCGGGAGGACCTGCAAGAGTCGTTCGTCTTCAAGGGAGGGACGGCCCTCGAGAAAGCTCACTTTGCGGGCTACCGTTTCTCGCGCGATCTGGACTTCACCGCCCTTGAAGGGCCGCGGGGTGGTGAGCTGGCGCGGACCATGGAGATCGTCGCCCGCGACGCCGGGGAGATGCTGAGCGAACATGGCCCCTTCGTCGTCACTTCGACGCGTCGAACCGAGCGGAGCGTTCACCCGTTCGGTCAAGAAGCCTTTGTCGTTCATGTGCAGTTCCCCTGGCATCAGTCGATCCTGAGGGGCATCAAGGTAGAAGTCACCGTTGATGAGCCCCTGCTCCTGCCTGCTCGGACGCTGCCGCTGCTGCACCCCTACGGTGAGACTCTTGCGGTCGACCTGCTCGTCTATCGCCTTGAAGAGATCGTTGCCGAGAAGCTTCGCACCCCTTTGCAGGCCCAGAAGCGTGTGGACGAAGGGTCATGGGCCCGCAATTGTGCCCGCGACTACTACGACCTCTGGTACCTACTTCAAGAGGAAGGGAGCGCCGTCGATCTCCAGACCGCTCTCGCGATCCTGCCTCAGAAGTGCGCTGCAAGACAGGTGTCCTTTGGCGACGTGGGCGACTTCTTTCCTCCGCTCATCGTAAGTGAGGCGCAGCGCCAATGGGAGACGAGTCTCGCCGATCTCGTGAGGTCTCTCCCGGCCTTCGATGATGCCCTGGCAGGACTGCGCGAGAGGTTGCGGACGCTGCTTGGCGGGCGGTAGGTGAGGCGGTCGCCGAGTCCTACATGGAGTGCAAAGTGACGACCACGATCTGCGCCGGGGCAAACAGGCGGATGGGGAGAATGGTGCTGGTGCCGATGCCGTTGGAGACTATCACCGTGGTCACGTCGTTCTGGACCATGCCTGTGCGGTACTTGTCGCCGTAGTCCGAGGGCACGTGCAGCGCCCACATGCCGGCGAGAGTGATCTGACCGCCGTGTGTGTGGCCCGAAAGCACCAGATCCACGGCGTCCTTCGGCAGTTCTTCGGAGAAGTCCGGATGGTGTGAGAGCAGCAGCACGAAGTCGCTGCTCTCGGTGTCTTCTATGACGGGGTCCAGGTCGCTGGTGCCGGCCTTGAAGTCGTCCACTCCCCCGAGTCGTATCCGCTCTCCGTCCTTCTGCAACCAGACACCCTCATTGACGAGCAGGGGGATACCGGCCTCGGCGGCAGCCTTGATGGCGTTGCCCGGACCGGGGTCGGCGCTGTCGGGGCGTCCGTGGTCGTGGTTGCCGAGCACCGCGTAGCAGCCCAGCGGAGCCTTGAGGCGCTGGAGTTGGGCGAAAGCGGACGCTTCGTACTTGGTGCCCATATACACGTAGTCGCCGCCCAGCAGGACGAGGTCGGCCTGCAGCGCATTGACCTGGTCTACGACCAGTCCCACGTCGGCCTCAGAGACGTACGGTCCTCGGTGTATGTCGGACACGTAGGCGACGCGCAGACCATCGAAAGCCTGCGGCAGGTCTGCACTCTCGAAGGTGTACTCAGCGGTCTCGACGCGCGAGGCATCGAAGAACCCGCAGGACGAGGACCATACGGCCGTCACGACCACCGTCACGACCACTGCCAGCGCTACGGCCAGCTTGGCGCCCAGACCCATCCGGTGCGCCTTAGTCACTCCTGGACGCACGGCGCGGTGCCGGCTTACGCGGGCACGCGAACCAAGTCGCGCTCGGCCAGCAACTCGGCTATCTGCACCGCGTTGAGAGCCGCGCCCTTGCGCAGGTTGTCCGCGACCACCCAGAGGTTAAGCGCGTTCTCGGCGGTCGGGTCGAGCCTGACGCGACCCACGTAGGTGTCGTCTTGGCCCGAGGCGTCTATCGGCATCGGGTAGGCCAATCGGGCCGGATCGTCCACGAGCTTCACGCCCGGGGCCGCGGCCAGCAACTCGCGCGCTCGCTCGACACTGAGCGGCCTTGCGAACTGCAGGTTGACCGACTCGGAGTGGGCGTTTTGCACGGGCACGCGCACGCAGGTGGCGGAGACTCCTATGGAGTCGTCACCCATGATCTTCTTGGTCTCGTCCACCATCTTCTGCTCCTCTTTGGTGTAACCGTCCTCGAGGAACACGTCGATATGCGGCAGGCAGTTGAAGGCTATCTGGTGTGGATATACCTTGGGCTCCACGGGCTCGCCGGCCATGACTCGTGGGGTCTGCTCCAAGAGCTCGACTATGGCCTTGTTGCCGGTGCCGGACACCGCCTGGTAAGTGGAGACCACCACTCGCTTGATCTGGGCCTCGTCATGAAGCGGCTTCATGGCCACCACCATCTGGATGGTGGAGCAGTTGGGGTTGGCGATTATGCCCTTGTGCCAGGCGACATCGTCGGGGTTGACCTCGGGCACCACCAGCGGCACGGTAGGATCCATCCGCCAGGCGGAGGAGTTGTCCACCACCACGCAGCCGGCATCCCGGGCGATAGGCGCGAACTTGAGCGAGGTGCCGCCACCGGCCGAGAACAGGGCCAGGTCGACGTCCTTGAAGCTGTCGGAGGTAAGCTCTTGGCAAGTGATCTCTTCACCGCGGTAGTCGAGCTTCAGACCGGCCGATTTGGCGGTGGCGAGAGCCACCAGCTGCTTGACCGGAAAGTCTCGCTCGGCCAGGATGCTTCTCATCGCTCTGCCGACGGCGCCGGTCGCGCCTACGACTGCTACCCGGTATTCCTTGCTCATGGGCCCTCCTTGGCCGACTTCTCGGCTGCAGATTCTACCATCCGTCAGTAGGACCCCGGCCGCGCCCGCGAGGTTCTACTCGGGGCGGTAGCGCCAGATAGCAAGGCCGAACAGCGCGACCGCCCAGGCCCAGACGATCGCCACAGGAAGGAGGACGTCGGATACGCCCCATCCGCCCAGGGTGATGCCGTGAAGAGAGTCCATGACCCATGCTGAAGGTAGGACGTGCGCGAAGCGCGAGAAGCCCGCGCCGGTGACCTCCAGCGGGAACCAGGCTCCCCCTATCGCGGCCAACATCAGGGACGAGATCACGGTGGTAGCGATGACTGCCTGCTCGGACCTGAAGAGTACCGACACGAACAGGCCGAAGCTGGCCGCCATCGCGGATAGCGACAACATGACCAGCAGAAGCGCGAGCGGGCTGTCGAGATAGTCGACCCCCAGGACGAACTCGCCCACCAGCACCAGCAAGAACTGTTGCAGCAAGGTTACGGCCACCATCGCCATCATCTTGCCACCGATGATCTGAGGGGCGCCGACGCCCACGACGTCGAGTCGCTTCAGAAGACCCTGCTTTCTCTCCCAAACGGTCATGCTGGCGACGCCCATGATGCCGAAGAGCACCCAGTTGACCAGACCACCGGTGGAGGACTGGTCAAAACCCTGGGCGGCGATCTCCGAGCCGGCTGAGCCGGCCTCCACTGGGGTCACCGTGATGGCCGGAGAAGAGAGCTCAGCGTCGGCCACTGTGGTGGCTTGTTGCAGCAGCCCCGCGTCCGGTGGTACCCCGGTCGCACCGGATATCTGATCGGCGGCTGAGACCGCCGCCAGCTGGACTGCGTTGTAGCGGGAGACAGTGGCGGCGACGGCTTGTTGGACTGACTGGGCGCCACTGGACGTCTCGACCCTGACAAGGGTCAGCGCGGCAGTCCCTCCTGGTCGTCCTGGGGCGAGGGCCGCCCCAAAGCCCTCTGGGATCAGGAGCCCGGCAGCGACCTTCTGGTTCTTGACGGCGTCCTCGACGTCGCCAAGCTCACTCTCCACGACTCGAAGCACCGATGATTCCTTGAGTCTCTGGATGAACTCCTGGGACGCCTCCGATCTGTCGGAGTCGACCACCGCGAGGGGGAATGTCGTGGTCGCGGCGCCACCAAAGATCAGGCCCAGGAACACAGTGAAGACGACGGGCAAGACGATGGTGAAGAGAGCCGCCAGTCCGTCCCGGCGGTTCTGCAGCAGCTCCCGTGCCGCTATTTGGAGCGCGCGCCTCATGCGTATCGTCTCCCAAAGAGCAGGCTGGCGATGCCGAAGAACACGGCGGCGAAGCCGAGTGAGACCACCGCCGGTAGCCAGATGTCAGACCAGGAACCGCCGAACAAGAGCGAGTCCCAGCCCTCCATCAGCCAGCCAAGCGGGCTGATGCGGCGCACGACGGCGTAGGCGCCGTCGAGTCCGATGGTGCCGGTGAAGTTGCCGCTGATCAGCCCCAAGAAGACGAATATGGCTGCGCCGCCTGCCCCGGCCTGGGCGGGTGTCTTGGCGAAGGAGACCGTGAGCAGCCCCAGCGATGTTGCCACGAGGGCGCTGCACACGGTCAGCGCCGTCACCGGTCCGACCTCGCCCCATCGGGCCCCCAGGAGCAGGCGACCAGCGACCAGCAGGATGATGATCTGGGCCAACACCACCAGCAGCACCGACAGATACTTGCCGCCCAGTATGACGCTGCGGCGGGTGGGGGTGGTGAAGAGCCGGGGGAGCGTCCCCTCGCGGTGTTCATCCAGGATGGAGCGCGCGGGAGTGGCGGCGCCGAACAATATGAAGAAGAGCATCATGCCCACCAGCACTTGGCTGGCCACGTTGGGACCCGCTTGGTCCTTGGCGGGGTCGATGATAGGCGTGCGTTGCTGCAGAGCTACGGGGGGATCCGCCACAGCCCGAGAGGAGTAGTCGGTGGCGGCTGCAAGAGCCAAGCGGGCGAGCTCATCTGTGTCGGTCACACCACGGGTCGCTCCGAGTATGGCCGCGGTCGAAGCCGCTGCACGGCCGCCTTCCAGCGATTGGACCACCGATTCGACTACCGCCTGGACTATGGAAGGCCCGACCGAGGATGCGGGGTTGCGGTAGACCTCCACCGCGGAAGGTGACCCGGGCGCCCCCTCGCCGGCGCCTGCGACCAGTGCGCTGGAGAGGCCGGCCGGGATGATCACGGCCACGTCGGCGCGGTCCTCGTCCACGTCGAGCCTGGCGGCTTCCGCGGTGGGCGCCACGGTGACGTCCAAGAGGTCTGAGAGCTCTTCGCTCTGCAGAGCGGCGCTGAGTGCCGCGCCGGCGGAGGGCCCGCCCGCCCCGGCGCCCTCGTCCAGGTCGGCGACTACCGTCTTGACGGGGTCGATGGCGAAGCTGTCACCGGAGCCGAACGCCGATCCCAGCACGAAGGCGAGCAGCAAGGGTGCCACCAGCATCATTGCCAGGCCCGCCGGGCTGCGGAAGGAGCGACGCAGATCCTTGAGCGCTATGCTGAAGGCCCGCACGTACTATCCCCGATTCCCTGAGGACTCGCCTCAGTCTCGCAGTGCCCGGCCGGTGAGGTGCAGGAACACCATCTCCAGGTTGGGCTCTGCCAGGCTGATCTCAGTGATGCGGGACCCGGAGGCGCGGGCGGTCTCGAAGAGGTCCGGCATCAGGACGTTGGCATCCTCTACGTCCAGCCACATCCGCTCGTTCTCGGGCTTCGAGACGTTGGACACCCCCGGCAGCTTGCGCCAGGCTTCTACCAGATCCTCTGCGCCATGGTCCAGAGCCAAGTCGATGCGCGTGCGCTCGCCCACCAGGCGCACCAGCTCCGCCTGCGTGCCTACGGCTATCATCTTGCCTTCGTCCATGATGCCTATGCGGTGAGAGAGCTCTTGGGCCTCTTCCATATAGTGCGTGGTGTAGAGCACGGTGACGCCCCCGGCGTTGAGGTCCTTCACCCCATCGAGTATCGAGCGGCGACTCTGTGGATCGATGCCTACCGTCGGTTCGTCTAGATAAAGGAAGCGGGGTTCATGCAGGAGCGCGGCTCCGATGTTGACGCGCCGCTTCATGCCGCCTGAGTACTTGGCGACACGGTCCTTCTGGCGGTCCGCAAGCCCGATGAGTTCAAGGACTTCGTCCACACGCTTGTCCAACCTGGCACCCTTGAGGCGGTACATGCGCCCCCAGAACATCAGGTTCTCCCGTCCACTGAGATCCTCGTACAGCGCGATATCCTGCGGGACCACCCCGATCAGAGCCTTGACCTGGTCTGCCTGCTGCTGTACCGAGAAACCGCCTACGGTCGCTTCGCCACCGTCGGGTTTGAGCAGGCAAGAGAGCATTGAGATAGTCGTGGTCTTGCCCGCTCCGTTTGGCCCCAGCAGACTGAAGATCTCGCCTTCCTCGATCTCAAAGGAGACATCGTCGACAGCCACGGGGCCTTTGGGCGGATCGAACTGCTTGTGCAGATCTTCGACCTTGATGCCTTCCAAGTGACCTCCCCTGTGTCATCGCGCCGCAGTGAAGGAGATATCCGCCGCGCCGCTTGCTGAAACGTTCGCGCCGCGTACCGTGACGGCGGTCGACTAGCTCAGTATCTCTTCGCGCGTGGCGGTGACGTCATGCAGCTTGAAGGCCTTGTGGATAGCCTTGACCGCCTTCTGTGCGTGCTCCTGCCTGATGACGCAGCTTATCTTGATAGAGCTGGTGGAGATCATCTCGATGTTGATCTTCTCCTCAGCCAGGACTTCGAACATCTTGGCGGCGATGCCCGGGTAGGTGCGCATGCCGGCGCCTACGAGCGTGACCTTGGCGATATCGGTGTCTACGTCGTACGAGGAGAATCCTATCTCGGCCTTCAGTCTGCCGAGCACAGATTCGATCTTGGGCAGGTCAGACTCCGCCACCGTGAAGGAGATATCGGCCGCGCCGCCTGCGGATACGTTCTGGATTATCACGTCGACGTTGACGTTCGCCTGAGCGAGGGCTGAGAAGACCTGCGCCGCCACTCCCACCTTGTCCGGGAGTTCATGGACGGTGACCTTGAGGTCGTCGAGGGCATACGTGATCCCGGAGATGATGGCTTGTTCCATTTTCCTTTCATCCTTACCGATGAGAGTGCCTGGGTTGTCGGTGAAGCTGGAGCGTACCCAGAGAGGTACGTCGAAGCGGTTCGCCACCTCGATGCTGCGGAGCATCATGACCCCTGCGCCGCCTGCCGTGAGCTCGAGCATCTCATCGTTGGAGATGAAGTCGAGCTTACGGGCCTCGGGTACGACCCGCGGGTCGGTGGTGTAGATACCGTCCACGTCGGTGAAGATCACGCAGGCCTCGGCTTTGAGCGCGGCAGCCAAAGCGACCGCTGTGGTGTCCGAACCGCCTCGCCCGAGGGTGGTGACGTCGCGCTCGGTAGATACTCCCTGGAAGCCGGCGACGAGCACGATCTTGCCTTCGTCCAAGGACTTGCGTATGCGTTCGGGCTTGATGTCCAGGATCTTGGCCTTGGTGTGCGCCGTGTCCGTCAGGATGCCGGCCTGAGACCCGGTGAGCGAGATAGCCTCATAGCCCAACTCATGGATGGCCATAACCACTAGAGCGGCCGAGATGCGCTCGCCGGCAGAGAGCAGCATGTCCATCTCTCGGGCCGGCGGGTTCTCGGATATCTCTTTGGCCATCTCGATGAGCTCGTCGGTGGTGTCGCCACGTGCAGACACGACGGCTACTACCGGATGCCCCTGCTCGCGGGCCTCGACGATGCGTGTGGCCACGCGCTTCATGCAGGCGGTGTCGGCCACCGAGGTGCCTCCGAACTTCATCACCACGATGTTGGTGCGCTCAGACTCGCGCTGCTTGTCGCCGATGACGACGTATTCTGAGCCTAGGGCATCCAGCTTCGTAGGCAGGCCTGACAAGCCAGTATCTTCTCTATCGGCCACCTGGATCAGCGCTCCACTGTCGGGGTCTTGCAACGCATGGATTCTAGCGGATTTCTAGAGCTCCCGCCGTCCGCTGAACGCTCGGCTGAGGGTCACTTCGTCCGCGTACTCCAGGTCACCGCCCATCGGCAGCCCGGCCGCGGGTCGCGTGATCCGCAGGGAGCCCTCGGACGTGACGTCTTTGAGTTCCTCGGCGATGAACAGCGCGGTCGCCTCGCCGGCCATATTCGGGTTGGTGGCGACTATCACCTCGATCACTCCCCCTGAGCGGACCCGCGCGAACAGTTCGGCCAGCCGCAGCTTCTGCGGACCGATGCCGTCCAGAGGCGACAGCGCTCCCCCCAGTACGTGGTAGAGCCCTCGGTATTCGTGGGTGCGCTCGATGCTGACCACATCACCAGGCTCCTCGACGACGCATATGAGCGAGCGGTCGCGCCTCTCATCCTTACAGATCGGGCACAGCTCCTCTTCGGTCAGGTTGAAGCAGTCTGCGCAGAAATGCACGGTCTCTTTGACGTCCACCAGGGCCTGTGCGAGGGGCAGAGCATCCTCTGGGGGCAGCTTGAGCAGGTGAAAGGTCAGGCGTTGCGCGGTCTTGGGTCCGATGCCGGGGAGCTTGGCCAGCTCGTCTATCAGCTTCTGGACTGTGGGGCTGAACATTGGCTTATATCCGGGAGAGGGCAGGCTCGTCTTTCCGGGCCTGTGGTCTCGGCTAGAAGGGCAGTCCGGGGACGTTGATGCCTGAAGTGATGCCGCTCATCCTCTTGTTGGCAAGCTCTTGGGCCGAGCGAAGGGCTTCATTGGCGGCCGCGACGATCATGTCCTGCAGCATCTCGACGTCGTCAGGGTCCACAGCTTCGGGAGCTATCTTGATGGTAGTCAGCTCTAGGGCGCCGGTGACCTCGACCGTTACCATGCCGCCGCCGGCTGAGGCTTCAACGGTCTCGTTCGCCAAGTCTTCCTGGGCCTTGACCATGTCGGCCTGCATCTTCTGCACCTGCTTCATCATCTTCTGGTAGTCGGGGCTCACCAGGTGACCTCCGCGCGTCTAGCGGTGGGTATCTTCTTCGAGTACTTGCGCGTTGAATTCCTGCTTCAACCTGCGCATCAACTCGTCGTTGGAGAGGATTCTAGCATCTTCGTTTTGCCTGACCGGGCCTTGCTCAGACTCCGGGGCTATCTCTGTGGCGATGCGCATCGGCCTGCCCGTCATCTCCTTCAAGGCCTCAGTGATCACCTGGGGATTGTCTCCGCGCGCCACCTGTCCGGCCTGGAAGCCGTAGCCCGCTGGGAACTTGATGACAAGCGTGTCGCCCTCCAGTCGCTCTGGCACGCCTTCCCCCAAGACAGCCGCGAGGCTGAGCTGCCTCTTCTTGACTGCCTCCAGCACCACGGGCCAAGCCCGCTTCAAATGGTCAAGATCCGGGGGGATGGTGGCCTCAGTTCCGCCGACCGGCGCCTTCTCGGTCGCTGCAGACCCCTCTGTGGCAGCAGACTCTGCGTCCACCGGCTGCTCCGTGTCGCTCGGCTTCGCCTGAGTGGGGGCGGGCGCCTCAGGCGCCTTCACCTCTCTCGCCGGCTTGTCCGGCGCAGCTCCTGATGGTGGGGCTGCCGACGGCGCGGCACTCGACGGCGCAGTCGCTGATGGCGTAGCCGGCGCGACGGGGACGACCGCGACGGGCGCAGCCGCCACGCCGCTTCGCAAGGCAGTGAACTTGATCAAGGCCAGCTCCAACTCGAGCCGGGAATCCGAGCCTTGACGGATAGAGCGCAGGGCATCGCCCAGCAGATCGAGTAGGGTGACCAGCAGCTCTGTGGGAGTCTGCGCGGCCTGGCTCCGCAGTCTCTGTAGTTGCTCGTCAGTGGCCGCCACGCTGGCTGGAGTCTCCTGGGTGTGCCGGATCACGTACAGGTCGCGTAGGTGGCCAAGCAGGTCTTTGATGAACTGGGCGTAGTCGGTGCCGCTCTGGCTCAGTCGCTCGACGAGCAGCAACGCCCCCTGAGTGTCGTGCTCACGGACCACGTCAACGATCTCTAACAGCAGATCGTGCTGGACCACCCCCAGGATATCCAACGTCTCTCGCAGGCCCACCTTGCTGCCTGTGTAGGTGGAGAGTTGGTCCAGGATGCCGAGCGCGTCACGGAAACTGCCGCCCGCTGCGCGGGCTATGACCATTAGAGCCGCCTCGTCGGTCTCGATGCCCTCCTGGGCGGCCACTCGACTCAGCACCTGCACGACCTCCCCCACCGAAGGGCGGCGGAAGTCGAAGCGCTGGCAACGAGAGAGGATGGTGGCCGGCACCTTGTGGGGCTCGGTGGTGGCGAGGACGAACACGGCATGCACCGGCGGTTCTTCCAGGGTCTTTAGGAGAGCATTGAAGGCCTCGGGAGTAAGCATGTGGACTTCGTCTACGATATAGACCTTCATGCGGCCCTCGACCGGGGCGAAATGGACCTTGTCCCTTAGGTCTCGGATATCGTCGATGCCTCGGTTGGAGGCGGCGTCCATCTCCACAACGTCCATCGAGCTGCCTCGGCGGATGGCCTCACAATTCGGGCAGGTGCCATCGGGTTCGGTCGTCGCTTGGCCGTTGCCGGCCTCGCAGTTGAGCGCCATGGCCAGGATCTTGGCTGTGGAGGTCTTGCCGGTGCCTCGTGGTCCGGTGAACAAGTAGGCGTGGCTCACTCGGTCGCTCGTGATGGCGTTCATCAGCGTGCGGGCCACATGTTCTTGCCCGATGATGTCTTCGAAGCGCGCCGGCCGGTACTTGCGATACAGAGAGACTGACATTCGCCGAGCGACTCCTTGACCGATGACTCGCGGGGTGCCGCGATTATATCAGTCGCCTTGGTCGCTCCCCTTGCGGCGTCGGGTGGGCGAAGACCTCTGTTCGGGCTGCGTCGGAATTGTGTCAAGGGCGCAGCACAGCAGAGCGTAATGGTCGGCCCTGATGGTCTCTTCCAGTCTGCTGATGTCTTGTTCGGGCAGCGCAAAATAGTGAGCGGTGCGACGAAATATCTCAACGGACGTCTCGAACTCCTCAGGCACCACGTCGCTGGCTCCCAAGTTGTACAAAGGTTGCACTTCAGAGATGAACCTGGTGCGCGCGATGATGTGCAGCTTCGGATTGAGTCGCCGCAACTGAGCCACGATACCGCGGGTGGCGGCCGCGTCACCTATCACGACCGCGGCTGCTTTGGCTTTGGTGACCCCCGCACGCATGAGTACGGATTCGTTGGTGGCGTCGCCGAAGAGTAGGGGCTCGTCGTGCGCCACTTCTTGGCGAACGGTCTGTGGGTTCATCTCTACCACCACATGGGCGAAGCCGAACTCTCGTGCGGCTTGCGCCAGGTTGCGGCCGTTGATGCCGTAACCGATGATGAGCAGGTGGTCGGCCAGGCCTCCGGCCTCGGTGCCAGCAGTCTCGGCTTCCGCGTCGTCGGCACGCCGACCCGCGCTCAGCCCATGCAGCGCGCGGTACAGGGGGCCCGAGAGACTCATCACCGCGGGGGTCACCGCCATTGAGAGCACCGCCACCGCCAAGAAGCCTTGCCGCAAGTGCTCGGTGAGCAGGGAGTTGCTGACCGCGACCGCGGCGAGTACGAATGAGAACTCGCCGACCTGGGCCAGTGACAGCCCGGTACCCAGTGACACGCGGAACGGATAGCGTAGAGCCTGTATGGCTACGGTGCCGGCCACGGTCTTCAAGACCATCAGTCCGACGGTGGCCAGTAATACCAGCCACCAGTGAGCCGCCAAGAAGGCCGGGTCCAGGAGCATGCCCATCGAGACGAAGAAGAAGCTCACCAAGAGGTTGCGGAACGGCGTGACAAGTCCCAAGGCTTGATGACCGTACTCAGACTCCGAAATGATCAGTCCGGCCAGGAACGCTCCCAGAGCCAAGGAGAGGCCGACCCACGCTGACGCGGCCGCTACCGCAAAACAGACCCCCACAACCACCATGAGAAAGATGTCGGCGCTGCGGCTTCTGGCCGCTTCGTAGAGCATCCAAGGTACTACCCATTTGGCCAATACCACCACGGCAACCACCAAGCCCGCCGCAGCGGCAATCAGCAGCGGGGTGCTGAGAGGCAACTCCGGTTTGTTACCACCCAGCAGGGGCAACACCAGCATCAGCGGTACCACGAGGATGTCCTGGAATATCAATATGCCCAGCGCGTTCTTGCCCAGAGGCGTGTCGATCTCGCCTCGCTCAGTCATAGTCTTCAGCACTACTGCGGTGCTGCTGAGTGCCACCAGAGCGCCTAAGACCACCGCGTGCTGGTTGGAGAGGGCAAAGGCCTTGGCCACACCGAAGGCGGCAGCGCCGGTGATCATGACCTGCAAAGGACCTGCCAGCAGGATCACGCGGGCGAGCCGAGCCATCCGCCGGAACGAGAACTCAAGGCCCAGCGCGAAGAGGAGAAAGATCACGCCGACCTCGGCCAACTGTTCCACTTGCTCCGGGCTTCTGATCAGCGCAAGCGCATGCGGGCCGATCAGCACCCCAGCCACGAAGAGGCCGACCAGAGGCGGAAGTCGCAAACGGGCGAAGAGCAGGGTCACGACCACTGCCGCCGCAACGACGATGAGGATGTCGGTAAGAGTCCCGGTCACGGCTGAATGCCCTCATCGAGAAGAACAAAACGACCGTGCACCCACCGTCGAAGACAAGTCTCCAAGCGTGCGCCGGTAGCCAGCTCAAGCCAAGCTACCCCGCGGCACATGAAAGAGTCCGCTTAGGGCTGCTACCTTCCGGTCCTGACCCGGTTCACGGATTTTCATTGCGCGAGACCTGGCCGTCAACACCACTTGCCTGCGTCAGACCTCACAGACCCGCTCCTCGGGTGGGAATTCAGTCCCGCTAAAGCGGATTGCGGGTACAGGGCACCGCTGGCTCCCCACCTAGCACGGTCGGTGGGCAGTATACAGGGTAGGCGCGCCCTCGCGGGTTCGGAATCCGGGCCTTAGGCGAGATGCGCCCCGATGTTGTCGGTACTAGGCGGAGTGGGAGGGATTCGCCGCGCTTGCTTCGCAATCGCCGTCCTCGCCTCGCCTCCGGCTCGGCTCAGACCGCTCGCTACTCGACAGTCCACTGGACTGTCTCCTTGACGCTCGCGCCCTCGCGGGTTCGGAATCCAGGCCTGATGTGAGACGAGCCCCTCATGGCGCAGGATCTAGGCGGAGTGGGAGGGATTCGAACCCTCGAGACGGTTTATCACCGCCTACACGATTTCCAGTCGTGCTCCTTAAGCCATCTCGGACACCACTCCGCGGAACGCCCGGACCCGGGCAAGGCGCGATTATAGCCCAGCATCCTTCTAGCCGAAGTTGGGCTGCCCTCCGACTACCAGGGTCCAGATCAGCACGATCAAGCAGGACAACGCTGATCCGGGGACTATGAATGCCGCTATCGGGTCGTACGTTATCTCGTAGGGGGGCATCAACAAGAAGCCGCTGACCGTGAGTGTGGCCGTCACGGCGATAGTCGCGATGTACTGGCCCGCGCCCACCCCGATGACGACACCGAGCACGCCGTAGGTGGCCAGAGAACCGGCGATGAACAAGAACCTCTGCAGCCCCATCAGAGGTTGCGATGCCCCTTGGCCCAGGAACAGGGTAGCGATGGTGACCAAGAAGATGCCGAGTCCCAAGACCGCGTACCCGAAGCTCACGTTCATGAACTGGATCTGGGAAGCGAAATCACCCCTGATGATCCCCGGGTCTACCTGGCGCCAGATCGCGTAGCCGGCGAGATGGGCGCCCTGTCCAAGCATGGCCAGGCAGATCCCCAGCCAGAACACCCAGGCCCACGGACTCGACAAGGCAGCGTACACGTTGAGAGTGCCGCGGCCGGTCTGAGTGAGCACGAGAAAGAGTCTGATGAAGGCGAACGCGCACAGGGCGGGCAGGGCAAGCAAAAAGATGGCGTCGGCCGCGCTGAGCGGCCAAGATCCGGTGGGTACGGCAGCGCCGATGCGCAGACCCTGGAACAACTCCCACGCCACCATGGAGAGCATGACCCAGAAGACGGGCCGCGTTATCGGCGCTGAGCCTCCTACCCGACTTGCCTTGTATCTCACTTGCCTGTCAGCTCCCGGTTATCGCCTTGCCGCAAGATGTCTGTGGCCGCAATTTTAGCGCAGCCGGTGACCGGACTACGGGACGGCGCAGGCGTCACACGACATAGGGCAGGATAGCCTTGCGTTCCGCGGGGTAGTCGGGGAAGGTCTCTCGGTACCATCGGTGGGTCCAGATCGCTCGGGGGGCAAGGTTTGCCACCGTCCAGACGAAGAAGGCTAGGGCCCCGGGATTCCAGCAGGCGAGCGCCCATCCGCCCCATTCCACCATCTCGCCCAGGTAGTTAGGGCAGCTCACCAGCTCGTATGCCCCGCCGCTAGGGATCTGGTACCCGGCGTTACCGTCCGCGCGGAGTCCCATGAGCACGCGATCCGCATACTGGTTGAGTGAGAATCCGAGGATGAAGAAAGTCACGCCGATGAAGAAGCGCGGGTCCGCGAGCCACGAGACGCTGGGTGCCGGACCCAGCGTGAAGAGGTAGCGGCCGTTCAGGTAGCCGTTCCCGACATTGAAGGCAGCTCCCATCAATACCACAGCCACAGTGATGCTCTGGCGGCTGCTGCGTATGCGGAAGGGGTAGATGAGAGCCCGGTGCACGTAGTGTGTGGCGAACATAGCCACGAAGACCACGCATACGATATTCGCCTTGCGGTCGCTCACTCCGTAGAGCACCAGAAAGGTCACGAGCGCGGGCGTTTCCATCAAGATCCACCCCAGTCGGGACCCGATGCGAGGCCCCCAGCCGCTGCGGGTGAACCGACCGTAAGGAGCCGGGACGAAGAGCAGTAAGACGAACGTGATCACGGCTAGGGCCAACCAGCCGATAACGAACCAGTGATAGAAAGTCTGCTCGCTCATCCCTAGCACTTATATCATCTCGGATTGTGCGACGCGCGGCCCAAGTGACGTGGTGTACCCTGGTCAGATGCATCAGATCGTGAGCATCATGGGACCCACCCTATTCGCCATCGCGGTCGGCTACATCTTCGGGCGGATAAGTCATGCGAGCGTGTCGACGTTGGTCAACGTGGGCCTGTATGTCGCTACGCCCTGTTTGGTGTTCAGTTCTTTATACTCGGCCACCTTCGTGCTGGAAGGCGCGGCCAAGATGTGGGCTTCCTGCCTGATCATAGTGGTGGGGACCTTCGTCGTGGCCTGGGTGGTCTTTGGTCTCACCTGGAAGAAACACCGGGTGCTCTATCTGCCGGTCGTGTTTCAGAACGCCATCAACATCCCTCTCCCGATAATCACGCTGGCCTTCGGACCGGAGGGAGTGGCACAGATGATGCTCTTCTACATCCCCTATGCCCTTCTCCTCAATACGGTGGGCATCTACATGGCTTCAGGTCACAAGGGACTGAGAGAGGGGCTCCTGGAGATCGTGCGTACCCCGCTCATTTACGCGGTCGTGTTCGGACTGATCTTCAATCTGACCGGCGTGGAGTTGCCCGACGTCGTCGGGAGGTCTCTCGATCTGGTCGGCGGAGCTGCCGTACCTCTGATGTTGATAGTGTTGGGCATGACCATGCGTGGTCTGCGCTTCACTGAACTCCCCGCGACTCTTGTCGCGAGTGTCATCCGCATGGCTGGGGGTTTCTGTCTCGGACTCTTGGCCGTGTGGCTGTTCGGACTCACAGGCATTCCCAGGGCGGTAGTGCTTTTTGAAGCGGCTATGCCGAGCGCGGTGATCTGCGCGGTGCTGGCCACCCGGTACAAGAATGAAGCGGAACTGGTGTCCTCCGTCGTCTTGGCAAGCACTATCATAAGCATAGTGGTCATCCCGGTGCTCGTCTACTATCTGACCTAGATCTCTTCGATCGGTTGGGTGTCGACGGTTCGCGAGGTGGCGAGGAGGGGTGAAGTTGGCTAGTCAGAAGTCAGACCGCAGCATCGTGGCCCGGGCTCTGGTCCGCAGGTTCGCGGATTTGACCGCGGTAGACGGCGTCGATCTGGACATCAGCTCCGGTCGAATCTTCGGCTTCTTGGGCCCGAACGGCTCAGGCAAGACCACCACAGTCAAGATGCTCACCACGATCCTGGCTCCTACCTCTGGGAGTGCCCGGGTCGCTGGGTTCGACGTGACGGAGGACCAAGCTGAGGTGAGGAATCGCATCGGCGTGGCTCTGCAGGAGGTGGGGCTTGACTCTCTCATGACGCCCCGGGAGTTGCTCACGCTGCAGGCCCGGCTGTTCGGCTCCGGTACCGACGCGGCCCGAGAAGCGGCCGGCCGTCTCCTAGAGACGGTAGGACTTGGTGAACTCCCGCCCAAGAAGCGGGTGGCCCAGCTGTCCGGGGGGATGAAGCGCAGGCTCGATCTGGCCCTGGCCCTGGTCAATCAACCGGAGATCCTGTTTCTGGACGAGCCCACCACGGGCCTCGATCCGGCGAGTCGTCTTCAGGTTTGGGAAGAGGTAAGACGTCTGAACCGTGAGGAGGGCATGACCATATTCCTGACTACGCAGTACTTGGAGGAGGCAGATAGGCTTGCCGACGAGGTGGCGGTGATCGATAGGGGCAAGATCGTGGCTCAAGGCTCACCCTCCGCTCTCAAGAAGAGCATCGGCAACGAGGTGGTCACCCTAACCTTTGCCTCGGACGACCTGGCTGCGCGCGCGGCCGCCGCCCTACGGTCTTTGGCACCAGAGCAGAGGATGGCGGGGAGCGAGTTGCTCTGCTATTTCGCGGAGGCCAGGTACAAGCTTCCTCAGCTCATCAGGACACTGGACGAAGCCGCCATCCAATTGCAGGGGCTCAGACTCACGGAGCCCACCCTTGATGACGTCTTCTTGCGGGCGACTGGAGAACGGCTAGCCGTACAAGGGGAAGAGCCATGAAAGATGTTCTGGCACTGGTGGTCCGTTCACTTCGAGGTACCTTGCGCACCCCGGCGGCGCTCATACCCAACATAGCGATAAGCATCTTCTTCCTGTTCGTATTCAACTATGGGCTCTCTTCGGTAGCCGGTCTACCTGGCTTCAAGGGCTCCTATCTGGCTTTCATCATCCCTGTATCGATAGTATCCGCTTCGGTGGGCGGAGCCGGCTCGGCGGGTCAGGCTCTGGTTCGAGACATCGAGTCCGGGTACTTCACCAAGCTCCTTCTGACGCCGGCTTCGCGCTTGTCGCTCATATGGGGTCCGATGATCGCCGGAGCCATCCTGCTGGTGGGGCAGGTGGTGCTGATCCTGGCTTTGGGTATGCTTATCGGCTTGAGGGCCGCCGGCGGACCGCTGAGCCTGCTAGTGGTGCTGGTCTACGCCTTCATGTGGGGCATGGCCTTCGCCGGATATGCGGTCTTCATAGCTCTCAAGACCAAGAACGCAGCGGCCGCAGAGGCCGCCACCTTCGCCTTCTTCCCGCTGATATTCCTCTCCACGACCTTTGTGCCTAAGGAGTACATCGGCGCCGCTTGGCTCAAGTGGGCCGCCACTGTCAATCCGACTACCTACGTCTACGACGCCATGCGTTCCTTGCTCATTGATGGTTGGCAGGTCAGACCTCTGCTCAGAGGCCTGGGCGTCATTCTGGCCTTCGCCACCCTTATGGGTCTACTTGCCCTGCGACAGGCGCGTCGCTCTACCCAGCTCAGCTAGTCCAGTTTTGAGGGGGCCTACTTGGGCGTTGCGGCACAGAACGGTGACGGTAAGACTCGCTCTCCCAAAGGAAGCCCACTAAGAAGGCCGCTGCTAGGCGGCAGGCCCTTCAGGATAGCCGCGGTAGCGTTCGACTTCGACGGTACTCTCACCCGGCCCGGCGCGATCGATTTCAAGGCCATACATGAGGCTGTGGGCTGTCCTGTGGGGATGGGGCTGCTCGAGTTCTTGGCCGCGATAGAAGAGCCGGAGAGGCGGCTTCGCAAGGAAGCGGTGCTCATAGAGGCGGAGATGGAAGCGGCGGCGCGCTGCGAGCCAAACAGGGGGGCCGCAGAGCTGGTGGCTCTGATCCGGGACGCCGGCGTGCCCATGGCTATCATCACCCGAAACCGCCGGGAAGCGGTGGATAGGGCATTTTTGGGGCTCGAGGACATCGCCCAGGATGACTTCAGCTGCGTGGTGACCCGTGACCTCCCCTTGGACCCCAAACCGTCACCCGAGGCCGTGCTTCATGTCGCGGCCGAGCTCGGAGTCGAGACCGGAGAGCTGCTGCTCGTGGGTGATCACGTCTACGACATCGAGGCGGGAGTGCGCGCCGGAGCCTTGACGATGTTCCTGAGCAACGGTCCCCGGGATGCCGGCGAGGGCGAGGCTACCGAGAGCGACTTCGTGGTGGATGACCTCTGGGAGGCTCGTGACATCATCAGCTACGGTCTTCCTCTGCCACTCGGCAAGCTGCCGGCCGCCCTGCTGGAGGCGGGCTTGGGGGAGATCGAGCCTGACCCGTCTGTCCTGGTCGGAGCCGCGATCGGCGAAGATGCCGCTGTCCTTGAGATCGGTGGAGCTGAGGCACTCGTCCTTGCTTCGGACCCTGTCACGCTGGCATCTGAATCCATGGCTGAGTACTTGGTGCTCGCCAACGCCAACGACGTCGCCGCGAGCGGTGCGGAGCCTCGCTGGCTTCTCGCTACCCTTCTGTTCCCTAAAGGCTCCAGTGCCGCCCAGGCCCTTTGGTTCATGCGTCAGCTCACGTCGGTCTGCAAGGCCCAGGACCTTCTGCTGGTCGGGGGCCATACTGAGACGACCGATGCGGTGTCGCGCATAGTGGCAGTCGGTGCCGTGGCGGGCGTGGCGATGCGTGCGGACTTGCTCGACAAGAAGAACATGCAGGAGGGCGACCGCATCCTGCTGACCAAGCGGGTGGCCGTCGAGGGGACGGGACTGCTGGCGCGAGAGTATGGGTCACGACTGTCCAGAGCCGGCATCCCCGCGGGGGAGCTGGCCGAAGCCGCCGCTTTCCTTGAACGCATGGGCATATTGGACGAAGCGCGCATCGCCCGAGGCTTCCAAGGGGTGACCGCCCTCCACGATGTGACCGAAGGGGGCCTGGCGACCGCCGTGCGGGAGTTGGGCGCAGCCGGCGGGCGCCGGCTGCGCATAGATATGGAGAGCATCCCGGTCTATCCACAGACCAAGCGTCTGTGCGAGGCGCTCGGTCTCGATCCCCTGGGTCTGATCGGCTCGGGCAGCCTGCTTATCACCTGCGCGACCCCCGACACTAGCAGTCTGGTCGAGGCGCTGCTTGCGGCCGGCATCGAGGTGGCAGAGATCGGCGAGGTACTCGGCCGGGGTGGGGGGGTCGAAGCGACCAAGGACGGCTGTCCCGCTGAGTGGCCGCTCTTCGACCGGGATGAACTGGCTCGCCTGTAGCTGACTGGGGGCCAGACATTGTCGCCGTCATCATCGGCGGATAGTTTGGCACTACCAAATAGTACGGTGGTGCCGTATCATATCTGCCATGTACGACACCGAACCACCCCGATCACTAAGCAAACGTCTGCGCGGCGCGTACTGGCACATCGTGCGTGACACAGACAGCCTGCGACTCCGGCAGTGGGAGCACTCAGCGCTCACGCTGCCGCAACTACGCGTGCTGTTTCAGGTCCGGCGCTCTCCCGGTATCACGACCGGAGGGCTGGCAAAAGCTCTCGGCGTGACTATGTCGACCACCAGCGGACTGGTAGCCAAATTGGTGGATCGTGGTCTCGTAGCCCGCGGCAGCAGTGAAAGCGACCGCCGGCAGATCCCCCTGGAGTTGACCGATGCGGGCCGCTCGTTAGCCGGCGAGCTTGCCGAGTTCACCACACCCTTCATGGAGGGGCTGGCTCGGGAACTGGGGGACGACTTGGAGGGGGTGGTGGCTGCCTTGGAGAGGTTGACGGCGGCAGCCGAGAAGGTGAGAGAGGAATGAGATCGGTCCACCTGATCCCCCGGCGGGCGCTCTATGCGTTCCGCTCGCTCAACAGCAGGAACTACCGGCTCTTCTGGTTCGGCCAACTTGTATCTCTCACCGGCACTTGGATGCAGGATGTGGCTCTTGGCTGGCTCGTCCTGACCATGACCGACTCCCCGCTGGCACTCGGCCTGACGACCGCTATCCGCTTCTTGCCCATCATGCTGTTCGCACTCCATGGCGGGGTGCTCGCCGACCGGTTGCCCAAGCGGCGGGTCCTCATAGCGAGCCAGAGTGCCCAGTTCGCCGTGGCTCTGCTGCTGGCTGTCCTGACTTCGAGCGGGCAAATAACTGTTGCGATCATCTTCGTGCTCGTGGGGCTTCGGGGCGTGGTGGACGCTCTGGACGGCCCCACGCGGCAGTCATTCGTGCCCGAGATGGTGGGCATGGAAGATCTTTCTAACGCCATCGCTCTCAACTCCACTCTGTTCAACAGCGCACGCATCTTCGGGCCGGCCATCGCGGCCGTCGTGATCAGTACGCTTGGTATGGCGGCCTGCTTCTACATCAACGCGGTGAGCTTCTTGGGAGTCATCGTCGCTCTGCTGGCGATGCGCGTGAGCGAACTCCATCTGGTGCCTCGGGCGAAGAAGGGGAAGGTCTGGCGGCAACTGCGTGAGGGGTTGCACTACGCGCGTCACACCCCCGAAGTGATGGTGATCATCTTGGTGATGTCTATGCTGGGGACGTTCGGCTACAACTTCAACACCACCCTACCGCTGGTCGCCAAGTACATCCTCTCGGCGGACGCGGCGACGCTGGCCCTCCTGTTCTCCGCCATGGGTGCGGGCTCTGTGATAGCCGGCTTGGTCGCGGCCTCGCGACGGGGTCTCAGCCAACGATTGCTCTTGACGGCGGCGAGCGTCTTCGTACTCCTCCTGGCCGGCGTGGGGATCTCGGTGTGGACGCCCCTAACCGTGGTCCTGTTGTTCATGCTGGGTTTTACCGCGGTCATGTGGGCGACCACCGCCAACACCCGCATCCAGATGAATGTGCCCGGACAGCTTCGCGGTCGAGTGATGGGCATCTACATGCTGCTGTTTGCCGGCACGACCCCGATCGGAGCCCTAGTCTGCGGTCTGCTAGCGGAGCATCTGTTCGGCGGTGGCAAGGCGGGCAGCCAAGCGATGATGCTGATCACCTCAGGCCTTTGTGCCCTCGGAGTGATCGCGGGGTTGCTGTATGCTTCACATACTCGCAGTCAGTCTAAGGTAGGTGCAGATGTCACTCGGGCGACAAGGACGATGGGCAGCGCTGGTCATCCTGCTGCTGGCGCTTGCGATGCTGTCGCTGGGGTGCGAAGCACCGACTGAAGAGACCGGGACGCCCACGTCCTTGTCTGCGTCTACGACTGCTGGGGTGACGGACGAAGGCGAGCTCTCCGCCGATGAGTTGGCCGGTCTCGGTGATCCGTACTACCCGCAGGCGGGCAATGGCGGATACGACGTCCTGCACTATGACCTCTCCCTGGACTGTGATCCTGAAGTCGGCTACCTCTCTGGTAGCGCGGTGCTATCCGCCAGGGCGCTTGTCGCGCTCGGCGAGTTCCACTTGGATTTCACGGGCCTGGAGCTGCAGGCCCTGACCGTGGACGGTGTGTCCGCGCGCCACCGGCGGGAGGGTCAGGAGCTCATCGTGGAATGCCCTCAGACCATCATTGCCGGCTCCGAGTTCTCTGTGGAGGTGACGTACTCGGGGACGCCTCAGCCGCTGCAGTCGGCTCAGGGCTACCCGCAAGGTTGGCAGCACTCGGGCGATTCGGTCTTCACTCTGGACGAACCCGAGGGAGCCGCCACCTGGTATCCACTCAACGATCATCCCAGTGACAAGGCCACATATTCCTTCCGGCTCACCGTGCCCAAGCCCTATGTGGCGATCGGCAATGGGGTGCTCCAGGACGTGCAGGCTCGCGGTTCGGCGCAGACCTTCGTGTGGGAGATGGAGGAGCCCATGGCCAACTATCTTGCCTCGGTGGTCATCGGGGAGTTGGAGCCGGAAGAGAGCGTGTCACCAGACGGTGTGCCCATCCGCAACTACTTCACGCCTGAGTTGGCCGGCGAAGCCAGCAGCGCGTTCAGTGGCACTGGGGAGGCACTCGATTTCTTCGCCGATCTATTCGGGCCGTATCCTTTCGCGGTCTATGGAGTGGTAGTGCCGGATGCGACTATCGACGAGTCCGCCATGGAGAACCAGACCATATCGCTCTTCGGCAGCGACACCCTCACCCAGACGATGGCTGAGGATTTCATGGCCGAGATGCTCCAGTCACACGAGCTATCGCATCAGTGGTTCGGTAACAGCGTGACCCCGGCGGATTGGCAAGACATCTGGCTCAACGAGGGCTTCGCCACGTACGCCAGTTGGCTCTGGCTCGAGAACGAGTTCGGCGCTCAGGGCATGGAAGTGTGCGTAGCCGATGCCATAGACTACGCGTCACGAGACGCATCGGTGCCGCCTGGAGATCCGGGAACGGAGGAGCTCTTTGGGGCGGCGGTCTACGAAAGAGGGGGTCTGACTCTTCGTGCGCTCCATCTGACGGTGGGAGACGAGCTCTTCTTCTCGATCATGTGGGATTGGGCGCAGGAGAACGCCTATGGCAACGTGACCACCGAGGATTTCATCGCTCTAGTCGAAGAGAAGACCATCGATCTAGCCGGCTTCGATGTCGATGCCTTCTTCGACGCCTGGCTCTATGACGACGAGCTCCCCGAATTGCCCCAGGCCGCGACGGCCAGCTAGGGAGGTCAGTCGGCGCCGAAGATCGAGGCGAACTCGGGCCGGAAGCGCACCGTGCCAGACACTCCCCCGAGCACCCCGGGAGTCAAGGACACCGCGAGGAACTTCTCACTGGGTATGCCCAGGTCGTTCTGCAGACCCCAGCGGTCGGCCTGGATGAAGCCGAACCGCCGCCAATACGCAGGATCGCCCACCACCACCACGCCTCGATGATGGCGAGCGCGCAAGTACTCCAGACAGCCGGACACCATCAGAGTGCCGATGCCTTGACGTTGATTTGCCGGCAGGACGGCCACCGACGCCAGACTCAAGAGCGGTATCTCCCCTCGTCCGCCGTCGACGCTCGCTGGCGCGAACAGCACGTGCCCTACTACCTCGCCGCCATAGACCTCACCGGTCCAAAGCGCCGTCCGGGCGGACGAAGAGAGGTCGGCGGCGCCGGGCACACTTGCGCCGAGCAGGGCCACCGCGGACAAGGTGACGGCTTTGGCCGCGCGAAAGGAGTCCACCAAGTCGGCCTCAGCAGCCCTGTCGAAGGCCATGACGTTGACATGCCGCATAGCATCAGCATCGACGGGGTGTTCGGGTCGCAAACAGACTTCGGGAGTCACCAATGTCGTCATGTCGGGCACCTCAACGAGCATCGCGAGTACGGGATGTCATTCCGCCTGGGCCGATTGTACACGTTCATTGTGTGCAGATGCTCGAAGGCGTGATGGCCCTGGAAGTGATGTGGGGATAGGATGGGTGACAAGGTGATCGTGAGTGGAGAAGCAGAGGAGAAAGGGAGCAGAAAATGAGAGACCCACGTCTGGACGCGCTGGCGCGCAATCTTCTCGACCATTCGCTGGACCTCAGAGAGGGCGAGAAGGTGCTCATCGAAGGCGAGACCGGCTCGCTCCCGCTCCTGACGGCTCTCGTGGAGGCTGCGTATCAACGTCGCGCGTTGCCTTTCGTTGACTATGGGGACGCGAGTCTGCGCCGGGCGTGGCTGTTGGGGGCGGATCGTGCGCAGATGGATCTTCGGGCCGCGTGGGAGACAACACGAGTCGCAGACATCGATGCGTCTGTGTTCATCATGGCCGGAGACAACGCCTCTGAGTTGGCGGACGTGCCTGCCGCGACCCTAGAGGCCTCGCGTCTGGCCACGGAAGCTTTGATGAGCCTGCATCTGAAGAAGAAGTGGGTGCTCCTCCGTTATCCGACGGCTTCCGCGGCTCAGGCGGCCGGAATGTCTTCTGAGGCGTTCGAGGACTTCTGCCTAGACGTGTTCGGCCTCGACTACGCACGCATGGACAAGGCCATGGATCCTCTGGTGGATCTGATGGAACGCACCGACCGGGTGCGCATCACTTCGCCGGGCACGGACATCAGCTTCTCCATCGCGGGCATACCTGTCTTGAAGGCCGCCGGCACCAACAACATCCCCGACGGCGAGGTCTACACGGCGCCGGTGCGTGATTCGGTCAATGGTACGGTGCAGTTCAACACTCCGTCACTGGAGGACGGCACCACCTACGAGCGGGTGCGGCTGACTCTCAAGGGGGGCCGCATCGTCGATGCCGACGCCAATGAAAGGGAGAGACTGAACCGGATGCTCGACACGGACGAAGGAGCTCGCTACCTGGGCGAGTTCGCCTTGGGCCTCAATCCTCTCATCACCAAGCCCATGAAGGACACTCTGTTCGACGAGAAGATCTGCGGCAGCCTGCATCTCACCCCGGGTAGGGCCTATGAAGAAGCGGACAACGGCAATCGCTCGAGCGTCCACTGGGATCTGGTGCTGATCCAGACTCCGGAATGGGGCGGCGGCGAGGTCTACTTCGACGACGTGCTGGTCCGCCAGGATGGTCTGTTCGTTCCTGACGAGCTGAAAGGACTCAATCCCGATAACCTGCTCTAGCTCCGAGTGTTCAGCCGGCTCTCTCCAGAAGGGAAGGCGATCACCGATACGCCAGCCGAGTCCGACGACGAACCAGGCGACAAGACAAGCGCCCAACGTGGTCAGGAGCGGAGTGGGGCCGGGAAGGTCCAGTGCGAAGAACTCGCGGGCCCAGGGTATGGCAAAGGGGATCACCAGGAGTACGAGAAGGCTCACGACCATCGTCAGCCTCCACCCCCTCAGAGGGCGTTCGATGACGGCGATGACCCGCCAACCTATCACGCAGAAGATGATGGTCTCCATGGTCTTTGCCTCCGCTGGTGTGGCTCCCAGGTGGCGGATGAGCAGGTACGACGAAAGCATGGTGGCAGCGGCCAGCAGACCGGTGGGGATGACGAAGCGGGCTACCCGGTAGACGAAGCCGGGGACGTAGCGACGATTATTGGGCGCGAGTGCCAAGAAGAACCCCGGTATGCCGATCACCAGAGCGTCGATGATGGTTAGATGCCGGGGCAAGATCAGATAGGGCGAGGCGATGATGGCGACGGCGACGGCTAGGACGGCTGCCCAGACACTCTTGGTGGTGAAGAGATGTGCCACGCGCTCGATGTTGGCGGTCACTCGTCTCCCCTCAGCTACGACGCCCGGCAAGTTCTCGAACTTGGAGTCGACCAGGACCAGCTGAGCTACCGTGCGGGCGGCGGCCGTCCCTGTGCCCATAGCGATGCCCATATCCGCCTTCTTGAGCGCCAGGACGTCGTTGACACCATCACCCGTCATGGCGACTGTATGCCCTCGGCTTTGCAGGGCTTCGACCATCGCCTTCTTCTGATCGGGATTCACCCGTCCGAAGACTGAGGCCTTGTCCATCAGATCGGCCAGCGCCTCGCCTTCGGGCAAGTGACGGGCATCCACGGGATCCTCGGCTCCCGGCACCCCGGCCTGCTGAGCGATGGTAGACACGGTGGCCGGATTGTCGCCGGAGATCACCTTTATCTGCACGCCTTGCTCTTTGAAGTAGGCTAGGGTCCGAGGAGCGTCGGCGCGCACCCGCTCGCTGAAGAGCACGAGACCCAGCGCACGGAGATCGGGCGGCAGAGTGTCACCTGTCAGACGAGCGTCCGTATGGGACAAGAGGAGGACCCTAAGCCCTGAGGCCGCCAGTTCAGACGCTCGGGCGCCGGCGTCTGAGGGCCCGACGATCTCGGGCGCGCCCAGCACCCAACTGCCATGCCCGGCGATACGTAGGGCACTCCACTTGCGGGCCGACGAGAAGGGCACCGAGTCTTCGACCTTCCATTCAGCGGGCGCGGCAAGCACGTTCCCGAGAGCCTGTAGAGTCGAGTTCCGACTCTGGGCGGTCGCGGCCATGCAGCCGAGTACCTGGAGGGCCAACGGCTCGGAGTCAGAGGCACCGTCACGCTGGTCGCCAAGAGATTCAAAGCGCTCGAAGGCCGGGTGAGGTTCGGTGATGGTGCCGGTCTTGTCGATGCAGAGCACGTCGACCCGGGCCAACCCTTCCACCGCCGGGAGTTCGCTGACCAGGACCTTGCGGCGGGCCAGCGTGATAGCCGACAGAGCGAAGGCGATGCTGGTCAGCAGCACCAGCCCCTGAGGCACCATTGCCACCAAGGCTGCCACCGTGTTGGTCACGCCCTGCTCGGTTCCTGCTCCCATCCGGAATTGAGCCCAAATCAACAGGCCACTCACAGGTATTATGCCGATGCCTATGACCCACAAGATGTCGTTGATGCCTGCCATCAGATCAGACTTCACCTTGACGTATCGCTTGCCCTCTCCAGTTATCCGCTGGGCGTAGGCGGACGCTCCCACTTCGGTGGTGCGAAACGTGCCACCTCCCGCGACCACGAAGCTACCCGAGAGGAGACGGTCGCCGACCGCCTTGATGACGGGGACGGACTCACCCGTCAAGAGAGACTCGTCCACCTCAAGGCTGTCAGAAGCGATGGTCTCGCCGTCTGCCACTATCTGATCGCCTGCGACCACGCGGACGACGTCGTCTAAGACGACATCCGTCACGCGGACCTCAGTCTCTTCGCCGTCACGCAGCACCTTGGCTGAAGACGCGGTCAGCACGGCCAGACGATCAAGCGCGATCTTGGCACGCAATTCCTGGACTATGCCGATGCCCGCGTTTGCCACGAGGATGATCCCGAACATCCCGTCTTTCCACGAACCGAAGATCATCACGGCTGCGAAAAGAACGCCGAGGATCAGATTGAACCAGGTGAAGACGTTGCTGAAGACGATTCCCCAGACCGAACGGCCTCCTGGGCGCGGGGCGGCATTGATCTGACCAGCAGCGACCCGCTCCCGGACGTCGGCCGTAGTCAATCCGGTCAAGGTTGCGGTGCCGTCAACGGCCTCGTCCAAGCCCTACAACCCCAGTCCTCGGGAGAAACGAGCGGCGCGTTCGTTGCGATCGCCCTCGCGCCCAGTGATGTCCAGGTGGAACCACCCGCGCCGGGTAGCTATTGCCACGGCCTCGTCAAGCAGTTGTCGTTCGACATCTTGGCCGCGGTACTCAGGACGGACGTACATGTCATCTATGACGCCGTACTCGCCTCCGGCGTAGAGGGCGAAGCTCTCTACGAGGGTGAGTAAGCCGACTGCGACGCCGTTGGAGTCCTTGGCGAGGATCGCCATCAGCCGACCCGGGCCGTACTTGGTCCCGGACTCGGTGTCCAGATTCCGCCTGATGTCGGCGTGAAGTTTCTCGCGATTGACCCATGGGATGTCCACCCGCTCGTCTTCAAGCTCCGTGAGGAGCTCTTCGATGAGCTCGAGGATGGCAAAGACCTCGTGAGGTTGGGCGACCTCGATGCTGAGCTCGATCATCCGCTCATGCTAGCACCTGGCCCCTGATTCAGCGGCGCCTGCGCTTGCTCCCGTTGTATACGAGCCGCGGTTTGGGTTTGATAGCCGTACGGTCCGGGCTGGGGACCAGGCGTTCCATGTAGGTGAAGCCCTCGAGGTCTTGGCACGGCAGGGTCTGACCCAGCAGCAACTCTATCTGGCGCAGCTCGCCCGCCTGTTCGGCAGCCAAGAAGGTGATGGCAGAACCAGTGGCGCCGGCGCGCGCGGTGCGCCCGATGCGGTGTACGTAATCCTGAGGTTGCGAAGGGAG
The DNA here is from genome assembly GCA_963718375.1 of uncultured Actinomycetes bacterium. GTDB lineage: Bacteria > Actinomycetota > Thermoleophilia > RBG-16-64-13 > RBG-16-64-13 > RBG-16-64-13. The sequence goes on along the minus strand of CAVQZD010000005.1, from coordinate 1,132,349 downwards.
GTCATAGTTGATGACGTGCGAGATGCGGTCCACGTCGATGCCGCGGGCAACGATGTCTGTAGCCACGAGCACGCGGTAGGTACCGTCCTTGAACCCGTCCAGCGCTCTCTGTCGTTGGGCCTGGGTCCGGTTGGAATGGATCGCCGCACCCTTGATGCGGTTGCGCTCGAGGTGACGGCACACTCGGTCGGCGCGGTGCTTGGTGCGAGTGAAGACCAACACGCGGTTGGACTTCTCCTCTTCGAGCAGGCGGACCAGCAGATCGATCTTCTGCGGTTCGGCGACCGGATACACGGCCTGAGTTATGGCTTCCACCGGTGTGGCGCTAGGAGTGACCTCGACCCTCGCTGGGTCGTGGAGCATCGGGCCGGCGACGCGCATGACATCCTTGGACAAGGTCGCCGAGAAGAGCATGTTCTGGCGCTTGCTCGGTAGCAGCGCAAGGATCCTGCGCACATCGGGCCAGAAGCCCATGTCCAACATTCGGTCTGCCTCATCGAGGACTAGGATGCTCACCTGCGACAGATCTACCTCACCCCTCTGTTGGAGGTCCAAGAGGCGACCGGGGGTGGCCACGAGAAGGTCGACGCCCCTGCGGAGTTTCTTGAGCTGAGGGTCATATCCGACTCCGCCGTACACTGCGGCCACTTTGTGTCCGGTGTACTTGGCGCAGGCGCGGGCGACCTCGTCTATCTGGCTTGCCAGTTCTCTGGTGGGAGTCACCACGAGAGCGGCGGTAGGGGTGCGGCCGGCATGTTGCCTGGGTCCGCTTGGCTGTGGCTGCCTCGTGCCCGCGGACTCAGCTATGCGCTGCAGAGCGGGCAGGACGAACGCGGCGGTCTTGCCGGTGCCCGTCTGGGCGCACCCTAGGAGGTCGCGTCCCTCAAGGGCGAGCGGTATGGCCTGTTCTTGGATGGGGGTGGGGTCTGTGTACCCAAGGTCGTTTACAGCCTTGAGAAGGCCTGCCTGCAGGCCTAAATCAGCGAAATTCATTGGAACTGTAGCTCCTTGCCGTGCGTCACAGCGGATGCACTGCGATTGTAGACGCAGTTGATCCGTTCGGGTCTTCACGGGAAAAGAGCGGCGGGGGGACAACCGTGTCTGTGTTAATGCGCTGCAAGTATAGCGCATTCCAGGCTCAAATGCTCACCACCGGCAAACGGTGGCCGGGACGACCACGTTCCTTTCCGTGCACAAGACGCGCACAAGGATAGGTCCAAAGGGGGAACACGCAATGAAACCGCCGCCACGATCCGCGTTCCGTGCATCGCTCCTACTACTGCTCATGACGATGGTGTCTCTTGCCGCGATCGGCTGCGAGAATGGAGCTGCCAGCACCTCAGTCTCCACTGACCTGACAAGCACGACCGAGACGACCACCTCGGAGGCCACTACCTCGACCGAAGACCAGACCGTCCTCTCGACCACTACTTCCGTCTCGACCGGCGTCTCGACCGGCGTCTCAGCTGCGCGCACGAGCTCGGAGCAAGTGCTGGCGAACGGCAGCATCAAGGCTTGCGGCATCATCAAAGAAATATGGGAGGAGAACGGAACCCGTAAGCTGACGATTGACTACGTCGACTACCTGACAGGGGCCGAAGCGGATGCCGCGGCCATCGCCGCCGGTGAGATCGCCGCGGGCCAGCACGTCGAGGATGACTATTACGTCAGGAACAATAATCCCAAGCTTCGTACCTTCACCGTGTCTGATTCAGTAGCCGTCACCCTCGACCCAAGAAGGAGCCACGATGAAGGGCTCGTGCCCATCACGTGGGCGGAGCTCTCGGCGCTCTGGGAGCTCAGCGGCCCGTGGTCGGATCGAACGGGACGGCAGTACGGTGGTAAGGATCGACCAACAGTTCCTGCCGTAGAGTCACGCACTCGCACCGGCTTGAGCGAAGGGGAGCAAGATGAGAAGAATGGCGACGTCAGCGGTACTAGTGATCGCATTGGCTGCAGCGGTCGCTGCACTGGTAGTCGGTGTGACCGGCTGTGGCAACGAGAGCACCGCTGCGTCCGAGACCACGGCCCCCGTGGCTTCCGTTAGCACCGGCACCTCCGAGGAGACGGCCTCGGCCGAGGCCCAGATTGCCACCTCGGCGACGTCGTCCACTGAGACTGGGGCCTCTACGGCCTCCAAACAGACCGTGACGACACTCGCCAGCACCGAGGTGAAGCTGTCTAACGGTCACGTCAAGTCCCTTGGCTTCATTCACAACGTGTGGATAGATGCACAAGGGCGACGGTACCTCACCATCGACTACTGCGACGTCTTCTATGGTGATGCGGCCACCGCTGCCGCGCGGGCCGCGGGTGTGATCGGACCTGACGAGGAGGTCCCCGTGTACGTGCGCAATCAGAGCACGAGGCTCCGGGAGTGGCTCATCGCGGACGGCGCGGCCCTCGTCACCTGTACGCGCGCGTATCCACTGGACTCGAATCCGGATCCGCCGTGCACTTGGTCTGAATTCGTCAGCTTCTGGAAGGCGGGGGTTCAGTCGTCACTTGACCAAGGCATCTCCGATTTCTACGGGGCGCCCTGGTGGATCGAGCGGTCCGGGGACACCGTTGTCAAGATCACCGAGCAGTTCATCTCCTAGACGAAGCGAGACGAAGGGACCGTCTTCCGGTTGCGGACGGCGGCCCTGTCTCTTGTCTGGCACTGGCATCCGGCGCTCAAAGCGCCTACGCTAGAGGCAACACCGAAGCACGGTACCTGCCGTGCGGGATCACGAGCGGACGGAGGGGTGGGCTACATGAGATCAGCGTTCAATACCATCTCGTCGAAGTGGCCGGTCCTAGCACTGGCTGTCATGATCGGCCTGGCTGTCACCGGTTGCGCAGGTTCAGGCGAGGCGACCACTGTGTCCCCCTCGACCACGTCGGCTGGTGTGACGACCACCAGCGAAATGGCTTCCACCTCGACCGCCGCACCGGCGAGCACCACCACCACTGTGGAGGTCGGCGCGTCGGAAGAACTGTTGCCCGACGGCAACATCAAGGCCTGCGGGATAATCACAGACGTCTGGATGGATGGCACAACGCGCAAGCTCAAGATCGACTACGTCGACTTCCTGACAGGGGCCGAAGCTGATGCCGCGGCAGTCGCCGATGGCCTCATCGCACCGGGCGAGAGCGTCGACAACGACTACTACGCTCGCAACAACAACACCAAGCTTCGTACCTTCACCGTCTCGGACTCGGTGGTCATTACCACTTACAGCAGGGTCGAGCCGATAGATGTGGCGGATCCCCCGTGCTCGTGGTCGGACTTCTATGACTTCTGGAATCTCGTGGGGCCTCCTGAAGCCAGCGATGCCGGTCTGTCCGAGGGTCTCTGGTGGATCGAGCGTGACTCCGACGGCGTGGTAGCCATCGAGCAGCAATGGGTGCCGTAGAGCCGGGCTAGCTCTTTGCCGCTCGCTTGCGGTCCACGTCTTCCAGGAGCGTCTTGCGTACGCGCACCGAGCCGGGGGTGACCTCGACGAGTTCGTCGTCGGCTATCCATTCCAGGGCCTGATCCAGCGACATCTTGCGGGGGACCTTGAGGCCGGCGTCGATCTCCTTGTTCTCGGAGCGGTAGTTGCCCAGCTGTTTGGTCTTAGTCGGATTGCAGACTAGGTCGCCGGCGCGGGAGTGTTCGCCCACGATCATGCCTTCGTAGACCGGGTCCATGGGTGATATGAACAGTGTCCCGCGGGCTTGCAGGCTCTCCAGCGAGTAGCCAGTGGCAGATCCGTTGGCCATGCTCACCAGTGAGCCCCTGTCCCGGTGGGTGACCTCGCCACGCCATGGTTGATGACCTACATAGCGAGAGGACATGATGCCCAACCCGCGCGTATCAGTGAGAAACTCGCTCCTATAGCCGATCAACCCCCGGGTGGGGATGCTCATCTCGAGGCGCACCACTCCCGTACCGGCGTTGTGCATGCCCATGAGTTCGCCCTTGCGTTGGGCGAGCTTCTCGATCACAACCCCCTGATATTCGTCCGGGACGTCGATGGTGAGCTCCTCGACCGGTTCGAGCAGACGGCCGGCCTCGTCGCGACGCGTGATGACCTCGGGGCGGGAGACGCACAGCTCCATACCTTCGCGCCTTATCTCCTCGATGAGTATGCCCAGGTGCAGCTCGCCGCGACCCGATACCTTGACTCCGTCAGGTCGCCCCAGGTCTTCGACCCGTAGAGCGACGTTCACGCGCAGCTCCTTCTGGAGGCGCTCCTTGATCTGGCGGAGGGTCACCGCTTGCCCATCTTGCCCCGAGAAGGGACTGTTGTTGATCAAGAAGAGCATCGATACGGTGGGCTCTTCGATCTCCAGGGGGCGTAGGGCCGGACTCTCCAGGTCGGGAGCCGACAGGGTGTCGCCGATGTTCAGGTCCTCGGGACAGTTGATCCACACTATGTCTCCGGCGTGGACCTCCTCAACTTCCTCGCGCTCCAGACCGCGAGTGACCCACAGATGGGCGCTGCGGGTGCTCTGGACGTTCGAGACTTGCCAATCGGTGTCTCCGCGGTCCGAGCCGGTCCACTCAGCGGACGTGCGGACCAGGTCATCTCCCTGGCGATGGGAGCCTTCGAGTACACGACCGCAGCCTATACGGCCGAGGTAGTCACTCCAGGCCAGTGTGGAGACCTGCATTCGAAAGGGTGACTCAAGCAGGGCCGGCGGTGCCGGGACGTCTTTCACAATGGTCTCGAAGAGGGCGTCCATGCCTTGGCGGACCACGCAGCCGTGATCGTAGACCATCCAGCCTTCCAGCGCCGAACCATACACGACTGAGAAGTCGGCCTGGTCGTCGGTCGCACCCAGCTCGAGGAAGAGGTCGAAGGTCTTGTTGAGCGCGTCCTGTGGCTGTGCGTTGGGGCGGTCGACCTTGTTGACTACCACGATGGGGTGAAGCCCCAACCGGAGTGCGCGCATGAGCACGTACCGGGTCTGTGGCATGGGACCCTCGTTGGCGTCGACCAGAAGAAGTACGGAGTCGACCATGGACAGGACTCGTTCGACCTCGCCCGAGAAGTCTGCATGTCCAGGCGTGTCGACGATGTTGATCAGGTAGTCGCCCCAGCTGACAGTGCAGTGTTTGGAGCGGATAGTGATGCCCCGCTCACGTTCCAGGGCGCCCGAGTCCATGACCCGCTCTTCCATGCGCTGGTCTTCGCGGAAGACATGAGCGGCTCTGAAGATGGAGTCTATCAGCGTGGTCTTGCCGTGGTCGATGTGGGCGATGATCGCAACGTTGCGGATGTTGCTCGCCTGCTGAGCTGCTTGGGTGGGCGTCATTGATCCTTCGGGTCCTACCTGGATGATTGCGGACTTAGGTCCTCAAGTGAGGACACGGGATTATAGCGCCCCTCGGCCGGTACCGCGCGAAACGCCGAGAGACGTCAGTGTTGCGTCCCGGTAGGAATCCCGTCCGCGCCGGCGGAATCCTCGACTTTGCGGCTCAACAACACCGCCACCAGTCCCAGGCAGCACAGGACCACGAAGATCGCGAAGCTGATGCGCATGCTGGTCAGCAGATTCGAGTAGTCCACGGGCAGCAGCTTGGGTTTCGCCCCCACCATGAGAGCTATGACCAAGCCAGATATGCCGATGCTGACCCCTTGTCCCGACACACGCATAGTCGCCAGGGTGGCTGAGGCCATGCCCAAGTCTCGTTTCTCCACGCTTCCCATTGCAATGTGGGCCGTAGGAGAAGCGAAGAGCCCGAACCCCACCCCCAAGACGCCGAGGGTCGCGACGATGTACGGGATGGGGGTGCTGTCGGTCAGAAAAACGAAGGCGGCAAGCCCCAATATGCACAGAGCTTGGCCCGAAGCCGCGACCAGGCGGGGTTGGACTCGATCTGCCAACCGCCCCGCGAAGGGCGAGACCACCATCTGCATGAAGGGCATCGCTACCAGCACATATCCGGCGACGTTCTCATCAAGACCCAGGATGTATTCGAGGTACAGGCCGATCAGGAAGATGATGGCGAAGGTGGCGCTGTAGTTGATGAGCGCCGCTGCGTTCGAGAAGGCAAATGCGCGATTGGTGCGGAACAGGTTCACACTGAGCACCGGGTCCACGGCGCGCGTCTCCCACCACAAGAAGAACACCAGCGCGAGGATCCCCGTGGCCGTCAGCAAGATACCGGACAAGCGCGGCAGGAAGGTGAAGCCCATCAGCAGGGTGGGCAGAGCCACCGCCCACATCACCGAGCCCAGTCTGTCGAAAGGTCCCTCCCTGGGCTCCTTCCACTCCACTCTGCGCATCGCCCACACGGTCAGCATGAGGGTGAGGAGCGTGACGCCGCCGGTGAAGAAGAACAGGGACTCCCATCCCAGGTGATGCACCAGCAATCCACCGAGGAAGGGTCCGGTGGTCGAGCCCAGATACACGCCGGCCGTGAGTATGCCGAGGGCCCGGCCCCGCTCCTCCGGGGGGTGGGAGAGCGTCGCGAGCGCGATGTTTGTGGCGAAGAGAAGAGCGGCGGCTGCGCCTTGAAGCGTGCGGAAGGTCACCAGCCACGCTTCGGAGGGAGCGAAAGCAGCGGCGAAATTGAAGACGGTAAAGCCTAACAGACCTATCGCGAAGATCTTCATGCGGCCGTAGATGTCGCCCATGCGCCCGGCGGGCATGACAAGAGCTCCCGCGGCTAAGACGTAAGTGAGCGGTATCCAGGTTATGACCGAGGGCGAGAGACGGAACTGATCGTCGAGCGGCTTCAACGCCACGATGATGCCCGAGGCCGCGAATGTGGCCACGAAGCCGGCAAGGGTGGCGACAGCCAGCACGACATAGCGGGTGGTCTTGTCCATGGCAATTACAGTAGCAGTCCGGTGGTCGAGGCGCACTCTGTCGGGCGACTCTGCCGTGTATACTGGGCTCTCCTTGCGAATGCATCTGGGGAGATCTGATGAGAGTCGATCCGGTCAGCCCCTCATCGGCGCACCTCTCGTACGCGATCCGTGACATCGTCGCGTTCGGCGAGACGGTCCGGCGGCATGGGGTCGACGTGATATGGGAGAACATCGGGGATCCGGTGGCCAAGGGTGAGACTATCGAGCCTTGGATCCGCCAGATCTTTCATGAGGTCGTGGACCGGGATCTCTCCTGGGGCTACTGTCCCACGGAGGGTTTCATGGAGGCGCGCGAGTCTCTCGCCTCTCACGTGAATGCGAGACCCGGAGTCCATATCGATCCGGCCGACATCATCTTCTTCAACGGCGTCGCGGACGCGGTCGCCAAAGTCTATGGGTTCTTGAGCCCCCATGCCCGCGTGATCGGCCCTTCGCCGGCCTACAGCACGCACTCTTCGGCGGAGTCAGCTCACTGTGCCCTGCCTCACATCACCTATGACTGTGACCCCAACAACGGGTGGCTGCCGGATCTGGCAGATCTGCGTCAGAAGATCCAGAAGTTTCCTTCTATCGCCGGGATACTGCTGATCAACCCGAACAATCCCACCGGCGCGGTCTACCCGGTAGAGGTGCTCGAGCAGATCGTGGCTCTGGCCAAGGAGTTCGAGCTCTTCGTCATAGCGGATGAGATCTACATCCATATGGTCTTTCCCGGAGTGGAGACAGTGCATCTTTCAGAAGTGATCTCCGACGTCCCAGCCATCGTCATGCGCGGGGTGTCGAAAGAACTGCCTTGGCCAGGCTCCAGGTGCGGTTGGATAGAGGTGCTCAACCGAACGCGCGACCAGAACTTCTCCACCTATGTCGACTCCTTGATCGCGGCCAAGAGGCTCGAGGTCTGCTCGACCAGTGGTCCGCAATTGGTCGTCCCTCGCGTGTTCGGCGATCCGCGCTACGCGGCTCACCTCACCCGACGGGCCAGCATGTTCGCCGAGAGGGCGGAGGAGGCCGACAAGGCTCTCAGCGCAGTGCCCGGCATCAAGGTGCACAAAGCGCAGGGCGCCTTCTACATGACGGTGGTGTTCGAACAAGGCGTGTTGGGCGGCAACAGGAGACTCCCCATCGACGACCCTGGACTCCGAGAGATCGTGGAGCGGCAGTGCAAGGGCGCCGCGCCGGATTGGGCGTTCGTCTACCAACTCCTGGGTTCAAGAGGCCTGTGCGTGGTACCTCTTACCGGGTTCTACACTCCGCACATGGGCTTCCGTTTCACTCTGCTCGAGACCGACGACGCGAAGCGAGCTTGGGTGTTCCGTACTCTGGCCGAGGCGCTCACCGAGTATGTGGAGAGCGACAAGTAGACGGTACGGAGCCAAGTGCGTATCCGCCTGGCTGTCCGTTGCTGAGTTGATTGCATGGACCACGAACTTCCGAAGTCCCGTGTCAGTTCCAGCCGGTTGTGGCGAGGTGTGTGTCTGGCGCTGGGTTCGCTCTTTCTGGCGGTCGGCGTGGTGGGCGTGGCGATACCCCTAGTGCCCACAACGCCCTTCCTCATCCTGGCGGCTCTCTGCTACGCACGGGGTTCCGTCCGCGGGTACCGGTGGTTGGTGAGCAACAGGGTTTTCGGTCGCTACCTGAACGATTATCTCTGCGGTCGGGGTGTGCCCTGGCGCGTGAAGGCGAGCTCTCTGGCCCTTCTCTGGGCGGTGATCCTACTCAGCGTCATGTTTGCGGCGCACCAGTGGTGGCTGCGAGGCCTTCTTGTCCTCATCGCTTTGGCGGTCACTGTGCATGTGGCCATGTTGAAAGGCAGGTCGTTGGATGAGTAGAGGGGTCTTCGGTAGAGGCGGCATCCCCGCCTCCAAGAGTTTCGGTGTGTTAGTGAGCGTGTCGGCCTACGTCGTTGCGCTGCTTAGCGCTGTTTTGGCCGTGCGCGTCGCCGGACTCGTCCACCCCTTGGCGGACCTGGCCCTCGGAACGGTGGTCGCGACCGTGGTGGTGTTCGCCGTATCGATGACGACGGACAATTCGAGTATCTACGACCCGTACTGGAGCGTGCAACCGCTGGCGATCGCAGGCTACTACCTGTGGACAGGATGGGGTGCTGTCGACCTCAGGCAGGCCGTGGTGACGGGACTGGTCTTCTTGTACGCCGTCCGTCTGACCAGCAACTTCTATCGGGATTGGCCGGGTCTCGGCAAAGAGGATTTCCGGTACGTGGAGTTCCGGGAGCGGTTCGGCAAGGCCTACTGGCCCGTGAGCTTCTTCGGCATCCACATGTTCCCGACCTTGATGGTCTACCTGGGTTGCCTACCGCTGTACGCCTTGACCCGCCCAGGGGGCGCGCCGTTTGGCTGGGTCGATGGGCTTGCCGTCGCGGTGACTCTAGGAGCGCTGGTGCTGGCCTTCGTAGCCGATGAGCAGTTGCGCAGGTTCCGGAGTGATCCAGCTAACAAGGGTCAGGTGGCGGACGTGGGACTGTGGGCTGTGAGTCGCCACCCCAACTATCTGGGCGAAGTCCAGAACTGGTGGGGTCTGTGGTTGTTCGCTCTGGCCGCCGGGACCGAGTGGTGGTGGACTGTCGTGGGCGCGGCGGCTATCACCGCGATGTTCGTGTTTGTGAGCATCCCTTGGATGGAGAGACGGATATCGGCCACCAGGCCGGGCTACGCGGAATACCGGGCCGAGACGTCCGTACTGCTGCCTCTGCCGAAACGCCGGTGAGCGAGGCACCCAGCCCAAGGGGCGCGTGTCTCGCTGAGCGTCTTGTCCCAGCCTACTTGTCGGCCGGTCGCCCCCAGTCCTCGCCGACCTCTAGGGCGGTCGCTTCCAAGGCCCTGTAGACGTCGCGGATGAAGTCGATGAGAGAGAGGATCAGGAAGAGCAGGCTGATGATGAAGAATGCGGAGATCAGCCATTCTACGTCGGCGTCTGCCAGCATGGCGATGAACAGCGTGATTATGAGCAAGGCCGCGAACAGCACGCAGAAGCCGGCCTCGGCGATGGAGCGCCGCAGGAGGCGGCCGCGCTGGCTCAGGATCTTCAGCTGCGCGTGGGTAGCTTCTGCGTCCGCAGTCCCTGTCTTCAGCGTGAGGGCCAGAGCGCGAGCACGATCCACTAGACGGCCGAATCGGTTCGTCATGGTGAGCAGCAGCAGCCCGACGCCGGATATCAGCACGACCGGCGTGACGGCGGTCTGCAAGACCTTGATTATGCTTTCCATACTGTCCACTAGCAGATCCTCCCGATTCCAGCACTGTTCGTCCATATGATTCTAGCAGCAGCGCACGCGCTCAACGCCGGTCGGCCCCAGGCATTCTGATGCAACGCCATCGGTGGAGATGCTAACTTGCTCATATGCGCATAGCGGCAGGCTGACACAGGAGGCCACGGTGGGACAAACGGTAGACATCGCCATCGTAGGTGGCGGACCAGCGGGTCTGACGGCGGCCATCTACGGCGCAAGGGCGAGGGTCAGGACCGCGGTGTACGAGACCGGGATCACCGGAGGACAGATCGTGGCGGCTTCTTGGGTCGAGAACTATCCGGGTTTCCCGGACGGCACCAGCGGACAGGATCTGGCCGACGCGATGTCGCAGCAGGCACTGAACGCTGGAGCTGAGTTCCATACGTTGTCCCCCGTGGAAGCCATTCGTAGGGACGGTCGCGACTTCGTGCTCCAGCTAGGCGCTGAAGAGGTCCAGGCGCGAGTGGTGATCCTAGCCACAGGTGCGATTCCCAGGAAGCTAGGCATAAAGGGTGAGGCGGAGTTCACCGGGCGCGGCGTCTCCTGGTGTGCGACCTGCGACGGTCCGCTCTATCGAGACAAGGTGGTCGCTGTCGTCGGCGGCGGCGATTCGGCCACGCAGGAGTCTCTTTACCTGGCCAAGATAGCCAAGGAAGTGCATCTGGTCCACCGACGCGACGAGTTGCGTGCGACTCAGTGCCTTCAGGACCAGTGCCTTATCGATGAACGCATCGTCATGCACCTTGGCTACGTGCCCGAAGAGATCTTGGGAGAGGCGGGCAAGGTCAGCGGCCTGCGCATCAAGTCCGCCGAAGATGGAACTGACGAGAGCATAGCGGTGGACGGTGTGTTCGAGTTCGTGGGCATCGACGCGCAGAGTACGTTGGTGGAGGGACTCTGCAGACTCGACGAGAGGGGCTTCGTGAAGACCGACCACAACGGACTGACCTCATGCGAAGGCCTTTACGCTGCCGGCGATGTGGCCGACTACGACCTGAAGCAGGTAGTCACCGCCTGTGCTCGGGGAGCGTTCGCGGTGAATCACGCCCTGCAGTACCTCGAGACCAGGGACATGGGCTCCTGAGGCTAGCCGGGATGGCTCTGTCCGGCCGGTCAGGCCCTCACACGCAGCCGCTGCGGAATCACGTCGACTTGCAGAGGCAGCGACCCCAGATACTCACCATCGACGTCGAGCAGGAAGTCTCGCTGTGCGGTCTCGTCGGCCAGGCGCAGTTCGATATGTTGACAGGGGAAATGGTGCACCGTCGGCTCCTCCAGATGCCGGCCCGGGTAGACCTTGCGGATCTTGGCGCCGAGCTGAAGCCGGTTTGGCGCGCTGATGGTCAGCACCTCAAGGCGGCCGTCGTCAGGCAGAGCCATGGGAGCGATATCCATGCCGCCGCCAAACCAACGGCCGTTGCAGATGGCTATGAGGTAAGCCGGGATGGTCTGTTCGCGGGTCGCGTCCTCCCAGGTGATGCGCGCGACCACTTCCTGTTCCTTGCTCACGGCCACTGCCCGCAGAGAGGCCAAGTAGTAGGCCGCGCGCCCCGAAAAGAAGGAGGGCGCTGAGGCTACATACTTGTCGACCAGACCTCCCAGCCCGGCAGAGAGGACGTTTACGAAGTAGCGGTTTACAGGCGCGCCATCGATGCCGGCGAAGGTGGCAAGACCCACGTCTACTGATCTCTCTCTGCCCAGGGCTATGGCCTCCAGACACTTCCTGTACCCGGCACCTATCCCCAGACTCCGCCGGAAATCACCGCCTGTACCCGCGTCCACGAGCCCCACAGCCGGTCCTTCAGTCGGGCTGGTCTCTACGCCCGCGCCGGCTTCAAGTACTCCGCCCACCACCTCGCTGAAGGTCCCGTCCCCCCCGACCGCGACGATGAGCGAGTACCCTTGCTGGGCGGCCTCAGTCGCGAGCTCCACGGCGTGCCCCTTTTTGGCGGTGTAGCGGACAACGGTGTCTCCGAGGATCTCCTCAGCCGCCGCGATGATCTGCGCGAGCGCGGGCGCGTCATCCTTTGCGCCGGACGTCGGATTGACTATCAGGCAAGCCGGCTCCATCGCTAATGGGGGTAGCGCTCTCCGCGGTCACTGAGCTGGAACTCCGGTAGGTACCAGTTCCTCGCTTTGACCAGCATCCGTCTCGCCGAGGGCACGTATTCGGCGCAGCGGGCCACCAACTCCGTCTGGCCCAGGGGCTCACCCTGCAAAGTGAATTCCACCGAACCCAGGACATCTCCGACGCCTATGGGCAGGGTAAGGTCACCAGACAGGGTGACAGCGCCGACGGCCTCGTCTCCCGGGCTGAGGCGTACGGCCAGGCGATCCTTGGGCATCAACTCGACGCGTTGCCCCAAAGGATCACCGATGGGTACCTCGCAGAGGGATTGTCCTGGCTGGGAGAGGACAGTGGCGGGGCGCAGGCCGAACCCGTATCTGAACAGTGCCTCGACCTCTGCCCAGCGTGTCTCGTCGTCCTTGGCACCCAGCTGAACCACTATCAGGGAGACACCGTTGCGGGTCCCAGAGCCGACCATGCAGTAGCCCGCGTTCGGGGTACTGCCTGTCTTTATGCCCGTGACCCAGTCGTACCTGGTGAGCAGCGCGTTGCTGCTGTGGGGCTCCACAGGGGTGTAGGCGCCGGGGTGAGGGAGATCGTAGGTGCTGGTCTTGACTATCTCGCGAAAGGTCTCGTTCTTCATGGCATAGCGGGCCATGGCCGCCAGGTCGGTGCACGAAGAGTAGTGGTCGACCGTGTCCAGTCCATTGACGTTCTTGAAACGGCTATTGGTGAGACCCATGTCCGCGGCCTTCTCGTTCATCTCGACTACGAACTTGTCCACGCTGCCGGAAGTCTTCTCCGCCAGAGCGACAGCTGCGTCGTTGCCGCTGAAGACCAAGAGCCAATACAGCAACTGCTCCACGGTCACTTGGTCGAGCGTGTTCAGCCCTACCACGGACCCTGTTTGAAAGTGGGCGTTGCGCGAGACCATGACCTTGGTGTCCAAGTCGAGGGCATCCAAGACCAGGATGGCGGTCATCAGCTTGGTGGTAGAGGCCATGGGTAGTCGCTTGTCCGCGTCTTTGGCGAAGATGACCTCGCCGGAATCGGCATCGATGACCAGCGCAGAGTTCGAGGTCAGCTCCGGCGGCTGCGGCTCCCCGTTCGGGTAGGCGGCCGTCACGGATATGGGTGGCACATCTGGCGCCTCGCCGAAAGCAGCAAGCGAGCCGAGTGCCATGGCCAGCGTGATCACGACGGCTGCCAGGCACAGATAGACGGCGGCTCGTGATCGACGGATGATCGGTCTGCTCAGGGCCATGGGCGGTGCAGGGTCGTCTGCGGCGCTACCCGAGCACCGCGGCCTTGTCTATGGTCACGGGTTCCCTCGGCACGTCGGAATGCGGGCCATGTTGGCCGGTCGGTACTTGAACGATCTTGTTCACGGTATCGAAGCCGTCCACGACGCTGCCGAACACCGCGTAACCCCAACCCTGCGGGGTCTTGGCCTTGTGGTTGAGGAACGCGTTGTCCTCGACGTTGATGAAGAATTGACTCGTCGCGCTATCAGGGTCGGACGTGCGAGCCATGGCGACGGTGCCGCGGCTGTTTCTCAGGCCGTTGTCGGCTTCGTTTGGTATGGGTGCCTTCGTGGGCTTCTGCACCATGTCCGGGGTGAAGCCGCCCCCCTGGACCATGAAGCCCGGTATGACTCTGTGGAACACCGTGCCGTCGAAATGCCCTGAAGCGACGTAGTCGAGAAAGTTCTGGGTGCTCTGGGGCGCCTTCTCCGCGTCGAGTTCCAGAGTCATGTCTCCCAGCGAGGTGCTGATGAGTACTCGGGGGTTCGAAGTGGCCTGCATGCAGTCTATCCTCCTCGCCCTCCCGGGAATCCGGTGGGGCGGATCCGTGGTGAGTGAGCCCGTCTATGTTCGCACAGTCTGAAGCCGGGCGACATGTGGAGAGACGGCGAGAACCGCGGTTGTGGTTTCCTCCCCCACCTCGCGCTAGCATGCAGGTAGGCCCGCACAGCCCCCTAAGGAGCGAAGCATGTTGGAAGCACCAGATCTGGAACCATCCTCGCTCTCTGAACATGCGAGGGCCAATCGGGACAACTGGAACTCTGACAGCGATATGTATCAAGGCGATCACGGGGCGGACTTGGCGGGCGCAGGCGGGCCCGCCTGGGGAGTCTGGAGGATCCCGGAGGCCGAACTTCGAATCTTGGGTGATGTGTGTGACCGAGACGTCCTCGAATTGGGATGCGGAGCCGCCCAATGGTCGATCGCACTCGCGGAGGCGGGCGCGCGCCCGGTCGGACTGGACATCTCGGAGAGACAGCTGGAGCACGCACGCACGTTGATGGCGGCGGCTGGAGTCGAATTCTCGCTGGTGCACGCGAGCGCCGAAGCGGTGCCCCTGGCCGACAGCGCCTTCGACATCGTGTTCTGTGATTACGGAGCCATGACCTTTGCCGACCCCTATGTGACCGTGCCCGAGGTGGCGCGATTGCTTCGGCCAGGAGGCATCTTCGCGTTCTGTGGAGCTACCCCACTGATCGAGATGTGCTACCCAGAGGACGGCGCGCATCCCCAAGACCGGCTGGTCCTGGACTACTTCGGGATGTGGTCGCTCCCCTATGAGGGTTACATGGAGTTCATGCTGCCCTACGGCGCATGGATCCGTCTATTCCGGGCCCATGGGTTCATCATCGAGGACCTAGTCGAGCTGCGGCCCGGACCGGAGGCGATCAGCAGCTACAGGGATCGAACAGACCACGAATGGTACCGGCGCTGGCCGGGAGAGCAGATCTGGAAGGTCCGCAAGAGTTGAGAAGCGTGCCCGCTGGCATGGGGGCTCGAGAGGGTGGTGCGCTCAAGTGCCGCAGGAGGGTGGCCGATACTGGGCCTATAGACTTCGACCGGGGGGGAGATGGCTAGGGGAGGGTACTTGTCTCTTCGCCGGAAGACATATCTGCTGATAGGGGCAGGCGCGGTGGCCGCTGCGGCGGCCGTAGTGGGTGTGGTCAAAGGCGTGCTCGTGGGCGCCGGTCCCTGGACCGGTACCGCGTATACCCTGACGCTTGCGGTGATCGGCCTTATCGTGGTCCTCGCCGCTGCTCTCTGTGGGGTTCTCGAGGTATCAGTATTCCGCAAGGGCGCTGGACGGAGGCCTGAAGCCTCAGGCCGGCCGGGTCCCGGGGAAGAAGATGAGCGTTCGCGATCTCTGGAAGAGGCGTTGGACGAGCTTCATGCCCGGCACTCCGACCTGGAGACGGCGTACTGCCAGCTGCAACAACTGCACGAAGCGAGCGCTTCACTCAGTAGCTCGCTGGATATCGGCGACGCGCTCACTCAGATGGAAGAGGCCGCTCTGGGGATATTCGATGCCGAGGAAGTGTGGCTGCTGCAACTTGACGCCGGCGAGGAGCAGCTGGTCGGTCTGCGTGCCTTCACCGATCATCCCGAAGGTGTATCGCGTCTGCCGACCATCTTTGGATGCTGGGGACCCCAGGCCAGCCTTCCAGTGGAGACCCAAGCGTTCATCAGCGTAGCTCTGGAGGACCGTGCCCCGATCTTCATAGAGTCTGTCACTGAACTCTCGTCCGACGAGGTGGCGAGACTGTTCGAAGGCGAAAGGCCGGACCTGGGCGGTTTCCACGCGCTCACGGCTGTTCCTCTGGTGGCTGACAACTTCCCCGTCGGTCTGGCGCTCTCAGGCTCGACGTTGCCGACGAAGTTCAGTGAAGATAGGCGCGAGACTATCCTGAAATTCGGCTCCAGGTTGGCACGCGCGTTGGTGAACAACCGGCTCTATGAAGAGACGAAGGCCCTGGGGGAGGTCGACTCTCTGAGCGGTCTCTTCGATAGGCACAGGGCTTTGGAGCAGCTTGAGGTGGAGATCGCCAGAGCGCGCAGATACGAGGGCACCTTCTCCATTCTGTTGGCGGACATCGACAACTTCAAGAACTTCAACGAGACCTGGGGCCACGCGGCCGGAGACGAAGTGATCAGACGGGTAGCGGCGGTACTCCACCATCGCAACCGCACGACCGATTTCGTCGGCCGTTACGGTGGGGATGAGTTCTTGATGATCCTGCCTGCGACCTCACGCAATGGGGCCGCGACCGTGGCCGACCACATGAGGCTTGCCCTCGGATCGCAACCGTACGCGGCTCCCAATGGCTTCGCCGTTCCTTTGAGGATGAGCTTTGGCGCTGCTTCCTTCCCCGAAGACGGCAGTGACTCACAGTCGCTGATAGCCATCGCCGACGCCAATCTCTATGAGTCGAAGAGATGGGGTGGCGACACGGTGACCCTAAGGCGTGACAGCTTTGCCGCGGACAGTATAGATGCGTCAGGATTCAGTACCCTGGATGCGTTGGTGAACGCCGTGGACAACAAGGACCACTACACGCGCAAGCACTCCGCTCACGTGGCGGAGTACTCGGCCTCCATCGTGGAGTCGCTGGGTTTCAGCAAGGACAAGCAAGAAGCCCTCCGGGTTGCCGCCCTACTACATGATGTGGGCAAGATAGGCCTGCCCGACCGCATACTTCGCAAGCCCGGCCCCCTTACCCACGAAGAAGAAGACGCCATGCGTCAGCACTCACTGCTCGGGAGCCTCATGGTGTCGCAACATCTGGCCGGCAACGACGAAGTGCGTGAAGCCGTTCTGCATCACCATGAGCGCTGGGACGGCAGCGGCTATCCAGCGGGTCTAGCCGGTCGCAACATCTCGATGCTCGGACGGATCCTGGCGGTCGCTGACGCCTACTCGGCCATGACCACGGACAGACCCTATCGCTCCGGTCTCTCGCTGGAGACAGCGATCGACGAACTCAAGAAGGGCAGCGGCACTCAGTTCGACCCGGAAGTGGTGAACGTGTTTCTAGCTTGCTTCCATGGCGAGGACGGCCCTTCCAGCGCCCTGGCGGGACAGGTCGCGGAGGGCGCGCCCTCGGCCAGCGCGGAACAGGTCGTCTAGTACGATTCGCACCAAAGCTCGTAGTACGCCCGCGGGTGCTTGCAGGCCGGACACTCCTTGGGGGCCTCGGGTCCCTCGTGGATGTATCCGCAGTTGCGGCAGTGCCACTTGACCGGTTGATCGCGCTTGAAGACTCGTTTGCCTTGGAGGTTTGCCAGTAACTTGCGGTAACGCAGTTCGTGCTGCTCCTCTACCTCGGAGATCTCTGTGAACGAAGTGGCGATCTCCTCAAAGCCCTCCTCCTTTGCCGTGGCGGCGAACCCGGGATAGAGGGTGTCCCACTCCTCCTTCTCGCCGTCAGCCGCGGCCAGCAGGTTGTCCTCTGTGCTGGAGATGCGGCCGGCAGGGTAGCTTGCCGTTATCTCCAGTGGGCCGCCCTTGAGGTAGTCGAAGAAGACCTTCGCGTGTTCTCTCTCGTTCTCGGCCGTCTCCAGAAACACGGCAGCGATCTGCTCGTAGCCTTCGTCCTTGGCCACGCTTGCGAAAAACGAATAGCGATTGCGGGCCTGGCTTTCGCCGGCAAATGCCTTCAGCAGGTTCTGCTCCGTCTTGGTCCCCTTGATGTTCATCTGTTGCAGGTTCTCCCTTCCATCGAGCGCGTCCGAGAGTCTCGTCTGGGCTCGTTCACGAGGACTTTACATTCCGGTGGGTAGCATGCCACCGACAACAGATTAGGAGTCTACTCGAGATGAACAAGAATCAGAAGATGATTATGTCCGCCGCGGCTCTGGCAGTGTTGGCTTCGTCGGTCTCTGGCGCTTGCAGCGCGCAGAGCGAGTCTCTGAGTCAAATGGCGACAGATCTAACCGATGACGTGAGCACCACGTTCGTGGACGGCGACTACACGGGCAGCGCGGCTTCCACCCGCTGGGGAGACGTGCAGGTGTCGGTAGTGATAGCTGACGGTTCTATAGCCGACATACAGTTCCTAACGTACCCTGATGATGACTCCCGTTCGGCGCAGATAAACGCTCAAGCCACGGTCGCCCTAGTCCAAGAGGCTATCGCGCGCCAGAGTTCGAGCGTGCAAGTGATAAGCGGGGCTACATTCACGAGCGAAGCCTTCATGCAGTCCCTTGACGATGCCCTGGCCCAAGCCATTTGAAGCGGTGACGGTGCGAGACTGAGTGTACGCGGCCGGATACTGAATTGAGCGGGTCATGAAGCAGTGGCGCATGGTCATGGGCATGCCAGTGAGCATCGAGATCGCCGGCAGCGGCGTCGATACCGCTCGCTTCGACGAGCTCTACTCCTACTTCGAACATGTCGAAGAGGTCTTCAGTCCCTTTCGAGCCACCAGCGAGACCAGTCGCATCAACGGCGGTCTGCTCACGCTGGAGGACAGCTCGGAGGAGATGAAGACCGTGGTCAGGCTCGCGGAGAAGACTCGCACTGAGACCGACGGATACTTCGATATCTGGCGGGAAGGGACCCTCAACCCCGTGGGTCTTGTCAAGGGATGGGCGGTGTACCAAGCCTCGGAGATGTTGCGCGGATCGGGCATATGGGACTTCTATATAGAGGCCGGCGGCGACATCCAGCTGTCCGGGCAGAGCGAGTCGGGGGGTATGTGGACCGTGGGGATCCGCAATCCGTTCAAGCTCGACGAGATAGTCAAGTCACTGGCGCTGAGCGACATGGGCATCGCCACCTCGGGCACCTACGTCCGAGGTGAACACATCTACGACCCTCGGGCGACGGGCCAAGCACCAAGCGGTGATATCGCGAGTGTCACAGTGCTGGGGCCGAACGTCTATGAAGCTGACCGTTTTGCCACCGCCGCTTTTGCCATGGGCGCCGAGGGTATCCGATTCCTCGAGCGCGAGCGGGGGCTTGAGGGCTACATGATCGACGCCAGTGGGATAGCCACCATGACTTCGGGATTCGCCGACTACGTCACAGAGCCAGCGGAAAGCGACCAGTATCGAAGATAGACCTGGGAATACGACAACGCCGCCTCCTAGGGAGGCGGCGTTGTCGTCATACCGCTATCTAGAATGATGCGTGCCTGTCAGGGCTCATCAACTTCTGTCGTGGTCGTACCGGCGATGACGCTGGTATCCACGCCGGGTGTAGTGTCCTGGGTGGAGAGGTCCTCTGTCACCCCGTATGCCCACGTGTCTTGGGCCACGTCGGTGCCGCCCACGAAACCACCGAACAAGATCAGCTCGTTCGTGGCCGCATCGTAGTTGAGCGAATGGCTGTCGCGCGCCGTTGGGCCGCCGACGAGGTTGAGGTTCGTCCAAGTCGAAGTGGCTACGTTAAAGGTCCACGTGTCGTTGTAGTAAGCGGTGCCGTTCCAGCCTCCGAAGAGCACTACAGTCGCCGAGCTGGGATCGTACGCCAGCCTGTGACCGGCACGAGCGGGCGGTGTCTCACCGGCGGGCGTGACCTGAGCCCAGGTGTTGGTGGCCACGTCGTAGACCCAAGTATCGTCAAAGTAGGTGGTCGAATCGGTCCCTCCGAAGAGAACGATCTTGTTCTCGACCGGATCGTAAGCGAGCGCGTGACTGCCGCGGGCCGAGGGAGCGGTCCCGGTCGGCGCCATGTCCGTCCAAGTGTTGGCGGCCGGGTCGTAGGCCCAGGTGTCACTCAAGTGTGCGCTGCCGGCCTTGTCCCATCCGCCGAACAGAATGATCTTTTGATCCAAGTCGTCATACACCATAGAGAACGAGCTGCGGGCCGAAGGTGAAGCACCGGTGGGCTGAAGCTCGGTCCAGGTCTTGGCCGCAGCGTCGTACGCCCACGTGTCCTTCAACTGGTCGCCGTCGGACTTCAGTATCCCGCCGAACATGATCACCTTGCCGCTGACAGCGTCGTACACCATCTGATGCTGCGCCCGCGCTGCCGGCAGCGTACCGGCCGGGGCGGCATTCGCCCAGCTGTTCGCCGTGGCGTCGTAGGCCCAGGTCTCATTGTTGGTCACGTTGGAGCTATCCCATCCGCCGAACACGACCAATAGTGCGTTGGTGGTGTCATAAGCCGCTGCATGTTCGCTGCGCGCGCTGGGCGACTCGCCCGCCGGCGTGAGCTGGCTCCAAACGGTCTGCACCAGCGGAGGCTCTGTGTCACTGGTGGTGGTCTCAGGGATGGTAGTGGTCGGTGCCAGCGTGGTGGTGGTCTCTGTGCACCCTTTGATGGCGCCGAAGTAGACTCCGACAATGACCCCGATGACCACCACAGCGCCGATGATCAGACCCCAACGAAGCCAAGGGCGCTGACTGCCGAAGTCGGAGGGTTCTCCGTCATCCAAGAAGGGGTCGTAGCCGGCGGAAGGACGTACGGGCTGTATCGCGGTGGGTTGGACCGCAGGAGGAGTCATCGGCTGCTGGATGGGGGCCGGCATGGGAGGCGGAGGCGGAGCAGGGGGCAGAAGCCCGGGGACCTCTGAGACAGCCATCCACGAGGGGAACTGCGGGTTCCAGACAAGATCCGTAGCGGTCAGTGCACCAGTCTGCGCGAGCGAAACGAGCTGCTCCCAAGAGACTGGGCCGACCTGCTGACCATCGACTGCGCCACTCCTGGCGTAATACCAGCTTGGGGTCGTAGCATCCCCGTTCACGGTGATCTCCTAACAGTTAGCTCAACCTCGCAACTCGTCCAGTATAGGCTACCAACCGGGATGGAAACAGGTCTGTTGCCCTTTGTCAGCTGAAGTAGAGGAAGTAGGCGGCCACTCCGGCGGCCGCCACTGCGAGGACGAGCAGCACCACTAGGAGGGGCAGGGCTTTGTGCTGCTTGTCAGCATTTTGCCCCTTGGAGTGCTGGGAGTGTGCCTGGGCAAGCGCCGGTGCGGGCTGCGCCATTGCGGGCTGCGCGGGCACGGGCGCGGCGGGCACGGGCTGCGCGGGCACGGGCTGCGCGGGCACGGGCTGCGCGGGTAGGGGCTGCGCGGGTAGGGGCGGGGCCGGTACGGGCGCGGCGGGCACGGGCTGCGCGGGTAG
This sequence comes from uncultured Actinomycetes bacterium, assembly GCA_963718375.1. Lineage (GTDB taxonomy): Bacteria > Actinomycetota > Thermoleophilia > RBG-16-64-13 > RBG-16-64-13 > RBG-16-64-13. The sequence goes on along the minus strand of CAVQZD010000005.1, from coordinate 1,111,313 downwards.
GGGCGGTGCCGGTACGGGCGCGGCGGGCACGGGCTGCGCGGGTAGGGGCGGTGCCGGTACGGGCGCTGCGGGCACGGGCTGCGCGGGTAGGGGCGGTGCCGCTTTAGTCACCGCATGTGCTGCGGGTGCTTGCACGGCTTGCACCGCAGGAAAGAGTTCGGCTAACCCTCCAGCGGCCATGCCGCGCGGCAGCCTGGGGTTCCACACGATATCTCGCGGTTCGACAGTCCCGTTCTTGGCCAGGAGGTACAACTCGTCCCAGGACAGCGGACCCACTTCTCGTCCTGAAGGGGCGCCTGCCTTGGAGTAGTACCAACCTTCTGTCATGGAGCCTTCGCTCACCCGATGTCTCCTAGCTGGCGACTGAGGAAATCCTAGTCGCAAGTATATGACGGACCTGCGTGCTGCGGTAGGCCCGACCGCAGCTCCGGAGTCTTGTCATGGATATGCTCCCACTGAGACGTGTCTAGTGCAAAGCGTGCACAATGGGGGTCAGACTGACGTGCAGGGTGCCCCTCTGAGCGCTTTCTCGGCTATTCTGAACAAGACGGCTGAGGAACCTGAGAAAAGGGGCGGTCACCAATGGCTGAGACATCGGGAGTCGGCGCCACAGGTCAGTCTGCAGCGGGCGACGAGAGACAGGGAGCGGCCGAGAAACGGCGCTCAGCACCCCCATGGTTCAAGCGCTTCTGGAGGGGGGAGTCTGTCTTCCCTCTCTTCGTCCTGCTACTGACCAGTCTGGTCTTCATAATCGCGGGCGGAGACCACCGCTGGGCCTACATTACGGGCTATGTGCTTCTGGCTGGTTCACTCCTGTTGGCCGTCAGGTCGTCCCGGTCTTCACGCAGGTGGCTGGCGCTAGGCTGGGTGGCCTTGGCTCTGGGTGTCGCCGGGGCCGCATCTCAGTTGTTCGCCGACGGGGGGATACTTGGTGGTCTGCCAGGTGCGGTCTTCGCGGTGCTCATCTTTGCCTCAGTACCGCTGCTGCTGAGGCAACTGGCGACTCACGAGGAGGTCACAGGCCAGACCATCGTCGGGGCGCTGTGTGTCTACTTGCTGATCGGCATGGACTTTGCAGTGTTGAACCAGCTCCTCGCGGCGATCCACGGAGGAGACGTCATCACGTCGGTCGCGAACCCGACAGCTACCCTGAACCCGGGGGACTACTACTATCACAGCTTCATCACCATGGCGACGGTGGGTTACGGAGATTTCGTGCCTGCCACCGGGGCGGCGCAGACCACGGCGACGTTTGAGGGTGTGTTAGGCCAGATCTTCCTGGTGACCATCGTGGCGCGTTTGGTCTCCGTCGCCTCCTTCAAGCGAGCGCGCGCTTCTGCGCTACAGACCCCTGCCGAGGGCGCGTTGAAGCGAACGGACGGCCCACAGGGAGCGGATGGCTCGTCCTCAGACGCGGACGCCCGAGACGAATAGGCCTTCCTTGGATCGCGAGGAGGTCCGTCGGCGCCTGGCCTTGTCGTGTCCCCCTGTGGATCTCGAGCACTTGTTCTCGGCACAGGGCGTGCCGGCGGCGGTCCTCATTGGCCTCGTCGGGTACGAGGAAGACCCCTCAGTGATACTGACTCACCGGCAACCCTTCTTGCGCAACCACGCGGCCGAGATCAGCCTTCCGGGTGGCCGTGTAGAAGACACAGATGAACACCCAGCGACCGCCGCCCTTCGCGAGACGTTCGAAGAGGTGGGGGTGTCGCCGGACAGGGTGACGCTATTGGGCTGCCTGCCACCAGTGATGACAGTGTCGAACTTTCGCGTCTACCCGTTCGCGGGCTGGATAGATCCGCCGGTGTCGTTCGAAATCGATGCGCGCGAAGTCGCTGAGGTCTTTGAGATGCCTCTTGGCTTCATCCTGGATGAGAAGAACCGGCGCAGGGAGACCGCGGTCATCGGGGGAGAGGAACACTCGTTCTACGTGTTCGACTATCCCGGGCACAGGGTGTGGGGAGCTACCGCCGGGATACTGGTCGACTTGGCCCGAGCGCTGTCGGGATAGCGGCCGACCGGGGTCGAACACGAGGTGGCCCGCGAAGGCCCGCCCCGGGAAGGGCGGGCCTTCGCGCTGCCGGCAAGTCGCTCGGGCGGGCGTCCCGGCGGCGCTTGGATACGGCTTGTTTCAGCCGACCAGGGTGTTCGCGAACACCTGCCAGGCCAACAGCGCCTTCGCTGTCAGGCTCAGCAGGATGTAGACCTTCTCCCCGTACAGATAGTCGCGCCACTTGCCCACCTGCTTGTACTGCAGCAGCATGTTGACGGCGAAGATATTGAAGAACACGAAGAGCGAGACGATGATGCCGTAGACGAACCCGGGCGGGTTCGCACCTTCCAGACCGGGGCTCCATACATAGATGACGAGCGCTATCCAAGGGACGACCCCCGCGAAGCAGCCGAAGATATATGGGAGCCAGCTCTTGGTCCCGGGCTTCTCGTACTTCTCCATGAGCAGTCCGAATAGGATCATGCACGCGTTCACGCCGAAGATGGCGATCATGGCAGCGATATCCGTGATGCCGCAGATCATGGTGATGAGCAGGATCATCAGCGAAGAGGTGACGGAGTACTCGATCCACCGACCATAGTTGCGCTGCTCAGCTAGGTTTCGCTTGTACCAACCGAAGACGCCGGGAGATGCGATCACGAGGAGGGCCAGCGCGGACAAGGCCATGAAGGCGAAGACACCCCAGGCCAGCTGGAAGTGGCCGATGATGACTTGAGTAGGCTCGGTGCCGGGAGGCCCGTCCATGAAGTTGCCGATCACGGGCAACGCGAAATCGTTCGCCAGCACCGCGATCACTACGGCCTGCGCTGCCAATATCAGACCGACGACCACGTTCCATGAGCGAAGTCTGCCTACCCGGGCGTCGAAATCTTTGGCCGCCGGCGCTGCCGGTTTTGAACTCTCGGTGGGTGACATCGTTTCCTCCTCCTTCGGGGTTCGTCCTCAGTATCTGCTATACCGCGATACGCACCATCCCATTCTCCCTCGCTGAGGTGATTGATACGATATGAAGGGAACGATCCGAGAGACAGCTAGTCCTGGAGAGTCAATAATATGAGCGAGATCACAACGACCAGCGCTGCGCCTCGCGGCGGGCGCTCGGCGGCGGAGCATACGTTCCATGAGCGCTATGGCACTTGGGGGTTGATCGCGGGGGCTTCGGAGGGTCTAGGCGCTGCCTTCGCCAGAGCTCTCTCCGGGCGTGGTGTCAGTCTGGTGCTCGTCGCCAGGCGCAAGGAACCGCTTGAGTCTCTGGCTGAGGAACTGAGGGAGGAGTACGGAGTCGAGGCCCGTTGTCTGCAGGGAGACCTGGCTTCCAACTCGTTCTTGGATGAGGTGATGAGGGAATGCCAAGATCTGGATCTTGGAGTGGTCGTGTGCAACGCTGCGCAAGCCCCTATCGGTGACTTCGTCACCAGGGATGTCGAAGACCTGGAGCGAGTGGTGGACGTCAACGTCCGTGCACCGCTGCTGCTGCTGCGCGGTCTACTCCCCGGCATGGTCACGCGCGGGCGGGGGGCCGTCATCCTGATGACCTCGATGACGGGACACTTGGGAACACCTCGCATCGCTGGCTACGCTGCCAGCAAGGCTTTTCTTCGCATTCTGGCCGAGAGCCTCTGGTATGAGCTCAAGGGCAAGGGGATAGATGTGCTTGCCTGCAGCTGCGGTGCGGTAAAGACTCCCGGTTATGCGACAGCCGCGGGCAAGGAGGCTCCAGGCACCCTGAGCGCCGACCGCGTCGCTAAGAAGGCCCTCTGGGCGCTGGGCGACGGACCGGTGGTGATGCCTGGGTTCATCAACAAGCTGGCCACGATCACACTCAGCCGCCTGATGCCGAAGCGTGCCGCCATCGCCATCCTTGCAGGGTCGACGCGGACCCTGGCCGAAGTCAAGGACACAAAGAGCGCCTGATGCAGGACTTCGCCGCCGGCTTCTTCGCGCCCTGGGCCTTGTATGGCGTCATGTTGGCCCTTCACCTGGTCCTGCCGGCGCGACGTGTCGAGGGGTATGTGCCGGACGAGTCAAGCGGAGGATTGCTGCACTACCGGCTGAATGGACCAATAGTGTTGGTGGTCGTCGTGGGTCTGTGGATCGTGCTTGGCGCGACCGGGGTGTTGGCGTGGGATTGGCTTTACGCGCACAGATGGTCTGGTCTGATCGGGTCATCCGCGCTGGGTTTGCTCTTCAGTCTGGCGGTGGTCGTACCTGCTCCTCGCACGGGCCGAAGTCTGGTTGCTGAGTTCTACTTCGGACGCCGGCTCAACCTGCAACTCTTCGGGGGCCGTTTGGACGCCAAGATGTCCCTGTACCTGATCGGCGCGGTGATGCTGGCTCTGGGCGTGCTTGGGTTCACCGCCCACCACGTGCTCAGCTACCCCGATGCCTGGTCGCCGGGCGTGATCATATACTGCGGCTTGTTCCTCTGGTTCGTGACGGAGTACTTGGTGTTCGAGCGGGTGCATCTCTACACATACGACATCTTCGCCGAGCGTCTGGGCTTCAAGCTGGGTTGGGGATGCTTCACCTTCTACCCCTACTTCTACGTCATCGGGCTTTGGGCCGTCGCGCACAGGCCCGACCCCGGCACGCCTTGGTGGGCACTATCGATCTACTCGCTGGTCTTCTTTGCGGGTTGGGTACTCACCCGCGGAGCCAACCTGCAGAAGTACTGGTACAAGACCAGGCCCGAGCGACCCTTTCTGGGCTTCATGGAGCCTCAGGTGCTCAGTGATGGCGAGAGTACGCTGCTGTACAGTGGCTTCTGGGGGGTCTCACGCCACGTCAACTATCTGGGCGAGGTCGTCCAAGCGATAGCCCTGACCCTACTCCTGGGCTACCCGGCGGTCTGGGTCATATGGCTATACCCGCTCTACTACGTCGCGCTGTTCGTGTCTCGCGAGCGCGCTGACGAGCGACGCTGTGCCGCCAAATATGGGGAACTTTGGGACGTCTACACCGAACAGGTGCCCCGACGCATCATCCCCTGGCTCTACTGAACGATGACCGTGCCCTTCATCCCCGAGTGGACGCTGCAGTGGTAACGGTAGGTGCCGGCCTGGGTGAAGGTGAAACTATAGGCCTGCCCCAAGTCGAGTAGGTTGCTCTGGAACTCACCGCTATCGCCCACGACGTCATGCTTGGGAGCGTCTTCGTTGACCCAGGTGACGGTGTCGCCTGCGTTGATGGTCACCGTCGCGGGATCATAGGCGGTGTTGCGCATGACGACCTGGACGTCTCCAGTGGCACCCGGGTCGGTCGCCCCGGTAGTGTCCCCAGGGGACGTGGTATCAGTAGTGCTGCCACAGCCGGCGAACACCAGGGCGAAAACGAGAATGAGAGCGCCGAGTGAGAGCAGCGCGACGGTCCTTGCTGTTGAGCGAGGACGGCTTTGCGAGACGCGCGAGTTCATAGTCACCACCTTCGTTCGACTGGATATCTGAGCGATGGATACCCAGAAGGACCCCGTCTGTGAACATCCTCAGGCGGCTTAGCACTGTTCCGAGTGCGCACTTCAATCGGGCAGGGCCTGACCCGCTTCCAGTGCCCGGATGGCTGCATCCAGCCGAGGGACCCTGGCGTCGGCTGCATAGCGCTCGCGGAACGACCGGAGCACTGACAAGGCCTCTTCACTCATTCCGGCCTCCTGATACACCTTCGCAAGAGTCAGCGCGCTCTGCTGGCTCGGTCTGAGCTGCAGACAGTATTCGAGCACCTCGATAGCCTGTTCAGCGCGTCCCGTGGCGACGTATGTATCCGCCAGCCGTTGGCGGAGCTCAACGCTCAAAGGCCTGACCTCCAGGCCCCGGTTCACAGTCTCGACTGCACGTTGGTAGTAGTCGGGATCCAGGCTCGCTCCTGCAAGGTTATAGATCGCGGCCAAGTTGACATAGTTTGCGAGGTCGTTGGGGGTGGAGGCAATCGCGTCCTGGTAGTCCGATTCTGCCTGCGCGAAGCTCTGGGCCAAGGCTTCCGCATATGCACCTGTGTCCTCGCCGTCCCGCTGAGCTTGCTCGAGCGCCGCCGCGTCGGCTCTCATGCGCTCGGCACTCAGTGCAGCGAGAGCGCTCCGATAGGTGGGTACCAGAGGATTCAGGGACACAGCTCGCTTGGCGGCAACCACACGCTGATCGAGAGAGGACTGCGACATGTCTTCGGCCGCGATAACGTAGTCCCTATCCGCGGCTAGTGCTACCGATTGGCCCGCGATCCCGAGTATGGCCAATAGCGCGATACCGACAGCGATAGTGGCGCCGAAACGACGAGGACGGACTATCACACTCCGAGACGAGGGAGCCAGGATTACCGCGAGGGCTATCCACAGGAGAAAGGTAGTGCCCGGCACCGAGATGTTGAATACCAGGTGCACGAGGTATCCGATCGCAGCTGCCCAGAAGGATCCTGTTAACAGACCCGCTCCGCCATCGCGAGCAAACACGGTCTTCGAAGACTTGAGGAGCGCCCACACCCACAGCGCTATGAACATCGCTGCTCCCAGAATGCCCACACCGGCTGCCAGCTGCAAGTAATGGTTGTGGGCGTTGTCGGCGACCATGGACCCGGCAAGCCTCTGGTACTCGAGTGTTTCGTACCTGGGGGATACCATACCGAAGGTGTCGGGACCCCAGCCTAAGAGCGGCCGATCTTTGACCGCCCTGACGGCCGCGCGCCAGATCTCGATGCGAGCGCTCGCGCTACTGTCTTCGCTGGGGGCGAATATGGAGGCGAGGCGTTCGGCAAAGTCGGTTACCTTGCTGGCGCTGGATAGGCTGCGCGCGGCGAGTCCGACGAAAGCGGCGATGAACAGCGCAATTGGCGCGAGATCGACACGTCGTAGCTTCACTCGTTGCCGCCAGGTGATTATGGCCAGCAGCAAGATAGCCATAGACCCGGCTATCCATGCACCCCTTGAGAACGTGAGAAGGAGAGTCAGGGAGCTCAGCCCCGCACTCCCCCAGTATGCAAGGCGCAGTAGGGTCCGGCGCTCTTGAAGGGCGAGTGCAAGCGAGATGGTCAGGGAGAATATGAGGAAGCCTGCGAGAACGTTCGGATGACCGAGTGACGAGAAGACCCGAACGTTCGGTACTCTGAAGACGGCCTGATTAGAAAAGTACTCTGCGACTGCACCGACACCCGCGTAGGTCAGTAGCCCGTAGATCGAGACCACGGCACTGGAGCAGATCAAGACGATAGCTAGGCGCAGAACACGCCCCTTCTCGTCTACGAACTGGAGGGCTAGAAAGTACACGGCTGCGTAGGTGACGAAAGTGATGAGACCTTCGTAGCGTCCCTGAGTGCCCAAGAGAGCCGTGGGCCAGTGCACGGACGTGAAAGTAGTCACACCCACCCATATCAACCAGGCCAGCACGAGCCAGCTGACAGAAGAATGGCGGATGTGTCCGCCCTTGCGCAGCAGGTCGATCGCCCAGGCGCCCAGCCCGATCAAAGTCAGGATCATGAGGAGAGAGAGCTTGACCATCTCGACGGAGCTGAAGGCCAGATGTCCCTGCATGCCCGGCAAGGCGAAGTCGCTCATGACGATGGGCACCAAGAACACCATGGCAAGGAGTGACCACCAGGCGATCCGGCGGGCGATGCTGGTCTGGGTCAAAACCTGCCCTCCTTGCGGCGTCAGCTCTGCCTTCTGCTCTGCGACAGTCGCTTGAACGTCCTCAAGATGGGGCCCATGACCAGCGGATGGCGTTTCGCGCTGTCAGTGAGCCACTTGCCCACCTGCCAGGACTCGCTCGCCAGGATATCCTCGCGCTGCTTCTGGACGTCGGTGACTTGCTGCTGGAGCTGGTGGACGAGGGCGACCGGGGGGCTGAAAGAGACCGAGGGCGTCAGAGTGCCCTTCTCTCGGTCACGTCCCGCCGCGTGCGGCCAGGTGTGAAACCACGAGTTGTAGTTCTCTATGTCCATCAAGTCCGGCACCAGCCCGGATTGCAGGAAGGCCGCGTTCAGCGACAGCTGGTCACGCCGCGAGTACCTAAGGACGTTCGCGTACCAGATGTTGAGCATGGCGCGCACGCTGGGATCTCGATGGTCGCGCAGCTCGATCCCGCCCCAGTAGGGACGTTCTTCCAGGACTTCAGGGCAGCTCAGTGTGTAGTGGTTCAGCTGCTCGAAGACGCGGTTCGGGTCGTCGTAGCCTCGCCTGATCACTTCCATGAACTCGGCCAGTACCGACTCACGGAAGCTGTGTTTGGCGAGGGCGAAGCCGGTCTTCGGGTGATAGCGGTCAAAGACCTGTTCCGGCGGCTTGGTCAGGATGACTGCGTTGTCTATGTACAGGGAGAGGTCGTACTCGGGCAGGTGGACGTGAGGGCGCAGCTTGAAATCCCGTTGGCTGCGGGCGGCGTCCAGTGCGAAGAGCGGCGACACCACGCGCAACTGCCAAGTCTCGCTCCGCTGCTCGGGGTCGTCCGTGAAACAGATGAAGGGGATCTCAGACTCCCCGGCCACCGGTTGCTCGTTCAGCACCTCGTAGCCGCCGAGGAGAGAGGTGTAGACGCACAGTCGGGGGAACCGCTCGCGCGACTCCGGAGCTTCGCGGGCTTCGGTTAGCGTTGCCACTTGGTCGTCCACGGGGCCATTGTATGCGAGCGAGGCAACCGGCGCCAGTAGAGCCGGCACGGACGCAGACGCGTCTCGTTCTCGTAGTGGAGGGTGCGGGAAGGTATTCTTTGTTCGTATGAACCTTCTGCAGTCCATAGGCAACACGCCGCTGGTGGAGCTCGCCAACCTTAACCCGAACCCGCGGGCGAAGGTCCTCTGCAAGCTGGAGGGCTGCAATCCCGGGGGCTCGGTCAAGGACCGTCCGGCCCTGCGCATGATCGAGAAGGCCGAAGAGAGTGGTGAGCTCACCAAGGACAAAGTGATACTGGAGCCGACCTCCGGCAACACCGGCATCGCTATAGCGATGATCGGGGCGGCCAAGGGCTATGAGGTACAACTGTGCATGCCCGAGTGTGTCAGCGCAGAGAGGCGGCTCATCTTGGAGGGCTTCGGCACCCATGTTGTGTCCACGCCTGCAAAGGACAATATCGACGGCGCCATTCGTGCAGCCCAGGCCCTGATGGAAGCCCAGCCGGGCAAGTACTTCATGCCTAATCAGTATGACAACCCTGCCAACGCGCTCGCCCACTTCGAGACCACTGGGCCTGAGATCTACGAGCAGACCGACGGGGAGGTCGACTACTTCGTCGCTGGCATGGGCACCACCGGGACGCTGATGGGCGTAGGCACGTATCTGAAGTCGGTCAAGCCTGGCGTGAGGATAGTCGGTGTGGAGCCGGTGACGGGCCATACTATCCAGGGCTTGAAGAACATGACTGAATCCATGGTTCCGGGGATCTACGACCCAGAGCAGTTGGACCTCAAAGAGATGGTCGAAGACGGCGAGGCCTTTGACACCACAAGGCTTCTCGCTACGAGGGAGGGCCTATTCGTCGGCACCTCGGCAGGCGCCGCGATGGCCGTCGCGCTACGCGTCGCCAAGACGATCGATCACGGCACTGTCGTGGTGCTACTGCCCGACAGAGGCGACCGCTATCTGAGCACCATGCAGTTCCGGTCGGTCTGCGCCAAGTGTCCCCCGTGATCGCCGCCTGAAGCTCCTGGTAACGGGTCGCTAGATACTCACCTCAGGATAGCCGCCCCAGAGCATGTACTCGTCGAAGCCCAGCTCGGCCGCGGCTTTGATCTGTTGCTCGACCATGGCTGGGGTGTAGTCGATCCCTCGCGACAGGACATCGTCGTGAGCCTGCAGCCAGGGGCGACACTTCGCTCCGGTGCCTTCCACCCAGCCTGGTGTCTTCGCCAAGGCGCTCTTCACGAGTTCGTAGGGCTCTGAGGGCGGGTACTCTATGCCGTAGGCCCCCAGCTCATAATGATCGGGGTAGACCATGGGGCAGATGAGGTCGATATTGCGGCACATCATCGTCAGATCTTGCCCGATGCCCTTGACTAGTCCTGTATCCACCACGTAGCCGAAGACGTCCGCCGACACCCACACGCCAAGGGCCTCGAGACGCGGTCGCGCGTAGGCCAAGAAGTCGGCTATCGCGTCCATCTTCTCGCCGTACTTGCCCGGATATGTGGTCGTGGTCAGGTCTCCATCCTGACCGGCGGGGAAGCGGACGTAGTCGAATTGGATCTCTCTGAACCCGCGCCTGGCAGCGTCTTCGGCCACCTCGACGATGTACTCCCAGGCCTCGTGACTGTAGGGGTTGAGGTAGGTATGACCTTGGTAGTCCTTCCAAGGCTGCCCCGTGTTCTTGTCCAAGATGGCAAGGTCAGGCCGGTTCACCGCCATTTGGTCGTCCTTGAAGCAGACGATGCGGGCGATGGGGACGATCTTGCGCTGCGCCAGCGTGCTGAGCAGACCATCGATATCTCCGCCCCAGATGATGGGGTTGACCGTGTTGTTGGCGACCGCCATTGGCGCCGCTGAATCGAAAGCGACCCGGCCGTTGTCGTCCTTCACTGCCACGACCATGGCGTTGAGCGGCGTGCTATCGATGATGTCCATGATCCTACCCATGGACTCCTTGTCGGTAGTCTTGTTGGAGGTGACGTGCACGGCCTTTATGGGGACGTAGGCGGCGTCGCGGAAGGTGGCCAGGTCGACCAGGGGTGGGATCTCGTCGTCGGTCGTCGCCGCGAGGTCGTCTGCCGTACCGGGGGCAGATGTTCCCTGGAGTGATGCCGTTGTCTCTGCCCCACCAGCCCCGTCGTTGGCCGTCTGGCTGTTGCTCTGCTCTGTTCCGGAGTCTCCTCGCAGCAGGCTTGTGACCCCCCATACCAGGGCCGCCAAGCCACCCAGGACGAGTATGGCTGTCGTCACGAGGACGGTGACCATCATCGCGAGCCGCTTCGTGCGAGCCTGAGTGGGGTACATGCTGACCGGCCCGTCGACACGCCGTGAAGGAGTGGAGCGATACTGATTCCTGTAGTACTCGGGCATATCTCCTATGCGTCCTGGAATAATCCGGGGACGGCACACCGCGACTAGTATATAGGGCTAATGACGTATGGGAGGGCGCAAGGGTGCCTGGGACAGGGAGGTGGCCCGTACCGGATTTGAACCGGTGATCTCCGCCTTGAGAGGGCGATGTCCTAACCGCTAGACGAACGGGCCTTGATGGCTGCCCGGCGAGGATTCGAACCTCGGCTAACTGGTCCAGAGCCAGTCGTGCTGCCGTTACACCACCGGGCAAAGCGCCAGCAAGTTTAGCATCGCTGAAGCCCATTGGTGACGCCGGGGACTGATACTATACCGCGTTCCACGGATAGTACGCCTAGTTTGCCGGCTCGCGGCTCGCTATCCGCGCCCAAGCGTCTTTGAGAGTGACCGTGCGGTTGAAGACCGGGGCCCCGGGTCGCGAATCCTCGGCGTCGGCGCAGAAGTACCCCAGTCGTTCGAACTGGCAGCGCGCTCCCGGCTCGATGGCGGCCAGGCTGGGCTCCAGCTTGCAGCCTCGGAGGACCTCCAGCGAATCGGGGTTCAGCGAGTCGGTGAAGTCCTCGCCTTCCTCCACGTCTTCGGGGACCTCGACCGAGAAGAGCTTGTCGTAGAGGCGCACCTCTGCGTCCACCGCGTGCTCCGCCGACACCCAGTGCATGGTGGACTTCACCTTGCGCCCGTCAGGGGCGTCGCCGCCCTTGGTCGCCGGGTCGTAGGTGGCGCGCACCTCGATGACCTCGCCCGTGTCCGGATCTTCTGACCGCTCCGGTGCAGGTGATGAAGTAGGCATAGCGCAGCCGCACCTCGACACCAGGGCTGAGCCGGTGGTATTTGGGTGGCGGCACTTCGCGGAAGTCGTCCTGCTCGATGTAGAGCACTCGGGAGAAGGGCACCTTGCGGGTGCCGGCGCTGGTGTCCTCAGGGTTGTTGATGGCCTCGATCTCTTCCACCTGACCTTCGGGGTAGTTCTCGATGACCACCTTGAGCGGACGGAGTACGGCCATGGCACGTGGCGCCCTAAGGTTGAGATACTCGCGCACGCAATGTTCCAGGTACTCGATCTGCACTAGGTTGTCCCGCTTCGCGATGCCGATGCGGTCGCAGAAGTCGCGTATCGCTTCTGCGGGGTAGCCACGGCGGCGCATGCCGGCCAGGGTGGGCATGCGCGGGTCGTCCCAGCCGCTCACCCGGCCTTCTTCCACCAGCCGTAGCAGCTTGCGTTTGCTCATGACCGTGTAGGTGACGTTGAGGCGCGCGAACTCCCGCTGGATCGGCCGGGGTCGCGGCAGGTCGATGGCCTCCAGCAGCCATTCGTAAAGGGGGCGGTGCACCTCGAACTCCAGGCTGCAGAGGCTGTGGGTGACGCCCTCGACGTAGTCCTCCAGCCCGTGAGCGAAGTCGTACATCGGGTAGATGCACCACTCGTCTCTGGTCTGGTGATGCGTGGCGTGGCGGATGCGATAAAGGATCGGGTCGCGTAACCACACGTTGGGTGCGGTGATATCGATCTTGGCGCGCAGGGTACGGGCTCCGTCGGGGAACTCGCCGGCCTTCATGCGCTGGAACAGGTCGAGGTTCTCCTCGACAGAGCGGTCGCGATAGTTGCTCGGCACGCCTGGCCTATCGGGGGCGCCGCGCATCATGTCCACTTCGTCAGGACTGTGGTCGCAGACGAAGGCCTTGCCATTGCGGATCATCTGCAGCGCGAACTCGTACATGGCGCCGAAGTAGTCCGAGGCGTAGAAGGGCTCGAGCTCCTTGCCGGCGCCGGCCGCCGCGACTTCGGCGGGTATCACCGAAGCCTGATAGAAGTCGTCCCGACCGCCGACCGTGGTCTTCTCCGGAGTCTTGCCCGCGGTCTTGAGCGCCAGGTATTCGTCGGCCCAGCCGGCGATGAGCCACTTGATATCGGCGGTGATGGAGTCGACGTACTCCACGTCTTCTCTGGTGGGGTTGGTGTCGTCCATGCGCAGATTGCAGCGGCCGCCGAAGTCGCGGGCGATGCCGAAGTTGATGCAGATGGCCTTCGCGTGGCCTATGTGCAGGTATCCGTTGGGCTCGGGAGGAAAGCGGGTGACCACCGTGCTGACGCGGCCCGAGCCGAGGTCCTGTTGGACGAATTCGCGGAGGAAGTCATGACGCTCGGGCGCCGGGTCTGCCGGTATGTCTTCTTCGCGCGGTCCTGTGGCCATCTCTGCCTCACTCGTGCTGTTGCGTTGGGTTACTACCAGGATACACGGGCTCGGTGCGGCCGGTGAGTGTCAGGCTTCACCCGCCCTCATCGAGCAACCGCTTCTCGCCCTCCAGCGCACGCAGGCGGGTGAGGTCTTGGCTGACCTCCAGACAACCCAGGTAGCGCCTGCCGGCGTCGCGCACGGCGAAGTAGCGGATGTGGATGAACTTGCCTCCCATCTGCAGCCAGAACTCGTAGGAGTCTCGAGAGCCGTCCTTGAACGAACTCAGGATCTTCTCCACGACCCCCAGGCTCTGCGGTGGATGACAGTTCTGCACATTGCGGCCCACCACCGACCGCGGGCGGGGGAAGATACGCTCGGGTCCTTCGGAGAAGTACTTGACCCGGTCGTCGGCGTCCACGAAGGTCAGGTCGACGGGCAGGGTGTTGAAGAGGCAGAGCAGCTCGTTCAGGCCCAGCTGTCCGGAGGGCAGTACGACAGCCCCCTCCTCGTACGAGGCCGCCTCAGGCGCAGCCTCGCGCAGGTGGCGTATGAGTTCGTCGGTCTCCGCCGGCTTCACTATGAAGGCGTAACCTACCTCGTCGCTCTCCTTGAGGATCTCGGCCCACACGCCCGGCTCGAGCTTCTCCAAGGCGGTGGGGAAGAGGATGTTCTCTTCTTTGAATATCATGCCCTCGATCTCTTCGAGCAACGGGTCCAGTGCCTCAGCCACATAGGTATGTGCCGAGGCCGAGTCGGTGACCGCGTCCAGCCCGGCCAGCGGCGCTCTCAGCAGGTCGCGGACCTCGTTGTCCTTGCCCCACATCACCTTGGAGGGGCCCATGAAGCCGACCTTCTCCAGATGGGGGAAGAGGACGTTCTCCTTGCGCGAGTAGTGGGTCTCGACGTCCTTGAGGTCGGTGAGTTGGGCGCGCAACTTGTCACGCCAGGCAGGGGTGCCCTGGGCGGTGAGGTCGGCCGCGGTCTCACGCAGTGCCGCGACCCGCTTGGTTATCTCCTCGTTCTCGGCCCTGAACAGGGCGATGGGGTGCGAGGGCGACGTCTCTTCTTGTGTGGCCTTCTCCAGGGCCGACTGGAACAGGAGCGCATGTACGTTGCAGAACTGCTTGATCTCGTCGGGCGACACTCCTTCGTCGATGAGACCCTGCTCCAATTGTGCGATCTCGGTGGAGCTGATGTCGCCGATATCGCGCTCGAAGCGCTCCTTGGCCTCCTCCACCGACAAACCGCCGTGCAGGTCGGTGATGATGCTCTTGAGCGTCGCTGTCTTCTCTACCTTACCCGGCTTGGTCGCCATGGATGGCCCTCCCGTCGTGTCGCGCCGCACCGATGTGGTGGGCATACTCATGCTACCCGGGGAGGGCGAATGCTAAAGGCGGGAAAAGGTAGGTAGAACGTGTACCTATCGGATGCCGAGGGTCAGTCGGCTCCGGAGCGCCCTTCACCTACCGCTGGGCAGCGGTGCTCGCTACCTGCAGCCTAGCCAGAGTCCGCTCCCGCCCCAATAGCGTGATCGACTCGAACAGCGGCAGCGACACCAACGAGCCGGTGACGGCCACCCTCACAGCCTGAAACACGACCTTGGGCTTGGTCTCCAGCTCCTCGGGGATGATGCGCAGCGCTTCCTCCACCGCGACGGCGTTCCACGGGTCCACCGACGCCAGCGTCGCGGCGACCGCATCCAGGATGGCCGCGGCCTCCGGCTGGGCGAGTACCTTCTCCATCGCCTTCGGCTCGATCTCGAGCGGCTCGTCGAACAGGAACCTGGCCAGCGCCACTACGTCGGGCATCAGCTTGGTGCGCTCGGCCACCAGGGGAGCCAGCTCGCGGTACCAGTCGGGTCGCGCATCAAGGTCGCCCGCGGGGGCCACACCGGCCGCTTCCAGATAGGGGAACATGCGGGCAGCGAACTCGTCGGGAGCCAGCTCGCGGATGTACACGCCGTTCATCCATTCCAACTTCTCGAAGTCGAAGATGGCCGGGTTCTTGGAGACTCGCTCCAGGGAGAACTGCGCCTTCAGGGTGTCGGCGGAGATGATGGTGGTCTCCCCGTCCAATGACCAACCGAGCAAGGCCAGATAGTTGAGCAGGGCTTCGGGCAGGTAGCCCTGGTCGCGGAAGGCCTCCACCGAGGTGGCGCCGTGGCGCTTGCTGAGTTTCTTGCCGTCGGCTCCGAAGGTCAAGGACATATGAGCGAACACCGGTACGGCATGCCCCAGCGCCTCGTACACGAGCACTTGACGGGGCGTGTTCGAAAGATGATCTTCACCGCGGATCACATGGCTTATCTGCATATCGACATCGTCCACTACGGTGGCGAAGTTGTAGGTGGGAGTGCCGTCGGTGCGTGCAAGGACGTAATCGTCCATGACCTCGGCAGGGAAGACGGTGTCGCCGCGGATGGCGTCGGTCACGACTATGTCGCCACGAGCCTCGGGGACGGCCAGCCGCCAGACGTGTGGCTCACCGCCCGCGATGCGCTGCGCGACGGCGGCCGTGTCCAAATAGCGGCAGGTCCGGTCATAGCCGCGCGCGCCCTCGGTGGTCGCGGCGTGTTCGCGCTTGGCGGCAAGTTCTTCCGCCGTGCAGAAGCACGCGTAAGCGGTGCCGTTCGCCTTCATCTGCTCCAGCGCGACGGTGTGACGATCCGCTCGCTGAGTCTGGAAGTAGGGCCCGAAGGCGCCGCCTACTTCGGGGCCCTCGTCCCAGTCAAGCCCCAGCCACTCAAGTGACCGCAGGATCTGCTGCGTGTTGGCCTCGGTGGAGCGTTCGGGGTCGGTGTCGTCGATGCGAAGGATGAAGGTGCCATCCGTGCGGCGCGCGAACGCCCAGTTGTAGATAGCAGTGCGGGCGCTGCCGACGTGCAGGGCGCCGGTGGGGCTGGGGGCAAAACGTACGCGTACAAGGTCGGACACTTCTGTTTCCCGTCGGGTCGAAGGGCTGCAGCCCGGCCCCAAAAGGGGCCCGAACACCTCAACTATACCGTCTCGCGCTCATGTCCTTACGGTCCGCTTGCTCATACGCGTGGAGATGTACATCACGGCGCCGGAAATGGCGACGAAGACCAGAACCATCCACAGGGCCGAGCCGTATCCGCCTTCCATTGACTTCGAGTAGATGGCTATCGGCATGGTGTTCGTGCGGCCGGGCCAATTGCCCGCCACCATGATGGTCGCGCCGAACTCGCCCATCGCGCGGGCGAAGGCCAGCGTGGCGCCTGCGATTATGCCTCGGGCGGATAGCGGCAGGACGACCCGCAAAGCAGTTTGCTTCTCCGAGCGGCCGAGCAGGTAGGAGGCATTCACCAGTTCTTGGTCGACATCCTCCATGGCGGCGCGAGCCGTGATGAGCATCAAAGGGAAGGCGACCACGATCGCGGCGATCACCGCTGCGTACCATGTGAAGAGGACTCCGAGCTGCTCACCGGTCATGGCGAAGTAGGCTTTGCCCAGCAGTCCGTTGTTGCCGATGAGTAGTAGCAGCAGGTAGCCGGTGACAGTGGGCGGCAACACCATGGGGAGGGTCAGCAGCACCGTCAGCGCGTCCTTGCCCTTGAAGCGCTTCCGGGCCAGCAGGTAGGCGACCGGAATACCCACGACAAGAATGACCACCGTGGCGAACAGTGCCACCTGCAGCGACAGGCGCAAGGGAAAGAGCACGTTCACCGCCAACCACCTTTCGACAGAGACAACCGAGACAGGAGAGGGTACGAGCCTGGCCGTCCCCTCTCCTGTCTCAAGATTACTCCATGTGTTACCGCACTCGGGTCATTCCGCCGGGGGCGCGATGAACCCATACTGTGCGAGGATCGCTTGACCCTCGTCGCTCATTACGAAGTCGACGAATGTCTGTGCCACAGTCTTATTGGTGCTCGCCGTGATGACGCCCAGCGGATAGAGGATCTCGCTGTGCTGGCTGGGGTCGGCTGTCGCCACCAGCTTGACGTCTTCGCCGCCCGCGATCGCATCGGTCGAGAACATCATGGCGGCGTCCACCTCGCCAGAGCTTACATATTCCAGGGTCTGGGTGGCGTTGGTGGTATAGATGACCTTGGGCTTGACCTGATCCAGGATACCCAGCGTCGTCAGGACCTCTTCGGCATACGTGCCATGGGGTACGGAGGCAGGATCGCCGTAAGCGACCTTGGTGACCTCAGGCTTGGCGAGGTCCTCGAATCTCGCAACACCCAGAGTGGAAGCAGCGGGTACGCCCAGCACGATCTCGTTGCTGGCGAAGACCTGGATGGAGTCGGCATCCACCATGCTCTTGTCCTTGAGGGCATTCATCTGCTTGGGCGCGGCCGATGCGAAGACATCCACCGGCGCGCCGGCTTCAATCTGCTCCTGCAGGGTGCCTGACGAGTCGAAGTTGAGAGTGGTGGTGCAGTTGTTGGCCTCGTCGAATTTGGCCGCGATATCAGTGAAAGCAGCCTTCAAGCTCGAGGCCGCCGAGACGGTCAGCTCCTGAGGTTCACCCGCGGTGGTGGTGGTTTCGGAGTCGTCGGATCCGCACGCGGCTATGCCCGATGCGAGCACGACCAGCAGTACTACCGCCAGCAGCGCGGGCAGCAACCCCTTGTACAACTTGTGATTCACGATCCCCTCCTGTTGAATGATTCCTGTGAACGATGGTGGAAAGCGGTGGTACCGACCGCTATACTGCCAGCAGTATAACGGGGTGCTCTGGGTACCGCAAGAGACATGAGGAGGACAAGATGAAGCTGAGTGCCAGGAACGTGCTCAAGGGCAGAGTCCTGAAGGTGACCCACGGGGCCGTGAACTCGGAGGTGGTGCTGCAGCTGGCCCCCGGCATCGAGGTGGTGTCAATCATAACCAGACAGTCGGCGGAGAGCCTCGGTCTGGCCGAGGGCAAGGAAGCCTATGCCGTGGTCAAGGCGAGCAACGTGATGATCGCGGTCGATTGATGGCCCAAGGTCAGCGGCTTGAGGTCCGGCTCTCTAAGGAGCTGGATGGCTTCGAGCTGGACGTGGCCTGGTCCGTCGGCGACGAGCTGGCGGTCCTGTTCGGCTACTCCGGTTCTGGCAAGTCTCTGACCCTGCGTATGATCGCGGGCCTTATCCCACCGGACTCCGGCCGGGTGAAATTGGATGGCGAGGCGCTCTACGATAGCGCCTCCCAGGTGTCGGTGGCTCCACAGGAGCGCCGGCTGGGCTTCGTGACGCAAGACCTTGCGCTCTTTCCGCATATGAGCGTGCTCAAGAACATCGCTTACGGACTCAGTCACTTAGCCAAAGACGAGCGCAATGAGAGGGTCGATGAATTCGTCACCAGGTTCCATCTACAAGGCCTCACCGGCCGCTATCCCCGCGAGATCTCGGGGGGACAGAGACAGAGAGTCGCCCTCGCTCGTGCTCTCGCCCGACAACCTCGCGCCCTGCTACTGGACGAACCCTTCTCCGCGCTCGATCTTCCTCTGCGGCTGGAGCTCTGGGACCTGATCGCCGAGATCAGAAGCGGCCTGAACATCCCCATCGTCGTGGTGACGCACGATCCGCTGGATGCCAAGAGCTTCGCGGACCGGCTGATCGTCTATCAGCAAGGTCGCGTGCTCAGAAGTGGTCGACCAGCTGAGGTGCTGGAGGTGCCGGACGCTCCTGAGCTGAAGATACTGGCGGAGGTAGGCGCCTCGTTCGGGGATGTCTCGGAGTGGGCCTCCGGCCTAGAGCCGCACAACGGCGGCGGGCAAGAAGAGCCGGTCTAGCCGACCCAGGCGGCCAACGGCCTAGACGACCCAGCTGGCGACGTGCTCCCAGCCTTCGAAGCCTGCGCCCGCGCCCGCGGCCGGGACGGCCCGCGGCGCTGCGACGTCCCAGTGGCCCGTCAAGCCGGCGTCGCTCGCGGCGAGTTCAAAGTGGCACATGGCGATGCCCACGTCGACCCGTTGCAGGTCGGCGAGGCGGATCAGTGACTTGATGAGACCCTTGTTGTAGCCGGGCGTCCGACACAGGTAGAAGTGCCAGCCAACACCGTCGCGGAGTAGCCGCCAAGGCTGCTTGTTGGAGGCTGAAGGGGCCCACCTGACTGCGTCCAGCACACCGGAATACGCCCCGGCCGCTTCAGGGGTAAGGGGCACGGCAGGTGAGCCATCGAAGAAGAGCTGGTCGGCTGGCAAGCGGCGGTCGCTTCCGGCGCTTCGGCGGATCCAATGCTCGCGGCTGTTCTCCCGCGGGTACCCAATGGCCACGACTGCCGGCATCATCTCGGCGCCGCGGAGCCCGATCTTCTTGGCGAAGGAGCTCTTGCTGAAGCTGCCGCCCAACCAGCAACTGCCCAGGTCCAAGTCGGTGGCGGCGAGTACAGCCTGCTCCAAACAGAAGCCATAGTCCTCAAGGTCACCGGGGCCGCCAATGACCGCACCCGCTATGAACCCCGTCGCCCCTTTGATGAAGCCGTAGGTGCCAAGACCTTTGAGCGCGTCTCGGTCGTCCTGGGTGGCCGCCAGCAAGGCAAGTCGACAGCTGTTGCCGAAGGGCCCCGAGGTCAGCGATTCGAGGACTGCGGTGAGCTCTTCGCGCGGCTCGCGCTCCAGGGGACTATCCACGTAGTTGCGGCAGGAATACCTGAGCTGGATGAGTTCGGTGGCTGGACGCTTCACAGTCGATCCAGGGTCATGAGGATGTCGTCCCAAGACGCGAACTCGATCTGGACGCTGGCAACGTGCATGAAACGTATGATACCGTCGGCGTCGATCACGAAGTTGGCTGGCCGCGCGATGTTGATGGACTCGAAGTTGGCCCGCACGTACACGCCGTACTGCCTGACTACCCTGCGGTCCGCGTCGGCCAGCACTGGGAAGGGATAAGGGTCGTCCTTGAGGTCGGTGCCCGCGCTCGCGGCCTTCTGAGCGACTACTGCCAAGACCTGTGCGCCTCGCTTCTCCAGCTCGGGTAACCTCTCTGCCATCTGCAGCATCCACCTGCGACAAGTAGGGCACCAGGTGCCCCGCGCGAAGTAGAGCAGCAGTGGGCCGCCCAGGTAGTCCGACAGTTTCACAGTGGCGCCTGTGAGTACGTCGGGCATGGTGAAGTCCGGGGCCCTGTCCCCGATCCTGAGCACCTGGTTATCTCGAGCCATGGCCGCCGCCCTTCCGATCTGCTCTAGGCCGTCAGACGCTCTACGGCCTCCAGGTACTTGGCTCGCGTGTTCTCGACCACGTCGTCGGGGAGCGGCGGTGCCGGGGGCTCCTTATCCCACTTGACCAGTTCAAGGTAGTCGCGCACGTACTGCTTGTCGAAGCTTGCCTGGGACCCGCCGGGCTTGTACGACTCAACCGGCCAGAAGCGCGAGGAATCCGGCGTCAAGATCTCGTCGATAAGGATCAGTTCTCCGTTCGCGAGGGTCCCGAACTCGAACTTGGTGTCGGCGATGATGATGCCGCGCTCGCGGGCGTAGTCGGCTGCGAACTCGTAGAGGGCGATGCTGGTGTCGCGGACCTTGGCGGCGATGTCCAGGCCCACCGCGTCCGCGGCCTTCTCGAACGAGATGTTCTCGTCGTGCCCGGCCTGGGCTTTGGTGGAGGGGGTGAAGATGGTCTCAGGCAGTCGGTCCGACTCGAGAAGGCCGCTGGGTAGCGGGAGTTCGCACACCGTGCCTGACTTCTGGTACTCCTTCCAACCCGAACCTGACAGATATCCGCGCACGATGGCCTCGATCACCAGCGGCTCGGTCTTGCGCACCAGCACCGTCCGTCCGTCCAACTCGGGGTAGTACCAATCGATGTCGGGGAACCAGCTCGGACCCGGGTTGGGGTCTACGATGTGGTTCTTGATGATGTGCTCGGTCTGAGTGAACCAGAAGTTGGAGATCTGGGTGAGGATCTTGCCCTTGTCCGGGATCGGCGTGGGGAGGACGCTGTCAAAGGCTGAGATGCGGTCACATGCGACTATCAGTAGGTGTTCGGCATCGAGCTCGTAGACGTCGCGGACCTTGCCTCTGCGCAGCATCTTCAGGCCCCGCTCCGTGGAGTTGAACATGGCTTCAGAATTCATCGGCTCTCCCATCGACCGTGGTCCCCACCTGTATCGCGTTCACCGAAGCGACCTTCCCTCTCGACAATTCTAGCCCAGGAGGGACGGTCCGTGGAGCGCTCGATGGACAGGACTCGGCCTGGCTGCTAATCTCGCTGTCGCAGGGGAGTAGTTCAGCTCGTTGCGGTTACGCAAGGAGTGTCGGGGAGATCGACACACCGGTTCACAAGAACCCGGTCCCCCACCTCGGATAGAGGCGAACGAGACCAGCGGCTGGCACATATGGCCGGGCCCGGTCTCGTTTCACTTTCCAGAGACCTGGCAGGCCAGACAGAAAGGACCTGAGTCGGTGTCTCGAAGCGCAATCGCAAAGCTGGCTATCGCCTTCGCCGTTCCCCTACCCGCCTTCTTCATCCGCCTCCTCGGTGTGGAGCTTCCGCCGGTGCCGACCGCGGTCGTCTTCGGGAGCGCCGTGGTGGGGGCCGCAGTGCTTCTGGCCTGGGCGGCCGAAACCGCTCAACTGGACATCAGTGGGAGTCTGGCCATTGCGCTGCTGGCGCTGATAGCCGTTCTCCCCGAATACGCAGTCGACTTGTATTTTGCCTACACGGCTGGCCACGACCCGGAGTTCGCTCAATATGCCGCGGCCAACATGACCGGAAGCAACCGTCTGCTAATAGGCGTGGGGTGGCCATTGGTCGCGCTCGCTGCCGGACTCGGCGCTCGCAAGCTTCGACGACGCAAGAGAAGCGAAGTGACCGGAGACCGGCCGCCGGTCACTGTCGAACAAGGCGGGGGCGGGATCATCCTCTTGCCCAAGCGGCGCATCGAGCTGTTCTTCTTAGCCATCGCGGCTTTGTACGCCTTCGTGATCCCTATCACCCGGCGTATCGGTCTGGCCGAGTGTGTGTTCCTACTTGTGCTCTACGCCCTGTATCTATGGCGGGTCTCCAGGGAAGAGACGTCGGAGCCGGAGCTGGTGGGCGTATCTGCCTCCCTGGGTACCATGCGACGTGGTCCCCGACGTGGCCTGGTTCTCGGCATGTTCTTGGCGGCGGCTGCTTTCGTCCTAGTCTCGGCAGAGCCTTTCGCCGATGCGCTGATCGCGACCGGAGATCAGCTAGGCATAGACAAGTTCTTGCTGGTCCAGTGGTTGGCTCCCCTGGCGTCTGAGGCTCCGGAGCTCATCGTGGCCTGTCTGCTTGCTTACCGGCTAAGAGGGGACGATGCGATTGGGACGCTGTTGTCTTCCAAAGTAAATCAATGGACACTGTTGGTGGGGTCTATCCCCCTGGCCTACATGATCGGCGGCGGCAGCGTCGGAGGCATAGTCTTGGATGCGAGGCAGACGGAGGAGTTCTTACTGACGGCCGCGCAGACGGTCTTGGGCTTCGCCGTTCTGGTGAACCTTCGGTTCAGGACGTGGGAGGCGCTGGCTCTGCTGTTGCTCTTCTTGCTGCAGTTCCCGTTCCCGCAGACGTCGGTGCGCCTGGCCTTCTCCGGCGCCTACGGGGTGATGGCGATCGTCATACTGGTCCTTCAGCGGAGGCACCTGAAGCCCGTGTTCACCTACGTGTTCAAGCCCGGGGCTTCAGAATCCACGGGAGACTGAGATGGACGGCCGAGAGATCGCCAAGCTCCATGATAAGTACCTCTTCCCCTGCGTGACGACGATGTACGAGAAGCCACTAATCGCGGTGCGGGGTCGAGGCATGAGCGTGATCGATTCCGAAGGCACCGAGTACCTGGATTTCTTCGGCGGCATTCTCGCCGTGAGCGTGGGGCACTGCAACGAGACCGTGACCAGCGCGGCCGTCGAGCAGAGCCAGACCCTTCAGCACGTCTCCACTCTGTACATGAGCGAACCCCAGGTGCTACTCGCGGAGAAGCTGGCGGAGGTCACTCCCGGTGATCTGCAGAAGAGCTTCTTCACGTCTTCGGGAACGGAGGCCAACGAGACAGCCGTGCTGCTGGCTCGCAAAGCCACCGGGCGCTCTGACATCATCGCTCTACGTCACGCCTATGCCGGGCGCAGTGAGACCACACTCAACCTCACCGCGCAGTCGTCGTGGCGCAGCATCACCAGCAGCGTGCCCTACATCAAGCATGCCCACAACCCGTACTGCTACCGCTGCGCTTTCGGGCTCACCTACCCTCAGTGCGATCTGCGCTGCGCCAGGGATGTCGAGGAGCTCATCCAGACGACCACTAACGGCGAGGTTGCGGCCTTCATGGCCGAACCCATCCAAGGGGTGGGCGGGATCGTCATACCACCCAAGGAGTACTTTCGGGAGGTGCTCCGCATAGTCCGCAAGTACGGAGGTCTGTTTATCTGCGACGAGGTGCAGACCGGCCTCGGGCGCACAGGTGAGGCCTTCTGCGGCATCGAAGGGTGGCAAGCCCAGCCGGACATCACGACCTTTGCCAAAGGGCTGGCGAACGGTCTGCCCATCGGCGCCACCGTCGCCACCTCGGAGGTGGCCGACAGCCTCAAAGGGCTCTCGATAGCCACCTTCGGCGGCAATCCGGTGAGTTGCCGGGCGGCCTTGGCCACCATCGACTACATCCAAGGCAACGATCTCATAGGCAACGCCGCAGCCCAGGGAAGTCGGTTGCTGGGCGGTCTGCGGGAGCTTCAGAAGAAGTACTCGTTCATAGGGGACGTGCGCGGCAAGGGCCTGATGGTGGGTGTCGAGGTCGTCGATCCGGCCTCGGCCGACGGCAAGACCCCTGACGCCGAGAAGGTGCTGACCGTGGTCGAGGCCGCAAGACGCCTGGGTCTATTGGTCGGCAAGGGTGGTCTATACGGCAATGTCGCGCGGCTGACACCCCCGCTGATAGTCTCTGCAGGGGAGGTCGATCGGGCGCTGGAGCTGCTCGATCGGGCCTTCGCCGAAGCCCGGTAGGCGCCGCCGGGCAGTCGCGGCCCCGGCGATTCGCGCGTACTACCCCTTGGTCTTCTTGCCCAGGGCCTCGTGCACCGCAGTGCCGTCCAGCGTCTCATGCTCCAGAAGATTGGCGGCCAGGGTATCGAGCGCCTCGCGGTGCTTGATCAGCAATCCCTTGGCGCGGTCATACTGCGCGGTCACGATCCGCTGTATCTCGCTGTCGATGGTCTCACGCGTGTGGGGACTCAGACGCCCGTCACTCTCTACCGTGTCACCCATGTATTGGAGCATCTGGCCTGCGTAGCGCACCGAGCCCAGCTTGTCGCTCATCCCGAACTCGGTGACCATGCGGCGCACCAACTCTGTGGCCTTCTGGATGTCGTCACTGGCGCCGGTACTCACGGCATCGAAGACCGTCTGCTCAGCGGCTCGTCCTCCCAGCATGACCGCTACGCGATCGGACAGCTCGTCCTCGGTGAGTATGTAACGGTCCTCAGCAGGCATCTGCATGGTGAAGCCGAGAGCACCGCGAGCATGCGGGATGATGCTGATCTTGGCGACCGGGTCGGCGTGCGGGATAAGGCTTGCGATCAGGGCGTGACCAGATTCGTGGTAGGCGACCGTCTTGCGCTCCTGCGGGTTCATCACCCGGCTTCTCTTCTCTAAACCGGCCACCACTCGCTCCATGGCGATCTCGAAATCCTTGATGGTCACGGTCTTGGACTTGCCCCTCGCCGCCAAGAGAGCGGCCTCGTTGATGGCGTTGGCCAGGTCGGCGCCGCTGAAGCCGGGAGTGATACGCGCCGCCCGTTCGATGTCGAAATCACGAGCCAACTTGATGCTCCGGCTGTGGATCTTGAGGATCTGCACCCGGCCGACGAGGTCGGGGTTGCCGACCTCGACGTGCCTATCGAACCGGCCCGCGCGCAGGAGGGCCTTGTCTAGCACCTCCGGACGGTTGGTGGCTGCCATGATGATCACCGGACGGGACGCGTCTGTGCTGAAGCCGTCGATCTCTGCGAGCAGCTGGTTGAGTGTCTGTTCACGCTCATCGTTCATTCCGGTTTGGCCGAGCCCGACACCTCTGGTCTGCCCGATGGCGTCGATCTCGTCGATGAACACTATCGCAGGAGCAGTCTTGCGGGCCTGCTCGAACAGGTCGCGCACTCGGGCGGCGCCCACTCCCACGAACATCTCGACGAACTCAGACCCGCTGCTCTCGAAGAAGTCGACGCCGGCCTCGCCGGCCGTGGCCTTGGCCAACAGGGTCTTGCCGGTGCCCGGCGGCCCCACCAGCAGGACGCCCTTGGGTATGCGTCCGCCCAGCCGTGCGAACTGCTCGGGGGTCTTGAGGAACTGGATTATCTCCTGCAGTTCGGCGATGGCCTCGTCTGCGCCACCGACGTCCTTGAACGTGACGCCTACCTTCTCAGGTTCCACTTTGGTGGCCTTGCTCTTGCCCACTCCGAACACGCCGCCGGCTCCGCCGCCCCGCCCCGACAGGCCCACCATCCGCCTGTAGACGATGTACCAGACGAGGCCGATCAACAAGAAGGGTAGAAGGCTCAGGAGTATCCCCCCGATGGGGCTGGCCGGTGCAGCGAAGGAGAACGCTACTCCGGCAGCCTCGAGCTGAGATACCAGATCCGGATCCGCGGCTGCGTCATAGTAGGTTTGAAAGCCCGTCGCGCCCGAGCCCGACCCTGAGGGCGTCAGGGTGCCGGTGATCTGGTCCGTTCGTATCACGACGGACTCCACCTGCCTCGCTGCGACCTTGGCCTTGAAGTCGCTGTACTCGAGTTCGGTGGACGAGCCGGTGAGCGGTCCCACCATGAACTGCTGGAAGAGATACAGCGCGCCCAGAGCGACGATTATGTAGGCGACGAGATGCCACGCGTGTCTTTGTTTGAAGCGTCGTCCACCGTCGCCCCCGCTCTCGCCTTGAGGGGTCGTTCCCCCAGGACGCCCGCCGGTGCCAGGACGCCCGCTTGTGCCAGGACGGCCCTCGCCGGAGCCCTGCTGGTCGGAACGACCCGGGGCTGGACCGTCTTGGGCACGTGCGATGCCCGGCGCGTCCTGTGTAGGTGGCTTCATGGTCCCCCATCCGTTTGGTCCGTGCGTTCAGTTTCCCTGATAAGGGTGCGCCGAATCCTGCCCGAGAGGGAAGCGCTCAGAATGCTCCGAGCTGGCAGGGCTTTATCTTGAATCCGAGTAGCTCGCAGGCCGCAGCGACCGCGATACGCTCCATCCCGAGAGCGGCGGCGGTCTCCCAGCAGGCTGCGCAAGAGATCCGTCCTTCGGAGGCGGCGCACTGCAGGCGGGCGCTCAGCTCGTCGGACACCGAAGCGGCCGCTCTCAGTGTCTTCTTCTCAGGCTCGAATCCGAAGATGCCCAGCTGACACTCGATGATGCGATGCTCGAGCAGGTCCATGGTCTTGCCGACCTCAGCAGGGGGTATGCCGAGCCTGTCGGCGAGTTCGATCGCCTCCGAGCAGGTGACCCGCCCATCCTTGACCACCCCCTGGAGCGCCGCCGCGATACGTGGATCGGGATCGGTCCCGGGGGGATGTTTTGCGCTGTAATCCATGCCGCGTAGACTAGCATGCGGATGCGGAACCTCGACTGGCCAGGCACTCTAGCTGATGGAGGCGGGGATGAAGAGAGAATCAGACTCCGGATCGATCGACGAGTACATCGCCGCCGCGCCTTTGGCGGCCAGGCCGAAGCTCGAGGAGCTCCGAGCCCTCATCAAGGCGACCGCGCCCGAGGCGACCGAGCGCATCAGCTACGGTATCCCCACCTTCGACCTGGCCGGCCGTCATCTGGTGCACTTCGGAGGGTATGAGAGGCACGTGGGCCTCTATCCCACCCCGGGCGGGATACAGGCCTTCAAGGATGAACTCGCACCATACGAGGCAGGGAAGGGCACGATTCAATTCCCGCTGGATGCGCCCCTGCCTGCGGATCTAGTGCGGCGCATCGTCGAACACCGGGTCAAAGAGGTCTTATCCGGCTAGCGGGCGCGGGCCACCCTATGAGTCGTGGGCAAGCTTGGCCCTGGAGCGCAGCTCGGCGAAGACCACCATGACCGCCCATACGACGAGCACGGCTCCTGTCATTGCCCCCCCGGTCACGAGTATCTCGCGGACCATGGGGCCTATCTGCCCCGGGGTCGTGAGCGCGGTGAGGAAGGGAGGACTCGCTGTCAGCTCGCCCGATATGACGTGGTCCACCACCAGCATGATGGTGCCGCCCCAAAGCATCGCGTTCAGCCACGTCTACTGTACCAAGTCGGCGGCGGGGTCTGGCGGGCTCAGCCTGACCGTCTCTTGCCCACAATGACGGTCACCCTCCAGATGAGTGCGATGGCCACCGCTGCGGCATAGGAGAGGAGCAAGCCCCTGAGCCAGGGCTCTGCTCGTAGGTCGGAGCCCAGTCTCATGCCGTGCACCAGTGCCGCCGCGAAAGCCAAGTAGTTGAGGCGATGGATCCACTGCCACGAGCGTCTGAAGGCTCGCCGCCTCCAGGCTGTGAGCATCGTCAGGAGAAGGACGGCGAGTACGGCAGGGCCGATCCACATGAACGGCACGCTATACCCAGCCAGGCCGAATACCAGAAGCATGATCGCGTGACCGATGACCAGTGAGAAGCCGGCAAGGCCGACGACTACGTGCAGCCGCTGGACCGTGCGCGGCCGGAAGACTCGGACGAGCAGGGGTCTAAGCGCTCCGATCATGATGTCCATGAACACAAGGGTGAGACCCAAGAGCGCGGCCAGCCGCAAGGCCGTCCACAGGGGATCCGCTCCGGCTGTTTCGGAAAGCGACACCGCGATGACCGGCAATGCCAAGAGTCCCAAACCGGCCGCCGCCAGGCCGACTTGCCATGCGACCCTCGAGCGGTCAGTCACTACTGCTCCAGGTGGCCGACTACCGGCATGCGCCCCAAGAGTCACTTCAGACCTGTTCGCGCTCGCGGATCATGCGGATGTTGTAGACGGCCGAAGGCACCTGGGCGTCACCCAGTGTCGCCCACATGTCTCTGAGCGCCTCGAAATCCAGGGGCCTCAGAGTGAACATGATCCGCTCCAACCCTTGCGGAAAAGGATTGTCCGCATGTGCATCTGCCCTGGTGTAGGCCGGCTTTGTGTAGAGTAGCTGCAGGGTGCGGTCCAGCAAGGCGAGACTCTGCCTGTAGTGCGCAAGACGAAATGAGATCAGGACGGTGAGCTCCAGCAAATCCTCCCACCCTGGTTGCTTGAGCACGCTGCCCTGATAGGTGCTGACGCCGACGTTGACCAGGGTTATGACCACTCCCCGTGTATCCGACGCCCGCGAAGAGGTGTGGGCGTTGTCGAGCATCACCTGATCGTCCTGCAGGCCTAGACGGAAGCTCAGCTCCCGACGAAGGAAGTCTAGGGTCTCATCCATCTTGTACGCGCAGTATAGCCTGTGCGGGGCTCTAGTCCACCAAGCGGCGTACTGCGGCGTCGTAGACTGACTGCACTGCGAGAGACACAAGTATCACGAGCGGCAGACCTACCAAGAACAGGTACACGGCCTGCGCCCGGCCCGAGCTCGGATACCAGACCGCTGTCAGACGCATGTAGATCGGCCTGTGGAACAGGTACATGCAGTAGCTGGCGAAGCTGAGCAGGTAGATAGACCGCCTCAATGAGCGACCCCGGAACCTCATGGCTCGGAACGCCATGAAGAGGCAGTAGGCGCCTAGGGCCACCATGGGTAGGTCTATGATCGGTGGGCTCGTGACGGGATCTATGGGCTCCCCGCGGGTGATCAGGTACGCGATCACAGCGGAGAGTACTAGCAGGCAAGGGAGCAGCAGACGCCACGCGCCTGCCGGGGTCTTCCACCTCTTGCGCGCTACGGCCAGACCGATAATAAAGACCGGCATGTACACGAGCAGCTGCTCGTCCAGGAGTCCGGTGGCGTAGTAGTAAGCGGACAGCGCGCCGTAGACGGCGATGAACAGCGCCAGATAGAAAGGCCAGCGGAGGCGATCGAGCGCGAGCACGAAGGCCGGGGTCAGGAACAGGAGTAGCAGCAGCATGCACACAAACCAGAGGGTCAGCGGTGGCGGCCCTACGAGGGTGGCCACCCCCAGCGCTGCCTTCAGGGCCGTGTTGGCCGGCGTCAGCCCCAGGAAGTAGAACAGGAGGACGGCTGCCAAGAACAAGGGATAGAGTCTGATGAAGCGTCGCCAGTAGAAGCGCCTGATCGACGCCCATGAATCGACTACGATCTGCGAGCCGGCGAAGTACGCGGACAGAAAGAAGAAGGTGCCCAGGCAGATCTTGGTGAGTGGCCAAGTCAGGTAGTTGTGGGGTTCCGGGAGCGCCACGAAGTTGGACAGGTGCCAGAACCCTACGATGTAGACTATGATCAGGCCCCTCAGCAGGTCCAAACCTGAGTTACGTTCCTCTGGCACGCCGCCCCCGAGCATGATAGTCAAAGTCCTGTTCGGTCACTTTGCGCCCCAATATTATACTCCCGGGGCGGTCAGCCCTTGATGATACTGGGGGTCCTTCGGAACCGTTGGACCACGCCGTGCTGTCTCGTAATAGTCCTGAGTTGTATCAAGGAGACATAAATGGCTGTTCTTGCTCGCTGGTGCTACCGGCACCGCGTCATCGTCGTAACCCTATGGCTCGCCGTCCTTCTCACGGTGTTTGGCCTGCAGCATGCACTTGGCAGCGCCTATTCGAATTCGTTCAGTCTGCCTGGCGCGGAATCCACCCAAGCCTTCGACCTCATCAAGGCATACATGCCCGACCAGTCGCGTGACTCGGGGACCATAGTCTGGCACGCAACCGAAGGAGATGTCCGCGACGCGAGTATCCGAGCACGCGTGAAGGCATTGTTGACAGAGGTGGCAGCGGCTCCCTCGGTGGCCGAAGTAGTCGACCCCTACGCTCAGACTGACAGTGCGCAGGTGAGCCCGGACGGCAAGACCGCGTTTGCCACCGTGACGCTCACAGGCAAGAGCGAGAACTTGCCCAAGCAAGACATCCTGGATCTGATGGCCATGGTCGAGGGCGCCTCCACTCCCGGAGTCCAGATCGAGAGCGGCGGAGAGGCCTTCGAAGGAGTGAGCGATGTTTCCCTCTCGAGCAGCGCAGCCATTGGCCTGGGTGCAGCCGCGGTGATCATCCTGTTGGCGTTCGGATCGTTCTTTGGAATGCTGCTTCCTCTTGTGGCGGCTGGTTTTGCCCTGGGGCTGACACTGCTGGGCATAGACCTGCTCTCTCATGGCGTGGCGATCAACTCGGTCTCTCCGACCATGGCCGTGGTGGTGGGACTCGGTGTGGGCATCGACTATGCGCTGTTCATAGTCACGAGGCATCGGCAGGGCCTTAAAGAAGGGCAGACGTGTGAGGAAGCGGCGGTCGGGGCTCTCAATACTGCCGGCCGGGCCGTGCTCTTCGCGGGGGCCACAGTCTGCGTGGCTCTCTTGGGCCTTCTCATCCTGAACGTCAACCTGATGGACGGCCTGGCCTATTCCACGGTGTTCGCGGTGGTGCTTACCCTTGCGGCGGCAGTGACCCTACTGCCGGCTATGCTCGGCTTCATGGGGCACCGCGTGCTCAGCAGGCGAGAGCGCCGGCGGCTCACGACGGACGGTCCACAGCCGGTCCCTCATCACGGCTTCTGGGCTCGGCTTGGCGGATATGTGTCTCGACGGCCCGCCATCTTGGCCGTGAGCGCCGGTCTCGTCATGGTCCTACTGGCGGTGCCGTTCTTGTCCCTCAAGCTCGGGTTCTCCGATGCGGGCAATGGGTCAGTCTCATCCACCACCCGAAAGGCCTATGATCTACTGAGTGAGGGCTTCGGACCGGGATCTAACGGCCCGCTGCTGTTGGTGGCCGAGATGAGCGCGCCAGCCGACAGTGAAGCTTTGCAGGCACTGGCTGCTGATCTCGAGACCACAGCAGGCGTGGCGGCGGTGGAGGCGTATCCGTATCCGGAGGGTTCTCCCCTGGGCGTCATCCAGGTGACTCCGTCCACCTCACCACAGGACTCGCGGACCAGCGAACTCATCGGCAGACTGCGAGCTGATGTGATACCCGCCGCCGAGCGAGGCACCAGCCTCGAAGTCCGAGTGGGTGGCTCCACGGCGGTCGCTGACGACTTCGCGGGTGTGATCACTGCTAAGCTGCCGCTGTTCATTGCGATCATCGTCTCGCTCGGAGTCGTGCTGCTGTTCCTGGCCTTCCGGAGTTGGGTGGTGCCTCTGACGGCAGCGCTCATGAACCTTCTAGCCGCCGCCGCCAGCTTCGGGGTGGTGGTCGCCATCTTCCAGTGGGGCTGGGGCTCGGAGCTGTTGGGCCTGGGCGGCGCCGGCCCGGTGGAAGCGTTCCAGCCGGTGCTCATGCTGGCTGTGCTCTTCGGCCTTTCCATGGACTACCAGGTGTTCTTAGTAAGTCGCATGCGCGAAGAGTGGGTAAGCACGCATGACAATCGGCGGGCCGTCATCATGGGGCAGGCAGCGACGGGCCGGATCATCACCGCCGCGGCAGCGATCATGGTCTGTGTGTTCGGTGCCTTCGTGTTCGGTGGGGACCGGGTAGTGGCTCAGTTCGGTGTTGGTCTGGCTACCGCCGTTCTCTTGGACGCGTTCCTACTCCGCACCATCCTGGTCCCGGCGTTGATGCACGTCTTGGGCAAGTCCAACTGGCATCTACCTCGCGTGGTAGATCGCTGGCTGCCTCACATCGCCGTAGAGCCTCGCAAGCGGGCACGGGGCGTGGTCTCTTAGCGTGGACAGCCGCCCCCAGCTCAGCTGAGGGCGGCTGTCTTTTCACGTGCGGCGCGAGGCGCCGATTGCTGCGTGCTTGCGGGGCTCGAAGAGCTAGACCTCCTCGAGCATGGTCGTGAAGAGGTCGTGATGCTCTTCTTCGTCCGCGAGGATGCCCTCGAACATGTACGCGGTGGTTGTGTCATGCTCCTTGCGTGCCAAGTCGACTATCTGGCGATACATCTCGATGGCCTCGAGCTCGGCCTTGGTGTCGGCTTCGAGGTACTGCTTGAGGTTGTCTCCGACGATGATGGGAGCCGGCTTGGTGGTAGGGGTCTCTCCCAGGTACCAGAGCCTCTCCGCGATTATCTCCGCGTGCTTCATCTCGGCTATTGCCACCGTCCGGAACTTGTCCGCGACGGCTACGGCCTTGACTCCACCGGCCTGAACGTGTTGCCACATGTACTGGACCGCTACCTGGATCTCGCGCGCTATGGCCGCGTTGAGCAGGTCTTTGAGTTCTTTGCTGACCTTGGTCGCAGGATCTAACGAGGTTGCCATGCACCACCCCCAAGAATCGCTTTTTGCCGCTACGAAGACGATGGACTGGTCATACCCAAATGAACCCGTGCAAGAAACCGCTCGCCGTCGCCCGTCAGAGGGGCTGGCCGCGCTCCCATCTTTCCCACGCATCGGGAGGTCTTTCGTATTCGGCCGCACCCTCCTCTACAGGGAGCGGCATAAGACCCTCCCTGCCGATGGAGGCCGCGGCGTCGCTGGTTGAAGTGAAGAAGTGCACGCGTTCGACATCGAGAAGGCCGGCGTAGGTCAGCACCTTCTTGATCTCCGGCGTGACGCCGATGAGACCCAGCCAGCCGTCGTCGGGGAGCTTTCGCAGGGCGGAGAAGAGCACCCCTAACCCGCCACTGTCCAGATAAGCGCAATCTGTCAAGTCGATGAGCAGACTCCGTGGTGGATAAGCGCCGCCCAGGATCGAATCCACTGCTTCTCGGGCCTCCTGCTTGGACTCATGGTCCAAGTCCCCCTCGATCACCAGCAGAGGGAATCCGTGGATGTCGCTTTCCG
This sequence comes from uncultured Actinomycetes bacterium, assembly GCA_963718375.1. GTDB lineage: Bacteria > Actinomycetota > Thermoleophilia > RBG-16-64-13 > RBG-16-64-13 > RBG-16-64-13. The sequence goes on along the minus strand of CAVQZD010000005.1, from coordinate 1,078,420 downwards.
TGATGTTCATCGAGGACCTCCGTCCATGCCCCGCCGGCTTGGCACCATGTGGTTGCCTATTCCCAGACCGCCGACGTCGTAATCGCGCCGGTGGTCGGAACGGGATGGATCAGGGGTTATCATGAGCGAGAATCTCTCACGCGTTCGACCGCACGCCTGATGGCGGAGGTGATGATGACTACAGTCAGATACTCGCGCGCTGAACTGGGAGTCGAGGTCCAGGCGCCGTGGGGATACTACCAACCTCTGGAAGAGGGCTCTTTTGAACATGCGGGGCGACAGGTGCTGTATACGCTCGGCAGCGCATGTGTCGAGGCCTCGTGCTGTGGACGCGGGAGTTGGAGCTATGCTCGCGTGGAGGGTTACCTGAAGGATGGAGATGCGGCCCGCTCGGCGGATGGTGAGGCGGTAGACAGAGCTATCGAGATCGAGCTGGTCGAGGGGCCTGACCAAAGAGCTGCCATCGCCAAGTCGCTCCACGATAGGCACCCCGGGGTCAGGGTGGAGTTTCGCTAGAGGTTTCGTTCGGGGTCCGCCGGCGTACAACTCCTCTCAAGGAGGTGTACGGATGAAGTCTATCGACCTTACCAAGTCGCTGTACGAACTGACCGAAGAGTACCCGGAGCTCATCCCTGTATTGGTGGACATGGGGTTCTCCGGGGTCGCCTTTCCCGAGATGCGGAACACCCACGGCAAAGAGATGACCATCCCCACGGGGGCCGAGAAGTTCGGTCTCCACATGGACGATGTGGTGGCCGTGCTGAAAGACAACGGCTTCGAGGTAGAGGCCTGAGTCAGTAGACCTTGATCGGAGGCAGTCGATGTCAGAAGAGACCCAGCCGGGGTTCGGCCAAGAAGTCAAGGCGGCCTCGCTGGTGGACGTGCAGCCGGGTGCTGTGGTCAGCCGTGAAGTGATAAGCAAGCCGCAGGGCACCGTGTCGATCTTTGCTTTTGACAAGGGCGAGGGGCTGAGCGAGCACACAGCTCCGTTCGACGCCCTGGTGCACGCGCTTGAGGGCACGGTGCGCATAACTATCGGTGGAGTGGAGCACGATATCTCGGAGGGCCAGATGATCATAATGCCCGCTGGCATACCCCACGCCCTCTCGGCACTCACGCCCTTCAAGATGATGCTGGTGATGGTACGTGCGTAGACGGCGACTCTGAGCCCAAGGAGGGCGACATGAAACGGTTTGCAGTAGTGGCATTTGCCATGGTTCTGGTGCTGACAGCTGCGGTGTTGGCCGGCTGTGGCGAAGAAGCGGCCTCGACCACCGTGCCCGATGAGACGACCCCAACTGAGGCTACGCCGGATACCGAAGCGACCTCCGGGAGCGAGGGACTCCCCGAAGCGACACCGGGCGCCTACGTAGATCTGACGCCCGAGCAGGCCAAACAGCTCATCGAGACCACGCCCGACCTGGTGATCATCGATGTATCCCCAGTGTACGCAGATGGCCATCTACCTGGAGCGGTCAGCTACTACGGGGGCGACGGGTCGCTGGCGGCCGCCATACCCACGCTCGACGAGACGGCGCCCTACCTGGTGTACTGCCACTCGGATAGTGCCTCCATCGCAGGAGCGCAAGCGCTCGTGGACGCGGGCTTCGAGACCGTCTACAGGCTGGCGGGTAACTACGCGGCTTGGGTGGCGGCAGGCTATCCGGTGGAGAAGTGACCCAGGCTTTGGGCGCACTCTACGGCGTCGCGCGCGGCCGCAGGTGGGGATGGTGGATGGCCGGAGTGTCGGGCCCGGGTCTGGTGATCTGGATGATCACCGAGGTCGTGATGTTGGGCTATCTGCCCGGAGCAGGGATAGGCATGCAGATAGCCATGGGGCTTCTGGGGATCATAGTCTTGACCCTGGCGCTGGTGCGGCCTACGGGCTGGTATTTCGGCATGGGCGGATGACCGGGGACGGTCGTGGCTCAAGCAGTCTACTTCTCCCACGGCGGCGGTCCTCTGCCTATCCTGGGTGACCCGGGGCACCGAGCCATGGTCGAGTTCATGCAGGCGCTGCCCAAGCGGCTGCGCAGACCCACGGCCGTCCTGGTGGTGAGCGCTCACTGGGAGGAGGATGTGCCGACCGTACTGGGGGCTGCCACGCCGCCACTGTTCCACGACTACTACGGTTTTCCAAAGGAGGCCTACGAGATCGAGTACCCAGCCCCCGGCGCGCCGGCCTTGGCGGCGCGTGTGGCCGGTCTGCTGGAAAGCCGGGGCATTCCCTGTCGCATCGACGACCGGCGGGGGTTCGACCACGGCCTCTTCATCCCCCTCAAGCTGATGTATCCCGAGGCGGACATCCCCTGCACACAACTCTCCCTCATCCGCGGACTGGACCCCGCCGCCCACATCGCATTGGGCAGCGCGCTTCGTGACCTCCTGCAAGAGGACGTCCTGGTGATCGGTTCGGGGTTCTCGTTCCATAACTTGAGGGCGTTCTCCTGGGAGGGTGCGCCGTCCGCTGACGCGGCCAACGATGCCTTCCAGGACTGGCTCATAGAGACGTGCGCGGGTCCGCTCGTTCCGGACGAGTGTCAGGCGCGGTTGGCCAAGTGGGAGGCCGTGCCCTCAGCCCGCTACTGTCACCCACGCGAGGAGCACCTGCTGCCTCTGCACGTGTGCGTTGGTCTGGCCGGCAGTCCTGGCGAGGTGGTATTCGACGACTGCATCTTGGGCAAACGCTCACTCGCCCTGCTTTGGTGAGCGCGCCGCTCGACGCCGGGAGGCCTGTATAGTTGGCCAGAACCCACGACCGGAGAGGGAGCGACATGGACCTGCTGTTTCAGCCGAACACTTTCGTGCTCAAGCGCAAGCGCCTTTCGACGGACAAGCTGCGCGTGTTCGACGGTGGAGGCAAGTTCCTGATGTATGCGGAGCAGAAGGTCAAGTGGACCCCTCCGTTCACGGCCAGCATCCGTGTGTTCGCCGACGAACAGAAGCAGCGCGAACTACTTGTCGCCACCGACGCGGGTGGCCGGGAGTCCAGCGGCTACTTGGAGGTCACCGACCCGGCGACCGGAGAGTCTGTGGGTGGGGTGGGTTCCAACGCCGCCTCCTTCAAGAGCGGCTGGAAGATCACAGATTCCGCGGGCGTGACCCTCGCTGAGATCCAGGAACCCGGCTTCATCAGGTCGATGATGCGACTGATGACGTGGGGCGCGGTCGCGCAGAAGCTTGCCATCATGATGGGCGCCGAGACCGTCGCGACCATGCGGCAGAAGCACTCCCTGTTGGGCAATCGATTGATAGTCGACATCGTGCCGGCGGCTGCGTCCAGGCTGGACCACCGGCTTGTCGTAGCGGCAGCGGTGATGGTCGCCGCCTATCAGGCCAAAGAGGACCTCGACTAGCACGACCTAGAGCGCTGACGCCTAGACCCTGAACTCAGGCAGCTTCCTGGGGACGGCCTCATTGCGCAGAGTCACGTAGACGGGCAGCCCGTCCCTGTAAGGCGGGTAGTCCTCGCCCTGGATCAGCGGGGACAGGTACTCGCGGCAGGCGTCGGTGATGCCAAAGCCGTCAGGCGTGATGAAGTCGGCGGGCATCTTCTTCTCCACATTCGCGACTTCTGAGAGGTGTGCCTCCCCTATCTGCCAGTCGTACGGGCTGGATGACCTGCGCACGATCGTCGGCATGACCGAGTTCTTGCCGGCCAGAGCCATTTCCACGGCCGCTCTGCCGACTGCGTACGCTTGGTCGACGTCGGTCTTGGAGGCGACGTGTCGCGCGGCGCGCTGGAGGTAGTCGGCCACGGCCCAGTGGTACTTGAGGCTCAGCCCCTCGCGCACCATGTTCGCCACCACCGGCCCCACGCCACCCAGCTGCGCGTGGCCGAAGGCGTCGGTGAGGCCCTGGTCGGCCAGGAACTTGCCGTCGGCACCCTTGGCTCCCTCTGACACCACCACGGTGCAGAAGCCGTGGCTCTTGACCAGCAAGTCCACCCTGGCCAGGAAGCGCTCTTTGTCGAAGTCCACCTCTGGGAACAAGATCACTATGGGCAGCGGGGTGGTCGCATCGGAGGCCAGCCCGCCCGCTGCGGCTATCCAGCCGGCATGGCGGCCCATTACCTCGAGCACGAACACCTTGGTGGAGGTCGCCGCCATGGAGCGGACGTCGAAGCTGGCTTCGCGCGTCGACACAGCGATGTACTTGGCCACGGAGCCGAACCCCGGGCAGTTGTCGGTCACCGGCAGATCGTTGTCCACGGTCTTGGGCACATGTATGGCCTGTATCGGCACGCCCAGAGTCTCTGCAAGCTGCGAGACCTTGAGGCAGGTATCGGCGGAGTCGCCGCCGCCGTTGTAGAAGAAGTAGCCGATGTCATGGGCTTTGAATACCCCGATAAGTCGTTCGTATTCTCGGCGGCTGTCCTCAAGGCTCCTGAGCTTGTAGCGGCATGACCCAAAAGCTCCGGCGGGTGTGTATCGGAGCGCGCCGATGGCCGCCTCGGGTTCGAGTGCCGTGTCGATGAGGTCCTCGGTCAGCGCGCCTATGATCCCGTTGCGGCCGGCAAGTACCTTGCCTATTCGATCAGCGTTCGCCCGGGCGGTCTCGATCACCCCGCAGGCCGAGGCGTTGATCACAGCGCTGACTCCCCCCGACTGCGCGTAGAAGGCGTTCCTCGTGGCCATTGCTCTACTCGCCCCCTTCTCCGTGGTTATCCGCCTCAATGATACGCTGGTCCGGTGGGCTGCTGGGACCGTGGGCGCCCGTGTGCGCCTCCCGGCGGTAGCGCTTTTTGCGCACGGGTGCGACCTGATCGGGCCTCACGGCTCTGGAGCCACCCGCTCCCGACAGATGCAGGCTCACGAGGCCGGCCTTACTCACGCTCGCGTGTTTGTATGTGAAGACTCCCCGCTCCCCCTTGATGGTGAGCTTCGCCCCTCGTTCGTAGTGATCCTCAGTGCGCTTCCCCGGCCCAGTCACCGTCGCTTCGAGCGTCAATTGCTGAAAATCCTCGTCCCCCGCTTGAGGCCCCGCTTGCGGGTCTTCTTCTGGCATCTCGGTCACCGTGCAGTGACAGACGGTTCTGTGATGTGGTCGTTCACACTGTCTACCATACCGTAGAGGGCGGGACAGGCCTACGCAAATCTGTGCATATAGGAGGCCGTCCGCGGGTAGAACCCCCCCAAGAGTCCTGGGGGCGCCCCGGTACGCGCCCTCGTCGTACATCGGTTCAGGAGGGTGAGATGAGCGCGGGCAAAATAGTGGCTTTGGTATCAGGGATACTGATCGTGTTGGTCGCGCTCGCCCTGGTGGTGCCGGGCGCCGTGCTCTTGGGCCTCTACGGCACCCAGCGCGACAGTGATGGTTTCTTTCAGACTTCCAGCCGGGTTCTCGCAACAGACGGTTCGGCGCTGGTGACCCCTGACGTCGACCTCAACCTGGGTCCGGCCGCGGGGCCTTGGTTGCCTCTAGGGGATCGGGCTGCCATCCGCATAGAAGCTGAGGCGAGCAGTGACAGCCAGCTGTTCGTGGGCATAGGTCCCAGCAGCGACGTGGCCGGTTACCTAGATGGCGTCGAGTACGATGAGGTCACCGAGTTCGGTTGGGGGTGGGACTCGATCAGGTACAGGCATATGGACGGCAGCGCTCCTGCCTCCCCTCCGGGCGAAGAGGACTTCTGGGTCGCTGAGCAAGAGGGATCCGGCATTGTCACGCTCGACTGGGATATCGAAGACGGCAACTGGACCGCTGTGGTTATGAATACCGATGGCTCCGCGCCGGTGAGGGCCGCCGTGAGCCTGGGAGCGCGCTTCGACATCCTGCTGTCGATAGGCATCGGCATGACCGTGGGCGGCGTGATCCTGCTCGGTGTCGGCATACTCCTGATAGTCATCGGGGCGAAGCGCCCGAAGACCCCAGTCGCGCCACAGCCACAGGCTGTGCAGCAGATGGCCGGACCACGGAGCGGTGTGACCGCGGGCAATGAGCCGACACCGCCGGAGTCGCCCACTTCGGGTTCATAGCGAGAGCAGTCAGAAGCAGTAGGAGGAGTCAACATGTCGATTGCACGCGTCACCGAGATCAAGTCATCCTCGACCAAGAGCTTCGAGGATGCCGTTCAGGTAGGCATCGCAAGGGCGAACAAGACGCTCATGAACGTGAAGTCAGCCTGGATCGAGAATCAGGAAGTCCTGGTCGAAGCCGGCAAGGTCATCGAATACCGAGTTCAGATGAAGGTGACTTTCATCCTAGCCGACTAGCCTTCTTGTCGCGGTCCAGCCAGTGCGCCAGGACAGGCACGACAGTCACGGTCACGATGAGGGCGAACAGCACGTCCACCACAATCACGATGCCGAAGTCGCGCAGCGCGGGGAACCTTGAGACAGGCGGCCATGGAGACCGAGCGGGGCGACTAGAAAGGCGATGTGTTGACGGACGACAGACGAGCGGGCGATACCGGCGTGGTCTACACGGAGAAGCAGCGCTTCAGGCAGTGGTGGGTGTGGCTTCTACTGGTGGGCGTGGCTGGACTCGCTTGGTGGCTCTTGATCGAGCAGCTTGTGCTCGGCCGACCTCTGGGCGATGAACCGCTGCCAGACTGGGGCGCGTGGCTGATGTGGGCGCTCATCGGGGTAGGATTGCCGGCGTTCTTTGGGAGCCTCGCCCTCTTCACCGAAGTCACGCCCGATCGAGTCACCCTGCGTTACAGGCCCATGCGCAAGAGGACCATACTCCTGGCTGACATCCAGGAAGTGACTGTTCGCACCTACAGTCCCATGAAGGAGTACGGCGGCTGGGGCATCAAGGGTTGGTCTGTCCGCAACGTCGCCTATAACGTGAGCGGTGACCGCGGGGTGCAGCTGGTGCTTGCCGATGATCGCAAGGTGCTGATCGGTTCGCAGAGACCCGAAGAGCTGGCTCAAGCCATAGAAATGGGGCGCAGCGCCGCCACGGGCAGTGGGCTCGTCTGAGGAGGCTCCCGTGGATCAGAGGAGTCGGCGGGCTCCCACATAGTTGCCGGTGAAAACGTTACTTATCTGTACGCGGCTGCCTGTCGCATCGACCATCTTGCCATCGCCGATGTAGATGCCCACGTGGTGTATGGGCCTGTAGAAGAAGACGATATCTCCCGGCTTCAGGTTGCCCTTGGATACCGGCGTGCCGTAGCTGTACTGCATGCTGCTGGAGTGCGGCAGCGTTATGCCTACCTTGGAGTAGACGTACTTCACCAATCCAGAGCAATCGAAGCCGCTGGGACTGCATCCCCCCCATACATAGGGCACCCCGCGGTAGCCCATGGCCAGCGATACGACCTTGCCGGGCCGAGAGGCGAGCCATTTCTTGTACTGCGCGGCTTGTGCGGCAAGCCTGGCCTGTCGCTCTTCCTCCGCCTTCCTCAGTTGAGCCAACTGGGCTTCTTTGCCCGCGAGAGCCTGCTGCTGCTTCGCGAGCTGTGCTTCGACCTTCTGCTGGGCCGCAGCCGCCTGCTCCTTGTATTCGGTCAGTCGGGCCAAGTCTTCGTCGAGCTTGGCCTGCAGTGCGGCCTGCTCATCCCTGTACCCTTGGACTTCGTTTACCAGGCGGGAGTCCTCCAGCGCCAAGGACCGGAACCCCTCCATGAGACTGAGGGCGTCAGAGATGCTCTCGGCGGTCAGCAGGGCGTCGAGCGTCCCGATGTCTCCGTTCTTGTAGATGACGGCCAGTCGCTCGCACAGGCGCTCCCTGGCCGCTGCCAGGTCCGCTTTCGCCTGCGTGAGATTGGCAGTGGCTTGATCTGCCGCAGCCTGAGTGTCCGCGTACTGCTGGTTGGCGTAGTTGTACTCCTCGGCGGCCTGTTCGAGCTCAACGCTGAGCTGATCAACAAGAGCCTGCAGAGACTCCAGTTCGGCTGCGGCCGTGCTGATAGCAGGGGTGCTAGCGCTCGCGGAATCAGAGGCAAAGAATGCTAAGAGCCCTGCTAGAAGGATGACTGATATGTAACGCCAGTTGCGGGTCTGCTTGCCTATCCGGTAGCCAGACATCACCTCTCCTGGTTCGCTTTGACTCGTCGGCCGTGCTAACGAGACCGGCCGCGAAGTCTTGCTCTTAGATTATACAGACGAGCTGCCAGCCCTTCCCCGTTCCCTCCATCGCTGCACCCACTTGCTCGCTTCGATGGCCCAGAAGATCAGCGAAGCCAGCCCAAGAGCCAGGAAGACTTGCCAGACGGTCAGAGGCTGCAACTCGAAGACCTCTTGCAGCACCGGCGTGTAGGTGAGTGCGATCTGCAGGAGGACGGTCCCCATCACAGCCCAGAAGAGCACCCGGTTGGAGTAGGGTCCGCGCGTGAACAGCGATTCACGATCAGACCTTATGGCCATGGCATGGAACAGCTGCCCAAAGGTGAGGACGGTGAAGAGCATGGTCTGCCAGACCGCGTAATCCAGCTTCCAGAACACGAAGCCGGTCAGCAGGGCCACCAGACCCATGAAGGGCCCGGCCCAGAGGACATGCACGCCCAAGCCACGAGCGAAGATGCTCTCGGTAGGTGGGTGGGGAGGACGCTGCATGACGGCCTTTTCCGGGGGTTCGAAGCCAAGAGCCAATCCGGGCACTCCGTCAGTGACCAGGTTCATCCACAGGATCTGGAGAGGCAGCAGGGGCAGGGGCATCCCTAAGAACGGGGCCACAAGCATGACAAAGAGCTCGCCCACGTTGGTGGCCATGAGGTACTTGATGAACTTACGGATGTTGTCGTAGATGACCCGTCCCTCTTTGACGGCTGCCACGATGGTGGCGAAGTCATCATCCATGAGCACCATATCTGCAGCCTCTTTGGCCACGTCGGTGCCTGTGATACCCATGGCCACTCCGATGTCCGCACTGCGCAGAGCGGGGGCGTCGTTCACTCCGTCACCGGTCATAGCCGTGATCTGTCCGTTGTCTTTGAGCGCCTGGATTATCTTCATCTTGTGTTCGGGCGCCACTCGCGCATAGACCGATACCTCGCTCGCCAGTCTCTTCAGTTCCTCTGGCTCGAGGTTGTCGAGGTCCACCCCCGTGAGGACCAGCTGAGAGCCCGCATCCATCTCCGCTTCTGAGATGATGCCCACCTGAGAGGCGATGCTCGCGGCGGTCAGCGGGTGGTCGCCCGTTATCATCACCGGGCGGATGCCCGCAGAGACGCAACTAAGCACGGCTTCGCGCGCTTCAGATCGCGGCGGGTCGATCATGCCGATCATGCCGGAGAAGACCAAGTCCTTCTCCAGACCGCCGAGATCCTGTCTGTGGCTTGGGTCTTCCGTACGCTTGAAGGCGACAGCCAGGACCCTCATGCCGCGTCCGGCCATGTGTGCGTTGGCAGTCTCGATACGTTGTCTGGTCTCCTGGTCGAGCGGGGTCGAGCCCTCTCCGTCCCATACCTCCCTGCACAACGGGATGACAGCATCCGGCGCGCCCTTGGTGAAGGCGATGTAGGCGCAGGTCTTTGCGTCCGCCCGGCAGTCGCCGAGGCCCTTCAGCTGAGGGAGCGGCTGGCTGGGGAGGGAGTGGACGGTAGTCATCAACTTGCGCTCAGAATCAAAGGGCACCTCAGCCACCCTGGGGTAGGCGCTCTCAAGCTCTATCTTTGAGAGGCCGAGTTGGGCCGCCGCGATGACTAGCGCGGCTTCGGTGGGGTCACCCAGGGCGCGGAGCTCGCCCGCACTCCCCGCCTCATCAGGCTCCCCTGCCGACGCCGGAGACGCATCGGCCGCACCTGAGGTGAGCAAGATGGAGTCGTTGCAGAGCGCTCCCGCCGCTACCAGAAGGGCTATCGAAGGCGCATCGTCCAGAAGAGGAGCTGCTCGGCCCGCCTCGTCCGGGGCAAGGGGGACAGGCCGGCCGCGCTTGAGGACCTCTACCAGATCGATTTCGTGTCCGGCCGCGTCGAGCATCACAACGGTCATGCGATTCTGGGTGAGAGTGCCCGTCTTGTCCGAGCAGATGACGGTGACCGAGCCCAGAGTCTCTACTGCCGGCAGCTTGCGTATCAGGGCGCGCCGGCGCAGCATGCGCTGCGCGCCCAGAGACAAGGCGATCGTCACCATGGCGGGCAGGCCCTCCGGGACGGCCGCTACGGCCATACTGACTCCAGTCAGGAACATGGTGCGCAGATCCTCGCCTCTGATCAGGCCCTCCGCGAAGATGATGCCCACCAGGACGAGGGCCGCCAGCGCTAGCCAGCGCCCGAGTTGTCTGAGGCGCTTCTGCAGTGGGGTGGGTTCGTGCTGGACCTTCTGCAACATGCTTGCGATGCGACCGAGCTCGGTGTCCATGCCGGTGGCCACGACCAGCGCCAGGCCTCGCCCGTAGGACACGGCGGTGCCCATGAACACCATGTTCAGCTGATCCCCCAGAGGTACCTCCCCCTGCCTGATGGGGTCGATCATCTTCTCCACGGGTTCTGACTCCCCGGTGAGGGCGGACTCCTGCGCGCGCAGACTGGCCGTCTCGATCACTCTGCAGTCGGCGGGCACCAAGTTGCCGGCCTCGAGGAGCACCAGGTCGCCCACCACGAGTTCGCTGGCGGGTATCTCGGCGACCTGGCCGTCGCGTTTCACTCGGACGAGGGGGGTGGCCAGTTGCCGCAGGGCCTGCAGGGTCTTCTCGGCCTTGTACTCCTGCCTGAAGCCGAGGACCGCGTTGAGCACGAGAACGGCCAATATGGCGATGGCATCCTCGTAGTCGCCGAGGGCGGCGGAGATGATGGCCGCCACGATCAGGATCACGATGAGTACCGAGGTGAACTGCTCTAGGAGGATGCGCCACGGACTCTTGGTGCCGGCCTCTGCCAGCTCGTTGGGGCCCTGGCTGGCCAGGCGATCCGCCGCCTCCTGTTGACTGAGACCCTGCACATGGGGTGTGCCCGTCTGAGCGAGAGCCTCGTCGGTGGTGATCTGGTACCAGTCAGTCAAGCGCGCCGCACCCTTCTGTATTCAAGGTCGAGACTCAACTCCAGGGGAGAGCACTCAGGCTCCGGTCAAGTATAACAACGAGGTAGGCGGCAAAGGGCCCTGCCACCGCGGACGCGGAGATGGGCGTCAGGGTCCTAGGTCTGGGATCACTGCGACAGCGGGCCAGGTAACGTCTGCGTGCGAGCCGAGTGGGAGTAGCCCTGCCAAGGATCACCACGAAGACGCCTGAGCCTGTCGCCCAGGGTAAGCAAGGTGTATTCAGGTGGGCGGTGGCCGCCAGTCAACTCATCCCAGCGCAAGGGCACGGAGACGGTGCCTCCGTCTCTGGCTCTGGTGGAGAACGGCGCGATGGAGGTGGCGCCGCGGGTGTTGCGGACGTAGTCCACATATATCTTGCCGACCCGTTTGGCCTTCGACATCGTAGCGGTGAACTTGTCCGGGTCTTCGGCTGCCACCGTCTCGGCGACGCTCTTGCAGAAGTCGCGCACCTGCCCCCAGCCGCCCGAGGGGATGATCGGCGCTACGACGTGCAGACCCTTCCCGCCCGTGGTCTTGACGAAGCTACGCAGCCCGGCGCCCGAGAGCACTTCTCGCACCCGGAGGGCTCCATCGACTAGGGCGGCCCAGGGCACGGCCGGGTCGGGATCTAGGTCGAACACGAGCAAGTCGGGCCGCTCCAGGTCCGGCAGCGAGGAGCCCCAGATATGGATCTCGAGCACGCCCATCTGGGCCAGAGCGGTCAGGCTGCCGGGCTCGGTCGCGACCAGGTAGGGGGCGGTCTTGCCGGATTCGGTGATCATCACCCGGTTGAAGGGACCGGGAAAGTCGGTGGCGGGGTGCTTGTGAAAGAAGCACGAGTCCATGGGCTCCGTGCCGCGCCGGATGCCGGCCGGCAGCTCCGTCAAGCCTCCAGGGCAGCGGACCATGGATATCGGTCTGCCTTCGAGATAGGGGATTATCAGAGAGGCGACTCCATCGTAGTAGTGCACAAGGTCAAGCTTGGTTATGTTGTCCTGGGGCCAGTAGACGCGGTCCGGGTGACTGAGGGTGATACCGTTTATCACCGTCTTGTCAGCCACGTCGCCGGCCGCCGGCTGATGACTCGGCGAAGACCTCTCGTGCCGGCTTGTCTTCGCGCAGCCCCTTGAAGCTCGGATGGCGGATACTCCCGGTGCTGGTCCACTCGAGGAACGACACTTGGGCCACCAAGGTCGGCCGCACCCAGTGCACACCTCTTACGTCCTTTGGGAGCCCCATGGTGAACGCGGGGGAAGTGACCTCCATAGCGCGGAGTCTGCTGCCGAGCGCGCTCAACAGCGCGTCGTCGAACCCGGTGCCCACTCTGCTCACGTAGCGCAGTCCCCGCTCGTCATAGACACCCAAGAGCAGAGCGCCGAAGCCCACCCGTGCTCCTGCGGGGTCGGTGAAGCCTCCGATCACGAACTCCTGCTCATGGCGGCACTTGGTCTTGACCCACTGCGGCCCCCTCGTGCCCGGATGGTAGCGGCTGCCCGACTTCTTGCTCACCACGCCCTCCAAACCCAGTCCGCATGCCTCTCTGAGCACTGTCGGGCCGTCCCCGACGATGCGGTCAGAGAAGCGTACCCGGCCGGTCGTAGCGGGGCCGGAGTCGGCAAGAAGCTGCTGGAGCAGTTCCCTGCGCTTCTCGAGCGGCACATCGAGCAGGTCGTGGTCATCCAGGAACAGGAGGTCGAAGGCGTAGTAGACGAGCTGTCCGCGGATCGTATCAATGCGGCCTCTCTGGTCTTGCCCGCCGCTCGGACCAGCTGCTCTGCTGGCTGGGATACGGGCCAGATGACGCAGAGCCTCAAAGCTCGTGGTACCGTCCGGCAGCAGTGCGACCACCTCCCCGTCCAGCACGGCGCTCCGGACGGGGAGCGCGGCGACGGCATCCGCCAAAGCGCGATATGCGACAGTCCAGTCCTTGTCACTACGCGATCGGATCTCGCTCTGCCCGCCGACCACACTTGCTATGGCCCTATAACCATCGAACTTGATCTCGTGTGACCAGTCGTCTCCCTCGGGGATGTTCTCTACCAGCGTAGCCAATTGCGGGCTGACGAAGCGGGGCACTTCTGTCACTCTCTTGGTTCCAGCGACCTGGGAGGGGTCTGGCGTCACTTGCGGGCTCCGGCTTTCTGTTTCTGCTGCTGGACGCTCTTCTTGAGCAACTCCGTTATGTCGACTACCTCAGCGGTTGGTGGCTGCTCTTTCGGACCAGGCTCCGGCGGCATGGCGATCTCGCCCTTCCGGACCCGCTCTTCTATGACTTGGATTAGTTGGTCATGGTAGGTGTCCTGGTAGCGCTCAGGATCCCAGGGGGTGGCCATGGCCTGCACGAGTTGCTCTGCCATGTGGAGCTCCTCGGAGCTGAGGTCCAAGCCGGCTGCCTCGTCTGCCGGTACGTCCAGCTCTGCTGGGTCGCGCAGTTGGTAGGGCCAGCGGAGGGTATAGGCGAGCAGCAAGGGGCCGTCTGGCATTATTGAGCAGAGGTGCTGCCGTTCCCGGATGACGACCTTGGCCACGCCCACCTTGCCGGTGCGCTCGAGGGTATCGCGCAGAAGGGCGTAGGCCCGGCGTCCTACTTTGGCCGGCTCGGTGTAGTAGGGAGAGTCGTAGAAGGTGACATCGATCTCGGTTACATCAACGAAATGCATGATGTCGATGCTTTGGGTAGCTTCGACGACAGCGGCCTCAATGTCGGCTTTTCCCACGACCACATACTGGCCCTTTTCGTACTCGTAGCCCTTGACGATCTCTTCATATGGGACTTCGTGGCCGGCGTCGTCCACCCAACGGTTGTGGACCCGGCGTAGGTCAGAGCTATGGAGCATGTGAAAGGCGACGCTGTCGCGAGCGTTCTTTGCTGGATAGAGCGAAACGGGGATAGTGACCAACCCGAAACTGATCGCTCCCTTCCATAGTGGCCGCGGCATGGTTCTCTCCTGTCAGCTCAGTTCGGGATACGTCTTGTCAGCTCGGACTATCTTTACCCAGAACCGGGACAAGCCAGGCCGTGCATTCGGGCGCTGGGACTGACTGTCGACATAGAGCGATGTTACAATGGGCGACCGTCTTTTGACGATGATCAGTTGAGGACAGAGGGGTGCTGTGGGTTTCGACCGGATGGATATCTGGTTGAAGACGAGATTCTGACCACAGAGATTGGGGGCCCCAGCATGGAGAGAGCCAGATACGTTACCCGGCTCGAGCAGGTGCCAGAGTTCACTCTGGCCGAGCGGGAGAGTCTGTCTGCTGTGGTGGACGAGTTTTCGTTTCGTTCGAACACGTACTATTTGGGGCTGATCGATTGGGACGACCCAGACGACCCCATCCGCAAGATAGCCATCCCCAGCGAGGTCGAGTTGCTGGACTGGGGCAAGCTGGATCCCTCGGATGAGCACCTGTATACCAAAGTGCCTGGGCTGGAACACAAGTACAAGTCAACGGCCCTGCTGCTGGTCAGCGATGTGTGTGGCGGAGTCTGCCGCTTCTGCTTTCGCAAGCGCATCTTCATGCATGGCGGCGCGGAGATCCCGCGCGACCTCAGCGAGGGCCTCGAGTACATCCGTCAGCGCCCGCAGATCAACAACGTGCTGCTCACCGGTGGCGACCCCTTGATGCTGTCGAACAAGCGCTTGGACTACATCCTCACCGAGCTGCGCGCCATCGAGCACGTCAAGATAATCCGCATCGGCAGCAAGATGCCGGTGTTCAACCCGTACCGGATCCTGGGTGATCCCGAGCTTCTGCAGGTCCTCAAGCGTCACAGTCTGAGAGATCGGCGTCTCTACCTGATGGTGCATTTCAACCATCCTCGAGAGCTGACTCAGCAGGCTATCGACGGGATAGCCTGCATCCACGAAGCGGGCGTCATCACCGCCAATCAAACACCCCTGCTCAGGGGAGTGAACGATGATCCGGCAGTACTCTCGGACCTGTTCAACAAGCTCTCCTACATTGGAGTGGCCCCCTACTACGTCTTCATCTGTCGGCCGACCAAGGGCAACAGACACTTCCTGGTCCCGGTCGAAGAAGCCCTAGAGATCTTTGAGCAGGCGCTGATGAGCTGTGCGGGCTTGGCCAAGCGCGCCAGGTTGGTCATGTCTCACTCGACCGGTAAGTTGCACATCCTGGGGCGGACCGGTGGCCACGTTTACGCGCGCTACCACGGGTCCCCCGATCCGGAGCGCAACGGACGCTTTCTTGTACTCAAGAGCAACCCAGAAGCGTACTGGCTCGACGACTATCCCGAGGTCGTCGAGCCAGTATATGGTGAATGACCCGTTCTTCGTTGACGGGACTTGAGTGAGGCCGATCGCCTACGCCGACAGGTCGTCAAGGACCCCCGTCAGCAGCTTCCAGTAGCGTTCGACCGTAGGTATGCTCACCCGTTCGTCCGGCGAGTGCGGAGACTCTATTTGAGGTCCGATCGACAACATGTCGAGACCACCACCGGGCACTCGTTCACCGATGATGGCCGTCTCAAGGCCTGCATGCACCGCTGTGACGATGGGATCTTCCCCGAACAGGCTCTTGTAGACTCTGACTGTGCTCGCCAGCAGGGGAGACTTGAGGTCAGGACGCCACCCGGCGTAGCCGTGTTTGACCTCCAGCTCGGCCCCCGCAAGCGCGGCGATACCGGCCATAGCGTTCAGCACCTGTGGCAGCGCGGATTCGTTCGAAGTGCGTGTCAAGCTGTGCAGTTCGAGCTGTTCGCCCGAGGTGGTGGCCACTCCCAGAGACGTGCTCAGCTCGACGAGACCCTCGAAATCAGAGCTCATGGTCTGGATACCCGCCGGGATGGAGACGGTAATGTCGAGCATTCTCTGCGTGTCCGCAGCGGACCAGGTATCGCTAGGAAGGTCAGCGGGCTTGGTCGACACCTTCACGTCTGCATCGGTGTTCTTGTAGGCATCGGCGATGCCGTCCGAGGCTTTCTGTATGGCCGCCGCGAAGGCCTTGGTCAAGTCACTGGGCACTACGCACAAGGCTTCCGCATCGCGGGGGATGGCGTTGCGGCTCTTGCCCCCGTCGAGGGCCGCGAGGAGGAAGGAGACCTCCTGCCTGGCCTCGCGGAGGGCCTGTGCCAGCACCTTGATCGCATTGGAGCGACCTTCGTGGATGTTCGTGCCTGAATGTCCGCCTTTGCCTCCACTCACACTTACCTTCAAGGCGGCAGACCCGGCGGCGACCGGCGCTCTCTTGCCGCTCAGGCGGATGAAGGTGTCGGTGCTGCCGGCACAACCGACCGTGACGCGCCCATCCTCTTCGCTGTCGAGGTTGAGCAAGAGCCGTCCTTCAAGCACCGAACCGTCGACGCTCTTGGCTCCTTCGAGGCCCACCTCTTCCGCCATGGTCATGAGGAGTTCCAGGGGGCCATGGACCACAGCAGGGTCCTCGGGGATGGCCATCATGGCGGCGATGGCCATGCCATCGTCAGCGCCAAGGGTGGTGCCGTCGGCGGTCAGCCAATCTCCGTCGCGGAGCAGCCCGATTCGACCCTCCACGGGGTCGTATGGGCTATCCGGTCGCCGCTCACAAACCATGTCCACGTGGCCTTGGAGGACCAGTGTGGGCGCCTTCTCTCGGCCAGCAGTCGCGGGGACGCGCACCAAGAGGTTGGTGCCTCCGGCCGACTGGACCACCAGTCCCTTCGCTGCAGCCCACTCCTTGATGTAGGCTACCGCGGCATCTTCGCGGCGAGACGGGCGGGCCACGGCGCTAAGTTCCTGGAAGTGTTTCCAGAGCAGCGCCGGTTCGGCGCCCTTCAAAGCATCAGCCATCAGTGATCTCCTTCACGTACATTGCGCTAGCTCCTGGGACAGTACCCGGAGGCGGCTGTTAGATAACGAACTGCTGTATCACCAGGCCAACCCCGATGGCCACGATGGTCAAGATGAGCATCGGCACGGTGAACGAGTGGTAGATGACGAACTTGCTCAGCTTGGTAGTGCCCGACAGGTCGGTCTCGACACAAGCCAGCTGGGTGCCGTTGGCGGGCAGCAAGAACACGCCCTCCAGGGCCTGCCACATAGCGACGATGGCGCCCACGCCCAGCGTCGGCAGAGCAAGACCTATCGGCACAATAGTATTGGTGGTGGCTGACTGACTGGTCGTCAGTGCTGCCACTACGAAGATGGCTAGGGCGAAGATCCACGGTGCGGCTGCCACCCAGTCGCCGAGCACAGAGACGATCTGGTCCAGGTGAGCCTGGATGAAGGTGTCGGCCATCCAAGCCACACCGAAGAGGGCGAGCAGGGCGACGATGCCGGCGGTGAAAGTCTGCTGCTTCACGATGTTCGCGGGCTTCACTCTGCCGACTATCACGATGATCGTGGCCACAAGGAGCATGATGATATCTATGGTCTCGGTCATGGTGAGCTCGATGACGGAGACTGTGCCGTCATCCGCGGTCACCTCCCAGCTGGGCACCATGCCCGGGACCAGGGCGATGAGGACGATCATGAGCACGCCCGCTAGGAAGATGATCGCGGAGGCAATGGCCCTGCGCTCGATCTTCGGCTGGGTGCCCTCGGCATCATGCTGGGGCGGCTTGACAGTCCCTTCAGCCAAACGCTTGAGGTACTCGGGGTCCTTGTCCAGGTTCTTGCCGAAGCGCATCATCACGAAGGCGCCCACGATGATGGCGATGATCGATGAGGGTATGGTGATCGCCAGGATCTGAGGCATCGAGACCCCTTCTGGCTCCATGAGGGCCACCATGGCCGCCATAGCCGCGGCGACCGGGCTGGACGTGATGCCCAGGGCGGTAGCGCAGTTTGAGAGGGCAAGCGGACGCTCTGGTCGGATGCCGGCGTCCAGCGACACTTCATAGATGACCGGGACCAGGGGATAGAAGATGTTGCCCGTCCCCGCCCCGACGACGAAGATGTAGGACACCAACGGCGCGACGAACGTGATGAGTCGCGGCTTCTTTCGTATCAGTTTGGCCGCCAGCATCACCAGCCATTCGATGCCACCCGCCGCTTGCATCGCCGCAGCTGCGGTGACCACAGCGAGGATGATGAGCATCGCGCTGCCGGGGATCCCGCCCACCGGAAGGCCGAATATGAACACCAGGATGAAGACGCCGACGCCACCCCAGAGTCCAAGGCCTACTCCGCCCATGCGCACGCCCAAGAAGATCGCGCCGATGACTACCAGAAACTCGAGAATGAACAGGAACGTGTCCAAAGCTCCCCCTTAAAGGCTGGCCTGTGATCTAGTACGTCCAAAGTACACCGGGTTAACGGGTCGCGCAACATCAACCCTCATGATGGGGCGGGAGTTCCAGCGTGCTAGCATCTCGCTTGCAGCTTGTGCATGGCAAGGTCGTCCTCGAGGGGAGGTCTTCGATGGCCGGAAGAAGGGCAGTCTCGTCGATCGTCGCTTCGTTGCTCGCTGTTCTTGTCGCGGGGCTGGTTGCCTGGGCGGGGTCCCAAGGCGGTGCGGCCATCGGGGGCATGCCGGTCTTCGCCCTTGTCGTGTGCTACGCGTTCGCCGTGCAATGGTTAGCTTTCGTGCCGTCCTACGTCAGGAAGACCGAGCGCTTCTACGACATCACCGGCGCCCTCACCTACGTCTCGGCCATGGTGTTGGCGGCAGCACTGAGCGGGGCGACCGACGCGCGCTCGGTACTGCTGCTTGTGCTGGTGTTCGTGTGGGCGGCGCGTTTGGGCACGTTCCTGTTTCGTAGGGTCCGTCGAGCCGGCAAGGACGACCGCTTCGACGACATCAAGCGTTCCTTCACTCGCCTCTTCATGACCTGGACCCTGCAGGGCCTCTGGGTGAGCTTGACGCTGGCCGCTGCTCTGGCGGCTGTCACTACCACGGTGCCCGAAGGGTTTGATGCCTGGGCTTACACTGGCCTTGCCGTCTGGCTATTGGGTTTCGGGCTCGAGGCGACGGCCGACCTGCAGAAGAGCCGCTTTCGCAAGGACACCGCCAACAAGGGGACGTTCATCAGCTCAGGGCTTTGGGGGATATCACGACACCCCAACTACTTCGGTGAGATCACCCTGTGGGTGGGCGTCGCCCTCATCGCCATCCCCGTCTTGCGGGGCTGGCAGTTCGTGACGTTGGTGTCACCCGTGTTCGTCTATCTTCTCATCACCAGAGTGAGCGGCGTGCCGCTGCTTGAGAAGAAGGCAGAAGCGACCTGGGGGGGACAAGAAGCTTATGAGACCTACAAGCGGAAGACCCCGGTCCTGGTGCCCTATCTCGGACGCAGAGAGCGGGGGAAGGGCCCGAATGCCGGCGATGCCTGAAGTCTGTCGCCATAGATGAAGAAGAAGACCCGGTTCGGGTGGAGCCGGGTCTTCTCGCTTCTGGGGGTCAGCTCTTACCGTTGGCCGCACTGCACGGGTCTGCCGCCTGGGCCTCCCTGCTCTTCCCCAGGTACTCGATGTACCTGCGGATGTAACGCATGAAGAGGATCGCGCGGTCCTGGGCAGCGAAGGTGGCCGTCCCCGCCTCCGAGATGGGCACGGGGAACTCGAAACCACACTCGGTGGCGTACCAGAGCTGCCCGTCCCTGTAGAACAGGAACGAGACCCTCTGGTTGTCCTTGACCATGTCTTTGATGCTTCGCGTCGGTAGACCGTTCATCAGCCTTCTCCTGGATGTGATTCATTCTTGTCAGGAACTGGGATGATGGGCGGCCCGCAAGCCTTGAAGGTCCCTCAGCACGCGGCAGCGGGCGTCGCATAAGACGAGCCGGAGCGACCGTGGGAACAGGGTATGCGCGGAGATGGAGGCTAGCGAGCCGCCAGCGGATCCGGAAAGTCGTCGGAGGGGACGACTACACCTCGTATGAATAAGGTATGTGTGTTCATAGCGCGCATGACCGAGAGAGGATAGCCACCTACCGGGCGGGTGTCAACGAGCGAAATGGACGATGACAGCGACAAACAGGACGAGAGGCGCCGGGGGACTGATAGGCGACGACGGCGACGATATCGCTTCAACGACTGGCGGAGCGGGTTCGATCGCAGGGTCGCAGGGACACACCCCGGAGCGCTACAGCGGGCGCTCATCGCGCTACGAGACCGGCCAGGAGCGCTCTTTGGCCTTCTGGCCGCGGTCAATCTACTGAACGTCGTCGACTTCGCGCTGACTCTTGTCGCGCTTGAGTCGGGTGGGAGTGAAGCTAATCCGATCCTACGGCCGCTGTTCGATCTCAGCCCTGTGGGGGCCGGGGTCTTCAAAGTGGTGGCGGTGCTGGCGGCAACCCTGCTCGTGTGGCAGGCGAGGCGCTACCGCAAGGCTCTCATGGTCGGGGTATTCATGCTCGCGGTCTTTGCGGGCATCCTCGTCTACCACCTGGTGGGATTGACGTTCTTTGCCAGGCGCCCGACTAGCTAGACTGAGACCTTCTCCGAGGAGGGCTCGGTCTCCTCGGAGGTCTGCGGATCATCGAGTGGCTGCGTCTCTTTGGGGACAGGCGCATCCGGCAACGGAGCGAACGACTCACCATCGACCGCGACGCGCTCCAGGTAACGCTCCTTCCAGATATCGTCCATTAGTGCCTCGAACCCACGGCTGCGAGCGACCAGTTTGCGAGTGTATTCGGGGTCGATGAGCGTATCGGCTGCGTTGCTGTCTGTCGGCAGTGGTTCATATTGCATCAGGAGCTTCTCTAGCTCGTCGTGATGGTCGCGGTTCGGGCAGGGAGATATCTGGTTGCGGCCGTCAGCGATGTAGTCGTATTGCCATTGGCGCACGGCCTGGAAGAACGGCTCCTGCCATACGTCGTTCAGCGTCTTGCCTTGCGAATAGACGTCGCGGATGTTGACGGGCGAATAGGGCATGAACACACAGGGGGTGACGGCCCCGTTCCAGTCGATATAGAAGTACCCACCTATGCCATGACCGCCGGCCGCGATGCAGCCGTCGATACAGGTGCCGTGGTTCCAGAAGTCGGGCAGGAAGAACTCCTTCTCTTTGACGATGTCCCAAGAGCGTCTCCACATCCACGCACGCTGTTCTGGCGTGGGCATCAGTGAGATGTCGTAGGAACGACCGATGGGCATGTAGTGGAACATGAAGGCGAGCGCGGCGCCTCTGTCCATGATGAAGTCTATGAACTCATCGGAGAGGATCTCTTCGACGTTCTCCGACGTGGCTGTCAGCGAGACCCCGAACGGCACCTGGTCCCGGTTCAGACGCTCCATGACCTTTAGGATGCGGTCGAAGGTGCCTGCACCCCGACGCGCGTCGGTGCGCTCCTTGAACCCCTCCAGTGAGAGACACAACAGCGCGTTACCGCACTTGGCGAGCCGCTCACTGACTTTGTCGTCGATGAGCGTGCCGTTGGTGTAGATCATGAAGAAACAGTCGTTGTGCTTCTCGAACAAGTCCAGAAGGCTCTTGCCTTCGGACCTGTAGGCGAAGGGTTCGCCACCGCTGATCACAAAGAAACGCTCGCCCCAGAGGTCCTTGGCCTCCTGCATGATGCGGTCGACCAGACTCCACTCCAAGTGGCTCTTGTTGTCGTCAGAGTCGGAGTAGCAGCCCGGACACCGCAGGTTGCAGGCCTTGCCAGGAGCTATCAAGAGGAAGCTGGGAGCACGTTTGCCGAAGGCTTCCTGGAACTGTCCTTGTTGCTCGGGGTTACCTCGATCGACGAACAGCGTCTTCACGAGTATCTGGAGCATCCCATGGATGTAAGAGTCGGAGAAGTGTCTCGCCTTCAGGGTGCGGCGCAGCGATTCCATGATGGCGATCGCCATGGTGATGCGGTCGTCTTGGACGCTAGGCAGGAAGGTGGGGTCGGACCGGGAGGTCTTGAGCATCTCATCCAGGTGCGCTCGCATCTTCTTGGCGACCACCCCTTGAACCAGCGGGTTCTTCGCGAGTCTGACCAGTCCGGGCCCAGAAGACTTGGACAGTCTGTTCACCATGAACTTCATCGTCTTGGACGTGGAACCGTTGTCTGCCATCTCGTATGCCCTCCCCAATACCATTCATGACGATTCGAAGGAATCGCGGTCGGTCTTTTCAGGGGTCCCCGCGGGGGCCTCTACCAAAACATAGCGCGGATGCCTCTGGTTTGCTACGGCCGCGGGTCCAATGGGTCACCGACTCACGACTCGGGCGCACGACTCCACGTGGCTCCCGCACCAGCGGCAGGAGCGTTTGCCCGTGGAGACCCGGTGGTAGGATGTGGACCTAGCACCACTACACTGCGGCCTTATCGCTGCACGTGGACTTGAATCGAGTCGATTGGTCACGGGGGCAACACGATGGCTCAGAACCTTCACGGGCGCAACTTCCTGAAGCTGCTCGATTTCACCCCAGGGGAGATCCGCTCGCTGCTCGATCTCGCGGCTGAGCTCAAGCGAGAGAGGCGGGGTGGTCACGAACGTCCTCGCCTGCAAGGCAAGAACATCGCGCTGATCTTCGAGAAGACCTCTACCCGAACACGGACTGCGTTCGAAGTGGCGGCCTACGACCAGGGTGCCAGGGTCACCTACCTCGAGCCGGGCGGCTCTCAGATCGGGCACAAGGAGTCGACAAAAGACACCGCCCGCGTTCTAGGCCGTATCTACGATGGCATCGAGTATCGGGGCTTCGCCCAAGAGACCGTCGAGGTCCTGGGCGAATATGCAGGGGTGCCCGTGTGGAACGGACTGACCGACGAGTTCCACCCCACCCAGGTCCTGGCGGACATGCTGACTATGAGAGAACACAGCGACAAGCCGCTCGAGCAGATCGCTTACTGCTACCTGGGAGACGCTCGCAACAACGTGGGCAACTCTCTCATGGTAGGGGGATGCAAGCTGGGCATGGATGTCCGCCTCTGCGCTCCAAAGCTTCTCTGGCCGGAGGAGCATCTGGTGGATACCTGCCGAGCCGTCGCGGCTGAGACCGGCGCTCGTCTGACCCTTACCGAGGATGTGGATGAGGGCGCGAGAGGAGCAGACTTTCTGTGCACGGACGTCTGGGTCTCGATGGGCGAGGAGAAGAGCGTTTGGGAGGATAGGGTCAAGCTCCTGGGGCCATACCAGGTGAACCTCGACATGATCAAGAAGACGGGCAACCCCATGGTGCGGTTCATGCACTGCCTGCCGGCCTACCACAACAGGGAGACCAAAGTGGGCGAGGAGATGTACCAGCAGTTCGGGCTTGACGGCATGGAGGTCACCGAGGAGGTCTTCGAATCGGAGTACTCCATCGTCTTCGATCAGGCCGAGAACCGCATGCACACGATCAAGGCGGTCATGGTAGCCACCATCGGCGACTGAGCGGCTTGGTGCCGTCGGGCAGGCACCCATGGCAGGTGGCAGGGACTAGAGGACCGCGATGAGCGGCCAAGGAGGAGCATGATGCCGGACACACCCAGCAACCAACCTCGGTGGTATGCGTTGTCGGTCGAGGACGCTTCCGGGCGGCTGGAGGTAGACACGGCACGGGGTATCAGCTCGGATGAAGCAGAGCGTCGCCGCAAGGAATATGGTGCCAACCGATTGGCCGCCACCAAGAAGGTCCCTGGGTGGCTGCGGTTCTTGCGGCAGTACCGTGAGTTCATGCAGATCTTGCTGGTGACGGCCGCGGTCGTCAACCAGGTGGTGGTCCATCAACTCAGTACCACCCTCGTCCTCCTGGGGCTGACCGTGTTCAACGCGGTGCTGAGCATGCACCAGGAATCGAAGGCCGGGGCCAGCCTGGCTGCGCTCGAGAAGATGCTCAAGAGTACCGCTCGCGTGCGTCGTGACGGAGCGGTCACCGAGATCGAGTCCGAAGATCTGGTGCCCGGAGACATCGTGCTCATGGAATCGGGCGACCGGGTGCCGGCCGACGGCCGCCTCTTTGTCGCGGCCAGTCTCGAGATCGAGGAAGCGGCTCTGACGGGCGAGAGCGTGGCGGCCTCGAAGAGTGTGGAGGCAATAGCGGGGGAGGACGTCCCGCTGGGTGATCGCGGCTGCATGGCCTACATGAACACCTCCGTGACGCGGGGCCGGGCTGAGATGATCGTGACCGACACCGGCATGAAGACCGAGATGGGTCACATAGCCGACTTGCTCAACAAGACCAAAGTCGTCAAGACACCCGTGCAGAAGCAGCTCGATCGCCTCACGGTGACGATAGCCTGTCTGGCGGGCATCACTCTCGTCATCATGATCGTTCTCGGCACGCGTAACGATCAGCCCTTTGACGAGATCTTTCTTGCCGGGGTGGCGCTTGCCGTAGCGGCCATTCCCACGGGTATGCCTGCCGTCGTCACCACTCTCTATTCGCTAGGGACTCGGGTGCTTGCCGGGCAGAATGCCATAGTGAAGCGGTTGCCGTCGGTGGAGACACTGGGCTCAGTCTCGGCCATATGCTCCGACAAGACCGGGACTCTGACGCTGAACAAGATGACCGCGCGTGAGTTCACTGTCCCCGGGCAGAACCGCTTCAAGGTCACCGGTGAGGGTTACGACACCGATGGCACCCTGCTCCACGCGGGTGGGGCAAAGGTGGACCTCGATGACGTCATGCTACCCATGGCCCTTTGTGCAGACGCTCGGCTGGATGATGGCGCGCTGATCGGTGACCCGACCGAGGGCGCGCTAATCGTGCTGGCAGAGAAAGGGGGCATCAGCGTCGATAACGCTCGGGAGATGTACCCACGTGTGGCAGAGGTGCCCTTCGATTCCGACTACAAGTTCATGGCTACCTTCCACAAGATGGAGAACGCCGCGGGCGAACCGGTGATCCGCTGCTTTGTGAAGGGCGCACCGGATGTGCTCATCGCCCGGGGCAGCTCGTACTGGGTGCCGGGGGCCGAGGTAGTGCCGGTGACCGATGAGAACCGCAATCTGGCCCTGCAGGAGAACGAGCGCATGGCGAAAGAGGGCGAACGCGTCATGGTCGTCGCCCGGCGCGACTTCGATCCCGATTCTTTCGACGCCAAGAGCGACCTCATCGGACAGGTCGACGGGCTCACGTTGCTCGCGATGGTCGGCATCGTCGACCCGCCTCGTCCCGAGGCTAAGGCCGCGATCGCCGAGTGTCACAACGCAGGCATCCAAGTGCGAATGATCACCGGCGACCACGCCGTGACGGCAGCCGCTATCGGTCACGAGCTGGGCATCGAGGGCGAGGCTCTGACAGGCGCCCAGTTTGCAGCCCTGAGCGACAGCGAGTTGGCCCAGAGGTTACCCGAGATCGGAGTCGTGGCTCGGGTGGCGCCAGAGGACAAGATCCGCATGGTGGACATACTCCAGCGCGAGGGCAACATCGTCGCCATGACCGGCGATGGGGTCAACGATGCCCCGGCTCTCAAGAAGGCCGACATAGGTGTCGCCATGGGCATCACCGGCACCGAGGTCTCCAAGGGGGCAGCGGTGATGGTCCTGACCGACGACAACTTTGCCACCATCGTGAAGGCGGTCGAATACGGACGGGCCATCTACGACAACCTGTCGAAGTACGTGCGCTTTCAGATGACCGCCTTGGTGGCGTTCATCGTCAGCTACCTGGGGGCTGCACTCCTCACTATCGCCGGAGGAGTTCCATTCAGTCCCCTGACCGTCCTCTACATCAACTTCCTCGTTCAGGTGCCTCAGGCCATCTCACTGGGTTTCGCCAAGCCCTCCGAGGGGCTGATGGACCGCAATCCAAGGCCGCTCGGCCAGCCCCTGCTCTCAGCCTGGCAGTGGGTGCGGATCGCGTTCGTCGGTGTGCTCATGGCCGCGGGCACGCTGTACCTCGAGGACTACTTCCACGTCAAGGATCCCGCAGTGGGCGTGACGATGGGCTTCGCGGTCTTCTCGCTCTTCATCGTCGCCATGGGTCTGACCTCGCGGAGTGAGAAGGCGAGCGTCCTCTCAGCAGAAAGTTTCGCGGATCTTCGGCAGATGAAGCTGCTGGGGTTGTCATTGCTGCTGACTCTGGTTGCCACGGAACTGGGGTTCCTCCAGCGCATCCTCGGGCTGACTCACCTCACCGTCTGGCGGTGGCTGGTGTGCGTCCTGTTCGCCGCGGGTCTGGTGTTCGTGGACGAGTTGATCAAGGTGTTCTTGCGGTGGCGCGGCAGGCGCAGCGGCACCGCCTAGGGCGCGGCACCGCCTAGGGCTCGGGGTACTCCACGGGCAGTGCAGCGGCCAGCCAAGCCTGCATGCCGCCGCCCACGTTGTAGACCTCTTCATAGCCGAGGTCGACGAGGGTCTGCGAACCCGTCTTGCTCCGGTTACCGCTGTTGCAGATCACATAAACGGGGTCCTGCGGGTTGAGCTCGTCGGGTGCGCGCGCCTCCAGTTGTCCCAGCGGTATGAGGACCGCGCCGATGGGCACCCCTGTCGCCTGCCATTCATCCGGCTCGCGAACATCGACGATCTGCGCATCTGTGTTCATCACGCTCAGCTGTTCGTACGCTTGGTTGACGTCCACAGTGACGTAGCCGGACTGAGCGACGTCAGAGGTCTTGGTCGTCTCCGACGGCTCGGCGGCGGAGCAGGCCGCGCCCATGAGCACCATCGCGAGACCGAGCGCCACCACCATAGACCACAGATACCGCTTCTTCATGCCAGACCTTTCCACGAGATGCGGTTGCTCAAGCTATCGCTTCTACCAGGTCCCTGAAACTCTCCAAATCGTCAGCCACGCGGCGACGCATCCACCGGTTCACCGCTTCTGGCTCGCTCTCCCAGGCCTCTGGGTCGTATTCGAGTTGGTAGGTGACTTTGGTTGCTTTGTCCGCCAGTTTCTCGAAGCGGACCTCGCCAGTCTCGCGTCCGTCAATGGCCTGCCACGTGACTTTTGTGTCCGGGATCTCCTCCACCACGTCGACGTCCCAGTCACACAGTTCGTCCTCCACCACTGCGACCCAATGAAACTGGTCGTCCTCGGTGACGGTCACCGTCTCGACGCACTCCATGAACTGAGGGTAGTCCGTGAAAGTCGTCCATATCTCGTATGCATCATGTACGTCTGCAGCGACCTCGATTGTCTTGTCGATGAATGCCACGACGCTCCTTCCCGAGTCCCGTTGTTGTCACGAAGATACCCAGTGGCGCCTTGACCTGAACAAGGTCCCGGGTGCCGCCCTGGTGCTACGATGGTGGAACCCGGGCGTGTAGCGAGAGCATCGAAGCAGTCGTTTCAAGCATTGGGGGGACAAATGGGTGCCACTCGAAAGTTCACCATCCTGCATTCCAATGACATGCACGGTGACTTCCTGGCCGAGCAGGCGGCTGGGGGTGGGGCTCTCACCGGTGGACTTCCGCTGCTCTCTGGCTACATCAACAAGGTGAGGGCGGAGGAGGAGAACGTCCTCTACGTCATCGCCGGGGACATGCTGCAGGGGTCCATCATCGACTCCGACTTCAAGGGCACCTCCACCATGCAGATCATGAACTACCTCGCCCCGGACGTGGTGGCTCTGGGGAATCATGAGGTGGACTATGGGCTGCCGCACCTTCTCTTCCTGGAGAAGATCGCCAACTTCCCCATAGTCAATGCCAACCTCTATATCAAACACTTTCAGAAACGGATGATGAGGCCCTACCACATCATCGAGAAGGCGGGCTTCGACATCCTCTTCACCGGCATCCTGACTGAGAAGGTCCTGGACGCGCTGAGATTGGACGAGTTGGTGGGCACCTTCGTCACCCTGGAGGAAGCCGGCACGGAGGTGGGCAAGATCTGTGACGCCTTCAAGAATGACGACATCGACCTGACGATCGTCCTCACCCATATCGGCTTCGAATCCGACAAGCAGCTGGCGGCTATGCTCAAGCCCGAGTGGGGCGTGGACATGATCATCGGCGGGCACAGCCACACGATCCTGGAGCGACCCGAGGAGGTCAACGGCATCCTGATAGCTCAGGCTGGTACGGGCACAGATCAGATAGGCCGCTTCGACATCACCGTGGACGACGACACCAACTCGGTCGTGGAGTGGGAGTGGCGACTGATCCCTATCGACGAAGGTCTAGCCGAGCCCGACCAGCGCATGGCCGACTTCATCGATTCGTTCAAGTCGGTGGTGGACCAGAAGTACTCGGTCGTCCTGACCAAGTTCGCGCGCACACTCACCCATCCAAGACGCGAGGAGGAAACCACTCTGGGCGACCTCCTGGCCGATGCGCTCGCCGAGGGTACGGGCAGTGATGTGGTGTTGCTGGGTGCAGGGTCGGTGCGGGTCAAGGAGATGGGCCCGGCCGTGACTTTGATGGACTTCATCTCCTGCTTCCCCTATGACGATTCGCTGACTCGGTACTCGGTCACGGGAGCCGATCTCAAGCGAGTGTTCAGTCACTGGATGCGCCCGGAGAACCGCGATGGGGAAGGCGAGTGCTATCAGGTCAACTCAGCAGTCCGTGCCGCCTACTCTGGCAACGCCGGCGGTCTGATGTCTCTGGAGCTGAACGGCGAGCCGGTCGCAGACGAGGCGACTTACACAATGGTCCTGCAGGGCTACCATGCGAAGAATGTGAAGCCCTACCTGGGTCTGGAGCCTGAGGAATTGATGGCTAGCGGGCCCAGTCATGTCGTTTCTACCTCGGCACAGACTGTGCTTAGAGAATGGTTGACGTCCCACCAGAACGTGGATCGGCAGATCGAGGGGCGGTTGACCTACCTGGACTGATGCGACAATCGTGTTGCACGGCAGAGCGGGTGTCCTAGCGAGGAGTGCTTGACTTGGCATATGGCAGTGGTAGTGCAGATCTGATCCGCGACCTCCAAGGCCGCCTGGGGGCTAACGACCGAGCAGGAGCGGTGACCGCCATCTTGGGCGCGGTCGACAAGGGCCTATCCCTCGAGGAGCTCTACGCCGATGTGCTTCAGCCCTTCCTCGAGTCGGTGGGGCGAGGATGGCAGGAGGGGCGGACAGCCGTGTGGCAGGAGCACCTCATCGTGGGTGCCGTCCGCACGTCCATCGACGCGCTTTATCCCCGGGTATTGGAGCGCAAAGCGCAGACACACCCCGTCGGGGTCACAGTCGCCTTCTTCTGCCCGCCGGAGGAGACCCACGACGTGGGACTGCGCATGCTTGCCGACCGGTTTGACCTCCGGGGATTTGGCACGGTGTACGTGGGCGCCATGACTCCCGTGGACGAGATGATCGCGTGCGTGCGCGAGACCCGAGCCGCGGTGATCTGTCTATCTGCTTCGACCCACTTCCAGCGGACCGCCCTCAAGGAGGTCGTGCGGCGCATCAAGGACGAGTTGCCCGGGGTGCGTATCGTGCTGGGTGGCCCCGCGTTTGCCCATTCCTGCGGGGATTGGGGGGAGCTGACAGTCGGGTCCGTGGATGCGCTTATGGATGAGCTGGAGGCGGCGGGCGGCGGTGTGAGGAGCGTCGATGCTTGAGCTCAGGATCGCCCGACGCTTCTTGTGGCGCAGCAAGGTCCAGTCACTTCTGATCATACTGGGCATCGCCGTGGGCCTCGCGGTGCAGGTCTTCGTGGGCTCGCTGATCACCAGCCTGCAGGCCTCTCTCATAGACGAGACCGTCGGTTCCAGTCCTCAGGTCAGTCTGGAGCCGGCCGAAGGTCAGGTCGACTTGGCCTTCACCGCCCAGGACAGGACGACGCTGGCAGCAGATGCCCGCATCACTGCGATAGCCCCCGTACAGGACCTATCTGCGCTGCTGAAGGTCGGGAAGGTCAGCGTGCCGGTGGTGGTCAAGGGTGGCACCTTAACCGATATCGAGTCTATCTACGGCCTGTCGCAGAAGGTCGTGGCAGGACAAGCAACGCTTGGTGGCGAGCGCATCGCGATAGGCAAGCAACTTGCTGAGCAGAACGGTCTGGGCCCGCGAGACGCTGTGCAGTTGGTCTTGGCCGACGGTTCGACTCTGGAGGCCATGATTGAATGCGTGGTAGACCTTGGAGCCCAGGCTGCCAACGAGCGCTCGGTGTTCTCAGGGCTGGAGTTGGCGAGCTCGGCTCTTGGCCGGCCGGTCGACCAAGTCAGCACCGTCGAGATGCAGATAACCGACGTGTTCGCGTCTCCCGAAGTGGCGGCCGATCTGCAGGCGCAATTCCCGCAGTTCACAGTCACTGAGTGGCAGGCCCAGAACTCCGATCTACTCACAGCACTACAGAGCCAGAGCACCTCCTCCTACATGATCCAGGTGTTTGTGATCATCGCGGTAATGCTCGGCATAACCTCTACTTTGGCTATCTCCGCGGCTCAGAAGACCAGGCAGATAGGCATCCTCAAGGCTTTGGGGATGGCCGACGGCAGGACCGGCAAGGTGTTTCTCTACCAGGCGGGCATCCTTGGCGTGTGCGGCACTGTGCTCGGCATAGGTCTGGGGGTGGGGCTCAGCGCAGTATTCAGCGCCGTGGCCAAGAGTGGTGACTCCGGGCTGTTCCCCATCGAGCCCCAGCTAGGCTTCGTTCTCATATCGGCGGCTATCGGTATCGGCGTCGCCCTGATATCGGCCATCATCCCCTATCGGAGGACTGCACGCCTCGACCCCATAGAGGTGATCCAAGGTGGCTGACATCATAGCGGTCGACGATGTCACCAAGGAGTACGGTACCGCCGTCAAGACCCAGGCACTACGCGGAGTCTCTTTCCGCGTAGAAGGAGGCGAGTTCCTCTCCATCATCGGGCAGTCGGGTAGCGGCAAATCAACACTTCTGAACCTACTGGGTCTACTGGACCGCCCCACTGGGGGGAGCGTGAGTCTGTTGGGGGCCGACGTCGGTGCGCTGAGCAAGAACGAACGGGCAGAGTTTCGTAATCGACATCTGGGGTTCGTGTTCCAGTTCCATCATCTGTTGCCTGAGTTCACCGTGCGCGAGAACTTGCTCATCCCGACGCTGATCAGCGGTTCGAGGGATGGGGACAAGGCGACTGACCGCAGGCGCCGCCGGGCCGAGGAGATACTCGACTTCTTGGGCGTCGGACAGGTGGCCGGCAAGGGCGCGGATCAGATCTCGGGAGGGCAGAAGCAGCGTGTTGCCATAGGCCGCGCCTTGATGAACGGTCCTGACATCATTCTGGCCGACGAGCCGACCGGCAACTTGGACACAGAGAACTCGGCACTTGTGTATGACCTGTTCCGACGGATCCACCGGGAGATGGGCACCACGTTCGTCGTCGTGACGCATGATCGCGCCATCGCGCAGCAGACCGACCGCATCATAGAGGTAGTGGACGGACTGATATCTCAGGATGTCCGTAACGACTACTTGGCGGGAAACTAGGCTGCCCGGGTCGGCGTCAGAGCGGACAGGTCGGAGCCACCAGCGCGAGACGACCACCGGACGGGTGATGAGTCCCGCGCCTACTACGAGGAGGGATCGTGAGAATCACTCATCGGTCGAAGAACCGGGTGTTCGCGCTCACAGCCGTCGCAGTCAGCATTCTCACCCTCTCCGTGGTGATGCTGGTCGGCTGCGGTGACGAGGATGCTCAAGTAGCTGCCCAGGGTTCCAGCGCTTCGGGTTCTCTCATAAACACGATCGTGGTGTCAGGTACCGGGCAGACGACGACTCTGCCGGACAAGGCGACCATCCAAGTCGGCGTAGAGACGGAGGGGACGACCTCAGCTGAGGCCCTCGATCAGAACTCACAGGACATGCAGAAGGTGCTCGACCGGCTGAAGGCAGAGGGGATCGCCGACGACAAGATCGAGACGGCCGGCGTGGTCGTGTATCCCGATAGCTCCTATGACGCCAGCACCGGCAAGGAGAAGACGACGGGATATCGTGCTCAGAACACCGTCACGGTCACGTTCGACGATCTAAGTATCATCGGCGACACCATGGCGGCTGTGACCGAGGCCGGGGCGGATAGCGTCAATGGTCCCACCTGGCTTCTCAGCGACGACAACCCTGCGGTCACGACGGCTCTCTCCAAGGCGCTTGCCAACGCTCGTACTAAGGCCGAAGCGATAGCGGCGGATCAGGGGGTCAAGCTCGGGGACGCGATCATCATCAGCGAGAGCTCAGCCTCGCAGGTGTATCCGTTGTACGACACCAGGATGGAGGCGGCCGGCATCACAGATGGTTCTGTCACCCCGCCACCTATCAGCCCCCAGAACATGGAGGTGACGGCGAGTGTCACGGTGACCTACCGCATGACCCGGTAGCGACCGGGCTACACCATCGAATCTCGACGCAGACCGGCGACTTCTATTGGCCATCCTGGCCCGAGCGCACCTGCCTCCACCACTTGTAGTGATGTTCCTTCGCCGTGTCTTCGTCCAGCCAGCCGGAGAACATGGAGGCAAGATACTTAGTCCCGCCCTTGAGCAGGACGACATGAGCGACATGTCCGGCCAGAACGATCACAGCGCCGACGACGAAACCCACGTGAACGCCTACAGTCGCCTCGTAAGCCGCTTCGCTCAGACGGCCACGCCCGGCGAAGAGAAGAACGCATCCGGTGATCACTATGCCAAGGGCCAGCAGGCCGGCCAACATGGTGGCCAACTTCTGTCCCGCGTTGAGACGGCCCTGCGGGGGCATCTCCCGGCGCAAGAGGGCGCCCCCTCGGAGGGCCTTGCGCAGCCAGAGCCGGTCGTCGGCGTCCCAGTGGGTGATCTCCCGAACGTTCTGGGCAAGCCGTCTTCTAGCGAAGAGCAGAAAGAGGAGCAGCGGGAGTCCCACCATGACCAGGCCGAGCGCGCCATGTATCGCTGCCGCATTGCCGGCGGCGGACGCAGACTCTTCAGCTTCCTCGCCCGCGGCCGATGCAGAAACGAGCGCCGCGATGAACAGCAGCACATACGCCCAATGGCCTATCCTCTCGATCAGGACCCAGCGGAATAGCCCCTGTCTTGCCATTTGGCACTCTCCATCGTCGTTCGGTTTCTCCTGCTGAAGTGATTCTAACCCTCGAGAGGGGGTTGCGCGGCGCACAGAACCAGGTCGGAGGTAAACTAGCTCTATTCAATAGAGGCGCAAACTATTCGGCCTATGGATGAGTCTCACCTGATCGACAGGATTCGCCTTGCCTGACACTTCTGCACTTCGTGCGCTCGGTTATTCCCCACGCTGGGAGGCACTGTTCGCACCCCATGCAGAGAAAGGCCTCACGCTCGCCCGCGTTGTCCGCGGCGACCGTGGCAGTCTTCTGATAGCGACGGCAGACGGTGTGATGCACGCGAAGTCGTCCGCCCGTCTCTTGAAGTCCGTCGGCGGCACGGCGGATCTGCCTGCCGTCGGCGATTGGGTGGCCGTGCTGTTCGCTGACGGGCTCGAAGCGCCCCTGATCGAAGGGGTGTTGGAGCGCGCCAGTGCCATCACGCGCGGCGACTCGGGAAGAACCTCCGACGTGCAGGTGCTGGCCGCCAACATCGACACCGTGTTCGTTGTCCACCCCATAGTCGATCCGCCCAACCTTCGCCGCATAGAGCGCGAGCTCTCTGTGGCGTGGGATTCGGGAGCAGTTCCCGTGGTGGTGCTCACCAAGGCCGACCTCTCCGCCGACACGGACGCGGCACGAGCGGCCGTGGAGTCCGTAGCGCTAGGCGCCGACGTGCTCACAGTAAATGGGCTTGCCGGTGATGGCATCCAGCCGATATTTGACTACATCACAGACCATCGCACCGCCGTGCTGGTCGGCCCCTCGGGCGCTGGCAAGTCCACGCTCATCAACTCCTTACTCGGCGAACAGCGACAGGCGACGCGGGCAGTCCGCGTGAGCGATGGACGCGGCGTGCACACCACCGTCTCTCGAGAATTGATCCAGATGCCGGCCGGCGGGGTGCTCATCGATACTCCGGGCCTGCGGGCGTTCGGTCTGACCGGGTCGGAGGAGGGCATCGCATCCGTCTTCCCCGAGATAGAACTAGCTTCGCGGTCATGCCGCTTTCGCGACTGTACGCACAAGGACGAACCGGGTTGCGCGGTTCGGGCCGCTGTTGAAGCAGGGACGCTGCCGGCCGAGCGCTTGGCCAGCTACCACAAACTCATAGGCGAGGCGCAGGTCTTCGCCGCAAAGACGGACGTGCGCCTGCGTGTGGAGAGGGAGCGCAAGCGCAAGACCATCAGCAAGGCGGCCAAGAACTACTACAAGCTGACCGGTCGCGACTGAGCGGAGAGGGGGGGATTCGAACCCCCGGGACCGCTTGCGCGGCCCAACGGTTTTCGAGACCGCCGCATTCAACCGCTCTGCCACCTCTCCACGACGGCGCCGAGCGACGTTTCCGCCAACGCGCCCAGTGCACAGGGATTGTAGCCGATGAGGTGGGCTAGTGCCGGTGTCCGGTGTGGCCGGGTGCAGTCGATCGCCGGCCCAGGGTCTCGGGCGGCAGCACGCAGGTGCTGCCTGCACACTCGCCCCCCTCTATCTCAAGTTCGATGGTGGCGTGTCCTATGCCGAAGTCTCGAGCGAGTACCTCCTTGACCTCCGCCAGCAGGACGACCGTCTCAGAGAGCGCCGCGTCGTCCACCTCTATGTGGGCTGAGGCGGCCGTGTCGCTAGAAGACAGGGCCCAGATGTGCAGGTCGTGGACGCCCCTGACCCCCTTGATCTGCGTGACCGCGTTCTCCACCTCGCTGTATTCGAGTCCCTCAGGGGTGCCCTCCATCAGCACGTTGATGGTGCTCTTGACGATGGCATACGCCTCACGCACTATCCATAGAGATATCAAGATCGAGATTATGGGGTCTGCGTAGCTCCATCCCCAGAGGTATACGATCAGACCACTGATGATGACACCTAGACTGGTGAAGGCATCACTCACCAAGTGCAAGAAGGCGCTGCGCATGTTCAGGTCATGTCCGTGGGGGCGGAGGATGAGCGCGCAGAACCCGTTGATCAGCAGACCGCCTGCCGCGAAGGCCATCACCCAGAGACCATTGACCTCAGCTGGGTCAAGCAGCCGCCGCACAGCCTCGAACATGATGTACGCCGAGATGGCGATGAGCACGGTGGAATTGAACAGCGCAACCAGGATCTCGACGCGCTTGTAGGCGTAGGTGCGACGCTGAGTAGCGGCGCGTCTTCCCATGCGCACTGCCATAAGGCTGAGTCCAAGGGCCACTGCGTCGCTGAGATTGTGGGCCGCGTCCGAGAGGAGACCCAGACTGTTGGCGAGCAGTCCGCCTACGATCTGCATCAAGGTTATGAGCAGGTTGAGGACCAGGCTTATGACCAGGCGGGTATCAGGAGTGGCCTGGCCGATGCTGCCGAGGCCGCGCCGGTGGGAGTGCCCGGACTCCGCGTTCACAGCAGATCGCGCTCCCTGCGGTCGGCAAAGAAATCACGCAGGAGTCGAGCGGACTCGATGGTCATGACCCCCGCCCGGACCTCGGGCTGATGGTTCAGGGAGGGATGGTCCACGATGTTGAAGATGGTTCCAGCGGCGCCCGCCTTGGGATCATCTGCGCCGTAGACCAGTCGCTTGATCCTAGCCAAGACGATGGCACCGGCGCACATGGCACACGGCTCCAACGTCACGTAGAGTGTGGCTTCCTTCAATCGCCATCCCCCTACCAATCCAGCTCCATCGCGCAGCACGAGCATCTCGGCGTGGGCGGTGGGGTCGTGGCGGCGTTCGCGCTCGTTACCTCGCGAGGCGACAACCTCTCCCCCGACTACCAGGACGGCGCCCACCGGTACTTCACCCTGAGTCGCAGCCAGCCGCGCTTCTTCGAGCGCGAGCTCCATGATGCGGTGATCTTCGCTCCTTGCGGCGTCCATGCCCTCATGATACAGGGCGAGCGGGCACCAGCGCGCTCACGCCTCAGCGAGTGGACGACCGCAGCAAGGGCGCTGACGGCCGATGTGAGTCAAGCAGCCCGGAGATCGCGGACCTCGCTCACCGTGCCGTCCTTATGGAGGATGTGGAGGCCACACACCGAGTCTTCGCGGATGTCGAGGTAGATGGCCGCGACACCGTCCTGCGGGGCGTCGAACTCTATCTGCTGCCTCGTGACAGAGAACTTGCGATAGAAGACGTAGGCGACGCATGCCGCCAGGATCAACGAGCCTATGAGCACCGCTACTATCATGGGGTCCCTCCGCTTTCGACTGACCGCCGCGTGACAGAGCATATCTGACGGGTCGGACACGAAAACGCTCCAAGTCCGTCGGGGCTTCGCCGCGTCACCCGCGTTCAAGGTCTCTCGAGCGTTCCGCGGCGAAACCCCGACGGACACCACTCGCGATGGATGGGCTTCACCACGTCGCCCGCGTTCAAGGTCTCTTGATGTGGACCAGGTTTCGCGGTTAGATTGCGTTGATCCTATCGATTGCCTGAGTGGTCTCTAAGGGGGGCACATGGCCCGCATCGATTTCACGGACAACTACGAAGATCTCTCGACGGACTCTGGCTACCAGTTCAAGTTCTGTTGCGAGAGCTGCGGCAACGGCTACATGTCGAGCTTCGTGCCCAGCAAGTCGGGGATGGCGACTGGGCTGCTCAGAGGGGCCGGAAGTATGGTCGGCGGCTTCTTGGGTAACGCCTCATACGGGGCAGAGCAGCTGCAAGAAGTGGTGGCGGGGCCCGCTCACGACAAGGCCCTGCAGAACGCGGTGGCGGAGATCCGCCCACTGTTCGTACAGTGCAGGAAGTGCGGCAACTGGGTGTGCGAGGAGATCTGCTGGAATACGGAGAGAGGATTGTGCACCGCTTGTGCCCCCATGGCTCAGCGGGAGATCAGTTCGTTGCAGGCTCAGCTCACGGTGGAGCAGGCCGAGCAAAGGCTCCGGGAGCAGGACCTCACCAGCGGGCTCAATCTAGCCTCCAAGGCCGTGGTCGTTTGTCCCTCGTGTGGAGTTGAGAACGAGGGAGGCAAGTTCTGTCAAGAATGCGGGTCGCCTCTAGTGCCCGAATCTGAGTGCTCGCGTTGCGGCACTAGGTACAAAGAGGGGGCAAAGTTCTGTCCGGAGTGCGGGACCAAGACTCCCTGATGACCGGTACGTGTCAGTTCGATTTCGGGCAGAGTTCCGGACGAGCCACCTGGT
The DNA here is from genome assembly GCA_963718375.1 of uncultured Actinomycetes bacterium. Lineage (GTDB taxonomy): Bacteria > Actinomycetota > Thermoleophilia > RBG-16-64-13 > RBG-16-64-13 > RBG-16-64-13. The sequence goes on along the minus strand of CAVQZD010000005.1, from coordinate 1,041,647 downwards.
CGTACGACGGATCATCGCTGGTTGTGACGCCCGATGGCGCTGCCCCATTGACCTTCGCCCTGAAGGAGTCGTGCGGCGTCGCTGGCGATGACTATACCCTGCGGGTCTTGATACCTGAGCGGGAGGGTCCAGCGGAGCTCGCTCTCTCCCTTCTGGGTCACGACGGGCCCACCCTTGCGCAGTCCGTCAGGCAAGATTGGCTGCTCGCCCGCACCGAGGTCCTGCGCCTCACCGGGTCAGGCGAAGGCTGGCTGGTGTCAGGAGACGTGGAGGGACTCGGCTCAGCGCCGGAGCCCTTCAGGGCATGTCTGTACGATGACGTACTGGTGGTAGGGCGCGACGGCAGCGACCTGGAGCCGGTGTTCCCAGCTCTGGTAGAAGCCGCTTCGTTCGACGAGGGCACCTACTCACTGCATCTCGAGGAGTGGCCCGGCCGTAAGCTCGTCCTCTCGCGACTGGCGAAGCAGACGGACGAGCTCCTCAGCCGTCTTGACAAGGCTCGCCGCTCGCTGAGCGAGGAGTCGGCGGCCACTCTGGCGACGGCTCTTCCGGATCTGCCGGCAGGGAGTAGAGCATCATTGGCGGGGTCTTGGATGCCCGGTAGATTGATGCAACTGTCGCGGATGGAATCAGTCTGTCCCGGTTTTGAGCAGAGCTTTCGTCAGGGTTGGCTGGCCGGCGCTCTCCGCCGCGAAGAAGCCGCCTACCTCATGGACGGATCTTCTTCGGCGGATATCTGGCTGGGATGCACACGGGAAGTTGGAGCTGGTGGGGACAGTGAAGGCCGGGGAGGTGGCGGCGACGAGGAGGAGTGGCCACTTTGGATGTTGGCAGGCAAGAAGACTTCCTGGTATCTGGAGCCGCTCTCAATCGAGGATCACGCTACCTATTGCTTCACAGGCGGCGACGACATGCCCGGTCTGGTATCAAGACTGCTTTGTGCCCCTCAATTCTCCAAGGAGGCACTGTACACGCCCTTGGAACAGTTGACGGGGGACCGCTCCGAACTCGCCATACCCGCGGCTCATCTGGTCTTCTTGGCCGGACTGCGACAGCGCTTCGCGGGTCGAGTGATCCATCAGGGCCTAGAGGGTTGGAAAGCGGAGGTCGAAAGGCTCCGCTAGTGTCCGAGGGGGCATGTTCGGCAGCAAGAAAGCGAGCCCCGAGTGAACTCGCTTTTCGTCCTTCATCAGTACTCACTTCGAATCCAGTTCATCGTACTCCGCGGTCATTTGCCTCCGCGTTTCCTCCCTGGACCCCCATGTAAGTTCCTCAGACGCTGCGTGTGAACTCTCGGGACTCTGCACTTGATTCTAGTCCCATTTGGCCAGCAGTCAAGACGTCCGAAGACCCACGCTCGCACAAAAATGGCGGTCTGTGCGAGCAGTGTGAGCGGCCGCGTTTTCGCTGTCAGCGGCCCCCGTTCTGCGCGCGCGTTAAGGGGTGACGAGAACAGTAGATGAAGGGCGTTGTAGGTGCGATGAAGGGCATTTCTGCTGCCCTTGACTCCTACTGATCGCCCGCCTTCAGTTGCTGCACCAGCGCCCGCATCTCTTCGGAGAGATTGGGAAAATCGCGATAGCAGGCCTGCGCGTAGGCCTCGAGCGCAGCCACAGAGTAGGGATCGTGGACGTAGTCGAGCACGAAGTACTTCGAGTCGACGCGATCACCATCGGCCCTGTCGCGTCCATCGATGCGTTCGACGTAGTACTTCTGCTGCAGCTTATTGCGCTTGTCTTCCACGGTTCTCCTCCCAGCAGCGGGTCTCTTCTGTTGACCCGCGACGGTGGCTATCCTCCTGCTTATGGTGAACCAGTGTAGTACGAGCTGGGAACAGGCGCCAGTGCAACCGAGTCCAGACAGTGAGCGGCTCTGGTTACTCAGGCATTCATCCGGGGAAGACGATACTTACTGCATGGCAAAGGAGCGGAAGTGGGAATAAGAGCGGCACTCGGCAGAGAAGACCACCCCCGGTGGTTGGTCCTTCTGGTCGGGTTCGCGCTGATCGCGCTCTTCGGCCTGGTGGACTACTACACTGGGCATGAGCTCGCGCTGGCCTCGCTCTACGTGCTGCCGGTGGGTCTGGTGACTTGGTACGCGAGTCCCGCCTTGGGAGCGTTCACCGCCATGCTATCCGCGTTCATCTGGATATTGGCTGATGTCGCCGACGGCGAGTACGCCAGCGCGCCGCTAGTCGCCGTCAACACTTTGATCCGGCTAGGCCTCTTCTTGATCATCGTCTATGTGCTCTCGGAGCTGCACAGAGCCATGCGGCATCTAAAGAACGTGTCGCGCTTTGACACGCTGACCGGCGCCTTGAACTCCGGATCCTTCTACCAGGCGTTGGACAACGAGTTGGAGAGATTGACTCGCTACGGCCACCCGGTAACCCTGGTCTATCTGGATCTTGATGGGTTCAAGGCCGTCAATGACGGGCATGGCCACTTGGTGGGCGACGAAGTCTTGCGCCTGATCGCTGATTCCGCCAAAGCGCGCCTGCGAAAGACGGACCTGGTCGCTCGCCTGGGGGGTGACGAATTCGCGTTTCTCTGTCCCGAGACGGACGAAGAGGCGGCTCGCGCGGTCGTGGCCGAGGTGTTGCAGCGATTGGACGAGGAGATGCGCGAAGGCGGTTGGCCGGTCACGTTCAGCGTGGGAGTGGTCACCTGCCACCAGGCACCGGCCGGCGCCGAAGCGCTGGTGAAGATGACAGATGACCTCATGTACTCGGTCAAACTGGGCGCCAAGAACGGAGTCAAGTACGCTAGCCTCGGCTGCGCCGACTCCGATGATCCACTTTGCGACGAAGAGACGTTGATGAGCGCCTTGAGAACGTGACCACACGGCCTCTGACCATGCGGCCTCCCAGCCGGTAGTACCTAGGGGAGGCTGGTGGTGGTCACGGAGCCCGGCAGTGTCGAAACGGTGGTAGACGTAGATTCCGTCTGACCACCCTTGGGCAGGGTTGTAGTAGTGGTCGGAGCCCCCCCGCCTGATTGCGCCGTGGTCACAGTCGGCACTAGCGCGTTGCTCTTTGCCACCGACAACCTCGACGGTTCGGATGTGACCGTGACGGTTTCTATTACCTTTTCACGCAGTACGGTCACGGTTGCATCCGGTTCGTGCGTCAAGGAATAGAGGCTGACCGCGAAGGCGAAGAAGGCGAGCGCGACCACCGACCACTGGAGACTGAGCGCGCGCCAGCCCGGTTGTTCGGCGACTTGGCTCTCTTCCGCATCCTCGGCTTGTGGCGGCTCCGAGTCGGGGCTGTTCTTGGCGCGGCGGCCGATCCACCTGCTGGCATGATGAATGCTCTCGTGGGACCAGAACGAGACCAGTGTGAATATGACCGGCATCAAGACCGATCCGGCGACTGTTCCAGCCAGACCCCAACGACTGAGCACTAAGAAGGCTGTGGTGGAGCCGAGTACGGCTGAGAGGACGGTGACGAGTTTAGGACGTTTCATTGGACCCCAACGTACTATCAAGTTTATCTATCATAGGTCTGACTGGCGTTGAAAAGCCGCGGTTCCGCCGGGTCAGAAGGGTGCGACCGAAGAGTCAGAAGGGGCCGAAGGCCCCGCTCATCAGTCTCACCGAGGTGCGCCGGAGAGGATTCGAACCTCCGACCTTTGGTTTCGTAGACCAACGCTCTATCCAACTGAGCTACCGGCGCACGATGGCGGAGAAGGAGGGATTCGAACCCTCGGTAGGAGCATTCACTCCTACACTCGCTTAGCAGGCGAGCGCCTTAAGCCAACTCGGCCACTTCTCCCTAAGAGCGGCGATGACTTCCGCCTTAGCGAGCGATTATTCTAGCAGAGCGGACGGGCGCCCTGGGCGGAGGATTGGGATACTCTGCTAGCGAATCTGGGCAGGTAGTGAATTACGAGAGGCGTACGGAGGCAGCAGATGAAGCGGTTGCTGGCATGTTTGTGGGCAGTAGTAGTCGGTTTCGCATTGTTCGCAGCAGGTAGAGCCGCGTACCAGAACCGCGGCAAGCTACAGAGAGAGTGCGAGCGCATCAGAGAACCAGGGGGTGTGAAGGATACGCTCGGCGATCTGTCCCTCGGCAAGGTGCTGAATTCCGTGGGCTGGATCAAGAACATCGCTCGCTAGAACAAGGCCTTGAGCCGCCGCCGTATGTCTTCGGTGGTAGATACCCTGGCGTCGGGGTCCGGCAGGGTCGCGTCAGACGCGGGAGAGTAGGGCTCCAAGACATCCGCGGCCGCCAGTGACTCCATGGTGGCAAGCACGCCCGGCGGTACGAAGCGGGTCGGCTGCGCGTAGCCGTGGGTGTCGCTGAAGCTGCGGGGATGCACGTAGTAGCGGAGTGGATAGGTGACGTGCAGCCATTCCTTGGCCCGGGTAAGCGCCACGTAGAAAAGCCTGCGCTCCTCTTCGATCTCCTCTGTCCGCCCGGTGGCCATGTCAGAGGGTATGTTGCCGTCAGAGGCGTGGATCACGAATACTGCGTCCCATTCGAGCCCTTTCGCGGAGTGCACGGTCGATAGGATCAAGAAGTCTTCGTCCAAGAGAGGCGGCCCGGCGAGGTCTTCGGTATATGCCGGTGGATCGAGAGTGATCTCGGTCAAGAAGCGTTCGCGGTCGGGATAGCGGCCGGCAAGCCACTCCAGCTGCTCCAGGTCCATGAGGCGGGCACGGGCATTATCGTAGAGGCGCTCCATGAGAGGAGCGTAGAAGAGTCTGATGCGCTGCAGCTGTGAGGGCAGGTCACCTGGATCGGGACCCGAGATAGAGCCCAGCAACTCAAGCAATGGAGGCCATGCCTCGGCGGAAGCCGGGCTGGGCGGTGGCTTCGAGTGCCAGGGACTGAACGCTCCGCGACCTTCTGAGGCGTCTGTGCCGGCCCTCGGAGGGGGAGTTGCGACGACCGTGTCGAGTAGCCCCCGGGCCTTCTTGGGACCAACTCCAGGCAATAGCATCAGCACCCTGGCGCCTGCCATCAGATCTCGGGGATTCTCCGCCAGTCTCAGAAAGGCGAGCAGATCCTTGACGTGTGCGGTCTCGATGAAGCGCAGGCCGCCGTACTTGCGAAACGGGATGTTGCGGCGCGCAAGTTCCATCTCCAAAGCGAGACTATGGTGGGAAGCTCGAAAGAGTACGGCCTGGCGGCGCAAAGGCAAGCCCGCCTCTCGGTGTTCCAGGACCGACCGCACCACGAAATCTGTCTGCTCGTTCTCGTCGTGGCAAGAAACGAACTGCGGCTTGGCCCCGCCACGGCGGCTCGACCAAAGGGTCTTGGCATGCCTTTCGGCGGCATCGACCATGACCTCGTTAGTCGTATCCAGGATCGGTTGGGTGCTGCGGTAGTTCTGCTCCAGGGTCACCACCCGGGTGTTCGGGAACTGCCGCGGGAACTCCAGGATGTTGTGGACGCTCGCAGCTCTGAATGAGTAGATGGCTTGGGCATCGTCGCCGACAACAGTCAGGTTGTCGCCTCGGGGGCAGAGCAGTCTGAGTATCTCTGCCTGCAGCCTGTTCGTGTCCTGATACTCGTCGACGAGTACGTGATCGAAGCGGGAGCGGATCGACCTGGCTGCGTGTGGCTCTGAGAGAAGCCCATGCCAGAAGAGCAACAGATCGTCGTAGTCTAGGACTGCTCTCTCTTGCTTGTGGTCGACGAAGGCTTCGAATAGTCTGCGCAGATCGTCCACCTCGGACTTGCACCAAGGAAAGTGCGTCTCGACCGCGTGTTCCACCGACTCCCTCGCGTTGACGCAGCGGCTGTAGATATCAGTGCAAGTGCCCTTCAGCGGAAAGCGGCGCTCGTTCCTGGCGAGCCCGAGTTCGGTTCTGATCATGCCCATCAGATCTTCGGAGTCCGCGCGGTCGAGTATGGTGAACGACGGGTCGAGCCCTATGGCGCGACCGTGGATCCTGAGAAGCCGGTTGGCGATGGCGTGAAAGGTGCCACCCCAGACCTTGGTCGAGGTCGGCGTTCTGCCTATAACCTGGGGGCCCGCCTGGGACGAGGTCTGAGCCTGCTGCCTGATCAGGATATCGTCGACGCGCCGCAGCATCTCTGCCGCCGCCCGGCGAGTGAAGGTGAGCAGCAGTATGCGTCCCGGTTCGACCCCGGTGGCGATCTCATGGGCGACGCGGTGCGCGAGCGTGGCCGTCTTCCCGGTGCCGGCACCGGCTATCACCAGCAACGGTTCGGACCCGTGCAATACTGCGGATCGCTGTTGGTCGTTGAGCCCGGCCAGGAGTTCACCCTCGGGACCGGTCGGTCTGCAGTCAGCCATGTTCTCCTTAAGGGCGCCGTCGGTCGTGTTTGTGGACGTACCCTACTAGCGTAGCGTGAGGGTCGGACACGAAAACGCGCATCTTCCATCGGGGCTTCACCACGTCGCCCTTCCTCCTGCCAAGAGCGCTGCGCTGCCCTTTGCGAGGAAGTCGCACCGCGCAGCCGCAGAAAAGGGCAGTGAGCGCGATATCTCGACCGCTCCGCGGCAAAGCCCCGACGGAGTCCACTCGCGATGGGTGGGGGCTCTGCCGCGTCGCCCGCGCTCAAGGGTCTTCACCGTCGTTTGGCGGAAGCGCATGCGGGATAGACTAGAGAGCATGAAGAAGTGCCTGTCGACGACGATGATGCTGCTTGCCCTGCCGGTCTTGCTGGCCACTAGCTGCGGGGGATCAGGTATCGGGGACGTACAGCTGAACAGCGGTCCTATCCGTGGTCTTGGCGAGCAGGTCGATGGCAGAGAGATCGTGACCTTCAAGGGCATACCCTATGCTGCCCCGCCAGTCGGCGAGCTGCGTTGGCGGGCGCCACAGCCCGTGGAGCCCTGGGATGCGACTCGCGAATGCACCGAGTTCGGGCCTTCCTGCCCGCAGAGCTCATCGATGCCGGGCGGGTTCTCGCTGCCCGTGGGTCGGACCGACGAGGACTGTCTCTATCTCAATGTCTGGTCGCCCGCGGAGTCGATTGATGAGCGGCTGCCTGTGATGGTCTGGTTGCACGGAGGGAGCTTCGAGACAGGCTCTGGCTCGATGGATATCTACGCCGGCGGTCACTTGGCGGCCGAGGGGGTCATCGTGGTCACGGTCAACTATAGACTGGGCCCCCTGGGCTTCTTGTCACATCCGGCCCTCTCAAAGGAGGCGCCGAGCGGAGTATCGGGCAACTACAGTCTCCTGGACCAGATAGCGGCTCTCGAGTGGGTACAACGCAACATCACCGGTTTCGGCGGCGACCCCAGCAACGTGACCGTCTTCGGTGAGTCGGCGGGCGGCATCAGCGTGCTGGATCTGATCGTCAGTCCTCCGGCCCAAGGTCTATTCCGGCGAGCGATCGTGGAGAGCGGCGTGCTGATGGACCAAGGGTTCGGCACCAAGGTCGTATCCGACAAGGAGGAGGCTGAGTCGGCGGGCGAGGACTTCGCGGCCAGGCTGGGGGTGGACTCTGGCGGGGACGTCGCCTCTCAGCTGCGCGCCATGACCGTGGACGAACTGCTCGCCGCGGGGGAAGACTTCATGGATAGGACTGAGGATGTGTACCAGATTCTGTACTGGAAGCCAGTGGTGGACGGGTACGTGCTGCCTGACATGCCCACAGCGCTGTGGCTCGAGGGCGGATACCAACACGTGTCCTTGCTGATAGGCTCCAACGCTGATGAAGCCGACCTCTTTCTGCCCGGCCTCATGGTGACGGAGGAGCGCTACAAGGAACTGGTGGACGACATATTCGGAAGCTACGCGGACGAAGCCCTCGCGCTCTATCCCGCGGACGGAGTGGGCCGTCCCACGGAGTCTCTGTCCAGGATGCTGACCGAGGTGGGATTCGCCGCGAGCGCCCGCTTCGCGGCTCGCCAGATGAGCACTAGCGGATCCGATGTCTACCTGTACGAGTTCGCGCGCGCGCCACTGCCGCTCATGGGGGCGTTTCATGCCGTAGAGTTGCCCTACGTGTTTGGGACTGTCGACCGGTTCTCGTGGGCGCCGATGATCCGATCCGCGGACACGGACCTGTCATCCACCGTGATGGGCTACTGGACCAGATTCGCCGCCACCGGTGACCCCAACGGGGACGGCGCTCCGATCTGGCCCAGCTATCAAACGTCCTCTGACCTTCATCTCCGCCTTGACTCCACTGTCGGCACAGGCGAGGGACTGTATCGGGACGCTTGCGATCTGGCCGACACGGTCCGCGGCGCTCTCTGAGTACGGTCTATGGGCGCGACAGTGAGAACGGCGGGTACTTGTCGGTGATGAGGAGGAACGCGTAGGCCTGCTCGCTGCCGCGGAGCGCCGTTATCGCGCGGGTGATAAGATTTGCGTCCAGGTGCAGCCGGTCTTTGCGCGGGGGTCTCGCAGGATGATTGCCCGAAAGGGACTGAGATGAACGGGGTGGGCAGTCCTTCTGTGGCCGTCGAGTCGGCCAAGAAGGTGTGCGCGCGGCTTCACCAAGGCTACCGTGATCATCGTCTCTATCCCGAAGGTCACCCCACCACCCGCAACACGATGGAACTCGTCGGCGCAGCGGTGGTCGCCCATCTGGACTCCATGGGGACTTTGGCCCTACGGGTCTCCGACAGCAGTCTCCTGTTTGAGGGTGAAGAGGTGTACGCGCACGCCGAGAGCAGGGACAACCTGGCTTTCTTGATGTTCCGTGACGGCATCCGCGGCCTTACGCTGACACCGGGCGTCGAAGCGAGTGAGTTGGAGACCCTGGTCGACTGCCTGGCGCGAGCGGACCAGATGGTCGACACCGACCAGGATCTGAGTACCGCTCTGTGGGAACACGACCTTGTGCATGTGCAACTCGAGGTGGTCGACCCGTTCCTTGAGGGAGAAGGGGTCGACGACGATGCCTTTGAAGCACTGCGTGACACGGTGCTGCAACGCCTGAACGAGCTGGCGTCGGTGGACAAGGCTGAGGCAGAAGCCATCGCTCCCGAAGACCGAGATGCGGACGTCGGTGGAGGCTCAGCCCCACGGGAACGGGGCGAGTTGGATCGGGACGACCTGGCGCTGACCGAAGACGAGATCGAGCGGGGTGAGTGGCTTGTCTCGCATCCCACTGAGCCCATGGACGATTTCGTCGTAGTACTTCTGGAGATCGTCGGTGACCCGTCGGAGCTGCCGGGGGGGCGGGATGCTGTGTTCAGCTCGCTATCTATGGTGATCGCGTGGTATCTGGAAGACTTCGACCAGGACGGTCTGAGCTTGGTGCTTGGTCAACTGAGCGAGCTGGAGTCGCAAGGTAGGTTGGGGCGCGGCACTGTCGAGACACTGTTCGCCGAGGCCGCCACGGCGGAACGACTGGGCAAGATGATATCGGCTGCGGCTGCGCGATCCCCGGAGAGCGCACAGGACGTGGAGCGGTTTCTCGCCAGATCGCGTGCGGCGATATACCCCGCGCTTCTAGAGACGCTGGCCATCAGCGAGGACAAGATAGTCCGCAAGACGGTTCTCAATCTTCTGCGCATGGAGGGAGGGACCCCCGTCGGGCATATCTATCCCCTCATGCGTGACTCGCGGTGGTATGTGGTGCGCAATGCCGTGCAGTTGGCCACCGATGCAGGAGATCCCGACTTGCTGACTCATCTGGAGCCGCTCGTGCGTCATCCGGACGAGAGGGTCCGGCGGGAGGTGGTACGCAGCCTGAGCACGCTGACTGATAGTCGCTCTCTGGGCTTGCTGGCCAGGGCCATCCAGGACGAAGACACCGCGGTGCGGACCTTGGCGGTCCGCGGTCTGACCCGCCGGGGCGCCGGAAGCCAGTTTCCTGCCGTGAAGGCGCAGGTGGAGGCCCGCGATTTTGAGACTCGGTCGGCCGAAGAACTGGAGGCGTTCTTGGTCGCGTATGGCACGCTGGGGGGCGAAACGACTGTCGATGCACTCAGGAAGATGTGGAAGCGCAAGGTGTTCGGCAGCCGGCCCATGGCCCTACGTGTGGCGGCGGTCGTCGCCACCGGGGCGGTCGGTGGACCGGACGCTGAGCGGGCCCTCTCTGAGGCAGCGGGTAGCGGAGAGCCGCAGATCGGGCGGGCCGCCGCGCGAGCCATGAGCGGGGCACAGACGCGGGCGAGCGGTGCGGGCGCATGAGCGCTGAGCCCACAGACGGTGTCTCGATCGAACGAAGCAAGCAGTTGGCCACCGCGCTCTCCGCCGCGGTGCGTACAGCCGGCTACTACGACTCTGGCAACGCGGTCATGGCTCAGGCCGGCGGTGAGCTCCTGGAGTTGCTCAACTCTACGAGTGAGGAGACCGGGGCGGTCAGCTTCAGCGTCCTCAGCCACTGCGTGTTCGTCAACAAGTCTCGCGTCCCGACCTCGGTATCGACCTACGGGCGGTTCGCCAGCCTCCTGCAGCTCTTCGATGAGTGGCAGATCAGCACGTTGACCTTCGGAGCCGGGCTCGGAGAGGTCGACCTTCAAGAGACGCTGGCGCTTCTCTCTCGAACGCGACCGTCGGAGACCGAAGGCCTTAGCGAGCTCTTACGTGCGAGGGAGATCAGCAACGTGCGCGCAGAATCGGCAGACCTGGGCAGCGGTCGCGAAGACCGCCGCTCCACCTCCCTGCTGGCCTATTCCGCGGCGATGCATCTGGGCATGCAACTCAACGAGACCGACGGTGTCGTCGAGCCAGCCGCCATCCGGCGCGCCCGCCACGTCACTCAGTCAGTCGTGGACGAGATCCTGCGCGACCCTACGTCACTGCTCACACTCACGACCATTAAGGACTTCGACCGCTATCTCATACTCCACTCCACCAACGTGGCAGTGCTATCCACCATCCTCGGGCAACGGTTGGGTCTGGACAAGACGACACTGGGCGAACTCTGCTTGGCCGGCTTTCTGCACGATGCGGGCAAGCTGGGCGTCGACCCGGACGTGCTAAACAAGCCGGGAGCGCTGGATCAGAAGGAATGGGAGAGCATGCGTCTTCATCCGGTGATGGCCGCGAACGCCTTGCTGGGAGGGCAGCGCCTGGCCTCATCGGTGATGCGGTCGGTGGTGGTCGCGTTCGAGCACCACATGAATCACGATCTAAGCGGATACCCCACCGCCCGGCTAAAGCGGGATGTGTCGCTGTTCGGAGGCATAGTGTCCCTGGCAGATCGTTTCGATGCTCTCACTACCGCGCGCGTTTACCGAAAGGTGAATCTGACCCCCCCGGAGGCAGTGGTGATTCTTGCGAAGGGGTCTGGTACGGATTTTGACCCGGTTCTGTTGAAGCTGTTTGTGGAAGTCATGGGGCTCTATCCGACGGGCACGGTGGTCGTATTGGGGAGCGGCGAAGTGGGGGTGGTCTGTAGGCCGCCTGAGGTCGGTACGCCCTTGGACCGCCCACAGGTCCGTCTGATCGTGGGACCAGAGCCTGGGTCAGTGATCGATCTGCAGGAACGCATGCGCGGGCGCTACAAGCGGACCATAATCGGCGTACTGAACCCCTCCAACAAGGGGCAGATACCGGCTGTCGATCCAGCCATTTTGGCCAGCGTCAGCTGATCTCCCAAGGTCGGGCGGCACGTCGCATCGGCTTGTACCGGCTTGCACGGGCGCTCACGTCCGCAGCACTACCTCTCCATCAAGTCCGATGATGACGGTTTGAAGCAGAAGGCCCGTACCCGACGCCTCGATCGCCTGTTCTACCAAGCGCTGCAGCCCGCCGCAGCAGGGGACAGTCATCATGGCGACGGTCACAGACTTGGGCCTGGCGGTCCGCAGGAGCTCAGTGAGCTTGTCCAAGTAGGGGCCTGTGTCGTCCAGCTTGGGACAGGCCACCACCAACTTGCGGCCCCGCAAGAGGTCGGAGTGGAAGCTCCCCCGAGTGAACGCGGTGCAGTCTGCAGCGATGAGCAGGTCGGAGCCCGTGAAATACGGTGCCGCAGGCGAGATCAGGTGCAGCTGTATGGGCCACTGAGTGAGCTCTGAGGGGGCAGCCTTGTCGGCTCCGCCTCGCGAGGGGTCTGCGTCGTCCCCCCGATGCACCACAGCTGCGGCTTCGGGACCCCGAGTGCGCTGGATGTGTTCTCGCGCAGCTTCGTAGTCGTAGGCCTCGCTCTCTCGATCGACTATGGTTAGCGCACCCGTCGGGCAGACATCGAGACAGACACCCATGCCGTCGCAATACAGCTCGCGGACCAGCACTGCCTTGTTCTCCCCGTCAAGGGCAAGGGCGCCCTCTGCACAAGCGGTGGTGCAAAGCCCACATCCGTCGCATAGGTCGCGATCGATCTCGACGATCTTGCGTTGAGGCACGACCCCCCCTTGGGTCTTGTAGATTCGCTCCACACAAGTCTACCGCCGCCGAGCATCCTGCTGCTTGATCGTGACATGCGCCTGAGGACTTGACAGCTTGTGCGGGATGGAGTATATAAGCAATCATGCAAATACAGGACAAAAGGAGTGAAGAGGGGACACAGCCGTCCGAGTACACTCGGGCCCTCTTCGAGATGCATGCGGATATGTGTCAAGCCATGGCTAATCCACATCGGCTCGGCATAATGCACGCGCTGACGGATGGTGAGAAATGCGTGAGCGACTTGGCCGCAGAATTGAACATATCGGTGCACAACGTCTCCCAGCACCTGCGCATCCTAAGGGAGCGACTCTTGGTGAGGGCGCGCAAAGAAGGGCAGACGGTCTACTACTCAGTGACCAACCCGAAGTTCGTCCAAGCTTGTGCCCTGATACGGGAAGGGCTGCTCGAGGAGCATCGGGCCGCGGGGCAGAGCCTGAGGGCGGCCGCGGAGTTCGAGCCCCCAGAATAGACAGCGAAGGGAGACCGGACCACCAATGAAACGCCTGCTGATCATCGGCGCGGGGACCGCGGGGACCATGGTAGCCAATCGCCTGCGGCGAATGCTGGACTCAGACGACTGGAAGATCACCATCGTGGACCCGGTGGAGACCCACTATTACCAGCCCGGCTTTCTGTTCATACCCTTTGGCATGTACAACAAGAACGACGTGGTGAAGCCCAAGAGGGACTTCATCCCGGTCGGTGTGGAGATGATCAAGGCGGCAGCAGAGCTGGTGGAGCCCGAGCAGAACCGCGTCAAGCTCGCCGACGGACGCATCCTGCCGTACGACTTCTTGGTCTTGGCGACCGGCACCCAGATCCATCCGGAAGAGACGCCTGGCTTGGAGGGTCCGGAATGGCAGAGGTCGATCTTCGACTTCTACTCGGTCGAAGGCGCCGTTGCCCTTGCGAAGCATCTACGCACCTGGCAAGGGGGCCGCTTGGTGCTGAATGTGGTGGAGAACCCCATCAAGTGTCCGGTCGCCCCGCTGGAGTTCATCATGCTGGCCGACTGGTTCTTCCACGAGCAGGGCCTCCGCGATCGGGTGACGCTCACCTATGCCACCCCGCTGCCTGGGGCTTTCACGAAGCCGGTGGCCTCCAAGTACTTGGGCGATATCCTCGAACAGAAGAGCATCGAGGTGGTGCCTGAGTTCTTGGTCGAGCACGTCGACCCGGAAGCCAAGAAGCTGGTGCACTACGACGAGAGCGAGCTGGACTACGACCTGCTGGTGACCGTCCCCCTCAACAAGGGCGACGAGCTCATCGCGCGCTCAGGCCTGGGGGACGAACTCAACTACGTGCCCGTAGATGTCCATACATTCCTCTCCTCGAAGCATGCCAACATCTTCGCGCTGGGAGACACGGCCGCCCTGCCCACCTCCAAGAGCGGCTCCGGTGCTCACTTCTCGGTGGACTGCTTTGCCGAGAACTTCTTGCGCTATGTGGACGGGCTGGACCTGCTGCCCACCTACGACGGGCACACCAACTGCTTCATCGAGTCCGGCTTCGGCAAAGGCCTCCTGATCGACTTCAACTACGAGGTCGAGCCGCTGCCGGGGCGCTACCCGCTGCCCGGCATCGGCCCCTTCGCTCTGCTACAGGAGACCGAGATGAACCACTGGGGCAAGATCATGTTCCGTTGGATGTACTGGAATATCCTGCTCAAAGGCCAAGAACTCCCGCTGCCCGCGCGCATGAGCATGTCGGGCAAGTGGCACAAGTAAGGCGGACGGGATGGCACAGGCAATAGCGGGCCAAGATCTGGTGGCAATGGAAGACAAGCTCGAACAGATGGCCGCACAGTTGCGGTACCTCACCGAGCAGGCCGAAGTCGCCGAACGGCGCCAGCAGGCAAGGGCTGAGCTGGTGCACGACGTGCTGCCCGCGGCCAACGACGCCTTTGAACTCCTCACTGAGCAGTTGGAGGAGGTGCAGGCCTACGTCGACCTAGACGACCTGCTGCGCCTGCTGAAGCGCTTGCTGCGCAACGGGCGCAACCTGGACAAGCTCCTTGATCATCTGGAAAGCCTCATGGATCTCACCCAGACGGTCGGACCCCTGGCAGACGACGTCTTCGGCAAGGCCACCGACCTTCTGCAGAAGGCGGAGCAGAAGGGCTACTTCGCGGCCGCCCGGACGGGCGCGCAGGTAGTGGACGACGTAGTCGCGGAGCTGAGCCGGCAGGAATCCCCGGGCGGCGACAAGCTCTCTCTGTGGGCGCTTGCGAGGCAACTGCGCGACCCGGACGCGCGTCGGGGTCTGGCGACGGCGCTGAGCGTACTCAAAGTGATAGGCCGGCATTCTGCCGGAGACAAGGACAAGGAGGGATAACACATGGCTACTCGCGAGATCGCGGGCAAGACGGTGCAGTGCAACGAAGAGGGCTACCTTACCGACCCCACCGAATGGACCGACGACATAGCCAAAGCCATCGCTGCCGAGGAGGGTCTGCCCGAACTAACCGAGGCCCATTGGACCATCATCCGCTGGTGCCGGCAGGAGGCGGAGGGCAAGGACTGGAAGTCTCCCACTCTGCGGCAGATCACTACGGGCACCGGGGTCGGTACGAAGGAGCTTTTCGCTCTGTTCCCCAAGGGGCCGGCTAAGAAGGTGGCCCGCATAGCGGGTCTGGGCAAGCCCGAGGGGTGTGTGTGACACGCACTCCGAGCGAGTGGCCCATGTGACGACGAAGCATTGTCAGACAAGGAGACCCAACATGACCGATGAGAATCGACACCTCGCCTTCATCTGCTCCAAGGGCGATCTGGACATGGCCTATCCGGCCCTGATCATGGGCTGGGGTGCGTTGGGCGATGGCATAGACGTGACCATCTTCTTCACCTTCTGGGGTATGGACCTGGTCACGAAGAAGCGCATCAACAAGCTGCAGTTGGCGCCCGTCGCAAACACCAGCATGAAGATGAGCCTGATGGGACTGCCCGTGCCGGCCAACTGGGGCATCCCCAACCTATTGGGCATCATCCCCGGCATGACGCGGTTCGCCTCTTGGATCATGAGAAAGAAGATCGCGGGCGTGGGTGCCCCTACTGTGCCCGAGTACATGCAGATGCTCATCGATGGCGGCGCGAAGCTCTATCCCTGCAAGATGACCGCCGACATGATGGGCCTAAAGCAAGAAGACTTCATCGACGGCGTCGAAGGCATCGCCACGGTGAGCGACTTCTTGGACATGACCAAGGACGCCGAGATAATCTTCATCTAGCGCATCCGGAAGCGGAGGGGAGGGGATTCGAACCCCTGAGACCTTGCGGCCTGCCGGTTTTCAAGACCGGTGCGATCGACCAGACTCCGCCACCCCTCCACGGATGCGGTCCCGCCGGACAGTACTGAGCGCGCCGCATGCGCGCCGCGCCACCATGATCCGGCGGTAACGGCGCCCTAGTATAGCCTTCGGTCCTAGAGCGTGACGACCAAGGTCAGTATCAACGCCCAGAGTGCCAGACCCGCCCAGAAGGTCACCCAACACCAGGTGCGCGCCTTGCGCGCCGACTCTTGCGCGCCGGCGAAGTCGCCGGCGTCAAGCTGCGTTTCGGCACGTCCGGCATAGATCACGGCGGGGATGCCGGCCCAGAAAGCAGGCCAACATACTGTCACCAGCGCCGCCGCCCAGCCCAAGTAGGTCGGCGGGCGTGTGGCTTCCACTTGTGGCGCCGCAGCGGCGGCGAGAGCCGGGTCGGTAGCCGGAGATGGCTGCATCTCAGTGGGAGTCTTCGGCCACAACTCCCGGTAGGTGAGCAGGTCCTGCCCGCAGGAGCTACAGAATCGGTCGGAGTCGCTTGTCGCGTCTCCACAACGGGGACAGCGCATGACTAATAGCTCGCGACTTCGCTGACGTTGGACATGAGTTGGAGGAAGAAGATCACGTAGAGCGCCAGCGCGGCGAGCAGGGAGATCCAACACAGGAGCCCGATCGTCCGCGAGTATCTGTAGGTGCCGGCGTCGTTGCCGGCACGTTGGCTGCTCTTCATCAGCCTTGTGAGGATCAGCGACACGACACTGAGCGGTAGGCAGCACAGCATGATGACCACCACGGCCACCCCGAGATTGTTGGGATACTCCGCGCCACGGGAGAAGAGCGCAATATTGAGCGCGGTGGCGGGTATGCCGAGGCAGATGATCGTGATGATCCAACTGAGGTGAGTGGGATAGCGTGCGGGGGGGACGAACGCTGAGGTCGGCCGCGCTCCGGCGAAGCGCTTGGCCGGGTCCCACTCGTCGTGTGCGGCCGAGATCTGTTGTGGAGTGTTGGCCGTAGGTTCCGAACCGGGACCACCCCACCGGGCACGCGCTTGCGATAACTCCTCGCCGCAGTTGCGGCAGGACTCGGCCCCTTCTCCGTTTTCCGTGCCACAGTAGGGACAGCGCATCGGGTCTCCCTGTGTCAAATGATGCTGGACTCGATTACTTTACTCCACCCAGCCTCGGACGCACGAGCGTTCGACCTGGTTCACCGGCCGACCTCAGCTGGAGGTCGGCCCTGATCCGAGCACCCCGGGTGCCTGCCGGACCAGCCTCACCTTCTCCTCCGCCAGCCTGGGCGAGAGGCCGACCGCATATATCTCTGGGTTGCGTAAGCGTCTGAGCTCCTCCGGCAGAGCCGCGACCTGCGATCGAGCCCGCGCTCGGATAGTCTCGAGGGTCGGGCTACCGATGACGGGCTTGCCGTGCTCGACCACCGGCTGCAAGAGGTCCTCTGAGCTGGCGGCGTCCCAGACGGCACGCAGGAAAGTGAGGTCGTGCCTTTCAGCGAAGGGCAGCGGTTTGGCGGGCTGGCCCGGGTCGATGACGTCGAGCGGTTCGTCGGCCAAGCGCATGATATCCGCGAGCGGGGTGCCCTTGCCATCGTAGTAGCGCACCAAGCGCTTGCGGCCCGGGTCGGTCATCTTGGCCAGGTTGGATGAGAGCTTGATCTTGGGGGTCCAGGCGCCGCCGGCTGCCCGCACTGCCACCAGCTTGTACACGCCGCCCAGAGCTGGGTAATCGGACGAGGTGATCAGGTGGGTGCCCACGCCCCAGGCGTTGATGGGTGCTCCCTGGCGCTTGAGGTCGGCGATGAGGTCTTCGTCCAGTTCGTTGGAGGCAACGATCAGCGGGTCGTCAAAGCCGGCCACGGCGAACATCTTGTGTGCCACCTTGCTGAGACGGGCAAGGTCGCCCGAATCCAGCCGGATGGCGGGCCGCACCTGCCTTCCAGAATCGCGCAGTTCCTTGAACACCGTCACGGCGTTGGGGAGTCCTGAGCTGAGGGTGTCGTAGGTATCGACGAGGAGCACCGGTCGCTCGCTGCTCACGGCGTAGGTCCTGAATGCTTCGAGCTCGGAGTCGAAGCTCATGACCCACGAGTGAGCCAGAGTGCCCTGCACGGGTATGCCGAACACCTTGCCGGCAAGCACGTTAGACGTGGAGTCGGCGCCGCCCACGTAGGCGGCGCGGGACCCGCTGAGTCCGCCGTCGGGGCCGTGGGCGCGCCGTAATCCGAACTCGGCCAGGTTGTCGTCACCGCAGGCCAGCCGTAGGCGCGCGGCCTTGGTGGCTATGAGGGTCTGGTAGTTGAGGGTGTTGAGGATCGCGGTCTCGAGCAGCTGCGCCTCGATCAGCGGACCCTCCACCGTCAGCAGGGGCTCGTGCGGGAAGACCACCGTGCCTTCGGGAACGGCCTGGATCGAGCAGGTCAGTCGGAAGTCCTTGAGGTAGTCGAGAAAGGCGGGCTCGAAGGTGCCGAGCCCGGACAGATAATTCAGGTCCTGGTCGTCGAACCGCAGATCGTTCACCAGGTCGAGGACTTGTTCTAGACCGGCGAAGATGGCGAAGCCGTTGTGCGGGGGGAGTTCCCGGAAGGTGTAGTCGAAGCAGGCGTCCAGGTGCAGGCGTCCTGTCTTCCAGTACCCAGCCATCATGGTGAGCTGGTAGTAGTCTGTGAGCAGCGCCAGACCCTCCCGTTCGCCCCAGCGCTGCGATACGTCGCTGTCGCCGGTGCTCGACCTCATCTGCCCAACTGTTCCATCCCGGCGGGCATGAAGGGCCGCAGCACTGCGGGCACGTCTACCAGCCCATCCTCAGTCTGGTAGTTCTCCATGATCGCGATGATAGTGCGGCCCACGGCGATCACCGTGCCGTTGAGAGTGTGCAGCAGATAGGGGCCACCTGCCTCTCCCTTGGCGCGGACCTTGAGCCGCCGAGCCTGGTAGTCGGTGCAGTTGGAGCAGGAGGTGACCTCGCGGTAGCGCTCCTGGGTGGGTATCCAGGCCTCCAGGTCGTATTTCTTGGCGGCCGGGGCACCCAAGTCGCCCGCGGCGATGTTGACGGCGCGGTAGGGGAGCTCCAAGTCCTGCAGGATCTCCTCTTCGATGGACCGCATGAAATCGTGTTCTCCGGCTGACTTGTCGGGGGCACAGAAGCTGAACATCTCCACCTTGTCGAACTGGTGCACCCTGAAGATGCCCCGGGTGTCCTTGCCGGCGGCGCCCGCCTCGCGCCTGAAGCAGCTGGAGTACCCCACGTAGCGCAGGGGTAGGTCCGCCTCGTCGACGATCTCTTCCATGTGCAGAGCGGCTAGGGGCACTTCGGAGGTGCCCACCAGGTTGAGGCCATCGTCTTGCAGCCTGTAGACCTGCTGCATGTCGGTGGGAAAGAAGCCGGTGCCGTACATGGCTTCATCACGCACCAACACCGGCACGATGATGGGCCTGAAGCCCCTGGCCGACAACTTCTGCAGAGCGAATTGCACGAGGGCGAACTGCAGGTGCACCAGGTCGCCCTTGAGGTAGGCGAAGCGGCTGCCTGAAGTGCGGGCGCCGCGCTCCATGTCGATGAGATCTCGCGGCCCAGCCAGATCGAGGTGGTCTAAAGGGGTGAAGTTGAACTTGCGCGGCTCGCCCCAGTGGTGAAGCACGAGCGAGTCTTCTTCCCCGCCTTCAGGTGCCGTCGGATCAGGTAGATTGGGGACCTGCAGCAGGTCCTCCTCCAGGGAGGCCTCGACTGCCTTCAGTTCGGCTTCGAAGGCCTTGATCTCGTCGCCGACCTTGCGCATGCTCTCCACTTGCGTGGACGCGTCCTCCTTGTCGCGCTTGAGTCGGGCTATCTCTTCGCTGGCCTTGTTACGCAGGCTCCGGCGCTCCTCGATCTTGACCAGGAGCTCACGCCTCGAGCGGTCTAGTCCAAGCAACCTTTCGAGTGCTTCCGCTGCCTGCGGACCCCGGCGGTCAAGAGCGCTTCGGACCAGGTCGGCATCGCTGCGGATCAACTTGATATCGAGCATCCGACCCTCCTTGTTTGTGCTAGCGCTGCGCCCCGTTGGAGCGGGTGAGCGGTCTACCCACAGGATAGCTTCCCAGCACAGTGAGGCGGGGCAGTTTGCAGCACAGACAGCGCAGGGCGTCGGCGATAGTGGGTTCGTCCACCTTGCCTTCCATATCCACGATGAATACGTAGTCGCCCAGGCGTCTCTTCGAAGGGCGCGACTCGATCTTGGTCAGGTTGACGTGGCGGAAAGCGAACTCCTGCAATATCAGCAGCAGAGCGCCCGGTTGGTCCTTGATGATCTCGCACACTATCGAGGTCTTGTACGGTTCGAAGAAGTTCTGACGCTCCCTCTGCCTCGCCAAGAACACGAACCTGGTCTCATTCTCGGGATGATCCTCGATATCCGCTTCGAGCACGGCGCAGCCATACGTCTTGGCGGCCAGCTGGTTGCCGATCGCCGCCCAAGGCTCCTGGCTCAAAGAGACCCTCTCGGCGGCCGCGGCAGTGGAGCTGGCGGCTTCGATCTCAGAGCCCGGCAGGTTGCGGCGCAGCCAGAGGCGGCACTGCGAGTAGGCGTGCGGTATGGATATGACCTTGACGATCTGGTCCAAGGACACGCCCGGCTGGGTGATCAGGCACTGCGAGATGGGATGCGTGACCTCCCTCACTATCTGCAGGTTGTCCACCTCGTGAGCGAGTACGTCGACCGTGGCCGACACCGAACCCTCGATGGAGTTCTCTATGGGCACCACAGCGCAATCGACCTCGCCAGAAGACGCTGCCTCGATGGTCTCCGCCATCGAGGGAAAGGGCACGAAGGTGCGGCGGCGTCCGTCCGGGGTCTCTTCGTCGATGGTCGCGCGCAGGGCCTCTTCGCAGAAGGTCCCGGCCGGTCCAAGGAAGCCGATGGTCGTAGCGGCAAGCGGCAGTGCTTCTGCGAGTGACGAGACGGTCCAGGATCTCAGGCCTGGCCCGGACGGTTCACAACTCATGGGTGTCGTCATCGACCGGCAGGTCGAAGCCCCAACTGTCGTCTTCCTTCACGATCGCGGCGGGAGCAGTCACGTCGTCCCGCTCGGCGCCATCGTTCTCTGCTGAGGCGTCCTCAGCATCTGGGGACGAGTCCTTACCCTGCTTGCGCTGCTGCAGGAACTGCTCCGCCATGCTGACGACCGGCGTCTCCGGCTCCTGCCAGCCCTGGGTCGACGGTGCCAGGTCAGCGTGCTCGAGCAGCGGCATGCCCTTGCGCCTGCGCATCCGGTTCTCGATCTCGGCTCTTCTTGCCTCAGCATTCTCTTCTTCGTAGGGGGAGGGCAGGCTCGCCACCATCGGTTGCCCTTCGAGGTGCATAGCGATGTTGTCCACCGCCGGCACTGCTACTTCTCCGCCGTCGGCAATGGGCTTCACCACGAACGGCGTCGCGCGCTGGGCCTGCTGTATGGCTTCGTTCTCCTCAGGAGCCAAGGGGATGTCACCTACCCCGTCCTTGACCACCTTCACGTACATCCTGGCGAACTCTCGACTCACCACCGTGGTGATGACCACTCCGTCGTTGCGGGAGTTCATAAAGGCCACGGCGGTGCTTTGCCTGCCGCCCAGGTCGCGGTACGCGTCGAAACGCACGATACCCACATGAGAGAGGGTGCCATCGATGCGTACACCATGGTCGCTGGCGGTGAGCGCCAGGTCCTCGACGGCCAGACGCAGGTTGGTGAGCTTGTCGTCGATGATAGCCATGTGCTCGGCGACATCGACGGTGCCTCGGGAGCCCATGATGATCCGCTGGTTCCGGCGGTAGCCGCGTAGCATCACCGCGACCACCCAGAGTCCTGCCACACCGATCAAAGAAAGGCCTATCGCCAATATGGTCAGGACCTCACTTGTCTGCACGAACTGCCTCCTGCCCTCTACAGTTTGAACACGACAGTGGCCGTGATGCCGTTGTTATCGGTGAACCTTTCGTCCTGCACCGGTATGACGGTGACTTTCAGAGTGGCCACCTCGCCATAGGCTGCGGGATTGAGGCCCTCGACCGTGATGCTCTCGGTCGCTTTGGCCTTGAGGTTGGATATCGTGGCAGTCACCGGAGGCTGCGACGTGCTTGCGGACGTCAGCTCCACTTGGACCGCGACTCCAACCTCGTCCATGTTGCCCTGGTTCTCGACCGTGATCACGAATGACAGGCCCTGGCTCTGGGTGAGGTCGTAGGTGCCACCTTGGACGATCGTCTTGTTGTCGGGCATGGACACGACTGTCTTCAATGCGACGCCATGCACGGCCTGCAGATTGCCCGTCTTCTTGAGGTCATTGACTATGGCGACGACCTGGGCCGAGGTGGCGATCTCGGGGTTCGCGATGAACTGGCTGCTGGGCACTGTGACCCCGCCGACATTCTTCTCTGTCAGCAGCTCGGCCACCTTGACTTCGTACACTTCTTTGTAGAGAAAGTCAGAGGTGGTCAGGAAGCGCAGCGCGTTCATGATCTGTTCCGTGGAACCGGCCGCAAGGGCGGTGTCTCCGGGCAGGGTCGTTGCGGTCCCCCCCGGGGTTGCGGCCGCGGCGCCGCTGGTGTCTTCGAGCTCGAGCGCGCTCATCAAGTAGGTACGCAGTTGGCTGACTCCCGTGGAGCGGAAGTGCATGATCAGCACGAATATCTGCTGTGCGGTGTCCGAAAGCAGCGACTTGGGAGCACTGAGTTCACTCGCCTGTTGCTCCAGCGTAGCCGAGCCGCTGACAAAGCCTTCCAGTTTAGTCTGGACATCGGCCCGGCCTATGTCGCCGGGATTCAGGAGCAGGGCAGTGAGTTGTGAGCCGATCTCGTCAGAAGCCGCGACGATCTTCTCGACCTCGGCTATGTAGGATCGGTAGGCCTCCTCTTCGCCGCTGCGCGCGCAGGCCCGTGCGGAGAAGATGATAAGCAGAAGCACCGCCACGAAGGCCAGCACGAAGCCCCCGATGCGGATGACCGGCCTGGGAATCCTGCCGCCCATCCGCCGACTCCTCGATTTTGGGGCCGGTCGGGAACGACGCTGATGAGAATCTTCGTAGGCCATAGACCCTAATATGCCATGAGTGTGTTGGTGGGCGAGGGGGGACTTGAACCCCCATGAGCGTAAGCTCACTAGACCCTGAACCTAGCGCGTCTGCCAATTCCGCCACTCGCCCAAAGCGACAGCGAGTATAGCATCGGCTGCGCTATCATGGCGCACTAGGCAAGGCAATCCCACGCCTGCAGGGGATCTATGAACAACGGGTCATACCAGGGCTTCACGTCTGGCGAGCAGGCCGGTGGTCGCGAGCGACTACTGGAGCTCATCGCCATCTTCATGTTGTTCGCTGTCCCCAACGTCATCTACCTCTCTGCGGGCTACGAAGTCTCGGTATCTGATTACGGTGTCCTGGACTTCGTGGCAGACATGCTGACGAGAGTGGGTTGGTGTCTGCTCGTCCCGCTCCTACTGACCAGACGTGACACCTTCGACTGGAAGTTGCCCCGGACAGGACGCGAGTGGGGCAAGGAGCTGGGTTGGGGACTGCTGCTCATACTCGCGATCATCGGATGCAACGTGGTGGTCGGTCTGATCTTGAGCGCTCTGGGCATAGACGACCCCACCCAGATCTCTGAATCCATGCCGACCCGCACCATCGCGGCCTTCCTACTCTTCACGCCTATCATCGGTCTGCACGAGGAGTTGCTCTTTCGCGTATACGCCCAGACTCGCCTGACCCAGGTACTCCGGAGCAAGCGCGCTCTGCCCGTCTTCATCGCCTCCGGTGTCTTCGCGGCCATGCATGGCTATCCATTGGTCGGGACGCTGATGATCTTGGTCTTCGGCCTGGTCTTGGGTACGTCGTATCAGGCGAACGGAAAGATCCCGCGGCTGGTCATCGCGCACACGTTGTGGAACGTCGGTGTCACCGTCCTGGAGCTCCTGGGTCTGTAGCCGCCGCGCTTATGGTTGAGACACCCCTACTGAACGAACGCTACCGGGTGATCCGTAAGCTGGGCACCGGGGCCTTCGCCGTGGTCTACCTGGCTGATGACCTGCAGATGGGACGCCAAGTCGCGGTCAAGATAGTGCAGCACAGCGTGGACGTCGAAGATCGCGTGCTCCGCGAGGCTCAGGCAGCGGCGAAGCTCAGCCAGCACAACATAGTCACGGTCTACGAGATGGTGCGCGAGACCGATAGGACACTGCTCTTCAGCGAGTACATCCAGGGCAAGACCCTGAGAGAGCGATATAGAGAGCGCTCGCTGGGTGACGCAGACATACTCGAGATCGGCATCCAGATGTGTCGCGCTCTGGCGCATGCCCACAAGCGCGGGGTGGTGCATCGGGACGTGAAGCCGGAGAACATCATGTTGACCGACGAGGACGTCGTCGAGACGCGTCTCATGGATTTCGGCGTGGCTCAGCTGGAGGACAGGGCCTCCATCACTGTCACTGGCGACTTGATCGGCACTATTGCGTATATGTCGCCGGAACAGGCAGAAGGCCGGAACGTGGACTCGCGGTCTGACGTCTACTCCCTCGCGCTTACGCTCTACGAGGGCTTCGTCAGGAGGAATCCATCAGAAGGCAAGAGACTGCGCGAGCTATTGCTGGACGCCTCGAGACCCAACATCGCGCCCCTCTCGACGATCCGTCCCGATCTACCCCAGGCTCTGAGCGACGCCTTGCGCAAGGCGATGTCACGCGATCGTCACAAGCGACCCGACGCTTCCACTCTGGGGCGCATGCTGGCAGAGATCGCCGAACAGTTACCCGAGTACGTGAGGCGTCCCGCTCGAACGAAGTCGCGCGTCAAGGGCGATGGAGGGCGGGAGGGCGGCGCGGAGGCCGGGGCGCGACCTCGCGACGCGCGTATCCCGATGGAGCTCAGTCGTCTGGCTTTCTCGGCGCAGCATGTGGTCGCCGGCGGCTTCGCGCTCTGCTCTCTGGCCTACCTGCTGCCACGCGCACCCTTCTACCCCCAGGCGGCCGTCATACCACTGGTCATAGTGCCGTCATTCCTGGCGCTCGTTTGGCCGTTCGGAGGCGGGGTGCTGGCCCTGGCACTGATGGCTCCGCCGATCTTCGCCTACGGGGCGGGATGGGGGGTCGTATATCTGATCCTGGCCACGGTGACGATGGGACTCCTTCGCTGGAAGCGGAAGGAATGGGCAGCCCTGCTGCCGGGTGCCATTCCTTTTGCGGTGGCGGCCTTCTTGGGTCTGGCGCTCCTGCCGCTCGCAGGGGCGTTGTTGCGGCGCTGGGGGGCTCTGGTGGGATTTCTGAGCGGGCTGGTCTTGGTCGTGGCCGCGAATCTGGCCGGATGGGCGACCCTGCCCTATACGTTCGCGCCGAGTCCGGGCAACGCCCTGGCCTCCACCGAACACGCCAGTTCGCCGGCCACCGTAGTCTCGGCCATCGGTCGTCTTCTCGAGTCCCGTCCAGAGCTTGCCTGGCAGATGGTGGTGTTCACAGTCTTCTCCCTTCCCTTGTATCTCTGGATGGGACGGACCCCTGCTGCGAGGATGTGGGGGATGAGCGTCTATCTGATGCTACTGTTCTTGGCGCTCACTCTGGGCCCGATACTGCTGTTTGGCGCGCCCGTACGCATGGGACCTCTACTAGTGGCCTTTGTGCCTTGCGCTATAATCACTTTTCTGCTGAGCTTTCTCACCCCAGCCCTGCGTGGAGGGTCCCTTTAGGAGGCAGTGCTGATGCCGCGAAAGAGTGATCCATCAGGAAAAAAGACATCCAAGCTACACGTGGAACCGGCCGAACTGGCCCGCAAGCTGATCAAGGAGCTTGAGGGGACCAAGGTCTCTCAAGGCGGGCAGACTTGGGTGCGCGACCGGTACACGGTCTT
This sequence comes from uncultured Actinomycetes bacterium, assembly GCA_963718375.1. Classification (GTDB taxonomy): domain Bacteria; phylum Actinomycetota; class Thermoleophilia; order RBG-16-64-13; family RBG-16-64-13; genus RBG-16-64-13. Next base: position 1,016,249 of record CAVQZD010000005.1, on the reverse strand, counting down.
CTTGTGCCGTGAGGACTTCGCACGTCTCAAGAGCCACCTCGACCAACTCGTCCACAAGCTCGAGAGCCATATGGACAAGCACGTCCAAAACAAGGGGTACGCGACTTCGGGCGCCCTAACGGTCGAACTCACTATGGATCCTGACCTCAAGCCCGGGTACTTCGGGGTCCTGGCTGAGCGGTCGGACTACGAGGGCGCTGATCAGCGGGCGGGTGTTCGAGCCCCGGCAACCCAGAGCATCTGGGATGTGCCCGAGGATGCCCAGTACGACTACGGCGCACCGCCCATGCCTCCGGCCTCCGCTCCCTTGCCGCCCAACCTGGCCGCAGGAGCCGCCGTCGCGGGGGGAGCTGCTGCGCTGCCGTCTCAGACCCCGCCTGCCCTGGGTCCCTCATACGGTCGACCCTTTCCCACGTCCCAAGATGGTGACCCCCAAGGTCCGCCGCCCCTGACGGAACAGGGGCCAGCGCAACCCGGTTATGCACCGCCGCGGATGCCACCGGCCGCCGCTGTGCCGATGCCGCCGGCCGCAGTCATGCCGCCGATGCCGCCGGCCGCCGCTGCAGCGTCGATACCTGCGGTCGTCGGCGCCACGCGTACCACACCCGCGGCCCGGACCCCGGTCGAACCGGCGGCGGAGCCCCTGGTGCTGAAGGTGAACGGACAGGAGCGCGTCTTCCCACAGGGCAAAGCCGTCGTGGGTCGTTCGCGGGACGTGGACGTGCAGGTCGACAGTGTCGAGGTCTCGCGCCGGCACGCGGTCATCTATTGGTCGGAGGGGAGCGTCGTGGTCAAAGACCTGGGCTCCACCAATGGCACTATGGTGAACGGCTACCCGGTCGATAACACGGTCGTTCGCCCTTCTGACGTCATCCGTATCGGAGATGCCCACATCACCGTGGCGTCCAGGTAGGGCGTGGGAAGAGAGACTCTATGTCCGATACCCTGCTCCTAGTAGGCAAGATAGCGTTTCTCTTTCTGCTGTACCTCTTCATCTTCAGCGTCGTCCGCTCGAGCACGCGGGACCTGCGGGTCGCCGGTCCAGTGGTGGGCGAGCAGCGCTGGCGCATGCCCGGCGCTGAAGACGAAGAGGAAACCTCCGAGCGATCTGCCGCAGCGACTGTCGCGATGGAGGGAGGCCTTTGGGCGCTGGCGGTGCTCAAGAGCTCCAGCGTGCCGGAAGGAGCGGCCTATGTACTACCTGCCGACTCTCACGCTCTCGCGGGTCGCCTGCCGGACATGGACATCTTCTTGGACGATACCTTCGTCTCTGCGAAACATGCCCTGTTCGAGGTGAATGACGACGGTCTCTGGGTCGAAGACCTGCGGAGCACGAACGGCACTGCAGTCAACGGCAGGTCTATCAGCGAGCCGACCCGGCTGCAGATGGGCGACCGGATCGCGGTGGGCGATACCGTCTTCCAGGTCAAGGTGCACTGATGCGGCTGCGCGCCGGAGTGGTGAGTGATTGTGGGATGGTCCGGTCTGCCAATGAGGACTCCTTCTTGCTGCGGCCCGGCCTGTATGCCGTGTGTGACGGCATGGGCGGAGCCCGCGCGGGCGAGGTGGCCTCACAGATGGCATGTCTGGGTCTGCTCTCCGTCGACCCACCGTCAGCGGGCACTCAGGGGCTGCGCGAGGCCATACTCAAGGCCAACACTGCGATAATCCAGCGAAGCACCTCGGAGAGCGAGCTCCTGGGCATGGGGACCACGCTCACGGCTGCGCTGCTGGCAGACGACACCCTTCTCATCGCGCACGTGGGTGACTCGCGCGCCTACCTCTTGCATGAGGGCGTGCTTGCGCAGGTCACTGAGGACCATTCGTGGGTGGGCGAGATGATACGGCGCGGGGACTTGACGCGCGAGCAGGCGGCCAGGCACCCGCACCGCAGTGTCATCACCAAGGCCTTGGGCACCGACATGGTCCTCGATCCAGACATGCTCGAGCTGACGGTCACTCCAGGCGACCGGGTGCTCATCTGCAGCGATGGGCTGACGGGCATGGTGGGCGACGAGACCATCGCTCGGATCATGGAGAGGGGTGACGACGCGCAGACCACGGCTCAGGAGCTGGTGGACGCTGCCCTGCAGAACGGGGGCGAGGACAATGTGACCGTGATCGTCGTGGACGTGGAGGCCTCCGAGCAAGCGGACGCAGGCAAAGAGGGCTCGTGGTCCGATTCGCGCATCCTCATAGGACCGAGTGACAGACGGTCCACCGTTGTGGCCGCGCCGAGTGGCATGGAACGCCTAAGCCTGAACGCGCGCGAGCGCCTGCGGCGTCGCGGCGTTGCACTGCGAGCGGGAGCCGTCAGTTCGGATCATCCCGAGGGCGAGACGGAGGATCGAGAGGAGAGTGAGACTGCGGAGGTCGGCAAGGATGAGTCTTCTCCGGCGACCGTACCCCCGCCCAAGGGCGAGGGGGGCAAGAGCAAGGGCGACCGTGGAAACGCTCACAAGCGCCGTCGCAGATGGCTTGTTGCCGCCGTCACCCTGCTTCTGGTGTTGGTCATAGCCATCGGCAGCCTCGCCTGGTACAACTCCACCGTCTACTACTTGGGACAGGACAACGGCAAGGTGGCGCTCTACCAGGGCCTTCCTTGGGACTTCGTGGGCGTCGAGTTCTCTTCGGTATACAGACTGTCAGCAGTCGAGTACGGAGCACTGTCTCTGTATGAGAGAGGACAGGTGGATTCGCGTGAGCTGCTCAGCAAAGAGGAAGGTGAGCGGTTCTTGGATGGGTTGAGTACAGGGTTTTGAGGCTGCGCAACCGCGAATTACTGCTTCTGACGCCGGCCCTTCTTCTGACCATCTTAGGGTTCGTATCGGTGTACTTCGAGATGGAGTGGACTGGAGTGGGCCCGCTCTTGTACGCGGCCATCTTCATCGTGCTGTTTGTCGTAGCGCATCTAGGCACCCGCTTTCTTGCGCCCAACGCTGATCCGTATCTGCTGCCGGTGACCGCCCTACTATCCGCTGCAGGCATGGTCTTCGTCTTCCGTCTGAAGTCCGTACTGGCCTTCAAGCAATCACTGTGGTTTGTGGCCGGTGTGGGGGCCTTCCTGTTGGTTCTGGCGGTCCTGCGCGACATGAGGATGCTCTGCAAGCTGCGGTTCCCCATCGGCATACTCGGCTTGGTGACCCTACTGCTCACCGCGTTCCTTGGACAAGAGATCAATGGAGCCAGGCTTTGGGTAAGCATCGGACCGCTGGGTTTCCAGCCGGGAGAGTTTGCGAAGATCCTGTTGGTCATCTTCTTCGCAGGATATCTGGTGGACATACGCGAGGTGCTCACGGTGAGCACGCGTCGCATACTGGGCGTGCCGGTGCCACCGCTGCGCTATCTGGCGCCCCTGCTGATCGTCTGGGCGGTGTCCATGGCGCTTATGGTGTTCATGAAGGACCTCGGCACGGGCCTCTTGTTCTTCGGGGCGCTGTTGGCTCTCATATACGCGGCCACCGGGCGAGCGTTCTACGTGCTGGCAGGGCTGCTACTGTTCGCGGTCGGCGGGGTCCTGCTGTACCTGGTCTTTCCTCACGTGCAGACCAGGGTAGATATATGGCTCAATCCCTGGGCCGACGCTGAGAACAAGGGCTATCAGATCGTCCAGTCGCTGTTCGCCTTGGCCTCCGGTGGACTCTTCGGACGGGGGCTTGGCCAAGGCTACCTGATGTTCCCTTCGGGTAGGCCACGTATCCCCTACGTGGAGACCGACTTCATCTTCTCCGCCATCGGCGAGGAGCTCGGACTGCTGGGTGCCATCGCCATAATCCTGCTCTTCTTGTTCTTCACATACCGAGGGTTCCGGATCGCCGTCAGGGCGGGAGACGACTTCCGGCGACTGCTGGCCACGGGGCTTACCAGCATCTTCGCCCTGCAGGCGTTCTTGATCATGGGCGGAGTCATCAAGCTGATCCCGCTTACAGGCATCACCCTGCCTTTCATCAGCTACGGAGGCAGCTCCATCGTCGCCAACTTCGTGTTGGTGGCCCTGCTGCTGCGCATCAGCGATAGGTCCGAGACGGCGGCGATGAGGGCGGTCTCCGGCGGTGCCCAGGTGGCGCGCGCACAGCAGGCGGCCCGTGGGCAGGCGGTGAGCTAGATGGACAAGCCCGTACGCCGACTCTTTCTCTTCTTCTCGCTGCTCTTCGTGGCCTTGATCGTGCAGCTCACGTATTGGCAGGTGGTCAGGGCTTCTGAGCTCAAGATCGAGCCCACCAACACTCGGGCCATCCAGGAAGAGATGCAGGTGGAGCGGGGCAAGATCTACTCGGCCGACGGGGTGCTGCTGGCCGACAACATCAAGATGGGCGACAACTACGAGCGCACCTACCCCAAGGGCACACTTACGTCCCCTTGGCTCGGCTACACGAGTCTGATGTACGGGCGGGCTGGTGTCGAGAGGGTCTACAATCCTGACCTCACAGGGCAGTCGGGCACCTTGGGCATCGTCAACCAGATCACGGGCACCAAGCAGGGCGCGGATCTCGCGCTGACCATCGACATGGGGGTCCAAGAGGCGGCTGCCGCTGCTCTGGGGGACCGCAAGGGAGCGGTCATCGTGCTCGATCCTAAGACCGGGGCCGTCATCGCCATGGTGTCCTACCCGCGCTACGATCCCAACCATCTCGAGGACATCTGGGCAGATATAAGCGTCGACGAGAACCGACCTCTACTCAACAGGGCCACCCAGGGTCTCTATCCTCCGGGGTCGGTCTTCAAGATCATCGTAGCGGCGGCAGCTCTGGAGACAGGCAAGGTGACCGCTGACACCGTGTTCGAGGACAGCGGAACCTTCAAGGCCGGTGGCTACGTGGTGTCGAACTATGACGACAAGGTCTACGGCGAGCACGACTTCGCCAAAGCCTTCGCCAGCAGCATCAACACTACCTTCGCCAAGGTCGGGGTCGACCTGGGTGCAGACACCCTCTCCGATTATGCCAAGGCATTCGGCTTCGGCCAGGCACCGGATTGGCCGCTTGGAGGCGCGGACAGCCGCTTCCCTGATCCGACTGGCATGGACGAAGCTCATGTGGCCCAGGCGGCGTTCGGACAGGGCGAGGTCCTGGCCTCACCTTTGGAGATGGCCCTGGTGGCCTCGGCTGTGGCCAACGACGGCAAGATGATGAAACCTTACATAGTGGACAAGGTCATCAGCGCCAAAGGTAGCGTGCTGCGGACGGCCAGCCCGTCCGTCTGGGCGCAGCCCATCTCCAGCGCCACGGCGGCCGGTTTGAAGGAGTTGATGGTGCAGGCGGTGAACAGCGGGACGGGAACCGCGGCGGCTTTGGGGGGCGTCCAGGTTGCGGGGAAGACGGGCACCGCTGAGGTATCCGGCGCAGAGTCCCACTCCTGGTTCGTCTGCTTCGCGCCGGCCGAGGACCCCAGTGTGGTGGTGGCGGTGATCGTGGAGAACGGGGGGACAGGAGGCGGCGTGGCTGCACCTATCGCTCGCAAGGTGATGTCGGCGGCCCTCGGGCGATGACCCGCGCCGGTGAGATACTATTCGCATGTAAAGGCTTTACCCACGCGACTTACGCGGTGGGCTGGAGGGTGATAGCAGAGTGATAGGGCGAGTCTTCGACGAGCGCTACGAGATCATTAGTAAGGTCGGCAGTGGTGGCATGGCCGACGTATATCTGGCCAAAGACACTGCGTTGGGCCGGCAGGTGGCCCTCAAGGTGCTCTCCTCGCAGTACGTCAATGACGCTGAGTTCATCGAGCGCTTCAGGCGTGAGGCGAGCTCCGCCGCCAGCCTGAACCATCCCAACGTGGTCCAGATATACGACAAGGGCGAGGCCGAGGGCACGTACTACATAGCCATGGAGTATCTCCCCGGCCGCTCCCTCAAGGACATCATCGTCAAGCACGCTCCGCTCAGCACTGAGCTCGTGGTCTCGGTCTCGAGGCAGATAGTCGAGGCGCTTCGCTACGTGCACAGGCGCGACATCATCCATCGGGACATCAAGCCGCAGAACATCATCATCGATGACGAGGGGCGGGTGAAGGTCACCGATTTCGGCATCGCCCGCGCGCGCGGAGGGGCCTCGCTCACGGAGGCGGGCACCAGCATCGGCACGGCTCACTACTTGTCGCCAGAGCAGGCCAAAGGGCAGCCCGTGGAGGCGGCCTCCGATCTCTACTCGCTGGGTGTGGTGATGTACGAGATGGCGACGGGCAAGTTGCCGTTCGAAGGTGACAACTCTGTCGGTATCGCCATGCAGCACGTCAACGATGCGCCCTTGCCACCAAGCAGGCTCGTGGACATCCCTGAGAACCTAGAGGCAGTCATCTTGCGGGCCATGAGCAAGGAGCCTACGTCGCGCTATCTCACCGCACAGGCCATGCTCGACGATCTCTGGAGGGTGCAGGAGGGCAAGCCGGTCTTGGCGGCGGCGGCACTTGGGGCTCAGCACACCACCCGGTACCGCCCGGGCGAGGCCGAGTCGGACACGGACGAATGGGCCGCCCAGTCTCTCATGACCGACGCGGATACGCCCCGGGGCCCCATAGCGGTCGACCCCTTCTCTGAAGAGTACTTCGGCAACGAGTCCGGCAAGAAGAGGGGCTGGATCCTATGGGCGGCCGTGGCGGCGCTGTTGCTGGCCTTGGTCGTGACGGCCGTGAGCATCTACAAGTGGGGTGGTCCCGGTGAGTTGGGGGCCGTGCCCAACGTCGTGGGTCTGAGCCTGCCGGATGCGGATAAGACCCTGTCTGATGCGGGCTTCAAATTGGAGAATGGCGGCACCAGACCGTCTGGCGACGTGGCGGAGGGGCTTGTGGGCGACCAGGACCCCGACCCAGGAACGCCTATGCGCAAAGGCCAGAGTGTGGTCGTCTATACCTCGTCGGGCGGCGGCCCGGTCCAGCTACCCATGGTCGTAGGCTTGGACAAATACACGGCGATAGACAAGCTCGAGACACTGGGGCTGAAAGTGCTCGTAGAGGAAGAGCCCACCGACGATGCGGCCAAGATCAACTACGTGCAACGACAGGAGCCCGCGTCGGGTAACATCGTCGATCCCGGTACCACAGTGACCATCTGGGTGGCTGTTCCCAATAACACCGTGCTAGTGCCTACCCTGACGGGTCTCAGCCGAGCGGCAGCCGAGAACGCACTGATCCAATTGGGCTTGGTGCCGAAAGTCACCGAAGTGGATTCGACTTTGCCGGGTGGCACGGTTCTTGCTCAGGATCCGGCAGCGGGTACGCTGGTGGAGGCTGGTTCGGAGGTAGCTATCCAGGTCAGTAATGCTCCGGAGCAGAACCTGGTCCCGGTGCCGGTGGTAGCCCAGGTGGGTCTCACGCTCGGTCAGGCCACGAACCTGCTGACTCAATACCATCTCAAGGCGACTGCGGAGTACTACGAGACCCCCGATTCGTCTCTGTGGGACAAGGTCATCCAGCAGAACCCCGTGGCAGGGACCATCGTGGCCGCGGGCAGCACGGTCAAACTGATAGTGGGCAAGCAGCCTACCGTCACTACCGCACCACCTACGACGGCCCCGCCCAGCACAGCGGCGCCTACCACCACCCTCACACCATGACGATCGCCGCACTCTGACCTTACCCCGGACCTGGAGACCAAGTGACCGACAAGAGGACCCCTACATTCCAAGAAGTACTGCTGGGTCTTCAGGAGTTCTGGGCCAAGCAGGGGTGCATCATATGGCAGCCTTACCACACTGAGGTCGGAGCGGGCACCTTCAATCCCGCCACCTTTCTCAAGGTCCTGGGCCCGGATCCCTGGAAGGTCGCTTACGTCGAACCCTCTGTCCGTCCTACCGACGGCCGCTACGGCGAGAACCCCTACCGGATGCAGCACTACTACCAGTATCAAGTGATACTGAAGCCCTGTCCCGACAACGTCCAAGACCTGTACCTGGCATCGCTAGAGCATCTGGGCATCGATCTGGGGAAGCATGACGTCCGTTTCGTCGAGGACGATTGGGAGTCCCCCACCCTGGGCGCTTGGGGTCTCGGTTGGGAAGTCTGGATAGACGGCATGGAATGTACGCAGTTCACCTACTTTCAGCAGGTGGGCGGCATCGATCTGAGTCCCACCAGTGTCGAACTCACTTACGGGACCGAGCGCTTGGCCCGGATCCTGCAGAACATCGACAACGTGTTCGACCTGCAGTGGGTGCCGGGAGTCACATATGGTGATGTGTACAAGAAGAACGAGGCCCAGTGGTCGGTGTACAACTTCGAACTCGCCGACATCCCCTGGCTGCAGCGGTCGTTCACCGACTACGAGAGCGAGTGCGAGCGCTGCCTGGAGAGGGGCCTGACCAGGCCGGCCTACGACTACGTGCTTAAGACCTCTCACATGTTCAACCTTCTCGACGCGCGAGGTGCCATCAGCGTGACCGAGAGGACCGGCTACATCGCGCGGGTGCGCAACCTGGCTCGCAAGGTGGCCGAAGCCTACGCCGCAGAGTTGGCCGCGGAGGCGGGCGAAACGGTGGCGGACGGGGCCGAGACGGCTGCCCCTACTCCTGCGGCTGAAAGCGCCGAACCCTGGTTGTGGCCGCATCACCGGGATGCGCGCGACTTTCTGCTTGAGATAGGTGTCGAGGAGATACCGGCTTCGGCTTGCCGGGCGGCCATAGACCTGCTGCCTGAAAGGGTGGCGGGATTGTTCGCGGCTGAAGGGGTGGAGATGGCGCCCGCCGACGTGAAGGTCATGGTCTCGCCGCGACGCATAGCCGTGCTCGTCCATGAAGTGCCCGGAGCGCCGGAGCCGCGCGAGATCGCGCAGCGTGGTCCGGCTGCCGAAGCCGCCTTCGATGCCGACGGTAAGCCGACGAAGGCCTGTGAAGGTTTCGCGAGGGCGAAGGGTGTCTCGCCGGCGGAGCTGCACGTGCGCGAAGAAGACGGACGCAGGTTTGTCTACTACGTCACCCAGAGTGAGAGCCGGCCGACAGCCGAGCTGTTGCCGGAGATATGTCTGAGGATCGTGCGAGACATGTACTTCCCCAAGAACATGCGCTGGGAAGAACGGGGGGTCCGCTTCTCCCGACCCATCCGGTGGCTGGTCGCCTTGTGGGGCGATAAGGTCGTGCCTTTCAACGTAGCCGGTCTGACCTCTGGCCGTGTCAGCCATGGACACCGCTGGTTGGGCAAGCCCATAGAGATCAAGCGCCCGGCAGAATACGCAGAGGATATGGCGATGGCCCACGTCGTGGTAGACCATGTCCGGCGGGAGCAACTGATCCACGGCGAGCTTGACAGGGCAGCGGCCGAGAACGGGCTCACGTGGGTCGATCCCTATAGCAAGCTGGAAGAAGTCCTCTTCTTGAACGAGTGGCCCACGGTCGCGGTCGCGCAGTTCGAAGGGCATCACCTCAGCCTGCCCGCCGAAGTGCTGGAGACTGCAATGCAGTCACATCAGCGCTACTTCCCGATGCTGGACAAGAAGGGTGAGCTCTCCAACACTTTTCTGTTCGTCACCAACGGCGACCCTGAGCATCTGGAAGAGATCACCGCGGGCAATCTGCGCGTGCTCGAAGGGCGCATCGAGGACGCGGAGTTCTCGTTCGAAAAGGACAAGGCCCTGGGGATCGAGCGGATGATCTCGCAACTGGACAAGATCGTCTTTCATATCAAGGCCGGCAACATGAAGGACAAGACCGACCGGCTGGTCGCTTTGACCGGGTACCTGGCGGAGGTCACCGGCGCTCCCGGCGAAGCCCGGGAGCGCGGACTAGAAGCCGCCCGGCTCAGCAAGGCCGATCAGGTCTCGGTCATGGTGCGCGAGTTCGCCGACCTGGAGGGCGTCATGGGAGCGACCTACGCCCTTCTGGAGGGGCACGACTCGGAGACCGCCCAGGCGATCCGGGAGCAGTTCTTGCCCGACGCCGCCGGAGGCGCGGTGCCGCATACCCTGCCGGGAGCACTTCTAGCCACAGTTGAGAAGGCGGACAACATCGTCGCGGGGTTCGCCTGCGGCGAACCCCCGTCCGGGTCCAAGGACCCCCACGGGTTGCGCCGTGCCGCCGCCGGCATGGTGGCCATAGCCATGGAGCATGGTCTCAGCTACGACCTGGGGGCCTTGCTCGACAAGGCCTACGACGAGCTGGAGCGTTTCCCGGGGCTGGTGGACCGCGCCACCGTGGTGACCGAGGCCATGGCCTTCGTCCTGGAGCGCTTGGCCAAGACCCTCGCCGATGAGGGGCTGGCGCGCGACACGGTGGATGCGGTACTGCCCACTTCGCGCGACTTCCTGGATCTGCGGGCACGGGCCCTCGCTCTGCACGACTTCCGCAACGGTGACAAGTGGGATGACCTGGTCACTGTGTTCACCCGTCCGGCCAACCTGGCCAAGAAGCTGCCGGACAAGGAAGCGGCGGAGGCGGCGGGGGCACCTGCCGGTGGGGTGCGACCCGCGTTGTTCCAGGTGGAAGCCGAGACTGCGCTCTTCGACGCCCTCCAAGGTGCCGCGGCTATCGTGGGCCCGGGCGCCGATTCAGGGCAGTACGGCGAGGCGCTCACAGCCTTGGCGTCTCTGCGCCCGGCGGTGGACACGTATTTCGACGACGTGCTGGTCATGGCCAAGGAAGAGGATGTCAGGCTCAACCGGCTGAGGCAACTGGCTGCCATCGCGGGTCTGGTGTGGAGCGTAGCCCATTTGGAGCTCGTTCAGGACTAGCGCCTGACGGCGCTGCGACCGCGACCGACCGGCGGGGGTGGTATGAAGCTCAAGGCAGTGATCCACACGGCCGACGAAGGTGGTCTCTGGGCGGAGATCCCGGAGATACCCGGTTGCTGTGCCCAGGGTCTGACGCGCGAGGAACTGCTCGCGAACCTGCAGGAAGCCGCCGAAGGTTCAGTCCTCTGCGACCACCCCGACTGGCGGGAGGCCTGCCAGATAGTCGAGGTCACCGGGTGAAGTCCGTTTCGGGCCGCGAACTGGCCAGAGCTGTCGAAGACCACGGCTGGCAACTGCTCCGAGTACACGGCAGTCACCACATCTATGGCAGGCCTGACAGCGTTGTGCGCCTGACCATACCCATGCACGAGAACCAGACGCTGGTAGACGGTCTCCAGCATCACCTCATGGTGATGGCGGGTCTGACCGAGGCTGACCTCTAGAGTCTGCCGCCACTGAAAAAGCGTAGGAGCAAGTAGGCGGCCGCGCCCCCCGCTGCGATCACGGCGACGAAGATGGGCCAGTGCATCTTGCTGGGCCGGTATCGCAGCACCGGGACCATCGCTGCGACGAGGGTGGGAAGAGCGAGCGCCAACACCATCTGCCATCGCGGCGCGCCGCACCAGTACCCGGCAGTCACGCTCAGCACTATCTCGGGCACCGACCAGGCGACCGGGACTGCCAGACACGCACTGCCCACTAACCCCGGACGCCACGCTCCTGCCGCGAGGAGTCCGATGACCCCACTCACCGGCAACACCGCCAACTCGTAGACCCGCTCGTCTCTCCAGAGGGAATAGAAACCACTAGAGTCGATCAGTCCGAATACCGCACAGTAAGCGAACAGCCAGCAGAAGAGATAGAGAGCCATCGCGATGGCGCCCCATATCGCACCGCGGGTGAAGGTGCGGGCCTGGGCGGCGGTCCAGGCGAACCAGAAGCCTATGGAGACCCACACGGCTGTCGACCATCCCAGGAAGGCTAGGGGCAGAGGGTCCCAGCCGACGCCGTTCAATTGGGTCAGCAGTTGGGCGAGGGCGCCTGCCGCCAGACCCCCGATGAGAGCGAGAAGAAAGACGGTGACATCGACAGGCTCGGCCGGGCTCGACCAGATGGACTTCAGCGCTTTGCGGAACCGCAAGGCGTATCCCCCCAGATCGTGTGGTTCGCTGTCGGCTGAGGACCCTATCATGGGTGGCCGCGGCCGGTCAAACGAAGAGGGCCGGGGTGACCCGGCCCTCTTCGTTCAAGTCCCGCGTCGGGGACGCGGTCACTGACGGTGCAGACTCCCGCTAGTCGCGGGCGCCCACCGCGTCGGCGTCCCGTGCCTCGGCCTCCATCTTGAGGATATCCACAGCGTCGCCGGGTCTGTTCAAGGCCTCTTGATACTGCGGGTCCGTGGTGAGCCACTGCTGGACCCAGGGCATGTCGTTCTCCCACACCCGGTCTATCACTTCTTTCACCGCGGCAGCGTATTCGTGCAGGCCGGGCTTGAGCTCATCGAACAGGCTCTCCGCACCGTCGTGGGTCGGGTAAGCCCCCCCGTGCTCGACCGCATACTTGAGCACGTCAGGATGGTCGATGATGGGGCACGGTCTCATCAAGTTCTGGCTGTAGGGCTGCAACCGTCGAAGATCGCTGAAGAAGTCCGAGCAGAGGCAGTCGACCAGCGACTTCTCCTTGATGTTGTCCGCCGCGAAGTGGGCGAAGATGCAGGGCTCCACATCGCCTTTGTTGTTGATGTGCAGGTACTTGCGTCCCGCGGACAAGCATCCGCCGGTGAGCGGGCCGTCACCCCAGAAGTCCACGCTCAGCAGCGGGCGGGTGCCGCGGATGTGCAGGATGCCCTCGTGCAGCTGCTTGCGCTGCTCGGCACTAGGCATGAGCTTGAGGTCGGGGTCACGCCCCACAGGCATGTACAAGAAGTACCAGCCGTAGAAGGCGCCCTTCTCCACCATGAGGTCGGCGAACTCGTCGGAGATGATCTCGTCGATGTTCATGCTGGTGCCCGTGCAGGAGTAGGCGAAGAAGGCTCCGCGTTCGCGCAGACGATCCATGGCCACCATGATCGCGGTCGTAGGTGCCTGCGCCCCGGCGGGCATCGGTGGACTCTCTCGAACCCTCGATGCTTATCACCGGCGACACGTTGCCCAGCTCCACGATGCGGTCGGCGACGCGGTCGTTGATCATGGTGCCGTTGGTGAACACCATGAACTGCGACTGGTGGTGCCGCTCGGCGACATCGAGCAGTGGTCTCCAGACGAAGGGCTCGCCGCCCAACATGATGAAGAGCCGACACCCGATGTCCTCTCCTTGGGTGATGATGTCTTCTACTTGATCTTCGGACAGTTCTTCTTCGCTTGCGTACTCAGAGGCGTAGCAACCCACGCACTTGAGGTTGCAGCGCATCGAGGGGCTGATCAGCATGCAGATGGGTGACGCTACCCCTCTCTCCTTCAGGAGCGACTCGCTGTATTCAGGATCTCTGTAGAAGAGGTTGGCGATGACCCCGGCAACGTAACGTTTACGTACATTAGGATGAAGATGACTGACGTTCTTGAAGAAGGTATTGCCGGGATTGCCGGGTGCTACGTAGTTCTTCAGCCACTCAGCAGTCATGGTCTGCTGGTCGGTCTTGACCACTCGCTTCACAGCTGCGGCCAGGCCCCTCATGGCCAGATCTGAGCTGCCGACTACTCCGAGCGCCGCCGAGACGATGGAGGCACTCCGTTCGTAGTCGCGTCGCTCCCGAGCGCGTTCCAGTGTTGGCTCGGGCATTCGGACCCCCTTTCTGCTTTGGTGGCCAGCTTTTCCGTGAGTCCCCAGCATAACACCATGAAACATGGGTGCAACAGGCGAACCGGCGGACCTCTGAACGAGGGAGGGCGTGGTGGCCAAGTGAGCGTCGAGACGCGCGCCTACGTACAACCAAAGTATGAGCGACTTCATGGGTGCGGCTTTGTATCCTCTCTCCGCCTGAGCCTTGGGGGTTGCCTTTCTTGGGGGGGGAGCGTGATAGCGTGCGGGGGCAGCTGTTCGTCACGGACAGTGTGTGACTGACCGCCTGGGAAGCGGTCAAGCTTCGGGACTGGAAGACGGTGACCCTGGAGGTGATGAATGTCTGTCCGTGTAAGAGTCCCGTTCCTGTGTCCTCTCCAACCGGACTCTGCACTAGGGGGCGTGAAGATGAAGCGCGCAAGTACTCTCGTTCTGGTGTGGTTCTGCGTGGTCGTCCTGGCTACCGGGTGCTCGACAGCAGCGGACGACACCGACGTATCCGACGGCGGAGCGACGACGACCGAACCGGTCCAAGGTACCGATGCGAACGGGTCCGGAGACGCTGATGCCGCTCTATCTGTCGGGCAGCGGGGGGGTTGGGTCACCAGCAGTCTGAAGACTTCGACATTCTCATGGCGAGCGCGGATGGCTACGTCTACTACTACACGTTCGAAGACCTTCCTCCGGGGCTTCCATTGGAGCTGGCCGCGGCACGCTCTGTGATGAACGAATGCGTTCTGGGCTTCAGGGGTGAGGGCGGGGGCGTGCATCTCTCGATGTACTCCGCGAGCGGAGAGCCTGATGACCTGGGGGACGTCGAGGTGATCACTCTGGATGGCGAGGTCTACTACTATCACGAAGACTATGATGAGGAGACCGGAGCCTATTTGGGAGGGATCTTCATATGGTTCAAGGACGGAGTGCAGTTCTGGGTCGATCCGGGGGTGCCCATAACCGAGGAGGTCATCAGGAGATACTCCAAGCTGCGCAAGGTGGAGTTCAACAAGGGGCAGGAGTACGTGGGCTTCGGCTCCGGCGTCCCGCTGATAGCCGATCCCGAGAAGATGAAGAGCGTGGTGCGAGACAACCCCGGTGTCGAATACCATACAGGTAACGTCGATCCCGAGACGGGCGAGGACCTACTCGAGCCGTAGGCGAGACGACCGCGTACTGGCGGACAGGCGTCGGCTGCTTCCCAACGGGACACAGCTTCGCTAAAATGCGAAGTCTTTGGGAGCGATATCCGGCTCCCATCTTCTAGTCGTCTCGAAGGGAGCCTGGACTGATGACTCCGGCAAAGTACGTGTACGATTTCTCCGAGGGCAATGCCTCCATGAAGCCTCTCTTGGGGGGCAAGGGTGCCAACCTCGCTGAGATGACCGGCCTGGGGATACCCGTCCCGCAGGGTTTCACGGTCACCACCGCCGCGTGTGTCTACTATTCCGCAAACGGCAAGTACCCCGACGGGCTCGAGAAGGAGATGGAGGACCATCTCCGCGCTCTGGAGAAGCTCACCGGCAAGAAGCTGGGCGACCCCAAGAACCCGCTGCTCCTCTCGGTGCGCTCCGGCGCCGTCTTCTCCATGCCGGGCATGATGGACACTGTGCTCAACCTCGGTCTCAACGACGAGACCGTCGAGGGCATGGTCAAGCTGACAGACAACCCCCGGTTCGCCTATGATTCATACCGCCGCTTCATCAGCATGTTCGGAGACGTGGTCATGGGCGTCGAGTCGCAGGCCTTCGAGGACGCGCTGACCGCGAAGAAGGAAGAGGTCGGCGCCAAGCTCGACACCGACCTCTCCGCCGACGACCTGCGCGATCTGACCGTGCGCTTCAAGAAGATCCTGGCCGACGAGGCGGGCGAGCAGTTCCCCGACGATGCCGTGAAGCAGATGCACATGGCCACCATCGCCGTGTTCAAGAGTTGGGACAACAACCGCGCCAAGATCTACCGCCGCACCCAGGGTATCCCCGATGACCTGGGCACCGCCGTCAATCTGCAGAGCATGGTGTTCGGCAACAAGGGCGAGACCTCCGGTACGGGAGTGGCCTTCACCCGCGACCCCTCCACCGGCGAGAACTTCTTCTACGGCGAGTTCCTCATGAACGCGCAGGGCGAGGATGTGGTGGCCGGTGTGCGCGTGCCGCGTCCGCTGCCCGAGTTGGAAGGCGTCATGCCACAGGCCTTCAAGCAGCTCTACGAGATCCGCGAGACGCTGGAGAAGCACTATCGCGACATGCAGGACGTGGAGTTCACCATCGAGGACAGCAAGCTTTTCATGCTGCAGACCCGCAGCGGCAAGCGGACCGCCCCGGCCGCTCTCAAGATGGCCGTGGATATGGTGGACGAGGGCATGATCAGCAAGGACGAGGCGCTGCTGCGCGTCGATCCGGCCCAGTTGGACCAACTGCTGCACCCGCGTCTTGATCCCAAGCAGGAGCTGAACGTCATCGCCACCGGCCTGGGCGCCTCGCCGGGCGCCGGAGTGGGTACGGTGGTCTTCACGGCCGACGAGGCCGCGGAGAAGGGCTCCAAGGGTGAGCCTGTCATCCTGGTGCGTTGGGAGACCAACCCCGACGACATCCACGGACTGATGCATTCTCAGGGCGTTATCACCAGCCATGGCGGCATGACCTCCCACGCGGCGGTCGTGGCCCGCGGCATGGGTAAGCCCTGCATCGCCGGTGTGCAAGAGATGAAGATCGATGACAAGGCGGGGCAGTTCAGCATCGGTGGCAAGGTCATCAAGACTGGGGAATGGATCAGCATGGACGGTGCCACCGGCCGGGTGATCCTGGGCCAGGCCAAGCTGGTTGCCGCCGGGCTCAACGAGAACGTGAACACCGTCCTGGGCTGGGCCGACGACGTGCGCCGCCTAAAGGTGCGCACCAACGCGGACACGCCTGAGGATGCCAAGCAGGCCCGCGAGTTCGGCGCGGAGGGCATCGGGCTCTGCCGTACCGAGCATATGTTCATGCAGCAGGATCGCCTGCCGCACGTTCGTAACATGATCATGGCTGCCGACACCGCCGAGCGCGAGGTGCACCTGGCCAAGCTGCTGCCCTTCCAGCGCGAGGACTTCGACGGCATCTTCAGGGCGATGGAGGGCCTGCCGGTGACCATCCGGCTGCTTGACCCGCCGCTGCACGAGTTCTTGCCCAACTACACCGAGGTGATGGTGGAGTTGGAGAGACTGCAGTTGACCAAAGCTCCGGCCAAGGAGATCGAGGCCCAAGAGGAGCTGGTGGCCACCGTCAAGTCGTTGGCTGAGAGCAACCCCATGCTGGGCACCCGCGGCTGCCGGTTGGGCATCCAGTGGCCCGAGATCTACGCTATGCAGGTGCGCGCCATCATCGAAGCGGCCGCCGATGTCATGGCGGACACGGGCAAGCAGCCCCATGTGGAGATCATGATCCCGCTGGTGGGCTTCCAGGAAGAGCTGAAGCGCATGCGCGCCCTCACCGTGGAGACGGCCGACGCCGTGCTGAAGGAGAGGGGCGTCAAGATCGACTACACCGTGGGCACGATGATCGAGGTGCCGCGCGCCGCTCTGACCGCCGACGAGATAGCCCAGTACGCCGACTTCTTCAGCTTCGGCACCAACGACCTCACTCAGATGACGCTGGCCTTCTCGCGTGATGACGCCGAGGGCAAGTTCCTGACCCACTACCTGCAGACCGACCTACTCAAGAGTAACCCCTTCGAGAAGCTCGACCAGACGGGCGTGGGCCAGCTGATCGCCATGGCCGTGCAGAAGGGCCGCTCGGTCAAGCCCGATCTGAAGACCGGCATCTGCGGCGAGCACGGTGGCGAGCCTACCAGCGTGAAGTTCTGCCATCGTACGGGCCTGAACTACGTGAGCTGCTCACCGTACCGGGTGCCGTTGGCGCGCCTGGCGGCGGCGCAGGCGGTCCTGGAAGAGAAGACCGCGGCCAAGGCCGGCGACTGACGACGCTCCGGGGCGCCGTGGGGCGCCGCCTGGCTGGAGTCCGACCTCTTGGGGGCGCGGCGCGCGGGTGCGCGCCGCGCCCCTTGTTCTTTCACCAGCCGCAGCCGGGCTTCGCCCCAGGGCCGACCGCGGGCCTGTCGGGCCGCCGCGCCCGGTCGGCCGCGCTGGCAGCGGCGCATGTCGCTGGGCGGTCGCATCTACCACCGTCCTCTCGAAGTTGTAGACTGACCAGCGGGACGCGTGCGAGCATCTGGCTTGCGGTCCGGAGCCGGGAGGGCGCATCAAGTGAAGAAAGAGCGGTCAGGAAGGGTCACACTGTCGGCCGATGTGTATGAGGCGGCGCTCTCGCCGCGTGCCCAAAGATCGTCGGCTTCACGGGGTCGTGCGCGCGCCGAAGAGCCGTGTTCCCTCCGCACTGAATACCAGCGCGACCGCGACCGCATCGTCCACAGCAAGTCCTTCAGACGGCTTAAGCACAAGACTCAGGTCTTCATAGCGCCGGAGGGCGACCACTACCGGACCCGCCTGACTCATACCCTGGAGGTGTCCGGCATCGCCCGGACAGCGGCGCGAGCGCTTCGACTCAACGAAGATCTGGCCGAGGCTATCGCGCTCGGCCACGACCTCGGGCACACTCCGTTCGGCCACGCCGGAGAGGGCGTGCTCGACGAGGAACTCAAGCGGTTGGGGCTCGGAGGCTTCGAACACAACGAGCAGAGTGCCCGGGTGGTGGAGGTGCTGGAAAACGATGGCCAGGGTCTCAATCTCACCTGGGAAGTCCGCGACGGTATCCGCCACCATTCCGGGGACAACGCCAGCCCCGCCACCCTGGAGGCCGAGATCGTGCACCTGGCCGACCGCATCGCCTACGTGAATCACGACATCGACGACGCTCTGCGCGCCGGTCTCATCAGGCAAAGCGATCTGCCCAAGGGTCCGGTCAGACTGCTGGGCGAGACAGGCAGCGAGCGCATCGACGCCCTGGTACACGACCTGGTGGATGCCAGCTCAGAGGCCGAAGTGGGCATCGTGCAGACCCCTGAGATTGGCCGTGCCATGTCCGAGCTCCGGGACTTCCTGTTCGCGACTGTCTATGCGAGGGCTCAAGAGCAGTCCGGGGCCGGGCGCATACGCCAGCTACTCACCGAGCTCATGGGCTACTTCCTCGAGCATCCCGAGGCTCTGCCGGCGCCGCCGGAGGCCGGCGGCGCGCGACTGGCCACCACCGAACAGGCCGACCGCACCGAGCTGGTGCGCGCCGTCACCGACCACGTGGCAGGCATGACCGACCGGTATGCCCAGCGCCTGTACCTGCAGCTGTTCATGCCCAGATGTTGGGACGACCTGTGAGCCCCTTCATCAAGGACCAGAGTGTTCAGGCCATCTTGGCCGCGGCCAACATCGTCGAGGTGGTCTCAGGCTACACGAGCCTGCGCAAGAGGGGGTCCACCCACTCGGGGCTGTGTCCGTTCCATCAGGAGAAGACCCCGTCCTTCACCGTCAGCGCGGACAAGGGTCTGTACTACTGCTTTGGGTGCGGCGAGGGCGGGGATATCGTGCGCTTCTTGGAGCGCACCGAGAATCTCACCTTCTCCGAGGTCATCGAGCAGCTGGGAGAGCGCTTCGGAGTGCCCGTGCAGTACGAAGAGGGGAGCGGTCCGGACGCCGGGCGTAAGGAGCGGGATTCCCGGCTTCTCCAATTGTTGGACAGGGCCGCCAAGTTTTATCAGCACCTGCTGTGGGAATCGAACCAGGGGCAGGGTGCGCGGGACTATCTGCAGCAGCGCGGACTCGGCAAGGAGATATGTGAGGTCTACCGCGTGGGTCTGGCGCCGCCGGGGTGGCGAGGGCTCCATGGGCGCGCCTCCAAAGAAGGGTTCACCGACAGGGAGTTGGAGGACGCCGGTCTGCTCGTGCGTCAGAACGGCAAGACCTACGATCGCTTTCGGGGGAGGCTGATGTTCCCGCTGGTCGACCACCGAGGCCGAGTGGTGGGCTTCGGGGGGAGGACCCTAGCCGACGAGACTCCCAAGTATCTGAACTCGCCCGAGGGGCCGCTGTACCGCAAGGGACATCTGCTCTACGGGTTGTACCAGGCCAGGAAGGCCGTGGCTGATTCTGACGAGGTGATCGTGGTCGAAGGATACACAGACGTGCTTGCCCTGGCTCAGGCCGGCACCGGCAACGTAGTCGCTTCCATGGGCACAGCGCTCACCGATGCGCAGGTAGGTCTGATGACCCGCTTCACCAAGAACGTCACCTTCATGTTCGACGCCGACCGCGCCGGCACCGAAGCCATGCTCCGCTCGGGCCGCCTGGCTCGCGGCCACTCGCTGCGGCCCATGTGCGCTGTGCTGCCGGCCGGCAAGGACCCGGCCGATCTGGCCGTCGCCGGAGGTAGCGAAGCGATGGCGAAGGTCGCCGCGGGCAAGATCTCGCTGCTGGGCTTCGAGCTCCGCCAGGCCTTGGCTCAAGGAGACACCTCTACCACCGAGGGGCGGGTGAGGGTCTTCGAGGAGGCGCGGCGCATCATGGCCGAAGCCACTTCGGTGAAGGAACGCGAAGAAGAGATCCCCCTCTTGGCCGACCGGCTCCGGCTGACCCCCGAGAGCGTTGCGCTATTACTTAAGGGAGACCCCTCTTCATCGCGCGACCAGGCGGCTTCGGGCAAGGCAGACAATAGGGGGCAGATACCCCTCGCTGAGCGAGTCTTGGGCCGCGAGGCCTCCATGGAGAGAGACTTCCTGGTAGCTGCCGTCTGCAATCTCGATCGCGCTGCTGGCTACCTGGAGGCTATCACCCCCGATCACTTTGCCGACCCGGCCAAGCGAGAGGTCTTCGTGGTGCTCAAGCAGGCCTTGTCCGCGGGCAAAGGGGATCGCGAGACAGTGCTGGCGGTCCTGGAGGCGCGGGCTCGCGAGGGCTCCGAGGGTGCTCCCTTGTTCGCGCGTTTGGTGATGGAATCCGACGAGGGACACTACGCGGCCGCGGTGCTCGAAGAGCTGCACTTGCGGCTGCAGGAGCGCTTCCTGATGGGAGCCATAAGTCAGCTTCGGAGTACGCTCGAAGATGAGGACAAGGAGGGCGTGGCCGAGACCCAGCGCCGTCTGGTCCGCCTCGAACGTCTACTGCAGACCGTACGCGCGAGCCTCACAGAACTGGACCCGGATGACGAAAGAGCCTGAAATAGAGCAGAGCCCCACCGAAGAGAGCGGCGATGTGGCCGTCGACGTGCTGCAGGGCGCGCTCGAGCGGGCCAAGGAGCAGGGGTCACTCACCTTGGACGAGGTGAACGCCCTCGTCCACGAGGCCGACCTGGTTCCGGATGACGTGGAGTTCATCTACTCACTCCTGGGCGACATGGGCGTCGAGGTGGTCGAAGGGGAGGGCGAGGACGAAGAGCTCGATGACTTCTCCGAGAAGGAGGAGTTCCTGAGCCTGCTCGATGTGACCATCGACCACACCGTCGACGATCCGGTGCGCATGTACCTGCGCGAGATAGGTAAGGTCCCTCTGCTCACCTCTCAGCAGGAGGTGGAGCTCGCCAAGCGGGTGGAGAAGCAGGACATGGAGGCGAAGCGCAAACTGACTGAGGCCAATCTCCGCTTGGTGGTCTCCATCGCAAAGCGGTACATGGGCCGCGGGCTCCTGTTTCTCGACCTGATACAAGAAGGCAACCTAGGCCTTATCCGCGCGGTGGAGAAGTTTGACTACAAGCTGGGATACAAGTTCTCCACGTATGCCACGTGGTGGATCCGCCAGGCTGTCACCAGAGCGATCGCCGATCAGGCTAGGACCATCCGCGTCCCGGTGCATGCGGTGGAGACCATGAACAAGCTCAATCGTGTGCAGAGAGAGTATTTGCAGAAGACCGGGCGCGAGCCGACGACCGCTGAGATCGCAGAGTTGCTCGGTATCACTGCCACCAAGGTCAGAGATATACAGAAGGCCGCTCAAGAACCCGTCTCGCTGGAGACGCCTGTGGGAGATGAAGAGGACTCCGAACTGGGGGACTTCATCGCAGGTTCTGATTCAGACCAACCTCTCGAAGTGGTCTTTCGCGAGCTCCGTCGGGAAGAGCTTTTCAGGGTGCTTGACAGTCTGCCCGCTCGTGACCGCAAGGTGCTGGAACTGCGGTTCGGCCTCAAGGGTGAGCGCCCTCGCACCTTGGAGGAGGTGGGGGAGCGTTTTGGCGTCACCAGAGAGCGGATCCGCCAGGTCGAGGCCAAGACGCTCAATCGGCTCAAGCATTACCGTGACGCTCAGGCGTTGCGCGACCTGGACGGCTAGAGACTCTTCGAGATTTCACGGTGGATAGCCTTGACCAAGCCCTCAGGTTCAGCTATTGTGGCGGCGCGTGTCCGGTTTCTGCCGGGCCGCGTGTTTTGAGTGGGGTGGGCCAAGAAAGTCGCCCCGAGTACATGGAGGTTGTAGGGTTGGCTGAGGGGACTGTCAAGTGGTTTAGTCCCGAAAAGGGCTACGGATTCATTGAGCAGCCGGAGGGTGAAGATCTCTTCGTCCATTTCAGTGAAGTCCAAGTAGAGGGTTTCAGGACGCTTACGGAGGGACAGGCTGTTCGTTTCGACGTAGTCCAGGGGCCGAAGGGCCTCCAGGCGGCGAACGTGGCGCCCGTTTGACCCACGCTGAGAGAGATCTCTAGCAGACAAAAGCCCCGCTCCGGCGGGGCTTTTCTTTTGTTTGGGGCCGCACTCTCGCTAAAGCTATCCACTCAAGTGCCGATACCGACGGTGAGAGTCTTCTAATCAAGACTCCCTTTCTCCTCTCGGGCGCCTGGCCAGGGCGCCCACTTTTTTTGGCTATAATCCAGCCACCATGATCTCCCGTGAAGAAGTCGAACATGTCGCCCGCCTAGCGCGCCTGCGTTTCGACGAGCACGAGCTGGCTCGTCTGCAACCGGAGCTGAGCAAGATCATCGGCTACGTGGAGCGATTGTCGGAGCTGGACCTGTCCGGTCTGGAGCCCACCTCGCACGCGGTCCCTCTGGAGAACGTGACTCGCCCGGACGAGCCTGTCCAGGGTCTCACGCACGAAGAAGCCGTCAGCAACGGCCCGTCGATCGAGCGGGGGCAATTCGTCGTGCCCCGGATCGGCTAGGCGCCATGGGAGCGAGCTCCGAGGGCAGCGGCGCACTCGATGTGACAACGTTCACGGCGCACGATTGCCGGGAGTCGCTGGCAAGCGGCGACGTATCGGCGGTCGAACTCACGCAGGCCTACTTGGACCGTATAGCCGCCGTCGATACGGCGGTGGGAGCCTACCTGTCGGTCGATGAGGCGGGCGCGCTGCGCGCCGCCCGCGCGGTGGATGCCAAGCCGAAAGGTGACCGGCTTCCCTGGGAGGGGGTGCCCATCGGGCTCAAGGACGTTCTTTGTGTCAAAGGCATGGAGACTACTGCGGCCTCTCGCATACTCAAAGGCTACGTCCCTCCGTACGACGCCACCGTGGTCGCGAAGCTCAGGGCGGCCGGACTCATCTTCTTGGGCAAGCTCAACATGGACGAGTTCGCTATGGGCAGCTCGACCGAGAACTCGGCCTATCAGATAACACACAACCCCTGGGACTTGGGCCGGGTGCCGGGTGGCTCCAGTGGCGGCTCCGCCGCCTGCGTCGCCGCCTCCGAGGCGCCCTGGGCCCTCGGCAGCGACACCGGCGGTTCCATACGTCAGCCGGCCTCGCTCTGCGGTGTGGTCGGCCTGAAGCCCACGTACGGCGCCGTCAGCCGCTACGGTCTGATAGCTTTCGCCAGCTCCCTCGACCAGGTCGGTCCGCTGGCTCGCGATGTCAAAGACGCAGCGGCTCTCTTGGACCTCATCGCCGGCAAGGACCCGCGAGACTCCACCAGCATCGGCCTCACTGCACCGGTCGGGGTCCCCGAACAGGACCGACCTCAAAGGGCTGCGGTTCGGCATCATCAAGGAGTACTTGGGGGACGCCAGCGAACCCGGAGTGCGCGAAGTGTTCGCCGCGGCCGTCAAGACCATCGAGGCTCTGGGGGCCACCTCTGAAGAGGTGAGTCTGCCCAGCGTTGAACGCGGCGTAGCGGCCTACTACCTTATCGCTCCATCGGAGGCCAGCTCCAACCTCGCTCGCTTCGACGGGGTACGGTACGGCCATCGGGTGGCGGACCCCGAGGACCTCTACGATATGTACGTGCGCACCCGCAGTGAGGGCTTCGGCCCCGAGGTCAAGCGGCGCATCATGATAGGCACCTATGCGCTCTCTGCCGGCTACTATGACGCCTACTATGCGCAGGCCCAACGGACTCGGACACTCATCATCCAAGACTTCCAGCGGGCCTTCGAGCGCTTCGACCTTCTGATCTCGCCCACTTCGCCCTCGGTGGCGTTCAAGATCGGGGAGCGGACGGCCGACCCGCTGGCGATGTACCTCTCCGATCTGTGCACTATCCCGGTCAACCTGGCGGGCCTGCCGGGCATCAGTATCCCCGCGGGTTTCTCGGAACATCTGCCGGTGGGTCTGCAGATCGTCGGGTCCCACTTCTGCGAGAGAGCGCTGCTGGAGGCCTCTCATGCAGTCGAGCAGGCGCTTGACGTAAGAGTGGCAGCGCCGCTGATGGCCACCGGGGCGCCAATCTCGGGTGCGGCAGGCCCGAGTGCGCCGTCCGGCAAGGGCGGGTCATGAGCGACTGGGAAGCGGTCATAGGTCTAGAGATCCATGTGCAGCTGAACACCCGCACCAAGATGTTCTGCGGCTGTGAGGTGGTGTTCGGCGAAGAGCCCAACACCCATGTTTGCCCGCTGTGTCTGGGACATCCGGGCGTGCTGCCGGTGGTGAACGAGAAGGCGGTGGAGTACGCGACCCGCATCGCTTTGGCACTCGACTGCAGCATCGCCGAGCGCACCATCTTCCATCGCAAGAACTACTTCTACCCCGACATGCCGAAGGCCTATCAGATCTCGCAGTACGACCTACCTCTGGGGGTGGGCGGGCACCTGGATATCGAGCTCGAGGACGGCAGCACCTACGGGGTGGGCATCACGCGGGTGCACATGGAGGAGGACGCGGGCAAGCTGGTACACGCGGGCGGGGCATCGGGACGCATAGATGGAGCCGACTATTCGCTCGCCGACTTCAACAGATGTGGCACGCCCCTCATCGAGATCGTCAGTGAACCCGACATGCGGACGCCGGAGCAGGCGCGGGCATACGCCCAACAACTCCGCGGCATCGTGCAGCAACTCGGGGTGTCGGACGTGAACATGGAAGAAGGCTCGATGCGTTGCGACGCCAACGTGTCTCTGCGCAAGCCCGGTGCGCCGCTGGGCACCAAGACCGAGCTCAAGAACATGAACTCCTTCCGCTTCCTCCAACGAGGTATCGAGGCAGAGATAGAGAGGCAGAGGGAGGCGCTCGAGGCCGGAGAGACGATCGTCCAAGAGACGGTGCACTTCGATCCTGCCACCGGCGCGGTGCACGCGCTTCGCAGCAAGGAAGAGGCGCACGACTACCGATACTTCCCCGAACCCGACCTCACTCCCCTGGTTCTCGATCAAGCCTACGTCGATCGGGTGCGCGCAAGTCTGCCTGAGCTGCCGGCGGCCCGCAAGGAGCGGCTCTGCCGCGACTACGCGCTATCGGCCAAGGAGGCCACGCTGCTCGCCACCAACAAGCCGCTTGGCGACTACTTCGAGGCGCTCACCGACGCGAGCGGTGATGCACGCATGTCGGCCAACTGGGTGCTGGGTGAGGTCTGCGGGTACCTGAACGCCGAGGGCATCGAGGCCGAGGAGTTCCCCCTGGACGTCTCGGCGCTGAATGAGATGCTGGGTCTGGTGTCTGATGGCACCCTCTCGAACAAGATGGCCAAAGAGGTGTTCGTGGTCATGTGCGCGACCGGCAAGAGCGCAGCGGACATCGTGGCCGAGAAGGGTCTGGGACAGATCTCAGACGCCGGCGAACTGGAGGGCATCATCGCCCGCGTGGTCACCGACAATCCCGGCCCGGCCGAGGAGTTTCGGCAGGGCAAGGAGAAGGCCCTGGGCTTCTTCGTCGGTCAGGTGATGCGCGAGACCAAAGGGCAGGCAAATCCCCAAATGGTGAACGAACTGCTGCGTAAGCACCTCAAGGGGTAGTCGTCGCCTCTTGACGGACTCGCTTCGCCGCAGGCCCTGGCCATGTGAACGCCCAGCAAAACTGGCTAATCAGGCAGCCTCACAGGTTGAAAACCCGCTCCATCTCTGGTACTTTGCCTTACCTTTCGAACACGCCACTGGCGGTTCCACTGGTAACAAGGTAATGCCCAGTCACTTGAGAGAGGTGCCGGCGTAGTGCAATCCCAAGTTGCGCACCCAGAGTCGTGCCCTGTCCTTAAGACCGCAGACATCATCTCCGGTAAGTGGACTCTACTCATACTCAGAGACCTTGCCGACGGAGTGAATCGCTTCAGCGCGCTTGAGCGTTCGCTGGTGGGCATAAGTCCGAAGACACTCTCCGAAAGGCTCAAGAGCCTGGAGAAGGCAGGCGTCGTCACACGCAAGGCCTACGCGGAGGTGCCCCCCAGGGTCGAGTACGCGCTGACCGCTATGGGATTGGATCTGATCCCGCTTATCGAACACATGCGCGACTACGGCACGAAATGGCTCAGCGCTGAGTGTCCAGAGCTGCGGACTCCATAAGATGACCTATCCCGAGCGGCCGCTCGTCTTCCATCGCCAGGGTCAGGAGGTGGAGCTTGTCTGAGGCTCCTGTACCCGAAGGCTGGGTCGTCAACCTCGAAGAGATAGACGCACTCATAGAGCTGGGCCGCAACCGTGGTTTCGTCACCGCGGACGACATCTCCGAAGTCCTCTCCGAGCTGGATCTCACCACCGAGCAGATCGAGTACCTGTACACGACGCTCTTGGACCAAGGTGTCGAGGTGGTGGGCGAAGGTGCTCTAGACCCTGACGACGAGCTTGATCCTGAAGTCGAGGAGAAGAATGGGTGGCGTGGAGCGAAAGAGCTCAATCTGACTGTGGATGTGCCTACCACCGACCCGGTCCGCATGTACCTGAAAGAGATCGGCAAGGTCAAGCTGCTCACCGCCCAGCAAGAGGTCTCGCTGGCCAAGCGCATCGAGCGCGGCGACATACGGGCCAAGCACGAACTGACTGAGGCTAATCTGCGCCTGGTCGTGTCGATCGCCAAGCGGTATCACACCGACGGCATGGGCTTCCTCGACCTGATCCAAGAGGGCAACCTGGGTCTGATCCGCGCGGTGGAGAAGTTCGACTATCGCAAGGGCCACAAGTTCTCCACCTACGCGACTTGGTGGATCCGACAGGCCATAACTCGGGCCATCGCCGACAAGGCTCGCACCATACGCATCCCCGTGCACATGGTCGAAAAGATCAACAAGCTGATCCGGGTCCAGCGGCAGCTTCTGCAGAATATGGGGCGCGAACCCCTGCCGGAGGAGATCGCCGCCGAGATGGTGATGACCGAGACCGAGATCCGCGAGATCCTGCGCATCAGCCAGACCACGGTCTCTCTGGAGACGCCCATCGGGGAAGAAGAGGACTCCGAGCTTGGCGACTTCATCGAGGACGAAGACGCTGTGCGTTCGTTCGACGCGGTCGCCCTGCAGCTCGATCGCGACGGGGTCACCGATGCTCTGGCGATGCTCCCCTACCGCGAGCGCAAGGTCATCGAACTCCGGTTCGGCCTCAAGGGCGAGCACCCGCGCACGCTGGAGGAGGTGGCCAAGCGCTTCGGAGTCACACGCGAGCGCATCCGCCAGATCGAGGCCAAGGCCCTGGCCAAGCTCCAAGCCATCGACAAGACCAGGAACCTCAGAACAAAGGCCCAGTAGGCGTCGCCAGATTCGAGTTCCGCCGACTGACGGGCCACTCCCGCCCACGCGTGCAGGACCGCCGCAGCATACCCGCGTCGACCGCGTTCGAGTACTCTCGATCACTCCGCGGGCACGCTGCGGCGGTCCTGCACATGGGGGAAGCGGCCGTCGGCCTGCGCAACGGCTGGTGACGCCTACTGGGCCTAGTCTGAATGGCACGTATTTCGTTTGAGCGACCCCTGGCAGGGGCATCAACACTAGGAAATGCCCCGGCCCCTGTCCCTAGGAGCTTCCTTGGACAAGCATGACCCCGAGCCCACTGACGCACCGGGCGGTCCCGAGCAGGACGCATGTCCGCTGACCGAGCCCACCGAAGGTGGAGGCGCGTGCCCGCTGGGCGAGACCGCGCCTGCGGACTCTGAGCCTCGCGGCGGGAAGGCGGCGCATTCAGAGATCATATCCTTCCCCGTGTCGGGCATGCATTGCGCCTCGTGTGTGGCGCGGGTGGAGAAGGCGCTGGCCGAGATACCCGGAGTCGAGGAGGCATCGGCCAACTTCGCCACTGAGCGAGCCCAGGTGCGCTACGACCCGGCGGCGGCTACGACGGCCCAGTTGGCGGCGTCGGTGCGCTCCGCCGGATATGAGGTGCCCACGGTGACCGAGACCTACCCGTTGCTCGGTCTGCACTGCGCTGCCTGCGTGGCCAGGGTGGAGAAGACCGTCAAGGGACTCACTGGCGTGACCGACGCCACGGCGAACCTGGCAGTCGAGAAGCTGACAGTGACCTACCTGCCGGGCGTGACCGGCCCCGCCGAGATAGCCAAGGCTGTCAACGAGGCCGGGTACCAGCTCGTGGTCACCGAGGTCGGCGAGGGCGACGGTCAGGGCGCGCGCGGAGCCGCGCTCCAGGACGCTGACCAGATTGCCGAGGCCGCCCGCCGCAAAGAGACCCGCCTGATCCTGATCAAGATGATCGTCGCGCTCTCGGTGGGTGCGGTGCTCATGCTGATGATGTTCATCCCCGAATCGTGGCTCTCGATGGAGTGGCAATGGCGCATCATGTTCGTGCTGGCGACCCCAGTGCAGGTATGGGCGGGCATGCAGTTCTACAAGGGCGCGTGGGCGGCGCTGCGCCACGGCACCAGCGACATGAACACTCTGATCGCCGTCGGCACGACCGTGGCGTATCTGTACTCCGCGGCGGTCACCTTCTTCCCCGGGGCTTTCGAGGGTGCGGAGAGCGCAGGCTTCGAAGCGGCGGTGTACTACGACTCGGCGGTGGTCATCATCGGCCTCATCCTGCTCGGCCGCTTTCTCGAGGCGCGCGCCAAGGGCCGTACCGGTGCTGCCATGCGGCGGCTCATAGGCCTCCAGGCCAAGACCGCTCGGGTGGTAAGGGATGGGCAGGAGGTGGATATCCCCGCGGACGAGGTTGCGGTCGGCGACGTGGTGGTGGTGCGGCCGGGAGAGAAGATACCCGTGGACGGCGAGGTCGTCGAGGGGCGGTCGGCCGTGGACGAGTCGATGCTCACTGGGGAGTCCATCCCGGTGGAGAAGGGTCCTGGCGACGAGGTCATAGGGGCGACCATGAATGCCACGGGATCGTTCCGCTTCCGGGCGACCAAGGTGGGGCGAGACACCGCTCTCGCTCAGATAGTCCGTTTGGTGGAAGAGGCCCAGGGCTCCAAGGCGCCCATCCAGCGGCTCGCGGACTACGTCGCGAGCATCTTCGTGCCGGTGGTGCTGGGAGTGGCCGTGGTCGCCTTCCTGGTCTGGTACTTCTTCGGACCCGAGCCCGCCTTCACTCTGGCGATGCTGGCCTTCGTGACGGTGGTCATCATCGCGTGTCCTTGCGCGCTGGGTTTGGCGACGCCTACGGCCATCGTGGTGGGGACGGGAAAAGGGGCGGAGAACGGCATACTGATCCGTTCCGGTGAGGCGCTCGAGCGGGCGCACAAGCTGGACGTGGTGGTGCTCGACAAGACGGGCACGCTCACCCGCGGAAAGCCGGAGGTCACCGACCTGGTGGTCGCACCAGGTGCAGCCGCGGAGTCGGGCGGCGAGGTCACACCAGGCGCCCAGGGCATCACGGAGGACGAACTGCTGCGGCTGGCAGCCTCCGCCGAGCGCGGCTCGGAGCATCCTCTCGGTGAGGCGATACTAGGCGCGGCGCGGGCGCGCGACCTGGAGTTGCTCGAGATGGACGAGTTCGTGGCCATACCCGGACAGGGCGTGGACGCGACCTTGCTACCCCCTGAGGGCGGGCCGGTCAAAGTGCTGCTCGGCAACCGGCGTCTGCTGGACGACCGCGGTCTTCCGCCGGGCGATCTAGGTGCGGCGGCGGAGGTCATGGCCAAGGAGGGCAAGACCCCCATGTACGTGGTGGTGGAGGGCAAGGTGGCCGGCATCATCGCGGTGGCCGACGTGCTCAAGCCTGACTCGCCAGCGGCGGTGCGGGAGTTGCAGGACTTGGGTCTCGAGGTCTACATGATCACGGGGGACAACCCACAAACGGCGGAAGCCATCGCCCGCCAGGTGGGCATCGCCAACGTCCTTGCCGAGGTGCTGCCGGAGCGCAAGGCTCAAGAGGTCAAGCGGCTGCAGGCGGAGGGCAAGGTGGTCGCCATGGTGGGCGACGGCATCAATGACGCTCCGGCCCTCGCGCAAGCCGACATCGGCATCGCCATCGGTACCGGCACCGATGTGGCGATGGAGACCGCCGATGTGACGCTCATGCGGGGGGATCTGGGTCCCATCGCGACGGCGGTCCGGCTGAGCCGGGCGACCATGCGGGTGATCAAGCAGAACCTGGGTTGGGCTTTCGGCTACAACATAGCCCTGATCCCCATCGCGGCGGGGGTGCTCTATCCCGCGTTCGGCATCCTGCTGGACCCGATGTACGCGGCGGCTGCCATGGCGCTGTCGTCCGTGAGCGTGCTCTCCAACTCGCTCAGACTGCGGAGGTTCCGGCCGTAAGCGCCTCGTGACGGTGGCGCGGCCCGGGTTCGGGCTGCTATCATTCTCAGCCCCTGATTCGGGCGATTAGCTCAGTGGGAGAGCGCTGCATTCACACTGCAGAGGTCACTGGTTCAAATCCAGTATCGCCCACTTCAAATACCCTACGAGCCCAGGCCTACCCATCGTAGTGCGTCCACATCCGTAGCACCTTCACGACACGCTCCTTCTCCAGAACCTGGTAGACCAAACGGTGCTGGATGTTGATGCGCCTCGAATAGGCGCCGCGCAAGTCGCCGACCAGCTTCTCAAACGGCGGAGGCGTCTGGAAAGGGTCGTTGCCGATGATGGCTAGAAGTTCTTGGGCATTCGCCTTGAGGCCAGCAGAAGCCAGCCGCTGGGCGTCCTTATGCGCCTGCTTCGTGTAGAGCAGGCGCCAACTCACCAGTCGAGTTCCTGCTCGAGGTCGTCGACAGGTGTACCCATGCCCTCAAGTATGGACTCCCGCATGCCCGGTATGGAGAGCAGGTGCAGGGTCTCCTGAACTGCGCGCCAGTCGTCTTCAGATACGAGCACCGCGCTGGCACGAGGGCCAGTGATCTCGACAGGCTCATGTGAGGACGCCACATCATCGAGCAGCGAGTAGAGACGTTTGCGAGCTTCGGTAGCGGTGATGCTTGTCATACAGGTACCTCCAAGAACGTACGGCATAGCGTACGCCTACGCGAAGCCCACGTCAAGGGGCTAGGCCTGACGTCGCGCCGGTCAGCAGCGGCCTTCGCCGTCTGGCTGCACCGGCGTGTTAGACGCTCGGCTCGCGCCGATATCGAACCAACTCCGCTTCCTGAACAGGTAGAGGATCACCAGCACAGGCCATACGAAGTTCGCAAACACTGAGATATGCCGGCTGCCTACCGTGAGCGCCGGGACTACGAGCAGAAAGCCCATGTAGGCTAGTGTCAGCCAGTACCCCCAACGACGCATGGAGTCCAATCCCAGAGCAACGAGCACGCCCATCGCCAGCGTAAGAAGAATGGCCGGAGTGCCCGCGGAGAGCGGCAGCCCATGGACCGTTGCCAGCTGTTCCCCGATTGCGGCGCGGTTGGTCAGCAGCGCGGCGGCAATGGCAACCACCCCGAAGACGTAGAAGCCAGCAATCGCCCTCAGCCCCCATGGTCTCTTCATCTGACTCTGCATATGACCCCCCTCAGAATGATGCGTCTAACCAGCGTTGGACAGACAGTACAAGCCAGCCCTCGGTGCGGTCAAGCCTCCATGGCTGGCCAATGGGCCCGCGCTCACGAGCGAACTCCTGTCGGAACGTTCTAGGTCTGCCCAGTACCGCCCCAGAGGCAACGCCGGCCTTGATCGGCAGGGCTCCTTCCCGCGACGATTGACTTGCTGCTTCGCGGGCGCCTATGCTGGTGCTATCGGCAGACCCACATGAGCTTCTCGTCAATGGTCAGGAGGGGTGCGCAATGAGCTTGAGCGAGAAACACTTCGCGAGTTGGGGCTATCCGCAACAACAGGAGCTCGTACAGCTATGCGGGTTGCTGCCTGTCTTGCCACGCGAGAAGGCAGAGGCCTTCTTCGACGGGGCCGAAAGGGTCACCGTAGACAGTCGGGCCCCGCAAGAGTCGCCGGCCAGCGCGCTCTTCAATTCCATGGGAAGTACACTTGCGGCCTCGGACCGGCAGGATTTCGACGTGAGGTGGCAATCAGGGTCCGGCGGCATCGGTGACGGAGTGTTGACGGTCGAAACGTACGACCCGGTGATCGCGACGTTGCAGTGCGTCGCTCGTGTTTCGGAGGATTCTTTCCTGACGCGAGTCTTCTCATTCGACGACATCGCCCCAGTGAAGGCCTTGTTGTAGGCGTTCTGACGCGGCCGAAGGATCCGTGATCGAAGCCTGGAAGACGAAGGCACGCGCTCTCAAGCGAGAGACACACGCCCTCTATCTCGCATCACGCGACCCTCGTGTGCCGTGGTACGCGCGGGTCCTGGCTGTAGGGCTGGTGGCGTACGCTCTCAGCCCCATCGATCTCATTCCCGACTTCATCCCGGTGCTCGGCTACCTGGACGATTTGGTGATAATACCCGCGGGCATCTACCTCCTCATCCGCCTCGTCCCCAAGGGTGTCATGGCCGAGTGTCGTGAGAAGGCGGCCCTTACGGACGGGTCGATGGGACGGCAGGCCAAGATAGGCGCGGCCGCGATGATCATCGTGTGGCTGGTTGTCGCGGTGGTCGTCACGATCCTCGTCCTGCGCGCCGTCGGGGTGCTCTGACTCCAGGTTCGGCCTGGACCCGGCAGTGGGGGCCGCGCTGATGTCCATGAGCACGATGATCGTGGCGGTGAATGCCCGGCTGCTGCGGGTCAATAAGATGGGCGGAGCGGAGTGATCTCTCCCTAAGTCAGTCCAGCGGGATCGCGAACTTTATCTCGCCCTTGCGGACGATGATGGTCTCGTGGCGATCGGCGTCTTCTGCGATGAAGTTCGTCTCGGTCATGGCAACATCGGTGAGGACGATGAATGGGCTCTCGCCATTGAGAGCGTCCGAGATCCGCCGCTGCCGACCTCCGACCTCTGTCCCCACGTGCAGGTCGCCCTCTAGACGGAAATCACCTACGTAGACGGCGACGCGAGCGATTGCGCTTGGTGCTTCCACTTCCATAGTGCCTCCGTTCTGTGGGGTGGCCGACAACCATTCTATCGTCATGTTCGGCCGTTGACATGACAACCCCCGCTTGCCCCCATGGGTCAGTGAGGTGGTCTAGCACGGCCGGTCCGCAGAGCCGCCGCGTAACACTCCGTGCGCAGGCCGCGATAACCGGCACGTAGGCAACACACGATTCGGAGGTTCACAAATGATTCTGTCAACGATCTTGAGCACCAAACTTGCCGCGGTCATCGCCTCGGCTGTCGTAGCCACCGGTGGCCTGACAGGTGTCGGTTTCGCAGCCGACAATGCTGCCCCCGGCGACACCCTCTACGGTCTGGATTGCGCCATGGAGAGCGTCGGCCTTGGCGACGGCGGAGTCCAGGAGAGAGCGCAAGAAGCAGCCAAGTCGGCGCAGCGAGGCGACGTTGAAGAGGGCCCGAACCAAGCGGCCCTGACCTTGCAGAACCAGGCGCGTGTCGGCAACGAAGGTCAGGCCAACGGCGCGCCGATAGACGGTATAGCAGACCAGATCCAGACCCAGAGTCAGCTTCGCACTCAGACTCAGGACCAGACCTGCACCCAGGACCAGACCTGCACCCAGGATCAGATCCAGACCCGGGACCAGACTCGGACCCGGGACCAGACTCGGACCCAGGACCAGACTCGGACCCAGGATCAGACCTGCACCCAGGATTCGACCTGCACCCAGGATTCGACCCAGTTGCAGACCGGTGCCACCTACCAGAACCAGGCCGGCGAAGGGAACAAAGGCGCTAACTGACGCCTTGTCCCCGCAGTCTGGGAGCGTCATCGCAGCCAGACCCTCGCGCCAAGCAGGGCCACAGTCGTTTCGGCGGCTGTGGCTTCTGCGTATCATGAGCGACGACGGGCGCAGGAGTGACGTCCCCGGGCCAGACGGAGGAGCATGGTCCTAGGTCCCGATTTCTCGAAGGTGTTGATGGCAGCCAAGTGCGGCGCGGAATGGGCCTGGGCTGACCTGTATCGTGATCTGGCCGGAGCTGTCCGCGGTTACTTCAGGGCCCGGGGAGCTCTGGATGCGGAGGACCTGGCCAGCGAGACCTTCCTGCAGGTGGCGCGCGACATCCAGGCGTTCGAGGGGGACGAGGACGGGTTCCGCTCTTGGGTCTTCGTCATAGCTCATCGGCGCTTGATCGATTCGTGGCGTGCCGCGGGCAGCCGTCCCCGATCGACCCCCCTCGAAGAGCCCATGCGAGACATCCAGGGGGGAGACGTGGAGGAGGAGGCCTTGGACCGCATAGCCACCGCCGAGGTGCTCGCGGCATTCGAGCATCTCACCGAGGACCAGCGTGCGGTGCTGGCCTTGCGCATCATCGGTGGACTGAGCGCTGAGCAGACCGGTGAGATCCTGGGCCGCCGACCGGGAGCGGTGAGGGCTCTGCAGCATCGGGGCCTGCTCACTCTCCAGGAGATAATGAAGGGCGATGAGTAACACTATCGAGCGTCTGAGCGATATCTGTGGTGGTGGAATGGAGTCCGGCACCTCGGGGTGGTGCGGTGAAGAGGATGATGAGATCTAAGTCCAAAAGAGCAGGTGAGGCGGTCAACCGGGCGGATGTCGAGCGTCTACTCGATGGTCCTGGCGCAGCGGCTGAGCATCTCGGAGAACTCCCCTCGATAGTCGCGGCGATCAGCCGTATGGGTGACGGCGCTCCCACAGAGGAACAAGTGCGGCTGTTTGCGACCGAGGCCGCCAAGCAGGTGCCTCCGGCGCCCGCGAAGCCCGCGGCGACTCAGGCGAACGCCGCCGGTAGTACTTTGGCGCGCAGTCGCGCGCGGCGGCGACGCCTCGTCGTGCGCTTGGCCGGGGTCGCTGGGGCCGTGGTCGTTGCGCTCGCCGGCTTCGGGGGATTCGCGTACGCGGCCAACGGAGCGGTGCCCGGGGATACCCTGTACGGCACCGACCTTGCCTTGGAGAAAGCGGGCATCGGTGACGGCGGTGTAAGGGAACGGCTGAACGAAGCCAGTCAACTGGTAGAGAGGGGTCGGTTCCAGGAAGGGCTCGCTCTGGCCAGTGACGCCGTCGCGGAGTCGGCCGACGGAGACGAAGGCCTGCGCGCGGCCGCGGAGGCTCTGCGAGTCGCGGCTCAGTCCGCTCTCAGGTACCAGAACCCGCAGACGTCCGAGGAGTTGGGCAATACGGCCAAGCAGTTGCGCGAGATGGCGTCCGGAGACAACACAAGCGCCGAGCTCGGCCAAGCCGTCGAAGACCTCGCCGGCAGCCTGGGATCTCAAGGCAGTACCGGCGGAGGCACGGGCGGCGGTACCCAGGACCAGGGCGGTACCACGGATACGACCGACACGACCGGAGGCACGGGTGGCGGCGGCGGTGCAGAACCCGGTGGCTCCACTGGCAGCGGCGGGAGTGGAAGCGGGCAACCGTCCGGCCCCGCGGGGAGTGGCGGCAGCGCGAATGGTGGCGGACAGGCCGAATGACCTTGTCAGCAGCCGGGAGCCAGCCCGGGCGGGTCGTCCATATGCTCAGTGGTCACTAGTTTGTCTTCGAAGTGGTCCAGCCTGCGCTGAGCGTCCTCGTACTTCTTGCGGGCGTTCTGCAGGTGACTGCCGAGGATGTCGAACTCCTGCCTGAACTTGTCCTCGTCCACACGCAGACGGTTGAGGTGATCCATGATCTCGCGGGCCCGCTCCTCGATCTGCAGGCCCTTGAGTCCGTGGATGACCACCTGTAGATAGGCGTAGAAGGAGTTCGGGCTCACGGGGATGACGCGCTTCTCCAGCGCGAACGGAAAGAGTCCGTCCTCGCGATCGTCCTTGAGGATGGTCTCGTAATAGACGTTCTCGGCGGGGATGTACATGAGCGCGAAGTCGTAGGTGTGCTCGTCAGGCAAGATGTACTTCCAGGCTATCTGGTCGATGTGGGTCTTCACGGCCCTCATGAACTCCTTGCGGGCCCTGGCGGCTTCGGCTTCATCATTGATGGCGGTCAGCCTACGGAAAGACTCCAGGGGGAACTTGGCGTCCACCGGCACCAGCGAGTCGCCCAGACGGATGACCGCGTCCACCCGCTCGCCAGATTTGAAGCGGTGCTGCAGGCTGTAGGCCTTCGCGGGCAGTATCTGAGCCAGCAGCTCCGCGAGCAGAGTCTCGCCCATGCCGCCCCTGAGCTTGGGGGGCCGCAAGAGATCCTCCAGGCCGGCTACCTTGTTGCCCACGTCCACCATCTGTTGGGTGGCGACGGCCAGACCACCCAGCGTATGGGATATCTGGGCGTAGGAGGCGCGGTTGTGCTGCTCGGACTCCCAGATGCGCTGGGCGAGTGAAGCGAACTCCTGCGAGTCAGGCAGTCGCTCGGTCACGGCGCCCACCTGTGACCGGAGCCGCGTCATGCTGAGCACGGTGATCACCGTGAAGACGCCGAG
The DNA here is from genome assembly GCA_963718375.1 of uncultured Actinomycetes bacterium. Taxonomy (GTDB): domain Bacteria; phylum Actinomycetota; class Thermoleophilia; order RBG-16-64-13; family RBG-16-64-13; genus RBG-16-64-13. The sequence goes on along the minus strand of CAVQZD010000005.1, from coordinate 980,012 downwards.
CATGGCGACCAGCACCACCAGTATTACCAGGATCACTGCTGTCGCATCCACGAGTCACCTCCTCCGTTTTGCGGGCCATGTCAACGGGGAAATGCTACCTGAGGGTTCGGACAGTGATTCGAGAAGTGCGCGCGAGACTGTGCAGGAGGTGCCTCGATGAGTGTGCGCGAGGTTCGGATGGTGAGAGCATCGGTCCCCACGCTGGAAGGGGCGGGCGTGCGACTGCGACGGGCGTTCGGTCATGGCGACGAGGCTCTGTTCGACCCGTTCCTCATGCTGGATGACTTCCGCGGCGAGCATCCCGCCGACTACGAGGCCGGCTTTCCCTGGCATCCCCACAGAGGCATCGAGACCATCACTTACATGCTCGAAGGGGAGTGCGACCACGCCGACTCCATGGGCAACAGTGGCACCATCTGCGCCGGAGACGTGCAGTGGATGACGGCGGGCAGCGGCATCATCCACCAGGAGATGCCACGCGGGGTCGAAAGCGGACGAATGGGTGGCTTCCAGTTGTGGGCCAATCTCACGGCCGCGCACAAGATGCGTGACCCGAGGTATCAGGGTATCGAGTCGGCCGGGATACCCGTGGTCGAGGAGGCGGGGGCGCGCATACGGGTCATAGCCGGCGAAGTGAGAGACACAGTCGGTCCGGTGCGCGACATCACAGTCGACCCGCTTTACGTGGACGTGACTCTCGACCCCGGTGGGACCTGGACTCACGCGACACCGTCCGCGCAGACGGTCTTCTCCTACCTCTTCTCCGGTTCGGCTCGGTTCGGTGAGGCGCAGGAGACCATCGAGGCCGACCGGGGCGTGCTGGTGCTGCTGGGTGGTGGCGAAGTGTTCTTGGCCACGGCGGGCGATGCGGGAGCCCGGTTTCTACTCGTGGCGGGCAAGCCGCTCCACGAGCCGGTAGCCTGGCGGGGGCCTATAGTCATGAACACGCGTGACGAACTCGATCAGGCCTGGCGCGAACTCGATGAAGGGACGTTCGTGAAGCAGAGTGCCTGAGGAGCACCAGCGGGCGCGGCAGCGGGGCAGAAGCGGGGCAGAGCGGCCCCGATTCTTAGTTGACTGTGTGACCCGCGGCCTCGAGGGCGCCGACCGCCGTCTCCAGGGCGGTCTCTCTGACCAGCAAATAGTCTGTGTCATAAACGGAGACCGCAAACACCGCGACTCCGGCCTGAGCCAGCGGCTCAGCAAGCGAAGCCAGGATGCCGACGAGACTCAGGTCCAGCGTCCCCTCGACCTTGAGCGCCCGCCAACCCCTATCGGCGGTGATGTCCGCGGGGACAAGGGCCGAGGGACACACTACTGTCGTCTCCTCGTCGGTCCAGGAGACAGAGGTGAGTGGCCCGCGAGCCGTGCCCTTGCCCGGGGAGGCCCAGGCGGGCAGCCCAGAACGCGCCGGCAGGCGGCTTACCGCCAGATCGTCAGGGAGCACGTTCAGTTCAAGACCGGTCTCTGGTGACCGGCTCATTCTGACCTCGCCGACTCGACCGCTTGGGTCGCGGGCGCAGGGACGCTGGAGATGGCCACTGCCAGAAGTTCCTCGCGCGTGAGTTCATACATGAGAGTGTTTGTGACCCAATAGAGGACCTCGTCCTTCACCCACCATATGTGGTCGGTCTTGGCGTTGCTGCCCACGATAGTGAACAAAATACCATCATGGATGACTCCCTTGCCGGAGCTTGCCAAGGGGGCATCCAGCCAGGTGGTCGCTCCCACGCCCAGATACTGGTCCTTGGTGGACAAGCGATACCCTACTTTGACGGCCGGAATCCACTTGCCGTCCACTTGGATTGCGTAGCTACGCTGATACGCATACTGGCATTTGGGCGGTATATAGGTGGGGCGGAGTAGCGGGAATCCGGCGGCCCCTGCGAGCTCGCCCCAGGCGTCTTCGCCCTGGATCTCGCCGCTGGAGTCGGAGAGCAGCCTCTCTGCTGAGGCGAGCATCACTTGTGGTGACTCGTCCGCGGTCTCGCCTGGTTCGCCGGCGGGCGGCGTAAGGAAGTCTGCGGCCGCCTGAGCGAGCTCGGAGTCCGTCGCCAGGACGTATGAGACGCCCTTGATCGTGCCCGTGGAGGTCACGAGAGTGGCCATCTTCATGCGGCTCCCATCCAACCTCACCCCCCACCAGGCGAGTTTCAGTATCTCGTTTGCCGAGAGATCGGTGTCTACGCTCGCGAAGACGGAATCGAGCAGAGAGGGCAGCTTCAAGGCGAGATTCCATCCCATTGCCTGCTCGCGGACGGCGGAGATGAACCTCTGCTGTCGCTGCATGCGACCGAAGTCGATGTTCTTGTCGTGGCGCGAACGACAGAAGCGGAGCGCATCCTGGCCACCCAGGAGCTGATAGCCGGGCTGGAGCTGGATCTTGCCGTCATCATAGGTGCGGTCTACGTCCATATAGACGCCGCCCAGCGCGTCGGTGATCGTCTTGAAACCGGTGAAGTCTGTCTCTGCGTAGTGCTGCAGTTCTATGCCCAGGCTGGATTGGATAGTGCGGATCAGCAAAGCTGCGCCCCCGTAGGCATAGGCGGCGTTTATCTTGTTGTAGCCGTGCCCCGGTATCTTGACGCGCAGGTCACGTGGTATCGAAAGCATTGAGAGATAGTCGTTCGTCGGGTCGATGTGCACCAGGATGATGGTGTCAGAGCGGCCTCCCTTACCATCGACGGAGCGGGTGTCGGAACCGAGCAAGACCAGATTTATGCTGTCCGGGGCGGGTGGGGTGGTGACGGTGGTCGTAGACGCGACGGAGGTGGTGGACTGCCACAGGTTGGCCGCGGAGGTAGACAAGTCCGCGGCACGCTCCTCGAGAGCTGCAATGACCTCCGGGTCTACACGCTCGTTGGAGGAGCGCACCTCAGCGCTGTACCAGAGATAGAAGCCAACTGCCGCGACCAGCAGCGCTAGGAGCGGGCCTAGACCCGTCCAGAGGACGAAGCGTGCCAAGCGCCGGGGCTTGGCAGGTGGCTTCTCCTCGTCCAACTCACGCCTGCGGCGCGTCCCACATCACGGCCACACCGTTAGGATCAGACTGGCTGACCATGACCGGTAGGGTAGCGCCTACCTGGAGCCGCGCCAGATGCTGCATGGGCACGACAAGCTGCTTGGACACCGGACGAGGCATGCCGCTCTGCGCCGTCACCAGCAGGTCGACCTGCATCATCGGGTTCATGTTCATCATGCCGGTGCTCGGGCCCACTGCCACCACCTGCGCCGTACCCGGGACTCCATCGGTCATGGCCTGGGTCGCGTCGGCCATCGATTGGTTGGCCGCCCGCATCTGCGCCATGGCGTCCTGCATCTGTGCCCCAGGATCCCAGTCCTTGTTCAGCTCCTTGGCCTGCTTGTTGAGCTTGTTGATATCGCCCAGGAAACCCATCACGCACGTCCTGTATACAGAGCGTTGAAGCGCTGGGCCACGGCGGGATTCGCCTTGATCCGGTCGTTCCAGGCGGCCGAGGCGGTCTGCCACGCGTCGGCGGAGATGCCTTTCATGCCGGCGACCTGGGGGGCCATGTTCTGATCGTAATTGTATTCGGCCAGCCCTTTGGCCACTTCGGCGAATTGCTCGAGGGTGACGCCGTCGATGGGCTCGAAGTCCGGGCCGGTAGCGGGAACTGCGGCCGCGGCCTGCTGTTGCTGTGCCATCATCGCGGCTGCGGCCTGTTGCTGTTGAGCGGCCATCGCTTGAGAGTTGGCCGCCATCTTCTGCGCCTCATCGACCATCTCCGGAGCCGCGGCGACCACGTTCTTCATGTCTTTGAAGTCCTTCATGAGTCCCATAGCAGATCCTTTCCCTTGATCTGGTACGAACACCTTGTGCGGACTCCGTTCCTATACCCAGAACGGTCTTGTAGGAAGCACGGAAGGGATGTGGTGGCTGTGCTAGCTCGTGCGGTGGGACGGTGTGTCCGGATACTCACCCGGAGCGTCGGGCTCGGCCGAGCGTGGGGTCCTTGACGCCAACCAGCCAGGCTGGGCGACCCGTGAGTCGGGCTCGTAAGCTTGGGCTTGCGGCGCTTCTTGCGCGGGCGCGGGCGCCGGCGCCCGCGGCGCGTCGCCCAGGGAGGTGGGCGCGGCTTGAGATAGGGGCTTTATCGCGGGGGGCGGCCAGTCAGGGTAGTCTCCGTTCCATCCCTCGGACGCACCGGGAGTCACCGAACTCTCCAGTTCGACTGTGGAGCTCTTGGGCTGCGGCGTCGCATCTGGGAAGTCGCCCAGGTCCATCAACGCCGCCGCTTCTTCGAACGATGCCGACAGCGAGGGGGCTGCGTCCTCTGGGGTCTCCGGCTCCAACACCCTCGCCGGCTCCTGGTCCGACAAAGGAGAGGACAGCAGGTGTTCGGGATCGGAGAGGTCGACAGTTATGCTCACCTTGCCAGGCTGGTCCCAGGAGATCGCGAAGCTTCCTCGTGCGCGGACCGCGGCCTCGTGCATCTCGCACGCTCTGACGGCAGCCAGAATCCCATCCTCGATGTCCGGCTTCAGGTATCCGACCTGCTGGCTGCCGACAAACACGGAGACGCGCTGTCTGCCCTCTTCGTCCTGCGCCGAATGAAGAAAGAAGACGGCTCTTATCGCAGCTTCGGCTCCCAGGAGCCGCGTCAGGTAGGTGTCTGCACCTGCCGAAGGCGTGACCTCATAGTCCCGGCCCCCGTTCAGCAGAATCGCTGTCTTTTCCATGCCTCTCGCGCTGGTTCGCTAGTCCCCCAATAATCACTATCGGGTCTGGGCCCTGGGAACTTGAACAGCGTGTTGCCGGTCGCCGCCGCGATGAGCGGATGTGAGAATAAGTAGCCATATTGCGGGTCGGTGAACGTCTTTGGGTCGAACACGTACTTCCAGACCAGGAAGCCTATGGCTGCCAGCACTATCAGGACCACCGCCGGCACTACACAGCCAGTACCTCCGCCGGATCTCTTGGCCCGCGGTGTCTGCGGAGCCGGTGGCACAGGCCGCGGGGACGATTCCCAACCGGTGGCCCAATCGCCGTCAAGATCACCGCTCCCGCCTGTCCGTTTCGTCTTGCCGCTCGGCGATGTCAAGAACCCGCTAGTGTCCTCCCGTCTCGTCTTACTGCTCCCGGACATGGGAAACCCGCCGGCTTCTACATCGGTGATGGCCGAGGCCTTGGCGTCTGCCTTCGCTGTTGGCGCATGCCCGCCGTCTCGCGGCCCGTAAGTCAGCCAGCCCGGCTGTGGGTTGTGGTTCGGGTCGGTCAGGTCGGGATTCCAGGCTGCTCGAGTACTCAGGATATCGGCAAGGGACGGCTTGGACCGGGAGGCCGGCGCAGCCTGGTCAGGTGACCCACTCGTTCGAGGCTCACCCGTCATGGGTGCGGCGGCGGGCGCGCTAGACCTAGGGGGGGGTGGGGGCCTCTGCGCGACGGGAGCCGTGGGCGCAGGCGCCGGTCGTGGCTGCGGCTCCGGTTCCGGCTCGGGTTCCGGCTCGGGTTCCGGCTCGGGTTCCGGCTCGGGCTCGTCATCGGTTTGCGCTTGGTACGTCGGTGGTTGGGTGTGTACAGCAAGGGCCTCCGCGCGCGCTTCGTCCAGCGGAGCGGGCGGGACGATCTTGGCAGACTTGGGCTGGTCGGTCGCCTCCCGGGGAGTCGGATCAAGGCGGTCGGATTCAGCCAGGCTCACCGTGATCCGGACCTTGCCGGACTTCTTCGAGGGGACGAACAGCGTGCCCCTGGCCCGGGCAGTCTTTCTCTTCCGCGTGCACGCCTCGACTGCGGCCAGTAGGCCTGCATCGACGCCGGAGGACAGGTAGCCGACATGCTTGTTGCGTATGAAGACGGCAAGCCGCTGCTTATCCTTGGCATCCTGCTGACAGCGCAGAGTCACCAGCGTAGGCCGTTCGGAGTCGGTGGGGCAGTCGCGCGCCAGGAAGTCGCGCGCAGTGGGTAGGGGCACTACGTCGTGACTCTGTCCTGAGTTGAGGAGGACGGACTTGTCTTGCATACCTCTCGCACAGTCAGCCTAGTTGGAGCCCCCCCTCATGTTTAGTATCGGTTGCGCACGAGGGAAACTGAAATGTGTCGCCCGTTCACGCGGACGACCGAATCAGGCGCTGAATTGTGAGAGACTTTCGGTGTCGACAAGCCCTAGGTTCGTGAGGAGGTTCAGTGATGCGTTTTCTCGTCTGGACGTGCAGGGTCGTGCTGGCGGTAGCCATCGCGGCTTTTGTGGCCACCGTCTTCTACTTGACTCACTCTGTCAGTATGCCGGAGGTCGCCAGGGCTGCGTTGAACTGGACGACCGTCGTGGCAACAGCGTTGGTGGGTCTTACCTGGCCTTTGATGCGCCGCTACGGGCAGGCCCTGCTGCTTCTCGTGGGTCTGGTGGCGGCCAGGGTGCTCTTCGGTACGGACCCGGGGCTTTCCAGCTTGGAGATGCCACTACTCACCCCATTCCAGTCAGACTTCTTATGGGTCTCCATCGGTGTCACATTCGCCTCCCTGCTCATCGCCATCGTGGTGAGGGCGATAGTCAGCGATCGCCGCATGAGAGCCATGAGGCAGCAGCAGGCTTCGACGGTCGTCACAGGTGAGGATGTGGCAGTCGCGACCGCGGCCGCACTCCAGGAGCCCGCCGCGCAGGTGGAACCGGCGCCCGAGGTGACTGAGGTGACTGAGGTGACCGAGGTGACCGAGAAGGTGGCGCCCCCGGCCGAGCCGGAGACGCCGGTCTCTGAGGAGCCACCGGCGGCCGAAGAGGGCGGCAAGAAGAAGAAGTAGCCGGGCTCAAGTCGCGGGTGCTTGCGTATGGTCTGATCCGCGCAGGAAGTGCGGAACCAATACGATTGGTGACGCGCCACACGCCTGCGCGAGTGATCGAGAGTACTCGAACGCGGTCGAGCGCAGGGGTGTGGCGCGTCAGTCGATGTGTTTGCCGCGGACCGTGTACTCGGTGTGCAAGAGCTCGTGGCTCTTGTGACCGCACGGCCCGTCGGTGAGGAACTCCTGGTACACGCGGAGCACGGCCGGGTTCTCGTATGACTTGCGCACGGTAAGTTCGCGGTCCTCGCCGTAGATGGCCTTCGCCCGTGCGGCGCGGATCTCCTGGCTGGTGGGCATGGGTTGGCCACCACCACCCAGGCAGCCGCCGGGGCACGCCATGAACTCGATGAAGTGGCACTCGCTGAACTTGCCGCCGGCCTTGATGTCCTCCATGACCCTCCTGGCGTTGGCCGTGCCGTGGGCTACCGCTACCTTGAGGGTTGCGCCCTTCAGCCACTCCCAGTCCGGGACCAGGTGCTTCAGGATATCGGGCACCGGACCGACCTTGTCGATCCTCAGCTCCGCGTAGCGCACTCCCTCGAAGCCGCGGACGGGGGTGATGTCTCCGTGTTCGTAGATAGATTCCACCTTCTCGCCGGTCACCAGCTCGATGACGGTGCGCAGGGCCGACTCCATCACTCCGCCGGTGGCTCCGAAGATGAGTCCGGAGCCCGTGGCGCCACCGAACGGATCGTCGAAGTCGGACTTGGGCAACGTGGGCAGGTCGAGTCCCGCCTGGTGCATCATCGCTCCCAGCTCCCGAGTGGTGAGACCGAAGTCGACGTCTTGATAACCGCTGGCGCGCATCTCGGGACGGTTGCACTCGAACTTCTTGGCCGAGCATGGCATGATGGCGACGCTGACGATGTCCTTGGGATCCACACCCATCTTGTCGGCGTAGAAGGTCTTTATGAGGGCCCCGAACATCTGCTGGGGTGACTTGGCGGAGGAGAGGTTCGGGATGTACTCGGGGTAGAAATGCTCGCAGTACTTGACCCAGCCCGGAGAGCAGCTGGTGAACTGCGGCAGGGCCGCCGAGGCGTCGCCTTGGACCAGGGCCTTGTACAGCCGGAGCAGCAGCTCGGTGCCCTCTTCTATGATGGTCAGGTCGGCGGTGAAGTTCGTGTCGAACACGTGATCGAAGCCCATGCGCCGGAGCGCGGTGTTCATCTGATAGGTCACAGTGGTGCCCGGCTCCAGGCCGAACATCTCACCCATGGCGGCACGGGGCGAAGGCGCGGTCTGGACGACCACGTGCTTGGTAGGATCGTCGATAGCCTGCCACACGGGGGCCAGAGCCGGCTGCGCATAGAGCGCGGCGGTCGGGCAGCGGTTGATGCACTGTCCGCAGTTGATGCAGACCACGTCGGCAAGCGGTTTGTGGTTGAAGGTGGCCACGTCTACCCGGTCGGAGCGGCCGGTGGCCTCCAGTACGCCCACCTCCTGCATGTCGATGCAGGTGCGCACGCAACGGCGGCAGCGGATGCACTTGTTCATGTCGCGGACGACCGAGTAGCTCGAGTCGTCGACGGGCACGGGCAGGTCGCAGCGCCCGAACGTAAGATCCACGATGCCGTACTCCTCGGCCAGCGACTGTAGCTCGCAGTGACCGTTACGGATGCACGAGTAGCACTCGCCGCAATGCTCGGAGAGAAGAAGTTCGAGCACGTGACGGCGGGCGATGCGCACGGCCTTAGAGTAGGTCTTGACTTTGATGGGTGCTGTGACGGGATAGGCGCACGCAGCCTGCAGGTTGCGCTGCCCTTCTACCTCGACCACGCAGATGCGGCAGATGCCCGCCACTTCCAGATCGGGGTGGTAGCAGAGGGTGGGGATGCGGATGCCCAGCTGCTTGGCCGCTTCGAGGATGGTAGTGCCCATGGGCACCTTGGTCTCCACCCCGTCGATGGTCACAGGGACGGTGGCCCCTATGGCGTCGGGCGCCGGAGCCTGGGCCTCCAGATCGGGCTGGAAGAGCTGGCTTAGGGGCGCGCGCCTGGTTGGGAGAGTGGACTTATCGGGCATGGATCTCATCTCCAAAGTGCTCAAGTATAGAAAGGAGCGCCACTGAGCTGGCCTGACCCAAGCCGCACTTCGAGGCTACCTGCATGGTGTTGGCCAGCCCCTTTAGGTCATCCAGGTACTCATCGGAGCAGGTGCCTGCCTGCAGCATCTCCACACCGCCCAACAACTTGGCGTTGCCGAGCCGGCAGGGGGTGCATTGGCCGCAGGATTCGTCCACGAAGAACTCCAGCAGGTTGCGAGCCAGAGACAGCATGTCCCTGGCAGGCCCGATGACTATCACCGAACCCCCAGTAGGGATGTCCTCGAAGGCCAGGCGGCGCTCGAACTCCTTGCGGGGTATGCAGTGGCCCGAGGCACCCCCGATCTGCACGGCTTTGGCGTTCTCGCCCCCGACCTCCTTGAGCAGCTCGGCGACCGTGATGCCGAACGGGAACTGGTAGACGCCGGGACGTTCGCAGTCACCGGACACACTGAACAGCTTGTGGCCCGCAGAAGTCTCAGTACCCGCGCTCTTGAACCACTCGACGCCCCGGCTGAGGATGCAGGGCACCCAGGCCAGGGTCTCGACGTTGTTGACGACCGACGGGCGGTTCAAGAAGCCGGAGACCACCGGGAAGGGCGGGCGGTTGCGCGGCTCGCCGCGGAAGCCCTCCAGAGACTCGATGAGCGCAGTCTCTTCGCCGCACACGTAGGCGCCAGCGCCCATCGCCACCATGATGTTGAAGTTGAAGCCCTCGATACCACCGATGTCGTGGCCCAATAGACCTTCTTTGCGCCGCCTCTCGATCACCTCGAGTAGTAGCGGGCGCAGGTACGCATACTCAGCGCGCAGATAGATGAGACCGAGTGGCGCGCCGATCGCTCGCGCGCCTATGGTCATACCCTCCATCACCAGATCGGGGAACTGGCTGAGTATCAGCCTGTCTTTGAAGGTGCCCGGCTCGCCTTCGTCGGCGTTGCACATGATGTACTTGGGGCCGCGCTTCTCGGCGGCGGCCAGGTCCCACTTGACGCCGGTGGGGAAGCCGGCGCCGCCCCGGCCCTTGAGCTTGGAGTCGCGGATGAGGTCCACGAGATCGCCGCGTGACATGGCCAGGGCCTTCTTGAGGCCGTCGCCAGGGTCGGCGTGGGTGAAGCAGAGTTCGTTGGCCGCCTGAGATAGCGAGGCCACCTCCTCGTTCGTCGCTGTCTTGGCCTCGGCACCGTCTGTGACCCGCTTCCGGTAGTCCTGGACGATCTCATGCACTCTGTTGGGAGTCAGCTTGGTGTAGATCGCATCGTTGACGAGCATGGCCGGCCCCTGGTCGCACATGCCCATGCAATTGGCGATACTCGAGACTGAAGGCGCCGTCTTCGGAGGTCTCACCGAACCGGATGCCCAGATCGCGCTCCAACTCCGCTTGGACTTCTTGCTTGCCCGCGAGTTCACAGGAGTAGGTCTGGCAAAGACGGAAGACGTACTGACCCTGAGCGGCCGGGTCGAGGAAGGAGTAGAAGGTGGAGACCGCGTCCACCTCGACAGGATGGATACTCAGCACGTCCGCCGCTATCTGCATGGCCTCGCTGTCGATGCCGCGGTACTTCTCCTTGATGAACCGGAGGATAGGCACGAGGGAGGCGCGGCTGAAATTGGTGTGCCCCGCGATCTCGACGATCTCGCCGCGGAGCACCTGCTGCTCTGCGGTGGTCATGAGGCGGCTCCTCTGGCGGCAAGCAGCTCCTTTACCTTGGCCGAAAGAGCGGCCGGGTCGAGTGGCTTCTCCAAGAACTCGTCCACCGGGACCATCTCCGCGTCTTTGCCTATCTCGATGCCCAAGGCGCGGTTGACGCTGGTGAGCATGAGTATGGGCAGGTCGTTGCCGTCGCGGCGCACCTGGCGGGCGAAGCGGAGGCCGTCGTCGGCTTCCTCCATCATCACGTCGAGTATCAGAAGGTCGGGTTCGAGGTCCGCCAGCTTCTGGAGGCCTGTCTCCATGCCTGAGCTGCTCTCCACCGTATGACCGTCTCTCTCGAGAACGATCCGGCTGGCTTCGACCATGTCGGGGTCGTCGTCAACGATCAGGATCTTAGCCACCCCATCACTCCTTGCTCTTGTTACTTATTCAAGTAAATAAGTAGGCCGATGCGACAGTAGCACCTATTGTAGCTTCTCGTCGTCGGTCGCCAATAGCGTCCGCGGCTAGATGGCCCGCAGGGCCTCCGATGGGTAGAGGGCGGTCATGTCCGCGGGCAACTTCGTCCTCTGTTCTTCGTCGAGAGTGATGAGCGTAGCGCCGAAGTGACGCGCGGTGGCTGCATACACGGCATCGGCTCCCCTGAGGCCTGTAGCCATGGCCATCTGCACGGTCGCGTCGGCCATCCGCTCATCCAGCGCCTGGAAGACCACTCCGGGCAGGCGGACGAACGACTCATCGATGGCCTTGGCTGTGTTCACGTCGCCGGTGGTCCTTCTCACCGCTGCTGCGATCTCTGCTCGCAAGAGAGTGGGGACCACGATCATGGCCCGGCGTTGCACCAGCAAGTCGAGCAAACGGTGGCTATCCTCGAAGTATGTCTCGGCTGGAAAAGACGCGCACACAGCTACGCTCGCATCGAGAGTGACTCGGCTGAGCACGAGCGGCTACCGCCTCATCTCGCGTATGACTTCGGCCGGCGAGAGCGGACTGTTCCAGGCCTCTTTCACTCGTTCCCCGGCAGCGAAGAACGCCGCCAAGGCTTCGTCCGCGCTTTGAGGTTCGGTCGCTTCGCGCGGGGTATAGGGGATGATGATGGCCATGGGTTTGTTCCGGTTGGTGACCACGTACCTGACCTCGTTCTCCTCGACGTCCCGCAAGACCTCGGACGCATGGGTTTTCAGATGACGAAGGCCGATGCTGGGCATGGCGGGCACCTCGACTGCATGTAGTGCGTTAGGTGACCTCATTATACCTCCTGGCCTGTCTTCGCATGCATTGTCACCCGCGCTACGTGGGGTGCGAATCAGCCTTGGACGGATACCGCCCCTCAGCGGAGGCAAGCCGAAGCTCTAGTTGCCGGGAGTCTCGATCTGCGCGGCGTCTTTGAGGGTCGCGCGGAAGGTGCTGCCTACGTCGCGTTCGCTCTCCACGGAGACCTCACCGCCGTAGAGGTGGGCCAACTTGCGCACGGTGGAGAGCCCCAATCCGCTCCCCAGGATCTTGAACGTATCCTCGTTCTTGATGCGGACGAATTCGCCCCAGAGCTTGGCCGCCTCCTCGGCGGTCAGTCCGATGCCGGTATCGGTGACCTCGATGAGCACCTCTTCGTCCTTGCGGGCGAGCGAGACCTTGACCGTTCCGCCGTCCCGGTTGTACTTGACAGCGTTGGACACCAGATTGTTGAGGACTATCTCCAACTCACTCGCATCAGCCACCATCATGACCGGCTCGGGGGCGGAGAGAGTGACCGTGATGCCTCGATCAGCGGCCTCGGAGGCGAAGAGGTCGATGGTCCGTCGCGCGACCTCGGCCACGTCGACCTCGGTGAACTGGCGGGCCTTCTGGCCTGACTCGATGCGGGTGAGGTCCAAGAGGTCGAAGATGAGCTTGCGCATGCCGTCCAAGCGGATGAGGCTGCGGCCTATCATCATCTGCCACTGCTCGGGAGTCTCGTCCTCCTGCAGCAACTTGAGGTAGCCCTCGATGGCGTTGAGCGGGGCCTTGAGCTCGTGGGAGAGGACGGAGATGAAGTTGAAGCGCACTTGGCGCTCCTCGCCGGCCAGTCTGCGGGCCTCGCGGCTGAGGATGAGTTGGTCTGTGGCCTTGCGTAGCGAGTAGCGTAGCTCGTCCGGCGAGAACGGCTTGGCCAAGAAGTCGTAGGCGCCCAGCTTGGTCGCCTGGACAGCGGTCTCGAAGGTGGCGTAGGCGGTGATCATGATGGTCACCAACTGGCGCCCCTGCTTGGCCAGTTCGGCCAGTATCTCCATCCCGCTGAGTCCGGGCAGCTTCAGATCCAGGAGCAGGAGATCGTACTCATCTCCGCGTGCGAGGCTCTCTAGGAAGCCCTCTCCGGTGGGGAAGTGGGTGTAGTCGTAGGTGACATCCACATCCACGGCTTCGACGTGCCCTTGGTACTTGGCGAGGATGCGTTTGACCGCGGAGCTGAGCGGCAACTCGTCGTCCACCATGACCACGCGCAGGGTCTGTGCCGGGCCCGTCAACTAGCGGCCCTCCTCGGTCTCGCGCCGGGGCAGCGTGACGGTCAGCGCGGTCCAAGTGGGTCCCGCTGTCGGGTCGGCGTTGGACTCCGCTGTCACATTGCCCTTGTGCATCTTGACTATGCCGTGAGTCACCGCCAGGCCCAGACCGGTGCCCATGCCCAGCGGCTTGGTGCTGAAGAAGGGGTCGAAGAGGTGGGGCATGTGTTCCGGCTGGATGCCCTGCCCCTCGTCGGTGAACTTGATGGTGACTGTGTCCGGATCGTCGCTGAGGCTGATGGTCAGCGTACCGCCCTCGGGCATGGCCTGCTGGGCATTGGTGATGAGGTTGGTGAAGACCTGCACCATCTGGTCGGGGTCGATGTCGGCCATGGGGTCAGAGAGATCGTTCTCCAGCACCAACTCCACGCCTTCGGCCGTGGGCGTGGTGCGGATGGTCCGTCTCGATCACCTCGGTCACGTTCGAGCGCTGCCGCATCACCCGGCTCTGACGCGAGAAGTTGAGCAGCCCGGAGATGATGCGCTTGCAGCGGTTGGCCTGATCGACGATCGTCTCGAGGTCCTCTCGGGTCTCCGCGTCGTCGCCACATTCCTCCAGCAGCAGATTGGCGTGCAGGAGCAGGGTACCAAGGGGGTTGTTGACCTCGTGGGCGATGCCGGCAGCGAGTTGACCCATGCTTGCCAGCTTGCCCGAGCGTTCCAGGGCTTCCTTGGCCTCCTCCAGCGAGCGATGTGATACCTCCAACTCTCCGTAGGCTTCACGGAGCTGTTCGATGGTGTGGGGCAGGCACATGTCGGAGTCGGCTAGGTCGGCGTACACGGCGCGCGCGTGCTCCAGGCAACCCTCGTAGCCGCAGGCTCCGCAGTTGAGCTGGTCCTCGGGCTTGAATTTGCCCATCCGGTGAAGGATCTCGTCCAGCTCCTTGGGCGTGGGTTCGTCCCCTAGGGTCTGTTCGTTGGCTTCGTGTTCCCGGGAGAGGTCCAGCTCCGGATACTTGTCGAGGGACTCCGCAAAGGCCCGCAGATCTTCTTCGGTGAACCCGGCGAGACGGTCGCGGGAGTACGCACTGACCAGGGTGCGGCGCTGGAGTAGGGGGAGGTCGCTGGTCATACCTGCGCCCGAGTAGCAGCCCTGGCAGGCGAGTACGTCCAGCAGCTTGGTGTCGGAATGAGAGGCGTCGAACTCGCAGACGGTGTCCACGAACTCATCTCGACCGTCGGCGATCAATACCTCGCCGGTGAGTAGGTCCTCCTTCATCCCCGCCGTCTGGAGGAGGCCTCCAGGTATGGGAAACACCATGCCGACCCCACCGTACGGAGGATCGAACCTCGTCGTCAGCGGAGAAGTCTCGGGGATCCAGGCCTCGCTTCGCGAACATGCTCCGCAGCTCGGCGAAGGTGAGCACCGCCTCGATCTCGTGATGGGTGGTGTCCACGGAGGCGCGCTTCTTGGCCACGCAAGGACCTATGAAGACCACCTGCAGGTCGTCGCCCAATTCATGCCTGAGTAGCCGAGCCATGGCCACCATGGGTGAGACCAAGGGGGCCAGGTTGGGGATGAGATGTGGATGGTACTTGCACACGTAGGACACCACTGCCGGACAGGGCGTGGTGATGTAGCGCTTCTCTGGATTCTCTGCCAGCAGGTCTTGGTAGGCCTTGGCCACGAGATCGGCCCCGAGCGCTACCTCGTGCACCGAAGTGAAGCCCAGCGCTCTGATCATGGCCACCAAGGTGCTCGTCGACATGTCCACGAACTCGGCGGGGAAGCTGGGGGCCACGATGGCGGCCACCTGGGTGCCGGAGTCCAGCAGAGCCATGGCGCGCTCGGTGTCGTCGCGCACCTGCTTGGCGTTCTGGCTGCAGACACGCAGGCAGTTGCCGCAACCGATGCAGCGAGGCTGGACGACCTGCGCTTGCCCGTCCGTGACCTGGATGGCCTTGGCCGGGCACTCGCGCACACAGGCGTAGCACATGCGGCACTTGTCCGCGACGATGGTGATGAGGGGGTTGTCCCAGGTAGGCATCAGGTTCCCTGGGCGTCGTCGGCGGCGCGGCGCCGGCGCGGCGCCCGCCCCGGGCGCAGCGGCCCCCGCCCCGGTCACAGCGAGCAGTTCCTCGATCGTGGACAGCAGGTGGGCTCGGTCGAGCGGCTTGTCGAAGTAGGCGTCGACAGACATGTCGGCGCGCTCTTCTTCGGTGCGCGGCCGGAAGTCCAGACCCAGAGCGCTGGAGACCGAAGTGGCTATGATCACCGGGATGCCCGCGAAGCGCTCATCCTCCTTGATGGCCCGGGCGAACAGGAACCCGGAGTCGAGCGTGGTCATCATGAGGTCGGTGATCACCAGGTCGGGCCTCTCCTTCTCCATGAGGGCGAGGGCCTGCTTGGGCTCGGCCGCGGTGGTCACGCGGTAGCCAGCGCGCTCGAGGGTCAAGCGATTGACCTCGAGAAAGTCGTAGTCGTCGTCGACTATGAGGATGAGCGCTGACATGTCTCTGGTCATGACGTCCTCGCCATCTGCGCCACAAAGGTAGTGGCCGTTGTCACCGCCGGCATCCTCACAATACTAGACTCGGTCTTTCTCCGCGTACTTGGTGTGCAAGAGCTCGTGCGACTTGTGTCCCAGGGGCTCGCCCAAGAACTCGTCGTACAGCGCCTTGACGTCTGGGTTCTCGTGCGACTTGCGCAGCTCGCGACCTTCGTCCTCGGCGTAGATGGCATTGATGCGGGCCTCGCGTACCGCGTCGGAGGTCAGGCGGGGTTGTCCGCCTCCACCGATGCAGCCACCGGGGCAGGTCATGACCTCGACGAAGTGGTAGGTCTTCTCGCCGCTCTTGATGCGGTCGATCACCTTCTGGGCGTTGCCCAGCCCGTGGGCCACCGCCACGTTCAGGGTCGCTCCCTGCAGGAAGGACCACTCCGGCGTGGTCTTCTCGATAGTCACCGAAGCTTCTTTGACCCCCTCCAGACCCGCGATGGGCGTCACGTGCAGGTCAGCGAAGGGGAAGGGCTCGCCGGTGACTATCTCGTATGCGGTGCGGAGGGCCGCCTCCATGACCCCGCCGGTGACGGCGAAGATGTCGGCCGCGCCGGTGGACATGCCCAAGGGGCGGTCCATCTTGTCTTCGGGCAGTTTGCGGAAGTCGATGCCCGCCATCCTGATCATCCGGCCCAGCTCGCGAGTGGTGAGCACCAGGTCGACATCGGCGATGCCGTCGCGGGTCATCTCCGGCCTCGCGCATTCGTACTTCTTGGCCGTGCAGGGCATCACCGATACGACCACGATGTCCTCGGGAGCTATGCCCAGCTTCTCGGCGTAGTAGGTCTTGGCCAGCGCGCCGAACATCTGCTGGGGGGACTTGCAGGTGGATAGGTTGGATAGCATCTCCGGGTTGAAGTGCTCCATGTAGTTGATCCAACCAGGGGAGCAACTCGTGAACATGGGCAGGGACACGTCGTCGCCGTCGACCAAGGCCTTCTTGAGGCGGGTGAGCAGCTCGGTGCCCTCCTCCATGATGGTGAGGTCGGCGGTGAAGTTGGTGTCGAACACGGCGTCGAAGCCGAGGCGCCGCAGGGCGGTGACCATCTTGCCGGTCACCACGGTGCCGGGCTCGTAGTCGAACTCTTCGCCCAAGGCGCCGCGGATGGCGGGGGCGGTCTGGACGATCACGTGCTTGTCTGGATCGTCGAGCGCCGCCCAGACCGCTTCGACCGCGGTCTTCTCGGTGATGGCTCCGACTGGGCAGACGGCGGCGCACTGGCCACACTGCACGCAGACCACCTCGCTAAGGTTGCGGGCGAAGGCCGGACCGATGACGGTGGTGAAGCCTCGGTTCTGGGCGAACAGGGCACCCACCCCTTGCACCTCGTTGCAGACGGTGACACACCGCCGGCAGCCGACACACTTGCCCGTGTCTCGCACCAACGCGGGGGTGGAGTCGTCGATCATATTCTGGGTGCGCTCGCCCCGGCACGTGATCTCGACCACGTGCAGGTCGAGCGCCAACCCGCGCAGTTCGCAGTCACCGCTGCGCACACAGGCATAGCAGTCCCCACAGTGTTCGGACAGGATGAGCTGCAGCACGGCCTGCCGCGCGCGCCGCGCGCGCGGCGTGTTGGTGTGCACCACCATGCCTTCGCTCACCGGCTGGGTGCAAGAGGCGACCAGCGTGCGGGCGCCCTCGATCTCTACGACGCACAGACGGCAGGCGCCTATGGGCTCGATGCCCTCCATGTGGCAGAGGGTGGGGACCTTCGCGCCCACCCGGCGGCAGGCCTCCAGGACGCTGGTGCCGTCGGGCACCTCGACCTTCATGTCATCGATGGTCAGAGTGGGCATTACCTTGCTCCTTGTGTATCGGCGATGGCTGCCAGGGCGTCCGCACCGGGCTTCGCGCCGGGCTCCGAGTCAGTTTCCGCTGGATCAGGCTCGCCAGGGATCTTGCCGTAATCGCAGCGCAGGCAGCGCTTGGCTTCGGCACAGGCGGTCTCGAGGTCCCACGCCAACTCGACCTCGTCGAAGGTGCAGGCGCGGGCCTCTGGGTCGAGACAGACGACCGCGGCACGCGGGGTGTCGACCGGATCGGCGTCAGGGTCGAAGTAGGTGTCCACTGCGACCTCACAGCGCCAGAAGGCGTGTTCCTCGCCGGTCAGGTACCTGTCGATGGACACTGCGGCGCGTTCGCCTGCGGCCACGGCCTCGACTACTGAGGCTGGGCCGGTGACGGCGTCGCCGCCGGCGAACACCCAGTCGAGGCTGGTGGCCCCTGTGCGGTCGTCAGCTTTGACCCAACCGCTCACCATCTCGATAGGCAGGTCGCCGGACAGCATGCGCGGTTCGGGCGCCTGGCCGACGGCGGCGATGACCTGGTCGCACGGGACGATGAAGTCTGGCTCGCGGCCGGGCACGGGGCGCCGCCTACCGCTGGCGTCATAGTCTCCCAAGACCATCTTCTTGCAGAGGACGCCGGTCACTTTGCCGGCAGAGTCGCGCATCACGGTCTCAGGGGCCGTCAGGGTGAGTAGGGTGATGCCCTCCTCGTCGGCGGCCAGTATCTCCTCGGTCCAGGCGGGCATCTGCTCACGCTGGCGGCGATAGATCAGGTTGACGTGCTTGGCGCCCAAGCGCATGGCCGTACGTGCGGCGTCGATAGCGGAGTTGCCACCGCCGATCACCGCGACCTGCTCACCCACCTTCGGGTTGCCGTCTACGTTGTATTCGCGCAAGAAGGTAAGAGCGTCTACCACGCCGTCTCCGGTCTCGGATCCCTCCTCTTTGGAGAGGCCCAGCCCGACGCCCTTCGGGGCACCGACACCCAGGAAAGCGGCGTGGTAGCCCTTGTTACGGAGGCTGGCCAGGGTGAAATCGCGCCCCAGCGCCTTGCCGGTCTCGACAGTGACACCCAGATCTTCGATCATGCCTATCTCACGGTCCAGCTCTTCGCGCGGCAGCCGGTACGAGGGGATGGCCTGCACCAGCATGCCGCCCGCCCGCTCTTCGCGCTCGAAGATGGTGGGCTTGTATCCCAGCCGGGCGAGGAAGTAGGCGCAGGAGAGGCCGGCAGGGCCGCCGCCGATGATGGCGATCTTCTTCTCGGCGTTCGCGGCGTTCTTGCGGACCTCGGGCACTTGCGGCTGCTTCTCCTGCTCGGTCATGAAGCGCTTGAGTCCCCGGACGGCTACCGGATCGTCCATAGTGCCGCGCTGGCACTTGCTCTCGCAGGGGTGGAAGCAGACGCGGCCGCATATGCTGGCCAGCGGGTTGCGCTCGCGGTGCAGCCGCAGCGCCTCGTCGAAACGCCGCTCTCCGATCAGGCTCACGAAGCCCGGGACGTTCACCGAGGCCGGACACGCGTTGGTGCACTTAGCGGTGAACATGCTCGAGCAGACACCCGCCTCGCAATAGTGGTCGCGGATGTGCGCCTCGAACTCCTTGCGGAAGTAGCGCAGGTTCGAGAGGACGGGGTTCGGCGCGGTCTGGCCCAGCCCGCAGAGGGCGGTGTCCCTGATGACCTTGCCCAGCTCCTCCAACTTCTCGATGTCGCTCTCTTCGCCCTGCCCGTTGCAGATGCGGGTGACGATCTCGAGCATGCGCTTGGTGCCGACGCGGCACGGCACGCATTTGCCGCAACTCTCTTCTTGGGTGAACTCCAAGAAGAAGCGGGACATGTCCACCATGCAGCTATCCTCGTCCATGACGATGAGTCCGCCGGAGCCCATGATGGCGCCCAGCTCCTGGACCGATTCATAGTCCACAGGGACGTTCAAGTGCTGGCGCGGGATGGAGCCGCCGGACGGCCCACCCAGCTGCACTGCCTTGAACTGCTTGCCTCCGGGGATGCCCCCGGCGATCTCGTAGATGATGTCGCCCAGAGGGATACCCATGTCTACTTCCACCAGGCCGACGTTGTTGACCTTGCCCGAGAGCGCGAAGATCTTGGTGCCGGGGCTCTTCTCGGTGCCGGCGGTGCGGAACCAGCCGGCGCCCTGGCGGATTATGCCGGGCACGGTGGCCAGGGTCTCCACGTTGTTGAGCACCGAGGGCTTGCCCCACAGTCCCTTATGCGCGGGAAAGGGTGGGCGCGGGCGCGGCTCGCCGCGCTTGCCCTCGATGGACGTCATCAGCGCGGTCTCTTCGCCGCACACAAAAGCCCCCGAACCTTGGGCGATGTGGATGTCGAGATCGAAGTCGGTGCCCATTATGTTCTTGCCCAGCAGACCGTAATCGCGCAGGGCGTCTAAGGCGACCCCCAGGCGTTCGAGGGCCAAGGGGTACTCGGCGCGGCAGTAGATGTAGCCCTCTTTGGCTCCGATGGCGCGCGCGCCGATCATCATGCCTTCGAGCACCGCGTGTGGGTCGCTCTCCAGGATGCTGCGATCCATGAAGGCACCGGGGTCACCTTCGTCGGCGTTGCAGAGGATGTACTTCACATCACCCTTGGCCTTGGCCGCGAACTCCCACTTGAGGCCGGTGGAGAAGCCGGCTCCGCCGCGGCCCCGCAGGCCGCTACTCATGACCTCTTTGATGATGCCTTCCGGCGTCATCTCGGTGAGCGCTTTCGCCAACGCCTGATAACCATCATTGGCGATGTACTCATCTATCTCTTCTGCCGCTATGCGTCCCTTGTTGCGGAGGACCCGCAGGTTCTGCCGCGCGAAGAACGGTATGTCTTTGAACAGGGGGATGCGGTCCTTGGTGGTGGGGTGCTCGTACATCAGGCGCTCCACCGGGCGGCCCTTGATGACGTGCTCGGCCACGATCTCGGCCGTGTCTTCAGGGGTCACCTTGTTGTAGAAGACGCCGCCAGGGTGGATGACCATCAGCGGGCCCCCAGCACAGAAGCCGTTGCAGCCGGTCTCTATCACACCGACTTCGGCCTCCGCGCCCTGCAGCTTCAGCTGCTCCTCAAGCGCGGACTTCACGCTCTCGGCCCCCGAGGACAGACAGGCGGTGCCGAAGCACATCATTATGTGCATGTGGGGGGTCTTGGTGGCGCCGGTCTGGGTGGCGGCACCGGGCTGCGTAGCCGCGCTCATTCTTCACCACCCAAGCTGACCAGGTACTGGGGCACGAGCTTTCCGTCTATCACGTGCTGCTGCCAGATCTCCTTGGTCTTGTCGGCGGTCAGGTCACCGTAGATGACCTTGGGCTGACCCAGCACCTCCACCGTCATCACCGGCTCGTGCTCGCACGCGCCGATGCAGCCTGAAGTTGCCACCCGGACGTCCAGACGCCCCGAGGCTGAGAGTTCGTCCACCATGGTCGAGAGCACCTCGCGCGAGCCGCTGGCGATACCGCAGGTGCCCATGTGGACGGTGGTCAGGACGTGGTAGCCGTCCTCGCGGAGGGCGTTCTCTCTCTGCGTACGCTCTTTGATAGCGAGCAGGTCTGCCGGGCTGTTGATCTTGCCTGGCTTCTCAGCTGGCGACATTCTCGGTCACCTCTTCCTGATCGTTGTAGCTGGCGAGTATCTGGCCTACTTGCGAGACCTTGACCCGCCGGTGGACGTCGTCGTCTATGGATACGGCCGGTGCCAGACCGCAGGCTCCGAAGCAGCGGGCTACCTCTAGTGAGAACGTGCGGTCCTCGGTGGTGCCGCCCACGTCGATGCCGAGCTTGTCGCGGATGGCGTCCAGCACCTGCATGCCTCCACGCACGTAGCAGGCCGTCCCCAGGCAGACCCGGATGACGTGCTTGCCCCTGGGGATGGTGGAGAAGAACGAGTAGAAGCTCACCACCCCGGCCACCTCGCTGTACGGCTTGTCCAGCCCTCTCGCGACCCGCTTGAGAGCGACCTCGGGCAGGTAGCCGAAGATGCCCTGTGCTTGCTGCAGGACGGGTATGAGGCCTCCGGGGGCATCCTTGTACCGCTCCAGCACTTCATCCAGCCGGGCCAGTAGTTCCTCCTCCGACGCCTCTTCGCAGCCCTCGCAGGCGCCGATCTTCTGCTCACTATCCACGGTCATGCACGACTCCCTTGTCGATTGCTCGCTCATCGGTCAACAGGCGGCAGGCGTCTCCGCCAGCCGGGCGGCCGCGACGGCGGGCGAAGCCCGCAGTAGCGGCGGATCAAAAAGGTCTCCGGTCAAGCTGACGTAGAACTCGACGTCGGGGTTGGTGACGGCGGTCACCTTGACCGTCTCGCCCACGTCGCCCAGGGGCACGCGGTCCACGTGACTCAGCTGCATGTAGGCCTCGACTCGAGCGCCGCCCAGCGAAGGTGACGGGCCTATGGTCACATCGCCGCCGGCGGCCTGAGCGTCGGCGCGGAGCAGGCTGAGCCCCAAGCCGGTCTTCTTGTGGGCTTTGGTGGTGTAGAAGGGGTCGAGGACGCTCTCGGGCGCCGCGTCGAGGCCCCGGCCGTCGTCGTCCACGACGAGCCGTAGCTCGTCCGTGGCCTGGTCCATAGTAAGACCGATCTCAACTCGCATCGCCCTGGCGCGGATGGAGTTCTCCAATAGCTCCAACAGATACAGAGAGAGGTCATGCACGGGCCACACTCCTGCCTTTGGCCCCGGCGAGAGCCAGGACGATCTCATCGAACTCCGGCGCGGCCATGCGCAGCTCGGTAGCCGCGGTGCCTATCTCGTCCAAGAAGTGGCTGTCGGAACACCCTACCAAGGGCAGACCGAGAGCCGAGTACGTGCACATACGAGGAGAATCCGCGGGGACCTGTCGCGACACCTCCACGGCGTCAAACCCGGCCTCATGAGGAAAGAAACCCAACTGCGAGTACACGCTGAACGCCTTGCGGTCTACGTGGGCGGCGAGGGCGAGGCCTCCCGCTCTATGTATGAGCTCGACTGCGGAGTTGAGGTCGAAGGTAGAGGCGGCGGCCAGCGCGGCAGTCTCTCTGCCCACCTCCCGCCCGCGCTCGTCCAGCAGGGGCTGCTCGCCGAAGCGTGCGTGATAACCCGCCTCTGCTTGCGGGAGGGTGGCTCGGAGTTCCGCCGCCGCGTCCTCCGCCGCGTGCACGTCGGGGAACAGTCCCAGGATGTGCGCCTCTTCACAGCTGCTGATCTCCATGCCGGAGAGGACGGTGAGTCCGTCACCGGCGGCAACTGCAGCCTGCTGCACGGCGGCGACATTCCCGGCCGTGTTGTGATCGGAGACTGCGATGAGGTCCAGACCGGCCTTGGTCGCCGCCGCCACGATGGCCGGCGGGGTCATCTCGTCAGAAGCGCAGGGGGACAGAGCCGTATGCACGTGCAAGTCGGCAAGATACGGACGCAGCGCCCGGACAGTCGCGGGGGACGCGTTCAAGCGCCGACCCCCCTGACGCCGAGCGCATAGAGTCGACCCGCCAGGTTGAAGGTGTCCTCGGCGGAGGAGAGGAGGGCGACGCCCTCCTGGACCGCCCTGTCCACCACCTCGTCTTCGGGTTTGCGGCCCGAGGTGAAGATCACGGCCGCCATGTCCGCGTGCCCGGCCACCGCGATCACGTTGAGGTGCACCTGCAGGGTGAGCAGCACTCCGCCCGCGGGGGCGTTGGCCAGTACGTCGGAGAGGAGGTCAGAGGCGTACGCCTCGGTGACCACGGGGTCTTCGTCCACCATCGGAGTCAGCTCCATGAGATCCAACGCTCGAACCAGTTCGTGCAGGGTCATCGCCGGACATCCTCCTTGTCGGTGGCCTGGAGATAGGGACACAGGCCGAGCTCGGCCCGCTGCATGATGACGTCCTCGGCGAGTGCTGCGCAGGTGGGGGCGCCGCAGGCGCCGCAGTCTCTCCCGGGTAGCGCTTCGATGGTGCCCTGCAGTCGGCCCAGCTTCTCGATGGCGAGTCCCATGTCAGCGTCCAGACGGACGCCGGGACGCGCCGCAAAGGGCCGGCGCCGGGGTACCGCCAGGGGCGGACTCGCAGCGTCCGCGGAGGGTCGGCCCTGGGTCCAGCGGCGCTCCGCTATGTGGTGGTCTTGGCTGAAGAGAGGGGAGCCGAAGCAGCCTCCGTCGCACAGGTAGGGTTCCACGACACTCACGTCGGTCAGCACCCCGTCCTCGATCTGTTCGAACACGGCAGTGACATGGGCCGCTCCGGTGACGACGAGCGGCGGCTCGGACCGCGCAGGGGGGCAGGTCGCGGCCTCGTCGCTGTGGCCGACGGCGCCCGTACCGCCCTGGTCGCGCGGGCCGTCCAAGGCGCCTTCAGGAGCGGGCCCGCGCACGAGTCTCTCCATCACGGCTTGGCGCACCACTTGCGGATGCAGGTATGCCCCGGGGCCTCGTCCGTCTTCGGCTGCTGCTGTGAGCGCCGAACGCTGGCTCGGACACGAGACCACGAAGGCCGCGGGCCGTTCCGCGCAAGAGGTCTGTGCTGCCTCCAGCGGAGAAGCGAAGGGGGCCAGGTGCGGCGTCAAAGCCGGAAAGCGCAGTTCGACGAGGTTCACCACCGCGGGGCAGCAAGTGGAGATCACGGGTGTGGCCGCATGGGCGCCGGCCCGGGCGTCCTGGGCCGCTTCGGCGTCTTGGGCCGCTTCGGCGGCGCGGGCCACAACGGCGCTGCGCAAAGCCGTTTCATGCGGCTCCGTGATGGCCACCCCGGCGAAGCCCAACTCGCCCAGCGCGCCGTACACCCGCGCCGGCGTGTACTCGGGTCCGCAGTCCGTGAGCAGAGCAGGTGGTACGACCAGCAGCATCTGCTCCTTGTCCTCCAACTCGTCCAGAGAGCCGAGGTCCTGGCGCACGCCCAGCGCATCGAAGGCACACGCATCGATGCATTCACCGCAGTCGATGCAGAGGTGCTCGAGCAGACTGGGCCTGCCGTCCCGCACGCGCATGGCCTTGGTGGGGCAGGCGGCCAGGCAAGCGCGACATTCGCGGCAGAGTTCGGGCGCAGCATGCAAAGAGAGCGGGTGGGCTCCGTCGGTCTTGCCGGGCTGCAGCTCCACCGTGAAGCTGACACGCGTGCCTTCGCCCACCCGCGAGGTCAGGCGCAGACGGTCGCTGTTCTTCTTGATGTTGGGCAGTCCCAGGCCGGCTCCGAACCCAAGCGCCCGCGCCTCAGCGCAGGCCGTGGAGTATCCCTCGGTCATAGCCATGTCGATATCAGGGATGCCGGGACCTCGATCGACCACGTCCACGTCCACCTGAGAAGCGCCGAGCGAAGCCTCCAGCCTGCCGCCGACCGAGTGTATGACCACGTTCATCTCGGCTTCGTACGCGGCGATCATGGTGCGGCGTATGGCTTCGGCGTCGGCACCGATGAGCTTCAAGCGTTCTTTGAGAGCGCGAGAAGCCGCTCCGGCCTTGCGGAAGTCCATGCTCTCTATGTCGTATGAGACGAATTCCACGAGTCTGTTCCCTCAGCCTGCCCGCTTCTCTCGGTCCTCGCGCGCAAGGAGCTGGTAGATGAAGCCGCAGGTCTCGAACACACCCAGCGGTGACACCATGAGCAGGATGCCGTCTCGCTCAGCGAGACCTACAAGATCGGCGCCCACTTCCGCACCGTCCACAAAGCAGATGCCGGGCACCTCCATGAGGTCGGCCATGCGGATCATCTGGGGGTTGACTAGGTTGGTGATGAGGAGCGTCTGGTCTGAGGCCTCGTTCAGGAGGTCACTGACCCTGTCGCCGGCGTAGATCTTGGTGATCTTGCGCTGTCCGCTGCCGTTGGGGTCGACGACGGTAGCACCGATCTTCTCCGCGAGTTCCAGCAGGGTCAGGTCGGCCTTGGCCAGCAGCGAGTCGATAGTGTGGATTATCGGGAACATCTGGGGCGCGGCGCCCTCTTCACCTTCGGGCGCGCCGTCGCCGGCTGCAGCGGGTTCGTTCTGCTGCTCTTGGTCCTGCCTTGCGAAGAAGGCGGCCGACTCGAGCGCCGAAGTGATGTCCATGTGGTCCACGAACACTTCGTCCGGCACACGCAGGGGGATGCCGGTGAAGTCCACGAAGCTGCGGACTCCGGCGCGCACCAGCGTCTCTGCGACCTCTTGCCCTTTGTCCGGGGGTACGGCCAAGATGGCGATGCGTATGCCCTTCTCTCTCACCATCCGTTCCATCTCGTCCGCACTGTGGACCGCACATCCCTGGAAGGACCGGCCGGCCACGGCGGGGTCCGTGTCAAAACAGAGGGCGATGCGCAGTTGGGCGCGCTTGCCGGAGAAATGCGTGAGTAGCGACTGCCCCAGTCGTCCCACGCCCACGAGGGCGACATCCTGGTAGGCGTCTCCGTCGAGCAGACCCGCGATGCTGGCCAGGCAAGTGTCCACTTGGTAGCCGCGATTGGGGCTGCCGGAGTAGCCGATGACCATGAAGTCCCGTCGCACCTGGGCCGCGCTGACCCCGGCGAGGTGGGCGAGTTGATGCGAGTAGACGTTGACCGTGCCGGACGCCTTGAGGTCATCGAGCAACCGCCGGTAGAGGCTGAGCCTGCCTACCGTCTTGCGCGAGATCGCTGTTTTAGCTGGGTTCGTCACCCGAACACGCACGCATCCTTCGACAACGAACAATCGGAGATGGTGTTACTGCCGTAACGCCGTTACGCGTTTCACAATCTACTACCTCGGGTACGAGAATTCAACTTCTGGGTAAGCACTGTGCAGAGCGGGATGAGCGGCCCGGTCCCTATAGGTGAGTAAACAAGTTGTGATTAAATACTCGTGATTGAGGAGGAGCCATGGATCATATGATCTTCGGCGTGCACATAACGCATCGGGTGGAGAGCGTGCCGGCCGTACAGGCTGTGCTGACCAAGTATGGATGCAACATCCGCACGCGTCTTGGGCTGCACGATGCCGACGCCACCAGCTGCTCGCCCAGCGGTCTGTTGCTCCTGGATGCCTTCGGTCCTGAGGCCGAGGACTTCTACAAGGAGCTCCAGGGCCTGAAGGGCGTCGCGGTGCAGAGGATGGACTTCGAGGATTGACGGCTGCCCCATCTAGTCACCGTGTCAGTCAGAGTGTCCCAAGAAAGGTGTGCCGATCGAGATGTCAAAGCTAGCTAGACCGTTCGCCGTAGGCGCCGCGCTGGTCATCGCGCTTGTGCTTCTAAGCGGCTGCGGATCGTCCACGACCACCACCGTCACCACGGCCAAGCTGGACAAGCTGACGCTGGTAGCTCCCCCGGGCCCGATGGCCATCCCCATGGCCTACATCGCGGCCAACGACAAGCTATCCGATGTCGCCGCACAGACCGAGGTGGTCATCTGGGAGAACGCCGACCAGTTGAAGGCCATGCTGGCCGGAGGGCAGGGCGACTTCGTCACGGTGCCCTCCAACAACGCGGCCACCTTCTACAACAAAGGCGTGCCCTTGCGTCTACTCGACATCTCGGTGTGGAACATCACCTACCTCATCACGGCCGATGCCGAAGCCGCCAGTTTCTCCGATATCCAGGGTCAGTCCCTGGTGGTCCCGTTTCAAGGAAGCGCCCCTGACGTGATGTTCCAGTACCTCGCCACTGGTGAGGGCCTGGATCCAGCGACTGACTTCGAGCTGCGGTATGCCACCGACCCGACTGAGGCCTCCCAGCTGCTCCTGGCCGGTGAAGTGCAGAACGCCGTGCTCTCTGAGCCCCTGGCTACCGCCGTACTGCTGCAGAGCAAGGACAAACCGGTGCCCCTGCGGCGCGCTCTGGCCTTCGACGAGGCCTGGGCGGCGGCGACCGGCGCTGCGGCCGACGAAGGCGCGCTACTGACGCCCATCGCGGGCGTGGTGGCCACCGCCACCGTCTTGGACAAGCCCGAGGTCATCGCAGCGTTCGAGCGGGAGTACGCAGCGGCCGTGGACTGGCTGCTCGCCAACCCCGAAGCCGCAGGCGAGCTGCTGGAGACCGAACTGCCCGAACTGGGAGTCAAGGCGGCCGTGATGACCGCCTCGCTTCAGAACATCACCTGGGCTCATCAGACTGCCCAGCAAGCCAAACCCGCTCTGCAAGCGTTCTTTACCGCGCTCATGGACATGTCGCCAGCGGTCATCGGAGGTATGCTGCCTGACGATGACTTCTACTACACCGAATAACGATTCTGACGCGCGGCAGGCCGCCGGGCCCCAGGCCCCCGGCCCCGTGGCGCGCCGCACCCGGGTTCTCTACGCCCTGCTCGGGGTCGCGGCCCTCCTGGTCGTATGGCAACTGCTTTCCGTCTGGGTCGACCCCATCTTCATCGCCTCCCCGGTGGAGACCGCCGAGGCCCTGGGTCGGATGGCCGCCGGCGGGGACCTCTGGATACAGCTCCTCATCACCCTCAAGCGGCTCGTCATCGGACTGGCCCTGGGGGCCGTGTCGGGCTGGGTCGTGGGCATGTTCGCTGGGCTGTCCCCACGCCTCCGCTCCTTTCTGGAGCCCGTTCGTTGGGTGGGCATGACCGTGCCGGCGGTGATCGTCGCCGTCTTGGCTCTGCTGTGGTTCGGGCTGGGCGACTGGAGCGTCATCTTCGTGGTGGCCTTCATCGTGGCCCCGACCATGTACGTGAACACGGTGGCGGGGGTGCTGGCCCTCGATCCCCGGCTGGTGGAGCTCGGGCAGGTCTACCGCTTTCCCAGGCGCCTCCGTCTGACCGAGATCTACCTCCCCGGGACGGCTGCCTCCGCCTTGGCCGGCCTCACCCTGGCGACCGGCGTGGCGGTACGGGCGGTGGTCCTGGCTGAGGTCCTCGGCTCCATGAGCGGCATCGGTCACGCTTTCGGCCGGGCCAAGAGCAATCTGGAGATGCCCGAGGTCTACGCCTGGATAGTGTTACTGCTGGCCCTCATGGCAGTGCTGGAGTTCGGCATCTTGCGGCCGCTCAGGCGCAGGGTGCTGCGGTGGAGAAAGGTGGTCGCGTGACGAGTGGCGGCGGGATAGCGCTGGAGGGTGTGAGCAAGTCTTTCGATTCGCTCAAAGTCTTGCACGATGTCTCGCTGGAGGTCGCCGCCAACCAGATCGTGGGCGTAGTCGGACCGTCCGGCTCGGGCAAGACCACCATCCTCAAGCTGATCACGGGCATCTTGGCTCCCGATTCGGGCACCGTGACCGTGGCCGAGGGCCCGGTGGGGTATGCGTTCCAAGAGCCGCGCCTCCTGCCCTGGCGCACTGCCTTGGACAACGTGGCCGCGCCCCTGCGCGCGGCGGGCGCCGACAAGGTGGCGGCCCGCGCAGCGGCCGCCCGGTGGTTGGAGCGAGTCGGCTTGGCCGGTTTTGAGCGCTATCACCCATCTGAACTCAGCGGCGGCATGGCGCAGCGGGTGTCGCTAGCTCGGGCCTTTGCCGTGGAGCCCACCGTGCTCATCATGGACGAACCGTTCTCCAACCTGGATGCGGAGCTCAAGAAGTCGCTCATGAGCGTGCTCGAGGGGCTGATCAAGGAGCGCGGCACCACCATGGTCTACGTGACCCACGAACTGCCCGAAGCGCTCCGTCTGGCCGACCGCATCGTCGAACTCACCCCAGACCACACTCTGCGCGAACTCGATCTCAGCGACCGCGGCGCCCTCGCCCGCGAGTGGCTGGCGCGCAGCGTCCAGTAGCGGTCCAACACCCAACCTACGTCGTATCCGCTTCTGCGGTGCCTCTCTCTACCATCGGCTGGTCGCATAGCGTCCACATACGTGAGAGTGCAAGGAGGCATCATGTTCGAGAAGCAGACCTGGATGCAGCGCGCCGGTGAGTATCCCCAATCCGATCAGGAGTACTTCGGGTTGCTCGCGCGGGCGGTCTTCTCCGCCGGGTTGGGTCCCAAGGTAGTGGAGTCTCGCTGGCCGGACATAACCCAGTCGTTCCATTCCTTCGACCCCGCGAAGGTCAAGGATATGGACGAGGCGGACGTCGATCGTCTGCTGCAGGACAAGGCCGTCATCCGCAACCGGCGCAAGATCGAGGCGGTCATCAGCAATGCGGCCATCTTCACCGAGCGCGTGGGGGCCTATCCCTCGTTTCATGTCTACTTGTCCCAGCTGGGCGCGGACGAAGACCTCGACGCCGTGGCCGAGGAGCTGACGAGCACCTTCACCCACCTGGGTCGCACCTCCGCCCTGTTCTTCCTCTTCAGTGCGGGCTGGCGTCCTCGCGAGACCGCGGCGTAGGCCCGCCGCGCGGCGCCGGCCGCCGGCTGCACGAGAAGGCCGCATCGGCAGCCGACGGCGGTCGCCTCAGCCGCGGAGGCCGGTCGGGTTTGCGCCCCGGGCGCATCGGTAAGAGAATAGGACTGAGAGACCGCTGGACCAGGAGGTCTGCTACCGGCCACAGGGCGGAGTCTGTTCTTGAGTGATGCGAAAGGGGGCGTCATGGACCCGGTGCTTGTTCGGGAATACGAAGCCAAGCTGGGCAAGTGGCTGTCGCAGGGCTACCAGCTGCTGGTGGATGACATAGACGGCGAGCTCCGCGTCACGGTGGTCTTCGTGTCCTCCGGGGACACGGCCGCCAAGGAGCGGGAGCAGGAGTTCTGGCCGCAGACCCCCGAGATCGTCGAGCTTCTGGACGGCAACGGCATACCTATCAACAAAGCCCTGGCCGGTCCGCGGCCCTGGGCCGGGGGACCTCACCCCGAAGAAAGGTGACTAGAGTGCAGGCAGACGACCTGGAGCATGATCATGAGGTGACGTTCGAGTCGTGGGGGCTGCGCCTAGCGGGCACGCTGTCCGTGGGGGAGCATCCCCGTCGGTCGGCCTGCGTCATCACGATTTCAGGCTCGGGTCTGGTCGATCGCGACGAGAACCACAAGCGGTTCCGCCTCAACGTCTTCGGGGAAC
Organism: uncultured Actinomycetes bacterium; assembly: GCA_963718375.1. Lineage (GTDB taxonomy): Bacteria > Actinomycetota > Thermoleophilia > RBG-16-64-13 > RBG-16-64-13 > RBG-16-64-13. The sequence continues at coordinate 949,851 of CAVQZD010000005.1, read as the reverse complement.
TGGCCGGGCATTTCAAGCGGAGCGGATTCGACTCCTTTCGCTTCGACAAACGGGGTGTGGGCGCGAGCGAGGGCGACTTCTGGACCGCCGGTCTGTCGGACAACGCCGACGACGTCGAGGCGGCGATCGAGTGCGTCAGGGATCACCCGCTGGTCAAAGAGGACAAGATCTTCCTGGTCGGCCACAGCGAGGGCGCCTACTTGGCCACCAAGGTCGCCGCCCGGACGCCGGGTCTGGCGGGCGTGATACTGCTGGCCGGTGGGGCCAGGCTCGGCGAGGACGAGCTACGCTGGCAGGCGCACGAGGTGGGCAATAGCATCAAGGGGTTCCAAGGCTTCATCATCAAGCTCTTCCGCATCGATGTTATGAAGTCGCAGGCGAAGCAGCTCGAACGCATCAAACGGTCGACCGCCGACTCCTTCCGCGTGCAGCTGGTGGCGAAGGTGAATGCCAAGTGGCTCCGGGAGTTCGTGGAATACGACCCCAGCGTCGATCTGCCCAAGATCACAGTGCCTGTGCTCGCGATCACAGGCGGCAAGGACATCCAGGTCGATCCGGGGAATCTGGAGAGGATGGCGGGCCTGGTCAAGTCACCTTTCGAGTCTCACGTGCTGCCGGAGGTGACGCACCTACTGCGCGCCGACCCGAATCCCCCCGGACTCTCCACCTACAAGGAGCAAGTGAAGCGACCGCTGGACCCACAAGTCGTGGCGCTCATAATGAACTGGCTGGAGAGACAGTGCGGGTCGCCCCTGGCCTGAGCGGCGCGCTCGGTCGCGCTGCCGGACTCCGCCGCGCGGCGGCCCGGGCCGCGGCCTCTGGCCGTGGGGTGGTATCTTCTCCCAGTACATTTCGTGCGTCAGAAGCACGTGTGGTTATGAAAGGAGATCCCCCTTGTCTCGAGATGTAGTGATCCTTAGCGCCGCGCGCACCCCGGTCGGCCGTTACCTTGGTACCTTGGCCGACATCCCTGCCACCCAGCTCGGCTCTATCGCCATCGCTGAGGCCGTCAAGCGGGCCGGCATCGACGGCGCTGATGTCGAAGAAGTCATCATGGGCAACGTCCTCACCGCTGGGCAGGGCCAGAACCCCGCCCGCAAGGCCATGCTCTTGGCCGGACTGCCCCAAGAGATCCCTGCCTTCACCATCAACATCGTGTGCGGCTCGGGCATGAAGTCAGTGCACCTGGCCGCCGACGCTATCAAGGCCGGCGAGGCCGAGGTCATCGTGGCCGGTGGCATGGAGAACATGAGCATGGCTCCGTATCTGGTGCCGAGCGCCCGCAAGGGTTACCGCATGGGCGACGGAGTGCTTCAGGACGAGATGATCCTGGACGGTCTGCAGTGCGCCATGAACAACATCCACATGGGTGTCACGGCCGAGAACGTTGCGGAGAAGTACGGCATCACCCGCGAGATGCAGGACAAGATCGGCTTCGACAGCCAGCAGAAGGCCGGGGCGGCCATCAAGGCCGGCAAGTTCAAGGCCGAGATCGTGCCAGTCGTGATACCGCAGCGCAAGGGTGACCCCATAGTGTTCGACACCGACGAACACGTCCGTGCCGACACCACCCTCGAGGGCCTGGGCAAATTGCCCACCGCCTTCAAGAAGGAAGGCGGGACAGTGACCGCCGGTAACGCGTCGGGCATCAACGACGCGGCCGCCGCGTTCGTGGTCGCCTCAGCCGAGTGGGCGGAGAAGAAGGGCCTCAAGCCCTTGGCGACCATAGTCGGCTACGCCACCGCCGCTCTCGACCCGGCGTACATGGGCATGGGCCCCTACTACGCCACCAAGAAGGTGCTGGAGAAGACCGGCATGAAGCTGGAGCAACTGGACGTCATCGAGGCCAACGAGGCTTTCGCCGCCCAGGCCGGCGCCGTGGCGCAGGAGCTGGGCTTCGACATGAGCAAGGTGAACCTCTACGGTGGAGCCATCGCTCTGGGTCACCCCATCGGTGCCTCCGGCGCGCGAGTCCTCACCACCCTCGTGCATGCTCTTAAGCAAGAGGGGGGAACGTATGGTCTAGCCACCATGTGCATAGGTGGTGGCCAAGGCATCGCTACCATAGTCAAGGTCTGAGCCAGGCGGACTCAGAGGCAGGAGAAGACCGTGAAGGATAGAGTCGAGAAGGCACTGGATCGTATACGTCCCGCGCTGCAGGCCGACGGCGGCAACGTTGAACTGGTCGATGTCGACGAAGAGACGGGCGTCGTCAAGGTCAAGTTGGTCGGCGCCTGCGGCAGTTGCCCCATGTCACAGATGACACTGCGCATGGGCGTGGAGCGGGTGCTGCGCGAAGATATCCCCGAGATCACCGAGGTGGTGGCCGTCTGACGGTCGTCAGCTAGCGGCGCGTGAGTTGCTTGCCGCCCCGGCTTCGGGTCTAGTAGAGATTGCGGGCTGTGGCTGAGATGCTCTCGAGCTTCTCAGCCACAGCCTTCTGCTTGATGTCGAGTTCGCGCATGCGGGGGCCCAGACGCTGGATACGGCCCTTGACCGCTTCCAGTTGTGCCTTCGAGGAGAGATTAGCCGCTCGGGCTGCCTTGACCAGCTTGTACGTCCGATAGCCGGACACCCCGAGGCCGATGGCCCACAGGGCCGAACCCATCAGGATCAGTATGGTCATGATGAGGGTGTCGGTCGGCATGCACTCATTCTACCCGTCTTGGCCTCCGGTAGCACATCGTTTGCGACCGGCCGTCCCCCCTTCGAACAGGGGGACTAGTTGAAGGCGGGCGCCCCTGATCTGGGCTTGAGGTCGAAGCGGCGGATGGCGGCGAGATCGCTGCGGTCGCTCAGGCGCCCTATGCGGACCCCGAGTCCGGTGCCCGCGGCATGCAGGAACAAGTCTTCGCCCACATAGATACCCACGTGATGCACCGGGAACCCGAACGCGAGCAGGTCACCAGGTTGGATGCTGGCCAAGTCGACGGGTAGACCCAGTACGGCCTGGTATCCGGAGTAGTGGGGCAGGCTGATGCCGTGCTGCCTATAGACGTACTGGGTGTAGCCCGAACAATCCAGGCCCGTGGAAGGCCGCTCGCCTCCCCAGACATAGGGGACGCCCATGTACGCCGCCGCGGTCTCCAGGAACTGGTTCAGGATCTCGCTATCCGTCTGCGGGAGCGTGCCGCTGAAGACCTGGCCCCCGTTGAGTATGGCCGCGAGAGTCTCCTGCAGCATGGCCTGCTCTTCGGCTTGGCGCTGGCGCTCGGCCTCGATGAGCGCCGCGATCTCGGCACTGACACTGTCCAGCGTGCTGCGCCGAGCCGCCAGGGTGGTCTCGATGTGCTGCTTCTCGCCGGTCATCTGTCTACGGACGCTGAGCTCGTCGGTCTTGGTCTGATCGATCTGGGCGATCACCTCGTCCAGGGTGTCGGCGCTGCGGGTGAGGTTCTCCATCAATCGCCGGTCTTGGTCGGCCAGTTCGGCCGCCAGGCGCGCACGGTCGATGAACTCGCCCATGCTGCTGGCGTCCAGGATCATCTGCAGGAACTCGTCCTGTCCCCCGGCCTTGTAGAGATCGCAGAGCCGCTGCTCGTACAGCCGCAGGCGGTACTCGTAATCACGCTCTGCCGCGTCCTTCTGTTGGCGGAGCATGGTCATGGCCACGTTGAGTTCGTTGAGCTGGATAACGAGCTGATTGTAGGCTTCGGTGCTCGCCTCCAACTGTTGATCGAGGTCGGCGATCTGGGTCTCTAGCTCGCTTGCCTGGGCTTTCAGTGAATCGAGGTCGCCGGGGGCGGCCGAAGCCACCGAGGCGAATGCGGTAGAGGCCAGCAGGATGGTGCAGACCAAGCCCAGTAGCACCACACGACTGTGTGACAGCAGACCCTGAGAGACGCTGTGCCAGGCCGCGGCGCGTCTGCGCCCGCTGCGCTGCTCGCTATCCTCAGTCTGTCTGGTAAGTCTCATCCGCTATGCAACCTCTGGCAGGGTTATCGGCAGCGCATCCACAACACTTGCGCTATCTGTGAACGTTCTCCTGCAAACGCCCGGGTTTTTGAGAGGTGCGATTCTAGCGCCTCGGAGGAACGAAGACCATCGGACCGAAGTCCTATGCAGGTGGTGCGTGAATAGCCCTGTGCTATACTCCGTCACTCACTCGGCGCGGGGTGGAGCAGTCCGGTAGCTCGTCGGGCTCATAACCCGAAGGTCGCAGGTTCAAATCCTGCCCCCGCTACCATAAGAAAGGCCCTCTTTGGAGGGCCTTTTTCTTTGGACAGTAATGCGCCGGGGGGTTATTGCCGCGGCTTTGCCCACCGGCATCGTGGGAGAGACTCGCGACTATCCTCTTGGGCAGCTTTCTCGGTGGCAGGAGCCAGCCGGGAGACGCCTCCGCAGGCGGCCCAGTGGCGGAATGGCAGAAGCTGCGGTTGCTCGTTGGCGGGTCTTGCGTTTGCGTGAGGGAAGTCTCATCATGCAAATTGGGAAAGTGGCCCGGTCGAATCACGGCGGGGCCACAACAAGCGGGCTATAGCCACTGCACGCTTTAAAGGGGGAGCCGTGACCGCGTCTCGAAAGAGCGTCCTATTCGCAATCCTTACAGTTGTCTCCACAGTTGGCTTGACTGTCGCGTTGGGCGGCCTAGCCTATGGCGAGGCCAGCAACCAAGTGAGCGTTGGTTTCGATACCGCCCAGCGATACAACACTGACGACAACAGCGTCTCGAACGTAGATCTTAAGGGTTTCATCAGCTTAAACGCAAACCTCCACAACCAGGGGGACAGCACCGGGGAGCCGGTCACCGGTAGCGGCTTGGAGGGCGGCCCAGAGCTTGCTCTGAAGGCCGACTCTGACGCGAGCGACGTGAACAGGCCGTACCTGGAGACGGGCTCGGTGCCAGGGACCGACTTCACCTGGGATTACCCGGAGTTGGCAGAGAACAACGCAGTAGGTTCGTGGGCCAATCTAGGTGATGTCTCGTTCACTCCCGGCTTCGCGGCCACTCGCTCGGCGGACGAGACGGTCTTCGACTCGACAGGAGGAGTCCAGGTACTGACTCTGACCGTGACCCCGGAAGAGGCCATCGAACGCCTGAACTTCAACGGCAATTCCCGGCCGGGGGGCTACGGGTACTTCACGGCCGAGATCACCGATGTGCAGTGGGAGACCGCGCCACCTTCAGGCAGCCTTGACTTCAACGAGAACGGCTTCTGGGGCGGCATCAGCGACGCAGAGTCGGGCGTCACCTATACCCTCATAATCACCACCAAAGTGGCCTCCACCCTTGCTGGGGTGGACGTCACCTACATGCCCGACATCGACCTAAGCAACCAGCACACCGTGGCCAACTCGACTGAGCCGGAGAGCGCCAGCAGCCTAGTGCGCGCGACGGCCGGTGGCACCTGGACGTGGGCGGCCTCAGGCACCTACTTGTGGAATTGGCAGGAGACGACCAGCAGGGCGGTCCACCTGAATGGACATATCAGTGGGGATGCCAACTCGGTTTGGGCCCACTTCGACACGGCCAAGCAGTACAACACCGACGGCAACAGCGTCTCGAACACCGACCTGGACGGCTTCCTTAACCCGACCGTGAACCTCAACAACCAGGGCGACAGCACCGGACAGCCGGTCACCGGTAGCGGTCCCGAGGGCGGACCGTCGCTTGCTCTAGAGGCCATATCGGATGCCGTAGACGTCAACAACGAGTACCTGACGACCGGCTCGACACCAGGGACCGACTTCACCTGGGATTTTCCGGCCTTGGCAGAGAACAACGGCCTAGGGTCGTGGGCCAATCTAGGCGACATCTCTTTCACCCCTGGCTTTGCAGTCACCCGCTCAGCGGATGAGACTGTGTTTGGCTCAGCCGTAGGAACCCAGACTCTCACCCTGACCATCACCCCAGAAGAGGCCATCGAGCGCCTGAACATCAACGGGAATGCGCGGCCGTGGGGGGGTTACGAGCAGTACGCAGCGAAGATCATCGATGTGGCTTGGGTTACCGAGCCTCCGTCGGGCAATCTTGATTTCGATGAGAACGGCTTCTGGGCCGGCGTCAACAACGCCGAGGCATATGTCACCTATTCGCTTGTCATTACCACCGAGGTGGTCTCCACCCTCGATGGGATCAACGTGACCTACATGCCCGACCTCCATATCAGTAGCCAGCACACTGAGGCCACCTCCAGCGAGCCGGAGGTTGGCAGCGGCCTCTCGCGCGTAACGGCTGGCGGCACTTGGACTTGGACCGCCTCGGGCACCTACCTGTGGAATTGGCGGGAGAGCACCAGCCGGGCGGTGCACCTGAATGGATATGTCGGCGGGGATGCCAATCTCGTGGGGGTCAACTTCGACACTTCACAGTCCTACGAGACCGAAGGCGACGACGTTGCCAATGACAGCCTGGTCGGCTTTCTCAACTTGAGCACCAACCTCGGCAACGATCAGGACTACTCCGGGCAGAGCCTGACCGGTACCGGCTCACAGGGTGGCCCGTTGCTTGCCCTAGAGGCAGTCTCCGATGCTGTAGACGTGAACAATGAGTACCTGGCAACCGGGTCGACGCCAGGAACCGACTTCACCTGGGACTTCCCGGCCGTGGCGGAGAACGAAGGCCAGGGTTCTTGGGCCAACCTGGGAGAGGTCACTTTCACTCCGGGGTTCAGCGTGACTCGTTCGCACAGTCAGGTCGTCTTTGACACCGAGGGAGGCACTCAGACCCTAACCCTTGTGGTGACCGCTCAAGAGGACATGGAGTACCTGAGCATCAATGGAAACCTCGGGCCGTGGGGCGACTGGCCGTATTACAGCGCCAAGGTGCTGAGCGCGGCGTGGGAGGGCACCGTTCCCCCTGATTCTGACGTCAGCCATGAAGACGGCGGGTTCTGGGCCAACATACGAGACGTCCACACCGGATCCACCTACACCCTCATAGTGACTACCGAGGTCGCCTCTACTCTTGAGGGAGCAGACGTGCGCTTTAGGCCCGACGTTGAGATCCGAAACGGTAGCATGGTGGCCGAGTCTACCGAGCCGAAGGTCACTGACAGTCTGTCCCGCACGACCGCGGGGGGTACGTGGACTTGGACAGCGGATGGCACCTGCATGTGGAATTGGCAAGAGTATGAGAATCGCGTGGTGCACCTGGTCGGTCGAGCCGAGACTGATGGCAACGTCGTGTGGGCCAACTTCAGCACATCCAGGCGCTACGAGACAGAGGAAGACAGTGTCTCCAACGTCAGCCTGGACGGCCTCCTTGACCTGGGCACCGATATTTGGAACGAGCGAGATGGATCGGGCGCGCCCGTCTTGGGGTCGAGCGAGGGGCCGGTCCTTACGCTGGAGGCTGTCTCTGATGCGGAAGATGTGAACCCAGACTACCTGGAGAGCGGCACGATCCCGGGGACCGACTTCGCGTGGGAGTTCCCGGCTGTGGCGGAGGAGGATGGCCAAGGTTCTTGGGCCAACCTAGGAGAGGTTTCGTTCATCCCCGGCTTCAGCGTCGAGCGGGAGGCCAGTCAGACCGTCTTCGACTTCAGCGGCGGAACCCAGACGTTGACCATCACCGTGACTGCGGAAGAGGACATGCCCTTCCTCCACATAGGAGGGAACATACATACGGGCGACTGGCCGTACTACACAGCAGACGTGGTGAGCGTGGAGTGGGACGGTTCCCCACCCCCCGATTCTGACACCGGTTTCGACGACGAAGGCTTCTATGGGGACATATGGGAAGCTGAGGAAGGCTCCGTCTATGTCCTCGTAGTGACGACCGAGGTTGCGTCTACGTTGGCGGGGGATGTTAGCTACCTGCCGGACGTGGAGATCAGGAATGACACGCAGGTCGGCCAGTCCACTGAACCGGAGGTATCCGGCAGCCTCACGCGCGTGACCTCGGGAGGCCGCTGGACTTGGACGGCCGCCGGCCACTACCTGTGGAACTGGCAGGAGAACGAAGGTCGTGTGGTCTGCCTCTTGGGCCATGCGACCACAACGGCCAACCGGGTCTTGGCAGTAGTCGGGTCCGACCGGATCTACGAGACAGATGCGGATAGCGTCTCAGATGCTCCGGTAGACGGATATACACAGCTCGTCGGCCAACTCAACAATACTGCGGACGGCTCTGGCGCCTCTGTGACGGGAATCGGCCCCCAGGGCGGTCCGGCCCTCGAACTCTCGAGCGCCTCGACCATCGCTGAGGTGCAAGAGGACTACTTGTCGAGCGGGGCGGTGCCTGGCACCGATTTCAGTTGGGAGTTCCCGGCTGTCGGGCAAATGGAGACGCAGGGAGCGTGGGCCAGGCTGCAAGCCGTCCAGTCGTTCAGTCCTGGCTTCAGCGTCACACGTTCGGCCGATCATACTGTCTTCGACTCGACCGGTGGCACTCAGGTGCTCACGGTGACGGTCACCCCGGAGGAGCCGACGACTGCTCTGATCATCAACGGCAATGCTCGTCCGGAGGACTCCGACTACAACGCGACCGTGATCAGCGTAGAAGTGGTGGATGCGCCCGAAGGTGCCGCCATCTTCCCAAATCATGACGCTGAGAGCTTCGCGGTCTTCATCATCGGTCCACAGGAGGATTACGCCTACACGCTGCGCATCACCACCGAGGTGGCCGCCACCGAGGGGGGGGTGCGAGTCGACTACATGCCCTCGCTCGACATCAACGGCCGGCATCTGCTCGCCGCGTCCAGCGATCCGGTGGTGGACACTGGTCTGGAGCTGGTCACAGCGCAAGGTACCTACACTTGGACCACGGACACCGTCTGTGTTTGGGATTGGCGGAAAGTGCAAGGCAATCTCGTGCGGCTGACCGGCCACGCCGTCGTCACGCCGGCCCCCACCATCAGCTCCGTCGCGCCGGCCATAGGTCCGGCCTCCGGCGGCAATTCGGTGGTTATCACCGGCACGGACTTCACGAACGTCTCGAACGTCACCTTCGGCACGTCCACCTGCTACGTGTACACGGTGAATTCCGACACCCAGATCACCGCCACCGCCCCGGGGCATGCCCCGGGCACCGTGCAGGTGCAGGTGACCGCGGCCGGTGGCCCGAGCGACAATACTGCAGCCGATAACTACACCTATGTGGCTGCCCCCACCGTGACCGGTCTAGCGCCCACCGCTGGCCCCGCTAGCGGTGGCACCTCGGTCACCATCACCGGCACCGACTTCACCGGGGCCACAGCGGTGACCTTCGGCGGCACAGCGGCCACCGGCGTCTCGGTCAACCCGGCCGGGACCCAGATCACCGTGAACTCCCCGGCGCACGCAGCCGGCACCGTGCAGGTGCAGGTGACCACCCCAGGTGGTCCCAGCGAGAACACCTCGGCTGACGACTTCACCTACCTAGCCACCACCCGCTACGACGACAAGGCCTCCAAGATCACCTATCTCCCCGGTTGGTCTCGCTGGGATGGCAGCAACTACTGGGCCGCGTACCAAGACACCTACGCCTACACCGACAAGAAGGCCGACAAGGTGCTCGTCACCTTCGAAGGCACCTCGCTGGATCTGATCGCCTGCACGTCTAACACCAAGGGCAAAGCCAAGGTGACCGTGGACCCGGGCACCCCAGGAGCCGCGACCCAGACGGTAGACCTCTACAGCTCTGCCACGCTCTGGAAGCAGAAGGTCTACTCCACGGGGACTCTCACCTATGGCACCCACACTGTGGTCATCGAGTGCCTGTATGAGAAGCGCGCCGCTTCCGGCTGGTACACGATAGATGTGGACGCCTTCGACATCGTAGGCACGCTAGAGCAGAGTCCTACCGTGACCAAGATCGATGACAATAACTACGCCTACTTCGCCTACGCCCCCGGCATAGCCACGGGAGCTTCCACTTCGCAGTGGTCCAGGTGGGATGGCAGCAACTACTACGCCGCCTACAACGACACCTACGCCTACACCGACAAGGTCGGCTACAAGACCACCTTCACCTTCAACGGCACTTACGCCTCCTGGGTGGCCTGCACCTCGAACACCAAGGGCAAAGCCCTCGTGACCGTGGACGGCGACACCGCCAATGCCAAGACTGTAGACCTATATAGCTCCACTACGCTCTGGAAGCAGAAGGTCTATGACACCGGCATCCTTGCCGACGGCTCGCACACCGTCGTCATCGAGTGCCTAGGCACCAAGAACGTCAAGTCCTGGTATCACACCATAGATGTGGACCGCTTTGACGTCATGCTGAGCACGCCGTAGGGCGGAAGACCCAGACAGAAAGGCAGCTGACGGGGGCGCCGCAAGGCGCCCCCCAAATATTGGGTAGTTCTTGCCAGCAGTTGCCCGCAAGGGCGTCAGCTGAGGACGAGACGGTTCGTCCCAACAAGCGTCGCATATTGCGGGATTCCTCACCAATGCCCTTGACTCCCGCTGGACTTCGTGGGGTCGCGTAGCTACCCTTTGTCGAATTGTGTCCATGTACGCGAGAGGGGGGACGGGCTGTGAAGATACTGAGCTTGGTGACGGGAAAGAAACGCGCTCACTGGCCACAGGGGCATCTGTTTGCGGGAGTCGCGATAATTGTGACGTGTATTGTGGCGGTCGCGTGTGGCGACTCGGGGTCGTCCGACGAGCTGCTCGGCGTAGACAGCACAATCGCCGGCGCCGCGGATACGGTTGAGACGACTGAGTCGACTGAACCGGTGACTACGACGGTCCCAGATCCTGGCTATCCCATTACTGGGACGTACACATACGACTCGGGATACGTGGTGAGCGTGACTGTGACCGTATGGGACCCCGTCGCCAGTGGCAGCGATTCACCTGTTGCGCATCCAGCAGGTAGCGGCTGGTCTCTGCAGCCCGGCGTGGACTTCGACCCTCAGACTGACTGTGTGGTGCCGGGGAAGGTGACGATGACCAATGCGACTCCGGGTTGGGCGATAGAGAGCCCGAATCTCCGGGTGCGTTTGTTCCAGACTGGTGAATCATATTCACAAAGCGGTCAGGTTGCCTACCCGACTGACCTCATCTTGAACTTCAGCAATGGTCCGGAGACTTCTTCCTACACGGCGTACCGGCCGCTCGGGGGTTCGGCGGATGCCATCCAGATCAGTTACCAGGACGGTGATGGGTCCACCTACGGACCGTACATCACCTGGGACAGTCCTATGAGTTTCGACCAAAGCGTCTCGACGGATTGTTTTGTGATCGTGCGCGACTACTACTCACCGGCACGAGCCGATGGCGCGACTGGACTGCTTAGCTGCATTGAGCTAGGGGCCCAGGCCCCCTTCCCAGATCTCGGTCAGATCACCGAGGTGACAGGCCCGAACTTGGAGAGCGAGCCCGGCAACCTTGTCTACGTCGACATGAGTCTGTCGGGTGCCGGGAGGATCGCCGGCAGTCGCTGACCCGGCTGAGCAACCGGCTGGTATCGTAGGCGAATGGAGTCGTTCACCTTCCTCTTCGGACAGAGCGCATGGCTCGTAGCTGCCGTGCTCTTTGGCGCCTGCTTCGGGGCTGCGGAACTCGGCTTCTACCTCGGCCGGCGGAGACGCAAAGCCGACGAAAACCCGAAGAAGGAGCATGTCGCCGCGGTGCAGGCTGCGGTGGCCGCGATACTCGGTCTTCTCTTGGCCTTCACTGTGTCGATGGCGATAGGGCGCTTCGAGGATCGCAAGCATGCGGTCGTGGAGGAGGCGAACGCGATCGGTACCGCCTATCTTCGCACGGCATTGCTGCCCGAGCCTCTCCGGAGCGAGGCGGTCGACGCGTTCGCTGAGTACGTGGACACGCGCCTTCAGCAAGCTCGAGCCGATTGGTTCACATCGGCGGGCGCCGACCTGCGGGCCCAGCAGCGCCAGCTGCAGCGCGAGTTGTGGTCGATCGGGGCGGCGGCCGGGGAACTGGATCAACGAGCCGTCACGTACGGGCTGTACATCGCTGCGGTCAACGAGATGATCGACTCGGCGGGCCGGCGGGACGCCGGGCTTCGCAACCATCTCCCTGAATCCGTGCTGTATGTGATCTTTGCGGTATGCCTCATCACCGTGGGCGTCCTGGGTTACGCATCGGGGCTCGGTGGCCAGCGCTCGCTCGTCGCGGTCGTGGTCATCTCGTTCGTCCTCGCCGCAGTGATGTTCTTGATCCTTGATTTCGACCGGCCCTACCGCGGTGTCATCCAGATAGGGCAGCAGAGCATGCTGGAACTCAAAGAGTCGTTCGACCAGGGACTTCCACTGCCGTAGGAGGAGGAGTTCACTGCCTGGGGCACGAGCGGACGTGACCTTGGGCGGGTGCCGTATATTTCAGAGAATGAAGCTGGTATTGTCTTTGCAGTGATAGTCGGCAGGCTGCGTTTGTCTAGGAGTATGGGGGTTGAGGCCCAGCTTCTTCATCTGTGTGGGCGGGAACGCACGATTGACAGGAGTATGCCATGAGGACGATCAGAGCTATGCTCATGAGTTCGGCGGTTCGCGGGGGGTGCGGTCTGTGGGGGGGCAGGCTCGCGGGAGCGGTGCTCGTCACCTTCTTGCTGGCAAGCGTGGCCGCTGCCTCGCAGGCGTCCGCGGCAGTCACCAACACGTTTCAGATCACTCAACTCACGGACAACGGGTATACGGACATGGGCGCCCAGGTCTCCGGGGAGCGTATTGTCTGGCAGGGCTCCGACGCCACAGACTTCGAGATCTTCGTTTGGTCCGTTGCCGACGGTTTGACTCAGATGACCGACGACGGCGTCAATGAGGACTCGCCCCAGGTCTCCGGGGACCGGTTGGTTTGGGCGGCAGGAGGTGGTTCCGCGCTCGAGATCTATACCCAGAAGGTGGGCGATCCCTCATCGACCAGGCTCACGAACAACAGCTACCAGGACTATCTCGTACAGGTCTCCGGCGACCGAGTGGTTTGGGAGGGCCGGGATGGCTCCTTTCGCGAGATCTTCACCTGGACGCCGACCGGCGGCACTGTCCAGGTGACCAATAGCAGTGCGTACGACAACGCCCCCAAGGTCTCTGGCGACCGGGTTGTTTGGGAGGTGAGCGATGGCACCGACTCCGAGATCTTCACGTGGACGCCTACCGGTGGCACGGTCTCTGTGACCAATGACAGCTACGACGACATGGCCCCTCAGGTCTCCGGCGACCGGGTTGTGTGGGAGCGCTACGACGATACCGACTGGGAGATCTACACGTGGACGCCCGGGGGCGGCACTGTCCAGATAACCAACAACAGCGTTGACGACAACACCGCTCAGGTCTCCGGCGACCGGGTGGTGTGGCAGCGCTACGACGATACCGACTGGGAGATTCACACGTGGACCCTCGGGGGCGGCACTGTTCAGATCACCAACAACAGCGTTGATGACAACACCGCTCAGGTCTCCGGCGACCGGGTGGTGTGGCAGCGCTACGCTGGCGAGGACTCGGAGATCTGCACCTGGACTCCAGCCGGCGGCGCGGTCCAGATAACCAACAACAGCTATGCAGACAACGAGGTCGCGGTCTCAGGCGACTTGCTTGCGTGGCGGGGGTATCTTGGCGGGAATTGGGAGATATTCACCGCCACCCCCTTCGATCGCTATCAGGAGACCGACTCGGATATCACGTATCTGGGCGCTTGGGCCAATAGCGGAGACACAGGCTGGAAGGCCTCCGGCAACAGCTACAAGTGCACCTCTCAGGTCGGGTCCGTGGCCGTAGCGAAGTTCTACGGCGACCAGATCAGGGTGATAGGCAAGAAGTGCCCCTGGTACGGGCAGGCCAAGATCACCATTGACCCGGGCGCCCCCGGACAAATCGTTGTTAATAACGTTAGCTTCTACAGCTCCAATTGGGCACAGGACTGGAAGGCCTTGATCTATGAGAGTCCCGCTCTTAGCTATGGTGGTCACAGCATAGTCATCGAGTGCCAGAGCGGCTCAATCTGCCTGGACACACTGGATATCACCGGTGGCCTGAATCCGGCTTCGGTCGCGACTAAGATAGATGACAAAGACGCCGATTACTTCACCTACACGCCCACTTGGCCCCGCTGGGACGACAGTGGCTACTGGGCGGCCTCCAACGACACCTATACCTACACCGACCAAGCCACCTACAAAGCCACCTTCACCTTCAACGGCTGCTTCGCCTCCTGGATCACCCGCACCGCCAACACCCAAGGCAAAGCCAAGGTGACTTTGGACCCCGGTATCGGGGAGAAGGTCAGCTACGTAGACCTCTACAGCCCCACCACCCAGTGGAAGAAGCCCGTCTACTCGACTGGCCTGCTGTCACCTGGTGACCATACGGTGGTCATCGAGTGCCTGGGCACCAAGAACCCCGCCTCGTGGTGGAAGAGCATTGGGGTAGATCGGTTCGACATCATCGAGAATAAGTAGCATTCGGTCTGCCTATTGCCCCGTTCCAGGCTTGAAGCTTTCGAGGATCAAGTCGAAGGCCTCCGCGTTCTCAGACCAACTCGCTTCTGTCGCCTGGAAGTCGAGTTCGTAGATGAGATCCTCGTGGCAGAGGTAGTACGTCACGATTCGGGTCGGAGTGCCGTCCAGATCTTCACTTGACGTGACCACCAACGCCTCGACACCTGCGACGGTCGCGTTGGTGAAGGCCGACTCGGGGTAGTCCTCAGACAGTATCGACTTGACCTCCGGCAAGGTCGATTCGTCAGTCTGTGCGCCCCATTCATGCAACCCGACCGCGACCGTGGTGTAGGAGTAGAGGGCATCGCCATCCCCATAGGGGTCGTAGAAGCCGACGCCGTAGTCCACTCCGTAGGCCTCCTGAAGGTCTTTGTTGTCGCGCTGCCAATCAGCCGGGTAGTCGAAGGAGAAGGCGTACCCCGGGTCTGTGTAGGTCTCTGTGGCGGTGATGTCAGCCGGGCTCTCGCCGGCGGATGGCCCCGACGCCGCGCCGGCGAATCTTTCGGGGTCGGCGCACGCCCAGGTGAGCAGGCCTATGGCGAGCAGCGCGACGGCTGAGCAGACGCCCAGGATCCACCACAGCCCGCGCCGAGATATGCCCATCGGGTTCACGAACGTGTTCTTCACTCGCTTGGATATCAGGAAGTACGGTATCCAGACAGCGCACGCCAAGAAGATCCTCCCGACGTCGGCGCCGAGCTCCCAGCCGGCCAGACCGTAGCTGGCCCTTTCCACCGGGTCGGGGATCCACTGCGGCGCGAGCGCAAGTATGCTCACGGTGTCGACGAGCACGGCGAGGAAGGCGAAGGCGTAGAACACCACCATCAACCTGGGCAGGATGCTCTTCTTCATGAACAGCAGCACGAGCAGGGCTACGGACCCCACCATCAATACCAAGTTCACGAAGGCCTCGAAGGCTATGAGCGAGCGCAGAGAGGCGGGAAAGTCCGCCCAGACGCCATCCTGAAGCAGAGGAACGTCTTGGACGAACCATGCCAGTGCGAACAAGAGAGTCGTGAAGAGGCCCAGGATGGGCACGATCAGCCAGCCGCCTATCCCGCTCGGCCCGGAAGCGGCTGCTTCGGGTGTCTGGCCGGGCTGCTCTTCCGCACCTAGCCGTCTTGCGGCTTCCACCAGTCGAACGCCTTCGACCTCGTCGACCTCTTCGTACACGGCCAGGCTCGCAGCCGGGAATTCGCCGTTGCCGCTGGCTATCACGGCACCGCTGGATCCATAGTTCTTCCAATGATCCTCGTACTGCACGTGGATCACGCCCGCCTGAGCATCGCGGGACTTGTAGTACCTGGCCGCGGGGGTCGTGCCCGCCGCATCCTCGGTGCGCTCGTTCGATGACACTCTCTACCCCCGATCAGTGGATGGTCGTTCGCTCAGGTGGCCGCCAGCTGAGACCGATGCTATCAATGATCGCTCGGTAGTATTAAGCTTGCTGTCGCGTTGGCAAGATACTGACAGGGGGAAGGTCAACATGAGATTCGCGTTCGCTGGATCGAGGAGTGGTAGTTCGCGGGCTAGGCGTCTTCGCACTTGCTCGATCATCGGCATCGCTCTGGCGGTCGTATGTATCGTCTCAGCATTCGGCCCTTCTGCGCACGCGGTGCCACCGAGCCCGCATCTTCTGGACTCGGCGAAGAAGGACCCTGTCCTGACCAAGCAGTTGGATGCCTTGCAGGAGAGCATGCGCAGCAAGGGCATCGATGCTCCGGCCAAGAAGCAGTCGGTCAAGGTCGCGGAGGCGGGCACCACAGGACAACTCAAGACCCTCGCGATCTTGGTTGACTTCAGCGACCAGCCCGCCCAGGTGTCCGCGTCGTTCTTCGACGACCTGTTGTTCGCGAACGTCTACGGTCCGTCGAGCCTGCGGGGCTACTACCGAGAAGTATCGTACGGCACCCCGTCGAGCGGCGGCCTGCTGGACGTAGTCACTCTGAACCAGCCATCAAGCGTGGGGTGGGTGCGTCTGCCACATACTCTGGCCTACTACGCAGACGACAACTACGGCACCGACGGCACTTATCCGCATAACGCTCAGAAGATGGTGGAGGACGCCGTTGCCGCCGTCGACTCCATGGTCGACTTCAGCGCGTACGACGGCGACGGCGATGGATATGTGGACAATCTCTTCGTCATCCACGCGGGACAGGGGGCGGAGTACACGGGAGAACCGGGGGACATCTGGTCGCACATGTGGGAGACCGAGACATATCCCCTCGTCGACGGGGTGAGGGTGCGCTCGTATTCCACGGAACCGGAATACTGGGAGGAGCCCGGCGACATGACCGTGGGCGTATATGCGCACGAGATGGGTCATGTCTTGGGACTCCCTGACCTCTACGACAGGGACTACTCGAGCGCCGGGGCAGGTGAGTGGAGTCTGATGGCGTTCGGGTCATGGAATGGTGCTACGGGCACAGGTGAAGAGCCTGCTCGTTTCGATGCCTGGTGCGCGACCGAACTCGGCTGGGCGATTCCCACGGCCGTGGCGGGCACCCCCACCGCGCGCAGCGTGCCCACGGCGGGTAGCTCGCGCACGGGTACGGTCTTTCAAGTCTATCCTGAGGGTGTGACCTCCGGCCCGGAGTACTTCCTGGTCGAGAACCGCCAGCAGACGGGCACTGACGCATCCCTGCCCGGCAGCGGACTACTGGTCTGGCACGTGGACGAGTCCGTGACCGAGCAGAACGACGACGAAAATCACAAGCTCGTGGATCTCGAGCAGGCGTGCGGCACCCAGTATCTGGATGATGGGTGGGAATATGACTACTCAGGCGGTCCGGGGGACCCTTACCCGGGCTCGACCGACAACCGCGCTTTCTCCGACCTCACGACCCCCAATGCGTTCAAGTACGGCTTCGGGGGGCCGTCCGGCGTCGAAGTAAGCTCCATCAGTGACAGCGGCGATGTCATGCAGGCTGTGATCGGGACAAGCCCGGTATCGGCGTGGCCGCCAGGCGTGAGTAGCGTAGATCCCTCCAATGGCCCGGATACCGGCGGCCGCACGGTCACCATCGACGGGTTCGGCTTTGCCGATGCCACTGCGGTCACCTTCGATGGCATAGAGGCCGATTTCACTGTGGACTCCTATACCCGCATCACCGCCACGGCCCCAGAACACGCCGCCGGCACCGTGGACGTCCGGGTGACCACCCCGATCGATACCAGCGCCAACACGTCGGCTGATGACTTCACCTACGTGGCCGCATCCGCGCTCACGATCGACGGTTCGATGGTGGGTGGCGACATATCGCCCGAGGGTGACTCCGATTGGTTCCAGTTCACGGTCAGCACCGCCGGCAACTACACGATCTATACCGCCGAGGACACCCTCGTGGACAGCTACATGTGTCTCTACGGGCCAGATAGTGCGAACGACCTGATCGCGGAAGACGACGACGGCGGCGCTGGCATGATGTCGGAGATCACAAAGACGCTCGCGCCCGGCGTCTACCTGGTGGAGTTGAAAGGCTTCAGTGATACCGAGACGGGCACCTACACGGTAGGCGTGAAGACGTTCAATCCGTCGACGCTCACCATCGATGGCCCGTCGGTGGGCGGCGACATCTCGCCCAAGGGTGACATCGACTGGTTCCGGTTCACCGTCAGCTCCATGGGCATCTACAGGATCGATGCCACCGCGGGGACCATCACCGATGCCGACATGATCCTCTTTGGACCAGATGATATGGATGCCTTCGTCAAGTACGACGACGGCAGCGGCGCCGGCTGGATGCCCCGTATGACCCACTTGCTCGAGCCCGGTGACTACTACGTACGCATGCAGGGCTCCAGCGACGACCAGACGGGCACCTACTCGGTAGATGTGAAGACAGTGGCAACATCCGTTCCCGCGCTCACTATCGATGCTCCGCCGGTTGGCGGCGACGTCTCGCCCGAGGGTGACGCCGATTGGCTCCAGTTCACCGTCAGCACCGCCGGTGAATACCTCATCGAAGCCACTGCAGGCACCCTTGAATTCGGCTACCTGTCCCTCTACGGCCCGGATAGCCCGGGCGCCCTGTTGGCGTACGGCGACTTCAACACCGAAGGCTGGATGTCTCGTATCACGGGCTGGCTTGAGCCCGGCACCTACTACGCTCAAGTAGAAGGCTTCGGTGGAGGCAGTGGCCCCGCAATCGACACCGGCACCTACTCGATACGCGTAGAGAACTTGAAGCCCAGCGTCACGGCTCTGAATCCCACGACCGGTCTCACCACCGGCGGCACCTCGGTCACCATCACCGGCACCAACTTCTTCGATGTGACGGAGGTCGCCTTCGGGACTGAGGTAGTGGACTCGTCGGACTACACGGTGGACTCTGACACTCAGATCACCGCTACGGCCCCAGCGCAGGCGGCCGGCACCGTACAGGTGAAGGTCACCACCGTGGGCGGCGAGAGCGAGGACACTGCAATTGACGACTTCACTTACGTCGCCCGCTACGACGACAAAGACTCCAAGGTCACCTATGCTCCCGCCTGGTCCAGGTGGGATGGCAGCGGCTACTGGGCCGCCAGCGACGACACCTACGCCTACACCGACAAGAAGGGCGACAAGGCGATCGTCACCTTCGAAGGCACCTCTCTGGATCTGATCGCCTGCACCTCGAACACCAAGGGCAAAGCCAAGGTGACCCTGGACCCCGGCACCCCCGGGGAGGCGACCCAGACCGTGGACCTCTACAGCCCCGCCACCAAGTGGAAGCAGAAGGTCTACTCCACGGGAGTCCTAGTGAGCGGCACCCATACCGTGGTGATCGAATGCCTGTATGAGAAGCGCGCCGCCTCCGGGTGGTACACCGTCGACGTGGATAGAATCGACATCGTAGGCACGCTTCTTCAGTCTCCGATCGTCACCAAGATCGACGACAACGTGACCGACGCCGCGGCTGACGCCTACTTCACCTACAGCCCCGGCATCGCTGCGGGAGCCTCCACTTCGCAGTGGTCCAGGTGGGACAACAGCAACTACTGGGCCGCCTACCAAGACACCTACGCATACACCGACAAGGTCGGCTTCAAGACCACCTTCACCTTCACCGGCACCTACGCCGCCTGGGTGGCCGCCACCTCGAATGCCAAGGGTAAAGCCTTGGTGACCGTGGACGGAAAGACCGCTGAAGCCAAGACCGTCGACCTCTACAGCCCCACCACCCTCTGGAAGCAGAAGGTCTACGACACCGGCATCCTTGCCCCCGGCACCCACACCGTGGTCATCGAGTGTCTCTATAAGAAGCGCGCTGCTTCCGCGTGGTACACGATCGACGTGGACCGCTTCGACGTCATACTGACGCCGTAGAGGGAGAGACTGCTAGACAGAAGCACAACGGTGGAAGGGGCGCCGAAAGGCGCCCCTTCCACCGCCTCAGCGTAGACGCCGTTCTTCTTGGGTCCAGGCTTGCACACCCGCCGCGAAGAGACTAGATTGGTGTAGCAGCAAATAACGTGCCCCTGGAGCCAGATCGAGCGTCCGAAGGGGACCTTGCCTCGGCCCGAACAGAGGGCTTCGAGGTCTCTTGTAGTCTCTGCCGCTTGACCCTCGGCCACGGGAGCCCGTGCGGGAGGGAGCGGACGATGGCTCGGTGTCTTGTATCGTTTCGATTTCGCTTGTCGCGGGTCCTCAAGTCCGTCGTTCTGGTTCTTCTGCTGGTGGGTCTCGTCTTCGTCACTCAACCGGCATCTCAGGCTCAGGCATCGGGCCCTGAACTGCAGGCCGACGTCGATTGGGGCGCAATGCCCCTGTACTTCATTGCCAACCAAGGGCAGCTGGAGCAAGCTGTGGACTACTACGTGCAGGGTGCGGACAAGACCCTGTACTTCACCCCAGGGGGTCTCACCTTCTCCCTCGCGCCTCCCTCCAGCGACGGTGCGGGCGCGCCTGAGACTCCAGCAGCCTCAAGGCCGTCCGACGGTCAAGAGGGCTGGACACTCAAACTCGACTACCTGGGCGCCCGGGGGGTGACTCCGCAGGGTCAAAAGCAGACTGAGGCTGTGATCTCCTACTTCGAAGGCTCATCAGAGGACTGGCACACCGCTATCCCCACCTACTCCGCGGTCGTGTATCCCGGTCTCTGGGAGGGCATAGATCTCAAGTACTCCGGGACGCAGGACCAGCTCAAGCAGGAGTTCCTGGTCGCCCCGGGAGCCGATGTCAGCCACATCCGGCTCGCCTACCGCGGGGCCAGCATCAGCCTGAACGCCCGCGGCGAACTCCAGGTGTCCACTCCGGTGGGTGGATTCACCGATGCTGCTCCCGTCGCCTATCAAGAGGTAGAGGGAGTAAGGGTGGAGGTCCCGGTTCGCTACAGGCTAGACGAGCCGCGGGGCTCCGGGGCCGAAGAGACAACTGCATACGGCTTCGCTGTCGGCGATTACGACCAGGCACTGCCGCTGGTGATCGACCCGGCTGTGCTGGTCTATTGCGGGTACATAGGGGGCAGCGGATCGGACGTGGCCCAAGCGATCGCTGTGGACTCTGCAGGGTGCGCATATGTGACGGGCTACACGCTGTCGACCAAGACCACCTTCCCCGTGAAGGTGGGTCCCGATCCCATCTACACCGGCGGCGCTGACGCTTTCGTTGCCAAAGTGAACGCTGCCGGCACGGGTCTTGTCTACTGCGGCTACATCGGGGGTTGGGGTGACGAGAGCGGCCGCGGCATCGCGGTGGATGGGAAGGGCTTCGCCTACGTGACTGGCGATACGGAGTCGGGCGATACGGTCCAGCCCGAGGAGGCCTTCCCGGTGACGGTGGGTCCCGACACTACCTACAACGGTGGAGCCTTGGACGCTTTCGTGGCGATGGTGGACGAGGACGGGACGCGGCTCATCTACTGTGGGTATGTCGGTGGCAGCGGTAACGACTCAGCCAACGCTATCGCGGTGGACGGGAATGGGTTCGCTTACATCACCGGTTGGACCGGGTCCACCGAGGCGACCTTCCCCGTGACGGCGGGCTCTGATATCACCTACAACGGCGGCACTGACGCTTTCGTGGCGAGAGTGACCGACACGGGCACGGGGCTTGACTACTGCGGATATGTCGGCGGCGACGGAGCCGATGAGGGCTGGGGTATCGCGGTCGACTCGAGCAGGTGTGCGTACATAACGGGCCGCACGGACTCGTCCGAGGCGACCTTCCCCGTGACGGCGGGCCCAGATACCACCTGCAACGGAGGCAGGGACGTCTTTGTGGCCAAGCTGGACGATACGGGTAGCAAGGTACCGATCTATTGCGGGTATATCGGCGGCGACGGACCGGATGACGGCCGGGGTATCGCGGTCGACTCGAGCGGGTGCGCGTACGTGACCGGCGCCACGGGCTCCGTCAAGACCTTCCCCGTGACCGCGGGTCCCGATATCACCCACAACGGCGGCACTGACGCTTTCGTGGCCAAGGTGGGTCAGACAGGCGATGCACTGGCGTACTGCGGGTATATCGGAGGCAGCGGGTACGAATTGGGTCGCGGCATCGCGGTGGACTCGGGCGGACGAGCTTTCGTAGTGGGCGACACGAGCTCGTCTCAGTCGACCTTTCCCGTGACCGCGGGCCCCGATATCACCCACAACGGCGGCGCCGACGCTTTCGTGGCCAAGGTGGGTCAGACCGGCGACGCACTGGCGTACTGCGGGTACATCGGTGGTGGTGGTTCTGAATACGGTCTCGGCATCGCGGTGGACTCGGGCGGGCGAGCTTTCGTAGCGGGCTATACGACCTCGCCCGAGCCGAGCTTCCCAGTGACCGCCGGCCCGGACGCTACCTACAACGGTGGATACTCGGACGCCTACGTCGCCAAGATCAGCGTGCCCACGGTGAGCGGTCTTTCGGCGACCCTGGCCCCCAGCTTCGGCGGCACCGAGGTCATCATCACCGGCACTGACTTCACCGGAGCGACCTCGGTCACGTTCGGAGGGGCTGCGGCGCCTGAGTTCAACGTGGACTCGGACACTCAGATCACTGCCAAGGCTCCGGCTCACGCAGCGGGCGTAGCGCAGGTGAGGGTGAACTTCGCCTACGGCTACAGCGGGGACACACCCGCTGATGACTTCACCTACTTCACTCCGAATCGCTACCAGCAGGACGACACCAGACTCACGTATCTCGGTTGCTGGACGGCCGCCACGAACACGGGCTGGATGGCCTCCGCGAACAGCTTCGTTTCCACCGACCAGCCCGGTGCCACTGTTGTGGTCCGGTTCACCGGCACCGATGTGGGTCTGATCTTGCGCACCGCGCCCTGGTACGGCACAGCCAAAGTGACGCTAGATGCCGGCACCCCGGGGGCGCAAGTGGACACCAT
Source organism: uncultured Actinomycetes bacterium (assembly GCA_963718375.1). GTDB lineage: Bacteria > Actinomycetota > Thermoleophilia > RBG-16-64-13 > RBG-16-64-13 > RBG-16-64-13. Next base: position 927,213 of record CAVQZD010000005.1, on the reverse strand, counting down.
CGACCTGTACAGCTCCGTTGTACGTTGGAAGGTGCCGCTGTACGCCAAGACCGGTCTCGGGTCCGGACTTCATTCACTGCTTATCGAACGCACAGGGACCAAGAGCGGGTCTTCAGGCGGCACCGCGATCGGCCTGGATGCCATCGACGTGGTGGGCACATTGCTTGCGGCTGATCCACTCACAAAGATCGATGACAAGGACGCCACCAAGTTCACCTACACGGCGGCCTGGAAGCATTGGGACAACAGCGGGTATTGGGCCGCTTACCAAGACACCTACGCGTACACCGACAAGAAGGGTGAAAGTGTGAGCTTCACCTTCTCAGGCACGGCCGCGAGCTGGGTCTCATGCACGTCTAACACCAAAGGCAAGGCAAGGGTGACCTTGGACCCAGGGACCCCGGTCGAGAAGATCACTGACATAGACCTATATAGCCCCACCACTGTTTGGAAGAAGACGGTCTACACCACCGGACTCTTGGATAGCGGCAACCACACCATCGTGATCGAGTGTCTCTATGAGAAGGTCCCTGCTTCTTGGTGGTACACGGTGGCCGTGGACCGGTTCGATATCCTCGCCAGTAGCTTCTGACCATCTAGCCACATGGCTTGACAGAAGCGCCCCTTTCGCCCGTTCCAGAATCGACTTACATTCAGGCTCCTGTCGCCGCGGCCAAGAACAAAGGCCCCGCCGGGGCGGGGCCTTTGTTCTTGCTGCTTGAAGTCGTGGGCTTCACGGCCACCTTGGTGACCACGAGGCCCTACCCGCTGTGGTTACAGCGAGCCGAAGTCGACGTACCAGGTGCCGTCAATAAGCACTACGGGGAATTCCGCCGGCTCTTCGGAGTCCTTGACGTCCTCAGTCGTCTCGACTCCGTCGACGGTCTGGGTCACGGATCCCTCGACGATCGTCACCGTGGCGGTGTCCTCTCCTGTCTCGGTCGTCTCCATCTTGATGTTCTCGAACTTGACCGAATCAAAGGCGAAGAATTCGGCGGCCAGCAAGGCCTCGATGTCGTCCATGCTCTGGCCCGCGGCAGTGGCGTCGCTCTCCATGGTTGCCACGGTCGCAGGATCCATGAGTTCTAGGACCGCATCCATGTCCTTGTTCTCGAGTGCCGTGAGGAACTTCTGCACGGTCGCTTCGGGGTCGCTGGAGCCCCCGCCGCAGCCAACGGTCAGAAGCACTACGCTCAGGACCAGTAGGGCGACCATCAGCAGCGCGGAGCTCACGCCGAAGATGGTCCGCTTCTTGCTTCTCGTATCAGTCTTGCCGATCATGTGAATCTCCCTCTGAGTGTCTTGGTGATTAGCAGAACAATACCCCGAACGAGACGATTGCGAAAGCCTACTGCTTGCTTATGCCCGCGCGAGCAGAATACAATGCCTTGGTAAAGCGTGTAACTCAGGAAGGGGGCAGCATGCGTCTGAAACACAAGACCTTGACCGTCTGGGGGCTCCTAGCGCTCATGCTAGTAGTCGCCATGATGGCCGTCGCGTGTGGCGGCACTGAAGAGGAGACGACGACCACCGCTGGCGAAGAGGGCACGACAACGACAGTAGAGCTCGCCGAGGGCGAGTTCACCATCGGCATAACCCAGATAGTCGCTCACCCGGCGCTGGACGCCACAGCGCAGGGATTCAAGGACGCTCTGGCTGAAGCCGGCTACGTGGAAGGCGCGAACGTGACCTTCGACATGCAGGACGCTCAGGGCGAGCCTGCCAACGCCACGCTGATCGCTCAGAAGTTCGTGGGCGACAAGGTGGACATGATCTTCGCGATCGCCACCCCGACCGCACAGGCGGCCGTCAATGAGACCAAGGACATCCCGATAGTCTTCGGTGCTGTCACTGATCCTGTCTCTGCTGAGCTGGTCGTCAATGTCGATGCTCCCGAAGCCAACGTCACGGGCGCGTCTGACAAGCTGCCTCTGCAGCCTCACCTTGATCTCATCAAGGAGCTGGTGCCCGATGTGAAGACCATCGGTCTCATCTACAACGCCGGCGAGGCCAACTCGGTCGCACTGGTGGAGGAAGAGAAGACCCTGGCTGCCGCTATGGGTATCGAGGTCGTAGAGGCCACAGCCGCCAACACCGCTGAAGTGCTGGCCGCTGCTCAGTCTCTGGTGGGCCGCGTCGACGCCGTCTCGGTGCTGACCGACAACACGGTGGTCGAGGCCTTCGAGAGCGTGGTGCAGGTCTGCGAAGAGAACAAGATCCCGCTGATCGCCGGCGACATCGACAGCGTTGAGCGTGGAGCGGTCGCCGCTTACGCCTTCGACTACTACGATCACGGCTTCCAGGCCGGCCAGATGGCTGTGAAGGTGCTTCAGGGCACCCCCATCAAGGACATCCCTGTGGAGTACGCGCAGGACCTGAAGCTGGCCCTCAACGAGATGGCTGCCGAGGCGATGGGTGTGACCATCCCCGAAGATCTGTTGTCCAAGGCTGACCAGAAGTTCTAGTAGCAGGTCGACTAGCGCTGCACTACCTGCAGTGCGTGACGAGTGTTACGATTCGGCGGGGCCCTGCGGCCCCGCCGAATCGTCATTGACGCCGAGAAGAAGCATCCACCGATGGGGTGATAAGTAAGTGGAGTTCCTGAGGACGCTTGAGCTCATACTTGAGAGCGGCATTCAGCAGGGCCTGCTGTTCGGCTTCATGGTGCTCGGCGTGTGGGTCACTTTCCGGGTCCTCGACTTCCCCGACTTGACAGTAGACGGCAGCCTGCCGCTGGGGGCGGCGGTCACCGCCGCGATGATCGTCGGGGGGCACTCTCCGTGGTTGGCCACCGGCGTAGGCGTGCTTGCCGGACTGGGCGCTGGGCTGGTAACGGGCTCGCTCCATCTCTTGCTGAAGTCGGGCAGCCACGACTCCGGCAACTACGGCCCGAAGCTGCTGGCCGGCATCCTGGTGATGACCGCCCTGTGGACGGTCAACCTGCGGGTCATGGGGCGGCCGAACGTTCCCCTCATGCGAAAAGAGACCATCTTCGACCAGATAGGTGCTTGGTTCTCGGTCGAACTGACCGGTTGGTGGCTCATCCTCACCTTGGTCTTCATCATGCTCGTGGTGAAGTACCTGCTGGACTGGTTCCTTCACACAGAGCTGGGCCAGTCGATGCTGGCCACCGGCGATAACGAGCAGATGGTGCTGTCCTTAGGAGTCAACGTCAACGCGGTCCGCGTGCTCGGGCTGGGCATCTCCAATGCCCTGGTGGCGTTCAGCGGCTCTCTGTTGGCTCAGGCTCAGGGGTCGGCGGACGTGAGCATGGGCATCGGCACCATCGTCGCCGGCCTGGCCGGGGTCATCATGGGGGAGGTCATCTTTGGCAAGCGCAACGTCAGCTGGGTCATATTCAGCGTGATAGGCGGCTCCATCGTCTACCGGGTGTTGATCGCGGTCGCCTTGAGATTGGGCCTGGCCGGCACCGACCTTAGACTGCTGACGGCCGCTTTAGTCGTGGTGGCGCTGTCTCTGCCCACAGTCAGGCGAAAGGCCCTCAAACAATGAGCGAACAGCCCGGTCTTGCGCTCAGAGACCTGCGGAAGGTCTTCTTTCCGCGCACTGTCAATGAGGTGGTCGCGCTGGACGGTATCGACCTGGAGGTCGAGCCTGGCGAGTTCGTCACCATCATCGGCTCGAACGGTTCCGGCAAGAGCACCCTACTCAACACCATCGCCGGGACGGTGCCCGCTACCTCCGGAGAAGTGTGGATAGAGGGCAGAGAGGTCACTCGCCTCGCAGAGCATCTGAGAGCCAGGTTCGTCGGCAGGGTGTTCCAGGATCCTCGGGCAGGCACGGCTCCTTCGATGACCATCCGCGCGAACATGGCGCTGGCCTATCTGAGGGGCAAACGCAGGGGCCTTCGGTGGGGTGTGCCTTCCAGGCTCAAGAACCCGATGAAAGAGAGTCTGTCCGAGTTGGAGATGGGGCTGGAAGACCGCTTGAACGCCCAGGTGATCAAGCTGTCTGGTGGCCAGCGGCAGGCCATATCTTTGTTGATGGCCACCGTGGCCGAGCCTCGGCTGCTGCTGCTGGACGAGCACACTGCGGCGCTCGATCCGAAGGTCGCCGCCAAGATCATGGACCTCACCGGCAAGATCGTCGAGGAGCGCGACCTCACCACCCTTATGGTCACCCACAACATGGAGATCGCGCTGAAGTGGGGCGATCGTCTGATCATGATGCACCAGGGCAAGATCATCCTCGACGTCAAGGGCGCCCCGAAGCAGAAGCTCACTGTAGACGGCCTGGTGCGCAAGTTCCACGAAGTGAGCGGCGAGACCCTCGCCGTAGACAAGATGCTCCTCGAGTAGACTCCGCCTCAGAAGTCAGGCGCCTCCGGAGGACACCATGAGCCACACCGAGCCGCGGAAGAGACCCATCAATCAGAGCACCGGCCGGATGCTCGGGAGTGGGGTCGACCCGGGGGACTTCACCAAGATGGTGGCCCGCACAGACGCCGGCGAGGATTGGGTGAGCGTCTGCGAAGAGCTGGGCGATGCGGCCGACGCCCTGGCTGAGACGGCTATCGAGCAAGGCCACGCACTCACGGCTCGTCGCTTCTATCTCAGTGCGCAGGCCTGCTACCGGGTGGGGCAGTACGGCATCATCGAGTTCACCGACGAGAAACTGCGCCTCTACCGCAAGCTGCTGGATAGTTTCGCCAAAGGCGTCGCACTGTACGACCCACCGCTTGAGCAGGTCTCCGTCCCCCACAAGGGGTATGACATGGACGGTTGGCTGTGGCTACCCGAGGACGCAGCGGATGACTGTCCCATTGTGCTGTACATTGCCGGCGCCACGGGTTTCAAGGAGGAGAAGCACTTCACTTGCGGCGAGATGGTGCAGCGGGGGATGGGCGTGCTCAATATGGACGGGCCCGGCCAAGGTTCGACGCTGATCTTTGGCGGCGGCGCTCTCGAGGTGGAGGTCGAGAAGGCCCACATGGCCATGATCGACTACCTATATGAGCGGCGCCCGCGCTTGCGTAAGCTGGGCATCTGGGGGGAGAGCACCGGCGGCTACTACGTATCGAGGACGGCCGCCGTCGACGGACGGGTGTCGGCCTGCGTGGTGCGGGGTGGCTCCTACTACCCGATGGAGGTCCTGAGGCTCGGTCGGGACTGGCTGGAGAAGTTCGGCAGGCTCTATCTGAACGACGACCTGGACTACGTCGAGAAGGAATTGATGCCCAAGATGACGCTGGACGGACTGGCCGGCAAGATCGACTGCTCGCTCCTCATCGCCCACGGCGACCCTGACATCCTCTTCAGCCTCGAGGGGGTGCAGAGGCTGTACGACGAGGCTCCTTCGAAGGACAAGACCATCAAGACTTGGAAAGGGGCGGGACACGGAGCCCACGAGGTCAATACCGAGTGCACCGCCTACTGCTCCGACTGGTTGGCCGACAGACTGCTCGCCCCCGGGCTGTGACCCTACCCGGACTCATGTCGGAGCTTCCGTCGGCCGCCGCTTCTCGACTTGCGCGCAGCGGGCCGCTTCGACGCGCCGCAGTCGGTCTGCTCGATCGGGAGCTCGAATCGCGGCTTGCCCGGCGGACGGAGCGAGCATCACTGCTCAGCGACCCCCAGTGCCCGGCCCTCACCTGGGAGCGCACGATGATGGCGAAGGCCGTCCTCCATACCTTCGATCGAGCGGTCGAAGAACGTCTGATCTCAGCACACGTGCTAGGAGTCGCATCTAGGCTCTGGACCCGGGCCCTCTTCGATGCGGGCGCCGGTCGGCGGCCGACGGACTTCGAACGCACGCATGGTGTCGGGCCGCCATGGTTTCTCGTCGTCAGCCCCGGACGCGGCTGCAACTTGAGCTGCTCTGGCTGCTATGCCGGTTCGGCAGAGGCCCAGAATCGGATGCCCTGGTCCGTTCTAGACCGTGTGGTGACTGAGGCGAGGACTCTGTGGGACGCCCCACTGGTGGTCTTCACAGGTGGTGAGCCTTTGGCCTACCGTTCGGAGGGGCGGGGGGTAGTGGACATCGTCGAGGGACATCCCGAGCAACTCTTCTTGATATTCACCAACGGGACGCTCCTGGATGAGAACGTGGCCGCGCGCCTCGGGCGCGCCGGCAACGCGACGCTGGCCTTCTCGTTGGAGGGTATGCGCGCCGGCACAGATCATCGTCGCGGGCCCGGGACGTTCAACCGGGTGCGAAAGGCGATGGCTCTGGCGCGCGAAGCAGGATTCCCCTTCGGCGTGTCTCTTACGGCCACCAGCTCGAACTGCGATGAGCTGTTGTCGGACGAGTTCCTCGACTTCTGCTTCTCGAAGCAGGGCGCCTTCTACGGATTCCTGTTCATGTACATGCCGATGGGGTGCGGTGCCGATGTTGGGATGATGCCGAGTCCGCGTCAACGCCTGCTCATGTGGCGTAGGACATGGGAGGCTATTGTCAGAAGGCAGATATTTCTGTTCGACTTCTGGAACCACGCATCTTTGGTCCACGGCTGTCTCGCGGCTGGGCGGCCGGGCGGGTACCTGCACATCGACTGGAACGGCAAGGTCATGCCTTGCGTGTTCGCACCCTATGCGGGGGGTGACATCACGCGGATCTACCGTGCGGGCGGCGACCTGAATGATGCGTGGCGCGCCCCGTTCTTTGAGTCGCTGCGCGGTTGGCAGCGCGACCATGACCCGCAGGGGACGTCGGGTCACGCAGATTGGCTGAGCTCATGTCCGGTCCGCGACCACTACGCCGACTTCAGGTCTCGCGTGATCGAGAGTCGTGCGGAGCCTCAGGATGACGAGGCCCGCGCGGTCCTGGACGACGATGACTACGTGGCCGCCATGGTCGATCACGGACGTGACCTGGCGGTCACGAGTGGCGAGCTTTGCAGTCACGTATACAGAGTGCGCTAGTCTGAATAGTCGTCGGTTCGGGAAGGTTAGATGGCGAGAGCGCCCGTGATCAGCTCGCGAGGTGGGGGAAAATGGAGAAGGCTCATAGCGATATCGGTTTGATCGGCCTGGGGGTCATGGGCCAGAACCTCGTCCTCAACATGGCAGACAAGGGCTTTGGCGTGTCCGTGTTCAACCGCACTCAGTCTGTCACCGAAGAGTTCGTGTCGCAGCTCCGCCCGGGCCAACGCGTGCGCGGGGCCTTCTCGCTCGAAGAGTTCCTGGCGGGGCTGAGCACGCCGCGCCGCATCATGCTGATGGTGAGCGCCGGCAAAGCGGTGGACGCGGTGCTGGACGAACTGGCGCCTCTGCTGAGGCCCGGGGACATCATCATCGACGGGGGCAACTCCCACTTCACCGACACCGACCGGCGAGCGGCGGCGCTCGCGCAGAGCGGCGTGCAATACCTGGGGGTCGGCATATCAGGTGGGGAGTCTGGGGCCCGGCACGGGCCCAGCATGATGCCTGGGGGATCGCTCGAGGCCTACGAAGCCGTGCGGCCGCTCTTCGAGGCGGTGGCGGCTCACGTCGAGGGCGCAGCCTGCGTCGCGTACCTTGGCCCCGTTTCGGCCGGCCATTACGTCAAGATGGTGCACAACGGCATCGAGTACGCGTTCATGGAGCTCATCGCTGAGACCTACGCGCTACTCAAGCAGGCACTCGGGCTCGACAACGCGCAACTTGCCGACCTCTTTGCCAAGTGGGGCAAGGCGGAGTTGGACTCCTATCTGATCGAGATCACGGGCGAGATCTTCCGCAGACGCGATGAGGATACCGGCGGTTCGCTCATAGACCTCATCCTGGGAGAGGCCCGCCAGAAGGGTACGGGCATGTGGACCTCTCAGAGCGCCATGGACCTGAACGTCCCCGTCCCCAACATCGACATAGCCGTCAGCATGCGCAGTCTGTCAGCTCTCGACGAGGAGCGGGAGGCGGCACGCTCGCTATTCGCCGCCGGCTCCCCGGCACCGGCTACTCGAGGTCAGGCCCACCAGGGCATGGTGCCCAAGGTCAGATCCGCTCTCTACGCCGCCATGATCGTCGCGTATGGGCAGGGCTTCGCCCAGTTGGCCCACGCTTCCGAGGCGTTCGGCTACGGGCTGGCTCTGCACCGGATAGCCTCTATTTGGCGGGGAGGGTGCATCATCCGGTCCGCCCTACTGCGGGATATCAGCGCCGCCCATGAGAAGCAGCCCGCTCTGGCAAACCTGCTGCTTGACGAGCGCCTCGGTGGCGAAGTGTCCGCTCGCCGGGCCGATCTTGCCGAGGTCGTCTCGCTCGGCATAGCGGCGGGTGTCCCTGTGCCCGGCCTGGCCGGCGCTCTTGGGTACGTCGATGCTTACACTGCGGGCTGGTTACCCACCAACCTCATCCAGGCTCAGAGGGACTTCTTCGGCGCACATACCTACAGGCGCACGGACCGAGAGGGAGTCTTTCACACCGATTGGTCGGGTGAACACGGTTAGATGGGCGCACGAGACGTAGCAGGCACCTGGTTCGAGGCCGGCGCGGGGACGAGCGGCGCTGGGGCCGGCGACGCCGGCGTAGGCGGCGGGCCCCTGCTCCTGGTGCTACCCGACCCTGAGACTGTCGCCCTGGCAGTCGCGACGGCGGTCGTAAGCGAAGCACGCCGGGTAGTCGGAGCAAACGGCGGGTTCAGTGTGGCGCTCTCCGGAGGGTCGACGCCTCGCCGCGCATATGAGCTTCTGGGACGGCCGCCCTTTGCCGACCACATGCCCTGGGGAGCTACCCATATCTACTGGGGCGACGAGAGATGCGTGGGCCTGGACGATCCGCGGAGCAACGAGTCGATGGCGCGGACCGCGATGCTGGGGCACGTTCCCATACCCCCCGCTCAGATACACCCGATGCGCTGCGCCGGCGCGGAGGCGGGCGACGCCGAGGCGGCGGCGCAGAAGGCCGCCGACGACTATGAGGCGCTGCTCCGCGCCCGAGACTCGGCCTTGGACCTAGTGCTGTTAGGTTTGGGACAGGACGGGCACACGGCCTCTCTGTTCCCCGGTGATGACGCCGCTCGCGAGCGCGACCGCTGGGTGGCGGCGGCTCGGCAGCGACCCGGGGCCGGGGACCCCGGCGGAGACGGCCCGCTGTGGCGAGTGACCCTGACCGCGCCCTACATCAATCAGGCGGCGACTGTGTACTTCGTTGTCACCGGCGCCGACAAGGCGGGCGTGCTGCGCCAGGTAATCGAGGGTGGCGCTCCGGGCGCCGACGGTGGCAGGACCGACCTGCCAGCCCGGTCGATCGCGCCTTCGAGCGGTCGGCTGGTGTGGTTCGTCGATGAGGCAGCAGCTGTACAGGTACACCAAGGACGGCTCTCACGCAGGGAGAGGGGGTAAGCGCGATGGACAAGGCACAGCGAGCCGACGCGATCGTCGTCTTCGGGGTGACTGGAGACCTAGCTTACAAGGAGATCTTTCCGGCACTGCACGGCCTCTTTCGGGACGAGGGCATCTCGCTGCCCGTCATCGGCGTCGCGCGTTCGGACTGGAGCGTCGAGCGGCTGGTCGCCCGGGCCAGGGAGAGCGTCGTCACGCGTGGAGGGCAAGAGGACGAGGCCTTCGCTGAGTTTGCCAGAGAGCTCAAGTATGTGCGCGGCGACTACGGCGACGACGAGACGTACACCAAGATATTGGACGCACTGGGTGGGGCGCGGACGCCTCTCTACTACATGGCCATACCTCCCAGTGTCTTCGCGCCCGCCTTCAGCGGCCTGGCTGCTTCGGCGTGTAGGCATGGAGCCAGAGTGGTGGTAGAGAAGCCCTTCGGGCGCGATCTCCATTCGGCCCGCCGGTTGAACCGCATCCTCCATACGTACTTCACCGAATCCGAGATCTTTCGCATCGATCACTATCTGGGCAAAGAGCCTGTCCAGAACATCGCCTACACCCGTTTCGCAAACTCCATCTTCGAACCGATCTGCAACAGACATCACGTGCGCAGCATCCAGATCACCATGGCCGAGGAGTTCGGGATCAAGGAGCGCGGCGGGTTCTACGAAGAGGCCGGAGCCATACGTGACGTGATCCAGAACCACCTGCTCGAAGTATTGGCGTTCGTCACCATGGACCCGCCCACCGGCGGAGACCCCGACGCTCTGCGGAGCGAGAAGTCCAGGTTACTCAAGGCCGTGCGCCCACTAAAGCCGGAGGACGTGGTGAGAGGACAATACGAGGGCTATCGTTCGGCCCCGAAGGTGGCTCCCGACTCCGGCGTGGAGACCTTCGCGGCGGTCAAGCTCAGCATCGACAACTGGCGCTGGGCCGGAGTGCCCATCTACCTCAGGGCGGGCAAGGCGATGGCGGTCACCTCCACCGAGGTCTTCATGGAGTTCCGACTCCCGCCGCGCAACGCCTTCGTGGAGAAGACTGCGCCCAGCCGCAGCTACATACGTACGCGCATAAGTCCGGATGTGGTCATCGCCCTGGGTGTCCGTGTGAAGGTGCCGGGGGAAGGCATGCTGGGCCGAGACGCCGAGATGACCCTGACCTCCCGCCCCGGTGACCTCCGACCTCCGTATCAGCGTCTCTTGACCGACGCCATCTACGGTAACCAGGAGCTGTTCGCGCGCGAGGAAGCGGTCGAGGCCTGCTGGCAGATAGTCGACCCGGTGCTGGGGGATAAGACTCCTCTCCACCAGTACAAGCCGGGAGGGTGGGGCCCCGCCGAGGCCGACAGCCTCATCGGAAGCAATGGACCGTGGAGGAATCCGGGGCTCGGCACCGCCTGAACCGTGCGCGCACTACCACTCAAGCACCTCCTGACCCCTGTCGATAGAAGTCCTGGCTGCCCTTGGGCGACCGGAACCGGGGTCAGAGGAGAATATGAACGGCTTGGCAGGACCATCGACGCGCACGCGCAGACCCAGCAGACGTCTATGTCTGGCCGCGCTTTCTCTGACGGCGGTCTTGGCCACAGTCCTAGCCATAGTGTTCGGGACCGTCGGCCTGGCCTCGAGCAGCGAGACGGAGACCAGCCGGGTGGCCGTCTCGACGACCTCGGGCGAGCTCGCTATCGCAGCGACTCAGAGAACGCTCGCTCCGCCCACCACGCTCGCTCCGCCCACCACGCTCGCTACGCCCACCACGCTCGCTCCGCCCAGCACGACGGCGACCACCGCGGCCCCCGCTCCTGCCGGCCCGAAGGTGGAATACTCGGCGGAGGAGCTGGAGTTCGTGCGACTGCTCAACGAGTATCGCGCGAGCAACGGCTTGGAGCCGCTGCTGCTGTCCGACACCTTGACAGTGGCCTGCGACCGGCACACCTCCGACATGGTCACGTACGAGTTCCTCAACCATTTCACGGGTTACTACCGGGCTTCCAGCGGCAGCGACGTGGCCCTGAAGGGGACACGTTCCGACTACTTCGACACGGGTGCGGACCCGGGAGAACGCATGGCCGCGTGTGGCTACGACTACCGTACGGTGAAGGGCGAGAACCTAGCTGCTGGTCAACCGACGGCGGCAGACGCTTTGCAGACACTCAAGGATTCGCCTGTGCACAACGCCAATCTGCTGCATCCCGACTTCAAGGTCATCGGGATCGCAGCGGTCCACGCGAGTGGCAGCGAATGGGGCCACTACTGGACCACCGATTTCGGTGGATACGTGGATGCAACTGCGCACGCTGCTGCGACGGTGGTGGCGAGCGTCGACTGAGCCCAGAGTGAGGACTTAGCCGATCTCGCGGGCTCTATCTTCGAGCTCCTCATAGGGGAAGAGGCGGTCGTACTCGATCAAGCCGGCCAACGCCCCGGTCCGGCGGACCTCGATGCCTTTCTCCTCCAGTATGGCCACTGGGTTCAGTCCCCCGATGACTACCACGCCAAGCCGGCCCTCACTCACGGGAATGTCCAGAAGCGGCCTCCCCGGCCACCCCACCAGGAATATCCCTCTCAGGCCCACTCGCTCCATTCGTCTGTCAAGATCTAGTACATGGTCGCGACTGTCGGCAGGGACCTCTCTGAAGCTGGCGCCGATGAGTCCGTTGCCTGAGCGTGTTGCCCCCACGTAGTCGGTCATGACGCTTCGAATGAAGACTTCAAGCGGATCGACGGTCGTCCCATCGTAGTTGATAAATTCGGTGAATCTGGTGGGCTTGTGCTCTCTGAGTTCCAGCAGGCCTCCAAAACGGGAGTGAGTCGGGATACCTTGAGACACCAGCACGCCGTTCAGAGTGATGGAACACACGGTACCTATACCCACGTTGCCTTCGGGCACGGCCACCCGCCCCACTGATTCGCCCGGCCCGAGCAGCGTCATCAACTTGCCCATCGCGTAACCTGCGGCGAACACCTTCTGTATGAGAGGGACGCATCGGTACAGCTCATCTCGGGCGATGAGGCTCACGTTGAGTACGACCGTCCCCGTCTTCGAGGCGAGGTCGAAATCCATCTTGTAGGTCATCTGGTCGATCTTGGCGGAGAGATACCCGACCTTTTCATAGGAACGGGCGCTGTCCAACTCGCTGGAGCCCCGGGGAGTGATAGCCCGCCCGCTGCGACCCAGGTTCAGCGTAAGACCGGTCTTGTCCATATCGAGGAGGTGGAAGCGCACCGTCCTTTCACTCATATCGTGGCCCAGGGCGGCCAGCCTCTCCGTGATCTTGGAACTACCCAGAGGGCCGTTCGCCTCGCGTAGTACTCGTAGGATCGCCAGCCGCTTTTCTCCAGTCTTCTCTCTCATGGCCAGGATGTTACCAGGAAAGCTGCCAATTTGAGGGCGGTAAGCGGCATATTTGCCGGGGGAGAGCACCGTCAAAGGAAGGGGGGCGGGCGCCGCGCTCACGCGCGTAGCGCGCGTTCAGGCTTGACCCTTCGGCGCGCCGGGGTATTGTGATATTGCCGGGAAGGTACCGGCAGAATTGCCGCCAGGACTTGGCTGCGCCGCCGCTGTATGCGGGGCTAAAGGCTGCAATATCCAGCTCAAGACGTGTTGATAGCTATTGATCTTCCTGCTAGAGTACCGGCAAGTAAGTGCCGCAACATGCAGCTTGTCGTATAGCGCAGGTGGACGCTTGGATAGGCTGAGACGGCTCTTCTGCTGTCGCCGGATAGGAACGGTGGTATCCGGCAAGGTTCGGCCGCAGACGGGAGAAGGCAATGGAAGTCAGCCAAGTTGACGCGATCATCCAGAGCCACGGCTCAGAGCCGTTCGATCTCATCGAGGTGCTCCAAGATATCCAGGAGGAGTGCGGCTATCTGCCGGAGGACGTTCTCCGCCGAGTCGCGAATGCGTTCGGAACACCCGACATACGCGTCTTCCAACTTGCGAGTTTCTACAAGGCTTTCAGCCTAGAACCACGCGGGCGACACCAGGTCACCGTTTGCCTCGGGACCGCCTGCCATGTGCGAGGTGCTCCGAGGATGCTGGATGCGGCCTCAGCTCACCTGGGCATCGAGCCTGGCGAGACGACCGACGACCGAGCCTTCACTCTGGAGACAGTCAACTGTCTGGGCGCCTGCGCTCTAGGGCCGGTGGTGGTGCTGGACGGCAAATACCACGATCACATGGACGAGACAAAGCTACGCGTTCTCCTGGATTCTGTGCGTGAAGCGGATGACGCGGAGGCGCAGGTGGCGTCAGACCGGGAGCTCGGGGTGGTCGTCGATGCCTAGACTGAAGGACTCCCCCGCTCTGGATGGTCTGCGCGACGAGCTGAACGGCCGTTGGGAACCCGGCCTTACCACGTTGACCATGTGCGCCGGTACGGCCTGCCGGGCCTGCGGGTGTATGCCGGTGGCGGAGGCGATGGCCGCACAGATCGAGGCGGAGGGGCTGAGCGACAGGGTGCGGCTCCGTCTCACCGGATGTCACGGCTTCTGCGAACAGGGACCGCTGGCGATAATCGATCCGGCAGGCATCTTGTATCGTCGGCTCACTGAGGCGGACGTCCCCGAGATCGTGGCGCGCACGCTCAAGAAGGGCGAGGTCGTCGAACGGTTGCTCTACACAGACCCCGTCTCCGGCGAGGTCGTGAGCCAGGAGAGCGAGATCCCCTTCTACAAGGCGCAAGAGCGTGTTCTTCTGGCCGACAACAGGCTCCTCTCGCCCTCGGACATCGACGACTACGTAGCCATCGGTGGCTATACGGCTCTGGCCAAGGTGCTCACGGGGATGCCTCCCGAAGGGGTGATCGAGGAGATAGAGGCTTCCGGGCTGCGGGGGCGAGGCGGCGGTGGATATCCGACCGCGCGAAAGTGGGCGCAGTGTCGTGCCGCGGATGGCGGGCGTCGGTTTGTCATCTGCAACGCGGACGAGGGGGACCCCGGGGCTTACATGGACCGCAGTGTCCTGGAGGGCAATCCTCACTCCGTGCTCGAAGGGATGTTGATAGGCGCGTATGCCGTAGGGGCGGACACGGGATACGTGTATGTCCGTAACGAGTACCCGCTGGCCGTAGCTCACATCCGCACGGCGATCGAGCAAGCGCGGGACTACGGTCTCTTGGGAGAGAACATCCTGGGGACCGGCTTCGGCTTCGAGGTGAAGGTGGCCCGAGGGGGAGGCGCGTTCGTCTGCGGCGAGTCGACTGCGCTCATGGCTTCACTCGAAGGCCTGGTGGGAGAGCCCCGCGCGAAGGACGTCCACACTGTGGAGCGCGGCTATCTCGATAGCCCGACCGTCCTTAACAACGTGGAGACCTGGGCGAACGTGCCCCGGATCATCCTGAAGGGCGCCGACTGGTTTGCCGCAAAGGGTACGGACCAGAGCAAGGGCACCAAGATCTTCGCCTTGACCGGGCATGTCAAGAACACGGGCTTGGTCGAAGTGGAGATGGGTACGACTCTGCGCGAGATCGTCTTCGACATCGGTGGGGGCGGTCTGGACGGCAGAGAGGTGAAGGCGGTGCAGACCGGCGGGCCTTCGGGTGGCTGCCTGCCCGTGTCGCAGTTCGACCTGCCGGTGGACTATGAGGCCATCACTGCAGCCGGCTCCATGATGGGATCGGGCGGCATGGTGGTGATGGACAGTTCGGCGTGCATGGTCGATGTGGCCAAGTACTTCTTGAAGTTTCTGAGGGACGAGTCGTGCGGCAAGTGCGTGCCCTGCCGCATCGGGGTCGATCGCATGCTGGAGATACTGACCGACATCACCGAAGGCCGGGGCACCATGGAACAGCTCACCACCCTCGAAGATCTGGCCTGGACCGTGTCGGTGGGTTCGCTGTGTGCGCTGGGCAAGACGGCGCCCAACCCAGTCATGTCGACACTCCGGTACTTCAGGGATGAGTACGAGGCGCACATCAAAGAAGGTCGCTGCCCAGCAGGCGTATGTGGCGGACTCGCACGCTTTGTCATCGACGCCGCGGCGTGCACGCAGTGCGGCGCGTGCGTGGATGAGTGTGCGTCGGGTGCGATCATCGAGGGCGAAGAGTTCTGTATAGATCAGGATCTCTGCACCCAGTGTGGGTCGTGCATGGAAGCGTGCCCCAGCGATGCGATATCAAGGACGTGAGGGATCATCCATGCGAAAGATGGTGAACATCACAGTAGACGGAGCAAGGATCCGCACCGCCGAAGGGTCGAGCGTGCTCGACGCCGCCCTTGAGGCCGGCATCTGCATCCCCAATCTCTGTCACGTGCCCGGTGTCTCGCCCATCGGGGCCTGCCGAGTGTGCATAGTCGCTGTGGTCGAGAACGGCCGCCGCCGCATGACTGCTTCTTGCACTCTGGACGCACGGGAAGGCTTGGTGGTGGAGGCCCACTCTGAGGATGTTCTGCGAGCCCGGCGCAACATCGTGGAGCTCATATTGGCGGAAGCTCCAGACTCCAGGGCCATACAGGACCTGGCGGCCCGCGTGGGGGTGACCCGGTCCAGGTATGCGATGCGTGACAAGGACTGCATACTCTGCGGCCGCTGCGTGCGGGTGTGTGACGAGGTATGGCAGTCGCGATCTCTCGGTTTCGTGGGACGCGGCGCCGATCGCCACGTGGCCCTACCGTTCGACACGCGTCCGGACGTGTGCAAGCGCTGCAACAACTGCGTGGACATCTGCGTGATGAAGATCACTCCCTGTCCGGGACTCCCTGAGTCGGGCATATGCGGGCTTTGCGAGTCCCAGACGATCATGGTGGAGAACATCGAAGACACCTGCGTATGGTGTGAACTGGGCCGGGGGTTCCAGTGTGCGCGTTGGCAGCAACGTGGCGTGTTGGCACGAGACTAGCGAAGACACGAGAATGAAGCATCAAGACAGACCAGAAGGAGTCCACCCGTGAATCTTCAACGACCGAACGCGAACGACGTATCCCAGACGTCAAATCGCTCGCGGAGCGTGGTGCCGGGCTCCGGGCTGTGCACGCGCTGCATCGATGGGTGCCGGGGCAACTGTGAGGTCTTCCAAGCTACCTTCCGCGGGAGGGAGCTCATATATCCCGGGCCGTACGGAGAGGTCACGGCCGGTGGTGACAAGGACTACCCCCTCGACTACTCGCATCTGAACATCCAAGGCTACGCCCTGGGCGGTGAAGGTCTGCCGGAAGGGGTGGAGGCCAATCCCGACACCTGCACATTCCCGGATGTGAACGTAGGCACCGAGTATGGTTGGGACAAGAAGGTCAAGATGCTCGCGCCGGTCTTCACCGGCGCGCTGGGGTCCACCGAGATCGCGAGGAAGAACTGGGAGCACTTCGCCATCGGTGCGGCCATCAGCGGGGTGACCATCGTCTGCGGCGAGAACGTGTGTGGCATCGACCCAAAGCTGGAACTGGGTTCGAACGGCAAGGTCAAGCTGGCGCCCGACATGGACCGGCGCATAGAGACCTACAAGCGGTACCACCGCGGCTATGGCGAGATCCTGGTGCAGATGAACGTCGAGGACACCAGGCTGGGCGTGGCGGAGTACATCGCCCAGAAGCACGGACTCGACACCATCGAGCTCAAGTGGGGCCAGGGTGCGAAGTGCATCGGCGGCGAGATCAAGGTGGACTCGCTGGATCGCGCGCTCGAGCTGCAACGCCGCGGCTACATCGTCACGCCCGATCCGTCTGACCCGATAAGCCAGGCGGCGTTCAAGGACGGCGCGCTCAAGCAGTTCGAGCGGCACAGCCGGCTCGGCTTCATCGACGAAGAGAGCTTCTTGGCCGAATGTGAGCGCCTCCGCGGTCTGGGCTACAAGCGCATCACGCTGAAGACCGGAGCCTACGGCCTGCGCGAGCTGGCCATGGCGCTCAAGTGGGGTAGCAAGGCCAAGATCGACCTGCTGACCATCGATGGAGCTCCCGGTGGGACCGGCATGAGCCCGTGGCGGATGATGGAGGAGTGGGGTGTGCCCAGCCTGTATCTGCACTCGGCGGCGACCGAGTTCGCCACGAAGCTGGCGGCGGCCGGAGCCCGCGTGCCCGACCTGGCTTTCGGCGGCGGTTTCAGCGCCGAGGACCACGTCTTCAAGGCGCTGGCCTTGGGCGCGCCCTTCTGCAAGGCGGTCTGCATGGGCCGGGCTCTCATGATCCCGGGCATGGTGGGCAAGAACACGTCTCTGTGGATGAACGACGGCGGCCTGCCCAGGACCGTGTCCCAGTACGGGGACACCCCGGAAGAGATCTTCGTCTGCTGGGAAGAGGTGGCCGACATCGTGGGGCGGGACGAGATGTCCAAGATCCCGCTCGGAGCGATAGGCATCTACTCCTACGCGCAGAAGTTGCGGGTCGGTCTGCAGCAGTTGATGGCTGGGGCTAGAGCCTTCAGCATCCCCGCCGTAGGCCGCAAAGACCTCATGAGCCTGACGGAGGAGTGCGCCAAAGTCACGGGTATCCCCTACGTGATGGACGCCTACCGCGAAGAGGCGGAGGCTATCCTACTGGGATAGTCCGCCGCCGGACGGCTCGGCAGATCAGACGGGACCAAGCGCAAGAGTCCGGCGAAAGCCGGACTCTTGACGTGTTCGGGTTCAACGTCTCCTCGATTCGTCGTACTATCTGTTGTGAACAGAGACG
Organism: uncultured Actinomycetes bacterium; assembly: GCA_963718375.1. Taxonomy (GTDB): domain Bacteria; phylum Actinomycetota; class Thermoleophilia; order RBG-16-64-13; family RBG-16-64-13; genus RBG-16-64-13. The sequence goes on along the minus strand of CAVQZD010000005.1, from coordinate 909,336 downwards.
TGACCCGTGCAGGCAAGGTGAGAGAAGTCGATACCACAGAAGAACACACGGTCGCTGCAACGGACGAATTGAACGGGGTGGACGGGGTCCCCAAGGCGGAGGCCGGCTCTCGCATACTGCACCTTGAGCTCATCCGCCTGGTGGCGATATTCCTGGTGCTCTTCAATCACACCGGCGAACGCGGGTATAGCCTCTACGCGCTCACCGACAGCGGGGTAGCCCGACCCTTCTATATGATCCTTTCCATCCTCAGCAAGGTGGCCGTCCCGCTCTTCTTTATGGTCTCCGGTGCTCTGCTCGTTCCCAAAGAAGAGAGTATCGCTACCGTGTTTCGTCGCCGCGTCCTGCGGATGGCGATCGTCCTGATCCTGTTCTCGGCCGCCTTCTACTTCTCTCGCGTCGTGACCGGCAACGAGGACCAAGGATTTCGGGGCTTCCTGACAGCCCTCTATTCCTCGCCGGTGACGGGCTCTTATTGGTTCCTCTATGCCTACTTGGCATTGCTGGTGATGCTGCCGTTCCTACGCCGGCTGGCAAGAGGGATGACCACCCAAGAGTATTTGTATCTGATAGTCCTGCAGGTGATTCTAGTCGGGCTGTGGCCTGTCGTGGGGTACCTGGGCGGTCTTGAGCCGCTGCAGGGCAGTCTCCGTGTAGCTCTTGTAGAGCAGAGCGCCGCCTTCTTCTTCTTGATCGGGTACTTCGTCGAGTACAAGCTCTGCCCGCTCATGACGACTCGGCGCATCCTCTACGGTCTGGGTCTGGCTGCCGTATCGGTCGGGTTGACCTTGGCGGTCACCCTGGTGCTCCTGGACCGGAGTCCGGATATCTCCCTGGACGGCGCCGAGTTGTTCTTCGACGGACTGGTGGCGATCCCGGCCATCATGGCCTATGTGCTTCTGAGGCTCGTTGTCAGAAGACCGCCGGCCGATTCTGTCCAGAAGGCGATCATATGGCTGGGCGGTACAGCCTTCGGCATCTACCTGATCGACCCGTTCTTGCGTCAATACGGGGTGCTGGATTTCGTATTCACGGGCGTGGCAGGGACGATCCACGCGCTCCCTGCCGCTGTCCTGTGGGTCGTGGCCATCCTGCTCGTGGCTGCCCTACTGACGGGTCTGCTGAAGATCATCCCGGGGTTCAAGAAGCTCCTGTGACATCGGGGCACGAGGGAGAAGTCATTCCTGTCCGGGGGGTGCGGCTGGAGCGTTCTCAGCACCGACCAGGAGCTTGTCGCCCTCCAGCCAAACGGCGTAAGTGTGCAGCGGTCGAGGGTGCTTTACCGCCTCGGCTATCTTGAGCGTCGTCCCGTGCCAATCGGTCCAGCGCACGACGCGGCCGTCCCGGAGGTCGAACTGGGAGTGATGTCGAGGGCAGGTGATCACCGTGCCTTCGAGCACACCCTTCTCAAGATGTCCGCCCATATGGGGGCATTTGCTCTGAGTCACGAAGTATTCGTCGCCGACGCGGGCGACCAGGTACTCATTCCCTTCGAGTGAGGCCAGTTTCATGCTGCCGGGGGCCATATCGGAGACCGTCGTCAACGGCACGAGAACATCCATACCACACTCCTTAAGGTCGGTTGCCTGGGAGAAGGTACCCAGAGGCAGGAGGGAGTACGCCTACCGCTGGCTACTCCTGGATGGGGTACTCGCGGCAGATCTTCTGGGAGTTCTTGGCCGTGGGGGTGGTGACTTCACCGTCGCGCTCTTCGAGGCGGAACCACCACTTGTCGGTGTACTCGCGGGGGTCGACGTAGTCGTTCGCCTGGCTCTGCTCCCGCTGCTCGTCCACGGTCCTATGCAGCCACTCCTGGCTGCCGTCCCAGTCGGCGAATTCGCGGGGCCCCATATCGGGTCGGTTCCACGGACAGACCTTGGTGCAGCGCCCACACACCGTGCCTTCTTTGTTCAGGACGCCGAATTCGGAACAGGCGCGGGCGTCGAGCTTCCAGGTGTAGTAGCCGTTGTGTAGCGTCTGCCCGCCCCGGGGGATGGCGTGAGCGGGACATTGCTGCGAGCATATGGTGCATCTCTTGCAGTAGTCCTGCAGACCGAAATCGATGCAGCCGTCGAGTTCGAGCTCGAGGTCGGTGAGGACGGCGCCGTACTTGCAGTGGCAGCCGAAGAAGGGGCTGAGGACGATGCCCATGCGGGACACCTCACCCATGCCGGCCCTGAGGACGATCTCGGGCATCAGGGTCTGGTAGCTGCGAAAGTAGGACGGCACGGCGTCAACGCCCAGTCTGCGCAGATAGCCCGAGGTGACCTCAGTGATGACAGCCAGCTTCTGGTAGACCTGGTGGCTGAGGGGGCTGACGATGTCATCCCAGCCATTGGAGGCGCTCATCGCCTTGGGGTCCTTGCGGCAGGCGAAGACTATGGCGTACTTGTAAGGGGCCTCGATGGCCTTGCCCATCACGTTCTCGGTGTACACGGCGGACGCCGGCAGCGGCCCGATGCGCACTTGGTCCGCGCCCAGGTAGTAGCCCAGAGCTTTGAGGTGGCGGCTTAGCATCCGGCGATCGTCGGGTAGAGGCGCCTTCTTCTCCGCGACCGGCGTGCGATTCCTGCCATAGGCGGCGATGTGCGCCTGCAGGTCGTGGATGGCGGCGACGAGGGGATACCGTTCCGAGAGCCGCTTGAACTCACGCTGGGTCTCTGCGCCGTAGTCGCCCATGAGCGACTTGCCGTAGACGTTCTCGCGCTCGGAGCGGCGCTCGATCGGTCCGGGGATGCGGTTGGTGGGCTCAGCGACCTCTCTCAGCAGATGATCGGGGTAGGGGCCCAGTTGAGCGTCGCTGTGCAGGATGTCGTGGACTCGCAGCGCTGCAGGATGTCTACTTCAGCCGGTCCATACGCAAAGACTATCACTGTGGCTGTAAGGCGAGGGGGCCGGTCTAGCGGTAGAAGCTGACCTCGTTGATGCGCACGCCGTATGTGTCGGTGTCGGGCATGCGCGTCAGCTGGTTGAACCATATCCGGCCCTCGGTGATGGGCTCTCGCCAGCTCACCTGCCGGCTCTGGCCGAGGTGAGCCAGCGCGACAGGCAGGTCCTGCTCGGAGATCATCTGTACCTCGCCCTCCCAGCCGGTGACCGTGTAGTCGATCTTGAGCATCGTCGCGGCCTCCTCGAGGAAGAAGGAGAAGCCGACCCCGATCTTGTCGCCGTAGCCCTGGAAGTCAGGCGTACCGTACGCCTCGGTCTCCCAGTAGGTGTTCAGGTCGCCGTCGTACAGATTGGGTAGTTGCTCATTCTTCTCTTTGTCGTCGCCGTCAGGATCCTTCGGATCGATCTTTCTGATCTTCACCGGGATGGGGTCGCGGCTGACTGTGACCTGCACCGTGCCTTCGTCCGCAGGCGTGCCCGGCAGCGGATCCTGGGCCAGGACGGTGCCTGCGGGCAGGAAGCTGGCGACCTTCTCCCCTTCGACCAATTGCAGGCCGGCGTCGCCGGCAAGGGCCTGGGCTTCACTCAGCGTCAGCCCTGTGAAGTCGGGGGCCCCGTCAGAGCCGCCTCCGCACGCGCTCATCAGCAGCGCGACGGCGCAGACCGCCATCACAAGCACCGTCAGCGGCACTCGGGCGAGCGCCGCGCGCGGGACGGACGTCTTGTCGAGTAAGAAGATCACGGCTGGATAATATATACGTTATCGGGCAGACATGGCCAGTGCGAGTGCACCCAATAGCCCGGAGCGGTCACCCAGACTCGGCGAGACGATGAGTCCGTCGATGCGGTCGCCGAGCATGTTTGACCTCAGATAGCCGCCCAAGAAGCCCCGGGCCTCTTGTCGCGCGCGGTCCAGCAATCCAGGCTGTTTGAGGACTCCGCCGCCGACCACTAGAAGGCGCGGCGAGAAGCAGCAGATCAGATTCGCCATTCCCAGGCCCAAGTAGTGGGCTTCGATCTCCCAGGCGGCGTGGTCGGGCGGCAGGGTCTCGGCGCGCTGCCCAGAGCGTTCTTGCAGGGCGCGGCCAGAAGCCAAGCCCTCCCAACAGTCACCGTGGAAGGGGCAGGATCCGTCGAACGGGTCCAGTGACCGATCGTGGGGGATACGCATGTGTCCCGCTTCGGGATGAAGCAGCCCGTGGAGCGGGCGTCCGTCTATGACCGCCCCCAGACCGATGCCGGTGCCTACGGTCAGGTAGAGAAGCGGATCGGGCATCGCACGTCCGCTGTCTGGACCGGCGCCGCGCCCCCACAGGTACTCGCCCAGTGCAGCGGCGTTGACATCCGTGTCGAGAGTCACTGGGACCTGCAGGCCCGCCTCGATGGGGGTGCATAGGTCCACTGAGCTCCAACCCGGTTTGGGCGTATCAGTCACGTGACCGTAGGTGGGGGACTCCTGGTCGAGATCAAGTGGACCGAAAGCGCCGATGCCGACGGTCTCGACAGGGTGGGCAGCCGCGTGAGCCTCGAAGAAGTCGACAATGGCGGCGATGGTCTCCGCGGGACCGGTGGTGGGAAAGCGAGTCTCGGCCACGACGTCGTCCGGGCCGACGCCTATGATGCAGCCGACCGTGGTGCCGCCGGTCTCTATGCCTCCGTAGAGTCTCACGTTCCTATTAACGCGCACCAGTAACGGCCGTTCAATAGGACAAGTGAGAGAAAGGGACCCATCCGGGGTAGAGTCATAGCAGTAAGAGACAGTGGAGGTGCGCCGATGAGATCGTTCGACCTGGTGTGCAACGAATGCCGGCACCACTATCGGGTGGAGTCAGACGATGCGTGGGTGGACGAAGGCAAGCACTGTCCCGAGTGCGGCAGTGACGCCGTGCACCAGAGGTTCCGGAGCTTCCTGCGTAACGGTTCGCTCCTCACCGAGGAACACCTGGACAACAGGAGGAGCCGATCAAGTTGCTGCTGCTACGGCAGCCAGGATGACAGCTGCGACCGGGAGCCTCGCTAGTGCCACGAATCTGGGCGCGGCCTGACCCCGGGTGGCCGCGCCGGGCAGCCGGTCACTCCGCGCGGGGTCCTCTGACGAGCGAGACCATCGCGCCTGCTACGGCTAGACCGGCCGCGACCAGCATGGCGGTGCGGTACCCTCCGGCGAAGCTCTCGGCGGCGGACGCGCTTGCGGTCTCACCCAGAAAGATGACGCGCCCTCCGATCGGTCCCAGACTGGAAGCGGCGATGGCTCCCAGCAAACCGATCGACACGGCCTGACCGGTGGTGCGCATCGTACCCAGGAAGCCCGAAGCCAGACTGAGCTCCGTGCGCTTGACTGCCCCCATCACCGACGAACTGTTGGGCGAGCTGAATGCCGCCATGCCCAGACCCACGCAACTCAGCGCCAGGACGATGCGCCAGATCGGAGCGGGAGAGGGCAGCAGCCCCAACTGCAACGTGCCGACCGCGGACAAGAGCATGCCTCCCGTCGCGGGTATGCGCTGGCCGATGCGGTCTGAGAGTCTGCCGAACAGTGGAGAGAAGGCGACTATGAAGACCGGAGAGGCCAGCAGTATCAGACCGGCCTGCCGGGCCGACAGTCCCTCGACTATCTCCAGAAAAGCGGCGGTAAGGGTGGTGACGCCGAACACCGCGGCGTAGTTGAGCAGCGCAGCCGTGGTACCGGCCGCGAACACTCGGTTATGGCGGATCAGGTTCAGGTCAAGCACCGGGTCGCTCACCCTCCGCTCGACGAGGACGAAGGCGACGAGAAACACCACGAACCCGCCGATGAGTCCTATCGTAAGGGGGTTGGTCCAGCCCCAGAAGGGCACCAAGATGAGCGGCACCAGTAAGCAGATCAACGAGATGCCGAGAAGGGCGGAGCCCTTCAGGTCGAGACGGGCCCCACCCCGGAACGAAGTGGCCTCGCCCAGGGCTGCCCGGTCGCGACGCTCGGCTCCCAGGAAGAACCAGCCCCAGACCAGGGCCAGAAGCACCATGGGCAGGTTGATGAAGAAGATCCAGCGCCAACTCCACTGGCCGACGATGAGGCCTCCCAAGGGCGGGCCGACCGTCAGGCCCAGGTACCCGGCCATGGCGTTAAAACCAAGCCCGCGTCCTCGCTCATGCGGAGGGAAGACGCTGGTCACCAGAGCCATCGACGTGGCGGCCATGATCGCCCCTCCGGTAGCCTGCAGACAGCGCATGGCTATCAAGAAGGGACCGGAGAAGGCCAAGCCACACGCGATAGAGAAGGTCCCGTTGATGGCGACGCCGAGCAGATAGAAGCGGAGTAGACCGGCCTTCTGTGCGAGGCGACCTACCGGGATGAAGCAGATGGCCATGGTCAGGGGATAGATAGCCTGCACCCAGAGTGCCTCGGAGTAGGTGAGCTGAAGGTCGGGTGCCATGTGATTGGGCAAAGCCACGGCGACGATGGTCGTGAGCAGAGTGCCCATGAACATGCCGATCGAGCTGAGTATGAGTATCTGCCAGCGATGCTGACCGAGTTCGGTGACCGGCTCAGCCGGCGGGGAGAGTTGCATGCCGTGTCCTCTCGGTATCCTGACCACGAGCATACCAGCCGGGCGGTGGGGGATGGTGACTGCCGGCGATGGGCCGTATGCGCCTGGACTCCGTGCTGCCCAAGAAGGCGGGGCCTAAGGAGTTGACAGACCGCCCCTACTGTGACATCTTTCACAGTGAAACTGTTAACAGCAACGTAAGGTGTCGCGCACTGTGAGTGTTTCGCCTCCGAATGACCGCAGCGTGTCTCTTCGCACCGTGGAGCGCCTCAGCGCCTATCGCCGTGCTCTGGACGCACTTGCGCACGAAGGGGTGCAATTCGTGCATTCGCATCGGCTCGCGGAGTCGGTAGGCGTCACACCGGCCCAGTTGCGACGCGATCTGGCCAGCTTCGGTAGTTTCGGCAACATCTCCAAGGGCTATGACGTGCAGGAGATGTCCCTGACGATCAGTCGCATCATCGGCACGGACGTGGTCCAGGACATCGCCCTGGTGGGTGTGGGGTATCTCGGGCAGGCGATCCTCTCGTACCGGGGCTTCGAAGAGCGGGGGTTCCGCATCGTCGCAGCCTTCGACACCGACCCCGAGAAGATCGGCCGCGTCTTTGCCGGTTGCCGATGCTACTCCCTTGACGAGTTGGAGAGCGTCGTTGCTGATATGCAGGTGCGGATACTCGTTCTCGCGGCTCAGTCAGAGGGGTTGCAGGACGTCGTCGACAGAGCGGCTGCTGCCGGAGTGCGCGGCTTCATGAACTTCGTGCCGAAGCTGCTGACCGCTCCCCCGGGCTGCCATATCGAACCGATGGACATTTCGGCGAAGCTCGAGAAGCTTTCGTTCTTGAGCCGCCGTGAAGACTGACCGACTGCGCCTGCCGGCGCAGAGCTACATCCTTGATCCAAAGGAGCTGTGATGGACAAGAAGCTGATCTTGGTGGTGGACGACGATGCCGACCTCGTCGCGTCCGTAGGGGCCTTTCTCACCGCGCGGGGCTATGTTGTGGCTACTGCGGGTAACAGTAAGGAGGCCTACGCGCAGATACTAGAGGCCCGGCCCGATCTGATGGTCTTGGACGTGATGATGGACTATGACGAGGAGGGCATGGTCTTCGCGAGCGCGCTCAAGACCGACGGCCCCACCCGCGACCTGCCCATCATCATGCTTTCCGGGTTCAGCACGCAGGCCGATGTCCGCGACAAGGTCATCGCTTCGCTCCTCGGTCAAGACCTTCCTGTCGAGACCTTCATGCAGAAGCCGGTCAAGCTGCAGGAGCTTGCCGACAAGGTGGAGGAGTTGTTGGGCCGGCCAGGCCCGACGAAGGCCTCTCTGCCAGGGGAGGACGGGCAGGGGTGAGCACCGTCCAGACGATCCTGAAGGATAGGGAGGGTCTCAGCCGCGAGGATCTTATCCCCATTCTTCAAGAACTGCAGTGCCGTGGGGGCTACCTCTCGCAAGAGGCCATGGCGGAGGTGGCCGACGCGCTGGCGATCCCCGTAGCAAGCGTGTACGGGGTCGCCACCTTCTACAATCAGTTCCGCTTCGCGCCCTTGGGGGAGCACGTCATCGAGATCTGCAGGGGTACGGCATGTCATGTGAAGCAGAGCCTGACGCTGCTGCAGCACCTCGAACGCAGGCTCAAGCTGCGACCCGATGGCAACTCCCAGGACGGGCGTTTCTCCGTACTCAGCGTGGCCTGTCTCGGGGCCTGCTCCATAGCGCCTGTGATCAGGTTGAACGGCGAGTTCCACGGTCACCTGACCGTGGAGAAGTTGGATGCGCTCCTGGATGCGCTGGACCAGGCGGCCGGAGCAGATGAGGCGGCATGACCATATCCAGTCTGGTAGACCCCTGTTGCTCAGCCTGCACGCATAGCCCCGAAAGCCCTTGCCGCGATCTCATCGCCTGCATAGAGGCAGGGCCGCTGTGTCACACCGATCACGCCTGCCTTCAGAGCAGAGCGCATCGTCTGGCTCAGGTGCGGCGGGGTGGTGAGGGCACGGTGCTGTTCGTCGGCGCCGGCACCTGCGGCCGGGCCAACGGAGCGCGGCGCATCGTCGAGAGCATCAAGAGCTACCTGCAGGAGCGGTCGCTGCTCGCCAGTCTCGTGGAGGTCGGCTGTGTCGGCTACTGCCAGCGCGAAGTGTTTGTGGACGTTCAGCTTGCCGAGGGTCCACGCCTATCGTACTCAGATCTCAGTCCTCAGAACGTGGGTGAGTTCCTGGAGTGTGTCTTTGAGAAGGGCGAGCTGCACAACCGCTTCCTCTACGGTCGCTACGGTGAGGCCGAGGGCTTCGAGGATGTGCCCCGTGTCTCGGAGACGCCCTTCTTTGCCCGGCAGACTCGGGTGGTGCTGGACAACTGCGGCCTGATCGATCCCGCTTCTTTGGATTCGGCCTTGGCCGCCGGCGGCTTCGCCGCTGCGGCCCGGGCGCTGACCACCATGACCCGCGAAGAGGTGTGCGACCTGGTCGCTGAATCGGGACTCCGCGGACGAGGCGGGGCGGGCTTTCCCACCGGACAGAAGTGGAAGGTGGCCCTGGGCACGGCGGCTGCCAAGAAGTACCTCATATGCAACGCCGACGAGGGCGACCCCGGGGCCTTCATGGACCGGGCCATCCTGGAGGGGGATCCCTTCCGGGTGCTCGAAGGCATGCTCATCGCCGCATACGCGATCGGGGCGACCAAGGGCTACGTCTACTGCCGCGCCGAGTACCCTCTGGCGATCGAACGTCTGCGCAGCGCTATCGCGCAGTGCCGCGCGGCGGGCTTGCTCGGCGTCAACATCCTGGGCAGCCTCACCGACTTCGAGGTGGTCATCAAGCAGGGAGCGGGCGCCTTCGTCTGTGGCGAAGAGACCGCCATCCTGGCCAGCATCGAAGGCGGCCGGGGCATGCCCCGGCCGCGCCCGCCCTACCCCGCCGTCGCTGGTCTTCACGGGATGCCGACGGTGCTCAACAACGTGGAGACCCTGGCCAACGTACCGGGCATCTTGCGCAACGGACCCGAGTGGTTCCGCGACCTCGGGATAGGAGACGCGGCCGGTACCAAGGTCTTCGCGCTCAGCGGCCGGGTACGTAACACGGGTCTGGTGGAGGTCCCGGTAGGTCTGCCTCTGCGCGAGCTGGTGTGCGGCATCGGCGGCGGTGCGCCCGAGGGCCACGAGGTCAAAGCCGTGCAGATCGGAGGACCAAGCGGAGGTTGTATCCCCGAGGCGTATCTGGACGTGGCCACGGACTACGGCAAGTTGCAGGAATTGGGCGCCATGATGGGCTCGGGGGGCATGGTGGTCATGGACGAGCGCAGCTGCATGGTGGACGTGGCCAAGTACTTCATGGAGTTCATCCGCAATGAGTCGTGCGGCAAGTGCGCTCCCTGCCGGGAGGGTACCACCCGCATGCATGAGATCCTGACCGCGCTATCCGAGCGACCGGTCGGCCACGAGATACAGCGCCTCGAGCGTTTTCGCGGTCTGTTGCACCTGGAGGAACTGGCGGAGACCATCAAGGACACCTCACTGTGTGGCCTGGGTCAGTCGGCGGCTAACCCCGTGCTGTCGACGCTTCGGTTTTTCCGCGAAGAATACGAGGCTCACATCATGGAAGATCGCTGCCCGGCTGGTGTATGCCAGGGCTTGCGTACCTATGCCGTCGACAATGGGGTCTGCACCGGGTGTGGGGTCTGCAGAAAGCAGTGCCCCTCGGGGGCCATAGTCGGTGAGCGCAAGAGCGCCCACTACATCATCGTCGACCGCTGCATAGGCTGCGGCGCTTGTGTCGACGCATGTCCCAAACAGTCAATCTCGCTCGTCGCCTAGGAGAGTCAACGTGAGCATCACCATCAACGGAAGGTCGCTCGACTTCACGCCCGGCGAGACGGTGCTTATGGTAGCGACCAAGAACGGCATCGACATCCCCCGCCTGTGCGCGCTGGATGCTGCACCCGGCCCCGCGGCCTCCTGCCGCCTGTGCGTGGTCGAGGTGGAAGGTTCACCCAAGTTGCAGACCAGTTGCACGTTGGCGGCGGCGGACGGCATGTCCGTGAGGACTCATACCCCGCGCCTGCTGCGGGCGCGGCGGGCCATTGTGGAGCTCTTGGTGGCCAACCATCCTCAGGACTGCCTGGTCTGTCACCGCTCGGGTGATTGCGAGCTGGCCACGCTGGCGCGGGAGTTGGGCGCCCGCCCGAAGCAGTACGTGGGTATGAAGAAGGAACAGGCGCTGGACATCTCGTCGCCGGCCATATGGCGCGACCCCAACAAGTGTGTGCTGTGTGGGCGCTGCGTGACCATGTGCCACCAGATCCAAGGCATCGGGTGCATCGACTTCATCGACCGCGGCTTTCGCACCCAGGTGGGTCCGGGTTTCTACGAGGGCATCAACGTCTCCGGCTGCACCTACTGCGGTCAGTGCGTGCGGGTTTGTCCCACCGGCGCTCTGCTGGAGCGCAGCCACGTGGACGACGTGGTCGCGGCTCTCTCCGACCCCGAGACAGTGGTGGTGGCTCAGATAGCGCCGGCGGTACCTGCCACCCTTGCCGCCGCCCGCCGCAAACCCCCGGCGGTGCCGGTGATGCTGGAGCACCTGGCTGCCGCGCTCAGACGGATAGGCGTTAGCGCCGTGTTTGATACAGGTTTCGCGGCTGACCTCACGATCATGGAGGAGGCCACTGAGCTTGTGCAGAGGATCCAGACCGGCGGACCCTTGCCCATGTTCACCAGCTGCTCCCCGGCATGGGTCAACTACGTAGAGTTGCACCGGCCGGATCTGATACCTCATATGTCCAGCTGCAAGTCGCCTCAGCAGATGGCTGGGGCGCTGCTCAAAGAGATCTATCCTAAGCGCGAGCACTTGGGCGACAAACGCCTGGTCGTCATGTCGCTCATGCCCTGCACGGCCAAGAAGTACGAGGCCCAGGATCTGGGTGACGTCGACTATGTGCTCACAACGCGGGAGCTCGGAGCCCTATGGGAGCGCTTCGGCATCGACTTCGCCACGTTCGAAGAAAGGGAGCCTCTCGACGCCCCGTTTGCGGAGGCCACGGGCGCTGCCCGTCTGTTCGGCGGCACGGGAGGGGTTATGGAGGCCGCGGTGCGGACAGCGGCCGGTATGCTTGGCGCTCAGGTACCGGACGCCCCGCTGACCGAGGCGCGAGGCCCGGAGGGTATCAAGTGCTTCACCTTGGAGGTCGGCGATACCACGCTGAGCCTGGGAGTGGTGAACGGCCTAGGCTCTTTGGACCCGGCGGCAGAAGAGACACTGCGCGCCATGCACTTTGTCGAGGTGATGTCCTGTCCCGGGGGCTGCGCCGGTGGCGGAGGACAGCCGTATGGGACGGGCGCGAACGAGCTGCGCAGGCGGATACACCAGCTACGCGAGAGCGACGAGCAGGCGCAGACGCGCGCGTCACACTTGAACCAGAGTGTCGCCTCACTCTACGAGGAGTACTTGGGCGGGCCGCTTGGTGAAGTCTCCCACCGCCTGCTGCATCGCACCTACACTGATCGCAGCTCATCCCTGCACGCCGGCGCCGGCGCGGCGAGATAGGCCGACGACTGTGTCCGGTGTCATCACCACTATCAAGCAGAACTGCCGTAGGTGTTACACATGTGTGCGGGACTGCCCCGCCAAAGCCATACGCATCGAAGACGGCCAGGCTTCAGTGGTGGCTGATCGCTGCATCAGCTGCGGCAACTGCACGATCGTGTGTTCGCAAGGGGCCAAGGCCTACACCAGCGGCATAGAGGGGACTCTGGCACTGCTCGATCGTGGCGTGGCGGCTGCCCTGGTGGCGCCCTCCTTCCCAGCGGGGTTCACCGAGCCTCCGGAGCAGATCGTGGGCGCACTCAGAAAGGCGGGCTTCACCTACGTAGTCGAAGTGGCCTATGGGGCCGACCTGGTGAACGAGGCCTGCCGCGACCATCTGGCTGCCCATCCGGCCGGGCTGAGCATCGCGAGCGCCTGTCCCGCCGTGGTGTCGTACGTGCGCAAGTATCACCCCACACTGACGGACCGGCTCATGCCCGTAGTCTCACCCATGGTCGCCACGGCCTGTGCGGTCAAGCAACGCTATGGACAGCACGTCCGCTGCGTGTTCGTGGGACCGTGCGTGGCCAAGAAGGCCGAGATCCTGGAGCCGGAGATCGTGGGGGTCGTGGACGAGGCGCTGACCTTGGACGAGGTGGCGTGCATCCTGGCCGCTAGGGGGGCGGACCCTGCGCTGGCGCCGGCCAGCGAATTCGATCCGCCGTACGCGGGCACGGCTCGCATCTATCCGGTCCCCGGGGGGATGTTCGAGAGCGCGGGCATCGGGGAGGGCCTGATGGACTCACACCTGGTCGTCGTCAGCGGTAAGGACGAGACGGTGGAGACTCTGGACAACCTCCGCGGAAGCATCGACGATCCACTGTTGGTGGAGGCCTTGATGTGTAGGGGATGCTACTCAGGACCGGGTGCGAGGACCGCCGAGCCCGGTGTGAACCGCCGCCGTAGGGTGGCCGAGTTCGCAGAGATCAGCCGGCGGCGCCAAGCCGAGGGCACCCTACCCGCGTATCAGTCCGACGTTGCGCCGGTGTCATTGGCCCGTCGCTTCGAGCCCGATGACCAGAACATCCCCGGGCCCAGTGAGGAAGAGATCCGGGAGATCCTTGCTCACACCAACAAGTTCTTCACTGAAGACGAACTCAATTGCGGGGCCTGCGGATACTCGACCTGTAGGGCGAAGGCCAGGGCCGTGTACGAGGGGATGGCCGAAGAGGCGATGTGCCTGCCCTTCATCCTCGACCAGTCCGAGCGGGTCTGCATCGAACTCAACGTGCCCTGGAACAACCTGCGGGACGTGCATCGGCACCTTATGAACAGTGAGAAGCTGGCGTCGATGGGCCAGATGGCCGCGGGCGTGGCCCATGAACTCAACAACCCGCTGAGCACCATACTGCTCTACGCTCACGTCTTGCAGCGCAAGCTCCAAGACCGCGAGGACCTCGACCACGACCTACGCCTGATGCGTGAGGAGTCAGAGCGCTGCAAGAAGATAGTCGGCAGTCTGCTGGACTTCGCCCGGCAGAGCCGTATCCGTATCGAGTCCGTATCGGTGGAGGAGTTGGTCTCCTCAGCTGTGGACGGCGCAGCCTGCCACCTCCCGCCGGCTCCCGATCGAGAGGTCGAGATAGTCACAGACGTCACGGAGGGTCTGTGCGCCGACCTAGACCGCGACCAGATGACCCAGGTGCTGGTGAACTTGATAAAGAACGGCGTCGAGGCCATGGAGGGTCGTTCGGGTTGTGTGCGCGTGACCGCCCGTCCGGACTCCGACGGTGGCCGCGTGCGCTTCAGCGTCTCCGACCAGGGCAGCGGCATCGGCGCCGGAGCCAAGGACAAGGTCTTTCAACCGTTCTTCACCACCAAGAGCATCGGCAAAGGCACGGGCTTGGGGCTGCCCATCTCCTACGGCATCGTCAAGATGCATCAAGGCAATATCTGGTTCGATTCGGAGCCCGATGTCGGCACTACCTTCTACGTCGAGATACCCATGGTCCGCGCAGGCGGCGAAAGGAGCCCCCGATGAGCCCGTGGAACATCCTGTTCGTAGATGACGACCGGGACTTCCTAGACGCCCAGTCGGTCTTCTTCGGCAGCCGCGGCCACAAGGTCAATGCGGTCGAGAGCAGCGAAGAAGCGCTCGACCTACTTGAGACGGTCACTCCCGACATCGTCTTCATCGATCTCATGATGGAACGCTACGACAGCGGTTTCCGGCTTGCGTACCAACTGCGCAAGCGTGAGCGCTTCGACCACGTGCCGCTGATCATGCTCAGCGGAGTCGCTCGGGAGACCGGAGAGCGCTTCGATCAAGAAGGCGAGGGCTTTCTCGCTTGGACGCGGCTGGACCGCTTCGTTGACAAGCCGGCCACCGGCAAGCAGCTCTTGGGCATAGCCGAGGAGTTCCTGGGCGGCCCGGAATGAGCGGCGCCCGGGTACTTGTGGTGGACGACGAGTACGGGGTGCGCTCCGGCATCAGGCAGATACTCGAGATCGAGGGGTATGAGGTGGAGGAGGCGGCCACCGGTGAGGAGGCCCTTGGGCTTCTGCGCACCCGCAGCTACGACGTTGGACTCCTTGACTACCGCCTTCCGGATATGGACGGTCTCACCATCCAACAGGCCATCAAGACCGAGGGGCTGGATTTGATGACCTGTATGGTCACGGCCTACGCTAATATCGACACCGCCATCGCGGCCACGCGCGAAGGCGTAGACTTCTTCCTTCCCAAGCCGTTTCTGCCCGATGACCTTCTGGCGGTAGTCGAGACCCTGGTGAGGCATAAGCAGGCTCGCGATGAGGCGGAGAGACTGCGCAAGGAGCACGAGGCGGGGCTGCTCGCCTTGGCCGAGGAAAAGACCCAGACCCACTCATTGGTCTCGTCGCTGCGCGACGCCGTGATGGTGGTGAACCGCAACGGTGAAGTGGTGCTCGCCAACCGCGCTATGACCGCACTACTTGGCGCGGCCGAGGAGCAGGTTCTTCGCCGTCCCGCCCTGGAGTTGTTGCGGGAGGGGCCGCTGGCAGAGCTCGCCGAAGCCGCGACGAGTCCCCTCAAGGACCGAGCCGCGGTCCAACTCGATATCGGCGACAAGGCCTACTTGACCAACATCGTGACCTTCAGGGCCGAGGACGGTGCTGCTCTGGGCCGCATCTTGACTCTGTCCGACATCTCAGAAGTCCGGCGGCTGGCGTTGGAGAAGGAGCGCTTCATCCGCACCATGGTCCATGAGATGAAGTCCCCGCTGGGTGCAGTACGGGCCATCATCGAGGTTGCCACCGACAAGAGCATGGGCGACACGCTTGATGACTACTTGCCCATGCTCAAGCGGGCGGAGGACCGCATCGACAATCTGGTGCAGCTCATCGGCGATCTGCTGTCACTGTCCCGCAGCGAGCAACCGCAGGCAGAGCCGCGGCTTCAGGACGTGCTCCCGGCCGTGCAGGTGGTGCTGAGCGAGGAGGCCGAGAGGCTGGCCGCGAGGAACCTGACCGCTCGTACAGACGTGGAGCCGGGGCTGCCGCCGGTGCTGCTTCCCGACGGGGATCTCGAGCTGGTCCTCAGCAACCTGGTGGGCAACGCGGTGAAGTACAACCGCGACGACGGCTCGGTGGTGGTGACCGCCCTACGTGAGGATGAGTGGGTGCGGATAGAGGTGGAGGACACCGGCATCGGCATAGCTCGGGACAATCTCGACCTGGTGCTCACGGAGTTCTTTCGCGAGAAGCGGCCGCAGACCCGCGGGTTGGAGGGGAGTGGCCTGGGTCTGACCATCGCCGCGCGCCTTATCGAGCGCGCGGGGGGACGCCTGGAGTTGGAGAGCGAAGAAGGCGTGGGCTCCAAGTTCTCGGTGATGCTGCCCGCGTAGACTCGTCTTACGACGCATCTGTGCGAAACTTGACCGACCATGATCGATCAGTTGGCCCTCATCTCCGACGTGCACGGCAACAGGCTGGCTCTGGAAGCCGTCCTGGGCGACATCGAGGCTCGCGGCATCTCGCGGGTCCACTGTCTGGGTGACCTGGTGGGTTACGGGCCCGACCCCAACGGGGTGATCGATTTGCTGCGCGAGCGCGACATCCCCAGCCTACTCGGCAACTACGATGAAGGTGTCGGTTGGGACAGAGGTGAGTGTGGCTGCTTCTACCCGAACGAAGAGGCCAAGAAGGTCGGCAAGGCCTCCTACACCTTCACAGCGGCCGAAGTCACCAAGGGCCGCAAGACCTTCTTGCGCAGCCTGCCTCGCGAAGCGCACCTGGCGCTGGGTGACGTGAAGGTCCATCTGGTACACGGCAGCCCGCGGCGGGCCAATGAGTATCTGCTGAAGGAGCGCGACCTCCGGACCTATGAGCGCCTTGCCGCCTTGGAGTCGGACGACGTGCTTGCCTTCGGGCACACTCACCAGTTCTGGCAGCGGCGCGTCGGTCACCTGCTGTTCGTGAACGTAGGCACCGTCGGCCGCCCCAAGGACGGCGACCCGCGGGCGGGTTACGCGGTGCTCACGGCCGAAGGGCCGGAAGTGCGGGTGGAGTTCATGCGTCTGGCCTACGACTTCGAGGCGGTCGCCGCGGCCATACTGGCCGCCGGGCTCCCGGCCGCTCTTGCTGAGGGCATCCGCACTGGGCGGTGACCGAAGCCGCTCGTCGTCTTACGACTTGGGCAACCGGACGGTGAAGGTGGAGCCTACCCCGACGACGCTGCGGACCTCGACTTGTCCCCCATGGCTCTCGGCGATGTGCTTGACGATGCTGAGCCCCAGGCCCGTGCCGCCAGTCTCGCGGGAGCGGGCCTTCTCCACGCGGTAGAAGCGCTCGAAGATCCGGCTCTGGTCGGCAATCGGGATGCCCATGCCGTCGTCGGCGACGCTGAGCACGGCGAAGGTCTCGTCCCCCGGCCCTCCGGCCGTCCGTACCTGCACGGTGACGTGACCACCTTCATCGGTGTAGCGGATCGCGTTGTCCAGTAGGTTGCGGACCAGGGTACCCAGTGCCGCTTCGTCGCCCTGTACGACCACCTCATCGGACGCCTCTGCGGTCACCTGCTGCTGCTTGGCCGTTGCCAACGCCTCAATGCCTTGTACTGTGCCGCGCACCACCGCGACCAGATCCACAGGGACGCGGGCCGGTGCGTCGCCCGGCTGGGCGTCCTCCAACTGAGACAGGGTGAGCAGGTCGTTGGTGAGGTTGACCAGGCGTTCAGTCTCCGACTTGAGCTGAGTCACACACTGCTCGGCCCGCTCTCGGTCATCTCGTATGGAGACCGCCAGGGTGTCGGCCAGCAGCGATAGGCTGGCGAGCGGGGTCTTGAGTTCGTGCGAGGCGTTGGCATACGAAGTCACGCCGCACGGCTTCGGTCCTGCGCCGCTCGGTCTCATCGCGGAGCACGAAGAGCGTCTGCCCCTGCTCCTCGGAGCTGGCACCGAGTGGTACCGTCTCCACCATCAGCGAGCGCCCGTCGGGCATCTCCACTATGTCAGTGAGCGGCCGGCCGGCTTCGCGGGCGGCCTTGGCCATCTGCATGGCCGGGAAGGCCCGGGCCAGATGCACCAGGGGGACACCCTCGTGCCCTTGAAGCTCGGCCCCCAGCATCTCAGCTCCTGCCGGATTGCTGCGGATGAGCTGCCCCATGGCGTCCACCAACAGCACGCCTTCGGTCATGGCCCTGAGCACGCCCCGAGACCGCTCGGACTCCGTCGCGAGCTCAGTCGCGCGGTGCTCCAACTGCTCGGTCATGTTGTTGAGCTCTCTCGCCAGAACGCCCAACTCATCTCTGCGGGTGACCGCGTTACGGGCCGAGAGGTCGCCCGCGGCCACGCGTCCGGTCATGTCCACCAAGCGGTCGATGGGTCGTGTGAGCGACCGGGAGAAGAGATAAGCGACAGCCATGGTGGGTATGAGAAGGATCGCCCAGACGATCAAAGGTATGCGCCAAGAAGCGGCGACCGCCGCGTCGATGCGAGAAGAAGGTTGGGCCGTCCTCAAAGCTCCGCTCGACCAGGGGAAGTCGCTCTCCGGGAGAGGCACGGCCACATAGACCATTTCCTCGCCCAGCGTGGTCGAATCGCGCCGCGACCGGCCCTCATGACCTGCGAGTGCCTGTGCAACCTCTGGTCTGTTTGCGTGGTTCTCCAGACTGGCGGGATCGGCCTCAGAATCGGCCAGCACTGTACCCTCACTCGCGATGACCGTGAAGCGCACGTTGCCCGCTTCCCCAGTGGCCTCGGTCAGAGGCTGCAGGGTATCAGTGCTGACGATGTACTCCCCGTTGAAGGCGAGCACTGTGGCGTACTGCTCGGCCTGCGTGGCCATGTCATCTTCGAGGCGGTCGAGGAAGAGGGGACGTAGGATCAAGGCTGAGATCAGGGCGACTATCCCGGCCAGGACTGCCGTGGTAAGGACAAAAGCCAGGGGCAAGCGCCAGCGGAGTCTCATGTGACCGGCCCCAGGCGATAGCCTACTCCACGCACCGCGAGCACGGTGACCTCAGCCTCGATCTGCTCGAGCTTGCTGCGCAAGTGACGGACGTGCACATCCAGTGTCCGTGACGCCGGGTCGTAGCGCTGATGCCAGACCTTCTGGACTATCTCCTCGCGGGGGAAGAGGTGGCCGGGCTGCGATATCAGCAGGGCCAAGAGATCATGCTCTTTGGGGTTGACTGAGACCTTATCGCGGCTGGTACGGATCTCATGGGCGTCGCTGTCCAAGACGAGGTCGTCGATATAGAGGGGAGCCCCGGGCGCCTGGGGCGGAACGGACTCGGGGGCGCGCCGCAGGCGCGCCGCGATACGGGCCAGCAGGATATCCAGGTCGAACGGCTTGGTGACGTAGTCGTCGGCGCCGGACTCGAACCCCTCCAGCATCGTCTCGCGCTCGCTGCGAGCGGTGAGCATGATTATCGGCACCGTCGGCTTGCGCCGGGAGATCTCCTTGGCCGCTGTGATGCCGTCAATGCCCGGCAGCATGAGGTCCAGGAGCACCAGGTCCACTTGATGAGACACGGCCGTCTCCAGCCCTGCGCGGCCATTGCCTTCCTTGAGCACCTCATAGCCGGCGCGTTCGAGGTTGTAGGCCAGCAGGTCGGAGATGGTGGGGTCGTCCTCCACCAGCAAGATGCACTTGCCGCCCGCTTCCATGCGCCCCACCTCCCTACTCACCGGTCGTCTCGGCTTGCCTGGATCGAGTAACCCAAGAATTAACATACCGATAACCCAACCTTAACACCAGCTTGTCTTGAGGGGGTTAGGCTGTCAACTGTGGACAAGGGTTGTCTGCCAGTGGAAAGAGAATGAGAAAGCGAAAGTGAGGAATGACAGGGATGACTCCATACAAGTCAAAGAAGCGCAAGGGTCTGATCGCCGTCCTGACTCTGACTCTGGTGGTCGCGGTGGCTGCGAGCATGCTCGTGGCCGGTTGCGGTTCAGAGGATGAGACCACGACCACCGTCCAGGCCGATAACGCGACCACCGTTGCTGCACTGCAGGCCGACCTGAACGGTGCCGGCGCGACGTTCCCGCAGCCACTTTATGTCGAGTGGATCGGTGGCTTCCAGACCGCTAATCCGGACGTGACCATCAACTACCAGGGTGTTGGCTCGGGCGCGGGCATCGAGCAGTTCACTGCCCAGACCGTTGACTTCGGCGCCTCGGACGCCTACATGAAGGCCGAAGAGATCGCCGCTGCCGAGGCTGCTCGTCCCGGTGCCAAGGTGCTGCACATCCCCACCGTGTTCGGGGCTATCGTGCTCGCCTACAATCTGCCTGGTCTCGATGAGCTGAAGCTCGACTCCGACGTGGTCGCCAAGATCTTCCTGGGCACCATCACCAAGTGGAACGACCCGGCCATCGCCGCCCTCAACGCTGGCGCGGCGCTGCCGGATTCTGAGATCCAGACCGTGCATCGCTCCGACTCCTCAGGTACCACCAACGGTTTCACCGGTTACCTGACCGCGGTCAACGCTGACTGGGCAGCCGGCCCCGGCAAGGGCAAGGAAATCACCTGGCCCGTGGGTGTGGGTGGCAAGGGCAACGACGGTGTGGCCGCCGTGGTCCTTCAGACCGAAGGCTCCATCGGCTACGTCGAGCTCTCCTACGCGGTGCAGAACGACATGACCATGGCTCAGCTCAAGAACAAGTCTGGCGCCTTCATCACCCCCAGCTTGGAGAGCACCTCCGCAGCGGCTGAGGGCACCGAGATACCCGCCGACATGAACATCAGTGTCACTGACAGCGCCAACCCGGCTGCCTACCCGATCGTCAACGTCACCTACATCCTGGCCTACGACAAGATGCCCGAGGCCGCCAAGGCCGAGGCTCTCAAAGCCTTCCTGGTGTGGGGTCTCGGCGACGAGGGTACCTCCATCGCGACGGAGCTGGGCTACGCCCCGCTGCCGAGCGCTCTGAAGGACGCGGCCCTGGAGCAGATCGCCTTGATCGGTCAGTAGCAGGCATATGTCCTCCCTCCCCGATACTCGGGTAACCGCGGGTATCTGGAAGAAGAAGGGAGTCGGCCGCAGGGCCGACTCCCTCTTCGCCATTCTCGCGGGGTCCTGCGGAGTGCTTGTGCTGCTGGTGCTGGCGTACATGGTCATATCGACCACGCGCACGGCTTTCCCTGTCTTCAGAGCCGAAGGCATCTCTTTCGTCACGGGCAGTGACTGGGCACCCAGCAAGGGCTCATACGAGATCTTGCCCTTCATTTACGGGACCTTGATCACCTCGATCATCGCCCTGATCATCGCCGTGCCCCTCAGCATCGGGGTGGCGCTGTTCTTGACCGAATACGCGCCGAAGTGGCTACGGAGTCCCATCGAGTACGCGGTAGATCTTCTGGCCGCGGTGCCAAGCGTGGTCTACGGCCTGTGGGGACTCCTGGTGGTGCTGCCTACTGTGCTCCGACCGGTTAGTGATTTTCTGGCCGAGTACCTAGGCTTCATACCTATCTTCGCTGGACCGTCCACTGGGCTGTCGTACTTCGCCGCCGGCATGGTGCTCTCGATAATGATCATCCCCATCGTCGCGTCTCTCACCCGAGAGGTCTTCCGTTCGGTCCCTGACGCCGACCGGCACGCCGCCTACGCGTTGGGCGCGACGCGCTGGGAGATGATCAGGCAATCGGTTCTGCCGCGCAGCAGGGGTGGCATCGTCGGTGCGACCATGCTGGGTCTGGGGCGGGCGTTGGGTGAGACCATCGTGGTGGCGATGCTTATCGGCAATAGCGTCTTCATCAACGCCTCCATCTTTCAGCCGGGAGGGTCCATCGCCGGTCAGATAGCTAACGGTTGGGGCGAGGCCAGCACCGCCGACCTCTCGGTGAGTGCTCTGGTGGGAGCCGGGGTAGTGCTATTCGGCATTACCATCATCGTTAACATGATCGCGCGCGCTATCGTCTCGAGGATGAGGACGGTTTGAGCATGTCATCAAAGCAGGAGAGCGGGGCATTGGCCGAGAGTCGATCCGATCGCTGGGCGGCGGATCACGCGGGTGGCGCTAACGGTCTGGCCGGATCGAAGCCGCGTAGGGGCAGGCTGCTGCGTAGCCGCAGCCTGGGCTTCTTGATCGCAGTCTCGGTGGCGATGACCCTGGTCCCGGTCATCTGGATCCTCGTCGAGACCATCATGAGGGGTGGCTCGGCGATGAGCTGGGAGTTTCTGAGCCAATCACAGATCTTCAGCATGGTGCGCGAGGGTGGCGGCTTTCTGAACGGTCTCATCGGCACGGCTATCATGGTGGCACTCGCCAGTGCCATCGCTATACCGCTCGGCATCCTGGCAGCCGTGTATCTCGTCGAGTACGGTAAGGCCAATTGGCTGGCCAAGTTGATCCGCTTCTTCTCTGATGTGATGACCGGAGTCCCCTCGATATTCGTCGGCGTGTTCATCTACGTGGCCCTGATCAAGGACTCAGGCGCCCTCGGATACGGAGCGCTTGCGGGAGCAGCGGCGCTCACCCTGATCATGATGCCCATAGTGGTACGCTCAAGCGAAGAGATGCTCAAGCTCGTGCCGGGAGAGCTCAAGGATGCCAGCTATGCGCTCGGAGCACCGAAGTGGCAAACGATCACACGAGTGGTGCTACCCTCGGCCGCTCCCGGTCTCACGACCGGCGCCATGCTGGCTGTGGCTCGAGCCGCGGGTGAGACGGCTCCGCTGATCATGGCCGCCTTTGGCTCACTGCAGTTGGTGACGGCGCTGAACAAACCGATCTCGTCACTCACCTTGCTCATATATCAGCAAGCGGGCCAGCCCTTCCCCGCCGCTCAGGCGCGCGCCTGGGCCGGGGCGCTCGAACTGATGGCAATAGTCTTCATCCTCACTATCGTCGCCCGCATAATGTCGTCAAGGAGCCGTGTTTCCAGATGAACCTACCAGCGGAGAAGCCGGTCTTCTCAGTCGAAGACTTGAGTGTGTACTACGGCAAGAATCTCGCACTCAAGGGTGTAGATATGGAGATCAAGCCGCGGCGCATCACGGCCATCATCGGGCCGTCCGGCTGCGGCAAGAGTACGCTCATCCGCTGTTTCAACCGGATGAACGAGCTCATCCCGGGTGCGCAGGTCTCGGGCAAGGTCTTGTACCACGGCGAAGACATATACGGTCCCGGGGTCGACCCGGTGGCGGTCCGTCGTCGCATCGGCATGGTGTTCCAGCGGCCCAATCCCTTCCCCAAGTCCATATACGACAACATCGCCTTCGGCGCCAAGATCAACGGCTACAAGGGCGACATGGACGAACTCGTCGAGCGCTCACTGCAGCGGGCGGCGCTGTGGGACGAGGTAAAGGGGAAGCTGAAGAAGAGTGCCCTCGACCTCTCCGGAGGGCAGCAACAACGCCTCTGCATCGCCCGCGCTATCGCTGTCGAGCCGGACGTGATCTTGATGGATGAGCCCGCCTCCGCGCTGGATCCGATCGCCACCACGCACATCGAGGACTTGATGCAGGAGCTCAAGGAGGACTACTCGATCATCATCGTCACTCATAACATGCAGCAGGCCGCGAGGGTGTCGGACGAGACCGCTTTTCTCTACACTGAGGTGGACGAAGCGACCTCGGCCAGGTGGGGCATCTTGGTCGAGTTCGGCGAGACCGGAAAGATCTTCACGCGTCCGCTGGACAAACGCACAGACGACTATGTATCGGGCCGCTTCGGCTAGGCGCCCAGGAGGGACGAGAGAGCGATGAGAGACGCATATCACAAGGAGCTCGAGAGTCTCGACCAAGGCGTCGTGGCCATGGGGGCGATGGTCGAGAAGGCCATCCACCTAGCGACCACTGCCTTCATCGAGAACGACAAGGAGCTCGCCGCGCGCATTCGCGCGAGCGACGATGAGATAGACGCCATGTTCATGGACATCGAGAAACGCTCTCTGGCTCTGATGGCACAGCAGGCCCCTGTTGCCGGAGACTTGCGCCTCGTGGTGGCCATCCTGGGAGCGATCGCCGAACTGGAGCGCACCGGCGACATCGCCTACAACATAGCCAAGTTGGTCCAACGGGAAGGCGCGACCGAACCGGGAGCCAAGGAGGTGCGCACGCTCTTGGCCGAGTTGGGGATCGAGGCACAGAAGGTCCTGGCTGCCGCCATAGACGCTTGGGCGCAGAAGGACGAGGTGGCAGCCGCCAACGTAGAGCGCGAGGACGACCGCTCTGACGAACTCCATGACAAGGTCATCGAGGCGATCCTGCGGCTGCAGGGCGAAGAGGCCGTCTCCGCCGCCATCCGTCTGGCAATGCTGGGCCGCTACTTCGAGCGCGTGGGCGACCACGGGGTCAACCTGGCCGAGCAAGTGCGCTACTACGTCACGGGCGACGCGGAGTACCTAGGCTAGAGAAGCCACCGCCGGGTGGCTGTCAGTCGCGACCGATCAGCGCGGGAATCTGGATGCCGAACCCCAGCAGTGTCCCAGACGCGAATGCTCTAGGTTGAGCTGCTTGGTTGCCTCTTCCTGTGTGGGGCTGAAGCCTTGGGACATGCGCCCGTTGCACCATATCCGCCAGACCCACAAGGGCTTCTTGGGCGTGGATGTCTCCGCCTCGTGGATCTCCATTCTCATGACAGCTGTCCTCTCGTGTGTCTGAGTGGGCTGGGAGCCGCAGGTAGCAGGTAGGAAGACGCGTGGAGTCACGAGTCTACCACCTATCGACCCGCACCCCACGAATGACCCGGGCTTCTGTTTGTACTGGCAGGGCTGGTGGTACTCTCTCCGCGTAGAGCGGGGTGTGGGGAGGCCGATATTTGACCGCTGTTCTGCTGGCAAGAATCCAGTTCGCATTCACCATCGGGTTCCACTTTCTGTTCGTCCCGATCAGCTTGGGCATGGGACTCATCATGGTGCTCGCGGCGCGTCGGTATCGTCGCGGGGGGTTGGAGACCGACCGGGCGGCGGCCGATCTGTGGGTGAAGATATTCGCCGCCACCTTCGCTGTGGGTGTGGCCACGGGTCTCACCATGGAGTTCGCCTTCGGCACCAACTGGGCGGGCTACTCCAAGTTCGTGGGCAATG
The DNA here is from genome assembly GCA_963718375.1 of uncultured Actinomycetes bacterium. Classification (GTDB taxonomy): domain Bacteria; phylum Actinomycetota; class Thermoleophilia; order RBG-16-64-13; family RBG-16-64-13; genus RBG-16-64-13. Next base: position 884,884 of record CAVQZD010000005.1, on the reverse strand, counting down.
TCTTCGGGGCGCCGCTGGCGGCCGAGGGCATCTTCGCTTTCTTCGTGGAGTCCAGCTTTCTGGGGATCTTGCTCTTCGGCAAGGAGAGGGTGTCCGCCCGCCTCTACTACATCTCCACCTGGGTAGTCTTCGGAGCGGCCGTGCTCTCGGCATTCTGGATCCTGGTCGCCAACTCGTGGATGCACACACCGGCGGGGTTCAAAGTGGAGGATGGGCAGGCGGTGCTGACCAACGTATGGGCTGCCATATTCACCAAGTCGCTGGCACCCCGTTTCGTGCACACGCTCAATGCCACCTTCATGACAGGAGCTTTTGTGTCCGCGGGCATAGCGGCGCACTACCTGATCAAGCGCAGGCACGTGGACTTCGCGAAGCGCGCGCTGACCACGGCCATCATGGTGGGGGTGATCACCTCGGTCGCGCAGCCCTTCCTCGGCCATTGGCAGTCACTCGAGATCACGGCCCACCAGCCACTGAAGATGGCGGCGTTCGAAGCGGTATACGAGACCGGTTCACATCAGCCCCTGAGCATCTACGGCTGGGTGGACGAGGACGCCGAGCAGCCCGTCAGCATAGCCATCCCTAGCGGACTGAGCCTGATGCTGGGGCTATCGCCGGACACTGTGGTGCAGGGACTGAACTCGGTGCCCCCCGAGGACCGGCCGCCCGTGCAGATCTTGTTCCAGACCTGGCATCTCATGATCGGCCTAGGCATGCTCCTCGCCCTGATAATGGTCGTCGGGCTGTGGCTACTGTGGCGAAAGCGGGCGCATCTCTCGCTCCCCTTCTTGAAGACCTTGAGGTTGGCGATGCCCCTGCCCATAATCGCCTGCCTGCTGGGGTGGATGAGTACTGAGATCGGCCGGCAACCCTGGATAGTGCAAGACCAGCTGCGCACTTCTGACGCGGTCTCCACGACCGTTTCGACCGGCGATGTGGCCACTACGCTGGCCATATTCGTGGCGCTGTACGCGGTGCTCTTCTTCGTGTGGCTGCGCGTCGTCCGCAAGATCGTGCGCAAAGGTCCTGCGGAGGTGACCGGCGCCAGTTCGGACACGCACTCAGCGGCGGGCGGCGAGTGACCGGGCTGCAGATAGCCTGGTTCGTGATCCCGGCGGTCTTCGTGGCAGTGTATGCCATGCTGGATGGCTTCGTGCTGGGGATAGGCATGCTTTATCCGCTCATGGGCCGGACGGCGGATGAGCGGGGCCAACTGCACGCGGCGGTGGGCCCGGTCTGGGACGGCAACGAGGTCTGGCTGATCATGATCGGGGGACTGTTCTTTGCTGTGTTTCCGGCTGTGTACGCGACAGTGCTGAGTGGCTTCTATATCGTCTTCATGTTGGTGTTCTTCGGCCTGATCATGCGCGCCACAGCCCTGGGGCTCTTCTATCGCGGGGCGCCCGAGACCAGAACCTGGCTAGTGGCCTTCTCGGGCGGGTCACTGCTCGTGGCCTTCTTTCTTGGCCTGTCGGCGGGCAACCTCATCCGCGGGGTCGAACTCACCGCCCGTGGCGACATCGCCGGCGGGGCGGGGTCGCTGTTCAGTCCGTTCGCGTTGGCCGTGGGCGTATTGGCCGTGGGTATCTTCGCCAACCAAGGCGCCGGCTGGGCGGCGCTCAAGACCCGGGGCGAGACTCACGCTCGAGCAGCCAGGACCCGCGGGGTGACCGGGTGGGTGCTCCTCGGGCTCTTCGCCGCTGTCACCTTGTTCGCCATCTTTGCCGCTGAGGATCACGCCCAGGCGTTGACCGCACGGCCGCTGGGCTGGGTCGCCGTCGGCCTCGTGGTGGTGGGGGTGGCCGCGCAACAGATCTGGGGCCGGCTGGGCCATGATGCGATGGCCTTCGTGGGGACGAGCGCATCCGTCGTCGGGCTGGTGGGTATCTGGGTGGTAGGAGCCTATCCGGTCATAGTCCGGGCTGCCAACGACGAGGCCCTCAGTCTGACGGTGGCGAATGCTGCTGCGCCTCGCGGCTCGCTAGTTGCTATGACGGTCGTGGCGGCCGTGGGCCTTCCCCTGGTAGCGTTGTGTGTGGCTCTGGTCTATAGGGTGTTCCGCGGGCGGGGAGAAGAGTCCGGCGAGGGCTACTAGTCTCTGAGAGGGGAGGCAGCGGATGCTTGGGTGGCCCTTTGTGCTCTTCATCGGGCTGATCTTCCTCGTCGTCTTCGGACTGATGGGCCTCTCGTACGTAATGGGCGAGCGCCATGCCGGCCGTTGGAGAGATGACGCCTATGAGTCGGGGATATCGCCGGCGGAGATGCCGCCAGGAGGCATATCCATCGAGTTCTACCGTGTGGCCGTCTTCTTCGTGATATTCGATGTGGAGGCGGTCTTTCTCTTTGCGTGGGCGGTCACGCTGCGGGAGGCAGGGTGGCGGGGATTCGTGGAGATGGCGATCTTCGTCGCCATGCTGGTCGCGGCCCTGGTGTACCTGTGGAGGTCCGGCTCGCTGGACTGGAGGGGCGCGACCCGGGGCGGCACCCAGGGCGGGACCCACGCCGGGACCCACGGCAAGGGGAGACCATGACGGACGCCGGTAACACGGGGGGCGGACCCGGCATGCTTGTCACCAGCATGCAGCGGCTGCTGGCGTGGTCGCGGTCCAACTCCTTGTGGCCGTTTAACTTCGGTCTCTCCTGCTGCTACGTGGAGTTCGCCACCAGTCTGACCCCGCGCTACGACCTGGCGCGGTTCGGGTCGGAGGTCATACGCGGATCACCCCGCGAAGCCGACGTGATGGTCATAGCGGGCACGGTCTTTCTCAAGATGGTGCCGGTGATCAAGCGGCTCCACGATCAGATGATGGAGCCGCGCTGGGTGATATCCATGGGCTCGTGCGCCAACTCCGGCGGCATGTACGACGTGTACAGCGTGGTGCAGGGGGTGGATACGTTCTTGCCGGTGGACCTCTACGTGCAGGGGTGTCCGCCCAGTCCGACCACCTTCACCCAGGGGCTCCTACTGTTGCAGGCGGCGGTCGCCGAAGAGCGCCGGCCGCTCTCGTGGGTGATCGGGCCGCAAGGGGTCATCAAGCCCGAGATGCCCTCGCGCAGAGACCTGCTAAGGCCGGAAAGAGAGCAGGCCACGCTGCTCAGGCCTCCGGAGGAGGCATGACCCGCATGAGCGTCACGGCCGAACTCAAGGAGCGCTTTCCCGACACCCGGCTCGAAGAGCAACAGACCGCGGATGGCGTTGCGACGCTGTGGCTGTCCGCCGCCGACCTGCTGCCCATCTTGGGCCACTTGCAGCACGAGATATCCGCGCCCTTCCGGACCCTGTACGACTTGACCGCCATCGATGAGCGCACCAGGGAGCACAGAGACGGGCAACCACCATCCGACCTGACCGCGGTCTATCATCTGCTCTCGTACGAGCGCAACGAGGACGTGCGCCTCAAGGTGCCGCTCACCGGGGATCAGCCCAGCATCCCGACGGTCACCGGTCTTTGGCCCTCGGCGGACTGGTATGAGCGAGAGCTGTGGGACATGTTCGGCATCGTGGCCGACGGGCACCCGGATCTGCGGCGCATCCTCATGCCTCCCTGGTGGGAGGGACACCCGTTGCGCAAGGAACATCCCAGTCGCGCCACGGAGATGGGCACCTTCGCCCTTTCGCCTGAGCAGGACTCGATCTACCAGAGCGAGCTCGAGGTGGAGGGCGCGTCGAGCGGGGAGCGGATGGTGCTGAACGTGGGGCCGCAACATCCTGGCACTCACGGACCCTTCCGCGTCATCCTGGAACTGGAGGACGAGCGCATGCTGCGCGTGACTCCGGACATCGGCTTCCACCACCGCGGAGCCGAGAAGATCGCCGAGAGACAGACCTGGCACAGCTATATCCCCTACACCGACCGCGTGGACTATCTGGCCGGAGTGCTGAACAACCTGCCCTACGTCATGGCCGTGGAGCAGTTGGCCGGCATCACCGTGCCCGAGCGGGCGCAGGTGATCCGCGTGATGATGTCCGAGCTCTTTCGCATCTCCAGCCATCTGGTGTGGTACGGCACCTTCGCCCAAGATCTGGGAGCCATGTCGCCGGTCTTCTACACCTTCGGCGACCGCGAGCGCCTGATGGACATCGTCGAGGCGGTGACCGGGGCTCGTCTGCATCCCGGGTGGTTCCGCATCGGAGGGGTGGCCCAAGACCTGCCGGCGGGCTGGGAGCAGATGGTGCGGGACTTCCTCGACTACATGCCTGCAAGGCTCCGCGAATACGATCGCTTGGTGATGAAGAGCGCCATCATCAAGGCTCGGACGGTCGGCATAGGCGAGATAGACAAGCAGACGGCTATCGACTGGGGCGTCACCGGCCCCAATCTGCGGGCCTGCGGCTTCGAGTGGGACCTGCGCAAGAAGCGGCCCTATTCGGGGTACGAGCAGTTCTCCTTCGAGATCCCCACCGCGGCGCGTGGAGACTGCTACGGCCGGGCGCAGGTGAGGGTGGAGGAGATCAGGCAGAGCCTCCAGATCATCAGGCAGTGTGTCGACAACATGCCGCCCGGTGAGATAAAGGCCGTGAGCGTGCTGGCCACGCCCCCCGACAGCGAGCGAGCCCTGCATGACATAGAGACGCTCATCGATCACTTCCTGGCAGTCAGTTGGGGGCCTGTGATACCGGTAGGCGAGGGTGCCATGGCCATAGAGTCCGCGAAGGGTCACTACGGCTATTACCTGATCAGCGACGGGGGCGCGACCTCGTATCGCACGCACATCCGCACGCCGTCCTTCCCCCATCTGCAGACCCTGCCCCTGCTCAGCGAGGGGCTCGAAGTGGCGGATCTGATCGCCATCCTGGGGAGCATCGATTTCGTCATGGCTGATGTCGACCGCTGAGGTTGGAGACCAAGGGATGCTGACCGAGGCAGAGAGACAGGAGATAGACGCAGTGGTCGAGAAGTACGAGACCAAGACGGCCGCCTCGGTGGAGGCGCTGCGCATCGTGCAACGCGGCCGTGGCTGGGTGTCCGATGAGGTTCTCGAAGATCTGGCCGCGCACCTAGACACCTCGGCTTCGTATCTGGATAGCCTGGCTACCTTTTACAGCATGATCTTCCGTCGGCCCGTGGGCCGGCACGTGATCATGGTCTGCGACAGTGTCTGCTGCTGGATGGATGGCAGCGACGCGCTGGTGCGCCATTTGAGCGCCCGGCTCGGCATCGACCTGGGCGAGACCACGGCGGACGGCCGCTTCACCCTACTGCCGGTCGTGTGCCTGGGGGCCTGCGACCACGCGCCTGCCCTGATGGTGGACTGGCAGCTGCATGGCGACATGACTGTGGAGCGGCTCGACTCCGTCTTGGAGGTCTATCCGTGAACAGCGAGCGACCCCTCACTCAGCACTTCCGCGCCGACGGGCGGCCGCTCAGCCTGGAGGAGTACCGCAAGACGGGCGGTTACGGAGCGCTACGCAAAGTGGTGAAGAAGATGGCGCCCGCTGAGGTGACCAAGGCAGTGCTCGACTCCAAGCTCTCTGGACGCGGAGGGGCCGGGTTCCCGGCCGGGCGCAAGTGGGGCTTCGTAGACGTGAGCGACGAGTGGGCAGGGACGCGGTTCTTGGTGGCCAACGCCGACGAGATGGAGCCGGGTGCGTTCAAAGACCGGTTCATCATGGAGGGAAACCCGCATCAAGTCTTGGAAGGGATGGCGGTCGCGGCCTACGCGATCGGGGCGCAGACGGCCTACCTGTTCCTGCGCGCCGAGTACGGGTCCACTGCTGCCGTCATGCGCGAGGCGATCGCCGATGCCGTGAAGGCGGGCTACCTGGGCAAGGGGTTGATGGGCACCCGTGTCGACATCGACGTGCACCTACACATCAGCGCCGGCCGCTACATATGCGGCGAGGCTTCGGCGATGCTGAACGCGATCGAGGGGGAGCGGCCCAATCCCCGGCAGAAACCGCCCCATCAGACCAGCTCGGGTCTGTGGGGCAAGCCGACCGTGGTCAACAATGTGGAGACCCTCGCCTACGTGCCTTCGATCCTTGCGAACGGGGCTGAGTGGTTCGCGAAGCTGGGTCCCTCGGGGCAGGGGGGCATGAAGGTCTACGCGGTGAGCGGACGGGTGAAGCGTCCAGGTGCCTGGGAGCTGCCGCTGGGCACCACCATCGCGGAGTTGGTGCAGGAGCACGCCCGGGGTATGCGGCCCGGCCTCGATCTGCGGGCTGTGCTGCCGGGCGGCGGCTCGACCAGCTTTCTGGGGGCGGACAAACTCGATACCCCCATGGACGATGCTTCCCTGCAGGCCGCGGGTAGCCGATTGGGCACCGGGACGGTGATCGTGCTCGATGAGCAGACCTGCCCCGTGGGCATGTTGCACAGTCTGGAGCGCTTCTACGCCCGGGAGTCGTGTGGCTGGTGCACTCCGTGTTGGCAGGGCCTCCGCTGGGTGGAGCGACTCCTGCACGCGGTGGAGTACGGGGAGGGCGTACCGGAGGACCTCGAACTTCTGCGCTGGCACGCGGAGCGACTCAAGCCCGAGCACACCTTCTGCGACCTCGCGCCCGGAGCGATGGCCCCCCTTGCGAGCGGGCTGGAGATGTTCAGCGAAGACTTGGCGCGACACGTCGAGGAGCGCAGTTGTCCCTGGCGGGCGGGCGAGAGGTAGCGGCTGAGATGGCGACCATCCACATAGACGGCCGGTCTTTCGATGTCCCCGACGGACAGAACCTGCTGGCGGTGTGCCTGGGCCTGGGCTTCGATCTGCCCTTCTTCTGCTGGCACCCGGCCATGGGGTCGGTAGGCGCCTGCCGGCAGTGCGCCATCAAGCGCTTCAAGGGCGAGGACGACACCGAGGGCGAGATCGTCATGGCCTGTCTGACCCCGGCAACTGACGGGACCCGGATCTCGATCCAAGACCCGGAGGCGCGGGCCTTCCGAGCGAGCGTCACCGAGTGGCTCATGGCCAACCATCCCCACGACTGTCCGGTGTGCGACGAGGGCGGGGAGTGTCACCTGCAAGACATGACCGTGATGACGGGTCACTATCGCCGGCGCTACCGGTTCCCCAAGCGCACCTTCGAGAACCAGGACCTAGGGCCGTTCATCCACCATGAGATGAACCGCTGCATCCAGTGCTACCGCTGCGTGCGCTTCTACTCGGATTACGCCGGCGGTGACGACCTGGTGGCCATGGGCACTCACCACGAGGTCTACTTCGGTCGGCACAAGGACGGCAAGCTGGCGAGCGAGTTCAGTGGCAACCTGGTGGAGGTCTGCCCGACAGGGGTGTTCACAGACAAGACCTTTCGGCGACACTTCACCCGCAAATGGGACCTGCAGTCTGCGCCCTCGATCTGTGTGCACTGCGGCCTGGGCTGCAACACCACGCCGGGTGAGCGCTACGGCGTTCTGCGTCGGGTCCACAGCCGCTACAACGGCGAGGTCAACGGGTACTTCATATGCGACCGGGGCCGCTTCGGATACGAGTTCGTGGGTGCGGGCACTCGCGTGCGGTCGGCGGTGGCGAAGGACTCCGCTGGCCGGGATCACAAGGTCGGTGGGTACGAGCAAGCGATCCGGCTGGTGGCCGGGGAGATAGTGGGGGCGAGGACGAAGCAGAAGCGGGTGATCGGCATTGGGTCGCCGCGCGCTTCTCTGGAGGCGAACTTCGCTTTGCAGAGGTTGGTCGGCGCGGATTCGTTCTACATGGGGATGTCGGAGCAGGACCGCAGGCTGCTGGGTGTGGTACGCGAGATCCTCACCGAGGGGCCATCGCGGAGTTGCTCGACGCGGGAGTCTGGAGCAGGCTGACGCGATGCTGGTATTGGGTGAAGACGTGACGAACACGGCGCCCATGCTCGCGTACTCCTTGAGGCAGTGGCTCCGCCGGCGGCCCACCGCGGAGCAGATAGCCCTGAACATACCCGAGTGGAACGACGCCGCTGTGGGGGAATTCGTGCACGAGGAGCCGAGCGCGCTGCACGTGCTGAACGTCTGCGAGACCAAGCTCGATCGCATGGCGGTGCAGACCTACCGTGCAGCTCCGCCCGATCTCGCGCGCCTGGGCTTCGCCGTGGCGAATCTGCTCGACAAGAAGGCGCCGCCCGTGTCCGGCCTGGGCAAGGAGCAAAAGGCGCATGCTGCCGACATGGCGGCGGCCTTCAAAAAGGCGCGCCGCCCTGTGATCGTGTCAGGCACGAGCAGCGGTAGCGAGGACATGCTGTGGGCCGCGGCCGCCGTGGCCTGGGCCCTGCACGCGCGCGGCGCGACCGCCGAGTTGTGCTTCGTGGTGCCCGAGTGCAACAGCCTGGGCGCGAGTCTGCTCGGGGCCGGGAGCCTGGAGGAAGCCTTCGCCGCGACCAACAGCGGCGCGGTCGAAGTGGCATTGGTGCTGGAGAACGATCTGTACCGGCGAGCGCCCCGCGCCGAGGTCGATGGCTTCTTGAGGTCGTGCGGACGAGTGGTGGTGTTGGACCACACCGTCGGCGACACGGCTCTCGCGGCCGACGTCGTACTGCCGGCGGGGACCTTCGCCGAGAGCACCGGAAGCTTGGTCAATAATGAAGGCAGGGTCCAGCGCTACTACCAGGTGTTCCCAGCGGCCGGAGAGGTGCGGAGTAGCGCGAGTTGGCTGATGGACATCGAAGCGACGGTGAGCGGCATGGCGGCTGAGGCGGCGGGCGAAGCCGCGCCGCCTCGACTCGAGGGGCTGGACGCCCTGGTCACTGAGATGGTGCGCGAACACCCGGTGTTCGCGCCACTGCTCACTGTGACTCCTCCAGCTTCGTATCGGGTCAAGGGCATGAAGGTGCCCCGTCAGCCACATCGTTACAGCGGGCGGACAGCGATGCATGCCGACGAGACGCTCTTCGAGCCCGCCCCTCCGGAGGATACTGACTCGCCTCTGGCCTTCTCGATGGAGGGTGTGCCCGGAGTGGCGCCGGCTTCCCTGCTACCGCGCTACTGGCGTCCCGGCTGGAACTCCGTCCAGGCTCTCAGCCAGCTCCAGCGGGGACCCGACCGACCTCTGCCTGGGGGTGACGGAGGCGCGCGGTTGATCGAGCCCTCTGCGACCGGAGCCGCGCCTCGCTACTCCGAGCCCCCGTCTGCCTTCACCCCGCCGAAAGAGGGGTATCTCGCGGTGCCGGTGCACTGCATCTTCGGGTCTGAAGAGCTCAGCGCCCGTGCTGAGGGCATCGCCTCGTGCGAGGCAGAGCCGTACGTCGGTCTGGGTCCTGAGGAGGCATCCACCTTGGGCCTCAGTGCGGGGTCCATGGTGTCTGTCGAGGGCGAAGGCTGCAGTCTTGTCTTGCCGCTGAAGCTGGTGCCGAGTCTGCCTTCCGGCGTGGCGGCGCTGCCGGTGGGGCTGCCCGGGCTCCAGTACTTGCACCCGCCCTTCGCCGCCCGGCTGGCGGCGGCCGAGCGGCCGCAGGCGCAGCCCGCGCCCGCGACTCCGGCGCAGCCCGCCCCCGCGACTCCGACCTCGACCGGGGAGGAGCTAGGGCGTGTCTGAAACTACCGAGCACATAGCGGAAGTGGTGGTGATGTGGCTGCTGCCCCTCTTGATGGCGGGGGGGCTGGTGCTGGTAGAGCGACGGCTGCTGGGGCAGATGCAGGACCGCTATGGCCCCAATCGCGTGGGTATCTTCGGTGAGATGCAGGTGCTGGCCGACCTCTTGAAGCTACTGGGCAAGGAGGATTGGATACCGCCGTACGCGGACAAGCCGGTGTTCGTGGCAGCTCCGGCCATCATCCTGGTCGCGGTGCTCGCCAGCTTCGCGGTCATCCCCTTGGCCGCCGGGTTCGTCGTCGCCGAACTGAACGTGGGGCTGCTGTTCGTCCTGGCCATGTCCTCGCTCGGTGTCTACAGCGTAGCGCTGGCCGGCTGGTCTTCACACAGCAAGTACTCCCTGCTCGGCTCACTGCGGGCGGCAGCCCAGATGCTCGGCTACGAAGTCTTCATGGGCCTGTCGCTGGTGGGCGTGGTGATGATGGCGGAGTCCTTCGACCTCAGCAAGATAGTCGAGGCCCAGCGGGGTCTCTGGTACATAGTCCCGCAATTCGTGGGGTTTGTGGTCTTCTTCGTGGCGGGGTTGGCAGAGACCAGGCGGATACCTTTCGACCTGCCCGAAGCGGAGAGCGAACTCGTGGCCGGGTATCACGTGGAGTATTCGGGCATGAAGTTCGGCCTCTTCTACGTGGGCGAGTATCTGGGCATCACCCTGATCTCGGCCTTCGCCACGGTGCTGTTCCTGGGTGGTTGGCTGGGGCCCATCCTGCCGGGCGCCTTGTGGTTCTTGCTCAAGACTTCCGTGCTCATCGTGGTCTTCATCGTGGTCCGGGCCGCTCTGCCACGGCTGCGCTACGACCAGCTCACCAAGCTGGGCTGGAAGGTCATGCTGCCACTGGCGCTGCTCAACCTGATCGTCACGGCCGTCATCGTGCTTGCCACAGACGGGACCGTGGGGTCATGAGGGGAGCGCGATGACAAGCGTGCTGGCAGCCATGTGGATCGTCCTTCGCCATCTCTTCAGAAGACGGGACACCGTCCTCTTCCCTGAGGAGAGGCCGTATCTGCCCCCTCGCTACCGAGGTCGGATCATCCTCTCGCGCGACCCCTCTGGGGGGGAGCGCTGCGTGGCCTGCTATCTCTGCTCCGCGGTATGCCCGGTGGACTGCATCGCTCTGGAGGAGACCGAGGACGGCGCGGGCCGGCGGTACCCCGCCTGGTTCCGTATCAACTTCTCGCGCTGCATCTTCTGCGGCTTGTGCGAGGAGGCGTGTCCGACTAAGGCCATCCAATTGACCCCAGATTTTGATATGAACGAATACCGACGATCGAACCTGGTCTATGAGAAGGAAGACCTGCTGATCTCCGGCCCCGGCAAGTACCATGACTACGACTTCCATGAGGTCGCCGGGGTGGCCGTGGGGGGCAAGGGCAAGGGGGAGGCTCTGAACGAGGGCCCGCCCACCGACGTGTGGGGGCTGATGCCATGACCGTAGCCTTCTTTGTGGCGGCGACCGTCGCGGTGGTAGCAGTCGTTATGATGCTCACGCGTGCGAAGGCCGCGCACGCTCTCCTCTACCTGGTCGTGGCCTTCCTTGCTCTGGCGCTTGTCTTCTACACCCTGGGCGCTCCCTTCATCGCCGCGCTGCAGGTGATCATCTATGCCGGCGCCATCATGGTGCTCTTCCTGTTCGCCCTGATGCTCATCCACCCGGGGCGGGCCGACGAGGCTCAGGAGCGCGTATGGCTGCGCCCGCGCGCGTGGATACTGCCATCGGTGCTGTCGGCGGCCCTCCTGATCGAGCTCATCTATGTCTTGGCCTCCGGCGGAGTCCTCATGGAAACGGCCTCAGGCCAGGTCGGCGCGGCTGACCCGGTGAAAGCGGTGGGCATCGCCCTCTTGGGGCCATACCTACTCGGTGTGGAACTGGCTTCGGTGCTGTTGCTGGCCGGGCTGGTGGCCGCGCACAGACTGACCGGCGGCCGGGACGACGAGGACGACGCGTCCGGCGACGGGGCGCGCGGCGCGCTTGGCGGACCCGAGGACTCGTCCGCAGACGGCGGGGTGCAGCCGTGAGCGCCGTGTCTCCGACCTACGGACTGGTGCTGGCCGCCGTTCTTTTCGCCCTCGGACTCCTGGGAGTGCTGCTGCGGCGCAATCTGATCTTCATCCTGGCTTCGATCGAGGTGATGCTGAGTGCCTCCGGGTTGGCCTTCATTTCCGCTGGCGCGCGCTGGGGGCAGCCGGACGGACAGGTGATGTTCATCTTCATACTGGCCATGGCGGCCGCTGAGGTGTCGGTGGGCCTGGCGCTGGCTCTGCGGATCCGGCAGCGGTTCGGCACCATCGACGTCGACGAGATATCTAAGCTGAAGGAGCACTGAGGATGCTGCGGCTTCTTTGGCTCATACCGTTCTTGCCACTGGCCGGCTTCGCCTTGCTGACCTTGGCCGGGGGCCGGATGGGCCGGCGGGCGCAGGCGGCCGTCGGCGTCGCGCCGGTCGCGGCCGCGGCGGCGCTGGCGATGGGCGTAGCCATCGCCTTCATCGTGTCGCCGCCGGAAGGGAGCTCGTTCGACCAGGTGCTCTGGACCTGGGTGCACATCGGCGACTTCGCTCCCCGTATCGCCCTCTACCTCGACCCGCTCTCGCTGGTGATGACGCTGGTGGTGAGCTTCGTAGGCTTCCTGATACTTGTCTACTCCTCACAGTTCATGGAAGGCGACGAAGGCTACCGCCGCTTCTTCGCCTACATGGATCTGTTCATCGCTTCGATGCTGATACTGGTGCTGGCCGATGACCTGCTCTTCCTGCTCGTGGGTTGGGAAGGCGTGGGTCTCTCCAGCTACCTGCTCATCGGCTTCTGGTATCAAGACCCGGCGAACGGCGCGGCCGCACGCAAGGCCTTCATAGTCACTCGGGTGGGGGACACCGCTCTCTTGGTCGGCCTACTGCTGATATTCACTGAGTTGGGCTCGCTGAACATCCAAGAGGTCATGGGACTGGCTCAGGCTGAGTGGGCGCAGGGGGCGGCGGTGGCCACGGCGGCGGCTCTTCTGATATTGGGCGGCGCGCTGGGCAAATCGGCCCAACTACCCCTGCAGACCTGGCTGCCCGACGCAATGGCCGGTCCGACCCCGGTCAGCGCTCTCATCCACGCTGCGACCATGGTCACTGCGGGGGTCTACCTGGTAGCGCGGACGCACGTGCTCTTCGACCTGGCGCCGGCGGTCCGGCTGACGGTGGCTATCATCGGCGCGATCACCCTCCTGTACGCGGGTCTGAGCGCGCTCGCACAGACCGACATCAAGAGGGTTCTCGCCTACTCCACCATCAGTCAGGTGGGTTACATGTTCTTGGCTCTGGGAGTGGCCGCCTGGTCCGCGGCCATCCTGCATTTCCTGACTCACGCCTTCTTCAAAGCCCTGCTCTTTTTGGCCGCCGGGCTTGTGATCAAGGCTCTGGGCGGTGAACACGACATCCGCAAGATGGGAGGGCTGCGGCGCGAGATCCCTGCTGTGTTCTGGCTCTTTCTCATCGGGGCCGCCTCGCTGTCGGCGCTACCGCTGGTCACCGCGGGCTTCTACAGCAAGGACCTGATCCTGGGGTATGCCTTGACCTCCGAGCATGGCAGCGTGTGGCTGTGGCTGGCCGGCGTGATCGGAGCCCTACTCACCTCGCTGTACGCGTTCCGCCTGGTGTTCGTCGTGTTCTTCGGCCACCACACGCAGACCAGGGTGAGGCGAGGCTTCGGCTGGGCGACGATAGCTCCCATGCTGCTCTTGGCCGCGGGGTCGATCGCGGTGGGGTTCGTTCAACTCCCCGAGGGTTGGAGTGTCTCGGCATTCACCGACTTCCTTGAGCCCGTGCTGCCTCTGCCGGCGACAGAGGCCGGAGGGTTCGCCGGCGGCGCCGGCCCGGTGGCGGTCGCGATCGCGGCCTCGCTACTGGGCGTGGCGCTGGCGTATGTCTTCTTCGCCCGGCGGGCGGCGTGGGCGGCGCGTCTTGGGGGTCGCCCGGGCCTGAGGCGACTCGAGACCATGGCCCTGGCGGGCTGGGGGTTCGACCGGGCGTACGACGTGGTCTTCGTGAAGCCGTTCTTATGGCTGGCCCGCCGTGGCAAGGACGATGTGGTGGACAAGGCCTTCTCAGGCGTCGGGTGGGCGGCGCGGCAGGTCAACCTTCTGCTCGCGCGCACCCAGTCGGGGCGGCTGCGCTACTACTTGGCCGGCGTGGCGGTCGGCATGATCGTGTTCGTGGCCTTGGGGCTGCTGCTATGAGTCTCCTGCTGCTGACAGTCCTACCGCTGGTGGGCGGACTGCTATCGTGGGCGGTCGCACGCCGGAGCGCAAAGGCCGCGCAATGGACCGGTCTGGCCACGTCGCTGGCGGGCCTGGGCCTGGCTCTGGGGCTGTGGGGCAGGTACTTCGGAGGGGGCGCAGAGGCGGCCAGCGGCGGGGGCGTAGCGGGTGGCTCCGGCCTGGGCTCCTACTTCTCCGAGTTCGATGTGTCCTGGATCCCGCAAGCGGGCATCCGCTTTCACTTGGCCGCCGATGGGCTCGCGCTGATCATGGTGGCGCTGACCTTCGCGCTGGTGTCGCTGGCTCTGCTTGCTTCGTGGAAGAAGGAGTCCGGCAGGGTCGGGCTGTTCCATCTTCACATCTTGTGGGCGGCTTCCGCTCTCGTGGGGGTCTTCCTAGCCGCGGACCTCTTCTTGTTCTACTTCTGCTTCGAGATGATGCTGGTGCCGTTCTACTTCTTGATCGCCATCTGGGGTCACGAGCAGCGGCGGCGCGCCGCCATGAAGTTCTTCATCTACACGCAGGTGGGCGGACTGCTGATGCTGGTCTCTATCGTCGCTCTCTACATTATTCACGGCCGGCAGACAGGCGTGTACACCTTCGACTATCTTGAGCTGATAGGCACCTCGCTCTCCGACTCCACCGGCATGTTGCTCATGCTTGGCTTCTTCGCGGCTTTCGCTATCAAGCTCCCTGCCGTGCCGCTCCACGGCTGGCTACCCGACGCTCACTCTCAGGCCTCCACTGCGGGTAGCGTGATGCTCGCCGGTCTGCTCATCAAGGTCGGCGCCTACGGGATGCTGCGCTTCCTCTACCCGCTCTTTCCGCAGGCCTCCTCGGACTTCGCCGGGGTGGCCATGGCTCTGGGTGTCGTGGGGATCCTCTACGGTGCTGTGCTCGCCTTTGCGCAGACGGACCTCAAGCGGATGGTGGCCTATACCAGCATCAGCCACATGGGCTTCGTGCTTCTGGGCGTATTCGCCTGGAACGAGCTCGCCCTGCAGGGCGTTGTGCTCCAGATCGTGTGTCATGCCTTCAGCACTGGCGGTCTCTTCATCGTGGCCGGTTCACTCGAGGAGCGCCTCGGCACGCGCGACCTGGGTGGCATGGGGGGACTCTGGGCCAGCATGCCGCGCCTGGGGGGCTTTGGGATGTTCTTGGCGATGGCAGCCTTGGGACTCCCGGGACTGGGGAACTTCGTCGCTGAATTCCTGATACTCCTGGGTACGTTCCAGGTGAACCGACCGGCTGCCATCATCGCCGCTCTCGGGCTGGTCGCGGCGACCGTGTACTCCCTGTGGCTGATACAGCGGGTCTTCCATGGCCGCGGGCCCAAGCCGGTTGAGGGCGAAGCGTCCGGCGCCCACTGGGCCTTGTCAGTGCGCGAGGTCGTGATGTTCGTGGCGTGTGTCGTGGTGATCCTATGGATCGGGCTCTATCCCCAGACCCTGGTGCGCACGACGCAGCCGACCACCGACTATCTGCTCGAGATGAGCGGCCTACCGCGGCGCCCGCGCGGTGCCGACCACCGAGGTGGCACCGTGACCGACATCCATCTTCTTACCTTGAGTCCTCTGCTGGCCCTGACTGCGACCGCCGTGGCGGTCATGATCGTCTCGACCATCACCCACAGGCACTGGGTGTCAGCCGGGCTGTCCGCGGCCGGCCTGTTGGCTGCCTTGATCTGCGTGCTGGTAGGCGTGGGCTCCGAAGACCGCCGGGCCACCACGCTGCTTCGTTTGGACGACTTCTCCCTCTATTTCGCGGGACTGGTGCTGTTTGTGGCGCTGGCCGTCAGTCGCCATATCATTCGGGTACTTGCAGCGGACCGAGCGCCGGCAGGCGGACTTCTACACGCTCCTCATCCTGGCGACCCTCGGGGCCGTGGTCGTGCTGGCCAGCTCGCACTTCGCCTCGTTCTTCCTGGGGTTGGAGGTGCTCAGCGTCTCACTGTACGGCCTGATCGCCTACCCGAGGACACGGTCGCTCGCCCTGGAGGCAGGGATCAAGTATCTGGTCCTAGCGGGGGTCACCTCGGCCTCTCTGCTCTTCGGGATGGCTCTGATCTATGCGGTATCGGGCGAAATGACCCTGCAGGCTCTGGCCGCCGGCTCGAGCGGGTTGGGGGGGTGGGAAGCCACTGCG
Organism: uncultured Actinomycetes bacterium; assembly: GCA_963718375.1. Taxonomy (GTDB): domain Bacteria; phylum Actinomycetota; class Thermoleophilia; order RBG-16-64-13; family RBG-16-64-13; genus RBG-16-64-13. Next base: position 868,988 of record CAVQZD010000005.1, on the reverse strand, counting down.
TATGCGGTGGGGCTGGTGCTCATCTTCGTTGGAGTAGGGTTCAAGCTCGCGCTGGTGCCCTTCCATCTCTGGACCCCCGACGTATACCAGGGCGCACCCGCGCCGGCGACCGGGTTCCTGGCCGGTGTCTCCAAGGCTGCGGTCTTTGTTGTGCTGGTGCGTTTCCTGGGGCCGCTCGACACCGCCGAGGGAGTGCTGTCGGTGGTACTCACCGTTGTCGCCTACGCCTCCATGATCGCAGGCAATCTACTTGCCTTGCTGCAGCGGAACGTCAAGAGACTCCTGGCCTATTCATCTATCGCCCAACTGGGTTACCTGACTGTCGCGCTCATCGCGGGCGCGTACGAGGGCACGGTGGCCCTGGGGTTCTATCTGTCTGTGTATGTGCTGGCACTGGTCGCTGCCTTCGGCGTCGTCGCCATCTTGTCCAGCGCGGATCGAGAGGCGGAGGACCTGGCGGACTACCGAGGCCTGGGGTACCGGAGGCCGGTGCTGGCGCTGGCACTGACCGTGAGCATGCTCTCACTGGCGGGCGTACCGTTGACGGCGGGCTTCATCGGCAAGTTCTTGATCTTCCGGGCGGGCGCCGCGGCGTCGCTGTGGGGGCTGGTGATCGTTCTGGCGCTCACTAGCGCGATGAGTGTCTACTACTACCTGCGGGTAGTCATCGTGATGTTCCGGGGTCCGGCCGAGCCGGCCTCACCCGCGCAAGCCGCTGCCGGATCGGGGGAGCAGACCCACCGTGATCGGCTGGCCACCGCAGTCGCCACCATGCTGTCGCTCATCACAGTCGTACTGGGTGTGTATCCCGTCCCGCTCATGCGTCTGATCGAGAAGGTGGCGGAGGGCATCGGCTAGGCTAGGTCGTGCCCGGCCCCACGTGCACGATCTTGGGACGCTCCGGGTACTTGCTCAGGAACACATCCTCCTTGACCGTCCCGTCGGGCCAGGTGATCCAGCGGGTCACTTTCACATTCAGGTAGGGTTGTCCGGGGCTGAGCACCACAGTCTTGCCCGGAGCCAAGGAGTTGTCCACTGTCTTCCACACGGGCGGGTCCGGCCCGACGTTGTACTTGCCGCTGTTTCTAAAGGTGACCTTGCGGCCGTCGCTGGTGCCGTAGATCCAGAACGTGGTAGTCACGCCGTCGGAGTCACCTCTGATCCAGATGTAGTTGCCGGTGTCGTTGACGAACTTCAGGTCCACTATGCCGGCGCTGTCCGTGGTGACAGCGGCGTCGCGTCCCTCGGGATAGTGCGAGATGTAGATGGTGTGGTTCCTGCGCTCGGTCACCTTGAGGCCGGCGAAGAAGGCGGTGTTGAAGACGGTCGTGGCCACCTGGCAGATACCGCCGCCCAACTCGCCTTCGAGGGAGCCGTTGGCCTGTATCCCCGGGGCCTCTTTGTACCCCTGCTCGGCGGTGCGGTCTCCCACCAGCTTCAAGAAGCTGAACTCCTCGCCCGGGGCAAGGAAGTTCGCGCCCCCCTTGTTGATGGCCGCTGTCGCCACCCGCACGTTGTTCTGGCGATTCTTGGTGCCGGTGAACGCCGTGGTACGTACGGACAGTAGGTCCTTGATGCCCATGGACTCTGCCTCTTCGGTGGTGAACTCGGGTTCGGTCGTCTGGACCACTGCCTCAGCCGTTCGCCCCGTGGTCTTGAGGGCGGCTTCATTAAGCGCGGCGGCCGTCTCCTCGGACTTGAGCGCCCTGCCCGGTGTCGAAGGGACCACCCAGGCCTTCTGGTCGTCCCCCTCGATGCGCGCGTCGAGGGGCGTCGAAGACATCTGCTTGGATACCCCCTGTAGGGTGGGTCCCATCTTCTCAGCGGAGATGTACGGCACCAGGGTGGAGACTCCATCCACCGCCTCTGTCTTGAAGTCGATGAAGCGGCCCACCTGCGCCGCGGAGAACGTCCAGGCCTGGTCGAGGCTGGTAAGGGTCAGGGGTGCGCTGACCATCGTCCTAGTCTGAGCCACCGCCTTCGCATTGTCTTCATTTCGGACTTTGGGCTTGTCGACGATGATCGGTACGCTGATATCGGCGGGAGCGAGGTCGCACAGAGCCTCGGTGATCTCCTGGCGGAGAGCCTCCCGATCGACCGTGAGCCCTTCTTGGGCTTCGATCTCTCTGACCACTCCCCCAGCTTCTATGGCGATGCCGGCATCGACTGCGGGCTTGTCCAGATCGTCCGCTACGCCTTCGATCACCGCGCTCAGCTTCGCTTCGTCACACGCGCCGGTGAGAGGGATGTCCGTGCCCTCGAAATACAGTGTGAGCTTGTGTGCCTGGTCCACGAAGACGTTTCCGTCGCGGGTCGCGTCCAGGGCCGCCGACACCGCGGCCTCCACGTCTGGCTGTAGCCCGACCGAAGCGGGCGTGACTTCCCAGGTCCGGTCACCGCTGACCAGGGTGGCCTTTCGGCTCGCGGTCCCTTCGAGCGCCTGGGTCACGGCGACTGTGGCTTCCTCCCTGCTGAGCCCAGACACGCTCTGGCCGGCGATGGTGACGCCTGCATGTACCTTGTTTGCATATACGGAGGCGTCGACCACCATGGAGACGACAACCAGTACCGCCGCGGCGAGTAGTCCCCAGCGCACCGGTCGCGGTATGCGACGGCATGCGGCGACGAAGGTCCGCAGCGGGGCCGGACCGCCGGATGGCGCCGGCCCATACGACCGCCCGGACGGCTTCGCCCGGGCACCGTCAGGACGGCGCTTTCGAGTGTCACTCGGGTGGCTCACGAGAACAGGCAGCTCCTGTCATCGAGGATGCTTCAAGCTAGCAGACCTGGGCGATCTGAGGAAGCCCCGCGATGGCTTGTCGTGCCTGCCGGAGTGGGTCTCGCTCTCCCCCGGGCGGATCAGGCCGTCGGGTCGCCGGCGAGCGGCGCGGTCTCTTCCGCGCGCTTCTGCTTGAGCCACTCGGCGTACCACAGGGCGTGCCCCTCGCGCGCGACCTCTCGGGACATGGTGCCCCTGACCATTGCGCGCAGGCCGCCGCGCCCGTGCCTGGTGATGAGGGCAATGGCCATGTGTCCCAGGAGGAGCACACCGCCGGTGACTGCCAATACCTCATGGGCGAACAAGACTCCAGCCGTGAGCCAGTAGGGTAGCTGGAGCCTCATCAGCAGCAAGACTCCGGTGAAGACGAAGCCCACCGCCATGCCTGCCACCAAGTGGGAGTTGATCTTCTGACCCGCGTTGAAGCGGCCTTGCGGCGGCATCTCCTTGCTGCGGAGGAACATCCCGCCCGTCAGCGCGGCCAGGAGCCAGCGACGGTCGTTGGCGTCCCACTGGTCCATGGCCCGGCGGGTCTCCGCCAGACGCCTGCGGTCGAGGATCAAGAAGATCGCCAACGGGACGAGCACCATGGCCAATCCCACATACCCATGGTACTTGGAGAAGGCGTACTCAGCGCTACCCAGCCACTGAGAGGTCGAAGGGATCCACATGAGCGTGCCGGTGATGCCCGCGACAAGGAAGCAGAGAGCGTAGACCCAGTGAGCAAGGCGCTCGGCCAAAACGAAGCGAACGGGCTCGGGCCCGGTGCGGCCGGTAGCCGCCACGGCCAGCCGGTGCTGCCTCGACTTCACGGCCAGACCGACCCAGCCCGCCAAGGCCAGGACAGCGAGACCTGCGGTGAGGGCTATCCAGCCGGAGCCCGGCCCGTCTCCTCCGCCGCCGATATCGCCGGCCGCGCCAGCGACGAGGGCGGCGGGGTCGCCGGAGGTGGTGGTCGAGTCGCCGGAGGTGGTGGTGGAACCCTCAGACGTGGTGGTGGAACCGTCAGTCGCCGGTGCTACAGTGCTGCCCGTAGGGGTGGAGGGACTGCCGGACTTGGCGGACGAGCCCGAGGTGCCGCCCGACTGCGTGGCCTTGCTGGTGGGCGGAGCGGTGCCCGGTGCCGCCGTCGTGGGGGGAGCGGTGGCAGGCGGCGCCGTTGTGGGCGGCGCCGTGGTCGCGGGGGCGTGACAGCTGGGACCGCCGTGGCCGGCACTGGGCGGTGCACAGGTGTATCCAGGCTTGGCGCTCGCCGGCTCGACCGAGCTCCACGCCAGCAGGATGGCTATTGTGATCGCGGGGATCGCCAGGGTGTAGTAGGGCCAACGCCTTCTTCTGACCATGGTTTGCTACGACCTCCAGATGGGTGCGGCGCTAGGGGACGTCAATCGTCGTACTCTTCGGCTTATGAGTCATCATCTTCTGCCTCAGACACGTGTTCGTCGTCCTCGTAGTCGTCATCAGCTTCCTGCTCGACGCTGGGCGGGGCTTGAGTCGTGGGGGTGGGCTGAGTCGTGGGGGTGGGCGGGGTCGTCGCGAGGGTCGGTGCCTTGGCACCGTTCACCCGGGTCGAGCCCGTGGACCGAGGTACCTCTCCCAGAGTGGTATCCGTACTTGGCTCATCGACGACCAGGGTCGTCTGGGGCGCCGCGGTCTCGTCTGTCTGTTCGCCGGCGGCGAAGTTCTGCGCCGCGTCTACGAGGGTCGCATCGGCCTCCCCTTGGCGCGATTGGCCCAAGGCGATGCCGGTCCCGATGAGGGCGACCACGGTCATCACTGCTAGCGCTGGGGTCACGACGCTGGCTCTGATCCTCACTACATCTACCTCCCTGCCGGGTCTCGATCGCGAGATTCCTTCGAGAGTCGCTGACGCAGGTGCCGCGACCCGGCTATTGGTGCCCAGTGTAACGGTCGGTCCTAAGAGGACACTAACAAGAGCCTAAGAATGCTCTCAGAGTTCCACCCGCGGCGGTTCGGGACCGGGTCGCCCGGAGTGGGGCGGCAGAAGCACGGTGAAAGTGCTCCCTTCACCCTCCTTGCTCTTGACTTCCAGCGATCCCCCGTGTGACAAGACGATGTCGCGAGCTATTGCCAGGCCCAGACCCGAACTCGCCTCTTCGGGGACCGAACCTTTGCCCCTATAGAACGGCTCGAAGATGTGAGGCAAGTCTTCGGCGGCGATCCCCACGCCCGTATCCGTAACGTCGATGCAGACCGCGTCTGCGCTGGCTTTGGAGCAGCCCCTGGCGTGGACTACGATGCGACCCTTCGCGGGAGTGAACTTGATGGCGTTCGCGAGAAGATTGGAGAAGACTCTGGCCAGGTCTTCGGCGAACCCGCTCACGTACAGTCCCGGAGGCACATCGGTATCGAGTTCCACCCCCTTCTCTCGCGCGAGCGGTTCCATGTGCTGCACCGCCACGCCCAGCAGATCGCTGAGTTCGACGATCTCGGGATCATCAGTCCGCGTCCTGCCGGCCCGGGCCACCACTAGCAGATTGGTGGTCAGACGGGTCAATCGGTCCACCTGGCCCTCCAGGTCGCTGAGAGTCTCCTGGTATTCCTTCGCCGTCCTCGGTCTGGAGAGGGTGACGCCGATGCCGCCTTTTATGGCGGTCAGAGGCGTGCGCAGCTCGTGAGAGGCGTCCGACGTGAAGCGTCTCTCGCGCAAGAACGCGAGTTCGACCCTGTCGAGCATGCGGTCGAAGGCGGCCGCGAGCCTGCCCACCTCGTCGCTTGGCCCGCGGTAGCGGATGCGGCGGCCCAAGTCTCCCGGCCGTATCGAGTCAGCCACCTGAGAGATGGTGACCAGAGGTCGGAGCGTGCGCCCGGTGAGCAGATAGGCTGCAATGGCCGCCAGAACAAGAGCAATGGGTAACACCAGATAGAGCTGCGTGCGCAGCGCCTGCAGAAGACTCTCGGTGGGGGTCAGCGGTTTTGCTGCCTGAATCCAGCCGCGGTCCCGCCCCTCGGAGTCCGTCACGGCTTCGGTGAGTACGCGCCAGCTCTCACCAGAAGCGTTGGCCGTGAGGTATCCGGGGGTGGGCGGAGAGGGCAGACCCACGATCACTTGTCCCACGCCGTCGGTCTGAACGCCATCGACCGTCAGCAACCGCAGAGAGAATCCGGCCTCTATGTCGGCCCTAGAAATGGCTCCTTCTTCACCGCGGATGACCAGGCCGCCGTCTTCTTCCTCTTGCAGCGACAGAAGCGCCTGTGAGACGGCGGCGCGCAGGCTGGAATCCACCTCCTGGAGCAGGCTTCGCTCTGTCTGAAAATAGACGTAGGTCCCCACCGTAAGGAGACTCAGTCCCACCAGGATGACGAAGGAGGCGACTACTCGCTGTCGGAGCGTGCCGCGGAGCCGTCGGCCCTTTTCAGTCTTGGCTCGGGCGGCCATGGTCCTCCAAGATGAAGCCTTCGCCCCGCAACGTACGGATGACGGGGTAGTCGGGACTGTGTCCGAGCTTGCGCCTCAGGTACCCCACATAGACGTCGACCACATTGGATTCGTTGTAGAAGTCGAAGCCCCAGACCCTCTCCGCTATCTGGGTGCGGGTGAGGAGTTCTCCAGGGTGGCGCATCATGTATTCAAGCAGGGCGAATTCCCGCCGGCTGAGCACAATCGGACGGTCTCCGACACGGACCTCGCGGCGAAGGATGTCCATCCTGATGTCCCCGACGGTGAGCGCCGACTGGAGGTCTGGCTGGGGACGTCGCAGCAGGGCTCTGACTCTCGCCAGCAACTCCGGGAAGGCAAAGGGTTTGACCAGATAGTCGTCGGCGCCGGAGTCGAGACCTCTGACCCGGTCTTCGACTGTGTCAAGAGCTGTGAGAAGGAGCACAGGACATTTGACGCCGCCCGCTCGTGCTTTGGCCAGCAGCTCGAGACCGCTCGCGCCCGGGAGTAGCACGTCCAGGATAAGCAGGTCGTGCTTTGCGGACAGTGCCTGCTCGAGACCACGGGTGCCATCGCGCTCCCAGTCGATCTCGTAGCCGGCCTCGACCAGACCTTGGCGAACGAAGCGACCGATGCCCGCGTCGTCCTCCACCAACAACAGCCGCAACGAATGCCTCCTTTGTTGGGCGATGAGGCAGTATAACAGGACGGTGTAGCCGGCCCGCGCGACCTTGACCTGCCTCGGCCCGTTCACTATGCTCGTCCGCGAAGTGAGCATCGATCGCACAGAATCAGGCAGTACCGGCCTCCCTGCGGTTCCGCGGCGCGCAGCCGTCCCGCGGGCGGATGCGCCCAGGCTCGGTGGCCGCATGGCCGTCGTGGGGGCGGGGGCGATGGGCACGATGCTCGGAGCTCGTCTCGCTCAGGCTGGTCTGAGCGTGGATCTCATCGACATAGACCGCGTGCACGTCTCTGCACTGAACGCCACGGGTGCCACGGTTGTCGGTACCGTCCAATGGCAGGTGCCGGTGCGGGCGCTGACTCCCGATGCCATGCGCGGCTACTACGACTTGGTCTTCCTTCTGACCAAGCAGACACACAACCCCACGGTGTTCGGACAGTTGGAGCCCCACCTTCACCGGAGGAGCCTGGTCTGCACCTTGCAGAACGGGGTGCCGGAGCCCTCTGTCGCGGCCGCCTTGGGCGCGGCGCGCACTCTGGGTGCCGCGGTCACTTGGGCCAGCACCTACCTGGGTCCCGGCCGGGTGGAAGCGACGTCGGAGCCGGAGGATTGGCGGACTCTGTTGGGCGCGGCGGATGGACGGCCGGCAGAGGCGATGGCCGACGTGCGGGCCGTACTCTCCGTCATGTGTGCGTGCGAGATCGTGGCTGACCTCACGGCTGTCCGCTGGAGCAAGCTGCTCATGAACGCCTCCTTCAGCGGCATGTCGGCCGTTCTCGGGCGCACGTTCGGTGAGCTCCTCGAGCACCAGAAGGCTCTCGCCTGTGTGCAGCACGTCGCCAGGGAGTGCCTGCACGTGGCCAAGGCGCAAGGTATCCGTCTGGCTGAGTTGTGGCCAGGGGTGGACTTCGTCGCGTCCGTCGACTTCGAGACGGAGGCCGAGCGGCTGGCGACGGTCGACTTCTATCGCCGGTTGTCTTGCCCAGTGGTGTTGGGCAAGGCGAGCATGCTGCAGGATCTCCAAGCCGGCCGTGAGACCGAGGTGGATTTCATCAACGGAGTCCTCAGCCGGACGGGTAGGGAATCTGGCGTGCCCACGCCCGTTAGCGACATGGTCGCCCGCGTGGTCAAGAGCATCGAACGAGGAGAACGCAAGCCCAGCTTGGACAACCTCGAGTTCTTCGAGCTACCCGGCGACGACGCCTAGGCCGCCTGCCCCAGCCGGCGGCTCCGCGACCCACAGCACGCGAGTCCGGGCCGCGCCCGGCTCCGCGCGGCCCGGCGCTATACTGTTGACTCGCGAGTGCCATGGGTGTTAGGTTGCCCGGACTCGGCAATCCCAGTAGTTACAAGCGTTAGGAGTGAGCGCGATGGCGGAACAAGACTACGTCCATATGCCTACGCTCGAGGAGTACTCGAAGCGGTTCGAGCGCTTCTTCAAGTTCAAGCGGTCCGAGGACGGCATCCTCGAGGTGCGCATGCACACCCTGGATACCCATGTCCGCTGGAGCTATCAGATGCACCACGCCATCTCTGAGCTGTGGACCGCCATCGGTCACGACACCAAGAATGAGGTGCTCATCTTCACGGCGACCGGTGAGAAGTGGATCAACGAGGTGGACGCCTCTTCGTTCAAAGACGTGGAGCAGTCGGACGACGACGACCAGCGCTTCAACGTGCAGATCTACGACACGCTGAAGGTCGTGGAGAACTTCGTCAACGACATCGAGATACCCACCATAACCGCCATCAACGGCCGCGGTATCCATTGGGAGATGGCCATGATGAGCGACATCACCCTGTGCACCCCGGACTTCATCCTGCAGGACGACCACTTCATGATGGGGCACGTGCCCGGTGACGGCATGACCCTAGCCCTGCAGAAGATCCTGGGCATCAAGCGCGGCAACTACATGAGCTACCTGAACCAGGGCATCGACGCCGAGACCTGCCTGCGTCTGGGCGCGGTGAACGAGATAGTGGAGCGTGACAAGATCGTCGAGCGCGCCTGGGAGATAGCCCGCATACTCATGAAGACCAGCCGCTCCACCCGCCGCCTCACTCACCACGTGGCCGCGCGCCCGTGGCGCGAAGTGGTAGAGCAGAACCTGCGTCAGCACGTCTATGCCGAGATGTACTCGTTCAACTTGATCAAGTCGTCGCATGAGTTCGAGAAGGTCGAGTACTCTGGCGACAAGATGGCCAAGATGTAGGTGCTAGGTCGTTGAGGTTTCTGCCGTTGGGGGCAGATGTCTCTCCTCGCGGATGAGCAGGGCACAGACCACAGCGAGCGCCGAGACGATCGCTGATATGAGCAGTATCAGGTCATAGTTCTGGGTGCGGTCGAAGATGGCCCCACCCAGGTAGGACCACACTCCCCCTCCCACCATGTGGATCGTAGTGACGAACCCACAGATGAACCCGATGTGACGGACGCCATAGAGCTTGCCGACGAGTGCGGGCAGTATGGGCGCCGTGACGGGCAGTGTGAAGCCCATGCCGAGTGCGAAGATCCAGAAGGCCGTTGTCCCCTTGGTGAAGATCATCATGGTGAACAGCGCCACCCTGAGCGTGAAGGTCAGGGCGACAGGCAACTTGTTGCCCACGGCGTCGATAGCGGGTCCGGTCACCAGAAGCGCCAAGAGTCCCAAGAGACCGGACCAGGCCAGCATGCTGGCCCCCAGTGCCTCCGTCATCCCGCGGTCCGCGACCATGGCGACCAGGTGGGTGATGAGCAGATAGTCGCCGGCCCCGCAGACGAACATCACCGCCGTGAACAGCCACAGCGAGCGGGTGCGCATAGCCTGTCCCAGAGAGAGATCCTGGTCGGGCGTGACGGCCGCCCGCTTGGTGACGGCCTCGCGCGTCTCGACGGCTGCGTCTGGTGTGGCTACTGATGCTGCCGCCACCGGCGCGGAGTCGACACTGCCGTAGGGTCGTACCCCCAACTGATCAGGGTCCCCTCGGACTACCCCGAAGGCCAGGGCCAGGTTGGCCACTCCGGTGATAGCCGCTATCCATAGGCAGGCGGTGCGCCAGCCGTCGATCGCGATAGTGTCGGAGAGCAGGGGTATCAGCACGAACTGTCCCACGGAGAAGCCGGCGAGGGCGAGGCTGATGGCGAGCCCCCTGCGTTTCTCGAACCAGCGTCCCATTATCGAGCCGAAGAGCGGTATGGAGGTCCCGCCGAAGCCGGCGGCGACTAGAACGCCGTAGTAGAAGACGAACTGCCCCAGAGATTGGATGGTCCACATGAGCGAGAAGCCCAGCGACACCAGAAGGGCCGAGCCGGCTATCACCCACTTGGGTCCATAGCGGTCGTACAGGCGGCCGGTCACTAGAATCGATACCGCAAACACGGCCAGATTGACGAGGGCCGCGGAGGTGACCGAACCGCGGCTCCATCCGAACTCGGCCTGCATGGGCTTCACCAAGAGACCGAAGACGGATTGGGCCCCAGCATTGACGAACAAGAGGGCGAATGAAGCCGCCAGCACGTACCAGCCGTAGAAGAGTCTCCTCAACGAGTTCCCTTTCGTGGTGAACGTACGCGCGCCGTCCCAGTCCGGCGCGCGTCGAGGGGCTCACTGTAACCCGAGTGGGAGGTCGTGCGCCAGCCCGGGGCGTGCCGCGACGCCTATGTGGCGGGGGGTTCCGTCGTATGATGGGGCAGACGACGTCGGACGAAGGAGCACAAGTCATGAGGCTTGAAGGCAAGAGGGCGCTTGTCACCGGGGCGGGGCGTGGCATCGGTCGCTCGACTGCTCTACTGTTCGCCCAAGAGGGCGCCAAGGTCGTGGTGGCTGATCTGAGTCGCGCGGAGGCCGATGCGGTAGCGGCTGAGATCGCCGGGCTTGGCGGCGAGGCGGCCGCAGTGGCTGCTGATCTGGGGGACTCCACCCAGGCGCTCGAGATGATGGACAAGGCTATCGCGGTGTTCGACGGCCTCGACATCCTGGTGAACAATGCCGGCGTGCCCAAGGTACACCAGCCGACCCTCGATCTCGACGACTGGGAAGCGTGGGACAAGGTCTGGGATGTCAACGTGCGGAGCGTCTTCATCTGCTCGCAGCAGGCGGCGGCATGGATGAAGGACCGCGGCGGCGGCAAGATCGTCAACGTCGGGTCCCAGACCGGCATCACCGGCCAACCCTACGTGAACGCGTACGGTCCCTCTAAGGCCGCTATCCACAACATGACCCGCAGCCTGGCGGTGGAATGGGCCAAGTTCAAGATCAACGTGAACTGCGTCGCTCCTTGCTGGACTCGCACCCCTCGCCTGGACATGGCTATCGAGAAGGGCGTCGTCTCAGAAGAAGATATCGCTAAGCGCTGCCCCATGGGCCGAGCCGCCGAGCCGGAAGAAGTGGCCAAGGCGATCCTCTTCATGGCCTCGGAGGACGCGGACTTCATAACGGGCACCATCCTGCCGGTCGATGGTGGTTGGCTGGCGTGCGGATACGGTGCGAGTTAGCGTGACCGCGCGGAGCGCCGTCCGGCAGGAGTAGTGGTGGCGCCGTCATGGGTAGTATCATAGTCGGCTTCCACGCGCACAATCCAAGGAGGAGACTATGGCGATCGGACCCGTCCAGCTAATAGCGCTGGGCTTCGACTCACCCGACTTCAAGGGCGAGGTCCTGGACGAGCTAGCCCGGCTAAGAGAAAGCAACGCAGTGAGGGTCATCGATGCTCTCGTGGTCTACAAGACCCCCGAGGGCGATACGGTTGTGGGCAACTTCGAGAACCTGACCATCGATGAATCCGTGGAGTTCGGATCCAAGGTGGGAGCCCTGATCGGTCTGGGCGCCGCCGGGGCTGAAGGGTTCGTCGCTGGCGCGGAACTGGGCGCCATCATGGGTGAAGAGGGCATCGAGGTGTTCTCCGACCAGACCGCCCAGGAGCTCATCGAGGCCCTGGCCCCCGACTCCGCCGTCGCACTGCTTCTGCTGGAGCACCATTGGGCCGTCCCGGTCCGGGACGCCATCTGGCGGGCGGGCGGCTTCACGATAGCGAGCGACTTCATCCGGCCGCGCGACCTGGTGGGCGTGGGCTTGCTGAGCGCCATCGAAGCCGAGGAGTTGGCCGCTTTGGAGAAGGTGGGCACCGAAGAGAGCGAGTGACCTGGGCAAGCGTCGAGGGCTGAAGCTGTCGACGCATGAACCACGAGTTGTACCGGAAGGCTGGGCGGGGGATCCGCCCGGCCTTCCGCTCTCTCTGCAGGGTTTTGGCTAGAATACCGGGGTACCCGGTGGTCGCTTTCTCCCGGGGCTAAGAGAGGACGCAATTGAGGCCCGGGACTCCTTTTCTCACTAGCGCAGTCATGTGGGCCAGTGCGGCCGCGTTGGCGGCGGCCGTGCTGGCGGGCTATCCGGCTTTGGTCGCTCTGACAGGATCAGTGCTCGCGGTGGCCGTGGTCACCAAGCTTTGGAGCCGCCTCTGCCTGAAGGGCGTCAGCTGTGAGCGGTCGCTCAGCGGGCATCGCGTGTTCCCAGGTGAAGAGGTGTCTCTGACTCTCCGAGTGATGAACCGCAAGATACTCCCGCTTCCGTGGATCGAGGTCCGGGATGAGCTGCCCGAGGGCCTGGAGGCGCAGGGCCGGGTCACGCTGTCCAGACGCACCCCTCTGCTGTGGTACTCAGCTGCCTCCTTCACTCACACTCTTGTCCCGAACGCTCGTGGCTACTACCGTCTGGGACCCCTCCGCGTCATGTCCGGGGATATCTTCGGACTCGAGCCCAGGGTGCGGACGCAGCCGGAGGTGGACCATTTGATCGTGTATCCGCGCACGTACGCGCTCGCAGACCTTGACCTAGGTTCGCCGTCCCTGGTGGGTGATGTGCGTTCAAAGCTGCACACGTTCGACGATCCCTCACGAATTGCGGGCGTGCGCGACTATGAGCCGGGCGACAGCCCTCGCCGGATCCATTGGAAGGTCAGCGCGCGGAGCACCGATCTCAAGGTGAAGCTGCTGGAGTCCACCACCGACCTCAAGGTGGCCGTCTTCTTGGCCATGGATAGCTTCGAGGGGTTGGCTGAGGACGACATCGAACTGGCTATCAGCACGGCGGCTTCAGTGGCCCGCGACCTCACAGAGAGAGATATCCAGACTGGGCTGTTCGTCAACACCAAGTCGGCGGACACACAGTCTGCGGTGTCAATCATGCCGAGTGCCGGGGTGGCCAGCCTCGCGGTCATGCTGGAGGCTCTTGCCAAGACCACGTATCAGTCGAGCATGGCGTTTGTGGACTTCTTCGACCTGCAGCGCAGACAGCTCGGTTTCGGGGGGACGGTGGTCTTCGTGGTGGGCAAGGTGTCGCCGGAAGTGAGATTGCTGCAGGCTGATATGGCCAGGGCAGGTAGAGACGTACTCGGATACTGTCTCGCTGGGTACTGCGGAGAAGTCGGCGGGCATTCCTCATCGTGGCGGCGGATCGGCAGACCGGGTGGGACCGTGGCGCAAAGGTCGGCCCACGGAGGAGCACAGTCAAATCGACCCGAGGCGGGGGCGGCCTGATGGTCGAACAAACATCTGCTGCGAGAAGCCGCCTTTCGGTCGCGAATGTGCTCGCGGCCGGTCTGGACCTCGTATGGCTGTATGCGCTGCTGTCTGTGCTTGTGAGCGGGATCGGGCTCGACGTGTCGGTGTCACTGCTTCTCCTCACGTACGTCGTCTCGTTCGCTTCCACATCGTTGTTGCGCAGGGTGTGTCAGTCGTCTCGATGGGTCGCTGCGATCTCCTGGACGGCTTGGGCGTCGGTGGCCGTGGTCTTGGTGCTGGCCGGCGGGGACACCCTCGCGGTGGGGCCCGCGACGTTCGTGGTCATCGCTTCCGCGGTTCTTTGGTGGCTGGGGGATCGTGCCGCCGGTCGGCCTGTGACCCACAAGTCAGTCTTGGCGAGGACGTTGGCAGGGTTGGTCATTTTGGCCTGTGCCCTGCTGGCCGGCTCTTTGATGGGGCTGGATCACGCGGATGCCGTGGCTCTGGTCTTTGTGTTCGTGATCCTGGCGCTTTCGGCCGCGGCGGTGACGCGCACCGAAGAACAGGGAGCTCCGGGGCCCACGGGACGGAGCGCTTCTTGGTGGGTCATGCTGTGCGCGGGACTGGCCGCCATCGTCGGAGTCGGCCTGGCTATAGGCGCTCTAGCCACACCGGACTTCATGAGCCTGATATTGCGAGGCCTGCGCGGCATCTGGGGTCTGATCGAGCAGGCGCTAAGGGCAGTAGCCGGTCTCGCGCCCTCGTCTTGCGCGGACAGTCCTGACGCCTACCCGCTGCCTACAGATGCGCTCTCTGACTGGGGCGGAGGAGCGTCTTCGCAGGGCCCAGGATCACAGTCGTCTCGTGTCGGAGGGTTCATATTCATAGGGATCGTTCTTATGAGCACCGTGCTACTTGTCGGGTGGCTGACTGTGAGTTCCCTGCTCGCGTGGATCCGCAGGGCCGACCAGGACAAGGCCGAGATGGAGTACTTGAGGGGCGGACTCAGGCTGGATCTATCACGGCTGCTCGACCGGCTGGTCGCCTGCTTGCGTCACCTGGCCTCATTCGGCAGGGCCCGTAGCGCACTCGACGGAGAGCCGACGCAATCGAAGTCGACGCGTCGACTCTATGCCGAGATGCTACGCTGGGGAGCGAGGGCAGGATGGCCGCGCTCCCCTTCTCAGACGCCCTTTGAGTACCAGAGCGTGCTCTGCGCGGCGCTTCCGGCCTACGGAGAGGACGTGACTCTCATCACCCAGACTTACGTGAGGGCCAGATACGGTGCCCGGCCGCCCACCGAGGAGGAACTCCAGCGGGTGAGAGAGAGCCGGGGCAGACTCAAACGAAGGGCGGCGACGATCGGCGCGCGCCGATCGTCGGGCCGTGAGAGCGACAGGGCAGAGGGTAATGACAGTAGATAGGCTATCGGAAGAAGAGACACTTCAAGTCAGGACGTTCGCGGAGCGAGTGATCGCAAACGTGGGCAGAGTCATGGTGGGCAAGGACAGGGTCACGGAGTCCATGCTGGTGGCCCTGCTGGCGGAGGGGAACATCCTCATCGAGGATATCCCAGGAGTAGGCAAGACTGCCCTCGCTCGTGCCTTGGCCAAATCCTTGGGATGCGATTTCCGACGCATACAGTGCACTCCCGATCTGCTGCCCTCGGACATTACCGGGCTCGAGATCTATGACCGAGCCACCGGTAGTCTCGAATTCCGGCCGGGGCCCATCATGACCAATATCGCTCTCGTGGATGAGATCAACCGGGCTACGCCACGCACACAATCCGCACTCTTGGAGGCGATGCAGGAGCAGCAGATAACCATAGATCGCCAGACGCTGTCTCTCCCCCGTCCGTTCATGGTGATGGCCACGCAGAACCCAGTGGAGCTGGAGGGGACCTTCCCCTTGCCGGAGGCGCAACTCGACCGCTTCATGCTGCGCCTAGAGATGGGATATCCCTCCGCGGAGGATGAAGCCGCCCTGCTCGGCCGGTTCAGGCTCGAGAACCCACTCGACTCGCTGGAAGCTGTGACCGAGGCAGCCGAGTTGATCGCTCTGCAGGGCTCGTGCCGGCGCGTGTACGTGGATGAGTCAGTGCGCGACTACATGGTCGACATGGTACGCAGGACCAGGAAACACGAGGCCGTGAGGTTGGGGGCGAGCCCTCGGGCTTCTTTGAACTTGCACCGGGCGTCTCAAGCTTTGGCTGCGGTCCGAGGCCGGACCCACGTGCTACCAGACGACGTTAAGGTCCTGGCGGTCCCGGTGCTTGCACACAGACTGATATTGAAGACAGAGGCGCGTCTGCACGAAGGTAGCGTCGAACGGATAGTGGGCGAAGTCGTGAACAAGGTGCCGGTGCCCACAGAAGAGATATAGCAGGACCGCACATGGCGTGTGCGGGAGGGATGGGGCTAGGACATGCGGCGCATGTCCGACCTGAGCCGCTCGAACAGGGCGGTGAACCGCTCCAGGTCCTCCGCGGTCCAGTCGGCCAGTACCTGGCGGAGAGATGCTTGGCGCGCGTGGCGGATGGATTCGGCCACTTCATGCCCCTTGACGGTGAGACTTATGATGCTCGCCCGCCCATCCTCCTGGTCCGGCGACTTGGTGATGAGCCCCTTGTTCTCGAGGTCCCGGATGAGCTTGGTGACCGTGGGCGGCGTGGTGCCTACCGACTCGGCCAACTGCGACATGCGCAGGCTGGCCTGGTCTTTGAGACCCTCTATGATCATGAGGGCCGAGTACGTCCAGTCCATGCCGGTGAGACGGCGCGCCCGCCGCGTGGCCCGCGCGCGGCTGAGCCGCCCATCTTGGTTGAAATCCGAGATCGATGCGTCGAGAGCCTCTATCAGTTCGTCGATCCCAGCTTGATTCGGCATGAGCCCACATCCAGACAGATATTTACTTTCCGAAGCAAATAGTTTACGCTTCTATACAGGCGCAAGGCAAGCTTTCCTGTCCAGACAATACCAGGGGTACGGGACTCGCGGGTGCGGCCCGTAGGATATGCGATCAGGATCGAGGAGGCGGGTGAAGACATGAGCGGCCGGCAGAGCGACAACGAACGGACCGTCGTGAAGGGGCTCAGTTTCAACGGCGTCGTCCAAGACGGTAACACCGTGCAGGTCGATGTCAAGGACGGACGTGTAATACGCATCCGGCCGTTCCACTTCGACTGGAAGTACGATCGCAAGCCTTGGCGGATGGAGGCCCGGGGCAAGACCTTCGAATGCGCCATGAAGGTGCTGATCCCACCCTTCACGCTTGCCTACAAGAACCGCATCAACTCGCCCAACAGAGTGATGTACCCGCTCAAACGGGTCGACTGGGACCCCGCGGGAGCCCCGGGCTCGACCGGGCCCGGCGGGCGCAACTCGCAGAATCGCGGCAAGAGCAGGTACGTCCGCATCTCCTGGGACGAAGCCACCGACATCGTCGCGTCGGAGATCCGGCGCATCGAGAAAGAATACGGGCTCTCGGCCGTCCTCCTGCAGCAGGATGGGCATGGCGAGGGCAAGGTCGTCCACACCACCCACGGCTGCAACCGCAAGATGATGTCGCTGCTCGGCAACTATACGGTGCAGAACCGCAACCCCGACAGTTGGGAGGGATGGTACTGGGGCGCGAAGCACGTATGGGGCAACGAGCCGGTGGGCAAGGCCTTCTATTCCTCGAACATCATCCCCGACATCGCCGAGCACACGCAGACCATGCTGCACTGGGGCAACGATCCCGAGACGACTCCCTGGGGCTGGGGCGGCCAGACCGTGAGTCAACTCCTCTACTGGTTCACCGAACTGGGCATCAAGCAGATCTGTATCGGCCCTGAGGTCAACTACGGCACTGCCGTGCACGCGGACAAGTGGATCCCCATCCGGCCCAACACGGACGCGGCCCTCTTCTTCGCTATCGCCTACCTATGGATCACCGCAGACACCTACGACAAGGAGTACGTCGACACCCACGTGGTGGGCTTCGACAAGTTCGCGGATTACGTGCTGGGCAAGGAAGACGGCGTCCCCAAGACTCCGCAGTGGGCCCAGCAGAAGACCACGGTGCCGACTCGCATCACCAAAGCCTTGGCCAGACGTTGGGCCGGCGCCCCCACCTGCATAACCCACGGCAACGGCGGCAACATGTCGCGGGCCCCGTACGCCACCGAGAACATGAGGGCTGAGGTCTGCCTGCTGGGCATGCAGGGCGTGGGCAAGCCGGGTCGCCATATGCTGACCACCATCGAATGGGGGCTGATGGGCGTACGCGAGGGCAACAAGTTCCCGTTCGGCAATTCGGTGCCTGTCCCCCGGCACTCGGTCTATCCCAACCTGATGGCTACTGAGGCCAACCGGGCCGCACCCACGGTCGGGGACCTGCCTGCGCAGTTCATCCCCAAGGACTTGATCCACTTCGCCATCAACGAGGCGACGCCCGAGAAGCCGCTTACCTGGTATGGCACCACTCAGAGTCGTCAGCTCACCGAGGATCAGTTCAACCAATACCAGTATCCCGTCGAGGGGTGCTCGGAGGTCCACATGATCTGGAGCGACTCGCCCTCACTGGTGACCTGTTGGAACGACGGCAACTACATAGGCAAGGCGTTCCAGAATCCCAAGATCGAGTTCATCGTGGCCCAGCACCCGTGGATCGAGAACGACTGCGAGTTCGCCGATCTCATCCTTCCGGTGACCACGAAGTTCGAGCAGGACGACATCGGCATCGACAACTACACGGCTGAGTTCGGCACCCTGTTCTACGACGCCAAGTGCATCGACGCGGTGGGTGAGTCGAAGAGCGACTACGAGGTCGTGTGCGCTGTCGCTGAGAAGCTGGGCATCCTGGAGGAGTTCACCGGGGGCAAGTCCGTGGACGACTACATACGGATCGGCTTCGACAACTGCGGCGTCTCCGAACTGGTGACGTGGGAAGAGTTCATGGAGAAGGGTCATTACGTGATCCCCACCGACCCCGACTGGGAGAAGCACGAGGTAGGGCTGCGACCCTTCGCCGAGGACCCGGAGAATCACCCACTCTCCACCCCCACAGGCAAACTCGAGTTCTTCTCGCAGCGCTTGGCCGACAACTTTCCCGACGACGACGAGCGCCCGCCGGTGCCCCACTGGGTCGAGCGCGGTTCGGGTCACGACGAGCGCGTCTCGGGCGACCGTGCGAAGGTCTATCCCGTCCTCTGTATCTCCAACCATCCGCGTTGGCGTGTGCACTCACAGCACGACGACATGCAATGGCTGCGTGAGATCGAGACCAACAAGATCGTTGGTTCAGATGGCTACGCGTACCAGACTGCCTGGATCCATCCTGATGACGCCAAAGCGCGTGGCATCCGCCACCGCGACATCATCAAGGTCTACAACGAACGGGGCGCAGTCCTGGCGGGCGCGTATGTGACTGAGCGCGTGATGGCGGGCGTCATCTCCATGGACCACGGCGCGCGATACGATGCTATCGTGCCCGGTGAGCTGGACCGCGGTGGAGCGATAAACTTGATCACGCCGCGCAACACCATTTCGAAGAACGCCACCGGCATGGTCTCCGGAGGGTTCTTGGTGGAGTACGAGCGCGTCGACCTCGAGGCCCTGCGCCGTGATTATCCGGAGGTCTTCGCGCTACCTTATGATAAGAGCACTGGGCTCGCCTGGGAGCGGATGCTGGCCCAGGTGCCTGGGAACCTCGAGGAAGTACCGGTCCAAGGAGAGGACTGACATGGGCAAAGTGATGGTCATAGACGTAAGCAAGTGCAACGGCTGCTACAACTGCCAAGTGGCGTGCAAGGACGAACACTGCGACAACGATTGGACG
This sequence comes from uncultured Actinomycetes bacterium, assembly GCA_963718375.1. Lineage (GTDB taxonomy): Bacteria > Actinomycetota > Thermoleophilia > RBG-16-64-13 > RBG-16-64-13 > RBG-16-64-13. The sequence continues at coordinate 849,826 of CAVQZD010000005.1, read as the reverse complement.
CCCATCGCCGCTCCGCAGCCGGACACCGGGCACTTCTGGATGAAGGTCACCGACATCGTGCAGGGCACGGTGCCCAAGGTGCGAGTACGCTACATGCATGACATCTGTCAGCACTGCGACGAGGCTCCCTGCATCCCGGCCTGCCAGTCCAAGGCTATATACAAGCGCGAAGACGGCATCGTCATCATCGACCCCGAGAAGTGTCAGGGCAAAGGCGACTGCATCAAGGCCTGTCCCTATGAGGTGATCTACTGGAACGAGGGGGCCAAGATCGCCCAGAAGTGCACCTTCTGCGCGCATCTGCTCGACCAGGGCTGGAAAGAGACACGCTGCGTGGACGCCTGCCCGACGGGCGCGCTGACGTTCGGCGAGGAGTCCGAGATGAAGGAACTCATCGCAAGAGCCGAGGTGCTGAAGCCCGAGGCCGGGGCGAAGCCTCGTGTCTACTACATAGACCTGCCCAACAAGTATTTCATCGCCGGAGAGGTCTTCGATCCCAAGGAGGATGAGTGCCTCGAGGGTGCCAAGGTGACTCTTCTTGACGCGAAGGGCAAAGAGGTCTCGGTCCTTGCCACCGACGACTTCGGCGACTTCTGGTTCGAGCGCCAAGAGCCGGGCATGTACTCTTTGCGCGTGGAGAAGGAGGGCTATGTCCCCAAGACTATCGAAGCGATCGACGCGTCAAAGGACGTGAACGTGGGCGAGATCGCCATGAGCGGGTCTTGACGGACCTCTGCCTACGGCAATAGGCCAGATGCCTGGAGGGCCTGGTCTGTGAGCTCGCGCACATGGGTGATGTGGCGGCGCATCTCCGCCTCAGCTCTGATGGCATCGCTCGCTTGTATGGCATCGATGATGCTGCGGTGAGCAACGTGTATGCGCGGGTCCTTGTTGTCCAGATGCATGATGTCCACAGGCACGAACTGCTCTCCTCGGGCGATGGTCATGGCCTTCTCCAGATGGGGGCTGCGAGCAGCCCGGGCTATCGCTCGGTGCAGGTCCATGTCGGCGCGGAATAGTGACGAGTAGTCCTCGATACCCTCTTCGCCGACGATGGCCTCTCGCATGTCGTGGAGGTCCTCTTCGGTGCGCCGTTCGGCTGCCAGGGCAGCCAGCCTCGACTCGACCGTGATCCTGAGCTCGAAGATGTCTTCGAGGTCTTCGTGATGCTGCGCCATCCACTGCTTCCAGCACTTGAACAACGTATCGATATCGTTCACGCGGGAACCGCCGCGAGAGCCCCTCGTGGTGACGATGTAGCCGTTGCTCTCGAGCACCTTCAGAGCCAGGCGCAGAGTCATTCTCGATAGCCCCAGCCTGGCACCTAGTTCTCGTTCTGGAGGGAGCCGGTCGCCCGGCTGGAGCTCCCCAGAGAAGATCATGGCGCGAAGGTAGTGAACGGCGCTGTCACTCGCGGTCTCCGGTGACAGGGAGGTCTCTCGCAGTGTGGTCACGGTCTGTGTTTCGGACATATCTATCACCCCAACTTGTCCTGTGGCATAATGACTATACCAATAAACTTTGCCCAGGTGAATAGGGAAGACGCGTCCGGATCGCGGGATGGAGTGAGGTCTCTATGAGTGGCAAGCAAGCGTTCTCCAAGAACATCGATGTCATCGCCTATCACGATCTAGAGGGCAAGCCCTGGTTCCAGATGGCCATGCAGGAGGTCGACGGACGCTTCTATCTGTATGCGGCCCATTTCAAGCATTCTGGCTGGGCCATCGTCGACGTGACCGATCCCGCCAAGCCAGAATACCTCAAGTTCGTCCCCGGTCCGGACTTGGCAGGCCAAGGCACACCCAAGATCCAAGTGGGCGATGGCCTGATGCTGACCGCCCTCGGCGGGACTCTGCCGATGCTCCATGCCAATGAGTGGGGCGATCCCTACGAAGAGGGCCTCTGGATATGGGATGTCAAAGACCCGGCTGATCCCAAGCTGCTCTCGAAATGGGCCACCACCGGCGGGGGAGGCGTGCATCGCTTCTTCTACAACGGCGGTCGCTACGCTCACCTGAGCGGTACCTGCAAGGGCTATAGGGGCTACATCTATCGGATCCTCGATCTCATCGACCCCAAGAACCCAGTGGAAGCGGGTCGCTGGTGGATGCCCGATCAGTTCATCGCCGGCACCATCGATCCGGCGGGGCCGCCGGTCACCGACGAAGAGCAGTTCGCCATGCTGGATGCTGCCATGATGCACGGCCCGGCTTACCCCAAGGGCAAGTACTGCTATGTCAGCTATGGCGGCGCGGGCATGGTGGTACTGGACATGTCCGATATCAGCACGCCGCAACTCGTGGGGCAGTTGAGACACCATCCCCCCTTCTCAGGCAAGCTGAGTGGCGCCCGCTGCCACACCGTCCTGCCTCTCTCGAAGCGTGACTATGCGGTCATGACCAGCGAAGGCGAGCGCTTCCACGTGTACAGCAAGGAGCAGGTGAACAAAGCGGCGCAGCCTGTGAACTTCCTGGGCATGGTAGACATCGCCGACCCCACCGACCCGACGCTCGTTTCGGTGTTCCCCTACCCAGAGGTGCCCGACCGCTACCCCTACAAGAATTTCAATGAGATCCCCGGTTGGGGCGCCGGACCGTTCGGCCCGCACAACATCCACGAGCCCCACAACGACCCGGTGCTCGAAGACCGCAACGACCGGGTGTACTGCGCGTACTTCCACGCCGGTCTGCGGGTGTATGACATCAACGACCCGTACGTCCCCAAGGAGATCGCCTACTTCATACCCCCTGACCCTGAAGACTGGGCCTTCAACAACGCGGCCGGGGACGCCTTCCCTGGACCACGGCAGGGGACGACCGAGGACGTGCTCGTGGATCGTAGAGGCAACATCTTCGTGGACACTCAGCATTCCGGCCTGTACGTGCTGCGCTGCACTGTCTAGGCGCATCGGACGATCGATGGTAGACCCAGAGGCATACGCGGACGCCAGGAGGACCTCGGCTGAGATGATCGCCTCCGCCCTCGCGGCGGGCGACTCCGCGCTGGACGAAGGTCGGTCGAAGCGGCTGTTCCGCGCCTACGGCATACCGGTGACCGAAGGAGCTGCGGTCGAGACTGAAGCCGACGCTGTTGCCGCCGCGGGTCGTATCGGGGGGAAGGTCGTGATGAAGGGCGTCGCGACCGACGTGCACCACAAGACCGAAGCGGGCCTGGTGGTAGTCGGCGTCGAGGGCGAAGAAGCGGTGCGTCGGACGTTCGCCCTCCTGCAAGAGCGCGCGCAGGGCCGGCTGGAAGCGGTCCTAGTCGAGCAGATGATCTCGGGCAGCCGTGAGTTCATGGTGGGCATGAAGCGGGATGCGGTCTTCGGCCCCGTGGTCGCCTTTGGCCTGGGTGGGGTGTTGACCGAAGCTCTGGCGGACGTTGCGCTTGCCGTCGCGCCCGTGGATGATGCGCAGGCTTTCGAGTTGCTCGGTCTGATGCGGGCCAAGCGTCTGCTGGGTCCTTTCCGAGGCTATCCCGCAGTGGACCAAGATAGCCTTGCCCGCATCGTCCAGGCGATCGGCCAGATGGCGTTGGACCATCCTGAGATAGCCGAGATAGACGTCAATCCGGTCCTGGTGCAGGGCGATAAGCCTGTGGCCGTGGACGCTCTCGTCATCCTGGGCCCGAGGCCGGAGGAGCCGAAGAGGGAAGGGCGGGCTTTCAAGCCGGATCTGAAGGCTCTCCTGGCCCCGCGCTCCATCGCGGTGGTGGGTGCCTCCGAGGATGCGGCCAAGTGGGGTGGGTCAGTGCTCCAGAACATCCTGGACGGCGGATACAAGGGCAGGGTGTTCCCGGTCAATCCCAAGGGCGGAGTCTTCTTCGGACTGCCATCGTATCTGAGCATCGAGGAGTTGCCGGAGTCGCCCGACATGGCGCTGCTGGCGGTGGGCGGGCAACACGTGGCGCCCCTGCTTAGCGAGTGCGCGAGCAAACGGATACGCGCTGCCATCGCCATCGCCGCGGGCTACAGCGAGACCGGGGAGTCCGGCGCCGAAGCCGAGCGGGAGATCGAGCGCATAGCCACCGACGGTGGAGTCACGCTCATGGGACCCAACTGCATGGGCATGATCTCGGGCGAAGTGGACCTTCACGCTGTCGGTTTCGTCAAGCTCCATCCCCCCGAAGGGCACTCTGAGCTTTGTGTCGCAGTCGGGCAACGTGGGGGTCACCACCACGGGCATGTGTCAGCGGCGGGGCATCGGCATAGACAAGTTCGCGAGCGTCGGTAATGAGGCCCAGATCGGCACCGTAGACATTCTCGAGTACCTCAAGGATGACCCCAACACCACCTGCGTGATGATGTACATCGAGGGTATCAGCGACGGGACACGCTTCCTGGACGTCGCTTCGCGGACGTCCGCGGTGAAACCCGTCGTAGTATTGCGCGCCGGGGTCACTGAGTACGGCAGCAAGGCGGCAGCCTCTCATACAGGGGCGATGGCCGGTTCGGCGGCGGTGTGGGAGGCGGCAGCCCGGAAAGCCGGTGTGGTCACCTGCACGAGCCCGCAAGAGGTGGTCGACCTCGGCAGTTGTCTTGCCTACCTGCCTCTGCCCAAAGGAAGGCGTGTGGCCATCGTCACCCAGGGTGGTGGGGCTGGAGTCATCGCCTCTGATGAAGTGGCACGCCACGGGCTGCAGTTGGCGGAGCTGCCACCAGGACTCTACGAGTCCCTGGATCCGTTACTGCCGGAGTTCTGGAGCAGGCAGAACCCTCTGGACCTGGTCGCCTCCGGCGGCGGAGATGTGTCGCTAGAGGTGCTCAGGGCGGTGGCTCGATCCGACGCCGTGGACGCGGTACTGGCCCTGTCGCTAATGGGAGTGCCCGCTCTGGCGGCCGGTGAACGCAAGCTGACCGCGGACGGTGACTTCGCCGACCTCACCGAGTGGGAGCAGTCCGTGCTCGCGCTGTGTGCGGACCTCATGGAGTCGACAGGCAAACCCATCATCCACGTACCCGACTCCGCCATACGCGGATCGGTGTTCGACTACGGCAAGAAGTACCGGTCGATCGTGCTTTCGTCGTATAAGGCGGCGGCGCAAGCTCTCGATCGCATGGAATGGTATGCGGCCCACGTACGCGACCACAAACCCTCGTCCTAGGCGGAGGAGACATGGCATTCGATAGAGACACAGCAGGGAAGATGGAGATGCTCTCCGGCAACGAGGCGATCGCGCGCGGGGTCTGGGAAGCGGGGGCGAAGCTGGCTTCGGCCTATCCTGGTACGCCCAGCACCGAGATCCTGGAGACGTTGGCCGAGTACGAGGACATCTACTGCGAGTGGTCGCCGAACGAGAAAGTGGCCATGGAAGTGGGCGCCGGCGCGGTCTTGGCAGGGAGCAGAGCCATCGTGTGCATGAAGCACGTGGGCTTGAACGTGGCTGCCGACCCCTTCTTCTCCTTGTCCTACACGGGGGTGGAGGGCGGCCTGGTGGTGGTGTCGGCTGATGACCCGGGCATGCACAGCTCTCAGGACGAGCAAGACAACCGCAACTATGCGAAGTTCACTCGGGTCCCGGTGCTGGAGCCGTCGGACAGCGATGAAGCCCGGGAGTTCACCGTCGCTGCCTTCGACCTCTCCGAGAGGTTCGACACTCCCGTGATGCTCCGTATGACCACCAGGACCTCTCATTCCAAGGGGTTGGTCAAGCTCGGAGAGCGCACTGCGCCCAAGCCGGTGACGGCACTGCCGCGCAACTATGCCAAGTACCACATGATGCCTCAGAACGCTCGAATCCGGCATCTGGCGGTGGAGCAGCGGGTGCTGGACCTCAGTGAGTACGCCGAGGACTGCCCGCTCAACCGGGTGGAGATGGGCGACACGCGGGTGGGCATCATCACCTGCGGGGCTACATACGTATACGCGCGCGAGGCTGTTCCGGGCGCGAGCTTCCTGAAGATGGGCATGCCCTATCCGCTGCCTCGGAAGTTGATCGAGGAGTTCCGCTCCAGGGTGGACAAGCTCTACGTGGTCGAAGAGTCCGACCCGATCATGGAAGACGCCATCAGGCTGATGGGCATCGAGGTCGACGGGGGCAAGCAGCTGAACACGCTCCAAGGAGAGCTGAGCGCTCGCCTGGTGGCGCGCTCGCTAGCGGACGCCGGAGCACCGGGTGTGGACGAAGGGTTGCTCAGCGATCTGCGGCCCGACATCGCCGACCTGCCCGATAGACCGCCCACCTTCTGCCCGGGATGCTCGCATCGCGGCGTCAATGTCATCTTGAGCAAGCTCAAGGTATACGTGTCGGGCGACATAGGCTGCTATACGATGGGCGCGTTGCCCCCCTACAACGCCCAGCACTGCCAGACGTGCATGGGCGCGAGTATCAGCATGGCCCACGGCATGGCCAAGGTCATCGACCCGCCGACCGAAGGCGCCAAGCCCGATCTGCGGAACAAGGTGGTGGCTGTCATCGGCGACAGCACGTTCTTTCACTCAGGTATCACCTCCCTCATGGACGTGGCCTACAACCGCGGGAACATCCTCACCTTGATCCTCGACAACGACACCACCGCGATGACCGGGGGCCAAGAGAACCCCGGCACCGGCAAGACCCTGTTGGGGGTCCCGGCGGCAGTAGTGGACATCCCGGCTTTGTGCAAGGCCATCGGTATAGACCGCGTCACGCACATGGACCCCTATGACCTGAAGGACGTCGAGCGGGTCCTGCGGGAGGAGCTGGCAACCGAAGGCCCTTCGGTCGTGATCGCCAAAGCCCCGTGCGTTCTGCAGTTCAAGGTGCGTAAGCCAGTCTTCCACGTGGACCCGGAGCTCTGCACCGGCTGCAAGAATTGTCTGAAGGCGGGCTGTGGGGCGCTGAACCTGTATGTCGACGATGAGGGAGAGCGCAAGGTGGAGATCAACGCTGTCGATTGCGCTGGGTGCGGCGTCTGCTCTCAGATGTGCAAGTTCGACGCGATCAGCCGAACCGTGCCTGAAGAAGGGAGGGGGTCCTGATGGCGGCCCGTCCTACTATCAACGTGCTCCTTGCCGGAGTGGGAGGCCAGGGTGTGGTCCTCGCCAGCACCGTGCTTGCCCAAGTGGCTATGGCTGAAGGTTATGACGTCAAACAGAGCGAAGTCCACGGCATGGCTCAGCGAGGCGGCAGCGTGGTCAGCCACTTCCGCTTCGGAGACAAGGTCTGGTCGTCGCTGGTGGCCAAGGGCGAAGCCGATCTGCTCATGGCCTTCGAGGCGCTCGAGGCGCTGCGCTATGTCAGTTGGCTGAAGCCGGAAGGAGTGCTCGTCTATAACCTGCTGCGCATCAACCCGAGTCCCGTGGCCGCGGGGCTGGCCACCTACCCAGAGGGCATCGACGATCTGATCAGACGCAGCGTGGTCGAACACCAAGTGTGTGAGTGCGAACGACCTGGCAGCCAAGGCCGGCACGGTCAAGGCCGCCAACGTGGCCATGCTCGGGGCTATCGCACCTACCCTCCCGTTTGCCACTGAAACGTGGGAAGCGGTGATCCGCAAAGCGGTGCCACCGAAGACCATCGATGTCAACCTGGCAGCGTTCCGCCTGGGCTCAGAGAGCGCGTCAGCACCGGCCGGGGACTGCAAGACCAGGTAGCCCGGCGGGAGAGGCCGCTAGAGATCACTTGTAGGTCGACTTTCCTTCATACAGCGGGTTCATCACTATGGAGAAGTGAAAGATCGGCCGGCGGACCTCGAGTATGCGCATCGGGTTGTGCGTCGCATCGGCTGGGATCCAGATCATGGTGGATCTGGTGAGCCGGTGCGCCTCACCGTTGATGGAGAACTCTATGACACCACCCAGCTCGTAAGGGTCGTCCGGGTCGCTGCCGTAGAACCCGATGAGCTCGTCGTGCCCGTGCTCGTGCTCAGTGAAGATGGGGTCTCTGGGAGGCACCGCGAAGTACCAGGCAGTGTTCATCTGGAAGGCGCCCTCGCACACGTTGCTGTCCATCCAGAGTATGCGTTTGGCGAACTGCTCGTAGAGCGCGCGGAAATCCGGAGTCCCCATGTTGGTCGGCTCCTGCAGCTCTTGGACGAAGCAGTGGCCGTACTCCCCGCTCTTATTGTTGTCATGCACCATCACTCGATCACTCCTTGGGCATGTCCCAGTCGATGAAGCGCCAATAGGGAGCGTTGACTCGTTTGCGATAAGCGTCCATGTCCACATCGTGCCAGTCGTAGAAGCCTACCCCGGTCTTCACACCTAGGTCTCCGCGGGCGACCCTGTCGGCGACGGCCGGTGGGGCCTCCGCGATGTTGCTGAGCGTGGGGAACACGGCGTTGCAGGTGTGCATGTTCAAGGTCAGGTCGCCGTTGTCGAAGTGCTCGAAGATGCCTATCGAGGTGTAGCGAGGACAGAAGCTGTAGTTCAGACAGGTATCCACGTCCCCGGGGTCGGCTATGCCACTCTCCACCAGGTTGAGCGCCTCTCTCCAGAGCGCGAATTGAAGACGGTTGCCGATGAACCCGGGGGCGGGCTTCTTGAGGATGACGGGCTTGCGGTCCAGCGACTCCAGTACCGTCTTCGCGAACTCCAGCACACCAGGGTCGGTGGCGCTGCCACCGCAGAGTTCGAAGAAGGGCACCATATGTGCGGGGTTGAAGGGATGCGTGACGATGATGCGGTCCCTGTACTTGGTGGCCTTCTCGGCGAGAACATCGGGCACTATGGACGAACTCACCGAACAGATGGCCCTGACCTTCGGACAGGCCTCTTCGATGCGCGAGTAGATCGCGTGCTTGACGTCCTTGTTCTCGGTCACGCACTCGAAGATGAGGTCGCAGTCGGCCAAGTCGCCGATGTCGGCCGAGTACGTCAGGTACCGGGAACATATCTCCAACTGCTCCTCGGGGATGAGCCCCTCGTCGATCATCTGGCGGAAGTAGCCGTCGTAACCCTTCTTGAACTCGGGGAGCATCTCCGCGCGATTGTCGACAGTCGTCGTGCGATAGCCGTGGCCGGTGGTGAGCACGGCCAGACTATTGCCTATCATCCCCGCGCCGATCACGCCGATGTGGTCTACACCTTCAAGCCTCATGACGGTCGTCCGTTTCTCCGCTCTACTTGAGCGGCCGAAGTTTCAGGATCTCTCGGGCTTCGTCGGGGGTAGCCACCTCCATATCGAGCTCCTGGATGATGCGCACCATGCGCTCCACCAACTGGGCGTTGCTCTTGGCCAGCTCCCCGTAGGTGTAGAAGATGTTGTCCTCCATGCCCACTCGGACGTTGCCGCCCTTGAGCAGACCATAGGTCACACCCTGCAGTTGGTGCGAGCCGATGGCCATCGTGGACCAATTGACGAAGCGATCCTTGGGCAGCAGGCTGATCATGAAGTCCAGGTTGGGCTGGCTGAAAGAGATGGCGCCCTGGCTGACCTTGTTCATGCCCATGACGAAGGTCAGCGATGGCGGCTCGGCGATCACGCCGGCAGGCACGAGGACATTGAACACGTCTTCGACACTGGACGGATTGAATACCTCCATCTCCGGCTTGATGCCCAAGTCCATCATCTTCTGAGCCTGCTTCAGCAGCCAAGCCCGCTCCCACCTGTAGATGAACGACAGGTCGCCCCAGACGGTGGTGATGAGAGAGCAGTCCAAGGAGCACATCTCAGGCAGGCATGACTTGTCTTTCATATCGAGCAGAGCCACACCATCGTCAGCCTCGGACCCCGGCTTGGTGGCCGGAGCCGTCGAGTTCTGGATGATGACCGGACACTTGGCCCGGATACCCGAGTTGATCTCGGCGAAGACCTCGGGGTCGTTGGTCGAGTTGCCTTGCTTGTCGCGAGCATGAACGTGAACGATCGCCGCTCCGGCGTTGTAGCAGTCGTACGCAGAAGAGACGATCTCAGAGGGTTGCTCGGGCAGGTTGGGATTCGCCGACTTGCCCTGGAAGTTGCCCGTCTGGGCAACGGTGATTATCACTCTTCTCTTCGCGGCCAAAGCCCGTTCCTTTCTCTACCGTGTCTGCGGCGTCAAGACGCTACCCGATTTTGTGCCTCTCTGAAGAGAAAAGCAAAGGGGGCCGGTCGCCCGGCCCCCTTTGTGACTTCGATACTACTGCTGCGCAGGTGGAGAGACGCTACTACATGATGTCGTAGGTCGCCACCACTTCGCCGGCCTTGTTCGTGACAGTGACCTTGGCAGCCGTATCGGCGTACGCGGAGTAGTCCACCGTGCCACCGACGGTCTCAAGCTCGCCCAGGACGGCGCCACTGGCATCCAGAACCGTGATCACCATGGCGAATTCATCATCCTGCTCGGTCGCGGTATGAACGGGGAACGCCATACCGGGGGCGGGTACATCCCAGATCGCGAGCGTGTTGTTGCCCGTGTCGACGATGTAGATGCCGATCGTGTTGGTGTCGACGCCCTCCGGGACCGCGCTCGTGCCCTCAGCGACGGTCGTCGCGGTCTCATCAGCAACGGTCGTCGCGGTCTCATCAGCAACTGTCGTCTCGGTGGTGTCATCTCCACCGCAAGCCGCCAGGAACGAAGCAGCCAGGATCATCGCAATCACCAGCAGACCTATCGAATACCACTTCTTCATCGATGCCCTCCTCAGATTACCTGTTGACCTACTTGCCTCCGCGAAAGGTACTCCTCCCGCGGTCGCGTCATTGACAGTGACGGCACAACGTTGGAGCCACCTGCAGTCGCATCACCCCCTACCCTGTCCGGCAAAGCCTGTCGACAACTGAGTGACAATGATACACCAATTAGACCTTTACATGTGAAGTCTATGGGTGACCGCATGCAGAATCATAACTCCACGATGTGAAATGACAAGTGGCATTGTTGACAAACGAGGGCCCGACTTCTAGCATCTGTTTCGTTGAAGGGCGCGGACAGGGCGGGCCGGGCTCCCCAGATTGACCCAGGAAGGACTGGTGACAGCGATGCGGCGGATCAGCTTAATCACGTGCGGCGTACTCTTGATCGGTCTGTTGTTGGTGGGACTGTCCGCAGGCTGCGGCAGCGAGACTCCGACCACGTTGGCGCCGACGACCACCATCGTCTCCGGGACGACGGGCATCGAGTGGCCCGAGATTGTCTGGAAGAGCTACAACCGCAGTGGTGAAATGGATGTCGAGGCCTTCAAGGCCAGCGCGGCCGGTCAGAAGAGCGCCGAGTATCAGAAGATGTTCTTCCTCTTCAGAGACGAGATGGATCCGAAGTCCTCGCATACTACGAAGGTCTGGGGATCAAGAAGGAGATGCACGAGGCCGACGACCCCGACTTGAAATGGGCGAGCTACACTCCGGTTGCCTTCCTTGAGAGCGACGATGTCTACCCGGTCGTCTTCGATTTCGTGGGAGCAGAGAAGCTCATCTTCTCAGCCGAGGGCCACGGCATCGCCCAGAACGCTTACAAGTACGGGTACATAGCTGTCTTGCCGGCCAACCCTCTCTCCAACAAGACCGACGCCCTCACCCCCGGAGAGCAGGTGGTAAGGATCCTGGACGCTTTGGAGGAGCAGGGCTATCCGATCGATAGGAGCCGGGTGTATGTGGTTGGGATGTCGATGGGTGGAGCGGCGACGCTGGCAGCGGGCCTGGAGATACCCGAGGTCGTGGCGGCGAGCGCCGCTCTCAGTTCTACCATGTCATTGTCCACCGGGACTTGGGACGCCGATGGTGAAGCTCGCTCCACACCCCCGAGCGAGTACGACAAGGCGATGGACTACGATGTGCCCCTGCTTGTCATGGGTGGCGACCAGGACTTCGGCGGGTTCCCTATCACCGACCCTGGTGTCGTCGAGGGGTTGAACCTCTGGCTGGATGTCAATGATTGCTCGACCGATGCCGCCTTGGCGACCGACAGCACCGACGAAGCGGTCAAGGCCATCGGCGTGACCGGCGGCACGATGTGGACCGAGACCATCGACGGCGTCGTCCACCATGGCGAGGAGTTCGCCAACTCGGGCGGCGTGAAGATGGTGGAGTTGATATGTGTGACGAACCTGCCCCACTGGCCCAGCGGTACCTTCGCTGACCTCGCCTGGGAGTTCGTGAGCAGGTTCTCCAAGGACGCCGAGGGCAATCTGATTGTTGCAGAGTAGAGCCGGAGTATCGTTGACCAGCCGGGGGGCAAGCTGTGGCGTGCCCCCCGGCTCGTGTTCGCTCTCGCGCCTTCGAACGCGTGGTCGATGACAAGCCCCAAGAGGTCTGAGATAGTCAGAAGAGATGGATAGGCTGCTCTTCGACAGAGACTGGGAGTACACGACCGAGGTGGGGTCGTTCCTGCGCCCTCCCAGTGGTTGGCAGCCTGCGGACCTCCCTCACGATGCGGCCGCATCCAGGCCGCGCGCGCAAGACAACCCCACCGGCTCCGCCGGGGGCTACGCCTGGAGTGGGCAGGTGGTTTATCGGAAGGTGTTCGAGCGTGGCGGCCGACTGGCGCGAGCGCCAGGTCGTCCTGGAGTTCGAAGGTGTCTACATGAACGCGACGGTCTCGGTCAACGGGAACATCGCGGCCCATCACCCTTATGGCTACACGAGCTTCTTGGTCGACATCACCCGGTTCCTGCGCCCCGGTGGGCAGAACGAGATCACAGTGGCCGTCAACAATGACGCTCAGCCCAACTCGCGCTGGTACAGCGGCACGGGCATCTACCGGCACGTCTGGCTGCGGCTGGGCGGCGGGGTGCACATACCACCGTGGGGCGTGTGCGTGACCACCCCGAAGGTGGACGTCGCGACCTCGACGGTGCTTGCCACGACCGAGATGGCGAATGTGACAGCCGCACCCGTGGAGGCGATCCTGCGGACGACCGTGTTGGACGCATCGGGCGCAGTGGTGGCCGCGTGCGAGACCCCGGCGTCAGTCGCCGCCGGGGTCGGTTGAGGTCGTCACCCAGGAGCTATCGGTGACCGACCCCAAGCTCTGGTCGGTCGACGAGCCCCACCTGTACCGACTGATCAGCGAGGTCGTGGTGGAGGGCGAGGTCGTCGACGTCGAGACGACCACCTTCGGCATCCGCTCGATATCCGTGGACGCCAAGGCCGGGTTCCGCCTCAACGGCGAGCCGTTGAAGTTGCGGGGCGGCTGCGTGCACCACGACCACGGCCTGCTGGGTGCCGCCAGCTACGACCGTGCCGAAGAGCGCAAGGTGGAACTGCTCAAGGCCTCCGGCTTCAACGCCATCCGCTCCGCACACAATCCCCCGGCGCCGGCCCTCCTGGACGCCTGTGACCGGCTGGGGATGTTGGTCATCGATGAGTCCTTCGATTGCTGGCGCATGGGCAAGAACCCGCACGACTACCATCTGTACTTCGAGGACTGGTGGCAGCGGGACACCGAGTCGATGGTCGAGGCGCGACCGCAACCACCCGTCGGTGGTCATGTGGTCCATCGGCAACGAGGTGCCGGAGCGGACCGGCGTGTCCGACGGCTACGAGTGGTGTCGCAGGCAGGCGGAGTACGTCCGTAGTCTGGACGACACCAGGCCGGTGACCGCGGCTCTCGCGACGCTCTTCGAGGAGGACGTGGCCGGCCACGCCGCCGGCGAGGGTTTCCCTGAGGACATGTTCGAGAGCCAGAACCTTGCGCCCTCCAGCTCCGCCGATGACCGCTGGGGAGAGCTGACCGCCCCGTTCCTGGAATCCCTGGATGTGGCCGGCTACAACTACATCAACAACCGCTACGAGTACGACCAGAAGCACTTTCCGGACCGGGTGATCTACGGCAGCGAGACTCACCCGTACCGCGCGTATGAGTCCTGGAGGGACACCGCCCGTCTGGCGAACGTGATAGGTGACTTCGTGTGGACTGCCATCGACTACCGAGGGGAGGCCGGGGTCGGCGGAGTGAGCTTCGGCGAGTCTGCCCTGCCCTTCTTCGCACAGGATCAGTGGCCGCATCAGCTGGCGAGTTGCGGCGACTTGGATATCTGCGGGTTCAAGCGTCCGCAGTCCTACTTCAGGGACATCTTGTGGGGCGTGCGGACGGAGCCGTACATAGGCGTGCTCGACCCGCGACACTACGGTCAGAAGGTCAGCTTCAGCCCTTGGGGATGGGAACCGGTGAGCGACACCTGGACCTTCCCTGGGCACGAGGGCAAGCCGACTCGGGTCGAGGTGTACTCCGCCGACGAAGAGGTGGAGCTCGTGCTGAACGGCGACTCGCTGGGGCGAAAGCCGGCGGGCCCGACGCAGAAGAACAGGGCGGTGTTCGAGGTCGTCTACCAGCCAGGCACCCTGGTCGCGGTCGGTTTGACGGGCGGCAAGGAGACGGGCAGGTCGACGCTGGTCACGACCGGTGAGCCGGCCGCACTCCGTTTGACCCCCGACCGGACGGAGCTGCAGGCGGGGGGCGACGATCTCTGCTATCTCACGGTGGAGGTGGTCGACGAAGCAGGTCAGCTGGTCAGATCTGCCGGAGTGGAGGTCCAGGTAGAGGTCACCGGGCATGGAGAGCTGATCGCATTGGGATCGGCCGACCCGTGCGCAGAGGACTCGTGGCCGGGCGGCAGCCTTGCAAGGCCTTTGAAGGCAGGGCCCTGGCCATCGTCCGCAGTGGGGTAGCGGAGGGCGAGGTGCGCATCGTCGGCCACTTCGCCGGCGCTCGCGGGGGCAGAGACGCGCGTCAGCGTGCGTCCGCGCTTGGGCCATGGCGTGGTGGGCCCCGGTGACTAGCGGCCGGTTGACATACACAGGACGATAGTCTAGTTTGGTACATCCACTAGACATTAGTGAGCGCAAGGCGACGACGGGAACAGAGGGGCGTTGACGTGAGTGCCGCAGCGGATGGAGACGAAGACTCGTACTGGAGACCAAGGGGCTGTACAGGACCTTCGGTCCTACTATCGCGGTCGATGACGTGGACATGCGCGTCTACCGCGGTCAGATCATGGGGCTGGTAGGTGAGAACGGCTCCGGCAAGTCCACCATCGGCTCCATCTTCGCCGGCATGCAGTCGCCGACCCACGGCGAGATGTTCTTCAAAGGCCAGCGGCACAAGCCCGCGACCATGATCGAGGCTGCCAAGCTGGGCGTGGGCATGATCGTCCAAGAGCAGGGCTACGTGCCCGGCATCTCGGTCGCTCAGAACATCTATCTGGGCGAAGAGGACAAGTTCCGCAAGTCGGTCGGCCCTGTCCCCCTCTTCATCAGTGCCGGCGCCATGAACAGGGCGGCCAAGTCGGCGCTGGGGGACATCGGCCTGGAGGGTGTGGAGCCCTCCGCCTCCATCGATTCGCTCGACCTCCAGGACAGGAAGCTGGTCGAGATAGCCCGGGTCATGCACGACGATCCTGAGCTGCTCATCGTCGACGAGACGACCACCGCACTGTCGCAAAAGGGTCGCGAGATCATCTACGGCATCATGAAGAGGATGCGCGCAGAGGACAAGGCTGTGGTCTTCATCTCGCACGACCTCGAAGAGCTGATGGAGATCTGTGACTCGCTGACCGTGCTCCGGGACGGCAAGCTGATCGCGACCCTCGACAAAGCACATATGGTCGAGGACGACATCAAGTGCCTCATGGTCGGGCGAGAGATGAAGGGCGACTACTACCGAGGCGACCATGAGGCGAGCCGCGAGCCGGAGGTCGTGCTCGAGGCCGACGAGATCACCACCGGCTCAGGTCTGCTGATGAACTTCTCCATGAAGGTCCACAGGGGCGAGATCCTGGGCATCGGCGGTCTGTCGCACTGTGGCATGCACGAACTGGGCAAGGCGTTGTTCGGAGTCGAGCAGCTGCTCACCGGGGAAGTGAGGCATCTTGTCTGTGGCACCAAGATCGACGATCCGCGGGTCGCGGTGAGGTGCGGCATGGGCTACGTGTCCAAGGACAGGGACCGGGAAGCCTTGGTCCTCACGGCCAGCATCCGCGACAACATAGTCTCCGCGGCACTGGACAAGCTGAGGAACGCCCTCAGTCTCATCTGGCCGAAGCAGGAGAAAGAGTACGTCCAACAGCAGATCGACAGCCTCAGCATCAAGTGTTCATCGATGAACCAGAACGTGCAGTACCTATCGGGAGGCAACAAGCAGAAGGTGGTCTTCGGCAAGTGGGTGGGCCGTGACTGCGACATCCTGATACTCGACTGCCCCACTCGCGGAGTGGACATCGGCGTGAAGGCGGCCATGTATCAGCTCATGACCGAGATGAAGAAGCAGGGCAAGACCATCGTCATGATCTCTGAGGAGCTGACGGAGTTGATAGGCATGAGCGACCGCCTGCTGGTGCTGAAGGACGGCAAGCTGGCGGGCGAGTTCGAGCGCAGTCGCGATCTCAGCGAGACCCGCGTCATCGAGGTCATGGTCTAGACATGGATATCCAGAAGAGACTACCCATGCTCAAGACGCTCGCCCCGCTCGGCGGCCTCATCCTGTTGTTCGCGCTGTTCGCCGGACTGACCCAAGGGGACAGTCTGGGGGTCTCCAATCTGCAGAGCCTCTTGAACCAAGTGATGGTGACCGCGCTCGTCGCGACGGGCGCGGTGTTCGTGTTCGGCAGTGGCAGCATCGACATGTCCATGGGCGCATGCGTGTCGCTGAGTGCCGTGCTGGGAGGCATGGTGGGCATCGAGACCGGCAACATCTGGCTGGTGCTCGCGGTATGCGTGGGGTCGGCGATAGCCCTGGGCATGTTGAAGGGCCTGTTCGCCGCCTATGTGGAGGCGCCCAGCTTCATCATCACCATAGTCCTGGGCATGGTCATCACGGCGGTCGTACTCGTGCTCCTGGGCGACACTGCCAATCTGCTGCTCCCAGCCCAGGTACTGAACCCAGCACGATACCTCTGTTCGACTTCAGGCGGATGACGGTGGTCAACGTGGCCACCTTGGGGAGCTTCTTCCTCCTCTGCTGGATGCTCTTCTCCCTCGGCACTCTGGGCAAGAGCGTCAAGACGACAGGGGGCAGCGTCGTGGTCGCCCGGCAGACCGGTCTGCCGATCAAGCGCACCGTGATCCTGTCGTATCTCCTGGGGGCGTTGGGCATAGGGTTGGCGGCTTTCGTTCTCGTGACCCGCACCAGGACTGTGGGGGCCAGCACCGGTGCCTCCCTAGGTACGGACGTTCTGGTGGCGTTGGTGCTGGGCGGTATGCCTCTCACCGGCGGACCTCGGTCCAGCATATATGCAGGCCTGATAGGAGCTGCCAGCATAACGGTGCTCACGAACGGTCTCACCATGATGGGACTCCCGCTGGAGGTCATCCAAACATGTAGGGGCATCGTCTTCATAGTAGTGGTGTTCATAGCCAGCATGAGCTATCGGACCGAGTTGTTGCCAAGGTAGGAGAAGCGCAGGCGAAACGTGTCTCACAGGAGGGAAGCGTCCATGAAGAAGGTAGGCATAGCACTTACGTTACTGTTGATGCTGGCCGTGGCGGTCTTGGCCGTCGGGTGTGGCGGCTCGGATGACACCGGAGTCCTACCAGCCGGTGAGAAGTATCCGGCTGAGACTGTGAAGATCGGCGTTGTGACTTTCGACCCGTCCCAAGAGCAGTTCTTGGCCGTGAAGTCGTACTTCGACTACCTCGAGACGAAGGTCAACCTCGATTTCACCTACTCTGAGGCCATCGGCAACGCTGAGAGTGAACTGGCCTTCATCGAGTCGTGCGCGGCGGCGGGATGCAAGGCCATCATCGGCTACTTCAATGTCGCCAGGGTCGCATCCGTACAGCTTTGCATCGACAAGGGTATGTACTACATCGGCGTCGCCGAAGAGCCCTCAGTCTATGACGCGTTCAAGGACAACCCCCTGTATCTGGGTGGTTGGTACAACGAGACTCAGAATTACGATGCGGGCTACGCGATGGGCAAAGCCCTCATCGACGCCGGCTGCAAGAGACTGGTCTACGTGTCCGGCGGCAGGGACTACGGCGTGCAGATGTTCATCGAGCGCTCAAACGGTTTCATGGCTGCGATCGACGAAGCCAAAGCGGCTGGCAAGAGTGTGGAGCTCGTAGCCGACGTAGGTGGTTGGCCGGAGCTGGGAACGTACAAGCCGGCGCAGGACGACGCAATACAGAAGGGCTTCGATGGTCTGGGTTGCTCGTTCGGCGCGGCCACGTGGTATCAGGCGCTCCTGAACGCGGGCATGTCGGACAGCGTGAAGATCGCCGCTATCGACGCCTTCAGCGACCTGACCAAGGCCGCGTGGAACAGCGGCCAGATGGTCTTCACGCCCATCGAGATCACCAGCATGTTCGGAGCTGGTATCCCGCTGCTTCTTAACTCTCTCGAGGGTGACGCGGATGTGGCGCGAGACAACGGCCAAGCCGCGCGTCTTGAGATCAGTTGGTGGATGATCAGCACGGCCGATGAGTACAACGCACTCTCAGACATCGAGACGGGCGGCATCTGGTGCTGGAACGCTGAGGACCTCCTCTCGGTTGTGAAGGCGGTCAGCCCCGACGCCACCTTCCAAAGCATCGTCGACCTCTACGGCGCTGACTCGGTCGAAGAGATAGAGGCGAGGCGCGCAGCGCAAGAAGCAGCAGCGGCTGATGAGGCCGCAACCGCGACCACGACGGTCGCGCAGTAGGCACACACAGCAAGATGGGGGCTGCGACGGACCCGCGGGTCCGTCGCAGCCCGACAAGATGAGGTCACTAGGGTGAGGTCATGACGGCAAAGAGGCTCAAGAAGATAGGTCTGAACACGCTGATCACCATCGGCGTGCCCGTGGCCATCTACCTGCTGCTCAAGGGCATCGTCGCCGCGGCCGGACAGTCCCCGGAATTCTTCTCGGGACAAGAATGGAGATCGCTGTCATACAACACCGTCTACAGCGGTCTGATCGCTCTGGCGGTGTCGTACAACCTCACCTCAGGCAGGTTCGACTTCGCGGTGGGGGCGACCATCATCCTTGCGGTCATCGTCGGAGGTACCTTGGCCGACATGTGGGGCGGCGGCCCGCTCGTGATGTTGCTGCTCATGATCGTGGCCGGCATGGTGCTCGGCTCTATCGGCGGTCTGGTCTACGTGTGGCTCAGACTGCCGGCTATGGTGATCTCGCTCGGGATAGCGATGCTCTACGAGGCCATCGCATATGGGCTCAATGACTCCAAGGGTATCCGCCTCATCGGCCGGGACGATCTGCTGATCTTCGCCAAGTGGCCCAACAACGTGATCCTGATGGGGTGCGTGCTTGTCGTGCTCATCTACCTGCTGAACTTCACGAAGTTCGGCTACAACACCAATTCGCTGCGCACCGGGCAGAAGAACGCGGTGGACGTAGGCGTCAACGAGAAGCGCAACACGGTCGCCTGCTACGTGATAGCGGGTGCTCTGCTGGCCATGGCCGGAGCGGTGTACTTCTCTAACTTCGGCATCATGCAACCCAAGACCGGCCTGGGCAGCGTGCCGTTCATCATGGACGCCTTCCTGCCTATGTTCATAGGTGTCTCTTTGGCCAAGTACTCCGACAAGAACATCGGCACCGTGGTGGGCGCGTTCATCCAGGCCTGTATCTATCAGACTTTCATCCAGTTGGGTTTCTCGATATCCGTTCAGCAGGCCCTCACCGGCGCTATCGTGCTGGTGTTCCTGGTCTGGCTATCCAATAGCTACAAGATCGGCCTGCACCAGATGTTCAAGCTGAAACGAGAGGCCGCGCTACAGGACAAGGCCCGCTCAGACTGACGTTTCGGTGCGCGTCGGAGAGGTGCAAGCTTGGGTAGTTCGGAGCTGAGGGACATCCATCTGCGAGACCCATTCGTCCTCTTGGACCAAGGCCGGTACTACCTGTACGGCACTCGGGGAGCGACGGTATGGACCGAAGCGGACGGGTTCGACTGCTTCACCAGCGGTGACTTGGTCGATTGGGATGGGCCGCACGAGATCTTCAGGCGCAGCGCGGACTTCTGGGCGGACAGGTGCTACTGGGCCCCGGAGTGCATCGTACGCGATGGCGCCTACTTCCTGGTGGCCACGTTCGGCTCGGCCGAGGGGCGGCTTGCAGTCCAGATACTCAAAGCAGATTCGCCGCTGGGGCCATTCGTCTTCTGGAGTGAGGGGCCAGTGACTCCGACCGGCTGGGCCTGCCTCGACGGCACTCTCAACCTCGACGCAGCGGGTGGAGCCTCCCTCGTGTTCAGCCGCTCCTTTCGCGACGCGGGCGACGGCGACAGCTACGCAGTGGGATTGACGCCGGATCTGAGGGCGGCGAGAGGCGACGCTCGCCTGCTCTTGAGCGCGGCGACGGCCCCCTGGGTGAGACCCTTTCCCCACGCCGCGGAGTTCGGTGTCCAAGAGGACGTATATCTGGCTGACGGTCCGCCCTGTACAGCGCGCGGTCGGGGGAGCTGCTGCTGCTCTGGTCGAGCTTCGGACCGACGGTTATTCGGTGGGTGTCGCGAGATCCGTGAGCGGGGAGCTGTGGGGACCGTGGGCACACGATCCAGAACCCTTGTTCGCCGGGGACGGCGGTCACTGTATGCTCTTCCGCTCCAAGGAGGGCAAGCTGATGATGGCGCTCCACGCTCCGAACGCCAAAGGGAGGGAGCGGCCGACGTTCATCGAGCTGGCGGAGACTGACAACGGCCTCTCGCTGGGTGCGACGGCCCAGGGCTCGAAGGGGGTGTGAAGCGGTGGAGCTGCTCGTGAACGCACTGTCGGGTCGGGTGGTGACCGACGACCCTGCGCCCACCTTCGCCCTTCGATTGAAGAACACCGAACGGTTCGACCAAATGCGACTGACGGTGGGGGGCGAAGAGGACGATCTGCTGTGGGACCGCGGCGTCATGACGTTCGCGCACCCCACCGTGCAATATGCCGGTCCGGCGCTTGAGGCCAAGACGGCCTACGTGGTCAGAGCCGAGGGCTATCTGGCGGGGGTGCGGGTCGCCGAGTGTCAGGCGGTCTTCGAGACAGGCTTTCTGGGACAGGACTGGGACGCTGGGTGGATCGAACCGGAGCAGGAGCCGGCCATCCGTGAGAAGGAGATAGAGTTCTGGGCGCTCTTCGCTCCCAGCGAAGACCACCTTGGGGGACAGGGGCGCCTTATGCCCTGCAGGGAGATCAGAAAGACGTTTGACTGTGGCTCGGTCTACCGGCAGGCCCGTGTGTACGCCACCGCGCATGGAGTGTACGAGCTGTCCATCAATGGGCAGCGGGTGGGCCGCGCCCTGCTCGCCCCGGAGACCTCCGCTTATCAGCGCCGGCTCTACTACCAGACCTACGACGTGACCGGCCTCCTGCGTGAGGGCTCCAACGAGATCGTCGCCACGCTGGCCGACGGCTGGTGGATAGGACGCATCGGACTCTCGGGCGACAGCTGCCAGTATGGGGACCGCCTGGGTCTGCTGATGCAGCTCGAGTGGACCGACGAAGGGGGTGAGACTCGCAAGGTATGCTCGGACGAGTCGTTCGAGAGTCGTCGCTCGCACATCGACTACGCCGACCTCTTCATCGGGGAGCGCCACGACTTCTCCGCTGCACCCGAGCCATGGGGTCCGGTGATGGTCGCCGACTATGCCAAAGACAACCTGGTCGCGCAGCCTACGGCGCCGGTGGTGGAGTGGGAGAGAATCACGCCGGAGAGTCTTTCGATAGCGCCCAACGGAGAGCTCTTGGCCGATTTCGGCCGCTGCTTGGCGGGCGTTGTCGAGGTCACGGTTGCGGCGCCGGAGAAGACCCAAGTCGTACTCGACTGCTCGGAGGTCCTCGATGAGGTCGGCGACTTCTACCGCAACATCATGGGCCGCAACAAGGACCAGCAAGACGTGTTCGTTTGCGGACCGGGACAGACTACGTTCAGGCCTAGGTTCACCTACCACGGGTTCCGCTTCGTCCGACTCTCGGGGGTCCAGCTTGAGCAAGTAGTGTCTATCGTGGCTTGTGCCCTGGGCACCGACCTCGTCAGCAGCGGACACTTCGCCTGTTCGGACGAAAAGCTGAACGTGCTGCAGCGCTGTATCCGGCAGAGCGAACGCAGCAACATGTTCTCCGTGCCGACGGACTGTCCGCAACGCGAGAAGATGGGCTGGACGGGTGACATCCTGAGCTTCGCGAAGACGGGCTGTTTCAACTATGACCTGCACAACTTCCTGGCTGGCTGGCTGGCGAACATGCGCGCGGAGCAGTGCCCGGACGGTGAGGTGCCGAACGTGGTGCCCGACCTACCCCGCTCAGGATCGGATGGAGCGGGCCATGAAGGGATACAACACGTCGGCTGCCTGGGGCGATGCCTGCGTCCTCGTTCCGTACGACCTGTACATGTGCTACGGAGACACGCGCGTCCTTCGGGACAACCTGTCCATGATGGAGAGGTGGCTGGCTTTCGTGGCCAAGGAGGCGGCTCGAGGAGCCAGAGGGCTTCGACCGACGGACCCGGAGCGACAGGCCCGCAACCCCTACCTGTGGAACAAAGGGGCGCACTTCGGCGATTGGCTCATCCCCAGCTTCGCCGGCGGGCACGAAGGCGTCATGGCGGGCGTGGCCGCCACACGCGAAGTGGTGGCCAGCTGTCAGTACGCGATCACTTTGCGCGCGTTCGTTGGCGTGCTGGAGGGCCTGCTGCAGGACGGTCCTGACGAGGGTCTGTCGCGAAAGCAGTACGCACTTCCAAGACCTGCTGGTCAAGGTCAAGCAGGCTGTGCGCGAGGAGTATGTCTCTGAGGATGGCGTCGTCAGCGGCGAACTGATGGGTCTCTACGTGATGGTGTTGCACGCGGATATCGTCGAGGGAGCCCTGCGCGATAGGGTCGCGCAGCGGCTGGCGCACTTGGTCCGGGAGAACGGCTATCGCCTGGACACCGGGTTTGTCTCCACGCCTCATCTGTTGGATGTGCTGACCCAGCACGGGTACACGGACGTGGCCCGCAGGCTGCTGTTTCAGACCGAAAGCCCCTCCTGGCTCTACATGGTGGAGAGGGGTGCGACCAGCATCTGGGAGAACTGGGAGGCGATAACGCCGGACGGCCGGGTGACTCAGTCCTCGTTCAACCACTACGCCTTGGGCAGCGTGGGTGATTGGATCTACCGCAATATCGGAGGCATCCGGGCGGACGGGCCGGGATACCGGAGCATCGTCTTCAGCCCCGACGTCCGCTGTGGCCTTGATTGGGCTGAGTGCAGCGTCGTCACTCCCTACGGGCAAGCGTCCTGCTTCTGGAAGCTTGAAGGCGGTGAGGTGGCTCTGGAGCTCGAGGTGCCGGCGCAGGTGAGCGCGGAGCTGCGTCTAGGAGGAGAGACGCGGTCACTGGCGCCAGGAAGACATCGCTTGCGTGTCTAGCGACGCAAGGGGGCGGCCGGTCTGCGACCGGCCGCCCCCGCAAGAGTCGCTTCAGTGCCGCGAGGCTACTCGGTGTAGCTGACGCTGCCGTCCGCATTCCGCGAGAAGTGCTTCAAGAAGTCCCACTGTATCCACGAGGTGGCGCCTATTGTCTCGTGCGACAGGTTGGTGACCGCGCAGTAGACGGTGTAGACGACGCCGTCGGCGCTCTCGTAGGAGTTGAGGGTGTAGACGTTATTGCCGTCGTATCGGGAGATCTCCTGGGATGTGGTCGGTGCGTAGCCCCAGTTGGCATCCTTGAAGGTGGCCTTGTTCTTCGGATCGACTGCGGGATCGGGAGTCCCGCCGTTGTTGGTCCAACGTCAACTGGACGTTGGTGGGCCCGTGCGAACGAGGCTTCAGGGGGCTGGCCAGAGGGTCTGTGAGACCGCTCACTGCGAAGACTGGGCTGACCACTCC
Organism: uncultured Actinomycetes bacterium; assembly: GCA_963718375.1. Taxonomy (GTDB): domain Bacteria; phylum Actinomycetota; class Thermoleophilia; order RBG-16-64-13; family RBG-16-64-13; genus RBG-16-64-13. The sequence continues at coordinate 826,196 of CAVQZD010000005.1, read as the reverse complement.
TCCGGAGTCCATGGCCCCGGCCGGGTTGCAGGGGCCGAAGCCCGCAAAGCTGGTCGGATACTCCTTGGCCAGGCTGGTGGTCATCATCGATCCCATGGAGAAGCCGGAGGCGTACACCCTTGTCGGGTCGATGTTCAGGTCTGCATCAGTGAGCAGATAGTCGAGCAGCTTCTTGATGTCGGTCGCGGTAGCCGCGGCGATGAGGGCGCCTGTCTCGTCCGTGACACCCGAGTGCTGCACCGAGATCACCACCAAGTTGTTCTCCAGCGCAACCCGCAGCCAATCGGAGGTCTGGGCGAGATACAGAGCGGAATTGTCACCACCATGGAACAGCAGCACCGCCGGCCTCTTGGCGTCGGCTTCGCCCGTGGGCGCCCAGGTGAAGTAGGTGTACTTGTAGTCGCTGCCTGTCTCAGGGATAGCCGTCCACAGGTTCTCGGCGTAGTCCAACCCAGCAGCCTCATAGTCGGTGATGTACTTGGTCATGAGAAAGATGCCGGGCGTGGTCTCGGTCCTCTGCCATTCGGACATGAGGTCCCACGCCTCCAGCGCCAGCGTCGGGGTTATGCCTCCTTTGGCTTCCTTGGAGACCGTCGGGTAGTCGGCGCCGTTGATGGCTTCAAACGACTCGATCACTCCATTTCCCGGGTTGATCAAATAGGCGGGGATCGGGTTCGACTTTTCTCCCGGTTGAGCGTGTTCGCTGACATTGAACAGAGCCATGCCGGCGGCGAGATGGTTGAAGGTGATCACCCCTCCGTCTGAGTACGTGATGGTGTAGGGAAGACTCTTGGTCGCGTACTTGGCTATGAAGTCCGCGCCCGCCCCGTCGGCGTAGATGTAGTTGCGGAAGCGGCTCCCCGCGTACATGGTGCCCGAGTCGCTGGTCACCAAGCCGCCCTCCGCGTCGGCCACACCTCCACGAATGAAGCCGCGGTCGCTGAACTGGGCCTTGGCGGAGTTCAAGATGCCAAGGTCGGCTTCGGTGTAGCCAGCTGGGTCGATGGGGGTGAAGACCACGCCAAAGGTCCGGTTGACCTCAAGGATGTCCTTGATGCCGCTGTCGACCAGATAATCAAGCGCCGCATCGGCGTCCTTGACGGTGTCGTCAGGGAACACGAAGGTGATGGGCATCACGGTGCCCGCGAAGTACGGGTCGGTAGGCAAGTACAGATAGCAGGTGGCCGAGCCGGTGTCCGCCGTGAACTGGAGTGTCTCTATCGTGCCGGTCTCGGTGGGCGCGAGTGGTGAAGCTTCTTTGCCGCACCCGGCTGCCGCGGCCAGCACCAGCAGCAGAAGCAGCGCCGACATTGCCAGGACAGACTTCTGGGGGCCTCTTCTCATCGAACCATCCCTCCTGTCGAGCAGTACCATACACGTGGATGCTAGGGTGTCACGAGGGTTTTGTCAACGACACGGATTCAGATTACAATTCGTATAGTTGGACTCGGACCAGAAGGATGCAGGTGAGCATGTTCAGGGAGAGCTACAGCAGTTGGCGGGCGCACGAACGCACGGTCTTCATCACCATGTTGGGTGGGCGGCAATACCTGTATCTGCTGGAGGGCGACGAGAAGGCTTTGCTCGTGGACACCGGCTGGGGTTGCGGTGACCTGCGGCGCTACGTAGAGGGACTCACAGACAAGCAGCTGACTGTGGTGAACACTCACGGGCACCTGGACCACGCCGGAGGCAACGGCTGGTGGCCTGAGATCCACATGCACGCAGACGCGGCAGGCGACGCCGACCACCTTCCACCGATGCCCGAACGACGAGAACTGCCCTTTCCGGGTTATCAGAAAGATCTTCGTCGACGATGGCTTCGTGTTCGAGCTGGGGGGGCGGGACGTCGAGGTCATCACGATCGCCGCTCATGCTGCCGGCAGCATCGCCCTGCTGGACCGCGAGACCGGTATGCTGTTCTGCGGTGACGAGGTCGAGTCGGGACAGGTGCTCTTGTTCGATCACGACTCCAATGACGAGGTGGTACTCATGCGCAAGGTGAGGAGCCACTTGGACAACATGCTTAGGTTGCAGGCCAGGCAGGAGGAGTTCTTCTATCTGTGTCCGGCCCACAACGGGGCTCCGATCGCGCCGAGCATATCGAGGATTTCATCGCGCTTGACCACGCCATGCTGAATGGCAGCCAAGAGGTGGCCAGGAGTCTGGACCACTGGTATGTGAGTCGTCTGCCCTTCGGCGCCGAGCTCCGCAGGGCCCGATATGGCAAGGCCTCGTTCATCTACAGACAAGGCCTTGACAAGCGCTAGGTCAACAACGCCACTTGTCATTTCGCATCGTAGAGTTGAGAATATGTGGCAGGTCGTCGGCAGCAGACCCGTCGGTCCCCTAGCATCAACGAAGGGGGCCAACGCTCGTGGTGAATCCAGAACAGCTGAAGGAGAAAGGGATATGAAGAGAAGTTCGATGACTCGCGCTTTCATTCTTCTGATGGCCGCCCTCTGTGCGGCCCTGCTATTGGGCTCTACGGCCGTTGCGGCGGGACCCGGCGACACTGCTACCACGGGGGCCTCGGTCGATACCAGCGGCGTGCTCTACGGCAAGACCGCGCTCTTCTGCGGAGACTCCATCTGCGCAGGCAGCACCCTCGAACCCGTGGAAAAACGCGCGTGGGCAGGCAGGATCGGCCTCGAATACGGCACGAGCTCCACCAACGCCGGTCGGGCCGCCGCATCGGTCGCTCTAAGCACCGATATCGGTAAGGGCCGCTCCCCCGACAACCGCATCATCACCCAGATCGAAGCGGCCAAAGGCAACCCCTACGACTACGTCATCCTTCATGGTGGCATCAACGACGCCATGAGCCTGATACCTGTCGGTGTCATGACCGATTCATCCGATGTGGCCGATTTTGATATCACGACCTTCGCAGGCGCTCTTGAAGAGTTGTTCGCTCGCGCACAGGAGTACTTCGGCGATACCGCACAGATCGGGTACATCGTGAACTATCAGACGCCCATGTCGGAATGGGGTGGCGCGACCCAGGATTGGAGCGAGTACATCGCGGTCGCTCTGCAGATCTGCGACAAATGGAACATCACTTATCTTGATCTGTACAACGATGAGGAGTTCAGCCAAGATGTCTTGAAGGTCTCGACCAAGGAATACCTTCCGGACTATCTCCACCCAAACGCAGCGGGATATGACATTCTGGCACCGAAGATCGGCGACTGGATGGAGACTCTGGGGCAGGAGGACAGCGCTACTCTTCCCTGGGTCATCGGTGGCGTTGGGCTGGCGCTGGTAGTAGTCGCCGGTGGGACCACTGGACTGCTGCTCATCCGGAGGAAGAAGAAGAGCGAACAGGCGGCATGACCAGCCGGCTACAGCTCCCCCCATTCTCGCTGGACCAGAAGGGTGTCGACTGGGTAGAAGACACGCTCGGCCGGATGTCGCTGCAGGAGAAGATCGGGCAAGTGTTCTGCCTGGTGTCCTACGGGGTGGATGAGCAAGCCTCGCGACACGCGGCCGAGGTGCTCAAGGTGGGCACCGTCATGTGCCGGCCCGGGCACGCTGGACGAGGTGGTCGGCACGGTCGGACTGCTACAGACCCACAGCGACGTGCCCGTGCTCATGTCGGCCAATCTGGAGTCAGGCGCGGACGGTGTGTGCTTCACCCACGGCACGCGGATCGGCAGCCCCATGGCGGTCGCGGCCACGGACGACGCCGACCTTGCCTACAGACACGGCTTGGCCTGCGGACGAGAGGCCTCGGCCCTGGGCATCCACTGGGCCTACTCGCCGGTGGTGGACATCGATCTCAACTTCAGGAACCCCATCACCAACACCAGGACTTTCGGCTCTGACCCGGAGCGTGTGGCGCGCTTGGGCACGGCGTACATCCGAGGGATCCAGGAGACGGGCGTGGCCGCCACCGCCAAGCATTTCCCGGGTGATGGGGTGGACGAGCGCGATCAACATCTGGTCACCACGGTCAACGACTTGAGCTGTGAGGAGTGGGACGCCACCTACGGCCGGATATACCGAGCCTGCATAGACGCGGGCGTGATGGCGGTGATGGTAGGGCACATCGCGCTGCCCGCCTACTCCAAGAGACTTCGCCCCGGCATCAGCGACCAAGAGATAATGCCGGCCTCTCTTGCCCCCGAGATCACCACCACCCTGCTGAGAGAGAAGCTGGGTTTCAATGGGCTGGTGGCGACTGACGCCACTGTGATGGCGGGCATGATGATGGCGGCGGACCGTGCCCAAGCGGTCCCGGGGGCGATTGCCGCTGGGTGCGACGTGTTCCTCTTCACCCGCAACCTGGAAGAGGACTTCGGGTACATGCGCGCCGGAGTGGACTCAGGTGTCTTGACCCCGGAGCGGTTGACCGATGCGGCCCGCAACGTGCTCGCGCTGAAGGCGGCCTTGGGCCTTCACGAGCGCGCCCGGGAGGAGCTGGCGCCCTCGGCCGAGAGGCGCGGCGACGGCGCTCGGCACGGCAGAACATCGGACCTGGTCCCGGGAGTGCGCGGACAGATCCATCACCCTGGTCAAAGAGGAGCCGGGTGTCCTGCCTCTCAGTCCCGACCGGGCCAAGCGCGTGCTGGTCTACGCTGTCGAGAACGACACCGACTACTTCGGCTTCCGGGAGCAACGGCCCAAGGGTTCCAGCATGGCCGAGAAGCTGGGGGCGCTGCTCGGAAGGAAGGCTTCGACATCGAGTACTTCTCGGTGCCCGACAAGCCCGAAGGGCAGATGGTGCCGTACGCGGAATACGTGGCCGCCTACGACCTGATGCTCTACGTGGCGAATCTGGAGACCAAGAGCAATCAGACCGTCGTCAGGATAGAGTGGTCTCCGCCGATGGGGGCGAACGTGCCCATCTTCGTGAGCACGGTCCCCACGATCTTCGTCTCGGTGGCCAACCCGTATCACCTGCTCGACGTGCCCCGGGTCAAGACCTACATCAACACCTACGGATGCTCCGACGTCGTGCTCGATTCCTTGGTGGAGAGACTCATGGGCCGGGCGCCGTTCGAGGGCTCCAGCCCGGTCGACCCGTTCTGTGGCAAGTGGGACACGAGGCTCTGAAGTTGGATATCCAGGCGGTCATCTTCGATCTGGACGGAGTGATCGTGAGCACCGACGCCATGCACTACCAGGCCTGGAAGTCGATCGCCGACGACGAGGGCATCTTCTTCGACGAAGAGATCAACCACCGGTTGCGGGGAGTCTCCCGGATGGCGAGTCTGGAGGTCATCCTCGAGCGGGCCACGCGCAAGTACAGCGACTCAGAGAAGCAGGCCCTTGCCGAGACCAAGAACGCCAGGTACGTGGAGCTGCTGAAGACCCTGACCCCAGAGGCCGTGCCGGCCGACGTGCTGCAGGTGCTGGATGCGCTGCGGGGGCGCGGTATCAAGATCGCCATAGGTTCCTCCAGCCGCAACACCCCGCTTATTCTCAGACAAATCGGGCTGGAGAACGCGTTCGACGCGGTGGCCGATGGGAGTGACATCGAACGCACCAAGCCCGCGCCCGACGTCTTTCTGATCGCGGCGCAGCGGCTTGGCGTGCGGCCAGACGGCTGCCTGGTGGTGGAAGACGCTGAGGCCGGTATCCTGGCGGCGAAGGCGGCGGGCATGCCGGCGGCCGCCATCGGACACGCGGTTGACAGCCCCGAGGCCGACTACAGGCTGGCCGGGATCGGGGACCTGCTGACGTTGGTGCCCGGACTCAAGACAGCGCGGACTCGAGGGATGGTCTGATGCAAACGACGATCGAAGGGGGGACGCCATCTCACAGACGCTGACCATATCCGCTCTGGAGCGGGCGACGGGGGTGCCGAGGAGCACCATCCACTTCTACGTCCGCCAAGGTCTGCTGCCCCAGCCCGCCAAGACAGCCGCGAGCCGGTCGCTCTATTCGGAGGCCCACGTGCAGATGCTCGGGCAGATAGCTCAGCTCAAGGATGATGGTCGTTCGCTTGCTGATATCCACCGGGAGTTGGAGCCTTCGCTCCAGGAGGCCAACCGGAGCGGAGAGGGCCTAGCGGAGCGCGAGTACCAACGGACGCACGAGGCCATCGTGCGCGTCGCGACGCAGGAGTTCATGACCAAGGGGTTCAAGCGCTCGCACGTGACGGCTATCGCCAAGAAGGCCGGGGTGACCGCCCATGTCTTCTACGCGCACTTCCCGAGCAAGCGGCGATTGCTGGTGGAGTGCTTCAACACCTTCATCAAATGGAACGTGGCCGACCGGGCGCCCGGTCTGGAGCAGATCCCCGATCTGGGGGAACGGCTGCTATACAATCTGGTGGGAGACTTGCGGGTCCAGGCGCTGGGCGTAGATGTGCTCTCTGTCGTCCAGTCCGAGGGGACGCACAAGAGCAGTGATCTTCACAAACCGGTGGAGGAGGCATACAGGCGCATCGTCGGTCCCATGGTCGAAGACCTCGCGGCCATGCGCCGGCAGTCGGCCTCCAAACCGATGGTGCCGGATGAACTGGTCGCCTTCAGTCTGTTCGGCGCGATGGACGGCACTCAGATGCGAGCCGCGTGGGACGAAGAGTACACTCGTGCAGACCTGCTCCGCACCCATCTCTGGTTGTATCTTGCCATCTGGGCAGCCATGAGCGGTGAGGTGGACATCGACTCGCGCCTGGCGCGCTATGAGGATCTCATCCAGAGTCTCGCCGCACGGGGACCGGACTCCCCGAAGGTGCCCGAGGAGTAAAGGGACTAGGTAGTCGGCAGCGAGACTGCCAGGGCCGGCACCGGGAGCAGCACCGTACCTCGCTCGCCGCTCTCCTTCGCGTACCTGGAGGCTATGGACGCGGCCGCGTCAGCGCCGTGCCCTTTCGTGGCAAGAGCCACTATCGCTCCGCCGAACCCACCGCCGGTGAGGCGCGCGGCCAGCACCGACCGCTCAGACTCGGCTATCCCGCACCAGCAGGTCCACCTGCGGCACGGATATCGCGAAGTCGTCGCGCATGGAGGCGTGCGAGGCGGACATGGCCGATGCGACCGCGTCCAGGTCGCCGCGGCGGAGCGCGGCGACAGTGGCGAGTACCCTCGCGTTCTCTGTGATGACGTGGCGCGCGCGACGGTGCAGCGGTTCGGGTAGTCGGCCCGACTCCAGCATGGAGAGGTCGGCATCCCGCAACCACTCGACACCCAGGAGATCGGCCGCGCGGCGGCACTCGTCGCGCCGCCGCGCGTAGTCACCGCCTACGTTGCTGTGCCGCACCCCCGAGTCGATCACCACCAGTTCCACCGAGTCTGGCAGCGGCACAGACTCTGCCGCCAGGCTGCGCATGTCCAAGAAGAGCGCCTCACCCACTCGTCCCAAGCTCGAGGTCATCTGGTCCATCAGGCCGACCGGCGCACCCACATGTTCGTTCTCGGCCTTCTGCCCCAAACGGGCCAACTGAACGTCGTCGATGTGCAGGCAGAACTCAGCGCGTAGTGCTCTCAGCACCGATACTTCGAGGGCCGCGCTTGACGACAGCCCGCTTCCGACCGGCACGTCGGACTCCAGGCGCAGATCGAAGCCGCTCAGCTGGTGACCTGTCTCGCGGAGCGCCCTGGTGAGTCCTTGCACGTAGTCGATCCACCGACCGGCGCGCCGCTCCTCGCCCAACCGGTAGCTCTCACGCTGCGCCAACTGCTCGCTGACGACGCACACGAGCGTGTCCGCCCGTCTCGATAGCTCCGCTCGGGTCTTCTGGGGGATGGGAGTGGGCAGGACGAAACCCTCGTTGTAGTCGGTATGCTCGCCTATGAGGTTCACTCGCCCTGGGGCCTCGGCGATCGTGCTCGGTGGTCGGCCGAAGAGCTCTTCGAAGGAGGCGGTGGATGAAGCAGGTTTCGTCACAGAGGTCCCCTTCAGGCGAAGTCTATGGGCACGGCCCGAAGTTCCTCCGCCTTGTCCTCGGGCAGGGTGTCCGCTGTGAACGCCCCCGCTCCCGTCTCGCTGCCCGCCAGGTACTTCAGTCTTCCCGCCATGCGCAAGTAGGGATAGATCTGGATGTGAGCGTGCGCCTCCGGATGCGGCGCACCGTCGGTGGGGGCTTGGTGGAGAGCCATGATGAGCGGCATGGGGCATCCGAACAGACCGTCGAGTTTGAGTAGCACCGTCTTCAGGGCTCGCGCCAGATCGAGCTGCTCCTCGCCGCCAAGGTCGGAGAAGAACGGCGCCTCACGGCTTGGCACCACCCAGACTTCGTACGCGAAGCGAGCGCACGCGGGGATGTAGGCCACAGAGTGGGGTCCCTGGTAGAGGAGACGGCGGCCGTCCTCGCGCTCCAGCTCGCGAGTGTTCCGCCAGAAGACCCTTGCCGTGCTCCGCGTAGAAGGCCTGCTGGCAGGCCAACTCTTGGGCCATGACCGGGGGGACGAAGGGATAGGCGTATATCTGCCCGTGAGGGTGGTTGAGGGTCACGCCGATCTCCACCCCGCGGTTCTCAAAGGGGAACACATACTGCACCTCTTCGCGCTTGCCCAGTTCGGTGGTGCGCTCGGCCCAGACTTCCACCAACAGGCGGACGTGCTCAAGAGGCAGCGCCCCGAGGGAGGTCTCTGGATCCTGAGAGTAGACCACCACCTCGCAGGCACCCCGGGCCGGCGCAGTCGCTACCAGACTCGCAGGAGCCTCGGGAGCGTCCGCCGCGAACGCTGGGAACAGGTTGTCGAACACCGCGAGGTCGTAATCGCCCCGTGGCATCTCGGTGGGAGTGTCCGGATCGGTAGTCGGAGCCAACGGGTTGTAGCCGGGCGGCGGCAAGAAGGTGCGGCTCTGCCTTTCACTGGCGTAGGTGACCCACTCGCCCCGGAGAGGGTGCCAACGCATGTGCGGGCCGCCTCCGGGCCTCTCTACGTTGGGGCTCGGTGCCTCTATGTCCGCGGCGATGGGTGCGCGCGAGTAGAGGATCAAGCGCCTGCCATCCGGCTTTTGCAGCTCCATCCGGTACACGTCCACCTCACTTTGCATTCGTTCCAGCAGCCACTATACCCGCGTCACATGGCGTTGAATATCGGAAGCAGTACTTGATAATGGTAAATGTCAATCTTGATACTTGACAAGACTCAGGCGCGGCGGCTACGATGTGAGCGACCACCACCTGGTGCCGTGGTCTTTTGTTGCCGTAGTCAGTACCCGACTTGCAGGGGTGCGCGTGGGCGATTGGATGCAGCTCTTGGTGACCGGTATCACCACGGGGAGTGTGTACGCGCTCATAGCGCTCGGCTACGTGACCATCTACCGCACGTCCCGGATCGTCAACATGGCGCAAGGGGCCTTTGTGATGTTCGGGGCCCTCTTCACCTTCTCTTTCCTTGACGAAGTGGGTCTTCCCTACTGGCTCTCGGCCGTTCTCGGGCTCGTGTGTGTGGTGGTCCTGAGCCTGGTCATGTACCTCCTGGTGCTGAGGCCTCTGGTCAAGGTCTCTCTGGTGTCCATCATCCTGGCCACCATCGGGCTGAGCATCTTGTTCGAGAACCTGGCACTTCTGAAGTGGGGCGGCTACCCGAAGGCTCTCCCTGCCTTCTCGGGCAACGAGGCGGACTTCTGGGGTCCGGTAGCCGTGATGCGGCAGAGCTACTGGGTCATCGGCCTGATGGTCCTGGTGCTGTTGGGCCTCTACCTGCTGACCAACTTCACGCGCATCGGTAAGCAGATGAAGGCTACAGCCACCGATCCGGGCGCCGCGAGCCTTTCCGGCGTGGCCACAGGACGAATGATCTTGCTAGCCTTCGGCATCTCGGCGCTCATCGGCGGTCTGGGCGGTATCGCCATAAATCCCATCAGCAACACCATGAACGTGTCGGGCGGCGCCTACGCGCTGTGGGGGTTCGTGGCGGCAGTGTTGGGTGGATGGGGCTCTACCGCGGGCGCCGTCGTCGGCGGTCTCGCACTGGGGATCATCCAGAACCTGGCTCTCGGCTTCGTGCCCGCCGGCAACGAGGATCTCATAGCCTACTTCGTGCTGATCCTCTTCCTGTACTTCCGGCCGACCGGGATCATGGGCATCCCCTCCAGTGAGGGTGAGGAATGAGAGCCGGGTTCCTGTCACGTCTCTCCTGGAAGGGGCACGGGGTCTTCGCGCTGAGGCTGCTCATGGTCATCGTGCTACTCGCCTGGCCTCTGGTCTTTGAGAACAAGCTGCACATGCGTGTGATGACCAACGCCGGTCTGTACGCCATCATGACTTTCGGCGTGGTCATCGTGCTGGGGCAGGCGGGCCAGCTATCGTTCGGACACATCGCCTTCTACGGCATTGGTGCCTACACGACAGCTGTCCTCGCGGTGGAGACGGTCATACCGACCCCCGTCTGTCTGCTCATCGGGGCATTGGCGGCCGGTCTGGTGGCGCTGATCGTCGGACGGCCGGTGCTGAGGCTGCGCTACTTCTACTTGGCCCTGGCGACGATAGGTCTCATACAGATCTTCTTGACCCTGGTGATGGTCACCCTGCGTGATCTCACAGGCGGGGACATCGGCATCGCCCCCGTACCCAAGTTCGAACTGTTCGGTGTCGAGTTCAGCAGTGCCTTGCAGAAGTACTACTTGGTGTGGGTCACAGCGATAATCGTGCTCCTATTCATCGCTCGCGCGCTCAAGTACCGCATGGGGAGGGCCTTCCGGGCCATAGCCACGAGCGAGATAGCCGCCTCTTCGCTGGGGATGCGTACCGCCAACTGGAAGCTGCACGGCTTCGTGACGAGCGGGGTCATCTGCGGACTGGCCGGCGGCTTGTTCGCCCTGACCGCCGGAGCCGTCAATCCCGGGGCCTTCCTGTTCGTCATGGCCGTCCTCCCCATCATCATGATGCTGATCGGAGGCGGCTCGGTCTGGGGCGCTGTCGTCGGTGCGGTCATCATCATCTACGTCAAGGACTGGTTGCCGAGTCAGATCCCCAGCATCGGATCGTACAGCGGGGTGCTCTATTCGGTCATCATGATCCTGCTACTGATGTTCTTCCCTGCGGGTCTGCTGCTGCGCGCCGACCAGAGAGCGCGCATCAGCGCCATGTTCCGCAAGGAGAGCCTGAGCGAGCCGGTCGAATGCCTGGTAGCTGCCGATGATGGTGAGTCCACGGGGCAGTGCACGACGTCGGTGGGGCTGCCCATGGCGATAGCGGCGGACGTGGAACTCGTGTCAACGACCGAAAGGCTGGAAGCAGATGCGGTGCCGCTCACCGCGAGCACGGCAGGCCGACCGAAGCCCGCTGCGGACGCTCCGCCGCTCCTGGAGGCGGAAGCGGTGTCGGTGAGCTTCGGCGGACTCAAGGCCGTGGATGACGTCTCGCTGAAAGTGCCCGAGGGCGGGGTCATCGCCCTCATAGGTCCGAACGGCGCGGGCAAGACCACCTTCTTCAACGCGGTCAGCCGGCTGCAGAAGCTCAGCGAGGGCACGGTCAGGTTCACGGGCGTGGATGTAACCAAGAAGTCCACTGCGAACACTGCGCGCTTGGGCATGGCGCGGACCTTCCAGAATCTACGCATCTTCCCCAACATGAGCGTGCTCGAGAACGTCCTGGTCGGTTGTCACCAGCACGAGAAGACGGGCCTATGGAGCGGAGGCTTGGGTCTGCCGAATCAGCGCAAAGAAGAGAAGAGGTCTCGGGAGCGGGCCCTGGGTGCCTTGGCCAGGGTGGGACTGGAGGCGATGGCTCCGCTGCCCGCGGCAAGTCTGCCCTATGGGTCGCAGCGTCTGGTGGAGATCGCCCGCGCCCTGGCCTCAGAACCGCGACTGCTGCTTCTGGATGAGCCGGCTGCCGGCATGAACACGGCGGAACGCGCGCATCTGGTGGAGCAGATAGGTCGCATCAGAGACTCGGGGATCACGGTGTTCTTGGTGGAGCACGACATCGAACTGGTCATGGGCATCTCGGACTACGTGTACGTACTCGACTACGGCAAGCTGATCAGCGAGGGCAAGCCCGAAGCTGTGCGCAAGGATCCGGCGGTGATCGAAGCCTATTTGGGGGTGAAGACTCACCGCGGTCACGATCTCTGCCTGACCCGGGATCTGGCTGCGGGGACCTGCCAGGAGCCGGAGGACCTGCTGGTCGTAGAAGACCTGGCCACCTCGTACGGGGCGATAAAGGCCCTACATGGGGTCTCGTTCACGGTGCCCAAGGGGGAGATATTGGCCATTCTGGGTGCCAACGGGGCGGGTAAGACCACGCTTCTGCACACCATCTCGGGTCTCTTGAGGTCCAATCAAGGCCGAGTCTCGTACAAGGGCGCCGACATAACCCGAGTGGCGCCGGAGAAGATAGCGGCGATGGGTCTTCGTCAGGTGCCAGAGGGTCGGAGGCTCTTCCGCGACCTTTCGGTGGAGGACAACCTGGTAGTCGGTAGCTCCGGGCGGAGTGATTGGCGCAAGAACCTGAATGACGACATCGCTTATGTCTACGAACTCTTCCCAGTATTGGGCGAGCGTCGCAAGCAGTCCGCGGCCACCCTCTCCGGTGGAGAGCGACAGATGCTGGCAATGGGACGGGCTCTGGTCGGCAGGCCCGAACTGCTGATGCTGGATGAGCCGTCGATGGGCCTGGCGCCTCTGGTGGTGGAGCGGATATTCGAGGCGCTCGCGAAGTTGAACAAGAGCGGACTCACCATGCTGATGGTGGAGCAGAGCGCCGAGATGGCGCTTGCGCTGGCCCACAGAGGTGTCGTCTTGCAGACCGGCAGCGTCGTGGTGGCCGGCCTGTCAGATGATCTGAAGAGGGACGATCGCGTTCAGGCAGGATATCTCGGCGTCAGCCGGGATTGACGTCAACAAAGGGAATCGAGTACGGGCGGGACGCATTCAGATCGCGAGACAGGAGAGGGAGGAACCATGAAGAGAAGGTACATGTTCGTAGGGCTCCTAGTCGTACTGCTGGTGATGGCCGTGGTGGCCACCGGCTGCGGCGGTGAGGAGGGCGGTACGAGCGACACCATCAAGATAGGTATGGTCACCAGCCTGACCGGGGCCAGTGCGGCTCCGGGTGTATCCATCCAGAACGGTGCCAAATACCAAGTGGACTACATCAACTCGAACGGTGGCATAGACGGCCGCCAGATAGAACTGATCGTCGAAGACGACAAGTCCGAGGTCACCTCGATGACCGCCGCGATGACCAAGCTCATCGAACAGGACGGGATCGAGTACTTCGTGGGTCCGTTCATCCAGTTCGGGCAGGAAGCGGGTCGCCAGATCTGCGAAGACGCCCAGATACCCATGGTCGGCGCAGGACCGGCCAGCCTTGATCAAATCGAAGCCAACACCAAGTACGAGTGGAGCGTGATGATGTCGGCGGGCCCGGTCACCCAGGCCGAAGCGCTGGTCGCGGTAATCAAGGCCGAGGGCTACAAGAACATCTTGGCCATAGGCGATACCCTGGCCATCCACCAGGAGACTCTGATCAAGCTCGAGGAGATCAGCGCGACCGAAGGCTTCGAGATCACGGTGCTGCCTGACACATTCGGTCTGGTGCTCGCCGATCCGCAGTCGATCCTCAACAAGATCATGGAGGGCTACAACAGCACCAACCCGGATGCCATCTTCACTCTGTCCAACCCAGTCGCACAACCGGCCATCTACCAAGGCCTGCGCAACCTAGGGGTCACCGTGCCCATCCAAGGGTCACCGGCGGCCGCTCACCCTTCGATCATGGCAAAGGGGCCGGCAGCTGTGGATGGCCTCTACGTGATGGACTCCGGCGGCCTGGTCAATCCGCAGGCTCTACCTGATGATTGGCCTATGAAGGACTTCCAGGTCGATTTCTACGACCGCTACAAGGCGTTCTACGGATTCGCACCTGACTTCTTCGCAGCCGTGGGTGCGGACTACCTCGTCGTCCTGCAGGCGGCCATGGAACAGGCCGGCGGCGCCGACGACAAAGAAGCAGTCCGTGAAGCGCTCCAGAATTTGACCGACGTGGTCACGCTCGAGGGTCTGCAGACCTACACCCCCGACCGGACCTACGAAGGGGTCACGGGATTCCTGGTCGAGTTCCAGATAGGTGTCGATCCAGCTGACAGCAAGAAGGGCGTGTTCAACTTCATAAGGACCCTCAACTAGGGATCCTCAGCAGTCGATTGTTCATATCCTGGGTCGCGGCCGGCGGTCGCCCGCCGGCCGCGACCCCAGAGCGGGTTCCAGGTCAAGCGTAGGAGACGGGCGATGCACGAGTTAGTCGAAGCCATGGCCAACATGCAAGAGGACGAGGCTCTCAAGATCGTAGACGACATGCTCGCTCAGGGCGAAGACCCGGGCAAGATCCTGGACCTTTCGTCCGAGGCCATGCAGGTGGTGGGCACGCGCTATCAGGAGGGCGAGTACTTCCTGCCCGAACTCATCATGAGTGGCGAGATGCTGCGCAAGATCGGTGAGGTCCTCAAGCCCCGTATGGCCGCCCAGACCGGCGAGACCAAGAAGCTCGGCATAGTGGTCTTGGGCACTGTCCGTGGCGATATCCACGACATCGGCAAAGACATAGTGGGCTTCATGCTCGAGGTGAACGGCTTCACCGTGCACGACTTGGGCATCGATCAGCCCGAGGAGCGCTTCGTAGAGGCGGTCAAGGAGCACCACCCCGACGTCCTCGCGCTCTCCGGCTTTCTCTCGGTGGCGTTCGACTCCATGAAGACCACCATCGAACAGGTGGAGGCCGCGGATCTGCGCAAGGACCTCAAGATAATCATCGGTGGAGGCCAGATGGACGACACCGTCCGCCAGTACACAGGAGCCGACGCATTCGGCATGGATGCCATGGAAGCCGTGGCCTTTGCCAAGGAGACTGTAGGGGTGAAGTGACATGAGCGAGACGGCCGCAAAGGATTGGTCAGAGCTGACTCCAGACGAAAGGCTTGAGCGTCGGTGGAGCGTGTTTGTCGAGCCCCATTCAGACTTCGCAGGCCCTGAAGCGGCCGCGACGTACACGGCGAGGGCCACCAGGCTGAAGAAGGCCATCCTCCTGGAAGGCGAACCGGATCGAGTGCCCGTCTGCACCTTGGCCGGCCATTATCCCGCCACCAGCGCGGGCATGACCCCGTATGACGCGATGCATGACTACCCTCGGGCCATGGAGGCGTGGCTGGCCTGCAACCGCACTCTGCAGACTGATTCCATGATCGTTCCCATAGTGTCGGCGGTCCCTGCGAGAGCCTTCGAGATCCTCGAGGTGGCTCTTCTCAGTTGGCCGGGACATGGGGTACCGCGCGAAGCGGGTTTTCAGTACAACGAGCAGGAGTGGATGCGGGCCGACGAGTACGACCTGCTCATTGACGATCCGACCGACTTCCTACTGCATGTGTGGCTGCCGCGGACGGCCCCTGGGCTCAAGGGCCTGGGCAAGCTGGTGGCACCGTGGGACCTGGTGGAGGTGGCCGCGTCAGCACTCTACCTGGCTCGCTGGGGGGATGAGGAAGTGCAGGAGAGCCTAGCCAAGCTGAAGGCGGCCGGAGAAGAAAGCAGGGCGTGGGCTGGCAATGTCTTCGGACTCCTGGGACGGCTGAAGGCTGAGGGCTTCCCGGGGACCATCGGGCCGATGTCCAAGGCTCCGTTCGATGTCATCGGGGACACGCTCAGGGGCACTCGCGGCGTCATGATGGACATGTATCGGCAACCGGAGAAGTTGTTGGAGGCGTGTGACAGGCTGGTGGGTCCATGCGTGAGGTGGATCACCCGCAGTGCGTCACCCTTCAACCCGCCGCTGGTCTTCATGCCTCTGCACAAGGGCGCCGACTCCTTCATGAACGACGACCAGTACCGCAGGTTCTACTGGCCCAGCTTGCGCAAGGTCATCCTGGGGCTCATCGCGGACGGGTTCGTGCCCTATCTGTTCGCCGAGGGCGGCTACAACAATCGCCTGGAAGTGATCGCCGACGTGCCTCGCGGGCGGACGGTCTGGCATTTCGATCGCACGGACATGCGCAAGGCCAAGGAGGTCTTGGGGGGTATTGCCTGCATCCAGGGCAACGTCCCGAACACGCTGCTGCAACTGGGCACCGTCCAGGAGGTACAGGAGTACTGCCGTGAGCTCATTGATGCTGCGGCCCCCGGGGGCGGCTTCATCCTGGATGTCGGCGCCACGGTCGATACCGCCAAGCCCGAGAACATGATGGCGATGGTCGAGTCCGTGCGGACGTGAAAAACCTGTCTGAAGTACAGACATGTATAGAAAGGTAGAAGAGGCGTGGCTGTGAAGATCCTAGCGATATCAGGGGGCGGCAAGAACGGCACCAACGACCAGATGGCCAAAGAGGCCCTCATGGGTGCCCAAGAAGCAGGAGCCGAGATCGAGTTCATCCACATGCTCGACCTGGACCTGGTGCCCTGCAACGGCTGCCTGTCGTGCGTCACCGGGAAGGATGGCGTGTTTGCCGGAGGCTCCGCCCGTTGCGTGCGAAAGGACGACCTGCGCTGGCTCGAAGAGAAGATCTATGACTCCGATGGGGTCATCTTCGTCATGCCTATCTTTGAGAAGGGTCTCCCCGGCTTCTTCCGGTGTTTCCAGGACCGCATCGCCGGTCCCAGCCACGATCTGGGCATGTTGACCATTGCCGCGAGCATCCACGAGAAGAAGGGTGGCGGCCCCGGCGGACCCGACCCCCGGGCTCTTAAGCAGCGCTTCGCCACTTTCATCGGCATCGGCGGCAGCGACTGGGCCTGCCGCATGAGCGCGGACTTCGCGTTGTTCGGCATGCCTCAGGGTTGGCGGACGGTCGACGATCTGGTGTTCACCTGGGCCAAGTCGCTTGCCATGGAGGACGACCGCGTGGCCACGATCCGACAGGCCGGCAAGAACATCGCCGAGGCGGCCCTGGACCCCGACAGCTACAAGTACCGGGGTGACCCCGGTGTGTGCGCCAACTGCCACGCTCGCCTGATGCACATCGCCGAAGACGGCAAGACGGTGGAGTGCAGCGTCTGCGGCATCAAGGGCGAACTGGTCGTGGAGGACGGGAAGCTCAAGTTCGTCTACCCGGCCGAGCAGATGGAGCACGCGCACAACCTGCTACCTGGCAAGATCAAGCATGTCGAGGACATCGGCAGGAACGAGGGTGCGTTCGCCGAGGCCAAGCAGACCGACGAGTACAAGCGGCGGGCCGAGGCGTACAAGACCTTCATACAGCCGGTCAAGCCCGAGAGGTAAGGGGACACAGGTGGCCTACTTCCCCGAATTCCAGCCGATGCGGAGCTTCATTCTGCAGAACTTCCGCTCAGACAACGACCGGCCGCGCATATGGCGCTGGCTCTACAAGCAGCACGTGCCTGAGAGCATCTCGCAGTTCATGCCCTACTGCACGAAGTACTGCACCTATCACGCCCTGCCGTTGCCCGAAGGGGCCCAGGATTTCGGCACCTACAACGGCATGATGACCGAGCACTATTGGCTGTTCAACATCTTCCAGCAGAAGGGCACGGGCATGCCTGCAGGGCTTGCGTTCGGCGAGGAGTACCCCGAAGACTTCATGGAGCTGACCACCCAGCCGCCCAGCAAGGTGCTCCGCCAGTCGGGCTGGCAGGGTAGTCGCGACGGATATCACCCCATCGTGTTCTCATTCGCGCCTGTCTTCTGGGAGGACGACTTCAAAGGTGAGGGGCGGCATACTGACGAGGGCGCGAACTTCCGGTGGTTGTTCTTGCTCAAGTACCCGGACGGTGTGTCCATCGACGAGGGTGACAAGTGGTTCAAGGAGGTCTTCGCTCCGCAGGTGGTGGCGCAGCCCGAGGTGACGCGCTTCCTCTCCAGCCGACAACTGGATGACCCGCGCATCAACCCGTTTCAACGCATAGCCGAGATCTGGTCCGATGACAGCGAGGGTTGGCGCAAGGCCTTCGTGGACCGCGCCTCGCAGTACACCAAGCCGTCCTGGGCGGCATGGGACGCGTTCCCGTACTTCGAACCCTACAAGGATCTCGTGGGCGTCTTCATACTCGATCGCCCAGAGTCGGACCATCTGCAGCAGTGGAGAGGCTACGTGACCACCCGTTGAGGGGTGTGCCAAGGAGTGTGGCTAGTGTGAACACGATCATCGTCAACAGGGAACTCTGCACCGGATGCAAGACCTGCTTCAAGGCCTGCTTCATAGACATCATCAAATGGGACGACAAGGCTAAGAAGCCGGTGATCGCCTACCCGGAGGAGTGCGTGCAGTGCATGTACTGCGAGATCAATTGTCCGGAGCACTGCATCAAAGTGCATCCGAAGTACGAGTCGTACCTGTTCCCCCGCGAGAACCTGGCCTGACGGGGAGGAGAGGATCATGAGTGAACACATGACCACAGACGTCCTCGTCGTCGGCGGCAGCATCGCCGGCCTGGCGGCCGCGATCACGGCGAAGGAGCAGGACCCCACGCTTGACGTCACTGTGGTAGAGAAGTACACGAGCGGCTATTCGGGCAAGGCGAACCGGGGTGCAGGCATCATGCTCATCCTGGGCGACAGCACGCCGGAAGAGTTCGCGCAGTTCTACCTCAAGCACATCGGCCTCTATCTGAACAACCAGAACGCTTTGCTCAAGTACGCAAGCATGCTGAACGGCAATGCCGACGCTCTCGACACGTGGTCGGGCGGCAAGATCGACAAAGGCGAGGACGGCAAGTTCCACACTCTGAAGTGGGGCTCAAAGCCGGTGGGTAAGAAGGCGGACGGCAAGCCCATCTTCGACCAGAACACACCCTACCCATGGACTCTGGTGGCCATCGAACTCGACTACATGCGCGAGGTGCGCAAGTATGCGCGCAAGCTGGGCATGAAGTTCGTCGACCGGACGGGCATGGTGGACCTGCTGACTGACAACGGCAGGGCGGCAGGCATCGTGGCCTATGACATAGACACGGGCGCGCAGAAAGTGTTCGGTGCCAAAGCAGTGGTGTTGGCCTGCGGCAACCAGTGCTACCGGGTGATGCCGATGTGGTCGCCCGCGCGCGGCGAGGGTGTGGCGGCCGCCTACCGGGCTGGGGCCAAGTTCACCAACTGCGAGTACGGCTCGTTCTACAACTGGACGAACTTGGACCACTTCGAGTCGGAGATGGGCGTGGAGTACTGCCTGTACAACGACAAGGGTGAGAACATCGGGCTGCCCACCATCAGCGAGGTTCATCCGGACATCAACGCGGACAGTATCGCAGCCTGGTACAAGGAGACGATCGCGGGCAACGGGCCGATGCACTATCGCGATTCTGAGAACCCCCTGAACTGCTTCACGCATTCCATGCTGGCCTCGCAGGATTTCTACAACCGGCCGTACTCTGACAGGCTATGGGGCTACCTGTTCTTCAACGCTTTCTCGCAGCAGACCACTGATCACATAGTGCCCGGCCTGGTGGGCGAGTTCGGCGGCCTATGGGTGGATGAGGACATGGCTACGAGCATCCCCGGCCTTTTTGGCGCCGGCGACTTGGTGGTTCACGGGTCGCGCGCATGGGGCGCCACGGCGCAGCCCGGGCGCCATCGCGGTTCGGGCATAGGCTTCGCTACCTTCTCCGGACGGGTTGCCGGACCGTCCGCGGCGGATTATGCGGCGGGCGCCTCGTCGCCCGCGGCCGCGGACGACCAAGTCGCTGCCGCCGATGCTCGTTTCACGGCCCCGCTCAAGAGCAAGGGCAAGATGAAGCCCATGGAGATGGTGGCCGAGATACAGAAAGTGATGCAGCCGGTGGGCAACAGCCTCTACCGCCACGAGACGCGTATGCAGGCGGCTCTCGCCCGGGTGGAGGAGCTGAAAGCCCTGCTGCCCGAGCTGAAGGCCGAGGATCCTCATCAGATGTTCGGGGTCAACGAGTGCGGGGCCGCGCTGCTGTGTGCGGAGATGTTTTTCAAGGCCTCGCTGGACCGGAAGGAATCGCTGGGATGGTTCTTGCGCGAGGATTACCCCGAGCGCAGCAGGGACGACCTTGAGTGGATCATCGTGCAGGACAAGGAAGGGCAGGTCGCGCTCAGCCGCGAACGGGTGCCCCTAGAGACCTACCCGTACCAGCCGTGAGCGCCGACCGCCGAGAGCGTGGAGGGAGAGCCCATGTCTAGAACACAAGACGCCGGGTCCGGACCGCGGACGCTGACCGCCGAAGAGGAGGCGCTGCCTTACGCCAAGTATTATCAGCGGCCCGTGGCGCCTCCGAACCCCAAGCTCATGGGGACACTGCACCAGGGACCCATGGACCCGTCGAAGGCCCTGGCCTACGAGCGCATCAACGACCTGCTGGACCCCGGGTATCACGAGATCGAGACCGGCTACTGCATCCTCCCGAACGGCGCCGGCTACGTGGCAGTGAACAACGTCTTCCCCGGTTGCACCGTGGACATGATGAGATGGTGGTTCGCCTGGCATGCCGCAGGGCCGGGCCTTCGCTACGCACTGTGGTTTCCGCCCGGCCATGTGACTATCGCGGTGAGCGACCAGGGACGCGCCAAGCTGCACGATCCCGGCGTCCCCTTGGCTGAGAAGTCGCAGAACATCGACCACTTCGTCCGTGAGGATGTCGGCGGTGGAGTGGAAGACATCGTCATCAGCTTCCTGGATCCCGAGACCATGGGTTTTGACATGAGCCGGTTCCATGAGCCCAACGTTCTCGCCGTATTCGGTGGCTACGGGGTGTCGGAGTCTACGGTGGGCCCGCCGATGAAGGCGCCCGCCATAATGCTTCACTTCTGTCGAGAGATAGACGGCGGGGTTGAGTTTCGCACCCGCTTCTGGATGGGCTACCGCATCAACAAGGGGCACGGCGTGTGCGTGCTGCCGCCGTGGGTGAAGATCCCCATCGAGGCGCCCATGGGTCTCGCCTATCACAACGTGATGGAGTACTCCAACCTGGCCTCGTTCCTGCCCGACATCTACGCGGAGTTCGGGCCGGGGATGTAGGAGGATGACGCTGTGCGACCGTTGACCATATCTGAGCTGGAGGGCGAGAGCGGTCTCGGTCGCAATACGATCTACTACTACATAGGCTTCGGTCTGCTGCCGCCGGCGCAGAAAGCCAGCGCCACGCGGGCGGTGTACGACCAATCGCACCTGGACTTGCTGAGAGACATCACCCGCCTCAAGGGTGAGGGCATGTCCCTGACCGATATCCGCGCGTCGTTGGCAGAGCGGATCGACGACGCTGCCAAGAACGGTGTCGATCTGGTGGCCAGGCGGAGTGAAGCTACCCGCGAAAGCATCCTGCAGGTCGCGGCCCGACGGTTCGCCGCAAAGGGCTACGAGCAGACCCGCATCAGTGATATCTGCATCGAACTCGGGGTCAATGCCCAGCAGATATACGCGCACTTCCCCAGCAAGAAGCATCTCTTTATCGCCTGTCTGGAGATCTACGTGGGGCTGATGAACACCCGGGTGGCGGAACCGATCAAGGCGACCGACGATTCTGCGGCCCGTCTGGCGTGGCGGGTGTGGGCGGGGCTGGGCCTCCAGACCCTGACTCGTGATCTGCAGGCCATGGCTCGCGTAGAAGCCTTTCATCCCCAGAGCGAGCTCCGTCCGCTGGTTCGGAGTGCCTACGAAGCGATGCTCGCCGGCTCGGCTGATGAGATCGCCGCAGAACGCAACGGAGCCGTCAACGAAGGCCTGTTTGACGATGAACTGGTGGCGTATGGCTTTCTGGGTGTCCTGGAGAACATGCTGATGAGGACGACCTGGGACCGTATGTACACCTCCGAGGACATAATGCGCAATCTCATCCTCATGTTCTTGGCTGTGCGGGCAGCCTACCAGGGGCGCGTGGATCTGAGCTCCGAGTGGGAGTCTATGTCCGCTCTGGTAGCGAAGCTCGCCAGGAAGCTCCCCACCCCCGCGGAACTGCCGGGACCCGAGGAAGAGGTGTAGGTAGTGAAGGTCATTTCAACAAACGGAAACCCAAAGACGATTGTGAGGCACTGAAGATGGCTGATCCAGTCCCGTTTAGTCCTGAGAAGGTCAAGAGCCTGTTCGATCTCACGGGCAAGACCGCAGTAATAACCGGGGGGGCCGGCTTCTTAGGTCGGTCTCTGGCCAAGGGTCTGACTCTTTACGGGGCCGATGTTGTCCTGGCCGGCCGCACTCAGGCGACCTTGGACGAGGCAGCGGCAGAGGTAGTCGCCCTCGGTGGCGGCAAGGCCGTGGCGGTCACGGTCGACGTCACAGATGAGAAGAGCGTGGAGAGTCTCATGGCCAAGACCGTGGAGACCTTCGGCAAGATCGACATCATGATCCCTGTCGGCGGCATCGCCGAGCGGTTCCCGGCCGAGGATTTCCCCATCGACGCCTGGCAGCGGGTCATGGACACTAACGTGCGCGGCACCTGGCTCGCCTGCCAGAAGGCGGGCAAGTGGATGATCGACAATGAGAAGCCGGGCAAGATCATCACTATCGGCTCGGTGCGTGGCTTCTCCGGGCATCCCGGTGGCTACGGGGCGTACGGCACCTCCAAGGGAGCCGTCCACCTGATGACCCTGCAACTCGCCACCGAGTGGGCCAAGTACCACATCAACGTCAACTGCATCGCGCCCTGCATCTTCTGGACGCCGCTCACCAAGCAGGTGCTCGAGGACGAGAAGCTGAAAGAGATCTTCCTGTCGCGTATCCCGTTGGGCAGGGCTGCCATCCCGGATGATGTCATCGGGGCGGCTCTCTACCTGGCCTCGCCGGCCTCCGACTTCGTCACCGGCACCATCCTACCCGTGGACGGCGGGACGGTGGGCGGGTGAGCGACCCGGACGGAGGTAGCCTCGAGACGTGAAGAAGCTAGAGGACATCAAGAGAGTCGCCATCGTCGGCTCGGGCATGATGGGCACCGGTGTGGCCATGGTGTTCGCCGGCGCCGGCTACCAGGTCACGCTGTATGACGTGGTGCCCGAGGCGCTGGACAAGGTCAAGGGCAACATGCGGGGTGACCTGACCTTCTTGGCCGAGCGCGGCCTGGGCAAGCTGGAGCATGTCGAGGCAACGCTGGCCCGGGTGTCCACCACACTGGTGCTCGAGGAGGCCGCCGCCGACGCCGACTACGTGCTTGAGGCCGTCCTGGAGGACATGGCCCTCAAGCAAGACATCTTTCAGAAGCTGGACAAGCTTTGCCGGCCCGACACCATCCTGGCCACCAACACCTCCGTGATGAGCCCCACCGAGATCGGCATCAAGGCCGAGCAGCGTGAGCGCATCATAGGCACCCATTGGTGGAACCCGCCGTTTCTCATCCCGCTGGTGGAGGTGGTGCAGACCGAGCAGGCCGCCGACTGGGTGATCGACACCACGATGGATCTACACCGTGCCATAGGCAAGCGTCCGGTGCATGCCAAGAAGGACGTGCCCGGTTTCATAGCCAACCGGCTGCAGCACGCCCTGTGGCGGGAGGCCATATCCATCGTGGAGCATGGCATAGCCGACGCGGCCACCGTGGACGAGAGCATCAAGTACGGTCCGGGTCTGCGCCTGCCGGTGCTTGCTCCCCTGGAGAACTCGGACATGGTGGGTCTCGACCTCGTGCTCTCCATCCACGACTACGTCCTCAAGCATCTGGAGGATTCACACGAGCCCTCGCCGCTCCTGAGAGAGAAGGTCGAGAGGGGCGAATTGGGCTTCAAGTCCGGTGGCACGGGCTTCCGGCAATGGACGCCCGAAGAGCAAACGGCTCTGCGCGCCAGACTCCTCGACTATCTGACCAAAGCCGTCCGCGACCTGAAGGAGTAGATGATCAAGTTATGGGCAAAGTATTTGTCGACCTAACCCACCCTTTCAGCGCAGAGATCCCTCGTTGGCCGTACTTCGTCAAGCCGGTGATCGATTCCATGCACACCATGGCGAAAGGCGGCGTCCTGACCCAGCGCGTCGACTGTGTCCAACACACCGGCACCCACGCGGATGCGCCGCGCCACGTCATGGAGCGCGAGTTCAACGGCAAGAGGGCCCGCTACACCCACGAGATGCCGGTAGACGCCTACACGGGTGATGCCGTGTGCCTCGAGATCAAGATCGAGAAGTGGGGCCTGATCCTGCCCGAGCATCTGGAGGACGCCTGCAAGCGGGCCAAGATCAAGCCCGAGGAGCTCAAGGGCATGGTTGTCTGCCTGAACACCGGCATGCACCGCATGTTCGACGACTCCAAGGACTACTACCACTACTCGTGCGGTACCGGCGTCGAGGCCGGCAAGTGGTTTGTGAAGCATCAGGTCAAGTGCGTGGCCATGGACATGCAGGCGCTCGACCATCCGCTACACACCGCCATGGGGAAGAACGGCCCTCCGCAGATGAACCTGCCCGGTGCCTCGGGCAAACCCATCACCGAGGAGTACATGGAGCAGTTCGGCGAAGAAGCCTACGCCGAGTTCGAGAAGGCGGTCTACATAAAGGTGCACGGCCAAGCTGCCTATGACGCCAAGTTCGGCGACCTGGAAGCGCTGGGCTGCGAAGGCACCTGGGAGCCCTGCCACAAGCAGATGCTCGGCCACGGCATAGTGGGCGTGGAGAACCTGGGCGGCGACCTGGACAAGGTGTCCGGCAAGCGCTTTCGCTTCTTCTGCTTCCCTATCCGCTGGTACATGGGCGACGGCTCGATGGTGCGCTGCTCGGCCGAGATCGAGGAGTCCGAGATCAACAAGGACGTCCCCAATCGCACCTACACCTACTGCGGCACCGGGTACGGTCCCGTCTCTGGGTATTGACGCGCCGTAGAGTCGGCCTGCCAAACGACTGACCACATTTCCCCGTACGAACAGCCCCGCCGCGGCGGGGCTGTTCTGTTGCCGGAAAAGTACTTGCGCTCGGCGACCCGGTGTATTACCATACGCGACAGACCGTTGCGGATAGTGAAACAGTGGCGAGACTCACTTGAACGAGCATCAAGACAAGCAGAAGAGCGAGACGGCCGGCGCGACGCTGGTGCAGTCGCTGTCGCGAGGGCTGGGCATCCTTGCCCAGTTCACCGCCCAGAGCCGGACTCTGAGCCTGACCGAACTCAGCCGCAAGACCGGCCTGCATAAGGCCACAGTCCATCGTTTCGTGAAGACCCTCGAATCCGAGGGGTACCTGATCAGCGTCGATCCCGGCTCCTACACCATCGGTCCGGCCTGGGCCATGGCGCTGTACGAGTTGGGCAGCGAGAACGTCTTCGCCGAGATCCTGGCCGTCGACCTACGCAAGCTGGCTGAGACGAGCATGGAGACCGTGGCACTGGGAGTGAGGCAGGGCGATCAGGTACACATAATGCACCTGCTGCCTCCGAAAAGATCCTTCATCCCGGTGCTGCCGCCCGGGCATCTGCATCCGTTGTCGGCGGCCTGGAACTGCCATGCTCAGATCCTGGTGGCCTTTGCCGACGAAGCGACGAGACGGCGCATGCTCGCCGTCCCGCAGATCCGCTATACGGCGGAGACAGTCGTCGACCCTGACGCGGTTGCGGCGAAGCTCGCGCGGGTGAGGCAGGAGGGCGTGGCCTATGACCGGGAGGAGTTCCATGCCGGCACTTGTGCTGCGGCCGTGCCCGTGATGAGTGGCGGCAGGGTAGCGGCGGCGCTCGCCCTGGTGGTGCCGGTGGAGCGGTTTGCCGAAGAGGGTGTGGCGGCGTATGTCGTGCAACTGCGCGAGGCGGCGAGCGCGATGGGGAGACGTCTGGAGTCTCCGCTGAAGGCTTGATCGGAGAGGTGGAGGAACAGGTGGACAAGGACACGGAGCGGACCTTCATCAAGAACACCGGGAAGTCGGCTTTCGCCAGCGCCTCCCACGTGGCGGCCATAGACGTGAACGATGGCAAGATCCTACGTATCCGGCCGTTCTCCTACGACTGGAAGTACAGCCCCGAGGAGTTCCGGCCCTGGAAGATCGAGGCCCGCGGCAAGACCTTTCACGCACCTCTCAAGACGACCATCAGTCCCATGGGGCTGGGCTACAAGAAGGGTGTCTACTCGCCGAACCGCATCCCCTACCCGCTGAAGAGAGTGGACTGGGACCCGCAAGGTGCACCTGGCTCCACCGGCCCAGGCGGGCGCAACACTCAGAACCGTGGTAAGAGCGGCTACGTGAGGATCTCTTGGGACGCGGCTCTGGATATCATGGTGGCGGAGCTCCGGAGGGTCATCGATACCTACGGGCCCCAGGGAGTGTTCGCGCAGGGCGACGGTCACGGCGAGACCAAGACCGTGCATGGACCTCACGGCTGCCAGATGAGGCTCCTTGATTTGCTGGGGGGCTACACCCTGCAGGTGCGCAATGCCGACAGCTGGGAAGGCTGGTATTGGGGCACCAAGCATGTCTGGGGCGGCGAGCCGTTCGGGCTTATGCCCAACCCCACCAACATGTACCCCGACATCTCCAGGCACTCCGACTTGCTGCTCTTCTGGGGTTGTGATCCGCTTACCACCACCCGGGGGTTCAGCAGCGGAGACCACGTCGGCTTGTTCTGCTCATTCTGGAAGGACATAGGCATCAAACAGGTCTACGTGTGCCCAGATCTCAACTACGGCGCGGCGGTGTATGCGGACAAGTGGATACCTATCCTGCCCAACACCGACGCGTCCCTGCAGCTCGCCATCGCCCACTACTGGATAGAGAACGATCTCTACGACAAGGACTACGTGGCTACGCACAGTGTGGGGTTCGAGCAGTTCAGGGACTACGTGCTGGGCCTCGAGGACGGAGCGCCGAAGACCCCCAAGTGGGCCGCGCCCAAGTGCGGAGTGCCCTCACGCACCATCAAGGCTCTGGCTAGAGCCTGGGCGAAGCAGGCGACCTCGTGCGTGCATGGTTTCGGCGGGGGTCTGATAAGAGGGCCGTATTCCCACGAACCGGCCCGCTTGGAAGCGGCGCTGCTGGCCATGCAGGGCATAGGCAAGCCGGGACAGCACTCCTTCGCCATCATCAACCGAGCGGTGTTCGGCAGCGAGGACCATCCGGCCTACCCGCCCTCACCCGGGAGCATCATCCACAACCCCAACCTGAACGTCAGGGCCAGCTATCGCGGCTACTCACCTTTCCCGTACACGGGGATGCCCAAGCAGTTCATCCCCAAGACCATGGTGCACGACGCCATCCTCGACGGGAAGTTCACGATCCGTGGCAGCTCGCTACAGAGCACTCCGGCGGAGGAGCAGTTCGTGGAGTACCACTATCCGGCCGAGGGCTGTTCCCCCATCCACATGATCTGGTCGGATTCGCCCTGCCTCTTGACCTGCTGGAACGACAGCAACCGGATGGCCGGGGCCTATCAGCATGAGTCCATCGAGTTCTTCGTCGCCCAACACCCTTGGCTGGAGAACGACTGTCTGTTCGCCGACCTCATCCTGCCGGTCAACACCAAGCTCGAAGAAGAGGACATAGCCGCGGACACCGAGAGTCTGACCTTCGAGATGATCTTCTTGGAGCAGCAGTGCATAGAGTCACTCGGAGAGTCCAAGAGTGACTACGAGATAGTGTGCCTGGTAGCGGAGCGACTGGGCCTGCTCGAGGAGTACACCGAGGGCAAGAGTGTCACAGATTGGATCCGGCACGGGTTCGACACCAGCCGTGTCCCCGACACGGGGCTCGTCGACTGGGAGACCTTCAAGGAGAAGCAGTACTTCGTGGTGCCGTCGGACCCGGATTGGCAGGGCTATTCGGCGGGCATGTACGACTTCTACCGCGACCCCGAGGCCAACCCCCTCACCACGCCTTCGGGCAAGCTGGAGTTCAAGTCCTTGGACCTCACCAAGTACTTCCCCGAAGACCAGGAGAGGCCGCCGGTGCCGCACTGGGTGGAGAAGAGCGAGCTGCACGACGAGCGGATCGGCGGCAAGAGGGCCGGAGAGTACCCCCTGCTCTGCATGTCCAATCACCCCAGGCACAGAGTCCATGCGCAGATGGACGATTACACCTGGAACCGGGAGATAGTCACCTGCAAGGTCAAAGGGCCGGACGGGTATCTGTACGAGCCGGTGTGGCTGCACCCTTCAGAGGCGGCCAAGCGCGGTATCGAGGACGGCGATATCTGCAAGGTCTTCAACGAACGCGGCACCGTACTGGTGGGCGCGCGCGTGTGGGAGCGCCTGATGCCGGGTGTCGCGTACGTGGACCACGGATCCCGCTACGACCCCATAGTGCCCGGCGAGCTGGACAGGGGCGGAGCCATCAACACCATCTCGCCCCATGGCTGCACCTCCAAGAACTGCGCGGGCATGGCCAGCAGCGGCTTCTTGGTCGAGGTGTCCCGCGTCGATCTGGACGAACTTCGCAAGCAGTATCCCGAGGCGTTCGAGAGGCCGTACGACGAGGAGGCGGGGCTGCGCTTCGAGCGGGTGCTGGTGGACTCGGACCTGCTAAGGTAGGACGAAACTACCAGGGTAGGTGAGCCGATGGCGGCCGACGCGGTCGTTCGCCTGACAAACCTGACCACCGGCGGGCCCGTACATGTGGATGTCAGGGACGGAAGGATCGTCCGTATCATCCCCCTGCAGTTGGACTCCGCAGACACCACGCCTTGGACCATCAAGGCTAGAGGGCGAGAGTTCGTCCCGCCCCCGAACAACACGCTCTCCAACTGGACGGTGGCTCACAAGTCCACCATCTACTCACCCAAGCGGATCCTCACCCCTCTGAGACGTGTGGACTTCGATCCAAAGGGTGCGCCCGATTCCACCGGCCGAGGCGGACGCAACCTCAAGAACCGGGGTGTCTCGGGGTACGAACCGATCAGCTGGGACGAGGCCGCCGACCTGGTGGCCGAGGAGATGATCCGCCTCAAGCGCGAACACGGTCCGGCCGCGGTGATGACCACGTGCTCCTCGCACCATCTGTGGGGCAACGTGGGCTATCGGTTCAGCGCCTACAACCGCTTTCACAACCTCTGGGGCATGACCTATGTGGAGCACAACCCGGACAGCTGGGAAGGCTGGCAGTGGGGCGGTGACCACATGTGGGGGTTCAGCACGCGTTTGGGCATCCCCGAGCAGTACGACCTGTTGGAGGACGCACTCAAGCACTGCGAGATGATGGTCTTCTGGTCGTCGGATCCCGAGACCACCGGCGGGGTGTACGGAGCGCATGAGAGCACCTGCCGCCGCAAGTGGCTCAAGGAGTTGGGCGTCAAGATGGTTTTCATCGACCCATACTTCAACCACACGGCCGGGTTGGTGGCCGACAAGTGGATGGCCCCTCGCATGGGCACCGATGTCGCACTGGGTCTGGGCATCGCCTTCGTCTGGCTTACCGAAGGGCTGTACGACAAGGAGTATGTCGCCGAGCGCACCCATGGCTTCGAAGAATGGAAGGCGTACGTGTTGGGCACGAGCGACGGAGTGCCCAAGACACCCGAGTGGGCGGAGGGCGAGACCACCATCCCGGCCCGGGAGATAAGGGCACTGGCGCGCGAGTGGGGCCAGAAGAGGACGATGCTGGCCGCGGGTGGCATGGGCGGCTGGGGCGGCGCTTGCCGCTCCTCCTACGGGAACGAATACGCGCGCATGATGATCGCGCTCGCTGCCATGCAGGGTCTGGGCAAACCGGGCAGCAACATCTACTCCACCACCAGCGGGGTGCCTGCAGACAGAGACTTCTGGTTCCCCGGCTACTCGGAGGGGGGTATCTCGGCCGATATCGGCGGTACCGCAGCGGGTTACCGGCTGTACCCGCGCATGTGGCCGGACGGAGGCGCGGTCTCCAATCCTCAACACGGCCCCGAGGGACAGGTCGGATATCGGCTGCGCTTGCCCGAGATCATGAACCACGACGAGGTCGAGTGGTACAGCAAGGGCTTCTGTGGCGGGTCGATCGAGATGCAGTTCAAGAAGTATCGCTACCCGGCATCCGGCTACCCGCACGTGCAGATGTACTACCGCTACGGAGGATCGTTCATAGGCACGATGACCGAGACCAACCGGTTCGTGCGGGCCTATCGCGAGGGCAAGATACCCTTCGTGGTCAACCAGTCGATCTGGCTTGAAGGCGAGGCTCGTTTCGCAGACATCATCCTCCCTGCCTGCACGAACTTCGAACGCTGGGACATAGGCGACTGGGCCAATCCCTCTGGATACGGGACGCACAAGTTCGACCAGGTCAACCATCGGATGATAGTGCTGCAGAAGAAGTGCATCGAGCCGTTGGGCCAGTCGAAGACCGACTACGAGATCTTCTCTCTTCTTGCCGACCGCCTGGGCTTCGGGGACAAGTACACCGAAGGCGGTCACAGCGAGCTCGACTGGGTGAAGCGCGTGTTCGATGCCAGCGACCTGCCCGAGCGGATCAGCTGGGAGGAGTTCGAACGCATGGGCTACTACGTGGTGCCGGTCCCGGAGGGGCAGGAGTCCACCCCCGCTCTGCGCTGGTTCGCCGAGGACCGGCCCAAGGACACTCCCGACCTGGGACCGCCTCCCTGGGATCAGATCGCCGGAAAGGGCCTTCAGACTCAGAGCGGCAAGATCGAGTTCAAAGCCAACAGCTTGGCCCGCTTCTATGCAAGCGACGGCGTGGACCCGGAGCGCCCGGTGCTGGGCCCGCAGTACATAGAGAGCTGGGAGGGGCACCACACCACTGATCTCATGGCCAAGTACCCCTTGGCCCTGGTCTCACCTCACCCCCGTTTCACCTTCCATACCACGGGTGACGGCAAGGGCTCTTGGAGTAACGAGATCAAGGACCACAGAGTGCTGGTGGATGGTCACTACTACTGGATCATCCGCATCAACAGCGAGGACGCGGCGGCGCGGGGCATCAGGGAAGGAGATCTGGTGCGGGCTTTCAACGACCGGGCCGAGGTCATACTTGCCGCGCAGGTCACCGAACGGGTGGCTCCCGGCACCGTGCACTCCTACGAGTCGTGCGGCGACTATCTGCCGGTGGGTGAGCCAGGCCGGTCGGCGGACATCGCCGGCTGCGTGAACCTGCTCACCTCCAAGCGCTTCATCACTCCCACATCGCCGGGCCAGGCGCCGAACTCCTGCCTTGTCCAGGTGGAGCCGTGGGTCGGAGCCAAGGGGACTAGCCGTGGAGCCGGAGGGTCGGCCGCGTGAAGAAGTGGAACCTCATCATCGATGTCGCGCTTTGCCACGACTGCAACAACTGCTTCTTGGCCGATAAGGACGAGTTCGTCGGCAACGACTTCCCGCCACTCTCAGTTGCGCAGCCTTGGTCGGGCCACAGATGGATGGACATCGACCGTAAGGAACGCGGTCAGTATCCGATAGTCGAGGTCGTCCATCTCCCGCGACCCTGCATGCACTGTTCTGAGGCGCCTTGCATGGCCGGGGCGCCGGAAGGGGCGGTCTACCGGCGCGAGGATGGCCTGGTGATCATCGATCCTGAGAGGGCCAATGGCCACCAGGAGCTCGTCGACGCCTGCCCGTACGGCGCCATCTACTGGAACGAGGAGGCTCAGGTGGCGCAGAAGTGCACGGGGTGCGCCCACCTCCTGGATCAAGGCTGGACGGAGACCCGCTGCTCTCAGGTCTGTCCGACCGGGGCTATCAGGCTGGTGTTGGCCGATGACGGCGAGATGACCGAGTTGGCCGCGGCGGAGGGGCTTCGGGCTTACCGGGAGGAGTTGCACACGAGGCCGCGGGTGCTCTACAAGAACCTGCATCGCTGGGAGAAGGTCTTCGTGGCCGCGAACGTGGCCTATAAGGACACCGACGAGTGCGCCGAGGGCGCCAGGATGACGGTGACCGCCGCGGCGACCGGCGCAAAGGCCGGCGACGGCGTGGCCAACAACTACGGCGACGTGCGCGTGGACGAGCTCGAGCCCGGTGCGGATTACGAGGTGTCGATAGATGCCGCTGGATACAGGCCGCTTGCGACCACGGTCAGACTGGGCGAGAGTCGCAACCTGGGACTGGTACTGCTGGAGAGGAGCTAGCCTTCTTCGTCCGCTGGTCGGTCCGGTCTGAAGGAATCGAGCATGCGCTTGAGGTTGCGGGAGAACGTGCCGTTGTCTATGAAGCTCTCGGCTCCCACCAAGAACGCGATATCCTCCGCCCAGGCGAACATGTGCATGGCCCAGGCGATGTCCTCAGATGACACATCTGGGCGGATAGTGCCCTGACGCTTGCCCTCCTCCGCCAGCTCCACCAACGCGTAGAACGAGCTGAACTTCTCCAGCTTCATCTGACCAGACAGATCGGGCTGCTGAGCGGAGCCCAACTCTAGAAAGAACGGGCGCACTACAGTGGCAAAGTTGTCCTTCGCCCAGGCGGCGTGCCTGCTGCCCAACTGTTCCAGTCGCCGCAAGATGTCAGGTTCGTCCGACGTTTCGACCCAGCCCAATGCCCGGTCGCCGGCGACTTTGTTCGCTTCGTCAATAAGTGCAGCCCGGCTTTCGAAATGCCGGTACAGCGCGCCGGGCGTGAGGCCGACGGCAGAGGCGATACGCGAGACCGTCGTCCCTTCCAGGCCATGTTGCCCAAGGAGTTCGAGGGTAGCGTCGAGTATCTCTGTTCGGCGCTCCGCCTGGCTCTTTCTGACGTATCTCTTCACATAACTCGGCACAGTATGTGGCCCTTTCGAGCGTCGGTTGCCGCGCCCATTGTGCCTCGAATGGCACTACGCCGCGGTTGTACTTGACAGCGTACACCACATCGGGTAGCGTCGTAAACAGTCTTTACGTAAAGCCGATTCACTTGACCCGGCGGGTCGTGCGTTCCGCTTCGTGGAGTCCGCGGTCAAGGGCCGAAGAAGGAGACAAATGGATACCGAACGTTCATGGGCCGATCTGACTCCCGACGAGAAGCTGAGGCAGCGCTTCCAGATCTACACCAGCCCCAGACTACCTTTCGTCAGCGCCGAAGCTGAAGCAGAGTACAAGGCAAGGGCGACCAGGCTGAGGGACGCCATACTTCTTGAGAAGACGCCGGACCGCGTACCGGTATGCACTCTCAACCAGTTCTATCCAGCCGACCAGGCAGGGTACAGCCCTTACGACGTCATGTATGACCAGGAGAAAGCCGCCGAGGCCTGGGTGAGCTACGCCCACAGGTTCGAGCCCGATGGCATGGTTGGGCCGGTCATCGCGGCGGGCGGTGCCGGGCCGATTTTCGACGCTTTGGACTACAAGCTGTTCAGCTGGCCGGGTCACGGGGTGCCGGAGCACGCCAGCTTCCAGTACGTAGAAAAGGAGTGGATGAGCCCGGAGGAGTACGACGATCTTATCGACGACCCCACCGACTACATGCTGCGCAGCTACATACCCAAGACCAACGGGGCTCTGGCGGGCCTGGCCAAGCTGGACTCTCCCTTCGGGATGGTCCAGCTCTGCGGGGCGGACTTCTGGGCAGCGAGCTGGGGAGACCCGGATCTGCAGGCGGCGTTCTCGACGCTGCTTGACTTAGGCAAGAAGGCCGCCGCTTGGGCCGGGTTCAGCATCGGCGTGGACATGCGCCTGGCGGCGGAGGGGTTCCCGGGGCATCCCGGACTGGTCACTTGGGCGCCCTTCGACTTTCTGGGCGACACCTTGCGGGGCACCCGCGGCATCGCGACCGATCTGTACCGACATCCGGATAAGGTGCTCGCGGCCTGTGAGCGTCTCCTACCGGTCCTGCTCAAAGCGATCATCCGCAAGGCGGCGCCCTTCGTGCCGCCGACCGTCTTCATACCCCTGCACAAAGGGGCGGACGGCTTCATGAACGAGGAGCAGTTTCGCACCTTCTACTGGCCTACCTTGCGCAAGATGTGCCTGGGACTGATCGAGCAAGGTCTGGTGCCCTATCTCTTCGCCGAAGGCGCGTACAACTCCCGCCTGCATATCATCCGCGACCTGCCTGCGGGCCGCACCGTCTGGCACTTCGATCAGACCGACATGGTCAAGGCCAAGGAATCCCTGGACGGCATCGCGTGCATCGCGGGGAACGTGCCGCTTTCTGTACTCAAGTTGGGGACTGCCGAGGAGGTCACGGCCTATTGCCGCGATCTCATCGACAGAGTGAAGGGTCGAGGCGGCTACATCCTGGACGTGGGCGCGGGAGCGGACACCGCCAAACAGGAGAACTTCATGGCCATGATCCAGGCTGCGAAACAATACGGGATCTACTAGAGGTGAAGTGATGGACTCCTTCGAGAAGCTGGAACGCGCCATCGCTTTGCAGTCGACGCCGGAGATTCCTGTCTACCCACATATCGTGACCTTCGCCGGGCGGTGCGCGGGCATCACACAAGAGCGACTGTTCAGCAGCAACGGGGCCTGGCTGGCAGCTTGCGACAAGACCTTCGCCAAGGTGGGCAAGCCCGACGTGGTCTTTCCCCTGAACCCGCGGGACACGGCCTACATCGAGTCGATGAAGGTGAAGCTGCCGGGTCGAGACCTGGGTGCCGACGAGCCCTTTCAGTTCGTCGAAGAGGAGATCATGCAGATCTCCGACTACGACGTAATCTTGGAGAAGGGTTGGGGCACCTGGAACAACGACTTCATGAAGGCCATCCAGACGCCGCCTTGGCACGGCCCCTTCAGCACCGCGAGGGTGGTCTGGAACTTCATCAAGGCCGGCATGAACACTGCCAAGAACATCAAGTACTGGCAGCGGCAGGGTATGCCGGTCATGTTTCACACCGGCGTGGCCCCGCCCTTTGACATCTTCTCGCTCAGCCGCTCGCTCAGGCCCTTCTACCGGGACCTGTTCGAACGGCCCGAGAAGGTGAAGCAGGCCGTGGAGGTGGGCACCGACGCCATGATCAAGCTGGGCATCACCAACGCCAAGCGGGCCAAGGGTACGCGGGTGGCTATCTTCGCCATGCGGTCCAGCGCGAGCTTCCTCTCGCCCAAGCTGTTCGACGAGATCTCATTCCCTTCCATCAAACGGATGGTGGAGGGCTACCATGCCGCCGGCCTGACCTCGGTGATCCACTGCGACGGCAACTGGGACCTCATGCTCCCGCGGTTTCGCGAGCTGCCCCGGGCCAGCTGCGTGGTCGAACTGGACGGCGCCACCGACATCCGCAAGGCCCGGGAGGTCTTGCGTGACCACCTGTGTATCAAGGGTGACGTGCGCGCACCGCTCTTCTCGATATCAAACGCGGCTGATGTAGACGCCTACTGCCGGGAGCTGATCGAGTTCATGGGACACGACGGTGGCTTCATACTGGGCTCGGGTTGTGAGGTTCCCTTCACGGCCAAGCCGGACAACGTGGCCGCTATGATCAGCGCCGCGCGGGCGGCCCAGCCGGGCCGCCCCTAGGCTGTCCGTTTCCACCGCGATCTGATCTTGCTTCGCCTTGGTGCGCGGTGCTCTGGGGCCCGTCGTGAACACCGGGGGGCACGACGGCGGGCTATGCGTCGGGCGGGTCGGTCGCCTCAGACTCGTCCGCAGTCTTGGCAAGGCCCGAGTGGCCCAGACTGGCCGAGATCTCGCCAGCCGCGTGATTGAGGTTGCGTACGGCCTCGTCCACGAAGACCACATCGGTCTCCCTGGTCGCGGGGAATCCGAGGGACAGCACGCCCACGGTGCTGCCCGCGATATCGAATATGGGGGCAGCGACGCCCATGAGCCCCTCGACCACCTCGTTCACCTCGATCGCGTAGCCCTCGCTGCGGACCTGAGGCAACCGCGCCATGTACCGGCGGCGGTTGAGGATGGAGTAAGGCGTGTACTGCTCCAGCGGGTACTTGTCCAAGAGCGCTTCCGCCTCCTCGACCTTCAGCGTCGATAGGAACACCTGCCCCACGGGGCCGTAGGTGAGAGGGCGTACCTCGCCCACCTCTCCCGGCATGGGCACCATCGCGAAGCCGTCGCCGACGCCCTGGCGTTTGTCCACGGTCACACTGTGCTCCCCTTGGCGGACAGCCAACATGATGGTGGCGCCCGAGCGTTGCTCCAGAGATGATAGGGGACCGGCTGCGGCCTGCAGCACGGAGAGCGACGAGTAGACCAGGCTGCCCATCTCGAACAGCCGGTGTCCGAGCCGGAAGCGCTTGCTCGTCGGATCTTGCTGCAGGAGCCCGCGGCGCTCGAGGTTGGCGGCGAGGCGGATGGCGGTGGACCGATTGAGGCCCGTCGCTTCTACGATCTCTCGGATGCTCAGGTCACCCCGCCGCGCCGCGAGAGCTTCGAGTATGTCTATGGCTCTATCGAGCACCCTGACCTGATAGGTGGCCGCCCGATCTGTCCCCTCAGCCTTCGGCATCGCCAGACTCCTTTCGCACGCCGGCCGAATACCCGAGCCCTGGCACTGTTCAGTCTATGAACTACACTATCATAGACTGAACAGCCGATTGACAGAGGTGCCCGGGTGTGGATAAATGGGGTCCCTACGGATGACCCGCGCCGCAATAAAGGACGCGACCAATAGGAATCAGGAGGAGTTGACGATGGCACTGCAGCAATACGCTCACGTGGAGACGCTGGAAGAATACAGCGAACGTTTCAAGGACTACGCTCACTTGGAGCGCACCGAGGACGGCATCCTTCTTTGCCGTCTTGGTTGGAAGGGCGAGGCCTGTGTGTGGAGCTACCAGACACAAAGGTCTCTGGGCGAGCTTTGGACCGCCATCGGCCACGACAAGAAGAACGAAGTGATCATCCTCACCTGCGAGGACCCGTACTGGATAACCCAGAAGAGCGACCCGGCGTCCTTTGACGAGGTCGAGGACTCCACCGATGTCAGCCTGAAGTACGACTGCAACGTCCCCGACACCATGAACTTCGTGGGGCGCTTCCTCCACGACATCGAAGTGCCGGTCGTCGCTGCTATCAACGGCATCGGCCAGCACTACGAGTTCGCTCTGATGGCCGACGTCTGCATCTGCGACCCCGACTTCTACTTCTCAGACGCCCACTTCTCGCACAACATCGTGCCCGGCGATGGCATGAACTTCTCCTACAGGATGTGCCTAGGCCAGAGGCGTGCCTCGTACATGGCTTACATGGAGCCCAAGATCGACGCCAAGACCGCCCTCGAGTGGGGTCTGGTCGACGAGGTCGTGCCTCACGATCAGCTGCTGGCTCGTGCTTACGAGATCGCGAACCACATCATGAAGACCGGCCGCGCTGTGCGTCGTCTGACTCACGAGCTGGTCATGCGGCCGTGGAAGCGCTTCTTCCAGGACGACGAGCGCGTGCGCGTGCTGGCCGAGATGTACGCGGTGCAGTTGGAGGCCACCCGCCACAACTTCGACAAGATCGCTGCCGACTTTACCGGCGACCGTCCGCAGCACAAGAAATAGGCAGCTGTGTGAGCGAGCGCTCTTGAGGCGCGAGCGAACGACTGATGGGGCGCCCGGCGAGCTATGGCTCGCCGGGCGCCCCCTTTTCGGGGGATTCTGAACACACTGTTCATCAGATGAACTAAGGCCCCACTACATGAACAGTTCCTTGACACGAGCCTGCGTATGTGAAATAAATTGCTTCTCGTACGAGACCATTCCGGAGGCTAATACATGAGTGCCAACAAGGCAGAGAAGGTGCTGGTCGTCGGCACCGGTACCATGGGCGAGGGCATCGCTCAGTCCTTCGCGCAGAACGGGTTCCAGGTGCGTTTGGTAGCCCGTCGCGAGGAGCCGCTTACGAGGGCCCTGAGCCAGATCAAGCAGAACGTCAAGCAGTTCATCGAGTTCGATCTCATCAAAGAGGCGGCCGACGTGGTCGTGGGCCGGGTCGAGGGTGTGGTCACCACCGACATGGCCGTGGCCTGCGAAGGTATCGACTACGTGGTCGAGACCATCCGTGAGAACCTGGACGACAAGCGCGCGCTCATCGGAGCCATCCAGGCCGTCAACCCGAACCTGGTCATCGGTAGCAACACCGGCAGCATGACCGTGGATTCCCTGGCCGAGGGCATGCCCAACCCGGCCACCATCATCGGCATCCACTACTTCAACCCGGCGCACATCATCCCGCTGGTCGAAGTGCACCGCGGCACCAAGACCTCCGATGCCGCCTATGAGCTCACCGAGCGCATGATGAAAGAGTCAGGCAAGAAGACGGCTCTGGTGCGCAAGGAGATGCCGGGCTTCATCGTCAACCGCGTGATGGGCGCCATCACCCGTGAGTGCGCGTTCATCTTGGACGAGGGCATCTGTACTCCCGAAGACCTCAACACCGCCATCAAGTCCAGCACCGGTTTCCGTTTCGCGTGCCTGGGCCCCATGGAAGTGGACGACATGATCGGTCTGGACATATGCGCCACCGTCTCCGGCCGCGTGTTCCCCGGGCTGAGCAACGCTACCACGGCTTCCAAGCTGGTCACCGAGAAGGTCGAGAAGGGCGAACTCGGCATCAAGTCGGGCAAGGGCTGGTACGACTACAGCGGCAAGACCCGCGAAGAGGTGCTCGAAGAGAAGAACCTCGCTCTCATCAAGCAGTTGCAGCTGTTCATGGCCAACAACTGATCGCGACCACAAGACTGGTCGGCCGATCCCAGGTAATACAAGAGGAGGTCCGATGTTCGATCTGACAGGTAAGGTCGCAATCGTCACCGGCGGGGCCGGGGGTCTGGGACGTCCCATCGCGCTGGGGCTCGCCAAGGCCGGCGCCGATGTGGTGGTCGACGACTTGGCCAAGGCTGACCCCCAGAAGGTGGCCGATGAGGTCAAGGCCCTGGGCCGCAAGGCTCTGGCCGTCTCGTACGACGTCACCAGCGTCGAGTCGATGCAGCAGATGGTCGACGAGGTCAAGAAGGAGTTCGGCCATATCGATATCCTGGTCAACGTGGCCGGTATCAACGCCCGCTTCTCCGCTGAAGAGATGCCGGCAGAGGAATACGAGAAGGTAGTGCGCTTCAACACCCTGGGCACCTTCTTGCCCTGCCAGGCGGTGGGCAAGCTCATGATCGAGCAGAAGAAGGGCAAGATAATCAACATGGGCTCCGTCCGCGGCTGGGTGGCCCCCTCCATGGGTGGCTCCGCCTACGCCAGCAGCAAGGGTGGCGTGCATCAGCTCACCCGCACCCTGGCAGTAGAATGGGCCAAGTACGGCATCAATGTGAACGCTGTTGCGCCGGCCCTTATCATGACCGACATGACCCGCGAGTTCCTCAGCAAGCCTGAGGTCTACTCCAAGATGACGGCCGAGATCCCCCAGGCCCGCCTGGGTTCGCCCGAAGACCTGCTGGGCGCCATAATCCTGCTGGCGTCCGATGATTCTGACTACATCACCGGTCAGATAATCTACGTCGACGGCGGACTATACGCGGCCTAGCCGCCAGCCCAATAGAGACCCGCGAGGAGGGTGAAGAGACAGATGAAGAAAGTCGCATATACCGAGATCAGCAACTGGGGCCTGCCGAACGCCCAGCACTTCAATATGCGTTCCGCTCGCTTCATGGGCGCAGACCAGGGGCTCTCGAGCTTCTGGTGTGGCCTGTCCGAGTACGAGCCCGGCGGCGGTATCGAGTTCAGTGGTGAGGACTCGCCGAACGAGAAGGTGTACTTCCTCATCGAGGGCGAGCTTACGCTCACCGACAAGGACGGCAACAAGATCGTCTTGACTCCTTTGGACTCTATCTACAGAGGCCCCGGAGATGCCGCCTCGGTGCTGAACACCGGCACTACGTTGGCTAGAATGTTGGTAGTGGTAAACGTAATCCCCCAGTAGAACCGAAGCTCTGCCGGCCGGGCCGGCGAGAAGTGCTAGGAGGCACAAGCATATGAACCCCATCATCACCGCGTCGCTGACGGGCCCGGCGGCCCTGAGCAAAGACACGCCGGCCATGCCGAAGACCCCGGAGGAGATCGCAGCCGCTGCTAAGGGCGCCTACGAGGCCGGCGCCTCGGTAATTCACATCCACCTTCGCGACAACGACAGCTTCACCGCTGACCTGGAAGTCGCCAAGAAGACCGTGGCGCTCGTTCGCGAGGCCTGCCCGGGCATCGTGCAGCTCTCCACCGGCGGCGGCATGCCGTACGACGAGCGCATGAAGATAGCCGAGGCCAAGCCGGCCATGGCTACCCTCAACCCCGCGAGCATGACCATGGGCGACAACGAGTTCCTCAACCCGCCCCTCAAGATGTACAAGCTGGCTGAGCGCATGCTCGAGCTGGGCATCAAGCCCGAGATCGAGATCTACGACACGGGCCACATCCCCCTCATGCTGAATCTCGTGAAGAAGGAGCTGGTCACCCTGCCGCTGCAGGTCTCCTTTGTCATGGGCACCCCCGGTGGCATGAAGGCCGACCCCATGCTGCTCGCCTACTGCGTACGTGAGCTGCCCGAGGACACCAGCTGGCAGGTCATCGCCATCTCCAAAGCCAACCTGCCGCTGACCACCATCGGGCTCGCCATGGGTGGCAACGCGCGTACCGGTCTCGAGGACACTCTGTACATCAGGCCGAAAGAGCTCGCGACGTCCAACGCACAACTCGTCGAGCAGCTCGTGTCTGTGGCCAAGTCGCAGCACCTGGTGCCGGCCACCGTTCAAGAAGTGATCGACCGGCTCAAGCTGCACCCAGACCTGGTGAACGCCCAGTAGTGACAAGAAGCTCCGAGTCCTCGCGGCGCCTCAGGGCGCCGCGAGGTCGTTATGAGGTAAGAAATGGCTAGTGCAAGAGAGATAGTCGAGAAGGCCCGCAACGAGTCGCGGACCGTTCTCACCGAGATGGAGTCCAAGGACCTGCTCCGCAGCCTTGGCATCCCCACCACCCAGATGGCGCTCGCCACCTCCAAAGAGGAGGCGGTGGCGCTCAGCAAGAAGATCGGCTACCCGTGCGTGCTCAAGGTGTCTTCACCCGACATCTCGCACAAGAGCGACGCCGGTGGCGTGAAGGTGGGCCTGGCCGACGCGGACGCCGTGGCCGAGGCCTGGGACGCCATCATGGAGTCGTGCAGAGAGTATAACCCTAAGGCTGAGATTGAGGGTATCACCGTGCAGGATATGGCGAAGCCCGGTGTCGAAGTCATCATCGGCATGTCTACCGACCCGCAGTTCGGTCCGGTGCTCATGTTCGGTCTGGGTGGCGTATGGGTGGAGGTCCTCAAGGACGTCACCTTCAAGCTCGCGCCCCTGACCAAGGCCGACGCCGCCAAGGCGGTGAACGAGATCAAGGCCGCGAAGCTGCTTGAAGGCTTCCGCGGCTCCGAGCCCGTGGACAAAGGCGCGCTCGAGGACATCCTAATGCGCGTGTCGGACTTCGTGGCCAAGACCCCGGAGGTGAGGGAGATGGATCTCAACCCCATCTTCGCGTACTCCAAGGGCGCCATGGCCGTCGATGCCCGCGTCATCCTGGGAGAGTAGCGCTATGTCAAAAGAGACCATCAAACAACTGGACCGGATATTCAACGCTGAATCTGTGGCGCTCGTCGGTGCCACGGACAAGGAAGGGAGCTTCGGCCGCCTCTTCGTCGAGGGTATGCGGGACGCCGGCTGCAAGAAGCTGTTCCCCATCAACCCCAAGCGCGAGGATGTGCTGGGGATCAAGTGTTACCCGAGCATCAGTGCCGTGCCCGACAAGCTCGACCTGGCCATCCTGCTGACCCCGCCTGACGCGGTGTTGGGTCTGGTGAAGGAGTGTGTCGCCAGCGAAGTGGGCGGCGTCGTGGTATTCGCCTCGGGCTTCGGCGAACTGGGTGCGGAAGGCAAGGAGCTGGAGAAAGAGATCGGCCGCATCGGCCGCGAGGGTGGCTGCCGGGTGGTCGGTCCCAACTGCCTGGGCTTCTTCAACCCACGCAACGGCGTGGTCACCTACCCGCAGGTGCTCATGAAGGGCGTGCCCACAGAGATGGGCAGCGTGGGCGGTGTCTCTCAGAGTGGCTCGTTCGTGGACTATCTGGTCTGGTTCCTGTCGACCAAGGGCGTGCGCTTCTCGAGCGTGGTCTCCTGTGGCAACGAGTGCGATCTGGCCGCCGAGGACTACCTGGAGTACCTGGGCCAGGACGACAAGACCAAGACCATCGTCTCTTACATGGAGGGCGTCAAAGACGGGCGTCGCTTCTACGAGGTGGCGCGCGAAGTCTCAAAGACCAAGCCCATCATCCTGTGGAAGGGTGGCATGAGTGAGCAGGGCGCGCGAGCGGCCGCTTCTCACACCGGTGCGTTGGCCGGCTCCACCGCCATCTGGCAGGCCATGTTCAAGCAGGCCGGCATCATCCAGGTGCACAGTGTGCAGGACGTGGTGGAGTGCGCGGTGGCCTTTGACTATCTACCACTGCCCAAGGGCAATCGCATAGCGATCATCACCGGGCAGGGTGGCACGGGGGTCGGCACGGCCGACAACTGCTACTCCATGGGTCTGGAAGTACCCCGGCCCACAGCCAAGACGGAGGCGCGACTGCGCGAGGTCCTCCCGCCGGTCGGTACAGGCTTCGGCAACCCGATCGATACGGGGGTGGCGTCGCTCTTAGACCCGGGCCTCTATCAGAAGGCCATTGAGATCGTTGCCGATGATGACAACGTCGACATGCTCCTGGTCATATCGACCCCGGTACCGGAATGCCTTGACAACATAGCCATCGCGGCCAACAAGATCGACAAGCCGCTGGCCGTCTCGGTCTTCGCGCTGCCTGAGTCTGAGCCGGAACTCTACGCCAAGCTGGCGGAGCAGCGAGTGGTAGCATGTTCTGACCCGCAGAGGGCCGTATACGTGCTATCGCGGATGGCTGAGTACGCTGAGTATTTGAGGAACCTCTAGTAAGAGTTCCCTGGATGAGTTGAAGTCGTGGCGCCGCAGGCCCGCTGGGCCGGCGGCGCCCCGGACTTCGAAGCGGAGGCTGCGAAGTGGTGCCACAGGTCACTGAGACGACTGAGACCGGACCGATACGTATCCTCTTGGTGGACGACCACCCCCTGGTCCGCAGGGCGCTGCGCGACATCCTGGAGAAGGAGCCGGACCTCGAGGTGATCGGCGAAGCCGGGGACGGCGTAGAAGCGCTGAGTATGGTCAAAGAGCTCTCGCCGGACGTCGTCATCATGGACATCAGCATGCCCAACTTGAACGGTGTCGAGGCCACGAAGCAGATCAAGTCCACCAATGAGCTGGTCGTGGTGCTCATCCTCACGGTCCACACCGACGTGGAGACCATCTTCAGCATCCTGCAGGCGGGGGCAGGGGGCTACCTGGTCAAGTCCGTCTTCGGGCCGGAGGTGGTGCATACTGTGCGGGCTGTCATGGACGGCGACATGGTGCTATCCCGCGAGGTGTCACAAGAGGTCGTCCGATACGGTATCCATCACGGCACCAAGGCGGTCAAGACAGTCCCAGACCAGCGGCTGTCGGGGAAGGGCCTGGAGGTACTCACCCTGGCGGCGAAGGGGCTCTCCAACAAGGAGATCGGAGCCCAGATGGGCATCAGTGAGGCCACTGTGAAGAGCTACTTTGTCGACGTGTTCACCAAACTGCACGTGCGGTCTCGCACTGAAGCGATCTTCGTGAGTCTGAAGTCGGGCTTACTCAGCCTGGACGACCTCGGCTGACGGGGTGTAGGGGACCGAGGCCACTATCTTCGTGCCCCGTTTGGGCACGGAGTCGACGAAGAAATCTCCGCCCAGCGAGAGCACCCGCTGCTCCATGCCTATCATGCCGAGCTTGCCGTCGGTCACATAGGCCCCGAGCCTCTCAGGGAGGTCAAAGCCCCGGCCGTCGTCTCTAACCTCCAACTGCACATGGTCTTGCTGGAAATCCATCATCACAACGCAGTTCTTCGCTCGGGAATGACGCTGAACGTTGCTGAGCGCCTCCTGTACGACGCGAAAGACGGTGACCTGTGCAAGACTGGACATAGTGGGCTCCTCGCCCGAGATCACCACGTCCACGTCGCAAGTACATTGCTCCTTGCAGTTGTTCACCAGCCACCTCACGCCTGAGACGAGCCCGAAGTTGTCCAGGATGCTGGGCCGCAGGTTCATGCTGAGCCGCCGTACATCGTCCATGGTCTGCAGCAGTTGACGCTTGATCCACAGGTTCCCCCTGGCCTGGTCTTCGTCACGGGCGGAAGAGGCCAAAGCATCTGCCTTGTTCGCGATGACCATGAGGGTCTGGAGCGTGCCGTCGTGGAGCTCCTGGGCGATGCGGGTCCGCTCGGCTTCCTGCGTCTCCACCAATCTCGCTATATAAGTCTCGCGTTCTTGCTCTCGCTCGGCGTAGTTCCGCCGCTCGCTCTCGCGCCAGCGGCGCTCTCCGGAGATCACCGCCACGACCACCACGGGTAGCAGCAGCAGCGCCACATTCAGGCTTACGTGGCTGTTTCGCCAGCCCTGGGCTGCCGGGACCACCCAGATCAGCGAAAGGCCCCAGGCCAGCATGCCTCCGGGCCAAGAAAGGGTGATGGAGGCATAGGTGACGGCCAGGAGAAACACTAACCCGAACAGCTCGTACCTGAGCTCGAACTGCAGCGCATAGGGCTCGAGCACCTGCAGCCAGCTGAAGTAGCGCCATACCCCGGTCTCAAAGTTGCGTGGCGACCACGGCCACGTCTGATACAGGGCTAGTAGCAGGGCAGACAGCATGAGGACCACCCACAAGTGGGGGTTCTTGACGGTCCGCACTACGGCGGGCTGGATCTTGTCTCGCAAGTCGCCTGTCACGATGGGCAGTCCGCCTCCAAATGGTGGTGGGCTTGACTCTACGCCGCAGATGGTAACAGGAGCGGTTCGACAGCACACGACGCGGTGACTCTCAGCCACGAGTCCTCCACCCCTGCAAATGTTGGGATACTAAAGTTTGTTGACGGGGGTCCGGTGCCGCGATACGCTGGCGCAACTTCGTATACGAACACGTATCAGGAGTCCGGATGTCAGATGGTTGTCAAGAGTTTAGAGAAGATGACTGTTTCAGTCTCTTCGTACTCATCGCCCAGACCAAGGATGCGATCTTGAGGGCGAGAAACCCGGAGTACGAGCGCTTTGGCATAAGCAATGAGAGACGCGCCCTATTGTGGATCATTCAAAGCTACGGTGGC
This sequence comes from uncultured Actinomycetes bacterium, assembly GCA_963718375.1. Classification (GTDB taxonomy): domain Bacteria; phylum Actinomycetota; class Thermoleophilia; order RBG-16-64-13; family RBG-16-64-13; genus RBG-16-64-13. Next base: position 781,492 of record CAVQZD010000005.1, on the reverse strand, counting down.
GAGGCCACTCCCGCGGACATCGCCCGCCGCATCTTTCGTGAGATCCAATCCATCACAGAGATGCTCAAGCGCATGGAGAGTGACGGTCTCGTCGCCAGACATACGGGTTCGGGCCGCTCGAAGACCGTGGTCACGCTCACCGACAAGGGGCGCGAGACACTGCGGCAATCGCTTCGCAACCCGGTCGACAGCCGCATCTTCTCCGTTCTAGATGTTCAGGAACGCGACCAACTGGCCGCGGCCCTTACCAAGCTGAGGTCACAGGCATTGGCAGAACTGGGCGTCACTGACGTAGAGTTGAGTGTCAAGTATGTCCCTAGCAATAGCAGGCAGGCGTCAGAAAAGGAGAGAAGGGAAAGATTATGAGTCAACAGTTAGGAATCCCCAAGGCGGCGATGGATGCACTGATCCAGTTGGTGGACCACAATGCCCAGATCAAGCCGGGTATGGAGGTTCTCATCGGGGCGCATATCGATGGCGCCTATGGTAGTGCCAACCATGTCGATCCCACCGCGGTGAGCTGGGTGCAGGCTGTCTGCGCGTCGCGCGGCGCCAACTGCACGGTCATGTGGATCGACGAGGTCATGAAGAAGCACGAGTGGAGAGTGCCGCCCATCCTCAAGGGCGCTATCACCAACGCCGACATCTTCATGAACTTCTCTCTCGACCTCGCTATCGAAGAGAACGCCGAATTCCGCGGTTACCTCGAAGAGTGCAAGACCTGGTACGTGCGCATGTTCCCGGTCACCACCTCGCTTCTGATGACCGACTGGGCCCGGACCCCGCATGAGTTGGTGATCATGTCCAGGCACCTCAGCTCCAATCCGTTCATGAACCACATGGCCGAGTTCGAGATGAGCGCGCCCAACGGCTCGTCGCTCACGGGCAACATCCTTGACCCCGTCAAGCGCGAGGGTATCCCGGGCATGCCGTACAACTCCTGGCGTCGCGATGCCAGCCACTACATCCCTTGGCCTGAGTGGGTACACCCGCCGGTCAACTGCAAGAACGTCAACGGCGTTCTCTACTTCGACCGCATGCTCCCCTACTGGGGCCGCTACATGGGTCTGCCCGCGGTCTGGGAGACTCCCATCAAGGTCGAGGTCGAAGACTGCAAGATGGTCAACATCACGGGCGGCAAAGAAGCCGACTTGCTCAAGAAGACCCTCAAGGAGCTCGAGGACAGGGTCGGCGAGGGCATGAAGAAGTTCGATACGTTCCACTTCGGCATCCATCCGAACGCCACCGTGACCAAGGACCAGTGCCCGAACGACAACTACAGGCGCATCATCGAGCATTCGGGTCCGCGGTGCGTGCATTGGCACATCGGCTCGGCGCCGGCCAACAAGGACTACAACTTCTACCCACACGTGACCGGTGACCTCATGGACATCGACCTCAAGATCGCCGGCAAGGTCGCTTGGGACAAGGGCTACATGATGGAGTTCGACAATCCCAAGCTGAAGGAAGTCGCTGCCAAGTACCCCGATCTTCCCGGCATCCCCGAAAGAGTCTAGGCGAGCGAGCGGGATAGATAGGAGAAAGCAATGAGCAAGCTGATCGCTTACGTGGGGCGTAACCACGTTGACAAGTTCGAGGGCGGCGGCATCGATGTCTTCGAAGTAGCCAAGGATGGCAGCAGCATCACCCCCCTCGCGGGGGGTGCGAAGGATATGCCGAAGCGTGCCGGTTATCTGACCTACGCGCCGAAGGCGGGCATCCTCTATTCGGTCGACGAGAGAAAGACCGATGGACGAGGCCCGAAGAAGCCGGCCTCGGCCGTGATGTCGTTCAAGGTCGACAAGAACTCCGGAGCGCTGACTCCTCTGAATCAGCAGCGCACAGCTGGGGCGATGCCGGCCTCGATCACCGTGGCGGAGGACAAGGGTCTTCTCTTCACCGCGAACCACGGCTTCTTCGATCACGTGGTCAAAGTGGTCGAGACTGCCGAGGGCAAGTGGATGGAGAAGTTCGAGTATGACGACTCCACAGTGGTCCAGTATGGTCTGAACAACGACGGTTCGATCGGCGAGATCCAAGACGTATATGTGTGCGCTGGGTACGGCACCGACCCGAACGATTCGCCGCAGGGCGGCGGGCATGCGCAAGCCAGCCCGCACACTCACATCGTTGTGATCGACCCGTCGGGCAAGTTCCTGGTGGTGTGCGAGAAGGCGGGCGAGAGGATCTACGTCTTCCGCATCGGTGGCAAGAGGTTGGCCATAGCCTCTGTCTACCAGTGCCCGCCTGGGACCGGTCCAAGGCACTGCGCGTTCGACCATAAGGGTCGTATGTTCATGACCTGCGAGTTCTCTTCTGAGATCTGGTCGTTCAACTTCGACTCCGAGAGTGGAGTGCTCACCTTCATCGACAAGCAGTCGACGCTATCCGGCTTCACTGGGCGCAATGAGACTGCGACCCTGCAGGTGCTTCCCAACGGCAAGTTCGTGTACATGAACAACCGCGGCCAAGACGACGTCGTCTGCTACAGCATCTCTGACGACGGTCATCTGAAGAAGACGAGCCGCGTCGAACTGAGCAAGTCTGACGATCCCAAGGATGCGACGCGTTGCATGACGCTCTCGCCTGACGGTGCATTCCTGATGGTCCCGGATCGTCCGGCCGACGTCATCCGCACTTATGCTGTCAACTCCGAGACGGGAGAGCTCACGGCGCTGGTGGAAGTCCCTGTTCAGAACCCGGTGTTCATCCAATTCGCAGAGCTGTGATCCATCTGACCGCCTTGCCCCCGGCCTCGCAAAGGCCAGGGGCAAGGCGGTCAATAAAGGCGAGGAAAACGAGTGCGTCCGGCGACTGTCCATTCGACAGATAGAAGCGGACGGCGGACCCAGGAGGTGACGAACGGCGGGATGAGGCGTTTAGTGCATCACATGTGGATAGTAGGCGTGACAAGAAGCGGAAAGGGTTAGGGAGGAGTGACATGAAGAAGGCAAAATGGCTGGTCGCTTTGCTGACTGTGGCTCTGGCTGTGAGCTTCGTGGCATTAGTGGCCGTCAGCTGCGGTGGCGGCGACGGTACTGATTCGTCGGACACGACTGCGCCGGATACGACTGACAATATGGAGAACTACAACTTCGTGACCTCGGTGGGCATGCCCTCCTCGGCCAGTTTGTACAATACCTACCTGGTGCCTTGGACCGAAGCCGTGACGGCCGCCTCTAACGGCCGCGCGCAGTTCACCATCCATAGCGCCAACACCCTGGTCAAGGAAGAGCAGCAGATCGACGCCGTTCTCAACGGCACGTCCGACATCACCGTCTTCCAGCCGGACTGGTCTCCTGGGGTCTACCCGCTGTGCGAGTACGGTGAGATGCCGATGCTGTTCCCCGACACTCTGGTAGGCGCCCAGGTAATGTGGACCCTGCTCGAGGAATACGGCCAAGAAGAACTCCAGGACTTCCACCTGCTCGGCATCGGGTTCATCTCGGCCGCTCAGTGGGGTGGCATAGTGCCTGCGATACTGCCCAGCGATCTAGAGGGCAAGAGGGTCAGGAGCGGTGGCGCTACCGAGACCGAGTGCATCAGTGCACTTGGTGGCGTCCCGGTTGAAGCGGGCACCGACTCCCTGGCGACCCAGCTGGATAGGAACGCGTTCGACGGTCTCTTCTTGAGCTGGTCGTTCCATGCCGGCAACACCAACAACTGGTCCACCAATTGGACTGAGGTCGGCCTGTTCCTGCGTCCGCTCATATTCGTGATGAGCCAGGAGAAGTGGGAAAGCCTGCCGGCCGCGATCCAGGACGCGTTCAACCAAGAGAGCGGTATCGAGGCGGCTCTCAAGTACCTGGCGGTCGAGGAGCAGTACGTCATCGACAACCACTCAGTCCCTGAGCAGAAGGATCGCGGTCTCGACCGTGCCGCGGTAGCCGAGCGCGCCGCGTCTTTGGGCACCGAGATCTACGTTCTGAATGCCGAAGAGAGGGCGCAGTGGCAGACGGCACTGTCCCCGGTCCTTGACGAGTGGGTCACAAGGTATGCAGACAAGCTCGATACTGAGGCCGTCCGCGCGAGGGCCACGGAGCTGATCGAGCAGTATTCGGCCGGTGATGCCGGTGGGACGACCACCACGGCCGCTGAGTAGAACGGCGAGTCTAACTGAGACGATCGTCTGTCCCCGGCCGTCATGGCCGGGGACAGACGGAAAAACTGGAGGAACAAGAATTGAGTGAACATGGGCACCACCCTGGTGGCGAGGCGATAGAGCCCGCCACCGCACTGGGCAAGGTCGCCAACGGCATCGAGCATTTCATCAGACCCATCTACAAGTGGATGGCTTGGGGCGGCGCTCTGGTGCTCAGTGCTTTGACGGTGACAATGATCTGGTCGGCGATCGGCCGCTATCTCGACAGGCCGCTCGAGGGCGCGACGGACATCATCGAGATGAGTCTCTTGTTGATGCTCACGTTCGCCGCAGGCTTCGAGCACATGGGCCACGAGAAGATGACAGTGGACGTCTTATACAAGGTGCTACCTAAGAAGTCGCAGGCTGTGTTGGCGCCTATCATCTTCACGCTGGTCGTGGCGATCTTGTGCATCGCCGTCTTCTACATGGTCAAGCTGGGCGTGAAGATGCAGGGCCGTGGAGAGGTGACAAAGGGCATACTGCATCTGCCCAAGTACCCGTTCGTGTTCGCCATCAGCTTCGGGGTGTTCACCCTGATCCCGATCTACGTATCCCGTGTATTGCATTCTATCGATAGGTTGGTGAAGAGATGAGTACCCTACCTCTTTGGGCCAGCGGGTGCATAGGGGCCGGCCTCTTCTTCGCACTGATGTTCTTGAAGATGCACGTGGGGTTCGCTCTCATGATCGGCGGATTCGTCGGTTTCTGCCTGACGAGAGGCTGGGGCCCGGCCACTCAGACGCTGGCGAGTAGCATCTACGACACGGCGCACTCCGGCATCCTGGTGATCATCCCGCTCTTCATCGTGATGGGCAGCATAGCCGCGGTCGGAGGGCCTATCGACAGCGCGTTTGATACCTTCAACAAATGGGTGGGGCACTTCCGGGGCGGTCTCTCTATGGCGGCTGTCGGCTCGTGCGCAGCCTTCGGCGCCGTCTGCGGTGACAACATCGCTACGGCCATGACCATGGACAAGGCCGCTCTACCTCAGATGCGCAAGTACGGATACAAGGACACCCTGTCTCTTGGCTCCATTGCTGCCGGCGGCAACCTGGGCATCATGATCCCGCCGAGCGCGGCGTTCGTGGTCTTCAGCTTTATCGCGCAAGACCCGGCTGCGAACGTGTCCGATCTGTTCATCGCTGGCATCATTCCGGGCCTCGTCCTCACCGTGATGTTCATGGTGCAGATAGCCATCCAGTGCAAGGTCAACCCCAGCCTGTGCGACATCCAACCGAAGGCGAGCTGGAAGCAGCGGTTCGTCTCTCTCAAGGGCATGCTTGCCATCCTGGTCGGCTTTTCGGTGGTCATGTACGGTCTGATGACGGCCGTCTTCACCCCGCAAGAAGCAGGCGCTTTGGGCGTGCTGGCGATGACGCTCGTCAGCCTACCGTATAAGAAGCTCACCTGGAAGTCGTACTCACATGCGTTCCTTGAAGCCGTGATGATCACAGCTATGATCATCGTCTTGATCTTCGGAGCAAGGTACTTCAGCTCGTTCATAACCTCGAGCAACATCGCGTCGAGCATAGCCAACGGTATCCTAGAGGCGGGTCTGAACAAGTACGCCGTCATGTTCATGGTGGTGTTCTTGCTCTTCATCCTGGGCTGCTTGATGGATATCTGGTCGGCGATGATCATCACTCTGCCGATCTTCTACGATCTGCTCGTAGAGCTTGGTTTCCAGCCTCTGCAGCTGGGCGTCCTCACCGTGCTGTGCATCATGCTGGGTTGCATCACCCCGCCCGTGGGCGTCGTGGTGTTCACCTTGGCAGGTGCGCATCGAGAGGTACCTATGTACACCATATTCCGAGGTGTGATGCCTTTCGTGCTCACCATGTGCATATTGGTGGTCATTATGATCTTCGTTCCGCAGCTCGCGACCTGGCTGCCGAACCTGGTCGGCTGATAGTCTGCGAGCCTGCATAGGCACTTATCGTTGAAAATCAGCTAAGCTTTGTCGGACACATATCACCGGGCGCGTCCCCCAGGGGACGCGCCCGGTGAGCAGTGACCAGTCAGCGTCATAGATCTCGCCATGCATCGGCGAGGTCTATGACGCATAATGTCCTTCGGTACCGGCTGGCGGAATAGTGTAACGAACGGGAGTACGCGGATGTCTGAGGAGCAAGTATTCATGCAGTGCACGGTCGGCGGGCCGGTGCGGGTATACGTCAAGGACGGCGTCATCACCAGGATGAGGCCCATCATCTTCGACGACACCGACGCGGCCTCATGGACCATCGAGGCCCGGGGCCGCAAGTTCACGCCGCCCAGAAAGACCACTCTGCAGAGCTACGAGGTGCCGGAGCGGACGCGTGTCTACACCAACCGCATCCAGTACCCCATGAAGCGCAAGAACTTCGACCCCAAGGGTGACCGCCATCCTGAGATGAGGGGCAAGGACGAGTACGAGCGTATCTCCTGGGACGAGGCCCTGGACCTGGTGGCGGGGGAGATCACTCGCATCCGCAAGGAGTATGGGCCGGCGGCCATAACGGCCATGACGCCTTCGCATCACAACTGGGGCTTCTTGCACTACAAGTTGGGCCCGCTGGGCCGCTTCTTCAATATCCTGGGCTACAGTCAGTGCCTGGACAACCCCGATAGCTGGGAAGGCTGGCATTGGGGGGCCACCCACGCCTGGGGCTACTGGTGGCGCCTGGGTCACTGCGAGCAGTCTGAACTGCTGCAGGACGCCCTGAAGCATACCGAGCAGATCATATTCTGGTCTGTGGACCCCAACAGCACCTCCTATATGTACAGCGGTCAGGACAACCTGATCTGGAGGCAGTGGCTCAAGGAGCTGGGCATCCAGTTCGTGGTGATCGACCCGCACAACAACTGCACCATGAGCACCATGGGCGACAAGTGGATAGCGCCCAGACCTGGCACCGACGCGGCGCTGGCCGAGGCCATCGCCTACGTGTGGTTCAAAGAAGACACGTACGATCATTTCTTTGTGGAGAACCGCACCTACGGTTTCGAGGAGTGGAAGAAGCACATCCTGGGTGAGGGCAAGGACAACACGCCCAAGACCCCGGAATGGGCCGCGGAGATCTGCGACGTACCCGCTCACACCATCACGGCCCTGGCGCGTGAATGGGCGGCCAAGAAGACCATGTTGGCGGTGGCCAGCATCTTCGGAGCTACCGGCGCCTGCCGCCAGGCCTACGCCACCGAGTGGTGCCGTCTCTGCGTGTATCTCATGTCGATGCAGGGCATGGGTAAAGAAGGGGTCAACTTCTGGGGTGGCACCGGCAAGGGCTCTCCGCTAGACATGAAGTTCCACATGTTCGGCTATTCCGACAACGGTTGGGACGCGTTCGGCACCGTCGCCGAGAAGGCCTACTTCCCTCACGGCAATCCGGTCACTCAGAAGACCTATAGGCATATCCTGCCCGAGATAGTCATGAACCCGCCGCAGAGTTGGATCGGGGAGGGCTTCTGTGGGCAGAACATCGAGCAGCAGTTCCGTCCCTTCACCTGCCCGGAGGAAGGGCCGGACGGTGCCCCCATCAAGATGATCCACCGCCACGGCGGGTCGTTCATCGGCACCATGAGCGAGACCAACAAATGGGTGCAGATGTACCAGCATGAGAACCTCGAGTTCGTGGTCATGCAGGACTGCCACTGGTCGAGCGAGACCAAGTTCGGCGACGTGATCCTGCCGGCTACCACCAACTTCGAGCACTCCGACCTCTCCGAGTGGGGCGCGGCCGGCGGCTACGGGTTCAACGACTTCAACAGCAACCATCGGGTCATCATCTATCAGATGAAGTGCATCGAGCCCCTGTGGGAGGCGAAGCCCGACTACGAGATATACGCAGCTCTGGCGGGGCGGTTGGGTTTTGAGCAGGAGTACACCGAGGGCCACACCATCGACGACTGGAATCGCATAGTCTTCGACAAGTCCGACCTGCCCAAGTACGTCACCTGGGAGGAGTTCACGCAAAAGGGCTACTTCGTGGTGCCCTGCCGGCCCGACGACGAGGAGCCGATAGTCTCCTTCCGCTGGTTCTACGAAGGCACTGACGCTAACGTGCCCTCGGAGCAGCGCACTCCCCCGGGACCGCCGTTCAACGGACCCAATCTGGCTACTCCGAGCGGCAAGGTGGAGTTCGTAGCGCAGACCCTCATGGCCTTCGATCCAGATGACGAGGAGCGGCCTCCGATGGCCCGCTACATCCCGAGCTGGGAGGGCTACAACACCGAGGCACTGGTGCAGAAGTGGCCGCTACAGATGATCACGCCACATCCGCGCTACTCGTATCACACTCACAACGACAACAAGAGCCTGTGGCTGAACGATATCCCACAGCACCGGGTCAAGATCGACGGCTACGCCTACTGGCCGATACGCATCAACACTGACGATGCCAAGGCGCGCGGCATCAAGCACCACGACCTGGTGAAGGTCTACAACGACCGAGGCACGGTCATCTGCGCCGCTCTGGTCACCGACCGCATGCGCCCGGGTGTCGTGCATTCTTATGAAGCGTCCGCCAAGTACGACCCGCTGGAACCTGGCAAGCCGGGCAGCCCGGACAGGGGTGGCTGCATGAACCAACTCACCCCTATGCGCATGGTATCCAAGAACGCCCCCGGTGAGGCCCAGAACTCGTGCTTGGTCGAAGTGGCCAAGTGGGACGGCAAGTAGGGACGCTATGACCAAGAAGGCGTGCAAGCGCCTAGGGCCCGGGTGGTCGTAGGCGAGAGGGCTAGAGGTGAACGAACGAATGATGTCCACGAGAGTTATGGAGTGAGTAGCGATATGGCAGAACAGGAATTCATAAACACCGGCATCGGGGGGATGCTGAAGGTGACCGTCAAGGACGGTGTCATCACCCGCATGCGTCCCCTGAGGCTGACCGAAGAAGACGGTGGTCACTGGACTATCGAGGCCAAGGGCAAGAAGTTCTCTGACCCTCGCAAGACCACCATCAACACGTTCAACATCGCTGAGCGGACACGCGTCTACTCTGAGAACCGCATCAAGTACCCCATGAAGCGCAAGAACTTCGACCCCAACGGCGAGCGCCATCCGGAGCTGCGCGGTAAGGACGAGTACGAGCGCATCTCTTGGGACGAGGCTCTTGACCTGGTGACCAGTGAGATCAAGCGCGTACAGAGCACCTACGGCAAGGCCGCCATCACGGCTTACGTCTCCTCGCACCACAACTACGGTCTTCTGTACTACAAGATGGGCCCCATGCCCCGGTTCTACAACATCCTGGGCTACACCCAGCTGCTCGACAACCCGGACAGCTGGGAAGGCTGGCACTGGGGCAGCATGCACACCTGGGGCTGGTACTGGCGCTTCGGCCAGTGCGACTGCTTCGACATGCTGGCCGAGGCCATGAAGAACACAGAGCAAGTGGTGTACTGGTCAGTAGACCCCAACACCTCAGCCGGTGGCTACGGTGGCCAAGAGACGGTCATCTGGCGTGAGTGGCTGCGCGAACTCGGCATCGGCGCCATCTTCATCGACCCTTACTGCAACGCCACCGCGGCCCACATGGCCGACAAGTGGCTGGCCCCTCGTCCCGGCACCGACGCTGCCCTGGCGCAGGCCATCGCCTACCAGTGGATCCAGGACGACACCTACGACCATTGGTTCGTAGAGAACCGCACCATGTACTTCGACGAGTGGAAAGACTACATCCTGGGCAAGGTGGACGGCGTAGCCAAGACCCCCGAGTGGGCGGCTCCTATCTGCGACATCCCGGCCCACACCATCAAGGCTCTGGCCCGGCAGTGGATGAGCAAGAAGACCATGCTCGCCACCGGCTCCATGTACGGCACCGCCGGCGCCTGCCGCAACTCCTTTGCCACCGAGTGGTGCAGCCTGATAGTGCATCTGGCGGCCATGATGGGTGTCGGCAAAGAGGGCGTGAACATCTGGGGCGGCACCGCCCACGGCGCGCCGCTCGACATGACGTTCAAGAGCGCCGGCTACTCCGACTGTGGCTGGGACGTGTTCGGCCTGGTGGCCAAGCAGCCCACCTTCCCCGACCGCAATGAGGTCACCCAGAAGGTCTACCGCCTGAGCCTGCCCGAAGCCATCCTCGACGGCAAGATCGAGTGGCTAGGCGAGGGCTTCTGCGTGCAGTACCCCGAGCAGCAGTTCAAGAAGATGCAGTATCCGGAGCCGGGCCCGGGCGGCGCCGAGATCAAGATGATCCACCGCCACGGCGGTTCGTTCATCAGCACCATGACCGACACCAGCAAGTGGGTGCGCATGTACCAGTCGCCCAAGCTGGAGTTCGTCGTCATGCAGGACTGCCACTGGCAGTCCGAGACCAAGTTCGGCGACGTCATCCTGCCGGCCAGCACCAACTTCGAGCATGAGGACATCTCGGAGTGGGCACAGCCGGGTGGTTACGGCAACGGCAACGTCAACTGCAACCACCGCATCCTCATGTACCAGCAGAAGTGCATCGAGCCGCTGTGGGAGAGCAAGCCCGACTACCAGATCTACTGCGAACTGGCAGAGCGCCTGGGCATCCTGGAGGAGTACACCGAGGGCAACTCTGAAGAAGACTGGATCAAGAAAGTCTTCGCCATCACCGATCTGCCCAAGCACGTCACCTACGAGGAGTTCAAGAAGAAGGGCTACTTCGTGGTGCCGTCGGTGCCTGACGACTACAAGCCCACCATCTCCAACCAGTGGTACTACGAGGGTCGTCCGGTGGACACCCCCGACCGCTTCAACCCGATGGCCGGTACCGACAAGGCCGCTGAGATGGCGACCCCGTCCGGCAAGATCGAGTTCAAGCGCACCATCCTGGAGAAGCACTTCGGCGACGATCCCGAGCGTCCCATCATGCCGCGGTACATCCCGCTGTTCGAGGGGCACGAGACTAAGGGTCTGGTAGACAAGTATCCGCTGATAATCATGACCCCGCACGCCAAGTTCTCGTATCACACGCATCAGGACAACAAGATCGACTGGCTGAACGACATCCGCCAGCACCGCATCATCAAAGATGGCTACGCGTACTGGCCCATGCGCCTCAACCCCGATGACGCTGAGGCTCGCGGCATCAAGGACGGCGACATCGTCATGGTCTACAACGACCGCGCCAGGGTGCTCGGTGTGGCTCTGGTGACCGAGCGTGTCCGTCCGGGCCTGGTGCATTCGTACCAGGCAGGTGCGAAGTACGATCCGTTGGAACCCGGCAACGCCGACAGTATCGATAGAGGCGGCTGCGTGAACCTGCTGTCGCCGTCGCGCTACACCAGCAAGAACGCGCATGGTGAAGCCAACATGTCCTATCTCGTTGAAGTCTGTAAGTGGGAGGCATAACAAGTGGCTAGGTATGGGATTGTAATCGACGTCAACAAGTGCGTGGGCTGCTACAACTGCTTCCTCACGTGCCGCGACGAATACGCCGGTAACGAGTACCCGGGCTACTCGGCTCCGCAGCCCATGAGGGGTATGGACTGGATGAAGGTGAGCGAGATCGAGCGCGGTCAGTACCCGCACGTCAAGGTGGACCACGTCCCCGTGACCTGCGCGCACTGCGACTCGGCTGCCTGCGTGAAGTTGGATCAGACCGGAGCTATCTACCGTCGTGAGGACGGCATCGTACTCATCGACCCCGAAAAGGCCAAGGGCAACAAAGAGCTAGTCGGTATGTGCCCTTATCGCCAGATCGAGTGGAACGAGGACCTGGAACTGGCGCAGAAGTGCACCATGTGTGCCCATCTGCTGGATACCGGCGACCCCGAGCCCCGTTGCGTGGAGTCTTGCCCAAGCGGCGCTCTCATCTTCGGCGATCTGGACGACCCGAAGAGCAAGGCCGCTCAGTTGGCGGCCAAGGCTGAGGCGCTGCGGCCCGACTACGCCATGGGCGAGAAGGTGCTGTACCTCGGCCTGCCCAAGAAGTTCGTGGCCGGGACTGTCGTGTACGGCGACGTCGACGAGGTGGCTAAGGACATCGAGATCGTCATCTCCGGCAACGGCAAGACCCAGAAGATGAAGACCAACGGCTTCGGCGACTTCGAGTTCGAGGGGCTGGAGGGCAATGTGGAGTACACGGTCAAGGTCGAAGCCAAGGGCTACAAAGGACAGACTGTCACCACGAAGACCTCCAAGGACGTCTACCTCGGCGACATAGTGCTGAGCAAGTAGGCCGAGTACGCGAGACCGAGCAAGCTAGACCTACTAAGCGAGAGTGATGATGGCAGGAATAGCCTCTTATGGGGCATACATACCGTACTTCAGGCTTGACCGGAAGGAGATGGCCAAGGCTTGGGGTGGCGGACGCGGAGCCGGCGAGCGTGCTGTCGCCAGCTACGACGAAGACAGCCTCACCATGGCAGTGGCCGCCGCGCGGGACTGCCTGAAGGGCATCGACCGCGGGACGGTGGACGGGCTCTACTTCGCCTCCACCACGCCGCCGTACAAAGAGAAGCAGACTGCAGCCTTCGTAGCAGCCGTCCTTGGTCTCAAGCCGGAGACGGTGACCATGGACTTCGGCGGCTCGCTCCGGAGCGGCACCAACGCGCTGAAAGCAGCGTTGGATGCCGCCGCGAGCGGTTCGGTCGGGAGTGTCCTGGTCGTGGCTTCAGATATGCGCCTGGGCTATCCGGCAGGCCCCGCCGAGATGAACTTCGGCGATGGCGCCGCGGCGCTCCTGGTGAGCGCCAAGGATGTGGTTGCCGAGGTCAAGCAGTTCGACTCTATGTACCAAGAGATCCAGGATGTTTGGCGGTCGGGCAAAGATACCTTCGTGCGTTCGGCTGAAGACCGCTTCGCCATGGACGAAGGCTATGGAGCGACCGTCAAGAAGGCGGTGGGCGCCCTGCTCAAGAAGAGCAGTCTGGCACCGTCCGACTTCGCGCACGTCGCGCTCAGTGCGCCGAACGCGCGCCAGCTGTCCGGCATGTGCAAGAAGCTGGGCGTCGACGAAGAGACTCAAGTTAAGGACGCGCTGCACGCCGGTGTCGGCGACACAGGCTGCGCCCTCTCTCTCATGAGCCTGGTGCAGTGTCTTGAGCGCGCCAAGAAGGGTGACAAGATCCTGCTCGTCAGCTACGGCAACGGTTGTGATACCGCGGTCCTCGAAGCGACCGCCAAGATCGATGCGCTGGGTGACCGGTGCGGCATCCAGAAGAACCTGCAAGCGAAGGCGATGCTGCCCAGCTACATGAAGTACTTGCGCTGGCGCGAGCTTGTGACCGTCCAGCCGCCGGCTAGGCCGGCGCTGGAGGCCCGCACGCCGTCACCTGTGGCTCAGTGGCGCGAGGTGCCCTGGGAGCTCCGGCTGACCGGGACCAAGTGCACCGTCTGCAACACCCCGCAGTATCCGCCTCAGCGCGTCTGCGTGGAGTGCCACGCCAAGGACAAGATGGAGCCCTACAACTTCCAGGATGTACCTGCGAAGGCGTTCTCCTTCTCCCACGACTACGTGATCGAGACCATGGACTCGCCGGTGACGGTGACCTTCGTGGACTTCGAGGGCGGCGGTCGCCTCATGTGCGACATGACCGATCGTGATCCTGCTGCCGTCGAGGTCGGCATGTCCCTCGAGATGACCTTCCGCCTTCTCTACAGCGTCGGGGGCATCCACAACTACTGGTGGAAGTGCCAGCCGGTGAGGTGCAAGTAATGGACAGTATCAAAGACAGAGTCGCTATCGTCGGCATGGGTTGTGTCCGGTTCGGCGAGAACTGGGGCAAGAGCCTCGAAGACATGATCGTCGAAGCGGCCTACGAAGCCTTCGAGGACGCCGGTGTCGGACCCAAGGACATCGAAGCCGCTTGGTGGGGCAGTGTGTTCGCGGGTGAGTCCAGCTCCATCATGACCGCTCCGCTGAAGCTGGGATATATCCCGGCCACTCACGTGGAGAACCAATGCGCTACCGGGTCAGAGGCCATCAGGGGCGCTGCCTACGCTGTGGCCGCCGGCATATATGACGTGGTTTTGGCGGTCGGTGCCGAGAAGCTCAAGGACACGGGGTTCACCGGTCTGCCGCAGACGCGCCCGGTGGCTACGTGGAGCTACCGCATCACCACGCAGACCCCGGCTGCCGGCTTCGCCATGATGGGCACGGGGTACTTCGCCAAGTACGGTCTGAGCTATGACGAGGGCAAGAAGCTCTTGGCTCAGATCGCTGTAAAGAACCATCACAACGGCTCGCTCAACCCTAAAGCTCACTTTCAGCGTGAGATTACTCTCGAGCAGGCTATCAATGCTCCCATGATCGCTTACCCTCTAGGTCTGTTCGATTGCTGTGGTGTAAGTGACGGGGCCGCTGCGGCGATCATCTGCCGTGCCGACCTGGCCAAGAAGTTCCGGCCCGACCCGATATACATCAAGGCCGCCACTATCTGTCAGGGTGCCCGTGAAGGCTGGGTCAGCCAGAAGTACGACCTGGCGCACGTGGAGGAGACCTATCGCGGTGGTCTGGCCGCCTACAAGGAGGCCGGCATCAAGGACCCCCGCAAAGAGATCGACATCGCCGAGGTGCACGACTGCTTCTCCATCACCGAGCTGACCATCATGGAGGACCTGCAGTTCTCGCCGCGCGGCAAGGTGAAGGACGACATCGAGGCAGGTAGCTTCACCCTCGAGGGCGACCTCCCGGTCAACACCGACGGCGGACTCAAGTGCTTCGGTCATCCCATCGGCGCGACCGGACTACGCATGCTGTACGAGGTCTACAAGCAGCTGCAGGGCAAGGCCGACAAGCGCCAGATCAAGAACCCTCGCCTGGGTCTCACCCACAACCAGGGTGGAGAGCCGGGCTCGGCCACCGTGAGTGTGCTCATCGCCGGCAACGAGCTGGGCTGATGTAGCGACCGCGTCTGATACAGAGCCGCACACTAGAGAGGCGGCCGCGGACCTCTCCCCTCGGGGATTCGTCCGTGGCCGCCTCGTCTTGTTGGTAAGGGACGCCCCACAGCAGTTTGGTTTAGTCACTAAACCTCTTGACAGCGCCGGCGAAACTCGTTAGGGTTACTGACTATAGCGTGTCCGGAAACACCGGGGGGCCCCTTGGCGGCATCTGGCGATGTGTCATCCATAGTAACGAGGAGTTGGCCCACCGACCCCATGGGCTGGGTGATCGCCTATTGCACCAGGCGCATACAAGAAGGCCTGGTGAAGAGCTTCCAGGAGGCCGGATACAGAGTCAGCCCCGAGCAGTACTCCTTCATCGCTCAACTGTGGGAACAAGACGGGCTCCCTCAACAGACGATGGCTGATCGGTTTCACCGCAGCAAGGTCGCCGCCTTCCACCTGATCACCAAGCTGGAGCAGCAGGGCATCGTGGAGCGTAGGCCCAATCCCGAAGACGGCCGTTCGAAACTCGTCCATCTTACTGAGCAGGGGCGCAAGATGGCGGCTGAATTGATCCCGCTGGCACAGCAGAACCTCGAGCGGGCCTTGCGGGGGATCGCCCTAGATGACGTCGAGACGGCCAGAGAGGTGCTGTACAGCATGGCCGTCAACCTGACAAAGCAGTCGCGACCGTAGTCACCAGGAAAGGAGGGGGCGGGGGCGAGAGCAAGCATCAGCTCTGTTTCTGTTCGAGTTGCACCAAGTCTTCTCAAGGACAAAAGGAGGGTGGAGCAGTGAAGAAACGATACTTGTTGGCGGGGGTCTTTGCATTAGTCGTCGTGGTCGCGCTTCTGGCGGTGGCTTGCGGCGGCACCGAAGAGACCACCACCACGGGCGAAACCTTGCCGCCCGCAACGGGCGAACCCATCAAGATCGGCCACATAGTGGACGCCAGCGGAGTGGAAGCCACAACGGGTCTGAACATGAAGCGTTCCTTGGAGCTGGCTTTTGAGGCCATCGACATGCGCATCGGTGATCGCCCGATCGAGATCATTACTGAAGACGCTGCCGACGACCCCAATCAGGCGCTCGCCAGGGCCAAGAAGCTGGTCGAGCAGGACAAAGTGGCGATCATCTTCGGCCCCACCGCGATCGGCGAGAAATACACGGTGGCCAACTACATGAAGACCGCCGGCATCCCGCTGCTCATCTACAGCCCCTCGCCTGAAGTCATCTTCATCAACAACCCGTGGGTCGTTGCGGCAGGCGGCTCGAATCTGCAGCAACCTACCTGCATGGCCGACTACGCCTACAATACTCTGGGGTACAGGAACGTTGATACCCTGGCCCCCGAAGGGGCGGCAGGGAAGACTTTCATGGACCCGTTCGCGGCCGAGTTCCAGGCTCTGGGCGGCACCATAGTGCAGGCCTTGACTGCTCCGCAGAACACCATGGACTTCTCGTCCATCCTGACGACGCTCAAGCCTGCCGACGCGCTGGTCTACTGGTTCCCCGGCGCGGATGCCCAAAGGCTCATCGTGGCATTCGACCAGCTGGGCATCACGATGCCCAAGGCCGGTGCATTCCACGGCGCGACCTTCGACCCGTACATCTTCAAGGATCTGAACAACCCCACCGCAGCTGCGAAGATGGCCGGTACCCCGACTCCGATCGAGTACTCGCCTGACCTCGCCACTGAGCTCAACCAGGCCTTCGTAGCCATGTGGGAAGCGGACCAGCCTCCTGAAACCGGCCCGCTCGCACTGGACGGCAGCAACGCCAACCCCTATGACGCAGCTCAGTTGTTCATCAAGGTGTTGGAGGCCAACGGTGGAGACACCACCCCGGCTACGTTGGTAGCGGGCATGCTATCGACTCCGTGGGAGGGTCCGCAGGGTCCTGCCTACTTCGACGCCACCAGCAAATGGCCGAATGTCGCTATCAGAGACATATACATATGCGAAGTGACATCGAACGGCGAAGGCTCGACCTGGCCGTACAAGTACAAGACCGTCAAGACGTACCCAGCGGTCCCGACTGCCGGCTTCGGCAAGTAGGACCACAGAGTAGTACATAGTCAAAGTCAGGTCGTGGGCGCGGGATGGACTCGTGCCTCTGAGGCGGGGCCCAAATCCCGCGCCCACGATCGCCAACGAGTAAGGCGCAACAGCACGACCGCCGCTAGAGGGAGGTACGGGAGCTTGATATGGCCAACGTAGTCTCAGTGTTCGTCTTCGGACTGTCTCTTGGGTTCATCCTCTTCCTGTTGGCCGCTGGCCTGACGCTGACCATGGGCTTGATGCGCATCATCAACCTGGCCCATGGGGCGCTGTACATGGTGGGGGGCTACGTTGCCCTATCCGTAGCCACCCACGCGGGTAGCTCGTGGGGATGGTGGGCGGGCGTGCTGGCCGGAGCGGTGTGCGCCGGCATCATCGGCCTGCTGCTGGAGGTCGTCTTCTTGCGGCGGCTCTACGGTCAACCCACCAGCCAGGTGCTGCTTACCATCGGCTTCATCTACATCATCACCGGAGCCATCCGCAATATCTGGGGCGGGTTCCCGAGTGGTCAGGCACTGCCTAGCTGGCCGAGTTGGCTCGCGGGCTCCACCGTCATCGGGAGCGTGGGAATACCCAACATCAAGCTCTTCATCATCGGTTTCGGTCTCTTGATGGCCGTGCTGCTCTGGCTGCTACAGGAGAAGACCAGGACAGGCGCGGTGGTAAGGGCCGGAATGGATAACAGGGAGATCGCCGGATCTCTGGGAATCAATCTCAAACGGGTGTTCACCGGTGTCTTCGTTCTCGGCGCTTTCGCGGCCGGGATGTGCGGGCTCATCGGCGCTACCGCGACAGGTATTAACCTGAAGGTGGCTTGGGACGTGCTGCTGCTGTCGATGATAGTGGTCGTAGTGGGCGGCACGGGATCCATCCAGGGAGCGCTCGTCGGTGGCATCGTTCTGGGCTTGTTGAACGCGTTTGGCTCGGCGTACTTCTCCAACTACGCCGGTTTCGTGTCCTATGTCGCCCTGATACTGGTGTTGCTCATCAAACCCAGCGGACTATTGGGGCGACCCATGGCGGGCGGGGCCACCGCCACCATGTACTTGGACAAGACGCGCCGTAGGCGCAAACGGGGCCGTTCTGAGGTCGAACGTGTCGGCGAAGAGGCGAGCGCCGTCCCCTCCAAGCCTGTGGCCGGAGTAGAAGTGCCGGCGTGGCGGACGGCCCTGCATACGGCGATACCGTACACGGTCATGCTCCTAGTCTTGGCTCTTGTGCCGGTGGCCCTGGGCACCTACCAGCAGAGCATCTTGACCAAGGTGGTGATCTTCGCCCTGTTCGCCATCAGTCTCGACCTGACCATGGGCTACGCCGGACTCGTCTCTTTTGGACATGCGACCTTCCTGGGGGTCGGTGGATACACTGTCTTGGCCGTAGTGGTCAAACTGGGCATGACCAACTTCTGGGTGGCTTCGGCGATCGCCCTGGCGGTCACATTCGTCACGGCTCTGGCCTTCGGCTACGTCAGCCTCAGGGTGTCGGGGATCTACTACCTCCTGGTCACCATGGGCCTCGGGCAGGTCTTCTTCGTGATCGCCACGAAGTGGACGAAGGTCACCAACGGCATCGATGGCCTCACATGGACTGACCGGCCCGATCTCGGCTTCGACATCCAGTGGACGAATCTCAAGTACTACTACATGGTATTGGCGTTCTTCATCCTCTGTTACGTGCTCCTGCGGTACATAGCCAACTCGTCCTTTGGCCGGACATTGGTGGGGGTACGCATCAACGAGCAACGGATGAGGAGCCTTGGCTTCAACACTTGGCGACAGAAGTATGTGGGCGTGGTAGTGGGCGGCATCTTCGCCGGCGTGGCCGGCATACTGTTCGCGTACGAAGGTGGCAGCATGACGCCCTCGACGCTGACGCTGGAGATGTCCTCGTACCCCATGCTGATGATCATCCTTGGGGGTCGAGGCACTCTCTGGGGGCCATGTCTGGGTGCCGCGGTGGTGATCTGGGTGCGGGAGCTTGCGATCGTCCACTGGGCGAACTATTGGGACATTATCCTGGGCGTTATCTTCGTTCTCGCGGTCATGCTACTTCCGGGAGGTATCGCCCCCTACCTGCAGAGAGCTTGGGACAGGTGGGGATTCCTGCGAAGACGACCCCAGGGTCTGCAGGCCGTGCCTGAGAGTGAGGTGAAGCCATGAGCACGCTCAGGGTCGAACAGTTCTCGAAGCACTTCGGCGGAGTGAAGGTGCTCACCGACGTGTCTTTCGCGGTGGAACCCGGCGAGAAGCTGGCGCTGATCGGACCCAATGGCGCTGGCAAGACGACTCTCATCAATATGATCGGGGGTCAGCTTCCGGTCTCGGGCGGTCGTGTGTACCTGGAGGAAGAGGACATCACCAAGCTTTCACCAGAGAAGCGGCTGCACCGGGGCGTGGGGCGGTCCTTCCAGGTCAACAATCTGTTCTTCGAGCTGTCGGTCCGGGACAACGTCCTCCTCGCGCTGCATGGCGCCGAGAAGAACCATATGCAGATGTTCAAGCGCCTCGAGAAGCGAAAGTCGATGCGTGACGAGGCAAAGCGGATGCTCGATCTGGTCGGGCTGGCCGACAGGAGGTGGGAATCCCTGCAGGTGCTTTCGTACGGTGACCAGCGCTTGGTCGAGCTCTTGTGCGCCTTCGCAGGCAAGCCCAAGGTGGTACTGCTGGATGAGCCCACCGCCGGACTACCGACGGCGGAGGCGGCAGTGTTTGCGGACGTCATCCGCCAGCTGGCCGGAGAGACCACCGTACTCTTCTGTGCACACGATATGGACCTGGTCTTCAACCTCGCCGATCAGATCATGGTGCTCTATTCCGGAGAGATCATGACCAAAGGTAGCCCCGAGAAGGTGAGCGCCGATCCGAAGGTGCAGGAGATCTATCTGGGGAGTGACGACAGTTGCTAGAGCTCGACAAAATAAACACCTACTACAGCGATACCCACGTGTTGTGGGATCTCTCGTTGAAAGTCTCTCAAGGCACCACAGTGGCCATCTTGGGGCGCAATGGGATGGGCAAGACCACCATCATCCGCTCCGTGATGGGGCTGCCTGCACCCAGTAGTGGGACGGTGCGCTTCAAAGGACAGGACCTCACCGGTCTGCAGCCCTACCAGATAGCGCGCAGGGGCATCGGCCTCTGCCCCCAGGGACGCATCGTCTTCCCATCGCTCAGCGTGAAGGAGAACCTGACGGTCGCGGCCCGCGGAAACGAGGCCGACGGGGCCTGGAACCTGGAGATGGTCTACGACCTCTTCCCCATCCTGGAAGAGCGCCAGGGTCTTCACGCGAACCTGCTGAGCGGCGGTGAGCAGCAGATGCTGGCAGTCGCGCGCGCTCTGATGCTCAACCCCGACCTGCTCATCATGGACGAGCCGTCCGAGGGGCTGGCGCCCATGGTGGTCAAGAGCATCGGCCAGGTGATCTGCCGGCTGAAGGGAAAGCTCACCGTGCTACTGGCGGAGCAGAACCTGAACATGGCACTCACGGTGGCGGATGACATATACGTCATCAGCAAGGGCAGCGTCGTCTGGGAAGGGAAGCCCGAGGACCTGCGCGACAACGAGGACGTGAAGCAGAAATGGCTGGGGGTCTAGCGACCCCCTAAGACCAACGATCCGCGGACCGACCCACGAAAGGAGAGGGCTCGATGTCTAGACCAGGCATGCCCGAAGCGGCAGCAATATCGATCGGCGACATGTTGGACAAGTGCGCCGAGGTGAAACCCGGCATGGAAGTCGTGATAGTGGCTGAGGTGGACGGTCTCTACGGGGGCGATAGTCCCGTGGACGAGGACGCCATAGCCTGGATCCAGGCGGGCGTGGTCGCGCGCGGCGCACGCGCCTCGGTCCTGTGGATAGACGAGCCCGCTACCCCCCACGCGTGGCGCTTCCCGCCGGTGGTGAAGGACGCGATGAGACGCGCCGACGTCATGATCAACCACTGCAACAATCTGGTGACTGAGGAGATCGCCGAGTTCAGGTACTACCTGGAAGAGGCGCAGACCTGGATGATCCGCAACTTCGCCAGCACCGCGCCGCTGCTCTGCACGGCCTGGGCGCAGACCCCTTGGGAGCTGGTGAGCGAGATCCGCTACCAGTCTTCTCTGCACGTCAGGCCCGACCTCCCCTGGGTTCTCACCGATCCCAACGGCACGCATCTGGAGGGGCGCACCACGCCGGCTGAGAACCGCAAAGAGGGTGACCCCGGCATGCCTTACTCCTCGCGGCGCAAGGATGCCAGCCACTACCTGCCGTGGCCGGAGTGGGTCCACCCGCCCGTGCGCATAACCGACACCAACGGGGTGTTCATCTTCGAGACCATGCTCAGCTGGTGGTCGCGGTATATCGGCATCTCGCCCTATCTGGAGCAGCCCATCAAGCTCATCATCGAAGACACCAAGATCAAGGCGATCGAGGGCGGCTGGGAAGCGGCGGCGCTGAAGACCTTCCTGGAGGACATGATCCCGCGCGTGGGCGAAGGCGTGTACGACTTCAACGTCTTTCACTTCGGCGTGCACCCGCAGGCCATCGTCGGGCCGCATCAGTGCCCCAACCCTCTCCATCGGCGCATCATCGAGCATTCGCACAGCCGCAACGTGCACGTGCACATCGGGGCACCGCCTTCGAACGAGAAGTACCCGTGGTACATGCATGTCACCGGGGACATCCGCAACCCGACGCTGAAGATGGGCGACACCATGCTTTACGTGGACGGACATCTCACCGCTCTGGATAGCGAGGGAGTCAAGAAGGTAGCGGCGAAGTATCCAGGGCGGCCGGGCGTGGAGATGATGCCCCGGCAGTTCTAGCGCATGTACAGAGTCTGTGTCGACACCGGCGGGACCTTCACCGACTGCGTGGTCCAGGACGGAGAGGGGCGTCTGCGCCAATTCAAGGCGCCCACGACGCCTGGGGACTTCTCTGAGGGAGTGCTGAACACGATCCAGGACGGCGCCGGGTACTTCTCGCTCAGTACCCGGGAGTTCCTGCAGCAGACCGAGTGGCTGGTCCACGGCACCACGGTGTCCACCAACGCGCTGGTTCAGAGGAAGCTCTCCCCCACTGCCCTGATTACCACGCAAGGCTTCAGGGACATCATCGAGATGCGCCGCTCGGCCAAGATCGAGACCCACTCGATGTATGAGGCCTATATCCCGCCGTACGAGCCGCTAGTTCCACGACGGCTGCGATTCACGGTGGCCGAGATGACCAAGGCCTCCGGCGAGATCATCACGCCGCTTGATGAAGACGGACTGCGCGAGGTGCTTGCACGGGTGAAGAAGGAGCAGGTGCAGGCGCTTGCCATCTGCTTCATCAACTCGTACTCGAATCCCGCGAACGAGCTCCGTGCGGCGGAGATATGTTCTGCAGAGCTGCCAGGAGTGTTCATCTCTTGCTCGAGCCTGCTTCTCCCCAAGATGGGGGAGTACGAGCGCGAAAGCACCTGCGTGATCAACGCCAGCGTAGGCCCCATCGTCAAGGACTACTTGACGAAGCTCGAGTCCACGCTGAGAGAAGCGGGGTTCGAGAATCAGCTCCTCATCGTGCAGGCGAATCAGTTCGTGCAGTCCGTGGAGTCGGTCATCGCCAAGCCGGTCTTCTTGACGGGCTCGGGACCCGCCGCCGGCCCGGCGGGCGCGGCGTACTTGGGCGAGGCCCTGGGTGAAGACAACTTCATCATCGGTGACATGGGGGGCACGACCTGGGACGCAAGCGTGGTCAAGGATCGCAAGGTGAGTCTCAAGGTGGGCGACTGGCTGGGTGATGATCGTCTGGGCATCAAGGTGGCCGACGTCATCAGTGTCGGGGCCGGCGGCGGCAGCATCGCTTGGATAGATCCGCTGGGACTGCTGCGCGTCGGTCCGCAGAGCGCCTCGGCCATGCCGGGGCCGGCCTGCTTTGGACAAGGCGGCACGGAGCCGACCGTCACCGACGCCGCCGTCGTCTTGGGCTACATAGACGCAGACAACTTCAATGGCGGCAGATTGAAGTTGCAGCCCGAACTGTCGCTGGCGGCCATAAACAAGGTCGCCGGACCTCTCGACATGACTATCGAACAGGCGGCGCAGGCGGTGTTCACCACCGTCAACCACACGATGGCCGACGCGATCACCGAGATATCCACCCACAAGGGCTACGACGTGCGGGACTTCAGCCTGCTGGCCATCGGCGGCGGCGGTCCACTCTGCGGACCTTCTGTGGCTGAGGTGTTGGGGGTTCGAAAGACGATAGTACCGCGCTACTCATCGGCGTTCTGCGCGTGGAGCATGTTCTACCTGGATATAGGGCGAGACTACGTGCGCTCGCACCTCGCCAAGTCAGACAAGGCCGACTTGGCTCTGATCAACGGGCTCTTCGATGACATGACCCGCGAGGCGCTGCGAGACGTCGCCGCTTTCGACGTTCGGCCCGAGGACTTGATCGTCGAGAAGTCTATCGAGGTGCGCTACCAAGGGCAGTACCATGTGCTGGAGGTCACACTTCCTGACCACGAGATCACCAATGAGGACATCAGGGAGATGGAGAAACGCTTCCACGTGCTGCACGAGGAACTCTTCACATTCTCCCTGCCCTGGGTCTGTCAAGAGATGATCAACTTGCGGGTTACCGCGAAGCTCGACTCAGTCAAGGTGCCCATACCCCAGAAGAACATGGCAGCAGCCGATCCCTCCTCGGCACTCATCGGTGCGAGGGACTGCTATATGGACGGCGAGCGCTCTCCAGTCTCGGTGTACGACGGGGAGAAGCTGGAACCGGGGAACGTGATCGAGGGAGGGGCCATCATCCGGGAACCCACGACCACGACGGTCATACCTACCCGCAGCAGATGCACTGTCGACGCTTTCGGCAACTACGTGATCGCGCAGAAAGGGTGAATATGGCCTCAGAAGAGAGCAAAGGCGGAATGCCACCGCGCGCCGCTCAGACTGACCCCATAACGACCGCGACTATCTGGCATTACATCCAAAGGGTGTGCCGGGAGATGCGTTACACAGCCGAGCGCACGGCGACAAACGTGCTAGTGGTCACGCTTCACGATATGGCGTACGGCATCTGGGACGCCGAAGGCAAGGCGATAGCGATCCCCGAAGGGTTCCCGCCCCGTCTTATCTCTTCGACCTTTCCTATCCGGCGGGTCAAAGAGAAGTTCGCCGGCAAGATCAAGCCTGGTGACGTCTACCTGACGAATTCCCCTAAGGATGGAGCCATCCACCTGCCCGATTGGACCTTCATCCGGCCGATCTTCTATGAAGACGAGCTCTTGTTCTTCACCTGCATGGGCACGCACGTGGCCGACTCTGGAGGAGCGCATGCCGGCAGCCACTTTCTCGCCTACGATTCGATCGCCGAGGGGCTCAACATCCCCCTGATCAAGATCTACGGAGACGGTGAGTACCGCGAGGACGTGGTGGATCTGCTACTTGAGAACAACCGGATACCGGACATGATGCGCAGAGAGATGGCTTCGCTGCTGGGCAGCACCGCCGTCGCCGAGCAGCGGATGATCGAGCTGCTTGAGAAGTACGGCAAAGATATGGTGCTCGCGAGCGTGGGAGAGATGATCGAACGCACGGAGAAGGCGGTACGGGCTGAGATAGCCAAGTGGCCTGAGGGCGAGTGGTCCGCGGATGTCGCTACCGATGACGACGGCCTCACCATGAACAAGCCTGTCCACGTGCGCTGCGACCTGACCATCAAAGACGGCGACGTGCTGCTGGACTTTTCGAGGAGCGACGATCAGGTCAAGGGTATGATCAACAGCTACTACCAGCAGACGCTAAGCTGCGCGCTCTGTACCACGTTCCTGTTCCTGGGGAGCGACCTGGCCGCGTACCACAACGAAGGCAGCATGCGGCGCATACACGTCAAGACCAGGAAGGGCACTGTGGTCGACTGCAGGCCCGGCGCGCTCGTGGCCGCGGGACCTGCCATCACCGGGGGCATGGTGATCGAGGTGGTGATGTCCGTCCTGTCGCAGGCCTTACCCGACAAGGCCATCGCTCCGTATGGCCCGCTGGACTCGTTCAACGCGGTCGGACAGCAGGCGGATGGCAGTGGCATCTACGTGTACAGCTCGTTCTGCGATGTCGGCGGCGGTGGCGCGGTGGCCGGCTACGATGGGTACCAGTGCATGTGCGACCTAGGCACTTTGGGCGTGGTCGGCAAGACCGACGCGGAGGAGGAGATGGCCCGGTTCCCCTGGCACGTGTACAGGTACGAGTTCAGCACCGACTCACACGGCGCCGGGCAGTGGCGTGGGGCGCCGGGGATCGACTGGGAAGCCGCGAACGAGGGTGGAGAGGCCACCTTCATCGGCGGCACGTGGACCGGTCTCAAGATACCAAGCCAAGGTCAACATGGCGGTCTCCCCACGCCTCTCAATAGGGCCTGGGTGGTCCGTGGCTCAGAGCGGATAGACATAGACGAGCCGCACAGGCCTCTGCAACTTGCGACGGGCGACCGTGTGGTCGTGCACAGCGGAGGTGGAGCCGGGGTGGGCGATCCGGCGAAGCGAGACCCCGAGAGCGTGGCCGAAGACGTAAGGAACGAGCTGGTGTCTGTAGAGATGGCGCGCGACGTCTACAAGGTCGTCGTCGACCGAGACTCGCTGGAACTGGATCTGGCTGCGACGCAGGAAGCGAGGCGCTAAGCCTGGGCAGAGCCCTTGGTGGTGCGTATCTCTTCCAGATACTCCTCCACGAAGCGCTCCCAGAGATCCAAGGCCTGGTCGGCCTTGAAATCTGGATCAGCCTGCAACTGGAGGGCCATGCCGTCGATGACGGCCACCGAGAGCGCCGCCAACGGTTTGAGCTTCTCGCTGTCCACCTTGTCATCCCCTGGACTCATGGCCCACGCGTCCATCGACCGATACCACTCCATCAGCTCACACAACTTGGGTTTGAGCTCCGGGTTTCTCAGCAGATTGGGCACGAGATCGAACAGCTGCCTGAAGGCGACAGGGTGTTCCGCCACCTCGCGCCGCTTCTTGGAGAAGGCCTCCCTGCGCTCTTTGCCAGCCTGCAGCGGTGAGAGCAGTTTGAAGAGGATCGTCGCCTGCGCGTAGAGGACCAGATCGACCAAGGACTTGATGAGGCCCGCCTTGTTACCGAAGTGATAGCGGATGAGGGCACCGTTCTCTCCCGACTCCTTGGCTATGCGCTCGAACGTGAGCCCATCGAAGCCTTCTACATCCAACACCCGGACACCGGCTTCAAGGATGCGCATGGCCGTCGGTGACAGGTCGGGAGTGGGGTCATTTATGGGAAAGTCAGCTTGTTCCATACATCCATCACCTCGGCAAAGCCGCTAGCTGGTGTGTGTGAGCGATAGTCTCGCCACCACTACACAATGTACCTCAGCTCGCGTCGAGAAGATGTCCAGTTGCGACGACGCGGGGTGTTGACATGAGGCATCACTAGCATTATCTTAGTTAAGCAACTAAGTAACGTCAATCATATTGTGGCTGAATGGTCTGGTACGTGGCTCGTAGTCGAACGCAAGAACAGGACGGTAGCCGGGCCTAAGTGCTCAGTCGGGCAGATCGGAAGGAGGGACAAGAGGGTTACCAAGGGTTGGGAATCTTGACTCTGATCTCACAATGATGTTCGTGAAGATGCAGTAGGAGGAGCGATGAAGAAGCGTTACCTATTGGTCGGATTATTGACACTGATGATGGTATTGGCTCTGGTCGCGGTCGCGTGCGGCGGCACCGGCGAAGAGGTCACCACCACCGTAGTCGGCAGTTCTACGGGCCCCATCAAAGTCGGCCACATCTTCGATGAGACCGGCAACGAAGCCATCGTGGGCTCGCTCTTCCAGCAGGCCGTCGCGTATGTGTTCGACGGAGCTGTAGTCCAGGGCCGGCCGATCGAACTCATCGAAGTTGACGCAAAGTCCACCACCGAAGGCGCTGTGGAAGCGGCCAGAAAACTGGTCGAGCAGGACAAAGTCGACGTTATCTTCGGCCCCACCCAGTCGGGCCAGAAGACCGCCGTCGCGTCATATTGCCTTGAGAAGCAAGTCCCCATGGTCCTCTACAACCCGACGCCCCCTGGGGCGCTTGAGGAGAACGAGTGGGTCATCGGGGCCGGCGGCCTCAACCCGCAGTACGGCACCGCTATCGCTGATTACATGTACACGGATCTTGGCTACAAGACGCTCAGCACGCTGGGTGCTGATGACACCGGCGGTCGCGTGTTCTTCGATTCCATCGTCGAATACTTCACGGCAAAAGGTGGAGAAGTGGTGCAGCAGCAGTGGGCCGTTGGTCAGACCGATGACTGGTCGGCGTACTTGACCACGGTCGACCGGAACGCCGACGCCCTCTGTGCTTGGGTCGGTGGCTCCGGCATACCCATGCTCACCGCGTACTACGATACAGGTCTGTACAAAGACATCCCATTGGTCGGCGCGTTCCACGGTGGCTTCTTGGATCCGTGGATCCCCAAGAACATGGCTGAGGCCGGCAACGTTGAAGCTGCCAAGAACACCGTTGGGATAGAGACGGTGATGGCCTGGAACCCGGACAGTACCGACCCAGTCAACCTGGAGTTCATCGAAGGCTTCAACGCATACGGTGCATGGAAGGCCGAGGATGCTGGCCCCACCGGCGCGGTGCAGGCCGGGATGATGCTGTTGGCCGCACTGGAGAACTGCGCGACCAACCTCTCCAACGTTACCCTGCGTGATTCCTTCCTGCAGGTCGATATCGTAGGTCCGGAGGGGCGCGCCTACTTCGCCGAGGGCGACAACGTCGCGACGAAGCCCATGTATATCGTGGTAGTCGCCGAACAAGACCCTGCCTCTCATCCTGATGATCCCCGACTTCTGTTCGAGTACGACCTACTGAAGACGTACGAAGACGTGCCTCCGCACGGTCTGGAGCCGTAGGGAGTGAGGGTCGAGCAGCATCTGTAATGTGCAGTGACTATGGGTGCGGGGGGAGCGTGCTCCCCCCGCACCTTTCACTCGGGAGCGATGAATGAATCCAAAGAGCGGAGCGAGCGATGGATAAGGTCCTCAGCGTCTTCGTAATAGGGCTCTCCTACGGGAGCGTGCTGTTCCTGGTAGCAACGGGGCTATCGCTGACTATGGGGCTGATGCGTATTGTCAACATGGCGCACGGAGCCCTGTACATGTTCGCTGGATACGTCGGGCTCTGGGTCTTCACCAAGAGCAACTTCTGGTACGGGCTGCTCGCGGGAGCCGCGGCTGCCGGTCTCCTAGGCCTTGTTCTCGAGGTGGGCTTCTTGCGGAAGCTCTACAAACGGGAGGAAGGCCAGGTCCTTCTGACCATCGGGTTCATCTACATACTTACATGGGCGGCCCAGAGGATCTGGGGCACCTATCCGAGCCCGGGCGTGGTACCTGCCGCACTGGACTTCTCGGTGACGGTGGGCAGCGTGGACTTGCCTGTCTGGAGGCTGGTGCTCATAGGCTTCGGTCTTGCCGCAGCCGTCCTCCTCTGGCTCTTCCAGGACAAGACCAAGATCGGGGCGAAGGTGCGCGCCGGCATGGACAAAGGGGAGGTCGCCAGCGCGCTCGGCGTGAATCTGAAGGCGCTCTTTACGGGCGTGTTCGTGCTGGGCTCCGTTATGGCCGGTCTCAGCGGAGTCCTAGGCTCCAAGATCACCGGCGTGAAGCTGGGGAATAGCTGGGAGATACTGCTGTTCTCGCTGATAGTCGTAGTGGTCGGCGGAGCCGGCTCTGTGCAAGGCGCTCTGTTGGGCGGGGTACTGCTGGGTATGTTGGATGCTTTTGGCAAGGCGTACTTTCCGGAGGTGTCTGCCTACCTCATGTACATAGCCCTGATTGCCGTCTTGCTCTTTCGCCCCTCCGGTCTGCTGGGCAGGAAGTTCGCAGCCCATGACGCCACTGAGAACCTGGAGCGGGCTCAGATCCACAGGGGGTCCGGCGCGAAAGCGCCTCCTCCGTTGGGAGCGGGCATGGGCGGCCCGCCACTGTGGCAGACTCTTTTGCGGCGATACGCTCCGTACGCGCTTATGCTGATAGTGCTTACCGCGGTGCCTCCCTTCATCGGGGAGTACTACCAGTTCATATGGACAAAGGTGCTGGTGTTCGCGATCTTCGCGATGAGCCTGGACCTCATCATGGGCTATACAGGGCTTCTGTCCTTCGGACACGCCGCCTACTTGGGCATGGGTGGCTACGTGGCCGCGCTGCTGACCGTGAAGTACGGGGTCTCGTCCTTCTGGCTGGTGCTCCTGGTGGCTCTGGGCCTCACAGCCGCACTTGCCGCCGCGATCGGATTTTTCTCCCTGCGTGTCTCCGGAGTGTATTTCTTGCTGGTCACCATGGGTTTCGGGCAGTTGCTGGTAGTGGTCGCGGACAAGTGGTATTCGCTCACTGGGGGCAAGGATGGTCTCCCGGGTGTTAGGAGGCCTGACCTGGGTTGGAGTACGGAGTGGACCAACCTCAAGTACTACTTCTTCGTCCTTGCGTTCTTCGTCCTGTCCTACGTGCTCCTGAAGCGCATCACCCGTTCGGGGTACGGAAGGAGTCTGGTCGGCATACGGGAGAACGAGCCTCGCATGCGAAGTCTCGGCTTCAACACTTGGGCTGCCAAGTACGTGGCCATTATCCTGGCTGGGGTGTTCGCAGGATTGGCGGGCGTGTTCTTCGCGCAGATGTACGGCACCATGGTGCCCCGGCACTTTGGGCTGGAGTACTCCGCACTCCCCATGTTGATGGTGATCATGGGCGGAGGGGCCACGATGTGGGGCCCCTGCGTCGCGGCCGCCGTGATCGTGCTCATCGAGACCTACGTTAGCAAGTACCTCGGCACCGATTGGCCGCTGTTCTTGGGGGGCCTCTTCGTGCTCTCGGTGGTCTTCTTGCCGGACGGGTTCGCCAGGTACCTGACGCGCTTCTGGAACTGGCTGTGGACCGTCACGGCGCGTAAGGCAGCGCCCGAGAATACTGCGGGCGGCGGAGGTGAAGCATGAGCTTGCTTCGCGTGGAGAAGCTGGCCAAGAGTTTCGGCGGCTTGAACGTACTAGAAGATGTGACGTTCGCTGTTGAACCCGGCGAGAAGCTGGCCCTCATCGGACCGAACGGCGCCGGCAAGACTACTCTCCTCAACGTGATCGGCGGACAACTCCCTGCCTCTGGAGGAGACATATTCTTGCACGAGCGCAGAATAACGAGACTTTCCCCCGACAAGCGGCTGCATCTGGGGATCGGGCGCTCGTATCAGGTCAACAATCTCTTCTTCTCGATGTCCATCATGGACAATCTCATGCTGGCGTTGCACGGCGCGCGCAAGACCCACTTTCAGATGTTCTCGCTCATAGAGAAGCGCAAGCCGTACTTGGACGAGGCAGAGAGTCTGCTGAAAGCGGTGGGACTCTGGGAGAAGCGGTTCGAATCGATGCACACGCTGTCCTATGGTGATCAGCGCCTGGTGGAGCTCTTGTGCGCCTTCACCGCCCGGCCCGAGCTCGTCCTCCTGGACGAACCGAGCGCGGGCCTACCCACGGCCGAGGCGGTCGCCTTCGCCGACGTGATACGCAAACTCGCGGGCGACACGACGCTGGTGTTCTGTGCCCACGATATGGACCTGGTCTTCAACCTCGCGGACAGCATCATGGTCTTGTATGGCGGTCGGATAATCGTCAAAGGATCGCCGGAAGAGATAGCCGCCGACCCGCGGGTGCAGGAGATCTATCTAGGGAGCGATGAGAGTTGCTAGAAGTAGACAACATAAACACGTACTACTGGGATAGGCGAGTGCTCTGGGATCTCTCCCTGACCGTCCCTGACGGTAAGGTCGTGGCCATCCTCGGGCGGAATGGGATGGGCAAGAGTACGACCATCCGCTCCATTATGGGTCTCACCCCACCGGCCGATGGACAGATTCGGTTCAACGGTGAAGACATCGCCGGCGCTGCACCACACCGCATCGCGCACAAGGGTATAGGGTTCGTCCCCCAGGGGCGCGGTATCTTCCAGTCGCTCACGGTCAAAGAGAACCTGACCCTGGCGGAGAAGAAGGTGGCGGGCGATGGAGGCTGGGGGCTTGAGGCCGTTTACGACCTCTTCCCCATATTGAAGGAGCGAGCAGGACTGCACGCAAACCTACTGAGCGGTGGCGAACAGCAGATGCTGGCAGTAGGCCGCGCCCTTATGATGAATCCCGAGCTGCTTGTCATGGACGAACCCTCCGAAGGTCTGGCGCCCATGGTCGTCAAGCAGATCGGTCAAGTTATCTGCCGACTGAAGGGCAAGCTCACGGTGCTACTGGCGGAACAGAACCTGAACATGGCTCTCACGGTGGCCGACGACATCTACATCATGAGCAAGGGCAGCGTGGTCTGGGAAGGGGTCCCAGAGGACCTGCGCGACAACGAGGAAGTCAAACAGAAGTGGCTGGGCGTCTAGAGATGGAGGACGGCAGTAAGACCTTCCAGCACTTGCCGTATGCGACATACGACGCAAGCGTGGACTTCTATATACACAGCCGGACGTTCGGCATGGGCCAAGGTTCGATGGTGCCGTTGGAGTACGGGGGCTGGCGGGACGAAGAGGCCTCGTGGAAGGAGACCTGCTACATCCATGCCGGACTGAATCCAGCACCCACGTTCAGGGTCAAGGGGCCCGACGCAGAGAAGCTCTTCTCCGACCTGTGCGTGAACAGTCTCGCCAACTTCCTGCCCGGGGCGCTCAAGCACGGGATCATGTGCAACGACAACGGCCTGGTCATCGCTCACGGTGTCCTGATGCGTCTGGCCGAAGATGAGTTCATCAGTTTCTTCCTAGCCCCGTACGCAGCGTACAAGTTCTATTCGGGCGGGTATGACGCGCAGGGCGAGTGGGTGCAGGACATGTTCATGTTGCAGGTCGCCGGGCCGCGGTCGCTCGAAGCGCTCGAGGCAGCCGCCGGCGAGTGTCTCCACGACATCAAGTTCGGTCATCACCGCACCAGCACCATCCAGGGCATCGACGTGCGCATCGCCAGGATGGGCATGGCCGGCACCCTAGGGTATGAGGTCCACGGACCAGCCGACAAGGCGACCGCGCTCTACGATGCCATATTCGCCGCCGGCGAGCCCCTCGGGATGGTCAAGCTAGGCTGGTACGCTTGGCAGTGTCACCACACCACGGATGGTTTCCCCCAGTCGTTCGTCCATTTCCCGCTGCCATGGGGCGAGGACAAGGGACTCATGGCCTCTATGGGTATGCCGCCTGAGATGGAGCGGTTTCCCGGCACCTACGCAGGCAGCATGGGCGACGACCTGAAGCTGCTGTACCGGAATCCTTTCGAGCTCGGTTGGGGCAGCGCAGTCAAATTCGACCACGACTTCATCGGGCGTGCCGCCCTCGAGAAGGAGGCGGCCTCGCCGCGGCGCAAGATTGTCACCTTGCTGTGGAACGTCGATGACATGGTGGATGTGTATGCCTCGCAGTTCAGGGAGGGAGAGGTCTACATGTGGATGGACCTCCCCTTGCACATCGGTCAGCACCATGGCGGCAACATCCTCTACGCCGATCAGGTGCTGAGGGGCGGCAAGATCGTGGGCGTGAGCTCTGGCCGTGCAGTACAGCCCCTACTTCCGCGCCGTGGTGTCGCTGTGCTCGATAGATGTGGCTCACGGCGAGCTTGGCAACGAGGTCACCGTCCTTTGGGGCAACCCTGGTACCAAGCAGAAAGAGATCCGGGCAACGGTCGCGCGGTTCCCGTATTTGAGCGAGGGCCGCAACGAAGACGTCGACGTGGCCAAGATCCCCTGTCGCGTGCCGCAGCGGTGAACGCGCCTGAAGTGAACATGAACCTGGAACGCGAAGCGGAGGACGACGTATGAGCTGGGGAGCACCGGACCCGATGATGGACGGATGGGACAAGCTGGACTGGAAGGAGCGTCGCTCGCGGCGGTTCGAGCGCTGGCTGAGCGCGCGCGGAGTCGAGTTTCAGAGTGACAAGGCGAGAGACGACTACGGGGCGCGCGTCCGTAACATGATCGACGTCATCCAGCTCAAGGTGCCGGCGCAAGTGCCCTCCACGGTCAACGTGCACTTCTACTCGGCCAAGTACGCCGGCGTCTCGAAGAAGGACGCCATGTACGACTACCAGAAGATGGCCGGTGCGCTGGTCAAGTTCCATGAGGACTTCCAGCCCGACTTCCAGTCCAAGTCGGTAGCGCCCGGCAAGGTCTTCGAACTCCTCGATCTGAAGCTGGTCGAATGGCCGGGTCAGAACCTGCCGGATGAGACTCCGTGGCAGTACGTGGAGACCGAGTACATGCAGGCGGAGGATTACCCCGCTCTGCTCGCGGACCCAGAAGGCTACTTCCGGCGGACTCTGCTGCCGCGCTTCGGCTCGGCGTTCGCTCCCCTTGCGGCCATACCACCCCTCACCGACTTCATGGAAGCCGCCGCCATGCCCTACAACCTCCTGGGTTTTGCCAGCGAAGGTCTGATAGAGGGCATGGGCAAGCTTGCGGCCGCAGCCGGCGAGTGCTTCACGTGGATGAGCGCGATGAAGGCGGCCGAAGCCGATGCCGCCGCGCGCCTGGGCATACCGCCGGAGTGGAGCTGTTCGGGCAAGGCTCCATACGACGTGCTGGCTGACACTCTGCGCGGCACTAAGGGCATCATGATCGACCGCTTCCGCCAGCCGGACAACATCTTGGCCGGTGCAGAGCGCTTCGTGCCGCTGATGATCGATTTCTGTGTGCGGCAGGCGGCCTGGGCGGAGTCGCCGCTGGTGGTCTTCTGGCTGCACAAGGGCGCCGACACCTTCATGTCCGAGGCAGACTTCAAGACCTTCTACTGGCCCACCCTTAAGGCGGTCATCAAGGGACTCATCCAGGAAGGACTGGTGCCGACCCTGTTTGCCCAAGGTAGCTACGACAAACGGCTGGAGATCATAGCCGACGACGAGATCCCCGAGGGCAGTGTCATCTGGTGGTTCGACCAGACTGAGATGGGAGCCGCAAAGAACGCGCTCCGAGGCCACTCCTGCATCGCCGGCAACGTGCCGACAGCTCTGCTGGCTCTGGCTACAGCGGCAGAGGTCGAGGAGTGCGTGAGCGATCTGTTCGAAACCTGTGCCGAGGACGGCGGCTACTACTTACGCAATGGCGCGGCGCTGGATGATGCCAAACCTGAGAACCTGAAGGCCATGATCGAGACGGGCAGGAACTGGCGCGGTTAGAGGGAGGCCCGAGGGCCGGGCGCGGTTATCGCGCCCATCCAGGATATGAAGTCGGTCGCGTCGAGGTTCGCTCCGTGGCCGGCCTCCCAGTAGAGACGAGCGTCGACGCCCTTGCCCAGGTTCTCCAGAGCCGCCGCCAGGTTGATCACGGTGGGCAGCGCTGTGTACCCGTCATCCGCGGCGTGGCGGATCCACCAGTGGTCAGCGACTGCGGTGGATCTTGGCCGGATCAGATCGTGAGTGGTACTCCAACCGTGACCTTCCACGGCAGTACGGTTCTGCTGAGTGAAGTACATGGGGTTCATCAGATCCACGACGGTCGCTAGGTCGGGCGGGACCGTGTGCCGACTGCTGGGGTTCGTGTGTACCAGGCTGAACTCGGTGTAGTGACGGGCGTCCACATGGACATCGCCGAAGAGCATGGTCTCGCGTGTATTCAGGGAGAAGCCGTCAAAGGCAGGGACGAAGGGGCTCCTTGTAACATGTGAAGTGAAGTCCTCCCAGGTGAACGAGACCTTTCCGTCCGTCCATTCCACCCAGGCATGATGCTCGAGGTACTCCTGCAGCCGCACAGCGGAGAGTTGGTCCAGATAGGCCTGGGCTGCGGGCAGCAGATAGTTGCCGAGCAGGTACTCGTCGTAGTTGTCAGCCGTGATGGTGCCGAAGTCGTCGTGCCCCTCGAGACCCAGTCGGGCTTGATACGCCTTGAAGCCGTGCCGCAGCTCGTGCGATACCTCTTGGTCCACCAACTGACCGTCTGCGAGCGGCGTGGCGCCGAATTCCCATTCATAGGCCATGTCGGCGTGGTCCAGGTCGGTGACGGGGCAGTAGGAGGCGACCGCGAAGACTGAGTCGCGCGCGTGGGCTGCTCCTAGCTCCTTGAAGTAGGGGTAGTAGAGAGGGCTGTTGCCGGAAGTGCCCAGGAGCGCCACCAGAGCGCCGCCGGCGCTCTGTCCGCAGGCGACTATCCGCTCGGCGTCGCCAGGGATCAGCTCGTCGTAGTGCCGCAGGTACTTGACCGCGCACTTGAGGTCGACGATGGACGCCGGAGCCTTGCCGTAGTAGACGCCTTCGGGGGTGACGTTATCGCGTCCGCGGCAACTTGGGGAGACGACGACGTAGCCGGCGGCCAAGGCGAGTTCGGCATTGGCATAGACACCGAGGCGGGCGCTTCCGTGAAAGGAGGCAACGACGTCTCTTGCGGCCCGATAGCCGCTCACGCCGACATTCAGAAGGATGGGAGCAAGAGAGGCATCCAGCTCCATTCCATCCTTCTCGATCGGCACCAAGATGTCCAGACTCTGGTATTCCGGGTCTACGGGACGTGCCACATAGAGGACGTCCTCGTAGTAGCGGCAGGTGACGGTCGTCGCGCCCTCAGCGGTCGCGATGGTGAAAGTCTTCATGGTGTAGGCGTCCGAATCAAAGGGAGCCGGTTGGGCTGGGGCCCCAGTGGACGCCGAAGGCACGAGGAAAGCGGCCTGCGCGGCCGCGTCGCTTGTGAGGAGGAGGGCGAACAGCAGGTACAAGCACACCAGGCTGATCGGCACCACGAAGCGATTCTTCAATGGACTCCTCGCATATCCGGCTTCTATCGGCTGCACAAGATTATCGGCAACGCAGGGACTGCGCAAGAGGTTCGGACCTCTTGCGTCGTGACTCGGTCCGGGCGGCTCTTGACACCAGGCCGGGTTGCCGTCATGGTTGTGAGCGACGCAAGCCCATCCTAGTCGAGAGGCCGCAGAAGTGAAGCGCACAGAAGAGCCTTTCGTCATCACCGATGCCTTCCCCACAGACGCCCTTTCCTGGCTCATGGCGACGTGTTCGAAGGTCCTGCGGGAACGTCTGGCGGTGCGCTTCACCAAAGCCGGGTACAGTGTGACCCCCGAACAGTGGGCCATCCTGGGGCGTCTGGGGCAAGAAGACGGGATATCGCAACAGGCGGTGGCCGATCGCTTCCATCGCAGCAAGGTGGCGGCCTTTCAGCTCATAAGCAAGCTGGAGGCGCAGGGGTTGGTGGAGCGCAGGGCGGACCCCGCCGACGCGCGGTCTCGGTTGGTCTATCTCACGGACAAAGGGCGCGGGGTCGAGGAGGAGTTGGTCGCCCTGGCCGAGGAGAACATGGCGGCAGCTCTAGAGGGCGTCTCTGACGCAGATCTTGAGACAGCCAAGCAGGTCGTCAGCAAGATCATCAACAACGCCACAGCCTGAAGGCTATAGACTAAGGGTCAACCTAAGGTTGAGTTGTGGCTGATGGCTGTCCTCGACCTCCGAGCAGATTCGGATTCGCGAATCGATCGGCGAGCGCGTTGTCTCTAAACGCCGGTGTTGGTGATGAAGTCTATCCATTGCATGAAGTCGGCCGCGTCTTCGTTCGCCCCGTGACCCGCGTCCCAGTAGAGGGCGGAGTTCACTTCTTTGCCCAAGTTCTCCAGGCCGATAGCCAGATCGATGATGACGGCGAGCGAGGTGTCATTATCTTTGGTGCCGGACCGTATCCACCAGTAGTGTGCGCACCCGGTGTAGTTGTCCGCAATGAAGTACATGGGGTTCATCAGGTCCACCACGTTCTGCAGGTCGGCGTCCAGCGTGGCGCTTTGCAGGCTCACGTCGACGGCAGGCCCCACGCCGCCGCTCGTCTGCCGAACGCTGAACTCGGTGAAATGCCGGGCATTGATGGCCTCGTCGCCAAACAGGACACACTCAGTCGCGGATAGATCGAAAGCGTCGAACGCCGGAATCCCCTTGGCCCGGCCCACATACGCCACGTAGTCCTCCCATTTGAACGACGCGGAACCGCCCTCCCAGGTGATCCAGGGGCGGGCAGCCAGGTAGCTCGGTCGTTCCTCCTCGGAGAGGGAACCGATAGAGGTGTTGGCGGCTGGGACCAGGTAGGTCTGTACGAGGTAGTCGCCGTAGTTGCCGGCGTTGATGGACCCGTAGCCGCTGCGGCCGACGAGGTCGAGCGACGCCAGGTAGGTGGCGAAGCCGGTCGCCAGCTGGGCTGAGAGTGTCTGGTCGACCGCTCCAGAGGCTAGAGGGGCGGCACCGAACTGCCACTCGAAGGCGCCGTCAGCGTGCTCGAGGTCAGTTATCGCACAATAGGCGGCGCCGGCGTATATGGCGTCACTGGCCTTCGCAGCACCCAGCTCGGCGAAGTACTGCTCGTACAGCTCGCTGTCGCCCGAGGCGCCGAGCAGGGCCGCGAGGGCGCCGCCGGTGCCGCTACCCTGGGCGATGATGCGGTCGGCGTCACCCGGCATGATGTCGTTGTTGAACCGTAAGTACTTCACGGCGCATTTGAGGTCGACTATCGCTGCGGGAGCCTTACCGAAGTACGTTCCGTCGGCCTTCAGGTTGTCGCTTCCCCGACATCCAGGCGAGACGACCACGTACCCTGCCGCCAGGGCCAGATCGGCGTTGGTCTCCATCGCACCCTTGATGATGGGCGCGGCATCCACTTCCCCTGTCTCCTCCTCTTCATTGTCTTCGGGGTCCTCTGCCGCCGCCACCGGCGGCGCGGTGGTAGTGGAGGAGCCGGAGGTGGCTGCAGGGCTGAAGTTGGGAGACGAGCGGTAGTCTTCTGCGGAGATGCTGAGCAGGATGGGGGCAGCATCGGCGTCGACGGGCTGTCCGTCGATCTCCACCGGTACGGCGAGGTCGAGGCTCTGGTAGTCCGCATCCACCGGGTCCGCGACATACGTCAGGTGCCGGTACAGACGGTATTGGACGTTGACCAGCCCGGCGTCGGTGCCGACCTTCTTGGTCTGGACCGTGTAATCGGTCGGCTGGAAAGTCAGCGCCTCGGCGATGTAGTCCGTGGTGCCGGTAGTGGATGGTCCGCTGGTGGTCGTCCGCCCGCCCGCGCCTTCGCAGCCGGCCGAAAAGAACACGACAGCGCCCGATACCAGCGCGTACAGGACAGCGACTGAGACCAGGGCTGCGGTCGGTGGCCGGTTACATCTTCTCTTCACAAGCTGGGCTCTCCGTGTCGCGTATGGCTCCGAGGGTCAAGGATACCGAGTCAGACAGAATCGCGTCGCAATGAGAGAGACGGGCTACGAGGGCCACACGTTCTCGCGATGCCTGACTGGACGCTCAGACACTTCCGTGGGAACTTAGTCCAGACAGAACGATACGTGCGACACGAGAGGCAGGGCTTTTGGAACAGAAGATTGGCAAAGGCGCGCTTTACGGGCTGGTGTTCTTCGCGGGAATAGGGTCGATGGCCACGGAGATGTGTGCCTCAAGGCTGATAGCTCCATACTATGGGTCGTCTACCATGATATGGGCCAATATCATCGGTCTGATACTCATCGCGCTGTCGGTGGGATACGTGCTGGGTGGCAAACTCGCCGACCGACATCCCACGGCTCGCGCCCTGGGCATCGTGGTCTTGTGCGGAGCTGTTCTGACCGCCGTCGTGCCGTTCGCGGCGAAGCCTTTTCTGAGCGTGACCATCAACGGCATCGACTCAGCGTCCATAGGGGCGGTCCTCGGTTCCTTCTTCGCCTGCGTCGTCCTGTTCGTCCCCTCCGTGATCCTGCTGGGCATGGTCAGCCCTTTCGCTATACGCCTGGGCATCTCCACAGTCGACAAGGCCGGGTCGATCGCCGGTCAGGTCTTCGCGGTGTCCACCGCGGGGAGCCTCCTGGGCACTTTCGTGCCACCGCTCTTGCTCATCCCTCTCATAGGTACGCAGCGCACTCTGTTGGTCGCGGCCACTCTCATCGCGGCGGCGGCCGCATTGTTGTTGGGGCTCCGCTGGCTGGCGGTCGCGGTCGTGGTGGGCGGTCTGATCGCCATACCGCCCGGGGACGTCAAGAGTACGTCCGGACTCGTATATGAGGGGGAGTCGCGCTATCAGTTCATCAGGGTGGTCGAGCGGGAGGAGTCGCGCTATCTGTACCTGAACGAAGGGTACGCCATACACTCAGAATGGCGGCCGGATACCGTGCTCACCGGCGGCGAATGGGACATGTTCTTAGCCGTACCACCGCTGCTGGCTCGTCCGGTGGAACGAGTGGCTATGTTGGGCAACGCCGGAGGGACGACAGGCAGAGCCTTCGGGGTCTACTACCCCGAAGTGGAGTACGACGGCGTGGAGATAGATCCGGAGGTGAGTGCCGTCGCCACCAAGTACTTCGGCGCCGGCGACAATCAGAACATGGATCTGATCAGCGCTGACGCGCGACCATATCTGCAGACCACCGACCAGACCTACGACCTGATCTTCATCGACGCGTACAGGCAGCCATACGTACCCTTCTATCTTGCGACTGCTGAGTTCTTCAAGCTATGCCGAGAACGGCTGGCCCCAGACGGTATCGTGGCTTTGAACATCTCGACGGTCCCGGGGGACGATCGGCTGTCAACAGCGATAGCGGGCACCCTGGCGACGCAGTTCC
Source organism: uncultured Actinomycetes bacterium (assembly GCA_963718375.1). Taxonomy (GTDB): domain Bacteria; phylum Actinomycetota; class Thermoleophilia; order RBG-16-64-13; family RBG-16-64-13; genus RBG-16-64-13. The sequence continues at coordinate 741,918 of CAVQZD010000005.1, read as the reverse complement.
CACTGGTCATGAGATGGCCCGCTCTCCATTTCAATCAACTGGTGCTGGGCTTCGCCACCCCGCAGGATCCCTCGGTCTTGCGCGAGAGGGGCGAGACGGCGCAGGCCGACCTGCTACCGCTCACCGCCCTTATGACGAGTCAGTGGGCGGAGGTGGCACCGAAAGTCGACTACTGGACAGATGACAAGGCCCCGGTGGAGTGGATCACCGACCGCATGATCTTGGGTTACGGACTCAGCGGCAAGGACCGCGGAGAGACACGCCTTCCCACCGCCCCATGACATCGGTTGGCGCTTGCCCCCGTTCGCGCTCTATCATAGGACTCTGACAATCAGCACAAGAGGGGACAGATGATCAAGTTCAGCGAGGAGCAACTCAGGACTCCAAAGTACATGAGGCCTGTCTACCTGGTCACAGCGGGACAGTCCAAGTACGACAGGGCGATCCCGGACAAGCGGACCGAAGAGCTCTGCGTCGACGCCTTGGCTATGGCGGCCGATCTGGTTGACATGACCCCCGCCGAACTCAAGAAGTACATCCACACCTGCTACTACGGTCACTTTGCCGACCACTTCGGCGACCAACTCCTGGGAGAGGCCGTCATCCACGATCGCTTGGGGCTTGATCCTCTGGGCAACGTGGGCATCAAGTCGGGCGGCGCCACCGGAGGTTCTACTCTGTGGGAGGCCGCCAAGGCAGTGGCGTCAGGTTACTCCGACTGTGTGCTCGCAATGGGCTGGGAGCGCATGGACGAGGTGCCCACCGACGAAGGCAACTTTCTCATCGCCTCCGCGGCCGACCGCGACTGGGAGTCGCCGATGGGCCAGATATACACCGGCTACTACGCGGTGATGGCCCAGAAGTACTGGCAGGTGTTCGCCAAAGCTGAGGCCTCCTTCCGCCGGACGCTTGCCGAGATCTCGGTCAAGCACCACGGCTACGCCCGCTTCAACCCGTTCGCCCACGGGGCCATGAAGATCACAGTGGACGACGTGCTGGTGTCGCCCATGGTGGCCGACCCGCTGCGGGCGCTCGATGCCTGTCTCATGAGTGTGGGTGCGGCCTGCGCGATCCTATGCGACGAAGAGACGGCCATGAAGATCACCAAGGGCACCGACAACATCCCACTGCGCATCTGGGTCACTGCCGGCTCGCACACCCTGCGTCCTGCGGACCGGCGCAATATGGCGATCCCGCTGCTGCCCAACGAGACTCCCGACCAATACAAGAACCTGGGTAAGGAGTTCCCCGGCGGTGACCGCTACCCAGGTTTCACTGGATTCCTGGCGGCGAGGATGGCGGCATACTACGGCTACCACATGGCCGGCGTGGTGGACCCCATGGAGGACTTCGACGTCATCGAGCTGCACGACGCCTTCACCATCAGCGACGTGCAGACCTACGAGGACATCGGCATTCGCCCGTACGGGCACGGCCGTGACTTCGTCGAGTCCGGGGACTGCTACCACACCAACCCGATCACCGGGAAGCCGGGCCGCCTGCCCTCCAACCTCTCCGGCGGCCTCATCGGGTGCATGCACGCCGTGGGAGCAAGCGGCATCATGCAGGTGTTCGAGATAGCGTCCCACCTTTGGGGCCGGTGGGCCGAAGTGCACGGCGACGAGAAGCGCTGGAAGGAGTTCGGCAGGGTGAAGCCGGACGACTGGACCGACCTACAGGTCAAGGGCGCCAAGCGGGCCCTCTCGGTCAGCCACGCGGGCGTGGGCTCGCACGTGACGGCCACCGTACTTATGCACCCCGACCACCTGCTGAAGAAAGACGCTTGAGAGGCCCGATATGAGCTCATACGGACAAGTCCAGGTAAAGAACGGTCGCTACAAGTTCCGCGGCGACTTCCACCGCCTCGAGCAGCACATGCCCATCAGGGACGCCGACGAGAACTGGAAGCTGGTCGGCGTCACCAAGCCGCGCGACCTGACCTACGTACACACCTACGGCGGCGAGGCAGTCTTCTTCGAGTCGCTCAGCAAAGGCAAGCTGCTGGCGACTAGATGCGACAACCCCAAATGCGAGGCCAAGGGCTCGATCTTTCAGCCCTTCCGCATCCACTGCCCCGACTGTCTGGCCAAGACCAGTGTCATCGACATGACAGAGATGGCCAAGAAGTCGGCCACCGTGCACACTTTCATGGTGTGCGAGCGGTCGGGGGCGTTCAACGCCTTGGACAAGCCCATCCGCTTCATCAACGTGGAGTTCAAGGAGGTCTGCACCATCCTGATGAGCTACCTGCTGATAGGCGAGCCGCACATGGGCATGAAAGTGGTGCCGGTGTTCAAGTACTACAACCCCACGTATACCATCCTCGACCTGTCGTGGGTGCCGGCGGGCACCAAGGCCGAGTCACTGCCCGAGGGGTTCGGCTTCTAGAGAAGCGCGCGGCCGGACTGACCCGCAACGAGACGGAGGGCGAGCATGCGCAACTACGAGCAGCTGAGTGCCGAAGTCAACCTGCTGGGGGTTATCAAGGCGCGGGCGGTGATCGATCGTTACCTGAAACGCACCAACCTCACCTACTACTCTGAGCTGTCGCGCCTGGCCGGCTGCGAAGTGTACGTCAAGCACGAGAACCACAATCCCACCGGGTCGTTCAAGATCCGGGGGGCGGTCAACTTCTTCCAGCACATGCCTTCGGAGGAGTCGGAGGCGGGAGTGTTGGTGGCCACCCGCGGCAACCACGGACTGGCCATCGCCTGGGCGGGGCGGGTGTATGGCGTACCCTGCACGGTCGTCGTGCCCGAGGGCAACAATCCCGAGATCAACCGCATAGTCGAGAGTTTCGGCGCCGACCTGATAGTACACGGCAAGGATTTCTACGACGCGCAGTCGTACTGCGAGGAGCTTGTGGACAGCGCCGGCTACTACTACGTGGAGCAGGGCAGTGAGCCTGAGATACTGAACGGCCTTGGCACCATGGGGCTGGAGATCTTTGAGGACCTGCCCGAAGTGGACGTCATCATCTGTCCCATCGGAGGAGGCTCAGGGTGCGCCTCCCTGGTGAAGGTCGTCCAGTCTGTGAACCCGGAGGTAGAGATCATCGGGGTCCAGGCCGAGAGGGCCGCGGCCTACTACGAGTCGCTGCAGAAAGGCGAGAGGGTCCGCCTGGACACCGCCGACACTGTTGCGGACGGCCTGGCGACTCGCAGCGTCTTCCAGCTCCCCTACGTGATCATGAAGGACTACGTCACCGAAGTGGTGCTGCTGACCGAAGAAGAGATCCTCCAGGGTATCCGCGTTGCCATCGAGACCACTCACAACCTGGCTGAGGGCGCCGGCGCCGCTTCCATAGCGGCGGCGCTCAAGATCAAGGACCGTCTGGACGGCAAGAAGGTGGCACTGGTGATGTCAGGGGGTAACTTGGATCACCAGCACCTTATGGAGGCCATGGCCTAGGTCTGACTGTCTCCGGCCGGCCTGCCATCGGGCCCCAACACCCTGGCGATGACCTCCACAGGGTGAAGGACCTTCCGGCCTGTGCCCATCTCGATCTGTGAACGGCAGGAGATGCCGCAGGCCACCACATCACCTGGGTGCTGTGCGATCTTCTCGAAAAGACCTTCACCTATCGCCCGCGAGAGTGCCGAGTACTCTTTCTTGTAGCCGAAGGAGCCCACCATGCCGCAGCAGAGGGCCTCGACTTGGCTCACGGTCACTCCAGGGATCAGACGAAGCAGTTCGGCTGGGTAGTGACCGACTCCCAGGCTCTTCTGGTGGCAATGTCCATGCACTACGTAGGCCTCATCGAGCGGCTTCATCTTCTGTCCCAGCCGTCCACTCCTCGATAGCAGGACCAGATACACCGTTATGTCGTAGCTGCGTTCCTGTATGCGGCGCAGGAGGTCTTGGTCGATGGGCTCAGTGTCGAGCAGCCTTGAGTAGTCATCGCGTATCGCTGACAGGCAGGACGGCTCTATAAACACGATGTCGTAACCCCGGTCGACCAGGCGGCCGAGTACCGCCAGGTTCCTTGTGGCCCATCTACGCGGCTTGTCCAGCAGGCCTTGACTCATGGCTGCCCTGCCGCAGCAAGCATTGTCGGCCAATACCACCTCTACCCCGGCGCTCTCCAGGACCTCGACCGCCGCCACGCCTACCTGGGGCAGGTTATGGTCCACGAAGCAGTCGACAAAGAGAGCCACACGGGCCCCCGCCGCGCCGCCCAAGTGCCGAGCGGGTCTGCGTTGCCACCACGTCCTGAAGGTCTGGTGGTTGTAGGCAGGCATCTTGCGTGACGGGTCTATGCCTAGACGGCTCAAGGCCCGTCGGGCAGGTGCGCTACTCATGGCGGTTGCCCCCACAGACCCGACAGTGCTCAGTGCTTTGCCCATGAGGTCGGTTCGGGCGAACACCCGCTGCCTTACCCCAGGTCCGAACTCCCTGTTCGTCCGCTGGCGGATGACCGTGTTCAGCCATGGGATGTCTATCATCACAGGGCAGACTTCTGTGCAACGCGAGCAGGTGGTGCAGAGGCCGTTGAAGTCCCGGGCGGGGGAGTGGCCCTTGGTCAAGTAGGTCCAGGCGCAGCCGATGCCCCCCGGGTATGGATCGGACCCATATACGTGTCCACCCACCAGCGTGTACGGGGCGCAGGCGTTCAGGCACGCACCACACCTGATGCAGCGAAGGGTCTCGCGGAGCTCGCTATCGCCGAGGGCCGCTGACCGTCCGTTGTCCAGGATGACGATGTGGAACTCGCGCGCTGTGCCGGAAGGCCTGCCCAGCAGTGGGGAGCTCTGTCGACCGGTGATGAGCGAGACGTAGCTGGTGAGTTTCTGTCCGGTCGCGCTGCGAGGCAGCAACTCAAGGAAGGTGGCCAGATGGGCCAACCGCGGGATGAGCTTCTCGCGACCCACCACTGCCACATGCAGCGGGGGCAGCAAGGTGGCCAGACTGGCGTTGCCCTCGTTCTCAACCAAGACGATGGACCCGGTATCGGCAATGGCGAAGTTCGCTCCTGTGATGCCCATGCCGGCGTTGAGAAAGTGCTCTCGCAGGTCGTCTCTGACCATCCTGGTAAGACCCTCGGCGTCGTTGGGCGGATCCACGATGCCCATCTTGTCGGAGAGCAGCCGGATGATCTCTTCTTTGCTCTTGTGGATAGCAGGAACCACAAGGTGGCTGGGGTGCTCGCCAGCCAGCTGGATGATGCGTTCGCCCAGATCGCCCTCCACCACCGTCGCGCCGGCCCCCTCGAGAGAAGGAGTCAAGTGGATCTCTTCTGAGGTCATGGACTTCGCCTTGACGACCAGTCGGACGGACCTGGCGCGCACTAGTGCGCTGATGTACTCGCAGGCGGCGTGGCCATCGGGCGCTCGGTGGACGATCGCACCGGCCTCAGTCGCCCGAGTCTCAAAGAGCGCAAGGAGCTCCTCGTGTCTCTCCAGAGCCTCTTCTTTGATGGCCTTGGCCTTTTCGCGCAGGGATTCAAAGCCCTCAGCCGAGGGCCACGCTTCTGCCCGCCGCTGGAGCATGGTGCCCATGGCCCTACTCATCGCGTGCTTCAGCATAGGGTCGGTCAGAGCGGCACCAATCTCAGCCCCTATGTCTCGCTGGTGGCGTCTAGCCATCGATCACCACCAGGTCGAGACGCAGAGGGCCGTGGACGCCGATCACCGGCGTGAGCTCGATGTCGGACGTGCGCGACGGCCCGGTTATGAATGCCAGCCGATGCCCTGGACCTGCTATCAGGTGCCTCGCTGTCTCCAGCGCCGCCGCCAGGTCAGAACAGATGAGGTCGCGTTCGATGAGCACGATGGAGTGGGGGGCCAGCATGGAGATAGCCCCCTCCAGACCGGTGCCTGGCCCGATGAGCACCGTGCCCGAAGTGGCTACGCCGGCGAGTGCGCGGCAAACGCCTGCGTCAGCCGTGGACAGCACCTCAGCGGCCGCCCCGCCTGCCTCCTCGACGACCGTCTCGATGCCGTGGTCACGAAGCGTGTCGGCGTACTCCCGCAGGCTGGCCTCCACTACGACCGACCGCGCCCCACCCAGCAGTCTCGACAGCGTATCCGTGACGCGATCGCTGGGGGTGATGTGGACCCCGGCGCCCACGGCCTCGGCCTCGCGAGCGAACTCGGCTAGCAACTCTTTCATGTAGCTCCAGGCTCAGCGGAACGAACGTGGCCCACTGACTATCCGGCGTTCAGGTCGTACTGCAGGTATACCACGTGGGTCTGAAGATACTCCTCCAGACCGTGCTTGCCGTCCGCCCCGCCTATGCCCGACTTGCGCCAGCCGGCGTGGAATCCTTGCATGGCTTCGAAGTTCTCGCGGTTGACGTAGGTCTCTCCAAACTTCAGCTCGTTGCACGCGCGCATGACCACGTCGATGTTCTTGGTGTAGATGGACGAAGTGAGGCCGTATTCGCAGTCGTTCGCCATCTCGAGCGCTTGGTCTAGGGTCTTGAAAGTAGCGATGGGCAGCACCGGGCCAAATACCTCTTCGCGCATCACGGCGAACTCTTGCCTGCAGTTGACCAGCACGGTCGGCTCGAAATAGAAGCCGGGCTTCATGTTGGCCCTCTTGCCGCCCAACACGCACTCAGCCCCGTCCTTGAGGGCCTGTGCGACCGCCGCCTCCACGCTCTCCAACTGGGATTCGCTGACCATAGGGCCCATGTCCAAGTCGTTGTCGGTAAGCGGGTCGCCATAGCGGACGGACTTCATGGCATCGACCACCTTGGCCTGGAACGCGTCCGCCACTGACTCGTGCACATAGACGCGCTCGGCACAGTTGCAGACCTGGCCGGTGTTGATGATCCTGGAGTCGCGAATTGCCTTGGCCGCCAGATCGAGGTCCGCGTCGGGCATCACGATGGCCGGCGCCTTGCCACCCAGCTCGAGCGAGACCTTGGTGACATTCTCCGCAGCTGCGCGCATTATCTTGACGCCTCCCTCGACACTGCCGGTCATGCTGACCATGTCGATACCTGGGTGTGCCGCCAAGGCGTTGCCCACGACGTTGCCGGCGCCCGAGACCAGGTTGAACACTCCCTTGGGGAGAGAACTCTCGGCCACTATGGCCGCGAACTCAAAGGAGTTGTTGGGTGTCTGGCTGCTCGGCTTGATGATGATGGTGTTGCCCGTGAGCAAGGCGGGCGCCATCTTGCGTGCGATCAAGAAGAAGGGGAAGTTCCAGGGGAGTATCCCCGCCACGACTCCCACGGGCAGCTTGTACAGAAGGATGTTCTCGTTGGGACGATCGCTTTGGATTATCTCGCCTTCGTAGCGGCGGGCGAACTCAGCCATGTAGTCGATGTAGTCCGCCGTGAAGTTCGCCTCGACCTTGGCCAGGGGCATGATCTTGCCCTGTTCTTCGGCGATGGTGTGGGCGAGCATGTCGGCCTTGGCCCTGATGCCGGCGGCGATCTCGCGCAGGTGAGCGCCTCGTTCTACGGCGGGCAGCTTCGCCCAAGATGATTGTGCGCGGCGAGCGGCCGCGACGGCCGCGTCAACGTGCGTCGCGTTGCCGGCGGGAAACTCTGAGACTACCTCCTCTGTCGCCGGGTTCGTGACCTTGACCATCGGCAGTCTCTCGTTCACGAACTGACCATCGATGTACATGGCGTACCGTTTCAATTCGAGACCTCCTCCGTCGACCGGTTACACAGACAATCATCTCCTCCGATGCTATTTTATAAGACGTTGGGCAAGTCGGTATACCATTGCACTGGCTTTTGTCTTGTGGCGCTCGACTGGAGAGGCGGATGATGAAGAAGACCTTGGCCGATATCGCCGATATCGCCGGGCTCATATCCCAGCGGGGCTGGGCGGAGCGCAATGCCGGCAACATCTCGGTAGACGTGAGCGATGATCGTGAGTGGGCTTTGGGCATGCGCCGAGGGAGGCGCGTTGAGACCCCGGTCAACTATCCGGAGCTGGCGGGCCGCTCCTACCTGGTCACCGCGACCGGGGCTCGATTCAGAGACGTCGCGAGACACCCAGACAAGCACGTCGTTCTGGCCAAGGTGGCCGACGACCTGAGTGGATATCAGATACTTCTATCACCCGATGAAGAGGTCGACCTGCTCACCACGTCGGAGTTCCCCTCGCACTTGAGTGTCCACGCCTACCTGCGCCGAGTGCAGCCGCAGACGAGGTCGGTGCTGCACACGCACCCCGATTGCCTGCTCGCCCTCACCCACATCGCCCGATACTGTTCCACTGAGGCCCTCAGCCGGCTGCTGTGGTCCATGCACCCGGAGATGAAGGTCGTCATGCCCGATGGCGTCGGCCTGGTGCCCTACTGCCAGCCGGGCAGCCAAGTGCTGGCCGACACGACGGTGGATATCCTCGAACACCACCGTCTGGTTCTGTGGGAGAAGCATGGCTGCGTCGCGGTGGGGCGGGACGTGTTCGAGGCCTTCGACCTCATCGAGACGGCGGAGAAATCGGCCAAACTCTTCCTGATGGTGAGGGCAGCAGGTTTCGACGCCGACGGACTGACCGATGGGCAATTGGAGGAGCTGAACGAACTCATCCTTAGGTTTCGCCAACAGGCCCAAGAATGAGCTCCAAGCCCGCATTCGTGGCCGTCGATCTGGGGGCCGAGTCGGGACGAGTGGTGCTGGGCGAGTTGGACGGCGGCTTGGTCTCGCTTCGCGAGATCAGCCGTTTCGCCAACCGGCCGGTGGAGCTCCCGGATGGGCTGCATTGGGACATCGTGGGGCTGTTCACGCAGGCCCGCAGCGGCATCGCGCTTGCCACTCAGGAGGGCTCGGTGCGCTCGGTGGGTGTCGATGCCTGGGGGGTGGACTACGGTCTTCTGGATGAGCGTGGGCATCTGCTGGGCCTGCCCTTCCACTACAGGGACCGGCGGACCGATGGGGTCGCAGATCGCCATGTCCCCCGGACTCGCATAGGGCGGGCGTACGAGACCACCGGCATACGCCCGATGTCCATAAACACGGTCTTCCAGCTTTTGGCCGAAGAGCGCTCGGCCGCCTTGGAAGCGGCCCACCGGATGTTGCTCATACCGGACCTGCTGGCCTTCTGGCTGTGCGGTGTCGCGGCTAACGAACGCACAGCGGCCTCGACCACAGGTCTCTTGGATGCACGCACCGGCAACTGGTGCCTGGACCTTGTCAGGGAGCTGCATCTGCCAGAGCAGGTGTTCGGCAGCCTCGTGGACCCGGGGACGATACTCGGTCCCCTGTCTGGCCTGCGCGTGGAGAGCCCGGCGAGAGGGGCTGAGATCCAGGTGGTGGCGACCGCGGGCCATGACACGGCCGCCGCGTTCGCAGGCGCGCCGGCGCAGGAGCCGGGGGTGGCCATCATCTCATCGGGTACCTGGTCACTGGTGGGTGTCGAGCTTGAGGGTCCGGTGTTGACGGGGGACGCTCTGGGCTGCTGAACTCTCCAACGAGCGGGGGGTGTTCGGCACGGTGCGTCTGCTGCGCAATGTTATGGGGCTGTGGTTGCTGCAGCGCTGCCGGGGTGTCTGGAGCGTCGATTGTCCCGAGCCGAGCTACGAAGAACTGGCCCGGCTTGCCTCGGCCGTCACCTGTGAGGTGCCGCTCTTCGATCCTGACCATCCTTCGCTCGTCCATCCTTCCGACATGCCGGCCGCCATCGAGGCGCTGCTCAGAGAAAGCGGACAGCAGGTGCCGCAAGACCGGGGGGGCCTGGTCAGGTCGATCTTCACCTCTCTTGCCTGCAAGTACAGGCTGGTGTTGGAGGAGCTGGAGCGCGTCACGGGAGAATCGATCCACACTGTCCATGTCGTGGGAGGTGGGTCGAAGAACGAGCTGCTGTGCAAGCTGACCGCCGACATCACCAGGCGCGAGGTACTGGCGGGGCCGGCTGAGGCCACTGCCTTGGGCAACATCCTGGTGCAGGCCTGCGCCCTGGGTCACCTCAGCGGGCTCGAGGACATGCGGCAGACATCGCTCGCGTCATTCCCGCCCGTGCCCTACCATCCGGACGGCGATGCGGGCGATGCAGACTCTACCTACAGTCGTTTTCTCACGGTCACAAGGAGGAACACGTGAGCATCAGCGCAGAAGCGACAGTCGTCGAACGACTGGCCAAGTTGGAGATCGAGACCCCCAGTTGGGGGTACGGCGATTCAGGCACGCGCTTCGCGGTGTTTGCGCGACCTGACCGGCCGCGCGACGTCTTTCAGAAGATAGATGACGCGGCGCTGGTGCATAGGCTCACCGGGACCGCACCGGCCGTGGCTCTTCACTTCCCCTGGGACGCAGTCGACGATCTGAGGCTCTCTGCGGGCGCACATCGAGGCGAGCGGACTCCGGACGGGGGCTGTGAACGCCAACCTGTTCCAGGATGACGACTACCGACTTGGCTCTATCACCAATCCGGAACCCACAATCAGGCAGAAAGCTCTGGAGCACCTGCTCGATTGCGTGCATGTCGCCACGGAGCTGGGCTCAACGGCTCAGTCGCTTTGGTTGGCCGACGGCACCAACTATCCGGGCCAGGACGACTTCAGAGAGAGGCGCCGGCGCATGTTTGATGCGCTCACCACGTTGTATGCCGCTCTGCCCCCCGAGCAAGAGCTGCTGGTGGAATACAAGCCGTTCGAGCCCGCCTTCTACGCCACCGACCTGGCAGACTGGGGTTCGGCGGCGCTGGTGTGCTGTTCCCTGGGCGAGCGCGCCCGCGTGCTGGTGGATATAGGCCATCACTATCAGGGCGTGAACGTGGAGCAGGTCGTCGCGATGCTGGCCTTTGAGGGCCGCCTGGGTGGCATACATCTGAACGCCCGCAAGTATGCGGACGACGACCTGATAGTCGGGTCCATCAATCCCTTCGAGCTCTTCCTGGTCTTCGTCGAACTCCTCGCTGGCGACGTTCCGCTGCCGCGGCTGACCATCGACCAGTCGCACAATATCGAGCCCAAGTTGGAGGCGATGGTGCTCAGCGTCCTGAACGTCCAAGAGGCGTATGCCAAGGCCCTGCTGGTGGACCGCGCTGCACTGCAGGAGGCGCAAGGTGCTGGTGACGTCCTTGGGGGCTACCGCGTGCTCCAGGCCGCCTTCCAGGAAGACGTGCGCGGACTCTGCGCCCGGGCGCGTCAACGCTTGGGTGCCGAAGCCGACCCCGTGGGCGCGGCCAGAGAACTCCACGATCGTCTACGGTAGGACTCAGAATCGCGCGTGGCCGGGCGGCGGGCTGAGTGGCGTCAGCGGGGCGCGTGTCTCAAGATTGAAGAAGCGCGGCGCTGTCAGATCGGCGCCGCGCTTCTTTGCAGATGAACGACCCCCCAGGTCCTGACCCGTAGGTCAGCCGTGAGGCCAACGCTCTACAGCAGGACTACCTGGGATGGGTCCTTGATGACGATCTCGGTCGCGGACCCGAACGGGTTGAGCACCACCTCGCCGGTGACCTGGACGTTCTGCCCCACCCAGGCGTTCAGGGAATCGATGGTCACGCCAAGCGCCGCCATGTCTGCCTTGTATATGCAGATGGGGTAGCTTGCGTCCTTGACGCCGATGTCGATGATGTACTTGTCACCCTTGTCCCTGACTGCGAGCACGGGCCCTTCGAGTGTCACCTCTCCTCCGGTGAAGTCCGTCATGACAGCCCCTTCACCGGCTGCCTCATACTCCGCGACGACCTCATCGCCGATCGCCTTGACCTCAGCGGGTGTCATGGCGGTCGATGTGGCCTCAGTTGTGGTCACAGCCTCCGTGGTGGTCGTCTCGTCTCCGCCACCGCAGGCGATGGCGATCATGGCCACACTGCAGAACACGAAGACTGCCAACAGGACAACGAACAGCTTCTTCATTACGTACCCCTCCTTTGACGCCGATGGGAGCGAGCGACACAGCAGATCCGCACAGTCTGCTACTCACCTTTATATCTGGAACTGTTGCTTTGACCCGGCACTTTGGTGTAACTACCTTCGGGTACCCAAAGGTGTCTACACGAAAGTGCCGTGCCCCGGTGGAGATACTCGATATAAAGGTCGTGGGCAGAACCGTTGTTCTGTTTTTCGGTTGTCTGCATCGTCAAAGGAGGGGCAGTTAGATGAAGAAGACAGTTGCTCTGTTGTTGGGCCTGATGTTGGTGCTGGGCTTCGCCCTGGTGTCGTGCGGGGAAGAGGCCACCGAAGATGACGCCACCGCAACGACGGCTGAGGCCACCGGCACGACTGTGGCCGACGAAACGGAATCCAGCGCGGCCGACGCTGCCGCCACCGGCGCTGTCGATTGGACTCAAGCGGTCGACTACGAGGGGCAAGAGACGACTATCACGGGACCGGTCGTCGAGATCAGCAACCTGTTCGAGGAGAAGGGGATCGCCAAGGTCCTGATCCGCCTGGGCGGAAACTCTGAGTCTGATCACTTCAACGCAGTGGTAGTGCTGAACGCGGATGGAACGTTCCCCGCCTATGCGGCCGAGTATCAAAGCATGATGGGCGCGCTGGTAGGTCAGACGGTGGAGGTGACCGGCGTGGTCTCGCTCAACTCGTTCGAGTCATGCTTCGAGATCCTCCTCAACGATGCAAACAATGACACTCTTCCCGACGATGCGATGTCGGGGACCTTGGTATTGGTCCAGTAGGCAGAGCTCGCGCATACACCTCGCGCCGTCAGGCGCAGCCAGAGAGACGCAGAGGGGCGGCACGAGAGGCATGTGCGGCCCCTCTGCTATTCTTGGTCCCAGGTTCGCAAGGAGGCCGGGACTGGGCGATAATCGGACATACGAAGACATCGAGGTGGGCGACGCGGCCAGTGCCAGCCGCACGATCACTGCTGCGGACATTGAGACGTTCGCAGAGCTCACCGGCGACTTCAACCCCATCCACGTGGACGAGGAGTTCGCGCAGCGCACTCGGTGGCAGGGGCGCATCGCGCACGGGATGCTGGTTGCCGGACTCGTCACCCAGACCCTATCCGAGCTGGGCGGCGAGGGGGCGGTGCACACCATGCAGGAGGTCGAGTTCCGCGCGCCTGTGCGTATAGGAGACACGGTGACTGTCAGTTCGGTCGTCACGGCGAAGATCGAGGACAAGCGGCGCCTGTTGGTCGCCTCGACCTGGACGAATCAGGATGGGGTCACCGTGATCGAGGGGAAGAGCGAACTCCTACGCCCTCGCTAGCTGCGGGTGTTGTCGGCTAGCCGGTAGTACTCTGCCCACTTAAGCTCAACTTGAGCTTGAATGTTGGCAAGTCGGTCGTCAGTGAGCAGCTTGAAACGGGTCTGGGGGCGCAGATACTCAGCCACCGGCGCCAACTGTCGCTTCTTCGAGCAGTTTCTCGGACGCACCTGTGAGGCGGAACTCGCCCCGCTCCACTTCGTAGAGGTCGAAATAGCCGGTCTCGACGGCGAGCCGCCCAAGTCTGATGCTGTACCGCGGTTCGAAGCCCCATCCAGGCGGGCAGGGCGTGTGGATGTGGATGTACTTGGTGCCCTTTAGTCCCAGAGCCCTCTTGATCTTGTCGTACAGGTCGAGCGGATAGGCCGAAGAGGCTGTGGCCACGTAGTCGATACCGTGTGCGGCCATGATGGCCGGTACGTCCTTCTTCTGCTGCAACTTGCCTTTGTACGGCGTGTTGGCCGTGATGGCGAACTGGGGCGTGGTGCCTGAGCGCTGGACGCCGGTGTTCATGTAGCCCTCGTTGTCGTAGCACATGAACAGGAAGTCGTCGCCGCGCTCTGCGGCGCCAGAGAGTGCTTGGATGCCGATGTCGGCCGTGCCTCCGTCACCCGCCCAGCCGACCACGTTGATGTGATCGCGGCCCTGCGCCTTGAGCGCCTCTATGACGCCGGTGGCTGCCGAAGCGGTGGAGGCGAAGGTCACGTTGAGGCAGGGCAGCTTGGTGGAGGCTACCGGGAACAGGCCCTGCAACACCGTGAGACAACTGGGGGGGACCACCAGGATGGTGTCCGGCCCCAGTGCTTTGAGCCCTATGCGGTAGGCGATGGAGAGACCGCAGCCTGTACAAGCCCGGTTGCCGGGATGCACGAGCTCGTCTTTGGGTAGCGTGAGTACTGTGGTCTTCGCAGGCATTCAGTGGCTCCAAAGGCGTACTGATGGCCGGGATCTCATCGTTCCAGCGCCTATCATAGCTTCAGCCCGATCCAGCCGGGCTCCGCCGTCAGCGAGCCGTCTATCGCAGCTCTCAGGGTGTCTGCAAGGTCGGCGGTGCGGATGTCACGTCCTCCAATGCCTGCCACAAGACCGCGAACAGCAGGCGGGCCACCATCATCAGTGCGTGCCGCTCGGCCATAAAGAGCAGCTTTGATATCAGAGCAGAGAGCGCCTTCGTAGCCGTAGGACACTGCCTTCTCGATGACGATCACTTGTCGTGCGCCGCTCAGAGCAGTGGCCAAGGCTTCGTCGGGGAAGGGTCGATAGAGCCTCACTCCCAGAACACCGATACTGATGCCTTCTGTGCGCAGCGTCTCTACCACATCGCGTAGCTGGTAGGTGATCGAGCCCATCGCAACCACGATGTGTTCGGCGCCCTCGCAGCAGTACGGCTCCACCAGAGCGTCGCCGCCACGACCCAAGATCTTCTGGAATCGGCCGTCCTGTTCTTGGGCGATGGCGAGAGCGCCACGCAGGTCCTCCTGCAGCAGGCACCTGATCTCCATGTAGCCATGGGCCAACTCGCCGTTCACGTCCAATCGGACGTCGGGCATGGTCACGGTGTTGAGGTTGGCCGGCTCAGCGGGGTCGAGCGCGTATGCAGGCTTGAAGGGCGGCAGGAACTCAGCCACCTTCTTCTCGTCCGGTACTTCGAACGGCATGTAGGTGTGAGAGAGCAGGTAGCCGTCGTAGCAGACCATGACAGGTGCGCTGACGGCCTCGGCCAGAGCGAAGGCCTTCAGCACATCGTCGATGATCTGCTGATGGTCGCACGCATAGATCTGCATCCAACCCGTGTCACGCTGGGATATGGAGTCTTGGTGGTCGTTCCATATACACCAGGGTGCTCCGACGGCCCGATTGGCCACACACATCACGATGGGCAGGCGCGCGCCCGCGGCCCAGTGGATCTGCTCGTGCATATACAAGAGGCCGTTGGCGCTGGTAGCCGTGAAGGCGCGCGCGCCGGTGGAGCTGGCCGCGATGCAGGCAGCCAGCGCGGAGTGTTCGCTCTCCACGGGTACGTACCGGGCGTTCATCTCGCCCGATTCGATAAACTCAGACAGCTTCTCGGTGAGCGGGGTCTGCGGCGTGATGGGATACGCGGCGATCACCTGTGCGCCGGCCAGCTTGACGCCGAGAGCGGCCGCCACGTTGCCACTTTCGATCATGTGCATGGCCGTGGTCCTTCGGTGGAACAGGCGCCCGGATCTCCGTCGGCGGCTACGGGCTCAAAGCCCTCTCCCTCGTCGACCATGGTGATGGCCTTGGTGGGACACTCCTCGGCACAGATGCCGCAGCCCTTGCAGTACTCATAGTCGATCGTGGGCGGTATGGTCCGCGAGACGGTGCAGTCAGGGCAGTAGAGCCAGCAGATGAAGCACGCCTCCTTACCTCGCTTGGCTGGAGTGCACTTCGTCACGTCCAGCACAGGGCGCTGCACGCGCCATGACCCCGTGCGGCCGCCATCGCCGGGGCCGCTCAGGCTGTGAGACGTCTTGAACCGATAGTTCCGCGTGCCCATCAGGCCACACCGGCCTTGTGCGCACGCTTGGCTCTGCGCGCCTCGTCGCCTGCTGTCCCCGCGGAGTCGCGGACGACTGTCTTCTGATAGGCGAGCCGCGCGGCAGCTGCGTTAGCCTCTGGGCGTTTCGTACGAAACTCGCTCTCTATCTCGGCGACCAGTAGCTTGAAGGGCACCAAGTCGAGCGCCCTGCAAACAGAGCCCAAGATCCCGGAGTTCACCACGCCGCGGGGCAGACCGGCTTCGGCAGCGAGGCTGGTGACGTCGGCGACGGCCAAGCGCATGCCCTCGAAGTCGTAGGCCTCCATCGGCTTGGGCGTATTCAGTACGATCAGGCCTCCCGGCTTGAGTCCCCCGGTGACGTCGGCCTCGGTCAGCAGCAGATGGTCAAGTACAACGACCACATCCGGAGTCTCGATGGGGGAGATGTCGTAGATCTTCTCCCTTGAAAGCTTGAGCGAAGTGAAGACCGGGGCTCCGCGACGCTCGGTGCCGAAGGTGGGAGCCATGACTACCCCCGTGTATCCGGATTTGAAGGCTGCCGTCGCGAAGATCTTGGCCGCCGTTATGGCTCCCTGTCCTCCACGTCCGTGCCACCTGATCTCGAGCATTGCGTGTCCCAACCGAGTAGTGAGTTTACGCGTGGGAGGTATTCTAGCAGCATGGAAAAGCGGTTTTACCATCGACCCTCTGCTCTAGGACGGGATCTCCTTGACATCGTGGGCGGTCTTCGGCGGCTGCGAGCGCTCAAGGGGCGTGAACTTGTGGACCCGGCGTTCCGCGAGCGTCTGATGCTGACGGTCACACAAGTCAACGGTTGCCGTTACTGCGCCTACGCCCACGCTCGCATGGGGCTGTCGGCGGGCATGACCGACGACGACATCCAGGCGCTCATGGCGGGTGAGATGGAGGGGGTGCCACGGGAGCAGGTCGTCGCCGTGCTCTATGCGCAACACTGGGCCGAGACTGACGGACAGCCAGACCCTGAGGCGCGCCGGGGCGTGGTGGAGAGATACGGGGCCGAGAAGACTGAGGCCATGGAGATATACATGAGGAGGATGCGCGTCGGTAACCTGGTCGGCAACAGCTGGGACGTTGTCATGAGCAAGGTCTCTTTCGGTCGCTGGGGAGGCGAGGTATCCTAATCTGCCGAAAACACCTCACGCCGCGGGTAGGGCGGACTACCGGACCATCCAAGACGAAAGCGGGAAGCAAGTGGACTTCGAACTGACTAACGACCAGAAGCTGATAAGAGATACGGTCAGAGACTTCGCCGAACAGGAGATCGCGCCCAAGGCGGCGGAGATCGACGCCCAGTCTATGTTCCCCGAGGACATCATCAAGAAGATGGCCGCTCTGGGGCTCATGGGGTTGCCCATGCCTGAGGAGTATGGCGGCTCCGGGGCCGATTACACCAGCTACTGCCTGGCTCTTGAAGAGACAACCAGGGCCTGTGCCTCAACAGGCATCACGTATGAGGCGCACATCTCGCTGGGCTGCATGCCCATCTATCTCTTTGGCACGGAGAAACAGAAGAAAGAGTACCTACCCCGACTCTGCAGCGGCGAAAGCCTCGGTTCCTTCGGCCTCACCGAGCCCGAGGCAGGCTCGGACGCAGGGGGGACCAAGACCACGGCGGTCCTGGACGATGGCGAGTGGGTGATCAACGGCGGCAAGTGTTTCATCACCAACGCCAGCTACGCGAAGTTCGTCACCATCACTGCCGTCACGGACAAGGGCGTGGGCACCAAGGGCATCAGCGACATCATCGTACCTACCGACGCGCCGGGCTTCTCGATCAAAGCCGGGTACGAGAAGATGGGCCTGCACGGCAGCAACACCGCCGAGCTCTCTTTTGACAATGTGCGCGTGCCCGAAGAGAACTTGGTGGGCAAGCGGGGTGAGGGCTTCAAGCAGTTCTTGGTGGTGCTTGATGGTGGCCGCATAGCCATCGGCGCCATGGGGGTGGGCATCGCGCAAGCCTGTCTGGACGCCTCTCTCAAGTACGCCAAAGAGCGCGAGCAGTTCGGACAGCCCATAGGCAAGTTCCAAGCGATACAGTTCAAACTGGCCGATATGGCCATGAACGTCGAACTGGCTCGGCTGATGTACCTCAAGGCTGCCTGGCTGAAAGACCAGGGCAGGCCCTACTCGCAGGCGGCCAACTACGCCAAGCTGTTCGGTAGCGAAATAGCCACCAAAGCGGCTCTGGAGGCCATCCAGATCCACGGTGGCTACGGCTACATGAGGGAGTTCCCCGTCGAGCGCTACCTGCGCGACGCCAAACTCCTCGAGATAGGCGAAGGCACTTCGGAGGTCATCCGTCTGGTGATTGCGCGGGGCCTGGGGCTGTAGGAGCCCCGATGAAGATGACCAACGACACGTATTGCGTCGTGTTCCGCGGGAAGCGGACCACAGAGCGCTACTTTCGTGACAATACCGGCTGGATGAAGGTGAGCTCGCGAGGCCGGTGTTTCGCATGACCGCGGAGCAGGTGCTCAACCATCTGCTGCCCGCCCTGGCTCTCGGCGAGAGACTGGGGCTGAAGGTCGAGGTGGGGCACCACGAGGGGCCGTACTGGCAGACCATCGAGTCTGGGCAGGACGACGACCCCCGCTAGACTGCGAGCCGGCACACAGAAGCACGGGTAGTTCTGTCTGGCCCCACTAGGTCAGTTACGTCGAGCAGGACTGGTAGGCGTCCGGACCTCGGGGTGTCGCACAAGTAGTTCCAGAGCATCCACCACGTCTTGGGTCTGGTCCGAGAACTTGCGCGCGAACAGGATCTCTCCGTCGCCGTACACGTCGTCTGGGCCGAAACTGGTGGTGGAGGCCAAGCGCCACACGTCGTCCCGTGATAGCAGCGCAGGGCTGCATCGGCCGGCGGTCCAGCGGGTGAAAGTGAGATTGCGGCGCACCTTGGCTCGGTAGGGCGAATTCGCGATGATGGTCTGAAAGAACATCTCGTCGGGGATCTGCGTGTTGCGAAAGAAGCCGACGATCCTGGGATTGGAGGCACAAAAGCGCTGGATATGCTCGCAGGCGTCTCGCGTGAGGGCCCACCACTGCCATCCCGCATACGGGACCAGATCTCCCAGCACCTTCCCGAAATCGCGCTCGCGGGGGATCAAGCGCAGCTTGCGCAGCGCTCTGCGGGCGAACGACCTGAGAAGGGTCTCGTCTGGACTCGGGTGGAAACTGGTGAGCCGGCGGAGCGGCTTGTCAGCGGCTGGAGAGGGCATGCGCACCATGCTGATGAACTCGATATCGCCGTGGCGCTCGAAGAAGCCTTCGATGTAGGCCGGGGAGCGGACCAGGTAGTCGACGCCGCTCAGAAGTACGAGTCGGTCGAAGCGGCGGCGGTCGCTGAGTGCCTGGTTTATCAGCGACAGCGTTGCTTCGACCATAGAGAAGTCGCCCCAATGCACGGCGAAGCGCTCGGAGGAGAAGGTGACGGACTCGGCGGCGAGTGTGTGGCCGAACTCGACCGTTGACTTCTTGTCGATGTGCACGAAGCAGGCAGAACAGGGTGACGCCAGCGCGGACAGGAGCCTGCTCAGGTGGCGAGGGTCGTCGTGGGCAAGTATCAGGTAGGCTATGGACACGGAGCGAACGCTACTCCAGCCGACCGGGTGTGTCCAGTATCCGCGGCCTTGCTCTGCTAAATTCGGTATGTGCAGGAGTGGCGATCGGCATCCAGACGGCAAGGGGGTCATTGTGCACCTAGGTATCGTCACCAGCGGGGGAGACTCTCCTGGCATGAACGCGGCCATTCGGGCCGCCGTGCGGCACGGCATAGCCTTGGGAGCGCGCATGACGGGCTTCAAGTACGGTTACAGCGGCATCATCGATTGCGAGGCCGTCGACCTGCAGGCCCAGAGCGTAGCCGGCATCATAGACCGCGGGGGCACGATCTTGGGCACGGGCCGGTGCCCGCAAATGGTCACCCCTGAGGGCCAGGCGGCGGCCCTGGAGAGTCTGAGCCTGCTCAAGGTGGACGGTCTCTTGGTCATAGGCGGCGACGGCTCTCTCAAAGGTGCGCATGCCCTTTGTCAGCAGGGTTTTCCGGCAGTCGGCATCCCGGGCACCATCGACAACGACGTGTGGGGCACCGAGGCCACCATCGGTTACGACACCTGTCTCAACACCATCACCGACGCGGTCTCCAAGATCCGCGACACTGCCTCCGCCCACAACCGCGTGTTCGTGGTGGAGGTGATGGGCCGCGGTTCGGGGGATCTGGCCCTCCATGCCGCGCTGGCCGGAGGAGCGGAGGTGGTCGCCATCCCCGAGGCCGAGCGGCCTGAAGTGGAGGCCTGTCGCATGGTCGAATACGCGTCAAAGCGGGGCAAGCTGCATACCATAGTCATTGTGGCCGAGGGCACCTGTACCGCGGACGAGATGGCTGCCTACCTCAGCGAGCACTGTGAGGGGCACGAGGTGCGCAAGTCGGTGCTTGGACATATGCAGCGCGGGGGGCACCCCTCCGCTCGTGACTGCATCTTGGGCACGCGCATGGCGGCGCGGGCCGTCGAGGCCTTGCTGGAGGGTGAGTCAGACGTGATGGTGGGCCTCCGCTGCGAAGAGCTGGTGCTGGTGCCCCTGGAGGGAGTCGTCACCAATAAGAAGGAGACAGACCTCTCACTGCTCCAACTTATCGCTAACGTAGGGTCATAGAGTTCGGGGCCAGGGCGCTGCGTCTGGCGGCGTCTACTTCTTTCTGCGGGTGGTCACGTCGAAGACCACTGCCGCGACCAGGACCATTGCGCGGACGATGTACTGGATGGAGATGTCCACCGTCATCAGCTGCATACCTTTGGTGAGCGAAGCCATCACCAAAGCACCGATCACCGAGCCGGTCACCTTGCCCACTCCACCGGAGACGGCGGCGCCGCCCACAAAGGCAGCGGCTATCGCGTCGAGTTCCACGCCCGTGCCGGCCGTGGTGCTCGCGGCGCCGAGCCACGAAGAGTAGAGGATGCCGGCCAAACCGGTGAGCAAGCCCATCGAACAGAAGACGAGGAAGGTGATCTTGCTGACACTGATGCCATTGAGCTGGGCGGCCTCAGGGTTACCACCCACCGCGTAGATGTGTCTGCCCGTAGTGGTCTTTGTGGTGATGAACGAGTACACGATGACCACAGCTATCAGGATGGCCTCTGCCCACGAGAGACCCCGATAGCGGGCGAGGAGCCACGTGATGGTGCCTATGACTGTGGCTATGAACACCAGTTTAACGACAAACACACTCATCGGTGAGACTTCGGTACCGTGCTTCTGATCTTGCGAACGCTTCCACAACTCGTTCAGTATGAAGATGGCTATTGCAAGCGCGCCCAATACAAGTGTGAGCTTGTGAAGTCCGAAGAAGCCCACGCCAGGGGAAAAGTCAGGGATGAAACCTTGGCCGAGCGCCTTGTATCTCTCCTGCTGTATCACGATCGTGCCGGTGCTTCTGGTGAGCAGCTGCAGGACGCCCTTATAGAGGAGCCAGCCGCCGAGGGTGGCTACGAAAGCGGGGATTTTGACCTTCGCCACTAGGAAGCCGGTGGCTGAACCCGCCGCGACCCCCAGACTCAGCACCAGCAAGATCGTCGCCCAGATGGGGAAGCCCCAGTACCTCAGAGCTAGAGCGGCGACCGCCCCGAGAGCGCCGCTCAAGAAGCCTACCGAGAGATCGATGTGTCGGATGACGATCACCAGGGTCATGCCGATCGCAAGGACGGCTATGTAGGCGCTGCCGTTGATCAGATCGCCGATGTTCCTGGCAGAGAGGAACAGTCCGTTGGTGGTGATCGTGAAGAAGATCACTATGGCGGCGAACGCGAAGTACATGCCGTAATCGCGTACGTTGCCCGACGGCAGTGCCGCGATGCCTGCGCGGACTCTCGACCTAAAGCCCTCGTGTTCGTCCATCAGGCGACCCCCGCCTCTCCGAAGTCGTCTCGCGCCCCGATCATGTAGGCGACCACGTTCTTGCGGAACTCATCCAGATCGGCCAAGACCTTGTCATCATGCACTTTGCGCCCCGTGCGCATGACGATCAGCCGGTCACAGACGCTGTGGATGTCTTCCAGGCGGTGGCTGATGATGATGATCGATGCCCCTTGCGACTTGAGCTGTCGCACCAACTCCAGCACCTGGCTTATGGCGGCGACGCTGAGAGCTGCCGTCGGCTCATCCATGATGATCACCTTGGCGTTGAAGGCCATGGCCCGGGCGATAGCGACCGCCTGGCGTTGCCCACCTGACAGCCTTTCCACCAACTGACGCACCGAGGGGATGTTTATCTTGAGGCGATCGAGCAGATTGATCGACTCCTGCTCCATCCTATACTTGTCCAGCACGCCAAAGCGACGGACGTTGACGGAGGTCAGCTCGCGTCCCATGAAGATGTTGGCGGTGATATCGAGGTTGTTGGAGAGCGCCAGGTCTTGATAGACCATCTCGACGCCAAGACGCCGCGCGTCAAGCGGGCTGCTGAAGTGAACCGCCTTGCCCTCGATGAGTATCTGACCGCCGTCGGGGACATACGCCCCACTCAGCACCTTCATCAGGGTGGACTTGCCTGCGGCGTTATCGCCTACCAGCCCCAGGACTTCACCCTTCTCCAGCGCCAGGTCCACACCGCGCAGGGCTTCCACAGCGGCAAAGCGCTTGTAGATGTCACGCATTTCGACGATGGGGACGCTTTCGGCCATCACACCTGCCCGTTTCGCACCAGTATATGACTACAGGGACCGCGCGAGCAAGCCCGCACGGTCCCTGTAGTCGCAAGCACTAGGGTCTATAGACCCGTGAAGTCGCTCGCCTGATAGTAGCCGGAGTCGATGATAGTTGCTTGGATGTTGGCCTTGTCAACTGTGATCACTTCGGACGGCTTGGCCGGAACATCCACCACGTTGTTGTTGTAGGTGGCGGTCTGTTCGGGGGTGTTGCCCTCCAAGAAGGCAGTCGCGGCCTTGATGGCGTCACCCACCAGAGTACGGACGTCCTTGAGTACGGTCATGGACTGCTTGCCGTCGATGATGTACTGCACCGACTCCTTCTCAGCGTCTTGACCGGTTATCACGAAGCTGGTGATGGCGGAGTCGGCGGCGAACACGTCGGCGATGGACCTGGAGGTACCGTCGTTAGGAGCGAGGATGAACACGTCGCCCTTAGCATCGGCTGCAGCGGCTGTCAGGTTGGACTCAGCCAAGCTCTTGGCTACGTCGAACTTCCAGTCGGTGCTGGTCTGGCCGATGATGTCGGCCTGCTGATCGCGGGTCAGTTCCATCGTGTCCTTCAGGGCGACCGCCTGGTCGGAGTTCGCAACGACGAAGGTGCCGTCAGCGATCTTGGGCTGCAGGATGTTCCACGCGCCTTGGAAGAACAGGAAGGCGTTGTTGTCGGTAGCAGCGCCAGTGTATAGGTAGAGCGGATTGCCGGTACCGGTGGCCTTGTCGACCAGGTACTGCGCCTGGGCCTCGCCCACCTTGATGCTGTCGAACGTGACATAGTAGTCTACAGCTTTGGTGTCGAGGATCAGGCGGTCGTATGAGATGACCTTGACGCCGGCTGCCTGTGCCGCCTCGGCGGCTGCACCGGCGGCTGCACCGTCAAACGGGCAGATGATGAGCACCTTGATGCCCTGTGAGATAAGCGATTCGACATTCTGCTTCTCAGTGGCAGAATCGTTCGCGCTGAACAGGATCTGCACATCATAGCCGGCCGTCGTGAACGCATCCGTGAAGCGCTGCTCGTCCTGGAGCCAACGCGGCTCGTCCTTCGTCGGCAACACAACGCCGACTGAGAACTCTCCGGTGCCACCCGCGGTGGTCTCGGTGCCGACCGCCGTCGTGGTCGTCTCGTCTCCACCGCCGCAGGCTACGGCTGCAACAGCCAAGACCATCGCCAGCAGCAAGGCGGCAACTAGCCAAAACGCACTCTTCTTAAGAGACATTGTCAATACCCCTCTCCGTCGTGCAGATACGGTCTTCTGATCGATACTCTTTCGAACCTCTTGCACGGTGCTTGATGCAGTACCCCCAGGCGTACCTCCCTTCTGCAACGTGTGATGCCGTATCGGTCGGGTCCGTACGGACCGGAGACAGCGGTGTGAACGCGGGCGATCTGCGGGTCAGAGAATGCGGCGGCCAATGAAGTCACTGAATCGGATCCCCTCCCCGAGCCGTTTTTTCGGCAGCGAGAGCCAGCGCTGCAAACAGGATGCTTGCACGGGGCCAGCGCACCACCGCGCGTGTCATCCGACATACCCAGACAGTCCCTATACCCAGGGCCGGGGATAACTAATCGCGTCGGTCTCTAGCCGGTGAGCTCCAGTCGATTGCCCTCGGGGTCCAGTACCACGGCTTCGTAGTAGCCGTCGCCCGTCACGCGGGGCCTGGACACGATGGTCACGCCCGAACGCTCGAGAGCAGAGACCTTGGTGTCGACCTCCTCTCGGGTGCCCAGCGCGAGGGCCATATGTGCGTACCCGGCGCTGTGCTCTGAGGGGTGGGGCAGTCGGGGCCCGATATCAGGGCTGCTCATGAGTTCCAGTCGGGCACCTTCGCCGAACGAGACGAAGTAGGAGTTGAACCCAGTGGATGGATTCTCGTAACGCTCGCCACTCGAACCGCCGAGCGCCTCTAAGTAGAAGTCGCGCATCAACTCCAGATCCTCCACCCAGATCGCTAGGTGTGCGATGTGGCTCACAGGTGCGCTACTACATCCTGCGCGGTGGTGATGAGTGCGATGGGAGGGAGCATCTCTTCGAGCACGGCACTGTGCAGGCGCGCGCGCTCGTCCGCGCAGGTGTCAGAGGGGACGATCAGGCTGAAGAGGCGGTCGGCCAGACTGAACGAGGCGTGGCCGATAGCCATTCCAGTGGCCACTCCCGTGAGCACGACCGTCTCCACACCCTCGGCGCGCAGGTAGTCTTCCAGCCCGTTGACTCGGAACACATTGAACGGCCAGTTGTAGAAGACCCGCTCGCCTTCGACCGGCGCGAGCTCGTCGATGATCTCAATGTCGGGGCTTCCCTCGAGGTTCACGCCCATGTCTCGCGCGGCTGGCCAGAAAGGCCCGTAGGCGGGCACGTGGAACGTCAGAGGATGCCGGGCGACCACGAAGACCACCGGGAGCCCCTTGGCCCGACACGCCGTCTGCAGGGCCTGGATGTTGGGGATGATGCCGGCGTCGTGCACGGCCTTGCAGTGCCCCATGGCCTCAAGACTGCCACCCATCATGCAAAGAGACTTCTGCATATGCACTATCAGCAGAGCCGGCTTGCCGGCCATCGTCCAGTCACTCACGTTGTCTCCTCTCATCGCGCGGGGTTCCTGGACCTAGCCCTCGGGCTTGCCCAGCAGGTCTTCGAAGCGTTGA
This sequence comes from uncultured Actinomycetes bacterium, assembly GCA_963718375.1. Lineage (GTDB taxonomy): Bacteria > Actinomycetota > Thermoleophilia > RBG-16-64-13 > RBG-16-64-13 > RBG-16-64-13. The sequence goes on along the minus strand of CAVQZD010000005.1, from coordinate 716,946 downwards.
GCCGCTTCCTCTTGTTCTGCGTCCTTGGCCGCGAGCACCTGCGACGTAGCTTCGTCGAGGGCCGGTCTTGGTCTCTGGGCGTTCTCAAGCAGAGCGTCGATGGAGACCTCCTCGTGACCGTGGGAGGCGCGTCTCAGAATGTCCAGGAGTTCCGCGTTTAGGGTTCTCCCGTTGGCGGCCGCCCGGTTGTGTAGTCCCCGGGCGACATCGTCCGGCACTTTCTTGATAGAGAGGTTGATGGGCATCCGGCGACTCCTCTCTGCTGCGCGCTCGCGTCTGGACACTAAGCGTCGATTGTAGCCTGAGTCTCCCGAGGTCGCAGGGCCGTGATGTATGCTTCTGGGGTCTGCCGGGCAAGACAAGGAGCGAGATGAGACTCGAATCAGACGGTCGTGTCGCTACACGCGTGACGGCGCTGGGCAGCGTCGCCTATCCGGGGTACGTGATCCAGGGTGACGAAGCCAGCGTTATGATAGACGCGGGCCTGAACTGGCTGGGACCAGCCTATCTGACCGCGCTGCGAGGGCTCCTGGGGGAAGATCCGGGGCTGCAGTATCTGCTACTCACCCACTCTCATTATGACCATGTGGGGGCTGCGTCGTACCTCAAAGCGCGTCTGCCGGGACTCAAGCTGGCAGGGCACGAGCGACTCATGAGTCTGCTCCAGAAGCCGTCGGCGTTGGACTTGATGAACCGGCTGAGTGACAGCCACACTGAGCTGCGCGAACAGGTCGGCTCTGCGGACGACCTGACCGTGAACCCCACCGTCTTGGACGTGGTGCTGGGAGAAGGCGACGAGCTGGATCTGGGCGGCCTGACCTGCAGGGTCTACGAGACCCCTGGACACACCAGAGACTCGCTCTCCTACCATCTGGTGGAGACGGATACGCTGTTTGTCGGCGACGCCTGCGGAGTGTTGGAGGCCGAGCCGTCGCCGCACGTGCGGGTGGAGTTCTTGTCCTCCTACCAGGACTATCTTGATTCGATCGAGCGCATCGCCCGACTTGATCCGCACGTTCTCGGTCTCGCCCACAGGTGGGTACTCACAGGGGACGATGTTGCCCAGTTCCTCGACCTCTCGTCGAAAGAGACAGTCAAGCATAGGCAACTCGTGGAGCGGTATCTAGACGACGCGGGCGGCGATGTCGAGCGAGCGCTCGAACATCTGGCTCACGACGAGTACGACGTGAAGGGCAGCGTCAAGCAAGAGAGGGCTGCATATATGGCCAACCTGGAGGCCCAGGTCAGACACATCGCGGGGTTACACTAGCCGCAGGCGGCGGCCTTGGGGGGTGGCACGACGTTGGCAGGAAGCCGACGCTCCACCACCGATACGATGCGGTCCGGCGGGAGGATGTAGCGAGCTCCCTTCAGTCTTATGGCCTCGCCCGGCATGCCGTGCACCGTCGACGTCTGCTCGTCCTGCGCGATCGTGGTAGCCCCCAGTTCCCTCATGGTCCGTAGCTCGATGGCTCCGTCGCGCCCCATGCCTGTGAGCAGGATACCGATGGCGTGAGGACCGTAGTGTTTGGCCACTGATCTGAAGAGCACCGAGACCGAGGGCCGCGATCCGTTCTCGGGCGGGTCGTCGGTCAAGACGATGTGCCCGGTGCGATTTACCTCCAGGTGCTGGTGATCGGGAGCCAGGTAGACCAATCCAGGGACCAGAGGAGCTCCATGCTGAGCCACCCGGATCTGGGTCCCGGTGGCATCAGATAGCCATTGGATGAGGTTGTTCTGAAAACCCTCACTGAGGTGCTGGACGATCACGACCGGCACCGTGAGGCGTTTGGAGAGTCCTTTCAATATGGTCTCTATGACCTGCGGGCCTCCGGTAGAAGCCCCGATAGCGACCAGTTCGATCGTCTCGTCGGATCTCGGCTCATCGGAGTCGGTGGATCCCGTGTCGCTCAAGAGTTTGGGTCTGGCGTCGTTCCCGTCGGTGGTCCTGGTGCTCGCCTCCTGGGCGCTGGGTCGGGTGCCGCGCCGCCTTACGACCTTCACTTCGGACATCGTCCGGATCGTCTTGATCAGATCGTCTTGTCCCAGCCTATCTGTACCCATCGCCTCAGCTGCCAGGGCGACCATGGCCACCGCTCCCGATTGCAGCGCTTTCTCCTCCAGAGCATTCGGGACTATGCGGCTCTGCTTGGTCAGCATGACGATGGGTACGCGATGTACGGTCATCATCTCTGTCACTAAGGCGAAGCTGCCGGGCTTGGGCAGGTCGCAATCCATCAGCACGGCGGTGGGAGAGGTCTCCGCGAGCAACTTCAACGCTTTCTGGGCGGTACCCGCTTCCCCGACCACCTGGATGCCCGTCCTGGGTTCGAACAGCGACCGGATCTTTTGTCGGGCCGCGGGTGACTGGTCGACGAGCAGCAGTCGCACCGAGGGTTTGGCTGGAGTCATCACAGCAGGCTGCGCGCCGTCTTGAGCAGCGTGCCCTGAGTGAAGGATCTCTTCGTCAGGTAGGCGTTGGCTCCGGCGTCGAGGCCGCGCTCCCTGTCCTCCTGTGACTCGAGGGCGGTCACTAAGACCACGGGGATGCGGGCCAACTTCTGGTTGCCGCGGATCTTGCGGGTGAGTTCGATGCCATCCATCCGGGGCATCTCAATGTCGCTGACCACTAGGTCGAAATCCTCTTCTTCGAGTGCGTTCAAGGCATCCTGTCCGTCGACAGTGGGTCTGACGTAGTAACCCGCCGACTCCAGAACACCCTTGAGCAGCATCCTCGAGGTGATCGAATCCTCCACGATCAAGACCGACCTCTTCGCCGTGTCGTCCTGAGTGCTTGCCAGTTGCTTAGCGGGCGCCGGCTTCGCCGTGGCCGAATTGACCAGATCGGCCGGGTTGAGAATGGGAACCACCTTGCCCGAGCCGAGCACCGTCGCCCCCGACACGTTCCGGACCCTCACCAACTGCGGCCCCAGAGGTTTTACCAGCACCTCCTGCTCGTCGATGATGCGATCGATCACAAAGGCGACGCGGTTCTCGGCGGCCCCCAGCACCAAAGCCTGGAGACGATCGGAGGGGTTGCGTTGCGGCTTGAGCGGCAGCTCCAAGACCTCATGCATGCGATAGAGGGGCACGGTCTGTCCGTCGAGCTGGATGGTGGTTCGATTCTCCACCATCCGTATCTCGTCGGGTTCGATCCTTATGGCGCGATCCACGCCGACGACAGGTATCACGAACAGCCAGCCGGAGACCTCTGCCAGTATTCCGCGGGCTGTGGCCAAGGTGGCAGGGACGTGCAGGCGGAAGACTGTACCCTCACCCTGCGTAGACTCTACGACCACCGACCCGCCCAACTGCCGCACCTTCTCGTCGACTATCGCCAGCCCGAGTCCGCGACCCGAGACGGTCGACACTTCCAGGCTGGTCGAGACCCCTGAGGTGAAGGCCAGCCGCACGAGTTCGGAGTCGCCCATCGTTTCTAGCTGCTTCGGTGTGCGCAGACCCTCGCGCTGCGCCACCTCGCGCAGCCGGGCCATGTTGATCCCAGCGCCATCGTCGGAGACGCAGAGTTCGATCTTGTTGTTCTCGAGTTGGCTGACTGCGATGGTGATGCGACCGCGCTCCGGCTTGCCGGCTTTGCGGCGGTCGGCAGTTGTCTCGATGCCGTGGTCGACGCTGTTCCTGAGTATGTGCACCAACGGATCCTTGAGGTTCTCTATGATGCGCTTATCTATCTCGATCTCGGCTCCGGTGACCACCAACTCGACTTCTTTGCCGCTACTCCTGGCCAGATCGCGCACCATCTTCGGAAGGCTCGAGAGCAGCGCCGAGACGGGCAGCATGAGTACGCGCTTCATGGCGTCCAGCAACTCATCGACCATCGGTCCGACCGTACGGCGCTCGTCGTCAGATACCTTGAGCAGCATCCGCAGGTCGGCCAACAACCCGTCCACGAGGACAGTGTTCCATTCCAGGAACTCCTGCATCTTGTAGGCGTTCCCGCTGATGCGGGCCAAGTAGAGTTCGCGTTTCCAGGTCTCCAGACGCGCACCCACGCCGCTCAACTGGGCGGAGCGGCGCCTGGAAGCCAGCTTCACTGCTATGAACTCCTCCGCCTGGAGCATTATGGATTCGAGCTTGGCGGTGGACACCCGTACGTTGTCGGCCGCGGCCGGCGGGTCGCTCGGTCGTGGGGCAGGTGAGGGCTCTTGCCTGGAGGCGGGGGGCAGCTCATTCGCAGGCGTCGACGTGTGCTCGTCGGCGGGAGGGTCGCCCACCGGCCTGAGCGGCACGACTGCAGGTCTGACCGGCTCGGTCTCGGGTCGCCTCTGGACACTTGCGGGCCGACCTGGACTCCAACGAGGGCCGGGAATGGCCATGAATGACAGCCTTTCGACCATCGCGCTGGCCCTGATCTCGGCACCCGGAGCGGAGATCAGCAGATCGTGAAGGCAGTCCACAGTGTCGCTGAGTGTATCCACCAAGGGCTCGGTGATCTGCAGGACGCCCTGCTTCAGAGCCGACAGGACCGACTCGAGCTGTTGGCAGACAGACTCCATCTGTGTCTGTTCCACCGCACCGGAGGCGCCTTTGAGGCTGTGTGTCTCCCTGTACAGGCTTTCCAGGGAGGCAGAAGCCGCGGCGCTGCCGCTCGCATGCTCAAGGTCAACTATAGCTTGAGATAAGAGTCTGATCCGCTCTTCCGCATCCTCACGGAAGGTGCGCATAAGGTCTCGAAGGAACTCTTCGTCCTCGTTGATCATCGAGGTCTCTCCGCTCCTATTTCTTCTTCGACTTCTTGGTCTTGGTCTTGGTGACGTCTGTCTGCACGAGCTTTTTGAGTTGCAGGGCGAGGTCCTGAAGGTGCTTGACCTCCTGCTCCACCTGACGCGTTCCGGCGACCGACTGGTTGCCCGCCTCGTTGATGCTGCTGATAGCCTGGCTGATCTGCTCCATGCCGGCGAGCTGCTGCCTGCTGGACGCGGATATCTGAACTGCCGACTGGGCTACGTCTCCGGCGCCCTCCGCAAGGTTCTGTATGACTTCACCGGCCTCGACCGACTGTCTGCGGCCCGCTTCTATGGAGTCACGACCTTGCTCGGCTGCGCGAACTGCGGTGTCGCTGGCCTTCTGGATCTCGCTCAGGATGGTGCGGACCTGCGCGACAGCCTGCTTGGATTCCTCGGCCAGGCTCTTCACCTCTTGAGCTACAACGGTGAAGCCCTTGCCGTATTCGCCGGCCTTGGCGGCCTCTATTGAGGCGTTCACAGCCAGCAAGTTGGACTGCTCGGCCAGATCATTGACGGCGGCGATCACGTCGCCCGCTGCCAGTGCCCGTTCGCTCAGACGACTGATGGTCTCGAAGACCACATCCATGGAGTCGTGCATGCGCTCGATCCCGGCTATGGTGCCTTCCACCTGCTCGAGCCCCGACTCAGTGGTTTTGACGGCTCCCTCGACACTCCTCGCTACCTCGCCGGCCTTCTCGTTGGCGAGTTGGGCCGTCTGCTTGACCTCTTCGACGGTCACCGTGGTCTCGTTGGTGGACGCTGCCGTCTGGGCGGCACTGGCGGCTACTTGGGAGGCCACAGCCATGAGTTCGGCCGCCGAACTGCCGATACCGGTGGCTGCGCCGTTCAACTCACGCCCGAATCTACGCGGGATGATGATGCTCATCGCTATGCCGCCCGTGACTGCCACGATACCCAACACCGCCGTTGCGATGAGGCAGGCCATCCCCACCGTCCCGAGTTGGTCCAGTTTGGCGGCGACGGCGGCATTGGCGACGGTCTGATACTCCTGGGCATCCGAGAGGATGGCGTAGCCTTGAACGGAGATGGGCTGAGTGGTGCTGATCATATTGGTTGAGTCGATCTGGCCAGACTCGAGTAGATCACTGCCGGCCTGGTAATACTCGTCGAACTGTGTCTGCATGTCGGTTATGCCCTGATAGGCTGCGTCGCCCGGTTCGAGACCGTTCAGCATGGATTCTAGAGCCTGCGTGCCCTTCTCTCCGTCTGTATTGAAGGCGTTCGCCAGGGCTTCGAATCCTCCACCTTGGTACACGACCTCACTGACACCGCCGATGACCGCATTCATCCTCTCGACCGCCACCGTCAGCTGCGCCGTGGCGTTTGCGCGGGCCACGGCCTCCTCGGTCTCGCTCTGCCAGGAGTTTATCCATAGCAGTTCAGCGAAGTTGATAGCCATGAGGACGGCCACCGCTATCACTATCGCCCTGAATCCGAGTCTCAGCTTGCCTAGAAGTGTCATTCTCTCTACCTCCACCAGAGCATGGGGGCCGGAGTCTCCGACCTGTCAAAGTTACTAGTTCGCGCCAACCAACAAGTCCTTAGACTCGAGCATTCTCTCGGCGTCAAGCACAACCACCCTGTCCTTGGTGACGCCTCCCAAGAACTCCTCTCTCTTTCCCGCCAACGTGGGTAAGGTCCTCTGCCACTTATCTGAATCACTGGAGTATGCTCCAACTACCTCATCAGCCAAGGCGGCCAGCTCCATGTCGCCATGGTGCAGCACAATCGCTCGGTTCAGGTTGGTGAGCCCCACCCCACCCAGCTCGAGCAACCTGCGTATGTCGATGACTGAGAGTATTCGACCTCGCAGGTTCGTCACCCCCATGACAAAGGCGGGGACACTGGGCAGAGGCGTGATCTCGGTGAGATTGAACACCTCTCTCACCGCAGACGCCGGGAACGCGTAACGCTCAGGCCCTAGCGTGAACTCGACGATCTCCACCAGCCGGACGCTTGGGTCTTCTAGCACGGGCGGTTTTGCCAGATCCCTGGCTCTGGACCGCAAGACCGCCAGCGTCGCTGCATCTTGCATGGGACCGCCGACCGCCATCACGAGACCCTTTCGTTCTCGATCAGTGATGCCACAGTCTCCACCATTTCACCCGCGGTCAATCCGTCGGTCTCAGCGAGCACCGAGTCCGACGGCATGCGCTCGAGCAACGCCAGAGCCTCACGAAAATGCTTGGCGGCTTCGCCGCTCCTGGCCTGGCTGCGCGCTATGGCACCTAACATCACCCTTGCCGGAGCGAAATCGCCGTCCAAGAAAAGCATGGACTGCAGTGCCTGTTCCGCTTCCTCCGATCGCCCGAGCTCCTGCAGGATGCTCGCCTTCAGGTAGTAGAGGGACGGGTTCAACTTCTCGCAAGCCAAGGCTTCGGTGCACCGCGCCAGCGCTTCGTCGAGACTGCCTCTGTCGGCAAGCTTCCTCGCTTCTTCCGCGGCGGCTCCGGCCTCGGCCGCCGCCGCGGGTGCTGGTATCCGCTGCGTGTCTCGGGAATAGGCTCTGCGTTCGAGCCGCAGATCACCTTGCTCGGGTCGCGGGGTCGCAGCGCGGCTTCTCCTTGGCTCGGCGACCTGACGCTTCGCGGGCTGACTCTTGCGGGCTCGCTTGCCGCGCGATGAACGATCCGCCGAAGCGTCGGCGTGCTCGTCCCGGGTGGAAGCAGGCGCGGTGTGGGCCGAGTTCACACAGGAGGTCCTCGTCTCGGGCGGAGTGCGCCGGTAGACGATCTCCCCGCCCAGTGTGGACGAGCTGAGGGCCCCTTGGATGTCACGGCCGGTCTCGCTGGCTGTTACCAGAAGGTATCCACCCTCTCTGAGCGCCCCTCTCAACTTGTCCGCCACTTGCACGGCGGTGTCTCGGGAGAAGTACATGATCACGTTCCTACACAGGATCAGGTCGCAGTCAGAGGGGAAAGGGTCCTCCACCAGATTCAGATAGCGGAACTCTACTAGGTCTCTAATGGCCGGAGAGAGCCTGTGGCGACCCTCTCGGGTCTTGGTGAAATAGCCGCTCATCACCCACGCAGGTGTGCCCCGAAAGGCCCACTGGGTGTATTCGCCCTTGCGCGCGGTCGCGAAGCCCTCCAGATTGATGTCGGTGCCGAGGATGCTCACATCCCAATCGGCGAGGTCGGGGAGCAGCCGCGAGACCAAGATGGCCAGGGAGAAGGGCTCGGGTCCTGTGGCGCAGCCGGCGCTCCAGATGCGCAGTCTGCGCGTGTTGGAACGTCGCGCGGCTATGAGCTCCGGCAGCAAGTCCTTCTGCAGCATGGCGAAAGTCCCAGGGCTACGGAAGAAGTGGGTCTCGGGCACGGTGAGGCATCTCGCGAGCGCCTGCACTTGCTTGGGGCCGAAGTCACCGCTTACCAGGGCGGCTATCAAGGAGTCCGGGTCTTCGTATCCCAGACCGTCGGCCGCTCCCGTCAGCCCGTGTGCGAGGTCCGCCCACCTGTCCTCAGGGAAGCTCAGACCCATCCGCTCCGCGATGAGCGCTGCCGGGATCGAGAGGTCCTTGATCATGGACCCTGCAGTTCTGCTAGGACCTGAGCGAGCCGCGAGTCGAACGGTGGTTCATCACCGAACAGTACTCGCTGAAGATCCAGTGAGTAGGCAACGCCGATATCGAGAGGCACGACCTTGCGCACGCACCGCGGTAACTGGGTATCGGACGGTATCTGGTCCGTCGGAATGTCGCGAGAGCCCAAGGTCGTATCCACGGGCAGGACGACGGAGTGCGTCGGTGTGTGCGCGATTATGAATTGGTCCCGGATCGAGAGGGGCCTGGTGAGGCGGTCGAACCTGAGTCTGAGATCGACAACGGGGAGCACGCGGCCGTGCACGTCGACGACTCCCGCCACATAGATCGGTACTTCGGGCAGGGGCTTCACCTCGACGGCGCGCACTATCCTCTCGACTTCCCACAGGTCGAGTGCGTAGATCTGTTCGTCCACGGTGAAGAGGACCCAAGGCTCGACTGTGCCGTCGCCCGCGCTGACCACGCGTCCCTCGGCCGTGGTATCAAGAATCCCCGGATTGTCTCGCTGCTCCGTCGGCAGCACCATGCCCCCTGTCTCTATGCTTGCATGCTTCAGCCATGGCGCCCCGATGATGGTCAGAACGTCACTGCTAGACTATCGGCTGACTAGCTATTCGACATTAGGCCCGAAGGTCTTCTGTGACGGCCTAAAGGCCCCCTTGGTGACGCTACCGGCGATGGGGTAAGCTTCCGGATATGTGACCCGGGTCATCGGGGCACCTTTCTCTCCATTTGTTCGTCTCTTCGTGCGGACTCTGAAGGAGGACTGTATTGGGCATAGCCATAGCTCAGATCGCCATCGGTCTGGTTGAGACGCTCTTCGGCAGAAAGCTGTTCTGGCTTTTTGTCTTCTTGGGCGGCTTTCTCGTTGGGTGGTTCGTCGTCCCGGCTGTCTATGGGGCTTTCAACGACGGTGCCACTCTCGAGGTGTGGGCCAGGATCGCGATCGGTCTGGTCGTCGGTCTGGTTCTCGCGTTCTTGGCTACCAAGTTCACGAAGCTCATGGTAGGCATTGCGGGCTTCTTCTTCTTTGGGACGGCTACTGTACTCGTAGCCCGGTACTTCGGAGCCGACGTCCCTGACGGTTCTGGCACCCACTGGGTAGCTTTTGTGTGCGGCGGCGTTGTTGGCGCGCTGATAATGGGTCTTCTCTTCGACTGGGCTCTGATAGTGCTCACGTCCCTGTTCGGAGCTGGGGCAACGGCGGACGGCATCATGTACTTCTTCACGCCGGAGTCGACGGTCGCTGAACCCGCGCCTGCCAAGTGGATAGAGTTGTCCATCATGGTCGTCCTGTTTGCCGTAGGCCTCATAGTCCAGATATCGACGCGCAACGGTAGACGCGCGAGAAGGGCCGCGTGACGGAGGGGTATGGCCTCGCCTAGCTACAGCAAGTACACCGTCCACGACACCTGGGGCCACCGCCTTCTGCGGGGCTTCTGCTCTGCAATCGTCCCCGGCACCGGGCAGTTGCTTGGCGGAGCGCGCAAGCGCGGCTACATCCTTCTAGGTATTGACGTAGCGATCGTCGTCGGCCTGATCCTACTCGTGCTGTTCGCGGTCGAGGATCTGGACAACCTGCTGGTCTGGATGATCGAGCCCACCAACCTTCTGGTCGTTCTGATACTGGACGTGGTGTTGGCTTTGTTCAGGTTGTACGCGGTCGCAGACGCGGTGTGGATGAGACGTACCCGGTGGGGTTCTACCGACAAGCGCCGAGGAGCCGTCGGGGAAGGTCCGGCGCCCGAAGATGCGCGCACCAACAGGTGGACGCTGCCGGTGGCCATCGCGGGCTTGGTGCTTCTCTTTGCCTTCACGCTCGTGCCGCACATCTGGGTGGGATACAACTATGTCTGGAAGTTCCGCGACTTGCTCACCACAGTCTTCCAGGCGCCCCCGACCACGACCACCATCGCAACCACCACGACGCTCTTCTCGCCGGCATCCACCGACAGTACCGAGCCTGCCGTCACGACCACCACGCTGCCGCCCGTCACAGTCAACTACGGTGATGACGGACGGTTGACAGTCCTCTTCATCGGTGCCGATGTTGATGAGACGCGCGAAGGGGCGGGGCGCAATGACACGACCATCGTGGCCTCGTTCGACCTCAACAACGGTCGCATCGCTCTCTTCTCGCTGCCGCGCAACTCGGGGAAGCTGCCCCTGGGCGAAGAGGCACAGAAGGCTTTCGGTTCTGAGCACTACCCCACTCTCCTGAACGAGATATACGGACAGGCCTGGAGGCTATGGCCCAAGAACCCGGGGTTGGCTCCGGAGGGCGGCGATCCCGGGGCGGAGGTGCTGCGGGACATGGCCAGCATAGTCTTGGGCATCCCCATCGACTACTACGCGGTGGTGAACATGCTGGGGCTGTCGAATCTGGTGGACGCCATGGGCGGGGTAGACATCTACTTCGACAAGGCCATGCGCATGGGCATCTCCTCTCCGACCTCGAAGGGTGACTACCTGTACTTCAAGGTCGAGGAGGGCGTCAATCATCTGGAGGGCCTGGCAGCGTTGGCCTACGCGCGCACGCGCAAGGACAGCTCGGACTACAACAGGATGAGCCGGCAGAGGTGTTTGATCGCGGCCCTGATAGACCAGACCGGTATGACCGAGCTCGTCTGGAACTTTCCGGCGATCATGGATGTGATCAAGAACACGATCCGCACGGACATACCCATCGATGCCCTTCAGGAGTTGGTCAAGCTGAGGTCCAAGCTGAAGACCGACGAGATGATCACGATAGGCTTTACCGAGCCCAGATACACTAAGGGCACCGCGGGCTACCCCGATAGGACGCGAAACGGCTGGGTGCTCAACGAAAAGCTCATCCAGGAGACGGTCCAGAGAGTGCTGCTGAATCCCGAGGAGATACTCGCGAACTCCGACGGCACCGGGCTGGACCCCGGGGACTGCTGGAAGAAACCCAAGGAGTAGAGCGTGTGTCTACGGGAGAGCTCTTGCGGCAGGCCTTGTATGCGGACTCGTTCAAGCGTCTCAAGAAGCGAGGCCTGAGCGAGGAAGCGGCAGACCGCATCGCGCGAGAGGTGGTCACCCAGACTATCAAGCGCACCAAGTCCCCAGATATCGACTCCGAGGACCAGTGGGCGGGCATCGTTCACGCTGTTTGCGGAGCTCTCAGCGAGGGACATAGCTACTACCAGCTCATCTGCGAACGCCCCTACTTGGTCACGGGAAGGATCGACAGACTTGTCGCTGCCGCCGGACGCGTGCGGCCCGAAGTGCCGGAGGAAGTGGCGACAGGGGCACGTCGAGCGACAGGACTCGAGCGGCTCTCCGGGAGTCTCGCGGTCCTGTTCACAGCGACTGCCTTGGCCGGGGCAGGCATCTGGTATGCCTTGGCGGTGGGGCTCTTCGTGTCGGTGGGGAGCGAACTGTATATGCAGACAGGCATGCCCGCGATAGCGCGGCGGACGGCGGCGCGATACCGTATGACCAGTTGGCTAGGGACCATCGCCCTGTTGGCCCTTCTGTTCTCGGCCTACTCGTGGCTGGAGGGTACGCAGTATCCACTCTTCAAGGGTATGGGCCTGGCGCTCTTCGCCTTCCTTGTGGTGGCGGTGGCGCCCGGTCTGACCCTCGCCTTTCTGGTGGGCATGAGAGAGCGCAGGTGGCGCTCCGATCTGGAGAAGGAGCTTGTGCGAAAGGAGACGGACGGCTCTTGACAGTCCGCTTGGGCTGCCACCTAAGCTGATTCTAGCGGCGCAGTCTCCAGAGATCGTTCAGGTAGACGTCGATCCCGTCGGAGCCCCCGAACAGCAGTACCTGACGGCCCGAGGTATCGTAGGCCATCGCGAGACCTGCCCGCGCTGAGGGTGACGTTCCGCTGGCCCCGAGTGGGGTCCAGGTGTCTGTGGCGAGATCGAAGAGCCAGGCGTCATTGAAGGTGGCGGTGCTGGTCCCGCCTCCGAACATCACGAACTTCTCGATGCTCTCGTCGTAAACCATCCGGTGGAGCGCTCTTGCGGCAGGCTCCCCGCTCACGGGTTTGAGAGGCGTCCAAACGTTCGCAGCTGGGTCGTACGCCCAAGTATCGTCGAACATGGACGTCGTGCTCCAGCCTCCGAACAGCACGAAGACCTTGCTGGCCGGATCGTAGGCGAGTGCCTGGGAGTCACGCGCCGGTGGAAGCGCACCGCTGGGTTTGAGCTCGGTCCACACGTTGGTGGCAGGATCGTAAGACCAAGTGTCTGCGTACTGGACACTCCCGTCGTATCCTCCGAAGAGCAGCATCTTCTTCGAGTCCGAGTCATAGACCAGAGAATGGCCGTACCGCGCGTGAGGTGTCGTGCCGGTCGCGGCCAGAGGTGACCAGGAACCGTTGGTAGCGTCGTAGGACCACGCATCGCCCATGTAGCTGGAGCCGTCGTAGCCTCCGAACATGACAAGCTGGCCGGCTACTGGGTCGTAGGCTGTGGCTTGAGAAGCTCGCGCGGGGGGCACTGCGCCAGCGGGCGCCAGCACAGTCCAGCTGCCGGTCGCCAGGTCGTAGCTCCAGAGGTCGCTCATGTACTTGGAACCGTCGTAGCCTCCGAACAGCAGCAATCTGTTGCCGTCCGCAAGATGGACCATGGAACTACCCAGTCTGGGTGCCGGAAGGTCACCGGTCGGAGAGAGAGCTTCCCACGTCGCCGGTGCGAGCGTGGTGGTGGTCCGCTTGAGCGTGGTCGTGGTGCTTTCATCCGCGGCTTGGCCGTCACCGTTGGCCGTGTCCGCCGGCGAGTCGCTGTTCGAGCAGGCCAAGACGTAGCAGGCCAAGAGCAGGAGGCAGAGCAGCATGGGGGCCAGATACGTCTTTCGCATCACTAACTCCTCGACTCTAACACGGGTGACTCTGTCGCGCAGCCAATGATATCGCGCCTGGCCTAACGAGTACCTTACGCAGGGGTGACTACACTGCAGGGCATTGGTAAGCGGACCGGGAGGATTGGTCCCCGGATGAAACAGAGGTTATAGATGAACGGTATGCAGCAGTGGATGCTGGAGGCTACCAGAGAGTTCGGTAGATCCGGCGGGCGCATGATGGAGGCCGGCGGCCATCATCTCGGTGCGCTGGAGATAACATGGATAGTGCTTGGGATCCTGCTCTGGGCGGCTGCGATGACGGCTCTGGTCATGGGCATGATAACCATGGTGCGCCATCTCAGGAAGCCCAAGGGTGACGCTCCCAAGGGCGAGAAGCCCGAGGACGCCAAGTCCGAGTAGCGGCATCCTAAGGTCGAGGGGCGCTGCGCGCCGTTCGACCAGCGAGACACACTCTTCCTCCACTCCGCGAGAGCCCTGAGGCTCTCGCGGAGTTCTTTATGCTCGGCACCCAACGAACCTGTCCGAGGGGCCCGTCGCCTGTGCTAGGCTCTTACGACCATGGGCAAGCGCATCGGCTCACTGATTCGCAAGGAGTTCATCCAGATAGCGCGTGACAAGCGCACGCTGGCCATGATGGTGGCTATCCCGCTCATCTGGATAATCCTGTTCGGTTACGCGGCGACCTTCGATGTGCCGTATATCCGGGCCGCCGTGGCCGTGCCCGCAGGGTCGCCCACGGCCGAACTAGTCGCGGATGCCATGGAACAGTCTGGGCGCTTCCAGGTGGTAGAGAAAGGGCCTTTCACCGACGCCGAACTCAAGGCGGCTGTGGAAGAGGGCCGTGCCTCGGTGGGCATCCGACCGCCCGAGCCAGGTACCCCCGGGTACTTCGTGACGGACGGTTCTGACCTGTTCGTGGCTCAGGCGGCAGTCCAGCAACTGCAAGCGGTCATACGGACCCTGGCCGAACAGACCGGGGGTTCTACCTACATAGAGACCGAGGTCCTCTACAACCCCGATCTGCGTTCGGTCAACTACATGATCCCGGGACTGGTGGGGATAGTGACGGTCTTTATCGCCACCCTGCTCACTGCGGTCGCAGTCGTGAGGGAGCGGGAGCGAGGGACTATGGAGCAGCTCCTAGTCACTCCCGCAAGTCCCATGGAGATCATGCTGGGCAAGATAGTGCCCTATATGGTGGTGGCCTTCGTCGACTTCGTACTGGTCATCATCTGTGGGGTATTCGTATTCAATGTACCGATGGCGGGCAGTCCGCTGTTGCTCCTTGCGTTGGGGCTCGCTTTCCTGCTGGTCTGCCTGGGCATAGGGCTGCTGGTCTCCACCGTGTCGCACACACAACAGCAGGCGATGCAGCTGGCTGTGTTCACCCTGGTGCCGCAGATACTCCTCTCCGGCTTCATCTTCCCGCTTGCGGGCATCCCGTGGGCGATCAGGTGGGTCGCCTATCTATTTCCGCTGACCTATTTCCTGCCTATCTCGCGTGGCATCTTCCTGCGAGGCGAGGGGCTCAGCGAACTCTGGATGTGGGCGGTCATCCTCGTCGGGTATGCGGTCGTAGTTGTGAGTCTGGCTGCGTGGCGTTTCAAGAGGAAGCTGGTGTGAACTCCGAGGCCCCGCTGCTCGAGCTGAGGGCGGTCACGGTCCGGTTCGGCCGCACGGTGGCGCTGGATGAGGTCAGCTTCGGCGTGAGACCTGGCGAGACGGTGGCGGTGCTGGGTCCCGACGGGGCAGGCAAGTCCACACTCTTGCGGGTATTGGCCGGACTGCTCTCTCCTGACGAGGGGACGGTCAAGTCGTCCATGAGGAGAGGGACGCGGGGATATGCAGGGTCCAGCTTCGACCTCTACGCTGACCTGACGGTGTCTGAGAACCTCGACTTCTTCGGACGCCTGCGTGGCCTCGAGCGCGATCGCCTAGAGGAACGGAAGACGGCGATGCTGGCGTTGACCGGACTTCGGGATGCTCGCGACCGGCTTGCGGGCCGGCTCTCAGGCGGCATGAAGAAGGGACTCTCCTTGGCCTGTGCCTTGATCCACGAGCCGCCACTGCTGCTGCTGGACGAACCGACGGTAGGTGTGGACCCGGTCTCCAAACACGCGCTCTGGGACATCATCACCAAGGTGGTGAGCGAAGGCACTGCCACGATCTTCACCAGCAGCTACCTGGAGGAGTCGGTGTATGCGTCCCGGCTGGGCGCGATGGCTCACGGCCGCCTGCGCGAGACCACGGTGGACGAAGTAAGCGCGGAGAGCCGGGACTGGTCGGCCTGGGTGCAGCCTGTGCCCGACGACAGGATCGACGTGCGGGCCCGGCTAGGCCGCGCCCTGCATGAGCCACGCGTGTATCTGAGACCCGAGGGGTTGACCGCGCTGGCGCAAGACGAGAAGGGTGCCCGGAGCCTCTTGTCTAGCACGGTCGGTGCCGAGTACGCACGCGGCGCTCTGATCGAGAGTGGCCTGACCTTCGAAGATGCCTTCGTCCTGATGGAGCGCCGCGGTTCTGATGCGGAGGCGAGCTACGGTCCGGCCGAGGTCGCGGAGCCCCGCTCGTGAGCAAGACCGCGGCCATCAAGACCGAAGGGCTGACCAAGACCCTTGGGGGCCGCAAGGTCGTCGACGACCTGAGCCTGAGTGTGATGTCCGGCGAAGTGTACGGTTTCCTCGGTCCGAACGGGGCCGGCAAGACCACCACCCTCAGGATGCTCCTGGGCCTTATCACCCCCGACTCAGGGTCCGCTTCAGTGCTCGGATTCGACAGCGAGCGCCAAGGCGCGGTCCTGCGCCGGGCAGTCGGCTACGTCTCGCAACTGCGGTCGCTCTATCTGGACCTCACTGTCGAGGAGAACCTGCTCTTCTTCGGGCGCATGTATGGCCTGGGCGCCGACGCCTTGGCTCAAAGGGTGCGGGCCGAGGCGGCCCGCTTCCAACTGCAGGACGACCTGCATCGACAACTAGGCCTGCTACCCACCGGCGCACAACGCCGTTGTTCCATGGCAGTGGCGCTCCTGCATCAGCCCAAGCTGCTGATCCTGGATGAGCCCACCAGCGGGATGGATACCACCAGTCGTCGGGAGTTCTGGGTCTTCTTGGGCGGTCTGGTGGCAAACGACGCTTCGGTGGTGATGACCACCCACCATCTCGAGGAAGTCCAAGTGTGCGACCGGCTGTGTCTCATGCTCGCCGGCCGCCTGAATTTCGAGGGGTCTCCCAAAGAGATGCTCGGGGCTTTCCCGGGTCCGGTGTTGTCCGTCGCTACGGAACGCATCAACGAAGCACACAAGATCTTGAGGAGTGAATTCGGCGCGTCGCTCCTCGGGGATCGACTGAGAATACAGATGACCGGCATCGACTCGGAGCAGGTGGTACGCGTGCTGGAGGCGGCCGGTATACGGGACGCCAGGGTGGAAGAAGTGGAGCCGACCTTGGAGGACGCCTTCGTTCGCGCGGCCGGAGTGAGCGGCCGAGGTCTCCTCGACTAGCCTACCGCCTGGCCCCGGGCTGCTCTGAGCTTCTTGTCCTTGGGCTTGCGCGAACGAGCGAAATGTAGCGCCTGCTTCACCAACGGCACCCGCGGACCCGGAACGGTGCGGGGACCCAGCCTTATCGCGTCCTCATAGGCGTCCTCGATCTGGCCGACGACTCTGTCCCACGAGTAGCGCTGCGCGCGCTTGATGCCGTCTTCGGACAACTGCCGACGCAGCTCTTCGTCGGATAGGGTCTTGAAGAGAGCGTCCTCGAGCGCCTTCGCGTCCCCAGGGGGCGTGAGGACCCCGTTCGCCCCGTCTGCGAGCACGGCTCGGTAACCATCGATGTCGGAGGCGACTATGGGAAGGCCGGCGGCCAGGGCTTCGGTGAGCACGATACCGAAACTCTCCCCACCCAAGGATGGAGCGCACATCACCTCGGCCTTACCCATCTGCTCTATCTTGTCTGCCTCTCCCAGACTTCCCAGAGCTTCGATCCCCTGGAGCTTCTTATCGAGGTCAGGAGTCTTGCGAGAATACAGAGCCCGCAGTTGTTCTTCGCTGGTGCCTACAAGCGTGAGTGACACTCCTGGCATGCGCTGACGCAATTCGGCGAAGGCCTCTATGAGTATCGTCAGACCCTTGCGCGGCTCAGGGCGTCCGATGTTCAGGATGCGCCCCTCGATCTTCGCGGCATCGCGGACCTTTGCGTAGGGCTCGATGTCGATGCCGTTGGGTATCACGCGGTAGTCCCCAGGAAAATGGGTACTGACGCAATCACGAGCGGCTTCGGAGACAGTGATGCCCACCGAGATGCCGGCGAGGACCCTAGTGGCAAGGGGGGCCCAGCGCTGATAGTACTCCCTGGCGTCGCCGGCGGCATGGAAGGTCGAGACGACCGGGATCTTGGCCACCAAGACGGCCGTGGAGCCGACCGCAGGAGTGCCGGGCTCGTTCACGTGGACCAGGTCGAACTGCTTCTGAGAGAGCAGTCGCTGCATCTTCTGGAGCATGAAGGGCGAGGCTGAGACGTGGGCTACTGAGCCGTTCGACCTCACAGGGATAGTCCTTCCCGCTGATATGAAATTCGGCGGCAGGTTCTTGGCGCGTCTGACCAGCGTCCCCGCAGGAGCGATGATCCAGACTTCGTGGCCAGTCTTCTCGAGGCGGCGGACAAGATTCATGACGACGTTGTTGACTCCGCCAGGCACGCTCCACGAATACGGTGACACCACTGCTATGCGCAATTGGATCCCTCCCCTGGCGGTGTGCTGTGATTGTGCCTGAGTGAAGAGTCTCGCACCGGCGCGTCCAGGTCAAGCAGCGCGTGGCGAGGCGTTGTTGAAAAGCGTACCCTTAAGCGGAGGTTGTCAACCACATCAGTGAGAGGTGGACGAGCATGGACAGGGCCGCTGAGGGAGCCACGTCACAAGAGGGGACAGTCGAGGGTGCGGCAGACGCGCCCGCCGAGTCAAGCAAGATTTCACAGAAGATCGCGGGCTGCTGGAAGACGCGCGAGAGCCTATGGGTGGGGCTGATCGTCTTGCTGCTGGGTGTCATCGGGCAGATACTGCTCTATCTCATACCCTCCGAAGATTTCGCGACCAACTCTACCTACGCTGACTATCAGTTGATCGGCTCGCTTAGGGTCTGCGCGGAAGCCGCTACGTCCCTTGGGGCCATCACGGTGGGCGTCTTTCTCGCGCGCTGGGGCCTGCGCAAGGCCAAGGCCTAGAACGACCCAACCCCAGATGCAGTGCGAGGCGCCCGCGATTCTGCGGGCGCCTCGTGTTTTCGGGACTCATCGACTCGCTTGACAATACCGACCCATGGTATAAGATATATCGCGATATATCGTATGAATATTTGGAGGTCGGGTTGAAACAAGTCGGAGCAAAGCACGGACACGGCGGTCACGGACACGGCGGTCACGGACACGGCGGTCACGGACACGGCGGTCACGGACACGGCGGTCACGGACACGGCGCCTGTATTGGTCACGTCGGGGCACAGGGTGGGGACGTGCCGGAGGCCGGCGCCGCCTGCGAAACAAGAGGAGAACGGATATGCAGAGACACGAACGGCGATTCAGGCACGACGCAGGGCGCATGCGTGGGTCCCGAGGCATGTCCGGGCCGCGCGGCATGCACGTACGAGGGTCCCTGTCCGAAGCGCCGCGGTCGATAGCTAGAGGGGGCATCAAGTTCGCCGTACTGGACATGCTCAAGGAGAAGTCCAGACACGGCTACGACATCATCCGCGCCATGGAGGAGGCCTCCGGGGGGCTGTATAGTCCCAGCCCGGGAGCGATCTACCCCACGCTTCAGGCTCTGGAGGATGAGGGCCTGGTTGCCGCCAGCACCGAAGACGGTAAGAAGGTCTACTCGATCACTGAGGTCGGCGCGGTCTTCTTGGAGACGCACAAGGACAAGGCAGAGTCTCACAGAGAGCGGTGGGACGCTCGATGGGGCGGCGGGCGGCACGGCCGGTCTGACGAGACGCTCAGAGATCTCCATGAGTCATTTCACACTGTGAAGAGGGCAGTGCAGGACGGGGCCGGGGACCCGGACAAGCTCAAGGAGATGGCTGAAGTACTCAGGCAGGCAGCATCTCAGATCGAGCAGATATCCGGGCGTTAGTAAGGCGGCGGCCGACCGCGTATCATTGAGGCTGCCATCCAGAAAGGGGTAGCCAGTGCGCATCAAGGACAACCGTCTGTATTTCGGGACCCACTTCGCCGGTGATCTGGCTGCGGAATTCGGGACACCCCTTTACGTCTACGAAGAAGAAGTCCTGCGCGCCCGCTGTCGTGAGCTGAAGAGTCTTCTGAAGCGCCCCAATTTCGCCGTCAACTACTCCATGAAGGCCAACGGCAACGTCGCCCTGCTCGAGATCGTCCGCAGCGAGGGGCTCAGGGTAGACACCATGTCCCCTGGCGAGATCTTCTTGGCGATGGAGGCCGGCTACAAGCCGCAGGAGATACTGTTCATCTGCAACAACGTCTCCAAGGAAGAGATGCGCTACGCGATAGATCGCGGCATCCTCATGAGCATCGATTCCATCTCGCAGCTCGAATACTACGGCGAGCTCAATCCAGGTGGCGAGGTGGTGGTGCGCATCAATCCCAACATCGGTGACGGGCACAGCGCCAAGGTGATCACCGCGGGCCGGGTCAAGTTCGGTACCCCGCACGACCAACTGCCCGAACTCAAGCGGATGGCCGCGAAGTACGACCTGACGATAGTAGGCATCAACATGCACATCGGGTCGCTGTTCCTCTCCCCGCACAACTACCTGGCGGCCATAGAGCGCCTGCTCGAGATAGCCGAGAGCTTCGACCATCTCAAGCTCATCGACTTCGGGGGTGGCTTGGGTGTCCCCTATCGCCACACTGAAGAGGACCGCTTTCCCTTGGACGAGTTCGCCAAGGAGTTCGAGGCAGTGCTCGCGGATTGGGAGGAGCGCACCGGCAACAAGAAGGTCAAGTTCCTCATCGAGCCGGGCCGCTATCCGGTCGCTGAGTGTTCGACGCTCTTGGGCAGTGTGCACTCCATCAAGGAGAACTTCGGCACCGTCTTCGTGGGGACGGACTTGGGCTTCAACGTGCTCATCCGTCCGGAGTTGTACGGCGCCTACCACGAGGTGGTCGTCTGCAGCAATGTCGAAAGCCGCGACCTGGTAGAAGTAAGCGTCTGCGGCAACATATGTGAGAGCGGCGACTTGGTCGCTGAGGCGCGCATGCTGCCTGACGTAGCGCTGGGCGACATCTTGGCCGTACTCGACGCGGGCGCCTACGGCTTCGCGATGTCATCCAACTACAACGCGCGGCTGCGTCCGGCGGAGATCCTGGTGCAAACGGACGGAAGCGTACGGGTGATCAGGGACCGCGAGGACCTCTCGTACCTCGTGATCGGTCAGCACTACGGTGCTGAGAGCTCGGGTGGATGACGGACACTGTCGGGGTCATAGGCGTCGGCAACATGGGGTCTGCCCTAGTCAAGGGCTGGCTGCGCGCGGGTCGGGCTGGGTTACTCGTGTGGGACACCTTTCGACCTTCAGTCGACCGACTGGTCGAGGACGCTCAGGCGAGCATGGCGGATGGGGCCAAGGGCCCGAGCGTGGCGGCTACCGAGTCGCTCGAACAACTGGTGGGCGCAGCGGATATCATCGTGGTGCTGGTCAAACCCAAGGATGCCAAAGACCTGCTCGGCACCTTGCGCGGTATCACGCGTCCTGACCAAGCCCTGGTCTCCGCGATGGCCGGGCTGACCCTGGAATGGCTGCGGGATGAGTTGGGTCCGGGTCCTGCACTGCTCAGGGCTATGCCGAATCTCGCCGTAGAAAAGGGTGCGGGTGCGGTAGCGGTGGCGGCGGAAGATGGCGTCGATGCAGCCTTGCTGGAGAGAGTATTGGCTCTGTTCGGTCAGACTGGTATCGCGGAGGCGCTCCCAGAAGAGCTGTTCGACGTATTCACAGCTGTCTCGGGCTCCAGTCCCGCGTTCCTGGCGCTGGCTCTGGAGGGTCTGGAGGACGGGGCCGTAGCCGCTGGACTCAGCCGCGCCGACGCGCGTCGCGTCGTGCGGCGGGCCGCTCTGGAGACTGCGGTCAGTTCGGATGCAGACTTCGAGCTGCGGTCGAGTAATGGGCAGGGTGCGACTGCCGGGGGGCAGTTGTCCGCGGGGGCTGCCGCGCTGCTAGAGAGTAGAGGCCTCAGGTCTGCCTTCAGTGATGCCGTGGCGGCTGCCATGGAGCGCAGCCGCCAGATGCGTAAGGCCTGATCGGCGACCGCGTCCCGGGCTGAGGAGGGCCCCGACTCGAGTGCGGCTCTAGCTCAGTCCGCGGTTGCCGACGTCGGCCGTCTGCGCAGATAGACGAACCAGTAGACCGCTCCCACCAAGAGCGCTCCGCCGATGATGTTCCCTATCGTGACCGGGATGAGATTGTGCACGAAGAAGTTGCCCCACGTGAGATCGGGGTAGTCCGCGGCGGTCTTGTGGATCTCGCTCCAGAAGCTCTCGGGGGCCGTAGCCTTGATCGCGAGTCCCATGGGGATGAAATACATGTTGGCCACGCTGTGTTCGAACCCCGCAGCAACGAAAGCGGTGACGGGAGGGATGACGGCGAGGATACGGTCAGTGGTGGAGCGGGCGCTGTAGGTCAACCAGACAGCCAGACAGACCAGCGCATTGCACAGCGTGCCCAGAGCCACAGCCTGCAAGACGCCTAGCCCGGCCTTGGCCTCGGCCGTGGACAGCGCAGCCGCGCCGATCGCGCCGCCGCCGAACCTGTACTGCCCTGCGATCAACACGAGGGCCACGGTCCCTAAGGCGCCCACGAAGTTGCCGACCCATACAATGCCCCAGTTGCGCAGCATGCGCAGCGTGCCGACCTTGCGTCCCGCCCAAGCCATCACTATGAGGTTGTTGCCGGTGAAGAGCTCCGCGCCGGCGACCACCACCAGTATGAGTCCCAGGCTGAAGGCCAGTCCGCCGAGTAGCCTGGTGACACCGAAGGGCATTCCTCCCCCGGCGGTCACGGTGGTAGCGAACATGGCGCCCAAAGCGATGAAGGCGCCTGCCAATACGGAGAGTACCAGGGTCTGCAGCAGACCCATGCTTGCCTTCGTGACGCCGGCACGCTCGGCCCTCAGAGCCATCTCAGGGGGCATGAGTGAATCCACAGTGAGCTTGTTCTCCAACTAGGCCTTCCTTGTTGCGAGGGCGAGTTGGCACTGCCGGGCGCCCTCCATGGCGTCGTCCGCCCAGAGGTCTGCGCCCACGAACCGCGATACTTGTTCGCTCACGGTGCCGCCTCCCACCACGAACAGTGGTCGTTTGGGTAGCTCTTCCTCATGCTCTCTGAGCAACTGGATGGTCTGGGCCATGGCATCGAAAGCCACGACCAGAAGTCCCGACATGCCCACGATGTCCGGGGCGAACTCTCGCGCCGCCTCCAAGAACTTCTCGGGCGGCACGTTGACGCCCAGGTCCACCACGGCCAGACCCTGCATGCGGAAGGCCAGAGCGGCCATGTTCTTACCGATGTCATGGATGTCTCCTGCCACGGTGCCCAGCACCACCACCCCGGAGGCGGCCCCCGTCATGTCTATCTCCAACCCGGGTTGCGCGAGTTCCATGGCGCCTCGGAATATCTCACCCGCCATTATCAAGCCCGCCAAATAGATGTCTCCTTGTTCGTAGCGCTCTCCCACGCCGCGGAGGCCCTCTTGGACCGCGCGAATTATGTCCGCGGAGTTGTCTCCGGCGGCCACGGCTTGCTCGACTAGGGCGAGCGCGTGCGTCTCGTCCAGGGCTGTGACAGCCTTCTTGATGGCGCTGAAGGTGTTCACGCTCATACCCCCGGGGCTCTCAGGGCGGGGCCCACGTTCGTGGTCAGGCGAAACTGGTCGGCGGGGCAGTAGAAGCGACCCCAACTGACCGGACGGCCGCCGTAGTCCGAGAAGAGGCTTTCCAGGCTGAAGGCTGGCGACTCTAGCGGCAGATGCAAGGCGGCTGCAGCTTCTGCTTCCAGGCTCACCGCTTGGATCGTGAGGTGGCCGCTCAGAATGCCTTCGGTCTGTGGGGAGCGCAGGAGCCCCTCCAATGAAGTCACCTGTAGCTGTGCCTCCACCAAGGGACGGCGCTCGTCATACACGATGTATTCGATCTGATAGATGAGGGGCACGCCCCCGCGCTGGATGAGGCGCCTCAGCAGCACTGTCAGCGTGTCCTCCGTGACCTGAAGCTTGGCTGCCACGCGTTCGTCTGCGGGTACGATGCGGGCCTCAAGTAGCCGGACCTCGACTGCATCGTCTTCGGCCCACATGTCTGTGAGTTCTTGCAGGCGGAAGATGGCCTCACCCATGTCCAGAGAGCGAACGAAGGTGCCCTTGCCCTTGGTGGTGGTGACCAGCCCGCGGTCCAGTAGAAGGCCGACGGCGCGGCGTACCGTGACGGGGCTGACCCCGTACCGCGCCCTGAGCTGTGGCTCGGTAGGCAGTTGATCGCCGGCCCGGTAGACGCCGGCAGCAATCTGGTCCGAGAGAGCGCCCGCGATCTGCAGGTACGCCGGCTCGAAGGAGTCGGGATCGTACGCCCGATCGGCTTCCGGGGCCTTGGCGGCTTGTTGTTCTATCCTCTGCCGTGACTTGTCAGCCAAGTTGTCAGAAGCTCCCATCGAGCGAGTTGACAGATTTAACTATATAAATATAGAATAAGACTCAAGAGAACGCAACCGATCGAGGGGACGATGAAGAGCGACATCGAGATAGCACGAGAGGCACACCCCCTTCCGATAATGGAGGTAGCGGCCGGTCTGGGGCTGAGCGAAGACCAGGTCGACCCCTTTGGCCGGTACAAGGCCAAGGTCCATCTGGATGTCCTCCAAGAGCTCGCGGGCAAGCCGGATGGCAAGCTGGTGCTTTGTACCGCTATCACACCCACGCCGGCCGGTGAGGGCAAGACCACCACCAACGTGGGACTGTCGATGGCCCTGAGCAAGATCGGCAAGAAGGCCATCGCCACGTTGCGCGAGCCATCGCTGGGCCCTTGTTTCGGGGTCAAGGGTGGTGCCGCTGGCGGAGGCTACGCTCAAGTCATACCCATGGAAGACATAAACCTCCACTTCACCGGCGATATACACGCGATCACTACGGCCCACAACCTCTGCTCGGCCGTACTCGACAACCACCTGTTCCAGGGCAACGATCTTAAGATAAACGCCAATGACATCTCCTGGCCGCGCGTCGTCGACTTGAACGATCGTGCGCTCCGTCAGATCACCATCGCCCAGGGTGGCGAAGGAGTCGAGCGCAAGACCCGCTATGACATCACGGTGGCTTCGGAGGTCATGGCGGTGCTGTGTCTCGCCAGTGATGTCGAAGATCTGAAGGCGCGGTTGGACCGCATCATCGTTGGGTCGACGCTGTGGGGTCGCAAGGTCACAACCCAAGATCTGAGGGTATCGGGTGCGATGGCCGTTCTGCTGAAGGACGCGTTCATGCCCAACCTGGTGCAGACGCTAGAGAACACGCCTGCGATCATCCACGGTGGCCCGTTCGCCAATATCGCCCATGGATGCAACTCGGTCCAGGCGACGCGCATGGCCCTGAAGCTGGGCGACTACTGCGTGACCGAGGCCGGCTTCGGTGCGGACCTGGGGGCGGAGAAGTTCTACGACATCAAGTGCCGCTACGCGGGTCTCAAGCCCGACGCTGCGGTGCTGGTGGCCACGGTGAGGGCTCTCAAGATGCACGGGGGCGTGGCTCTCGCCGACCTTAAGAAGGAAGACCTCAAGGCCCTCGGCGCCGGCATCGAGAACTTGGAGAAGCATTTGGAGAACCTGCAGTCCTTCGGTCCGCCGGTGGTGGTCGCCATCAACCGCTTCCCCGACGATACCGAGGCCGAACTGAAGCTGCTCAGAGATAGGGTGGAGAAGCTGGGCGCCAAGGTGGTGCTCTCCGAGGTCTGGGCTAAGGGTGGAGAAGGCGGCATCGAATTGGCCAAAGAGGTAGTCAAGCTGTGCGAGGCCAAGGAGAAGCCCGAACTGAACTATGCCTATGAATTGGGGATGAGCATCCCTGAGAAGATCGAGGCCATAGCGACCAAGATATACGGGGCCGACGGGGTTGACTACCACTACGAGGCCAGCTCGGCCATCGAGCGCTTCACGCGCTTGGGCTATGGTACGCTGCCGGTCTGTATGGCCAAGACGCAGTCCTCGCTCTCCGACGACAAGACCAGGATCGGGCGCCCGCGGGGCTGGCGACTCACGGTCCGCGAGATTCGCCTATCGGCCGGCGCGGGTATGGTCATACCGGTGTGTGGATCGATAATGACCATGCCGGGTCTGCCGGCGCGACCCGCCGCCGAAGAGATCGACCTTATCGACAACGAGATAGTGGGGTTGTTCTGATGAGTGGGTTGGGTGAACGCAGCGATGGGGCTAAGGACGGTGGAGAAGGCGCCTACGTCGACTGGACCCTTCGGTCGTATCTGGGCCGCTTGGCCAGTGACTCCCCCGAGCCGGGCGGCGGCAGCGTCGCGGCACTGGTGGGCGCTCTCGGCGCGGCTTTGGTCGGTATGGTCACTCACCTGACACTGGGCAAACCCAAGTACGCGGGCGTGCAGGCCGAGATGGTGGAGATCGAGGCGCGAGCGGAAGAGCTGCGCCTGGAGCTTGAGGGATTGGTGACTCTGGACGCCCTGGCGTACGGCGCGGTGGCGGAAGCCATGAAGCTGCCACAGGACGATGAGGCTCAGAAGGCCGAGCGCAAGCGGGTCCTGCAGAACGCCCTCAACGGCGCGGCGGCGGTGCCGCTCAAGATAGCCCTGACCGCCGTGGAGGTGGCCAAGCTTGCAGTGCCTGCCGCCGAGAAGGGCAATCTGTTCGCGGTCTCCGACGCGGGCGTGGCTGCCCTGTTGGCGGACGCGGCTGCGCAAGCGGCGGCGCTTAACGTGAAGATAAACCTGGCCTGGATGGACGACGAGGAGTTCAAGCGCACGGCGTGGACGCGAGTCGAGGAGTCGCTCAGCGAAGTCGCCCAGTTGCGCGAGACGGTCCTGGCCATCACCTACGACAAGCTTTAGAGAAGCGATCGAGACCGGGAGGCCGGCGTGGCAGCGAAGATCATAGACGGCAGGGCGATAGCTGAGGAGTTGCGGACCGAACTCGCCCGGGAGTTGGATGAGCTGAAGGCCATGGGGGCGCACCCAGGCATAGCCACCTTGATGGTGGGTGGGGACTTCGGAGCCGGCATGTACCGGGGCGCCGTGGAGAAGTTCTGTGGGGAGATGGGTCTGGGCTACCGCAACGAGACCCTACCCGCGGACGCGAGCGAGGTCGACGTGATCGGAGCCGTCGAGAGTCTGAACGCCGACCCCGCGGTATCGGGCATCCTGCCTTTGCGCCCCTTCCCTGAACGGGTGGCCGACTCCGTGGTGATAGGCTCCATCGACCCTGGCAAAGACGTGGACTGCTTCCACCCGTCGAACATGGGCAGCCTGGCACTGGGCGAGCCCACCTTTCCGCCTGCCACTCCCGCCGCCTGCATGGAGCTGCTCGAGCGACACCTGCGGGCGGAGGGGCGTGAGGTAACGGATGCGCTCGAAGGAGCAGAAGTCTGCGTGGTCGGTCATTCGAACACCGTGGGCAAGCCGTTGGCTCTGATGCTGCTGAACCGCAACGCCACGACCACTGTCACCCATGTGTACACTTCGAACCGAGGCAACCTGGCCAGACACACCAAGATGGCCGACTATCTGGTGGTGGCGGCGGGCGTGCCGCTCTTGGTCGGCGCGGACCTGGTGAAAGAGGGCGCCGTAGTCCTGGATGTCGGCATCAACCGTGTCGTGGTCTGTCCCTCGTGCGGGGCTTTGAACCGGGGCAAGAAGCAGCCCTGCAAGGTGTGCGGCGCTGAGCTCGCTGAGGCCGAGGCCAAGACCGTCGGCGATGTCGATTTCGAGGCGGTCGCTGAGAAGGCGGCGGCCATCACTCCCGTGCCAGGGGGAGTGGGGGCGGTGACGAAAATGATGCTGGCGCGCAATACCCTGCGCGCGGCTCGACTGAGAGTGGAGAAGACATGATCATCTCCCAGAAGAAACCGTTTGAAGAGATTCTCGAAGACCTTGAGGATGACAAGAAGATTGTCATCCTGGGGTGCGGCGAGTGCGCCACTGCCACCCGCACTGGGGGGGAGCCCGAGGTCGCTGAGATGAAGGAGAAGCTCGAGGCCGCCGGTAAAGAAGTGGTGTTCACAGACATCGTGCATACCGGTTGTCACGAGCTGGATGTCAAGCGCATCTTGCGCAGCAACGCCCACGCGGTGGCCGACGCTGATGCCTACTTGGTTCTGTCGTGCGGCGCGGGCACGCAAGCGTGCCGCGCCGCGACCGACAAGCACGTCGTCCCCGGCTGCGATCCGCTGTTCTTGGGCAACATCCAGCGTTCCATGGATTTCCTGGAGAAGTGCTCGCACTGCGGAGCCTGTGTCATCGACGACTACGGTGCGATCTGCCCCATCACCCGCTGCCCGAAGGGACTGGTCAACGGGCCTTGCGGTGGTACCAACCATGGCAAGTGCGAGGTGGACCCCGAGATGGACTGCGCTTGGGTGCTCATCCATGAGCAGCTCAAGAAGGAAGGCCGCGAAGACAAGCGCACCATGACTCATGAGCCCAAGGAGTGGAACGTCATCCGCCATCCGGCCGAGCTCAACGAGCGCAATCTCAAAGACGAACACGGCCACAAGCTCAAGATGGGGAGCGAGAAGTGATGGGTGCCTATCGCGATGCAGCCAACAGCGGCGAGTTCGTGGTCTCGGGAGAGATCGGTCCACCCAAGGGCACCAATGTGCACACCATGCTCCACCACATCGACCTGCTCAAGGACAAGGTCCACGGCCTGAACGTCACCGACAACCAGAGCGCAGTGATGCGCATGGGTTCTCTGGTCGTCTCGGGCGAGATAGTGAGGCGGGGTGGCGACCCCATCTTTCAGACTACCTGCCGTGACCGCAACCGGTTGGGGCTGCAATCCGACCTACTCTCGGCGGCGTTTCTTGGGATCACCAACGTGCTGTGTCTCACCGGCGACCATCCGGTGGTGGGCGACCACAAGCAGGCGAGGGGCGTGTTCGATTTTGACTCCATCCACCTGATCCAGTGCTGCAAGAAGATGAACGAGGGCAAGGACTGGGAAGGTAGTGAGCTCGACGGCAAGACCGACTTCTACGTGGGCGCCGTGGTCACCCCTGAGTCGGACCCGTTGGAGCCGCAACTCTACAAGTTCGCCCGCAAGGTCGAAGCCGGCGCTGACTTCTTCCAAACGCAGGCCGTCTACGACATGGACAACTTCCGTCGCTTCATGGAGAAGGCCCGCGAGATCACGGCGGGGACAAACGCCAAGATCATGGCCGGCCTGGTGGTGCTCACCGGCGTGGGCATGGCCAAGTACATGAACCGTGCGGTGCCGGGCATCCTCGTTCCTGACGCCCTCATCGAGGAGATGGCGGCGGTACCCAAAGAGGATGCCATGCATAGAGGCATGGAGATCGCAGCGCGGCACATCCGCTTCATCCGCGACAACCAGTTGGCCGACGGAGTGCACGTCATGGCCATAGGCAAAGAGGACATAGTGCCTGAGATACTGGAGATGGCCGGCTTGGACCAGGGAGCGGTGTAGGCGTGGCCAGCCTATCTACAGCGGGCGACGTCGGTGGGGCCGGAGCGGGCGCTCCAGGCGCTGCGGCCTTACGGCTGGTGGTGCTTGGCGGTGGACCGGGTGGCTACGTGGCCGCGCTGCGCGCGGCCCATCTCGGCGCCTCCGTCACCCTCGTAGAGAAAGGCCTCATAGGCGGCACTTGCCTCAATCGCGGCTGCATCCCCACTAAGGCCCTCCTGGCCAGCGCCGAGGCGCTGGCTCATGCGCGGGCGGGCGGGGAGTTCGGCTTTGTAGTCACCGGGGAGGCAGAGCCCGACCTGGGTGCCATGATGGCCCGCAAGGAACGGGTGGTCTCGCAGGTGCGTGACAGTGTCGAGGTCCTGCTGAAGAAGGCCGGGGTCAGGGTCGTACGTGGTACGGGCAAGCTGCAGGACGGCCGTCGGGTGGCGGTGGACTCCGGCGAAGAGACGGTGGTTTTGGAGGCCGACAAGGTGATCATCGCCACCGGGTCGGAGCCGGCTGAGTTGCCGTCCTTCGACTTCAGCCAGCCGACGATATTGACCTCGACTTCAGCTTTAGAGTTGCGGGACGTGCCGGCGTCGCTCTTGATCGTGGGCGCGGGGGTCATCGGCAGCGAGTTCGCCTCGTTGTTCGCCGATCTTGGCTCCCGGATCACCATGGTAGAGATGGCTTCGCAGATGCTCCCGTACGAAGACGCTCGCCTGGCCAAGCAGTTCCAGGGTGCCTTTCGCAAGCGCGGCATCCAGGTACTGCTGAATACAACGGTGGAAGAGATCACCGAGTACGCTGTCGACCACGTCAGTGTTCGACTCTCCGACGGGTCAGAAGTGACCGCCGACAGACTCCTTGTTTCGGTGGGCCGTAGGCCCAACACCAGCGGGATCGGTCTGGAAGAAGCCGGTGTGGCACTGGACGAACGCGGCTTCATCAAGGTGAGCGAGCGGCTGGAGACTAGTGCGCCCGGCGTCTATGCGATCGGCGATGTAGACGGGGGCATGTTATTGGCTCACGTGGCGTCTCACGAGGCCTGGGTGGCGGCAGAAAACGCCCTTGGTGCGCAGAGAGACCGTGATCTGCGGTTCGTGCCCGCCTGCACCTACTCCCATCCGGAGGTGGCGAGCGTGGGGTTGAATGAGGCCCAAGCGGCCGCGCGAGGCCACAAGACGGTGACGGGTACCTACCGATTCCCGGCCTTGGGCAAGGCGCTCGCCATCGGCGAAGGCATCGGTTACGTCCAGCTCGTGGCCGACAAAGAGACCGATCTGTTGTTGGGGGCCAGTATGATGGGACCCCACGTCACCGACCTCATCCACGAGGTGGCGGTGGCGCTCCAGAACGGGCTGAGCGTACGTCAGTTGGGTGACACCATCCATGCTCACCCGACTTTGGCCGAAGCGGTGATGGAAGCCGCACATGACGTGCACTGTGAGTCAGTGCACGTGGCCAGGCAGTAGAACCAAGATAGGACAGGAGACGGTGATGCACGAACTAGTCGAAGCCATGGCCAACATGAGGGAGGACGAAGCCCTCAAGATAGTGGACGAGATGCTCGCCAAGGGCGAGGACCCCTACAAGATCCTGGATCTCTCCTCTGAGGCCATGCAGGTCGTTGGCACGCGGTATCAGGAGGGCACTTACTTCCTGCCCGAACTCATCATGAGTGGTGAGATGCTGCGCAAGATAGGGGAGATACTCAAGCCGAGGTTGGTGGCCGGGTCGGGGGACGCCAAGAAGTTGGGCACAGTCGTCTTGGGGACCGTCCGTGGCGACATCCACGACATCGGCAAGGACATCGTGGGCTTCATGCTCGAGGTCAACGGTTTCGCCGTGCACGATCTGGGGATAGACCAGCCCGAGGAGCGGTTCGTTGACGCCGTGAAGGAGCACAAGCCGGATGTGCTGGCGCTCTCAGGCTTCCTATCGGTGGCCTTCGACTCCATGAAGTCGACCATCGAGCAGGTGGAGGCGGCCGGTCTGCGCGAGGGCCTCAAGGTGATCATCGGCGGAGGGCAGATGGACGACACTGTCCGCGCCTATACTACCGCCGACGCCTTCGGCATGGACGCCATGGACGCCGTTGCCTTCGCCAAGCAAACAGTGGGGGCGGCGTAACCACGATTGACACACGACTCCAGGGCCTCGAGGTCCGAGCGGGAGGAGCGGGATGACCGACGTCGTGATCCTTGCCTGCGAGATGCTCGAGGACGAGGTGCGCCTGGCTCTGGAGGTGTTGCCTGCGCAGGAGCGGCCGCCGGTGGTCTGGGTGGAGAGCGGTCTTCATGATCGCCCGGAGCGGTTGCGCGATGCGCTGGCGGGGCTGATAGCCGAATTGGACGCGGCAGCTGAGACCGGCATCCCAGTGAGCGTGTCCTCGGTCCAGCCCGGTAGGGGGCCTGCGCGCGAGCGCCGCGAGCAGGTGCAGGTAGGCGCGGTCAAGGAGATCGTACTAGCACTTGGGTTCTGCGGCGGCGCACTGCAGGGACTCTCGGCGAAGCATCTGGCCATCGTCTTCCCCCGGGTGGATGACTGCATCTCGCTACTTCTGAACCGGGGGTGTGCGAGGGAAGAGATAGTACGCGACCCTCGTGGGTACTATCTGACCCGCGGATGGTTCGTCCACGAGAGCACCCTGCAAGAGGCTTTCGAGGATTGGGAAGAGCGCTTCGGCGCAGAACGAGCAGCTTGGTTGCGCAAGAGCATGTTCGCGGGCTATGAGCGCGTCAACCTGATCGATACCGGCGCATACGACGTCGGGGGGTGTACTCATGAGAGCACATCCGTGGCGGCAAGTCTGGACCTGGCCCACGACGTCGTGCCTGGTTCTGTGCAACTGCTGGAGAAGCTCTTCAGGGGAGAGAGGGACAGCGAGATAGTGGTGATGGCGCCAGGCGAGCCGATAGAGATGGCGCACTTGTTCGGTGCGAAGGCCGATCGAAGGGTCGACCAGAAAGGGGAGTAGTAAATGGAGACGCCAAGGGAGACACGGGTAGCCAGCGCAACGAAGGAAGTCATCATCGGTGGGGGCCGTCCCACGGTGCTGATAGGCGAGCGCATCAACCCGACAGGCAAGAAGAGGCTGGCCGAGGCTCTGCGCGCCGGCGATCTGAGCGTCGTCCGCGAGGAAGCTATCGCGCAAGTGGCGGCAGGCGCCGGCATCCTTGACGTCAACGTGGGTGCCACAGGGGTAGACGAGGTGGCCATGCTGCCCCAGGCTGTCAAGGCCGTGTGTGAGGTAGTGGACGTGCCGCTATGCATCGACAGTCGCAACATCGAGGCGCTCAGAGCAGCCCTGGAGGTGTGTCCAGGACGTCCGATCGTGAACTCGGTCACGGGTGAGGAGGCCTCACTGGAGGTCGTGCTGTCTCTGGTCAAAGAGAGAGATGTTCCCGTCATCGGCCTGACCCTTGACGAGAAAGGGATACCCGCGGATGCGGAGCTGCGAGTGGCCATCGCACACAAAATCGTGGGGCGGGCCGAGGCGCTGGGTATCCAGCGCGAGGACGTGATCATCGACTGCCTGACCCTGTCTTTGGGGGCGAATGTCAAGGCTGGACTGGCGTCGCTGGAGGCTACCCGGCGCGTGCGGGATGAGCTGGGCGTCAACCAGACCCAGGGCTGCAGCAACATCTCGCACGGTCTGCCCAACCGTCCGGTGCTGAACGGGGCGTATCTGGCCCTGGCCATCGAGGCAGGTCTGACCTGCCCCACGGTGGATGCGGCTTTGGTGCGGCTCCCTGTCCTTTCCGCCGACTTGATCTTGGGGCGCGACAACTTCGCCATGCGCTTTATCGCGGCGTTTCGTGAAGCGCAGAAGGCCGCCGAAGCGTAGGGGACCCAGGAAGTCTCCCCGCGAGGTGTGGCCGACGCCTTTTGCCCCACGCCGCATGGATGGAGGCAGCGTTCACTCGCCATGCGAACAGTAGGTGTTCGATGCTGGCCGTTTTTCTTCCCTGTAGGGTGCAAGTGCGCTACGCTACGCTCGGACGGATGGGGTTCAACGGTCCGGTTGTGTACAGAGGACAAGGAGGAAGAATGAGAAGGAAACTGTTGGTTATCGGCCTGGTCGTGATCTTCTCGATCGGGACGCTGTTCGCCGTCGCCTGCGGTGGCGATGATGAGGCAGCAAAGCAGACCATGCGGGACGCCCTCACGGTCGTCGAGGCTGACATCGCGCAGATGACCGCTGCGTTCAGCTCTGGTCAGGCCACCGGCGCCGATCTGAAGGCGGCTATCGCCGAGGTAGAGCCGCATTGGCAGGCTGTTATCGACGCATGTGCGGATGTCGAGGGCGCTGACGCGGAGATGGCTCAGCAAGTCTGGGATGACGTGGAGGCTGCCGTCAACGCGCTGCCCGACGATGCCGGTCTGGCCGAGATGGCTGCCGTGCTTGGCCCTGTCCAGGCTCTGCAGGCCTATGAGCAGGAACTTCGCGCCCTCGTGGGCACCGGCGAGGAGACTACCGCCACGACGACCGCTGCCGAATAGGCCGCTGTCGAAGGTAGGTAGCACCGCCTAGCGGTACCGGGCGGGGAGGGGCGGCGCGCGGCAAGCGCAGCGCCCCTCCCCGCCCTTCATTTCGCCTAGGACCGGCACCCTATCGGCGCTGTCTTTGCGCTATCATCTTCCGGGACCCTTGAGGCGCGAGGAGCGAACGTGGCGAAGGATGATCAGAGTCAGATCCTAGAGCGCGTGGCCGAGTTCACCGGCCAGGTGGTTGTCATCGTCGAGAAGATGAAGGACGCTGTGGAGCGTTTTGCCGCGGACAACTACGAAGACTTGGCGACGGCAGCTCAGGAGCTGGACTCACTGGAAGGCCGGGCAGACGATCTCAAAGAGTCTATCCTCGACCAGTTGGCCGTGGAGTCGCGCTTTCCTCTCGGTAGAGCCGACCTGGCTCGCCTCGTGGCGTCTATGGACAGCATCGCCAATCTGGCGGTCGGGGCCGTGGACCGTATCTCGATGCGGAAGTTCACTCTGCCCGGGCCCATCAACGAGCTCTTGATCAAGCTGGCAACACTGGATCTGGAGGCAGCGCAGGTGCTGAGGGACGCGGTGGTCGCCATTGGAACAGACCTGAGATTGGCCATCGAGACCGCCAGACGGGTGGACAAGATCGAGAGCCGCGCGGACGACATATACGCCGAACTGTATCAGGCCATGTACGAGTTCGATACAGACTACAAGACCTTCCACCAGCTCAAAGCCATCATCCAGCGCCTTGAGAACGTAGCCGATCGCTGCGGAGAGAACGCTCAGACCTTGCGTCACATGGCCCTGGAGTACCTAGAGGCTCGATGAGCGCAGACACCGGAGCTCTCATCGCGGTAGTGGCGGTAGCGCTCATCTTCGATATGCTCAACGGTTTCCATGACGGCTGCAATGCCGTCTCCACGGTCATCTATACCAAGGCGCTCAAGCCACGAGTAGCCATCGCTCTGTCGGCCTTCTTCAACTTTCTCGGCCCGTTGGTTGTAGGTGTGGCCGTGGCGAAGACCATCGGCGGAGTGATCGACGCCGAGGACGCCTCGGCCCAGCTGGTGATCGCCGCCATGCTGGGGGCCTGCGTGTGGGAGGTGTTGACCTGGCTCTGGGCCCTTCCTATGAGCTCTTCACATGCCCTGATCGGCGGTCTGCTCGGTGCAGGCGTGGCTGCCCTGGGGACGGAGGGCATCAATTGGGACAAGATCGTGTGGATATTCCTGTTCCTGCTGGTGTCACCCGTCATCGGCATCGCGACCGGCTACATGTTCATGCAGGTCAGTCGCCTCACCTTCTCCAGACGCAGGATGGACATGGCTAAGGCCGATCGTTTCTACAAGCACATGCAGATCCTGTCTTCGAGCTGGGTCTCGTTCAGCCACGGCTCCAATGACGCGACCAAGGTGATGGGCATCATCGTGGTCTTCTTGGCGGCGCAGCAGGGCCTGGGGGTCAGCGAGTATGTGGACCAACATGGCTTTCCCCTCTGGGTTATCCTGTCCTGCGCGGCCGCTATGGCGGTGGGCACCTACCTGTCCGTTCTCTCCTTCCGACTCATCCGCACCTTGGGGGAGAGGATCACCGAGCTTCATCCCATCAACGGGTTCTCGGCTGAATGTGGCGGAGCGTTGATAATCACGATAGCATCCCAGCTTGGCTTTCCCGTGTCGACCACTCACGTGGTCACTTCGGCGGTCACGGGCACCGGTCTGGCCAGCAGACTGGGCGCAGTCAGCTGGAAAGTCTTCCGTGCTATCATGCTCGCCTGGGTCGTCACCCTGCCTTTCTGTGCCGCGGCCGCAGCGGCGATCTACTATCTGCTCGGACTCTGGATGTGAGGCTTTCGCGATGACCGATTCAGGTTTCCTGGGCAAGATGAGACAGCTCCTCGGGGGAGAGGGCACTGCGCTCGAGGGGGCGATCGGTGCCATGGGACGCGAGCGCGAGGAGCAGATACTCGAGCAGATGATCCAGTTCGCGGACCAGGTCGTCGTCATGGTCGAGAAGCTCCAGGTCGTGGTCGAGAAGTTCGCCGTCCAGGACTATGCGGAACTGGCGAAGGCCGCTGGAGAGCTGGACCGCCTGGAGAGTCAGGCCGACGATGCGAAGGAGGCCCTGCTCGACCAGATGACCGAAGGGGGAGTCTTCCCCATCCACCGGGCCGACCTAGCCCGCCTTGTGGCGTCGATGGACAGCATCGCTAACCTTGCCTCGGGCGCGGCGGATCGCATCTGCATACACAGCTTCACGCTCCCGCTGGAGATGAACAAGCAGTTGGTCGAGTTGGCCAGGACGGATGTGAGAGCGACTCGCAGACTTCGGGATGCAGTGGTGGCCATGAGCGTCGACCTGCAGCGGGCCATCAAGCTGGCCGGCAGCGTCGACAAGCTCGAGAGTCAGGCCGATGACCTGTATGCGTCCATGTATCGCACCATGTTCGATATGGAGATCGACTACAAGGCCTTCACCCAGCTGAAGTCCATACTGGACCGGCTGGAACGCATCGCCGACCGGTGCAACGACAACGCCGTGTTGCTTCGCCACATGGCGCTAGAGTACCTCGAGGAACGCTAGGGCTCGCAGGGCTTTGAGTGGAGACCACTCGCCATCGATCTGCCCTCTCCCGCCTCCCGGAAGACGCGCAAACTGATAGCTTGGGGCGGTCATGAAAATAGGTCTGGCACAACTCAACTCGCGACAGAACAAGCAGCGCAACCTCGCGATGGCTGGGGAAGCTATCTCCAAGCTGGCAGGTGAGGGCGCCGACCTGGTCATGCTCCCCGAAGTCGCGAACTTCCACGGTCTGGATGCCGACTACGCCGAACACGCGGAATCTGACCCGGGACCTTTCACCGACTGGTGCCGCGAGCAGGCGCGGCGGCACGGCATCTACCTGCACTGCGGTAGCCTAGCTCTTCGCCGATCGTCGGGGGCCGGTGGCAAGGCTGATGTCTCGGACGCTGTCTCCGGCGGCGAGCGCGTGTACAACACCAGCATCGTGTTCGACCGTGACGGCGAGGAGCTCGCTCGCTACAGCAAGATCCACTTGTTCGACGCGGTGCTGGCCGACGGACTTGAATATGAGGAGTCGGCGGCCTTCACCCCCGGTAGTGAGGTGGTGGCCTGTGAGTGCGACGGTGTCAGGTTCGGCCTCGCCATCTGCTATGACATCCGCTTCCCAGAGCTGTGGAGCGCGCTGGCCGATCTGGGCGCTCAGGTGATGCTGCTGCCGGCTGCCTTCACCATCCCGACTGGCATCAGCCATTGGGAGCCGTGCTTGAGAGCGAGGGCGATAGAGACCGGGTGCTACGTGGCCGGTTGCGGGCAATGGGGCCGCTACGCGCGCGGACGCGATAACTACGGCCACAGCATGGTGGTGGACCCCTGGGGCACTGTCATAGCTCAGTGCAGTGAGGGCGTCGACACGGTCTGCGCGGAGCTAGACATGGACTATCTAGAGTCCGTCCGCCGCCGGATGCCCGTCCAGCGGCATCGGCGGCGCGATCTCTTCGGGTAGAAAGGTCCGGGGCGCAGACCCTGTCCGGATCCACGCCCCGAGCCCAACTGGAGGAACGTCAGCTACTGACGGACGGCTTGGGCGTCGTCTCCGCCGGTGACTCTGCCGTTTCGTTGGGTACGTACCCCTTTCCTAAGCGGCGTACACGCGCACGGTGTCGCCGTTGTCGGCGTCGACCTGTATCTCCATCTCGGCCAATGCGTCGATCAGTTCCTGGAGGTCTTCGGGCTTCAGGTCGTTGAGGTCGAAGGCCATGCCCTTCTCAGCCATGGCCGTGTTTATCTGCTCGCTGGCCGGCTTGGGGATGAGCGTGGTCAGCTTGAGCCCGGCCCTGAGCACATCCAGCGGTATCTTCACGTTCACGTTCTCGCCCTTGGTGCTGACCACCTTGACGTACAAGAATCTGACGTTGCCCGGCCCGCCTTTGCCGCTCGTGGTGGCCAAGGGCTCGGGGCTTCGTTCGTTGCTGCCGGCTGCCCCGGAAGCGTCCAGGGCGTCTAGCAGGCGGCCTGCTTCTTCGGCGGTGATCTTGCCGGCTGCCAGCAGGTCCAGTATGCGGTTGCGGTCGTCTCCCATCTCATTTCTCCTTGTTTGGTCGGAGAGCCACTCGTCGGGTAGCCGGACTCCGATACTCGGCCGCTACTTGAGCGTGAAGGCCACGCTGTTCTGTGGGTGTTTGGGGTCGCGCGAGTCAACTTGCACCTCGGTGCCGCGCGCCGCTCCGAGCACGCCCACCAGTCCGAACAAGAGGCGCGTGAACTTGAAGCCGCCACCCATCGGTAGGGTCACCAGGTCGGCTATGAAGGTCAGCACCAGCGCCAGCGCGAAGAAGGGCAACACCAACAGCCACAGGAGGCACAGTGGCAACCACAGACGAAACTTCGTGCGGCCCTGATCGACGACGCGCACCGATAGCCAATAGGGGGGCATCCTCATCGCTTCAACCTTTCCGCTGCTTCCTCCACGCTGATCTCGCCCTTCTCCAGGAGGTCGAGGACTTCGTCGTGAGCGGTGACCGGCACGACCTCGACCAACTGCAGTTGCTTGACGATCTTGTTGAGACGGTTCTTCACGGTGGGGTAGCTGATACCGAAAGCCTTCTCCATATACTTGATCGAGCCGTGGCAGCGCACGAACTCGCTCACGAAGACCTGGTCCTCCCAGCGGAGCGCGGCTAACGGGGGCAAGTCAAACTCCCCGTTGATGCTGATGTCGCTGTCGGCCAGTCTGATCGCTGTAACGGCGAAGGGACGGTCGCCGGTGACATCTGTCAGTTCGTGCCATTGAGCCATCGGGGCTCCTTTCATTGACTAACTGACGCTATGATGCACCAAAGCATTAAGTTTGTCAAGGCAGAACTTAATTATATTAATACATTGGATTGAAGCCAGAACGATGGTCTCCGGTCAGGCTCTGGGGAAGTCATGACGCACGGCGAGGTGCCGACGGAGATGGGTCGGGGCGCGGGTAATGGGCGTGGCCGTCGCGGCGCACCTGGGGCGCGGGAGGCCGGCGCGGGAGGCCGGCGGCATCTTAGCCTCGGTTGAGGACCTTGTTCAGCGGAGATTGGCTCAGGGCGGTCTCGCTCAGGTAGAACCGACCCTCGTTGGTCGCCTGGATGATCCCTTGCCGGAAGAGCAGATCGGCGGCAGACGCTTTGTAGTTGCGCGGCCGGAACATGCGGCGGACGTAGGGCCGTGATTCGAGACCCAATTCCTCCAGGGACTTGGCTCGCTCGGCATCGAGAGCCTCGCACTGACGGAAGGTGGCAACGGCCCTCCGTAGGCCCCTGATGAACATAAGACGATAGAGAGCGATAGCTGCAACGATCATCAGCAAGAGGATCACCATTGCGTAGACGTTCACCATCTGTGTCGTTCCCTTCGATAGACGACGGCAGCCGCCACATTATAGCGGGGCAGCGAGCGATCGGAGGCCCGGCGGAGCCGTCTTCCCGGGCGGGGCGATCGCGAATGGCTTGCTGTCGCCGCAGTGCCAGCGGGGAATCAGCTAGTCTACCCCTTGCAGTCGCAGGTGGGTTCGCCCCCAGTCAGCCACCCTCGGATGATAGCCGCAGCACATCCCACGCCCGCGTCCACGGTCAATGCACCCGGCTGGCAGTTGAGCGCGCACGCTCCGCATTCGATGCAGGCATCGAGGTCAACTATGCGGGCCTTGTTGTCGGCCATGGCCAGCACGCCACGTGGGCACACCTCTCGGCACACACGGCAGCCGTTGCACTTGTCGATGTCCAACTCGAGGGTGACTACGCCTGGCAAGTAGCGGTATCCGGGGCGAAGCGCGATCACAGCTCGACTCCCGCCAGACGGAGTACGAATTGGGCCACAAACAGCAGGACTGCCGCTAGTCCAGCCCCAAGCTGCACGGGTAGGGCCCGCCGCATCTCCTTCTCCACCCCCGAGGGAGACGTGAAGGTGCTCGTGCCGGTGAAGTTCATGGCGAAATATGAGGCGAGCGCGGTGATGCCCAACGCCAGTCCGGCCAGGGCCAAAGGCGGCAGAGCCGATCGAAGGCCGGTCACGGTGCCCGCTGCCAGCACGGTGCCCGTCAAGGCGCCCTTGGTGGAGAAGGCTCGGCCCGGGATCACCGAAAGGCCTATCGGCACCAACACCGAACCGGCCATGACCGCCACCAAGAACAATGCGTACACGAAGCCCACGCGTACACCCCAGCTCGCGGCGCTGAAGGCGGAGTCACCACCAAGCCCGGCCAAGAAGGCGAGCACGAGCGTAGAAAGGATCACCTTCCAGCTCCAAGCGACTGATGCCTCCACGGGTATCAGCTTCACACGCTCCCATAGGGGGAAGCGGACCGTCCGCATCTCAGGGGTGGCGAAGTGGTTGTCGCTCAGGAATCCGGGCAAGTCCGCGGCGCGGATAGGCCCGTAAGTGACCGTGAACCCGCAGCCCTTGCGGACAAGGTGCTTCGCCACACCCGTGGCTCCCAGCTGTGGCACCACCAGGCGGCGGTGGGTCACCACCTTCTCCAGGTCGGCCTCCTTGACTCGCCTAACGATCTCGTCGGTGGAGAAGGTGCCCTTGCCGGCGGCACACCAGACATTGACGCCCTTGGTGTCCAGCACCAGGATCCAGGCGTCGACGTGTTCCAGTTCTCGGCGCAAGTAGTCCACAGTCAGTTTGAAATTGGCTGTGACCAGTACCGGAGAGTCGGCCATCGGAGCTCCAACCGCGTAGAGGCCCGGGGGGACCCGATAGTGGCCTCGCCTGATGCCCCAGCGGACGCGGGCGGCGCCGAGACTGTCGCGTACGCTCAGCTTGGTCGTGATCCGGGGGACGGGCCCAGCGCCGCTCGGGGCGGTGTCGACCACGTACGGGGTCGCTCCGTAGTCGTACGGTTCGGACTGGCAGCAGCAGGGTGTTGAGGTGCTCTCTGTCACAAGGGTATGTTAGCCCAGCTATAGCTTGGGGATGGGCCCCCAAAAAAGAAAACCGGCGGACTTCTCCGCCGGTTTCGGATACTTCAGAGGGTGCGGTGCCGCGTCACTGGCAGCAACTGGGGAGTGTGTCCGAAGTGGCGCCGCCAGAATCGTCAGTGACGTCACCGTTGTCGCTGCCCAAGCAGCTGCCGTCACAGTCACCGCCCGTCGCTCCGGGGCAGTCGCCGCCGCACTCACCGGCGGCCGCTCCGGCGGTCGCTCCGGGGCAGTCGGCGCCGCGTTCGCAGATGCCGTCACCGTTGACGTCACCAGCACGGTTGCCTGCGCACATGCCGTCTCCGCCGGCGCCCTGGTCCTGGAGCCGGCCCATACCACGTCCGCCGCCGCCTTCGCCGCCACGGTCCTTGGACTGTTCTGCCATGCGGCCGCCGTTGGCTACCTCGTCGTCACCACAGCCCGAGGCGAATACAGGGATGCCTACGGTCAGGGCTATGACAGCGATCAAGGTCGCGAGGGTGATGATCCTCTTGTCTCTCATATGTTGTCTCCTTAGCTGCTTGCGCTGTGAGGGTGACGCCGAAGGGGCGCCGCCAGGTTCCGCGCCCGCAGTCTAGGGTCTAACGGTAAGGAAAGTGTGAAGAGAGAATCAAGACTTCGGTTGGAAGTGCCGGCCGGAAGACAAGAAAGCAAGAAAAGTGGTTGACTAGTCTGAACTTCGTACTATACTGGAATCAAGACTATAACAAAGGAGATAATAGCCCATGGGAAAGGAGATGCAGGAGGCAGTGGGAGCGAGCGTTCGCAAGTTCCAGAAGGAGTTGAACGCGGGCATCGTGTCCCTGGCTCTGCTGTCGTTGTTGGCTTGCGCGGAGAAGCCCCTTTATGGCTATCAGATAGCCAAGGAGTTGGAGGGTGTCAAAGGCGGTCTGCCGGTCAAGCAAGGGACACTCTACCCTGTCCTGCGGTCGCTCGAGTCCAGCGGACTACTGTGCAGCGAAGTAGAGCCCTCAGTGGCGGGACCCCCCCGCCGCTACTACTCAGCCACCGAAGCGGGCAGGGAAGCACTGGCGGTATGGCGACAAACGTGGGAGCGGACGAGGACATTCGTAGAAGCAGTCTTGGAGGGCGATCGTGGCTAATGATCTTGATACCTACCTGAAGGAACTTCAAGCGGTCTTGACTGATGCGGGCGCCGATCCGGCACTTGTGCAGGATGCCCTGTTCGACGCAGAGGAACACCTACGGGCAGAGATCGCGGAGCGCTATGGGAGTCAGCCATCATCGGTGGAGGAATACCAGACGCGGTTCGCCGCGGTCTTGCAGGACTACGGCACACCCCAAGAGGTGGCGGCCGCCTACTTCGCACCTGCGGCACCGGCGACTGCGTCGGTCGCGGCAGACGGCGCATCACCATCTCCTGTGACGGACAGCGAGACTGCTAGCCCTGCGGTCCCAGTCGCCGGGGCCGCCGCCGTGTCGAGCCCCGCGGCGGCGCAGACCAGCGTGCTTGGGCAGATCTTCGGTGTGGTGATAGACCCCGCCGTGTACAAGGCCCTGCTCTACATGCTGCTCTCGCTGGGCACTGGCGTGGCCTACTTCACCATAGTGGTCACGGGTGTGTCCACGTCGTTGGGCTGCTCGGTGCTCATAATCGGCATCCCACTGTTGCTGTTGGTGCTAGGACTGGTGAGAGGCCTGTCGCTGCTGGAAGGACGGCTGGTGGAGGCCCTACTGGGCACACGCATGCCGCGGCGCGAGCGGGCCGACCTGCCCGAGGCCGGCATGCTGAAGCGTATTGGCTTCTGGATCAAGGACTCGCGTACGTGGGCCTCCATGGCGTACATGCTGCTCATGCTGCCTCTGGGCATCGCATATTTCACGATCGTCGTGACCGGGCTCGCTGTCGGGCTTGGGATGGTGTTCTCACCCATAGGCATCTGGCTTGACGACCACGTGTTCACGTGGCAAGGAGTCGACAACACGTTCCACATGCCCCTGTGGGCGTCACCCATGCTTGTGGTCGGCGGGGTGATCGTGCTTGTGCTGTGGCTGCACTTGATCCGCTGGATCGGGCGTGGACATGCGGCTTTCGCGAAGCACATGCTGGTGAGACTCTCGCAGTAGTGCTCTCGCCGGCGGCCGCACTCGGCTACTCCCGCTGAGGCGCAAGAACGAGACGAGGCGCCCCGCGGGTAGCGGGGCGCCTCGTCTCTGTGGTTCGTTCACCGAGGCCGCATGGGGCCCCGCGTCCTAGAAGTCGGCTTCGAAGTGGTAGACGCCCTCGCGCAGCGCGCTGGTCACCTTGAGTCCACTGTGGTTGATGACCGTCTGCATCGCTCTGTTGTCGCGCATTACCTCGGCTGTGAAACCGGCGATACCGTTGCGCTTGGCGATGTTGGCCAAGTGCCGCATCACGAAGCTCCCTATGCCGCGCTTCTGCCACTCGTCGCGCACTACGAACGCCACCTCGGCGCGGTTCGTCTTCTGATCGAGGTAGTAGCGACCGATGGCGATGATGTCTTCGCCGTGGGCCTCGGGGAGTGTCCCCACGATGGCCACCTCATTGCGATGGTCTACATACACGTAGTTCTGCAACTGCTTGCGCGGGATGCGGTTCAGGTGCTGCATGTACCGGTAGAAGACCGTCTCCTGCGACAGCGAGTAGAACAGGTCGCGTGTGGCCGGCTCGTCGGTGGGATTCATGGAACGGAAGCTGATCAGCGTGCCGTCGTCCAGCACCATGCTGGTGCGGAGCTCCTTGGGTCCTACAAAAAAACGGCCCTCGACGTCGGCCATCCCGGGCCGTACCCACTTGTACTCTACGGCCTTGGACAGCAGTTCCTCGCGGAAGTCCGGGTGGGCGATGCTTATCAGCGCCATGGCCCGTTCCTGGACGCTCTTGCCGTGAAGGTAGGCGATGCCGTGCTCGGTGACCACGTAGTGCACGGCGCCGCGGGTGGTCACCACGCCGGCACCCGGCTGCAGGGTGGGCACGATGCGCGATACGGTGCCGTCGGCAGCAGTGCTGGGCAGCGCGATGATGGCCCGGCCGCCGACCGAGCGGCCGGCCCCCTGGTTGAAGTCAGCTTGGCCACCGACGCCCGAGTAGAAACTGGTGCCCAGTGAGTCGGCACACACTTGACCGGTAAGGTCCACCTCGAGGGCCGTGTTGATGGCCACCATCTTGTTCTGCGACCCGATGATGAAAGGATCGTTGACGTACTCGGTGGGGTTGAACGAGAACATCGGGTTGTCGTCGATGTAGTCGTAGAACTCCCTGTCGCCGATGGCGAAGCTGGTGACTATCTTGCCGCGGTCGCGGGACTTCTGCGCCCCGGTGACCACGCCCGCCTCCACCAGCCTCATCACCGCCGGGGTGATGACCTCGGTGTGGATACCCAGATCCTTCTTGTCCATGAGGTACATGGCGGCGGCGTGGGGGATGCGGCCAATGCCTATCTCTAGAGTCGCTCCGTTCTCCACCAGCGAGGCCACGTTCTCACCGATGGCCGCGGCCACCGGGCGGGCATCGTCGGCCCCGGTCATGACGCCGGTGGTGGCGTCGTCCACGAACCCGGCATAGGGGGTCTCGATCAGGGGTTCATCGACCGGAACCAGGATGTCCAGGTCGTAGACGCTTACGTAGCCGTCGCCGTGGGTCCATGGCATCTGCGGGTTGACCTGGGCGATTACGAGGCCGGCGTTGGCCGCAGCCGCCTTGACGATGTCCACCGAGATGCCCAGACTGCACCGGCCCTGCGGGTCCGGCGGCGTCACCTGGATCAGGGCCACGTCTATAGGTATCTCACCGCTCTCGAAGAGGCGAGGGATATCGCTGAACGAGATGGGCGTGTAGTCGCCGATGCCTTCCTGGATCATGTCGCGCACGTTGGCGGACACGAAGAAAGTGTTCACGTAGAAGTTGTCCGCCAGATCTTTGTAGGCATACGGCGCATCACCCAGGGTGAGCGACGAGAGAACCTTGACGTCGGCCAGCTCGTGCTCGCGCGCCACCAAGGCTGTCACCAGGTGCAGAGGTTGCGCACTGGCACTGGCGATGAAGACCGTCTGACCGGGGCGGATCTTGCCGACGGCCGCTTTCGCGTTCATGACGATGCTGCTGTATTTG
This sequence comes from uncultured Actinomycetes bacterium, assembly GCA_963718375.1. Lineage (GTDB taxonomy): Bacteria > Actinomycetota > Thermoleophilia > RBG-16-64-13 > RBG-16-64-13 > RBG-16-64-13. Next base: position 672,596 of record CAVQZD010000005.1, on the reverse strand, counting down.
TTCTGCCAGTCTGCGTCGTAGGTGGCCTTGCTCACAGCGCACCCCCTTCAGCCAACTGGATTCGTCCGTCTGCCGCCACTGAGTCCTCTCCGGGTTTGCCCACGATGAAGGGGTTGATGTCGAGCTCGTCGATCATGGGGAAGTCGGTGACCAGCTGGCTGATACGCTGTAGCGCCTCGCCTATCGCCGGCAGGTCGACGCCCTGCTCGCCCCGGACCCCCTCAAGGAGCTTGTACGAGCGCGTGCCCATGAGCATGGCCATCGCCTCGGTAGAGGTGATCGGTGCCAGGTGGAAGGTGACGTCTTTCATCACTTCCACAAAGATACCGCCCAGGCCGAACATCAGCATGGGGCCGAACTGCGGGTCGCGCGTCATGCCCAGTATCACCTCGCGGCCCTTGGGCACCATGCGCTCCATGTACACCCCCTCCAAGAAGGCTTCGGGCATCCCGCGCCCGATGCGCATCATCATGAGCTCGAAGGCGTCGGCCACGTCGGTGGGGCTGTTCAGGTTCAGCTTCACTCCGCCCACATCGGACTTGTGGATGATGTCGGGGGAGACGATCTTCATGGCCAGCGGGTAGCCCAAGCGCGGAGCGATCTCTATCGCCTCTTCCACCGTGGTGACCAAGCGTCCGTCTGGGACGACGAAGTCGTAGGCGCGCAGGATGTCCTTGGCCTTGGCCTCCCCGATATAGGTGCGGCCGGTGCGGAGCTGCCGGGCGATCACACGCTCCACTCGGCGCCGGTTGACTGGAAAACGGGCCACTATGCGCTCTGGGCGCTCTCGCCATTGCGAGTACTCGACCATCGCCTTTATGGCGACGACCGCGCGCTCTGGCGAGGGATAGTCGGGCAGGTTGTGAGCGACAAGCAGGTCGCGCCCGGGCATGATGTCCTCGCCGCCCATGAAGGCTGCCAGTACCGGCTTCTCGCCCTTCACCGCCTCGGCTATGGCGACTGCGGTCTCGGCGGGCTGGGTCATCGCCTGCGGCGTCAGGATGATGAGGACGGCATCCACGTTGGGGTCATCCTGCGCGGCTTCGACAGCCAGGGCATAGCGGGAGGGGTCGGCGTCACCGAGGACGTCGATAGGGTTGCCCACACTGGCCGCCGCAGGCAGCTTGCTGCGTAGCGCGGTCGCCACCGAATCGTCCAGGACGGTGACTTTGAGCCCGGCGGACTCCACCGCGTCGGCAGCCATGATGCCCGGTCCGCCGGCGTTGGTGATGATCGCCACGCGGTCGCCCTTGGGCAGCGGCTGCATGGCCAGGGCGGTGGCCAAGTCGAAAAGGCTCTCGAAGGTGTCTGCCCTTATTACACCGGCGCGCTTGAAGGCGGCGCCGTAGGCGATGTCGGCACCGGCCAGGGCCCCAGTGTGCGACGAGGCGGCTTTGGAGCCCGCGGAGGTGGTGCCGGCCTTGAGGATGACCACGGGCTTCTGGGTGGCGACCGATTCGGCCACTCGGATGAACTCGTCGCCGTCCCCGATGCTCTCCAGGTAACCGACGATGACCTTTGTCTCGTCGTCGTCGGCGAAAGCGGAGAGAAAGTCTATCTCGTTCAGGTCTGCCTTGTTGCCGATGCTGACGAGGGTGGCGAGCCCCAGCTTGCGGGCCGCCGCCCAGTCCAGTATGGCTGTGCAAAGTGCTCCCGACTGTGAGAGCACTGAGATGCCGCCGGCATTGGGCATGTGCCGGGCGAAGGAGGCGTTGAACTTGTGGTGTGTGTTGATGAGTCCCAGACAGTTGGGGCCCATGAGGCGGGCGCCCGCCGCTCTGCACATGGCGGCGATCTCAGCCTCGAGATGCGCGCCCTCTTCATCCACCTCTTTGAAGCCGGCGGTGATGACTACCACTGCCTTGGCGCCGGCCTTGAGTGAGCTCTCGACGGAGCCCTTGACGGCCTTGGTGGGCACGGCGATGACGCTGCAATCCACTGGGCCGCCGTATTCCTCAAGGCTGGTGTAGAACTTCTGACCCATGTACTCGCCGCCAGAAGGGTTCACCGGTACGATCGCGCCCTCGAATCCCCCTTCGATGAGATTGGTCACGACGGCGTTGCCAACCTTGCCGGAGGTCATCGAGGCCCCCATCACCGCCACGGCCTTGGGTTTGAGCAGGCTCTCAAGCATCGATCATTCACGTCCTCTCGGAAAGTAGCAAAGAGTAGATGGGAGCTAACCGCGCGTCGGCAAGAGGGCTGCGACATCGATCACGCCCGCCCGAGCGGGCTTTGACCTCAACCGTGCCCGCAAGTGCAGGGCGCGAGGAACAAGCGATGCAGTAATGATACTACTTCTCTTGTTCTAGAATGGGGAACAGGGTCCGGTGCTTGCGACCAGGGGGGCGTGCGAGTGTCCCTCGGGGGGGTGCGCGTGCGACGAGTTCCGTGCATGGCGACGACGGCTTTGATGCTGACGCTCCTGTGCGCGGTCGGTGTTGCCCAACTGGCTTGCGCGCCTGCGGCGGCACGTGGGTCAGAAGCATCGGCAGGCACATCCGCGGGTGCCGTTCAGCAGTCGACCACCAGCACCGACCCGCCGTCGGTCGAGATCACCATCGCCGCGGCAGGGGACCTTATGATCCACAGAGTCACCGCGCGAGCGGCGCGGGCCGCGGGTGGGGGAGACGCGTACGACTTCAGGCCCACCTTTGCCTCGGTCGCCCCGTATCTGAGTGCGGCCGATTACACCGTAGTCAATCTTGAGACCAGGATGGCGGGTCCAGAGTTCGTGTACGCCAGCTTCCCCCGCTTCAACTGCCCCGACTCTCTCACCGACGCGTTGACCTTGATGGGCGTGGACCTTTGCGCCACAGCCAACAACCATGCACTCGACAAGGAGTGGGTGGGTCTGGTCAACACCCTGGACCGGTTGGACGAAGCGGGCATCGCTCACGTGGGAACGTATCGCTCGGCGGAAGAGAAGGCAGTCCCCCTCATCGTCGACATCAAAGGCATCAAGGTGGCCTTCATCAACTACACCGATATCCTGAACATCCACCATCTGCCACGGGAGTATGCCGTCGACTACCTGACCGATCGCGGGCAGATGGTGGCGGAAGTCCGGGCGGCGCGTGCGGCGGGCGCCGACGTGGTCATAGCGTTGATGCACTGGGGCCTCGAGTACGTGACCAAGCCCAACCCGGGGCAGCGGTCGCTGGCGCTGGGTTCGGAGGACTGCGCCGGTCTGTTGTCCTCGGGGGTGGACGTGATCCTGGGAGCCCACCCTCACGTAGTCCAGCCCGCCCAATGGGTGCCCGTGGACACCCCGTCAGGTCCAAAGAACTCGTACGTGGTCTATTCTATGGGCAACTTCTCGTCCGACATGGTCAGGTGGCGCACGGACAGCGGAGTGATAGTGTACGTGCATGTTAGGAGGACGGGGCAGAAGGTCGAGGTCACCGGACTGGAGTACATGGCGGTGTACATGCAGCAATATGGGAGCTACCCGCGCAAGGTGGTCGTCGAACCCCTGCTGCCAGGAGTGGTCCCTGCGCCGGGCTCGGTGAGCGCCGCCCAGCAGAGGCGCCTTGACTCAGTGTGGGAGTATGTCACCGACATGTACCACGATCCGCAGGCCAACATCTTGCCCCTCGACCCGTCGCACCTGAATCCTGGGGTGGCCGCGTCGGCGGGCGCCGACTAGCATGAGGGTCCCCATGAGACGGCAGTACCCGACGCGCTATGCGAGGCGCTGGGCCCTACCCGACGCGCTGAAGGGGGCCGGGGTGGCGCTGGCGGTCATCGTCGTGTGCCTGGTGCCCCTACTGATCTTGTGGCCGGAGAGTGAGGCGACTCCGCCCGGCACTTCCCTGACCACGACCACGGTGGTGCCGGCACAAGCCGCGGCGAGTTCGACTACCACCTCAGCGAGCACCACCACCAGCACCACCGAACCCCCGCCGGTGGAGATCACCATCGCCGCAGTGGGGGACGTGATGGGGGTGGCGTCTGTACGCAAGGCCGCCTGGGACGTCACTGCCAAGAAGTATGACTACTACCCCATGTTCGAGCCGGTGACCCCGTACTTGGCGGGGGCCGACTACGCCGTGTGCAATCTTGAGAGCCGGCTGGCCGACTTGGACAGCGGCACTGACGGTGTCATGATCTTGAACTCGCCCGTCGCTCTGGGCGACGCCCTCAAACAGGCTGGTTTCGACCTGTGTGCCATGGCCAACAACCATTCCCTGGACAAGGGCTACGACGGGATGGTCCAGACCCTGGATCGCCTGGACGAGATCGGTCTAGCCCACATAGGCTGTTACCGCTCGGCCGAGGACAAGCAGGCTCGCACCCCCTTCATCGTGGACATCAAGGGCATCAAGGTGGCCTTCATCAACTACACCGACCTCGACAACGGCCTGCCACTCGCCGCGAAGCACAAGGGCTACGCCGTCAACTTCCTCGGCGCTGATGCCGCCGCCGCGGAGGCCACGGCCGCCCGCGAAGCGGGCGCCGAAGTCGTAGTGATGATCGTGCACTGGGGCAAGGAGAAGAAGACCAAACAGAACAGCTCCCAGACCAAGGTCGCGGTGGGTGCGGGCGACTACCAGGGGCTACTGCAGCGGGGAGTGGACGTCATCTTGGGCGCCCACCCCCACGTGGTGCAGCCGGCGGCCCGAGTCACCTACCAGACAGAGTCGGGCTCCCGAGACGCCTACGTCGTGTATTCGATGGGCAACTTCCTGCCGCCCACCTCGGTCCCCTGGCCCCAGGATAGTGGCCTAGTGGCGTATGTGCACATCGTCAAGGAGGACGGCGTCGCAACGGTCACCGGTCTCAGCTACCTGCCGATGGTGCGGCAGGCGGTGGACGGGAAGGTCCGCTTGTTGCCGGTACTGCCAGGGCTGCAACCCCACACCGACACCGTGATCAGCGAGACCACCCAGGCCCGCATGGACAAGGCTTGGAACTACTACAAGGCGATGTACGACAAACCTGAGGACAACATCGTTCCGCTGGACCTCGCGGAGCTGAGTGCTACCAAGGAATAGGCCGGTGGCCGCGAAAGCACCCAAGCGCGAGCCGCGCTTCTTGAGCAGGATGCCCGCGCGCACCATCGTCAAGCTGGGCGGAGTGGCGGTCGCCGTGCTGGTCACGTTGCTGCCGTTGTTCTTCTGGCCCTCCAACGACCGGGGAGCCGGTATGGAAGGACAGGCGCAGACCTATATCACCGTGCCGCCGCTGGCTGTGGTCACGAGTATCCTCCCAGACCAGTCGACCACTACCACCGCGCCTTTGGCGCAGGCTACCGAGACGACCACCGAACCCACGGCGGCCATCACCATCGCAGCCGTGGGCGACGTGATCATCCACGACAGCGTCCTGGAGTCGGCCTACGATCGGACGAAGCGCACGTACGACTTCACGGGCATCTTCGCCCCGGTGGCCCCCTATCTGGCAGCTGCGGACTTCACCGTGTGCAACCTGGAGTCGCGGATGGCCGGCGGCGTCATGGGCGGGAGCGATGACTCTCTGCGCTTCAACGCGCCGTATTCGCTCGCAGATTCGCTCGCGGAGCTTGGGATAGATCTGGTCGCCACCGCGAGCAACCACTCCGCCGACTTCGGGTGGACGGGCGTGGTGCGCACGTTGGAACGGTTGGACAGGGTCGGCATAGCCCACGTGGGTACCGCGCGTTCGCTCGAAGAGAGTCAGACGCCGCTGATCGTGGATATCCAAGGCATCAAGGTGGCCTTCATCAACTACACGGCGTTCGTTAACGGCGATGCCACCATCAAGGGGCGTGAGGAGTATGCGGTGAATGTCCTGCAGATGGACAAGGCCGCGGAGGAGGCCGCGGTCGCCCGTGAACGCGGCGCAGAAGTGGTGGTGGCCCTACTGCATTTCGGGACGGAGTACTTGCGGACTCCCACGGCTCAGCAGACCCAGTCCGTGGAGGGCACCGCAGGGGTCGAGGGGCTGCTCTCGCGCGGAGTGGATGTGATCCTTGGATCGCATCCGCATGTGGTGCAGCCCATCGTGAAAGTGGTGCAATACGCCGACGACGCGCGCGAGGCGTACGCGGCCTACTCGCTGGGCAACTTCTTGAGCGGGCAGCGGTGGCGCTATTCCGACAGTGGCATCGTCGCGTACGTGCACATAGAGAAGCGGGACTCCAAGACGAGAGTCACCGGGATCAGCTATCTGCCGGTCTACGTTCAGAAAGCCGGCCAAGAGGTGGCTACCTACCGCGTCCTGCCGGTGCTCCCTGGGGTGACTCCCCAGACCGACACGGAGTTGACCCTCGAAGACAAAGCCCGCATGAACCAGGTGTGGGATGAACTCGAGAAGCTGCTATATCGGCCCGACGAAGAGATAGTGCCGCTGGAGCCGGGAGAACTTGGTTTGTAGCAGGCCCGTCGCCTAGATGGCATCCACAGTCTGGGCCATCGTCTGCTCGAAGATGTCCAGACCGCGACCCAGGACCTCGTCCTCGATGGTAAGCGGCACCAGGATCCTTACCACGTTGTGGAAGGTGCCTGCACCGATGTTGACCACGCCGTTCGTGTACAGGTTGGCGCGTAACTTGTTCGCAAAGTCGCCCGCGGGCTTCTTGCTCTGCGGATCCTCGACTAGTTCGATGGCGGCCATCGCCCCGATACCGCGCACGTCGCCGATCACCGGGTAGGACTCCTGCAGGGCCCTGAAGAATGAGCGGATCCGCCCTCCGACGACCGCGGCCCGCTCGAGCAGGCCTTCGCTCTCAATGATGTCGAAAACCGCCAGACCTGCGCGGCAGGCGGTGGGGTTTCCGCCGAAGGTGGTGCCGACCCCGCCCGGGTGCACGGCGTCCATGATCTCCTGCTTACCGGTGACCCCCGAGAGCGGGAAGCCGCCTCCCAAGGCCTTGGCGGTCACGGTGATGTCGGGCTCGACCCCCCAGTGCTCCATGGCGAACATCTTGCCGGTGCGGCCCAGGCCGGTCTGGATCTCGTCGGCGATGAAGAGGATGCCGTGTTCTTCACATATCTTCTTGATCTTGCCCATGTACTCCGGCGGAGGTACCACGAAGCCGCCCTCGCCGAGCACGGGCTCGGCCACCAACGCGGCCACGTCGCCGGCGCTGACGTACTTGTCAAACGCCTTGTGCAGCAGCTCGGTGCATTCACAGCCGCACCCGGGGTAGCTCAGGGACAAGGGACAGCGGTAGCAGTAGGCGTAGGGGATGCGGTAGACCTCAGGGGCATAGGGCCCGAAGCCCAGCTTGTACGGCGTGACCTGCGAGGTCAGGCTGAGTGTCATGAGTGTCCGGCCATGGAATCCGTCTTCGAACGCCATGACGGCCGGGCGTTTGGTGGCGTACCGAGCTATCTTTATGGCGTTCTCGACCGCCTCCGCGCCGGAATTGACAAAGAAGGTGCGCTTGGGCGTCTCGCCGGGCACCGCTTCGTTGAGTTTGGCCGCCAGGCGCAGGTACGGCTCATAGCCGGTGAGCCCGAAACAGGTATGTGAGAAGAGGTCGGCCTGGGTCTTGACGGCCTCCACCACCTTGGGGTGGCAGTGGCCGACGTTCATCACACCTATACCGGCTGCGAAGTCGATGTACTCGCGGCCTTCGACATCTGTGATCACGGCGTTCTTGGCCTTGGCAGCATAGACAGGAGCGGTCGCGGCGACCCCGGTGGGCAGGTTCGCGAGACGCAGGGCTGTCAGTTCGTCGTTCGTCATGCGTCGAGGGTACCACGAGGCAAACGGCGCGGCGCGGCTCCGCAGCGGCGCGCGGGCAGGTGAGCGGCCGCCGTCCTTGAATCACTCTATTTGTCGAGTAAACTAAGAAACCCTGTTCAGAGGCCGAGTAGGCCGCTCTCTCGGAGATCACGCGAGTGAACGATAGTGCCAAGAGCACCAGCCAAAGTGTCTTCTCCGGCCCGGCGCGCGCGCCGCACCGTTCGCTGCTGCGTGCGCTCGGGGTAGGCCGCGATGATGCCGGGAAGCCGCTCATAGGCATCTGCAACTCGTACAACGAGCTGATCCCGGGTCATATGCATCTGAACGGTGTCGCGCAGCAGGTCAAGTTCGGCGTCTACGAGGGCGGCGGCCTGCCGCTGGAGTTCAACGTCATCGGGGTCTGCGACGGCCTCGCCATGAACCACGAAGGCATGAACTACTCGCTGGTGTCGCGCGAGAACATCGCCGACTCGGTGGAGATCATGGCCAAGGCGCACGCCTTGGACGGCATCGTGTTTGTGACCAACTGCGACAAGATCGTGCCCGGCATGGTCATGGGCGCGGCGCGATTGGATATACCGGCGGTCATGGTCACCGGCGGCCCCATGCTGGGCGGTGACTACCAGGGCGGCAAGGTCAGCCTCTCCAACATCTTCGAGGGGTTGGGCAAGTACCTCAAAGGACAGATGTCGGAGTCCGAGTTGGCCGACCTCGAGGACGCAGTCTGCCCGACCTGCGGTTCGTGCGCCGGACTCTTCACTGCCAACTCCATGGGCTGTGTCATGGAGGCGCTAGGGCTGTCGCTGCCCGGCGACGCCACCATCCCGGCGCCGTACTCGGCCCGCCTGGCACTGGCGCGGCGGAGCGGCAAGGCCGCGGTGGAGGTCGTCCGCAAGGGGTGGACCATCAGGCGGTTCATCACTGGCGCCAGCATCAAGAACGCTTTGGCCGTGGACGCGGCTCTGGGTTGCTCCACCAACACGGTGCTGCACCTGATGGCGATCGCCAACGAAGCTAGAGTTCCACTGGAACTTGAGACTTTCAACGAGGTGGCTGATTCCACCCCCAACCTGGTCAAGCTGGCGCCTTCCGGCCCCAACCTGATGGAAGATCTGAATCGAGCGGGCGGCGTCATGGCTGTCATGAAGCGCCTCGCCGAGGGCAAGCTGGTGGACGGCTCGGCGCCGACCGTGGCCGGGGTCGACATCAAGGTGCAGTACGAGGCGGCCGCTGTTTGCGACGAGAGCGTCATCAGACCACTCGCCAGCGCGTATCAGGCGACCGGCGGCCTGGCCATACTTTTCGGCAACCTGGCACCAAAGGGTGCCGTGGTCAAAGAGTCGGCCGTGCTCCCGCAGATGCTGGTGCATGAGGGTCCGGCTGCAGTGTTCGATGACGAGGCGAGCATCATGCGGGCCATCGAGAAGGACGAGATCAAGCCCGGAGCCGTCGTGGTCATCCGGTATGTGGGGCCCAAAGGAGGGCCCGGCATGCCGGAGATGCTCACCCCGACCTCAGCCCTGGCCGGCGCGGGCCTGGACTCCAGTGTGGCTCTCATAACCGACGGCCGCTTCAGCGGAGCCAGCCGCGGGGCCAGCATCGGCCACGTGGCACCGGAGGCCCTCGATGGGGGCCCCATCGCGCTCGTGCAGAACGGTGACGTCATAAGCATCGACATCCCCAAGCGGAGTCTCACTCTGAAGGTCACGGACGAAGAGATGGCACGGAGGAAGATGGCGTGGCAGCGCCCGGCTCGGGAACTATCGGGCGTGCTGCGCCGCTACGTAGCCTCGGTGTCCGGGGCCGAGACTGGGGCGGTGCTGGGCGGAGAGCCCACCGCCTCCTGATATCCGCGAGGGGAAGAACATGAAAGCGTCTCAAGTGATCCTCGAAGCGCTGAAGCGCGAGGGGGTCGATACCATATTCGGCTTCCCAGGGGGCCAGGTCATCCCTCTGTACGACGCCATCTACGAATCGGATCTGAATCACATCCTGGTCAGGCACGAGCAGGGCGCCGGCCATGCCGCCGACGGTTACGCAAGGGCGTCTGGCAAGGTGGGTGTGTGCTTGGCCACCTCGGGCCCCGGCGCCACCAACCTGGTCACGCCTATCGCCAACGCCTACATGGACAGCGTGCCCATGGTGGCCATCACGGGGCAGGTGAGCCGCAACCTCATCGGCCTGGATTCGTTCCAGGAGGCCGATATCACCGGCATCACCCTGCCTATCGTCAAGCACAGCTACTTGGTCAAGGACGAGAAGGACCTGCCTCGCATCATCCGGGAAGCCTTCTACATAGCCGGCACCGGCCGTCCTGGGCCCGTGCTCATAGACATCCCTGTGGACGTCACCAAAGAGGAGATGGACTACGACCCCAAGGCGGTGCCCGAGATCAGGCTGCCTGGCTACAAGCCCAATCTCAAGGGACACCCCAAGCAGATAAGAGAGGCGGCGCGAGTCGTCGCCGCCGCCGAACGCCCGGTCATATATGCCGGCGGCGGGGTGACCATCGCGAACGCATCCGAAGAGCTGCGCGAGATGGCCGTCTACAGCAACATCCCGGTCACCACTACGCTGACCGGCAAGGGTTGCTTCCCCGAAGACCATCATCTGGCCATGGGTATGCTGGGCATGCACGGCACGCAGTACGCCAATTACGCGGTGAGCAAGGCCGACCTCCTCATAGCGGTGGGGGCGCGCTTCGACGACCGGGTCACCGGCCGGCTCCAGGACTTCGCGCCTGAGGCGACCATCATCCACATAGATCTCGATCCGGCGGAGATCTCCAAGAACGTCGCGGTGGACGTGCCGATAGTGGGGGATGCCAAGACGGTGCTCGCTGGACTGACTGCCGAACTCAAGAAGCTGGAGCTGTCGCCTGACCGTCACGTGGCTTGGATGGAACAAGTCGAAGCCTGGAAGCGGAAGCATCCTCTTGTGGTGCGAGACTGCGAGGACGGAGAGATCATGCCCGAAGCAGCGGTGCGCATGATCTGGGAGATAACCGGTGGGGAGGCGATCGTCACCACGGAAGTGGGGCAGAACCAGATGTGGGCCGCCCAGCACTACCTCGCCAAGTATCCCCGACACTTCATCAGCTCGGGCGGCTTGGGCACTATGGGCTTCGGCTTCCCCGCTGCCATCGGCGCGCAGGTGGCGTGTCCGGACAAGCTGGTGATCGACATCGCCGGAGACGGTTCGTTCCAGATGACCCTTCAGGAGTTGGCCACGGCGGTGCAGTGCAATCTGCCCGTGAAGGTCTGCATCCTCAACAACATGTATCTGGGGATGGTGCGGCAGTGGCAGGAACTCTTCTGGAACAAGCACTACAGTCATACCTGCGTGGATGTCCAACCTGACTTCGTCAAGTTGGCCGAAGCCTACGGCGCCGAGGGCTATCGGGCAGAGAAGCCAGAGGAGCTGGAGGAGGTCCTGCGCGCGGGCCTGGCGAGCGACCGCCCGGCCGTCATCGACATCCGCGTCAAGCGCGAGGCCAATGTGTTCCCGATGATCCCTGCGGGGGGTTCGGTCCACGACATGATGGAGCGCGAGCCGTGAGCGCGCGTGGCGCGAGGGGGTGCCGGCCATGAAACACACTCTGTCAGTCCTGGTCGAGAACAGACCGGGCGTCTTGGTCAGGGTCGCCGGGCTGTTCGCGCGGCGCGGCTTCAACATCGACAGCCTAGTGGTCGCTGAGACCGAGGATGAGACCTTGTCGCGCATGACTATCACTGTGGGCGAGCAGGACCGCTCGGTGGAGCAGATCACCAAACAGCTGCACAAGCTGATCAATGTGCTCAAGATAACGACACTGGATCCCGAGGACAGCGTGGAGCGCGAGCTCCTCCTGATCAAGGTCAAGGCCGACGTGAGCACGCGGCCCGAGATAATGCAGATGGCTGAGCTGTTCGGGGCCAAGGTCGCCGATGTCAGTAGTGAGGTGCTGCTCATTGAGATGACCGGCACTCATGACAAGGTCAGCGCCTTCACCGACCTGCTTCAGCCTTTCGGGATATTGGAGTTGATGCGCACTGGTCGCTTGGCGATGGGCCGGGGCAAGAAGGCGACATAGACGCGCACCCGCGGCGTCTGGGTGCGCAGGTATGGTAACTTGCTGGGACTGATCCGTAGTAGGAGGTTGATGGTGGAGATGCTGTACGAGAAGGATGGCGACCTCGGTCTTCTTAAGGGTAAGAAGGTCGCCATCATAGGCTTTGGCAGTCAAGGTCACGCACATTCGCAGAACCTGAGAGACAGCGGCGTCGAGGTGGTGGTGGCTGAGGCTCCCGGCACCCCCGCTTGGGAGCGTGCGGCCGAGGCCGGTTTCCAGGTCATGACAGCCGATGCGGCGGCGGCCCTCGCCGAGGTCATCATGATGGTGGTGCCCGACCAGACTCAGAAGATCGTCTACGAGTCGGCTATCAGGGGCAACCTCAAAGACGGCGACATGCTCATGTTCGCCCACGGATTCAACATCCACTACAACCAGATAGTCCCACCCAAGGGTGTGGACGTGACCATGGTCGCCCCCAAAGGTCCGGGCCACCTGGTCCGCCGTGTCTACACTGAGGGCGGCGGCGTGCCGTCCCTGGTGGCCGTGTATCAAGACGCCACCGGCAAGGCCCGCGCCCGCGCGCTCTCTTACGCCAAGGGCATCGGCGCCCTGCGCGCGGGCGTCATCGAGACCACGTTCAAAGAAGAGACCGAGACCGACCTGTTCGGAGAGCAGGCTGTTCTGTGCGGCGGTTGCAGCGAGCTCATCCGCGCCGGTTTTGAGACCTTGGTGGAGGCGGGCTATCAGCCGGAGGTGGCCTACTTCGAGTGCCTGCACGAGCTGAAGCTGATCGTGGACCTTATCCACGAGCACGGCATCAGCGGCATGCGCTACAGCATCTCTGACACCGCCGAGTACGGCGACATGACGCGCGGCAAGCGTGTCATCAGTGACGAGGTGCGCGAAGAGATGGCTTACATCCTGGAAGAGATCCAGAGCGGCGAATTCGCCCGAGAGTGGATCCTGGAGAACATGGCCGGACGCCCGGTCTACAACGCTATCAAGCGCGAAGAGTCCGAACACATGATCGAGGTCGTGGGGCGCAAACTGCGGGACATGATGCCCTGGTTGGGCAAGTCCGGCAAACTCGAGTAGGGCTGGTCCCTCCCCCGCTTGGACCGAGCTTCGGCCTGCGCGGCCGCACTGAGCGGGGACATGCGTCGTCTTCAGAAGGGCCCGTAGCGGTGCTACGGGCCCTTCCTGCATCCTAGCCTGACCCGCGCTCATCGCGCCGCCCAGGCGAGCCTCGTCCCACCCGGGCTCGGGAGAGCCCTCGCGTCTTTCGCTCGCTGGGCGCGTTCCCCTCGCGCCTAGCTCACCCTGGCTCTGGGGTCTCGCGCCCACCGGGCTCAAGAAAAGCCGTCGGCCCCCAATCCGACTCGAGTGAGTCTCGGTCGCCGAGTGCGCGCCGGGCCGTGGCGCGGCGCGACTGCCCCTACTCGAGCCGGGTCCTCAGTCGGGAGAGGTCTGTGTTGGGCGCCTGCCTCTCGGCGGAAACGTCATCCGATCGATCACTGCCGACCGCATATGAGTAAGGAGTACCTGGGCGGGCTGGGAAATGTCCCTATCCTTGGAGCGGACCAAATAGAGGTTGCGAGAGAGCCCCTCCTTGATTCTGAGTACGGCCATCCCGTTTCGAAACATGCCCACCAAGGCCAGGGCCGGCAAGATCGAGACAGCAAGGCCGGCTCGCACGAAGCCCTTGAGGGTGCCCATGGTGTCGGCTGTGTAGGTGACCTCTGGCTCGAACCCTTCTCGGCGGCAGGTCTCGATGATCTGTTCCCGGAACCGGTAGTCGGATGAGGGCAGTGTGAACTCTTCATGTCGGAGTTGGGAGATCTCGACAGTGACCTCGTTCGCCAGTCTGTGAGATGGCGACGTGACGAGGAACAGGGATTCAGAGCCCAGGTGGGTGGAGTCCAGGGTAGTCAAGGCCTCCACATCGCCTACGATGGCGAAATCTGCTGCGCCGGTGGCCACTCGCTGTTGGAGGGTCAGGTCTCCGCTCTCTAACAGGGTCACGTGGACCCGGGGGAAGACCTGATGATAAGAGGCCATGAGTTCAGGAGCCAGGTAGTTGGCTATCGAGGGTAACAGCCCCACGCTGACCTCGCCGGTCTCTATGCCGGACTGGTCGCGAACCATCCGCACGGCCTCATTGGCGCGCGCCAGTAGTGACTGGGCCATGGGTAAGAAGATGTCGCCTTCGGGCGTGAGCGAGATCGATCGACCACGCCGGGTGAAGAGTTCGACGCCCAACTCCTTCTCGAGGCGCTTTATCTGGTAACTGAGTGCAGGCTGGGAGATGTGCGCCAACTCCGCGGCCTTGGTGAAGCTGAGAGTCTCCGCGATGGTCACAAAATGCCGCAATTGCACCAGTTCCATGGGGCGAGCTTATCATAAAACCAGTGAATGACAGACATCAATAACTCGTATTGGACTTATAGTGACGGGTGGCGTAGATTGCACGTCGCTGAGCACTGAAATATACACGGTCGACGGAACCCCCCCTCCTAGATCGTGGCAGGGCTGAGCAGCTTTCCCGCAGCATAGCCGACTCCCCCCCAACGGAGTCGGCTATGCTATTTTTCTACGTAGAACGTTGTCGATAGCCTTGGCTGTTGCGATCGACGTAGCGCCTCCGGGGATAATCTTCGCCCCTGCGTGGGGCAGCCCTCTGATCGGCCCATGGCCCTACGACGGGTGGTGGTCGGTATGCCTATATCAAAAGTCTTTCGCGGTCGCAGCGTGTTCGCGCGAGCCTCGGGTACTCCGAAGCGGATCCGGGTGCTTGCCGAGTTGGGACTGGCCCTCGCAGGCATCATCTGGGGGGTGAACTTCACCCTTGTCAAGGGCGCGGTGGAGCAGATGCCTCCCGTGTACTATCTGGGTCTGCGTTTCTTGGTGGCCGCGCTGGTGATGGCCCCCTTCTGCATGGGACGCCTCCGCAGGTTGGAGCGGCGCGGCTGGCTACTGGGTTTCGGGCTGGGGGCTCTGCTCTTCTGCGGCTTCGTGCTGCAAACCGCGGCACTGAAGACGGTGTCTCCCGGTATCTCGGGCTTTCTCACGAGTGTATACGTTGTGCTGGTCCCGCTCATGGTGGGTCTGGGCAGAAAGACCTGGCCGTCGCTCATGGTCTGGTTGGGCATCGCCGTGGTCATGGCCGGCATGGCGGTGCTCTCTATCTACGGCAGTCTGCATTTCGGGTGGGGCGAGACCCTGACTCTGATCGCCAGCTTCTTCTGGGCTTTTCACATCGTAGTGGTGGGATACGCGTGTACCCGCTACGACGTGACCGCCCTAGTGATGCTGCAATTGGCTACCTGCGCCGTCCTGTGCCTGATCACGAGCTTCGCCTGGGAGCACCCAGTGCTTTTCCCGGGATGGGGGCCGCTGGGTGTCATCATCTGGACGGGGATCATGGGCGGCGTGGTGGCTTACTGGCTCATGGCGGTGGGGCAGAAGTACACGCCGGATAGCCTGGCCGCTGTGCTCATGAGCCTCGAGGCCGTCTTTGCCCTGCTGAGCGGCATCGCCCTGGGGTACGACAGCGTGACGGTGCGGACGACCCTCGGCTTCGCTCTGGTGCTGGCAGGGACGATGATGGCCCGCCTCGGTTCGCGGGACAGCCCGCAACTGGCGGCGGAGCCCGCGCCGCCGGGACCTTAGCTCATGAAGGCCATGAGTCGGGCCAATATCCCAGGGTAGGCGGCCTCTGGGCGCCTTGCCCGACGAGCGAGGCAAGAGTAGTGAGTGGTCGCCGCCTTCAACCACGTAGAGCTCTGCGGGGGCGAGCAGCGTGGGCAACACCGGCGTGAACAACTCCAGATCGCAGAACGCGTCGTGGCTGCCTACGCAGAAGAGACTAGGGATATCGATGTGCCGCAGGGGTTTGAGATTGATACGGTCGGTGCGACCGGGGGCGTGTAACGGATAGCCCAGTTCGATGAGACCCGCTGCCTGCAGGCCGTCGCCTTCGGGACGGCGCGAGACCAGCTCCGCGGCCGTGCGGCCGCCCAGCGACTTGCCGCCTACGAACACCCGCGCGCCGGCGGGCGCCGCTTCTTGTACCAGGTAGGCGTATGCCTGACGGAAGGTCTCCAAGAGGGTGTCGACCGAATCGGAGGAGGGTTGGCCGCCCCGCTCCACGTAGGGGAAGTTGAACCTGATCACGGTGGCCGACACATCGGAAGCGAGGTTCTCAGCCAGGTAGGCGAGCAGTGGGTATTCGAGGTTGTTGTTGGCTCCGTGGGCGAGCACTAGTGCCGGACCGTCGAGCGTGGCCGCACCTGGTGAATCGACGACGGCGGTGACCGTGCCGGCGTCGGGTATGTGCAACTTGAGGTGCTTGCGGATGGGGCCGCGCATGTCGCTCTCCTTCTGGGTATATGTGTAATATACGTCCTATAGCCTCAAGGGAGGGTGCGTTGGACCGCATAATCGGCAATCTCGACAAGGCCAAGCTCAAGCTGGATGAGGCCTTCTTCTACCTGGACGAGATCGAAGAGCTCATCCAGGAGGACGATCTCAGCGAAGCCGCCGGATCGAAGGTGAGCCAGGCCGCCGGTAGACTGACAAGTGAGTTGTCGGCGCTCAGCGGAAAAGTGGCTGAACTCGAGGATATCCTCGCGGCTTTGGACGAGCAGGGCACGGCAGGGGGCGAGTCCAGGCAGGATTAGCTTCATGCAGGAGCTGTGGCCGCTGGTGGCTGCGCCTTCATCCGCCTAGTGACTCTCGTGGAACTCGGGGCCCTCGTGGTGCTCCGGTATGTACTCGTTCAAGAGGGGGAAGTCGGTCAGTCTCTGGTCTATCGCCGCTCGCATGAACGAGTCGACCCACCAGAAGACGTTCTGTCTCCGCACATTGCTGCGGAGGCGCTTCATGCGGTAGCGGCGCTCGCTGAGCGGCATCCTGAAGGCGTTGTAGATGGCGTCGGCAGTCTGTTCTACGTCGTGAGGATTGACCACCAACGCGGCTCGCCCCAACTGGGCGGAGGCTCCAGCGAACTGGCTGAGGACCAGGACTGAGTCTTCCCTGACGCTGCAGGCACAGAACTCCTTGGCCACCAGGTTCATGCCGTCCTTGAGGGGGGTGATGAGGGCGATGTCGGCCGCTCGGTACAAGCTCAGAAGCTCCGTCTTGGTGACGCTCCTGAAGAAGTAGAGCACCGGGGTCCAGCCCATCTCGGCGTATTCGCCGTTGATGGACCCGACCAGTCGCTCGATCTCCGCCTTTAGCTCGGCATATTCATGGATGCTTTCCCGGCTGGGCACAACCACCTGCAGCAGCTGCACTTGTCCGCGAAGCTCAGGGAAGCGCTCCAGGAGGTTGGCGATAGGCGTGCAGTCTCTCGGGTATGCCCTTGGTGTAGTCGAGACGGTCGAGGCCCAGTAAGAGTTGGCGGTCGTGGTACCTGTCCTTGATGGTCTGGTACTGCTCGAGTACCTCCGGCGTCTCTGCCGCCTCGATCATGCTGTCGGCGTCGATGCCTATGGGGAACGATCCCAGGTGCATCTCTCGATCGTCGACGCTCACGAGGTGGAGATGTCCCTCGGCCCTCACCTTGATGTTCTTGGTGAGTACCCGTATGCACTGCACGAAGTTCCGCCGGTCTCTCTCGGTCTGAAAGCCGACCAGGTCGTAGGCGAGCAGCGCCGTGAGCACGGCGTGCCGCTCAGGGAGCTTCATGAAGATGTCGGGTGAGGGAAACGGTATGTGCAGGAAGAAGCCCAGCTTCGCGCAGTGTCCCAGGTCGCGCAGATGGTGGGCCACGTCCATCAGCTGGTAGTCATGCACCCAGACGAAGTCGTCGCCTTTGGCTGCCGACGCCACCGTCTGCGCGAACTTGCGGTTGACCTTCATGTAGGTGGGCCAGTACTCGGGTCGGAACACGCACCGAGACTGCAGGTCGTGAAACAGGGGCCAGATGCTCTCGTTAGAGTAGCCATGGTAGTAGCGGTCTATCTCCTCCTGGGTGAGGGAGATGGTCTTGAGGCTGTAGCCGGTCTTGCGCGAGGCCCTCTCGAAAGCCTCTTCGAGTCCAGCTGGGCTGTCAGCAGTGCCATCCCAGCCGATCCAGACGCCGCCGCGGTCGCGCAGCACCGGCACCAGTGCGGTGACCAGTCCCCCGGAGCCCGGCTTCAGCCTGCAGTCGTCGCCCTCTTGCTCGATGACGAAAGGCAGGCGATTGGATACTACGACCAAGCGCTTGACGGGTCTGGCGTTCATTCGCCTTATCCCAGTGAGATGCGGTCGTCGCCCCCGAACCTCAGAGCTACCATCAGGGTCAGATACTCCCGGACGTGACGGGTGGTGAGGAAGTTCTGACGCACCAGCTCGCGGCCGGCCTGGCCGATGCGTTCCATCTTCGGGCGATCGGAGAGCAGGTTGCGGATTCGCATGGCGGCCCCCTCAGGTGTGTCGACGAGGAACCCGGTGTAGTGGTCGATGATCTGCAATCGGATGCCTCCCGTGTTGCCGCCGATGACCGGCTTGCCCTTCCACATAGCCTCGGTGACCGTGAGCCCGAAGCCCTCACGGATGGACTTCTGCATCACTATGTCTGCACCTGTCTGGAGAGCGTTGATGGCGCGATCGGTGTAGTGCGTGTCAGAGAGGATGTGGATGTCGGGGTCGTCGGCCGCCGCATCGCGGACCTCTTGCAGCACCTCTTGACCCTCGGGGTCGTCGGCCGCGCTGCCTCCGGCAAGTACCAGTTGCAGGCTGGGGAAGAAGTCTGTGGCTAACCGATAGGCCTCGATGACCCCCAAAGGGTCCTTGAAGCGATCGAAGCGCGATACCTGGGTGATCACGGGGCGCTCAGGGTCGATGCCGAAATCGCTTAGCACCTGCTTGACAGTCTCCCGGTCGAGAGGCAGGTTCTTCTCGCTCAGGGGGTCGATGCTGGGAGGGATAAGGAACACCAGGTGGGGCATGGGCGGCGCGAACGCGTCCAGAGAGAAGATGCTGGCGTCGTAACCGACCAGGAACTGTCTAAGATATCGCCAAGTCGGGCGGTACGGGTGGCTGAGATCGATGTGGCACCGCCAGATCCATTTGCCCCTGCGATTGGGGCAATAGGCGATAAGGGGAGCAGGCTGAGGGTCGTGGATGAAGACCACATCCGCTTCTTCAAGCAAGGGGCGCAGCGTCTCGGCGTTCTTGGCATTGACCTCTTCGTAAGCGCGTAGAGACGTCTCGGGGATGCGGATGGTCTTGCCTTGCAGGGAGTTGTGAAAGGCTTTGGTGGTGCCGAAGAAGTCCTCCGTGCCGGCGATGACTTCCCAGCTGGCATCGATGCCCAGCGCCCGCATCAGCGGTACCAGCGTCTCCAGGATCTCCGCGACGCCGCCGCCGCGTCGCGTGGAATTGACGTGCACCACCTTCAACCCCTGCAGAGGTTTGGCCAGTTGAAGGAGTTGCTCTATTGCGTCGTGACCGGCGTGTTCGGCGTAGCGGGCCAGCAGGTCTTGGGGTTTGGAGGTCTCGCTCATGCTTTCTGCCCTTCGGTACTCTGCGTGGGTCGCTTGGATCGCGGCGTGCTGAAGAACCGGGCGAAGGCCTCCGTTATGCGCTCCCTGAGCACGTAGAGTGAGTCGAAGTAGGGGTCGATCTCTGCCAGCGAGTCGCACAGGGGGTTGTATTGAGGTCCTAGGCCCTGAAGCCAAGTTCTGAAGTCGTCGACGGCGATGGGTTCGCGCCGCCTGGCGTCCACGAAGTGGTAGAAGATGCTGCCGACTGACAGCTGGGGTAGCTCAGCGACCAGCTCCCTGGGGTGCTTGATGCGCTTGTGGGTGTCGAACTGCACGATGATCGCGCGGACGAACTGGAACTGCTGGTCGGACTGTGCAAAAAGCACCATCTCGGTCTCGTCCAGCCTTTCATCGATGACCTCGATCAGCTCTTGGCGCAGGGCCTCCATGTCGGAATAGTCGGCCGGATCGATGACGGCCAAGCGCTCAGCTATGCGATTGTCGTGCAGGCTCGCGCGGCACCAATCGGCGAAGTCATTGTTGTACTCGCGACTGGTCGATTGGGGGCGAAGCAGAGTCCCCCAGAAGTGATGGTAAACGGATCCCGGGTGGATATCTCGCAGGATATCTCTAAGCTCACGCAGGGTCTGCGCCCGACGCCCGGTGGCAACAGTCGCGAGAGCGCAGTCCATGACCACAAAGTCGTTCATTGACTCTTCCCCCCGGACACTGCCGACGTTTCAGCGGTCATTGGTCTGCACCTCATCCTGAACGGCCCAGGCGGGCTGGGGCACGAAAGCACTGAGGAAGTCGGTGACTTCAGTTGTGTCACGCAGGCGATAGTCGGCGTGACTTTCGCGCATCAGGCTCCCGACTACCACCGATATCCCCCGGCCGTCGACTGCGACAAACATGTCTTCGTCGGTGACATCGTCACCGACGCATATGGGCAAGTGTTCATCGCGCATCTGCGACTTCAGGCGCTCGAGCAGCCACAGTACTGCGTGGCCCTTGCCCCACCCGACGTCAGGCAGCACCTCATAGACCATCTTGCCCTCCATGAGCTTGAGTCCGGGAGAGTCTTGCAGGACCTCAAAGACGGCGTCTCGGACCAGCGGGCGCTCTTGCGCGGCGACCCCGCGGTAATGCACGGCCACAGTCACCTCCTTGCGCTCTATGAGCACTCCGTCTATCTCGCTGAGCGCGCGCTCCAACTTGCTCTCCGCGACCTCGAGTTCTGGCGTGTCGTTGGAGGCCGGCTGGAAGTCGATCCCGGAGCCCTCAGGCCCGACTATGCGGTGACCATGGTCCGCCGCGTAGTAGACCTCGTTCAGGGCGATCTTGTCGTGGAGGGACTCCCATGACCTTCCGGAGACGATGCATACGGGGCACCAGCTCGCCAGCTGATCGAGCAGTAGCCTGGCCTGCTCAGTCATCTCTGCCAACTCCGGCCTGGCCGCTATGGGAGCCAGAGTACCGTCGAAGTCGAGGAAGAAGGCCGGAGCGCGCCGTCTGAGTCTCTTCTTGATCGCGGCTAAGTTGGTGAGGGCGTGGGGCGGGTCAGCGTGCTCCAAATCGGTGCGGTCCTCCCAAATCGTAGTGTTCAAGATATTGCTTACCCACAGAGAAGTATGTTGATGTATGATTGATGCGCATCGATAGGAAGCCTCGTAGCGACGTGCGGAGTGCTTCATCAGCTCGTCCGTCCGCCAGGTGAATCCGAACGCATGCGTATCTGTCCTAGGATCGGGGGAGGGCTTGATGGGCACAGCAAGGCTGTATGTCGGCAATATTTCCTACAGCACCACACAAGAGACCCTGGAAAAGGCGTTTAGCGAGCACGGCGAGGTCGCGGGGGTGAATATCATCACCGATCGTCAGACCGGACGGCCGAAGGGTTTCGCTTTCGTCGAGATGGCTACGCCTGAGGCGGCGGAGGCTGCCAAGGCAGCCCTGAATGGTCTGGAGATGGACGGCCGCACCATCAACGTCGACAACGCTCGCGAACAAGAACGGCGTCCGGGCGGTGGCGGCGGCGGCTACGGGGGCGGTGGTGGCGGCTACGGCGGTGGTGGCTACGGCCGGGGTGGCGGCGGCTACGGCGGTGGCGGCGGCTCCAGCTGGTAGCAGCGGGCAGCGTCTGGATTCGCTGCGTAAGATGACTTTTTGGGGCCGCGTCACCATGGTGACGCGGCCCCATGCGTACCGGAAGACACACTGGAGGTAGGCATGCCCAGATTCATTGGCAAGAGGACCAACCACATCTGGTGGGAGTTGCTGTCTCTAGCGATACTGCTCCTGGCGATCCTGGTAGTGCTCGACGTCACCGGGACCGCGGACATATTCTAGCGAGTAGGAGGTGCTCCGCGATGAAGGCAAGTGAACTCCTGGGGCGACGGGCAGTCGTCCGCGAAGGAGGGCAGGAGGCCGGCAAGGTCAAGGACCTGGTCATCGACCCCTCGGGGAGGCAGGTGCTTGGGTTAGTCTTGGTAGAGGGACTTATGCGGAAGACGATGGTCGCGCCGTGGTCAGGAGTGCAGACCATCGGTCCGGACAGCGTTATTCTCAGTCCGGCGCATAGCGTGGTGCGGCCTGAACAGGCTCCTGAGATCAAGGCTGTGCTGGACAGCAAGCTCAAGACGAAGGGGCGCAAGCTGCAGACGACAGATGGCAAGGAACTGGGCGAGATCGAGGACCTGCAGTTTGACGAGAAGACCGGGGCCGTTCTCGGCTACGAGATATCGGGTGGGCTCTTCTCCGGACGTCAGTTCTTGCCCACGCCCCTCGTCATGGAGATAGGTGCGGACGTCGTGTTTGTGGCTCCTGAAGTGGAAGCAACCCTGCAGAAGGGCAAGGAGCTCCAGACGCCGAAAGCGAAGCCCGCGGCCGGTACTCAAGCTGAGGTCAACGTGGAGGCCAAGGAAGCCGGACAGCCCAAGTAGCAGCGGTCCGGGCGCCCGCCGCTGCGCTGGCGGTGCGGTGCCCTAAGGGGTGTCCGAGGCGAGCACCGGCCTCGCGTAGGGAGGCCGGTCGTTTCGCAGGTGGCGTTCTACCACGACAGCGGGCACGTCCTTGCCGCGGATGTCGACGGTCAGCCGATCCCCCACCGAGATGTCGCTGTCCAGATAGGCCAGGCAAATGGAGCGCATCTCGTGCTGGCCTGTCGGGGTCCCTTGGTCGTCCGTTGCCGCCGTTTGCCAGTAGGGCACCATTGTGCCGCTCGTGACCCAGCCCACAGCGCGCCCATCTCGGTGGACGGCCGAGCCCGCTCTGGCTATGCCTCGCCCCGTCACCGCGACGGCGCGGATGATGCGGGGCAGGTCGGAGATAAGCCGGTAGTCCCCTAGCTTGATGAGACGATACGCTTCCTGCTGTATCGTCAGTGCCTCTCGTCCAAGGAAGTCGCCTCTGGCCGGGGAGAGACTCACTCCGTAGGCCGCCACCGGGCAAGAGAGTATGGGGATCTCACGTCCCTCCAGATCGACGCCTTGTTCGTGTCCATACAGTGGCAGCGCGGCTTCGAGGCGCAGAGTGTCCCGGGCCCCGAGTCCGGTGGGTGTCGCCCCCTTTGCCACCAGCAGGTCCCAGATGATCTTGGCCGCCTCGGGTGGGGCCGAGAACTCGAAGCACAGAGGCTCGCCCGTATAGCCCGTGCGACCCAACAACACGTCAGTGCCCGCGATGGTGACTAGGGAGAGGGCATTGCGACGAGGCTCAGGCAGGGAGCCCGACTCGAGAGAAGCGGCAAGCAGGCCCTCGGAGGCGGGTCCTTGCAGGGAGATCATCGCGAGCTCGTCACTCACATCTCGGAGTTCGACTCGCTCGGCCCCCAATTGCTCAGTCAGGTGGTCCCAATCACTCTGCCTGTTGGCAGCGTTCACCACGAGCAGCCACTCGCTCTCCACGAAACGGCACAGGTAGGCATCATCGATAGCCCCACCGGTCTCGTTGGAGAAGAGAGTGTAGTGTGAGCTACCCACCGCAAGCTTCGCGGCGTCGTTGGTCAGCACCCTCTGCAGAAAACGGACGGCATCCGGACCCCTTACCGCGAAACGACCCATGTGAGAGACGTCGAACATCCCGGCCTGGCTTCGGGTAGCGAGGTGCTCGGCGACTACTCCACCTGGGTAGTTCAGAGGCATATCCCAACCCGCGAAGTCCACCATCCTCGCACCCAGAGCTAAGTGCTGTTGATAGAGAGGAGTGCGGCGGGGCCTGGTAGCAGCGGGCAAGCTCATCTTCTCCTCGCGAATAGGGCCTTCGGACATCTGCGGCAGCCCAGTCCCACTTCGGGCGCGCGCAGGCGTCGAGAGCGAGAGGAGTCCGGGGTGCCTACTGAAGGATACTAGAGCGGCGCTTCAGCGCGCAAGCAGACCGACCGCGGCCGCGATGTGGGCGGGAGACGTGCCGCAACAGCCACCTACCAGGCGTGCCCCAGCTCTAACGCATTCGCGGATGCCCTCGGCGAAATCCTGCGGCGACATCTTATATGTCGGGCTGCCCTCGACCATCTGCACCTTTCCGGCGTTGGGCTGGGCGATGATGGGCAGCGAAGTGGCTTCACGCATCATGGCGACCACCCCCGCCATCTCCAGTGGGTCCAACTCGCCGCAGTTGGTGCCGACGACCGAGGCCCCGGCCTCTGCTAGCTTTGCTGCGCAGTCTTGGGCGGTGTCGCCCATGATAGTGCGGCCGCCGTTGGCAGGCGTCTTGAGACTGACAGAGGCGAACACCGGGAGTTCGCTGACCTCCCGAGCCGCGCGCACGGCGCAGAGCGCCTCCCGCAGGTCGGTCATGGTCTCCACGATAAGACCGTCGACCCCGCCCTCCGCCAGGGTGGCCGCCTGTTCCTTGAAGGCGGCGGACGCGTCCGCTTCATCCAAGGGGCCATACGGCTTGAGCAGCTTGCCCGTGGAGCTGATATCGCCCAGCACATACTGCCCGGGAAGAGCTGCCTGCTTGGCGAGCCTGGCCCCGGCGAGGTTGACCTCACTAACGTCCAAGTCGGAGAGGTGGGCGCTGATGTTCACTCCGTTCATGGTCAGGGTGTTGGTGATCAAGAGATCGATGCCGCACGCTGCGTATCTCTGGTGGACAGCCAATACCGCCTCGGGATGGGTGACGCAGTTCTGACCGCCCATCTCCAGACCGGCCTCCCCCAACTGGGTGCCCATGGCCCCGTCCAGGAATATGACCTCGCGGTCGCTGTTCAGGAGGTCGAGTAGACTCATAGCGGCTCCGTTCTCTTATCTGTATGCGGCATTATCGCGCAATCCGTCAGACGAGACCGGGTATTGAAGGCTCGAAGCGCATGGCCTCCATGTACCGGCGGTGGAAGTCTGTCGCCGAAGCCAACTCCACGTACTCTACGGTGTCCGCCACCCACTCGGCCTCGCGCCGCTTCCTGAGCGACAACAGAGCCTGCAGCGCGCCATCCCCGGCCGCGTTGCCCACCGAGCAGACCTTGTCGGGGTCGCAAGCAGGTAGCATGCCTATCGTGAGCGCTGCTCGCGTGTCTATGTAGCTGCCGAAAGCGCCGGCCAATACCACGCGGGCGGGCTCCCGTATGCCGTACCTGTCCAGGAGGATCTCGGCCCCCGCGCGCAGCGCGGCCTTGCCGAGCTGGAGGGCTCGGATATCCTTCTGTGACACGGTGAGGGGACGCCCTGTCTCTGACTCCTCGGCGCGCGCGATGACCAGCTTGCGCGGACGACCGTCCTCCAATACCAGCCGGTCGCCGGTGAGGTCGGAGGCGAACCCGCCGTCGGGCAGAATCACTCCGCACCTGAACATCTCGGCCGCAGCGTCTATGATCCCGGAACCGCATAGTCCTCGTGCCTTGACCGTGCCCGGCGGCGCCTCGCGGCACCACTTATCGACGCCGATGACCTTGAAGTCGACCTCGAGGGTCCCGGGTTCTATACGGATCCGCTCGATAGCCCCAGGCGCGGCCCGCATGCCATGTTCGATGTGGGCACCCTCAAAGGCCGGTCCGGTGGCGCAAGACGCCGAGAGCATCCGTTTGCTGTCACCTAGCACCAGTTCGCCGTTGGTGCCGACGTCGATGAGCAAGACGGCCTCGTCCTGCTTGTACGGCTCCTCGGCGATGATCACAGCGACGTTGTCAGCGCCGACGAACCCTGCCTCGTTGGGGAGTGCGTACAGCCGGCAGGCCGGGTGCAGGTGCAGACCCACCTCGGCGGCCGTGGTGTCTATAGAAGCCCTCACGGCGGGTTCGAAGGGCGCCCTGCGCAAGGAGTCTGTGGGGAGGCCCATGAAGAGATGGTGGATAGCCGTGTTGCCCACGATAGCCACGTCGTAGATGTCGCCACTACTTGCTCCGCAGCGCTCCGCTGCCTGCTCGGCCAGACGGTCGATCTCGACGGCCAGCTTCATCTGCAACTCGCGTGCCCCGGCTTCGTGATGCGCTGCATACTGAAGGCGCGCGATGATGTCATCGCCGTATGCGACCTGAGGGTTCAGAGCCGACTCACTGGCCAAGACCGCTCCGGTGGCCAGGTCGGCCAGGTATGCGGCGATCGTGGTCGTGCCGATGTCCACGGCCAACCCCAGCACGGGCTGGGACTCAGCGCCCGGCCAAACGTCGAGGACCACGGCCTCGCGCCATACGACGACCGCCAGCGCCGTCCGTCCTTCGTCGGCAGACTGGGAGAGGCCGTCCGCTGCCGCTCGCGTCAACTCGAGATCTGCAAGGCCGTGCTGATCGGCGAGGGCGCGCGTGAAGCGCTCCGACGCCGGAAGTCTGCCGCTCGGAAGGTCGAGCCGGTAGGTCCGCACGGCGGGGTCGACCTCGCGATCGCGATCGCGGGTCAGCTTGGCGGTCACTACGCCGCTTCTGCGGCTTTCTGTGGGCACAAACGGGCTGACGTCGTCCACGACGCGGGTCTGGCAAGCCAACCGCAGTCCCGTGCCCAGGAGGTCCGACCCGAGCAGTTCTCGCTCGGCTTCGGTAGGGGGCGACACCGCCGAGCTGCCACCCGAGCCGGCAGGTCCCGCGCCGTCTCCGGTCTCTATGCGCACTCGGCACTTGCCGCAGCTTCCCTTGCCGCCGCACGAACTCTCGATCTCGACCCCCGCTTCACGGGCGACAGCAAGGAGGTCCTTGCCGGTCTCGCCCGATCCTTGCCGGCCGGACGGTCGAAAGGTGATCGAGTGCTGCTTGTTGTCGGCCTTGTCTATGATTGGATGTCCTGAGTCTCTGGAGCGGTTATGCCGTACTGGTACTTCGACTTCAGTATCCGCATCACTGCTTCGTCGAGTCGCGCTTCATTCAGCTTGCCCTGCTCGACAGCTGTCACCAGGCCGTCCAGTACCGCCCGGGACTTGGTCTCGAGTTCTGTGAGTATGACCAGGTCACAGCCGGCGCTGAGGGCAGCCACCACCGCTTCGACCTCCTTGGCGACGAGGATCGCGTCCTCGGTCAACTGGGTGCCATCTTGTGGAGGCGCGGGGTTCGGTACGTTAGCCAAGATGGCGGCCATGGTCACGTCGTCTGCCAAGACCAAGCCCTGGAAGCCGAGTTCGCCGCGCAGCAGGCCCTCGATCACCACCCGGGACAGCGAGGCAGGGTTCAGTGGGTCGTACGGAGTGGCCACTATGTGAGCCATCATGATCCCGCCCACATCCGCTGAGATCGCGGCGCGGAAGGGGACGAGGTGCACAGACTCGAACTCCTGCTGAGTCGCCGTCGAGAGCGCGTCCTCAGCGTGGGTGTTGCCGGGGGCGCTCCCGTGTCCGGGAAAGTGCTTGACCACCGCCAAGATGCCCTGCTCTTGGAAGCCCTCCACGACCGCGACCACGAACGCTGAAACGACTGCGGGGTCCCCGCTGTACGTTCGGTCGTACAGAAAGGAGTCCTGGTCGTCGACCACATCGGCGACCGGTGCCAGGTTCATGTTGATGCCTTGGGCCAGCAGGCCGTCCGCAGTCTGGTGTGCTGTCTCCCGTGCGGCCTCCGGCGTGGACCCCGAGCCCACCTCGCGGGCCGAGGTCAGCTCGGGCACCCCTTGTGTGATGCGCTGTACCTTACCGCCTTCTTGATCGACCGCCATGAACAGGCCCACGGGCAGGCCCGCTGCCGCGGCTGACTGCTGCAACGCAGAGGTCAAGGACTGCATCTGCGCGGGGTCGGCCACGTTGTGACCCAGGATGAGTAACCCGCCTGGAGGCCCTGCCGCGAGCAAGCTCGCGGTGGCCTCAGTGAGCGTCGTCCCTGAGAAACTGAGCAGCAGTACCTGTGCCGCTTTCTGGCGCAGGGTCATGTTGCTCAGGGTGACCTGTTCTTGCGAGAGCGTCGTGGAGGTCGTCGTCGCCTCAGGCGCAGGCGCGGTGGTGGGGGTCTGTTGTGTGGTGTCTTCGGCAGCGGAGCAACCTATCGCCCCGAGGGACAAGAGCAGCAGTCCCAGGCAGATGGTTGTGCGCGCGGATCTCATGCGACTAGCATACCGCGGCGGGACTCGGCCATGCTTTGTGTGGGTGCTGCCAGGTGTCGCGCGGTCGCGGAAGCCGTCCCGCTGCGTGGGTCAGGCGATCGCACCCGGACCGGCTGCCAACTGGTCACACATCCAACCCACGAAGCCCTTGCAGCGGTCGTTGCCGCCGCTGGCGACGAAGGCGTCATGGCCGGCGACCGTGGTGAGATCGAAACCGGTTAGATCTCTACAACGAACGCCGCCGAACTCGGCGGCGAAGCGGGCCGTCAAGTCCTGGAGCCTCGCCCGCGAGGCAGCGGGGTCCGCGGTCTCGCCTCCGAGCTGGTCGAGAAGACCCAAAGCCAGCGCGGCCCCGGTGACGGCGCCGCAAGTCTCGCCCGTCCCGGCTATGCCCCCTCCGAACTGGCGAGCGAGCGCGACCGGAGCGAGGTCATGCCCGCCGGCGAGCAGGGTGAAGCGGAGGACTGCCTGGGCGCAATTGATGTGGTCGGGCCCTTGAGCGGCGAAGCGCTCAAGGGCGTCGGCCTTGGCCTCTGCGGCTGCAAGGGGCGTGTCGTTCAACACCCCTCCTCAAGCTGGTCAAGCAGGCGCAGGAAGATGGTGAGCACTGAGCCCACAGCTACCACGCAACCGACTACGATGATGCCAAAGCCGAAGTGTCCCTGTTGGCCCACATTGCCGAGGACCAGAGGGACGAGGCCGCCTCCGACCAGGAAAGCCGTGGGGGCCGCGAAGGCTGTGGCCAGACTGCGGTAGGTGGGCTGCACTACTCGCGATAGGGCTGCGAAACCGGGCGGGAAGAAGCATACCGCGAGTCCTGCCATGAGGACGATGGAGACATTCAGCGCTGCCCCGGACAACGCCCCGACCAAGACAGTCACAATACCGGTGAGGAATAGGGCGGTGCCGATGACCTTCTTCTCTCCGAACCTGGCAGTCAGCCAACCAGCGACGAACACGGTGACCACGGGCGCTATGTTGGCCAGACCGAGGAGGGTGTTGGCGGCGTCGGCGGTCATGCCTCGCTCTTGGGTGAGGTACAACGGCAGCATCGTGTACACGCCCACTTGCGCACTCATGCCGAAGGCGAACAGGGCGATCATCAGCCAGAAGGAGCGGGTCCTCAGCACTGGGCCCGCAAACTCCTTGTTCGGGGGATCCCCCGGGAACGCGCCTATCCCTCCGGTTGAGAACATGAACCACAGGGCCAGGATGACGCCCAGTCCTGCGACCCAGAGCAGGATGGCGTTCCAGGTGAACCAGTTCAAGAGGAGCACGGCCATGAGAGGCGCTGCCAGCAGGGTCAGGGGTGGCGCCAACTGTTGGATGGAGAGGGCCTTGCCCCAGTCTTCCTTGCGCACCATCGCGGTGATGGTGGCGACCGAGGACGGAAGGTGTATGCCGAACAACAGACCCATCACGAAGAAAGCGATCCAGAGTTGCCACACCACTGTGGCGAAATAGGACGCCACCAAGGCGAGGGAGGTCCCGAACATCGACACTAGAAGAGCGCCCCGGTGCTTCAGCCGGCTTGAGACGAACCCCGCCAAGAACGAACCGACCAGGGAACCCAAGGCCGCCGCCAGGAACAGAGACCCGGCTTGGCTCGGGTCTATCACGCCGGCTTCGTTCATGGAGGGGAGCAGCGCCGGGAATATGAAGCGCGCCAGGAAGGTGGCAAAGAACATGGCCGTGAGAAGGGCCAGTGGCCCGACCATCGTGCGAAGCGGCTGGGGGGTAGGGCAGGCCTTGGGCATCGTGTACTCCTTGTCGACGGCTCGGGAGCGCCTAGGTGTAGATGTCCCTCTTCGCGAAGGCAAAGATAGCGCCTGCAGTCAGTGTACAGGCTCCTACAAACATCAGCGCCGCGGCCAGCCAGTGCACGTCTCCGCCGACAGCGTTACCCAGATGATAGAAGAGTGTGAACGGCCGGGCAGGCTGGACGGACTTGATCGACTGGGCCAGCGACTCGGTGAGGTACATCACCACCAGCACCACAGCGGGGATGGTGGTGGCCAAGAATGATCGCCTGACCAAGGTGGATAGCAGCAGCGAGAAAGTGCCGAACAACAGGCAGAACGGCCAAAGGACCAGCATGGCTATGGCCAGCAGGCCTGGGCTGAGATCTACCCGAGCGATGGGTGCGGTCACGTAGGTGAGCAGCCAGGTGATCGTCAGCACTACCAGAAGAGCGACGGCCATCGAGAGGACAGAGGCGGCTATCACTTGCCAGCGTCGTATGGGGTTGCTGAGCTGTAGGTCGAGCTCCCGTCGCTCTTCGCTTCCGGCGACGGCGCGGGCGCCCATGAGCATCACCAAGAACGGGAGCGACACCGGCACGAACAGGTTGAGGAACTTCATGCCCACCCACTCCTCCACCGACATGGAGGCGGTGGTGACTCCCATCCAACTGCGCATCGAATCGGACGCTTGCTTCACGAACTCATCCATAAAACTCTTCATGGTGGGGTACAGGGCTACGTACAGCGCACCCACCGCCCCCAGGGCGATACCCCAGATCAGCAGTGAACGCCAGCGCCTGCGCAGGTCGTGTGAGGCAAGTATCCAGATACCTCGGAGGGAGTTCACGCCTGCTCCTCCGCGTAGTAGCTCATGAAGATCTCGTCCAGGGAGGGATGCACCACGCTCATGTCCAGCAGGGTGTGGCTCGCGGCCTCTTTGACCACCGCGTCGATGCCATCGCGCAGGCGTAGTCGGACCGCGTTGCCCTGGACCTCCACGTCGCTGACGCCGGTCAGCTTGGCGAATCGCTCGGCCGCTACCGGTGCGTCGAACAGCATCGTCACCCTCTTTCGCCGCTTTTCCAGGAGAGAATCCGTTGTCTCCACGGTGGCGAGCTTACCGCCCCGCACGATAGCCACGCGGTCGCAGATCCGCTCGATCTCAGAGAGGATGTGCGATGAGAGGAAGACGGTGCGGCCCTCGTCCCGGGCCTCGCGCAACACCTGCACGAAGGTCTCCTGCACCAAGGGGTCGAGGCCTGTGGTGGGCTCATCCAGTATGAGCAGCGCCGGTTGATGGAAGAGGGCCTGGATGAGGCCGATCTTCTGGCGATTGCCCCGGCTGAGCCGGCCCATGGGCACCTCCAAGTCTGCGCCCAGGCGCCCGGCCAGAGCCGGCGCCGTGCCGAGACCCGCCATGCCGCGGACGTCCGCGAAATAGGCCAGCAACTCCTTCCCGGTCATCCGGGGGTCAAGACCGAAGTCGCCCGGCAGATAGCCGATCGAGCGTCTTATTGTGACGCTGTCCTTATGGCTGTCCAGGCCCAGCACCGTGGCCCGGCCCGAAGTTGGGTGCAGCAGATCGAGGAGCAGGCGGATCGTGGTGGTCTTGCCAGCGCCGTTGGGGCCGATGAAGCCGAAGACCTCCCCCTGGCGGACCTCCAGGTCCAGGGAGTCGATACCTACTCGAGTTCCGTACCTCTTGGTCAGCCCTTCGGTCAGCACGGCCGAAGTCATACGCACACCTCTACGTTAAGCGCTCTCGTCAGGGAGCAAAGGCCTGAAGTAGAGATAGTACTCGCGGCCCCCCGAGTTCCACAAGGTGATCTTCGTAGCTTGGTCGAGCAGCGGCCGTAGCGTCTCTAGGTCTTCGCCCGTGACTACTAGCTTGCGGTAGCCCTCGGGCTGCACCGGCTCGCCGGCGGTGCTGAGGTCGTCGAGCGGCCAGTCGAGACGGTTGTACATCACGTCTTCACCAGGCGGCAGGGTGGCCGGGTCCACGGGCGTGCTGAACACGGCCAGCGAGCTGAAGTCGTACTGTTGCCATTCAGCGCCGGGGGCCTGCACGGTGGCTAGTTCGAAGGCCTTGGTGGCGTAGAAGTCTATGACCGCGGAACGGGCTTCTCTCTGCTCCGGGGTCAGTCCGTTCAGAGCATCTGCCGCGGCCATCTGGTCGTCGAAGCCGATGCCTAGGGCGTAGATGTTGGAGACATAGGTCTGCCCGTCGGCGTTGATAGTGATCGTGGTCGTCGCCATGTCTGTCACCCCAGGCATGCCATAGTCGACGTCGTTGGAGAACAACCCTGCTTCCTCGGCGGCCACGAGGACCTCGTTCACGGCGTCCTGGGTTATGGTCGTCTGCTGCAGATTGGGCAGTGCGGGTTGCGGATAGATCTCTATCATCGGGCCGGTGACTATGACAGTACCGTCGCCGTAGATGCTGACATCCGGCAACTGCGTAAGGTTGACCTCGACGGGGACGAAGCCGCCTCCGGTCTCTATTCGCAGCACTAGGTCGGATGCACCGGTAGCATGCTCGATGGTGTCACTGCCGCATGCTGACAGGGCCGAGGCGACCAGCAGGAGTGTCGCACAGAAGGGCAAGAGAAGTCGTTTCCGCCGTTCGGGAACGTACCTCGTCGCGCAGACTTTGACTGAGCTCATTTGGCCGGCCCCCTTCTTCGTGACAACTGTGGATCGTCGCGCCTTCGACGTTGTTCCCAGCGATGGGTGTTCCTAACATGGGGGGACGTTCGTTCGGGAGCCGTGGCGAGGTGGTGTATTGTTGACGGTAATGGGAGATCGGCGCATAGAAGGAGGACCGCGGTGAGTATGCTCTACCGTCCATTCGGCCGTACGGGCGAGCGAGTCTCGGTCCTTGGCTTCGGGTGCATGCGCCTCCCGGTGATCGGGGGGAACCATGGGCAGATCGACGTGCCTCTGGCCACGGAGATGCTGCGCTACGCCATCGATCACGGAGTCAACTACGTGGACACTGCCTATCCCTACCACAGCGCTGCCATGGACGGCACACCCGGCGCCAGCGAGCCCTTCTTGGGCGAAGCCTTGGCGGGTGGGTACCGAGAGAAGGTCATGATCGCCACCAAGCTACCGTGCTGGTTGGCCAACGCGCGCGAGCAGATGGACGAGATCCTCGCCGGGCAGTTGAAGCGACTCCGCACCGAACAGATAGACTGCTATCTGCTGCATGGCCTGAATGCCGGCCAGTTCGCGCGCATGGCCGAGCTGGGCGCACTCGACTTCTTGGATGAAGCCAAGAGGCAGGGCAAGATCCGCTTCGCGGGATTCTCGTTCCACGACGAGGCGGAGGCCTTCGCTCCCATAGTGGATGCCTATGACTGGGACTTCTGTCAGATCCAGTACAACTACATGGATCTGGAGTACCAGGCAGGGGCCGAAGGTCTGGTCTACGCCGCCGATCGAGGACTGGGCGTCATCGTGATGGAGCCGCTCAAGGGCGGGCGTCTGGCAGTGAGGCCGCCGGCGACCGTCCAGGCTTTGTGGGACTCAGCGCCGGTGCAGCGGACCCCGGCGGCCTGGGCACTCCGTTTCGTGTGGGACGACGCCCGCGTATGCACACTCCTCAGCGGCATGAGCACCATGGAGCAGGTGGTGGAGAACGTGCGGGTCGCCATGGAAGGGCTCCCGGCCTCGCTGGACGCGGCCGAGGTGGAGGTCATCGGCAAGGTCCAGCAGGCCTTCGGGGAGAGGGCCGTTGTGGACTGCACTGCCTGTCGCTACTGCGTGCCGTGTCCGCAGGGCATCAACATCCCCAGGATGTTCAGCCTGCTGAACAACGTCTCGTTCTTCGGGAATCTCGAGGAAGAACGGCAGTCGTACAAGTTCGAATTGCTGGGGGGCCACACAGCTCCCGCGTCTGCCTGTGCCGAATGTGGTGACTGCCTAGAGAAATGTCCCCAACAGTTGGACATCCCGCGAGAGCTCGTCGGGGTGGCGAAGACCTTCGAATAGCGACCAGCGTGGGCGCGGCGAACGCCCCGCGGGAGGAGGGCCAGAGTGGGAAAGACAGCCGAATGCGGGCGCCTTCAGGGCAAGGTGGCCATGATAGTGGGAGCGAGCGGCACCAACAGTATAGGGCACTCCATCGCCCTCAAGTTCGCTGCCGAGGGCGCGAAGGTAGGGGTGACCAGCACTGACGGTACGGGAGCCGGTCAGGTGGTCGATGAGATCAAGCGCGCAGGGGGAGAGGCGATAGCCCTGGCCTGCGACATCGTTGATAGCGAGCAGTGTGAGGCGGCCGCGGCCAAGGTGGCCGAAGCCTTCGAGGGCCGCATCGACATCCTGGTGAACAACGCGGGAGCGTTCAAGGGCTGTGACGGCGGCAGCACCGCCAAACCCTTCGACAAGTGGACGACTGAAGACTGGGACCACATCGTCGACGTCAACCTGCGGGGCATGTGGTTCTGCGCAAAAGCCGTACACCCGTACATGAAGCCGCAGGGCTACGGCAAGATCATCAACGTGAGCTCTACCACAGTGTGGAAGGGCACCGCGTTCATGGTGCCGTACGTGGCCAGCAAGGCCGGAGTCTTGGGATTGACACGGTCTCTGGCCCGGGCGCTGGGATCTGATGGTATCCGGGTCAATACGCTGGTGCCGGGCTTCACCCTCACCGCCATGAACCTGGAGAAGACCGATGAGCGAGCTCTGGCCGCGCGGGAGATCACCCGCAAGGGCCAGTGCTTGAGCGAACGTAACGAAGAGGCCGACGACCTAGCCGGCCCGGCGTTGTTCCTAGCGTCGTCCGACAGCGACTTCGTCACCGGTCAGTCCCTGATAGTAGACGGTGGCTTCGATCTGACATGAGACACAAGGTCGAAGGGGCGCAGAAGATCAGCCGCATGTGCATGGTCTGCGGGGTGGAGAACCAGTTCGGCCTCAAAGCCCGCTTCTTTGTGCTGGATAGCGGCGAACTGGTGGGCGTCTTCACGCCCCGTCCGCAGCATCAGGGCTACCCGGGGCGCATGCACGGGGGCATGGTAGGCGCCGTCTTGGACGAGACCATCGGCCGGGCCATAAATCTGGCGCACGGTGACACGTGGGGCGTGACGGTGAGGTTCACGATGCGTCTGCGGAAGCCGGTGCCCCTGGATCATGAAGTCAAAGTGATCGGGCGCATCACCCGCGACGCCGGCCGCGTGTTCGAAGGCACGGGCGAAGTGGTCCTCGAGGATGGCACCGTGGCCGCGGAGGCCGAAGGCACCTACGTCAAACTGCCGATAGACGAGATCGCATCGGTGGATTTCGGCGAGCGTGAGTGGTTCCCGGACCCCTTGTCAGCGCCGGATGACGTCGATCTGAGCCGGGAATAGCCTGGGCTTCGGTCTGGTACTGTAGACGGGACAGCCAGTTAGGAGGCAGCGGTGATCTCAGGCGTGAGTTGGATACCCTTTGACGTGTTGGAATCGTTCATGGTCGACGTCTTCAAAGGGGTCGGGGTCCCTGAAGACGAGGCTCGGATCTGCGCCGACGTGCTCATTACCGCGGACAAGCGCGGCATCGACTCTCACGGGGTGGGCCGACTGAAGCCCATCTACTACGACCGCATAGTCAAGGGTGGTATCCAGAAGCCGATCACCGAGTTCGAGGTGGTGCGCGACTGCAAGGCCACCGCGGTTGTCGATGGACATGATGGCATGGGCATGGTCGTCGGCAAGCGCTGCATGCAGATGGCCATCGACAAGGCTAAGGCGCATGGGCTGGGGATGGTCGTGGCTCGCAACTCCACACATTACGGCTTCGCGGCTTACTACCCGCTGATGGCTGTCGAGCAGGGCATGGTAGGCCTCACCACCACCAATGCCCGACCCTCGATCGCACCCACTTTCGGGGTGGAGAACATGCTGGGCACCAACCCGTTGGTGTTCGCCATGCCCACCGACGAAGAGTTCCCCTTCACCAACGACTATGCGACCTCGGTGATCCAGAGGGGCAAGATCGAGCAGTGGGCCCGCGAGGGCAAGCCTTGCCCTGAGGGCCTGGTGATCAACGAAAAGGGTGAGTCTTCCACCGACTCGGTGCAGATACTGAGGGACTTGGTCAACGGTACTGCCGCTCTCGCTCCCATCGGCGGGGTGGGCGAGGAGACTGGCGGCTATAAGGGCTACGGTTTCGCCACCGTGGTCGAGATACTCTCGACTTCGTTCTCCCAGAACGCCTTCCTCAAGCAACTTGGGGGCAAGGATGAGGAGGGCAAGGATATCCCCATCCCCATCGGCCATTCTTTCATGGCCATCGATGTCGAGTGCTTCGCCGACCCGGCGGACTTCAGGAAGCATACGGGAGACATCCTGCGCGAACTGCGCGCCTCGAAGAAGGCGCCGGGTCAGGAGCGCATCTACACCTGCGGTGAGAAGGAATACCTGGCCTGGCAAGAACGCAAGGACAAGGGCGTTCCGGTGGGCGAGAGCGTCAAGACGGAGCTTTTGGCCATGCGGGATGACCTTCAACTGCCCTTCGTCTTCGACTTCGAGCGCAAATAGTCGGGGCGGCGCCCGAAGGCGCCGCCCCGCAAGACTACTTGCTGCCGGGAGTGACTACTGTCCCAGTATGTCCCCGAGACCTGAGCCCGAGCCAAGAAGGCCACTCAGGCCCG
The DNA here is from genome assembly GCA_963718375.1 of uncultured Actinomycetes bacterium. Taxonomy (GTDB): domain Bacteria; phylum Actinomycetota; class Thermoleophilia; order RBG-16-64-13; family RBG-16-64-13; genus RBG-16-64-13. Next base: position 636,564 of record CAVQZD010000005.1, on the reverse strand, counting down.
AAAGTAGGGGATTGCTCGCCAGGTCGGTCTCCAGATCGGAGAGCGGCTTGGCCGAGGTGGGAGCGGACACTTCCACTGGCTCGTCGGGAGCGTCGAGATTCACGGTGACAACGACAGTGGCACCGTTCACACCTGATGTGGCCAAGTCCTCGGGCATGGCCAACTCAGCCGAGAGGACAGCGCGGCGCAGTGAATCGTCCTTGTCGGCAATCCACAGATCGAGGGTCGCGCCCTTGAACATCTCCTCGAGAGTGGTTTGAAGCTCCTCGGTCGCCGTGGCATCGGGCAGCGAGACACCGGTGTCAGAAGCGGCCGTGGTGGCGTCACCCATCAGGGCGGCTACCTCAGGACTCTGCAGCAGTCCGACCACGTCAGTGAGCATCTTCTCGACATCCAGCGTGCCGGTGAGGTGGCTGACGCTGACTTCAGTGTCGGCCAGGGTCTCCGTGCCGACCACCTTGAGATCCGTGTACCAAGTGGTGGGGTCGATACCCTGCTCGTCCATCGTCTGTTGCAGCGAGGCGAGCACGTCGGGGCTGACGGGTTCTCCGCCCGTCTGCAGGCTCTCGGCTGGGACTTCGTACCACTGGTCGAGCACGTTCAGCCAGACGTCCTGATCGATCGCCCGAACGCCAATGCTAAGGCTTTGGCCCATCAGGTCGAGCGCCAGCGAGAGGTCCGCTAGGACCGGGTCCTTCTGCATGGCGAAGTTGCCCGTGATTGCGATCGCCTGTCCGAGCAGGGCCTGGGCCATCGGGTTAGAGTCCGACTCTTCGGCCTGCACGGTCAAATCGATCTTGTAGGTGCCGGACAGCGAATTGGCGGTCTTCACGGTGTCCAAGGCTGCTGTGACCGCTTCCTCCGGGGTCTTGCCACTGCCGGTCTCATTACCGCCGCAGGCGAGGGCGCCTAGTCCCAGGGCTATGGCCAGTAACATGACCAGGAGTAAGAGGGAGAATCTGCGCATCGCGACTCCTTTGTTTGCTTGGCGTACATGCGACATTATAGTAGTCAGCGCACTGTGCGGTGCGGTCGGGGTCCTCAGATCGGCCAACTAGAGAGAAGAGGCTATGTGAAGCAACGGTCGACAGGCGGATGCGGTTCGTTCATCCTCCTGCTCTTTTTGTTCTTTGTAGTACTCAAAGTCACCGGTCTCGTCGATTGGAGCTGGTGGTGGGTCGCGTCGCCCCTCTGGCTGCCGGCCGTGTTCGTGCTGGGCACTCTGGCGGTGATGGCGGTGATGGGGGTGAGCGTGTACAGGATCGTGGTGGGGGCCCCTAAGAGGCAGGAACGTGGCGGTGCGGCTCGGCCCGAGAGTGGTACGACCAATGGGGAGGTGCTGGACGCGGAGGGCAAAGAAGTCAGACGGGGATCGCCCGAGAAGAGGCCACCGGCCGGTCTACCAGCGCCTGGATCTGACTCTGACGTAGAGGAAGGCCCTCGGCCTTCGAGCTAGCCAGCGGCAGATGCCCGGGCCCGTTACCGCATTGCCGCTTCGAGGGCGGCGGTGGTCTTGGGGATGGCCTCGGTGAGCACTCGGGCGCCGGAATCTGTCAGGAGTATGTCGTCCTCGATGCGGATGCCGATCCCGGCATCGGGGAGGTAGATGCCCGGCTCGATGGTGAGTACCATGCCGGGCAAGAGCGGTCCGTCAGGCGCCGGGTCGTGTACTTCGACACCTAGGTGATGGCCTACGCTGTGCAAGTAGGAGTCTTCGTACCCCGCCCGCGTCACCACCGCCCGTGCGGCCTTGTCGACCTCGGTGAAGGTGGCCCCGGGCCGGGCGGCCTCGATGGCGGCCAGGTTGGCCTCGAGCACGACCTCGTACAGGGAGCGCTGCAGAGAGGTGAACTTGCCGGATGCAGGCAGGGTCCTCGTGACGTCTGAAGCATAGCCTCCGACGGACGCGGCATAGTCGATGACCACCAGATCATCCTGCTCGATGCGCTTGCTGTTGGCGCTGTAGTGCAGGATGGTGCCGTTCAGGCCGGAGCCCACGATAGGTTCGAAGGCCGGCTCCCCGCCCTCGGCGCGGAAAGCGGCGGTCATCACCTGGGCGACCTGAGCCTCGTCGGCTCCGGGGCGGACTTCTTTGAAGGCCGCCTCGAAGCCGCGCACTGTCGCTGCCACAGCCCGCTCGATGAGGCTGAGCTCCGCGGCCGACTTGACCGCGCGCATACTGATGAGAAGCTGAGTGCGATCCTCCATGGTGGCCGTGGGGACGCGCTCGCATACCTTCTTGAAGAGAGCCAGATCTGGCGAGACGTCAGACGCGTATAAGGCAAAAGGGTGGAGGCAGGCGAGGCGCTTCGTGCGCCGGGCCGCCTGGGTCAGGCGTTGCGGCAGAGCGTCCGTGCGCGTCAGGTCGGAGAAGCCCGTCTGCTCTCTGTAGGCAGAGTCCATAGACGCTCGGACGCCGTCCCAGCGTTCGAGCTCGGGGTCGCGAGGCCTCAGGCAGAGAGTGATGCGTCGCTCTGGGTCCTCTGAGGAAGGGTCGAAGAGGATCGCGGCTCCCGTCTCACCGTCTATGCCGGTGAGATACCAGAAGAAGGCGTCCACCCGCCTGCCTCCGAGAGGCAGGTCAGCGATCGGCGATTGCCCGGCCAGGACCACAGCGGCCGCGCCGTCGAGGGCATCGAGCACTCGAGCGCGTCGCTCCGCGTATTCGCTGACGGGGATAGCCAGTCCCAAGTCGGTCATGATTGCAGATGGTAACACCCGGGCGGGCTATCATGAGAAGGCGTTGCGTGCGGTAGTGCTTGAGAAGGGGTGCGAGTGAAGACAGTAGATCGTTCAGTGACGGCCTTCTTCTGGCAAGGGGTCAAGGTGAGTCTGAGCAGACCCAGCCAGGCTGTGAGGTTCGCGCGCGCGGTGCGCTGGCAGACATCCGCGGCCAGGACCCGCCGGGAGTGGCAGAAGCGCGGGGTCCGGGTGCCACCCATCATCATCTTCAGCATCACCCACATGTGTAACCTCGAATGTACGGGCTGCTACGCCAAGTCGTTTCTTGGCGAGAGCGCAGGGGAGTGTCACGGCGCGGCGACCCCGGCCTTCGCACGCGCCCGGGGCAACGATGCGGCGGCCAGACCCGAACTGAGCGACGACAAGCTCCGGAGCATCGTCGCCGAAGCCACAGGACTGGGTGTGTCCTTCTTCGTGATAGCGGGAGGGGAGCCGCTGATGCGCGAGGCGATCCTCGACATAGCGGAGCGCAACCCCCGCGTGGTGTTCCTGATGTTCACAAACGGCCTGTTGCTGGACGAGGCCATGGTGGACCGTATCGACAGACTCAAGAACATAGTGCCGCTCATCAGCCTGGAAGGCTCGGCGGAGCAGACTGACCAGAGACGCGGCCCAGGCACCTATGAGCAGCTGATGTCAGCCATGGAGCGCCTCCGCAGACGCGGCGTGTTCTTCGGGTGCTCACTGACCCTGACCAGTCGCAACTTCTCCACCATCTTCTCCGAAGAGTACGTCGACGGCCTCCAGGCGGCCGGATGCCGCATATTCTTGTTGGCCGACTACACCCCCGTCGAGGAGGGTACAGAAGACTGGGTGCTGAGCCCCGAGCAGCGGGAACAGGTGGCGGCGCGCGTGCAAGAGTTGCGCGGCCGGCGCAAGGCAGTGTTCGTGGCGGTGCCTTGGGACGAGCAGGAAGTGGGGGGCTGCTTGTCGGCGGGGCGCGGCTTCGTGCATATCAACGCCTCGGGGGCCGTGGAGCCCTGTCCGTTCGCGCCGTTCTCGGATACCGATCTCACCGAGGCGTCGCTGCTTGAGGCGCTCAAGTCGCCCTTTCTGGCCAGACTGCGCGAGATGCCCGAGCTGATCGAATACGAAGGGGCAGGGTGTGAGCTCTGGAACAACCGCGACCAGGTGGAGAAGGCTCTCGCCGAGTCGAAGCGCGTGTAGTCAAGGGTGGCGGCCCTGATTGTATACTCCAGCGGACGCGGATCTTGCCGCGGATTTGGTGACAGGGTCAAGGGGGATACGGAGGAGAGGGCGCATGGCTAGTGGCCTTGCAGACAGGAAGTGGCTTTGGATAGGTATCAGCGCGGCCGTCATCGCGGTGGCGGTGGCCAGTGTGCTGGTGTTCTGGGTGTTCAAGGACGACATCTTTGGCCCCTCCGGCGGACCCGAGGCCACCCTGGAGAAGATGTTCGGAGCCATGGAGGACAAGGACGTTGACGTACTGATAGCCGTTCTGGACCCAGTGGGGCTGGAGGAGCTGGAGACACAGGGCCTCAGCCTCGACGACTTCAAGGACATGCGCGCGCAGCAGATGACCTACGACTCGATGGAGTTCTCCGACCTTGAGATGGAGACCCAGCTCAGCGAGGACGGGCAGTCAGCCACCGTGACGATCGTGGAGGGCAAGCTGACCGTAGTCGCCGACGGCGAGACCACGGTGCAGCACGCCGGCGACAACGAAGAGTCGCTCACCTATGATTTGGTCCTGCGCGACGGCAAGTGGTACCTGAGCGTCACCGCGGGCTCTTAGCTGGTCACTGTCAGCTAGCCGCTCTTGGGCCCAGACCCGTTGCTCACCAGCCCGTCGAGCATGTGCACGACTCGCGTGCAGGCCTCAGCCACGCCAGGGTCGTGAGTGACCAAGACCAAGGTGGTGCCTAGCTCGCGATTGAGGTCGTGCATCATGGCCACTATCTCGTCGGAACTGGACGAATCCAGATTGCCGGTGGGCTCATCGCCGAATATGACCACGGGCTGGTTCACCAAGGCACGGGCGATAGCCACCCGCTGCTGCTGACCGCCTGACAGCTCATTGGGGCGATGCCGGAGGCGCTCAGCAAGACCGACACGTGCGAGCGCTTGCTCTGCGGCCTGACGGGCCTCGGTCCGGTTCTTGCCCGCGTACTGGGCGGCCAACATCACATTCTCGATGGCAGTGAGGCTGGGCACGAGATTGAAGGTCTGAAAGATGAAGCCCACCTCACTCCGGCGGAGCTGAGTCAGACCGGCTCCACCCAGAGTGTCGACCCTGCGTCCGGCCAGCCAGACCTCACCGGCGGTGGGGGCGTCCAGACAGCCCAGTATGTGCATGAGGGTGGACTTGCCCGAGCCAGAAGGACCCATGATGCTCACCATCTCACCTTGCTCTATATCCAACGAGACTCCGCAAAGCGCGTCGACATAGTTGTCCTTGCCCATGACATAGCGCTTGTGCAGGTCGCGTCCACTGATAGCGATAGACATCAGGAGACTCCTATTCGTATCTGAGGGCGTCGACGGGCTTCATGCGGGACGCATGCAGTGACGGCAAGAAACCCGCTACCACGCCCAGGAATATGGCGAAAATGACCGACCCGAGCGCCAAGCGTGGGGTGACCAAGAACAGGCTCACACTCGAAGCCTCGAGAACCTTGTTGACGATGATGCCGACCAACCAGCCCAAGAAGAGACCGGTGATGCCGCCTATGAACCCGATGACTGCCGCCTCGGAGAGGAACTGTCCGACGATCTGCCTGTCGGAGGCGCCGATGGCCTTGCGCATGCCTATCTCACGCGTGCGCTCGCTGACTGCCATGGTCATGGTATTGATCACCGACAGGCCTCCCACCACCAGGGATATCAGAGCCACGCCGTACAAGATGTAGTTGAGGATCTTGGTCATGCCGGCTATCTGGTCCTGGAAGTAGCTCGGTCCGTGCGCCTCGATGCCGTCCACCGACGCGTTGATCTTGTCAGCTAGAGCTTCGGGATCGACGCCCTCCTCTGGGGTAGACCACGAAACCCGTGACCAGGTTGGAGGCGTCGAAGTCCGGCACCAGACTCTTGTAGTATTCGGGGATATCCTGCGCGTAGAGCCGCTGGGCGTCCGCCAGGGTCACAGACACGGAGGTGTCCGGGGCGGTCAGGGTCTGGTCCGTTATGCCCACGACCGTGAACTGCTCTCCGCGTATGGTGACAGTGCCGCCCACTTCTGCGCCGAGCTTCTTGACCAGGTCTGACCCGACCACGCAAGAACCGTCTTCATCGGGCTCCAACTGCCTACCCTGCGGAGTAGGTGATGTCGAAGCTCTCCAGGTCGGCTCCCCGCATGTCGCTGCCCACGATCATCGCGGGCATACCGAACGACATGGACATCTCTGTCTCGAGGAGAGTCGTGACCTCTCCTGAGACCTCAGCGACTCCATCCACGGCCAGGATCTCTTCCAGCTTGCTGTACTGCAGGGGCTGTATGGAGAACATGCCGCCGCCCTCGCTGCTCACGATCACCTTGTCGGAGTAGTACTTCGTACCCCCCGAGACCAGGAGGTTGATCTTCTCGGCCATGCTGCCCATCAGCACCAGGGCGAACACGCCGATGGTGATGCCAGAGATGGTCAAGAAGACCCGGAGCTTACGTTTGAACACGTTCCTCAGTATCTGCATGCGCCTCACTCCTGTTCCTGGCCGGCCTCACGCCGAACGACCCGTCGGCCGCCGCGGCAGCGCGGCCACATTGTCGGGCATTTTCGCACAATCGGGCGAGTCAAGTGTGAAGCATTTGTGAGGGCGGCGGTTGCTATCATGGACGGTGAGCGACACCGGTCGCGGTCCGACAGCAGAGGAGATGCGCATCTATGACAGTCACTAAGCCGACCATACGTCCCCAGAACCCCTGTTTCGGCTCGGGCCCCTGCTCCAAGCGGCCCGGCTGGGCGCCGGACGCGTTGGAGGGGGCGCTCACGGGCCGCTCTCACCGGTCCAAGGACGGGAAGGCTCGCATAAGGGAGATCTCCGACCTATCGCGCAGGCTGCTGGGGGTCCCCGCCGACTATCGCATCGGTCTGGTGCCCGCCTCGGACACCGGGGCCATGGAGATGGCCCTGTGGTCGCTCTTGGGCGCTCGCCCTGTGGACGTGCTGGCTTGGGAGAGCTTCGGCGACACCTGGGCTTCTGATATCACCAAGCAGCTGAAGCTGGAAGACGCCCGCGTGCTCACCGCGGGGTATGGGCAGTTGCCCGACCTGAGCCAGGTCGACTTCTCGCGCGACGTGGTCTTCACCTGGAACGGCACCACCTCGGGTGTGCGGGTGCCGGACGCCGCCTGGATACCCGACGAGCACGAGGGCCTGGTCATCTGCGACGCCACCTCCGCGGTCTTCGCCATGGAGGTGCCTATCGACAAGCTCGACGTGGTCACTTATTCCTGGCAGAAGGTGCTCGGCGGCGAGGCTCAACACGGCATGCTCATCCTCAGCCCTCGGGCGGTGGAACGCTTAGAGAGCTACACGCCCCCGTGGCCGCTGCCCAAGATCTTCCGACTCACCAAGGGGGGCAAGCTGGCCGAGGGCATCTTCGAGGCGGACACCATCAACACGCCGTCGATGCTCTGTGTCGAGGACGCCCTAGACGGGCTCCGCTGGGCCGAGGCGATAGGTGGTCTCTCGGAGTTGGTGAAGAGGAGCCAAGCCAACCTGGCTGCCGTCACGAGCTGGGTGGAGCGTACCCCCTGGGTGGAGTTCCTGGCGGTCGACCCCGCCACCCGCTCCAGCACCTCCATCTGCCTCAAGATCGTGGATGAATGGTTCACGGCCCTGTCACCCGAGGAGCAGGCCAAGGTACCCAAGAGAATCGTCTCGCTCCTGGACGCGGAAGGAGCCGCATACGATGTCGGCTCCTATCGGGACGCGCCGGCCGGCCTGCGGCTTTGGGGCGGCGCCACCGTGCTCGAAGCAGACCTTGAAGCGCTCTTCCCTTGGCTGGACTGGGCGTACGCCGAGGTCAAGCAGGGCTAGGCTGGCAGATCGCTCAGCAGGTCGAAGGCGTCGCGCGACAGGCCGGTCGTGTGGACTGGGGCTCTCTTCGTCCTCCGATTCGTCACTAGGCACGGTAAAATAGGCAGAGTTTGGGGAACATGGCTCGTGAGCACTACCGGTCGCGCGGCCGCCCTGGGGGGATTCCAGTGACTTGCGGCGCGCGCGACGCGAAAGGGGAAGCTCCATGGCGATAGTCAGGGTGGGGATAGTCTCTGCCACCGGCACCGGCAGGAAGCGGACGATGCCTGCGATGTTGGCCTCCGAGACCTGCGCGGTGACGGCGGTGCACGGTCGCGACGAGGCCAAGGTGCGAGAGCTGGGCAAGAGTTTCGGCCTCAAGCATGTCTACACCGATCTCGAAAGCATGATCGCCGAGGCCGAGTTCGACATAGCCGTGGTCTGTTCTCCCCCCTTTCTTCACCGGAGTCAACTGGAGACACTGGTGAAGGCCGGCATACCCACTCTTTGCGAGAAGCCGCTGGCTCTGAGTGAGACGACCGCCTTGGCCATCCAAGAGCTTGCGGAGCAGTCATGCGCACCCGTGATGGTCGCGCATCAACTGCGGCATCAGAGCACGTATCAGGAGATCAAGAAGGTCATCGCAGAGGGTGAGATAGGTGAAGTCCTCAGCGCCTCGTGCGCCTGGCACTTTCTGATGGACCCGGAGAGCTCGAACGCGGCGTGGAAGACGGACCCGAATCTCAACGGTCCGACCTGCCTGGGCGACGCGGGGGTGCATTGCATCGATCTGGCCATAGGTCTCTTTGGGCCGGGCAAGGTGTGGGGAGCCACCGCGAAGCGCCAGAAGCGGGAGGGCGTGGTAGAGGCTTGCGACATGTTGGCCGTACATTCAGGGGTGCGGGTGACCTATGACGTCTCCAGGCTACAAGTCCCCCGTACCAACCACCTGGTGATCAGCGGCGACAAGGGAGAGATCTTTGCGCCCAACTTCTTCACTGAACAGTCGGCCCCCTGGATCCGAGTTGAATCTGGTGGCACAGAGAGGGTGGTGAAGCGGGCTCCAGGCAACCCGTATCGCAAGGCCGTGGAGGATTTCGCCGCTCTCACCCTCGACCCCGGTTTCGAGTCGCCGGGCACTACGGTGGCCGAGGCGGTGGCCGCCTGCGGGATGATCGATGAAGCCCAGATCTCACTGGGGGTTGCCGCGCCGCTTGAACTTGAAGCCGAGATGGTCGAAGATTACGAACGGTAAACGTTCGTACATCGGCGCCGGCCTTCTGCGTGCCCAGCGCAGGAGAAATGCGGGAGCGTGACATCTGGCCGGTCATGCTGGTCACATCTGTGTCGTTTGTTCTCGGCTCATTGCCCTTTGCGGTCTGGCTGGGCAAGTGGCTGGGCCACTGTGACGTGCGCGAAGCGGGTGACGGTAATCCTGGCACGGCCAACGCCTTCAAAGCGGCAGGGCGGAAGGTGGGAGTGCCCGTGCTGGTTCTCGAACTAGGCAAGGCCGGCGTCCCGGTCGGCCTGGCGAACTGGGTCTTCGGATTCGGAACCTGGGCCCTCGTGCCCGTGGCGCTCGCGCCCATCTTCGGCCACGCCTTCTCTCCCTTCCTGGGCTGGCGCGGCGGCAAGGCCATCGCGGTCACCTACGGCGCCTGGATAGGGTTGACCGGATGGTTGCTCCCGCTGGCGCTCGCTGTCTGCATGGGCATCTGCTTCGGGGTCCAGAAGGGTGACGCCTGGGCGGTCGTGGGCGGGATGGCCCTCTTCGGGGTCTTTCTCTTGGCCGTGGGCGCCCCCCTTGCTCTGCTGGTGGTGTGGATGGTCAACTTCGGCGTTCTGGCGTGGAGGCAGCGCGGCGAGTTTGCAGGCACATTCGATCTCCGCGGATGGGTGCCCGTGCTGAAGGGCAGGAGGGGGTAGCCGTGGGGCGATCTTGCCTGGTCATTTCTCGATCGCCTCGGGTCGTCGGCGGTATGGGCGTGGGAATCGCGCGACCGCACGCGGGTGATCTTGCTCGGGCTCCTGCTGCTGATAGCCTTGAGCAACTTGTGCTTCTTGAAGCCGGTGGAGGGCAAGGGCCATCGGCACAGCCGTGCAAGGCGGGACTCCCGGCGACCGCGCCGACACAGTGATGTCGCTGCGCCAGCAACGCATCGCCGATGCGGACCTTCCTTTGGTCTCGGTCCTCGTGCCCGCTCGCGACGAAGAGCTGAGCATCGAGAGTTGCGTGCGGTCACTGTTGGCTCAAGACTATCCGCATTACGAACTCGTGGTCTTGGACGATCACTCCACCGATGACACGTCGGATATCCTGGCCGGCCTCGCGGCTTCGGACGGCCGCCTGCGCGTGCTGTCCTGGCAGGCCTCTGCCTGCGGGCTGGCTGGGCAAGCACTGGGCTTGTCACCAGTTGGCCGAAACAGCCAACGGCAAGCTCCTGCTGTTCACCGACGCCGACACCGAGCACCATCCCCAGATGTTGCGCGACGCCGTGAGCACTCAGAGCTCGGAGGGCAGCGACATGCTGACCGGGATGCCTCACGAAGTGCTGGGTTCGTGGGGTGAGAGACTGGTGCTGCCCGTGATGCACTGGGCTATGCTGTCGTTACTGCCGCTGGGCTTGGCTCATCGCCTCCGTAGTTCGCTACTGTCGATGGGCGTGGGTCAGTTCATGCTGTTCACGCGCGAGAGCTATGACGCTCTTGGTGGCTTTGCGGCCGTGCGTAGCGACCCCGTGGACGATATGGCCCTTGCGCGGCGCACGAAGAAGCTCGGCATGCGTTGGCGCTTCGTCGCCCTCAACGGTCGAATGCGAGGTACACCATGCTCTTCTACAGGATCATGCGCAAGATCACCTGGACGTTGCTTGTGCTCTTATTCCGATTCAAGGTCACGGGACGCGAACACGTGCCCACGGACGGACCTCTGGTGGCGGTGGCGAACCACGAGAGCTTCATGGACCCCTTCGTAGTCGGGGTGGCCTTGATGGGCCGGCCCCCTCTGACCTTCCTCGCTGCGCCTTGGGTGTTCTCGACGCCCTTGGTCGGAGGCTTCAGCCGGCGGGTGGGCGCGATCCCGGCCTACGGGGAGGGCAAAGAAGTCACCGCTCTGCGCTCGTCGATAGAGGTCCTCAAGAAGGGGGGCAGCGTGGCCCTGTTCCCCCAAGGCGGCATCGACCGCGCGGGCATCTCGGGGGGAGCGGTCTTCATGGCGGTCAAGTCCCAAGCCCCTATCCTGGCCATGCGCATCACCGGTGCCAGGAAGGCCCTGCCGCTCAAGCGCTGGTGGCCTTCGCTCTTCACCCGGATCCAAGTGGACATTCAGCCCCTGATCGAAGCGGCTTCGCTTCAGGCCCCCGGCGTGTCGACCAATGCGGCCGTGGACCGCGGCGTCGAGTTGCTGGCGGCGCTACTGGTGCCCGACGACCTCGACGACCAGCGGCAAGGCGTGGTGCCCGCATAAGGGTCGCTCGTTTTCGCCCGCGCCGGTGTAGCTCAGACCTTGTGCTCCTTGCGCACGATCTTGCGCGCGCCGGAGTGCCATGAAGAACTCCAGTCTTTGGCCGGCACCTCTACCTCCAAGCGGTCGAGCTGATCGATGCTCTCGAGACGCGCGTAGATGAGCTGCCAGGCGCAGGGCCGTTCGGGATCGACTTCGCAAGACTCATCGGTGGAGCCGCCGCAAGGGCCGTTGAGCAGACGCTTGGCGCAGCGGGTCACAGGGCAGATGCCACCGAACTCGGCCAGCACGCAGTCACCGCAGCCCAGGCATTTCTCAGTCCATACGGCCTGCTCTTCGAGCGTCCCCATGAACTGAGTGTTGAGCCCTGCGTACACCGGCTTGCCGGGGAAGCGCTCGGCGATGGCCTGCACGCCCACGCCACAGCCGAAGGACACGATGGCTTCGGCGCCGGCGGCCGGCTCGGCCAGGTCTTGGATGAACTCGTTCTCGCACTGGCGCTCGATGGTCACCTGCACGATATCGACGGGCTGGTTCTGGAGCTTGCGGGCCATGCGGACGGCATAAGAGGCGAGGCCCACCTCGCGCTCGCCACCGGCCAGGCACACGGTCACACAAGTGCCGCAGCCCACGAACAGGACCTTCTGGTGACGCTCGATGACGTCCTTGAGCTCGGTGATGGATTTGGGGGAGGCGACTATCATTGCTGTCCTTCACTTTCAGTGTGCTGACGCGATGACGCCTCGCCCTTCAACGGGCTGGGCCCCAAAGCTCTGACTGTGCTCACCATGTCGTTGACGCTCTCCACGAAGGTGGGGGCCATGGCGGCGGAGAGATTGACCATCTTCAACCGATCTTCCCCGATGCCTACCTCGGCCAACATCTCGCGGATGTGGTCGGTGCGCTTGCGCGCGCGCAGGTTGCCCTCCAAGAAGTGGCAGCCGCCCTCCAGGCAGCCGGCCACCAGGACTCCGTCTACGCCCTTGAGGAAGGCGTCGAGTAAGTGTTCCATCTCTATCTTGCCGGTGCAGGGAGTGTGGATGATGCGCACGTTGGTGGAGTACTGCATGCGGCGCGAACCCGCCAGATCGGCCGCCGCGTAGGCGCAGTAGTTGCAGCAGAAGGCGATGATCTCGGGTTCCCACCCGGGCGTGGTCGCGGGGACCATCGCGGCTTTCGGAGCCTCGGTGTCCGTCACGGTCTCGGGCGAGGTCATCGCGACACCCCTTCCACAAGTAGCTCGTCGAGCATCGCGACCAACGCCTGGTCTTCCTGGTTGCGAAGGGTGATCGCCCGTGCGGGACACGAGGCCACGCAGCTGCCGCAGCCCATGCACATGGCGCCTTCGATCTGGGCCTTGCCGATCTCGTTGATATGCGGCGCGCCGTAGGGGCAGACCTTCACGCAGGTGGCGCAGGCCACGCAGTTGGTCGGGTCCACCACCGACACCTGGCCGGGGATCTCCAGATACTGCTTGGACAGTATGGTGGCCGCGCGGCCCACAGCGGCCATCGCGTGGGCGATGGTCTCGTCCATGAAGCGCGGCGAGTGGGAGAGACCGATGACGAACTCGCCCTCATTGGCCAGGTCGACAGGACGCAGCTTGGGATGAGCCTCCAGGAAGAACCCGTCTGCCGTGAGGGCACTGCGCAGCTGTCCGGAGAGCACCGGGTTGGTCTCGGCCGGGGCGATGCCGGTGCTCAGCACCAGCAGGTCTGGCTTCAGCAGGAGGTCAGCGTCGCTGGAGGTGTCGTGCACCTGCACGCGCAGTGCGCCGTTCTCTTCGCTCACGGTGGGTTCGGCGCCGTCGGCGTGACGGACGAACATGACGCCCTGCTCGCGCGCCTGCTGGTAGGCGAGCTCGCGGAAGCCGTAGGTGCGGATGTCGCGTCCCAGGATGGCCACATTGGCGCCCGGGATGCGCTCCTTGATCGCGGTTGCGTTCTTGATGGCCTCCGAGCAGCACACCCGGCTGCAGTAGCCGTGCTCGGCACTCCGGCTCTCGACGCACTGGATCATCACCACGGTGGGGTTCTCTTTGCCCTCCAGCTCGGCGGGCAGCCCGCCGCCGGCCAGCGCCTCTTCGAGCTTGCTCTGGGTGATCACGTGGGGGTTCTGTCCGTGGAGGTAGAGCTGGGTCGTCGCGCTCCTGGCCGCCGGTGGCGAGGATGATTACGCCGTGCTTGACAGCCACTTCCTCGCCTGCGACGTCGATGATGCTGTGGAAGTCGCCCACGTGGCCCTCAAGGGTCTTGGCGGTCGCGCCCAAGTAGACATGGAGGTTGGGCTGGGCTTCGACCTTGGCCACCAACTCGCGCAGGTACTGTTGCACGTCGGCGCCCTCGAGCGTTGTGCGCAGGGTGCGGAGCAGGCCGCCGAGCTGGGGCTGCTTCTCGACCAGGTGCACCTCGAAGCCCTGCTCGGCCAGGCCCAACGCCGCAGTCATGCCGGCCAAGCCGCCGCCCAGGATGAGGGCCGAGGGGACCACCGGTAGGCGTCCGGTCTGCAGTGCCTTGAGGTGGCGGGCGCGTGCGACCGCCATAGACATCAGGTCCACGGCTTTGTCGGTCGCGGCCTCGGGATCGTCCTTGTGCACCCAGGAGCCTTGGTCACGGATGTTGGCCATCGCGAACAGGTACTGGTTGAGCCCGCTCTCGCGCAGGGTCTCCTGGAACAGGGCCTCATGCGTACGCGGCGAGCAGCTCGCGACCACCAGCCGGTTGAGCCGGTGCTCTCTTATCATGTCCAGGATGTGCTGCTGGTTGGTGTCACTGCAGGTGTAGATGCTGGTCTCGGCGTGGCAGACGTTGGGCATGTCGGCGGCCTTTTCGGCGACGTGCTCCACGTCGATGACCGAAGCGATGTTGTGGCCGCAATGGCACACGAACACGCCCACGCGGGCCTCTTCGTCGGTGGTGTCGCGCTCCCACGGGTACTCGTGCTGCTTGATGAGCGTGCCGCGCGCCTCGGCGAGTTGATCCATGACACATCCGGCCGCCGCCGAGGCCTGCGCCACCGACTCGGGGATATCCTTGGGCTCCTGGAAGGCGCCGGCCACGTACAGACCGGGCTGCGAGGTGGCCATGGGGGTGAGGCGGTCGGTCTGCGCGAAGCCGAACTCGTTCAGGTCCATGCCCAAGCCTGCCGCGGTCTTGCGGACGCTCTCCGGCACCTGCATACCGACGCTCAGCACCACCAGGTCGAAATCGGCCTGCGTCTCGGTGCCGTCGTCCGCGAAGTAGCGGATGCGCATGTCCTTACTGCCGGGTACCTCGACCAGACGCGAGGGGATGGCGCGGATGTATTTGACCCCGTGCTCGTCGCGGGCTCGGTCGACATAGCTATCGAACTCCTTGCCGAAGGCGCGCACGTCCATGCAGAAGATGGAGACGTCCAAGTCGCGTGACCGTGAGCGTGCTCCAGGGCCACCATAGCTTCCTTGGTGGCGCTCATGCAGCATATGGACGAGCAGTAGCTGCTGCCCTTGGCCGGATCGCGGCTGCCTACGCACTGCACGAAGGCGATGCGCTTCACCTCCCCGCCGTCCGAAGGCCTCTGTACCTCCCCGGCGGTTGGGCCGGATGCGGAGAGCATGCGCTCGAACTGGACACTGGTGAGCACGTTGGCGTAGCGGCCCAGGCCGAACTCGCCGCGGCGGGTCGCCTGGAACTCCTCGAAGCCGGGTGTGAGGATCACGCTGCCGGCGTCTAACTCCAAGATAGTGGCCTGCTGGTCGTGCACGATCGCACCTGGCGAGCAGGCCTTGACGCACTGCATGCACTCGCTGCAGAGTCCGCAGTCCAGGCAACGTGTGGCTTCAGCGGTGGCCTGCTGCTCGGTGAACACGGTACGGACCTCGGTCCAGTTGCGGCGCCGCTCGCCGCCTGGCGCTTCGGCCAGGTGTTCGCGGGGCGCCTTTGCGACCTTGGCCAGCTCAGATTCGGCGGGCCGCGCGTCGGGCATCTCTTCCCGCTGCAGCGGGACCATCTGCTTGCCGCGCAGGTAGTTGTGGATGCTGGCGGCCGCCTTGCGCCCGGCCGCGATGGCCGCGATGGCCGTCAGCGGGCCCTGTGGGGCCGCGTCGCCGCCGGCGAAGACGCCGGGGTGGCCGGTGACCATGCTGCCGGGGTCGACCTTGATGGCGTTGCGCTCGATAGCCACGCCGTCGAGCACCTTGCCTTCGCCGGTCTTGCCGAAGTCGTCCACCATGGCCTGGCCGATGGCGAAGATGACGTTGTCACAGGGGATCTCGAAGAAGTCACCGGGGATAGGCTCTGCCTTGCAGCGGCCGCCCTCGTCGGGGGCGCCCAACCGGCAGCGCTGGAACTTCATGGCGCGCACCTTGCCGCCCTCGCCGATGACCTCCACGGGGGAGGCCAGGTACTCGATCTTGAGACCCTCAGCAAGGCCCTCCACGATCTCGTCGTCGGTGGCAGGCATCTCCTCGCGGGTACGACGGTAGGCCACAGTGACCTCCGGGGCCTTACCGTTCGCCGAGGTGAGGCGGGAGGCCGTCCGGGCGGCGTCGAAGGCTACGTCGCCGCCGCCTATCACCACCACGCGGTCTCCGACCGGCAGGGGCTCACCGAGGTTGGCCGCACGCAGGAACTCGATTGCGCGCAGACAACCGTCCAGGTCGTCGCCTTTGGCGGGTGCGGGCAGGCTGGCGTGCAGGCCGGGGGCCAGGAACACGGCTTTGTAGCCATCGTCCAAGAGGCCGTCCACTGTGAAGTCGGTGCCGCAGCGCTGGTTGACCCGTAGGTCTACACCCAGCGCGCAGATGTTGTCGATCTCTTGCTGCAAGACCTCAGGGGGCATGCGGTAGTCGGGGATGCCCACTCGCAGCATGCCGCCCGCCACAGGCAGGGCCTCGAAGACCGTGGTCGCATAGCCGTACTGGGCCAGGTCGCGGGCGCAGCTCAGTCCCGCGGGACCGCCACCCACGATAGCCACCTTGTCCTCGTATTGCACCGGCAGCTTCTCGGGCGCCTCGGTGGGACGGCCCTTGTCATAGGCGAACCACTTGAGGCCGGCGATGGAGATGGGCTCGTCCACCTGGCCGCGGGTGCAGGCCGTCTCGCAGGGATGGGGACACACTCGGCCGCAGGTGGCCGGCAGCGGGCAGTCCTGGAAGATGAGGTCGTAGGCCTCTTTGAACTTGCCGGCGCTGATGAGGGCCACGTAGCCCTGCACGTTGATGCCCGAAGGACAGGCGGTACGGCACGGGGCCCGGCCCGGTGCCTTGGAGATGGCGAACACGTTGGGGATGGCCTGCGGATAGGCCCTGTAGATGGCCTTGCGCGAGCCCAGCCTGCGGTCGAACTCGTTGGGTAGGTCGACGGGGCAGGCTTCGACACAATCGCCGCAGGCATTGCACTTGACCAGGTCGACGAATCGCGGCTGCTGCCGCACCTTGACCTTGAAGTTACCTGGCTCGCCTGAGATGCCCTCGACGTCGGCCATGGTCATGATCTCGATGTTCTTGTTGCGGGCGCATTCCACCAGCTTGGGCGACAGGATGCACATGGCGCAGTCACCGGTAGGGAAGGTCTTGTCGAGCTGGGCCATACGGCCCCCGATAGCCGGGGAAGAATCGACCAGATAGACCTTAAAGCCGCTCTCGGCCAGGTCGAGGGACGCCTGGATTCCGGTGATGCCGGCGCCGCACACCACGACGGCGCCCACTGGCTCCTTGGCGCTCACGGCGTCGGCCTGCTCGGCCGCCTGGTCGGCGCTCGATCTCTTGCCGTTGTCGCTCTTCATCGGTTTGCCTCGCCCTCAAGCAGTCCTTTGGCTTTCAGTAGCGGCTGCGGGTCGATGACCAACTGCTGCAGCCCGACTTCTTTGGGCGAACAGCCCATGGCCAGACCCATCAGCTGAGTGAAGTAGAAGACAGGTAGATCGTACTTGCGGCCCAGCTTGGCTTCGACATCCTTCTGCCGCATATCCAGGTTGAGTTGGCAGAGCGGGCAGGCGGTGGCGATGCAGTCCACACCGGCGGCCTTGGCCATGGCCAGGATCTTGTCGGTGAGCTCGACCACCAGGCCGACGTCGGTGATGCTGAAGCTGGCGCCGCAGCACTCGGTCTTGTGCGGCCAATCGACCACGGTAGCGCCGGCGGTCTCGAGCAGCCCGTCCATGGTGGTGGGGTTCTCTGCGTCGTCGAACTGCATGATCTCGGGCGGTCGCGAGAGCAGGCAGCCGTAATAGCAGGCCACCTTGAGCCCGTGTAGCGGGCGGGTTATCTTGCTGGCCACTACCTCGCGGTCGAGGTCCTCGGTCACGATCTCCAGCAGGTGCCGCACGGGCGTCTGTCCATCGTAGTCGGCGCCGACGACCTCGGCCACCTGGGCCCGCACTCCGGCGTCCTCAGCGATGTGGTGGTTGGCCATCTTGAGCCGGCTGTAGCAACTGGCGCAGGCCACGGCCACGGCATCGCCTTTGGCCGCAAGCAGGTTCTGCGCGGGCAGTGCGTCGGCCAGCAGAGGGTCGCTGTTGTGCGCGGCGGTCGAGCCGCAGCAGATCCAATCCTCCAGCTCGGTGAGCTCCAGGCCGAGCTTGTCGGCCATAGCTAGGGTGGAGGTGCAGAAGTCCTTGGCGGTGGCGCCCAGCGAGCAGCCGGGATAGAAGGTGTACTTCATGACTTGGCCTCCCCCGAGGCGGCGGTAGCCGAGCCGCGCGGGGAGGCGGCGGTCTGACTCGCGGCCTGGCTTGCGGCGGCCCTGCGGAATAGCTCCTCGCGCTTGTCGCGGCCGCTCACGCGGTGGCCGAACAGCGGGAGCTTGCCCTTGGTCAACATCATGGGGGCCTTGCCCATGTCTTCGAAGAAGCGGCCCGTGCGCAGTTTGAACACCGCCATCAGGCCGAGTTCGTGCACCCGGCCGCGCTTGCGGACGGAGTCTAGGAACGCCTTGTTGAAGGTCGGCACGGCCGTGTCTCGGGTCGCCAGACCTTCGCTCAGACTGAGGGCGCGGAGCGCGTCGTTCATGCCGCAGATGTCCACCTGTTGCGGGCAGCGGGTGATGCAGGTGTGGCATGAAGTGCACTCCCAGATGAACCCGCTGCTGAGCGCGGCGTTGCGTTGGCCGGTCTGCAGAAGCCGCACCAGCTGGTGCGGGGTGATATCCGTACGGGCCGCCACCGGGCAGCCGCTGGAGCACTTGGTGCACTGCAGGCAGGCCAGGGGGGAGCAGCCGCATAGCTGCTCGATCTCTTGGGCCAGGCCCGAGCCGATCTCTTGGATCTCCGTCAGTTGCGCGGTGCGCTCTGCTGTCACTTCTTCTCCTTGGCGGCGCCGGCCAATACTGCCAGCGACACGGCGGTGACTTTGCGATACACGTCTTCGGGACGGCGAATTACGCCGTCCACGGTGAGCAGGTCCTGCACCTTGATGCCGAACAGGCGCTCGTTCTCCTCCAGATAGGTGCGGATGAGCCGCCACGACTTCTCGTCAAGCGAGTCGATCACGCCCCCGTTGAGCTGGCCCGCGACCACCTTCTGCTCCGGGTCGCGGATGTAGATGGCCCCACCACTGGCCAGCGAGAAGAGGTTGCTGCCCGGGTAGGGGGTGGCCTGCGGGACGATGCCGCCGTTCTCGTCGAACTCGATGCCGTTCAAGATCACGAAACCTCCACCGTTCAGCGGGTCGCCGGCCATGAACGATTCGGCCAAGAAGTCCAGGCAGGTGCCGTTGATGACCACCCGGGGTCTGCCCACCGCGTTGATGAGGGGTCGGCCCGCGCCGTTACCCAGCACGTAGACTTCGCCGCCTTTGGCCCCATACATGAAGGTCTGGCCGACATCGCCGTAGATGACCAGCTTGCCGCGCTTGGCGATCTGTGCGACTTGGTCTTGGGCGTTACCGTGAATGTGCATCTCCAGGCCGTCCATGCCGCTGGCCACGTAGTCACCGTTGGAGCCGTAGAGGTCTATGAGCACCCCGTCGGTGGCGGCGCCCAGACCGGCACCGTGGAAGCGCTGGCCGCGCAGGCGGTAGACGATGAACTTCTTCCACCCAAGCTGATAGGCGCTGCGGAGGAGTACCGCGTCGCAGTCGTCTCCCTCTGGCGGGAAGCCATCGGCGTCGATGACCAGGGTGTCCTCACCCGCGGCCGGGGCGACGACTCGGCCTCGCGTGTCCCAAGTCACGCGCCGCCAGCCGCGGTTGGGCGTATCGCCGAACAGCGGAGCCGTATCGAAGAGCTGGTCGAGCTCATCCTCGAGCAGGCGGATGATGGTGGCCCGGCGCTTGTCATGCGTGGGGTAGTGGCGGTCGTGCAACTTGGTGAGCAGCTCGACGCCGGCAGCGCGCACCTTCGGTTCGGCGGCCGGGTCGCCCGCGACGGCCAGCACATAGTTGCAGAAGCGCCGCAGGTGACCGGCAGGCCAAGCGCCCAGACCGGTCGCCTTCTCGAACAGAGCCTCACTGGTGCCCCCGCGCAGATCCTCCTGCACCTCCTCGGCGCTGACGGGCTCGGGAGAGCAAGTGGTCTGTACGCCCTCAGCGAGCTCCACCTCGGGGATGTCGCAACGGACGCCGCCTGACTTATTCTCGACCACGCGGCCGAACTTGTCAGTGCAGGTGAGCCGCATGCGGCCCGACTGCTCGGGAGCGACGCTGAAGATGAAGGCGCCGCCGTCCGTGGACGAGCCACCCCGCGCGTTCCAATACTTGTCGGCCACAGGACAGAACCGCGGATCTTCTTCGGCCAGGCTGCGCAGCGTGGCGTCGATGGCCTGCTTTTCAGAGCAGACGAGGCCTATCTGCACGTCGCCGCTGTCGCTGAGCGCGAAAACCTGCGGTCTGAGCATGGCCGTGTCGGTGATGCCCAGTAGCTGGAACCTATCGGCTTGGCTGCGGGCGATGATGAAGAACCAGGGACCGTCGGGCGACGCGTGGGCGTGCGTCGCCTGGATCTGCCTGTAAATCACCTGCTTTGCGGGGGGCAACTGATCGAAGTCGAGCTCGGTGGTGGGGGCCAGCGCCTCGATGATGTACTCCAAGGGATACTTGTAGACACGGTCCCAGAGATCGAACAGCTGCACCGAGACCTCGGTGTCGGTGAGGAACTGCTGCCGGATGTTGCGCTGCCGCAGATACTCGCTGACCGAGTGGTAGTTGGCGAAGTCGCCGTTGTGCACCAAGGCCTCGTTCATGCCGATGAACGGGTGCGCGCCGCCTGGGTGCCAGACTCGTCCCTTGGTCGGATAGCGCTGGTGGGCGATCCACACGTGCGCCTGGAAATCCTGCAGCTTGTAGTACTCGACGTTCTGTTCGGCGTAACCGACCAGTTTGAAGATCAGTAGGTTGCGGGCGTGCGAGAGGACGAAGGCCCGCTGCTCGCCCAGCGAGGCGTAGTAGGCGTCATTCAGCTTGTAGCTGTTTCGCCAGACGAACTCATCCTCGAGTTCGCGGTCAGAAAGACCCTGCAATCCAGCTACTTTGGCGAAGGCCTCAAGGACATCGGGCTTGACGCGCACCACATAGCGGTGGATGTCCGGCGGGCGGACCTCCAAGCCGACGGAGGTGTGGTCGTCGATGTGATCCTGGCGTTCGGAATGGGCTATGTCGAAGTGGGGGAGGACATACTCCTTCTCCAACTCCTTGTGGCAACTCGGGTCGAGGAGCGCGATCTGCAGCAGGTAGTGGCTCTCGAGCACCTCGCGGGAGACTCCCAGTTGTTCAGGCACCAGTCCGGCACAGGCGATGCCGCCGCCCTTGCCGTTGCCGCGGTTCTGCATCTGCCTGCTGGGCTCGTAGATGAAGCGACCCTTCACCGGCACGGTGCAGCAGAAGCCGGTGACGCCGCAGCCGCCCTCTTCGACGCGGTCGGCCACGGGCATGTCGGGGCCGCTGTAGATCTGAGAGCGGCTGCGCAGCAGGCGTTCGGCGAAGTCGGTCATTTGGCTACCTCCGCCACCTGGGGCTCGCGCGCCCGGCCGGCCTCGGCGGTCGCGGCGCCGGCGGTGGCCACCTCCGCTTCGAGAGCCTCGTCAGTCACGTAGCAGAGCAGGTCACTGCGGCCGCGGAGTTCGCGGATGGACTTCATGCCCAGGCCGGCCAACACCTCGACCATCTGCTCCCGCCAGGAGTTGTACAGGTTGATGATGCGCTGTGTGGCCCATTCCAGGGTCATCTGGCTCATCAGTTCCGGATCGGTGGTGGCGATGCCGCGCGGGCAGCCGCGGCCGCTCTCACAGCAGGCGCAGCGTACGCAACCCAAGGCCACCATCTCCACAGTGCCCACGACGACTCCGTCGGCGCCCAGCGCGATGGCCTTGAGGGCGTCGAAAGCGGTACGGATGCCACCCGAGGCTATGAGGGTGATGTCATCCCGGATGCCCTCGGCCACCAAGAACTTGTGCACCTTGGGGATGGCGTACTCGATGGGCATGGCTATGTTCTTCTTGGCTATGTCCGGAGCCGCTCCGGTGCCGCCGTAACTGCCGTCCAGGTGGACGATGTGCGCCCCGGCGTAGTAGCTACCCACAGCCACCATGTCCACGTCGGTGGGGGTGGACACTTTCACGCTCACGAGCGCTTCGGGATTGACCTCTTTGATCCAGTCGAGGTGTTTCTTGTGGTCTTCGACGGAGTAGACGCTGTGGAACGGGAAGGGCGAGAAGAGGGCGTTGCCAGCCACGGCCTCGCGCATGCGGGCTACCGGCGGCGTGTTCTTGTCGCCTAGCAGATGGCCGCCCAGGCCGGGCTTCGCGCCCTGCGCGTACTTGAACTCCACGATGCGCACGCGCTGGATGGTCTCGTCACGCACACCGAAGAGGCCGGTAGCCACCTGGGTGATCATGTGCTCGTCGTAGGGCCGCAGACGGTCGTGGTAGCCACCCTCACCGGTGCAGGTGAAGGTGTTCCAGGCCGCGGCCGCCCGGGCTTTGCCCAGGATGGTGTGGATGCTCACCGAGCCGAAGCTCATGCCTCCGCCGTACACGGGGAGGTCGATGTGCACCTGCGGGCGGTTGTCACCGCGTTGATTGAGATCCAAGCTGATATCCACATCCTCGGGGGCGACGGCGCCGTCGCCCCCATCGGCGCCGGCAGCGCCCACGGCCGTGCCACTCTGCTCGGGCGTGAACTTCTCGGGGACCTCGAACTTGAAGCGCAGGCGGTCGAAGCCGCCGCCTGAGGCCCCGACCTGGGACTCCAGGTGCTCAGGCGCCGCGTGGCCCGTAGCGGCCTGGTGCCAGGTGGAGAGGATCAGGTCGTTAGACCAGCGCGGGTCGCCCAGAGCGTCGGCTGTGGAGTTGCGTGTCACGGTGAGGGCGTTCTGCGGGCACTCAGCCACGCACGAGGTCTCGCATGAGGCGCAGGCAGGGCCGATGCAGAGGTGGTCCTTGGGCCTCAGCGTGAAGGCGTAGCCCTCGGGCTTGACGTGTACGCCGTACGGGCAGACCTCGACGCACTTGCCGCACGAGACGCAGGCGGCCGAGCGGCTGACGGTGTACTTGCCGAGGACGTTGCGGTACCTCTCGGGAGCGGGGCGCACGTCGCGGTCTATGTGCTCTTGCGGCCAGTCGGTGCTCATGAGCACACCGCGCTCGGCGCGACGCGGTCAAGGTCGCCGAATGCTTCTCTCTCGACATCTTCCAAGAACATGGCCCGGCCCACCTCGCCGCGCAGACGGCGGACCTCACGGATACCCATAGCCCCCAGGAGTTCTAGGAGCTGGCTGTGCCAGGAGCCGAACAGGTTCACCAGGCGTTGGGTCGCATAGTCAAGCTCGGCTCCATCCAGGCGTGCGGGGCAGCGTCCTTCTGCGATGCAGAGGTCGCGGTCGCTGCAGAGTCGGCACCCCAACGCGATCAAGAGCGGGGTACCCACGGCCACCAGGTCGGCGCCGCAGATGATGCTCTTGGCCATATGCTCGGCCAGGGCGATGCCGCCCGAGACTACCAAGGTGATCTCGTCACGCAGGCCGCCGGTCACCAGACGTCCGTGCACGTCGCGCACGGCGTCCTTGATGTGTCTGCCGGGCCGGCCGTCGGCCAAGCGTTCGCGCCCGTGCTGGTCGGCGCACAGCTGAAAGACCTTGACGCCCGCGCCGTCGCCCAGAGCCCGCGCTCGGGGCTCGGCCGCCGTGACGGCTGCGGCGGTGCCACTGAGCTCGACGATGCGAACGGCCGAGGCGGGGGTGAGGTCCATGCGCACGCAGACGATCAAGTCCGGGTAGGCATCCTGCAGCTTGGCGGCCAGTTCAGCCACACTGAGACTGTCAGGTACTTGCACCATGCGGACGGAGCCCAGAAGGTCGCGGTACTGGTCGATCTCTCCGGGGGCCCCTGCACCCTCACTGAGTAGCGGCACCACCCAGGGCAGTAGCTCGGTGGGCAGGTCCGCGGCCTCGGCGACAGGCACGACGGCCAGAGAGGTCAGCTCCTTGGCCGCCCGCACGCGGGCGAGAGTAAGGCTAGGGCCGAGCACCGGCCAGTCCGGGGCGTCCAGGACGGCTGGTATCTGCAGTTCGATCAGGCGGCTGGGCTCGTCCACCATCTTGCCGTCCGCCTCAAAGCGCAGACGCATGGGCTTGGGGCCGATATCCACCGAAGTGCTGATGAACTCGCGACCGTGGATACCGTCACGCGTGGGCCGCACGATCTCGGACATGTCGGTCCAGATGGAATCGAAGCCCGGCCCGTAGAAACGGCCACGGTAGCCGGCGCCGGATACCGGCACCTTGCCGGTGTCGGCCTGATTCCAGGTGGTGAGCATGATGTCGGGCTTCCAGTAATCGTCGCCCATGCCCAAGAACTCAGGGTTCATCCCTATGCTCAGCAGTCCCTTGGTGCAGCCCATCACGCAGGACAGGCAGGCCTTGCACTCGTCGTGGGTCTCCAGCGCCGTGTGCGGGTCACGGTTGTATCCCACCTCGTGCCTGTAAACGTCGTAGATGCAGCGCAACTTGACGCAGTTGGTGCAGCGGGAGCAGTCTTCGCGCCAGTCGACGTTGCCGTACTTGCCCACGCGGCGAAAGTGCGGAGACAAGGGAACAGCGTGGATATGGTAGCGGTCGGGCATGCGCTTCGGGTCCTCTCGTCCTAGGCTGATCCAGCTGCTTTGATCACCCCGGCGGCCAGAGCCGCATCGCCCCCGCACATTACGTTTATGCCGCGCACGCCCGGCACGGTCCTCAGTTTCGTAGCCATTGCGGCCGCCTCCGCCACGCCTTCCTTGCCTGGGTCCACGCTTGCAAGCACGGCGATCTGCTGATCCACGCTCAGCGCCCGGATGGCCTTCATCCAGGTCTCAAAGGCGGCGAGGTCGACTACCGGCTGCGTGAACACGAAGTCTGCGCCTGCCGAGATCTTCTTCTTGAGCTTGATGAGATTGAGCTCGACCGGTGTCTGCTGGGGGTGGGCTATTGCTCCCAGCACCATGCCGGGCAAGCCCAGGCCCTTCACCAGCCGCAGAAGTTGGGTGGAGTCTATGTCGTAGGCCGAGCCCGCCTGCGGGCACGCCCCTAGCGATTGGTGGTTGCCGCTCAAGCAGAGTATCGCGGCCACTCCCAGAGCCGAGGCGCCCAAGGCGTCGCTCTCCAGGGCGATGCGGTTACGGTCGCGCGTGGACAGGGTGACCACTGCCTCGCGGCCTTCTCCGGCCAGGAGTGCCGCGCAAGCCAGGGCTGAACCGTAGACGCCGTCAGGGTTATCGGCCACGATCACCGCGTCAAGAGCGGAGGGGAGGGCGGCCGCGAGGTTCTTGACGGCCTCGGCGTCACCACTGTGAGGCGCGTAGACCTCGGCTGTCACCAACTGCCGGTCCGACTTGAGTGCCTGGGCGAACTTACTCTGGGAAGTCGTCATCGTCCATTTCCGCTTGTAGATAGGGGTCTTCGGCCGCTTGGACCTCGGGCCCGGTTTGCAGGGGGTTAGGGGACAAGCCTTGCATCACCCGTGACACCTCGTCGCGGACGGCCTCGATCAGCGAATCATCGGGAGCGGTGGTGCACCCAGCGGGGTCATCGACTCCCATAGCCATGTCTTCGGCGGCGGTGCCGGGCAGGTTGAAGAGCAGGAGCCGCTCGCCGCCCAGGCCCACCTCGTCAAGAATGTCGCGCAGGCTGTCTACCCTTCGGGCGCAACGCTTGCTACCCTCGACGTAGTGGCAGTTGTCCTCGGCACAGGCGATGGCGCACACGAGATCTGAACCTGACTCGAAGGCTTTCAGCAGATGCTCCGGTTGAAGACGCCCGGTGCAGGGTACGAGGACCTCGCGCACGGGGAAAGTCCAAGAGAATCGGGGAACGCTCGGACGGGGCCGTCCGCCGGAATCCGGCTTCTGACTCGGACGCGCGCAATTGACACAGACAAAGGCGGTTACCGGGATCGGAGGCTCCTTTCCGTCTTCGGGACCGCATACCATAGCAGGAAACCACTGCTTTTGGTGTATACGAAAGTCTAATGATTCGGGGGGTTGGCTAGACAGTTGGAGGCACGCATGCAGGCATTAGGGGTCGACTCCCTGACCAAGACCTTCGGTCCTCGGACGGTAGTGGATGGGGTCTCCTTCTCGGTAGGGCCCGGGGAGGTCTTCGGGTTTCTGGGGCCGAATGGCTCGGGGAAGACCACGACTATCCGCATGTCTCTGGGCATCATCCGCCCGGACAGCGGCACGGTGTCGCTGTTCGGCGCGCCTCCCACTCTGCGGGCGGTGCAGGAAGTGGGCTACCTGCCGGAAGAGGCTGGACTGCCTCCTCGCTCTCGGGTGTTCGACACCATAAGGTATCTCGGCCGCCTGAAGGGCCTCTCCAGGGCCGAGGCCGAGAGTCGCGCGGACGAGCTGCTTCACAGGGTCGGTCTACACCAGCACCGCCTGGCCAGAGTGGGCACCCTCTCTCAGGGCATGAAGCAGATGATCCAGTTCGTCGTCGCCCTCATACACAAGCCCCGGCTGCTCATCCTGGATGAGCCCTTTTCCGGTCTCGACCCACTGAACGTCAAGCTGATGAAGGACATCTTGGCCGAGCGTCAGCAGGATGGGGCCACCATAATGTTCAGCACCCACATCCTGTCCGACGTGGAGGAGATGTGCGAGCGCATCGCGCTGATCTCAGACGGGCAGTTGCTGCTGTTCGGGGACCTGGCGGAGATCCGGCGCGAACGGGGCGTAAGGTCAGTGCAGGTGCAGAGCACCGGGATCCCCGATGAGCTGAGTAGCGCGCACTCGAGGGTGCTCCCCGACGGCACGCGGGAGTACGACCTCGACAACGGCCGTACTCCGGAACGCATCCTGCAGGCCTACGTGGAGGCGGGCATCCCGGTAGATAGGTTCGAACGGATGCTGCCCTCGCTGAACGACATCTTCATCGAGGAGGTGCGGCGTGCGCGGAACGTCTGACGACATGCACGACAGCACCTGGGTGATCTTCGCTGAAGAGCTGAGGCTGCACGTGCGCAGCCGCTGGTATGCCATCTTCACGGCCGCTGTAGTGGTGTTGCTGGTGGTCGCCATGTTCCTGGTCCCGGTCTTTCTGGGCGACGGATCGGATAAGGGGCAAGCCGGCGCGGTCGCTGACCTAGGCCGGATAGGGTTCAACGACGAGAGTGGTCTCTTCGGCGACCTACAAGGGGCGACCGGTCCCAGAGCGTACGCCTCCCTCGAGGCGGGGCTGTACGCCGTTGCGGCGGGAGAGATCGACGCCTTTTACGTCATCCCGAAGGACTACCTGCAGACCGGTAGAGTGGAACAGTACGCTCAGTTTGAGGGGCGCATCCCCACCGACCCGGGTAGCGAGAACGTCTTCAGGGGACTCCTGGTCCGGGCCCTGCTCGGCGACCGACTCGATCCCTCGGTTACTATCCGCGTTTTGACTCCGGCGGACTACGAGAACTTCCGCGTGGGAGAGGACGGCGGCTTGAGCGAGCTCACCCCCTCCGCTGAAGAGGTGGGGGGCATACTGGTGCCCCTCATGTTCGCGGCCCTGCTGGGCACGGGCTTGGCCGTCGGCTTCAGCTACATGATGCAGAGCGTGGCCGAGGAGAAGGAGAGCCGCCTGGTCGAGGTCGTGGTCACCTCGGCCTCTCCGCTTTCGATAATGGGCGGCAAGCTGCTGGCCTTGCTCACTGCCGGCCTGGCCCAGGCGGCTGTGTGGGTCGCCACGGCGGCCATCACCATCCCGGTCATGCTGTCTGGGCTGACGGGCGGGGAGGACTACACCATCTCCGGCGGTCTGTGGGCCGTCATCATCGGGTGCTTCATCGCCGGGTATCTACTCACGGCCAACCTGGCTATCTTCGTGGCCGCGATCGCGCCCTCAGCCAGGGAAGCGGGACGCTTGGGGGGATGGATCCCCGTGCTGGCGTTCGCGCCCTTCTGGTTCACCGGACTGCTGATGGCGCAGCCGAACGGCCTCGTCGCCGAACTGTTCACCTACATCCCCTTGTTCGCTCCCACGGGTATCCTGCTGCGCATCAGCGCGGGTGGCGACTTGGGGGCCTGGCAGATCGCCCTGGCTTTGGCAGGCACGGTGGTGACCTCCTTGCTGGTGTTGTGGGTGTCCGGCAAGGTGTTCCGGGCCGCCATCTTGATGAGAGGTCAGACCTTCACGCGCAGCAACATCTGGGCGGCCATGCGGAACGAGCAGTAGGGGCGCAGGCGCCCGACGCTACACCTCGTCGTCGGGCTTGTCGCTGTACTCCTCGTACAACTTAGGCAGTAGCTTGGCCAGATGCTGATGCTCCACGGTGGTGTGGATGAGGAACTTGCGCATGGTCTCCTCGCTGCGGAACACCTCAGGCGTGGAGTCGTCGTAGTACAGCTTGCCGTCCTTCGCGCCGTAGCCCATCCACAAGCGTGTGCGTATCTCCACCCCGCCTTGGACGCAGGGTCGCGAGACGGTCAGCCACAGCCAGTTGCCGGGATATTGCTCGTCGTCCTCAGGTGAGTGAAAGGTCACGTTGGAGAGGTCCACCCAGCATCCGGCCTCACGAAACTCCTGCTCGCGCTCCGGGGTGAGGCCGTACTGTTTGGCGTCCAGATGTACCCGGCGGTACAAGATCTTCTCGTCGCCCTCGCCCAGGTCGATCGACTCGATGGCCCACTGTCCCTCGGAGAGGTCCTTGCCGTTGTTGAAGGCGTGGATGATGTGGTCGGGCGGACACCAGAGCTTGTACTTAAGGTTGCCGGTGCCCTCGGGCTGGGTCTTGGGTAGGACGTTCACCCAGCGAAACCACCACCCGATCATCCGCGGCGTGCAGTAGGGATACACGAAGTACATGGCCATGTAGCCGGCGCCGCCCGGCAGCGTACAGTAGCCGTACTCGGCGTCCAGATAGCCCGTGGGCTCCAATAGGTCCAGCAGGTTCTCAGGAAGCAAGGCGTCCTTGAGGTCCAGGGGCATGTGGCGCAGGAGCTGCTTCTCGCGTGGTCCCGGTGGATACAGCGGCAGATCATAGTACTTCGCTATGGACATCCGCTTCTCAGCGTCGCTGAGCGCGGGCCTGTCGGTGATCGCCATGGCATCGCTCCTTGGATGTTCGTGGGGCGCTGGAATTGGAAGCCACCTGAGTCATCGTAGTACCCGGAGGCCAGGTTTTCCAGGAGCGAAGCCCCCGGACGTCGCCGCTGCCCCCGGCCGTCCGAGTGAACCGGGCCTCTTTCGGGTACACGGCCTGTGTCGGCATCGACCCATCGTGGTCAGGTCGAAAGGAGTGAGCATGCGCAGGACGCTATTCACCGTGACCGTCTTGGTGCTCGCGCTTCTTGGTCTGTCGATCGTCACTGGGGGCCTGCGGCGGAACAGAGGCGACTACCACCCTTGCGCCCACGACCACCCTTGCGCCCACGACGACGACCCTCGCCGCCGGGACGGGCGATTGGCCCATGCCTATCACCATGACCTGGCCCGCAGCGGCATCTCTGACGACCAGGAGCCGCTCGGCCAGGTGCTGCAGGCGTGGACCTCGGCGGACCTAGGCAACTACATGTACGCGCAGCCCTTGATCGTGGGTGAACAGGTGATCGTGGCTACCGAGGGCAACAACGTGCTTTCGTTGGACGCGGCCACCGGCGAGATCGGATGGCAGGTGGCACTGGGTACCCCCGTCGACGGTGGCACCCTGCCCTGCGGCAACATCAACCCGTCGGGCATCACCGGCACTCCTGTCATCGACACTGACAAGGGCGTCATCTACGTGGTCGCTTTTCTGAGCGATGGCCCGCATCACCAGCTCTTCGCTCTCGATCTCGAGAACGGTGCCGTGTTGTGGGACCGTCCCATCGACCCGCCCGGCCTGTCGGCCACGGTGGAGCAGCAGCGGGGGGCCCTCACCTTGAGCCGGGGGATGGTGTACGTGCCGTTCGGCGGCATGGCCGGTGACTGCGGAGAGTACAAGGGTGCTGTGATGGGAGTGCCCGCGGACGGCTCCGGCGAAGCCATCAGCTACATCGTGCCCACCGAGCGCATGGGCGGTATCTGGAACCCGACGGGGATACCGGTGGACTCGGACGGCAATCTCTGGGTGGCCATCGGTAACACAGCTTCGACGTCCACCTTCGACTTCGGTAGCGCCGTGATCAGGATGTCGCCCCAGCTCGAGGTGGTCGACTACTTCGCTCCGAACCACTGGGTGGCTCTCAACCAGAGCGACCTGGACATCAACACCACCGCTCCTGTGCTGCTCGAGAACGGGAGGGTGATGATCATAGGCAAGGACGGCGGCGCCTATCTGCTGGACGCGGCCAACCTGGGCGAGATCGGAGGCGAGATCACCGCCCTGTCTGTGGGTTCTTCGGCTTTCGGCACTGCGATAGCCCAAGGGTCCAGGGTCTTCGTGCCTTGCACCGAGAGTCTGACTGCGGTGGACGTGACGAGCGACCAGCTCAGTATCGCCTGGAGTGTGCCCGGCCGCAGCGGGTCACCGATCATCGCCGCCGGCCATGTCTGGACCCTGACCCGCGAAGGTGTGGTGAAGGCGGTAGACCCAGCTGACGGCGCGGTGGCCTACACGCTGCAGATAACCCCGTCGCCTACTCAGTTCGCCACGTTGTCGGCGGCTAACGGACGGCTCTTTGTAGCGGATGGCACGAAGTTGCTGGCGCTGAGTCTGCGCTGAAGCGCAGCGAGTCTGGTGGTCGCCGGCGGGAATGGCGCAAGGCAGTGAGTCGTCTCCGGCGGGGCGCCCCCGAAGGAGTGCGGTCTCTAGTCGACCCTTCCAAGGTCTCGGCCAACTTGCGGCCCCACTCCCGGGCCCGGTCGAGTTCACCCTCGCGCATCGGTCCTTGGGCTCCTTTGACCAAGAACCCCTCGGGCCCGCCGAGCGAGCGGTAGCCGCTCTGTCGCAGGCGTTCAGTATCGCCGGGGCGGCTTTGCCGAAGGGGCCGCGCACGCGGGTATCGAACGCGGCCACGGCAGCGGCGCCGGCGGGCACCGACTTCAGCCAAGCGCCCACCGGAGGATGAGAGAGGTCGGGCGGGTCGCCCTTGCCCGGTCGCGCGCGCATGGTCTTGTACATCTGCTCGTTCGAGAGGCGAAAGCCCAGCACCGGGGCGCCGACCACGAGCAGGTCGAGTCCGGCGACGGCCGCTGCGTCGGCCTCGCCGGTGGATAGAGCCGTCGTGCCGTCTCCGATGCCCTCGGCTACCGCCCGCGCGACGGCGGCCGTGTTGCCCCAATGCGACTCATAAACGACCATGGCCTTCATGCCGTCCTCCTACTTGGCCTCGATGTCCGATGCGCCACTCCGTACTGGAGCCTCGCTGCCTCACTATATGACATCCAGAAGGCGTACGCAGCAGGTGTACTGTGGCCGTCGCTGATTTGGCTGCGCGGGGGCGGTATCATGGCCAAGAGGCAGCAAGCGAGAAGCACGAGGGAGGCTGAGAAGTCGACGAAGCCGTAGCGACAATGACGAGACTCGTGTCTGAAGCGGGACTGAGCGGCGCGTCGGCCTCCGGCGACGGCGCCGCCACCGTCTGGTTCGCGCCTATGCACACCGCGGCCAAGGAGTCGCTGGTGGCGCGCTGCGGCAAGCTGGCGCAGAGGGCGGGCCTGCAAGACGTCATCGCCAAGGACGACCTGGTGGCCATCAAGCTGCACTTCGGCGAAGAGGGCAACACCGGCTTCTCTCAGCCCCGTCTTCGCTCGGGAGATGGTGCGCGCGGTCAAGGCCGCAGGCGGCCGGCCCTTTCTCACCGACGCCAACACTCTCTATACGCGGACAGCGCGCCAACGCGGTGGACCACATCGCCTGCGCCCTGCACAACGGTTTCGCGTTCGCGACCGTCGAGGCGCCTATCATCATCGCCGACGGCACTCGACGGCAGGGATTCGGCGGAGGTACCCATCGCCGACTCCCGCCACTTCGACTCGGTGCGCATAGGTGCGGCGGTCATGCATGCCGATGCCCTGGTGGTCATGACTCACTTCAAGGGCCACGAGCTCACCGGCTTCGGCGGTGTCTTCAAGAACGTGGGCATGGGCCTGGGCAGCCGCAGCGCCAAACAGCGCATGCACGCCGACTTCAAGCCCGAGATCATCGCCGACAAGTGCACGCGCTGCGGTCGCTGCGTGGAGGGCTGTTCGGTGCAGGCCATGAAGCTGGAGCATGACTCGGCCGTGGTCGACCTGGAGGTATGCATCGGCTGTGGGGAGTGCGTGGCCCGCTGCGCCTATGGCGCCATAGATATCCAGTGGAAGACCGACCCCCAGGTGGCCCAGGAGAAGATAGTCGATCACGCCGCCGCTGTCCTGGACGCCAAGAAGGGCAAGGTCGTCTACCTGTCCTGGGTCACGAACGTGACCCCCGACTGTGATTGCTGGGACTTCTCCGACGCGCCCCTGGTGGCGGACATAGGCGTCCTGGCCTCGCTCGACCCGGTGGCCATCGAGCAGGCGGCCTACGACCTGGTGCTGGCTGCGCCCGGGGACTGTGGGTGGCCGCGGCGAGGGTATGGCCGCCGGCGAGGACAAGTTCGCCAAGGTCACCGGTGTGAGCGGCCTGCGCACCCTGGAGTACGCGGAGCAGAAGGGCCTCGGCACCCGCAGGTACGCGCTGAAGACCGTCAGGTAGAGGCGCACGCCCGCGGCGCGCACCTTGCCCGCCCGTGGTGACATGCAGGTCCGTCCGCGCGCGCCGGCGCGCGGTGGCAAGCGGCGCGGGAGTGATTCTGGCCGTAATCGGGCATCTAACGACTCAAGCGTTCACGCACGACGACTCTCCATCTCTGCAAGGAGGACCTCATGGCTGTGCTCAGCAGCGAACGCGACCCGCAGGCGCTCACGCTTGTCATCACCGCTGAACTGAAAGCCCCGCCAGAAGAGGTATGGGAGCTGTGGGGGGACCTTCACAAGTTGGAGCGTTGGTGGGGGCCCCCGGGATGGCCGGCCACCTTCTTGCTGCACGAGTTCAGCCCGGGGGGTAGGTCGGAATACTTCATGACCGGACCGGACGGCGAACGGGCCGGGGGGTGGATGCGCACGCTGGCGGTCGAAGAGGCGAGCGTGTTCGAGTTCGACGATGGGTTCTCAGATGAGGCCGGCTCGCCCGATGCCGCCATGCCCACCACCCACGGGCGCGTGGAACTGGAGGCCCAAGGAAAGAAGACCCGCATGACGGTGACTTCCCGCTGGGACTCCGAGGACGACATGCAGAAGCTTCTGGAGATGGGCATGGAAGAAGGCATGAAGCTGGCCATGGGCCAGATGGACGCCCTGCTGGCCCCGGGCGAACCGCCCAGGATCGGCATGTGACGGTAGCCCCCGACCCGGCGGCTCGGCCGGCCGCGAAGATGCCCCGCCGGTGCCCAGCCTGAACCTCATCGTGATCCTCCTGCTCGTCGTGCCCCTCGGCCTGGGAGCTTGGGCGCAGGCGCGGGTGCGTGCCACCTTCCGCGAAGCAGACGAGATCGAGAACGCTGAGCACATCACCGGTCATGACGCGGCGCGCCACCTGCTGGACCAGTCGGGACTGCAGGCGGTCTCCGTGGTGGTGGGTGACGAGTCGGGGGTGGGCGACGCCTACGATCCCACCACAAAGCGCCTGATCATCACCGAGCGTACGGCCACCCGCCACACCGACCTCAGCGTGGGGATCGTGGGGCACGAGGTCGGACACGCCATCCAGGACGCCCAAGGGTTTCCTTTGCTGCGCGTCCGCGACAGGCTGGCGCGCTGGCTGATGCAGCTGGCGTGGATCAGCCCGGTCTTCTTGATCGGCGGCTTCGTCTTGGGCATCGTCCCCTTCATGTGGTTGGCCGTGGCCATCATGGGGATGGAGGTAGCGTTCGCCGTGGTGACGCTGCCGGTGGAACTCAACGCGAGCAAGCGGGCTGTGGTCTTGCTCGAAGCGGGGCATGTGATCGTCATGTCCGAGGAGCGGACGGTGCGCAAGGTGCTGCGGGCCGCAGCCTTCACCTACCTTGCCGCTGCCGGTATGCATGTGGCCTTCTTCTTGTTCTGGTTCGTCATATTGCTGTTCTCGTCCGGCTTCGGGTCGTAGTAGCAGGCGCACTATTCGGCCGCGACACGGCCGAGCGGCGGATGATATCGTGGGGCCGGCCTGCAAGACTCTGGAGGGGACGAGTGTGGTGGAGACGGCTGTCGTAGACCGGCACGTGCTCGCGAACGTTGCCCGCTACGCCGCACTTGCGGCGGTGATGGCAGGCGTATACCTGACCAGCCTCTACAGCTACAACTTGTTCCACGGCATCGTCGAGCTGTTCAGCGTGGTGGTCGAGGCGGCGGTGTTCGTGATCGCGTGGAACGCGCGGCGCTACTTCACCAACAACTACGTCCTTGCTCTCGGCTTGGCGTTGGGCTACGTAGCCCTGGTGGAGCTGCTGCATACCCTCGCGTACGCGGGGATGAACGTCTTCCCCGGGCAGACGGCTGATCTGCCCACGCAGCTGTGGCTGGTGGCACGCTATCTGCAGGCCGCGGCTCTGGTGGCGGCGCCCCTGGTGATGAACAGGCGCTTTCACGCGGGTTGGTATCTGTTCGGGTTCGGGCTGGCTTGGGCGGGGTTGCTGACCATGGTCTTCACCGGGGTCTTTCCCACCGCCTTCGTGCCGGAGACCGGCCTCACTACCTTCAAGATCGTGAGCGAGTACGTCATCTGTGTGTTCTTGCTGGTGGCGCTGGGCCTGCTGGTGTGGCGGAGAGCGGCCTTCGAGCCTTACGTGTTCCGCCGCCTCGCGGGCGCCATCGTGCTCACCATCGCCGCCGAGGTGCTCTTCACCTTCTACAGCACTCCCACCGGAGCCAGCAACATGGCCGGCCATCTGCTCAAGGTGTGGGCGTTCTACCTTATCTACCGGGCGGTGGTCGAGACGGCCTTGCGACAACCGTACAGTCTGCTCTTCAGGGAGCTCAAGCAGAGCGAGGAGGCCCTGCGACAGCGCGAAGAAGCGCAGCGGCACATCGCCGACGTACTGCAAGAAGCTCTACTGATCATGCCCGAGAGTGTTCCGGGTATCACCTTCGGGCGTCTCTACCGTCCGGCGGCTGAGGCCGCCAGGGTGGGCGGCGACTTCTGCGACCTCTTCGTGTTGCCGAAGTCCGCGGTGGGGCTCCTGATAGGTGACGTCTCGGGCCACGGTCTCGAAGCCGCCACCCTCACGGCGGTGGCTAAGAACACCATTGAGGCCTTTGCCTTTGACGATCAGAGCCCTGCGGGCGCTATGCAGAAGGCCAATCTGGTGACCATCCGCAGCACCGCGCGCAGCCAGGGAGAGCTCACGTTCATCACCGCCTTCTACGGTGTCCTCGACACCATCACCGGCCACCTGCGCTTCACCAGCGCGGGACACCCTCCCGGCATAGTCAGAAGAGCCTCAGGCGAGACCTTCATCCTAGAGGGCTCGTCCCCGGTGCTGGGCGTGTTCCCGGATGCCAAGTACACGGAGTCGGAGGAGGTGCTGGCGCCGGGAGACCTCTTGCTGCTCTACACGGACGGTGTCAGTGACGTGCGGTGCTCCGCACAGCGGCCGGACAGAGCGGCTGGGCGAGGAGCGCCTGCTGGAGATCGTGGCTTCTCTCGACGACACCAGGGCGGAGGATCTGCCCGCGGCTATCTTCAAGCGGGTGACTGACCTTTCCTGCGATGATCTCACTGACGATCTGGCCATACTGGCGGTGTCGTTGGCTGAGCGCTAGACAAGGAGGCACTATGCACGATCCACGTGACACCAGACCAGAAGACCTCTCCGGCTACCTGGAGCGCATGAGCAAAGTCGTCTTTCAGTCGGGCATGAACTGGAAGGTGGTCGAGTCGAAGTGGCCCGGCATCAAGGAGGCCTTCGGAGGCTTCGATCCGCACCGGATCTCCCGGCTCACCGCGGATGACATCGACCGGCTGGCGGCCGACCCCCGCCTGATACGCAACCGCAAGAAGATAGAAGCCATCGGCGACAACGCCGCCATGCTGCTCGAGCTGGACAAGGCTCCGGGTGGGTTCGCGGGCTACCTGGCCTCGCTGGGAGGCTTCGATGCGCAGCGCGCGGCGATGACCGAGCACTTTCGCTTCTTGGGCGAGACCTCGGCGCCTATGTTCCTGGCCATGGTGGGGGAGCCCATCCCTCAAGACTACGTCGACGAGCAGATAGCCAAATACCACGCCGGTCACGCGGGTTCCTAGCGCGGCGTGCCTGCTCATCACCTGCCCCTGTGACCCGCCGCAGCGAACGGCAGTAAGGCGCCACTACAGAAAACGCCGGCCCTGGGGCCGGCGTTTCTGAAGCGATGCTTGTGTTTAGGAGCCTACCAGCTGCGGTTGCCACCGCCACCGTAGCCACCGCCGCCACCGTAGCCACCGCCGCCACCACCGTATCCGCCGGAGCGGGGGGCGCGGGGGGTCATCTCTTTGGCCTCATCCACCTTGATGGCGCGGCCATCGACCTGAGAGTTGTCCAGGGCGCTCTTCGCGGCCGCGGCCTCTTCAGGTGATCCCATTTCCACGAAACCGAAGCCCTTGGGGCGACCGGTGTCGCGGTCGGTGATCAGGTTCACCGAGTTGACCTCGCCATGAGCCTCGAAGGCGGCCTTGATGGTCGCCTCGGTGGTGTCGTAGCTAAGGTTGCCAACGTACAATTTTGCTGAACTCACTACAGCCTCCAAATACGGAGTTACATTACGACATACGAGAGAAAGACTGGAGACTGAGCGGGGAGAAAGAGACTCGGCGCTGGGCCTTGGCGTATTCCTTACGAATGCTTGCCGGGAGTGTAGCACATCCGCATGGTGAAGCACAGATGGGGGTAACATTCAAGGAATAGGCGGATCCTGGGCCGTCCAATCGTCCCCACCTGGGCCTGGCAAACGGCAACGCGAAAGAGGTACATGTGTCGCGACTACTGCTGGTCAATCCGTCTAACTCTCTGGTGAACATGGCCCAGGGCAGTAAGAGCCGTTGGAGCCGCCGATACCGACTTTGGCAGCCGCTGGGCCTGATGGTGCTTGCCGGGCTCACCCCCGAGCACTGGCAGACCAGCATCGTGGACGAGAACCTCGGCGACCCGCATTACGAGAGCCTGCCGCGCCCGGATGTGGTCGGCATAACGGCCTTCACTTCTCAGGCCAACCGCGCGTACGACGTCGCGGCCCACTTCCGCGCCTTGGGGGTGCCCGTCATCATGGGCGGCATTCACGCCACTATGTGCACCGCCGAAGCGAGTGAGCACGTGGACTGCGTGGTCACCGGCGAGGCCGAGGGAGTATGGGCCGAGGTCCTCAGCGACCTCGAGCAGGGATGCCTCCAGCCTCTCTATGAGGGAGGATTGGCCGATGTGAGCGAGATCCGCCCGGCTCGTCACGACCTGCTGCCTCGGCAGTACATGTTCGGGGCCATCCAGACCACCCGCGGCTGCCCTCTGGGCTGCAACTTCTGCAGCGTGACCGCCTTCAACGGCGCGCGCTACCGACAACGCCCCGTAGTGGACATCATAGAGGAGTTGCGGGCGACCCCCGAATCGCGCATCTTCGTCGTCGATGACAACTTCATCGGCACGTCGGCGGCGCAGATACGCCGGGCTAAGGAGCTCTTTCGCGCCATGGCCGACGCGAAGTTGGGCAAGCGGTGGTTGACACAGACCACGGTCAACTTCGCCGACGACGAGGAACTCATGACCTTGGCCTTCAAGGCGGGATGTAGAGGTGTGTTCATAGGCTTCGAATCACCCGCGCCCGAGGGGCTGTCGGAGATCGGCAAGCGGTTCAATCTCTCCGAAGCCAGAGACCTGGCCGCCTCTGTCCGCCGCATCCGGCGTCACAACATCATGGTGGTCGGCTCTTTTATGATCGGCTTGGATGTGGACGGCAAGGGCATCGGGCGTCGGGTCGCCGCCACCGCCAGTGCCTACGGGGTGGACAACCTGAACGTCTCGTTCATGACCCCGTTGCCCGGCACTCGCCTGTGGACCGCGATGGAGCAAGAGGGGCGCATCCCCCTGGACCGTTTCCCCGACGACTGGAAGTACTACACGCTCACCTATCCGACCGCGCGCTACCAGAGGCTCTCACTCGACGACGTGATAGACGAGATGATCACCTGCAACCGCAGGTTCTACTCTTGGCCGCGGATAGCCGCGAGGTTGACGGTCAGCATCCCTCGGCGACGCAATCCGCTGCTCGTTCTGGTCCCCAACTTCTCCTCGCGTCGCAACTCACGGCTTCTGGCCCGAGCCTACGCGGAGTTCAAGCGCTTTCAGGGGGAGAGGTTCCTTCGACCCCGCACAGCGCCGGGCTCGTAGGGTCTCGCTAGCCGAACTCGACGGTGACGTAGTGGTCGCGGCGATCGTCCACCAAGGGGAGCGTACCCTTGGTGGCAGCGGTCGTTTGTAGCTCTTTGCCGTCAAGGGTCACCCGGGACACGGACTGGACGCCCGCGCCGCGCCGCCGGCCGGTGCCGCCGGCCGTGCGCGTGAACTTGATGTCGTAATGGGTCTCGCGGTAACGGTAGTAGATCTTGAACGAATCCCAGGTCTTGGGTACGCGCGGCTCCATACGCAGCCGGTCCACCTCCAGGTGCAGTCCCAGCAGCGTCTCCACCGCCAAGCGGTACATCCAGCCGGCGGCCCCCGTATACCAAGTCCATCCGCCGCGCCCTGTATGTGGAGCCGCGCTGTAGATGTCCGCGGACATCACATACGGCTCCACCTTGTAGACCTCGGCAGCTGCGCTGTCGCCGGCGTGACTCATGGGGCTCAGCATGTGGAAGAGCTCCCAGGCTTTCTCGGTCTCGCCCATCAGGGCGAAGGCCATGGCCGTCCACACCGCGGCATGCGTGTATTGGCCGCCGTTCTCGCGAACCCCGGGCAGGTAGCCCTTGATGTAACCAGGCTCCATCTCCGACTTGTCGAAGGGCGGGTCTAAGAGCTTGACCAGTCCGGCGGCCCGGTCGACCAGCATCTTGTCGACGGCCTTCATGGCAGCGCGTGCGCGCTCCGGAGATCCTGCCCCGGAGATGACCGCCCAGCTCTGGCTGATGGAGTCGATACGGCACTCGTCGTTGGTGGCCGAGCCCAAGGGTGTGCCGTCGTCGAAGTAGGCGCGGCGGTACCACTCGCCGTCCCAGGCGTACGCCTCGGTGTTGGCCCGCAGCTCTTCGGCGTGGCTCGCGCAAAGGCCGGCGAAGTCGTCGTCTCCGTGGAGGCGGGCCAAGCTCTCGAAGAGCCGTAGGTTCTCGAGCAAGAACCAGCTCAGCCACACGCTCTCTCCCTTGCCCTCGACGCCGACCAGGTTCATGCCGTCGTTCCAGTCCCCCGAGCCCATGAGCGGCAGACCGTGAGACCCGAACCGCAGGCTGTGCTTGAGGGCCAGCACACAGTGGTCGTACAGGGTGGCCGACTCGGCCGAGCGCTGGGGTTGGTCGTAGTAGGCTTCTTCTTGCGAAGCGACCTGCCGGCCTTCTATGAAGGGCAACACCTCGTGCAGCACGCCGGTGTCGCCGGTGGCGCTCACGTACTGACAGGTCGCGTAAGGCAGCCAGAGGTAGTCGTCCGAGGAGTGCGAACGCACCCCATGTCCGCTGGGAGGGTGCCACCAATGCTGCACGTCGCCTTCGCGGAACTGCCGCTCGGCGCAGCGCAGCAGGTGCTCGCGCGTGAGATGAGGCGCAGCAAACAGCAGTGCCACGCTGTCCTGCAATTGGTCGCGGAAGCCGAAGGCGCCTCCCGACTGATAGTAGCCGCTGCGGCCCCACATCCTGGAGGAGAGGGTCTGGTAGACCAGCCACCCGTTGGCGAGCACGTCGAGCTCCCGGTCTGGGGTCTCGACATACATCGTGCCCAGCAGTCGGTTCCAGTGCATCCACACGTCTTCCAGGGCCTGCCGTGCCCCCAGAGGCCCCCCGAAGGTCAGGCAGAGGCGGCGGGCCTCATCGGCGCCGGAGGCGGCGCCCAGGATCAAGACGACCTCTCGCTCTTCTCCATCTTCCAGTCGGATGGGGGTCTGTATCGCGGCGCAGGGATCCAGGGCTGCGCCGGTCTTGCCTGAGAGGTGCGCAGCCCGCATCGCAGCAGGGGCGGCCAGTGAGCCGTTGCGTCCGAAAAACTCCATCCGGCTCCCAGTGATAGTGCGTTTGGGCTCGCTCACCTGGGCGAACAGCACCTTGTCCGGGGTGCGGCGCGAATAGGCGTTGCGGGCCAACAGAGCGCCGGTCTCCGGGTCCTTCTCGGTGACGATGTGCATGAGGTTGGTGTGCCGCCACTCGCCGAGCACCAACTCCCAGTAGGCCGTCAGAGAGAGGCTGCGGCTGCGGCCCGAGCGGTTGGACAGTTTGACGGTGACGAACTTGACGGGCGCGTCCGTGGCCACGTAGGTGGTGAGTTCGGAGAAGATCCCCGACTCGAGGTGTTCGAACACGGTGTAGCCGAAGCCGTGCCGGCACACGTATCCGGACTTGCCGGGACAAGGCAAGGGGGTGGGTGACCAATAGACGCCTGTCTCTTCGTCCCGCAGGTAGACGGCCTCACCGCCTGCGTCGCTCACCGGGTCGTTCTGGAAGGTCGTCAGCCGGAATTCATGGGCGTTCTCCACCCAGGTGTACGCGCTGCCCTTCTCGCTGACCACCGTACCGATGTGCTCGCTAGCTATGACGTTGGTCCAGGGCGCCGGAGTGCTCTCCCCGGGTTCCATGCTGATGACATACTCGCGGCCGTCGGGAGTGAAGCCGCCCAGATCGCTGGGGAAGATAGTCTCGCGAGCAGGCAAGGGCTCGACGGTCTCCTTCGCAGGGGCACGCGAGGGCTGCAGCGGGGCGGGCGCGCGCTCCGCGGACGAGCGGCGCTGGGTCTGGTCCGCCAGCGCCTCGGCCGAGCCGGCGAACAGGACACGGGCGACGGTCTGAAAGAGAACCCGGTCCTCTTCGGAGAGCTCCTCCGCGCGTCTTACGAAGACCCCACCTGGTCTATCTAGCAGCGAAGCCTCGGGCCCCGCGCCTATGAGTCCCACGATCTCGTCCTGGAGGATCGCTCGATAGCCAGAGTAGTCCTCGTTCAAGATGAGCAGATCGGTGTCGAGGCCCTTCTTGCGCCAGTACGCATGCGCCTGCAGGGCCTGTCTCACCATGTCGATGCGGCTTGGGTCGCCTATTTTGAGCAGTACGATGGGGAGGTCCCCCGAGATGCCGAAGCGCCACAGCCCGGATTGTCCCAGTTGGTTGCGCGCGATCACGCCGGGCGAAGAGCGGCGCAGGGCGCTCGCGTGTATCACCGAGGTAGCCATGTGCCCGTAGGTCTGGGCGTCGGCCTCGGTGATGTTCAGCAAGCGAAGCAGCTCCTGACTCTCGAACCAAGCCATCTCGAAAGCGCGCTCGATGAAATGGCGGTCGTGGTACTTGTTGATGATCGCCAGGGCAGCCTCACGGGTGTCGGCCATGCCCGAGATGAAGCGCACCGACTGAGATTGGTCGGGACCCAGCGTGAGAGTGGTGCGTATCGCTGCCACCGGATCGAGCACCGGACCCTCAGTGTCCGATAGGTCGGTCTGCATGGCGAGCGGGTCGGCGGCCGTCCTACCGCGTCCTATGAACCGCGCACGGTCGGTCTCGTACGAGACCGCGCGCTCCTGGGAATCGGGCCTCGAGAGCATGTGCAGCATCCAGGGAGTCTCTTCGCCGGGCGAGCGAGGCCGGCGCCGGCAGAGTATGGCCTTCTGCTCGGGCAAGATCTCCGTCGACACGAATAGGTTGCTGAATGTCCGGTGGGCGAGGTCGGCGTCCAGGGGCGCCATGACCACTTCTGCGTAGCTGGTCACCTCGATCTCGCGCGGCTGATCGGAGACATTGGTCAGAGTCACCCGGCGAATCTCGACGTCGTCTTCGGGAGAGACACAGATCTCGGTGTGGGCATCGATCTTATAGTCGCGCCTGCGGTACTCGGCGCGCGCCTGTACGAAGACCGCTTCGTAGCGATCGGGCTTCTTGCGCGTCGGCTGGTAGGTGGCCGACCAGTATCTTTCAGTCTCCGTGTCACGCAGGTAGATGAACGTGCCGTAGTCGTCGCGGGTAGCGTCTTCGCGCCAGCGGGTGACGGCCAGGTCTCGCCAACGGCTGTAGCCGCCGCCCGCCTGGGTAGCCATGACGTGGTAGCTGCCGTTGGACAGCAGGTGCACCTCCGGCAGCGGCGTATTGGGTTCGGTCACGACCCTCTGCACCGCGGCGGCCTCGGTGGCCGATAGTTGCCCGGTCTCGAACTGCGAGGCACGGGGCAGGATGGTCACGGTCTGCTTGGGTATGCGCTCCTGCAGCAGCATGTCGGCCGTCTGCACCTGCGGGTCGGAGGTAAACAGGCGCTGGATGGGCCGGTCCAAGAGCGCGTGGGCGATAGCCAAGAAGGCCATCCCTTGGTGATGTGCCATGAAGTTGCGCACCACCGTGCGGTTGGTGTCCGGGAGCAGTCGCGAAGGCGTGTAGTCGACGGCCTCGTACAGGCCGTAGACGCCGGAGAGCCCCCCGTTACTGAGATTCTGCAGGTTGCGGCAGGCCTCGCGGGGCACGATGGTGAGAGCGAGGGCGCTGGCGTAAGGGGCGATCACCAGATCGTCGGCGAGACCGGTCTTGAAGCCCAGCCCGGGCACGCCGAAGGCCCGGTATTGGTAGACCTGGTTCATGTCCACCGCGTTGTAGCACGACTCGGATATGCCCCAGGGCACGTGGCGTTGATGAGCGTAGTCGATCTGACGACTGATGGCGGCCCGACAGGCCTGGTCCAACAGGGTGTTCTCGTAGCTCGGCAAGAAGAGCAGCGGCATCAGGTACTCGAACATCGAACCGCTCCAAGACATCAGGCTGAGGTCGCC
The DNA here is from genome assembly GCA_963718375.1 of uncultured Actinomycetes bacterium. GTDB lineage: Bacteria > Actinomycetota > Thermoleophilia > RBG-16-64-13 > RBG-16-64-13 > RBG-16-64-13. Next base: position 594,139 of record CAVQZD010000005.1, on the reverse strand, counting down.
GCCGCGGCTGGCCAGCAGGCGGCTTAGGGCGAACCAGTGCTTCTGTGGCAGCTGGCCTTGGGCGATCAGCAGATAACTGGTGAGGCGGGCCTCCGAAGCCAGCATGTCGTACCACGAAGGATCGCGACGTCGCTCGCCCAGGTCATAGCCTATGTTGAGGAGGTTCCGCGAGGGATCGTAGACGAGTTCGAAGTCCATGTTCGCCAGTTCATGACAGCGGGCGGCCAGGGCGTCGATGGTCTGCAGGCGCTCGTGGTCGGCCGCCTCGGTCAGAGTGGGCATGGTGTCGGCGAACTCGCCCGGTTCGGGCAATACCGAACGGAGGTCGTCTCGATGCCGTCGACATTGTCGGTTCGCCGCCCGCGCCCAGTACTTGAGTTGACGGTCGGCGTCCGGGGGGAGCGCGTCGAGCAGGTCGCGAGTGCCCTGACAGAGCTTGTGCATGAGCGACTGCGCCGTCGCGACGGTCTGTACCCCATCGGAGCGCGCCAACTGCCGCAGCACCTTTACGTGACTCTGGATGCCGGGGGTCGGAGACGACGCGTCGCTGGCCGCCAGCTCCAGCAGCGTGTCTTCGATGCCCTGGAAGGTGCGCGGCGAGAGCAGCGGGCGTGCCTTGAGTTCAAGCAGACCGGCCCTGAGAGCGACGAGGCTCGCCGCGAGATTGCCACTATCCACCGCCGAGATGTACTCGGGATTCAGGGACTTCAGGGTCTGAGTGTCGTACCAGTTGAGAAAGTGACCGTGAAAGCGTTCGAGCTTCTCCAAGGTCCGGAGGGTCCGCTCGGTGCGCCTGAGCAACTCGCCGGTGCCGATGTAGCCGAAGTCGTGCGCCACCAGGTTCGCGAGCAAAGCCATGCCTATGTTGGTGGGAGAGGTGCGATGAGCCACGACCGGGGTCGGATACTCCTGGTAGTTGTCGGGCGGCAACCAGTTGTCGGCGGGCCCGACGAAGTCGGTGAAGAACCTCCAGGTGCGTCGCGCCGTGGCCCGCAAGAAGGTGCGCTGGTTCTCACCCAGTTCGGCAGATGGCGCCCGCAGGGGCCGGCTGATCCACCAACCGACCAGGGGGGCCACTAGCCAAAGCGCGACGAAAGGCGCGACGAAAGGCCATTCGGCCAAGGGGAGGCGGGGCAAGAACAAGAGCGAGGCAGCCAGCACGATCGCCAAGGCGGGGGCGGCCCACATCTCTATATAGAAGCCCGCAGGAGTGCTGCGCGAGTTCCGCCGCCTGTACGACGGCAACTGCCACATGAGCAGCCCCCGCCGCGTGATAAGCAGGCCGGTGACAGCGCGCAGAATGGCACTCAGGTAGATGAGCGCGTCGTACGGTAAGAAGACCAGCGCAAGCAGGGCGCGAAGCAGGGGAAGGGACAGCGACTTGGCCGTGAGGTTGAAGTGCAGCGGCCACTTGCGCTCCGTAGGCTTTCGCGCCAGGTCGACCAGCCCCGCGATGATCACCGGCCCGAAGAATACGCCGGCCACCAAGAGAGGCCACAACCAGAAGAAGCCGCTCTGCCAGTACCATCCTCCCAGCCACAAGGCCAGCAGCGCCGCCGGCAGCAGGCTGCGCCGCAGATTATCGAACAGCTTCCAGACCGAGAGCAGCGACAGTGGGTTGTGCACGCGCTTGCCGGCGGGCCCGGGCACGCGCGGCAACAGCCAGCCGGTCAGCTGCCAATCGCCCCTGGTCCAGCGGTGCCTGCGGCTTGCGTCCATGGAGTAGCTGATGGGATGCTCCTCGATGAGGTCGACATCGGCCACCAGGGCCGAGCGCGCGTAGCAGCCCTCCAGCAGGTCGTGGCTGAGTATGAGGTTCTGAGGAAGGCGTCCGGAGAGAGCGGCAGAGAAGGCCTGTACGTCGTATATGCCTTTGCCGACGAAGGAGCCTTCGCCGAAGAGATCCTGATAGACGTCCGATATCTCCCGCGTATACGGGTCGATGCCGGCCTCACCCGCGAAGAGGCGCGTGAAGCGCGAGCCGCTCGTGCTGGTCAGGCTGATGGACGCCCGGGGCTGCAGGATGCCGTATCCCTCCTGCACCCGTCCGCGCGCCGGGTCGTACACAGGGCGATTGAGCGGGTGAGCCATGTTGCCCACCAGGAGCTGGGCGGTGTCCCGGGGCAGTTGGGTGTCGGTGTCCAGGGTGATGACGTACCGCATAGAGCCCAGAAGCGACTGGTCGCCGACGATGTCTGAGAACGCCCCGGTGGCCTCTGCCCGGGTGGCCTCTGCGCGCGCCGCCTCTGCCCGGTCTGCGCCAGTCTTCTCTGCGCCTGCCTGCGGCTGCTCATCGTGAGCTCTGGCAGCGAGCAGCAGGGCGTTGAGCTGCTCGAGCTTGCCGCGCTTGCGCTCCCAGCCCATCCACACGCGGTCGCGAGGGTTCCAGGCCCGCGCCCGGTGGAATAGATAGAAGATGCTGCGGCCCTCTTCGGCGTAGGTATCGTTGAGTGACTCGATGCCGCCGCGAAGGGCGGCAAGCACCTCGGCGTCGCCCGGCTGCGTCTCTTCGGGTGCGTCGGTGAAGTCGGTGAGCAGCGCAAAGAAAAGATTACGATCGCGGTTGCCCAGGTAGCGCACCTCCAGGGCTTCCAACAAGCCGGTAACCTGGTCGGGGGAGCTCGCCAGCGTGGGGACGACCACCAAGGTGCGGTGTGCCTTGGGGATGCCTCCATAGAAGTCCAGGCGCGGCAGCACCCGAGGGGGCAGGATGACTGTCACCACCTGGTTGACTATGGGCACCACCAGCCCCGACGCGGCCAAGAAGCCCACCAGTATGAAGAATATGAGCTCGCTGTAGAGCTGGTCGAGCGCGGTGGCGTACGCGATAGGCAGTGAGACGGCCAGCGCGCTCAGGAGGACGATGGGGGCGAGGTACGCGAAGAGCCTCAGCGGACGGGGCACCCGAGCCAGCCTGGTGAGCAAAGGCACCCGGCTGCCGGCCGCGTGTTCCAGGGAGCGCCTACCCCGGCTTACCAGGTAGTAGCCCACGTGGGCGGTGCGGTCTTGGTCACCGGCCTCATCTGCCGCGGCCTGGGCCAGCTCGAGGGCCGTGCGGGCTACCTCCGACTCGCTCAGGTTGCTGCCTCGCGCCACCGCTTCGATAACGTGCCGGTAACGGTCGCGGGTTACGAAGTCTTGGGCTGAGTAGACCCCGGCCGGGTCGAGAGACAGCAGCTGCTCCACGGGGCTGACATCCTCGACGAACTGCCCCCAGTCCAGGGCCGAGATGAAGCGCAGGCTGCCGATGCTGTTTGCGATAGAGATCTGGTCGGAGGCGGCCGCGCGGCTGGCGATCTCCAGGAGTCTTTGCGTACTCACCCCTTCTTGCGCCAACTGGTGCTCCAGCCAGGCCTGTACGATGCCTGTCACAGGGCCGTGGTCTTGCAGCCGTGCGTAGAAGTCCTCCACGAAGGTGGCCGTGAGCGACACCGGGGCCTCAGCCAACTCGGCCAGCAAGTGGATGAGCCGCTTCGGCTCTTCCTCGGACACCCTCACCACTCGGTCGGCCCACTTGATGGCGAGGTCACGCTCTTCGCGGCGGCGGGCGATCCTGGCTGCTACCCGGCTGATGTTCTCCAGCAGGCCCAGTCGCAGCATGATGGGGAAGGCCCACAGTTCACCGAGATCCAGAGGCTCTACCGACTGGTAGGCGGCTATGAACGCTCCCGTGTTATCCCGGTCGATGCGACCGTCTTGGTGCCCGATGAGGTCGAGGGCCAGGTCGTGGATGCGGGGATACCCGGCCAAGGGACCCTCGCTGAGCCGCGGCAGTTGCCGGCTGTAGTTGCGCGGCAGATGGCGGCGGGCCAGGGCGATCTGTTGCTCGATGAGATAGAAGTTGTCCAGCAGCCAGGTCTCGGCCGGCGTGATGGCCTGCCCGGCGGTGGCCGCGCGCGTGACTACGCCATAGGCCCCGACGACCGTGTCTTCATTGTGGGCCAGCCGCGGGAGCAGGCGGTCTTCGCCCGGGCGCCGGTCCACCGGGTGGTAGGTCGCCAGCGCCGCCGCATGTTGCCTCAGCTGGTCGGAGCTGAGAAGTTCGGAGATCCTGACTCCGTCGACGGGCTCGCTACGCCGTGGATGCCGTCTTTCTGCAGAGACTGACCGTCGCGCTGCTATGCGGGCCCCCTTGCGGTGAGGAATGGTGTACCTGACGGCGCACGTGTGGCGCTCGTGTGAGAGTTACCCTGCTCGCGGGAGAACAAGTCCTGACTGCGCCCCCCGCGCGGCGCGCGAACTAGCGGGCAACAAGGGTACACCACTGGAGCGGATGGGGCACCGCCAGGTGGCGCCGGGGCCACCGCTGTCGTACGGTGCGCGGAGCGCCGCGCTAAGCGCGTCGGCCCAGGATGCCGACATAACTCGAAGAGCCATCGGCACCGGGCGAGCCAAGCACGCGCCGGTTGGAGGCAGGATCATGGTCGACATCGTGACTTGTCCAGAATGCGGGAGACCCCGCGCGCTCGGTCACCGCTGTCCGTCGTGCGGAGACGCCGCCGCGCCCGCCGACCCGGCCGCGCAGTCGGTGAGCGCGTCCGACGCAGCCCAATCCTGGCAGCAGCCCACCAGCTTCAGCGGCGCCGCCTCCACGTCTCCCTCCACGTTCGGATCCACGTATGCCTCCGCGACTCCGGCCCAGCCTGCCGTAGGTCAGAAGAAGGGCGGAGGCCGGCTGGCGACCTTCATTCTGGTCGCTGCACTGATAGTGGGGGCGATAGTCGTCGCCGTGGTGCTCACCACCGGCGGGGCCGCGGTAGTCGAAGAGCAGGCCGCGGTGGCAGGTACTCCGGACAAAGCCTCCGATCTGGCTGCCGAATCACTGATCCGCAACGCCATGACTGCGTTCGACGCGGTGGCCGTCGAATCGGGGGGTTACGAGGGCATCAGCCAGACGACCCTGCAGACGATGGAACCGGCGATCACCTGGATGCAGGGGCGTGGTGGCGTGTGCATGTCTCCTCCCACCGGGGCCAACGCCAAGCAGAGCGTGGTCGCCTGGGTCAGCACCGGCCCCATGAGCTACGAACTCGGTACCAGGTCGTCATCGGGCACGGCGGTCGGCGTGCGCGTGGACAGGATGGGCGGGGGCACCACCTACTACAAGGACGGCCAGGCCGGGGCCTGGTAGCCTCCCCAGGCCGGCGCGAAAGGGCTCGGCCTTCCGCTGCTACCGGGCCCTCCCGATCAGCGGCTCCCCTGCTCGATCCGGATGATACGGTCGTCCTTGGGCCCTGGGTCGCCATTCCCGTCATGATTGCTGGTGCCCACGTAGAGTGCTCCGTCGGGTCCTTGGGCGATGGACCGCAGGCGTCCGAACTCCTCGTCGAAGAGGATCGTCTCGCGCAGCACTACCGCGAAGGTGTCATCCGCCGGCGTGAGTACCCGAATATCGCTCTGCTTGAGGGTGACGAACACCAGGGTGCCCCGCAGCCCTGGCACGGCTCCGCCGGAGCAGAAGAGAGCTCCGGCCGGGGCTATGGTCGGGGTCCACGCGGCCAACGGGTCGACGAAGCCGACGGTGCCGGTCTTGCCGCGAAGGTCGGGCCACCCGTAGTTGCCGCCCGGCTGTAGGACGTTCACCTCGTCGTTCTCATCGGGGCCGTGCTCGGTGATGTAGGCCACTCCGGAGACGGGATGAAAAGCAAGCCCCTGCGGGTTCCGATGCCCTAGGCTGTAGATGAGGGAGAAGGGATAGGGCTCAGTTGCGAATGGGTTGCCCTGAGCGGGCAGACCTTCGGTGGTCATGCGGAGCACCTTGCCGGCCAACGAGTCCATATGCTGAGCCAGTTCGGCTGTACCCGAGTCACCCGTCGTGACCCAGAGGTTCCCGTCGGGACCGAAGGCCACGCGGCTACCGTTGTGGACTTGGCCTGCAGGGATGTCGTCGAGCAACACCGTCTCTGTACCCAGCGCCGGCGAGCCCCCATCCAGACCGGTAAGCAGGAAGCTGCTGACCCTGTTGCGTGTGTATCCGCCCTCGCCGCTGGTATACGAGACGTAGATCTTAGGGGTGGTCTGAAAATCGGGGTCGAGGGCGAACCCCATGAGACCGCCCTCGCCTATCGCAGATACGGCGATGCGGCCCACCTCTGTCACCTGCCCGCTGCCCACGTCGGCTATCACCAAGCGCCCCTCCCGCTCGGTGATCAGCAGACGCCCGTCGGGTATGAACCTCATCTCCCAGACGATCCGTAGTCCGCTGACGACAGTAGTGGCGGCGTACCCAGACTCGTCGAAGGCCTCCACCGGGCGGGGGACGGTCGTGCTCGTCGGCCCGACCGTGGAGAGCGTGGTTCGGGCGTCGGTCGAGGTCGAGCCTCCGCCGTCTCCCGACGACCCGCAGCCCGCCGCGATCAGGAGGCCGAAGGCCGCGAGACAGACCGCCAGTGTTCCGGCCGCGTATTTGCGCATGATGAGCCCCCTTGTGTCCCCGGGCACTTGAGCGTTCGCAGCTCATCTACCCAGAAGGCGAGCTTCACAAGCTTGGGTGCGGCCCGCCGCTGGCCACGCGCCACTCCCGCGCGGCCGGCCGCGCCGCCGCGCCGACGGTCAGGCGCGGTCAGAGTCACTCGCGCTGTCGACCTGGATGCCGGGCAGCCATCCCAGCCACTTGGGCATGTACCAGTTCCACTTGCCCAGGAGCGTCATGGTGGCCGGCATGACGAGTGTGCGCACCACGGTCACGTCCAGGGCGACGGCCACGGCCAGACCGAACCCTATCTGCTGGAAGATCACAAAGTCACCGCTGGCCATGCCGCCGAACACCGCGACCATGATGAGCGCCGCCCCCGTGATCAGCCCCGAGGTGGACGAGATGCCAAAGATCACAGCTCCCCTGGTATCGCCAGTGCGGTCGTAGTGCTCGCGCACGCGGCTGAGTAGGAACACCTGATAGTCCATGGAGAGCCCGAAAAGCACGCAGAAGAGCAGCAGCGGCACCCAGGTGACTATGGCCGGCGTCCGCTGGAAGCCCAGCAGATCGGCTCCGACCCCGTGCTGGAACACCAAGGTCATCAGGCCGTAGGCGGCGCCCACGGAGAGGACGTTCATGACCACGGCGGTGGCTGATATCACCACCGAGCGGAACACCATCAGCAGCAGCAGGAACGAGAGCGTCAGCACCACCGCGAACACGATGGGGGTCATGAAGTCGACTATCTTCAGCATGTCGGCGAACATGGCCGGCGCTCCTCCGACCAGCACCGTGACCGGCGCATCGCCCACCGCCTCAGGGATGATGGTGGTGCGGAGCTCGGCGACGATCCGGCTGCCAGACTCGCCCTCCGAGGTCGCATCTGCCAGCGCCAGACTCAGCAGGCCGAAGTCGCCGGCGGGGTTCTTCTCGTACTGGATCACCTGAAAGCGTCCGTCCGCGGTCACGGCGGCGCTCAGGTCGGCCACAGCCTGCTGCACCTGCGGGTCATCCTGATCACCGTCGAGGGTCACGAGCAGGGGGGAGATGAGGCCCGGGGTGAAGTCCTCGGCCAGCATATCGTAGGCTTGGCGCGCGGACAGCTCCGGCGGCATCTGAGCCACCCCGGCCTCGCCGCGCTGGAGGTCGAACGCCGGCACGATGAGGGCCGCCAGGATGCCGACACCCACCACCAGCGTGATCACCGGCCTGCGCATCAGGGTCTTGGCAGCCCGGCCCCAGAAGCCCAAGGCGTTCGGGTCGGTATGTTGCTTGCGGAAGGGCACCTTGAGGCGGTTGATGCGGTCACCCAGCAGAGCCAGCATCGCCGGCAGCAGGGTGAGAGCGGCGGCCACCGCGGCCAGCACTACCAGTATCGTCCCCACGCCCATGCTGACGAAGAGCGTGAAGGGGACCATCAGCATGCCCAGCAGGGCCAACATCACGGTGATACCGCTGAAGAGGATGGCCCTGCTCGCCGTGGAGGCCGAACGACCGATGGCCTCTTGGACGTCATGACCCGCCGCGCGCTCTTCTCTGAAGCGGGAGAGGATGAACAGGCTGTAGTCTATGCCCACGGCCAAGCCCATCATGACGATGATGTTGGTCACGAAGATGGAGATGGAGAAGGCCTGACCCAGCAGCGCGGTCAGGGCCAGAGCCACCACGATGCCCGCTATCGCGAGGACGAAGGGCACGGCGGCCGCCACCACTGCGCCGAACACGATCACCAGCACCACCACGGCGATCGGGATGCCGATAGCCTCGCCCCTCCGCAGATCGCGCTCCGAGAGGGGGTGGGCTTCGTATTCCCAGGTGGCGTTGCCGGTCATGGCGACGGTGAAGCCCGCGGATGTCAGCTCTGCGGCTCGCTGCTGCACCAGGTCGTAGACCGGGCCCACGCGCACCCCCGCGGTGTTGGCGTCGCCCGGCAGGGTCACCGGGATGATGGTGGTGCGTAAGTCTTCGGACACCAGCTTGGCCGCCGTCTCGTCTCCGAGCAGCGCCTGTACCTGGTAGTAAGTCAGCACCATAGCCACGTTCGACGGGCCCAAGGCGGTCAGGTCGGTCGTCATCTCCTGCACCGCAGCCTCGAACTCAGGGTCGTCGACGGTCTTCTCGGCGCTGCGCATGACCACGAGCTCGGTGTCGGCGTTGCCTCCCGGCATCCGTTCGTCTATGAGCGTACCCGCCTGCTTGCTCTCGGGGTTGGTGAGAAAGGCCTCGCTTGCCGAGAAGGTGCCGTTGAACACGACGACGACGACCGCAGCCACGACCACGATCGCGGCCCAGATGGCGATGGTCACCCAGGGGCGCCGGACCGAGACTCGGGCGGCGCGCTCGGTGAACGAGCGGCGTGGCGGACGGGGCTCGGCCGGGCCGGTCTGGTCGGGCGCGGAGTGGGGAGGCGGGGTCATCTAGCTGTCCTTTCTAGGAGCGCGGCCCTCGCGAGCCGGGGTAGCTGTCGGTCGAAGCCAGTCCCCGGAGAGACCGACGAAGAAGGCCTGTATCAGGCTGCGAGCATGCGTACGGAACAGGGCTTCGTGGTGTGGGTGGACGCCTTCCAGCACCGCCATGCCGTGCAGCAAGGACCAAGAGCCGTGAAAGGCGAGCATCAGTTCTTCGGGGGTCGTGGCCTTGATCTGGCCCGCCTTGGCCGCGTCGCCGAGGGCCTCGAAGACCACGCCGAAAAGGCCTGATGGGTCCAGTAGGGCTTTGTCGTCGAAGTCGTACTCGCTCATGGCGCTCATGGTAGCGAGCATGAGGGTCAGCTCCCGGCGGTGTTCGCGCGCGAATTCCAGGTAGACCATGGCGAGTTCGGTCAGTCGGTCCATCGGGGGGAGGTCGGCGGGCACACGTTGCAGGTGTTCCACCAGCAGCTCAAGGCTCGATATAGCCAAGGCCTCCAAGACGTCCTCTTTGCCCCCCGGAAAGTAACGGTAGAGAGCGGGAGGGGTGAACTGGGACCGCTCCGCCAGCTCGCGCATGGAGAGGTCGGCGGCTCCCCGCTCCTCGACCAGCACCTGGGCCTCGCGCAGGATCTGCTCGCGAGTCTCTTGGTGCCGCTGTTCTATGCGGCTCGGACGCTCCTTCGCGCTCTGGTCCTGGGGCTCCACCGTGGTACCTCACTCTAGCTACGTGACGCAGCGTAACAGACGTGAAGCACATTAACGCAATGCGGGGGAGGATGTCAAGGGGGTGGTGGGGGCTGTCTCTCTGGGCGAATTCTGGGGTTCGCTGGACCTGGCGGTGCGGGGGCGCGGGGAGTGAGTCTGGGCGCGGGCTAGAAGACAGTCGCGCCAAGCTCATACCAGGGTTTGAGGAGTACCCGCTCTCCTGGCGGTAGTGTGTGTTCGTGCCCTCTGTCGCTCACAAGTCACCGATTGACGCCATGCCCGGGTTCGGGCATAATCCAAGTACTTCCTCCCCGTTGGACACGCCGAAAGGGCTCCGGCGGGGTATTGCTTTTCTAGGTCTGAATAGTGGTCTCTGAGCCGGCGCTCGCACCCCCCGTCTCTCCGTCCGCTCCCCCCGGTATGATGACTCTCTGTGACCACCACCCCTGAACACATCCTCAGCACCGTCTTCGGCTACCCGGAGTTCCGCGCCAATCAGAAGCAGGCCATAGAGACCGTCCTCGCCGGGGGCGACGCGTTCGTGCTGATGCCCAGCGGGGGCGGAAAGTCCCTCTGCTATCAGATCCCCGCGATGATCCGGCCGGGCGTCGGTTTGGTCGTGTCGCCGCTCATCTCGCTGATGAAGGACCAGGTCGACGCCTTGCGGGCGAACGGGGTGCGGGCGGCTCACTACAACTCGTCGCTCGAGCCCGGCGCCGCTCGGCAGGTGCTTGCGGATCTGGACGCGGGCAAGCTCGACCTCCTGTACGTCTCCCCCGAACGGATGACCACGGACGGATTCTCGGACTATCTGGCCGAGAAGCAGATCTCGGTGATCGCCGTGGACGAGGCGCACTGCATCTCCCAGTGGGGGCACGACTTTCGGCCGGAGTATGCGACCCTCGGCAGGCTGCGCGAGCGGTTTCCGGGCGTGCCCTTCATGGCCCTCACGGCCACGGCCGACCCGCACACGCGTGAAGACATAATCAGCCAGCTAGGGCTGGGCTCGGCGGCGTGCTACGTCTCCAGCTTCGACCGTCCGAATATCCGGCTCGAGGTAGTCGAGAAGCGTAACCCCCAAGCGCAGCTCGAGCGCTTCCTGGCTGCGCACGAGGGCGAGGCGGGCATCATCTACTGCTCGACTCGCAAACGCACCGACTCCCTGGCCGCGCATCTGCGGGAGCGTGGCTTGGCCGCCGGTGCCTACCATGCCGGGCTGTCGGCGGAGGAGCGCGAGAGGGTCCAAGAACAATTCCTTTTTGACAGGATCAGGATAGTCGTGGCCACGGTGGCCTTCGGGATGGGCATCGACAAGACCAACGTCCGTTTCGTCGTCCACTGGGACCTGCCGCAGACTCTGGAGGGCTACTACCAGGAGATCGGGAGGGCCGGCCGCGACGGATTGGCGGCGGATGCGCTCCTGTTGTTCGGCTGGGAGGACGTCGTCAGGGTGCGGTCGTTGATCGAGGGCGGCAACAACGATCAGCGCGTGGCGGTGGAGCAGCACAAGCTGGCCGCGATGGTGGGGTTCACCCAGGAGCTCACCTGTCGAAGGCGGGCGCTTCTCGCGTACCTGGGCGAGGTCATGGACGGAGGCCCCGGGGGCTGCGGCAACTGCGACGCGTGTCTGAACCCGCCGGAGTCGTACGACGCTACCGAGGACGCTCAGAAGGCGCTGTCGTGCGTGTTCAGGCTGGGAGAGAGGTTCGGTGTGGGGCACGTGGTGGACGTGCTGCGGGGCTCCAAGAACCAGCGCATCATGGATCTTGGCCACGACCGCCTCTCCACCTATGGCATAGGGGCGGACAAGAGCAGTGAGTTCTGGCGCAGTCTGATCCGGCAACTGGTGCACTTGGGCTACCTGCGCCAGGACATGGGGGAGTATCCGGTGCTCAAGCTGACGCCGGCGGCAGCTGCGCTGCTGCGCGGCGACGCCGAGCTCAGACTGGCCAAGCCGCGGACCAGGATGGCGCCGGCGATGGGCGGAGACGCTACTGCGAGGCGGGGCCGCACCCGCCGCGGCGCCCAGGCCGCCGCCCGCGGCGAGGGCGCCCCCGACGACGCCTTGTTCGAAGAGCTGAGGACGCTCCGTCGCACCATCGCCGACCGCGAGGGCGTGCCCGCCTACGTGATATTCCACGACGCCACCCTGCGCGAGATGGCCGCGGCGCGGCCCACCACGCTGGACGACCTGCTGGAGATCAGCGGGGTGGGGGAGCGGAAGCTTGAGAAGTACGGGGCGGAGTTTCTGGCTGTCGTGGACGGAGCGACTGCAACCAAGGACTGATGCGCCGAGACGGGCCGGGCGTCAAAATGACGGTCGTCGTCTATACTCCGAACAAGAAGGTCACTAGATGCAGGTATCGGGAATCGAGCCTCATTTCCTCTACCGGGGGATGGCGAACATGCACTTCACAGCCATCGTGGAACAGGAGGGCGGAGCGTTCGTGGCTCTGTGTCCCGAGCTGGACATCGCCAGCCAGGGCGCCACGGTCGAGGAGGCCACCGATAACCTCAAAGAAGCCGTGGAAGTGTTTCTGAGTGCCGCTGACGACTCAGAGATCGCCTCTCGTCTCAAGAACCGCGTCTTTGTGACCCATTTCGAGGCCCACGTTGGGGCGGCTTAGGGTCCGGACTCAAGCGCGGCACGTTGGCCGCTATCATCCGGCAGTCGGCCCTGCCGCGGTCATATTGACACCCGTCACATGACACGTTACACTTCAACATGATCAGGACGTTCGCTGACGCGCGGACGCGGTCCCTCTACGAGACCGGCCGATCTCGTCACCTGCCTCCGGATATTGCGCGCCGCGCGATGCGCAAACTGGGCTATGTTGACTTGGCAACGTGCTTGAACGACCTGAGGGTTCCGCCAAGTAACCGACTGCATGCCCTCGAGGGCGATCGGAGAGGACAGTGCTCCATCTCAATCAACGACCAGTGGCGCATCTGCTTTCGGTTCGTGGATGCCGATGCGTACGACGTAGAGATCACCGACTACCACTGACAGGCGGTGCGAAATGAGCTTGCCCAACACAATGAACAGGACAGTACGCCCCACGCACCCTGGGGAGATGCTCCGGGAGGACTTCATGCCCGACTATGCGCTGACCGTCGCCGGTCTGGCCGGGGCCTTGGGCGTCACTCGTCAGACCATCAACGAGCTCATCCGGGAGCGCCGCGCCCTGAGCCCCGAGATGGCGCTGCGCCTGGCTCGGCTCTTTGGCAACAGTGCCGACTTCTGGTTGAACGCCCAGCGTGCCGTCGATCTCTGGGATGCGGCGCAGTCCATCGGGGAGCAGGTCGAGCGGATTCGACCGTTACGGGTAGCGTAGGCGCGTCGGGTCTGTCTCGACGACCGGCACCCAGTCGATCAGGCCGTACGGATGAGACATTGGTCTCGTCCCTTGACGTACAATCCGTACGTAACGTACCATACGTACGTAAGCGAGGCTCGGTCTTCGGGCCTCGCGCAAGACCCCAGAGGAGGATCGAACAGATGACCAGCATGCCTGTCACAGCGGCGCGCGACGACTTGGCCGAGATAGTCAACCGCGTGGCCTTTGGCAAGGAGCGCGTCTGTCTGACCCGGCACGGTAAGGACGTCGCCTGTCTGGTGTCGATGGAGGAAGCGAAGCTTCTGGCCCTCATCGAGGACCGTATAGACCTCTCTGATGCCGCCGATGCCCTCAGGGAGTTGGACGAATCTGGTCCCGTGTCCTGGGATGCGCTCAAGGCCGAACTGGGCTTGTAGTCCCCAAAGGCGCGACAGCGACCTGGATTTCGTACGGAAGTTGATCGCAGGGTGAGCGCGCCCGTCACCTGCTCGCAGCAGGCGGTCGCTGACTCCGCAAGCGCGGTCAAGTGCCGCCGCAGTCGAACCACTATCCTGGGGGTACGAAAGGAGACGGAGTGGCTCTGGACTGGGAGAAGCGAACGGCCACAGCGCAGACTCATCTTTCTACCGGGGAAGCAGGCGACCCACTACTTCGCCTACTGCGAGGAGGTGGGCTGCGACGTGTGGGACACCCTCAGCACCATCAAGGACGCTCTGCATGAGCCGATGGGGCTGTGGTTGCCTGAAGGCCTGCGCCCGGAGGGGACATCCACCTACGTGCAGGGGGTGGAAGTGGGCATGGACTACTCCGAGCCGGTGCCCGAGGGCTACCAGGTGATGGAGCTCACTCCGTGCAAGATGCTCGTCTTCCAGGGTCAGCCGTTCGAGGACAAGGACTTCGAGCAGGCCATCACCTCGCTGTGGGACGTGATGAACGCCTACGACCCCACAGTCATCGGATACGAATGGGCCGACGAGGAGGCTCCGCGCTTCCAGCTGTCACCGATGGGATATCGGGGCTACATCGAAGGTCGACCGGTGAGGCCGGTGCTGCCGACGGTTTGAGCTAGGGGCTAGTGCTCGTCCGGCACCGCCCGCAACCCCAGCTCGTCGGCCGCACGCCCCAGGCGCTGGTCGAAGGTCGCGAGGGGCAGATGTAGCGAGAGCGCAACCTGCAGGTATGACGCGTCATAGGCGGACAGACCGTGGGCATGGGCGAGTTCGACCACCTGCGTCCAAGAGGGTGAGACCAGTCGCACGGGAACGTGCAGACTGCGGGTGAACGCTTCCAACAAGGCCCTTGCGTTGGTGGGCTCCTGGGTGCACCGGCGAACGGTCGCGCTGGCGACTTCGTACCTGAACAGGGAGGGGGCGTAGAGACGATGAGACCTCGTGAGCGCGCGGGCCAAGTCTGCATCCGGCTCGTCGAAGATCATGGGTACGAGCACTGAGGCGTCGCATATCAGCGCTCCCATCGCTGTGCGAGACCCAGCGCCGACCATTCCGCGTCAGCGGCTGTCGCGCAGTTCGCGGATCCAGGCTGTCGACTCATTGGTCGGTGATGAGATACCAAGTGTCTTGACGTACTCCGCCAACTCATCCACGGTGATCTCGCCGTCTTCGAGCGCGGCCTCCTCGATGATCAGAAGCAACTCCCCCTGCAAGGACCGGTGGTTGCGCTCGGCGCGGGCACGCAGGCGTTCGAGGATCTCCTCGGGGACGTCTTTGATGGAGAGGCTGACAGGCATGGTGCCCTCCGATGTGCGGTTCTGCAATAGCACCATAATGGTACCACCTCCCTGTCGGGTCCGGTCGCCAGTCCAAGCGTGATTGTGCGCCCAGTCGGCGGCGGTGGGCGTGCGACTTAGGTCGGAGGATGGCGGCGGGGGGGCGCTGAGTTCTAGGCCAGATCGAACTCCACGTGCTTTAGCTCGGCTGTCGGAAGGCGCTGACCCACGCGCAGGATCTCTATGCCGACGATCTCCCCGCGTTCGTCGAGGTCGAGCACGACCCCTGGGCGGACCTCCTCTGATTCGACGACTGGGGAGTCATCGAGGCGCAAGTAGAGGGCGTCTGCTTGTTCGTCGAAGCGTACTCTCACAACTTCCCTCTCATGGTGCGGTCGAAGAACGCGGTCACCACTCGGACAGGGTCGACACCCTGATTATAGACGACGCGGAGCACGCGGCCCCCGCGCTCAGCTATCGGGGCGAGAGCGTGCGCGAGATCGGGGTCACCGTGGTCGGTCATCGTCAACGTGGGCTCATCGACAGCGCGCTGGACCCAGTCCATCGCGATCTGTCGCTCCTCGATGACGTCCAGGGCGTGTCGGCTGAATGAGAGTGGTCGCTGTGTCACCGCGCGAGAGTAGACAGCGTACGCTCGGCAGGTGCTGCGCCCTTGGTCGCAGGTTGGCACCGTGACCACCCATCCGGGCAAGTTCTGGGGTTGGCTGGACCTGGTGTGCCGTCACTCCGGCGGCGACTCTAGCCGCGGGGTGGGCCCGCCACCGCGCGCATGAGTGTATACTGCGTATACACGAAGGAGGCGACATGCGAGTCAAGGTACGGCAGGTCGGTAACAGTCTGACCGTCACAATACCCAAGGAGATCGCGGTGGAGCTGAATCTGAGCGCCGACGTGGAGGTGGACGTCAGTGTTCGTGATCAGACCGTCACCATGGTGCCCACCATGTCTCGATGGGAGAGGCTGCTCGCCGAGGTGAGGAAGCAGGCGGCGGAGCGAGGCCTGAGCGAGGCTGACGTAGAGCGGGCTCTTACGGAGTCGCGTGGGCAACGTCCCTGAGAAGTTGGATCGGGGTAGGTCTGCAATCGGCGCCTGCGGACGAAGCCTCCATCGAGCAGGACGGCGACGTTCTTCGCGAGTATTGGGCTAGGAGAAGAAAGCGCCCCTTTCCCTGTATTTTGAGGCGGGAAAGAGGCTGTATTGTCCAAGACTATAGCCCTCCGCCAGACGGTCTTCAAGGTGGCGCCGGGAGCTCGAGACGGGCGACTGGGACGAGGACGGCATCTTCGGCCGCAGCGGTCCGCTCTGGTACCGGCCCACGTGGTCGTCCCTGCTGCCGCTGGGGGGTGTCCGGCAGGTGTCGGGTCACACTCCGCCCCAGCCCGAGTTGGAGGCCGATGGCTTCTGGATGGTGGACCCCTGTGGTCGGAGGGAGGCCCGTTAGCGCGACAGCCGGCGCGCGTAGTCCAGCAGGCGCTCGATGTCGTCGGGGGCCATGCGCTCCACCAGGCGCTCGAGCTCCAGGATGGCCTCGCGTAGGTCGCGGTACTGCCCGCGCAGTGAGGGGCGCATGGGCGCGGACACCTGAGACATGAGTCTGTACTCCATCGCTCGGGACGGCGCTCTCTGCGCCTCTGACCTCATCTCGACTGCGTCCGGCATCTCGAGCGCGAGTGACGGCTGCTCGTAGGCCTCGATGCGACTCTCCGCGGCTTCGGTCAGTTGCGACAGGCGCATCCCGAGTGCGTGGGCGATGGGACGGAGCACTGTGGAGGACGCCGGCTTGTTGCCGTTCTCGATCTCGGTGAGGTAGGAGTAGGAGATGCCCACCTGCTCGGCCAGCTCCTTGCGCTCGATGCCGAGGTCGGTGCGGATCACCTTGATGGTGCGCCCGACGGCCTCGGAGAACTCCTTACTGAAGGCGGACCCAGAGCGCGACTGCGGACTGCGCGTCTGGCGCTGCGCCGCGCGCTCGTTGGCGCCCTCGCTGACGCCCGCGCCCGTGCCCTCCGTGGGCCGCGCCGCTCCGCGCTCATCGGCGCCGCCCGTGGAGTCCTGCCTGTCTTTGTCTTCTGGTGTCGGGCTCATGATCTCCTGTCCGACCCGGGTGTCACACTGTTCTTGCAGCTTATCACGCCGCCACGCCAGTAGGCGACGCGGATATTGACAAAATAACACAGATAGTGTTACTGTGTCACATACGGCGACGCAGGAGACAGAGTTTCGGAGAGTCCGAAGACCGCGAGCGCCGGCAAAGGGGGAGTTCACCATGCAACCAAGGACCTATGGACAACGCGGCGGCACCGGCGGGGGAGACGGCGCGCGCAACGGCGGCCACGGGGACGCCAACGGCGGCGGCGCCAAGGGGGCCGGCCGCGAACGCGGATCCGCCAACACTCCGCATCCGCTCCTCAGGCAGGCGGTCCGCTCCCTGCACTTGGGCGAGCCCATGGTGGACGGCGCTCTCACAATCCTCCCTATCCACAGCGGGGTGACGGTTCACTCCAAGTACGTGCTGCTGCAGCAGGCCATAGAGCGCGGCACCATCCACATCACCGAAGTCAGCGACCAGGGATCCGTCCCTCAGCTGTTCGCGACCAACAAGGGCCCCTGGCCGGTGCTCATCTTCGATGGTGAGGAGCTGGTCGGCGCCAAGCAGAACCGCATCGCCAACGCCACCATCCTGGTGGGCGTGGGCAAGACCGTGCTGCCCGTGAGCTGCGTGGAGGCGGGGCGCTGGAGCCACCGCACCGCGAGCTTCGACGCCGGCTCGTACGCCAGTCATCCTCGCCTGCGCATGGAGAAGGAGCGGCAGGTGTTCGGATGCATGATGGCCACGGACATCGAGGCCGACGCGCCTCAGGCCGCGCGGGCCATGAGATACCGCTCCGACCAGGGCGCGGTGTGGGAGGAGGTGGCCCGCACCCAGTCACAGATGGGCGTGCGTTCGGATACGGGGGCGCTCACGGACACCTTCGCGGCCGGCCACGACCAGCTGGAGAAGATGCTGCGGGCGCTCGACCTGGATTCGTCTCCGTCCAACAGCGGCGCTTACCGCACCGGGCGCGCCATAGGCGTGGCCGTGTTCCTGGGTGACCAGTTCGTGTGTCTGGACCTGCTGCGTCCTGGCAGGCGGTTCGCCATGTTGTATGACAAGCTCCTGCGCGGCTATGCGTTGGAGGCCCTGCTGCGCCAGGCGCGGCCGGTCAAGGACTTCGACCCCGAAGCCGCCACCCTGCGCCTACTGGCCGAGTTGATGGAGTCCGGCGTGGCCGAGCTGCCCTCGGCCGACCTGGGCCTCGACCTGCGCCTGGAGGGTAAGCAGATCACCGGCTCCGGCCTGGTGTGGCAGGACGAACTCATCCAGTTGTCGCTGTTCCCCAAGGTCAGTGTGTGAGCGACCTTCGCAGAAGAGGTGACAGCGCGGCAGACGTCCGCTCAGGCCGTGCGGCATACGCGGCCGGGCGCAGTCTGGGGCCACGGGGTGATCTTCTGCAACTCGGACTCCAAGGCAGCTTCTGCCACCTCAGTGTCGTGGGCCACCTGAGCCCGCAGCCAGTAGCCCTTGCTGAGGCCGAAGAACCTGCACAGTCGCAGGTCGGTGTCGGCGGTGATGGCGCGCTTACCCGCGACGATGTCGCCGATGCGCTGCGCGGGTACACCTATCTCCTTGGCCAGACGGTACTTGGTGATCCCCAGGGGCTGCAGGAACTCCTCCCTCAGCAACTCTCCGGGAGTGACGGGGGCAAGCCTGTTCATGGTCACCTCCATTCAGTGATAGTCGACTATCTCGACGTCCTCCGGGCCACCCGCGGTCCAGCGGAAGCAGACGCGGTACCTGTCGTTCACGCGGATGCTGTGCTGACCCCGCCTGTCTCCGAGCAGAGCCTCCAACCGGTTACCCGGAGGGATGCTCAAATCGTCCAGCGTCGCCGCGATATCGAGCTGTCGCAGCTTGCGTCGGGCCGCCGTCTCGATCGACACGAATCGCGCCACTCGACGACCCTGAGCCAGCGTCTTGGTGTCGCGGTCCGCAAACGACCTGATCATGAGTGATAGTAATGCATCGCGTTAATAACGACAAGCGTGAATATCGGCCGCTACACGAACTCGGTCTCGGCATCGGTCCCCAGCACGGCTTCGGCGATGAGCAAGAAGTCGGCGAGGCGGCACCGTCGTGTCGCTCTGCCAGTGCGTCAAGCGACGGCGAAGGTGATGTTAAGGAGTTCGTTGCCGACTTTGTCTCTCTCCAGACGGTCGGCCACCACCCGCAACGCGAGGGCCTGCACGTGTGCGATGGCTTCATCCTTGGTCGCGCCATAGGCAAGGACTCCTGGGAGCTCGATCACCTCTGCGATCCAGCGCCCGTCGGTCTCGCTCTCAAGCTCGATGCTGAGCACCACCGGCACACCTCCTTCGTAGAAGGTCTCCCTCGCGGTCAGGCGTGGGAGTCGAGGATTCATCCCGAGACTTCGACCGTTATCAGGCTTATGGTCTCGACTTGGGGGATGTCTTCGCCAGAGGCAAGGCGGTCTTCGACATGAAGCGTGACGGCTTCGCGCAGGTTCGCAAGCGCTTGCTCATAGTTGCGCCCCTGGGTGTAGCAGCCCTGAAGCTCGGGACACCTGGCCCAGTAGCCGCTCGAATCATGTCCGACGACTGCGGAGAAGTGGTACTGCACTTGCGCCTCCAGGCGACTGACCGTATCTGGGGCAAGCATACACCCACTCCTTTCCGAGAGTTGTCGATGACCTGGTCGCAGAATACCGGCCGACGGCCTCGTCGCGTATCAGCCCTTGGCAGTACCTTGGCGCCCTGGTCGTGTGATTCGTGTGCCTCGCGTTTTGTCGGCCAGATCCAGATGCCGAACAGGCCTCACTCCGCCAGTCGCTCCAGGATCGCCTGGTTGCGAGCGATAGACTCGCGCAAGCGCTTCTGGAACTCACTATCGGCGCGTCGCTCGGCGATGTGGCTTGCGAGCGCCGCTCTAACCACTTCAGAGACAGGAGTACCTTCGACTTGAGCAAGGACCTCCAGCTGTTCGGCTGTATCGATATCGATTCTCAGGGTCATGGCCTTCTGTCTCTTCGGGGGTACCATCATTGCCTCCCGGTGGCGGGGTATCACGACACCATGATAGCACCAGCGAGGCAGCACGAGCATCATCGCAGGGCGGCGCAAGCACGATCCTCCGCCCTTGGTAATACCTTGGCGCCCCGCGTGACGGCGCCCGGCTGGGCGGCGCCCGAGGGGGCCGCGCCCCGCCACGCGCCCCCGCTCCCCGAGGTGCGCGCATGACCGCGACCGCCCCCCAGCGCGCCCCGGGTGGGGGGCACCCGACCGCCCCGCGTCCCGCCGCCCGCGCCTTCGTCATCAGCGACGCACACGGCCACCCCGAGCTCATAGAGCGCGCCCTGGACGACGGGGGGTTCGTCCCGGGCCGGGACGGCTTCATCTACGCCGGCGACTTCCTGGACCGTGGTCCGGACCCGGCCGGTTGCCTGGAGCTGCTGGAGCGCTACGCCACCGAGGTACTGGTGGGCAACCACGAGCTGGCGGTGCTTTTGGACTTCGATATGTGCGGCACGGAGCCGGAGAGCTGGCGCTTCAGGCCAGTGCTCATTGAGCGAGTGTTGGGCGCCGCGCCGGACGGGGCCGCGTCCGACGGGGCCGCGCCGCAGGGCTCCGGGGCGCCGCCCACGCACGCGCCGCACGGGCGTCCCGCGTCCCGCGACACCTGGAAGGTGGCCACCTGCTGCCAAGGGGTGATCGTGACGCACGCGGGGGTCTCAGCACGCTACGAGGGGGGGCCGGACTGGGACTGCGGGTCAGACCCGGTCCGGCTCGTGGCGCACCTGAACGAGGAGTTCCTGACCTCCGTGCGCCGGGAGCTCGAGACGGGCGACTGGGACGAGGACGGCATCTTCGGCCGCAGCGGTCCGCTCTGGTACCGGCCCACCTGGTCGCCCCTGCTGCCGCTGGAGGGTGTCCGGCAGGTGTCGGGTCACACCCCGCCCCAGCCCGAGTTGGAGGCCGACGGCTTCTGGATGGTGGACCCCTGTGTGTGGAGGTCGTTGGACTGCCCCAGGTGCTTCCGCTACGCTGTCATACAGGATGGCGAGGTCACGGTGGTGGAGCGGGAGTTGCAGAGGGCCGTGGCATGAGGCGGGCGGTTGCCCGGGCGAATTCTGGGGTTGTTGGGACTTGGTGGTGCGGGAGCGCGGGGAGTGAGTCTGACACGCAGAGCTTCAGTTTGGCCGGTTGTCAGCTCGGACGACCACGCTTCTGGAGGTTCTCTACCTTCCACTGAGCAGCAGGGCTGACTCTCGCCCGCTCGAGGACCTCAGGCCACGGGGCAAATATGAGCTCCGGACGATACGTTCCTGTCTGGGCCATGAGGTTCATGTACTCCTGTTGTTCCGGAGACACTTGTGCCAGGCGGTCAATGAAGGAAGCAACGGCTTGAATCATCGTGGACAGCCCGGGGCGTTCGGTAGGTAGAAGCACGGGGAACAAGTCGGACTCCAAGCCCGACTCTTGACCAAGGAAGCGATCCGCGACGGCTCCGCTGAGCGGAAGGCGAGGGAATGGTTCCGAGAGCGTCCAGTAGTAGACAATGACTGCCTGGAGAAGTGGCCAGTCTTCAAAGTCCGTCGCGGAGGCCAAGTAGACGTCGTATAGATCGCGTGTAACTGCGCTCCTTCGTTCCACCAAGGCCTTGATCTTGCCAGCTACGAGTTCCACGTAGGGCACCACATTGAACTCCACCTGGGGCTCGCACTGAGGGCAAGTCACAAGTTCATGCCCAAGCACCGGCGCGCGATTGAGGAAGTTGAGATCTACCTTGATTGTGTCCTGGCCCAGATCTGAGCGATACGTGAGTCTGTAGGTGACGCCAGCATGCTCTTCTTTGGGCGAGTTGTGTGTATAGCCGAGCCGCTGCACGAGCCGCTCAAGTTCCTCACGGACCTCGCCTCTCTCGGACAGCATAGTGTCCACCGCGACTCCGCCGATGTACATCACGTCGATATCGACGGAAAGCCTTGGGATACCCAAGTGGAAGACGTTCAGCGCCGTGCCCCCGTGCAGAGCTAACCTTGGCCCAAGGTAACGATGCTCGTTGATCTCACCGAGGATCTCAAGCAGTCGCTCCACCTTGATAACCGTCTGGGGCGCGAAGTCTCCGGGCGGCCGAAGTATAGGTACGGTCACGAGCGCAGCTCCTCAACAGGATCGACGTTCGCAGGGACGTACAGCCACCAGTCCTTGACCAGTCTTTGGGGGAGAACCTTCTTGTCCAGGTAGTAGGGTCCGTTGCCCAGCTGCGAGCGAATTGCCTCAAGCTGACCAGGCGTCACTCTCCACAAATCGGGGTCGGCTGATAGTACCCACCCGACTCTGGCGCTGGTGGTGGCCGATCCGAGTTGACTCAAGTACGCGACCACGCGCTCTGTGTCGAGAGAAGGGAACCCGCCGACGCTCCGAAGCACTTCTTCGAGGCCTCCGGCCCATTTCAGATTGTAGAGGCAATCGACAAGCGTGCGCTCTCGGGAGGTGACTGTGATGAGTTCGCCTCCGCGCCTCACTGCGGTCACTGAGGTCTTCCAGACATCATCTTGCAGCAGCGCGCTCGGTGGCTTTAGAACAACGAATTCATAGCCTCGATACTCAACTCTAAATGGGGTTCGAAGTGACAGTAGCGTGAAGCGTCTGTGAGGTGCGTGGGCGACACCGTGTGCTTCAAGGGCGGCGTGGTATGCGATTATGCAGCCAGGGGCGAGTCTTGATGCAACCAACAGTGGGTCGGGGATAGAGTCTGCGTACGTGCCCACACGAGACGCGTATACGCCTCGCTTTATCCGATCTACGTACCCACGCTCGTAGGCCTGTTTGAGCCTGAGAGGTGCGGTGTAGGAGGATATGTCGTGCGAGAGCTCGGCTCGGAACTCGGCTATCGTGAAAACCGGATGCCGTTCGAGAAAGTCTCGTGTACTTATGTCGGAGCTTGCTTTTCCCATCTAGCTAATATATTTGCCATATATTTTTGTTGTCATTTTTGCAAAGTATCTTCTTATCGATTTGCAAAATACATACTATTAATATATCAGGAATATATCATTGCTGCCATTAATTCAAATACACTAACCGCGATTCGCCTCCATGATTTGCCTACGGATGAACTCGTCCATCAGCGGAACTGCCAGGGAGTACTTGCCCCAGCGTTTCTTATAGACCAAGCCCGCTTGACACAATGCTGCCAGCATCTGATTGATGTGGCTGGCGCTGAACGGCTTCCCGAGTACCTCGCGAGATTTGACGATGATCTCTTGGACAGAGAACTCTGACTTGCTGGTCTCGAGCTGAGCGACCACGCCCAGGAGGTCTCGTTGGCGATCTGTTGCCCGAGCCCATCGGCCCACAAAGAAATCGGAGTCGAGCTTCCGAGTAATCTCAGGCAATGGCATGTCGCGAAGCTCTTCGCCCGCAGCCGCGTTCTGCGTCCACGTATCGAAGACTTCTCGACACACGTACTGAACGAAATACGGGTAGCCGTGTGTGAAATCGTATATTGCATCGATAGCTTCATCGGTAAAGCCTGCCGAGCAGGGAGATCCTTTCTCCAAAGGAGTCAGGACGGCCTTGGCTGTATCCTCACGGTTCAGACGATCGAGCGACACGACACGGAACATGCGCTCGGCATAAGTGCGGGCTTCAACGAGCCTAGCTGACAAGGTCGGTAGGCCGCTTAGCACGAGGAGCATGCGCATCCCTCGGCGCTGCAGTGATTGAAAGATCTCGAGCAGAAGAGAAAGTGGGTACTGGCCGATCTCCTTGTGATCCGCGAGGTGCTGTGCTTCGTCGTAGGCGAATACGACGCCGCGCATGCCCAGGGCCTCGACGCAGCGCCAGACCGTCTCCAGCACTGCTTTGAGACTGTCGGACTTGAGGCCTGGGGTCATTTCCCCGATCTCAAGAAGGCTCTGAAAATCCAGGGTCTTCGGCGGCGTGTGCGGATCGATTACGAATCCCGCACCGCGTGGCTCCTCTATTGCTATCCCGGAGGTTACGACAGATAGGTCGGTGATGATGCGGATTATCAGGCTCATCTCGTCCAGACTCGTGGATTCAGACATGTCCGTTCCCACCCAGAACCAGGACTTGTCGATGGCGATGGGTTTGAGAGTCTCCATAAGAACAGTCTTGCCCACACCTCGAAGACCGGTGATGACGAGATTCTTGAAGATCGTATCCTGATCAAGCAGCTGCATGAACTCGCGCTTCTCGTTCTCTCGACCTGCAAGATAGGGAGGGGTGTGGCCGGCCCCGGGACGAAACGGATTAGGACAGGATCGCAGAGGCTTCTGTCTTGGTTTGGCCACAGGTCACCTCTTCCGGGTAGCGCGTAAACACATTTCGCAGTATTTATTCATTTCACTAAATTTATAGTCATTGGTAATTGTTTGTCAATTTCCTTCTTCTTCATTGATGGATTTCTGGTGACCTAATTTGCCATCAGTTTCTGCATCTGTTTTCACAATTATTTAGCGCATTGGCTAAATACTGGATTCATTCTCGGTACGATTGCGACTTTCACTACGCTGTGATAGATGACGGCGAGGTCACGGTGGTGGAGCGGGAGCTACAGAGGGCCGTGGCATGAGGGTGACTTTTTGTCTGGCAAGTTCTGGGGTTGGTTTCACCTGGCAGCGCCGGGTCGCCGGGGGTGAGTCTGGGCGCGGGGAGTGCGCGCACACTCCTTCTAGATCTCAAGCACTGAATCCAGCCCGGCGATCCTCTCATCTGAGGATATCTTGAGGGTGACACCCATCGGCTCAGATGTCACGCCGGTTCGATTGTCACTGGGGTACAACGAGCAGTCTTTGCTGTGCCTGGTGCGGAGAGACCGCGCTATTGAACCTTCGACCTGACGGCGGAAGTCGCGGTCGCGCTCAAGTGGAGCGACGAAGACGGCGATTGCCCCGGCATACGCCACCACCCGCGGTGCCATGGACTCGTATTGGCTGAGCGCCAAGGTTGGGCCGGTAGGTGACTTGTCTCGCCATAGGCCGGGCCACACCAGGTTGATTTCGCCCCGGCTGGCGCCTTCGACATCGTAGATCCCATAGTCCAGGCCGAGTATGCGGATTAGATGTTCTCTCTGCCGTCCAGCAAAAGCACTGGCTTCGCCGATGTAGTGGATGAGGTGGGCACCGTCCGACTCGCGCCTAATGGTCCACAGGTAGACGCAAGGAACGTCTCTGAACTCGGAATCGAACAGGCACTGGGGCCCGACGTTGAAGATCAACGGACCGTGGAAGTGAATATCTGCTGACTCGTTCAACCCGAGAGCGCTATCCGGCTGGCTCGGGAATCGGCCAGATCTTGATCGCAAGGTCCGCCATCCAAGCGCCACGTGTCTTGATCTTGGCATCATTCCAGGACGAGTTCTTCACGAGCCGTCTGTTCATCGCCAGTGCGGACTGCTCCTTCAGCGCCGCCTGCTTCTCCTGCCAGGGCCGGTTGGAGACGGAAGTGTTAAATGTTGGTGTTACCAGTGTGAGATTGCCGAACGTATGCAGAAGAGTCTCTCGTTCGGAGATAACCAGCTCCATCGGGCCTCGCTTAGGCAGAGGCCAATGTTGCTGCCACTTCTGCGGAAGCAAGTGTTCTATGGAGAGCTTGTCGTTGATTGATATCTTCTCCGAGAGGTCGGTTCGGAGTTGGCGCTCGATAGCTTCGAGCAGCATGCGGACACGACTCACCCCGAGCCAGCCGTAGACCGGAAGTTCAGCCCACTTCCGGCGGAACTCCTCGTCTCGCGGCCATCGAGTTGTCTCGGCGTCAAGCCTCAGCAGGGCTTCGCGCAGCAGTTCGCTCGGAGAGCGCTTTGTCTTCCTGCCAGCTTCCAGTGCGCCGATGAGGTCAACGAAGATCTTGTTGTAGTAAGAAGTGGTCAGGCGGCATACGAGCCTACGGACGATGTAGGACCCCAGATCGGTTCGCATGGCGGCCAGTTCGTCTGGTTGGTCCGCGTAGTCATTGTAGAGCTTGAGAAGCAGTGGAAAGACTGTGGTGATTTCGAGATCGCGGAGACGCGAGAAGAAGAGGGCCTCATCTTCTGGGAGATCCGTCCGGTCGAAACCGGCATACAGAGCACCATAGCGATGCATCAGTTCCAGTTGTTTCGCGGCAGACAGTTTGGAGTGTGAGGCGACATCTCGGAAGACTTTGTAGAGGTCTTCGTATTTCACGTCACCCCTGCTCATGAGGGCCAGGAAGTTTTGAAGGAAGTGCTCGATGCGAGGTCGGTAGACGCGGCCTCGCGCAATCTGCTTGCGCCAGTAGTCTGCGTCGAGGTCGAACGGCTCCCAGTACTGTCGGTAAAGCTTTGGAACGTCCATCTTCTCCAGATGTGCCGAGTAGAAGACGGAATTCTTGACCAGATCCGCCTGCAGCAACGGAGTCATCCTGGCGTTCAGTGTTTCGAAGATTAACTGAGCATCCTCGTCCGCGGAGAGGTCGATGACCACGAAGAGCAGCAGATCCCTTATCGCCACAAGCAGCTTGGTCAGTCGGTCCTTGGCTCCGTCCTCTTCCAGCATCAGCCAGGTCTCGATGGTCTGATAGAAGTAGATATAAGCTTCGGCGATGCTGTTCTTCGTGCTGGCCGGGTCATAGCGACCGATGAGCTCGTCAGGAGAGCCGGAGTCCATTACCCAGACGAAGTGCTTTCTGTCCACATTGCTTGGCCACACCTTGAAACGCTCATCTTCGTTCCCGCTAAGCAGGTCGTCGTTGCGGGTCAGTTTCAGCAGTGACTTGCGCAATCCCTCATTCTGGAGCCGCGCAGATATGTCGACCAAGGCTTCGAGAAGAATTTGCACGGTTGTCAGGCGCTGCTGACCATCGATGATCAGGCGCCTGTCCATACTGCCGAGCGGTGTCTTGAGTTGATCGAGAACAATCGCACCCAGGAAATGTGGCTTCGGATCTCGCCCGTCGAGGAGTTCCTCGGCCAGGGCCCTGATGTTTTCCCAAAGTGGCTCCCATTGGCCTTCCTGGGTCCAGACGTAGGGTCGCTGGTAGAGAGGCACGACAATCTGGCAGTCTCCTCCGAAGATGTCCTTTGTCCTCAGTTTTGAGACTTCCATGTCGCCTCCGAAGTCTGAAGTCACCCCAAAGCGTCGTCCGTGCCAATAATAGTAGAAGGTTCATGGTTCGTGTGAGCTTCGGCGACATGGCGTGCGGACGGGAGGGGCGGCCCCGTGCTCTGACGGGCGGCGTAGACGAGTAGGGCTCGCCCTAGGCGGTCGTTCACTACACGCGCTTCTTGGCAGTTTGCAGCGCATGCTCCAGGAAGCCCATCGTCTCCCAATGGTAGAGACCAGACCCGTCGGATTCCTTGGCGAAAACGTCAATACGTCGAGTCTCGTCGTCGACGATCGACTCCGTGACGATCACGTAGCGGACCACATGACCAGGACGCGCCCCCGAGTCGGCTGCGTGAGTCTCAACGAGGGACTGCGCCCCTTCTAGAGTCTGCATGGACGCCGCGTACTGCATGATGGACAGGTCGCTTGCTGGCACCGCGCTTGCTGACATCTCGGCTCCTTTGCTGGTTTGGCCAATCGGCGTTGTGGTTGGCTATTCCGACTACTTGCGCCCGATTGCGGTCTCAACGATCCGCACCACGGTACCCACGGCCAACTGGCCTGTGGCGAATTGTGGGTTCTTGCCAGCAATCGATGAACCGGGTTCGATCCCAGCCTCAACGCTGAGTAGTCCTTGTACCTTGCTGAAGTATGCTTTTGGAATCTGCTCCATCTGCAGGTAGAGGCCATGACGCCGGCATTCAAAAGTAGGGTAGCCCCACATGATCCCGCCGATGGAGAAGCCCTTCTCACCCATCCAGAACTTGAGATGGGCTTCACGAAGGCTTTGGAACAGTTGGTCGAAGTACTCGTGATCTGCATCAGAGCACCGTGAAAGGAACTCCTCGACGGTGGTCTTTCCTGACGAGCCACCACGGGGGCGAGTACCACTGCCAGGATATGGATTGTCACCGGTCGGCTGCTGAGCCGTTTCCCTCGTGGTCTTCATGCTCTCGACCTCGTTCTTCAGCAGAACCAAGTAGGGATGCTCCCCTCCACCTAGTCTGTGCGTGCTCTTGAAGTCTCGCTGTACTACTTTCTTGTGAACATTGGCGCGGGTCATGCCCAGCATTCTTGCGGCCTCAGAGAGAGTCACCCACTCCTGGATCTCCGGATACTCCTCCAGACCATCGTAAGTATCCTTGTCTTCGGCATCGTCAACGGAATCCGGCCCTTCGGTAGTTGTGCTATTTGTATGGACCTGCCGCTGTGTTTCGTCTGGTGGGATCAGCCTGGTGTACGTCTTGGTCAGCCGCGTGTACCGAAGAGCCAGGGGGGAGTTACCGGTCTCCTTGTCCCAACCTAGAAGATCGCGCACAGCCATGCCACCGAACTTGTTCACTGTCCAAGCGCTACCGTAGGCAGCGCACTCCTGCTCATATCTGGTTCTAAGTGCTGAGTCTCCCTCTATGACTTGGAAGGTCTTCGCGATTACGTCTCTGTCAAGGGGACGTGGGACGCGCTCGAGGGCGTCGGCGAACAGTTCACGCACAGAGTCTGGGAGGAACGGTGACATTGCGGCGCCTCCTACGGGTCGGTTCTGTTGACGGCGCGACTATAACACCAATCGTGCATAGCGGTCAACGATTGGAGTATGAATATGATTCCTATTTCTGCGGCCCAGCCGGTCGGCGGCTCTTCACCGCAAGCTGTGGCAGCACTTCTCTGGAACCACCTTCTGTCTATCCACCCAAAGTTGTAGGATGGTGAAGCTAGGTGTTGAGGCCGAGGTTTCCGTGGCCAATCGCCTCCAAGCTGTGCCATCCGGTGGGGGAGGATTACTGTTGACCAAGTTTGACCCCGGTCTGCGCGAGGGCCAGGTTGTTCCCAACGACCAGCTCCAGCAGGTCTTCAAGTGCAGCGGCCAAGGTGGCATGCGACGGGCTCGTCGGACCAACTCTCTCATTCTCATCAGCAAGGGCTCAGGCGGCACGTACTACGACCGCTGGGACGGCAAGGTCCTGCACTACACTGGCATGGGCCTGGTGGGGGACCAGGAACTGGACTACGCGCAGAACAAGACTTTGGCGGAGTCCGACACCAACGGGGTCGCCGTATTCCTCTTCGAGAATCCGGAGCCGAACCACTATGTGTATGCTGGTCCGGTTCATCTGATCGGCGCACCCTACGCGGAGCAGCAAGCCGACGCGGACGACAACGAGCGCCGTGTGTGGGTCTTCCCTCTCGGAGTGGGCAGCGTCGACAATGGACCACAGCTAGAACTCTCCGTGGCTCCAAGCGCATCTGCACCTGCGCCCGATCGACAGGGCTGGTGGGCTCGCACTATCTCTTGGTTACGCAGGTTGGTGCGCCATGAATGACGCCCTCGGCGCCTTCGTCTGGCGCCGCACACCCCGGAGGCCCGATGACCGCTGAGCCAAAGGGCGGGGATCTTCTCATTGTCGACAATAGCGTTTCAGGTTGGACAGGGCTGCGCTATCTCGAGGAGTGGACGCAAGTCGCCCGAGCGTTTGACATCGCCACAGGCTACTTCGAGATTGGCTCGCTTCTGGCGCTGGACGGCAACTGGCAGAACCTCGAGAAGATCAGAGTCCTCATGGGGGACGAGACTACCCAGCGCACCAAGAGGGCGCTCCTCGAGGCGGTCAAGAATCGGGCCGAACAGGAGCTCGACCGCAGTCTTGATGACGCAAAGGATGACAATCCCTTCCTAGAGGGCGCGCCGGCCGTCATCGAGGCGCTCAAGTCGGGTCAGATTGAGTGCAAGGTCTACAACAAGCACAAGTTTCATGCCAAGGGATACATCACACACGCCAAGCTAGACGTGGTGGGCTCGCGCGCCCTTGTGGGTTCAAGCAACTTCACCTTGCCGGGCCTCACCGAGAACATCGAGCTCAACATCCAGGTCCAGAGCGGCCAAGAGGTGGCCCAGCTTCAACAGTGGTTCGAGGATCACTGGAAGGATGCTGTAGACGTCACCGAGGACATCGTCGCTCTGGTCTCTCGTCACACAAAGGCCTACACGCCGTTTGAGGTCTACGCCAAGGCGCTTCACGAGTTCTTCCGGGGGCATGAGATCACCGCGAGCGAGTGGGAAGAGAGCCGCTCGCACATGTTCTCCAAGCTCGATCGCTATCAGAAGGAAGCGTACTGGGCTCTGATGAAGATCGCCCGCCAACATGGAGGCGCGTTCTTGTGCGACGGGGTCGGCCTGGGCAAGACGTTCGTAGGGTTGATGCTCATTGAGCGGCTGGTCATGCATGAGGGCAAGCGCGTGGTTCTGTTTGCACCGAAGGGTGCAAAGGAGGGTGTCTGGGAGCCGCACCTGCGCAGCTACCTCGCACACATCGGTGGCATCGAGGGAACGGCCGACTTCAGCAACCTGGCTGTCTTCAGTCACACCGATCTCAGTAGGGGTGGAGACTTTCCTGAGCGGTTCCGGCGCATCTCCGAGTTGGCCGACGCGGTGATCATCGACGAGGCCCATCATTTCCGCAACCCTGGGCGTATCGCCGACACGGCCGATGGCAAGAAGAAGTCTCGCTACTACGATCTCTACGACATTCTCGATCAGTCGGAGCGCCCCAAGGCGCTCTTCATGCTTACGGCTACTCCCATCAACAACCGGCTCACAGACTTTCGTCACATGGCCGAGCTCTTCACGCGCAAGGATGATGCGCACTTCGCACGCACACTTGGCGTCAACAACCTGACCGCGCACTTCAACAAGATGGAGAAGGCTCTCAGGCAGCAATTGGGCCAGGATGGTGCCGATCTTGGGGAGAACATCTCTACGGTCCAGGACGTTCTTGGGCGCGACCAGGTGTTCCAGAACTTGGTGGTCCAGCGCAGTCGCGCCTACGCAAGGGAGAGCCAGGAGCGTGAAGGTGGCCAGTCCGCGGTGTTTCCCGAGCGTCGAGCTCCTCAGGTGGCTGAGTACTCCATAAGGCAGACCTACGGCCGCTTGCTGGACGTGATTGAGCAGGCGTTTGAGAAGAGCAATCCCCTCTTCATTCTCTCGGTCTACTACCCACTCTACTACTACGGCGGAGACGACGATTCTGTCGATCCCTTTGAGGAGAACCGCCAGAAGGCTGTGGTTGGCCTGATTCGAACGCTGTTCCTCAAGCGCTTCGAGAGCTCGGTGCGAGCATTCGAGTTGTCTTGTGAGCGCCTAATGCAGAAACTGCTGGCATTCGTGGAGGTTCATAGCGAGCTAGAGCCCGAGAAGAAGCGCCTGAACCTTTGGAAGAGACAGAATGCCGAGATCCTCCAGTGGGCGGTCGATCGCCAGCTGGGACTTTGGGGCGAAGAGCCGGAGGACGAGGAGGACGACATCGTTCCGCCAGAGCTTCTAGAGGATGTAGAGAAGCTGTCGCGAGATGACTACGCAGTGGATCAGATGATTCAGGATACGTACTCAGATCTCAACGAACTGGTGAAATTCCTTGACGAGGCGCGCAAGTTCAAGCCTGCGCATGATGACAAGCTCAAGAAGCTCATCCGTCTTCTCACCTCCAAGGACATGGAGGGTCAGAAGGTCATCGTCTTCACGGAGTTTGCGGACACGGCTCGATACCTATATCAGCAACTGCAGGAGGCCGGCATCGAGGGGCTAGAAGAGCTAGACAGCGGCAGCAAGACGAACCGAGCTGAAATCGTCCGCCGCTTCTCTCCCTACTACAACGGTACGACCTCGGGTGAGCTGGCCGATAGAGGAGTCGACGAGATCAAAGTGCTGATCTCAACCGATGTGCTCTCTGAGGGTCTCAACCTCCAAGACGCCTGTCGACTCATCAACTACGACATCCACTGGAACCCCGTGCGGCTCATGCAGCGCATTGGCCGCGTTGATCGGCGCCTGAACCCCGAGATAGAGACACTCATGACCACTGACCACCCAGAACTTGTGCCGTGCCGAGGCAAGGTGACGTACTGGAACTTCCTACCGCCAGACGAACTCAATCAGATTCTCACCCTCTACACCCGTGTGACTCACAAGACGCTCGTCATCTCCGAAACCTTGGGTATCGAAGGTGGAAAGCTCTTCAGACCCGACGACGCCTACGGTCCGTTGAAGGAGTTCAACCAAGCCTACGAAGGCACCAAGACTGCCTTGGAAGAGATGCATCTCGAGTACCAGGGGCTTCTGCAGGACAATCCCGAGCTGGCAGACATGCTCGCGGATCTGCCAAACACCATCTTCAGCGGTCGCGAGCGGGCATCCAAAGGTGCACGCGGGGTGTTCTTCTGTTACGGACTGCCCGCGCTGGACAAGGAGCTGGGAGAGTTCACGAACGAAGCCGGAACCACACGCTGGTACCTCTATGACGCGGATAGCGGCAAGGTACTAGAAGAGCCGAGCGACATTATCGAATCGGTTCGTTCCACGATGAGCACTCCCAGGAAGTGTGACATGGATCGGACCATGCTGGTCGATATCCGGTCCAAGGTGCTTAGGCACATCAAGAACACCTATCTCAAGCGACTGGACGTGCCGCTCGACGCTCCGAAGCCGTCACTGAAGTGCTGGATGGAACTTGGTGGTGAGTAGCCAGTGACCCTCGACAATCGAGAGCAACTCAGAGCCATAAACACTTTCCCTTCTCTCGTTGAGTATTTGCGCGATGAGCTCGATTGGCCTATCGACACGGAGGACTTCGAGGGGCTGACCTTCGAGTACTCAGCCGAAGAGCTCGGGATCGACGAGAAGAGCGCTGCGAAGATCCAGGAGATAAAGCGCCTTCGACCTCTGTCTGCGAGCCAGCCCTGGGGCATCTTCTTCGTCGAGTTCGAATCGAAGCAGCTTCCCGTGGTTGCTCTGCGAAGGATCCTTAGCCGAGTTGTGCTCAAGAATAGAGCTTCTGCCAATCAGTCCGAGCGCGCCGCATGGGCGCTCGACGATCTCCTGTTCATATCCAGCTACGGGGAGCAACGGGAGCGTCGAATCACATTTGCACATTTTTCAGAGGATTCCGGGAAAGGTGATCTGCCGACCCTCAAGGTGCTGGGTTGGGACAACCTCGATACGCCACTACATCTTGACCGTGTTGCCGACAAACTGACTACGAGCCTGCGATGGCCAGATAACGAAAGCGACTCGGAGGCTTGGCGTGGAAGCTGGCGAACTGCCTTTACGGAGCGTCACAGGGAGGAGATCACCACATCCAGGGATCTCTCCATTCGCTTGGCCGAGCTTGCACGCGTTATCCGCCAGCGCATCAGTAGCGCTCTCTCAGTGGAGACAGCGGATGGTTCGTTGACCAAGTTGCTCAAGGCATTTCGGGATGCTCTGGTTCACGACTTGGACGAAGAGGGTTTTGCTGACATGTACGCGCAGACTATCGCGTATGGCTTGCTGTCCGCGAGGATGACTGATCCCAACGCCCGTACGACCGACCATCTCTCTGCTCACATGCGCACAAATCCGCTGCTCGCTGAACTTCTGACAGTCTTTCTGAATCCAGTGAGACGGCCGGGAACATCAGGCGGCATTGACTTTGATGAGTTGGGTGTGGCTGAAGTTGTGGAACTACTTGATGACGCCAACATGGAGGCCGTGTTGGTTGATTTTGGGGATCGCAATCCCGAGGATGACCCAGTCATTCGTTTCTACGAGGATTTCCTTGATGCATATGACAAGGCGCAGAAGATCAGTCGCGGAGTCTTCTACACTCCACGCCCGGTGGTTTCGTACATTGTTCGCTCAGTGGATGAAGCCCTGCGTGTTGAATATGGGCTCGAGGACGGGCTTGCGGACATTAGTACCTGGGGCGAGATGGCCAGTCGCAACCACGGGATGGAAATTCCGGACGGCGTGGGTGCTGACGAGGCCTTCGTGCAGATCCTGGATCCGGCAACCGGCACCGGCACTTTCCTGGTTGAGGTCATTGAACAAATTCACAGGACGATGGTCACGAAATGGACGGGCCAGGGGCAGAGTGAGGAGACCATCCAAAGCAGCTGGAACGAGTATGTTCCAAAGCACCTGCTGCCGCGCTTGCACGGCTACGAGCTGCTAATGGCCCCATACGCGATTGCGCATCTCAAGATCGGCCTCAAGCTCTACGAAAGTGGCTACAACTTCGAAAGCACAGAACGTGCGAGTGTGTACTTGACGAACGCACTTGAGCCGCCAAATAGTGGGCAGCTAAGGCTCGATTTTCTGCCCGCCCTCGCAGAGGAAGCGGCGGCGGTGAATTGCGTAAAACGCAAGCACCGTTTCACCGTGGTGCTTGGAAATCCTCCGTACGCTCGCTCCTCAGTCAACTCAGGCGAACACGCTGAAGCCTTGGTTCGGTCATACAAGGATCTCGTTCGCGACGAGAAGAACATCCAGCCTCTTTCGGACGACTACATCAAGTTCTTGGGCCTGACGCAGGAGATCATAGGTCGCTCGACTGTTGGTTTGGTTGGATTGATTACCAACAACTCCTTCCTGTCAGGCAGAATCCACAGGGGCATTCGCGCGGTCATGCTTGATCGAAGTAGCTCGATTGCCTTGCTGAATCTGCACGGCAGCCAGAAGGTCGACTTTCTTGGCGCAGCAGGGGTCGGGGACCAGAATGTCTTCGACATTCAGCAAGGTGTCGCTATTTCGCTGACAGTTGTGGGCGGGAAGGCGGTCGGCGCGAGATACGCAGAGTTGGTGGGTAGCAGAGAGCAGAAGTTCGAGCATCTTGTTCGAGGGGATGTGGACTACGTCCGGCTGAATCCTGTGCCGCCGTACTACTTGATGGTGCCGCAGGTTGGAGGTCGCTCTGAGTATGAGACATGGCCCAGTCTCACAGATGTCATGCCGTTCCAGAGTGTGGGCGGGAAGCCGGGGGATGACAAGCTTCTTGTTGCCATCAGCAGGCCCGAAGTGATCCCGAAGCTTGTTGGATCTATCCGACTCATGTCGGAGCCTGCTGCTCGCAGCAGGCTTACGGAGGCGGGCAGAAAGCTAGCTGCTCTTGCCCCCATGGAGTTTGATGATGACCTCGTGCGTCCCTACGCCTATCGTCCTTTCGATCTTCGATATGCGTACTACGACTCGAGGATTTGGACTCGTCCATTGGTGCGACTCAAGGCGTGCCTCGACGGCTCTCCCGTATTGCTTGCCACGAAACTCGTCAAGGATGCGTCGTTCGCGCATGTCTTCGTGACAAGGCAATTCCCTGATGTGATCTTCTTGTCGAACACCAGTTCAGTCAACTGCTACGCATTCCCAGCTCGGCCCCCCAGGGACGAAGGTGCCATGGATCTGATCTGTGGCTGCTCCAACTACCGGCCCGGGGTGCTTGGCTTTGTGGCTACTGACCCAGAGGTAGAATCCAGAGTTCTCTACTATGTGTATGCTGTGATGCACTCCCCCAACTATAGGAAACGCTACCTTGAATACCTGAGGATGGACTTTCCGAGAGTGCCGGTGGCGGGCAGTACAAGTCTTGCAGAATCACTTATCGCTCTGGGATCTTCGCTTGTCCCTCTTCACCTGATGGAGTCTCCATTGCTGGAGAATACCGTTG
Source organism: uncultured Actinomycetes bacterium (assembly GCA_963718375.1). GTDB lineage: Bacteria > Actinomycetota > Thermoleophilia > RBG-16-64-13 > RBG-16-64-13 > RBG-16-64-13. Next base: position 558,903 of record CAVQZD010000005.1, on the reverse strand, counting down.
CGACTTATCAGGGGCCGCCAAACCCGGAGGTGGTAGGGGTCCAGTGGGAGGACGATGTAGTTCGGATAAACGCGGGACCCAGAGGTAGTTCGGGAAGCCATTCGTCCTCTGCCGTCTGCTTTAATGGGGTGCCAGCAGAGGTATGGGGGTTTAGGATTGGCGGCTACCAGGTCTGTGAGAAATGGCTCAAGGATCGTAAGGGCCGCACATTGTCAGAAGAGGACATCGCTCACTATCAAAAGATCGTCGTTGCCATCAGCGAGACCATTCGCATCATGGGGGAGATCGACAGGGTTATTGACGAACACGGCGGCTGGCCGGGGGCGTTTCTGGCATCCGATGAAGGTGGCGAGGTGCGATGAGCGAACCAGCCTTCATGGAACCCCAGGAGGAGCAACAGGTTGTCGCGACGCTTCAACTGACCGACACTAAAGAGCTACTGTTCTATGCGCACAGCTTCCGCAATCGACGGTTCGGGAGCATTCGCATATATATCGACACGCCCAAATACTCGGGCCCCACGAAGTCCGGGCTTGACATGACTCTCAGCCAGCTCAAAGAGCTTGGCAAGGCACTCAGTTCATTGCCGGAAGAACTTGAAAGCGGGAGGCTTGTGCCACCGCTCGAAGTAGCGCGAATTCCTGGAGAGGGAAAGGGCTCAACGTGGGTTGTCCAGATCATTGAACCAGAGGGTGCGCGGCAGCAGTGTCTTGATGTGCGCAAGTATGTTGAGAGCGAGAAGTTCACTGGCTGGACCACGAAGGGCTTGCGCATCGATGTCGATCTGATCGACGAAGTGATCGAGCGGCTTCCGTTACTTGTGCACTCTTTGCAGGACTGGGAGGCGGGAAAGACCGGAATGTTCGCCTCCGAGTCGCCTGCTTCGCAGTCAGAAGTTGCACGGGATAAGGAGTCGAAGCGCGATCCCGATAGCCTTGACTCTGTACCTGATGACTTGAAGGGCTACTTCTAAGGAGCACAAATCTATGGCACGGCAAGTCGAGATCATTGACGTCACCCCGGATCAGACTCTCATGCCCAAGCTTGGCCAGAGCGGCTACTCCGTGCCTCAGGCCATTGCGGAGCTTGTTGACAATGCAATAGACGCGCGAATCGAGGGTGAGCCTCTCTCTGTGGTGATCAAGATCGGCAAGAACGAGATCTCGGTCGCCGACAACGGGAGCGGCATGGACCGCGACGAGACTCAGCAGGCCATGGTGCTCGCCTACTCAAACAAGCAGAATCAGCTCGGCGAGTTCGGGCTGGGGCTTAAGACCTCTTGTACCAGCCTTGGCAAGGCCTTCAGCGTCGTCACCTCGAAATGTGCCATTCCCTATGAGTATGTAGTTCAGTATGACGAAGACGAATTCGTCCAGGGTGAGCCGTGGAAGATGCACCTGGAAGTAGCCGATCGTGAAGCTGGCCAACACTACACGGTGATCAAGATCAATCGCCTACGCCGCTACTACCCAAACATGGCTGAAACGGTAACCCGCGATCTCCAGAAGCGCTTTGCCCCCTTCGTCGTCAACGGCGACGTGAGCATCACGGTCAATAGGTCGATTTGCAGACCCGAGACGTACGATCTAACGGATGATGGCAAGCAGGAGTTCGAGATCGAGGACAGCCTTGGGAATCGCATTCACGGCTGGTACGGGCTGCTGAAGCAGGGTTCGAACAAGGGCTGCTACGGCTTTCATACGTATCGTCGCGGTCGCATGATCACCACCTACGACAAGATAGCAATTGGCGAACATCCGACGATCTCGCGGATCATCGGCGAAGTGCATCTGGACAACGTGCCCGTGACCCACAACAAGCGCGAGTTCATAAGGACGTCCGAGGAGTACGTTGCGGCGGTTGAGGCGCTGAAGATCGAGTTCCAGAACCTCCTGCGCCGCGCCCGTCAGAAGGCGTCCTCTGACATGCTGGACCGGTCGGTCAAGAATGAGATGGAACGCTGGAAGGACTCCCTCGCGCGTGCCGTGCTGTCAGGCGAGCTGAAACCATACACGGCGCAGGTCACCAGCCAGAGCGAAGTGAAGCGTGATCCCGAAGGCGAGGAGACCGAGGTGGTTGACGTGGAACAGCGCGATCCGCCAGAAGGTCAGTCGGTCCCGCCCAAGGACGAAGGCTCGCCCCGTGAGCGCGTTCCCAGAATGACACATCAGAAGCCTAGGCACGTCGTCAAGGTCAAAGGCAGGACTGTGGACTTCCGCCACCAGTTTGCGCCTCTGGGCGAGAAGGCCTCGTGGAAGAGCTGGAGCTTTGACTCGTCTGGTGGCCTCGACATCTACACCAACCAGGACTTTCCGGCGTACTTCGTGACCAAGGACAAAGCATTCTACGCGGCCATCCATATTGCGGAGTCGATCTCCGAGCTCTTTGTCCAGGAGGCCGGCGCCAGCGCAGAAGAGATGGACGACATCAAGCAGCTGATCCTGCGCAAGGCGGCCGCGGTCAAGGATCAGTGGATTGACGAGGAAGAGGTGGTGGGGGAAGAGGCATCATGACCGCTCAGCAGCCTGGAATGGCGGTCCGTGCGGACAGTGAGGTGCGGGACATACCGTTGTGCGTGGGGAGGATCATGACGAACCTTCAATCTCTCGAGTTTGCCATACGCCTTTTTCTCGACTCCGCAGTTGGCCCAAGGGATCCTGATCTTCGGCTGCGAGATCTTCACGAAGGGGAACTCGTGGCCGAGAGCCACTTCACGAACTACGGTTCACTGCGGGATGTCGCAAAACAGATGAATCGGCGCTTGGAGGAGTTGGGGATTACTGAGCGGGTAGATGAGTCTCTGGTTGACATTCGTGATGCTCTGGCTCATGGGCGCGTAATTGCTTTCGAAGAGAATGGCCCCTATCGGCTACTGGAGTTCTCGAGGTCAAGGCGAGGTTCAGGACAGGTTGAGGTCAAGGTGGCGGTCGATGTGACGCGGGGCTGGCTGAACGAGCAGATCCGAAGGACCGCAGATGAGCTGTACAAGGTCATGAAGCTGTGTCGCAGCATCGGATTGGACTGCGAATGACCACGGCGACCCTCGAACCCGGCCGCAAGATGTCGAGGCGCCATGTAGGGGCTTCAGTGGTGGTTTGCATGGTTGTTCACTTGCAGACGCTGGGGGTGGCCCAGAGTGTATGAAACACACGAAATCGCAGGCGTAGCTGACCTTGTCAAGGCCGCACTACACATATCAAAGCAATCGGATCTCAGCGTTCCATGGTGGAGGGGCCAGTCATCTGCCGAGTGGGACCTTGTACCGAAAGTCTATCGAGAGAATAGGCAGGGGAACGAGCAGAACCTCGCCAACCGATTTCAGCTCATGGCGGGTAGCAGATACAGTCAGTGTCCACCGGCCAACGATCACGCAGCGTGGGTGTGCCTCATGCAGCACTACGGATTGCCCACGCGACTCCTTGACTGGACCGAAACACCTTTGGTTGCAGCGTACTTCGCGCTTGAGGACACCGCGCGCGACGACGAGGACGGTGCTGTTTGGGCGATCATCCCGTCTCGCCTGAACAGATCTCAGGCGGAAGCAGAGTCGATTCAATCGCCGTACAGCGACACGGTGGCTCCACTCTTCGCCAAGGTGTTCAACCGATACATGGAGAGTGACCAGAGAATCTTGGCAGTCGGCGCGACTCAAAAGGACCTGAGACAGATGGTTCAGCAGTCCGCGTTCACGGTTCACGGCTGTGAGACTGCGCTGGACCGTCTGGACAGCGCCGAGGACTTCGTGTACAAGCTGATCATTCCGAAGACACACAAAGAGGACTTCCGTCGGATTCTCTCTGTGCTTGGTGTCAATGGGTCTTGGCTGTTTCCGGACCTTCAGAACTTGGCGGCTCACCTTGACACGGTCGTTTGCGGGGGACTCTGACCATTCTGGGCGTTGCAGGAGAAGGCCCGCAGTTGGCCGCGCCTCTGTCCGGACGACCCTGAGGTTCTCGGCCACGGGCTGCTCCGCTCGGAAGCCCACGCTCAGGGCATTTGCAGCATCTGGACTCAGACTCACACCCTCCACCCCCGCGCCCCCACGTCCAAACAACACCAGATCTTGCCCAGAACCTTCCGGCCATCCTGGCCTGAGGCGGCCCCTACCCTGTCCAGAGACGCTGCGCATCTGGGGGCTGAGGTAGGCCGTCTTCCTGTCCGACGCGTCCTCTACAATCCCAGGGAGAACGCACAAGGAGGGGAGATGCTCGATGGACCCACTGTTCGACTACTACCTCTGCACCAAGGACGGCGATGTCGAGCTGTGGATGGCCTTCGGGGAAGACGTGGATGCTCTACCCAGTTACGACAGCGTGTGCAAGCTCGCCTTCTGGCAGGCGGTGCAGTGGGATGCCGCGCTAAGGGTGGTGGAGCGATCATCAGCGGAGGGGGACGACCTGCGCGCGCTTCTCGCGGCCGCGCTTGCCGGAGCGTGTGGGGGCGCGATCGGCAACTCCCTGCCTCGGGGCTGCGGCGTCAGAGAGACTGCCTGAGCTGCCGTCCTGCATGCGCCGGCCCTCCACCGGGTATGGTCCCGCTGTGAGCGCCACCCGGCCGCTCTGCTCGGACCGTCCACCTCCCGAGGAGGCGCCTGATCATGAGTCTGACCTTGTACTTCTTGCGCCACGGTGAGACCCAGGCCAGCAAGGACGGCGTGTTCACGGGCGGCCTGGATGTGGACCTCACCCCTGAGGGCCTCCAGATGGCCGAGGATTTTGCCTCCGCCTACAAGTCTCTACCCTGGGCGGCGGTGTATTGCAGCCCTCTCCGTCGAGCCATTCACTCCGCGCAGCCCCTGTGCGACGCGGTGGGCCCGCAGATGCAGGTGCGGGACGGCCTGAGAGAGATCTCGTTCGGGGCGTGGGAGGGACACCCGGCCGCGGAGGTCAACCGCGTGTTTCACGACGAGTATGTCAGCTACCTGGCCGATGGCGGATGGAACCACCCCACCGGGGGCGAGCGCGGCGTGGATGTCGCCCGCCGCGGCACTCTGGTGATGGAGGAGATAGAACGCACCGATGCGGATGGCAACGTGCTGGTGCTTTCTCACAAGGCGACGCTGCGCATCATGCTGTGCTCGCTGCTCGGCATAGACATCGGCAACTACCGTGACCGCCTGGACATGCTGGTAGGGTCGTTGGCCATAGTGCAGATGACCGACCAGGGGCCCATGCTCAAGTCGTTCGGAGACCGCTCGCATCTGCGGCCGGCCCTGCGGGAGCGCTCCGGCACCTGAGGCACAGCGCGGCCGCTTTGAAATCATAATCTGTGATTTCAAGACGCTCGCTCCCGGTATCAGACTCGCCCCAAGCGCGCCCACACCACCCTGTCCAAGCATCCCAGAGCTTGACCCACCGACCGACAGCCCGTCGCGTCGGTGTGCGGTATCCGTTCGCCAAGCTCCACCGAAAGGCCGACGGCGCCCCGGTGCCTCAGCGACTACAGTGTGAATCGGGCAAGCGTGGCTTTCGCGCCGCTAGACGCAAGAGCGATTCGACGAGGTTGTTGATCTGGGCCGACCGTTCTATACTGAGTTCACTGCTCCCCGTGGTTCGGGCTTCGGCTCCAATTCGCGGGGATTACTTTTTGGCGCACTCTCTCCGATCGCGAAACCAGCATGGTTGCTCGCGTAATCCTCTTTCTTGACTACCCGAACGTCTACAAGTCTGCGCGCGAAGCATTCCACGCACATACGGCTTGTCGGTGGGCCGGCCAGATCGACCCATTCAAGCTGGGTGAACTCATCTCGGCGAGAGGTCTTGTCTCCCGTGAACTGAAGGAAGTCCGCGTATACCGGGGGCGGCCGGATTCCGCGAAGGATCCGAAGACCTACATGGCGAACATGCGCCAATGTCAGGCACAGAATCGGGCCGGCGGCGGCAGAGTCAATGTGATTACCCGTACCCTGCGCTATCCGCCTGACTGGCCGAACGCCCGTGCGCAGGAGAAGGGCATCGATGTGGCCTTGGCCGTGGACTTCGTCCAGATGGCCATGCTTGGCGAGTTCGACGTGGGCGTGATCATGTCCACTGACACTGATCTCAAGCCGGCACTTGAGGCGGTGCTACGCCTACGCCCCCAAGGAGGGCCGGTGTGTGAAGTGGCGGCCTGGAGCAAGGCTGGCAGCCGAAGCCCGCGCCTGAGCATCCCGTCCGCGAAGATCTGGTGCCATTGGCTGAGTGAAACGGACTACCTGTCGGTGGTCGATCGGACTGACTACAACGTGGGCCCTCGCTGAAGTGTGAGCGAGCCCCGCCAGGGTATTCCCGCCGTTGGGCGAATGAGGTAATGCACGGCCAAAGGGGGAGCGACCCTGAGTGACTAGCCGCAAAGACCTGAAAGAGATAGCCGATCGCCTGGGGCTGAGTTGGCTTCGCGCCCACAAGCCCTCCTTGAGTCCGGTCCGGTCCCGCTTGCACCTGCCTGCTCTGCGCCGGTGGCAGTGGGCAGTCGTTCTGGGGTTCGGCTCGGTGCTGCTGCTGTTCGTCCTCTTCGTCTCGATCGACGGGGGGCTCTACTACGACCAGACCCACTACGGCGTCAGTGTCGCCGGGCAGGACTTGGGCGGTCTCAGCCGGCGCGAGGCGACTGACGCCCTCAGCGCCTTCGTCGAGGAGACTCGGAGTCGTCCGCTCGTTCTCACCAGCGGTGACGCGAGCTGGGAGGTACTGCCGGACGACATGGGCACGACCATCGACGTAGCGGCGTCGGTAGCCGCGGCCGCGGCCCTGACCCGGGATGGCGATGTCTTCAAAGATCTGGGGCGACGGATCGAGCTCTACTTCAGCGGCTATGACCTGCCTCTGCAGGGCACCGTGGATGACGAGAAGTTGGACGAGTTGGCGGACGAGTTGGCTGCGGAGCTCGACCGACAGCCGAGCGATGCTCGCATGCAGGTGGAGGCCGACCGCATCACCCTGATCGACGAGAAGCCGGGCGCCGTCGTGGACAAGCAGGCGCTGTGCGCGCAGCTCGAGGCCCTGCTCTTGACGCTGGACGGCACCGAGCTGCAGATCCCCATGACCACCGTAGAGCCGGACATCGGCGTAGCGGACATCATTCCGGCCGTCGGGGCGGCGCAGACGATGATCAGCTCCGAGATCACGCTTGTGCACGGCGATGAGACTTGGACCCTCACTCCCGCGGATATCGCCTCCTTCGTGGAACTCACTCCCACGACGGTGAATGGGGCGCCCACCCTAGTCCCCACTTTCTCGGCAGCGAAGATGGAGGGGTTCTTGGACGGCGTCGCCGCCTCAGTGGACACGCCGCCGGTCAACGCCACCATGGACAGCAACGGCCAGACCGTGTGGGTGGTGCCCGCGACGGACGGTCAGACGCTGGACCGTGAGAGCACAATCGCGGCGCTGGCGCAGGCGGCCCTCCGGGTCGACGGACGGACGACCGGGGTGGTGCTGATGGTCGTCGAGCCAGACCTCACCACCGCGGAAGTGCAAGCGATGGGCATCGGTGATCTGCTGGCGAGCTACGCGACCGAACCGTACCGGGGCAGCCGGAACCGGCAGAACAACGTGCGTCTTGGCACCAGCCTTTGCAGCGGTATCCTGTTGGCGCCCGGAGAGGAGTTCGACACCGATGAGCGGCTGGGCATACGTGACGCGGCCCATGGGTGGCGGCGGGCCCCCGGTATCGTCGGCGACGGCGTGCTGAAGCAGGTCTACGGAGGCGGCATCTGCCAGGTGTCCACGACGCTCTTCAACGCCGTGTTCGAAGCCGGGCTTGAGGTGGTGGAGCGCTACAACCACTCCATGTACATAAGCCACTATCCGGATGGCCGCGACGCCACTGTCGCCGGAGGGGGCGGCAAGAACATGCGGTTCCGCAACGACACCGACCACTACATCTTCATCTGGGGCACTTCCACCGGTATCGATACGGCGTTCTACATCTGGGGGGTCTCCGACGGTCGCACCGTAGCCTCCGATTTTGCCGGATCCCGCAGTAGGCGGTGCACTGTGACCCGCACGGTCACCTGGCCCGACGGCACCGTCAAGGCAGAAGAGTTTAAGAGCTACTACACCTACTGAGCGGGGTCTCGGCGCGGGCGCACGCCAGCGCCCCGTGGCGCCGCCTGGGTCAGTCTTTGGTCCGATACCCAGTCTGCATTGAGTGTGGCAAGCTGATGTTGCAGCCAAGCCAAAGGAGCCGTGGCGCGTGACCCTCGATACCAGGCGTTACAATGTGGCTATGGAGACCAAGCGCTTCATCTACTACGAAGAGGACGGCATGCTGGTCGGCTGGCTGGAGGAGTACCCGGACTACCGAACTCAGGGTGAGACCATGGACGAGCTCAAGGCCAATCTTGTCGACCTCTACCGGGACCTCACCTCCGGCGGGATACCCTGCGTGCACAAGGTCGGTGAACTGAGCGTCGTTTGAAGCGCCACCGACACTCTGGCTAGGCACATCCTCAAGATGCTCGACTGACGGCCTGACGGAGGCCCTCAGGCAGGGCGGCTCTCGCCAAACTCCAGCCAAAGACTGAGACCTACGGTGGCCCTTGGGGCTAGGTTGAGATCGTACTACCCCAGGCGTGATAACTAGGATGTTATAATGGCGGCGAAGAATCCGTGGCGAGTCGAGTTCTTCACGACTGAGACAGGGCGATGCCCGGTGAGGGAATACATCGAAGGATTGCCCAGTCGGGAAGCGGGTAGGGTCGCGTACGCTCTAGGTCGGCTGCGGGAGTCTGGGATCGAACTGGGGGCACCGCACACCCGCAATCTTGGTGGCAAGCTGTGGGAACTGCGCGTCGTCGGCTCACTTCAGCATCGTCTCTTGTACGTCGCAACACCGGGCAGACGGCTGATCCTACTGCACGCGTTCACAAAGAAGACGAGTCGCACTCCCCGAACAGAGATCAAGACCGCGAGAAGGCGGATGGCCGAAATCATAAGGTGGGCAGATTGATGGATTGGCAAGAATACGTGACCGAACGGTTAGAGCGCGACCCCGAATTCCGCGCCGGCTATGAGGAGATGGGCGCACAGTACGAGTTTCAGAGGGCTCTGATCGGCGCTCGCATCGAAGCGGGGATCACTCAGCGCGAGATGGCCAAGAGGCTCGAAGTCAAGCAGTCCGCCATCGCCCGCTGGGAGGCGGGAGAGACCATGCCCACGTTGGACACCTTGTTTCGGGTGTCCAAGGCCTTGGGGCTAGACTTCACGGTCACACCCGAGGTGCCCTTGCTCGTGACGCCTCATCGTCCAGGAGTAGTGGCTACCTGAACGCGTGCACCGTGGGCGCCAAGAGCGGCTTGACGCTATAACGTCACAACGCTATAGTGCTGCAAGAAAGGGAGGTGCGCCATGGCGACACTAAGCAAGAGGGCAACGGTGTACTTCGATCCCGATATCCATCGTGCCCTGCGACTCAAGTCGGCCGATACGACCCGGTCGATCTCGGACCTCGTGAATGATGCTCTGCGGTGCGCTCTCGCCGAGGACGCCGACGACCTGGAGGCGTTCGAGGCTCGCGCAAGTGATCCTCTCGTCAGCTACGAAGAGATGGTCAAGCGGCTGAAGGCCGATGGTTACATACAGCGTGCCCGCAGAGCCTAACCGCCTGGCTAGCGAGAAGAGCCCCTACTTGCTCCAGCATGCCCACAATCCGGTGGATTGGTATCCCTGGGGCGAAGAGGCCTTTGCGAAGGCGCGGGCGGAGAACAAGCCCATCTTCCTGTCCATCGGCTACTCGACGTGCCATTGGTGTCATGTCATGGCGCGGGAGTCGTTCGAGAGCGAAGAGGTCGCGCGCGTCCTGAACGAGCACTTCGTCCCCATCAAGGTGGACCGCGAAGAACGCCCCGATGTGGACAGGGTGTACATGACCTACGTCCAGGCCACCACCGGCGGAGGCGGCTGGCCCATGAGTGTGTGGCTGACGCCCGAGCTCAAGCCGTTCCTGGGCGGCACCTACTTCCCTCCCGATGATCGCTGGGGCCGTCCGGGCTTCAAGAAGGTCCTGCTTCAGATCGCCGAAGTGTGGCAGAAAGATTGGGCTCGCCTGACTGCCTCCAGTGAGAAAGCGCTCCAGGAGTTGCGGCGGGTGACGGCGGCGGAGCAGCCGACGGCGACCACGGCCACAGCGGCGGGGGCGGGCAGGGCGCCGGCGTCGGCCTCGCCCGGTCTGGACGCCTCGCTCCTTACCCGGGCGTATGAAGCCCTCAAGACATCGTATGAGCCGCGCTACGGCGGCTTTGGCGGCGCCCCGAAGTTTCCGCGCCCCAGCGCCCCCGCGTTCATGCTGCGCTACCACGCCGGCACGGGCGCCCGCGACGCCTTGGACATGGTGCTCTTCACCTTGCGCAAGATGGCCGAGGGCGGCATGCACGATCACTTGGGCGGTGGCTTTCACCGCTACTCAGTGGACGAACGCTGGCACGTGCCGCATTTCGAGAAGATGCTCTACGACCAAGCGCAGCTCGCCTCCGTCTACCTTGATGCCTACCAGCTCACCCGCGAGGCGTTCTTCGCCGACACGGCCCGCGACATCCTCGACTATGTGCGGCGCGACATGACCGGGCCGGAGGGCCAGTTCTACTCCGCGGAGGATGCCGACAGCTCCGTCCCAGCCAATCCCCGGGAGCACGCCGAAGGCGCCTTCTATGTCTGGGAGCAGAGCGAGATCGCGGACGTCCTGGGTGCGAGGCCGGCCGACATCTTCGGCTTCTACTACGGAGTAGAGCAGGAGGGGAATGCCGCCGACGACCCGCAGGGGGAGTTGGCCGGTAAGAACGTCCTCATAGTCACGCGTAGCCTGGAGGAGACCGCGAGCCGCTTCGGCCTCTCCGCCGAGGCCACGCGGGACGAACTGGCAGAGGCCCGCCGGCGCCTGTTCGAGGCCCGGGCCAAGCGGCCCCGCCCGCACGTAGACGACAAGACCATCGCCGCCTGGAATGGTCTGATGATCTCCGCCTTCGCGCGCGCTTGCCAGGTGCTCGCAGACGGAGAGTACTTGGCCGCCGCCCGGGCAGCCGCGGACTTCATCCGCCGGCACCTCTATGACGCGCAGAGCGGTGTGCTCCTGCGTCGCTATCGAGAGGGCGATGCCGGCATCGAGGGGTATCTGGACGACTATGCCTTTATGATCCAGGGTCTGCTCGACCTCTATGAGGCCTCGTTCGACGTGGACGACCTCCTGTGGGCGCTCGCGCTCCAGAAGAAGCAGGACGAGCTGTTCTGGGATGGCGCCGCGGGCGGCTACTTCAGCACGGTGGGCACGGATGACACCATCCTCCTGCGCCTGAAGGAGGATTACGACGGCGCCGAACCCTCGGCGAACTCAGTCGCTCTGCTGAATCTCTCGCGACTGGCGCAGATGGCGGACAGCGCGGAATACGGTCAGAAGGCGGATATGACGCTGGCCGCCTTCAGCCGGGTGTTGACCGCGGCGCCGCATGCCATGCCGCAGATGATGTCCGCGCTCGCCTTCCGCCTCGACAAGCCCAGGCAGATAGTCATCGCCGGCGACCGTGACGCGCCGGACACCCGCGCCCTGCTGCGCGCCGTGCACGAGCGCTTCATCCCGGGCAAGATCCTGTTGCTCGCCGACGGGGGCGCCGGCCAAGAGGCGGCGGCCCTGCAAAACGATTTCATCGGCACCGTCGTTCGCATCGAAGGCAAGGCGACAGCCTATGTCTGCGAGGACTACAACTGCCGGCTGCCCACGAGCGACCCGGCGAGGCTGGCAGAGCTACTTGGGCCCGCGCCCGGTGCTCGGCGGCTGGCCTGAGGCGCCAAGCTCCAACCGTGGTCTGATTCTCTCTCCGTGCTGCCGCGGTATCGTAATGGTCGTTACACGCCAGGCGCTCGGTCTTGTGTTGTACGGCGTAGCGCCGTACACTAGCGACAGCAGCACGAGCGGACCTGAAGAGGAAGGTTAGATGGCCCGGCCAGTATCGAGCGGAGAGGATGAGTCACTGAGCGCCGAGCCGGCCCCGGGCGGGGAGCCGGCTTCTAGAGAGGCGCGCCTGGAGATCCGTCTCACGCATGACCAGAAAGCGCTGGTGGTCCGCGCGGCGGCGGCACAAGGCGCGTCGGTGGCGGAATTCGTGCGCCGGGCGGTGCAGGATTCGGCCATGCAGGCCGTCACGGAACACGAGGTGCTGAGGCTCCGTGTGCAGGATCAGGAGGCTTTCGCAGCCGCGCTCCTGAGCCCTCGGGAGCCCAGTGAGAGATTGAAGATGGCTCGCGACGCGCATCGGGAGCGGGTCGGGGCCTAGTTGTCAGACCCGCCGGGTGGCAAGTACCAGGTCGAGGCATTGGATGTCGGGCATGACCGGCGCGGGTTCTCTTGCGGCATTAACGAGCTGGACACCTACATCCGCGGGCGAGCCGGCCAGGACGCCAAGCGTCATGTGGCGGCCACCTTCGTACTACTGCAAGATGCGCCGGTGGTGTTGGGGTACTACACGCTCTCTCAGCAGGTCATCTGTCTCGGGGATATCCCAGCGGCGCTGGCCAAGAATCTGCCCAGATACCCGCTTCTGCCGGCGACGCTAGTCGGCCGTCTCGCGGTCGATAGCCGGCGCCAAGGCGAGGGTCTGGGCTCACTGCTGCTCATGGATGGGCTCCTTAGGAGCTGGCAGGCCGCGAAGGTGGTGGCCTCCTATGCGGTGAGGGTAGACGCAACGGATGAGAAGGCGAGGGACTTCTATCTACGGCACGACTTTCTACCCTTTCCGTGCGAGAGGCTGAAGCTGTTCTTGCCGATGGCGGATCTGGACCGCCTGTTCGGCGACGAGGTCTAGAGACGCTTCGTGCGTTGGTGCGTGTTAACTTGACCCTCCACCGCGGTACAACGTCACTGACGCACTCGCACTCACGCGCAGCCCCTCGATCAAGCCATGCTCGGCATGGGCTGGAGGCAACATGCAGACACGCACACTAGGCAGCGCCGGACCGCAGGTGTCCGTAGTCGGACTCGGCTGCAACAACTTCGGCTGGAAGCTCGACCAGCAGCAGACCACCGCGGTGGTGCACGCCGCTCTCGATGCAGGCATCACCCACTTCGACACCGCCGAGATGTACGGGCACGGGCAGTCGGAGGAATTCTTGGGTAAGGCCCTGGGCGGCAGGCGAGAGTCCGTGGTAGTGGCCACGAAGGTCCAGGACCGACCCGAGGGGGAGCCCTACCAGCCGGGGATACTGCGCAAGCGGATACTCGAGGGCTGCGACCTGAGCCTCAAGCGGCTGGGCACCGACCACATCGACCTCTACTACCAGCACCATCCGGACCCGCAGGCCCCCATCGAGGAGGCCCTGGAGGCACTCACGCAGCTTCAGGCGTTCGGAAAGGTCATCCACGTCGCCTGCTCCAACTACGACGCGCCCCTGATCGAGAAGGCCGTGACGACCGCGGGCAGGTTGGAGGTCCCCGGGTTCGTGGCCGACCAGATCCACATGAACCTCCTCTTCCACGAGGCGGAGGCCGAGACCGTCCCCACGCTCCGTAAGCACAGCCTGGGCATCGTGCCCTACTATCCCCTGGAATCGGGCCTGCTCACCGGCAAGTACCGGCTGGGGGAGGAGCCGCCCGAAGGCTCCCGCCTAGCCACGCTGCCGCCGTACAGAAACCTCGCCACTCCGGAGAAGCTCGCTCGCGTCCGCGAGCTCGCAGCGTTCGCCGAGGAGGCGGGCCACAGCTTGCTGGAGCTGGCCTTCGGCTGGCTGCTCTCGCAAGACGGCGTCGCGTCGGTGATAGCGGGGGCGACCACTCCCGAGCAGGTGTTCGCCAACGTCCAGGCTGGGGAGGCCTGGCGGCTCTCGCCTGCCGAGATGGCGGCGGTGCCGGGGCGATAAGGGGCGCCGCATCGGGACGCCCAACTGCGAAGACACGGTCCTAGGAGGAGACGTGGCTTACAACCAAGAGCTTGATTCCCGCGTGGAGGCCATCGTCGGGGTTTGGGGAGCGGTTCGCAAGAAGATGTTCGGGGGCACCTGCTATCTCCTGGGAGGCAACATGATGGCCGGTGTGTATGAAGACAGTCTCATCCTCCGCCTGGAAAAGGAAGCTGCAGCCGGGGCTCTGCTCCTTCCGGGCGTGCGGCCCTTCGATATCACAGGAAGGCCGATGGCCGGGTGGTTGATGGTCGAATCCGAGGGTCTTGACGACGTCCCTATGGAGGATTGGCTGGATCAGGCCCGGGATTTCGTAGTCACTCTGCCCCCGAAGTAGCGCGGCGGGCGCTACTAGCCCACCTTCTTGGGCACCGCCCGCGCGCGGTGGACTGAGGATCGCCTGAAGCGCGCCGAGCCGGTGTGCACACTCAGGCACGAGGTTGCGTTCTCCTCCCTGCTTAAGATACTTGGCTAGCCTCCGCGCCGTGCCGGAGGTACAATGTAGTACCAAAGTTGTACGGCAAGATAGGCGGTCGATGGCTAAGCTTGATGCCAGATTGGAACTTCGACTCGACAAGCGGACGTTCGAGAAGCTCGAGCGTCGAGCTGCGACTGACCACGTCAGTGTGGCCCAACTCGTGCGCCAGGCGATCACCCGCGAGTTGGCGGGTAACGACCGTGACTGGCGTATGCAGGCGCTGGAGAAGGGGCTCGGCCTGCAGGTCCCGGTGCCCGACGATCCGGCCGAGTTGGCCCGGGAGTTGGACGCCCGCTTCGACGAAGACGTGTAAGTAGCACTTCAGCCAAGTGTACGTAGACACCAACATCTTCATGTACGCAATGGGTGCGGAGAGTCGGTTCAAGGATCCGTGCGCTCGCGTGCTGCGTGCCGGCGCGACCGACAAAGTGGTGCTCATTACCAGCGCCGAGACACTTCAGGAGGTCCTCCATCGGTTTCGCAGCATCGGACGTGACGAGGATATCCAGCCAACTTTCGATGCCATCGCCGCCGCGGTCACCCGGATCCTTCCTGTGACAGCGGACGATCTCCAGGAGGCCAGACGGCTGGGTGAGCGGATCCGCGCTGGGTCCCGGACCTCGGCACGCGGCCTAATCCACGCTGCGGTGGCCAGGCGTCAGGGGCTGCGCGAGATACTTACTGTCGACGCTGGGTTCGCGGCCATCCCCGGCGTCCTGGTGGTCGACCCTCTGGAGTGGGTGGCACCCGCCTAGGCAGGCGTTACATCGTGGGCATGAGGCGCGCGCCCAACTCTTCAGGCCTGGTCAGCCACCCAGTTCTCGACCCTCAAACTGGGATAGCCCGTGAAATCGGCCTGGTTGTTGGTGACCAGCGTCACGTCGAGCGCGATGGCGTGGGAGGCAATGAGCTTGTCCAGAGCGTCGCGGTTCCTGCTCTGGCTGGCCAGGCGGATGGGGCCGTAAGCGCGTGCGGCCGCTCGATCGAAGGGCACCGGGTGGATGTCCTCAGTTAACTGGTCGAGCGCCTCTCGGTTTCGGTGCTCGTTCTCGCCCGAGCAGCTGACGCCGTATTCCAGTTCGGCCATGGTGACAGCGGACATTGCCACTTCACCCACATAGCACTGGGCGAAGCGGGCTGCGACCTCTGGTGGCTGATGTTTCATCAGGTAGATGCACATGTTGGTGTCCAGTAAGTAGCGCGGCTTCATAGACCGTCTCGCTCGGTCTCGACGTTCTCCCCTCGGCCACCGGCCATGAAGTCATCCGAGAACTGGCCGAATCTCATCAGCGCTTCAGCAAGGGAGCGTCGGGCGGGGCGGATGTGAAGCTCGTCACCGACGCGTTCGATCTCGACGTCCAGGTCAGACCTTTCGTAGGCCAACTCGGCGGGGATGCGCACGGCTTGGGAGTTGCCGTTCTTGAAGATCCTGGTGACGACCATACCAAGGGCTCCTTGTGTGTACGCGTACATCCTATCTCCCTGGCGCCTGTGAGTCAACAACGGAGTTACGCTACTTGGGGCCGAAAGCTGGCGACATAGGCCCTTGGGCGGAAGTTGACGCCCGCAGGTCTAGCCCACCTTCTTGGGCACCGCCCGCGCGGCCTCCCCAGCGGCGCGTCCTTCCCGACTCCCGGGTCGGCTGCGCCCCACCACCTCCTCCAGATCCCGCACCTCCTCTGCCACGATGGCCAGCCCGCGCTTGTGGTTGTTCTGCAGGCGGCCACGCACTAAGAAGTAGCTAGCCCTTGCTACAACAGGGGCGATCTGGGCCAGCTTGCTCTCGAAGCACACGCACTCGAAGAGGCCGTAGGCGTCCTCCAGGGTGAGGAACATGGTGCGGTGGCCCGAGCGCATCCAGGGGTTCTGAGCCCGCTCGTAGACGCCGGCCACGGTCACCCGCACCTCGTCACCTAACTCGGGGAGCTCGTAGCTCATGACCACGCCCATGTGACGGAGCTCCTCCTCGTAGAGCTGCAGGGGATGGCAGCTCACGCTGAGACCCAGCAGATCGAGCTCGATGCGGACCTTGTCCTCGAGACTCCACTGCCGCTCCAACCCCGCGCGGCACGGCGGGCAGAAGAAGGCCCGCAGTTGGCCGCGCCTCTGTCCGGACGACCCAGAGAGCGCGTCCAGGCGGTCGTGCAGCAGGGGCAGCCTCCAGAGCAGTTCGGTGCGGTCGGGCTCCAGGGAGTCGAAAGCTCCCACCCGGATGAGGTTCTCGGCCACGGGCTGCTCCACGCGGGTGCGTAGGTAGAAGTCCTCGAAGGAGGAGAAGGGTCCGTGGCGGCGCTCCTCTTCGATGCGAGCGAGGGCGCGCTCGCTCATCTGCTTGAGGTAGCTGAAGCCCACGCGCAGCGCCCGACCGGCGTCGGGAGCGATGCCGCAACTGGGAGCGAGACAGGCTCCGGGCTCGACGCCCCCGCGGGCGCGCGGCGCGCGGGGGACCGGCAGGTCGCCGGGGTGGGGCGCTTCGCGCCCCCCGAGGGGTGGCTCACCGCCTGGTTTGCCCCCGAGGGGTGGCTCACCGCCAGGCGTCAGACTCACCGCCGGCGGTCCCGCGGACCCGGTCCAAACATCGCCAGAGTTTGACCCCTCCTGCTCGGCAGCCCACTCGTCCAGGTCGGCTTCGGTCAGACCCCAGGCGTGCTCGGCGGTCCAGGCCTGGGTGAAGGGGTCGTAGGGGATCGCCGGCCCCGGGGGCCGCGGCACACCGGTGTGTGTCGCAAGGTCGAGGTCCGGCGCCTCATCTGTGTCCCAAACGGGAGGCGGTGTCTTGTCCTCCACCGTGAAGCCGCGCCCCGACAGGTTCACATCCAGCGGGCGGACCGTGAGGCCGAAGCGGCGGGCGTCGTTCAGCACCGTGCGGGGGGTGTAGAAGCCCATGGGCTGGTTGTTGAGCACGGAGCAGAGGAACTCCGCCGGGTAGTAGGCCTTGAGCCACGCAGTGGCATAACTTATAACCGCGAAGCATACCGAGTGGCTCTTGTTGAACCCGTAGGCGGCGAAGCCCTCCAACTGGCGGAAGACCTCGCGCGCCGCCCCCTCCGGCACCCCCCGGGTGATGGCGCGGCTGATGAAGGTCTCGCCGATCTTGGCCATCTCCTCCCGGCTGCGGTCGCGGGTCATGGCGCGGCGCAGACTGTCGGCGTCGGCCAGGTCGAACCCGGCCACGGACTGGGCTATGCGCAGCACCTGCTCCTGGTAGAGGATCACCCCGTAGGTATCGGCCACCGCCTCGGCCATGCTGGGGTGGGGGAGGTCCACCGGCTCGAGTCCCCAGCGGCGGTCGATGAAGGGGGTGATCATCTCGGCTTCCAGCGGACCCGGACGGTACAGCGCGATGGCGGCTATCACGTCGTCGAAGTCCCGCTCCTTGAGCCGCGAGGCCAGATTGCGTTGCCCGGCCGACTCCAATTGAAAGAGCCCGATGGAGCCCCCGTTACTGATGATCTCGTAGGCCGCGGGGTCGTCGGGCGGCAGGTCGTACGGACGGATGCGGCGCCCCGTGCGCTGCCGCACCAGGTGGACGCACTCCGAGACGGCCGAGTGGGTGCGGAGCCCCAGGATGTCCATCTTGACCAGCCCCAGCGCGGCCACGTCGTCCTTGTTGAACTGCAGCACCACCACGCCCCTGGCGGTCGCCTCGCCAGCACACCCCGGCTGCCTAGTCGGCACTAGGCTGCGCGATCCGTCGTCCTCAGTCGCGCCCGTAGCGCTGCTACGAGCGCTCCCTGCGTCCTTGGCTCCCGCGCGCCTATCACCGCCTGGCGGCGAGGCGTCCTTGCGAGGCAACCGCTTGGCCGCCCACTGCAGCGGGGCGTAGTGGGTGATGGGCTTGTCGGCGATGACGAACCCACCCAGGTGCGTGCCCAGGTGCATAGGGAAGCCATCCAGTCGCTCGGCCAGGTCGACGAGGCGCCAGTACTTGCCGCCGGCGTCCGAGGCGCCCCTCAGCGCCGCAGGTTCCGCGTCGCCCCCCAGCGCGGCCTCCTCGCCGGGTCGGGCGCAGTCCTGCAACGGCGAGTCACGGAGCTCGGGCCACCCCCCGGCCAGATACTCCCGCAGGCGGGCGGCGTCCCCGTGGCGGGGTACGTGGGCGGCCAGAGCCTTGATCTCAGCCGGCGCGAACCCCAGGGCCTCGGCCACGATGCGCACCGCCGAGCGCGGACTCATGGTGTTGACGTTGGCCACTATGGCTACATTGTCTTCTCCAAAAGTCTTGTAGATATGTTCGATCACCTCGTCCCGGCGCGACGAACAGAAGTCCACATCGATGTCGGGCATCTCGCGGCGGTTGGGGTTGAGAAAGCGCTCGAACAGCAGATGGTGGCGGATGGGGTCCGAAGCAGTGATGTCCAGTGCGTGGCACACGATGGAGTTGCCGGCCGACCCGCGCCCGCTACACGCGATGCCCTGCGAGCGCGACCACCTGACGATGTCGTCCACCACCAAGAAATAATGGGCGAATCCCATCTGCTGGATCATGCGGAGCTCTTTCTCCAAGAGAGCCATCGCCTCCATCGACACCGGCCGGTACCGCCGCGCCACCCCGCGAAAGCACCGCTGCGCCAGCAGGGAGTAGGCGGTCTCCCCGGTCGGCACCTCCACCTGAGGGAAGTGGTACACCCCCAGCTCCAGGTCAACGTTGCAGCGCGCGGCGATCTCCGCCGTGGCGGATAGGGGTGCCGCCACCGACCTGGGCGGCGCCGCCAGCGGGGCGGGCAGCGACTCCACCAGCGACCCGGCCGACGGGGCGGAGGGGCGTTCCCCCGCCCGTGAGGCGCCGTCGCCCCGCTTGTGTCCGCCTGCAACGGATATTGCACTTTGGTACTCATGCATGATGCCGTAGTCGGATGGGGCCCAATCCCCGCACCAGTCCGGGAGCCAATCCCAGGGATCTACCCCTTCGATCAACTCCAAGAGCGGCCGGGCGGACTCCTCAAGCTCCGCCCCCGACTTCAGGCAGCGCTGCCCCGCCACCGGCTCGGGATAGCCCGAGAGGGGCTGATCGCGCCCGGCGGCGCGGCAGACCAGGTGCAGGGCGCGGCCTTCCGGCCCTGCATAGTGGGCGTTTGTGGTCAGCACCGTGGGGAGAGCACAGGCCTCGGCTAGGCGCGCCAGCCGTTCGCAGTAGGCGAGACACGATAGGTGCCAAGGCCGCCCGTCGTGATGAAAGCCCACATCGTAGTCGGCGGCATCGAGCCTCCGCGGCGTCCCTGCGGGTAGGTCCGGACGCTCCTGCTCCGGCGCGCGCCCCGCCGGGCGCCCGGCCGGCGCGGGCGTTCGCTCCCCTACCACCCCACTGCGCCAAGATGCAACCAAGGTTGCAGTAGGCACGGGGTGCAACGTAGGATACTGAACACAGACGCGATCGGCAGGGTGTTTAGATGGGAGAGGTGGGATAGGTGGGGATGGTGGGGCCGCGGGTTCCCCCTGGCGGCTCCGGGTCGAAGAAGGTGGGACTTCGGCCGGTTGATGGCGCAGGCGGCCACCGATGTGTGGCGCCTTGGTGTAGACGGTGGTGCCATGTTGGCCCGCATAGGCCTCTTGATGGGGGTGGTAGCCGAAGTACTGCAATTCGACATATAGGTGGTCGGCGCCGAAGATCTCGCGCAGCTCAAGCAGGGCGGCCTGGGCCTCGTGGTCCCGCTCGGCGTCGATCAGGTAGCCGACCTCGCCGTGTCTGCATCCGGTGAGGCAGATGAGGCCGGCCACGTGGGCCCGCAGCGAAGCCAGGGTGACGAGCGGACGCCGTTCGCGCTCGGGGTCGGCCAAGTGCGCCGCTGAGATCAGGCGGCACAGATTGGCGTAGCCCTCGCGTTCTTCGGCCAGTAGCACCAGGTGGTGAGGGTCGTCATGTGGCGGCGCCGGATCGCTGGGGGCGGCGTGCCCGAGCGCCGCAGGACGCGCCCCGTCACCGGCCGCCGCGTCGGTGCCCAGCAGCGACTCCACCCTCACCTCGGCGCCGAAGATGGGCTTGAGGCCGTGCTTGGCGCAGGCCTTGGCAAATCGCACCGCACCGTAGAGGCCGTCGTGATCGGTGAGGGCCAGGGCCGACTGTCCCAGGGAGGCTGCCCGGGCGACCAACTCCTCGATGCGGCTGCCGCCGTCCAAGAACGAGAAGTTGGAGTGCACATGCAGGTGCACGAAGGGGTCTGCGCCGGCGGCGGCAGGGGCGAGCGCCTCGGCCTCGGCCTCGGTGTGACGCCTGCCGGTCCGGATGTAGTCGGTCGTGGGCGGTATCCGCTGTATGGGGAAATCCTGAGTCATATGCAATGAACGTTGCAGATTTAGAGAATAGAAATACTGACCAGCAAAACCTGGCTATCGAGGGGCGGGTGCCCGGGTGCGAACAAATGTTCGTGCGAGCGGCGAGTATAGCGAACAAATGTTCGTCTGACAAGTAGAAGCTGGTAACGGTGCTACCATCGGGGGAGCGATGAGATTCCAGTATTACGCAGAGACTGATTCCCTCTATATCGACCTTGCGGAGACTGAGAGTGTCGACTCCCAGGAGGTCGCCCCCGGCGTGGTGTTGGACTTCGATGGTAGCGGTCGATTGGTAGGTATCGATATCGACAAAGCCTCGTCCGTTGTCAACTGGAGTCATCTGGAGTTTGAGTCGCTACCGGTGAAAGCCGGCGCCGAGGAGTCCTGAGCACGTCCCCGTCCCCGGCGCTATACTCACCAAGCACGGCCGGACCGCGTGGATTCTTACTTGGAGGATTTGGGAACGTATCGCCGTGTTCCTGGACTCGTTGTGTCCAAGCGGTCGGGAAGATCGGGGGGAGCGCTAGGCGCACCCACAATGTGGTCATACAGAAAGTGGTCATACAGAAAGGAGCGATGGTGAGATTCGGACCAGTAGACGTCTTAGTCATCGCCATGGGTGAGCCCAAGTTCGACGGGACCATCATGGCTGAATTGGCTGCACAGGCTCAGGCGGGAACCATCAGTGTGCTTGACGCGATGGTGCTTCTGAAGGATGTGGACGGGACAGAGATGACCTTCGACATCGAAGATCTCGCGCCCGAAGACAGAGAGATATTCGGGTTCATCGATACAGGCACTCGGGGTCTGCTGGACGCTGAAGACTCCGCCGTGCTGTTCGAGGGCATGGTCCCGGGCTCGGCAGTAGTCGCCCTTGCCATCGAGCATACTTGGGCGGTCGGTTTGGTCAACGCTGTCTACGAGGCTGGGGCGGAGGTCGCTATGACCATGCGCATCCCCAGTGTGGTCGTGGACGAGGCATATGCGTCCCTAACGGGCGCCTGAGGGAGGTAGGTGACTAGATGCCAGGACTAATGAGGGCAGTGGGTCGGACGGCGGTCATAGCCGGGACGGCTACCGCCACTTCTAACGCGGTCAATCGGCGGCAGGCGGAAAAGAACATGGCCGCCTACGAGCAGGCCGGGGCCAACGTCGCACAGCAGCAGGCGCCGGCACCTGCACCGGCGCCGATGCCCGCCCAGCCCACCATGGACGACAAGGTCGCCCAGTTGGAGCGGTTGGCCCAGTTGAAGGCTCAGGGCATATTGACTGAGGAAGAGTTCGCCGAGCAGAAGAAGGTGGTCCTGGCCTCGTAGGCCACGGCTCGGCGGTAGCTGCAGCACATAGTCGAAGCGGGAATCGGGGCCGCTGCCCACAGGCAGCGGCCCCAGTTGTACCCGGACAGCTCCGGACGCTCGGAACGTTTCCCTCGGGCCGCGCGTTTGGTCTATGATGGGAGCGAAGGCTCCTTGGGGAGAGTCTTCGGGGGGGACAGCCGTATAGGCTGTCCCTTTTTGTTTTGCACATTTAGGCATTGACCGACCGAGTGAGGTGATCTGGCACTATGCCCGCCGTGGGCGCCAAGTATCCTGCGTATCTGGAGATGCATCACTCCGGACAGTTGGCGGCTCGGGCCAGACAGGCCTGGGAACAACTGCGGCGCTGCAAGCTCTGCCCACGCGAGTGCGGGGTCGACCGACTCTCTGGTGAGCTGGGGGCCTGCCGCACCGGCACGTTGGCCCGCGTGCAGGCGGGTGGCCCCAAGTACAACGAGGAGACGATCCTCGTGGGCAAGGGCGGCACCGGCACCATCATGTTCGTGGGCTGCACCATGGACTGTGTCTACTGCCAGCAACATGAGATCAGCCATCCGGCAGAGGATCGCGAGTTGGTGGTCTCGTCCCTGGGCGATGCGGCCAACGCCGATAGTTGGCGATACGCCACTCTGGAGGCCGGGGGCGGGGTCTGGAAGAACACGCCCCAGTGGGCTGTGCCCTTGGAGCACATCGCCCGCTTGATGTTGGGTCTGCAGTCGGCGGGCTGCGAGAACATCAACCTGGCTTCTCCGACGCACGTAGTACCTCAGATCCTTGCCGCTCTGTGTATGGCGGCGGAAGGCGGGCTCGAGCTGCCCTTGGTCTACAACAGCGGTGGATACGACTCTCTCTCGACTCTGTACCTGCTGGACGGGGTCATTGACATCTACATGCCCGACACCAAGTACGCGGACGACAAGGTGGGCGAGCGGCTCTCGGGTGTGCGCGGATACTCGGTGCACAACCAGGCGGCCATCAAAGAGATGCATCGTCAGGTGGGCGACTTGGTGGTGAGCAGCAAGGGGCTGGCGCTGCGGGGCCTGCTGGTGCGTCACTTGGTGTTGCCGGAGGGGCTGGCGGGTACCTCTCAGACGGCCAAGTTTCTAGCCAAAGAGGTATCGCGGGACACCTACCTGAGCGTGCTCGACGAATACAAGCCTCAGCACAAGGCCGAACTGCGCGCCGATATCTCCCGGCGCCCGACCATGGCCGAGCATGCGCTGGCTCTGAAGATGGCCAAGGCCGCGGGTCTGCGAAGACTGTACGAGGGGCAGACTGAGGTGGTATCAGGCGACTGACCAACGGGGGGGCGGGACCAATGGCGGACATCGAGAAGCTGGATCTGAAGAAGCAGCTGAAGCACCTCTATCAGCCGCCCTCCAAAATGGTGACTGTGGTCGACGTGCCCGAGCTGCAGTTCGCGATGATCGATGGACGGATCGAGCCGGGTCTGATGCCGGGCGATTCACCCCAGTTCGCGGCGGGCATAGGCGCCTTGTACGGGGTGTCGTACACGCTCAAGTTCATGTCCAAGAAGCGGGCGACCGACCCCATCGATTACACGGTGATGGCCTTGGAGGGACTGTGGACTACGCCTGAGGGCGGTGCGGACTACGCCACTTCGGACCAATGGCTGTGGACGCTGATGATGATGCAACCCGAACACATCACTGCGCAGATGTTCGCGGAAGCGATCGACCAGCTGCGCGCCAAGCGCGCCAAGGAAGAAGACTCCGGCGCCGCCCTTGCCGCGTTGGACCGCGTGCGGCTGGAGCGGTTCAAAGAAGGCGAGTCTATCCAGATCATGCACATCGGACCCTACGCGGACGAGCCGGCCACGCTGGCCAAGATGGATGCGTTCGCCAAAGACAACGGGTACGTGATGCACGGGCGGCACCACGAGATCTACCTGGGTGATCCGCGCACGGCCAAGCCGGAGAACCTACGCACGGTGCTGCGGCACGCCGTGCGCGCGCTCTAGACCTACTCGATCGTCAAATTGACGCTGAAGGTCTCCAGTGGCTGGGCCTGGGCCTCAAAGGGTCGCCAGTACTTGAGCTTCAGCTCCACCTGTCCGGCGTCCACAGCCTGGAAGTTGAAGGTGAAGGTGCCGCCACCTCCCACCACCTCGGAGGCTGTCTCGGTCTGGGTGTAGAGTGGCTCTCCACCGAGCAAGACGAGCAGAGTGCCCTCCCCTTCGGCCATGTCTGATTCCCAGGTGTAGCCGGTGGTGGGGTTGCCCTCGAGATTGACGGTGATGGTGTCGCCCACTTTCACCGTATAGGAGTCGCCGTTGTCATCCTCAGTGAGAGTGAGTGCGGCGCTGCCCTTGTCTGAGCCGGAACCGCACCCCGCAAGGGCCAGGCCCATGAGCGCTGCGATGAGGACGATCAAGGTGGACCAGATCACGAGGCTCTTGGACACGCGCGTCTTCATCACTCCCCCCTTAGTCTACCGGTGCCGTAGGGGCGGTCTGTTGCGCCTCCCACTTGCGGTGGGCCCGCAGGCGGCGCCAGACCACGAAGGCCAAGAGCACCATGGTGCCAACGATCGTGGTCACGATGACCGCCCACCTCAGATCCTGCAGCCACATGGCGACCGCGTTGGTGACCAGGGTGATGCCCCACAGGATCAAGGTCGTCCTTCGCTGCGAATATCCCCTGGACATCAAGAAGTGATGCAGGTGGTCTTGTCCGGGGTGAGAAAGCGGATTCTGGCGGCGCAGCAGACGACGGAACACCACCTGCAGCGTGTCCAAGAGCGGCAGCATGAAGATCAGCAGAAGGAACACCACGACGGGCCCGAGCGCTAACACAGTGGTGAACTTCAAGCTGCCCAGCAAGGCCGAGGAGGCCAGGACGTAGCCGAAGAAATACGCGCCTGAATCGCCCATGATGATCTTGGAGGGCGGGAAGTTGTGACGCAAGAAGCCCAGGGCCGCCCCCGCCAGGGCCGCCAGCAGCACGCCGGCCGCGGCCCGGCTGCTGAACTGGGCCGCGACGCCCAGCAGACTCATGGAGGTGATGAAGCTTACCCCGCCGGCCAGCCCATCCACGCCATCGATCAGGTTGATGGCGTTGGTGATGGCCAGCACCCAGATCACCGTGAAGAGGCCAGAGAGCAAGGGGGCAAAGTCGCCGCCGAAGCCCACTTCCAGGCGGATGTCGGTGCCCACGAGTAGCAGGGCGGCGATGAGTTGCGTCCCCAATCTGAAGAGCGGGGAGAGTCCGAACTGGTCGTCGATGAAGCCTGCCATCATCACCAGCGTGCCCCCCAGCAGGATGGAGAGTATCTGCACTTGCACGTGAGTGAGCAGGATGCGTCTGAAGAGGGCGACGACGATCACCGCCAGTATCACCGCAGTGAAGATCGCCAGACCCCCAGCGTTGGGCAGGGGTTGCTTGTTCATCCGCCGGGCATTGGGCTGGTCGGCCCAGCCGACCTTGAGTGAGTACCTCAGGGTGTGGGGCATGAACCACCAAGCGACCAGGACGGCGATGAGAAAGGTGGCGACTATCGTCACCCATCCCAAATCACCCGGATCGCTGATCCCGATGGTCCCCAGAAAGTCTTCTATGAAGTCGGGCATCGCACGGGAATCGTATCATCGCCTGCCGAAGTGCGCCCGGTCGCTGTGTTCTGGCGAGCGGGCGGGCTCGTCGACGGGGTCAGTGTTTGCGGTGCACCAGGAGGAGGGCCGACCAATCGCGGTCGAGCGCAGCGACCTTGATGTCTACAAGGCCCTGCATGAGTGCCATGCGCCTGATGACGTTGTCGTTGAGGTCTATTGCCTGGCTCTGTCCCTTCTTCGAAGAGAGCTTCAGCCAAGAGATCCAGAGACTGCCACCCGGGGCCAGCTTGTCGCGGAGAGCGGGAAAAGCGGCGGCCAGCTGGGCTTTGTCGCGGGCGAAGACCTGCAGGTAGTCGAACTGTCCCTCGCGCTGCGCGAGGCCACTCAGGTCCGGCAGCACCGAGAAGCTCTCCGGCAACGGTTGCAGAGGGTCGTCGTCGCCTTCAGGGGGAGCGACGATGAGACCGGTGTCTCCCGCCCGCAGCCGCAACTTCTTATGCAGCGGATTGACTTCGTCGGCGGAGGCCGGTGTCACACTCTGGTTCTGTTCTTCGGGCTCAGGCATTGCGCCCATGTTAGCATCGACATATCTTGCGCGTACCGTTCGAGGCATCCGGGGAGGCAGTATGGCGGAAACGGTCAAGTACTACCCACTCGTCGTCGGAGGGGTCGAGCGCACCTATCCCAACGTGCATGCGGGCGCGGGCAAGTACGCCGCGGCCGTGGTGGTTGGCAACCTGGTCTTCTTGTCGGGCATGACCGCCGAATCAGAAGAGGATGGCTCCTGTCTGGTGGGCACCATCGAAGAGCAGGTCACCGCGTGCCTGGACAAAGTGCGCCTTCATCTGGAGGAAGTGGGCAGCTCTTTGGAGAACGTAGTCAAGGACCTCATCATCCTCAAAGACATCGAGTACTACCAGAGGATGAGGGCGGCCGAGCTGGCCTACTATCAGGAGCATGCCCCTCGGCTGGTGAGTGAGCCTCCTGCGAGCACGATCTTTCAGCCTGCCTCTCTAGGTAGGCCGGAGTTCTTGATCGAGTGGGAGGTGGTCGCGGTCGTGAGCCGCGACGCGTAGTAGAGTGGTCTGGCGGTGTGACGTAGAGGCGTAGCGACGAGCCCCGACGGTGGGCTGGGAGCGAGGTACTGTGTCCTTTCTGATGAGCAGATGGTTGAACCCCGAGGGTGGCGAAGAGGTCGAGTTCACGGCTGACGGGTCTGTGATCGTGCGCCGGGCCGGCGAGGTGCTCACCTCTCAGAATTGGGACTCCCAAGATAACGGGGCGGGAGCGGGACGGCTGATATTGCGTACCGCGGAGGGCGGCGAGGTGACGATGGGCTACTGCGTGTCCTCGGACATCTTGGCCATGTCGTATGGGGGCCTCACCACCATCTATACCCGGGTGGCGTGACCCCCGGCGGCTCCGCGCGGGCCGTGGTCGCGGCCTGCCGTCGCCTGGTGGTGGTGGCGGTGGTCGTCTCGGTCACCGTTGGGGTGATGGTCTCGGGCTGCTCCAAAGAGACACCGAGTCTGCTGGGCACCTGGACTAGTGCGGAGCAGGGAGAGACCCTAGACTTCAGGCCCGATGGTACTCTCTTCTTCACCAAGTCCGACGGCCAGGTGGAGACTCTCAAGTGGCAAGCGGATGATCGTAGCCTAGCGATCAACGTCAGGGGGGGAGAGACGGAGACTTTCGACTATTCGATCGACGAGGGCGTACTGACCCTCACGCGGGCAGGTGAGGGATCTGCCGAATACCAGCGCCTGAGTCTGGAGGGCGAGTGAACTATCAGGAGGTCACAAGGTGAGCGAGTCAGACGAGAGCAAGACGCAGGCTGAGAGTAACGCCGAGACTGAGCGGCAGGCTGAGACTGACAGCAAGACTCAGACGGAGAGCAAGACTCAGACGGAGAGCACGACTCAGACGGAGAGCACGACTCAGACGGAGAGCACGAGCGGGGCGCCGAAGAAGACTGAAAACAAGCCCAAGACCAAGACCATAATCGCTGTGATCGTAGCCCTCTGCATCGGGTTCGGCGCGGGTCTCCTGGTTGGTATCACGATGTGGGATGGCGGGGAAGAGGAGTCGACGACTACCGTCAGCGTTGTGACGACGGAGGCCACCGATACCACGGTGGCTGGCGGAGAGACGACCACTACCACTGCGGGCGGCGCCACGACGACCGAGGCTCTGGTGGGCAAGTGGTACAACGACACGCTGAACGAGACGCTTGAATTCACAGCAGACGGCAAGATGATCTGGACGCCAGAGGGCGGCCAGTCGCAGACCTCCACCTATACCGTGGAGGGGAGCGAGATCGTCTTCACGCTGCCCAATGCTCCTGAGGCCAGCCGGATGTCGTTCACTATCGAGAACGACAAGCTGATCATCGAGGACACGAAGTACGGGGAACTGACCTACGTGAGGCAATGACCCTAAGATGAGTCTGAGGCCCCCGGCCCAGCCTCGGCGTTGCCGCGGCCGGGCCGGGGGCCTCGGTGTTTCTGGGGCTAGAGCTCTCGGGCGGAGGCCAGCGCGTCTAGATCGGCTTGGGTGAGCCCGCCCAAGAAGCCCAGGAGCATGCTGCCGACACGTTGGACGTCCTCGGGGTCGCAGTGGGAGTAGGTGTCCCGGGCCGTGTGGTAGGCGGGGTCTTCGCGCCACTCCAGCCAGACGGCAGGGTACCCGGCCAGCTCGAAGGGCTCATGGTCGCTCCAGCCGTAGGTGCCCGTGTCCTTGAGATAGCGAGCGGGCAGGTCGTGGCCGTTGGAGTAGTCCTTGACCATCTGCCGCAGCAACTGGGGACCCTTGTTCATGGTGCGCACGGTGAACTCGCTGCCGTAACCCACCATGTCTACCGAGACCATTCCCACGAGCGCGGCGCGCTGCTCGTCGGTCAGACCCTGCAAGAACTGGCGCGAGCCGTAGTGATGGTGGTCGGCGTCAGCATCGGTCATCTCCTCCGCGCCGAATACGACGAACTCAAGGGTGGCCACGGTGTCGGCAGAGCGGAAGTCGCGAGCCAACTCCAGCACCACCGCAACGCCCGAGGCGTTGTCGTTGCCGCCGGGGGCGCCGGCCTTGGTGTCGATATGCGCGCCGATGACTATCACAGAGTCAGACGTGCCCTCCTTCACGGCCGACAGGTTCTGCGAAGACTGTCCCCCAGGCAGTGACACCTCCTGGGCCCGCACGTCGTAATCCAGGCTCTGCAGATAGGCGGTGGCGTGATCCAGGGCGTCGTTTTCCGCTGGGGTACCCGACTTGCGCGGTCCGATGCCCTCCGCCAGCGCCTGTATGTGTCCCATGGCGGATGTCCCGTCGAAGTCGAGGGGCAGGACCGGGACCGGGGCGGTGGACGTAGTCGTCGGCTCCGTGGTGGTCGAGGCGGTGGTCGAGGCGGCGGCTGAAGCCGGCACTGAGGTCGGCGGCAGTGCGACTGTGGTGCCGGGGCCGCACGAGTACAAGAAGTCGGCCCAAACGAAGATGGCGAACGCCGCCAGCGCGACGATCATCAGCACGAGAACGACTATCAGCAGTGTGGAGTGCCAAGGACGGGTGTCTCGTGAGGGGCTCATCGCGCCTGAGTCTAGCATCGTGCGTTCGCGCGAAGAATGTCGGCTTTCGTGATAGCCTTCACAGACCAGCGGGGCCACTTGACGATAGTGCTCGGTCCGGCTCGTCTAATATTCGTCGGAGGATACGTATGAAGGTGCTGGACGAAGGCACAGGCTCCATCTTCATGGATCCTGACTCGGACAAAGCGCGGGAGTTCTTCCGCGACAAGTCGCGTGCCATGGTCGACAAGCGTATGACCGCCAATGAAGCCGTCGAGAAGTACGTACCCGACGGCTCTTATCTTGCCATCGGCGGTTTCGGCGCCGTGCGCATCCCCAACGCGATCGTTCACGAGATCGTCCGGCAGCGCAAGAAGAACCTGGGCTTCCTCGGCCATACCTCCACCCACGACTTCGAGGTCCTCGCGGCGGGCAAGTGCTTCAATCGCCTTGATGCCGCCTATATCGTCGGTCTCGAGGCGCGAGGGCTCTCGCGCAACGCGCGCCGGTACATGGAGTCCGGAGAGGTAGAAGTCACCGAGTGGAGCAACTACGCTCTTGATGCCCGCTTGAAGGCCGCCGCTGACGGAGTTTCCTTCGGACTGACGCGCTCGATGCTCGGTACGGACACCTTCGCAAGATCGTCGGCCAAAGTCGTCGAGTGCCCCTTCACGGGCCAGAAGTACGCGGCCGTGCCGGCTTTGTGGCCGGACGTGGCCGCCATCCACGTGCACTTCGCCGACATGTACGGCAACTCGGTCATACGCGGCATCTCCATTGCCGACTTGGAGTTGGCGCGGGCGGCCAAACACCTCATCATCACCACGGAGAAGGTGGTCAACAACTCGGTGATCCGGGACAGACCCACCCTGACCTCCATCCCGTTCTACTTGGTGGACGCGGTGGTCGAGGTACCGTTCGGCAGCTACCCGGGCAACATGCCGCACCTGTACTTCTCCGACGAGCAGCACCTCTGCGAGTGGCTCAAGGCGGAGAAGGATCCAGTGGAGTTCGAGAAGTTCCTGGACCGCTACATCTACAGCTGCGAGGACTTCCAGGAGTACCTGGTGCGTTGCGGTGGTCTGGCGCGGATCGAGGAGTTGGCCAAACTCGAGCGCGTGGTGGAGGATTAGGGGCTATGACGATGGCTGAGGAGTCTGGGAAGATGACCGCCGACTACAACATGATGGAGCTTCAGATCTGCGTCGCGTCGCGGTATCTCGAGGACGGCAAGACCGTCGCCGTGGGCACCGGGGCTCCTTGCGCGGCGGCCATGCTCGCGCAAACGCTATACGCGCCCAACCTGGTGATCTTGTTCGAGGCGGGTGGCGTCGCGCCCCAGCTTCCGCAGATGCCTATCTCGGTCGGCGATTCGCGCACCTTCTACCGTGCCGTGATGGCAGCGGGCATGGCGGAGATGATGACCACCTGCGCCCGCGGCCAAGTGGACTACGCGTTTCTGGGCGGCGCCCAGATAGATAAGTACGGCAACATCAACTCCACGTGCATCGGTGACTACAAGAAGCCGAAAGTCCGTTTTCCGGGCAGCGGTGGGGGCAACGACTTCGCCTCCTTCTGCTGGCGCACGATGATCATGACGGTGCACGAGAAGGCCCGCTTTGTCGAGAAGTGTGACTTCATCACCTCGCCGGGCTTCTTGACCGGCAAGGGCGCGCGTGAAGCTGCCGGTCTACCGGGCGGCGGCCCGCACAAGATCATCACCGATCTGGCGGTCATGGGCTTCGACGAAGATACGGGCGCCATGATGATCGAGTCGCTCCAGCCGGGCGTGGATGTGGAGAAGGTGCAGTCCGAGACGGGTTTCGAGCTGATCGTTCCCGCCATCATCGAGCACACCGATCCCCCTACGGCCGAGGAGCTGCGCGTGCTGCGCGAAGAGGTCGACCCTCAGCGTCTGGTGATCGGCAGGGCTTAGGCCTCCAGCCCGTCAGGGCTCACAGCCCCTTGTCCCGGCAGCGCTTGCGGCGACTCCTCCTTCAAGGGGCTGTGAGCCCTGACGGTCGCCCTTCCAGCTATGGTTGGGGCGATGCAGGCAAGCCCTGCGCTCTCAGTACCGGGATGGGTATGGCGACGAGTGGTAGGAGGCGAGAGCATGAGATCTACAGCGTTGGTCTTGACCGTGTTGACCGTGTTGGCGGTGTGTCTGCTCGTTCTGGGTTGCGGATCGCAAGAGGACGGCGTGCCGGTCACTATCGGAACGCCACCGACGGTCGGAACGCCACCGACGGTCGGCACGCCGCCTACCGTCGGGACACCACCTACCGTCGGGACGCCACCTACCGTCGGGACGCCACCGACGGTCGGGACGCCGGGCGCTGTTGGGGTGCCGCTGGCTGCTAGCCCGTCAGGACTCGATGTGGCTGCGGAGTGGTCGAGCGCAGGGCTCGCCTGCACCACCCGCGTTCAAACTACTCTGGAAAGGCAAATGGTATGAGAAGGTCTGCGTTGGTCGTTGCTGTCGTGTTGGCGCTCACGTCTTGCTGGATCGCAGCCGGCTGCGGGTCGCTTGACTCCGGCAGTACCACGACGGTCGTTGGCGGGGGTGCACCTACCGGGGACACCCTTGATACGACCGTGACTACTCTGAGTGATGGCGAGACCGCTCCGACCGTGGGTGGCACTCCCATGCCGGGCGCCTCGGGCGGGACCCTCTTGGGCAGGTGGCACAATGCCATCAGCGGTGACGTAATAGAGTTCTTGTCCGACGGCACGATCCTCGGCACCTATGCCGATAGGGCCGGGGCCACTGTCTACTACACTGTGAGTGGCGATCAACTCTCTCTGTCGGTGTCCACGGACGCCGGCGAGTTCTTTGTGCTCCAAGCGACCTTCTCTGTCGACGGGGACACGCTGACGGTCGTCGATGCCGAGACAGGCGAGTCGGGCACGTTCCAGCGCGTCGAGTAGGCGCCCCTCCTTCGACCTGTCCGGCCAATAGTCGTATAGTGAGTTGAAGTGTCGTCACGGCCAAAGGATGGCAGAAGTGAGAAAGACAGCGCTTGTATCAGTCGTGCTCATATTGCTTGGGCTCAGCCTGCTGGTGGCGGGTTGTGATTCGCCCGACTCTACGACGACCACGGTGCTCAGTGGGGGCTCCGGCACCGGTGACACGTCCGGCGCGGGCACTGCGACCAGCGCCGGAAGCACCGCGACCAGCGCCGGAAGCACCGCCACTACATTGGCCACCGGCGGCACTCCCGTGACGGGCGAGACAGGCAACTCCATACTGGGCAAGTGGTACAACGCCGTAACGGGCGAGACCCTGGAGTTCTTCGCCGACGGCACGGTGACCGGCAGCCGATTCGCTGACATGAAGGGTGTCACGGTCACCTATGCCATCAGCGGCGACCAGCTGACCGTAAGCGCCCTGGGTACCACCTTGGTCACGCAGACCTTCTCTATCGATGGTGGCACCCTGACCATAGTCGACAGCGCGACGGGAATCTCGGGCACCCTGCAGCGCGTAGAGTAGGCTGCTAGCCCGTGACTGACGGCTGTCGAATAGGGGCCACCCGATTCTGAGCCAATGGCCACACTGCCTACGCGGAGTGATCGAGAGTACTCGAACGCGGTCGAAGCGGAGGCGGTGTGGCCATTGGCACTGCAGCCTGAGGCATGGCCCCTATTCGACGAAGCCCTCCACGACGTAGGTGCCGCCGGCCCTCTTCTCCCGGTGGAGCGCGATGAGTTGGCTCTTCTCCGCGTCCTGCAGCAGGGCGCTGAAACTGCGGTATCCGTAGGCCGACTCGCTGAACGAAGGCCGCTTGCGCTGCATGGTGTCCTTGACCATGGACGCGAAGATGGGGTCCTTGTTCTCGCGTATGAGAGCCGCGATGGACTCCAAGAGCAGGTCGAAGACCTCTTTCTTCTCCGCCGGGATGTCCTTGGCCTTAGGGCCGGGGGTGGCCGGTCTGGCCGCCTGCTTCTCGAGGTCTTCGTAGAAGATGAACTCATCGCAGTTGTCGGCCAGGAGGTTGGAGGTCGACTCCTTCATGCCCACGCCTATGACGTGCTTACCGTTCTCTTTGAGTTTCGAGACCAGCGGTGAGAAATCGGAGTCACCGGACACGATGACGAAGGTGTCTACGTGCTGCTTGCTCCAGGCCAGGTCCATGGCGTCTACGGCCAGCCGGATGTCCGCCGAGTTCTTGCCGGTCATCGAGCGCCGCGGGATGTTGATGAGCTCGATAGCGTGCTCATGTAGCGGCTTGGTGTATTGCTTGTACTCGCCAAAGTCGGCATACGCCTTCTTGACGATGACCTTGCCCTTCTCGACCAGACGCTCGAGGATCTTGTCGACGTCAAAATCACCGCGACGATTCTTGAAGCCTATGGCCAGGTTCTCGAAGTCTATGAAGACTGCCAGCGTGCGATCGCTGTCTTCCATGTGTTTCAGGTGCTCCTTCCCCCGCCTTAGTGGCACCAGGATAGATTCATTCTTAACAAATTCTTGCACGTTTGCCCTATTCCTGTAGCCTAGAGCTCGTGGGGGGCCCCTTCAATCCAGCGACGAGGTGGGAGAACGGATGCCGAACGAGGAGTTCTGGTCGCACTGGGCTTGGCCGCTCGCGACCGCATGTGTGGGGACTCTGTTCACGTGTCTGGTCGCTTGGCAGTGGTGGCTCAGACGTCGCCTTCATCAGGCCGCCTGGGCGGCTGGGCTGTTGCTGTACACCATCGCGGCTTTCATGGAGGCGTGGTCGGAATACTCGGGGGCCTGGGATCCCACGGTCTACCGGGTGTATATCGTGTTCGCCGCCTCGCTGGTCGGATTCTTGGGACTGGGCACGCTCTACCTGGTAGCTCAGAGACGGCTGTGGGGCCACATCTACCTGGCCTTCGTCTTGATCTGTATGGCCGTCTTCTTCTATGGTGCGTTCACCGTCACCCTTCGAGAGGACCTGCTTCTTCCCGGGATCACCGTAGGCGGCCAGGCTCTAGGGGAGAGTATGTCCTTCCCCCGGGTGATGTCGCTGCCCATCAACATCACCGGATCGATCCTGCTCTTCGGCGGCGCCGCCTACTCCATATGGCGCTTCTTGCGCCGGCGTGAGTTCGCCTATCGCATGTGGGCCAACGTGTTCATCGCGGCCGGCGCGGCTCTCCTGGCGGTCGTCGGGTCGCGGGCGCGCATGGGCAGCACCGCCGGACTCTACCCTGCCGAGATGCTCGGCGCGGCGCTGATGCTCACGGGCTTCCTGGTCGCGGGCACGCTGGACAAGGGCAGACGGGCCGCGAGGGCCAAACGGGAGTCGGAGGACTAGGGATCACCAGGAGTCTTCGGGGAGCCCGTCATACTTTTCCGGAATCGACGATCGGGGGGGCTGTGTATCTGGTAGAAGGATGGTTCGTCTGGGTGGTGTGGCCGTTGGTGGCCGGGCTATCAGTGTTTCTCGCGGTGCGCCGGCGGTGGGGTCTGTGGCACACGGTGGGCGTGCTCGCTCTGGTCACCTACGGTCTTTGGGTGGCCTCGCTGGTCTTCTTCCCCCTGTTCGTGGGCGACGCTGGCGAGCCTCACTTCGAATGGGAGGGGCCGTGGATGCTGATGAACTTGGTCCCGATTCGCAGCCTCATTAGGTCGTTCACAGTCAACCCTGACGTGGAGAGGTTGCTGCGAGTACATGGGGGCAACCTGTTGTTGCTGCTACCGTTCACCCTGCTCGGGCCCGTGCTGTGGCCGCAGCTCCGCAAGTGGTGGAAGGCGCTACTGCTCGGCCTGGGGGCCTCGCTGGGTATCGAGCTGGGGCAACTGGCCCTCCGCGTCTTCACCGAGCCGCCTTACCGTTCGGTGGACATCGATGACGTCATCTTGAACACCGCCGGGGCGATGCTCGGGTATGGGCTCTACGTGGTCGGGCGCGCGATTCTGCGGCGCGCGCGGCAAGCGGAACGTCTGCCAGCCTGAGGCCTACAACCCCTTGGGCAACACCTGGTACTCGAAGCGGTAGCCGTTCTGCTCGGCGATGGCTTTGACCGCGTTCCTGATCTTGCCGTAGTCGAAGGTGAAGGCGAACTTCTTGCCCAGGAGAGCGCCCTGAGCCTCCAAGGTACCCTCGATGCCACCGGGGCCGGTCTTGTAGGAGGTCTTGGTCACGCCCCAGCCTCCCCCGAAGTCACTGGAGTCACCGCCCGACATGCCGGAGCCCGACTCCTTGAGCATCTCGAAGAAGCGTACCTCGCGCTCCTTGTCGTCGACCTTGAACTTGGCCGAGTACTCGACCTTCTTCTTCGACAGCATGGATTTCTGTTCAGCGACCAGGAGCTTGGCCTCACCGCCGTTCTTCTTGATGGTGACTTGGGCGCCGGCTTCGTCAGCCAGATAGGTCTTGATCTCGTCGATGATGCTCATGGTGTTCGTCCTCTCTCGTTTGGATGGCTTCGGGGCCGGCGCCTCAGGCCGCCGGCTCGGGTGTATGTCGTCGGTCCAACAGGTGGCGCATGGCCAGGTAGGGGTGTCTGAGCATCATACGAGGTCCAGAGTAGCGCATGACGGTCCGCACGCGCTCACGCTCGGCGGTGCGAAAGCAGTGCACGGTGCAGCGGGCGCAGGTGGGCTTCTGCTCGCCGAAGCGGCAGGCGTCGATGCGCCGGCCCGCGTAGTCTAGGAGTGCGGCACAGTCGGGGCATAGGCGAGTGCCGCCCAGGGTGGCCACACTGTCAACCGAGGAGGGGGGGCCGTGATGCTCCCGGCAGTACATGCCCATCATGGCTTCGACCGTGCGGCGCTCGCGGCGCAGGCGGCGGGGCGGGCGGGCGCTCATAGCAGCTCCAGGAAGCTCTCCATCGCCTGCCGGGATTTCTCCTGTTGCGGCCCCCCGAGCGCGAGGGCGTCGCCATCCACAGCCAGGAACGGGATACCCTCTCCGCTGAAGGCGGCCCTGAGCACCGGGACGGTGCCCAATCCCTGCCGGCAACCCCAGTGGTTGAAATGCACCACTCCGTCCACCTCTAGCTGTTTCGCCAGGGCGACGGTCAGGCGCGCTCGCCGGGCCGAGGTACCCCACATCGCGTTGTTGATCAGGCGCCTAGCCAGACCGGAGAAGGGGTCGTCGGGATCAATGGAATCGACGTGCATCTGCCCCATCTCGTCGAAGATCATCGCAGTATTGTGCTCGCGCATGAGGTCGAACAGACCGGAGTCATGGTGGGGGACGGTATGGAGCCAAAGCAGTCTATTGAGCGGCCGGCCGTTGCTCGTGGCCGTCACCGTGAGGTCTCGGCGACCCCTTTCGGTCAGCAGCCGCTCGAAGTCCTTGGCTCCTGCCTCGGTACCCCAGAGGATCTGCCCCAAGAAGACTGCGGCGAAGGTCGCGCGCCCGTCCAGCTCAAGGCGGCCCGCCAGGCGTTCGGATTGGATGTGGCTCCAGGCCTTCGACGCCCTGTTGGAGAGTCCGATGGCTTTGCGCAGGTCAGGCTTGAGTCCGGTCCACTTGCCGATGTCCTCGTGCAGTTGCCGGAGCTGAACGGCCACGTCGGCTACGTCGTCTAGGGGAGTCTCGCCCTCGTCGGGCGGCAGGGGGACCCGGATCTCGCGGGAGGGCACCCCGCGCTGCACCGCCAACATCTCCAGCAGACACTCCTTGCCGAGGCATAGCGGTGTGGTGCCCAGGCACATTGACGGCATGGGCATCATGGCGTTCTTCGCCGCGGCCAACGCGATGCGGTGGTAGCTGCAGACATCGCGCGCCAGAGGCATACGAGCGGCAGCGGCCTCGAGCGCCTCGCGCGACTGGGTGCCCGTCAGGGCGGCCGAGCCTAGCTCTGGGATCAGCGGAGTCAGGCCATACGAGGAGAGCAGTTCTGTGGGGAACAGGTACGACACCCACGGTACGATAGCGCCGGGTTTGCACAAGTCGAGTGAAGCCGAGGTGGCGTGTAGGTACATGTAGCGTTTGGCCGTGCGTTCGCGGAGCGCCCGGTAGCGCAGGTGGCCCAAGTAGGCCGTGCGGATCAGCGCGGCGCTGGGCGAACTACCGGTGGCGTCGGTGAGGCTTGGCATGCCCGTCAGACCTCGGCGAACAGGTCGTCGGCATCCAGGAGGTCTTCATCCATGAGTTGGGCCTCCAGGAAGGCCTCTACCCGCACGCGCAGCGGCCCGTTGGCGTCGAAGGGAAAGTCCACCTCGATCTCCAAGAACGGGAGCCCGCGCTCGCGAGCCAAGCCACCCACCAGCAGCGCGTCGTATGCGCCCGGGTCGCAGAAGCTCTGGCGGGCGTAGATGACGGACGTGGGCTCGGTCTCTTGCAGGCGCGTCTCCATGTAGGCGCGGCGCTCCGCGGTCGAGCGGCGAGGACACACGCCGGCGGCGAACACCCGTTCGGCAAGCTGT
This sequence comes from uncultured Actinomycetes bacterium, assembly GCA_963718375.1. Classification (GTDB taxonomy): domain Bacteria; phylum Actinomycetota; class Thermoleophilia; order RBG-16-64-13; family RBG-16-64-13; genus RBG-16-64-13. The sequence continues at coordinate 521,496 of CAVQZD010000005.1, read as the reverse complement.
GCGCAGCCGGATGCGTCCTCGGTAGTGTCAGGCGCCAAGGGCCGCCAGCGGTCGGGCGACGTGCAAGACTCCAGTCCCGAGACGTGGGCGCCCAATCTGTCGATGAGACTGAGCAGCGAGTCGTCTGTCAGTGGACCGCTGACCACGAACACGCCTCCGGGACGGGGCGGTCTCGGGTAATCGACGGCAGGTGGTTCGGCCGAGGCGGGAGTCGCGCTGTGGGGCTCGGTCGATGCGGAGGCGTCGCTGGGCAGGCGGTCGCGCAGCCAGCCATCGAGTCGCTCGAGGTCGGCTGCCAGCCGCTCCAAGGCCCCGTCGTTAGCGGAACGAGGCAGGTGCAGCATGTAGACCCGGTCGGGATAGGTGGCGGTGAGCAGATCGCCCATCCGCCTTGCTGCGTCACAGCCCCCCGGTACCACGACGCAGTCGGCGCTCGACGGCTCCGCGCCGCCGTTCAGCAGGTGTTCTGCGGCGGCGACCAGCTTGGTCACGTAGGGGCAGGTCATCGGATGGACGCTGAGCGCGTCACGCCGGGCAGTAGCGCCGGCCTCCCGCAGACTGCCGCCGAGCCAGCGCGGCGTATAACCCGCACGGGCCACCAAGTCTAGCGGCAGGAGGTTGCAGGTGTAGTAGCAGTCTGGCATTAGGTTCTGTGTCAGGGTATGGCTCGGAGGCTGCTAATGCAAGCCCCGAGGCGCAGCGGCGGGCTGGGCCAGGTCAAGCGACGACCGTCCGGCGCCGCGTGCCATGCGTGGTATTCTCATACCAGAATATTCACCGCCGAGCTGCGACAGTCCCCTGGAGGCGACACGCGATGAACAAGGTGTTCCCGAGTGCCGAAGAAGCCATCTTCGATATCGAGGACGGCGCTTCGATCCTGGCTGGTGGGTTTGGTCTCTGTGGTAACCCGGAGAACCTGATCCGCGCGATCCATGAGAAGGGCATCAAGAATCTCTCCATCATCAGCAACAACTGCGGCACCGACGAGTACGGACTCGGTGTGCTGCTGCAGGCGGGCCAGGTCAAGAAGATGACCTCGAGCTACGTGGGCGAGAACAAGAACTTCGAGCAGCAGTTCCTCAGCGGCCAACTCGAGGTCGAACTGGTGCCGCAGGGCACGCTGGCCGAGCGCATCCGCTGCGGCGGCGCCGGTATCCCCGCCTTCTTCACCCCGAGCGCCGTGGGTACCGACCTGGCGAAGGGCAAGGAAGTGCGTGAATTCAACGGCCGCAAGTACCTCATGGAGCTCGGGCTCACCGCCGACTTCGCCATCGTGAACGCCTGGAAGGGCGACCGCCTGGGCAACTTGGTCTATCGCAAGACCGCCCGCAATTTCAACCCGCTTTGCGCCACTGCCGGCAAGATCTGCATCGCCGAAGTGGAGAATCTGGTGGAAGTGGGCGAGCTCGGTCCGGACGAGATCCACACTCCCGGCATCTACGTAGACCGCATCATCAAGGGTGAGCACTACGAGAAGTGGATCGAGAAGACCACCACCCGGCCGAAGCCGTAGGCCTGACGGCCCAAAGCGACGACCGATCAGATATCTCTAGGAGGCGATGATGGCACTAACTAAAGAGGAACAGGCCAAGCGCGTCGCGGCCGAGTTCGAGGACGGCTACTACATCAACCTGGGCATCGGCCAGCCGACCCTGGTGAGCAACTACCTGCCCGAGGGTAAGGATGTGTTGCTGCACTCCGAGAACGGAATCCTGGGCGCCGGACCGTATCCGTACGAAGGCGAAGAGGATCCCGATCTCATCAACGCGGGCAAGGAGACGATCACCGAGTTGCCCGGCTGTAGCTACTTCTCCAACGCCGATTCGTTCGGCATGGTGCGGGGCGGCCACCTGGACGCTACTGTGCTGGGAGCGATCGAGGTCTCAGAGAAGGGCGACCTGGCCAACTGGATGATCCCTGGCAAGATGATCAAGGGCATGGGCGGCGCAGGCGACATCGTCCAGGGCGCCAAGCACGTCATCATCATGATGGACCACAACGCCAAGGACGGGACCCCGAAGATCCGCACAGAGTGCACGTACCCGCTGACCGGCATGAACTGCGTGAACCTCATCGTCACCAACCAGGCGGTCATCCAGGTCACCGCCGAGGGCCTGTTGCTGAGGGAAGTCGCCCCCGGCATGACCGCCGAGGACGTGCAGAAGCTGACCGAGCCGAAGCTGATCGTGAGCCCGGAGTTGAAGACCATCGAGGTCTAGGGTCTGGAGCGGCTCTTCGCCCGCCCCGATGGCCAGCAAGACTACCGGCGCCGCGACCGAAAGGTCGCGGCGCCGGTTCGCTATCGGCGACCGAGTCTCGCCTGGCAATCAGCGCGCAGTTGTAGGGGCCACCTAGAAGCCGAATGTGGGGGCTACCTGGTACGTGAGTGTTGTGGTTACCAGTTCAAACGTAGGTTGGGGCGCGATTTGCAGGTCCGAGCCCACCGTGGTGGGGGTTGTCGCGCTAGCGTCGGTTTTGCTAGCGTCGGTGTTGCTGGAGTCGGTGGCGACAACTGTGGTGGTGGTCTCAAGCGCGGTGGAGGCCGTGTCTTCTGTGGCCTCTCCGCAGGAGGTGATGACGAGCGCCGAAAGTACCAGAAGACCCACGAAGACAGCGATGGCCGAGCGGGTTTGGATGTGTTTCACCGGGACCCCTTCCCTTTGCGTTGGTTCGTCCAGGGAGCACACGAGTGTGGCGAGGGCGAGTGATGATTCACTTACACTCCCAAAATTGTAGTATTGAATGCTCCGGCGGTAAAGTCGGCCGTGGCGCCAGCGCTCTTGTCGGGCAGAGCGAGCGCCCATATCTTTCGAAATCCCGCATATATCATTATAATTGCGGCGCGGAAGTATTCCTGGCACGAGGGACAGGGGGAGCGAGCTTGAGAGGGCGACCGCAGCTTCGCTTACGCATGCTTATCGCCGCCGCCTCAGTGTTGGCAGCTGTCGGTATCGGCCTGCCGGGATGCTCATCCGAGCCGGTCACTATCGATATCTCCTACTCGCCTTTTGAGCCTACTGCACTGGTGTGGATAGCGGAGGATCAGGGCTACTTCAGTGAGAACGGATTGTCTTCGGTCTTTCACAAGTTCGATACCGGCGCACAGGCGGTGGATGCGATGCTGAGTGGAGAGTCCGACGTCGCAGTGGGCATCGGAGAACTCCCAGTGGTATCGAGGATACTTGAGGGCAGCAAGGTCCGGGTGCTCGCGAGCATGGCCAGAAGCGAGAACATCAAGATCGTGGCGCGTAAGGATCGTGGCATCGCTGAGGGCGCCGACCTCAAGGGCAAGAAGGTCGGCACCACTCGCGGTACGGCAGCGGAGTTCTTTCTTGGGCGGTTTCTGGAGATCCACGGCCTGAGTATTCAGGACGTGACTCTGGTCGACCTTAAGACGCCCGCGGAATGGGTGGAGGCCGTCGCAGAGGGCAGCGTCGATGCGGTCTCTACCGCCGAGCCCTACGCCACCCAGGCCGGTGAGCGCCTTGGCGAGAATGCGGTAGTGTGGTCGGCACACAGCGGTCAGCCCCTGTATGGCATGGCAGTAGCTACGGCCGAGTGGCTGGCGACGCAGCCTGACGTAGCGAAGAGATTCCTTAGGGCGCTGGCACAGGCTGAGGACTATGCCGTCCAGCACCCCGCAGAGGCGCAAGCTATCGTACAGAAGGCGCTCGACCTGGACCCTGCATCGATGCCGGAGGTGTGGGAGCGCAGCCAATTCTCCCTTGTTCTCGACCAGGCACTGATCGCTGCCATGGAAGACGAAGCGCGCTGGCTCATGGCGAACGGGTTCGCTGCCGAGACCACAGTGCCTGACTTTCTGGATTACCTCTGGGTGGCTGGGCTCGAGGACGTGCGCCCGGAGGTCGTGAATATCATCCGTTCGTCTGCCAAGTGAGGCTCAGGACCCAGTTCATTGTCGTTGGATGCCTCCTACTCGTGGTGCTGGTGGCCACGATAGGGCTGGGTGCGGCGACCCGAGTGCAGGTGACGCGGCTCGGAGCCCAGCACGATGTCTCCACCATGGTTCAGGATGAGGCGCAAGATCTCGCCTACCTATCTGGCAACTATCTGCTGTATCAGGAAGAGACACAGAAGGCTCGCTGGGATGCGGTCTTCGCATCGCTATCAGACGATCTGGAGCGCCTTGAGGCTCTGGAGACCGACGATTCGGTGATAATCGTGAGCCTTCGACGCGATGCTGCGCGGCTCCAGGCGGTGTTCGCCGACGTGGTGGCGACTGTGGGCGCCGGAGATGGCGCCCCTGTGAATCAGGCCTTTCAACGGGTCTCGTGGAGCCGCCTGGAGGTGCAGAATCGACAGATCGCATTCGACGCCGGGCTACTCGAGGATCGCTTGGAGCGCCGAGCCCAACGGGCGACCAGTATCAGCACTGTGATGGGGTTCGCCATGATCGGGGTGTTCGGAGTAGTCTTCCTCGTCGCGTACGCCTTCATGTACAGGCGGACTATCGCCGGGCTCGGGGTCCTTCGTGCTGGGGCTGAGAGCGTAGGCCGCGGGGATCTGGACCACTTGATATCTGTCGAGCGCAGCGACGAGATAGGCGATCTCTCCGCTGCGTTCAACACCATGACCACCGATTTGAAGAACGTCACGGCAACGAAGGCCGAGTTGGAGGACGAAGTCGCGGAGCGCAAGAAGGCCCAGCGCGAAACGGCCCGGCTACTCACGGAGCGCAGCTCCCTCTTCGAACGGCTTCAGACCAGCCTGATACACGTCCCACAGGAGCTCCCCGGGGTGCGCTTCAGCCACCTCTACCGTTCGGCCACCAGCAAGGCTCTTGTGGGCGGGGACTTCTACAACGTGTTTCCGGCCAAGGCGGGCCGGATCGGACTGCTCATCGGGGATGTGTCCGGGCACGGTATCGAAGCGGCACGCACCTCGACTCTCGTCAAGGACACTGTCAACGCCTTCGCGCACCAGTCCAGCCGCCCCCACCATGTGCTTCGCGATGCTAACCGGCTGCTTGTGGAGAGCAGTCTGCCCGGCTTTGTGACTGTGTTCTTGGCGTTTCTCGACCCGGAGACCGGGGTGCTCAGTCACTCTTCGGCCGGCCATCCGCCGCCATTGCTCGCTTCGGACGGAAGTCCGCTGGATGTCGGATCCTTCGGACTGCCTCTGGGTGTCACGGTTGATGCTCAGTACGCCGACACAGAAGCACTGTTGTCCCCGGGGTCGGTTCTGGTGCTCTATACCGACGGCATCACTGAGGTCCGCCGCCGGGGTCGGCTCTTCGGTGAAGACGGTCTTCGGAGCGCTCTCGCCAAGGCCTCGGGCACGAGTGTAGAAGAGTTGCCCGCCTTCCTACTTGAGGAAGCCCTCCGTTTTTCGCGCGGCCGCCTTGATGACGACGCAGCCCTCTTGGCCGTGCAATACGAAGGTCCAGCAGTGCCAGCGGACGTATAGTCTCGGGGTTATCTCGGCCTCAGGCCTGTGTGACCGGTGGCGTGGCCTTGGCCTCGAGGCGTTCGCCCATGGCCTCGGCTGTCGTGCGGAGCTTGGGCACGTATCGATCGAGATGCTCATCATCGAACCGCTCGGGCGGTAGATGAAGGCCGAGCACGGCCACCAGAGTGTCTGCGGAGAAGACGGGCACAGCGACCGCTGCGCGACCCTTGGCTCGCTCCTCGCAGGAATAAGCGATGCCCTCGCGCCTGGTCTTGTCCAGCAGCTCTTCCATCTGCTTGTGGTCGGTCACGGTGTTGTCCGTATAGCGGACGGCAGGCACGGCCAACGCGCGTGCTCGGGTCTCTTCGTCGGCGTAGGCGAGATGGACCCTGACTTGCGCACTCCACGTGGAGGCCAGGGGCCAAGCCGAATTCGCAGGTATCACTTGCCCGAATCCGCTGGACGGAGGGATGACGTTCACGTTGAGCACCTCATCACCTCTGCGCACTGATAGCGAAGCACCCTCTCCTGTCGCCTCGGCAAGTCGGCTGAGGTCACCGTCCAAGATCTGGATAAGGACGCTGTTCCCGCCAAGCGAGAACAAGGACATGGCGAAAGCCGGGCCGACCCTATACTGACCGGTGACTGGGTCTTGGGTCAGGTAGCCTTTGGCCTGGAGGGTGTTGACGTAGCGGTAGACGGTAGCCGGATTCAGTCCCGTGCGCCGGCCCAACTCGGCCAGACTCAAAATAGGATCGCGGGCGCTGAATTGGCTCAAGATGTCCAGCCCGCGCGACAGGGCCTGTATCGGCGACGGACCGCCGCCTTTGCCTCGTTCAGTTGTCGGTCCCTTTTCCATATCCTCTTGTGCAGTGGCTTCAGACGATCAGTGGTAGATGCTCGATTGTACATGTGTTGACACGCACTTAGTATAGTGTTAGCGTTGCACTATACGCAAGACATAGTGCGTATAGTGCAAACATCCCAAGAAGGGAAGGAGGGGTGAGTAGTGGCAAAAAGAGGTCATTGGCATAAGTCGCTCGTTGTCGCGTTCGCGCTCGCACTGGTCCTTGGCTTGTCGGCCTTTGCAGTGGTTGGGTGCGGCGGCGGGGAGAGCGACGAGACGACATCTACCGAGGTGACGACGCCCGGCGCTGAAGTCATACAGGATGGGATCGCCATCCTTGGGCTGGGCGCCGGTCCGAAGTACTGGGTGGACAGGAACAACACAGGCTTCGTGTTGTTCGTCGATAGCTTCATGTACATGGTCGACATCGGAGGTGGGACACCTCAAGAGCTCTACAATCTCGGTCAAGGGTTCTCGAAGCTGCACGAGCTGTTCGTCACGCACCTGCATTTCGATCACACAGGTGGTCTGGCCGAGTTTCTTGCACGTGGATACCAGACCAGAGATGTGAACGCTGCTGGTGTCGAGAGTCCTCTGGCCAGCCTGGACATCTACGGACCTCCCGGGACCCAGTCGCTTGCCGATGGCTTCATGGCCGGCCTAGCGGGCGGTCACGATCTTCACAATTGGGCGCGGAACCCGGGGACTCCCTGGCTCATACCCAAGGTCAACGAGGTCGACCTGCCCGAGTCGGGCTTGCAGGTGGTGTTTGAGGACAAGCGCGTCAAGGTCACGGCTACCCGGGTAGACCATGACGTCGACGTAGCCGACGCCTACGCCTATCGCTTCGACATCCTCGAAGGTGCGAACAAGGGCAAGTCCGTGGTGTTCTCCGGAGACAGGAACGACAACAATGCCAACCGGGAGCCCGCGGTGAACGAGCAGTTCCGGGCGCAGTTCAGAGAGTTGGCCAAGGGTGCAACTGCGCTCGTTCATGAGGTGGGTCTGAGCGACTGGGCTGTGAAGATAGCTGATCCGTCCGAGGGTGGGCAGATGAAAGCCCTCTATGACCACCTTGTGAACTCCCACACCGACGCGCCGGTCGTGGTCGAGCTGGCCGCCGAACTCGGTGTGCCGATGCTGGTGCTGCAGCACTACGGGAACATCGGGTCCGAGTACACGCTCGAGCAAGCCCGCGACATCATCTACGACGCAGTCACCGAGGCCAACAAGACGGCCGGATACAAGGGACAGATCATTGCTCCTCTTGAAGGGGACGTCATCCAGTTCTAAGCACCTTGGACACACTGAATAACACCGTACAGAGCGCCAAGAGCGCAGAAGGAGAAGAACGAAAGTGAAGAAGACAATCGCTTTGATCTTGGGTCTGATGCTGATCATGGGCTTTGCCGTTGCAGCGTGCGGCGGCACCAGTGAAGAGACTACGGCTACGACGGCCGCGGAGCAGGTCACCACGACCGCGGCGGCTGCTGCTGCCGTCGACTGGAGTGAGGCTTCTGACTACGAGGGTTCGGAGGCCACTGTCACCGGGCCGGTGGTTGCTGTGGACAACAAGTTCAAGGAGAAGGGTGTCACCAAGATCCTGGTCCGGGTCGGCGGTGTGCAGACGGAGCCCCATTTCAACATCGTTATCGAACTCAACCCGGACGGCACTATCCCCATCGCGGGCATTACTGAGGAAACGCTGAACAGCTGGATAGGCAAGACCGCCACAGTCACCGGTACGGTCGTGCTGAACGCCTTCGATAGCGGCTCCTACGAGATCATCATCACCGACGCGAGCCAGGTGGTCGTAGAGTAACGAAGAGACGACTCGATCCGTGACCGCCGACTCCTCACCCCTCAGGAGCGGCGGGAGGGCCCCCGTTCGGAGATCCGAACGGGGGCTCCCTATTTTGTGGTAGGTTCTGTCATGATGGCTCCACCTCTTGTCCGGGTGGAGAGCGGACAGGGACTGGGGAAGTGTGCCGGTGAGACAGATAGCGACGGTGGTTGTGCTCGCAGGGGCGCTGGTCGTGATCGGTCTGAGCACCGGCGTGGCGGCTTGCGCGGATCCGCCCTCCACGTCGTCAGACGGTGAGACCACCGTCTCCGCATCCGGTAGTGTCCCGCGCACAGTGCTTCAGTGCCCCCAGGGCCCCGGTGGTGACGAAATACCTCAGTACGGCGGCACCCTGGTGATACTCCATGAGTACACCCCCAGCAATATCGGGGCGTGGTGGGAACCCCATCGCTTCGTGGACGTGCAGCTCGGCCGGTTCGCCGTGGAGAACCTGGTGGGTCTGGATGCGGACGGGCAACCGGTCCCCCAGTTGGCCACCAGCTGGGAAATCGACGAGGTGGCGAAGACCGTGACCTTTCGTCTGCGCGAGGGGGTCAAGTTCCACGATGGCACTGATTTCGACGCCCAGGCCGTCAAATGGAATCTCGAGATGCAGAGGAGCGGGGTCAAGACCGAGCTGGATGTGGTCACGAGCATCGAGATCATCGATGCGCAGACTGTCCGCGTCAAGCTCTCGCAGAACGACCCCCTTTTCGTACAGAGATTGTCATCCTCTATGGCGGGCAAGATGACCTCTCCGGCTGCCTATGAGCTTTACGGTCCGGAGGGGCTCAGGATGCATCCCGTGGGCACGGGTCCATTCAAGTTCGCCCGTTACGAGAGTGGGCGATCGCTCGAGTTCGAACGTTTTGAGGATTACTGGCAGGAGGGTCTTCCGTACTTGGATGGCGTGGTCATCAAGTTCGTCCAGTCTTCATTCTCCAGGAAGCTCGGGTTCCTGAACGCAGAAGGGCACATCCTCTACGGCGTGCTTCCGGACGACGTTGCGACGCTGGAGGACGCGGGCGCCACGATAGCGTATCGCTCCACCGCGCTCTTCACCCTGGCGGGCAACAGCGGAGACCCTGATTCTCCGACCGCGGATATCCGTGTGCGAAGAGCCATCACTTATGCCGTTGACGTACCGGCGGTCGTGGACGGCATCTACCTGGGCACTTCACCGCCCACCAACCAACTGGCCTCGAAAGATGGACCTGGGTGGAACCCCGATATTGAGGGTTACCCCTATGATCCAATGAAGGCGGCCGAGCTTCTGGCAGAAGTGGGTATCACCCCCGAGACTCCCTGGGAGACCGAACTCACATACCAGGTGTCGGACGATAGGGATGCGCTCTTCACCGTGGTGCAGGAGTACTTGGCCAAGGTGGGCATCGAGGTAGACCTAGTCCCTCTGTCCTTCCAGGCCATGATGGACAGGGTGGAGGACGGCTGGCAAGGTCTGGCTGCCTTCTCGATGTCCTACAACGTCAGCACAGACTACTCAAGCATGCTGCAGACGTATCTGAGCGAGGATGCCTATTTCGGCGGTCCCCATCTGTACATCCCCGAGGCGTATAGCGCCGTGTACAGGGAGATGATGGCCGAGACCGACCTGGACAAGCGCAGCGCCGACTGCAGGGAACTGAACAGGATGGCGATAGACGACTACTGCTTGCTGACGCCCCTGTATAGCCTGAATGGGGCTATCGCCATGGCGCCCGATCTCCGCGACAGCGGCTTCTGTGTATATAGCCCGAGCGAGTTCCTGCCCGAGACCGCATGGCTTGCGAGAGGGTCGGACCCGATCGCCGCCGGAGACATTCGGCGCTTCCCCATGGCCGCGGCGCCGGTCTCTTTCCCAGCACCCGTCGGGGGGTGCTGGGGGGGATCGAGCTTCAGGTCTTTCTAGTCGTAGGCTTCTTGGGTGCCTTGGGTTTCTTGGGCTTCTTGATTTCCTTGTTGGGCTTCTTGTCGCGTTGAAGCTGCATCTCGCGCTCCGGTTTCAGTCCATGTATCTGTGAGTCTGATCCTCAGACTACAGCAAACCCGAGTGGGCAGGCGCGCGGCGTGCAGCCGCCGCGCCTATCTAAGCCTCAGCGCTGCGACTATGCGGGTCCTGTGCGCGTCCACGAAGGCACAACTGGGTTCGCGACCGCAGTTGCGGCACTGCAAGTCGTAGGCGGAGTTGAGGGTGTCGCAAGCGTGGCAGGTGCAGCGCTCTTTGGCCTCGAGCAGCCAGTCATGGACCCCTACGTCGGCGATGCGTTCGAGGCTCTGATAGAGTTCGGCGCGGTGAGGCTTTTCGAGCTGGAATTCCTGCAGTTCGGCACAGGGATAGTCGGCACACTCGCTGCAGAAGGCGTGGCCGCGCTGCTGGGCACAGGCTCGCAGATCGCAGTCGCGGCAGTAGGGGGTCAGGCGGTCGGAGCGGCAGCCGTTGCAATGGGCGTCGTCAGGGGTCCAACCCATGCGGCCGGCCAGGAGGGCCAAGCGCTGGGGGTCCTCGTGCGTGGCGATGAATATCGAGCACACGTCGCAGCAGAGTCCGCAGACAGCGGCGGTCGCGGGGACCTGGCCGGGATCGGGGCGAAGGTGTTCGGGCATGATGTTCACCGTGGCCTTTCGAGTCTGACTGTGCCCCCACTATGGCACTGCCGCCAGGGGTTGGGAAGGATTGCGGCCCAGCGGCGCAGAATCGTCTCGGTTGTAGCATGTCGGACCGTCGACTAAACTGGTGAGCATGGTGCGCATGGCTCTTTCTTTCAGCCTCCTGCTGCTGCTCCCCCGCTAGGGGGAGATATTCGCGCGGCCGGCGCTATCCGGCACGTAAGCAGCAGTAGTCAGCAGAACGCCAGGAGGTGGAGGACATGTCCGATAAGAAAGCACCCGCGGAGGGCGCGAGCAGCGTGAGCGCCCCCTCCGCGACGGGCGACACATCGCCGCGCCGCAATCTGGGCGAACCCGTGGTCTTCTTCGATACCACCCTTCGCGATGGCGAGCAGTCGCCGGGGAGTAGTCTCAACGATCCTGAGAAGCTGGAGATCGCTCATCAGTTGGCACGGCTGGGCGTCGACGTGATCGAGGCAGGCTTCCCGGCCAGCAGCCCCGGCGACTTCGCCGCCGTACAGACCATCGCCCGCGAGGTCAAGGGTCCGGTCATCTGCGGACTCGCCCGTTGCACCGAGAGCGACATCCGCACCTGCTGGGACGCTATCAAGGACTCCGAGCGTCCACGCATCCACACCTTCGTCAGCACCTCGGATATCCATCTGCAGCATCAGATGCACCTGGACTACAAGCAGGTCCTCAAGTTGACCAAGGAGATGACCGAGCTGTGCGTTTCGCTCTGCCCTGGCGACGTGGAGTTCTCTGCCATGGACGCCACCCGCTCCGATGTGGACTTCCTGGCCGAGGTATTGGCCACCGCCGTGCAGGCCGGCGCGACCACCATCAACGTGCCGGACACGGTGGGCTACGCGCTGCCCGACGAGTACGCGGCTCTGTTCGAGCAGCTCTACGTGAAGGTGCCGGCGCTGGAGAGCGTGGTCATGAGCGCTCACTGCCACAACGATCTGGGGGTGGCTGTGGCCAACACGTTAGCGGCGGTGGAGCGTGGCGCCACGCAGGTGGAGGTGGCCATCAACGGCATCGGGGAGCGGGCCGGCAACGCGGCGCTGGAAGAAGTCGCCATGGCGCTCGTCACCCGCAAAGACATCATGCAGCGTCCCTGCGGCATAGTGACGACTGAGATCGCCCGCACCAGCCGCATGGTGTCGAGCTTCACCGGCCAGCTCATCCAGGCGAACAAGGCCGTCGTGGGTAAGAACGCCTTTGCCCACGAGTCGGGCATCCACCAGGATGGCGTGCTCAAGGAGCGCACCACCTACGAGATCATGCACGCCCGCGATATCGGCCTGGGCGACTCCAACATCGTCCTGGGCAAGCATTCGGGGCGACACGCGCTGCGCTCGCATCTGGCCGAGATCGGCATCCACATGGACGGCCCCGCCTTGGACGAGGTCTTCACGCGCTTCAAGTTGATCGCCGACAAGAAGAAGGAGGTCACCACAGCCGACCTCGAGGCCCTGGTGGGCGAGGAGCTGAGGCAGCGTGAGGATGTCTACAGCCTGGAGCACGTCTACACGTCCACAGGCACCGACATCATCTCGTCGAGCCAGGTGGGGGTGGAGAAGCAGGGTGAGATGCTGAGCGGCAAGGCCTTCACCGGCGGCTCAGTGGAGTCCATCTTCTTGGCCATCGACGATGCGGTCGGGGTGACCGGCAAGCTGCTCGACTACCAGGTGCGCTCGATCACCTCGGGCAAGGACTCACTGGGCGAGGTGCGGGTGGTCGTGGAGGTGGACGGCAGACGCTATGCGGGTCAGGCCGTCTCCATCGACGTGCTGGAGGCTTCGGCCAAGGCCTACGTGCGTGCGCTCAACAACGTGTCCACAGGTCGCGAGGCCGGCGGCGCCAGGGGGGATCGGGTCTACCTCTAGGTCGGGCGCATCCTGGTCCGGTCTTCACGCGTGGCCCGGTCTCAGGTAGCGCGTGCCTGCTTCTGCACCCGCTTGGCGATGACCTTGTGGATCTTCTCGTAGCTGGGAGGAGGACCCTTCTGCACGCTCTTGCCGTCGATGAGCACCTCGTCAGAGCGTCCCCATTCCTGGACGGTCTCGCGCTTCGAGGTATCGATCTCCGTGAAGACCACTGAATCGCCGAAGTCGGCTGCTGCGCGCTTGGTTCTCTCGTACACCAAGTTCTGCGCCATGCACCAACCGCGGGAGAAGGCGGTGATGTTGACCTTGCCGGCCACGGGCTCGGGCAGCTTGCCCGTCTTAGGAAACCAGCGGGGTGGCTCAGCGTCTTCGGTGAAAGGTTTCCAGAGCAGCTCCGAGATGCCTTGGCGGTCGACCGTGCGGTAGCCCTGCTTCTTGAACCAGGACGCTTTCATCCACACAGGGAGTGAGAGGCCCCAGGCCACGAGGCCCTTCGCCCCGCATCGCCGGGCATCCTCCTCGGCCGAGAACAGCAGAGCCCTACCCATCCCGCGCTTGCGAAAGTCCCCGCGCCCTTGTTCGTGGCCGTGGACGTGGATGCAGTACACGAAGTAGAGACCCTCACCGTCGACGACGGAGTGCTCGATAGGCCCATACTGGATCATGCCACCCTCGACACCGTTCGCGTCCAGGGCCAACTTGCCTCGCAGCCCCAACTTCTGGCCGCGCTCGAGCCACTCGCAGCGCTTAGGCCCGGCCTCCTTGGCTTCGTCGGACCAGTCCTCCAGGCAAAGGCAGAAGAGGTCCTTTCTGTCATCGGTGAGATCTACGACCCTCACGTTACCCCCCAACCCGTGTGCATCGCGGCTTGTCACGACACTGCCGTATTGTACTCTGGGCTTCGGGACAGACGCTAGGACATCAGCGGTCCGGTGACCAGGCGACCCACTCTGATGGCCCCCCTCACCGAGTTGCCGACCACCAGCTCGTCGGCGCGTCCGAGCTCTTCGAGACTCAGAGAGGCCTCGGCAGCGTGGTTCTGCTCCAGGAACCAGGCGCGCCAGATGCCCGGCAACGATCCGTCCTTCAATGGCGGGGTGACCCACTGGTCATCGAACCTGGCGAACACGTTGCTGATGGCCCCCTCGGTCACCCGGTCCAGCCGGCTCAGAAAGAGGGCGTCGAAGCATCCTTGGGCGAGCGCGCGGCGATGCTCCCGATTGTAGAAGCCGCGCAGGCTGGTCTTGTGTCGGAGCAGGGGGTCGTCCGGGTCGGTGCGGAAGGGGGAGACGAGCAGATCCACAGGCCTGGTCGGGTCGGCGGGCACCTCGCGGGTGGAGAGGCTGAATAGACCGGCGGCATCCAGCTGGATACGGGCGACCAAAGCTTCGGGATGGACACGAGCCAGGCCTACCATGACCTCGCGCGCCGCCCCGAGTTCGAACGGGAGCGCGAGCGCTCGCGCGGAGGCAGCCATGCGGTCCAGGTGCTCCTCGAGGAAGCGGAACCGATCGAGGACGGCCTCCTCGCTCAAGGAGTGCAGCGGGTTGATCGCATCGTCCGTGGTGGAGCCGGTGGCGGATGCTGCCGCCTCTAGAAGCACCGTCTCGAACAGGTAGAAATCCTCTTGCGTCGCCATCTTGCGGAGGACACCTTGGGGGTCGGGGCGCCACTCCGCGGCGCGGGCGGGGGTGTCGGTGCGCGAGGCGCCGCCGGGTGAAGGGGTCGCGAAGGCGGATTTGGCCAGGGTCTCGTCGTATTCGGCCGCCGCGTCGGAGTCCCACACCACGCCCGAACCGATACCGAGTCGGCATCTCCCCTGGCTGTGGACGATGGTGCGGATGGCGATGTTGGTGGTGAAGTCACCCCCGGGCATGAAGAGTCCGACGGCTCCGGTGTAGACGCCCCGAGGTTCGGTCTCAAGCTCGGCGATGATCTCCATAGTGTGGTGCTTGGGGGCGCCTGTGATGGAGGCTCCAGGGAACACGGCCCGCATCAGGTCGGCCAGCGGGGTTCGCGGGTGCGCTTCGCCGGTGACGGTGCTCACCATCTGCCAAACCGTCCTGTAGGGTTCGACGGCGTAGAGGGTGGGCACGCGCACGCTGCCCGCCCGGGAGACTCTGCCCAGGTCGCTTCGCACCATGTCGACGATCATCAGGTTCTCCGCACGTTCTTTCGCGGTCTCGGCCAACTCGTAGGCGAGGGCGACGTCCTCGGCGTGAGTGGTCCCGCGCGGGCGGGTGCCCTTCATAGGGCGGCTCTCGAGCCGGCGGCCTTCGCGGCGCAAGAACATCTCGGGAGAGAGGCTGATGATCTGAGCGTCACCCAGGTCGAGGTAGGCGGCATAGGGGACGGGCTGTCGGAGGACGAGCGCCAGGAAGTACTCCAGGGGGCCGATGCCGGCGAGCTCGAACCGGCTGCGGACGGTGTAGTTCACCTGATAGGTGTCACCGGCCGCGATGTACTCCCGGACACGGCCGATCGCCTGCACGTACTCTTCGCGGGAGACACTGAGCGCGGGCTCGACCTCCGCCAACGTCTTGGCGACCTGCGTGACGTCCACTTGGGCAAGCAACTCCTGCCATTCGCTGGCAGAGATGACGGTGGCCTGGGCTGGATCGTACACCGCCATCCAGCCCAGGGGGACCAGCTCGGATGCGGCCCCTACCTCGGATGCGGCCCCTGGCTTGCGCGCACCTGCCTCGGACGCGCGGACGGTGAGGCCGAACGCGGCACCCGCCTCGTACGACAGGTAGCCGGCAACGTAGCGCCCCTCGCTCTGCTCGGCCTCGACCTCATGTAGCAGTCCGGCGATCTCGCCTGGCCTGTCGGCAGTCAGCACCCGTGTCGGTTTGCTGAAGACCAGCGCGTTGTCACTATCCGCGCCCGGGGTCTGCGGATGCCAAGCGCCGCTGCCCGCGAAGACGGCGACACCTTGCTCGTCAGGCAGAGTGGGGGTCATCGGTCGGCGGCTCCAGTCGGTCTGCGCGGTGGACTCAACCTTCAGGATAGAATAACAGTCCCTTGGTACCGACAGATGCGAGGCGACTTGACCGAAGTGAAGGACGCAAGCAGCGCGCGGCGCACCGCGGTGGCGGCGGCGCGCTGCCCCGATTACGACTTCGACAGAGTGAGGGCGGCTCTGCGCGAGGTGCTGGCCCCGCTCGGTGGGATGAGCTCGTTCGTGAAGCCCGGCGAACGCATCGCCATCAAGCCTAATCTCCTGTCGCCCGCTCCGATCGAGAAGGCGATAGTGACTCACCCCGTAGTGTTGGCGGCAGTGGCTGTCGAGGTCAAGGAAGCGGGAGCCCATCCGCTGGTCGTGGAGAGCCCAGGCACCGGGGTCGTGCACGCGCGTCCGGTGATCGAGAGAGCCTTTCGCAAGGTGGGCTATGTGGAGATGGCCGAGCGTTACGGTTTCGAGCTCAGCTTCGACACCGCCTGGGATAACGTGTCCGCCCCTGAGGCCAAGTTGGCCAAGCGCCTGGAGGTGATGACGCCGATCGTCCACGCGGACGGGGTCATCAACCTGCCCAAGTTCAAGACACACATGTTCATGATCTTCAGCGGAGCCACAAAGAATCTCTTCGGCGTCATCCCCGGCCTGAACAAGGCCTCGTATCACGCTCGGTTGGATGACCCGAAGCGCTTCGCCGACATGCTTATCGACGTGGCTTACTTCGTCAATCCCCGTCTCTCGATAGTGGATGCGATCGTCGGGTTGGAGGGAGACGGACCCGGCACCGGCGGCTCGCCCCGCCCGGTGGGTGCGCTGATAGCGGGCGCAGACTGCGTTCATGTTGACGTGGCCTGCTGCCGCATAGCGGGCATCCCCGTCTCAGACGTGCCAGTGCTGATGGCGGCGCGCGAGCGGGACCTATGGAGCGGCCACCCCGAGAGCGTGGACACCCTGGGGGTGCCGGTTGCTGACCTGGCGGTGGAGGACTTCGTCCGCCCCGGCAGCTACGAGGGTATCGGTGTCGGCAGACTGGGTTTCTTGCAGGAACCTGTCCAGGGGATCCTGCGCAGGTTCAACCGCTGGCCGGTACCCAAGGTCGAACGGTGCACGGTCTGCGGAGCCTGCGAACGAGCGTGTCCCGCTGGCGCTATCAGCATGGACAGAGAGAAGAAGGTAGCCACGGTCGATGACTCGCTCTGCATACGCTGCTACTGTTGTCACGAGGTCTGTCCGCATGCGGCTATCGACCTAGAGCATTCAAGGATGGGCAGAATGATGCACAAGCTGAGGGTGGTCTGATGGGCGCGGTCTTGCAGCCAGAAGAAGGGCTGCCGCCGCGGCTGGTCGCGCTGGACCTCGACGGGGTCGTCTGGCGGGGCAGTGAAGTGCTGCCGGGTGTGGCCGAGGCTTTGCAGGACGCTCTCGGCAGAGGGATGGACCTCCGCTACGTCAGCAACAACTCTACGGCGCATCGCGAGCAGGTCTCCGAGCGACTCGAGCGAGCGGGCCTGCCGGCCGGTGTGGGCAGGGTCCTGACCTCCGGCTTCGTGTGCGGCACCTGGCTCTCCGGGCGGGTGCCCGAGGGCAGCCTGGTGGCAGTAGTCGGGGAGAAGGGTCTCGTGCGCGAGCTCAGCGAGGCTGGTTTTGACGCCCACCACGTGACGGAGCTCCCTCTGACTGCATCGGGTGCGGCCGTCGACGGAGCCGAGCCAGCCGCTGTCGTCGTGGGCTTAGACCTGGGCTTCGACTACAGGGTCCTGGCGGCGGCGCAGGCGGCCCTGAGGTCAGGGGCTCTTTACGTGGCGACCAACAGCGACGCCACCTTCCCCACCCCGCATGGGCTGGAGCCGGGGGCCGGGTCTCTGGTGGCCGCAGTCAGTGCAGCTTCCGAGCGCGAGCCGGTGATAGTGGGCAAGCCCTCCATGACTCTGGCGGAGACCTTGGCGGCGGTCACACATGTGCCGGCGGCCGAGACATTGTTCGTAGGTGACCGCCTGAGCACCGACATCGCCATGGCGAAGGCTGCGGGCATGGTGGCTGCCCTGACTCTCACGGGCGTGACCACGGGTGAAGATCTGTGGAGGGCTGAGATCACCGGAGAGTGGGTATTGCCAGACCACGTGCTGGACAGCTTGGCGGACCTGCCGGGCCTGCTGGACCAGTTGGGCGTCTAGCGACCCAACACCCAGCGGGCACCGAGCCTACTTCACAAGCACAGGGCTAGCGGAAAGGCGCGATCATGACTGATTTCGATCTCGACAACTACCATCTGGATACCTTGGCTCTTCATGCGGGCCACACTCCCGACCAGGACACTGGGTCCAGGGCCGTGCCCATCTATCAGACCACCAGCTATGTGTTCCGCGACGCGGAACATGCGGCCGACCTCTTCGCTCTTAAGGCGTTCGGCAACATCTACACTCGCCTCACCAATCCGACCACGGATGTGCTGGAGAAACGCCTGGCCGCCCTCCATGGGGCCACAGGTGCGGTGGCCACCGCTTCGGGTGCCTCAGCGATCTTCTACGCCATCGCGGCCATCACGTCGGCGGGTCAGAACTTCGTCAGCGGCGACAAGCTCTATGGGGGCACCGTCGCCCAGTTCAGGGGACCGTTCAAGCGCTTTGGCATCGAGGCGCGCCTGGTGGATTCTCGCGACCCCGCCAACTTCGAGAAGGCTATCGACGAGAACACCCGCCTTCTCTTCATCGAGTCTATAGGCAATCCGAAGGGCAATGTGGACGACCTGGCGGCCATCGCCGAGATCGCGCACCGACACGATCTGCCCTTCATAGTGGACAACACCGTCGCACCGCCGCCCATCTCCAACCCCTTCGACTACGGGGCCGACATCGTCGTCTACTCGCTGACCAAGCTCATCGGCGGCCACGGGACCTCCATCGGGGGAGCGGTCATCGAGAAGGGTGACTTTGACTGGAAGACCTCAGGCAAGTTCCCCGAGATCACTGAGCCCGATCCCGCATACCACGGGGTCAATTTCTGGGAGGCGTTCGGCGGTCACGACAAAGCGGCGGCTCCCGGGCTGGCCTACGTACTCAAGATCCGCACGGGTCTCCTGCGCGATCTGGGGGCCTCTATCTCGCCCTTCAACTCCTGGTTGTTCCTCCAGGGGCTGGAGACACTGCCCTTGCGTGCCCGAGCCCATCTGGCTAACGCGAAGGCCGTGGCGGCCTTTCTGAGCGACCATCCGCAGGTGAGCTCCGTGGACTACGCGGGCCTACCCGGTCACCCGGACTTCGAGCGCGCCCAGCGATACTTCCCCTTGGGTCCCGGTGCGCTCTTGGGTTTCGAGATCAAGGGTGGCTTGGAGGCAGGCAAGCGCTTCATCGACTCGGTGAAGCTGGCTTCGCACGTGGCCAACATCTTGGACGCCAAGACCCTGGTCATCCATCCGGCCAGCACCACTCACCAGCAACTCACCCCCGCCGAGCAGCTCAAAGCGGGAGTCACACCGGGTTCGGTGCGGGTCTCGGTAGGCATCGAAGACATCAAGGACATAATCGCCGACCTCGACCAGGCGCTCCGGAAAGGAGCCTGACATGGCCACGATCTTCGAAGACAACTCACTCTCTATCGGGCGCACCCCGCTGGTGCGGTTGAACAGGGTGGTCGGCGCCGGCAAGGGCCGGGTGCTGGCGAAGATCGAAGGTCGCAACCCCGCCTATTCCGTGAAGTGCCGCGTCGGGGCTTCCATGATCTGGGATGCCGAGGACAGGGGACGCCTGAACTCGCACACGATCATCGTGGAGCCCACCAGCGGCAATACCGGTATCGCTCTGGCCTACGTGTGCGCCGCCCGAGGCTACAAGCTGATGCTCACCATGCCCGACACGATGAGCCTGGAGCGGCGCAAAGTGCTCGCGTATCTGGGCGCCGAACTGCTGCTTACCCCTGGCACCGAGGGTATGAAAGGAGCCATACGCGCCGCCGAAGAGTTGGCCGCCGGCGACCCCGAACACTACCTCTTGCCCGACCAGTTCAGCAACGCTGCCAACCCGGCGATCCATGAGAAGACAACGGGGCCGGAGATCTTCGCAGACACGGACGGGCAGGCGGATGTCTTGGTGGCGGGCGTCGGCACTGGCGGCACGCTGACGGGCGTCTCGAGGTACTTCGAAGTGGTCAAGAAACAGCCGCTGTACTCGGTGGCTGTGGAGCCGGCCGGCAGCCCAGTGATCAGTCAGACGTTGGACCGCGTGGAAGTCAAGCCCGGACCGCACAAGATCCAAGGGATAGGCGCCGGTTTCATCCCCAAGAACCTGGATCTGTCTCTGGTCGATCGAGTGGAGACGGTGACCAACGAAGAGGCGTTCGAGATGGCCCGGAGGTTGGCCAAGGAAGAGGGCATCCTGTGTGGGATCTCGAGTGGGGCCGCGGCGGCAGCCGCGGCGCGCCTGGCCACGTCGGATGAGTTCTCCGGCAAGACGGTAGTGGTCATACTTCCCGACGCGGGCGAGCGCTACCTGTCTACTGAGCTCTTCAGCTAGCGCGCGAGGTACGAAGCCAGGCCTTCTCTGAGCGGTGTCGTCTCGAAGCCGGGGAAGCGTTCTCTCAACAGACACCGGTCTTCGTCTGTCACCGCACCGGCCTGGGCGACGAAGTCCACAGCGTCGGGGGTCAATGGCCGCCAGGGCAGTAGCTGAAGGGGCAGGGCCGCCAGCCTACCCAGAGGCACGGGGATGTGCAGTATCGGCCGGTGGCGGCCCATGTGCTCAAGAGCCGCACGCAGAAAGTCATCGAGGGTCACCAGGTCTGGCCCGCCAAGCCGAAAGAGCGTGTCCCGACTCTCGATCGGGCTGTCCACTATTCTCGCGAACAGGCGGCCGATGTCCTCGACGAACACGGGGGTAAGAGCCGCCTGGCCGTCCCCGAACACCGGCACGAAAGGCAGCAGGTTCGAGTAGCTGAGCAGCCGGTTGAGCGCTTTGTCGCGCGGTCCGTAGGCCCAGCAGCTGCGGACGATGGTCCAAGGCAGACCGCTCAAGCGTACGGCTTCTTCGGCTTTCCACTTGGCCACGTTCCAAGGCCCCGCCGCCTGTGCGTCGACTGTTATGCCGCTCGCGTATACGAAGTGTGGATGAGCAGCGGTGGCGGTTATCGCGGAGAGTACGTTCACGGTGCCGCGATGGTCGACATCCTCGTAGGTCAGACCTGCTCCCGGTCGCTCTACCGGGGCGCCCTTGAATTGGGCAGCCTGTACAACCGCGTCCACCCCCGAGACGGCCGTTGCCAGCGTGTCCACGTCGGTCACGTCGCCGCGATGGGGGAGCAACTGGCCGACACGCAGAGCCTCACTCAGGGTGTCGACAGCGGCCAGCGAGTGCAAGGCGGCGTCGGGAGACCGCGTCAAGGCACGCACCGCGTGGCCTGCCTCTATGAGGCGTCGGGTTATGGCTTGGCCCACGAATCCGGTGGCGCCGCATACTAGGATCTTCAACTCACTCCCCTTCCGACCGAGGTGCCACGCATCCCGGCCTCAGTGTCCGGCGGCCTCTTGGTCGGCGACCTGCTCGAGTGAGCGGCCGGTGGCCACCGAGTCGGGCGCTTCCTCTACGACCTTGGCTCCCGGGCGGGCCGCTTCGTCTCGGTGCTTGATGAGCAGCCAGTTCTTCTCCCCGCGTCCCTTCATCTGCACCAGAGCCCAGCTGCCGGTGAGTTTGGCGCCGTGGAGCACCAACTTGAGTTCCCCTTTGGCCAGAGCGGCCGCCGGGTCTGTGGGGGGCGTGCCCTTGACGGCGGCGATCCAGGCAAGGTCCGGCTCCCACCAGCCGTTGTCCCACACTAGGACTGTGCCTCCTCCATATTCACCTTGAGGTATCACACCCTCGAAGGTGGCGTACTGCAGGGGGTGATCCTCGGTCATCACGGCCAAGCGCTTGTCGGCAGGATCTAGAGAGGGACCCTTAGGTACTGCCCAAGACTTCAGCACTCCATCCAGTTCGAGCCTGAAGTCATAATGCAGGCTCGAGGCGTCGTGTTTCTGCACCACGAATGATCGCCGCGAATCGGACTGACCCCCGGGCTCCTGCCGGGCGCGATCACCCCCGGCAGGCTCCGCCGTTCGGGTGAAGTCGCGTTTGCTCCTGTATTCGGCCAGGCCCTCATCCTCGTGGGCGGCAGGCCGTGACTCAGAATCTGTCTCGGTCATTTGCGTCCACCACCACCGTCTCCTATTTATCGCAGAACGCTTTTCCGGTATCTTCCCCACCTAAGGCTGGGGTATGCAAGAGGTGGACATGGCGATGCTGGACACATACATGCACAAGGGCAAGGGGCTGCATGTCTCTGCGCTTGAGGGAGCGGTCACCGGCAACGGCGCTTCAGAGGGCTTGCACGCGGGCGACGACAACCCCTCCGGGGTCGGTAGCCTGAGCATCGATGACCTGCGAGTGGAGCCCGATGGGGAAGCATTGATCGTGACGGCCAGGGTGACCGGACCCGACCTCGCCTATCTGTACGCGGAGGTCCTAGTCAAGGACAGTGCCCAGGACCGCTACTACGGACCTGTCACCAGGGAGTACATAAGGGCGGAGCGCAACGAGGGTAGCAGTGGCATCACTCGCCCCGATTGGGACGACCCAGTGGACGTCAGAGTGAGGACAAGGCCTCTTCTGCGCCTGGTGACCGACGGAGCCAACCAAGCCTTCTGTTTCGCGTTTCCCGAGGGGTACTCCAGCCCGGGCTACCGACAAGGCGGTCTGTACACGGTGGCCGGGGAGACCAAGCCCCTGCGGGCGCTGCTGGGGTTCAGCGCCGATGGCGCGCTGAGGCGTGCTATCGGCTACCCAGAAGGGGACAGGCGGGCCGGCAAGGTCTTGACGCCTGGGCAAGGCGATCGCTTCGCTCCTTTCGTCCAATTGTTCAACCCCGATGCGACAGGGGGGTTCTCGATCACTTCTGCGGTCGCGGACACACTCACGTTGGGTTCATGGCCGCTGCGCGTGCTCACCGATAGTCTGTTTGCCGGCGACTATCTGGTGGGTATCACCGCCCAGGCCCAAGATGGCGGGCTCCGCAGGGGATACGTGCCCATGCATCTGAGCAAATAGGGGCTTGCAGGGCTTGTTTGAGGCCGCCCCTGGGGAATACCCGTATGTTGCGGGCAAGAAAGGAGTCCCAAGTCGATGAAGGATCTCAGTGCACTCCCTGAAGATCTGCGTGGGTCCGCGAAAGCCGACGGGCCCAACTGGGCCTGGCCCTTGGACAGGGCAGGGGCAGTGATCGCTGCCCTGGCGGACACGGGGGCGGTGGTCTTCGGTGTCGAGGCTTGGGTGCTGGACGAAGAGGGGGTGCCCGCGGTAGTGGGTTGGTCTTCGTACGAGGTCGGCGACTACAAGTGCGACTGGGGCGGTTCAGTGGCTCGTGCTCGGGCCGAAGCGGAGAAGGTACTAGCCGGCATAGTCGCCTCCGCGGCGGAGGAGCAGGTCAACTATGTGGGCATCGATTGGGCGACTGAGCCCGCGGACATCGAGAAGGCGGAGGAGTTCTTCTAGCCGCGCGTCGCCCGTCCATCGCCGGTGATGGGGATGACCGGGCCTAGGTACTCGGGCTTCGCGTGAGTGATGTGTAGCTGCCCGACGGCCTTCACCCTGGCAAGGATCTCCCGCAGCTCATTCCGGAGAGGATGCAGGTAGACCTGGATATCCGCGGTCACGCCCACCGCGTCCAGACCCAATGCGCGAGCGATGTACACGGCTCGCGACAGGTGATAGCCCTGGGTCACCACCAGGGCGGACTTCACCTGAAACACGTCTCGCGCCCGATACATCGTGTCGTAGGTGTCGAACCCCGCGTGGTCGGTGAACACGTCTTCTTCAGGCAGGCCGCGTGCGAGCACATAGTCGAGCATGGCGCCCACCTCGTCGTACTCCTTCTGCCCGTGGTCTCCCGACAAGAGCAGTTTGTCGACCTTGCCTGCTTCATAGAGAGCTATCCCCGTCTCGAGGCGGTCGGTCAACATGGGGAAGGGCGTCCCGTCGTCGTGGATCCGGGCCCCCAGTACTATGGCGCACTGGGCGTCGGGAGCTTCCTCGACCGTCTCCACGATGTGGTCTTTCGCCCCTCTGGTGACGATCAGATTGGTGGCGAGGATGATCACACCGACGAGTATCCCGAGGGCACCCAGGGTGAGGAGCGACCAGAAGATGATCCTGCGCCTGCGGCTTTGCTCTCTCATGAGCGGCAGGGTATCACGGGGCGCCACCCGGGGGTGCGGGTCGCTTCACGCGCTCCACGGTGCGAGCGGGTGCGCGTGTACAATAGGAGCGCAGGTTTGTAGGCGTCTGCATCTCACTGCTGGCGCTCACACCCACCGCGGCAAGTCTCTCAGGAACGGGGGTACGTGGCATGGCTATGACCATGACGGAGAAGATACTGGCCCGCGCCGCCGGCAAGGAGTCGGTGGAGCCGGGCGAACTGATCATGGCCAAGCTGGATTTCTGCTTCGGCAACGATGTCACCGCTCCGGTGGCTATAGACGAGTTCGAGAAGGCCGGTTTCGACAAGGTGTTCGATCCGGACAAGATCCTCCTGATCCCCGACCACTGGACGCCCAACAAGGACATCAAATCCGCGGGGCTCGTCAAGCAGATGCGCGAGTTCTCTCATAAGCATGGTCTGACCCACTGGTATGACGTAGGCCGCGTGGGCGTTGAACACGCCTTCATCCCCGAGCAGGGCCTGGTGGGGCCGGGTGACGTGGTGCTGGGCGCTGACTCACATACCTGCACGTATGGCGCGCTTGGCGCCTTCGCGACCGGGGCCGGCTCCACCGACCTGGCGGGGGCCATGGCCACCGGCCAGGCCTGGTTCCGCGTACCCGAGAGCCATCGCTTCGACTTCGAGGGGGCGCTCAGTCCCTACGTGACCGGCAAGGACATCGTGCTCTTCACCATCGGGCAGATAGGGGTGGACGGCGCTCTCTACAAGGCCATGGAATTCACGGGCTCGGCCATCCGCAGCCTTTCCATGGACGGTCGCTTCACCATCTGCAACATGGCCATCGAGGCCGGAGGCAAGAGCGGCATCATCGCACCGGACGACATCACCAAGGCCTATGTCGAGGGCCGCTTCCAGCGTGAGCCTCGGTACTACCAGTCCGACCCCGACGCCGTCTATGAGAAGACTTATTCGTGGAAGGCCGAAGAGGTCCCACTGACCGTCTCCAAGCCGCACCTACCCTCCAACACAAAGGCCGCCGCTGAACTCTCTAGCATCAAGATCGACCAGGTGGTCATAGGCAGCTGCACCAATGGCCGCATCGAAGACCTACGCATGGCGGCCGATATCCTGCGAGCTCGCAAGGTGCACAAGGACGTGCGCTGTATCGTGATACCGGCCACTCAGGCTATCTGGAAGCAGGCCATGGACGAGGGACTCTTCGAGGTGTTCTTGGAGGCCGAAGCGGCTGTCTCGACTCCCACCTGCGGCCCCTGCCTGGGCGGGCACATGGGCGTGCTGGCCAAGGGCGAGCGCGCTGTGGCTACCACCAACCGCAACTTCGTGGGCCGCATGGGTGACCCCGAGTCCGAGGTATACCTGGCTAATCCGTACGTGGCGGCGGCGACCGCAGTGGCGGGCCACATAGCGACCCCAGAGCAGATCGGGGCGCCTGCGAAGCCGGCGCCTGTGACGGCCGGCGAGAGGGGGCAGTCATGACGGCTCTCCGCGGACACGCCTGGACCTTCGGCCGCGACATCGACACCGACCTCATCATCGCCGCGCGCTACCTCAATATGGCCACGGTCGCAGAGCTGGCGCCGCACGTTATGGAGGACGCCGACCCTGACTTCGCGAGCAAGGTCAAGCCCGGGGACATCATCGTGGCCAAGGAGAACTTCGGCTGCGGTTCGTCCCGTGAGCATGCTCCCATGGCGCTGAAGGGTGCCGGCATCTCCGTGGTGATAGCCAAGAGCTTCGCCCGCATCTTCTACCGCAACGCTTTCAACATGGGCCTGCCTATCCTGGTGGCGCCGGAGGCAGTGGACGGCATCAAAGAGGGCGACGAACTGACGGTCGATCTCGCCACGGGCGAGATCGACGACCTCACCACCGGCGTCAAGTACCAAGCCCAACCCCTGCCCGCGTTCATGCAGGAGCTGGTGGCGGCCGGCGGTCTGCTCCCATATTTGAAAGGACGCTCATGACATACAAGATCGCGGTCATCCCCGGAGACGGCACCGGTCCGGAGGTCGTGGCCGAGGGGCTGAAAGTCCTCGAAGCTGCCGCGACCAAGACCGGGTTCACCTACGAACTCAGTCACTACGACTTCGGCGGCACGCGCTATCTGCGCACCGGAGAGACTCTGTCGGACGACGACATCGAGCAACTGAGGAAGCACGACGCCATCCTCCTGGGCGCGATCGGTCATACCGACGTGCCGCCCGGTGTGCTGGAGCAGGGCGTTCTCCTGAAGGCGCGCTTCGCGCTCGACCAGTACATCAACCTGCGTCCGGTGCGACTCATCCCCGGGGTCGAGACCCCCATCAAGAACAAGGGACCCAAGGAGATCGACTACTGCGTCATCCGCGAGAACACGGGGGGCATGTACACAGGTCTGGGCGGTAACTCCCGGCCTGGCACCAAGGATGAGGTCGCGGTGCAGGAGATGATCTACACCTACGACCAGGTCGCTCGCTGCCTGCGCTTCGCCTTCGAGTACACGCGCAAGTACGGCAAGAAGGCCCGTGGGGTGGGCGAGAGCAACACCCTGGCATTGATCGGCAAGTCCAACGTGCTCACCTACATGTACAAGCTCTGGAACCGGGTCTTTGCGGAGATCGGCGAGGAGTACCCCGATATCAAGCGCGAGTACTACCACGTCGACGCCACCTGTCTCTACATGGTGGCCAGCCCCGAGATGTTCGATGTCATGGTGGTCGAGAACATGTTCGGCGACATCATCACCGACCTAGGCGCCATGACTCAAGGTGGGTTGGGGGTGGCTGCCGGCGGCAACATCAACCCCGAAGGCGTCAGCATGTTCGAGCCCATCGGCGGCACCGCCCCCATGTGGACCGGCAAGAACGCCATCAATCCGCTGGCGGCCATCGGCGCCGTGCAGATGATGCTGGAACACCTTGGTGAGTCCGACGCAGCGAGTCTGGTCGAGAAGGGCGTCGCTCACGCAGTGAGCAAGATGAAGTCGATGACCGCGAATGAGATGGGCATGGGTACGGACGCGGTGGGCGACCTGGTGGCGGAGTACGTGGCGACAGGTTGACGGCGGCTCCGCGGGTGAGGTCGGGGCACACATAGATCGGAGAGGAGTCGCTATGACGCAGACCGCCTTGAACAACAAAGAGAGGTAGCGTGCTGTCATGTTCTATCCGGTAGATCTCACGACCGCCAGTCGGTACCGAGACGCGACAAGGTCTCGTGGTCCTGAACCCTTCCGAGTCGAGAAGGCTGATCGCGCGGGCAGTCTCGGGCCTTCCTGAGGTGAAGAAGGCCTATGCCGACGGCCGGCTGGCGATCACCGGAGGCACGACGAACGCCTACGTGCTCGAAGAGGTGACCGGCGAGCGTGTTCCCCCTCACTCGTACGCGATAGGCATGGTGGCCGACGGGCTTCTCACCATGAGCGCCAAAGAGGACCGGGTGCCCGCTCGCTTCTTCGTGAAGGGCGAGGTCGTGAATATGGAGCCGCGCGACTTCTACAAGACCCTGGAGAGGGGCGACTTGGTGATCAAAGGTGCCAACGCCGTCGACGCTCAAGGCAACGTGGGGGTCTTGGTGGGCAACGAGACCGGCGGTACGATCGGTGCGCTGATAGGCATAGCCTGTGTGCGCGGCATCCCGCTGATCATGCCGGTGGGGCTGGAGAAGCTCATCCCCTCAGTGGGAGAGGCAGCCGCGGGGTGGGGCCAGTTGACCCTTGACTACTCGATGGGCCTGCCTTGCTGGTTGACTCCGGTGACGACGGCATTGGTCGTCACGGAGATACAAGCACTGGGTCTGCTCGCCGGCGTGCGGGCCAGGCTGGTGGCGGCCGGCGGCGTGGGCGGCAGCGAGGGCGCGGTCATCCTCCTAGTGGAAGGCACGGAGGAAGGGTTGAACACGGCTATAGAGGCGATCCGGGGGGTGAAGGGTGAGCCCCGGGTGCAGGTGCCGAGACACCATCTGAGTTGACGGCGGACACAGAGGGGAGCTCGTCTCCCGGGCCGCTTGAGGAATGTGCGGTGCGTGCCGATTAGCCTAGGAGTGATGACTCTGTCGGTCGGGTTGGGATCTCACGTATTTCTGAGCCTCCAGGAGGGTATTCGCGAGCATGACGTCAGATAGGGAGTTGCCTATTCAAGAGGGGCTGTGCAAAGCGCTGCTGTCCGACTCCGCCGAGGGTGTCGTGGTCTTTTCGCCCGAAGGTGGATGTCTGTGGGCGAACGAGTCGGCCGCCCGAGTCGCCGGTCTTCCACTTGACCAAGTCTTGGCGGCTGGTTTGGACGGGTCGTCAGTCTGGGGGTCGGACCTTGCGCAGGACGTAAGCACGGCGAGAGCATCAGGAAGGCCCATCATCCGCGAGGTCAGACTCGCCGGAAGTGACGGAGGCCAACGCTGGATAAGCCGCACCGTCCAAGCGACGGCCCTCGACGGCCTGACCTACCCCGTGATGATCGTAGAGGACATCTCGGAGCGCAGGCGATCGATGGAGTCGCTCCGCTTCTCTGAACTCTCGATCGACCAAGCCACCGACATGATCTACTGGTCCGACTCCGAGGGCCGGATCGTGCACGTCAACGATGCCATGTGCGAACGCACCGGATATGTCCGTGACGAACTGGTAGGCGCGTCCATCTTTCAGATAGACCCGTCGCTGGCACAAGGCTGGAGCGAGTCCTTCGGTGAGGTCAAACGTGAAGGTTCTATCGTTCGCGAGGCCACTTACCGCTGCAAGGACGGACATTCCATCCCGGTGGAGGTCAACTCCAACTTCGTGGACTACAACGGCGTGGAGTACGACCTGGTCTTCGCGCGCGATATCAGCTACCGCAAACGGCTGGACAAGAAGCTGCGTCTGACGGAGTTCTCGGTCGAACACGCCCAAGGCCAGATGCTCTGGATAGACCCCGAGGGCAAGATCACGTTCGCCACAGAGTCCACGTGCCGGCAACTCGGCTACACGCGGGAGGAGATACTGCAGCTCACGCTGTACGACATCGACCCCCAGACCCCGAAGCCGTGGAAGAACGCGTGGGAACGCATCAAGGAAGCGGGAACGGCCACGTTCGAAGGGGTCCGTCGGGCCAAGGACGGCAGAGAAATACCGGTCGAACTCCGAGTGAGTCACGTGGTCTACGAGAACCACGAGTACCAGTTCATCTACGCGCTGGATATCACCGAGCGCAAGAAGATCGAGGAGAAGCTCCGGCTCACTGAGTTCTCGGTGGAGCACGCCCAGGGCATGATCTTCTGGCTCAACTCCGAAGGCAAGATGATCTTCGCCAACGACGCCATGTGTGAGCGGCTGGGCTACACGCGCGAAGAGCTGATGGACATGAGCATCTACGAGACCGACCCCGAGATGCCCAAGCCCTGGAACGAGCACTGGGAGCGCATGCGCAGCAAGCGCACCAGCACCGTCGAGGGCTTCAAGCGCACCAAGGACGGCACGCTCTTCCCGGTGGAGGTCACCACCAACTTCGTCGAGTACGAGGGCCAAGAGTACATGTTCGTCTTCGCGCGGGACATCAGCGCGCGCCGGGAAGATGGAGAAGGAGCTCCGGCTGACGAAGCATTCCGTGGAGCATGCCCCGGGCATGATCTTCTGGCTCAACTCCGAAGGCAAGATGATCTTCGCCAACGACGCCATGTGCCAGACGCTTGGGCTACACCCGCGAAGAACTCGTGAACACGAGCATCTACGACACCGACCCCAACATGCCCAAGCCCTGGAGCGAGCACTGGGAGCGCTTGAAGCAGAAGAAGACCCACACGGTCGAGGGCTTCAAACGCGCCAAGGACGGCACGCTCATCCCAGTGGAGGTCACCTCCAGCTATGTGGAGTTCGAGGGGCAGGAGTTCCACTTCGTCGTAGCGCATGACATCACCGAGCGCAAGAAGATGGAGGAGAAGCTCCGGCTGACTGAGTTCTCGGTCGAGCACGCCCAGGGCATGATCTTCTGGCTCAACTCCGAAGGCAAGATGATCTTCGCCAACGACGCCATGTGCGAGCGGCTCGGCTACACGCGCGAAGAGCTGATGGACATGAGCATCTACGAGACCGACCCTGAGATGCCCAAGCCCTGGAACGAGCACTGGGAGCGCATGCGCAGCAAGCGCACCAGCACGGTCGAGGGCTTCAAGCGCACCAAGGACGGCACGCTCTTCCCGGTGGAGGTCAACACCAACTTCGTCGAGTACGAGGGCCAGGAGTACATGTTCGTCTTCGCGCGGGACATCACCGAGCGCAAGCGCATGGAGAAGAAGCTGCGTCTCACCGAGTACTCCGTGGAGCACTCTGAGGCACAGATCTTCTGGGTGGGAGAGGACGCCCGGCTGACCTTCGCGACCGATTCCACCTGCAGGCAACTCGGCTATGCGCGTGATGAGATGCTGCGACTCACTATCTACGACATCGATCCGAATGCTCCCAAGCCCTGGAACGAGCACTGGGAGCGCATGAAGAACCAGAAGACCGCCACTTTCGAAGGCGTGCAACGCACCAAGGATGGGCGCGCGATCCCGGTCGAGGTGAGCGTCAACTACGTGCAGTACGAGGGGCACGAGTACCACTTCACCCTGGCTCGCGACATAAGCAAGCGCAGGGAACTCGAGAGCCAGTTGCGGCTCACACAATTCTCCGTGAACCGGGCCTCGGACCTGATGTTCTGGACCGACCCGGACGGCCGGTTCGTGTTCGTAAACGACGCGATGTGCCAACTGCTCGGGTATGCGCGCGAAGAGCTGCTGGGCATGACCATCTACGATCTTGACCCCAACTTGCCGAAAGGCTGGACCGGCGACTGGGAGGAGCTCAAACGGCTGGGTTCCGTCACTCACGAGACCCACTACCGGGCCAAGAGCGGTCTGGACATAGCCGTCGAAGCCAGTGCCACCTACGTGGAGCACGATGGCCAGGAGTTCACCTTCATCTTTGCGCGCGACATCAGGACGCGCAAGAAGATGGAGGAGCAGCTGCGCCTGACGCAGATCTCGGTGGATCGGGCAGGCGACCAGGTGATGTGGGTCGATCCGGCGGGCCGGTTGGTCTTCGTCAACGATTCGAGCTGCGAGCAGCTCGGCTACTCGCGCGAAGAGCTTCTGGCGCTGGATATGAGTGACATCGCTCCAGGGTCTGCCGCCCACTGGGCCGAGAACTGGGAACAGCTCAAGAGCACCGGCAATCGCGTCATTGAGGGTACGCACCGCACCCGTGACGGTCGTGAGGTGCCGGTGGAGATCAGCAGCAACTACGTAGAGTATGAGGGAAAGGAGTTCCAGGTCACCTTCGCTCGCGATATCAGCGAGAGGAAACAGGCCGAGGGCGAACTGCGACTTGCCAAAGACAAAGCCGAGGCTGCCAACCGCGAGCTGGAGCATTCCATCAAGCGCACCAACCAGTTGGCGGTCGAGGCTCAGGCAGCCAGCGAGGCCAAGAGCGCCTTTCTCGCCAACATGAGCCACGAGATCCGTACGCCGATGAACGGCGTGATAGGCATGGTCGACCTGCTGCTCGACACCGAGATGAACCAGGAGCAGAGGGACTACGCCGAGACCATCCAGTCGAGCGCCGAGGCCCTGCTGACCGTTATCGGTGACATCCTCGACTTCTCCAAGGTCGAGGCCAAGAAGATGGAGTTCGAGAACATCGACTTCGACCTGCGGCTTACCCTTGAGGACATGATGGCCCTACTGGCGATCAAGGCTCACGAGAAGGGGATAGAGCTCGCGGTGCTGGTGGAGCCTGACGTACCCTCGGCCTTGCGCGGTGATCCGGGGCGGCTACGGCAGATCCTCACGAACTTGGTCGGCAACGCCATCAAATTCACGGAGAACGGCGAGGTAGACGTACATGTAGTCCTCGAGTCCGAGGATGACCATGGAGCCGTGATGCGCTTCACGGTGAGAGACAGCGGTATAGGCATCCCTGCGCCGGTGTTGGAGCAGCTCTTCAGCCCCTTCACGCAGGCCGATCCGTCCACTACCAGAAAGCATGGTGGCACCGGTCTGGGCCTGTCCATAGCCAAGGGCTTGGTGGAGGCTATGGGTGGGCAGATGGGTGCCGAGAGCTCGGTCGGCAAAGGCTCCAGGTTCTGGTTCACGCTCCCGCTGCGCAAGGGCGAGCATGTGGCCAGCGAGCTCGACAACCTCGAGCTGGGGAATATCGTGGGCGTGCGGGTTCTGGGCGTCGATGACAGTGAGACCAACCGCAAGGTCATGGCAGGCATGTTGGAGTCTTGGGGCTGTCGCCACACCGAGGTAGCGGGAGCCAAGGAGGCGCTGGCAGCGCTACGGGCAGCGGTGGCCGACGGCGACCCGTACAGGGTGGCCGTGCTCGACATGTGCATGCCCGAGATGGACGGGGAAGAACTGGCTCAAGAGATCAAATCCGACCCGGCCTTAGCTGCTACCGGTTTGGTTATGATGACCTCAGTGGGGGCCCGCGGTGACGCTTCCCGCATGGAGCGCGTGGGCTTCGCCGCCTATCTGGTCAAGCCCGTGCGACAGTCGCACTTCTACGACTGCCTCGCCGCTGTGGTGGGCCCAGAGGGCCGAGAAGGAGGGGCCGTGGGAGAGGAACGAGACGCCAGCGGACGCATCATCACGCGCCACACTCTTGCCGAGCGCGCTCGCAGACGGGCACGCATCCTTCTGGCCGAGGACAACCTGGTCAACCAGAAGGTGGCCATCAAGGCGTTGGAGAAGCTGGGTTACTCAGCCGACACGGCGAACGACGGCGCTCAGGCTCTGCAGGCGACCAGAGACAAGCGGTACGACCTGATCCTCATGGACGTGCAGATGCCCGTCATGGACGGCCTGGAGGCCACGCGCCAGATCAGGGATGGCCACTCGGGTTCACTCAACCCGGCGGTGACCATCGTGGCCCTGACCGCTCACGCGATGGCTGGAGACAAGGAACGGTGCCTGAACATGGGCATGGACGACTACCTGGCCAAACCCATCAAGGCCGCTGAACTCCAGGAGGTCATCTCCAGGTGGCTGACCACAGGTCCTATGGGCGCGGAGTCAGAGCCAATGCCCGATATCCTGAGCGTACCGCAGAAGCCGGCCGCGCCGGTGTTCGACGAGAAGGTGCTCTTGGATCTGCTGGAGGGCGACGACGAAGCGGCCGGAGAGATCGCTGCCCAGTATCTGGAGGACCTGAGCGGACAAGTGGAGGGGCTGCGCCAAGCCATCCAGGAGGGCGATATCGAGTCCATCAAGGGTCGCGCGCATCAACTCAAGGGAGCGTCGGCCAGCGTGGGCGCGGAGGCCATGCGTTTCTGCGCGGCCGACATCGAGAAGAACGCTACAGGCGGGTCATTGACTGATGCCGAAAAGAGCGGGTTGGTGGCCGAGTTGGAGCAGCAGATGAACCTGATACACGCACTCGCGGAGGAGAGGGGAGGGCTTCGGTGAAAGCGCTGGTTGCTGATGACGATACCGCTTCTCGCCTGCTCCTGCAGAAGATGCTCACCAAATGGGGCTATGAGGTAGTCACCGCTTCTTCCGGAGAGGAGGCGTGGAAGATACTCACCAGCGACGATGCCCCGGAACTCGCCGTCCTGGATTGGATGATGCCCGAACTGGACGGCGTCGAAGTGTGCCGGCGCATCCGCGCTCTTGAGCTCTCCAGTCCGCCCTATCTGCTGCTGCTCACCGGCCGTGACAACAAGCAGGACATCGCGACCGGCCTTGAATCGGGCGCCTCCGACTATCTGCAGAAGCCCGTGGATAGGGATGAGCTCAGGGCGAGGTTGCTGGTCGGCAAGCGGTTCGCGGAGCTCAATCGCAAGCTGCTGGACACCCAAGCCGAACTGCGGCGACAGGCGCTCACCGACCCGCTCACCCGCATCATGAACCGGAGGGCCGTATTCGGCCGCTTGAACGAAGAGATAGCCAGGGCCCCGAGGCAGGGTCTGCCGCTCAGCATAGGGGTGCTCGATATCGACCACTTCAAGTCGGTGAACGACAGCTTCGGCCACGCCGGGGGAGACGCCGTCCTACAGGAGATCGTAGTGCGCGGGCAGAACACGCTGCGCACGTATGACGCGATCGGGCGGATAGGTGGTGAGGAGTTTCTCATGGTCATGTCCGGCGTCGGACCGAGGGACACCGAGATAGTGCTCGAGCGCCTGCGCAGAGCAGTAGCGGAGGTGCCTTTCATCGTCCAGGGTCAGCAGGTCATGGTCACTGTCAGCATCGGAGGGGCCGTGTGCCAGGGCCAGACGATGGACGAACTCCTGGCTCTTGCGGACGGCGCCCTGTACAAGGCCAAGAATCAGGGGCGCAACAGAGTGGTGCTGGCAGACAGCGCCCAAGCGGCTAAGGACCGAGTCGAGGCGTCGATCCCACCGACTGCGCACGCGAGTACCATGCCGAGTACTGCGCCGACCACCCTGCCGACGACCTGACCCACCCCGTGACTCCACTCAGGGGTCTCCGCTAGAAGACCAAGAGATACGCGCGCCGGCCCCCGGGCGGGCACTCCGGCAAGAGCGCACCTTGTTTTGTTAGTCACAACGCACTAAAATAGGCCTGCCTAACTTCCAGCGATCGAGTAGCAGGCGGAGAGCGATAGCCGGGTGAAGACACAAGGCGACACGAAGAAGAGCCAGGGCGCAGAGGGCGAGCCCCTGAGCGCCAGCCAGGAAGACTACCTGGAGGCCATACTTCAGGTAGAACGTGTCTCCAGAGTGGCGCGGGTCAGTGAGATAGCCGAGAGACTCGGAGTCTCGCGCCCGTCAGTAACGGGAGCACTCAAGTGTCTGGGGGCACGTGGGTTGGTATCTCACGCTCCTTACGGCCACGTCACGTTGACCGAGGAGGGCGGGCTTGCCGCTGCCGAGGTGGAGAGGCGGCACCTACTGATCCGGGACTTCCTCACCGGCGTGCTCTCTCTGCCCTTGGACAAAGCTGAGTCCACGGCCTGCAGATTGGAGCACGTGCTGGAACCCGACGTGCTGGCGCACTTCGTCGCTTACTCGGAGGCCTTGCATGAGGCTGGCAGGAGCCAGAGCGAGAAGGGTGGCGACGTCAGGTGATGCCACTGATACACCTCCCGCCATGCACTCC
Source organism: uncultured Actinomycetes bacterium (assembly GCA_963718375.1). GTDB lineage: Bacteria > Actinomycetota > Thermoleophilia > RBG-16-64-13 > RBG-16-64-13 > RBG-16-64-13. The sequence continues at coordinate 486,685 of CAVQZD010000005.1, read as the reverse complement.
CGCGGTAGTGGTGGCGCTGCCGAAGTCGCATAGCTTGGCCAGACGCCTTATCTCCCTGGGAGTGACTCCCGGGTCTGACATACGAGTGCTGCACAACTGGGGTAGCGGGCCTGTGATCGTAGAGGTGCATGGCGCGCGCCTGGCCCTGGGCCGGGGCCAGGCGGCGCGCGTGGTCGTGCGGCCTCTCACGGACGGCGAGGCCAAAGAGGGTGAGCGCGCGGAACCAGGGGGACGGTTGGCAGCATCATCTGACCCGCGTTGACAGGCGCCGTGAGATCTCCCGTCGCATATACCTTCGCCTTAGCGGGACAACCGAACGTCGGCAAGACGACGATCTTCAACATCCTCACGGGCTCCGATCAGCACGTCGGCAACTGGCCCGGCAAGACCGTAGAGAAGAAGACCGGCCACTTCGTGCACGAGGGGCGGCGCTTCGAGGTCGTCGATCTACCCGGCACCTACAGTCTGAGCTCAGGTTCGGAAGAAGAGCGGATAGCACGCGACTACCTGGTATTGGATCCCCCCGACGCGGTCATAGTGCTCGTCAACGCTGCTTCTCTCGAGCGCAATCTTTATCTGCTTGCGGAACTGTTGGCATTCCCCGTACCGGTGGTGTTGGGGGTGAACATGATCGACGTGGCCGCGGAGCACGGGGTCCACGTCGAAGTATCCGTTCTCCAGGCCGCTCTTGGCCTGCCGGTGATCGGGTTGGTGGCCACCAAGGGTGAAGGTGTCGCCACTCTGCTGGAAGCCGCCGTGCAGGTGGCGGAAGGCAAGGCGGACTATAGCCCCACCCTACCGGTCGTGCGCGCGAAGCACCGTCCCGTCTTGAACCAGATAGAAGAGCTCGTAGCGGGGCACGCACCCGCTGGCTATCCCGCGGAGTGGGTGGCTCTCAAACTACTCGAGGGCGACGAGGATGTCACCCGGGCAGTGGAGGGGTCCGCGGGGGAGGCCTGGGGGTCCATCCACGCCGTGCTGGCCGAGCACGACGACGCCTATGTGGATATCGCGGGCGGTCGCTACGATTGGATCGCCCGGATGGTGCGCGCGGCCGTGGTGAGACCACGGCGCGGAGTGACGGTGATAACCGACCGTATCGACCGGGTGGCGACGCATCCGTTCTGGGGGCTGGTGGTGTTGCTGGCTGCCCTGGCGGTCGTGTTCGCCGTCACCTTTCTGGTGGCGGGGCCGGCTTCCAGGGCGCTGGGCACCCTGATATCCGGAGATGTCTCCGAATTCCTGCGCAGTCTGCTGAGTGGGACGCCTGCCTGGTTCAGTGGGCTGATCGTCGACGGCATCGTCGCAGGAGCGGGCACTGTCATCTCGTTCGTGCCCATACTGATCGTGTTCTTCGCCGCGCTCGGGCTTATGGAGGACGTGGGCTACATGGCCCGCACCGCCTACGTCATGGACAGGTACATGCACTGGATGGGGCTGCACGGCAAGTCGTGCATGCCGCTGCTGCTGGGCTTCGGCTGCAACGTGCCGGCTGTTATGGGCTCCCGCATCATCGAGGAGCGCAGAGCTCGGTTGCTGACCATCCTGCTCACACCATTCGTGCCGTGTGCCGGGCGGCTGGCGGTCCTGGCCTTTCTTACTCCGGCCTTCTTCGGCAACTCGGCTCCCTGGGCGATGGTGGTCTTGGTGGGAGGCAATCTGGTGTTGCTGGCGGTCGTGGGCGCGATGGCCAATCGCGTGGTGTTCAAGGGGCAGCGCACCGCCTTCATGATGGAGATGCCGCTCTATCACAAGCCGAATGGGCGCACCATCGGCCGCTACGTCTGGCGGAACATCTGGGCCTTCATAAGAAAGGCGGGCACTATCATCGTCGTGGTCTCGGCCGTGGTGTGGGTTCTATCCACCTACCCTGGCCCCGCGCCCGAAGACAGTGTGCTCGGAGTGCTCGGCAGGGCCTTCGAACCCGTTGGGGCACTGATGGGGCTGGGCGACTGGCGCCTTCTGGTGGCCCTAGCCGCCGGCTTCGTCGCCAAGGAGAACACCGTCGCGGCCCTGGGGGTACTGTTCGGGGCGGGCACCATCGCAGCCGCGGACTCCGGGCTGGCGGAGAGGGTGGCTGCCGTGCTCACGCCGGCGGGGGCTGCGGCATTCCTGGTTGTACTGATGACCTTCTTGCCCTGTGCCGCGACTCTGGTCGTCATAAAGCAGGAGTCGAAGTCGTGGCTATGGACGGCGGCGAGTCTGACGCTGATGCTTACGGTGGCCTTCGCGCTGGGAGTCCTCGTGTACCAGATAGGCTCGCTTCTCTAGGCGGCAAAATGCCTTGGAACCGGCTTGGGTCGGGCCAGATTTTGTATACTCGGGGTATCCAGCGGTCTGGACCGGGTCGACCCGGGGGAGGCATACATGCAGATCTACATCGACGGGGACTATTGCAGCGAAGCGGACGCGAAGGTAAGCGTCTTCGATCATGGGCTCCTTTACGGGGATGGCGTGTTCGAGGGCATACGAGTCTACGATGGGCGCGTGTTCGAGTTGGACGCTCATGTGGATCGGCTCTACTCGTCGGCTCAGACTCTGGCGCTGGACATACCCCTGTCTAGGGAGCAGGTCATCGAGATAGTGCTGGAGACCGTGCGTCGTAATCCAGGGTCCGCATATATAAGGCTGGTGGTCACGCGCGGCAAGGGCGACCTGGGCCTGAACCCGGCCAAGTGCCCGCAGCCGACGGTCTTCTGCATCGCCGCGGGCATCACCCTGTATCCGGCGGAGGTGTACGAGAAGGGCTTCAAGCTCAAGACCTTGGCCACCAGGCGCAACGACCCGCAGGCCGTCAACCCCGCGGTCAAGAGCCTCAACTACTTGAACAACGTCATCGGGTCTCTGGAATTGCGCGACGCCCACGTCGACGAAGGTCTCTTCTTGACCACTTCTGGGTACGTGTGCGAGTGCACCGCGGACAACTTCTTCATGATCAGAGGACACAAGTTGATGACTCCCAGTACGGCTCTGGGTGCGCTACCGGGCATCACGCGCAGTGTCGTCATGAGGCTGGCCGCCTCCATGGGTCTAGAGGTCGAAGAAGGCAGCTACACCTTGCACGATGTGTACAACGCGGACGAGGCCTTCCTCACCGGCACGGCCGCCGAGGTCGGACCGGTGGTGGAAGTCGACCGACGCAAGATAGGCAGCGGCGTGCCCGGTCCGGTCACCAAAGAGATCGTCGAGCGGTTTCATGAGTACGCAAACAGCACGGGGACACCGGTGAACGCAGGATGAGACCGGCACGGCGCATCCTCCTCTATGACACTACTCTCCGCGACGGCATGCAGCGCGAAGGACTCAGCGTGTCTGTGGACGAGAAGGTGCGCATCGCGTCTCGCATCGCGGACCTGGGCGTCCATATCATCGAGGGTGGCTTTCCGGGGTCCAATCCCAAGGACAAGGAGTTCTTCCGCAAAGTCCAACCCGATCATCTTGGACGGGCCGATATCGCCGTGTTCGGGATGACCAGGGCCGGCGGCGTCGCAGCGGCAGAAGACCGCAACCTGAAGATCATGGCTGAGAACTGGGCGCCCGTCGCGGCGATAGTCGGCAAGAGCTGGGACCTGCACGTGGAGAAGGTGCTCCGCGTCGACCGCGATGAGAACCTGCGCATGATCTCCGAGTCGGTGGCGTTCTTGGTCGAGGAAGGCAAGAGGGTCTTCTACGACGCGGAGCACTTCTTCGACGGATACGCCGCGCACCCCGAGTATGCGCTCGCCTGTCTGCGGGCTGCGGCTGAGGCAGGGGCGGAAGCGGTGTGTCTGTGTGACACGAACGGGGCCGCTCTGCCCATGCAGGTGCAAGAGGTGGTCGGGCAGGTAGTGGCGGCTATCGGCGATGTGTGCGGGGTGGGTATCCACGCCCACAACGATTCCGGGTGCGCCGTCGCCAATACCCTGGTGGCCGTAGCGGCCGGAGCGGACATGGTGCAGGGCACTATGAACGGATACGGCGAGCGCTGTGGTAACGCCGACCTGTGCGCCATAATCCCCGGGCTCAAACTGAAGATGGGCCTGGACTGCGTCTCCGACTCCGACCTGGCCAAACTGACCGAAGCCGGCCGTTTTGTGGCCGAGCTCTGCAATGTGGCGCCTGACGCGCATCAGCCCTATGTGGGGCGCAACGCCTTCGCTCACAAGGGCGGTATGCACATCTCGGCCGTGGAGCGCGACCCGACCACGTTCGAGCACGTGTCGCCGGCGCTCGTCGGTAACGAACCGCATGTGCTGGTATCGGAGTTGTCCGGAAAGGCCACGATCGCTCAGCGGGCCAAGGACCTCGGCTACTCGTTGCCCGAGGACCAGGACCTGGCGGAGCGGGTGCTGGGCCGGGTGAAAGAGCGGGAGAACGAGGGCTACCACTACGAGGCGGCCGATGCATCCTTCGAGCTGCTGCTGCGGGCTGAGTTGGGCGTGCAGGTGGAGCTCTTCCACCTCGAGAACTTCCGCATCATCGTCGAGAAGCGTGAGGACGGAAGGATGACCTGCGAAGCCACGGTCAAGGTGCATGTGGACGGGGAGCGCTTCCTGGAGACGGCAGAGGGTAACGGTCCCGTCAATGCATTGGACAAGGCCTTGCGTACGGCTATCCGCCGCAAGTTCCCCGAGGTCGATGATATACACCTGATCAACTACAGCGTGCGCATCATGGACGAGGACAAGGGCACGGCAGCCAAGACTAGGGTGCTTCTGGATTCTTCAGACGGCCACGAGAACTGGGGGAGTGTGGGGGTGAGCGAGAACGTCGTAGAGGCCTCGTGGCAGGCGTTGGTGGACTCCATCTCCTACGGGCTTCTGCGCGGGAGGAAACAGTCATGAGGCTGGCACGCATCGACTACCAGGGCGAGGTCTGTGAGGCCGAGGTCACCTGCGCGGGCTATCTGATCACCTCGCCCGCGGAGCTCGCCGGCACCACCGTGGGGGAGGACGATATCAGGCTTCTACCCCCAGTGGCGCCTAGCAAGATCCTGGGAGTGGGCTGGAACTTCAGGGAGCACATCAAAGAGATGGTGACGCGGGCGGGTCGCGTCCCCAACCCGTCGACCGAGCAGGTGCCCCGGCCGGTACTCTTCTTCAAGCCACCGACCTGTCTCATAGGTCATAGAGACGAGATCGTATATCCGTTCGACGCCACCCGGGTGGAGTACGAGGGAGAACTCGCCGTGGCCATCAGCAGACCCACGAGGCGCGTGACCCCGGAGGAGGCCGTCAAGGCGGTATGGGGCTGGACGTGCGCCAACGACGTCACCGAGCGTGACCTGCAGGGTGAAGACAAGCAGTGGTGGCGGGCTAAGGGGTTTGACACTTTCGGGGCTGTCGGTCCCTTCTTAGAGACAGAGATGCCACCGCCGGAGGCGTATATCCGCACCAAGGTCAACGGTGAGCTCCGACAGGAAGCGCAGGTACAGGACATGATCCGTGACCCCTTCGAGATCATCTCCTTGGTCAGCCAGGCGATGACTCTGGAGCGTGGAGATCTCATCATGTTGGGTACTACTTCGGGAGTAGGCGAGCTTCATCCCGGGGATGAGGTAGAAGTGGACATTGACGGGGTGGGGCATCTCAGCAATCCCGTGCTGATGGAGGAGCGATGACCGATAGGTCGGAGGGCAGCGGAGCACACGAGCCGGAACGGCTCACGGCTGAACAGGTCATAGGTGATCTGGATCTGAGCCCCCATACTGAAGGCGGCTACTTTCGCGAGACCTACCGGGCGGAGCAGAAGGTAGCCACTCCTCATGGCAAGCGTTCGGCCTCGACCTCTATCCTCTATCTGCTCACCGACAGAGAGCCCAGTCGCTTTCACCGGTTGCGCTCCGACGAACTCTGGTTCTATCACTCAGGCGCGCTGGTGGAGTTGTTCCTGCTCCGCCCAGACGAGAGCACACAGGCCGGCAGAGCCGGCACCTCCAAGTCGCTGCCGGAGGTGAAGGTCATCGGACCCGCGAACCCGTGCGAGTTGGTCCCAGCGGGCTGGTGGGTGGCGGCGCGCGCGATCGTGGGTCAACAGACCGACTGGGGCTTTGGCAGGGCTCCCGAGCGGCGCTGGACTGGCGACCGGCGTGTCGCCGGGTCTGTGGACTGGTCGCTAGCCAGTTGTGTGGTCACGCCTGGGTTCGAATACGAGGACTTCGAAATAGGTCGGCGCGAGGCGCTGCTGCACGAGTTCCCGCTTGCTAAGGACATCATCGAAGCGTTCACCTGATATTGGCAGCGAGCGCGCGATGGCTGCCCGGAAGCTGTATGCTTGGAGCCGCTCAGAGCGGATTTTGTTCACCCTCAGCTGACGAAACTACTTGAGGCAGCAGGGGGCTTTCGGGTAGAATCGAGCGGTAGTGAGGCGCCTCTTAATGCCTCAAGTATGGGGAGATCCGTGGTCTTGTCAGCGTCGTCGCAACCTGCAGCAGAAGCTCTATCAGAGCCGGTTCCGGCGCGCGCCGAGGCCGGCTTCTGTCATCTGCACGTGCACACGCATTACTCAGCGTTGGACGGGGCCTGCAAGGTGGACGACTTGGTCAAACGGGCCGTAGAGTACGGCATGCCCGCCCTGGCCATCACCGACCACGGGGTCCTGTCGGGCATCATCCAGTTCCACCAGCAGTGCCGTAAAGCAGGTGTCAAGCCGATAATCGGGCTCGAAGCGTACGTGGTCGAAGACCGCTTCCGCAAGGAAGGCCAGAACGAGGAGCGCTGGCATCTCACCCTGCTTGCGCGCGACGCGGCCGGGTATCGCAACCTGCTCAAGCTCGGCAGTCTTGCCTTTCTCGAGGGTTACTACTACAAGCCGCGTATGGACTACCAGATGTTGGCCGAGCATGCCGAAGGTCTCATCTGCCTGAGCGGTTGTCCGAGTGGACGGCTTTCGCGCGCTTTGGAGAACGGGCAGCATGCGGCAGCTGAGTCCGAGATCGAGCGGCTGTGCACGATCTTTGGCAGGGAGAACGTCTACCTTGAGATCCAGGAGACCGGCATCGGTGAGCTGGTGCAGGTGAATCCGCGCATGGCCGATCTCGCTCAGCGCACAGGACTGAAACTGGTGGCCACCAACGATGTGCACTATCTCGCCGAGAGCGATGCCGCGGCTCACGATGTCCTCCTATGCATACAGACAGGTTCTCGTCTGGCTGAGGAGGACCGGTTGCGCTTCAGTTCGCAGGAGTTCTTCTTCAAGACAGAAGAAGAGATGCGGTTGGCCTTCCGGGATCATCCCGAAGCGGTGAGTAACACCTTGGAGGTCGCTGAGCGCTGCAACGTGGACATACAGCTGGATCGCATGCTCATCCCACACTTCACCGTGCCCGAGGGTCACACCGAAGCCTCGTATCTGCGGGAGCAGTGCGAACTGGGGCTGGTCCGGCGTTACGGTGACCAGGTGACCCCCGAGGTCCGCGAGCGGTTGGAGACAGAGCTCGCGGTCATAGAGAAGATGGGCTTTCCACCATACTTCTTGGTCGTCTGGGACTTCGTCAGCTACGCGAAGAGCTCCGGTATCCCAGTCGGACCCGGGAGGGGTTCGGCCGCAGGTTCGCTGGTCTCTTATCTACTGGGCATAACCGATCTTGACCCGATCGAGTATGAGCTGCTGTTCGAGCGCTTCTTGAACCCGGACCGGATAAGCATGCCCGACATCGACATCGACTTCTCCGTGGCGGGTCGAGAGAGAGTCATCGATTACGTGGCCAAGAAGTACGGTCGCGACCGAGTCGCTCAGATAGCCACCTTCGGCACCATCAAGGCTCGACAGGCGATCCGCGACGCCGCCAGGGTGATGGACGTGCCGTACGCCCAGGCTGATCGCATAGCGAAGCTGGTGCCTGAGGTGCTGGACATCACCCTGGACGCATGTGTGGCCGACCCCAAGTGCGAACTCAAGGCGGCCTACGACTCCGACCCGATGGTGCACGAAGTAGTCGATATGGCTCGGCCCCTGGAGGGCCTGATCCGCCAAGACTCCATCCACGCTGCCGGCGTGGTCATATCCGAAGGCCCACTCACCGACTATCTGCCATTGATGCAGAAGGGCGACGCCGAGGTCGTGACGCAGGTCTCCATGACCGACGTAGAGAGCCTAGGGCTCCTGAAGATGGACTTCCTGGGGCTGCGCAATCTAGACGTCATCGCGCGCGCGGTTGAGTTTGTGCGCGCCGCGGGACACCCCGATTTCGATATCGAGGAGATCCCCCTGGATGACCTCCGGACGTACAAGATGCTGGCCAAGGGGGATGCCGTAGGTGTGTTCCAGTTCGAGTCCAGCGGCATGCGGGACGCCCTTCGCGAGATCCAGCCCACCGCTCTTAATGACCTTATTGCCCTGGTGGCGTTGTACCGGCCCGGTCCGATGCAGTTCATCTCCGAGTACGCCCGCAACAAGCGGGACCCCTCGCTGGTGAAGTTCGTGGACGATCGTCTGGAGCCGATCCTGCGACCCACTCACGGCGTTGCTATCTACCAAGAGCAACTGATGGAGATATCGAAGCGCATCGCCGGATTCTCCCCGGCCATGGCCGACGACCTGCGCAAGGCCATCGGCAAGAAGATCAAGGAGAAGATGGATGCCCTCGAGCCTAAGTTTCGCAGTGGGGCCGAGGCCAATGGCACTTCGCCTCGGGCTGTGGAGCACCTGTGGGGACTGATGGTCAGGGCCGCCGACTACTCGTTCAACAAGTCGCATGCCGCCTGCTATGCCCTGATCTCCTACAGGACCGCGTATCTGAAAGCCAACTTCCCCGTGCAGTACATGGCGGCGCTCATCTCGAGCGTCATGGACACCAAGGACAAGGTCCCCTTCTACGTGAACGTAGCGAACGAGATGGGCATCGAGGTGCTGCCCCCCGACATCAATGAGTCGGTTATGGATTTCAGGGGCATCGGTGACGTCATCCGGTTCGGTCTGAATGCGGTCAAGAACGTCGGCGAGACGGCAATCCGCAACATCCTGGAGATGCGCGACAAGGACGGGCCCTTCCGCGATCTGTTCGAGTTCTGCGAGCGTGTCGACCTGGGCACCGTCAACGGGCGCGCCCTCGAGAGTCTCATCAAGTCCGGGGCCATGGATTCCATAGGCCCCTCGCGTCGAGGCATGCTGATGGTACTCCCGCAGGCCGTGGCTCACGGCAAGAAGATGCGGTCCGACGCCGACCGGGGCCAGGGCTCGATCTTCGATCTGCTCGCGGACGCCACGCCGGCCGAAGGCGCCAAGCGCCGGAATAGCGGCCACCCACCGGTGCAGATCTCCGACGTCGACTTCACCAAAGAGGAACTACTCCAGCTGGAGAAGGAGACTCTGGGCCTTTATGTCAGCTCCCATCCGCTCAAGGACCTGAGTCCGTATCTGCTGGGCGTGGCGGGCCATCAAATCCATGAACTCCCTGAACTCCCGGACGGCGCCGTGACGACCATCATCGGCATGGTGGGGAGTGTGAAGCGGATCACCACCAAGAAGTCAGGAGAGCTCATGGCCTTCGTCACCGTCGAGGGCTTGGAGGGCTCAGTGGAGATGCTTTGCTTCCCCGCGATCTACCAGGAGAGCAAGGAGCTGCTGGTGGAGGATAGCGTGATCAAGGTCAAGGGCCGCGTGGACCACAAGGATGAGGCCGAGACCAAACTCATCCCCCTGGTCGTTGAGGCCTTCGTGGTAAGGACGGGTCTGGAGCCCCTGTCGATCTCCGTTGACGGCGACCGGCTGCCCGGTGCGGTGATAACAGACCTCAAAGGGATATTGGCTCGGTTCCCCGGTGAGTGCAGCGTGGACATGTACGTCAGCACGGGCGGCAACGAGCGACGTCTGCGCCTGGGCGATCGGTTCAAGGTGAACCCGCAGGCGAGTCTCTTTGCCGAACTGCAGGAGTTGCTCGGCGCTGGCTGCGTCTGTCAGGGCCGCACCACTGTCTCCAGCGGGGCCGGCCTGTAGCTAGAATGAGACAATAGTGGCCAAGACCTAAGAAAGGCGAGTCTTCTGTGAGGATATCGGCCGTGAACAGTGGCTCCGTAGCCACCGAGATGCAGGACCTGCGTTCCACCGGGGCGGGCGCCTCCGACGTGCCAGAGGTCGTGGCCGGCATCTTGGCAGAGGTCCGCTCCAGGGGCGACGAGGCTGTGATCGAGGCGACCGCGAGGTTCGACTGGCCCGACGCGACGACTGAAGGCATGATGGTGCCGGCTGAAGAGTTGGAGTCCGCCTACCAAGAGCTGGACGCGGGACTGCGTTCTGCACTGGAACTCTCTTTCAAGAACTGTCTGTCGTTCCACCGGCGGGAGATGACCCCCGGCTGGGAGGTGTTGGGCTTCCAGTGGCAGAGCCTGGGCGCGCGCCATCTACCGGTAGCGCGCGCGGGCCTGTATGTGCCCGGCGGACTGGGCTCCTACGCTTCATCGGTGGTCATGAACGCTTGCCCCGCCTTGGTGGCCGGGGTGCCCGAACTCTTTATCTGCACCCCTCCCGGGCCGGACGGCTCTGTGAACCGTTCGGTGCTGGCGGCGGCCAGACTGGTCGGCATTGAGAAAGTGTTCCGGGTCGGAGGAGCACAGGCTGTGGCGGCCATGGCCTTCGGCACGGAGACGATACCGCGGGCGGACGTCATCAGCGGACCGGGCAACGCCTACGTGGCTGAAGCCAAACGTCAGGTATATGGCTTAGTGGGGATAGACAGCTTGGCGGGCCCGAGCGAGGTGCTGATACTGGCTGACGCGACGGCCAAGCCCGAATGGGTAGCGGTCGACATGTTGGCGCAGGTCGAACATGGCAGTGGGGCGACGGCGGTGCTGGTGGCCGAGAACGAGGAACTCTGTCGTGCAGTGGAGAAGGCGATATCCGCGTTACTCGCGCGGGCACAGCGCGAGCGTGGAGCCGATACGTCACGCGCGGCGCCCGCCGACTCTGACTCTGGTCTCACCGCCTTCTTCGCGAGCCCGGGCGAGGACTTCTTGGCAGTGGCCGAAGCCGCTACCGAAGCCTACGCGCCTGAACATCTGGAGATCCAACTGGCCGGCGCCCGCGACTTCCTACCGAGGGTGCGATCTGCTGGAGCAGTGTTCGTAGGCGGTCTCACGGCGACGGCCTTCGGCGACTATGTGGCCGGTAGCAATCACGTACTACCCACCGGTGGGACGGCCCGCTTCTCCTCGGCTCTGTCGGTGCAGACCTTCATGCGCAGCTCCACACATGTCGAGATGACGGACAAGGCGGTGGAGCAGCTAGCACCTCATGTGGCCGTGATCGCGGACAGCGAGGGGTTGTACTTTCACAAGCTGTCGGCTCAGCTGCGTTTGGAGAATAAGTAGCCTCAGCCAGCGGCGCGCTCATCCGTCGGCTCATCGTCTCGGGCGTCGATCACCTCTGCGAACGCCGAGACCAGCTCTGGGTCGAGCTGCGTGCCGGCTGAACCGATCAGCTCCTGCTTGGCCTCCGCCCGACTCATAGAGCGGCGATAGGGCCGATCGAGGGTCATGGCCGAATAAGCATCAGCTACAGCCAGGACGCGACCCAACAAGGGTATTTCGTCAGCGGCAGCGTGCTGTGGGTAGCCTGAGCCATCGTAACGTTCATGGTGGGCCGAGACGGCCGCGGCCACGTCGGCCAAGCGAGGGATGTCGAGGATGAGGTCGGCGCCCAGTGCGACGTGCTTCTGCATCTGCTCTTCTTCGGTGGGACTCAGGGCCCCCGGTCTACGCAGGAGTTCTTGGGAGACCCCGAGCTTGCCCACATCGTGCAGCATGGCCGCGATGCGGAGGGTACGCAGCGAGTCATCGGCCAGTCCGATGGCTTGGCCCAGCGCAAGCGCGTTCTGCACCACCTGTTCCGAGTGCCGCCGGGTGTAATGGTCGCGCGCGCCCACTGCGTCTAGCAGGCGGTCGGCTATGCCCAGAGCGCCTTCTTCGTCCGTGTCGTGGGGGTTGTGGACGGCTGAGCCGGTGGTGTTGTTGCCCCCGTGCTGCTTGGAGGCGTATAGATTGGCGTCGGCGATCTCGATCAGCCGCCCTACCGACTGCGCGTCTTCGGGCATGGTGGCCACACCCAGACTCATGTACACGGGTATTGATTCACCATTCGACGCGACATATGGGCGATCGGCGAGCGCTTTCCTCAGACGCTCGCCCAACTGCAGTGCCCCCTCGGCTCCGGTGTTGGGCAGCACCAGAAGGAGCTCGTCCCCGCCCACTCGGCCGGCGAGGTCGGCGTGTCTGAGCACGGCCTTGATGGCGTCACTCACCTGGCGCAAGACCGAATCGCCGGCCACATGTCCGTAAGTGTCGTTGAGTATCTTGAAGTCATCGAGGTCGATCATTATCAGAGACAGCTGGGAATCGGATTGCTGCGAGCGCAGCGCCTCGCCGGCCAGCCGGCGGTGGATACCGCGGTGATTGAAGAGACCCGTGAGTGGGTCGCGCTCTGCGAGCTGCAGAGCCTCTTCGTAGCCCTTGGCATTGTCGAGGGCGCTGGCGAGCTGGGCCGCCACCAGGGGCAACAGATCGGCGCCGGTGTCGGTGCCGGTCTTGGGCCCGGCGAGCAGCAGCATGGTCCCCAGCGTCTTGCCGCCTATGGTCAGGGGCAGAGCCCGCAGGAGCCCCTGCTGTTCGGCGCTTGCCAGAGCGCAGGGTTCGGCCTGCGGATAGTCCTCGACCACGCCATGAGTGACCACGGTGTAGTCGGCTCCCTCGCCGATCGATACCCAGCCACCGGGGGACCCCACGAAGGCGCACGCGGCCTCCAGTCCCGCGCGAGCTACGGCCAGCGGCTGCCGGAGGCTGGTGAGCCGGTGCGAGGTATCGTTGAGCTGCCCAAGGCGCGCATTCATCTGAGCCAGATCCGCTACGCGGCTCTCGAGCTCCTTCGACACAATGGCCAGGTCCGCGTAGAGCCGCCGATTGCGGATCAGGGCGACGTACTGGCTCCAGACGAGCACGAGGACGAGCGCGATGCTCATGAAGATAAGAGATTCCGAGGGCAGAAGCAGACAGACAGTGGTGTACGCAGCCACAAGCGCGAGGATCGCCAACCCCAACAACCACCCGTGCAAGCGTGTCACACCGATGTGCCTCGCCCCCCGCTGTTTACTTTGCTCTCTTGCGAATGGATATGCCTTAAAGAACCATATCGGCATCTCAGCGGGTGTGCTTGAGTCGTTTGCGCGGGTGCGTTCGCCGGGTAGTGAAGGACCGCCGTGCTATCCTCCTGAGGCGTGCCCCAGGAGTCGGCGCGCGAGCGACGAATCAAGCGAGGGTCTGTCGTCAAGTCATTCTCAGTCGGAGGGTACGGTGCAGCGAAGAGACGCGCTCGGAGATAGCGGTTCGGTCGGCAGGGTAGGCGAGGTGGACCGCAAGACGCGCGAAACGGACATCTCGGTTAGGCTCGATCTCGATGGTTCGGGCAAGGCCGCGGTCGACACCGGCCTGGGCTTCTTCGACCACATGCTGGAGTTGATGGCCTCACACGGCCTCATGGATCTCTACGGTGAAGGCGAGCGGCGACCTCCAGACCGGCGGCCATCATACGGTGGAGGACGTGGGCATCTGCCTGGGCTCGGCCCTCTCTGCCGCACTGGGTGATAAGAGCGGGATCACTCGCTACGGCAACGTCATCGTCCCGATGGACGAATCGCTTGCCATGGTGGTGCTCGACCTGAGCGGCCGTCCCTACCTGGCATATGAAGGTGGGCCCGTGGCGGAGAACATAGCGGGGTTCGAATCCGCTCTCGTCCCGGAGTTCTTGAGAGCGCTCGTGAACCACGCTCGTCTGACTCTGCACGTGAGGATACTTGTCGGTACCGATGTGCATCACACCATCGAAGCGGTCTTCAAAGGGTTGGGGAAGGCGCTGCGCCAGGCGGCATCTGTCGACGGACGCTCGGCAGGTGTTCCCTCGACAAAAGGGGTCTTGTGAGTAGACGCAGGTCGCTCTGTATCGTCGACTACGGCGCAGGCAACCTCCGTTCGGTCCAAAAGGCCTTCGAACATGTCGGCGTGCAAGCCGTGATCGGGCGAGAGCGGGACGCGCTCATGTCCGCCTCGGCGCTGGTCTTGCCGGGGGTAGGCGCATTTGGCGCGGCCATGAGAAGCCTGGAGGAGCAAGGATTCGTCGAGCCGCTGCTAGCCCGCATCGAGGCCGGCGTGCCTTTCTTGGGGGTCTGCCTTGGCCTGCAGGTGTTGTTCGAAGGCAGTGAAGAAGACCCCGAGGTGCCCGGCTTGGGGCTGGTGCACGGACAAGTCAGAGCGTTGCCGCCCACGGTGAAGGTGCCGCACATCGGCTGGAACCAGGTGGAGTATTGCGTCGATTCGGACCTGTTCGAAGACATCCCTGACGGCTCCGCCTTCTATTTTGTGCACGGATACGCGGGTGTGCCGCGCTCAGCGGGCGACGCCCTGTGCATGACCGATTACGACGGAGTGAAGTTCGTATCGGGGGTGAAGGCGGAGAACGTGGCGGGTGTCCAGTTCCATCCGGAGAAGTCGAGCACGCTCGGGCTCCGTCTGTACAGAAACTTCGCGGTCAGCGCTGGCTTTGAGGTACGCACGTGAAGCTCATCCCCGCCATAGACATCCAGGGTGGTAGATGTGTGCGCCTGCGGCGCGGGGATTTTGCCGACGAGACCGTGTTCGGGGAAGACCCGGTGGCCATGGCCCTGCGCTGGGTCGACGATGGTGCGGAGTGTCTGCACGTGGTCGACCTGGACGGCGCCAGGGAAGGTCAGCCGCGCAACTTTGCTCTGGTCAGTGACATAGCACGGGCCGTACCCGTGCCGGTGCAGACCGGCGGCGGCATACGCACCGAGGCGGATCTCGGGACCATAGCGGACAGCAGGGTAGCGAAGGCAGTGTTGGGGACGAGCGCCGTTGAAGACCCCGGGCTGGTGGCTCGCGCGCTTGCGCTTCTGGGTGCGGGTGGGTTGATCGTGGCGGTCGACGCGGAGGATGGCTTCGTCAAGACCAAAGGCTGGGTAGAGCAGACCGAAGTCACTGCGCTCGAACTAGCCAAGCGACTGGTGTCGCTCGGCGTCACTGAGCTTCTCTACACCGACATAAGCCGGGACGGCATGATGCAGCGCGCCAATGTCGAGGGCATCCGTAAGATGGCGGAAGAGAGTGGGCTCGAGGTGCTGGCTTCCGGTGGGGTCACGGATCTGGATGACCTGCGGGCCCTCAAGCTGTTGGAGCCGAGCGGGGTGACCGGCGTGATAGTGGGTCGCGCTCTATATGAGGGGCGTTTCACCGTGGCGGAAGCCAAGGCGGTGTTGGACTGATGCTGCTCAAACGGATGATCCCCTGTCTCGACGTCGACCAAGGCAGAGTGGTCAAAGGCACAAACTTCGTCGATATCCGAGATGCGGGTGACCCTGTGGAGCTTGCCGCGCGCTATGACGCGGAGGGCGCGGACGAAGTGGTGTTTCTAGACATCACGGCTTCTCATGAGGGCAGAGACACCATGGTCGAGCTGGCGCGGCATTGCGCAGAGGAGCTGTTCATCCCCTTCACCATCGGAGGCGGGATTCGCAGTGAAGAAGACGTGCGAGCTCTGTTGTCGGCCGGGGCCGACAAGATCTCTTTGAACTCTGCCGCCATCACCGATCCTGACCTCATCACCAAGTGTGCACGGCGATTCGGTTCGCAGTGTGTGGTGGTGGCCATCGATGCGAAGCGGCGGCAGGCAGAGACGGATGGTGTCCCGCGCTGGGAGGCATACATAAACGGTGGTCGCACCCCCACAGGCTTGGACGCCGTGGAGTGGGCCGCAAGAGTGGCGGCGCTAGGGGCTGGCGAGATACTGCTGACCTCCATGGACAGGGACGGCACCAAAGATGGCTACGACCTCGGCCTGACGAAAGCCGTGTCGGACAGTGTGAACATCCCAGTGATCGCGAGTGGTGGAGCAGGGACATTGGAGCATATGGTCGAAGTGATACAGGAGGCAGGGGCGGACGCCGTCCTTGCCGCTTCGATGTTCCACTATCGGGAGTACACGATTGAAGAGGCCAAGGCCTATTTGGCGGGGCGCGGGGTACCGGTCCGTCTGTAAGCGTTCGCAGGTGCGTAGAGGCCCCGTTCGGCGCCGCGCGCTCATGGTGGCAGTCCCCTCGCTCTTGGCGGCGCTGCTGCTTGGTCTGTGCGTCCCGTCTGCCGAGGCGACCACGACCACCACCATCCCAGGAAAGGCCCTGCGACAGCAACTGGCAGCCAGGCAGGCCGAGCTGAAGCAGGCTACGAGTAAGCTCGACGCCCTGCAGGCAGAGCTCGATAGCATTGCCGAACAGCAGAACGCCATCGAGGTGCGCCTCGCCGGCCTGGAAGAGGATATAGCCGCCGCCGAACAGGAGATCGCTCGATCGCAGGAGGATCTAGCTAAGGTGCGCGCTACCCTTGAGCAGCGGCTGGTGGGACTCTACAAGCAGAGTTCCTCCGGGCTGATGTTCGCTGACGTGCTGCTCGAAGGCGCCGACTTGACCTCCGTCTTGCAGCGCCTCGATACTCTCTCGGCACTGGCCGCCGAAGATCAGAGGTTGTTCGATGAGGTGGAGACATACCTGGAAGCCCAGCAGACCGGTAAGCGCCTGTTGCAGCAGAAGCAAGCCCAGCAGCGTGCGGACCAGCAGGCGCTCGCTAAGGTGCAACAAGCGGCGGCCGATAAGTTCGCAGCGGCCGACCAAACGTATAGGGCCCTGAAGAGCCAGATAAAGCGGCTCAACTCGGACATCGCGAAGGCGGATGCGGCGGCGGCCGCAGCTGCGGCGAAGGCGGCGGCCGCGGCTCGCCAACGGGCTCTTCAGCGGATGGCCCGTCAGCAGGCACAGCGCTGGAGCAACTCATCGGGCGGTACCATCCAGTCTCCTCCCTTCACATTCCCGGTGGACGGGGCGCATAGCTACATCAATTCGTGGGGATTCGCACGTTCAGGAGGCGCTCGGAGGCACAAGGGCACCGACATCATGGCCGCACGGGGAACGCGCCTGGTGGCTTGTTCTCCAGGCGTGATCAGTGGTGTGAATCGCTCCAACTCTGGCCTGGGTGGCATCACCGTTCATGTCAGGGGAGACAATGGATGCGTCTACTACTACGCGCATCTGGATGGAGTGGCGTCTGGTGTCTACGTGGGTATGCGGGTCAACGGCGGGACCCTGGTGGGATACGTCGGCAACAGCGGCAATGCCCGCGGAGGCGCCTGCCATCTGCACTTCGGCATGCAGCCGGGGGGAGGGGTCAATGTGAATCCCTACGCAACGCTCAGATACTATGACGACTGAGCGAGTGTCGTTTTGCCCCGGCCCTGAGAGTAGACGTTCCAAGGCGGCGCTCGAGCTTTCGGTGGTTCCCTAGAGAGGCTTCTGTTAGAATTGCTGGGCTCATGACTTTGAACCGGACACCAAAGGCGCGTCTTGGGCGCACCGGCAGATGGGCCTCATTCGCGATTGCGGCAGCGATTTTGCTCGCACTGCTTGTCGCGCTCCCGCTACTGTCTTTCGCCGAAGCCAGTACGACTACGACCATCTCCAGTCAGGCCCTCAAGCAGCAGCTCGCTGCTAAGCAGGCACTGCTGGACGAGGCCTACAAGAAGCAGGATGCCCTTCAAGAGAATCTGAACCAGGTCGCTGGGGCGTACAACGACGCCGAGTCCCGGGCCGCCGAGCTCGAGAACGAGATATCCGGAGTAGAGCAGAAGATCGCTAGCTCCGAGCAAGATCTGCAGAAGGCCCGCACTCAGCTCGAGGAGCGGCTGGTGAGCATCTACAAGGACGGGGGCGCGGCTTCGCACTACCTGGACGTGTTCTTCTCCGAAGAAGACTTGGTGTCGGTGTTCGAGAGGTTGGATGCGCTCAACCAGATAGCCGATGACGACCAGGCGCTCTTCTCCGAGGTCGTAGGCATCCTGGGGGAGGCCAAGGCGAACAAAGCCCTGCTGGAACAGAAGAAGGCCGAGCAGACGGCTCAACTCTTGGAGCTCCAGCGGCTGCAAGCTGACGCGGCAGAGCAATTGAAGAACTCTACTGCGGAGTACCAGGCCGTGAAGGCCCAGGTAGACACCCTGCAGGAAGAGATCAGAAAAGCGGATGCACGTGCCGCAGAGCTGGCGCGGCAGAAGCGTCTGGCCGCCCAGCGCGCCGCAGCAGCAGCGGCGGCAGCAGCGGCGGCGAAGAGGAGGGCCGAGAATCCTCAGCCGCCCCCTTCAGGTGGGGGCGGAGGTTCGGTCCTCCCTATCGGTTTTGTCTTCCCCGTGGCGGGTCCACACAGCTATGTAGACTCCTGGGGTGCGGCTCGGTCAGGCGGCCGGACGCACAAGGGCACCGACATCATGTCTCCCCGCAACACCCCAGTGGTGGCGTGTGTCAGCGGGAATATCAGGGTCAGCAACACCGCCACCGGCGGGCTCGCTGAATACGTGACATCCGGCGGCTATCAGTTCTACTATGCGCACCTCGACCACTTGGCGGCGGGCATGTACACGGGTGTTTGGGTGAACGCGGGTACGGTCATCGGCTACGTCGGCAACAGCGGTAACGCTTCCGGTGGCCCGACCCACCTGCACTTCGGCATCGCGGTCAACGGAACGAACGTGAATCCCTACCCTACCTTGAGGGCGAACGACAACTAGCGAGGGCCTCACCTCTTGCTGGGTCTCTGCGGCCCAGGTCGGTCGAATACCGTAGTGGGATCAGTTGTAACCTGGGGTAGTTGTCTTGTACCTTGGGCATGCCCATGCCTCTGCACGGGTGGACACGGTGGTGGCTGCTTTAGAGCACAAGGAGAAAGTGTGATAGGAAAGCGTAGGCGGTTCTTGGGCGGGCGGGTGCTTGGCGGCTCCCTGATGATGGTCTTGGCGGCGGGGTTTCTGCTGAGTAGCTGCGGCAGGGTGCCAGAAGTCGTGACGACCACGACCGAGGGTGTCAAGCAGAGGGTGTTAGCCGCGGGGGAGGACTGGCCCATCGTCGAGACGACGCGGCTGGACATTCTGACCATCGGTGAGGGCGCCACAATAACTCCTCCACCGGGCAAGACTGTGACACTTACCGTCGACGGGACCGAGCAGGGACAGCGCCTTGCATCGACAGAAGGCTACGAGCTTGTCTTCGTCCCCGGCACGTATACCGGCACCGTGGTGCTGACAGTGGCAGAAGGCAACCCCGTCGAGTATGCCGCGGGCTCACCCCCGGCTGCTGTCATCCAACCCTTCAGGCAGGCGTTGTGCGTCGACTCGGCAGGATTATCGGAGTTCAAGTCGGTGCTGGCGGCTGTCGTCGGAACCATGCCTGATTCCACGGAGGCCGAGGGTCTTACCATCACCTCCACAGGTGAGTGCTTCAACGGGGTGTACGCGGCGAGCAGCTACACGCTCAAGAACGCCGAGATAAGCCTCACCGGCAACGGGCGTAGCGATCTCACCGGCTATGGTGCAGGGGTGATGGGCACCGGCCAGGGCACGACCCTGGTCCTAGATGGAGTCAACGTCAGTACCGTGGGTGCCGTGCGCGCTCCTCTCGTCGCCAGCGATGGCGCAAACGTGATAGCCAAGGGCTGTGAATTCCAGAGCGTGGACGGGACTCTGCCTGCAGACTACGTTCCGACTTCGGACAGCTCTCAGATCCGGTCGGCCCCCTGGATGCTAGGGATCTCCGGCAATGTTCGTGCTTCCAACCTCCTGGGCACCGGCACAAAGGCGGCCTATGTGAACTCGAGCATCAGTTCCCAGGGTTGGGGAGCCTTGTCTGTGGAGGAGTGCGTGAGCCCCACACTCACCGCTATCAACAGCCAGATCTCCATCACGGGCGAAGACGGCTTCGGAGCGTCTGCAGAGGGTGCAGCGACCGAATACTTCTTGGGTTGTGACTTCGCGGTCCCGACATACGGGGCTATCAGCAAGGGGGGCAAGCTCTTCTTCGGCGACAGCGATCCCACAGTGATAGCCGAGCTCAACTCCAGCCTGCGCCTGGGTTTGACTGAGGCGGAGATCGCCACCATCACCAAGAAAGGCACGGTGATCAACTCACTGCGCTACGGCATCATGTGGCATGGCGACGGCATGAGTGGGGACGCGGGTACCGCCAACATCGACGGTGCGGCTGTCTTCTCCACCGGAGAGGCTGTGTTTCTCGACAAAGGCCAGGCGGTCAAGATCGTTGTGAACGGTACGGGCGGTGCCAAGCTGTCCGCCGGCAACGGCGTCATCATGCAGTTGATGGATGAAGACAACCCGGGCTACGATCCTGCGACCATGCGCAACACGGCTGTATACAACGAGCCGACGACGCCTCCTGAGAAGGACACGAATCACTGGCTCACCCGCGTCGGCGATGGGCAGGACGCCCTGGCCACCTTCAAGAGCATCGAGATGACCGGCGACTTCTACAACTCTACACGCGGCGGCCAAGGCCTAGTGGCAGTCAAGCCACCGGCCGGTGACAGCACGACCGCCAGCTCAGCGGTCAGCGCCGCCCCGACTGTCACAACCCAGGCCACGACCGTCACTACCAAGCCGGCGGCTACAGTAGCGCCCTCGACCAACGGGGCGAGCACTACCGCAGGGGCCGCAGTCCAGGCCGTGACGACAACGACTCTGCCACCCAACACCAAGTTGGCAAGCGTGTCGAAGAATCTGTGCCTGATGTTCGACCACTCCAAGATCACAGGTATCATCACTGCCAGCACTGCGGTGCACGCGAAGCCCACGATCACGTCCGCTGACTACCGTCTGCTTGGCGCAGTCACCAACACTCCGGCGGCACCTGTCAACAACGGGGTGGTGGCGGCCTTCATCAATGGTTCGGTCTGGACCGTGACGGGGACGTGTTACCTGTCCAGCCTAACAATCACAGACAGCTGGGTGGTGGCCCCCGAGGGGAAGACGCTCACCATGACGGTGGACGGCGAGAGCCGCAAGGTCGAGGCAGGCAAGTACAGCGGCAGCATAGTGCTCACCGTGGAGTAGGCTCCTCCAAGCGCAAGGGACGCGGCATGAAGGCATCATTGGTCGATAGAGGGGCGGTCGAAAGACTGTTGGTCTTGGCCGGGGCTCTGAAGGCGGGACTCATCGATGCCCTGGCGACCGGAGAAGCGCTGTCAGTGCAGCACATAGCGATGGTCGCAGGCACCGACCCGCGAGCCTCGCGCATCGTGCTGGATGCCTTGGTTGTGGAGGGGGTGGCACAGAGAGTGATGGAGGCCGACGACGGATCCTTCTACGCGCTGACCCCCCTCGGCAAAGCGCACTTGGTGGATGAAGGACCTGAGCTGGAGCGCGCGGCTCTGCTCCACAGGGCGAACCGGGTGCGCGGTCTACTCGATCTTCCCGAGGTGATCAAGACGGGTGAGCCCACGCGCCGCGACGCCGACAGAAGCAATGTCCGCTGCATGGTCTCGGCCATGGGCGAACGCGATCGGGCTCTGGTCGAGGAGATCGTAGACCTTTGCATGAGCCTCGGCGGTGAGCCCAAGAGCATGTTGGACGTGGGCGGTGCGGTCGGCCATGTCGCGCGTCAGTTCATGTATCGCGGACTCAAGGCCACACTGATGGACAAAGCTGAGGTCCTGCCGGTAGCAAGGGAATTCCTGGGCATCGACGCATCCTCGATCGAGATGGTCTCTGGAGATTACACGGTCTCTCTCCCGCCTGGTCCGTTCGATCTCGTGTACTTTGGCAACGTCTTTCACATCTACGGACCGGGTACCAACCAAAGGGTCGCGAAGGACGCACTGTCGATAGTCGCGCCGGGGGGACTGATCGCAATCCAAGACTACGTGCTCGGCAGAAGCTTGGGAGCCGAGATGATGGCTGTCAACATGCTGCAGGCCACCATGGACGGCGGCGTATGGACGGAGGCACAGTACCGTGGCTGGCTGGGGGAGGCGGGCTTTGTGAACGTCGACATGCTTGACCTCAAGAACAGCGGAGCTCAGCTGATCCTGGGGCAGAGGCAGGGGTCCGATGCAGGTTAGAGCCCGTCAGCGGCTGGGGCGGCAGATCGCCGACAAGATCAGAGGCTGGGAGAGCGCCAAGTGACTGTGACGGTCTTGGGTCTCGCCGGCAGCGCCCGGCGCGGAGGGAACACGGAGACGCTGCTCGACTGGTGCCTGGAGGCGGCCCGCGAAGAGGGCGCCGTTGTGGTCAAAGTGGCTCTCTCCGACCTGGACCTTCATGGCTGCCGGGCATGCGACGCCTGTCGGACGACGGGGGTCTGTATACAGAGCGACGACATGAACTCCCTGTATCCCTACCTGCGGAATGCGGATTCGATGGTCTTCGCCCTCCCTCTGTATTTCATGGGAGTGCCCGCGGTACCGAAGATGGTCATCGACCGGTGCCAACCCCTGTGGGCGCTCAAGTATGTGCTTAAACAGCCGATCTCTGAGCCTGGCTGTCCGGAAAGACTGGGTGGTCTGCTGAGCTGCGCAGGCCTGAAGTCGATGCAGGCCTTCGATGGCAGCCGAAAGGTCCTGAGGGCGTTGTGGCACACGCTGGAGGTGACCCCTGCCGGCGAAGTGCTCTGTCCGGGCGTGGATGCCAAAGGGCAGATATCCGAGCAGGTGGGGGCCAGAGTGGCTGCGGAACAGTTGGGGCGTAATCTAGGCCGGCAAAGGCCCCCGCGGGAGAGGAAGTCAGGCGTGATGGATCAAGTCAAGGTCTGCGTCAACTGCGGTACCGCGCTGGCGGACCGGGTGGAGGAGGAAGAGCGCACCGGCACCGGGGGGAGTCGTTCCACGGGTGAGTGCAGCACATATCGGGTCTGGTCTTGCCCAAACGACCAGTGCGTGATGTACAGGACCGATCTCTATCGTGAGTCGATAGCCGATCGTTCCGATCGGGACAGCACCTAGGCGCTATTCGGGATAACGAGGGAGGTACGTAGGGATGGCCAAGCGACTCTACAGATCACGGGAAGACAAGATCATCGCCGGGGTATGTGGCGGGCTCGCCGAGTATTTTGGCATAGATCCAGTGCTGGTGCGGGTCCTGATAGTACTCATAACCCTGATGGGCGGTTCCGGACTGCTCGCGTACCTGATCCTGTGGGTGGTGGTCCCTCTGTCGCCGCCTCCGCCTCCGGCCGCGAGCTAAGAGGTAGACAGCAGCACACGCCCCCGGAGCGGGAGCGCCGTACTCGCTAATCGATGGTGAGCGAGAGGGTCACCTTGGTGCCCCCATTGGGGGTCCTGGCGAAATTGACCTCATCCATCAAGGTGACCATCAGCGGCAGTCCGAGGCCGCGGCTGCCGAAGTCCTCGCGCGGATAGGAGGGCGGTCGGAAGAATCCCTTGTCGGCGATCTCAAAGGTCAGAAGTCCGGGGCTGCGGTGGGCTGAGACTTCCAGCGGTTCGGACTCGATACCGGAGTGCTCCACCGCGTTAGCGCAGGCTTCCGACACTGCCAGCTTGAGGTCGAAAGTGCGCTCCGAATCGAGTCCTACATCGGCAGCGACCTTCTCCACGAATTCGCGAACCTTGGCCAAGCTCGAGTTCTCCGCGAGGATGCTGATGGTCCACGCACAGCCAGATAGAGCTGCCGCAGTCATGTGGCCATGCTCGCGGCCAAGGCGGTCTCCGCTTCACCCTCGTCCGCGAATACGCGAAATGCCGGATCCGCTAGCGCCCCCACGAGCTCGAGTAGGCGGCGGACGCTCGCGTTCGGTGCGATCAGACCTACCCAACCGGCGTCCCGTACACGCCGCCCGGCCGCAAACAAGACGGAGAGACCCCCGCTGTCGATATAGGTGACTTTGCCCAAGTCCAAGAGCACGATACCGCTCCCCTCGGATATGGCCTGGTCCAGCAGGTCATCGACCGCGCCACACGTGGCGCGGTCGATATCGCCTTCAGCGACTACCAGAGGGGTTCCATTGAGGTCCGTCCGACGAGTGGTCATCGTCACCCTGGGGTCCTAGCGTATCGTGGTCACCAGTTGTTGGTACCCTGGCCGTCGCATGCTAAACCAGGTCAGGCGGGTGGCGACCACCGGAGCACCGGGTGCCGGGCGGCACCGGTCTCGTCGGGTCTGCGCACCGGGGTAGTGTGCGGCGCAAGGCGCACGGTCTCGGGTTCTTCGCGAAGCTCGCGGTCGATCTGGCGCATCACTTCGACGAAGGCGTCGAGAGTCTGGAGGTCCTCGGTCTCGGTGGGCTCGACCATGAGAGCCTCAGGCACGATCAGCGGAAAGTAGACGGTGGGGGCATGCATCCCGAAGTCGAGGATGCGCTTTGCTATGTTGAGAGCGCTGCCGCCTGAGTCGACACGGTTCTTGGCAGAGATGACGAACTCATGCATGCAGGTTCGGTCAAACGCAGCGGGGAAGAGCTCATGCAAGCGCATGCGCAAGTAGTTGGCGTTTAGTACAGCATCTTCGCTGGCTTGGGTCAGACCCTCCGCTCCCATGCGCAGAATATACGCGTAGGCTCTGATCACCACGCCGATGTTGCCGAGAAAGCCCTTCATCCGCCCGATACTCTGGGGCCGCTCGTGATCCAGGGCGAAGGTCCCGTCATCTGCTCGGGTGACGAGCGGGAGGGGAAGAAAGGGTTCGAGAGCGCGCGTGACTGCGACGGGCCCCGATCCGGGCCCGCCCCCGCCGTGAGGGGTGGAGAAGGTCTTGTGCAGGTTGACGTGGACCACGTCCATGCCCATGTCTCCCGGGCGTGCCTTGCCCATGATCGCGTTCAGGTTGGCTCCATCGTAGTAACAGAGCGCGCCCACCTCATGGACCAGGTGGGTGATCTCGAGTATGTCTTCCTCGAATAGACCCAACGTGTTCGGGTTGGTGAGCATGAGGGCGGCCGTGCGGTCCGATAGCGCTCCGCGCAAGGCATCAAGGTCCACGAGACCCCTCGAGGAACTCTTGATCTCCACGACCTTGTAGCCCGCCATGGCTGCGGAGGCGACGTTCGTGCCGTGAGCGGAGTCGGGCGCGATGACGGTGTCGCGGTGATCTTCTCCTCGGGCTGAGTGGTAGGCCTTGATCATGAGTATGCCCGCCAGTTCTCCGTGAGCGCCCGCTGCGGGTTGCAGACTGGCTCTGTGCATGCCCGTTATCTCCAGTAGAGCGAGCTCAGTCTCGTACATCAGACCCAGGATGCCCTGGACCTCGTCCGGCCGCTGATACGGATGAAGGCCAGAGAAGCCCGGTAGGGCGCAGACTTCTTCGTTCAACTTGGGGTTGTACTTCATAGTGCATGAGCCCAAGGGGTAGAAGCCCGTGTCGACCGAGTGGTTGAGGTGCGACAGCCTGGTGTAGTGGCGGACGACCTGCAGCTCACTCACCTCGGGGAGTCTGGGCGCATCGGCACGTAGAGCCACTCCAGGGAGCAGGTCTGCCACCGTTCTGCCGGGGACGCCCACCGGCGGAAGGTCGGTGCCGTGATGCCCGGACATGCTCTTGTCGAATATCAGCGGCTCAGTGCGATCCGGGGTCACCGCGCGGCTCCCTTGTCCGGTAGGGTCGCGGCCGGTGCTAGCGCGGTCAAGACCGCATGCGCCGACTCGATGTACTTGTCCAGAGACTCAGGTGTGTTCGTCTCGGTGACGGAGACCAGAAGGGCTCGGTCTGAGCTGGACGGTCGCGCGGTCTCGGGCGCCGGCGCAAGCAGAGCGAGAGGCACCCCGGGATCGACCCCCCGCATGCGCATAGCCTCCCTGAAATCCTCTGCTGAGCAGGGGAGCGTCAGGGCGAACTCCGAGAAGAACGGACCGCGGACGTACGGCTTGATCCCCCCCAGTGCACAAAGCGAGCTCTGCAGGTGATGGGCGCGTTGCAGGCACAGGTCTCCGCGTGCTCGCAGACCATGGGGTCCGAGCAGAGCGAGATGTATCGTGGCTGCGAGGGCACTGAGCGCCTGGTTGGAGCATATGTTCGACGTGGCCTTGGCGCGCCGTATGTGCTGCTCCCGCGCCTGCAGGGTCAGCACGTAGCAGGTTCGACCGTCGGAATCGACGGTCTGTCCCACGACCCTACCGGGAAGCTGGCGAAGGTGGACGGATGCGCAAGCGAGAAAGCCGACCGATGGTCCGCCGAAGGCGGGGGCGCTGCCGAACACTCCTGCGTCGCCGACCACTATGTCGGCGCCCAGTCGACCCGGAGCCTCCAGAATGCCCAGCGTGCCCAAGTTCACCGAGACCACCAGCAGAGCGCCCGCCGTGTGTGTGGCGGCAGCGAGAGGGGCCAAATCCTCGACGACGCCGAGGCAGTTGGGTTGCTGGACCAGCACGGCTCCGGTATCAGGGGGGATGACCTCCGGCAGAAGCGTGCGCCCGGTGTCGGGGTCCGCCGGGATGCTCTGCACCGCTAGACCCGGACCCTCAGCATAGGTCTCGACCACCCGCGCGGCCTCGGGATGAACTGTGCCGGACACCAGGATGCGTTCGCGCTGGGTCAGGCGCAGCGCCATGAAGGCCGCTTCGGCAAGGGCTGAGGGGCCGTCATACAGCGAAGCGTTGGCAGCCTCAAGCCCGGTGAGCTCGGTGATACAGGTCTGGAACTCGAAGATGTGCTGCAGCGTGCCCTGGCTCACCTCTGGCTGATAAGGGGTGTAGGCCGTCGCGAATTCCGCTCTCGAAGCCAGAGACCTTACGCTCGCAGGCACGTAGTGGTTGTAACATCCCGCCCCCAAGAACGAAGCAGGTCCCACCGGGCGGTTGGCCTCTGCGAGGGCTTCCATCCTAGCTCTTGTCTCGGGTTCGCTCAGTCCTGGAGGCATGCGCAGCCCTGGCGCCCTCAGAGGTGCGGGAATGGCGGCGAACAGATCGTCCACTTCATCCACGCCGACTTCGTGCAGCATGCGCCGGCGGTCGTCATCTGTGTGCACTGTGTAACCCATCGTCGGTACATGTTACCGTCCCCCGACTAGGGGGGCCCAACGGATTTCACCCATATTTGGCTGTTTGCTTACACTTCTCTTACACGTGCTGTGAATAATCTCTCCATGTGTACTGGTCAAAGCATCGCCCGCCAGAACAGCGGGGATCGCGAGACACCAAAGGAGATCTTGTCAATGAAGAGACTGGGATCACGAAGTTGGCTCCTCGTCTTTGGCGCACTGGTTATCGTGCTTGCGCTCGGAGCCGTCGGCTGCGGAGGATATATCGGCGAGTCGGCCATCCCAGCCGGTGAGCAGAGAGGCGCCGGGTGCATGCAGACTCCGGCAGAGAGAGGCGGCCCTCTCCCACCTCGGGCACAGGCTCCTGCAGAGCTTCGCGGTGAGGCCATGCAGGACCGGCAGGAAGCTAGAGCCGATCGCCGGGAGGCGCTTCTAAACGACCTCCGCGGCAAGATGAGTGAGGCCGACCAGGCTCAGCTGGACGAGCTGACGGCGACCATCGAAGAGCAGCGCAGCACGCTCGAGGCAGACAGGCAGGAATTGGCTGATACACTCAAAGAGCTACGTGCTCTCACAGACAAGTACCTGGGACCGGACGGCGAGCAGGCTGCCCAGTAGCCCAAGGGAGATCACGCTCCCCCAGGGAGCGGTGCAGAGAGACGACGAGTGCGGGGGCGGAGGCCGCAGAGCGGCCTCCGCCCCACATCGTGCTTGCAGGGAGGCGATGGGTACGCAGACACGGGGCCAGGAAGGCGGACGGAGCGTCGTCGTGATCGAGGACGACGCCTCGATCTCGGAACTGCTTCAGCTCTATCTCGCGCGCGAGGGCTATGAGGTGCACGCGGCCGGTCTCGGCGCGGATGGTGTAGAGATGGTCCGGGATCACGCACCTGCGTTGGTGGTCTTGGACGTCATGCTGCCCGACGGATCGGGTTTTGACTTCTTGAAGGACATTCGGCTTTTCTCCAAGGCGCCCCTGATCATCCTCACCGCGAAGGATGCCGAACATGACAAGATCCTTGGTCTGGAACTGGGGGCCGACGACTACATGGTCAAGCCGTTCAGTCCCGGCGAGTTGGTGGCCAGAGCGCGGGCGGTGCAGAGAAGGTCGGCTACCCCAGAGGACGAGACCGCGGCCACGCAGGCGCTCGGTGAGCTCGAATTGCATCCCGCGGAGAGGACCGTCCGGGTCGCAGGCTCCGTCGTGGAATTGACCCCCAAGGAGTTCGATCTGCTGCATTACCTGCTGGTCAACCGAGGACTCGCTCTGACTCGCGAGAGGCTGCTGGAGGAGGTCTGGGGCTACAGTTCCTACGGTGACGCGCGTACGGTAGACGTCCACATCGGTCAGCTGCGCAAGAAGCTGGGTTCGTGGGGACGGGTCATCCAGACCGTCTGGGGGCTGGGCTACAGAGTGGATCCGGGGTCGGCGTGATGAAGGCATCGATACGCAGGCGTCTGGTATTGGCGCTCGCAGGCGTCTCACTTTTTACCTTGGTCGTGGTGGGGTTGGTCTTCTATGCCTTCCTTGGCGGCTACGTGATCGAGCAGCAGAAGGACCTGCTTCTAGATCAAGCCGTGGAAGTGGCCGAGCAACTGGAGGGCATCAGCGAACAGGTGCCCGCCACCCCTGGCGGGCGAGGTAGAGGCATGATGCTCTCGGCTCTGCTGAGAGCGGACCTCCGCGTGTTGCCCGCGGGCTCGGGCATAGCCGTCTACACTGACGACGGGCTGTTGGCGGCGGTGGGCGCGGTGCCCACAAGGCCCGAAGCTGTGGAGGATCTGCGGAAAGAGGCTCAAGGGCGGGGCGGAGCGGGACCGTCGGTCGATGTCCTCGACGTGGAGTTGGGCCGCGCAAGTGGCAAGGTCACCGCGATAGTCGCAGTGGCGCCCTTCGAGCTATCCGATTCGACGACCGGGTTCGCGGTGGTCACTTTGGCCAGGACGGATGCTTTCAGCTATCGGTCTGGCATCCTGGGCACCCTGCTCATATCCGGTGGCGTGGCCGTGGGTCTCGCCATCATAGTCGGGCTGGGGCTGGGGGTCTGGATGACTCGGCCTTTGCGCAGGTTGTCGGCGGCAGCCCGCGGCATAGCCGGCGGTTCTTACGACCAGCCCGTCACCGGTTCATACCCTGGCGAGATACAGGAGCTGGCGGACGACCTGGAGACCATGCGCCAGGAGGTGCACAGAAGTGAGGCTTCATTGCGTGGCTTTGTATCCTCTGCTGCCCACGAGCTTCGCACACCGCTCACTTCTATCCAGGGGTTCTCGCAGGCGTTGCTAGACGGCACGGCCAACACTAAGGAGGAGCGCTCGCGCTCAGCCGCAGCCATATACAAGGAATCCACCAGGTTGAGAAGGCTGGTCGACACTCTTCTTACCCTCTCCAGGTATGACTCGCATGAATTTCATCCCAGCCTGACGCAGGTGAGCGTGGGCGACTTGGTCAGGGAGGAGGCGGACAGGCTCTTGCAGGCCGGTCTGGTGGAGTCGGACCGCATCGTGCTGGAGGTAGACGGACAGTCTA
The DNA here is from genome assembly GCA_963718375.1 of uncultured Actinomycetes bacterium. Lineage (GTDB taxonomy): Bacteria > Actinomycetota > Thermoleophilia > RBG-16-64-13 > RBG-16-64-13 > RBG-16-64-13. The sequence continues at coordinate 457,370 of CAVQZD010000005.1, read as the reverse complement.
CGACGCTGACGGATGCAGACATGCTGCGTCAGGTCATAGCTAACCTGCTGCATAACGCCGTTCAGTACGGAGAGGGCGGCCCAGTTCAGGTCAGCCTGCGGGCCAGAGGACCACACCTGTTCCTCGAGGTGGCCAACGGCGGCCCACTCCTCACCGCCGACGAAAGACAGCGCCTGTTCTCCCGTTTCTACAGGGGCAATGCCGGTCGGAAGACGGAGGGCTTCGGTCTCGGTCTGGCCCTGGCGTGGGAGATATGCGACCTACTAGGGGGCAAGATCGAAGTGGTCGAAGATGACTCACTGAACCGCTTCAGGGTCACCCTTCCCCTGAGGCCGGGGCACGCAGACCGGGGATCGCGCGATGGGTAGGGCCGAAGAGAGGTGCGGAAAGCGTGTGCTACCATAATTCGCTGATGCGTCGCCCTATTTACACGAGGTCTCTGTGCGCATAGTCTTCATTGAGCCTGCCGCTCCAGGATTTCACGTCTACAGCTTCATCAACCAACTACGGCTGGGCCCCCCTCTCTTGGCTGCCATCATGGCCGCGCGCGGTCACGAGACCCGTGTGTATGCGGAGAGTCTGGGCGACGTCGACTGGGACTACGTGCTGTCGGCTGATCTGGTGGGTGTATCGGCGACTACCTCGACCGTGGTCCGTGCCTACCGTTACGCGCAGCGAGCCAAGGATGCCGGCATCCCTGTGGTGATGGGCGGTCCGCACGTGAGCTTCTTGGCAGACGAGGCCCTGGACTTCTGCGACTACGTGGTCCGTCAAGAGGGCGAAGAGACGCTGGTGGAGTTGGTCGATCACCTGCAGGGCAAGGGCGAACTCTCTAGCATCTTGGGCCTGAGCTATCGCGGCTCCGACGGCCAGGTGATCCATAATGCTGACAGACCCTGGCTGACTTCCTTCAACGAGCTGCCCTGGCCGGACATGGACTTGGTGGTGGGCGGCGAGAAAGTGTATCCGGAACCGATCCTTGCCTCGCGGGGGTGTCCCTTCGACTGCGAGTTCTGCGCCGTAGTCATGATGTTCGGGCGACACGTGCGCATGGTCGAACCGGAAGAGGTGATCAAGCATCTCAAAGAGCGCAACCCAGCCAAGGTATTCTTCTACGACGACAACTTCTTCATAAGCAAGCGCCGGGGCAAAGAGCTGCTGCGGCAGATGATAGATGCGAAGATCTCGACTACCTTCTTCGCTCAGATCCGCATCGATTCAGTATGCAAGAACGGACGAGTTGACGAAGAGCTGCTTGACCTCATGTGGAGGGCGGGCTGCCGGATCGTATATCTGGGGTTGGAATCAGCCGACCCCGCTACGTTGGCTGAGTACCACAAGGAGTCGACCGTCGAGGACATGGCCGGTGGTCTGGAGGCGCTGGCTCGTACCGGCATCAAGACCCACGGGATGTTCGTGTTCGGAGCCGACTCGGATACACGGAGTTCTCTGGCGGCGACTGCCGATTTTGCCATCGAACACGGCCTCAACACCGCTCAATTCCTGGCTTTGACCCCGCTGCCGGGCACCAGACAGACTGCTCAGCTGGAGGCCGAAGGCCGCATCTTCACGAAGAACTGGAGCCTGTACGATGGCCACCATGTCGTGTTCTGGCCCAAGAACATGACTCCATACGAACTTCAGGACGCGGTCTTGCGCGCCCAGAGACGGTTCTATACCGTGCGCAAGATGGTTCAACCCAAATACGATACGCCTACGCGCAGGAAGCACCAGGTCCAGGGGTATCTCATGAGCCGGGCTTGGGAACACGTGCGCGAGAACCGCGATTTCTTGCGGGAACTCAAGGAGTTCTCTGAGACACATAGTCCACCGACTGTGCCCGATACCGAGTTTCGCCAGACGGCACGAGAGGACCGCGAGAGCTAGCCCGCCGCCTCGTCGTCTTCCTGTCTTCTCGAAGGATTTCCCCCAGAGTCTGCGAAATGCTAAGAAACGCACCCGTGCGCTGAAGAGCACTGACCAGGGGGATGCTTTGGCCAAAGTCGTGGCCTTTGCCAATCAGAAGGGCGGCGTGGCTAAGACCACGACGACTGTCAATCTGGGAGTGGCGGTCCAAGAGATGGGCCGCCGCGTGTTGCTCGTGGACCTCGACCCCCAGGGCAACCTCACCATGAGCATGGGTCTCGACCCGGACTCGGTACGTCCGAGCATGTACGACGTGCTGGCCAGCGGGACGAGCATCGAGGATGCCATCGCGAAGAGAGAGGTAGACGTAGCAGTAGCCAGCATCGACTTGGCCGCCGTGGAGATCGCCTTGAGTTCTCTGATAGGCAGGGAGAGAGCCCTGGCGAAGGCGCTATTTCAAGTGACGGACAATTATGACTACATCTTCATCGACACTCCCCCCTCATTGGGGCTCCTGACCGTGAACGCTTTTACGGCGGCGAACGCGGTCATCGTACCGGTGCAATGCGAGTACCTGTCTCTAAGGGGACTGGAACAATTGACTCGCACCCTGGAGTTGGTGCGGGAGAACTTGAACCCCTCCGTGCGCATTGCCAGCATCGTGCCGACCATGTATGACGTACGGGTCAGCCATGATCGCGAGGCCGTAGACATATTGCGAGAGAGTTTTGGGGAACTGGTCAGCCAAACGACTATACCCAAGACCATAAAGTACGCAGAAGCTCCGGTGCACGGTCAATCAGTGCTTAAATATGCTCCAAGGAGTCGAGCTGCCGAAGCATATCGCCAGCTTGCGAGAGAGGTGCTCGATGGAAAAAAGATCTAGCATCAAGGATAGTGCACTAAAAGACCTGTTCAGTGCGACCGAGCCTAGAGCAGAGGGCGGATCAGTGGGACAAGGCGAACAAGAGTTCCTGGGTCAAGAGGCGCTGGAGCGCGTTCGCTCTGCCTTCCAGACGGCCGACATAGCACCTCCTCCTGATCTGGACGAAGCGCGGCGCGCGCTGATACAACCCTCCAGGAGCCCGTTCGCCGTCATCCGGGTGGTCGGAGTCGGAGGCGCCGGGACGAACGCCATCAACCGCATGATCGAAGCCGGTGTCCAAGGTGTGGAGTTCATAGCCATAAACACCGATACGCAGGCCTTGGCCATGTGTGAGGCCGAGCACAAGCTGCGCATAGGGGCAGAGTTGACCAGGGGACTGGGCGGAGGCAGCGATCCTAAAGTCGGTCGCGACTCAGCGATGGCCGCCTACGAAGAGATCAAAGGCACGCTGAAGGGCAGCGACATGGTCTTCGTCACCGCAGGCGAAGGGGGCGGCACCGGCACGGGCGCGGCGCCGGTGGTGGCCGAGATCTCTCGCGCCATGGGGGCACTGACGATCGGAGTCGTGACCTTCCCGTTCGTGTTCGAGGGCAAGCGCCGAGGTATGCAGGCGCTGGAGGGCGTGCGTGCCCTCAGACAGAGGGCGGATACCGTCATAGTCGTGCCCAACCAGAAGCTGCTCGAAGTCTCGGAGAAGGGCACTTCCATGGTGGACGCCCTGCGGCTCGCCGATGACGTCCTCAGACAGGGTGTGCAGGGCGTATGTGATCTGGTCACAGTGCCCGGCATCATCAACTTGGACTTGGCCGACGTGCGCACGGTGATGATGGGGGCCGGCACTGCTCATATGGGCATCGGTCGCGCACGCGGGGAGCAGCGCGCCCAGAGGGCGGCGGAGATGGCGCTCAAGTCCTCACTCATGGACACCACCATCCAGGGCGCTCGCGGCATTCTGCTAAACATAAGCGGCGGCAAGGACCTTACCTTGCACGAGATAACCGAGGTCGCCGAGGCTGTGGCGGCGGCGGCAGAGCCCGATGCCACCGTGATCTTCGGCGCGGTCGTCAACGAGGCGCTCGACGACAACCTGTGCGTGACCCTGGTCGCTGCTGGCTTCGACTCAACGAGCGAACAGACGCTGACAGCGCAGATGGAGCGCAAGATCCCGAATCCTGCTGAGACGCGCAAAGATGAGGGGACTCCGCGGTCTCGAGGCTATGAGACTCGGGCCGATAGCACTCGCTACAGCGAGCCGCGTCAAGCAGAGACGCGCCCCAGCGATCGTCGCAGCGGCTCCGAGGCAGGCAACAGCACCGCCGGGTGGGACGACCTCAGAGACCCGCGCGGCACGCCGAGACGGGGCAAGGACGAGGATGACTTGGACGTGCCGACCTTCTTACGCTAGGGGAAGGCGTAGGTCTCGTTCGAAGTCAAGGTGGGTCTCTTCGGCAAGGCCGAGCCGCCGATAGAAAGCGTGGGCGTCCAGGTTCCAATACTCAGCCAGCATGAATAGGCGCACGCAGCCACGTGCCTTGGCAAGTTCACTGGCGGCGTCCACCAGACCACGACCGAGCCCCTGCCGACGCTGGGAGTCGGTCACTATCAGGTCCTGGATCTCACAAGTGGGAGCCGCCGACCAGGTGCTCATGGAGAACAAGAGCGCGCAAAGGCCCACCAGGCGATCGTCCCTCTCGGCCACCAAGAACAAGTGGTCTTGCGAAGCCAGGATCTTGGTCAGACACTCTGAGAGGGCAGGCTCCCCTGGGGGCTCCACGTTGTGGGACTGCATGATCTCACAGAGCAGGCCCGAGACCTGTGGGAGGTCGGAGTGGGTGGCAAGGCGGTAGTGCACCATAGAAGTGAGGGTAACAGATGGGCGATGAACTCCTATACCTGAATGGCGAGGTCATGCCGCTCAGAGAGGGTCGCATCCCGGTGGAAGATCGCGGCTTTCAGCTTGGCGATGGCGTCTATGAGGTGGTCAAGGTGATGAACGGCCGCCCCGTCTGGCTGAGAGAGCACCTAGAGCGACTGGGGGGGTCTCTGACGGCTATCAGACTCACAGGGGTCCTCGAGCAGCACGAGCTTGAGCGGGTCATCCCCGATCTGCTGCAGAGTTCAGGTGTGGTGGACGGCATGGTCTACATCCAGGTCACCCGCGGAGTCGAGCCTCGCGACTTCGAGATGCCCGCGGTCCCGCATCCGACGGTGCTCGCCTATGCTCGCAGCAGGCCTGGCCCGACTCGCGAGAGGGTGCTCGCCGGCGAAGTGCTGTGTCCGGTCGAAGACCGGCGCTGGGCCTTCTGCAATATAAAGGCCATCGACTTGTTGGCCGCGGTCTTGGCCAAGGACGAGGCCCGTTGCGCCGGGGCAGATGAGGCCCTGTTTGTGACGCCTGACGGCGAGGTTCGCGAAGCCGGTTCGTCCAACGTGTTTGCCTACCTAAGAGGCGAACTACGCACGCACCCAGCTGACAATGAGATCCTGGATGGCATAACTCGGCGACACGTGCTTGAGCTGGCCCGAGAGGCCGGTCATGCAGTACGCGAGGAGGCCTTCTGCCTAGGCGACATCACCTCCGGCTCTAGTCCGGACTGTGAAGTCTTCGTGGCGTCTACCTTGAAGGACATCATGCCTGTGCTGCGGGTGGGCGATCACCGGGTCGGCACTGGGAGGCCGGGCAAGTTCACCCTGGCGCTTCTGGACCTGTTCAGGGCCCACCAGGCAGCGCTGGTTGGCCTGGAGCCGCCCGTCGCATTGTCTTGACCGTCGCGAGCTCTGCGCTTCCGGGACCGTGCCCCTCAGAACCGGGGACCTCGAGCACGAAAGGAACCCGCGAGAGTGCTGGGTGTCTGACGACACCAGCCAGACCTGCGTAGCCGATCTGACCCTCACCTGGGTTGGCATGACGGTCTCGGCGGGAGTCGAACAGCGACGCAGAGTCGTTCAGATGCACAAGCCCGACGATATCTAGAAGGCCGCGGAGCGCGAGTTCCTCGGCGAGGTCAGACAGACCCCGGACCGTGTGAAGCGCGTAACCGGCAGCGAACATGTGCGCGGTGTCCAGGCACAGCCCCACCTGTGGCGGAGGGTCACCCGGCGGCGGATCTTTGAGGAGCTCGATGAGGGTCTCCAGCTCTTCGAGCCTGCCTCCCACGGTCGCGCCCGAACCTGCGCCAGTCTCGAGCAGTAGGGTGGGTAGCGGGACAACCTCGAGCCCCATATCCTCCGCGCTGCTCCGGGCCTGAGCACAGGCCGCTATGAGCGTCTCGGTGAGCCACGGGATAGCCTTGTCGAAGCCCTCGCCTCTATGCGAACCGAGGTGGGTCACGACCCCTTGTGCTCCGGCCAGCGAGCCGGTAGCCAGGGCGTGCGCCAACGCGGCGGCTGAGCGTTCTCGCAGCTCAGTGTCGGGGGAGGCTGGGTTGATGAGGTAGACGGCATGGATGAAGAGAGGCTGCCCCTGGAGAAGGAGCGCCCGGCTCAGAGCGGCCAACGCCTCGGGGTCCGGCGGAGCCGTGGGCCAGACTCGGGGGTTGGAGCTGAACACCTGGACCACTTCAGTACCTATCGCGGCGGCGCGGCCCGGCACCTGGCTCCAGCCTCCGGCCGTAGAGAGTTGTGCGCCCACCAGCGGGAGCCGGAGACGCGCCTTAGACTCTTGGTCGATCCTGAGTGGCATTAGCTGCTCCAGGCGTGAGCGACTGCATGATCACTGGCTCAGCATATAGAATCAGTAGGCGCTTGTCTGCTGGCCGTCCGGCCGAGGCGCTGTCCGGCTGGCTAGAGTGAAGGGGGCGGAGGTGGACGGGCAGGATCTGGCGGTGTGGGCATTGGAGCCTTACTTCGGCGGATCACACCAGGCCTTTCTTGAAGGTCTGGCCGCTGCCTCGTGCCATGAGCTCACACTCTTCACCCTGCCGGGCCGCAACTGGAAGTGGCGTATGCATGGCGCCGCGCTCTCATTGGCGCAGCAGGCGGCGGCTAGGCGGTGCGCTACCGGCGCTTGGCCCGATCTGTTCTTCGCCTCGGACATGCTCGACCTACCACTGTTCTTGGCTTCGCTGGGCCCTGCGGGTCGGAGTGTGCCCACTCTTCTGTACATGCACGAGAACCAGCTGACCTATCCTCTCCCGACGGGGGTGGAGCGTGATCTCAGCTACGGTTTCAAGAACCTGGCCTCGGCGGCGGTCTCCGACGCCGTCCTCTTCAACAGCTACTTCCATCGACGAGAATTCCTGCAGGCGGCTGCAGGACTCGTGGAGACCATGCCTGACGAGATCCCCGAGCGGGTGGTGGAGGGGATAACGGAGCGCTCGAAGGTAGTGCACGTGGGCTGCGACCTACGTCGGTTCGACGAACACAAGGCCCAGGGGCTGCGTGAGAGCGAAGCAGGGCGCTGGGGTGATGCAGCCAAGGGACCGTTGATCCTCTGGAACCAGAGATGGGAGTACGACAAGGCGCCGGGTGACTTGTTCGCGGCGCTGTATCGGCTCAAGGATGCGGGCGTGCCTTTCCGCGTGGCGGTGGCCGGTCCGAACCAGGGCACGCCCACTGCGGAGTTCCTGCAGGCTCGCGAGACGCTCGCGGAGCACGTAGTCCAGTGGGGCAAGCTGCAGGAGGCCTCCGATTACGCGTCGCTGTTGTGGGCGGCGGATGTGGTGGTCTCCACGGCCCTGCACGAGTTCTTCGGGGTTGCCGTCATCGAGGCGATCTACTGCGGATGTCGGCCGGTGCTGCCGAGGCGCCTGTCGTATCCCGAGATCATCCCGCATGACGCGCACGCGGATGTGCTCTACGATGAAGGGGGACTGGTAGATGGTCTGGTGCGAGCTCTCGCGAGTCCGCGCGAGTGGTCGCAGGACTGGCAGCGCACTTGGGTCGCGCGGTTCGACTGGGGCGCTCTGGGGCACCGTTTCGACCAGGAGATCCGCGATTGTTGGGAGAGCGCCGGGCGGTGCCCCGTTTGGCGGACAAGGGAAGCTAGCGCACGGAGGCAGAGTTGTGATGGATAGGCTTAGTATCGACATCGGACGCTGTACCAGATGCGCGGGGGACACGGGAGTGCTTGAGCCGAGCGTCATGGCCGAGTACGAGGAGCGCCTGGAGAGCGCACGGCAGGCCGTGCTGGCCAGGGCGGGTACCGGGATGTTGGAGTGGATGGAGCTACCGGGGCGGGACCCCAGTCCCTACCTGGACTATGCCGCGGCGGGGGCGGGCAAGTTCGACCAATTGCTGGTGGTGGGCATCGGTGGGTCGGCGCTGGGCACTACGGCCCTTGCTACCGCGCTGCTGCGGAGCCCCTGGAACGAGCTCAGCCGCGACGATAGGGAGGGGCGGCCCCGCCTGTACGTGCTCGACAACGTGGACCCAGACGAGACCGCGGATCTCCTCAGACATCTCGACCTCAAACGGACCCTGGTGAACGTCATCTCCAAGTCGGGTACGACGGCCGAGACAATGGCCAGCTACCTTGTCGTTCGCGAGCGTCTCGAGGCGGCGGTCGGTGAAGGGGCGGTCAAGGACCACTTGGTGTTCACCACCGACAATGACTCGGGCACGCTGCGTGCCCTCGGGCAGACCTTGGGGGTGACCATGTTCGACCTGCCGGACGGGGTCGGCGGACGTTTCTCGGTGCTGTCCGCGGTCGGTCTTGTGCCGGCGGCCGTGCTGGGCATGGACATAGATGCCCTGCTGGCAGGAGCGGCCGACATGGCGCGCACCATCGAGACGACTTCAGCCTGGGACAATCCAGCATGCCTCTTCGCAGGAGTGCACTACATCGAGGACACGGTATATGGGCGACGGATCAGTGTGATGATGCCGTATTCCGCGCGGCTGTGCGACGTGTCCGATTGGTACCGGCAACTGTGGGCCGAGAGCTTGGGCAAATCGGTCGATCGCCAGGGTCGGCATGTGACAGTGGGCCCCCTGCCGGTCAAGGCGCTGGGGGTGACCGATCAACATTCTCAACTGCAACTCTACGCAGAAGGCCCGGACGACAAGCTCATGGCCTTCCTGGGGGTAGGCGAATTCGAGCAAGTGGTGACCATACCGGGCCCCGGCGCCTGCGGGCGCGACGAGGCGAACGCGCTCGCCTACCTGAGCGGGCACGGTCTGGCGGACTTGATGTGGGCAGAGCAGAAGGCCACGGCCTGGGCCCTCGCGGAAAGGGGGCGGCCGTCTCTGACCGTGACGCTCCCCCGGGCGGACGCGTTCTGGGTCGGGAGCCTTCTGTACATGCTGCAGATGGCCACCGCGGTCGCAGGAGAGCTGTACAACGTCGACGCATTCGATCAGCCGGGCGTCGAGCTCAGCAAGAAGGCCACATACGCCCTAATGGGGCGCCCCGGCTATGAGGCCTTGGCCAAGGAGATCAGCTAGTCATGCGCATAGGCGTCGCATCCGACCACGCGGGGTTCCGCTACAAGACTCTTGTGGGCGCGCATCTACGGGATATGGGTCACGAGGTGGTGGACTTCGGCACCGACTCAGAGGCACCTGTGGACTATCCAGATACCATCCGGCCTGCTGCCTTGGCCGTGGCTCTGCGGCGAAATCGAGCGGGCCTTCCTGTTCGGTGGCTCCGGCAACGGAGAAGCCATGGTGGCCAACCGAGTCAGGGGCGTACGCTGCGCGGTGGGCTGGGACGAGGAATCGGCCAGGCTGTCTCGAGCCCACAACGACGCCAACGTGCTCTCGCTCGGACAACGGCTGGTGCCGGAGGATCGCCTGATGGCCATCGTCGACCTGTGGATGTTGACCCCGTTCGACGGCGGACGGCACCTAGCGAGGATCCAGAAGATCGACCTGGGCTAGGGACCTGCGGTCTGGTCGTCGGTCCGGTCGCGGAGGCTTGTACACGAACGTTTGTTCGCCTATGATGCCGTGTGTGAAAGGTGATGCGAAAGTGGGGGCACCCAGAGCGACGCACCGTGTGATCGCTCATCTCGACTTCGACGCGTTCTTCGCCGCTGTCGAAGAGAAGCGGGACCCCACGCTACGGGGCAAGCCGGTGATCGTCGGAGGGGGCGAGCGGGGGGTCGTGTCGACGGCCAACTACGTGGCCAGGCGGTATGGCGTGCATTCGGCCATGCCTATCCGTACTGCGCGCCGCCTCTGTCCCCACGGCATCTACCTGTCCGGGGATCACAAGCTGTACTACGAATACTCCAAGAGGCTGATGGACATCTTGGATCAGTACTCGCCTCTGGTAGAGAAGATGAGCCTGGACGAAGCCTACATCGATCTGACCGGCACCGAGAAGCTGTTCGGCCCGCCGGTGGAGACTGCGCGGCTTATCCAGGCGCGGGTGGCGGATGAGCTCAAGCTGAGTATCTCGGTGGGCGTGGCCGCCAACAAGCTCCTCGCCAAAGTGGCCTCTGACTACGACAAGCCGGGGGGTTTCACCGTGGTGCCCGCGGGTCAAGAAGCCGACTTTCTCGCCCCCCTGCCGGTGGAAAGACTCCCCGGTGTGGGTCCTGTCCTTCTGGGACAGTTGCGGGACAGGGGTGTGGCGACCGTAGGCGACCTGGCTCAAATACCGGAGCAGTTGCTGCGCCTATCGTTCGGGGAGTTGGGAGAGGAGCTATATCACCGGGCTCGAGGTGAAGATGTGCGTAAGGTCTCGGCTCGAGAAGAGGTCAAATCCATCTCACGCGAGCACACCTTCGAGGAAGACGTCTCCGATATCGGGATGCTCGAGTCGACGCTCATCGCCCTCACCGAGGACGTCTGTCGCAGACTACGCGCCGCCCGAATGGAGGCGCGCACGGTGACTGTCAAGATCCGCTATTCCGACTTTGTCACACACACCTGCTCGCATACTGTCCCCCGCCCCGTCGACGTGGATGAGGTCTTGTTCAAGGAGGTACTGACCCTGTTTCGCGAAGGGCGGCGGCGGCGCTACCGCCTGAGGTTGTTGGGGGTAGGCCTCAGCAACTTGGTGCCTAGGGCCTGGCAAGACGATCTCTTCGACCAGGAGTTGCCGTTACTTAGAGAGCTGGATCTCAGACTCGACGCGATCCGGCAGAAGTACGGCAAGGACGCGGTGAGGCGAGGGGCAGTCCCGCCGCGGCGTCCGTCCCGAGGCGCGGGGCCCCAGGCCGGCGGAGGGCGCTAGTCGGTCTTCTCGAAGAGGTGCACTTCAGACAGTGAAGTGTTCTCGCTGGTGCTCACGTCATCGGAGACTGTGGTCTCGTCTTGCCCACCCGAATAGACGGAGACGATGACCAGCTTGAACCATTCTACGGCCTCGTCGGCGGGCACGATGTACTGGATCTGCGCGGTGTCGTACAGCTCAACGAGTTGATTGGCCCCGCTCGAGTACTGCACACTCACCAAGCGGACACGAGGATTCTCGGCGAACCTGGTCTCGTCCTTCTGATAGCCGTTGGCGATCTCGATACGCCCGAGAACGGTGGGTTTGGTGAGGTCGAAGCGGATCCATTCGCCGACCCCCAGGCCGTCTGCGCCCTCCGTCCAGACGGTGCTGAGATCGCCGTCCAACAAGTTGGTGGCCTGGAAGCTGGCGGTGGGGGTGCCCGCTAGGGCCGAGGAAGACACGGTGGCTTTGGGCCTGATCATGACGGGAGGCTCGGGGGTAGTGGTCGACACGGGCTCGGTCTGGGAGCCGTCCACGGCCTGGGCAGCGCCTTCCGTACTGGTAGCGTCCGTGACCGGCGGTTCCGTGGATGCCGGTATGCCCTTCTGCCCGACGTATGACATCACGTCGGCGCTCTTATCGAGGGAGTGCGCGGCTGAGGCGTAAAGGACGAAGGCGAGGATGGCCAACCCCACCACGAGCGCGGAGCCCATGGCCAGACTGGCGGCATGGAACCGGGGGCGCGGCACGGCGGACCCGACCCGCGGCAAGGAGGCTCCGCAGCGACTGCAGAACACGGCTCGGGGCTCGTTGAGAGCCCCACATTGGGTGCATTTTACAAATCTAGAGTCGGTCATACTCCTGAGCCCCTCCCAGAACCAGAGCTTCGCCCGCATGCGATGCCGCGACCATTATCGCAGCCTTCGCCGGACGATTCCTAGGCCTTTGATAGAATCTTCGGGTATCTGTTCCCACAAACACACGCGGGGAGTCATCGATGCCGGATGTTGATGGGCTGAAGGAGTCCGACAACTACTGTCTGGACATTCCGCAGAAGAACCAGGCCTTCTACCTGAAGGGCTCCGGGGCGCTTGACTGGGGCATGCAGAACCGGCTGTCTCGCATCTTCAGGCCCGATTCGGGACGCACGGTGATGTTGGCGATCGATCATGGCTACTTCCAAGGTCCTACTCCAGGGCTCGAACGAGTAGACGTGAATATCGTGCCTTTGGCTCCGTATGCGGACGCGCTGATGTTGACCCGCGGGGTGCTGCGTAGCGTGGTGCCCTCGGGCTACGGCAAGGCTGTGGTTCTGCGGGCCAGTGGCGGCCCAAGCGTGCTGAGCGAACTCTCCAACGAGAATATAGCCCTCGACATGGAGGACGCCTTGCGTCTCAATGCCGCCGCGGTCGCGGTCCAGGTGTTCGTAGGTGGCGAGGGCGAGACCCAGTCTATCCACAACCTGACGCGGTTGGTGGACGCAGGCAACCGTCACGGTGTCCCCGTGCTGGGCGTGACGGCGGTGGGCAAGGATATGAAGCGCAGTCCTCGCTATTTCAGACTGGCATGCCGCATGGCTGCTGAGTTGGGCGCCCACTTCGTCAAGACGTACTACGTCGAGGATGGCTTTGACACCATCGTCTCTTCTTGTCCGGTGCCCATCGTGATGGCCGGGGGCAAGAAGCTCCCTGAGTTGGAGGCTTTGACCATGGCCTACAAGGCGGTCTGCGAGGGCGCCTCGGGTGTGGACATGGGCCGGAACATCTTTCAGTCGGACGCGCCTCTAGCCATGATCCAGGCGGTCGGCAAGGTGGTGCACGAGTCCATGAAGCCTGAGGAGGCATACGAGCTCTTCGAAACGCTCAAGCACGAGATGAGCTGAGTCACCTGTGGGGACGACTTTCACAAGGCTTCGCTCCCTGTGTCCCACGGTCAGCGTGGGCATACTCTCTGCCGACTTCATGCACCTGGGGTCGGAGCTGGCCCGCCTGGAGTCGCTGGGGGTGGGACTGATCCACGTCGACGTGATGGACGGGTGCTTCTGCCCGCGCCTGACGGTGGGTGATGTCTATGTTCAGGGCCTCAAGACTCCCATGCTGAAAGACGCGCATCTCATGGTGCGAGAGCCGTATGACCAAGTAGCCCACTATGCGGCCGCCGGAGCGGATGTGGTGACGGTCCACGTCGAGAGCGCTGTGCACATTCACCGGGTGTTGCAGCACATGGGGTCCATGGAACACCCGGCCGGGGCAGAGCGCGGCATCGTGCGCGGACTAGCGCTGAATCCCGGCACCCCGTTGGAGTGGCTGACCGACACCCTGCTCGAGGAAGTCGACCTGGTGTCGGTGCTGGGGGTGGATCCCGGTTGGGGCGGCCAGAAGATGGCTCCGGCTACCCTGAGTCGTGTCAAACGGGTCAAGGAGAGGATCGCCGCCCTTGACCACGACATCCTGCTATGTGTGGATGGCGGCATCACGAGGGACAACGCAAGCTGAGGCGGCGGAGGCGGGTGCGGACATCGTCGCGGCCGGTAGTGCCGTCTTCTCCGGAGGGGCGGTAGAAGAGAACTTCGGGCGGATGCTGGACGCCATGCACGGTCGTTAGGCACCAAGCCACTGTAGCTCCAAGAAAGGCTGGGCGGGGATGCGTTCCAGGTGGTCGGACAGAGAGGCTGCTGAGTTCGTGGCCGGCTACGGTGCCGAATGGGGCGAGCCCCTGGCGCTGCGCACGTACTCCAGCCGTCTCCTCGGGTCTGATCCTGGGCTGGTCTTGCATGGCGGGGGCAATTCGTCGGTTAAGGCCACGTCGACCGATGTCCTAGGGAGAGAGATCAAGTCCCTCTTCGTGAAGGCCTCCGGTGTCGACATGGCTACCATCGCGCCCGAGGGGCACGTGGGATTGGACCTGGAGTTCTTGCTGCGTCTGCGCGACGTGCCGGAGCTTGACGATGCGCAAATGCTGGAAGCGCTGCGCACCCATATGCTGCGCGCGGACAGTCCCGCGCCCTCCATCGAAGCGCTCGTGCACGCCTTCCTTCCGGCGGCCTACGTGGACCACACTCATGCAGACGCCATACTCGCCCTCACCAATCGCAAAGAGGGGGCCCAAGTGGTGGCGGAGGTGCTGGGAGACGCAGTGGCCTTCTTGCCCTATGTGACGCCTGGCTTCAAGCTGGCCCTGGCTACCTCGATGGCGCGCACGGTGCACCCGCAGGTGAAGGGTCTGGTCTGCTCGCATCACGGGCTGATCACCTGGGGCGAGACGGCCAAGGAGTCGTACGAGACGATGATCGACCTGGTCTCTCATGCGGAGAGCTACCTGGCCAAGGGGCGCTCCGTGCGCAGAGAGGGTGTCGCAGCTCGGGCGCGCGGGACGACGGAGGAGTCGCAGGGCGCGTTGGCGCGCGTCGCGACCATGCTCCGTGGCCTGTTGGCCGACAGCAGCGACGACTGTGACCATCCGTACCGCCGCATGGTGGTGCTGGCCTCCAAGGACGCCGAAGTGCTCGCCGCTCTCGAGACGCCGGAGGCCCGTCAGGCCCTGGTGAGCCCGCCCCTTACCACCGACCATCTCATCCGCACCAAGGCGCTGCCGTTGTGGCTGGAGGGGCTGGACCCGGGCGATGAAGAGGCGACGCGCGCTACGCTTGCCGCTGCGATCCAGGAGTACGCAGCCGACTATCTCGCCTACCTGGCGCGTTTCGCGGACGCCATCCCCGAGGGGGTGAAGCCCTTCGATCCCAAACCGCGTGTGGTGATGATCCGAGGCCTGGGTGTGTTCTGCGCCGGCCCAGATCTGCGGGACGCCGTGATCGCGCGAGATATCACCGAGCACACCATCGCCACCAAGACAGCGATCATTGCGACGGCGGGGTCGTACGAGGGGCTGGCCGAGGCGGACTTGTTCGCTATGGAATACCGCACCCTGCAGCACGCGAAGCTGGCGACCGACACCCAGGCGAGATTGCCGGGCCACGTGGCGCTTGTCACGGGCGCCGCGGGCGCTATCGGCACCGGCATCTGTCAGGGGCTGCTGGAGGCGGGATGCCTCGTCGCGGGCTGTGATCTGTCGGGGACAGCCCTGGACGGCCTGGTGGACGATCTCGGGGCGCCCAATCCCGGGCGGATCATCGGAGTGAACATGGACGTTACCGACCCAGTCTCCGTAGCCCTCGCTTTCGCGAAGGTAGCTGGGACCTGGGGTGGCGTGGATCTGGTAGTACCCAACGCGGGGGTGGCGGCGGTCGCGTCGCTCACCGACCTAGACCTGGAGGAGTATCGCAGGCTCGAACGCGTCAACAGCGAGGGCACATTGCTCGTGCTCGCTGATGCGGCCCGATGGTTCAGGAGGCAAGGCACAGGTGGCGACGTGGTTCTGGTCTCCACGAAGAACGTGTTCGCTCCCGGGGCGAGCTTTGGGGCCTACAGCTCCACGAAGGCGGCGGCGCATCAGTTGGCGCGAGTGGCCAGCCTGGAGCTGGCTTCGGACGACGTGCGGGTCAATATGGTATCTCCGGATGCGGTGTTCTCGCATGGCTCGTGTCGGTCCGGCCTGTGGCAAGAGGTCGGTCCCGAGCGCATGAAGGCCCGCGGACTCGATGAGGCGGGGTTGGAGGCCTACTATCAGGATCGCAACTTGCTGAAGGCGCAGGTGACTGCCACGCACGTGGCCAATGCGGTGCTGTTCTTCGCCACGAGGCAGACGCCCACTACCGGGGCGACGATTCCCGTGGACGGGGGACTGCCGGATGCGACTCCGCGCTAGAGAAGGGACAGGATAGTGACCGACAGCCGAGCGTCGATAGACCTCCGCAGCGATACTGTCACCCTGCCGAGTGAGGAAATGCGCCGGGCCATGGCCGCGGCGCCTGTCGGTGACGACGTCTACCGCGAGGACCCCACCGTCGAGCTCCTGCAGGAGAGGGTGGCGGCGTTGCTGGGCAAGGAGGCGGCGCTGTTCGTGCCCTCAGGTACGATGGGCAACCAACTGTGTCTTCGCACCCTGACGCGGCCCGGCGACGAGGTGATCGCGCACGAGGACTCACATATCCTGCACTACGAAGGGGGTTCGGCGGCGGCGCTCTCTGGGTTGCAGATCAGGGCGTTGCCGGGCGAGGGAGGGGTCCTCACGGTGGAGACGATCGAGGGAGCCATCAGACCCGTGTCCGAACACTTCGCTCGCTCTCGAGTGATCGAGATGGAGAACACCCACAACGTACGCGGCGGGACCATCTGGCCTCTTGAGGCGATGCGGGCCGTGGAGGGTGTCGCAGCTTCGCGCGGACTCAGCGTCCACTTGGATGGAGCCAGGATCTGGAACGCCCACGTGGCCACGAAGGTGCCGCTGGATACCTACGCGGCCACGGCAGATTCCGTCTCAGTCTGCTTCTCCAAAGGCCTCGGCGCCCCCGTCGGCTCTGCGCTCGCGGGCACACGTGAGTTCGTCGAAGAAGCGCGTGACCATCGCAAGCGCTACGGCGGGGCGATGCGACAGGCCGGCATCATCGCCGCGGGTGCGTTGTACGCGCTCGAGCACAATCTGGAACGGTTGGCGGAGGACCACGCGAACGCGGCTGTGCTCGCTGAGTCGCTGGTTGAAGTCCCTGGGTTGGTCATCCCACATCAGGTCCAGACGAACATCGTCATCGCCGACGTCGGCGGCTTGGGATTGGGTGCTACGGAGGTCGTGAAAGCGGTCGCGGCTGCAGGCGTTCTGTGCGGCATGGCGTCGGCGGAGCGGGTGCGCTTCGTAACTCATCTGGGAGTGAGCGCCCAAGCGGCGCGGACGGCGGGCGAGATCGCCGTCACTACTCTGATGGGCATGGCCGAGTCGGCGTCGCACCATCGAGCGCGGAGGGACTCGCGGTGACCCGCGAAGAAGCCCTATGTCTTGTGGGAGAAAGGGTCCAGAACGACAACCTTGTGAAGCATATGCTGGCCACAGAAGCCATCATGGGCGCGCTGGCGGGGCGTCTGGGGGGAGATACGCAGAGATGGCGGTTGGCCGGCCTAGTGCACGATCTGGATGCGGAAGAGACGGCCGAGCACATGGACGTACATGCCGCCCGTACCGTAGAGTGGCTCCAGGAAGCAGGGTTGACGGACGAGGAGGTTCTTCACGCTGTCTTGGCGCACAATCCCGCCAACGGCTCGTGCATCACCTCTGAGATGGACAGGGCTCTCTTCGCCTGCGACTGCCTCACCGGTCTGGTGACGGCGGCCGCCTTGATCCGGCCGGAGAAGCAGCTGGATCTGGTGACCCTGAAGAGCCTGAAGAAGAGGTTCAAAGAGCCGTCCTTTGCCCGGGGAGCAAGGCGTGAAGACATCATGACGTGTTCCGAGCTCGGCCTGGAGTTGGACGAGTTCCTAGAAATCGGACTAATCGCTATGCAGGAGGTTTCAGATGAACTCGGACTCTGATGGACTGGTGACCCTCATGACTACCAACGATCCGGTGGAGGCCGAGATCATCCTGGGGAAGCTGAGGAGCGCGGGCATCGAGGCGTACATCAAGCACGAGGCGGTGTCGAAGGTCATCGGCATCACCTTCAACGGCGTGGGGAGGCAGGAAGTGATCGTTCGGGCCGAGGATCTGCCCGAGGCGAAGGTCGCTCTCGAGACCGAACCAGAGTCACCGGAGGAATCGGAGCAGACGGAGTAGCAATGGCCGACTCTGTGCTGGGAGTGGATGTCGGTGGCACCAAGGTCGCGGTCACCCCGGTGGACCGCGACGGGACCATGCTGGCGCCGAAGTTGGTGGAGGCAAGCGTCACCGCTTCAGCCGAATCCTTCCTTCAAGGACTGGAGGAGACGCTGCGCCGAGCGCTGGGCGAGTTCGAGCAGTTCGCGCCGGCGGGCATCGGCCTCGCCTGCGCGGGCACGGTAGACCGCGAGAGAGGGGTGATGGTCAAGGCGCCCAATCTGCCCCTCACGGAGACGCCTGTGGCCGGTCCTCTCGCGGAGGCGCTGAGGATGCCTGTGATCCTGGAGAACGACGCCAAGGCAGCGATCTGGGGTGAACACAAAGCAGGCGCGGCCCGGGGTTGTCGGAACGCGGTGCTGCTCATCCTCGGTACGGGGGTGGGAGGGGGGCTATTGCTCGACGGCAAGGTCTACCGCGGAGCTCACGGTGCGGCAGGCGAGCTGGGGCATCTGGTGGTGAAGCCGGGCGGTCTGCTATGCGGATGCGGCGGCAGGGGACACCTGGAGCCCTACGCGTCGGGCCCGGCGCTAGTTCGCTATGCGTCGGAGCGCGCGGGGGATGCGGTCTTGGATCCGACCGGCGAACTGGCCGCGCTTGTGCAGAAGGGCGAGATGACAGGCCGGGACGTCTCGGAGCTGGCGAGTGGCGGGCACCCCGGAGCGTTGGAGGCGGTCGGAGAGCTGGCCGGTTGGGTGGGGGTGGGTCTGGTGAGCATCGCCGACGCTTTCGACCCAGAGGTCATCGTCGTGGGCGGCGGAGTGAGCGCTCTCGGTGACATGCTGCTGCGCCCGGCCGAGGAGTATCTGCGTCAGAACGCGATAGCCCCTGCAAGGGACGAGGTGCGCATCGAGCTGGCCAAGTTCGGCAATGACGCCGGCATCGTGGGTGCTGGCCTCGTCGCCTGGGAGGCCCTCGAGGGCGCCGGCGCCTAGCGGCCGGCGCCACCATACTGCGCCATGCTCTACCTCTGTGCCACACCCATCGGGAATCTGCAGGACGTCACCCTGAGGGTACTCGAGATCCTCCGCAGCGCGGACCTTGTAGCCTGCGAAGACACGCGACACACCCGCATACTGCTCGACCGCCACGGCATAAATGCTCACTTGGTCAGCTTTCATGATCACAACGAGGAACAGCGGCTGTCGTCGCTACTGCCGCTGCTCCGCGAAGGCAAGGACGTGGCGGTGGTCAGCGACGCAGGCATGCCTGGGATCTCCGACCCGGGCTTCAGCCTGGTGAGGGCCTGCGCGGCAGAAGGCCTGCCGGTCACCGTGCTCCCCGGCCCCTCGGCGGTCCCCACTGCGTTGGTGCTGTCGGGGCTGCCGTGTGACCGGTACGCCTTCATCGGCTTCCTTGCTCGCAGCAAGTCGAAGCTGGTCGCGCAGGTGGAGGCCTTGGACGGCACCGGTGCGGCCGTGGTCGCCTTCGAGTCTCCGCGGCGGGTCCGCAGCTCGGTGGCGGCCCTGGGCGAGCGGTGGCCGACGCGGCAGATGGCGGTGTGTCGGGAGCTGACCAAGCTGCATGAGGAGGTCGTGCGGGGCAGCGCAGTGGAGGTGTTGGAGAGGCTGGCCGAGGCCGTCAAGGGCGAGGTCGCACTGGTGCTGGCACCCGAGTCTGCGGGGCCGAAGCCGGGTGCGCCTGACCTCGACTCTGCCGGTGTCCAGGCGATGACAGAACTCGTCGAAGCGGGGGTCGGGGTCAGGAGGGCTGCGTCGATTGTGTCCGCGTTGACGGGCTTGCCGAGAAAGGATATGTACGCGGTGGGTCTGCGGGTCAAGGGATAGCACGCGCGCCCTTGAGGTTCGCACGTTCGTTTCTTGGGGACCGTACGCTTGACACGTCGCTGCCGGTCCGCCTATCGTGGGGCAGTGGCATGGATGGAGCGGGAACTAACCAAGCTGTGGTATGGGAGGTGGGAATGAACATCAACATCGGTCGGATGAAGAAGTGGGACTGGGGCGTGATCATCGCCTTGGCGGTCACTATAGTCGGGGTCAGCATCCCGTGGTGGAAGGCGAAGGTCGGTGATCTTCTCGAAGGTCTGGGCGGACTCCTCGGCGAGGCCGTGGACGTGCCTTCTACTAACGTCCTGGGTTGGGATCTTGACGCCGGCGTGGCCGCCTTCGTCTTTGCTCTGATCGTGGCCCTGTGGGTCTTCGCCAAGGTCTTCTTCGCGATGGACAAGCCGCTGCCCAAGTGGTACATGGAGGCCGGGCCGGTGCTGGTCATCGGTGGCGTCCTCACCCTGATCGGCATCATCGGCACCCTCGATGCGCCGTATGGCGGCTACGACGTCTGGGCCTGGAGGCCGGGTGGGCTCATCACCCTTGTGGCCGGCGTCGGCGTCCTCTTCTGCGGATACATGATGTTCAAGGACACGAGCGGTGACTACGGTACGACGACTGTGCCGAAGGTCAATATCAACACCGGCTCGACTAAGCCCCCTGCGAATACTCCGCCCGAGGCACCGAGCGGCACCCCACCGACTGCCTAGTCAGTCTGATAGCTTGTGGTAACGAGGGAGCCGGCCCCAGGGCCGGCTCCCTTTGTCTTTTGAGGCCCCCCTGACGCGGCGCCGAAGTTGTGTTCGCATGACACGTCGCGTAGCATGTCTTTCAAGCGAAGCTCAGACCGGTGCGGCTGAGCGGACATTCGAAGGAGGCGGGGATGTACTGTCCGAAGTGTGGCACGGAGAATGCTGATTCAGCGTCGTTCTGTCAGTCTTGCGGGACCTCGCTCGCCCCAGCGGCGCAGGAGCAGGCCCCTACTCAAATGGTGACCGCCGCCAGCCAAGGGGTCGCCCCCCAGCCCGCCACTCCCGGCCTCATCCCGAAGGTGCCCAACTATCTTGTCTGGGCCATAATCTCGCTCATCTTCTTCTTCCTACCGGGTGGCATAGTGGCGGTCATCTACGCGGTGAAGGTGGACAATCTTTTGGCCGCCGGGGACGTCGCCGGTGCGCAGCACGCCTCCGGCGTAGCGAAGGCGTGGTGCGTAGTCTCCACCGTGATCTTCTGCTTCGGCATCGTGCTCTCCATCATCCTGGCCATAATCGGCGTGGGCATCGGGTTGAGCTTGGTCTGAGAGCACCGGGCTGGTGGTCCGGGGCTGTCCTTGGCGGGCCCGATGCTAGAATAGCCGGGCTATGGCCCGGTTCTACATCACCACCCCTATCTACTACGTCAACGACGTGCCGCATATCGGGCACGCTTATACGACGGCGGCCGCTGACGCGGCCGCACGCTTCCACCGGCAGTTGGGCGACGACGTCTTCTTTCTCACGGGCACCGACGAGCACGGCACCAAGGTGGAGCAGGCCGCCTGCGCTCGCGGCCTGACGCCCAAAGAGCACGTGGACGAGGTGGTGGCCAAGTTCAAAGAGGTCGCGGTCAAGGTGGGGGCCAGCAACGACTTCTTCATCCGGACGACGGACCCTGAGCACGAAAGATTCGTGCAAGATTTCGTGAAGCGCTGTCACGACGCCGGCGACATCTACAAAGGCTCGTACACGGGCCTGTACTGCCCAGCCTGTGAGGCGTACTACACCGAGGACAACCTGGTAGAGGGACACTGTCCCGACCACGGCACCGTCCCTGTGCAGATGGACGAGGACAACTACTTCTTCAGACTATCGGCCTTCCAGGACCGGCTGCTGGAGCACTACCGCGAGCATCCTGACTTCGTGAGGCCGAGGCACCGCTACAACGAGGCCCTCTCGTTCATCGAGCAGGGGTTGGAGGATATCTCAATATCCCGAGCGACTCTCAAGTGGGGCATCAGCGTGCCCTGGGACGAGTCGCAAGTGATCTATGTGTGGGTAGACGCTTTGATCAACTACCTCAGCGCTCTCTCATACGCTCCAGGTCAAGATCTTGCCCGCTTTTGGCCCGCGACCTACCACCTCATGGCGCAGGACATCCTGAAGTTCCACGCCATCATCTGGCCGGCACTGCTCATGTCGGCAGGCTACGAACTGCCCGAGCACCTCTTCATCCACGGCTACCTGAAGCTGGGCGGAGAGAAGATGTCCAAGACGCGTGGCAATGTCATGGACCCGTTCCCGCTCATCGAGCAGTATGGCGCCGACCCCTTCCGCTTCTACTGCCTGCGCGAAGTGAGCTTCGGGCAGGATGGTATGGTCAGCGAAGAGGGCTTCAAGGCCCGCTACAACAGCGAGCTTGCCAACGAACTGGGCAACCTGGTGTCGCGGACCGTCTCCATGATCGGCAAGTACCGCGGCGGGGTGGTGTCTACACCGGTCAGATCCCTCCTGAGCACGGAGGCTTCTGCCGCCTGCGCCGCGGTTCGGGCGCAGATCGAGGAGCTCGAACTCACCGGGGCCCTCGAGACCATCTGGGCGTTCGTGCGCAGGCTCAACCGGTACGTGGAGGAGAGCGCGCCGTGGAAATTGGCGAAGGACGACAGCGCGGAGGCGAAGCACACGCTCGACTCCACCCTCTGGGAGCTGGCCGAGGGGCTGCGCCTCCTATCGGTACTACTCTATCCCTTCATCCCGCACACCGCGCTCGCCATCCGAGAGCGGCTCGGGCTGGACGCGACGGCCATGCCCTCCTGGGACGAAGCCCGCTGGGATGCTGGCGTACTCGTTCCCGGTCGCGCGGTGGTGACCGGCCCGCCGCTGTTCCCTCGCATCGAGGAGTGAGGGTGACGGCCGCCTCGGCCCAAGATCGATTCGAGAAGCACTGCAGGCTCGTGGGCTGATGTTCATCGACACCCACACCCATCTCAATCACTCGCAGGAAGACCCAGCGTCGTTGGTGGCCGACGCGCGCGAGCGCGGAGTCGGCCTTATGCTGCAGTGCGGCACCGACCTGGACTCGTCGCGGCTCTCGGTGCAACTGGCCGAGAGGTTTGCTGAAGTGCTGGCCGTTGTCGGCTACCACCCGCACGACGCCGCGGCCGTCGACGACAGAGGCATGGTCGAGATCGAGATGTGGACTGCTCACCCGCGAGTGGTAGCGGTGGGTGAGACCGGGCTGGACTATTACCGAGACCGCTCCCCGCGCGAAGTGCAGCAGGAGGCCTTCGTTCGGCACATCGATCTTGCCGCGCGGGTAGGGCTGCCCGTGGTGGTGCACACTCGCGAGGCCGCCGAGGATACCCTGGCGTTGCTGGGTGAACACGCTACGGGTCTCACAGTCGTGCTGCACTGCTTTTCGCTGCCCGAGCGCCTGGCAGAAGTCGCGCAGCGCGGCTACTACGTGAGCTTCGCCGGTAACGTCACATACAACAAGGCTTACGAGCTGCAGGAGGCCGCGAAGACCACTCCCGCAGAGCTGCTTCTGCTGGAGACGGACGCCCCGTGGCTCACGCCGGAGCCATTACGCGGGCGCCCCAATCGTCCGGGCCTGGTGGCACAGACCTACGAGTTCGTAGCCGGCCTGCGTGGAGTGACAGTCGAGGACTTGGCTGAGCAGGTTGAGCAGAACGTGTATAGGGCTTTCCCGCGGGTGGCCGAGGCCACCGCAGGGTGAAGCACCGGGATCCGGACGCGGTCACAAGCAGGGCCGACTCCGGGCTCCGCCAGGTCTCGCTCGCACGCATCAGGGAGTTCGGGGTCGTACCGAAGCGCGACTTGGGTCAGAACTTTCTGATCGATGACAACATCCTGGGGGTCATCCTGGTGCAGCTTGGGGCGCGGCCCGACGACGTGATCCTGGAGGTCGGCGCCGGCTTGGGGGTCCTGACGACGGCGTTGGCCGGTGTGTGTCGATGCGTCCACGCATTTGAGATCGACCAGCGGCTCAAGGCGCCTCTGGAATCTACTCTCAGGGACGATCCAAACGTGACTCTCCACTTCCAGGACGTGCTCAAGGCCGACCTGGAGAGGCTCGAGCCGGAACCCACCCTCTGCGCCAGCAATCTGCCGTACTCGGTCGCCGGTCCCTTCATCGCCGAGGCGCTGCAGCGACTCTCCTCGGTGAGACGCTATGTCGTGATGGTGCAGCGGGAGGTGGCCGAGCGCATGGCCGCGGTCCCGGGCACCAAGGACTTCGGCACCCTGTCGGTATGGGTGCAGCTTTACAGCAGGGTAGAGCGCACTCGGCCGCTGGGGCGCTCCATTTTCTATCCGCAGCCACGCGTGGATTCGAGCCTGGTGGTCCTGGAGAGGCTTCCCGCGGATGCTCTTCCGGCCACGGCCCCCGCCCGGCTGCGCACGGTGATCCAAGCCGCCTTCGGTCAGCGGCGCAAGACGCTGGTCAATAGTCTATCCTCGGGTTTGGGCGTGCCGCGGGGCGAGGTGGCGGACGCCCTTGCTACACTCGACTTGCCTGCCGATATCCGAGCCGAGAGACTCCTGCCCCGGCAGTTTGTCCAGTTGGCTGAGCGACTCGGAGGAGCCGATGGTGGCAGTTGACGCGCGGCGGGGTTATCCGGGAACACGGTCGCTCGCGGCGAAGACGCGCCCTGCGTGTAGGTTATGATGGGTTGATGGAATCGGTCAGAAAGACACCGGCCAAGGTCAATCTCTGCCTCTTGGTGGGGCCCACCAACGAGGAGGGCTTTCACGAGCTGTTCACCGTGTTCGCGCCCGTGGACCTCTTCGATACCCTTGACGTCAAGTTGGCGGCCCGGCCCGTCGGGGGCGCACCGGGCAACCTCAAAGTCAAGTGCCCGGCGGCCGACGGTGAGGCCAACCTGGCCTTCAAAGCCATCAAGGTGCTTGAGGACGAGACAGGTTGGGCCTTCGACGGCCGCATCGAGATTGACAAGCGCATACCAGTGGGCGGGGGCCTGGGAGGCGGCAGCTCTGACGGGGCCTGTGCGCTCCTGGCCGGGCTCGAGGCGCTGACCGAGGCAGGTGGGCCGGTGCCGGACTCCGAGAGGCAGGTGGCTTTAGCGCGGCGTGTCGGAGCGGATGTGGCGTTCTTCTTGCAGGCACGGCCCGCCATAGGTAGGGGTATCGGGGAGATCCTAGAACCCCTTGACCTGCCGGAGTTGGCTCTGGTCCTGGTCATGTCCAACCGGCATCTCTCTACCGAGCGCGTCTACCGTACCTTTGATGAGGTGCAGCCCTTCGGCAATAGGGCGGTCTTCGAATACCGCAGCGGCGAAGCGGCGAAGCGTTGGCACCGGGTGCAGGACGTCGCGCAAGTGGGCCGCATGTTGGAGAACGACTTGGAGGAAAGCGCCTGTCGCCTCATGCCGACGCTGATGACCGATCGCGAACTGGTCACGCGAGAGGGCGCGCTGGGGGCGCTGGTGAGTGGCTCTGGGCCGACCATCTACGGGGTCTGTGCTTCCGCCGAGAAGGCGGAAGAGTTGGCGGACAGGATGGTCATCAGGGGGTTCAAGGCCAAGGCTGTCAAGGTAATACACGGGGTAGCGTGAGGTCCCCATCTCCTGGCCGGGCGTCAGGTTGACCGGTCTAGTGGGCTGACCTATACTTCCAGCCCTCGGGCCAAGTGCCGGAGATAGCAGCGGTGGGGCGTCGCCAAGTGGTAAGGCAACGGGTTTTGGTCCCGTCATTCGTAGGTTCGAATCCTGCCGCCCCAGCTCGTTCCCTTTCCCATCGAGACAGTCGGGGTGCGTGTCGGAGTGACTTCAGAGATCGCCAGCGTCGTCGTGTTGGCCGCAGGCCAGGGCAAACGTATGAAGTCGACGCTACCCAAAGTCATGCATCCCGTCTGCGGGCGGCCCATGGTCCTTCATGTGCTTGACGCTGCCAGCGCCGTCGGCGCGGAGAAGACGGTGGTGGTCCTGGGGCACGGCCACGAACTGGTCCGGCCGCACTTGCCTCGTGAGGTGGTGGTGGCGCTTCAGGAGCAGCAGCTGGGCACGGGTCACGCGGTCCTCTGTGCGGCCGACCAGATACCGCCCGGGGCGATGCTGGTCCTTCCCGGCGACACCCCTATGGTGACCGGTGAGATGCTGAGTGAGTTGGTGCGGGTGCACACCTCGGAGCGGGCGGCTGCGACGGTGCTCACCATGGACCTGGAAGACCCGACGGGCTACGGGCGCGTGCTCAGGGGCGAAGACGGGTCGGTCGAGAGGATCGTCGAGCATCGGGACGCCTCTCCGGAGCAGTTGGACGTGCACGAAGTCAACAGCTCTATGTATATCCTGCCGATGCCCGAGACGCTGGAGATACTCGCTGACGTGACGAGCGACAACGATCAGCAAGAGATGTATCTGACCGATGTGATCGCCGGCTTGCGTGAGCGCGGGGCGCGAGTGGCCGCCTGTAAGGTGGCGGACCCGACCTTGGCGCTCGGTGTGAATTCGCAAGAGGAATTGGCAGAAGCAGAAAGCCTTATGACACTGAAGAATCAGTGATACCTTGATTCAGTGGAGAGAACAAAGGAGGAGCGGGGCATGACACAGCGGGAACCGCGGCGCTGCGCGAAGATGAACCCCGAGCGTTCGCTGATGGTGTTCTCGGGCCGGGGTAACCCCGAGCTGAGTGCCAAGGTCGCAGACAAGTTGGACATTGAGCTGGGCGAGGTCGAGATCAAGACCTTCGCCGACGGAGAGATCTACGTCAAATACGGCGACAGCATCAGGGGCGCGGACGTGTTCATCATCCAGTCCACCTGCCGGCCGGTGAACGAGAACCTTGTCGAGCTGCTCATCATGGCCCAGGCAGCTCGCTTGGCCTCTGCACATAGGGTCACCGCGGTCATCCCGTGGATGGGCTACTCGCGCCAGGACAAGAAGAGTTGCCCGCGTGAGCCCATCACTGCCCGGCTGGTGGCCGACATCATGCAAGCGGCAGGCGTGGACCGAGTCGTCACCATGGATCTGCACGCCGGTCAGTTGCAGGGCTTCTTCAGTGTGCCTGTAGATCACATGACCGCGCTCTCGATGATCGCGGATTACTTCAAGATGAAGAACCTCAAGGACCTGATCGTGGTGTCGCCGGACGCCGGAGGGATGAAGACGGCTAAGAGGATGGCCGACCGGCTCGACTGCCCGCTGGCCGTGCTCAGCAAGTTCCGGGACGGACACAACGAATCGCGCGTCATGGCCGTCATCGGCGAGGTGAAGGGCAAGACTGCAGTCATGGTCGACGACATAATCGACACAGCGGGGAGCGTGGTGATCGGCGCCCAAGCCCTGATAGACCACGGTGTGAGAGAGGTTTACGCCGCTTGCACTCACGCCGTGCTGTCGGAGCCCGCGTACGAGCGGATAGCTGCATCGCCGCTGAAGGAAGTCGTGGTCACCGACACGATCCCGCTGCGGGACGGCGTAGACCTACAGAAGATTGTGGTACTATCCACGGCCGATATCCTGGCGGACACTATCAGAAGCGTTTTTGCCGACGAGTCGGTTAGCGAGCTATTCCAGGGAGAAAACCAGCTGTTCTAGGCGCTCGTCTGTCGATGGGCACATAGGCTGAGGCTCGAGGAGAGATACATGGACAGCATCAGGCTAGCGGTATACGAGCGACAGGAGACCGGTAACGGCCCGGCGCGTCGACTGCGGGCGCAGGGCATGGTCCCAGCCGTTTCCTATGCCAAGGGCAAAGACGCGACCTCCATCGCCCTCAAGGTCGATGACCTGAAGGCTGCCATGGCGCTCGGTCACAACATCGTCCTCGAGCTGGATTTTGCCGGCTCCGCCAAGGGTGAGGGGACGACCAAGGAAAAGGCCCGTTACGCTGTCGTCAAAGAGCTTCAGTTCCATCCTGTCAAGAGGTATCTCCAGCACGTGGATCTGCACGAGGTCGACCTGGCCGTCGAGATCGAGTCCCCGGTGTTGGTCGAGGCCATCGGCACCGCCGCGGGTCTGATCGACGGCGGCATACTGGATTGGGAGAGGCGCGAAGTCACTGTGCGCGCGCTGCCGGGTGACATGCCGGCCTCCTTGGAGCTGGATGTCAGCGAGCTGCTTATCGGCCACCATCTGACGGTCGGTCAGCTCGTCGTGCCCAAGGATGTGGCGATCGTTGACGATCCCGAAGCGGTCATCCTGGCGATGGTCGCGCCGCGGGTCGAGCAGGCTGCCGCCGAAGAAGTCGAGGGCGAGGAAGCAGAGGCTGCTGAGCCTGAGGTGATTGGCAGTGAGGCTAACGAGGAGGAATAGCTCCTCGGACCAGTTGGGTGCAGACGCTCTCCATCTGGTGGTCGCCTTGGGCAACCCTGGGCCCGAGCATCAGTATCAACGCCACAATGTGGGCTTCATGGTCGGCGAAGAGTTGCGCCGGCGCCATGGCCTACCGAAGCTGCGCTCCAAATTCCAGGGCCTGATGGGCGAGGGCACCATCAATGGCACGCGGGTATTGCTCTTACTGCCCATGACCTTCATGAACCGCTCTGGCATCGCCGTATCTGAGGCTGCGCGCAAACACAAGGTCTCGGTGGAGAGAATGCTGGTCATCCACGACGAGGTCGAACTGCCCTTTGGTGAAGTGCGCCTGAAGGAAGGGCAGGGCCTGGGGGGGCACAACGGTCTTCGCAGCCTGGAGCAGCACCTCCATTCCAGGGACTTCTGGCGGGTGCGAGTGGGGGTGGGGCGCCCTGAGGGTGACAGTCGCCCACTGATAGATCATGTCCTAGCGCCTTTCACAGAGCCAAGAGAGGAAGTCTTAGGGCTGATAGAGAAGGCCGCCGACGCAGCTGAGGAGTGGTTGGCTGCCCGGAGCCTGTAGATGCCCCGGCTTACTGGGCTTCTGCGCGGCTATGCGCCTCTCGAGACATTGGCGGACCAGGCAGCGGAGGGTCTGGCTCGACTGCAGATCGCAGTCCCCAACTTCACTCAGGCCTTCATCTTGGGCGGGCTGCTCGAGCACAAGACCTTTCGCCGGAGGCCGGTGCTGGCAATCGCCCCCGACCAGGAGGCGGCCGCGCATCTGGAGCACGACCTAGCCCAATACTGCGCCGACCGTAGAGTCCTCCTATTGCCTCCGCGAGGGGTGTGGTACGGGTCAGAGGCCGAGGTGCAGCCTCGAGTGGCCGGCAGGCGAGCGAGGGCCGTTGAAGCGCTTGTGAGCGCCGACGGGCATCAGGTTGTGAAGTCCGGAACGGCGGGAGAAGCGCGGCCCCCAGTCGTGGTGACGGCGGCGGCCACCCTGATGGAGGGGGTGATGGCGGCGGTCACGGCACCCCTTGAATTGGGGGTTGGGGCGCGACATGACTTTGAACACCTGACACGCAGTCTGGTGGATCTGGGCTACGTGCGGGTGGACCAGGTCGAGGACGCCGGAGACTTCTCAGTACGTGGAGGCCTGATCGACGTGTTCGCTTCCACGTCCACGTATCCGGTGCGCATGGAGTTCTGGGGTGATGAGATCGAGAGCCTTCGCACCTTCTCGGTGTACTCGCAGCGCTCCCTGGGTCCCCTGCAGACGATCAAGCTCCATGCAGCCGCTGAGGCACCCGGGGGACGGGTAGAGCGCATCTCCTCCCTGTTGGCGGAGGATGCCCTGGCGGTGGTAGTGGACCCCGCATTGGCCTCCGCCCAGGTCGAGGCCTTCCAGAGTGACCGCCAGGACGTCCTGGGGGATGAGGCGGAGGCAGGCTGGTATTCGGACTGGACGCAGGTCCAGGAGGACCTGGTGCGTCACCAGCCCATCACCATCAGTTCGCTTGTCTCGGCTGAGCAGGGCGAGGAAGTGCCTGTCGTACACGCAAGCAGCGGCCAGTTGCCCGTAGCCAGTGTGGCCGAGGCCGAAGAAGCCATCCGCAGGATGGCGAAGGACGACTACCGGGTGGTCATAGCTTTTGAGCAGCGAGCGGAGGCCGAGCGTGCCGTGTTCGCGGCGCCAGGCCTGGGCGGAGTGGTGGCCTCGGCGGAAGAGATACCCTCGACCGCTGGCGTGTCGTTCGTGCCCCTTTCGTTGCACGGCCATTTCGTCATCCCTCAGCTGAGGCTAGCCGTCCTGGGCGACACGGTGGTCTTCCCACGCCGGCACAAGGCGGCTGTCGCGCGGCCGTCCGTGGTCGCGGGGCTAACGAGCTTCCGGGATCTGCGCAAGGGTGACTACGTGGTGCATGAGGACCACGGCATCGGACGGTTCGAAGGCATATCTACCAAGACCGTCGCCGGTGTCACGCGTGACTACCTGGACCTGGCCTATCGAGACACTGACATGCTCTACGTGCCCCATGACCAGATAAGCAAGGTCATGCGCTACGTGGGCGCCGGAGGTACCGCGCCGGGGCTCTCGAAGCTTGGTGGAGTAGCCTGGGAGAACCTGAAGAGCCGCGTGCGGAAAGCCGCCCGGCAGGTCGCCGGGGAGCTGCTCCAGCTATACGCGTTGAGGCAGGCGAGCAAGGGCCATGCCTTCGCTGAAGACGGGGAATGGCAGGCTCGCTTCGAGAGTGCCTTTCCCTATGAGGAGACCGAGGATCAACTGCGGGCCATCGACGTCATCAAGGATGACATGGAGTCCAATCGCCCCATGGACCGGCTCCTCTGTGGGGACGTCGGCTACGGCAAGACTGAGGTAGCTCTGCGAGCGGCGTTCAAGGCCACGCTCGACGGCAGACAGGTCATGGTGTTGGTGCCGACCACCATCCTGGCTCAGCAACACTACGGCACCTTCCGCGAGCGCTTCGCCGACTTTCCCGTGAAGGTGGAGATGGTGTCTCGCTTTCGGTCCGCCTCGGAGCAGAAGCGGATCCTGGCCGACTTCGCGGCGGGCAAAGTGGACGTGCTCATCGGCACCCACCGCCTACTGTCACAAGACGTGAGGCCGAAGGAGCTAGGCTTGGTCATCGTGGACGAGGAGCAGCGTTTCGGGGTCTCGCAGAAGGAGATGCTCCGGCGCATGAAGGTGAAGGTCGACGTTCTCACCCTTACCGCCACGCCCATACCGCGCACGCTGCAGATGTCGCTGGCGGGGGTGCGCGACGTCAGCATCATCGAGACGCCGCCGAGGGACCGCCATCCTATCCAGACCTACGTGGGGCTCTACGACGAGGGCATGGTGACGAGGGCCATCGAGCGGGAGATCGGCCGGGGAGGGCAGGTCTTCTACTTGCACAACCGAGTGGAGACGATCGACAGGGCCACGGAGCGGCTACGCGCGCTGATGCCCGAGGTGCGCTTCGTCGTTGCCCACGGACAGATGCCCGAGCAGCAGCTGGAGCAGGTGATGCTCGACTTCTTGCGAGGTGACTCACAGGTGCTTGTGACTACCACCATCATCGAGAGCGGACTGGACATACCGAATGCGAACACGCTCATCGTCGAGAGGGCGGACTTGCTGGGCCTTGCGCAGTTGTACCAGATACGGGGCCGCATAGGGCGGTCGACCCGGGTCGCGCACGCCTTCTTGTTCCATCCAGATGAAGCGGCACTCACGCACGAGGCGATAGCCCGGCTATCGACATTGGCCGACTACACCGAGTTGGGTTCGGGCTTCAAGATAGCCATGCGCGACCTCGAGATCCGCGGGGCCGGAGAGCTCTTGGGCGAGGAACAATCCGGCCACATCGCGGCCGTGGGCTTCGAGATGTATCTCTCCATGCTCAGAGACGCGACGGCGCAGCTCCAGGGAGAGGGCGCCGCTATCGAGAAGCTGCCTCGCGTGGATATCGGCATCGATGCGCACGTGCCTTCTGACTTCATAGGCTACGAGGCCGCCAGGGTGGACCTGCATAGGCGCATCGCTTCCGCCGGGACGCTGGACGAGCTCTCTGAGCTGAGGACCGAACTTGCCGATCGCTTCGGTGAAGTCCCAGAGTCGGTGGACAACCTGATATTCCTGGGTGAGGTGCGAGTGACTCTTCAGGCCCTGGACGCGGACTCCCTTGCGGTGAAACCGGGCAAGGTCACGATGACAGGGCTTATCCTGCCGCCGGGGTCTCGGGAACGGCTGCGGGAGCGTGACCGTCGCTATGTGTACGCGCCGCTTCAGGGTCAGTTGACCCTAGGCACTAGGGGTGAGGAGGGCGGCCCCCGCGAGACGGCTCGAAGAGTGCTGGATGATATACTCGCGCTCTTTGAGCGGGACGATGCGCCCGGTCCGAGTAAGTGAGGTCGCGAGTGGTCAGAAGGATAGCCGTCGGCCTGCTCCTTCTGTTGTCTGTTGCCCTGTTTGCCACTGCCTACGGTTGCGGTAGCGGCCTGCCTGATGGGGCCGTCGCTCAGGTCGGCAATGGGGTGGTCACGCAAGAGGAGTACGACGCTTTTGTGGCTGCCTATGAGGCGGCCGGCAAGGCTCCGGACAAGGGCAAGCAGCCGGAAGACTACGAGCTCTTCAAGCAGAAGTGTGCCGAGTACTTGGTCATCCTCGAGGTGCTGTACCAGCAGGGCCCGGATTTCGATGTGAGCGTGACTCCGGCGGACATCGATGCCGGGGTCGCTCAGATAAGCGGTATGTTCCTGGGCGACGACGCCAAATTCCAGGAGGCGGTGGCGCAGCAAGGCATGACTCTCGATCAGCTCCGCATGGGCATCGAGCAGAACCTGTGGCTTGAGAGGATGAGGGAAGCCGTCACTTCCCGGGTGACCATCAAAGAGAGCGAGGTCCAGGCCTACTACGACCAGCACGAGTCGGAGTACATCCTCGCTGAGTCGCGTCAGGTGCGGCACATATTGATCTCGCCGTTCTTGGACGCTTCGGGCAACATGCTGACGGATACCCCCAGCCAGAGCGACTGGGACGCTGCGGAGACCGAGGCGGCCAAGGTGCGCAGCGAGATCATGAACGGCGCCAATTTCGTGACTATGGTCGAGGAGTACTCGGACGACGTCTCGAGCAAGAGCAACGAGGGAGAACTGGGCGACGTCGTTCGTGGCCAGACCGATCCCGCCTTCGAACAGGCGGTCTTCAATCTGAAGAAGGACGAGCTCTCTCAGCCGGTCAGGACTCAACCGGGATACAGCGTGATCCAGGTGACTGATATCACGCCCGCCCAGCAACTCGCCTACGACTCGGTCAAGGAGCAGATCCGCAGCAAGCTGCTCGCTGAGGAGGAGGCCAAGGCCTGGGACGATTGGCTGACGGAGACCATCCAGAAGCTGGGAGTGATCTACAAGTCAGGGTATGCCCCGCCGGATGCGGTGATAGCCGCTCCGCCGAGCAGTACCACTCTTGCCGGGCAGGAAGACACGGCTGCCACCGAGGGTGCCACAGAGGAGTCCCCCACCAGTACGACCAGCGAGTAAAGGGTCGCCGTGCCGAGAGACGCTCTGGTGGCTGAACTGGCCGGCTTGTACGAGCTCACGGCGCGCCTGCGCAAGGAATGTCCATGGGACCGCAAGCAGACTCAGGAGACCATCGTGGCCTATACGGTCGAGGAGGTCTACGAGCTGGTGGATGCCATAGCCAACCGGTCCGCTTGGGGTGAGGAGCCGGTCTGTGGTGAGTTGGGCGACCTGCTTTATCAAGTCTTCTTCCTGGCTTGCGTGGCCGAAGAGGGGGGAGACTACGACTTGGGCAAGGTGGCTGCCGGCATCAGCGCCAAGCTGGTCCGTCGCCACCCCCATATATTCGCGGGCGCTCAGGCGGTCACCCCCGATGACGTCCACGAGACCTGGGAGACCATCAAGCGGGACACCGAGGGGAGAGAAGGCATCTTTCACGACATCCCCGAGAGCTTCCCCTCCGTCCTCTTGGCCCAGAAGCTGCAGCAGCGGGCTGCGGCGGCCAACTTCGATTGGCGGAGCGCCGACGAAGTGATGGTCAAGGTGCGAGAAGAGACCGCCGAAGTCGAGCAGGAGATCGCGGGGCACGCCGCCGGCGACGCCCTCGCGGACGAAGTGGGAGACCTTCTCTTCGCCGTGGTGAACCTGGGGCGCAAGCTGAAGGTGGACCCAGAGGTCGCGCTACGCCGTTCGGCGCTCCGTTTCAGGTATCGTGTAGACCGGGCCGCGGAGTTGGCAGAGGCCGAGGGTCTGGAGTTCCGGAGTCTGTCTTTAGAGCGGCAAGAAGAGTTCTACCAGCGAGCGAAGAAGGAGCAGGCGCGATGACGTTCATAGAGAGCGTTGTTGGACGGCAGGTGTTGGACTCTCGCGGTAATCCCACCGTCGAGGTCGAGGTGCAGTTGCTGAGTGGAGGTTGGGGAAGGGCTGCCGTGCCGTCTGGTGCGTCCACGGGCTCTTTCGAGGCCGTAGAGTTGCGCGACGGCGGCGGGGCTTACGGGGGCAAAGGAGTGCTCAAAGCCGTCGGGTATGTGAACAACGAGATAGCCGAGACCTTGGCAGGTGCGGACGCGATGGAGCAGCGTGAGGTAGACCGCCTGCTCATCGAAGCCGACGGCACGCCTAACAAGGGGCACTTCGGAGCCAACGCCATATTGGGGGCTTCACTTGCGGTGGCGAAGGCAGCCGCTGACGCTCTGGGCATGCCCCTGTACAGGTACCTCGGAGGGGTGAACGCGCATACTCTCCCCGTACCGATGATGAATATCCTGAACGGTGGAAAGCACGCCGACAACAACGTCGATCTGCAGGAGTTCATGGTCATGCCCGTGGGTGCCGCCAATTACTCCGAGGGGCTGCGGATGTGTGTGGAGACCTTTCATTCGCTGAAGTCGGTACTGGCGGGCATGGGCTTGGCTACGGCCGTGGGGGACGAAGGTGGTTTTGCCCCGAACCTGTCCAGTAACGAAGAAGCACTCAAGGTGATACTGGAGGCGATCGAGAAGGCGGGGTACTCCGCGGGCAAGGATATCGCTCTGGCCCTGGACCCTGCTGCCACTGAGTTTTTCGATGCCAAGAAGGGCGTGTACGTGCTGGCCGGAGAGGGGCGCACCCTGTCGCCGGAAGAGATGGCGGCGTACTACGCGGATCTCTGCAAACGCTATCCGATAGTAAGCGTCGAAGACGGCATGGCCGAGGAAGACTGGCAGGGGTGGGCGGCGATAACCAAGCTGGTGGGAGACAGCGTGCAGCTGGTGGGCGACGATCTGTTCGTCACCAACAGCCAGCGGCTGGCTGTGGGCATCGAGAAGGGCGTGGCCAACAGTATCCTCATCAAGCTCAACCAGATAGGCACCTTGACCGAGACCCTGGACACCATGGCCATGGCCAGCGCCGCCGGCTATACAGCAGTTGTCAGTCACCGCTCGGGTGAGACAGAGGACAGCACGATCTCGGACCTGGTCGTGGCCACCAACGCCGGCCAGATCAAGACTGGCGCTCCCAGCCGCGGCGAGCGGACTGCGAAGTACAATCAGCTGCTTCGCATCGAGGAAGAGCTGGGCGCTGGGGCGTACTACCCAGGCCGTGCGGCCCTTGGCAGGCGGACCCAGCCGGCGTGACGTGCAGTAACAGGTCGCAGCGTGCTGAGAGGACGAGAGCCAGGGAGGGCGAATACAGAATGAACCATGGCCCATGCACACGCTACTCAGATCTCAGCGCGTTTGGGCGCTACGGCGCCACCCTCGAGACGACGCTCTCAGGTCGCCAAACGGCGCCGCACGTTGCTGCTCATCATGGTCTTGGTCTTGGTCACGCTGGGCGTGCTTGCGAACTACGCACCGCTCAAGTCATACGTGGATGCGCGCGCGAGGCTGGAGACGGCCAGCGCTGGCATCGAGCAACTGGTGGCACAGAAGGCCGAACTGCAGGCGGAGCTCGGCAGACTCAGCCAGGCAGACTATCTCGAGAGTCTGGCCCGACAAGATCTCTCATACACTCGCCCAGGCGAAGAGCTGTTCATCGTCACAGG
This sequence comes from uncultured Actinomycetes bacterium, assembly GCA_963718375.1. Classification (GTDB taxonomy): domain Bacteria; phylum Actinomycetota; class Thermoleophilia; order RBG-16-64-13; family RBG-16-64-13; genus RBG-16-64-13. The sequence goes on along the minus strand of CAVQZD010000005.1, from coordinate 422,225 downwards.
TGCGGACGGCGCTTCGTCGACCGCGGCTCCGGAGGGGACCTCCACCGGGCAGGCCGGAACTCCGGGATTCTTGGAGCGAGCGCTTACCCCCATACTAGACTGACCGCGGAGCCGGCGCATGAGTGACCGCGACAAGTTGGGCGACTGGGGAGAGCGTCCAGACCGGGCGCGTCAGCCCCTCGGTCCCAGTGGCATAGAGCAGCGGCGGGCGCGTGGTCTGCAACGCGCCGCTCGGACGGTGCATCGCATGCATCCACAGGAGCCGGGTGGTCCTGAATCGGGAGCCGGAGGTCCTCAGGGTGGCAACCGCCGAACGGGGCAGAACGGCCGTTCACGGTTGGTGGCCATTCTCGTGCTGGTCGTAGTCGCCGTGATCGTTACCATAGGTGGCATCGTGGCGGCCACCGGCAGCATCAGTGCCGGGAGCTCAGTGCCGGTGAGCATCTTGCCCTTCCCGCAGAGTACGGACACCACCGTCGCCCAATGAGCGACCCGGTGACCGCGGCCGGTATCAGTCCGACCGACCGGGCCGTCATATCGGGGCAACTGGGTCGTAGTCCCCGCGGTCTTGCCGGCGTCGTGGTGAGGTGTCCTTTTGGCTACCCGACGGTGATAGAGTCTGCGCCCGTGCTCCCCGGGGGGGAGCCGAACCCCACCCTCCTGTACCTCACTTGTCCCTCGATGGACGCGGCGATCGCCCGTCTGGAGGCGGCAGGGGGCGTGCGGTCGCTGAGGACGACATGCACCGATGACCCCGAGATGGGGGCGCACATGGCAAGGCTCACGTCTTCATACCAGCGACGTCGCGAGGCACTCTGGTCGTCCTCAGGAGGTGGGCCCGGCTCTCTGCCACGGGTGGAAGCCGGCATCGGAGGGCCCAAGGATGCGGAGAACGCCTCCTGCCTACACGCGTACGCAGCTGCTCTGCTGGCGGGCATGTCTGGATCTCTGGACGCTTACGACCCGGGGCCGCAAGACCCGGGGCCGCAAGACCCTGATCTCACGGTAGAGAGTTCGCGGGCTTGGTCGCGACTCTTTCCTCCGGTGGAAGAGGGATGGTGTACCGATCGCAGCTGCGCGAAGTGGGATGCCGGCATCAAGAAGGCGGTCATCGATGTGGGCACCATCTCGGTACGGCTGCTCATCGCCGACGTTGTGGACGGGCGCCCTTGGACTCTGGTGCGCAAGGCCGAGGTCACGCGGCTGGGTCAGGGGCTCGTGCAAGGCGGTCGGCTTGACACCGCCGCTCGGCACCGTACCGCCGAGGTGGCGTGGAAGTTCACTCGAGAAGCGCAGGCCGTCGCGACCGAACGAGTGACCCTGGTCGGCACCAGCGCGACCAGAGACGCGAGTGACGGGCAGGACTTCATCGAGGGCCTGGCCGAAGAGCATCATCTGAAAGCGGAGATTCTCTCCGGCAGCAGAGAGGCTGAGCTGGCGTACGCGGGAGTGTCTCTGGACGTAGCGGATGCGGTGGTGCTGGATGTAGGCGGTGGGAGTACAGAACTCGTCACGCGCTGGGAGGACGGCACCCTGGCGGCCGAGAGCCTGCAGCTAGGAGCCAGTAGGGGCACGGAGAAGTGGATCGAGTCCGACCCCCCGGCGGCCTCTGAACTGCAAGAGGTGGACCGTGAAGCGGGCGAGGAGTTCGCCGGGCTGCGTGGTCAGTTCGGCGCGGACACGCCGGTGCCCGAGGGCAGACGCCTGGTGGGGGTGGCTGGTACGATCACCACCTTGGCGGCGCTATCGGCGGGCCTCAGCAGTTACGATGGTGCCGCCGTCCACCTTCGCACGCTGACCCGCGAAGAGATCGCTGGTCTGCTATCCCTTCTGGCCGGCCTCACCACCGAAGAGCGGGCCGCACTGCCGTGCGTGCAGGCGGGTCGCGCGCCGGTGATCGTCGCAGGAGCGGCAATCGTGGCGGCTGCCATGAGAGAGCTTGGATACGAAGAGCTCACCGTGTCCGAACGTGATCTCTTGGATGGTGTGATCATGGCGGCGGAATAGGCTCCCGATGCCTCCCGGTTGCACTTGCGCCCTCGTGCTAACGTAGTGCCCGTGCCCGTGGCCGGAGTGGCGGAATGGCAGACGCAACGGTCTTAAACACCGTAGGGCAATGCCCATGTGGGTTCGAGTCCCACCTCCGGCATCAATCCGCTGCTAGATATCGACCCCCTCGCGGCTGGGTCACGACGACGAGGGGGTGACTGGGGGAGGGGTCGATCATCCGACCACTGACTCGGTCAGTCGAGTGCTCCAATCTTCCTCTTGGCCGTTCACGTAGTAAGTCGTGGTGCTATTGCCCTTGTTCACGATGACGCCGAAGAAGGCACCCGAATCCGACCTGGTACCAAGAGCGTAACTGTTCGCGTCGCCGTAGAAGTCCAAAGCCATCTCGCCCGCGGAGGAGACCGGCGCCTTGGCGGCCTGGTCGCTATCCCGGATCACGAACGTGAGTGAAGGGTCCATCTGTCCCAAAAGGCTGGCTGTGAGACTGGCCGGCTCGAAGGTACCGACGTTGGCATAGGCGGACTCGACCGCGACCATTGAGTCACGCACGAGTGTCATCGCTTCGATGTCTTTGGCGTCGGCCACCGCTCCAGTTATGGTGGTCTGGGTCGGTTGGTCGGTCGCGCCTGCGCCCGCATCCGTGGACTCTGAGCCGGTAGTAGCAGTGGCCTGCTGTGAGTCGTCGCCACCAGAGTCCCTATTGGGCAGGTACCAGAAGAGTACTACGACCGCCGCCGCTGTCACCAGGAGAATAACAAGCAAGGTGATCAAGAACCCTTTGTGTGAGGAGCCCTTCTTGGGTTCCTTGTCGCTGGGGTTCTCGGGGGCATTCTTCTGGTTCTTCGGTGGCCGAGGCGTCTGACTCTGTCCTGTACCGGCTCCGGCCGACCCGGGAAACATCTTTGCCCTCTCCGACCAATGCAGCGGACGCTTTTCCACGGACCCTCCCCTTCCTGGAGCGGCAGCCGGATCAGAGGCCGCCGAGATATCAGCTTGCCCTGGAGTCTACTCTACTCCTTGGGTCGAGCGGTGTTGCGCGAGCCGGCTCGGTTGCCGCCGAAGGGACGAGTCGGCCTACCGACGGCGGTCATATAGACTATTCCCTCTGGCTCACCGTCCAGTCCCAGCAGCCGGTCTACTTCCTCATCGTAGAAGGCTGCTACCGGGCAGCTCCCCAGCCCCAGCGCGATGGATGCCAGTGAGACATGGGCCGCCATGTGGCCGGCGTCCAGATATACGTAGCGGTACGCCCTCTCCTGATACTTCCAGGCCGAGCGAGCGAACACTGCTGTCCACAGAAAGACGACGCCTGCCTTGCCGCAGAAGGGTTGGTCCATGGCGGCTGCTGCCACTTCTTCGTGCAGGTCACCGACGCGAAGCTGTTCGAGCGTGTGGCTGCCTTCCACCATCGGCCGGTCGAGCATGTCGTGACCCGCGACCCGGTAGTGGTAGAGACCAGGCTCCAAGTCCTCCACTTTGTTGACCACCAGGTAGGTCTCGATCGGATACAGAGCTCCCGCCGTCGGGGCCGCGCGGTAGAACTCCTGACCGTGGGGGGTGATGTAGGAGGTGGTGATCCCAGCGGAGGCCCACAGCAAACGCGATAGCTCGAGCAAGGACAGGGGCGTCGCGCCGAAGGATCTCACGCTACGGCGTCGGCGCACGCAGCTCCAGATGTCGAAGTCCAGGTCTTCGTCCGGCGTGAGGTCGGGTGGGGGCAGGCTCACTACTCGCGCGTGACTGTAGAACTTGTACGTTGCCGGCTTGCTCTGCCAGTCGAGTTCGCGGTCCTTCATTGACTCGCGGAGGTAGCGCGTGTCCTTCTGAAAAGCTCGTCCCTGATGCTCTGACATCTGTCCCCCTGCTCGACTGCTAGAAGGCGCCGCATGGTAGCCTGGGACTGCGCAGACCGCGCGTTTCATCTCGCCTCGGATTGAAGCAAAGTTCCCACATGGATGCTCTCGATACAAGTCATCGCGCTGACCCCGAGCGGACGCACTGGTTCCAGCTCGGGTTGGTATGCGCGGCCAGCTTCGTGGTGTGGTCGGGTTTCGGCGCGATACTGCCCCTTCTGCCCCTGTTTCTGAAGGACGAGGCTCACGCCTCGGTGATCCTCATAGGGATGGCGGCAGCCGCGTATTATCTGGGCGCGCTGCTTTTCTCCGCTCCCTTGGGCAGGCTCAGCGACAGCGTGGGGCGCAAGCCGGTCATCCTCAGTGGTGTCGCCCTTTACGCTGTGGCGACGCTGTTGTTCCTGTCCACCACCGAGCCGTTGTGGTTCGTCCTGTTCAGGTTCTTGGAGGGCGTGGGGGCTGCCGCGGTCGGACCGGCGGGACAGGCTTTGGTGGCCGACCTGTCCACCGATCGCACTCGCAGCCGGGCCTACGGGTGGCTGACGACTGCGCAGTTCGGGGGGCTGGTGGCCGGTCCCGGCCTCGCAGCCATCTTGTACAGGCTGGTGGGCGGCGGGGGGTTGTGGTCCTTCTACTCCATCTTCCTCTTTGGGGGGGTGGCCTCAGCGATCACGGCCATCGTCCTCCTCTTTGCGCTCAAGGAGCCGGCGCGCACGAGCGATATGCGCAAAGCCAAGACCACTCGACCGCGATACAGAGCGCTTGTCACCAAGCCGGTGGGAGCGTTCCTGGTGGTGGCGGTCACGGGGAACTTCGCCATGGGGGTCTGGGAGGTGATCTGGAGTCTCTGGCTGCACGATCTGGGCGCGTCGGTGAGCTTCATCAGTATGACCTGGGTGGCTTTCAGCGTGCCCATGCTGTTCTCGTTCGTGGGGGGTTACCTGGCCGACCGGTACAGCCGGTGGCTGCTGATGTTCTCCGGCTATGCGATATCGGCCGTGGCTTGGATCGTATACGGGACGAGCACCTCGCTGACTCTGTTCATCGTGGTCAACGTGATCGAGGGGTTCGCCATCGCGTGGTCATACCCGGCGAAGCAGGCCTTCCTCGTGCAAGTGGTGCCACCGCGCTCGCTGGGGACCGTGCAGGGGATGGAGGGCACCGCCATGCAGGTCGCCGCTCTGGTAGGTACGGTGTTGGCCCCACTCCTCTACAGCAGCCTGCACGGCTTCGTGATCAGCATCGCCGGGTTCGTGTCACTGCTTGGTCTCGCCTACGCAGGGCCGGTGCTGCTCAGAGTGTGGAGGCAGCAGAAGGCGGCTGAGGTGGGGGCGGACTCAGCCGCGCCGGTGCATCAGTAGGGCGCCGTCATCGGTCGAGTCGTTCGCGGCTCCCGGGCGGGCACCGCTTCTGAGTTCTTCGAGGGGCAACAACGCTCGTACCTTGTCATCAGTGTCGAATACCGCCAAGAGACTCTGGACCACATCAGGGTCGAACTGTGCCCCGCTGCAGCGGCGCAGTTCGTTCACGGCATCATCGTGCGAGCGCCGGGAGCGGTAGGGGCGATCGGAGATGATGGCGTGGTATGCGTCGGCCGCTGCGATGATGCGCGCGCCCAGGGGGATGGAATCTCCGCAGAGTCTGTCAGGGTAGCCTGTTCCGTCAAAGCGCTCCTGGTGATGGAGCACCAGCGGCGTGACATCGGTGAGTTCGGGGGCTTGGGCCAGGATCTCCTTGCCAAGGACGGGGTGCTCCCGAATGCACTGCCATTCTTCTGGCGAGAGCGCTCCTTCTTTGGTGAGAATCGCATCGGGGATGCCGATCTTGCCTACGTCGTGAAGTAGCGCTCCCACGCTGACTCGTCCCACCTCAGAACTCGTGAGTCCAAGGCGGCGGGCGACCGCGGCGGCCAACTCGGAGACCAGGGTGGAGTGGGTATGGGTGTAGCCGTCCCTGATGTCGACAGCGGCGGCTAGGCTTCTGACGATGGCTTCGCGGCCCGAGTGCGGCAAGGAAACCACGTTGTCGGGGGCTTCTCGAGCAGGAAGGTCCCGGTAGAGCTGCATCTGGTTGCCCCCCATGGCCTTGGCGAAGGCAAGGGACTTGCCGGCCGCTTCTACCAACAACGGGGCGGATGCTCCGTCCGCGGGATAGGAGCAGAGGCCCATGCTGACGGTCAGGCGGACCTCCGCGCCGTCGTCCGTGAAGAAGACCCATCCAGCGACGTTCTGCCGGATGCGTTCTGAGACCTGGATCCCGCCGTTCTCGTAAGTGTGGGGGAGGATCATCGCGAAGCGGTCGCCTCCAAAACGGGCCACCAGGTCAATGTCCCTTAGCTGGGCTTTCACGCGCCTGGCTAGGTCGAGAAGGATGATGTCCCCGGTCCGATGACCATGCCGGTTGTTGACGGCGTGGAAGTTGTCCAGATCCAAGAGCACCAACATGAAGGTGTCTCCGAAGCGGTAGGCCCGCTCGCACTCGTGCACCAGACGGTCCTGAAAGACCCTGTGGCTGGCGATACGCGTCAGAGCGTCGACCATGCCCGTATCGATGAGTTCTGCTCTCGAACCACCGTGATCTTGTCTGCGGTGCGAGAGCGTGACGCCGAGCAGGGTCACAGCGGCAGCCAGCAGGATGGTGTGGCCTACAGGGAAGGCGGGTGACAGAGACGGCGGCGCCACGGTCAAGAGGACCGTCAGGCCGCTCAGCAGGAGAACCAGCGCCACGGCGCCCGGCGATCTGCGCAGGACCGAAATGGTCCCGGGTCGCGCGGGGCGCTCTGCAAGGAAGAGTGAGGCCACGAGCAGTCCCGTGGTCACTACAGCCAGGATCAGGCGAACCAGTGTGTGGGGGTCGATTGCCTCGCTCCTTTCTCCTTGGAGAGAGGCTTTCGACGGGTGGCCGGGGTATCCTGCCGTATTAGGAGTAGCGCTGCTCCAGCCAGGGGTCTCCCAGCTCGTGGTAGCCGCGGGTCTCCCAGAATCCCAGACGCTGGTCGGCGGTGATCTCGATGCCCTCCAGCCACTTGGCGCTCTTCCAGAAGTAGAGATGTGGCACCAGCAAGCGGACGGGACCACCATGATCCGCGCTTATCGGCCGGCCTTCGTACTCGTAGGCGACAAGCACCTCATCGCGCACTAGGTCCTGGATAGGCAAGTTGGTGGTCCATCCGTTGGCAGCGTGGACCACCGCGTGCAAGGCTTGTGGAGAGAGAATCAGCGGCTCCAAGAGCGTGGACACTCGGACACCCTTCCAACGGGTGTCCAATTTGCTCCAGCCGGTGACGCAGTGTATGTCGCAGGTCAGTTCGACGGCCGGATAGGAGAGCAGCTGCTCCCAGTCGATCACGGTGCGCGGCTCGACCAGTCCGGACAGGGTGAGCGAGAAGGACTGTGGGCGCACATGCGCCACCGTGCCGGCATGGAGCACGGGGAAGTCGTCAATGACCCTCTGGCCTGGAGGCACTCGATCTCTGTCCACACCCGCCATGCTTTCTCCCTTCATAACAGAAGAAGCCGCCCGAAAGAGCGGCTTCTTCAACGTCATCCCGTCGGGGTGGCGCTCCGCGCGACAGGCCGCGGCACCGTCATTCGATGGCTATGGCGCCCTCCGGGCACTCGTCCGCGGCCTCTTCGCAGCAGCCGGCATCTTCGCACGCGTTGGGGTCTATCACGTGGCTGATACCGTCATCGGCGATCTCGAAAACATCGGGGCAGATATCCTCACAGATCCCACAGCCGGTGCACAGATCGGGATCGACTTTGGGAACACCCATCTTGATTCCTCCTTTGGAATTACGAGCGTGCCAATATAAGCAAAGGCGACGCTCTTGTACAATACCCGCGGCAAGATGGCGGAGAGGAGGTCCAGCGCACGGTGAAGGTCACGGAGGAGATGGGGCCCAAGCGCGGCCGCCCTTCGCTGGTGCGAAAGGTGGACGAGCTGGTCAGGAGGGAGCAGCTCTTCCCTCCCGGATCGAAGGCGCTTGTCATGGTGTCTGGGGGTCAGGATTCTACTGACCCTTCTTCATCTGCTGGCCAGTGGCGCACTCGCCACCGCGGGACCCGTGGCTCTGCATGTGCTTCACGTCAACTACCATCTGCGCGGCGCTGAGAGCGACGCGGACGAGGCGCTGGTGGTGGACGCGTGTGCTCGGCTGGGCGTCGAACTGACGGTGGTGCAGCACCCACTTGCGAAGAGCGCGGGCAACGTCCAAGAGGTGGCGCGCGAGGCCAGAAGGGCAGCGGCTGAGCGGGTCGCCGCCGAGCAGGGATGTGACCGCATCGCCCTGGGGCACACCGCTGATGATCAAGTGGAGACGATGCTGTACCGCCTGGGTCGCTACGGCGGCCTGGCGGCGTTCGCAGGCATGCGACCGAGTGATCCCCCATGGGTGCGGCCACTTCTGGCGTGTCGCCGGGACGAGACGGGGGATTACTGCCGCGCGCACGGGCTGGAGTACGCGCGCGACCGAGGCAACGAGTATCCGGGCTACGCGCGCACGGGCATCCGGGAGAGCGTACTGCCGGCCTGGGAAGCAGCACTGCCCGGCGCGGTCGCGGCGGCTTGCCGAGCCGCCGAGGTCGCCGCGGAGATTCAGGACTTGACCGACATGGTGGTGAGCGAGGCTGCGACTGGCGTCAGGGTCCGGCTCGCAGTGGGTGGCGACGCAGGTGGTGGGGAGGGCCTGAGCGCGGGGGCGCTTCTGACCTTGCCGGCACCTGTGCGGCGGCTGGTCTTACATGAATGGCTGAGCGCGCACGCGACGCCCCGGGCGTCGCGTGCGTCGGTGCTCGCGGTGGAGTCTCTTCTGAGTGTGCCGGGGTCCGCGGGTCGCTCGCTCGGTGGGGGTTGGCGGGCGGTCAAGGAATATGACCTGGTCACACTGGAGCACGGCGCAGGCCCAGCGCCGGTGACACCGCCCGCGGTCGACCTCCCGGTGCCGGGCACAGTCGCGTGGGGAGAGGCCAGAGTCATGGCCGAGCTCACCGAGGGATTCCGCGCGGTCGACGTGGCGCGAGAAGCTATAGTCGATGCGGATGCTATCTGCGGTGGTCTGGAGGTCCGCGGGCCTGTGTCGGGCGACAGCGTCCGCCCGCTCGGGTCTCCAGGTTCACGCAAGTTGGGGGACGTGCTCGTGGACCTCAAGATACCGGCGAGACAGCGGTCACGCAGGCCCTTGGTGGTCTGCGGCGAACGCATCGTGTGGGTGTGCGGCCTGGTAGTGGCTGATGAAGTCAGGGTCACGCGCGACACCAGTAGATACCTACACTTGAGCGTGGAGTTCGGCAGCGACGGAGGCGACGGTTGCGGACACTCATAACCCGCGAGCAGTTGGAGGTCCGGGTCGATGAGTTGGCGCGGGCGATCACATCGGACTATGAGGGCCTGCGGCCGGTGCTGGTCTGCGTCCTCAAGGGTGCCGTCTTGTTTGTCGCCGACCTGGTCAGGCGCCTCCCGTTCGACCTGGAGATAGAGTTCATGGCGGTCTCCAGCTACGGGAAGTCGACGGAGAGTTCTGGAGTGGTGCGCATCCTGAAGGACCTTGAGACCGACATCGAGGGAAGGCACGTGCTCGTCGTCGAGGACGTGATCGACTCCGGACTCACCCTGCAATACCTCATCCGGAATCTTAGTGCCCGTGATCCAGCGAGTCTGGAGGTGGTCACCCTTCTGAGCAAGCCCAGCCGGTTGACCGCCGACATCGAGTGTCGGTACACGGGTTTCACGATAGATGACGAGTTCGTGGTCGGGTACGGCCTGGACAGAGCGGGTAAGCATCGCAACTTATCGTTCATCGGGGTGGCAGACGACCCCGAGTGATGCCCTTGTGATAGTATCTCTGCCCTCTGAAAGACCGAATTTGGAGTCACTTTGAGCAGGTTCTTCAAGAGCTCTCTATTCCCGATCATGCTGATCGTCCTGATCATCGTGCTGGTCGGGCTTTTCCTCGAGGGCCTGAGCGCTGGGGACCAGATGACCTTCCCCCAGTTCCAGGAGGCGGTGAAGAAGGGCGACGTTGATAAGGTCGTCGTCATGGTCCAGTCGCAAGTGGTCGAGGGGGTCACCAAAAGCGACGGCAAGAGCTTTTCAGTCGCATATACCGCCTCCTACCCGATCCAGGAGTTCCTGGACAGCAACGGCGTCGTGTACACGACCGACGCCGAGGCACCGTCCCCTTGGAGTTCGATACTCGGCTACCTGCCGTTCCTGATAATCATGGCGGTGATCCTGTTCTTCTTCTTCAATCAGATGCAGGGCGGGGGCAACAAGGTCATGAGCTTCGGCAAGTCGCGGGCCAAACGCTTGTCGGTGGACCAGCCCAAGGCCACGTTCAAAGACGTGGCGGGCGTGGATGAGGCCATCGAAGAGCTTCAGGAGATCAAGGAGTTCCTCGAAGACCCCAAGCGGTTCCAGAGCCTGGGGGCGAAGATACCCAAGGGTGTGCTGCTCTTCGGCCCTCCCGGCACGGGCAAGACGCTGCTGGCTAGGGCGGTAGCGGGCGAAGCCGGGGTGCCCTTCTTCAGCATCTCGGGGTCTGACTTCGTCGAGATGTTCGTGGGCGTGGGCGCCAGCCGCGTGCGTGACCTCTTCGAGCAGGCTAAACAGAACCAGCCCTGCATCGTGTTCATCGATGAGATCGACGCCGTCGGACGCCACCGCGGCGCCGGCATGGGCGGCGGCCACGACGAGCGCGAGCAGACCCTGAACCAGCTCCTGGTCGAGATGGATGGCTTCGAGGCAAACGAAAGCATCATCATCATTGCGGCCACCAATAGGCCCGACATACTCGATCCGGCTCTGCTCCGGCCGGGGCGTTTCGACCGCCAGATATCGGTCGACCGCCCTGACAGAGAGGGGCGCAAGTCCATCCTGGCAGTGCATGCCAAGAACAAGCCCCTCGTCCAGGGTCTGGATCTGGACACGCTGGCCAGCCAGACGGCGGGTTTCACCGGCGCCGACTTGGCGAATCTCATGAACGAGGCCGCACTCCTCGCGGCTCGGCGTCGGAAGCGCACGGTCGAGATGGAGGAGCTGGAAGAAGCGGTCATGCGGGTCATCGCCGGTCCGGAGAAGAAGTCGCGGGTGCTCTCAGATGAAGAGAAGCTCATCACGGCGTATCACGAGACAGGTCACGCGCTGGTGGCTCACTACCTGCCGAATGCCGACCCGGTGCACAAGGTTTCCATCATCGGGCGCGGCCACGCACTGGGCTACACCATCACCCTGCCCACCGAAGACAAGTTCATGGTCAAGAAGCGCGAGATCCTCGACAAGCTGGCCATGGGATTGGCGGGCCGGGTGGCGGAGAAGCTGCGTTTCGATGACATCACCACGGGTGCGTCCAGCGACCTTCAGAGGGTCACCGAGACGGCCAGGCGCATGGTCACCCAGTACGGCATGAGCGACGCGCTCGGGCCTTTGACCTTCGGCCACGACCCGGCACAGCCGTTCGTGGGTCGCGACTACGGCATGGGTCAGGAGTATTCGGATGAGACGGCGACGCGTATCGACGCTGAGATCCGCCGAGTCGTTGACGAGGCGTACGAGATGGCTGAGAACGTCCTGACCGAGCACCGAGCCCAGCTTGACACCATCTCCCAGCTGCTGATGGAGAAGGAGACCATCGACAAGGCGGAGTTTGAGGCCATACTGGCCGGCGCGGACCCCGAAGAGGTGTTCAAGGCCCGTGACGAAGCCAAGAAGGGCAAGTCGGCCGAGGCCAAGCGGCAACAAAGGCAACGTCGCACGCGCGAAGAGACGCCTGCGGGCGCTGAAGGCCTGGGACAGGTAGCTCCGGGCGGGGTGTCGACGATGGTCTCCTGGGGCGAGGACTGGGATAGACATCGGTGATCGACATGGCCAAGATCGAGAAGGCCACGCGCCTGCTGCTGGAGGGCATAGGCGAGGATCCTGATCGCGAAGGCCTTGAGGCCACGCCCCGGCGCGTGGCGGAGATGTACGGGGAGATCATCGAGGACGATCCAGATCTCTCGTCGATCGTTGTCCCCATCGGTTCAGACACCCACCAGGAGATGGTGCTGGTGAGGGACATCTGCTTCTATTCGCTGTGTGAGCATCACCTGGTGCCGTTCTTCGGCTCGGCGCACGTGGCCTACATACCCTCCAAGAACGGCAGCATCGCCGGTGTGTCGAAGATCGTCCGACTGGTGAGGGCGGCTGCGGCTCGCCTCCAACTGCAGGAGCGACTCACCACCACGATCGCCGACACGCTGGTCGACTCTCTGAGGCCGGACGGGGTATTGGTCCTGATCCAGGCCGAGCACCTTTGCATGTCCATGAGAGGCATAAAGGTCCCCGGGGCGCGGGTGGTCACCTCGGCGGTCAGGGGCCTCTGCCTGAGCAACGCGGCCACTCGGGCTGAGGTCCTGGCGCTGATCGAAGCCCCCAGGTCGTAAGCGCCACACACGGACGGGGGTGCGCATGATGCCATCGGTAGGGGCCCCTCAGGTTATCCTCATCAGGGACCTCCTGGAGGCTCGAGCGGCTTTGGCCCGTGCGGGACTGTCTGATATCGGCCTGGACGTCATGGGCCCGCGCGCCCTCTTTCGCACGGTGCGTGTGAGCGGGTTGGGCATCAAAGAGGTCAACTTCCTGCGACAGGAGCTGACTTCGCGCGGGGGGGATATCGCCGTTTCCGAAGACCTCTTCGGGTGGATGAAGGAGAACGGCAGCTGCCTGCTTGTGGGCACGCAGTCCCAGTTCGAACGACTGCTTCCCAGGCTGAAGGGCCCCGACACAGGACTACGACAGCTGGCGGATTCCATAGAGACGGCACTTCGCAACTACGCGACGCCTCTCCCCGCTTGTCACCCGGGGATGCATCTGGAACAGGCTCCGCTGCTCATGGGCATCCTCAACTTGACGCCCGACTCCTTCTCGGACGGAGGCGCGTACGCAGATCTGGACGCAGCCGTGATGCACGCTCTGGACATGGTGGCCCGCGGGGCCGCGTTCGTGGATGTGGGTGGGGAGTCCACCCGCCCGGGATCGGAGCCGGTCTCCGAGTCGGACGAGTCGGCCAGGGTGCTGCCGGTGGTGCGGGCTCTGGCGCGCCCTCTTCAGGGCCGCGTGTCGGTAGACACGACAAGAGCTCGCGTCGCTGCGGACGTGTTGGCCGCGGGCGCGTTCATGATCAACGATGTCTCGGCGCTGCGGGCCGACCCAGATATGGTGGCTGTGGTACGTGATGCCGGTTGCCCCGTGGTGCTCATGCACATGCAGGGTGACCCCAAGACGATGCAGAAGGATCCGACCTATGACGAAGTGGTCAGTGACGTATACGCCTTCTTCGTGGAGAGGCTCAACTGGGCCGTGGACAACGGGCTGAACGAGGAGTGTCTTCTTGTCGACCCTGGGATAGGGTTCGGGAAGACCACCGCCCACAATCTCACGCTCCTGCGCAATCTGGCGGCATTCAAGTCACTAGGCCGACCGATAGTGGTGGGTGCGTCACGCAAGCGCTTTCTCGGTGAGTTGCTGGCCATCGACGTTCCGCACGATCGCGACCGAGCGACCGCCGCGACCACGAGCATCGCGGCACTCGCGGGTGCGCACGTGATACGGGTTCACGAGATCGAGGGTAATCGCCAAGCGGCTCTGGTGGCGCGCGCAGTGTTGGAGGCAGGGGTCTAGCGCCCGGCTGGGGCGCGGAAGGGATTCGCGATGGACTTCTTGATTCAGGGGTTGGAGGTCTACGGTCATCACGGGGTGCCCGCGGAGGAACGGGTCCTGGGACAAAGGCTGGTGTTCGACGCTCGTCTCACCATGGAGGAGTGTCGTGGGGCTCAGACCGACCAAGTCACCGACACGGTCGACTACACGGAGGTCATCGACACGATAACCGAGGTGGCCACCGTCGAGTCGTACGCGCTGTTGGAGCGGCTCGCGCAGGTGACCGCCGAGACCATCCTCGCCAAGTTCCCGATGCTGGACAGCGTCGCGGTGCAGGTGAGCAAACCACAACCTCCCGTTGCCTGCGCACTCGGTAGTGTCGCGGCCCTAGTCGAGCTCAGCCGGGCCGAACTGCGGCACTGAGGGCTGACGACGGTGGAGGAGAATGCGGCTCTGGTCTACTTAGGGCTCGGCTCGAACCTGGGAGATAGGGCGGCGAGGCTGAGAGAAGCGCGAGCCAAGCTGGCAGAGCTGCCTTTCACCAAGCTTACTGCCGAGTCCGGAGTGTACGTGACGGCTCCGATCGGCGGACCCGAGCAAGACGACTATTTCAATCAGGTGGTGGAGGTCAGCACGCGGCTGACACCCCACGAACTACTCGAGGCGGCTCAGGCCATCGAATCATCGCTGGGCCGCAAGCGGGGGGAGCGGTGGGGACCTCGCACTATCGACATAGATATCCTTTGGTACCATGGCCTCCCGGTGAGCGAGAGCGATTTGGTCGTTCCCCATCCTCGTATGGAAGAGCGGCGCTTCGTCCTGGAGCCGTTGTCTGAACTGGCTCCCGACCTTGTCTTGGCCGGCGGCAGGAAGGTCCGAGAGGTCCTGAACGACGTGAGGGACCAACACGCCCGACCCCTAACGGGACGAGACCTGGAGACCATGGGCTTCAAAGAGATGCAGACAGATATCCGAGAGTTGGCCGCGGCCAAGGGCGCCGTGATCCTGGCGCACAACTATCAACGGCCTGAAGTCCAAGACGTGGCCGACATCGCAGGTGACTCCCTGGGGCTCTCCAGGAAGGCGGCCGCCTCGCAGGCCAAGATGATCGTGTTCTGCGGCGTACATTTCATGGCGGAGACCGCAGCTATGCTGTCGCCTGACCGCCCCGTCATACTGCCTGACCTGAACGCAGGGTGTCCCATGGCGGAAATGGTCGACGAAGACGGCCTGAAGGCGCTCAAGGCCGAGCACCCCGACGCCGTGGTGGTCAGCTACGTGAACACGACGGCGGCGGTAAAGGCTCTGTCGGACATCTGTTGCACCAGCTCCAACGCCGTCGATGTCCTGCGGTCGATCCCTGCCGAGAGAGAAGTGATCTTCACACCCGACAAGAACCTGGGGACTTGGGCTTCAAAGAAGGCGGGCCGCGGGGTCATTCTCTGGCCGGGGTTCTGCCCCACCCATGTTTGGATCAAAGTCAGCCACGTGGAGGCGGCACGGGCGGCTCATCCGGGGGCCAAAGTGGTGGTGCATCCGGAGTGCGATCCGGCGGTGAGCGCCATCGCCGATGCTGTGGAGAGCACCTCCGGAATGGTGCGGTTCTGCCGGGAGGACGATGCCAAAGAGTATCTGATCGGCACCGAGATCGGCATGATCCATCGTCTTACGGTGGATTGTCCAGGCAAGAAGTTCTATCCCGTCACCGACATTGCCGTATGTCGCAACATGAAGCTGATCACGCTCGACAAGCTGCTCGCGGCGCTGCGGGCGGAAGGGCCGGTTGTCAGCGTGGCTCCCGAGATACGGGACAAAGCCGTGCTTGCCGTGCAGCGCATGATCGAGATAGGCGCGTGAGCGCTGCTGCCGGCAAGGGGTCCTCGCGCGGGCATGCGAGGCGGGCGTCGGCGACCGGTAGCAGGGCGACCGGCGTGCCGTTCATCTCCAGGCGAGGAGCGGAGCTTCGCTATTCCACCTACGACGTGTTGGTCGTCGGCGGGGGTATCGCCGGCCTGACCGCCGCGCTTGGGGCGGCGCACAGGTGGAACGTGGGGCTGGTGACAAAGGGGACCCTCGACCAAACCACCACGTTTCTTGCTCAGGGTGGCATAGCCGCCGCCATGAGTCCTCACGATTCGCCGCACCTGCATATGCATGACACTCTGGAAGCTGGCGTCGGCTTGTGCGACGAGCCGGCGGTCCACATCCTCGTAGAAGAGGGGCCGGATCGCATACGCGAACTTGAGAGGTTGGGCACGCGCTTCGACCGGCGCGAGGGCAGGCTGATCCTGGGCAAGGAGGGGGCTCATTCGGAGGCGCGCATCGTGCACGCGGGTGGTGACGCCACTGGTAGCGTGGTCGCCAGTTCACTTGCGGAAGTGATCACCTCGGGCGGACGCGTTGAGCTGCACGAAGACGAGTTCGTCCTCGATCTCCTGATGGACGGGGGGCGCTGCGTGGGGGTGGTGTCCCTGGGGGCGGAAGGCGAGCTCACGGTGAGCCTTGCACGCGCCGTGGTACTCGCCTGCGGCGGAGCGGGGCAGGTCTATTCACGGACCACGAACCCCCTGGTGGCCACAGGCGACGGGCATGCGATGGCCTACCGCGCCGGAGCGGTGCTGCGCGACATGGAGTTCATGCAGTTCCACCCCACGGCCCTCCACGGCGAGGAGAACCCCACCCTGCTGGTCACGGAGGCCCTGAGGGGTGAGGGCGCGTACCTGCGGGACGGCACGGGAGAGCGCTTCATGGTGGGCGAGGACCCTCGGGCTGAGTTGGCTCCGCGGGACATAGTGGTGCGTCAGATGAAGAGGGTGTTCGACCGTGACTCCACCGACAGGGTCTGGCTGGACGCGCGCCATCTGGACTGCGCTTTCCTGCGCGAGCGTTTTCCCACGGTCCACCAGGGGCTGCAGGAGCGTGGCTACGACCTCTGCAGGGAATTGATCCCGGTCGCACCCGCTTCTCACTACTTCATCGGCGGAGTGCTGACGGACAGTTGGGGTCGCACCACGGTACCTGGCTTATACGCCTGTGGCGAGACCGCAAGCACGGGCATCCACGGGGCCAACCGCCTCGCCTCCAACTCGCTTCTCGAGGGTCTCGTGTTCGGGGAGCGCACAGTGAGGGAACTCAATCGCTATCTGGCGGTAGCGGATCCGGCGGTGCGCAAGGTGAGACTGGACTTGGCTGATGAGCCCCGAGAGGGCAATGACCCCGCCACCGTGGACCGCGGACGCAAGATCGTGGGGGACACCATGATTGAGCTCTGCGGCATAGTACGCTCCCGCGATGGACTCGTGGAAGCTGCCGAGCGACTGGCGGGCCTGGAGCGTTCGCTGGCTGCACCGGGCTTGAACGTAGCAGAGCTGGAGCTCTTCAATCTGCTGGCTGTCGGTCAGCAGATCGTGGCGACCGCCCTCGATCGAGAGGAGAGCCGCGGGGTGCATCTGCGTTCCGACTTCGCAGAGAGAGACGACGAGCAGTGGCGGCGCCACAGCCTGGTGCGTCGCGACGACGAGGGCAGGCTTGTAGTGGAGACGAGCATAGTGCAGACAGGTGGAGCCGATGCGGGCGAGGTGCGGGGGTGACGCCGATGGATGAGTCCAGCCGGGACATCGTGAGCATGGCGCTGGCTGAGGATCTGGGTGAGCGTGGGGATATCACGTCCCAGTGGACCGTCCCGCCGGGGTCGCGGGGAAGAGCGGTCATCACCGCGAACGAACACCTGGTCGTGGCCGGGCTGCCCTTGGCTAAGGAGGTCATGCGCCAGGTCGATCCGGCAGCGATCTTCAGCAGCCTCGTCGAGGACGGCGCTGAGGCGGGTCCAGGCGAGAAGATCGCAGCCGTGGACGGGGCCGCCGAAGGCATACTCACCGCGGAGCGGACCATGCTGAACTTCCTGATGCACCTGTGCGGAGTGGCCACTCAGTCGCGGCGTTTCGCGGAGGCGGTGCAGGGCACCGGCGCGCAGGTGGTCGACACCCGCAAGACGCTCCCCGGAATGCGGGCGTGGGAGAAGCGGGCTGTGGTCCTTGGGGGGTGCGGCAACCACCGCCTCGGGCTCTTCGACATGGTGCTCATCAAAGACAACCACATCGAAGCGGCCGGCGGTGTGGCCGCCGCGCTGCAGAGCGCTAAGGCGAAGCGGCCGCCCCACATCAAGATAGAAGTGGAGGTGGAGACCGAGCTTCAGCTGAGAGACGCGATCGCGGGCGAGGCCGACCTCATCATGCTCGATAACCAGGATCTGGATTCGCTGAAACGTATGGTGGCGTTGGCTCGACGCCTAGCGCCTGGTGTGGTCTTGGAAGCTTCGGGTGGTGTCACCCTGGAGCGCGTCAGGGCTATTGCGGAAACGGGGGTCGATCTTATCTCGACCAGCGCCCTGACCATGGGTGCGCCGCCCGCCGACCTGGCCCTCTCGCTCAAGATCGGCGCTTGACCAAAGACGGTACAAGAGGGGATGTCCATGTTGCTCGCCATCGATGTAGGTAACACCCAGACGCACATCGGGCTGTTCACCGACCAGAAGCTGAAGACCAGCTGGCGCTTTGCCACCGACCGGGAGATCACCGGCGACGAGTTGGCTGTCCTGTTGGACGGGCTCCTGCGTCTGGAGGGGATGTCGCGAGACTCTGTCTCTGGAGTGGCTCTGGCTTCCGTGGTACCGCGTCTGAGTGGCGAGTACTCGGGCATGTCTTCCAGCAAGTTCGGGCTTGAAGCCTTGGTCATCGGTCCAGGCGTGAAGACCGGCATGCCGATACTCACCACCGACCCGCGCAGTGTCGGCCCCGATCTGATAGTCGACGCCGTAGCAGCTCTGGAGCTCTATGGGGCGCCCTGTATCGCCGTGGACTTCGGCACTGCTACCACCTTCAGTGCAGTCTCAGCGGCCGGGGAGTATCTCGGTCACGCAATAGCGCCGGGTATCGAGGTCTCGCTAGACGCGCTGGCCGAACGGGCCGCGCGCCTGAGCAAGGTCGAGCTCGCGGACCCCGGCACCGTCATAGGCAAGACCACGGCGCAGTCGATGCAGGCGGGCGCCGTCTATGGCTTCGCCGGACAGGTTGACGGCATTGTGCACCGCATGCAGAAGGAGATGGGAGGCAAGCCGGTGGTGGTGGCCACCGGTGGGCTCGCCCCCCTCATCTTCGAACACGCCTCGAGTCTCGACAAACTGGACCCTCTCTTGACGCTTCGCGGTTTGGAGATAATCTGGCGACGCAACCACTCCTGATGCCACGATGAGCGAACCCGCCAGGAGTTCGGGATCCATCTGCGCCACCCGGCCGTCACTGGCCGCGGGCTTCGACATAGGGATGGTCAAGATACCCAACCGGGTCGTACTGGCACCGATGGCCGGTCTCACCTCCAGCGCGTATCGCCGGCACATGCGGTCTCACGGCGCGGGGCTGCTGTTCAGCGAGATGGTCAGCGCACAGGGGCTTCTGCACAACAACGCGAAGACGGCAGAGTATCTGGCTTTTGAAGAGGCTGAGCATCCACTGGCGATCCAGCTGTTCGGCGGCGATCCGGACGTCATGGCAGAGGCCGCCAGGATTGTCCTCGCGGGCGAACACATTGCGGATCTACTCGATATCAACATGGGATGCCCAGTGCGCAAGGTGGTCAAGACGGGCGGAGGCTGCGCTCTGATGGGGGACCCGGCGGCCGCCACTGCTGTCGCTGAGGCCGTGGTGCAGGCAGCTGAGGAGCGCAACGTCTCCGTGACGGTGAAGCTGCGCAGCGGTCTGCGGCCGGGGGACGGTCTAGCGGTCGATCTCGCGCCGCGCCTCGAGGCCGTCGGAGTGGCTGGCAGTGACAGTCCATGCGAGAGCAGCCAGCGAGTACTACCGAGGCAAAGCCGACCACTCGGTGACGGCGTCCGTCGCGGCCGCTGTGGGCATACCCGTCATCGCATCCGGAGATGTGGACAGCGTGGACGCCGCAGCCAAGATCATGCAGGACAGCGGCGCGGCGGCAGTCATGGTCGCTCGTCGTGCAGCTGGCAATCCCTGGTTAGTGGACGATCTCCTTGAGGGTAGCGACCGGCCGCGACCGCCTCTGCCCGAGGTTGTAGCGGACCTCCGGGCACTCCTGGCCTCGATCAAGCATGAGCGCGGCGAGGAGCGGGCCGCCCGCTGGATACGCAAGTTCCTCACCTGGTATCTGCGGCCGTCTCGGGTGGGCTCGGACCTCATCGTCCCCATGCACGGACTGGCCACCGCCACCGAGGTGGATCAGGCGTTGGCCGCCCTCGCGGCGGCAGAGGTGCTTTCGAGGGGAGACGGGGCGCCGTGTTGACAAGCCGGTGTCTGTTACCTATAATGCCGCCCTATTCTCGGGCGCGCTCCTCGTCTGTACCCCACAAAGGACGGTCCCTGTGTCACGCAAAGAAGTGATTCTCACTGAAGAAGGTCTGAAGCAGTTGACCGATGAGCTGAACCACCTCTCCACCGTAAAGAGGGAGGAGGTAGCTGAGCGCATCCGGCAGGCTAGAGAATTCGGCGATATCAGCGAGAACTCTGAGTATGACGATGCCAAGAACGAGCAGGCGCTGCTCGAGGGCCGTATCGCGCTCCTCCAAGAGAAGTTGCGGCGTGCGCGGGTCGTCAAGACCTCCGATATCGGCACCGACAAAGTCAGCATCGGCAGCATCGTGACGCTTCGTGACAAGGACGCGAAAGAGAACCGCGTCTACACGCTGGTCGGGTCCGCGGAGGCCGATCCCACCAACTCACGTCTCTCCAACGAGTCTCCTGTCGGCCAAGCCATCCTGGGCAAGAAGGTGGGGGACGTGGTGACCGTGCCCGTGCCGGTCGGTGCCATCAAATACGAGATAGTCAAGATAGGGAAGTCGTCCTAGGTGGACGCTTCCGTCCCATCCGACGAACACCTCGGAGGCGACGGGTCAGAGACCGGCCTGTCTGAATGGGAGCGCGAGCGGCTCGGCAAAGTGGAGCGGCTCCAAGCCCAAGGCATCGAACCTTACGCTCGCTCTTTCGTAGATCGCACCACCTTGGCCGACGTGCGCGAGAAGCACGGCGACCTTCAGGCGGGTGAGTCCGCGGAGGGAACGTCCTATCGCGTAGCCGGCCGGGTGATGTCCCGTAGGGTGCACGGCAAGGCCGCCTTCTTCACGCTCCGCGACGGTTGGGACGATCTACAGGTCTATGGCAACATCGACACTCTGGGTGAGGAGTCGTTCGCGAGCCTAGTAGACGTCGATCTGGGCGACATCATCGGTTGTGAAGGTTTTGCCTTCGCAACCCGGCGCGGGGAGCTGACCGTGCATGCTCAGTCATGGACATTGCTCACCAAGTCTCTGCGGCCCTTGCCGGAGAAGTTCCATGGTCTGCAAGATCGGGAGACCCGCTATCGACAGAGATACGTCGATCTGATCTCAAACCCCGAGGTCGCGGCGCAGCTCCGTGGGCGTGGCAAGCTGGTGTCGGCCATGCGCCGGTATCTGGAAGCGCAGGGGTTCGTCGAAGTAGAGACGCCCACTCTCCAACCACTGCCTGGCGGTGCGTTGGCTCGTCCCTTCGCCACGCATCACAACGCGCTCGATATGGAACTCTACCTGCGCATCGCCCCCGAACTCTATCTCAAGAGGTTGCTGGTGGGTGGCTTCGACCGCATCTTCGAGATAGGCAAGAGTTTCCGCAACGAGGGCATCTCGCCGGTGCACAACCCAGAGTTCACCATGATGGAACTCTACTGGGCGTACGTGGATTATCAAGCGGTCATGGGGCTAGTCGAGAACATGATCCCGGCACTGGCTGTCGAGGTGGTCGGCACGACCGAACTGACTGTCGGCGAGCACGTGGTAGAGCTGAGGGCGCCTTGGCCCAGACGGACGGTCGACTCGCTCTTGCTCGATCATCTGGGGGTCTCGCTTGCGGAGATCAGGGCCGACCCGCAGGCAGCGAAGAGAATCTTGCAGGGCCGCAAGATCGAGGTTGAGAGGAGAGACACGTTCTCCACTCTCGTGGACAAGGCTCTCAAGCACGTGGTGTGGCCGGAGTTGGTGCAACCCACGTTCGCCATCGACTATCCCCTGGAACTCAGCCCCTTGGCGAAGCGGTGCGCCGACGACCCTCTGTTGGTCGAGCGCTTTCAGCCCATCATCGCCGGCAAGGAGATGGGTAACGCCTTCTCCGAACTGAACGACCCCATCGATCAACGAGGCCGCTTCGAAGAGCAGGCGCGTAACAAGGCCGCGGGCGATGAGGAGGCCCACGTGGTGGATGAGGACTTTCTCCGGGCGCTCGAGTACGGCATGCCTCCGGCAGGCGGCTTGGGTATCGGAATCGACCGGTTGGCCATGCTGTTTCTAGGGGCCGAGTCGATACGCGACGTCATACTCTTCCCACAGCTCCGGCCCGAGCGCTGAGTAGCGCGCAGCGCGCCGGGAGACAGGGCTCACGGGGCGTCGCGACACCGGAACCTGGCGGGAGCCATCCGGGTCACAGAGTATGCTGAGAAGCGAGGCGCGCCGGGCGTTGTGTTAAACTTCCGGCGACGAGTTGTAACCCTTGGCGGCCACTGAAGTGCGCCGATTTCTTCCCCGCACGAAGGTGCCGTGAGGCAGGATTCCACGTAGGCTGATGGCGGATGAAGGTAGTGATTGGAGGCCTGGGTGTTTGCCGAAGAACCACCCGGTTGGAGTTTCGATATCGGGGCCGCTGTCACCTGCGAAAGGTGCGGTGAAGAGGAGGCTTCGGTCCATCTGCTTCGCGTGGTCGACGGGCAGGTGACTCATACTCATCTCTGCCCTGGCTGTGCTGAAGGCATCGCTGAAGAAGCTGAAGGTATGGCCCTCGTGCTGGCGGTCCCTTCCGTCTTGCGACAGATGGGCAGGTCCGGCATAGCGGACGAGGATGCGGCCGTCCCGAACTTCACGGACGAACCTGAGCACTTCTGTGATGCGTGCGGCACCACTCTTACCGATCTCAAAGAGTCCGGGTTGGTAGGCTGCTCCCATTGCTACAAGGCCTTCGCAGACTACCTCGAGACGCTCCTCGCAGCGGGTAGCGAGCCCGCGGAGCATTTGGGCAAGGTCCCGCGGCGGGGCCCGGAGACCGACACTCTGCGGCACGAGATCCTAAGGTTGCAGCGCATGCTGCGCGAACTTGTGGAATGTGAACGATTCGAAGAGGCGGCCGGGGTGCGCGACCGACTCAGCGAGTTGGGCCAACGACTTGAAGAGAGCGCGAAATGAAGCGCTCTGCGGCAACGGCTACGGCTCTCGGGCTCAGCAGAAACGAGTCTGGCAGGCGCTTCCCGCATGCAGAAGACCCGGCTGTCTTGGAGGACCTGAGATCTGAGGTCTTCGACGTACTCGCCGGAGGGCAGTGGGGGCACAGCTGGCAGGTGCACGACCTGGAATCTGCGACGGACGTCGAGCTGGAGCACTTCGTCGAGCGCGGCCTTATGACACCGGGGTTCGCCGAGGGTACTGGCGAGGGCCGTGGATTCGCGGTCTATGGCGAGGGCCAAGCTTCGGTGGAGGTAAACGGCGTCGACCATCTCAGGGTCCTAGGCTTCCGGACAGGCGACCAACTGGATGCTTTATGGTCCCTCCTCAGCTCTGTCGATGACCAGCTGGAGACGAGTCTGTCGTACGCTTTCGACCCGCGCTGGGGCTATCTGTCAGCTCGTCCGCGACAGGCAGGCAGCGGAATGCGGGCCTACGCCACCCTGCTACTTCCGGCGCTTATGTTGACCGGTAGACTGACGGGTCTCGCGGTGGAGTTGATGGGTAAGGGTCTGGGCATCACCCCCCTGTGGAGCGGCGCCGGCGGCGTCGTGCAGGTCTTCAACGTGGTAGCTCAAGGCAAGCCTGAGACGGAGACGATCCAGCAGGTCAGTGAGGTCTGCTCCGGCATCGTGGAGAGGGAACGGTCGGTGCGCAAGCTGCTTGTGAGAGAGAATCCTATCCAGGCTCGAGACCAGATCGGGCGTTCTCTGGGTACGGCTCAGCGTGCGTGGTCGGTCTCGTTTCTCGAGGCAGCCAACTTGATAGCCGCTATCCAGGCCGGCAGAGAGCTCGGCCTCATCGAAGGCACGGGCCTGGGCGACGAGTCGGCCTTCGGTCTGATGACAAGACTACAGCCGGCACATATCTTGGTCGATTACATGGATGGAAAGACTGGCAGCTTGGACGGCCCTGAGATCGACGAGCGGCGTGCTCGCATCTTGCGCGACATGTTCGCCGATTCAAGCGTCCGGTCATAGGAGAAAAGTGATGTTTGAACGCTTCACTGAGAGAGCTCGTCAAGTCATAGTCCTCGCTCAAGAGGAAGCACGAGCTCTGCGGCACAACTACATCGGCACCGAACACCTGCTCCTCGGCCTCTTGCGCGAGGCAGATGGGGTTGCGGCTAGAGTGCTTGGTTCGCTCGAGGTCAGCTTGGAGGAAGTCCGAGGTGAGGTCAGTCGCATCGTAGGCGAAGGAGACAGCGAGTCACAGGGGCAAGTCCCCTTCACCCCCAGGGCTAAGAAGGTCCTGGAGTTGGCACTTCGTGAGGCTCTGTCCCTGGGTCACAACTACATCGGCACTGAGCACATCCTGTTGGGGCTCGTGCGGGAGAGCGAGGGAGTGGCGGCTCGCATCCTGAGCGATCTCGATGTGGATACCGAGCGCGTGCGGCAAGAAGTCATGCGCATGCTCTCCGCGCCGAGCAAGCGCCCTGCGAGGGCGACGGCAGCCGCTGCGAACTCCGAAGGCAAGGAGCGACGCAACTCCAAAGTGCTCGACCAGTTCGGCCGCAACTTGACCAAGTACGCCGAGGAGGACAAGCTGGACCCCGTCATCGGCCGCGACAACGAGATAGAGCGGGTCATGCAGATACTCTCACGACGCACCAAGAACAACCCGGTGCTTGTCGGGGAGCCGGGAGTGGGCAAGACCGCCGTGGTCGAGGGTCTGGCGCGTCGCATAGCCAAGAACGATGTCCCCGGCCTGCTCAAGGACAAACAGATCTACACATTGGATCTGGGCGCGTTGGTGGCCGGCTCCAAGTACCGGGGTGAGTTCGAGGAGCGTCTGAAGAAGGTCATGAAGGAGATCGGCGAACGGGGCGACATAATCCTGTTCATTGACGAGATCCACAACCTGGTGGGCGCGGGTGCGGCCGAAGGCGCGATAGACGCGGCTTCGATATTGAAGCCCGCTCTGGCCCGCGGGGAGCTGCAAACCATCGGCGCCACCACTCTCGATGAGTATCGCAAGCATCTGGCCAAAGATGCTGCACTCGAGCGCCGTTTCCAGCAGATCACGGTGAAGGAGCCCAGTATCGCCGAGACGCGCCGGATACTGGCGGGTCTGCGCGAGCGGTACGAAGCCCACCACAAAGTGCGCATAACCGACGAAGCCATAGAGGCGGCAGCGTATCTCGCCGACCGCTACATCAGCGGGCGGTTCTTGCCTGACAAGGCGATCGACCTGGTGGACGAGGCTGCGTCGCGCAAACGCATCCAGAACATGTGCTCTTCACCTGATCTGCGCGAGGTGGAGGACGCTATCCTCGAGGTGCGTCGGGATAAGGAGACGGCCATCGACGTACAGGACTTCGAGAAGGCCGCTTCGATGCGCGACAAGGAGCGCAAGCTGCTGAGTCAGCGTAATGAGCTGGAGGAGAAGTGGCGCGAGTCGGACGAGGCTACCGAGATCTCTATCGGAGAAGAAGAGATCGCAGAGGTCACTGCCATGTGGACCGGTATACCGGTCACCAAGCTCACGGAGGCCGAGACTCATCGTCTTCTGCGCATGGAGGAAGCGCTGCACAAGCGCGTGGTCGGGCAGGACGAGCCGGTCAAGGCCGTCTCCAGGGCCATCCGCCGGTCGCGGGCTGGCCTCAAAGACCCTCATCGCCCAGCTGGTTCCTTCATCTTCCTGGGACCGTCGGGTGTCGGTAAGACCGAACTGGCGCGCACACTGGCTGAGTTCCTGTTCGGTGATGAGTCCGCGCTCATCCAGGTGGACATGTCGGAGTTCATGGAGAAGCATGCGGTAAGCCGTTTGGTGGGGTCGCCTCCTGGATACGTCGGGTACGACGAGGGCGGCCAACTGACAGAGTTGGTGCGGCGGCGTCCGTACTCGGTGGTGCTACTGGACGAGATCGAGAAAGCGCACCCCGACGTCTTCAATATCCTGCTGCAGATACTTGAGGATGGGAGACTGACCGATTCTCAAGGACGCCCGGTGGATTTCCGTAACACCATCATCATCATGACGTCGAACATAGGCGCGGCCACCATATCCAAGGGACAGGTGCTGGGCTTCGGGGAGACAGTGACCGAGGGCGGGTTGGAGTACGACGAGATGAAGACCCGGGTCACTGGGGAGCTCAAGACCACCTTCAGGCCGGAGTTCCTCAACCGAGTCGACGAGGTGATCGTCTTCCGCAAGCTCTCGCGCGAGGAGATAGCCGAGATAGTCACGCTGCTGATGGCCAGGGTCGAGGACCAACTCAAGGAGCGGGACATAGGGGTCGCTCTGACCGCCTCGGCGAGGGAGCTGCTTGTCGAAGAGGGGTATGACCCAGCGATGGGGGCGCGTCCGCTTCGCCGGGCCATCCAACGCCACGTCGAAGATCTGCTGGCCGAAGAGGTCCTGTCGGGCAAGTTCCCCCGTGGTAGCACGGTGATACTGGACCGAGACGGTGATCACCTCACCATCAGCGAGGTCCTGCAGGCGGCACCGGATGTCCTAGTGGCCGACGAGAGTAAGTAGGCCCGGGTGACGCCGGCCGGGGGGTGGGACCGAGAGGTCTGCGTCGAGGCGAAGGTCGGGTTCTGTGGCGCGGCGTAGTAGCTCCTTCATCTGTCAGGAGTGCGGGTACAAGGCCCCGGGTTGGCTGGGCCGCTGTCCGGGCTGCGGCCAGTGGAACACGATCATCGAAGAGGCCGCCCCCGCCAGCAGTGGACCAAGACGCGCGCCCTCGTCCGTGCCGGTCCCCGTGCCGGTCCATCTCTCTGAGGTGCCTTCCGACTCACATTCTCGCATCGACACGGGACTATCCGAACTCAACCGTGTCCTGGGGGGCGGGTTGGTCCCCGGCTCGGTGGTGCTGGTCGGGGGCGAACCGGGCATAGGCAAGAGCACCCTCCTGCTCCAATCCCTATCTGAGCATGGAATCCCGGGGAGTGACGGCGCTGCTCGTGTCTGGAGAGGAGTCGTCCTCCCAGGTGAAACTGCGCAGTGTGCGCCTTGGTGGCGAAAGCAGCCGCTTGCGCTTGCTGGCTGAGACCCAGACCGAGTCGGTAGTGAGGGCGGTCGAGCAGCTCAAGCCGGCGGTCTGCGTGGTTGACTCGGTGCAGACGCTCTGGTCGGAGGACGTGGGGTCCACAGCCGGGTCGGTCGCGCAGATAAGGGAAGCCGCGGCGCATCTGTTGCGCGCGGCCAAAGACAACGACATAGCCATGGTGCTGGTCGGACACGTCACCAAGGAGGGCGAGCTTGCCGGCCCGCGTGTCTTGGAGCATATGGTCGATGCGGTGCTTTCTTTCGAAGGGGATAGGGCCCAACCCTTCCGGATACTGAGGGCAGTGAAGAACCGCTTCGGCTCCACCAATGAGGTTGGAGTGTTCCAGATGGCCGAGCAGGGACTGGTGGAGGTGACCGACCCCTCCTCAGTGTTCCTGGAGGAGGGAGACCTACGATCAGGGTCTGTGGTGGTCCCGGTCATGGAGGGGAGCCGTTGTCTGCTTGCCGAGGTACAGGCCTTGGTCGCACCCAGTAGCCTCGCCATGCCGCAGAGGGTGGCGCGAGGAGTCGATCGCAATCGTCTGACGATGATAGTGGCTGTGCTCAGCCGGAGAGCGCGGCTGCCTCTGTTCAAGTGCGACATTTTTGTTAACGTAGCAGGAGGGTTGGCGCTGGAGGATCCGGCGGCCGACCTTGCAGTGGCTCTGGCTATAGCCTCGGCGTGGAAGGATGAGAGCGGGCGACAAGGTGTCGCGGCCTTCGGAGAGGTGAGTCTCACCGGTAAGGTCCGCTACGTACTCTCGGGGAACAAAAGGATCCAGGAGCTCCGCAGGCGGGGCTTCGATCAGATCCTGGCGCCCGCAAAGAACGGC
The DNA here is from genome assembly GCA_963718375.1 of uncultured Actinomycetes bacterium. Lineage (GTDB taxonomy): Bacteria > Actinomycetota > Thermoleophilia > RBG-16-64-13 > RBG-16-64-13 > RBG-16-64-13. The sequence continues at coordinate 394,638 of CAVQZD010000005.1, read as the reverse complement.
GAGGAGTATTCTGCCGACCCGCAAGGGTCCGGGGGACTGAAGATCGAAAGAGTAACGGACGTGGCACAAGCCGTTGAGTTCGCGACAGCAAGGAGTGGTAGTGCGTGACCGGCTAGACGATCGTTTCAGCATGATGGATGCCAAGTTGGTGGCCGCTCTGCAGATGATCGCCCCCGGGACCCAGTTGCGGGAGGCCATCGAGAACATCGTACGAGCCCGCACCGGCTCTCTGCTGGTCTTCGCCGATGAAGCGAAGGTCAAACCCATCATTTCCGGCGGCATCGATATCGATGTGGCGCTACGGCCGATGATCCTCTACGAACTCGCCAAGATGGACGGAGCAATACTCCTTGACGAGGAGGGCAAGCACATCGTCCACGCAAATGTCCAATTGATGCCAGACGCGAACATAGCCTCGCAAGAGACAGGGACCCGCCATCGCACAGCCGAGCGCGTCGCCAAGCAATTGGGTTCGGTGGTCATCTCGATCTCGGCTTCCCGCGATGTAGTGTCCGTGTACGTCGGCGATATCCGTTACATCATGGATCCCATCCGGGTGGTGCTCAGCAAGGCGGATCAAGCGTTGCAGACATTAGAGCGCTTCAAACAGCGACTCAACCAGGTGATGGCGACTCTCTCACAGCTGGAGTTCCAAGATCGGGTCACGCTGTTCGACGTCGCCACGGTGCTGCAGCGCATAGAGATGGTGCTGACGTTGTCTCATCTCATCGAGCGATACATGATCGAGCTGGGTGCAGAGGGGCGCCTGGTGGAGCTGCAGATGGAGGAACTGCTCCGTAACGTGCGCGAGGACAGGATGGCAGTCCTTGCAGACTACCTCCCCGATCCGACCCCAGAACGGGTCGACGTTGCGGTCCAAGCTCTGGTCGCGATGCCTTCCGATGAACTCATATCATTGGAGAGCGTGGGTCTCATCCTCGGGTACGCTCCGAGCGAGAATGTGCTCGAGACACATGTGAGACCTCGAGGGCTTCGCCTGTTGCAGAAGATCCCTCGGGTCAATCAGGAAGCCGTCAGCTCGGTGCTGGTGCGATTCGACAACCTGCGTGACATCCTGGAGTCAAGAGTGGACGACTTGGCCTCACTCGACGGGGTGGGTCTTGAAGGGGCCCGCTGCATCAATGAGGGACTTCTGAGACTGCGTGACTTCGATCTCATGGAGCGGGAGAGATGACGTTCGCTACCGGAGATACGGTGTTCTACCCCGGCCACGGGGCCGGACTCATCGAGCAGGTGGTGCAGAGGGAGTTCCGAGGCGAACGGAGTCCGTACTACCTCATCAGGGTCATCGGCAGCGATATGACAGTGATGGTCCCTTCACACAGTGCCGAGAAGGCGGGCCTCAGGCCCGTCATCACCGAGCCCATGGTGGATGAAGTGCTCTGCGTACTACGCGACGACCCTACGGGGATGCCGCTGAATTGGAGCCATCGTGTCAAGGAGAACCGCGAGAAGATCAAGACGGGTGACGTCCTGGAAATGGCCGATGTGGTGCGCAATCTCGCAGTGCGCGAGTACGAGAAGGGGCTCTCGACCGGAGAGAAGCAGATGTTCAGCAAGGTGAAGCGCATACTTGCGTCAGAACTGATGTTCGCCAAGAAGATGCGTGAAGACGACGCCTTGTCGTTCTTGGACGCCATCCTCTTGGAGATATGCGCTCACCGGCCGAGATACGCGGGAGGATGACCCGGTGGTAGTCGCGCTGCGGTTGGTGATGGCCTTGGTGATCGGCATCGCCTCGTACGTGGCTGCTACTGAGTACCTCGCTAAGGCCCACCTTGACGCAGGATGGTACGGGGCCGCCGTCACCGCGGAGGCCGAAGTGACTTCGATCCTGCAGAACCCCTCAGGAAAGATGGTCTTCGCCAGGATGGTGCAGTCGTAGAGACTAGACCGAACACGCCTGACCGGGGCGCCAGCCTCGCCTTGGTGGTCACGGCGGCCGGCAGGGGAGTACGCTTCGATTCCACCCGCCCCAAGCAGTACATGCCCTTGCTTGGCGTGCCGATATTGCAGCGCACGTTGTCCGCTCTCGATGCCTGCTCGCGGGTGGACGCCCTGATGGTGGTCGTGAACGAAGAAGAGGTCGAATACTGCCGCAGAGAGGTCGTGAGCGAGCGGATGGCCAAAGTCGTCGGAGTGGTGGAGGGCGGGCAGCACAGGGCCTTGTCGGTCCGTAATGGACTCCGAGCCCTGTGCGAAGTCGGTGCTTGGGACCTGGTGGGTGTGCATGACGGCGCCAGACCGCTGGTGACGTGCGACGAAGTCACCCGCGCGGTGGACACGCTCGTCGCAGATCCGAAGATCGGGGGCGTAGTGCTGGCCGTACCCAGTGCAGACACGATCAAGGAAGTCGACCCCCAGGGACGCATCGTGCGCACGGCAGATCGGGATAGACTGTGGCGGGCGCAGACTCCTCAAGTATTTCGCTGGCAGACGCTGATGTCGGCCTACGAGCAGCCCGAAGAGGTCCTACTCGCGGCTACTGACGACTCCGCCCTTGTGGAGATGTCTGGGGCGACGGTGAAGGTGGTCGAGGGTTCGCCGGAGAACCTGAAGATCACCGAGCGGTCGGACTTGAGACTGGCCGAGAACATACTGGCGGAGAGGCGCACATGACGGATCTCAGGATAGGCTTGGGCCTGGACGCGCACCGGTTCGCCGCGGACCGGCCGCTGGTACTGGGCGGGGTTCGGATACGCGAGACAGACGGGTTGATGGGGCACAGCGACGCCGATGTGCTGACCCATGCGGTTATGGACGCATTTCTGGGTGCGGCCGGGCTGGAGGACATAGGCAGCCTCTTCCCCGACGGCGACCCCGCGTTCGCAGGTGCGGACAGCATGGAGTTGTTGGGACGGGTCGTGCAGCTGATCAGGGAGAGAGGGTGGCAGCCCGTCAACGTGGATGCAGTGGTGGTCTGCGAGGAGCCGCGGGTGGCTCCACACAGAGAGGCCGTCCGCTCGAGACTGGCTGAGCGACTGGGTCTGTCGGTCGAAGAGGTGGGCGTGCGCGGCACCACGACCGAAGGCATGGGATTCACGGGCAGGGGCGAAGGCATCGCTGCTCAGGCAGTGGCGTTGATAGAACGGAAAGGATGAGCTGCTTTGCGTCTGTATGACTCGCTGCGCCAAGAGAAGAGAGAGTTCACTCCACGCGACAAGGATCGCGTCACCATGTATTTCTGCGGGCCCACCGTCTACAACTACGTACACGTGGGTAATGCGCGGCCCTTTGTCGTGTCTATGGTGGCGAAGCGGTACTTCGAGTCGCTCGGGTACGGGGTCACGTTGGTGGAGAACATCACCGACATAGATGACCGCATCATCCAGAAGGGCATAGCGGAGGGTCGGCCGTGGAATGAGGTGGCCGCAGAATTTGCGGAGGCCTATCGGGATGACACCAACAGGCTCGGGCTCGGTCGCCCAGACGTGGAGCCACTAGCCACCGAGCATATCCAAGAGATCATCGCCTTGATCGAAGACCTGGTGAGGCGGGAGCATGCTTATCAGGCCGGCTCCGACGTGTACTTCAAGGTAGACAGCTTCGCGGAGTACGGCAAGCTCTCGAAGCAGCAGATAGCCGAGATGAGACACGGGGGCCGCATCGAAGTCGACGAAGTGAAAGCCGACCCCCTGGACTTCGCGCTGTGGAAGGGCGCGAAAGAAGGAGAGCCGGCTTGGGACAGCCCTTGGGGCCCGGGCCGTCCCGGGTGGCATATCGAGTGCTCAGCCATGAGTCTCAAGTACCTTGGTGCGGGCTTTGACATCCACGGAGGCGGTCGAGACCTTATCTTCCCGCACCACGAGAACGAGATCGCACAGGCGGAGGGAGCTCTGGACGAGCCCTTTGTCCGCTTCTGGATGCACAACGGCATGCTCAACCTTACCGAGGTGAAGATGTCGAAGAGTCTGGGCAACACGCTCACTCTGAGGGATGTGCTCGACAGACACCGTCCAGAGGCGCTCATCGCGGCCTTCTTGGGCAGCCACTATCGTAGTCCCCTAGAGTTCAGCGGCGAGTTACTTGCCGAAAGTGAGCTCCAGGTGGAGCGCCTGCGAAACATGTTCAGAAAGCTGGATGATCCCGCCTCCGTCTCGAGCTCGGCCGGTAAGGGCGGCGTGCGTGAAAAGGCACTGCTGGAGCGCCTGACCGCGCGGCGTCGAGCCTTCGACGAGGCGCTCGCCGATGACCTGAACACGGCTGCCGCCCTGGCTGAAGTCTTCGGAGCGGCTCGTGAGATCAACACGGCTTTGGCTGCGGGCGCCGTAGGGGCGGAGGCCTCCAGCACAGTGGGGGAACAGATGAAGCAGATGGTGCACATCCTCGGACTCGATGCCACCTCGACGGCAGAGGAGGCCGCGCCGGCCGAGGTACTCGGTATGGCAGAAGAGCGACAGCGCTCGCGGGCGGCCGGCGACTACGGTCGCGCGGACGAACTGCGTGCGGCCATCGGCGAACTTGGATACGAAGTGCGGGATGTCCCCGGTGGGTTCAGGGTACTCAAAGTCAGATAGGCCGGCGGCGGCCAGGCAGGCACAGCGTTCGCGCCCAAACGACGCCGTACACGGCGGAGCGTATAGACTGCCGCGCGACCAGTCACTGCGAGATGTCGAGTTCATCTACGGGCGCAACCCGGTTCGAGAGGCGCTGCGGGGCAAGCGCCGCGTGCATTCTGTGTTGTTGGTGACGAGAGACGGGAAAGAAGCAGACCCGGTGGTCGAGCAGAATGTCAGCGACTGGGTGAGCGAGTCCACTGGCGACCGCCCGAGCATCTCACATCTGACGCACCGTGAACTGACTGCTCTTGTCCGCACGCCCGACCACCAGGGTGTCGTGGCCGAGGTGGACCCCTATCCCTACTGTGACGCGGAAGAGCTTCTGGCGACGCGGACGCTGCTAGTCGCCCTGGACGAGGTGCAGGATCCGCACAATCTAGGGGCGATCATCAGGACAGCAGAGGCTGCGGGGGCGGGTACCGTCATCATGCGCCACAGAGCGGCAGAGATCACCGCGGCCGTAGTGAAGTCGGCGGCGGGAGCTACCGAACACGCAGCGGTCGCCAGGGTCCGCAATCTCTCCGACTTCCTCATTCAAGCCAAACAGGGGGGATTCTGGATCTATGGAGCCGCGGCCGGCGCGGAGAGCGACTATTCGACGCAGGACTACGGATATCCGACCTGCTTTGTGCTGGGATCGGAAGGCAAGGGGCTCGGCAAGCGCGTCGAATCGCTCTGTGACCTGACAGTGAGCCTTCCCTTGGCGGCCACGGTGGAGTCACTCAACGTGAGTGTAAGTGCGGGCGTACTGCTGTATGAAGCGCTACGCCAGCGCCGGGTCGGAGGCGCATGAGCGTCTATCTGATAGATGGATACAACGTGCTGCACGAGATGCTTGGGCATGACCGTCAGCTGGATCTCGAGGATGAGCGCAAGCATTTCGTGGATCGCATAGCCAGCTATATGGGCGGAAGCTCCGATAAGGCCATCGTAGTGTTCGACTCGCACAGCGAAGCGTTGCAAAAGCAAGAGAGTGCAACCAAGAATGTGGATATCTACTTCGGATCGTTCTCCCGCACCGCCGACGCCGTCATAGAACGGGAGGCGTACAATCTCAGCCAGGGAGCCAGTGTTGTGGTCGTCACCTCTGATTATCAGTTGCAGCAAACCACCTTCAGGGCCAACGTTGTCCGCCGATCATCCCGCCAATTCGTGGGAGACTTGCAAGAACACACAAGAATGATTGCAATTTCTCCAGATTGCATTACAATGAGTCATCGGATCGAGGACAGGATAGACCGAGATACGGTGGACCAGCTGGAAAGGTTGCGCGACAGTCTGTCGGGGCAGGGGGCAGACGAGGACTAGCTACAGGGGCCACCGTCACGGTCTGAGACCTGCGGACAATCGCGTAGCGGGAGGGCAGAGCGATGAGCGGTGTGGCGCTTGGGTGGATGGCGGCCGACAGGGCCGGAGCGGAACCGAGAGACGAGGAACTTGTTTCGTACGCCAAGGCCGGCGATTCTGATGCCACCAGGAAGGTGCTGGTGCGTTACCGCCAGTTTGTCCGCATGAAAGCGAACTCGTACTTCCTCGCCGGGGGGGACGGGGACGACTTGATCCAAGAGGGATACATCGGCTTGTACAAGGCCATTCGTGACTACGAGGAAGGCCACAACACGTCGTTTCGAAGTTTCGCCGAGCTGTGCGTGACCAGGCAGATCATCACCGCGATCAAGACCGCGTCCCGGCAGAAGCACCTGCCTTTGAACACGTATCTGAGCTTCAGCCATTCGCCGTCGAGCTCGGACTATGAGACCCGCACTCTTGCGGATATCATCCCGTCAGGGCGGACCAGCGATCCCGTGCAACAGGTCATAAGCTCGGAAGAAGTGCACAGTCTGACCGACTGCCTACTGCGGTTCTTGAGCCCGCTGGAGTCACAGGTGCTCAAGTACTACCTCGAAGGCAACTCCTACGAGGCTATCGCAGAGCTGATCGAGCACGATACGAAGACGGTTGACAACGCTCTGCAACGAGTCAAACGCAAGGTGACCCAGCATCTAGAGAGCCGGCGCGTCGTCCTCTAGCCGGAAGTGGCTGGGCCTCGCCTAACCGGGTGACGACTCGACACGGGTAGGGTGCAGGCGCGCTAAAATCACCGGACGACGCACGGCGCCTTGCGCACCGCGAGGCGCCACACTAGAGGCCGGTGTAGCTCAATTGGCAGAGCAGCTGATTTGTAATCAGCAGGTTTGGGGTTCAAGTCCCCACACCGGCTCCTGAAGTCCGCGCTCCGGGATCACTCGCCCGCGCTGATGGTGAAACTGTCCAGGAATGTGGAGAACGTCTCAGCGTCATGCTGCCAGTTCGCATCGCTGGCTTGGGTGAAGAGGCTGTACACGAGGCCCTTGGCGTCGATCAAGCGGTATTCCGAACAGCGCACCTTGGTTTCCCCAGATTCATAGCTGTATGAGACCTTGAGCGCCGGTTGGCCGCCCACGACCGTCGTCGATGGTAACTCGACGATCCGAAGAGAATCATCGGAAGCTCGAAGTGCCTCCAAGTAGGCTTCAAAGCCGTCCATCATCTCCTCGGGCGTCGGCACCGGTCCGCTATCCGGCTCGTAGACATCCACCGACAGGTAGTCGAAAGTGAGATCGTTGCCGGCGTCGCTGCCTCTTGTGTCGAACACCGCCACCGACATGGAGGCATGTGCAGGTAGCTCGCTCGCGGGAGTCTGCGCCAGCTCCCAGGAATCGCTGTAACTGAACGAGAAGCCGTAGTCTGGGTCGACGTAGGTGAGTGTCGCGCTCCCACAACCGGATAGGAGGGCGGCGATGACCACCAGGATGGCCGGCAAAAGGGGGAGGACCCGTCGCCGATGATCGACCTCGCCCATCTTGCCTGCTGAAGGACACCGCATAGCTGCCACCTTGATGTTTCGCAGCTTTGTCGTAGCCGCTGCTCGCATATTAGGATACAGGTCGATCAGCCTCCGGCGGGCATGCTGAGCTGCGCAAAGTCTAGTAGGAGTCGCCACGCGGTCTCAGCTTGCTCTCCCAAGAAGAGTTCGGTGCCGTGATCGCTACCCGGCAGGATCTGTAGGTCGCCGCGATCCCCCGAAAGCGTCTGTAATTGCCGAGCGCCGTCCGCGCCGACATCATTCTCCGCCGCTACGAACAGCATCGGTATCTCAAGCGCAGGGACAGAGTCGCTGGCATCCAGCCCCTCGAACTCCACCGGGGCAGAGAAGGTGGCCACCCCCGCGATCCGGATGGATGAGAGAGACTGCAGCTGTGCAGCGGCGACCAGGCTGGCCGTCCCGCCCATCGAGGCCCCGACAAGCACCACCTCGTCGGCGCCGGCCTGCCGCAGGTACTGGACGGCGGCTTTGATGTCGCGGTCTAGATACTGGATCTCTTTCTCGCCCTCGGATGCCCCGTAGCCGCGGAAGTCGAAGGTCAGGGCCATATACCCTTGCTCCGCCAGTAGCGAGGCCTCCGAATCCCAACTTGTCTGGTCCGCGGGATACATGTGCGAGAGGAGCATCGCGCGCGCCCCGCCACCGTAGAGCCTGCCGCTGAGCGTGAGACCGTCCTCAGTGGTGAAGCTGACGACTTCGAAGGACGAGCCCGTGACGTCTTCGTGTAGGGTCGTCACGGATGAGTCCGCCGGGGGGGCGGAGCCCTCGCAGCCTGCAGTCACCAGGCACGTGCAGAGAGCGACGGCGAGAGTGATCAGAGATGTGAGTGGCGATGTGCGTGAGAAAACGGCGTTGGGCGGTTTCATCGCACTTCCCCCTTGCTCTCGTTGGTGCTAGACCGTAACATAACACGGCTGACCGCCCGACGGGCGCTGGGAATGGATCATCTTCCACGAGCCGGAGTATGTGAGACATGAGCGGCGAAGACAAGACGCAGGATCTGCGCCAGAGAAGAAGAGAGGCCCGCCAGAGCGGGGGGCCGGAGCGCGTCGAGGCTCGACGCCGAGCGGGCGTCAAGAGCGCCCGCGAACGGGTGGAGAGTCTTCTCGATGTGGACACATTTGTCGAGCTCGACGTCTTCATAGAAGGCGCCGTGACCGGTCGTGGCAAGATCGCCGGACGGGACGTCTACGTGTTCTCGCAAGACGGCGAGGTGCCCCCGGACACTCTGAGTGAGGCATTCACGCGAAAGATCATCAAGGTGGCGGAGTTGGCCCAGACCAACGGGGCTCCGCTGGTGGGCGTCTACGACTGTGGAGCAGCAAGCAGAGTGCTTCCGCTGGGTGCCTTTGCCGGCCTTGCGTTGCGCATGGCCCTGGCCTCGGGGGTAGTCCCGAGTGTCGCGGCGGTCATGGGCTCGGTCACCGGTCAGGCCGCTCTCGCAGCCACACTGGCGGATCTGGTGGTCATGGTCAAGGGCAATGGTCAGCTCTCCGTGGGGGAGCCGGAGGCGAACAAGCAGGCGGGTCTTGAGAAGATGGCCGGAGCTAGGGCCTTGAGCGAGCAGAGTGGTGTGGCCCACATGGCAGCTGATGATGAGGCGGAGTGCCTGGAGCGCGTCCGCAGTCTGCTCTCCTTCTTGCCGCAGAACAACCTGGAGGAATCACCACTGCTGGATCTGTCCGACCCGGTAGACCGCATGGACGCAGAGCTGGACTCACGTTCGTCGGCGGACGGCCTGGCGGACGCGCGTGAGGTCCTAAATCATGTGCTGGATCAAGGCTCCTTCGTCGAGCTGCAAGCGAGTTGGGGGCGGAGTGTGGTCATAGGGTTCGCCGGCCTGGGTGGCAGGTCCATCGGGGTCGTCGCCAACCAGCCGCTCGAAGCCGAGGGTCACATCGACGCCGACGCCGCGGCCAAGGCGGCTCGGTTCGTGCGACTTTGTGACGCCTACAACGTGCCGCTTGTCACATTCGTAGACACACCCGGCTTTGTGACCGGCGAGGCGCAAGGCCAGGGGCGCGTGTTGCGGGAAGCGGCCAAGCTGGTTTACGCCTATGCCGAAGCGACAGTCCCGAAGCTGGTAGTCGTCACTGGGCGAGCCATGGCAGAGGGCTTCGAAGTCATGTGCTCCAAGCATCTGCAGGCCGACATGTACCTCGCCTGGCCCACCGCCGTCATCGGCGCCTCGGCCGTGGACGGGTCGGCGGCTGACGACTCAGGCTCGCCGTACGCCGCGGCCGAAGCGGGGCACCTCGATGACGTGATCGAGCCCTCCACCACGCGGCCGAGGCTAGTGGCTGCTCTTGAGGCGAGCATCTCCAAGCGAGCGAGCCGGCCCGCCAAGAAGCACGGCAATATCCCCCTGTGACGATCGACCGAGAGTGAAGGAGGCCAGCTGATGCCGACCTCTAAGCGGAACCCTGTCTACATCACAGACGTGGTGCTGCGCGACGCGCACCAGTCACTGCTGGCGACGAGGATGCGCACCGAGGACATGCTTCCGATCGCCGAGAAGCTGAACAAGGCTGGGTATTGGTCCTTGGAGGTGTGGGGCGGAGCCACCTTCGATTCGATGATGCGGTTCTTGAACGAGGATCCATGGCAGCGTGTGCGGCTGCTCAAAGCCGCGATGCCGGACACCAGGTTGCAGATGCTACTGCGTGGACAGAACGTCGTCGGGTATCGCAACTTTGCGGACGATGTCGTCCGTGAGTTCGTGCATCTGGCCGCAGAGGCGGGCATCGACGTGTTCCGAGTGTTCGACGCGGTCAACGACCCGCGCAACCTGCAGGCGGCTTGTGCCGCAGTGAAGGAGAGCGGCAAGTGGGTCGAGGGAACCATCAGCTACACGAAGAGCCCCGTGCACAGCGTCAAGACCTTTGTAGACTATGCTGGCGAACTGGTGAAGATGGGGGCCCAGAGCATCTGCATCAAGGACATGGCCGGTCTGCTCGATCCGGATGATGCCTACGAGTTGGTCAGCGCTCTGAAGCAGGGCAACCCGGATGTGCTCGTGCATATGCATTGCCACTACACCTCGGGTATGGCTTCGATGGCCTATCTCAAGGCTGTGGAAGCCGGCGCGGACATCCTAGACTGCGCCATATCGACCATGTCGATGGGCACCTCGCATCCGCCGACGGAATCGATGGTGGCGGTGTTCGCGAACTCCGATCGGGCCACGGGCATGGACATAGGGCTGCTCAAGGAGATCTCGGAGTACTTCAGGGACGTGCGAAAGAATTATTCCGCCTATGAAAGCACCTTCACAGCGGTGGACCCGGCTGTACTCATGTGGCAGATACCGGGAGGCATGATCTCCAACCTGTCTTCACAACTGAAGGAGATGGGGCACCTGGAGAAGATGGCTGAGGTCATGGACGAAGTGCCGCGGGTCCGCAAGGAGTTCGGCTATCCCCCGCTGGTCACCCCGACTTCGCAGATCGTCGGCACGCAGGCCACGCTCAATGTGGTGATGGGCCGTTATAAGATGATCACCAAGGAGAGCAAGGCCTACATGCAGGGCCTCTACGGGCGCTCACCCGCTCCGGTGGACCCCGAAGTGCAGAAGCTGTGCATCGGCGATGAAGAGCCCATAACCGTCCGGCCGGCTGATCTGCTGGATGACGAGCTTCCCAACCGAAGGGCGGAGTTGGAGGAGTTGGGCATCAAATACACAGACGAGGATCTGATGTCCTATGCTCTCTTTCCTCAGGTGGCGCTTGAGTTCTTTGCCAGGCGGAGTCGCAAGGAGCGCCCAGCCGAAGAGACTGCAGCGTTGGTTGCTGTGGTGGCCGATCTGCTGGGCGTGAAGGAAGAGGTCGCTAGCATCGCTGCTGCGCCGGCCGTTCAGCCACAGGAAGCAGTCCAGACTGGAGGTCGCAACATCAATTGCCCACTCGCGGCGTCAGGTTCTTCCTGGGCCGCCGCCGGACGGCGCGACCTGATCGCGGCGCGCGCACTTCAGCGGAGGTAGCCAGAGTGAAGTTCAAGATCATGATCGACAAGGCGGAGCGTCAGATAGACGCTGCTGCTGACGGCTCGGTGGTGCTAGACGGCAAGGCGTACCAGACGAAGGTCACTGGGTCCGGCAAAGAGAAGCGGACGGTGCAGGTGGGTGAGAAGACCTACGAGATCCGTCTTGTGAAGTGTGAGGAAGACCAGGAGTGCTCCTTGGGCGAGTACGTTCTGGAGGTAGCGGGCGAGCTGGTACCGGTAGCGGTCAAGGATGTCTTAAGGGAAGCGGCGACGGTGGCGCCAGCAGCCGCGCCGGCGGCCGCGGCCTCAGAGCCGGTTGCCAAGACGGCTCAAGACTACAAGGACGGCGTCTTCGCGCCTGTGCCGGGCAAGATCGTGGACGTCAAGGTCAAGGCCGGGGACTCGGTCAAAGAAGGCGACTTGATCGTCATCCTCGAGGCCATGAAGATGGAGAACGAACTACACGCGCCCAAGTCGGCCATCATCGCTGCGGTGCTGGTAAACAAGGGTGATCAGACCAGCAAGGGCCAGTTGCTCGTAGCCTTCGAGTAGTCACCCCAGGAGGGTCGAGGGGTGAGAGGGTCCGCGCCGGGTAAGCCCCTAGCCGCTCGCTTCGCGTATCTGCTTGGCGCGTGCTTCGGCTTCGACCGCCTTGTCAGGACGGTCGGTCTCGCGGTAGATGGTCGCTAGAGCAGCAAGTATCAGCGCCACATCCGGGTGGGCGGGGCCGAGGGTCTGCTCGGCGATGCCTAGGGCCCGCTCTGAGTGCTTTTCCGCTTCCTCGTACCTACCTTGGGCCATCTCGACCTCGGAGAGATTCTGTAGGCAGGTCGCTACCATCGGATGCTGAGGGCCTTGAGTGCGTTCACGGATCTCGAGCGCGCGCTTGTGGAGGGGTTCGGAATCCGAGAAGCGTGATTGCTCGTCGTACATGACGGCCAGATTGCCGAGAGTCGAGGCCACTTCGGGATGATCCGGTCCGAACAGCTGCTCCCTCATTGCGAGAGCGCGTTTGTAGAGCGGCTCCGCCTGATCGTATTTGCCCTGCACAGAGAGGAGTACGGCGAGGTTGTTCAGGATCAGCGCTAGCTGGGGCTGGTTGGCTTCAAGAGACACCTCGCCCAGAGCCAGGGCTCTCTCGTACAGAGGGCCGGCCTCGTCATAGCGTCCGAGGGTGTAGTAGAGCTCGGCCAGATTCGCCAGAGCCATCGCTACCTCAGGGTGTGACTCTCCCAAGAGGGTCTCCCGCATGGTCAGCGCCTGCTTGAAGAGAGACTCGGCTTCGTCGAAGCGGTCCTGGGTGCGGCAGAGATAGGCGAGATACGACAGGCTGGTCGCGACCTGCGGGTGCTCTTCGCCCAGCGCGGTCTGACGTATGCCCAGAGCACGGCGGTGAAGTGCCTCGGCTTCGGGGATGCGAGCTTCGGCACGACGCAAGAGGGCAAAAGAGGCAAGAGTCTCCGCCACCAGGGGGTGGTCGAGCCCTAGCGAGGCCTCTCGGATCGACAAAGCGCGCTCATACAGGGGTTCCGCCGCAGACAGGTTGTCTTGGACCCTGTACAGGTCGGCGAGTGCCTGGGCACTCTGAGCCACTTCCGCGTGGTCGGGCCCGAGGGCTTTCTCCCTCAGAGCCAGCGCGCGCTGAAGGGTGGCTTCCGCCGCGGCGAAGTCACGCTGTCCGGTGTGCAGAGCAGCCAACTTGTCAAGGCTAACCGCCACCTGAGGATCATCTGCGCCGCAGGCCGCTTCCCTGGTTGCCAGCGACTGCTGGTACTCACGCTCGGCGCCCTTGATGTCGCCTCGAGAAAGCAGGATGTCGCCGAGACGGTCGAGGCTCTCGGCCGTCTGCGGGTGCGTCGGGCCGTAGGCCTCGAGGCGCAGCGCATAAGCCCGCTCCGCTAGGTCATGGGCGGCCTCGTACTCCCCGCGTCTCTCTCTTGCCCTCGAGAGGTCGTCAAGACAGCGTGCGAGCCCCACGTGGTCAGAGCCGACCCTGGCTTCGAGGATGTCCAAGGCTCGCCCGTATAGTCCTTCGGCGTCGGAGGTGCGGCCGAGGGCCATGTCCAGCCGCGCGAGGTCACTGACAGCGGTGAGAAGGTCAGGGTCCTCCGGGGAGAGAGCGCTCTCTCGGATCGCGAGGACTCGGCTAGACAGCGCCTGCGCCGTCGCCAGATGACCGACTATCTCGTGGATCTGGGCCAGATCTGCGAGGCTTGACGCGACTTCCGCGCTGCAGTCACCGAAGCTGGCCTCCGCTGCGAGGAGCGCTTGCTCGGCCACAGGTAGGCCGCGATCGTAGTCGGCATCGGCGTAGAGTGAGGTGACGTCTGATCTGAGTCGCCGCCACTCCGCGGAGGGAGCGGTGGTATCGGTCGGGTTTTGCATGCGAGGACTCTAACGGCTTGCTGGCGTGTAGTCAACCCAACTCGGCTCGATAGGTCGTTGCAGGACAGATAGTTTTGTGCAAAACTGTTTCGCTGAAAACTGTCACGCAAGTGACCGCGAGCAGACACGTGTGCCGCGACCGCGGTCCTGGGGATATGGAAGTCAAGCGGATGAATGCGCAAGGCAACAAGTGCGAGGGTTGGCAGCATAAGGGTCCCGTGCTCGAGAATGTTGACGAGCTGACGGCTAGCGCCTTTCACGCATTCGGCCACATGATGCATGCCAATCGGCTGGCGATGGCGAGGATGGCCTCTCAGAGCGGTGTCCACCACGGCGAAGTCATCGCGTTGGCGCTCCTCAGCCAGAGAGAGGGGCTCAATCAGAAGGAGCTCGGCCAGACACTGCATCTGTCGGCCTCGCGTGTGAGCATGATCGTGGATGCCCTCGAAAGCAGCGGGGCGGTGGAGCGTCGCGTGGACGAGAGTGACAGACGTCTTGCCAGACTTCACATCACCGTCACGGGCCGGCAGCTTGAACGAGAACGACGCGAGATGCTGGGCGAGTATGTGAATCGCACGATTGGCGCCCTCTCGGAGGTCGACCGGCGTGACTTGGAGCGGCTGCTGTTGAAGCTGGCGGAGAAGACCATGCTGCTGGCTGAAGAAGATCTCTCGGACAAGGCAGGTACGGAGACCGGAGAGCAGAGCTGAGCAAGCTTGTATACACCTACCTGCGGCCTTACTGGCGGTTTGTGCTGCCTGGAGTGGCGCTGGTGTTGATGCAGGCGATCACGTCTCTGTATCTACCCACGCTCAATGCCGACATCATAAACAACGGGATCGCGAAGGGCGACACCGCCTACATCCTGCGTTACGGCGGATACATGCTGCTGGTCGCCGGACTGCAGACTGCGTGCGCCATCGGATCGGGCTACCTGGCGGCTAGGGCGGCGATGGGCATGGGGCGTGACGTCCGCGGGGCTCTGTTCCGCAAAGTAGAGGGCTTCTCGCAGGGTGAGCTCAACCTGTTCGGTACCCCCTCGCTCATCACCCGCAACACCAATGACGTCCAGCAGATCCAGATGGTGACCAATCTTGGCCTTACCATGCTCATCTTTGCGCCCATGATGGGTATCGGGGGCATGATCATGGCCATGCGCCAGGATCTGGGCCTCTCTTGGGTGCTGGCAGTGGTCGTCCCTGTGATCGGGCTCCTGCTGTGGCTACTGCTGAGGACCGCTATCCCGCTGTTCAGGTCGATGCAGAAGAAGATCGACCGCATCAATCTCGTGATGCGGGAGAGGCTGACCGGCGTGAGGGTGATAAGGGCATTCGCTCGGGATGACTTCGAGGCGCGGCGTTTCGAAGAGGCCAACGTCGATCTTTCCGGGGTCAGCCTGAAGGTACTCCGTCTGTTCACCGTCGTCTTCCCGACGCTGTTCTTGATAATGAACCTGGCCACGGTCGGCATCATGTGGTTCGGCGCTCAGCGCATAGACAGCGGGGAGATGGAGATCGGTAGTCTCTTCGCCTTCATAATGTACGTCATGCACGTGCTCCTGTCGGTCATGTTCGCGACCATGATGGCGTCGTTCATACCCCGGGCCTCAGCGTCCGGTGCCCGGATCCAAGAGGTCTTGGGCACGGAGCCTGCGATCAGCGACCCAGAGAGACCGTCGGCGCCGATCACCCCGATCATCAAGCCCGGGCGGGTCGAATTCGATGACGTCGAATTCCGTTATCCGGGGGCTGAGGCCGCCATACTCTCGAAGGGTCTCGTTCACCGCGCTGCCGGGTAAGACGACGGCCATCGTAGGGAGTACCGGCAGCGGCAAGTCCACGCTGATAAGCCTTGTGCCGCGCCTGTACGACGTTACTTCAGGCTCCATCAAGCTGGACGGACGGGATATCCGAGAGATGGACCGAGATGAGCTGTGGAAGCACATCGGACTCGTGCCGCAGAAGGCCTTCCTCTTCTCGGGCACGGTAGCCACCAATCTGCGGTTTGGGGACGAGAATGCGACCGATGAGGAGCTGTGGAAGGCTCTGTCGGTGGCACAGGCGACGGACTTCGTCCAGGAGATGCCCGGCGGGCTCGATGAGCCCATCCTGCAAAGCGGGGCGAACGTGTCGGGTGGACAGCGGCAGCGGCTGGCAATAGCGCGGGCGCTGGTCAAGAAGGCCGACGTATACATCTTCGACGACAGTCTCTCCGCTCTCGATTTCAGGACTGATGCTCAGTTGAGGGCGGCGCTCAAACGAGAGGTCGCCGACTCCACGGTGATTGTGGTGGCGCAACGGGTGAGCTCCATCATGCACGCCGACCAGATCATCGTATTGGACGAGGGGACTGTTGCCGGCATCGGTACCCATCAGGGCCTACTTGATAGTTGTGAGACCTACAGAGAGATCGTCTACTCGCAGCTCAGTGCCGAGGAGGCGATGTGAGCAAAGAACCATCGACTAGCTCGGGCAGAGCCCCGGCCTTCGGCCCCGGCTCAGGTAGGGGAGGCCCGCAGCCCGGACCGCCTGGGCTGATAGGCACCGGCGAGAAGGCCAAGGACTTCAAGGGTTCCTTCAGGCGCCTGCTCCGGAGATTCCACCCCGAGCGCCGCCTGATGGTCTTTGTCCTCTCGTTGGCCGTGATCGCCGTGGCCGCTCAGGTGGCAGCCCCACTGGTGCTGAAGGAGGCGACCAACGAGATCTTCGCTGGTGCGGTCAGCCGGCAGATCAATGAAGCCCAAGTGGCCCTGGGCCAGCCCGCCGACGGGTGGACCCAGCAGGAAGTCGAAGCCCAGTTGGAGGCTGCAGGACAGACCGACCAGGCCGCCATGCTCTCGCAGATGGAGCTACATCCCGGCGAGGGCATCGACTTCGCGGCTCTCGGCCAGATACTGTTGACCGTGCTCGCGATGTATGTGCTGAGCGCGCTCTTCTCTTGGGTGCAGGGCTTCTTGATGGCCGGCATCATCGTGCGGACTGTGTACCGTCTGCGCCGTGAGGTGGACGAGAAAGTGACCCGGCTGCCGCTGAAGTACTTTGACGATCACTCGCGGGGTGACCTCCTCAGCCGGGTGACGAACGATATCGACAACATGCAGCAGACCATGCAGCAGGTGCTCACCCAGATCATCACGTCGTTCCTGACTCTTATCGGCGTCTTGGCCATGATGTTCTGGATCAGCTGGGAACTGGCGCTGATATCGCTCGTGGTGCTACCGGTATCTTCTATCCTCGCGATGGCCATCGCCAAGCGATCCCAGAAGCAGTTCGCGCGGCAGTGGAAACGCACGGGGGATCTCAACGGACACGTCGAGGAGATGTACACCGGCCACAATGTGGTCAAGACTTTCGGCCGCCAAGACGAGGCCGTCCGGGTGTTCGAGGAGCACAACGAAGGGCTGTACCGGGCAAGTTGGAAGGCCCAGTTCATCTCCGGCATCATCATGCCGGTGATGATCTTCGTCTCCAACCTCAACTACGTGGCCGTGTGCGTCATAGGGGGCATACGCGTAACCCAGGGGACCATGACCCTTGGCGACGTCCAGGCCTTCATCCAATACGTCCAACAGTTCGGACAGCCCATCGCGCAGACGGCCAGCGCCGCCAATGTCATGCAGTCCGCGGTGGCTTCAGCGGAGAGAGTGTTCGAGATGCTCGACGAACCTGAGCAATTGGAGGAACCGCGGCGGCCGGCCGTTCTCAAGGAGATCGAGGGTCACATCGCCATTGAGGATGTGTCCTTCAGGTATGTGCCGGATACGCCGCTGATCGAAGGATTGAGCCTCGATGTCAAGCCGGGGGAGACAGTAGCGATCGTCGGGCCCACCGGCGCGGGTAAGACCACCCTGGTGAACCTACTCATGCGCTTCTATGAACTCGACGCGGGGGAGATCACGATAGATGGCGTCAGCACCAAAGACATGCGGCGGGATGACCTGCGCAGGCTCTTCGGCATGGTGCTGCAGGACGCCTGGCTCTTCTCCGGCAGCATCAGGGACAACATCGCCTATGGTCGCGAGGGAGCGACAGAGGAAGAGATAAGGGCCGCGGCTGAGGCCGCTCACGTCGACCACTTCGTGCGCACTCTGCCGGCGGGCTATGACACTATGGTTGAGGATGACTCCACCAACCTCTCCCAGGGCGAAAGACAGCTGATCACCATCGCGAGAGCCTTCTTGGCGGACCCGCAGATACTCATCCTCGATGAGGCCACCAGCTCTGTGGATACGCGCACCGAGGTGCTCATCCAGAGGGCCATGGCCGGTCTCCTCAAAGGGCGGACGAGTTTCGTGATCGCTCACAGGCTTTCGACAATCCGGGACGCTGATCTGATTCTGGTGATGGACCAGGGCGCGATAGTGGAGCAAGGGACTCATCACGAACTGCTGTGCCGCAAAGGCTTCTACTGGGATCTCTACAACAGCCAGTTTGCCGAAGCCTTGGACCCGGCCTGCTAGTACGGCGCCCCTCGGTTCTCAAACTTCAGCGTCATCTGGCCGATATCAGAGATACAGGTTCGCCGGAGTGAGACGCGTGTCCAGGGGGAGGCACCCAGAATTCCTGGGCGCTTGACAAGAACTCCCTCGTGGGTGACCCTTGCGCGGGCCTGTCATGCACAGGCGGCGCCCGAAGCATCTAGGAGGAGACATGGAACTGCAGCCGCGAGGCTACAAGAAGGTCGTTCAACTTATAGACAAGGGCGCGACGATCCCGAACCCCTCGAGTCTTCACATCGGCGACGAGGTCGATCTGAGCCGCGTCTCAGCCAAGGGGCTGACCATCTTGCCCGGTTGCCGCATCTACGGAGAGAACACCGTCATTTCCCCTGGGGTGACACTCGGCAGAGAGGGTTCGGTCACCATCGAGGACTGTGCGGTCGGCCCCGAGGTGGAGCTGAAGGGCGGCTCCTTCTGTCGCTCGGTCTTCCTAGAAGGGTGCAGCATGGGCCAGGGCGCGGAGGTCCGCGAGGGCTGCTTGCTGGAAGAGCAGTCCAGCGGTGCGCACTCGGTCGGCCTTAAGCAGACCATCCTCTTCCCGTTCGTCACCCTGGGCAGCTTGGTGAACTTCTGCGACTGCCTGATGGCTGGAGGAACAAGCCGTGAAGACCACAGCGAAGTGGGCAGCTCCTATGTTCACTTCAACTACACGGCCGATGGTGACAAGGCCACGGCCTCGCTCTTCGGCGACGTTCCTCGCGGAGTCATGTTGAAGCAACCCCCGATATTTCTGGGCGGTCAGGGGGGTGCGGTAGGTCCGCTGCAAGTGGAGTACGGTACTGTGGCTGCTGCTGGTTCGATCTTGCGCGAGGACGTCACCGAGCTCAGGCAACTCGTATTCTGTCCGCCGCCGCGCGCACTCAAGCGGGGTCATCGCCCCTTCGCTTACAAGAACATGAATCGCGTCCTGAGAAAGAACATCGCCTATCTCGCGAACCTTGTGGCTTTGCAGGATTGGTATCAAGTGGTCAGGCATGTCTTCTTCGCCCGCCAGGAGATGGGCGAGTTGGTCTACACCGCAGCGCTCAAGACCATAAGAGGGGCGATCGAAGAACGCAGCGGACGGTTGCAGGCCATGGTGGACAAGGCTGCGGAATCAGATTCGGATCGCGGCCCCCTCTCAGAGCGCGTGCGCGAGGTCTGCGCGATATTCGAGCGAGACCGGCCATCGCAGCTGGGGCCGCAAGGGGAGGCGTTCCTCGCGGGATTGTTGGTGTCGTCCTCCGAACAGGGCGGAGGATACCTGGAAGCCTTGCGTTCGATCAGTCCTGAGCTGGCGGAGCCGGGTGTCGGTTGGCTTCAGGGGCGTCGTCCAAGAACTCACACGGCAAGCAGAAAGTGTGTTGCAGGTGGAGGGCATTGAGGGTGCCAAGGCGTAGTAGCGTCGGCACGAGTCGTCGCGACGAGTATCGAGGGGGGAGCGTACGGGCAAGCTATTCGGCACTGACGGTATAAGGGGCGAAGCAGGAAGGTTCCCGGTCGACGAAGCGACAGCGTTCGCGGTGGGTCGGGCGATTGCTGAACTTGGGGCGAAGGGCAACGCTGGAGCGCGCGTGGTCATAGGCAGAGACACGCGACAGTCCGGCCCCATGTTGGAGAGCGCTTTGATCTCGGGGGTGTGCTCGGCTGGTGGCCGCGCGGAACTGGTGGGCGTTCTGCCAACACCGGGCGTGGCCTACTTCACACGAGTAGTAGAGGCCGACGCCGGCATCATGGTATCTGCTTCGCACAATCCCTATCAGGACAACGGGATCAAGGTCTTCTCGGGGTCTGGGTTCAAGCTTTCTGACCAGGAAGAGGCGCGGGTCGAGAGCATGGTGGGTAGTGGCGAGGCGCGCGGGTACACGATGCACGCCTCGCAGGAGGGGCGGGCGCAGACCATGGTCGGTGCTGCTGAACGATACATCGGCTTTCTGCAGGACACGCTCGCAGCGGGTCTCAGCCTTAAGGGCATGAAAGTGGCCTTGGATACGGCGAACGGGGCCACCAGCGAGATAGCGCCGGCGGTCTTCTCAGGGTTGGGAGCGGAGGTACTAGTCATCCACGACCGGCCTGATGGTGTCAACATCAACGAGGGATGCGGCTCTGAGCACACGGAGGACCTCCGCAAGCTGGTGACCGAGTCGGGGGCGGACCTGGGGCTGGCTTTCGACGGTGACGGCGACCGGCTGATGGCGGTCGATGAGCGGGGCAGGGGGCTGACAGGTGACCAGACGCTTGTGGTCTGCGCGGACATGCTCAAGACCGAGGGTCTGCTGCAGAACGACCAGATAGTGTCCACGATCATGAGTAATGTCGGGCTGACCGCCGCGTGCAAGAGGTTGGGTCTCAAGAATTTTGCGGCGGATGTGGGCGACCGGCATGTGCTCGAGCAGATGCAGAGGCTGGGCGCAGTGCTCGGCGGCGAGGCGTCTGGGCACGTCGTGTTCCTTGGTCACCACACCACGGGCGACGGCATCTTGACCGGGGTCCAATTGACCGCCGCCATGCTCAGGGCCGGCAAGGCCCTCAGTGATCTAGCGGACCTCATGGAGGTCTTTCCCCAGACCCTCATCAACGTCGAGGTGAAGAGCAAGCCCGAGCTCGGAGCGGTGTCCGCCGTAGCGGAAGCCATCAAACAAGCGGAGTCGGAGCTAGGGGACGAAGGCCGGGTGCTGGTGAGGTATTCAGGCACGCAGAACCTCTGCAGGGTGATGGTAGAGGGCTCTGACGCCGACACCACGAAACGGCTCGCGGAGATGCTGGCCAAAGCGGTCGAGGACTCGCTCGGGCGGGAGCCCTAGCTCGGCGTGGAACAGAGTGTCGTCAAGATCCTCTCTGATCGAGGGGCGATGGCAGGAGCGGATCTGCGGGAAGCCCTGGGGGCCGAGGGGTTCGCTCTGTGGAAAGGATGCACGCTCTCCGAGAGGCTTACTGTGGAGCGGGTGGGGCGCAGGTATCTGCGCCTCGACAGGAAGGTTGATGGCTACGCGCGGCTATCTCCGTCTATCCTGCGCGAATTCCTCACCTACTCCGTTGTCGGCCTGGTGGACAGACCGGAGGAGTCGGAAGAGAGACTGGCCGGCTTGGCCTCACACATCGCCGAGGTGAGCGCGGCCAAGCTGAGGCTGGCTCGGCGGATAGTGGACGAGGTCGGCGCCAAGTTGTCGCTTCCGGAGGGCAAAGAAGAACGGTACTGCATACTTCTCGGTGGTGACATCGTCTACGGCATGGGGCACGATGCTCCGCGGTCTGAGAAGAGCACGGGCCAGATGGTGCGGGGGTCGGATCTCGATCTCGTGGTCATCACACGTGACGACGCCCCGGCGGAGCTCAGCCGTCTGCTCGACGAGCATATCTATCAGGTGAAGTACCGGCATCTCAACAACCCGGTGTTCCGGGAGGAGATCGACTACGTCGTCAAACCACTGGATCGGGTTAGGGAGCAGGTCGGTTTCGATGCGTTCAAGCACATGGTCTCCTGCAAGATCCTCGACGA
The DNA here is from genome assembly GCA_963718375.1 of uncultured Actinomycetes bacterium. GTDB lineage: Bacteria > Actinomycetota > Thermoleophilia > RBG-16-64-13 > RBG-16-64-13 > RBG-16-64-13. Next base: position 372,850 of record CAVQZD010000005.1, on the reverse strand, counting down.
AGCCCAGCTCATCTACGGCAGCGAGCGGATCCATGAAACAGTGCGAGACTTGCTGACTGAGAGGGATATACCCCGCCGCCTGGTAGAGCTGGAAGAAGCGGCGGTAGAGGCCAGGGCGCGCGCCGAGGCGCGGCTACTGGAGATAGAGGACGCCGACCTGGTAGGGGAAGAACTCTACCTGTTTCACACGTCCGAAGAGACGGAGGAGTTCGAGTAGCACGTCCAGGTCTGCGGCCGGAGCCCCTTGGTGCTGGAAAATGGATAGGTCCTCTCCTCGCCGGAGCCAGAGGCGTCCTTCAGCACCGCGCTGCTCTCCGTGACCTCTATCGTAAGAGACCGCTCGGGATGCCGAGAACGCAGGATGTTAGCAAGGAGCAGCGCCTTCTCGGCGCCATCTCCCCGGCCGAAGTTCCAGACCTCGTCAGGCTGAGCCAGCCTGCCCGGCTCGTCGTAGATGGAGTCGTCCGGAAGGGTCCGCACGGCCTGCACAACTGATTCGTCCGAGAGGTCCGAGCAGTCGGCGACAGATACGGGGCAGCGTTCGAAGGCCGCCATGAGAAAGGGCTCGGGCTCAGTGCGGTTCAGATCACGGTAGGCATAGAAGGCTAGACCGGCCAGCTCGTTGGTGTCACGGAGACTCTCCAGCCGGGTAACGACCTCTGCCCGACCCATCGTGGTATCCAGCCCCAGTGGGGGCTGGCCGCTGATGAACTCCTTGGTGCCGGCCTGCGGCAGGCGGGGTTCAGTCCAACAGAACCGACGTAGACGGTCCAGGACGTCGCCGGTGGCCCCACAGGTAGGGTCTATCCGCGAGGCCAGTAGGTCGCGGTCCTGTTGCCGGCGCAGGTCGAGGCGCTGCGCCGCGACGAGAGTCTCCAGATCGTCCAGGATCATGCGGTCCGGAAGAGGTCGGGACTCGAAGTCTTCACCAGCGACTTCCATCATGAGTCGCTCGCGGGTGTCATCGTTGAAGCGGTAGGGAAAGGAGGCTTCGTACGCGAGCAGCTTCTCGATGGCTATGTAGCGGTCTGCACCGAAGTTGTGCCAGCGCACTTGGAAGCATCGTTGCAGATCGGTGCTGTGGCGCACGAAGTTGCCGAGTACTTGGGGGGTGAGCGGCGTCTGCAAGAACCGAGCGAGCTTGCTGCTGAACCGCTCGTAGGCACCTGGGTCGATGGTGGCGGTGGGGAACAGAGCGTGGATGCAGCCACTCTCGTGGGCGACGACCGTTACCCTCTCATTCTCCAGCGCCCGCCGGGCCTGTGCCGAAAGGGCCGTCCCGTTGAACCACATGGTCTTGGTCACCAGCCGGCGGTTATTGGTGAGTACCCCGTGACCGGTGTCGATGAAGTCCTGCGAGTGTAGGGGAGTGGCCATCAAGAAGATGTCGGCAAGCGGGATCTTGGCTACGATGAACAGCGCGGCCGCATAGAGAGTCGCGAGGGAGACGCACTCTCCGGCCCCGAAACTGTACTCAGGCTTGTGCTTGAAGGCGTCCATGGCCTCCACGGTCTCAGTCTTCCAGTAAGGGATGACCTCGCCGGCGTACTTGTCCAAGCCGAAGTGCGTCCTGATGTCGATATCGAAGTAGTACTTGTCACCCTCGTAGCCGAAGAGAGCGTTGGATTGGGCCAGCTCTTCTTCGCCGACCCAGCCTTTGAAGCGCGCGATCTCCCTCTGTTTGGCCGTGAGTCCCCAGGTGTCGAGGTCGAGATTGAACGCGTAGTGATCCATGATGTACTGCTTCACCCGGGTTATCCGCCGGTAAGGAGTCATCGACTCGATGCCGTCGAACCAGGGGTCGTCACACCACCTCCAGATCCGGGGAGACATGATGTTGGCCAGTAGCAGGCTGTATATGAGCTCTGGGAAGATGAAGACCTCCATGTCCGACAGCGTCACAGCCGAGGACCTGCGCTCGAGTTCGCGCGGGTCTATGTCAGCCTGCTGCATCATGGCGCTCCTGGTGTCCATCGGGGAGGTCGGACGGTCGTGAAGTCTGTGTCCTAAGGATACTAGCGGATACTTGGAGAACCAACTTCATACTAGTGGCTCGATGGATGGCGTGACGCCGGGCGAGACCGCGCTCAAGCGGAGTGTATGGGATACAGCGGGGGGGTACAAGACAGCATGCGCTTGAGGTGTGTAAATGCAATGGGGATTGCAGTACAAGTGAGCTGCAAGCATTGTTACAACACCGGCATCGAGAGAAGTGCAGCGTGTGACGGACTGAACTAGCCGCTCTGCGGGGCAAGGAGAGACCATGAGCTACGACACAGGGATCATAAGGCCGGAGATGCGGGCCGAGTCCGTACTGGACAGAAGTGGTGACGTGAGCACCGAGCAGAGGGCGGCTCTTCGCAAGGCGCTCCGCACCCTGCACACGCTGGAGATCATGGCCATCAAGATCTATGCGTGCCAGATCACGCGGAAGCCCTGCGCGCTGAATACAGCGCTCACCGCGGCCATGTGCAACGAGATGACACATATGCAGGACTTCCAGACCAAGCTGTATGAGTACGGGTTCGCGCCCAGCAAGTTGCGATGGACCCATTGGATGGTCGGCTACGTACTCGGGTTGGGTTCCAGGCTGTTCGGGCCGCGAGCCATCTTGCGGACTGGGGTCTGGGCAGAGGCCAAGGCCGTAGACCACTACGGGCGTCTACTTGCGGCTGTCGACTGGGATCCCGTGACAAGAGCCATCCTAGAGAAAGACCAGGCCGACGAATCGAGTCACATAGCTCGCTGGCGATCGCTACTCCAACACGTGGATGACATCTGCTAGCGAGCTGAGCGCCAGAGACCGACGTCAAGGCTCCAGAACCTCGGCTTGTATCGGTAGGTCTCGTTCTCGCACTGAGTGACGGGCCCCACGACTGCGGATCCAGAGCCATATGGTGCGCATGACCTCAGCGACCGTGAAGGACAGCAGGGCGAAGTAGATGCCGGCGATCGGGCCCCAGGCGGCCCCGGCGGACAGCATGACCGAGGAGACAAGCAGGAACAATCCGACGGATTCTGTGATAGCGCGCGTCCGGCCACGATGCATGATGATCCCTTGCGAGTAGCTCTGCAGGACCGTCAGTGCGGGGAGAGGAAGAAGCAGGAATATGCTGACCCTGACCATGTGCGGCAGCGGATCGGCCAGGCCAAGAACCTGGGCGAACAAGAAGTCGCCGACGGCGGGGATGGCCAACACTGCGAGCACTGCGGTAGAGGCGAAGGCCAGTCTCAGGCCGAACCGACGCAGCGGGTCTGTCGAGAACCGCTCTTCGACCAGGGCTATGACTACTTCGTTGTAGGCTCCGCCGAACCCACGAGAGATGTAGCCGACACTGGCGACTACCGGCCAGACTGCCAGAGACTCCAAGGGCAGAGGCATGCGCCCCATGGCGGCACTGCCGATGGGGTTCACGAGGAGCAAGAGGATCTGCGTGAGAGACAGCGGTACATAGAAGCGGAGTAGCGAGCCGGTCGTCAGGACAGGAGTGATGCGAGGGGCCGGCATCAGTCGCTCCCGCAGAGTCCGGCGGACCGCGAAGTGTACGTAGATGGTCTCGCTCACCACCCCTGCCACCAGCGTGAACGAGGCGATCACTATGCCCGACAGGTGACCGACGGTGTAGCCAACGGCGAGTACGGTGGCGTCCGCAGTGAAGCGTACCGCAGTGCCGATGCCCACCCTCAGCGAGTGGCCGAACCTTATTAGGACTCCCTGGTTCAGTCGACGATAAGCGATCGACCAAGTCCACGGTATGGTGATCAGCAGCCCCACGCGGGCGGGCCCCACGATCTCCTCGGGAGCGTGCAGCACCGAGCGGGTGAGCACATAGTAGAGCGGCGTCGCCACCAAGATGATCTGCAGCAGTGTCAGCCCGCCGCTGAGCCAGTTCATGAAATTGCGGAGCTTGAGATACGAGGGCCAGTCTTTGCAGAGGGCTGTGGAGGCGGCCAGCAGCATGATGATGGGGGCCTCCACCATCAGGATGATCGGGAACACAAGACCGCCGTACGCGGCCAGATTCACTGTGGGGTCGGCCAGCCTCGAGACGACCGCAGTGACGGCTGGGTTCTCGAACCCCATGAGTATCCAGCTCGCTGCCAGTGGCCACCAAGTGCGAAAGATCCTATGGTGGTCCAGCGGTGGTGTCGTCTCGGTGCTTGTCATCGTGGACAGCAATATTGGCCTAACAAGGGCGTGCTATCAACGTGGCCCGCTATAATGCTCAGCATGATCCTCAAGCTCGGCATACCAAAAGGCAGCCTTGAGTCGGCCACCATCGATCTATTTCGGCGAGCAGGCTTCAACCTGACGACCAGCAGCAGGTCGTACTTTCCGGCAGTGGACGACCCGGAGTTGGAGTGTCTGCTGGTCCGCGCGCAGGAGATGGCGCGCTACGTCGAGAACGGCATCCTGGACGCCGGCATCACGGGGCTGGATTGGGTCCGTGAGAACGAGGCGAGCGTGCACACGGTCTGCGACCTGGTCTACGCGAAGCAGAGCTTCGGCAAGGTGCGGTGGGTACTCGCGGTTCCCGAGTCTTCGAATGTGAAGAGCGTCGAAGAGCTGGAAGGCAAGGTCATCGCGACTGAGTTGGTGGCCACGACCAAGCGCTACCTGGCGGAGAAGGGCGTGACTGCCGACGTGGAGTTCAGTTGGGGCGCCACTGAGGTGAAGCCGCCGGAGTTGGCGGACGCCATCGTGGAGGTCACCGAGACCGGCAGTTCGCTTAGGGCCAACAAGCTCCGCATCGTGGAGACTGTCTTGGAGTCGAACACGCAGCTCATAGCCAATCACGGCGCTTGGGCCGACGCGGACAAGAGGCGCAAGCTCGAGGACATCGCCATGCTGCTCGAGGGGGCCATCGCCGCTCTCGGCAAGGTGGGGCTGATGCTGAACATACGCCGCGAAGACCTCGCCACGTTGTTGCGGGAGTTGCCGGCGCTGCACAAGCCCACGGTGTCCGAACTCAGCGATGCGGAATGGCTCGCAGTGAATACGATACTCGATGAGTCGACGGTGCGAGTCATCCTGCCGAAGCTCAAGAAGGCCGGGGCTCAGGGCATAGTGGAGTACCCCCTGAACAAGATCGTCATGTGACTCAAGCGCGCGACGTGGCAACGAGGGGGAGGGCGGGGTTCTTGAGGCTCAGCGGTCGCGCAGTCGTCGTATTCTTCACCGCGATGGTGTGCGTGCTTGTCGCGGCGTGTGCGGACTCCAGCGCAACGGTGGGTACAGCTTCCTCTGACATCACCGATGTCGTGACCGACACCAGCTTCATGGCCGATATCGTGTCGAACGTGTTGGGCGGCAGACTGACCGTCTCGTCCTTGATGCCGGAAGGCGCAGACCCGCACAGCTTTGAACCGACCCCTAAAGACGCCCGGCGCCTGGCCGAGAGTCGGGCGGTGGTGATCAACGTCACCGGTCTGGTGCCTACCATCGATGGACTGCTCGACGGGGTCGTCGGCCCGGATGTGATGGTGATAGAGGCCGCAGCCGGGATCCCCGGCGTGGAGATAGACCCCCATTGCTGGTTGGACCCGGTGCTGGTCCTTCAATACGTCGATAACATCGTCGCGGCGCTGACCGCTTTGGATCCTGCGGGCTCGGAGACCTATGTTGCTGAAGCAGCTCGTTACCAGGGCGAATTGCGTGCTCTTGACACGTGGATCAAGGAGCAAGTGGCGACCATCCCGCCTGAGAACAGACTCTTGGTGACCGACCATGAGACGCTCGGACGCTTTGCAGAACGCTACGGATTCACCGTGGTGGGCGCCATCTTCCCTACCGCTACCGGGGAAGGGAGCCCCTCCGCGCGGGGCCTGACCGAACTGGTAAAGACCGTCGAAGAGACGGGGGCTCCGGCGATATTCTTGGAGAGTGGCGCCAACAGTGACGTGGCCGACCAACTGGCCGAGGTGAGCGGGGCGAAGGTGATCACGGACCTGTATACACACACCCTAGGGCCCGGCGCGCCTACATACATCGACATGATGCGATGGGATGTCACAAAGATCGTGGAAGCTCTGAGATAAGGGAGCCCTGAGCGCGAAGTGACCGGGCTATTGGAATTCAAGAACGTCAGCGTGTATCACGGTGATCGGGCGGCCTTGGACGACATCACTGTGAGCATCAGGCACGGGTCTCAAGTGGCCGTCGTGGGACCGAACGGAGCCGGTAAGTCCACGCTGTTCAAGGCTCTTGTCGGCCTGGTGCCTGTGCAGCGGGGAGAGGTGCTGGTACATGGCCGTCCACCCGCAGAGCACGGCGACACGGTGGCTTACGTTCCGCAGCGCGAAGAGGTGGATTGGCGTTTCCCCGTCACAGTGAGAGACGTCGTGACAATGGGACGGTATGGCCGGAGGGGATGGCTTTCGAGACTCTCTTCCCTCGACCGCGACGCGATCGAGACAAGCCTGCAAAGGCTGGGTCTGTCTGAACTCGCCGGTCGCCCGATCGGAGAACTCTCGGGGGGCCAGCAGCAGAGAGTGTTCCTTGCCCGCGCGCTGGCCCAGGATCCCCACGTGCTCCTACTAGACGAACCCTTCACCGGTGTCGACGTGTCCACCCAAGAGGTCACGTTCGGACTGCTGGATGAATTGCGCAGCCGGGATGTGACCGTGCTCGTCTCCACTCATGACCTCGATATGGCCGCGGGCCGCTTCGACCAAGTGTTGCTGCTGAGCGGACGCCTGGTCAGCTCCGGCACGCCGGCCGAGGTGTTCACAGAAGAGCACTTGGCGGAGGCCTTCGGTGGACAGATGGTGGTGGTGGACGGGAAGTCGATCGTGGTAGACCAGTGCTGTGGGGGACACGGGCCACTGGGAGCCGCGGATAGTTGCAGGTGCGACTCGTGCGGACTGGGGGACGGCTCTGAAGGCGGTGGACGGCAATGAGCTGGCTCACAGAACCGCTCAGTCTGCCCTTCATGCAAAGGGCCCTGATCGCGTCGCTGATCGTCGGGGTGCTCTGCGCTGTGGTTGGCTGTTACATCGTTCTGCGGTCAATGGCCTTCTTGGGCGACGCTCTTGCGCACGCCATCTTGCCTGGGGTGGCGATCGCGTTTCTGATCGGAGCCGACCTTTTCGTCGGGGCCTTGATCGCGGCCGTGGTGGTGGCGGTCGGCATCAGCTATGTGACCAGGACTGGAGTCGTGCGAGAGGACACCGCTATCGGCATCTTCTTCGCGGCGGCGCTTGCTTTGGGCGTCGTGCTGCTCAGCACGGTGGAGGGGTACGCCGTCGACTTGACGCACGTCTTGTTCGGCAACGTTCTCGGGGTGACGGCCCAAGAACTGTGGCTGAGCGGCGGACTGGCGCTCGGGGTCCTGGTCGCCGTTGCTCTCTTGTACCGGCGCCTGCTGGTCGTCTCCTTCGATCCTATCCTAGGTCAGACACTAGGCCTGCGGACGGGGTTGTTGCGCACCTGCCTATTCCTGCTGCTGGCTCTCACCACTGTGGTCTCTCTACGCACCGTCGGCGTCGCCTTGGTGGCCGCCATGCTGGTGACACCGCCCGCCACCGCCTACCTGGTCACGAAGAGGCTCCCGTCGATGATGGGTGTATCAGCCGGTCTGGGCGCGCTCTCGGCGGTGGGAGGTCTATACGCCAGCTACTACCTGAACATAGCGCCCAGCGGAGCGATGGTGTTGGTAGCGACCTTCTTGTTCCTGCTGGCCTTTCTATTTGCACCCGGTCGTGGGGTGATATCCGTGCGCCGGACCCCTGGCGCGGGAAAGAAGCCGCGACCACCGAGATGAAGAAACGGGCGCCGGCGGCGAATGCGCCGGCGCCCGTATCACGCCTGTCCGCGAGCGAGGGTCTCGCGCCCGCCCTGGACTGCGGCTGGGCCACCTACTTCTTCAGAGAACCCAGCGGAAGTACGATCTTGCCGTAGACCTCGTTGAGGACCTGGGCGATTCCTGCATATATGGCGGAGAGACCGCAGACGATCCCTTCCCAGCCGGCGATCTTGCCGACCATCTCGTTGCCAGTCCAATCTCGGATGGCGAGCAAGACGAAGAGCACCGTCAAGGTCGCGAAGACGACTTGAAGGGCCCTGTTGAGCTTAAGAGTGCCTATGAACAGACAGAAGGTGAAGAGTCCCCAGGCTAGGAAGTACCAACCCATGAGGCCCTTTGAAGTCTCGTCCCATAGCCCGAGCTTAGGACCTACGATAAGGGCCACTAAGGTGAGCCAGAATAGGCCGTAGGAAGTGAAGGCTGTCGTCCCGAAGGTGTTGCCCTTCTTCCATTCCATCCAGCCGGCAAAGATCTGAGCGAAACCGCCATAGAAGATGCCCATGGCCAGGATCATGCCACCGAGGGCGTAGTAGCCAGTATTGTGGATGTTCAGCAAGACCGTCGTCATTCCGAACCCGAGTAATCCGAGCGGGGCCGGGTTAGACGTAGTGTCCTCGATCTTTGCCGTAACTTTGTCCATGTTCTCCATCAAACAAGTCCTCCTTTGGTATGTGCGAGACCGGGAGCGACTCTAACTTGCGTTTGCGATCTTGTCCAGCGTGAGCGCTGCCCTTTTGAACGCGAACAGTGAAGGCGGGAGCCGCCACTGAGCCCTGGTTGGGTTAGAATCAAGGCCATGGCTAAGGATGACTCCTCCAGATCGCGCACGGCTCTAGGAAGCGAGACCAAGACCCTACTATGGGTCGTGGCGGCCATCGTCCTGATCGCGGTGATCGGGACCGGGGGATACGTGCTCATAGAGGGTCAAGGCTTCTTCGATTCCCTCTACATGACGATCACGACTATCACCACGGTGGGCTTCAAGGAGGTCTTCCCGCTTTCCACAGGGGGGAGGGTCTTCACCATGCTGCTGATCCTCGGTGGCGTCGGGGTGATCCTGTATGGGCTTGCCACCATCGTCGAGTATGCGATCAAGGCGCAACTATCGGGGCTGTTCAAGCGAAGGGCGGTGAAGAAGCAAGTGGATAAACTCGAGAACCACTACATCATCTGCGGGTACGGTCGGGTCGGCGAGTCGGTGGCCAGGCATATCTCCGCTCAAAAGGCACCCTTGGTCATCGTAGACAATGATGCGGCGAGCTTGGGCAGAGCGGAGGCGGAGGGCTACCTGGTGGTCGAGGGCGATGCCACTAGTGATGAAGCCCTTGAGATGGCCGGCATCAAGAGGGCGAAAGGCGTCGTGGCCGCCGTGGGGTCAGACGCAGGCAACATCTACGTCACGCTCTCGGCCCGAGTGCTGAACCCGTGGCTACTGATCGTGGCCAGGGCCAGCTCCGAAGACAGCGTGAGCAAACTCAAGAGGGCCGGTGCCGACCGGGTCGTCTCGCCGTATGGCATCGGCGGCAGACAGATGGCCGTGCTCATGCTCAAACCACTCGTCAGCGACTATCTGGACGTCGTCACAGGGGACGGAGCTCTGGAGTTTCGCGTGGAGGAGTTGCAGCTTACCGAGAAGTGTTGCGTGATAGGCCGGTCGATCCGCGACCTGTCCGTGCGCGAGACGACGGGAGCGACCATCCTGGCGGTGCGGACGGGTGAGACGGGTGCGTTCGACACCAATCCTTCACCGGAGGTGGTGCTCGAGTCCGGTGACACGGTGGTAGCCATCGGAACCCCCGCCGAGATAACCAAGCTGGAGGAGTTGGTGGGGGCCGTCAAGATCACGCGCGAACGAGGGGATGTGGAGTAGTTGCTCGGTGAGCTAGTGCAAAGGGTCGTCAGGGAGTGGGCTGCTGAGTCCGGTTGGGATGACATACCGGTCTGCGTGGTGGAGCGGCCCGCCGAGGAGTCACACGGGGATTACGCGACCCCGGTGTGCTTGCAGACGGCGAAGACGGTCAAACGGCCTCCGCGGGCGCTGGCCGAGGAGCTCTGTGCGCGGCTGCTTGCCGACGAAGAGGTGGCGCGGCTGGTCGATGACGTGCAGGTGGCGGGACCGGGCTTCATCAACTTCAGCCTCAGCGCCACTGCCTACGCCGAAGTGATGCGTGCACTCCTTGCGTCGCGGCGAAGCGGTGGGGAGCGGGGAGCGGCGTGAGACCCCCCGCATCAACCTGGAGTTCGTCAGCGTCAATCCCAACGGACCGCTCCATGTGGGCCACGGCCGTTATGCCGCGTATGGTGACGCGCTGAAGCGGCTGCTGGTGTTCAGCGGCGCCAACGTAGCCACCGAGTTCTACATCAACGACCACGGTCGCCAGATGGATCGATTCGGCCGAAGCATCGCGGCGCGATACGCGCAGTCCTTCGGAGTGGATCTACCCGTACCGGCGGACGGTTATCAAGGTGAATACGTCGGCGAGATAGCGGTCGACATCCGCGCCGAGATCGGCGACCGCTACGTAGAGTCTCTCAAGAGAGCCGTGGGCGCAGGGTGCGAGCCCCAGACCGCTGCGCCGGCTCTCAACCCCGATGCTGACGACGAGGACGAGACCGACGAAGAGGTAGAGGAGACCGGGGGTGAATGGCCGACGGACGCGGAGCTCGACGCGGCTGTCGCCTACTTCCGGGCCGAAGGTTGCGCTGCCATGCTCAAACAGATGCGGGCGGAGCTCGAGGGGTTCGGGGTGACCTTCGACGTGTGGTTCAGCGAGACGACCCTGCATGAGAGCGGCAAAGTCGAGCAGGCAGCAGACATGCTGCTGGCGTCGGGCGAGGCGTTTCGCGAAGGAGAGGCCGTCTGGCTGAGGACGACTTCCCGTGGTGACGACAAGGACCGCGTGGTCATCCGCAAGAACGGCAGGCCTACCTACTTCGCTGCGGACATCGCCTATCACGAGAACAAGCTGGAACGCGGGTTCGACCACCTCATCGATATATGGGGTGCCGACCACCACGGCTACGTGCCCCGGATGAAGGCCGCAGTGGAGATACTCTCTGGCAGAGAAGGCACGCTCGAGGTGATCATCGGGCAACTGGTCAACCTGCTGGAGAAGGGTGAACTGCGTCAGATGTCGACACGCCGGGGAGAGATGGTCACGCTTGGCGAGTTGGTACAGGCCGTGGGCAAGGACGCGGCTCGCTTCTTTCTCGTGTCTCGGTCGCAAGATCAGGCATTGGACCTCGACTTGGATCTGGCAAGGAGCCAGTCCCAGGAGAATCCCGTGTACTACGTGCAGTACGCTCACGCGCGGATCGCCAGCATCTTAAGGAACGTGCCGGAGGGCGCGCAGGCGGAGGTCGCCGAGGCTCCAGGCGTCTACGAGTCGCCCTACGAGAGGGGACTGATCAAGCGCTTGGAGAGCTTCGCCGACGTGGTGGGAGAGGCAGCTCTGCGTCGAGCTCCACACCGCATCGTCGGTTACGCGCAAGAAGTCGCCGCCGACTTTCATGTGTTCTACAAGCACTGCCGTGTGATCGGTGTCGATCCCGCTCTAGGCAGTTCTCGCCTCGCGTTGTGTCTTGGTCACCAAGAGGGTCATCGAGCGCTGCCTCGAGCTCCTGGGTGTGAGCGCACCTGAGAGCATGTAGCAGACCGCGGTGCCCGAGCTCCCCGAAGTCGAGACCGTACGCTGCCAGTTGGAGCGACGACTCCTAGGTCTGCGCTTCCGGACCGTCGACCGCACAGAACAGGCCATGCTGAGAGACTGCTCGGTGCCGGAGGTGGTGACGGGACTGCCCGGAAGGCGGATCGTCGAGGTGGGTCGCCTGGGCAAGTTCATCATCGTGAAGCTCGAGGGTGACGCGTTTCTCACACTGCATCTCGGCATGACGGGCCAACTCCTCATCGACCCAGAGGGTGAGAGTGCTCATACGCGGTTCATCTTCGCCTTGGACGATGGGGGAGCTGAAGAGGTCACGCTCCAGTTTCGGGATATCCGCAAGTTCGGTCGGCTGCATTTGACTGAAGGCGGCCCGGCGCCCCGCCTGACCGCGCTCGGGCCCGACGCGTGGCAAGGGAGTTGGGATGCAGAGTACTTGGGGGGCCGGCTGAAGGGTCGGTCCGCACCTTTGAAAGCGTTCTTGCTGGACCAGAGACACCTGGCGGGTATCGGCAACATCTATGCGGATGAGATCCTCTGGTGGACTGAGCTCTCGCCTCTGCGACCTGGCGGCGAGCTATCGGCTGAAGAGGTCACAGCCTTGGCGGGAGAGATCCGCAAGAGACTCGGAGAGGGTGTAAAGTTCTTGGGCTGCTCGTTGTCGGACTTCGTCGACACTGCGGGGCAGCAGGGCGATTTTCAGAATTGGCTGCGGGCGTACGGCAAGGCGGGGCAGGCGTGCAGCCGATGCGGAGGTACTTTCTTGCGCGTGATCGTCAGCGGCCGCGGAACCTCCTACTGTCAGGACTGCCAGCGCTGAGTGAGGGAGCGAGCAGCAGACCCTACCTGATGTAGGGCAAAAGAAGAGAGCCCCGAGTGAACTCGCTTTGCGTCCTATTAACGGTCCTCACTTTGTTCCCGCTTCTCTGTACCGGGCGGCCATTTGACTCCGCCTTTCCTCAGCGGGCCCCTTTGTGAGCTCCTCAGACGCTGCGTCTGGACTCTCGGGACTCTGCTCATCATTGTACTCGCAACGACTGTCGAGTCAACAGCGTCTGGACGCACAATGGATACGAAATTGCCGGTGAATGCGTGCTGTGGCAGCGGAAGGCTCGTACGCTCGGAGCGGACCTCGGCGCCCGCAGTCGGTGTGCTATCATCCGAAGCGCTTGAAGAAGCAGTCTGCGGGCGGAGTTAACTCAGTTGGTAGAGTGCCAGCTTCCCAAGCTGGATGTCGCGGGTTCGAACCCCGTACTCCGCTCCTCCCCCTGCCCGTCAGAACAGCGTCGGCTGGTCCGGTCCCCATCTCAAGTAGGCCACGTAGGGAAGATTGCGGAAGGACTGGCGATAGTCGAAGCCGTACCCCACGAAGAAGTCGTCAGGTACCTCAAAGCCGGTATAGCGCACCTCCATGTCCACCAGCCGTAGATGGGGACGATCGAAGAGAGTGCAGATCTCCAGGGACCCGGGTCGTCGAAGACTGAGAGACCGGATGATGTAATGCAGCGTGAGGCCCGAGTCGATCATGTCTTCGACCAAGAGCACGTGTTTGTCTTTGAGTGGTTCGTCGAGGTCCTTAAGGAAGCGGATCGCCTTGGTCCCGGTCTGTGAGTGTTCCTCCGTGTAGGAGCTTATGGCGAGGAAGTCGAGTTCGAGAGGCAGGTCTATCGCCCGCACTAGGTCGGCCACAAAGAACAGGGAGCCTCGCAGGATGGATACGACCAGAAGGTCACGATCCAGATAGTCCAGGGTGATCTGGGCACCGAGCTCCTTGACTCGATGCGAGATCGTGGCGGCGTCAAGGAACATGTCGCCGATCTGCTCGTCGGCCGGCTCTGACCTGTAGTAGGGACCGGGGTTGTTGTCCCGATCGGTCAAGCTATCCTCACAACCCGTATTTCTGGGCCATACGCTCAAAGTCTTTGCGATACAGGAGCTTCACCCTGATGTCGGGGTACTGTTCCCGAAGTTTGCGCACCTTGCGGTTCTTGGCGGTCACCAGGGACTGCTTCATCTCCGTCACTTCCACAAACAGTCCAAGGTCCGGCAGATAGAAATCTGGGGTGAACGCCTCAAGGATATTGCCGCGGTCATCTTGCTCGAGAATGAAGGTCCGCGGCTCGTATTCCCACGCGATGCGGTGATAGTCGAAGAGCTTCGCTGCCTCGACCTCAGTGCGGGTGGCAAAGCTGGGCTCCTTGGTGCCTCGGTAGTAGGAGAAGGTCGGTGTATCTTCACTCATCCTGGAAACTCATTCTACCAGTTGGGCTAGTGTGATAACGTACCGTCACTTCCCATTCCCCGGGCCATCATCCAACGATAGGACCGGCCCTTCAGAGCTTCGGCATCAGAGGGACGCATGAAAGAGCAGAGGACAGTACGAGTCGCTATCCTGGGTTTCGGCACCATCGGCTCCAGCGTGTATGAGCTGATCCATAAAGAACACGATCAGATACTCGAGGGCACCGGGGTCGACCTTGAAGTGGCTCGAGTCCTGGAGATAGACGAGTCCAAGTGGCCGTCGGACGCTGCCCCTGGCGTCTTCAGCGCCGACTTCTCCGAGATAGTGGATGATCCGGGCATCGACATCGTGGTTGAACTCATCGGCGGCACCTCCGTGGCTTTCGACTTCGTCGAGGCGGCCATGAGGGCGGGCAAGGATGTGGTCACCGCCAACAAGCAACTCCTGGCCAGCAAGGGCCAGAATCTGTTCACTCTGGCCAAGGAGAAGAGACGGCACCTGCGGTTCGAGGCGTCGGTAGCCGGCGCTGTGCCTATCATCAAGGTCATGCGAGAAAGCATGATCGCGGCGGGTCTGCACACCGTGTATGGCATCGTCAACGGCACCACCAACTACATCCTCAGCCACATGTACGCGGATGAGGGCGATTACGCGGATATCTTGGCCAGAGCCCAGGAGCTCGGGTACGCGGAGGCGGACCCGACAGCTGACGTGGGGGGCGCAGACGCCGCGGCCAAAATGGCCATAGTCGCGTCGATCGCCTTCCATTCCAGGGTCACGCTGGACGACGTGACCTACACCGGAATCGAGGACATCAGGCTGGAGGACGTCCGCTACGCCAAGGGTCTCGGCTTCGTGCCGAAGTTGGTCGGCGCGGCGAGGCTCATAGACGGTAAAGTGAGTGTGAGGGTGTTTCCGGCGCTGCTGCCCGAAGTTCATCCTTTGGCATCCATAAGCGGCTCGAACAACGCCATCTTCCTGCAGGGCGATGCTATCGGCGAGATCATGCTCATGGGACCAGGCGCGGGTGGTGTGCCCACCGCTACGGCCGTGGTGAGCGACATCGTGTCGATCGTCAGCACCAACGAGGTCGGCTTCTTGCAGAACTGCTCGTGCTATCGACAGTTGGCGATGTATCCACCTGAGGAAGTGGAATCGGCCTTCTTCATCAGAGTGAGCGTGACCGACAGAGCCGGCGTCCTCGCGTCGATCGCTTCTGCGCTGGGCGAGCACGGGGTATCGATCGCCAGCATGATACAGAGGGGCAGTGGCGATGAGGCGGAGCTCGTCTTGATCACTCACCCCACCAAGGAGCAGCAGTTCTTTGCCGCAGTCGACGAGGCGAAGAACCTCGGATGCTGTCGAAGCATGCCCATGACCCTGCGGGTCCTCTGACCTCAGGCACCTGGGTGGGGCGATCTCTGTCGGCTTTGCGTTGACCTGCATGCTGGAGCGATGCTAGGATACGAGCGACGACTTCGATTTGTCAGTAGTATTTCCGCGGAGTTCCGCCTTCGTAGTGCCAGGCCCACTTCACCTTCGCGGATCACAAGTACCTCTCCGAGACTCCCTCGGTCCCAGCATCGAATTGTGGGTCCGATAGGCAAGACGGCGGCGGTCAGCAGCAACGCTTGTCGCACGCATATCTCAAGGTCCGACCATCGTGGATGGTGGTCCCTAGGATGGTGAGTCGACCCAGAGCATGAGAGCCAGACAAGGAAGTGATAGAGGAAATTGGACGGGGAAGGGGTCGAGAAGAATGAAGATGCGGGCAAGAGGACCACGATGGTCATAGCGGAACTGGAGCCAAAGCTGCTCTCCGATCTACACATGATCGCTGGCGAGCTGGGCATAAAGAACTATCGAAAGTACTCCAAGCAGGATCTGCTGATGAAGATCCTGAGCGAGCAGTCACAGGACCGGGGCCTGCACTTGCGCACCGGGCTGCTCGATATCCTGCCTGACGGATATGGGTTCCTGCGTACGCAGGGATACACGCAGTCGGACTCCGACATCTACGTGTCTCTCTCGCAGATACGCCGGTTCAAACTGCGGCGTGGCGACGAGATCACGGGCCAGGTGCGCACGCCGCGTGACAACGAGAAGTACCACGCGCTGCTCAAGATCCAGACCGTGAACGGCATGGACCCCGAGCAGGCGCGCCACCGGCCCACGTTCGACTCTCTTACGCCGCTGTTCCCTGAGGAGCGGCTGCGCCTTGAGACGACCCCGGAGAACCTGGCCGCCCGTGTCATGGACATCATGGCGCCTCTGGGCAAAGGGCAGCGGGGGCTCATCGTCTCACCACCGAAGGCCGGCAAGACGACGATCCTCAAGGACATCGCTCACTCCATCGCCAAGAACAATCCCGAGGTGCACCTCATGGTGTTGCTCGTGGATGAGCGCCCCGAGGAAGTCACCGACATGGAGCGCACTGTGACCGGCGAAGTGGTCAGCTCGACCTTCGACATGCCTGGTGAGAATCACGTGCAGGTGACCGAACTGGTGCTTGAACGGGTCAAACGTCTGGTAGAAGTGGGCAAGGACGTCGTGGTGCTGCTCGACTCGATCACGCGCATGGCCAGAGCGTACAACCTGCAGGCACCGGCCAGCGGCCGCATCCTTTCTGGCGGTGTCGATTCCACCGCGCTCTATCCGCCGAAGAAGTTCTTCGGGGCCGCACGCAACATCGAAGAAGGCGGCTCACTCACCATCCTGGCCACCGCGCTGGTGGAGACAGGGTCGAGGATGGACGAGGTGATCTTCGAAGAGTTCAAGGGCACTGGCAACTGGGAGGTCCGCCTCACCCGTCAGCTCGCGAACAAGAGGATCTTCCCGGCCATCGACATCGAGAACTCTGGCACTCGAAAAGAAGAGCTCCTGATGGACTCGGCAGAAGCGGCCATGGTCTGGAAACTGCGCGGAGTCCTCCACGCCCTTGATCCGAACGCCGCGATCGAACTGTTGATCGGAAAGCTGAAAGAGACCAAGTCAAATCCCGAGTTTCTTGACCAGATGCGGAAGAACTCTAGGTAGCAGAGGGGTTCGTAAGAATGACCGCTGAGGTCCCCGTCAAAGGTGTGACCGTCGGTCACTACTCCGACTTGGAGGGTCTGACGGGATGTACCGTGGTGCTTGCTCCTGGAGGTGTCACGGGCTCGGTGGACATCCGCGGTGGGGCGCCCGGGAGCCTGGAGACGGCTCTTCTGTCACCGTACTCCTCGGTCGCTGAGCTACATGCGATCTTGCTGACCGGCGGGAGTGCGCCGGGGCTGGGAGCCGCCGCTGGCGTGTCGACCTTCTTGAGAGAACGTGGCCACGGATATCAGACCCAATGCGCTCGCATACCTCTCGTGGCCGGTGCCGTCATCTACGACCTGGGGGTCGGTGACGCCGAGGCCTACCCCACGGCCGAGCATGGCTACGCCGCCGCCGAGGCGGCCTCCGCCAACATCGAGGAAGGCTCGGTAGGCGCCGGTACTGGGGCGACGGTCGGCAAGGTCTTGGGGGCAGAGGGGATGATGAAGGGTGGCATCGCCCTCTCGACGATCGAGGTGGGAAACGGGGTCACCGTGTGCGCGCTCTCGGTGGTGAACGCCTTCGGGGATGTTCTCGACGAGAGGGGCGCGGTACTCGCCGGAGCGCATAGGGGCGGGGAGTTCGTGGACACCAAAGCTGTGCTTCTGTCGATGTCGGGACCGCCTTCGCTTGCGCCGCTTAACGACACGACCCTCACGGTGGTTATGACCGACGGACGGCTGGACAAGCTGCAATGTGGCATGGTCGCGCGAATGGCACACGATGGGCAGGCGCGGGCTATCGATCCGGTACATACGCCGGTCGACGGCGACTGCATATTCGTGCTCGCCACCGGTGGGCGCGAGACCAATGTCTTTCAGGCGGGCGCGGCGGCCGCTGAGGCGACTGCGATGAGCATCAGGAGGGCGGTGCGCTCGGCAGAGTCGCTGGGGGGGGTCAGAGCCCTGTCGGGAACGGCTTGAAGGACGCGATGCTGGTCTTGTCCACCATAGAGGATGTGCGGGCAGAGCTGGACCGACTGCGAAGTCAGGGGGCGAGCGTAGGCTTGGTCCCCACCATGGGCGCCCTGCATGAAGGGCACCTGTCCTTGATCCGTGCTGCAAAGGCCGGTGACGACGTGGTCGTAGTCTCCGTCTTCGTCAACCCGACACAGTTCGGCCCAGGTGAAGACCTCGAGGAGTATCCAAGGGATCTGGACTCCGACGTGGCGCTAGCTGCGGAGGCCGGCGCGGATCTCGTCTTTGCACCCAGTGTTGCCGAGATATACCCGAGCGACCACGTTACCTGGGTAGAAGTCGAAGGGCTCACTGAGGGTCTGTGTGGCCGTTCGCGTCCAGGCCACTTCCGGGGGGTGTGCACGGTGGTGACCAAGCTGCTGGCTATCTGCGGACCGACACGTGCCTATTTTGGCGAGAAGGACGCCCAACAGCTCGCGGTGATCCAACGCATGGTGCGCGACCTCCATACCCGAGTCGAGATAGTCCCGTGTCCGATTGTGCGCGAGGCCGACGGCTTAGCCATGAGCTCACGTAACACGCGTCTCTCGGTGGAGGCTCGCTCCCAAGCCCCGGTACTCTACAGAGCACTGAGCCTCGCTCGCTTCGCGGTGGACGCGGGAGAGAGGAGCGCATCGGTGCTTCAGGACATGATCCGGGCTACTGTGGCCGAGGCTCCGCTGGGCGTCATCGACTATGTCGAGATAGTAGCGGCGGGAGACCTGACCTGCATCGACACCCTGGAGGGGGAGTGTCTCATGGCGCTTGCCGTTAAGTTCGGCGACGTTCGGTTGATCGACAATGTGCGGGTGAGGGTCTGAGTCAGTGCGCCGGTGGGGCGCCGCCGGTGACGCTTCCGACTACCCCAACGCACAGGTAGCTGAATCTTCTGGGGACGCAGTTCCCCTTGATGCCGTAGCTCTCGAGGAACTCCTCGAGGTTGTCCATGCTTCTGAAGGTGCCCGGTTCGCCAAGCAGGCGTTCTGCGAATGTCAGCACTCTGCTGGGTCGGATCTCGAGGATGAGTACCACGCCACCAGGCCGGACGACCCGAGCGATCTCACTGACGGCTGCTTCCTGATCTCGGATGTGATGAAAGGCGTCCGAGCAGACCAGACCGTCAAAATAGGCGTCGGGGAAGGGCAGCTTCTCTGCGGAGGCCAGACGCTCTGAGACAAGGGGATGGGCGTCCACCTGACGTAGCATCTCGGGGGTAGGGTCCACGATGATGACCCTGGCGCCGAGGACCCGTGCTATCCCGCTGCCCAGATCACCGGTGCCCCCTCCCAGGTCGGCAAAGACACCGTCCGCGGGGACGTGGGGCCTCATCAGCTCAGAGAAGGCCAGGAAGTCGCGCTCTGACCAACGGCGGCCCGCCAGCTTGAAGAGAGGGGCGGTCCAAGTGAACATCGACATGGGGCTACTTCTTCTCCCAGCGGAGCAGATATCCCACCTGGCTCAGGGTGCTGCCCGCCAGGATCTCCTGCGCGCAGGCGGTTCTCCTTTTCAAGGACGTCCATAGCGCGGTTGGTGTATTCGACAGCCTTAGCCTTGGGGATCACGCAAATGCCGTCGTCGTCGCCGATGACCCAATCACCTGGCGAGATGGTGACGCCTTCGATGCGTATCGATACTCCCATCTCTCCGAAGCCCCGGGCCTCGCCGGCGGTCGGAGTCACGAGAGTCGAGAAGAGGGGGAGGCCAAGCTCGCGGATATCGCCGGTGTCTCGAGCCGCTCCATAGATCACCACTCCCGCCAGGCCTCTCTGTATAGCCGAATTGGTAGCCAGTTCACCCCAACATGCGGGCAGGATGCCGCCGGCGTCGATGACCAACACATCGCCGGGCGCGGCCATATCGATAGCCTGCACGGGTTTGCCCCAGTCACCAGGCGCGGTGCGCACGGTGAAGGCCGGACCGACCATCTTCGCGCCCGGCGCCAGGGGCCTCATGCCCCGGATGTCACCACTGCGATGCAAGGCGTCTGAGACGTTGGCGGCTGACACGCGCGACAGCATCTCTCGGATGTCCGGGCCGGTGGCGCGCACGAAGTATTCGGACTCGACCGCTTTGCCGGTCTGCATGGCCTTCTTGACAGCCTGTGTGGCCGCGGTGGCGTCCGTGGCTTTCGTGATGGCCCCGCCCACGATCACGATGGAGGCGCCTGATTCAAGCGCCATGGCGGCTGTCTCAGAGTTGATGCCGCCCGCAACGGCTATGGGTATCGTGACGACCTTCGCCACTTCGCGCAGGGTATCCCAGGGAGTCTTGCCCTGCATCTGCTCGTCTATGGCGAGATGGATGCCGACGTAATCAGCGCCGAAGGCCTCGACGGCCTTGGCGCGGGCCACTACGTCGTCGACTTGTATCATGTCGACTATCACTTGCGCGCCGTAGTTCTTGGCAGCCTCTACACACTCCTTGATCGTGGCGTCTGACGCGGCGCCGAGTACACCCACGACGCGGGCACCAGCCTTAGCGGCGCACTCGACTTCAGCGCGGCCCGCGTCCATGGTCTTCATGTCGGCGACGATCACGCGATCCGGCCAACGAGACTTGATCTGCCGTATGGCGTCGAGTCCCTCACTCTTTATGAGTGGGGTCCCCGCCTCCAGCCAGTCCGCGCCGCCCGCGATTGCCTCTTCGGCCACCTGGAGAGCGCGAGGGAGATCGACGAAATCAAGAGCCAGCTGCAATACGGGTTTCATGTCCATGGCCTCCTAGCTAACGCCCAACGCCTGTACGACTACGGTGCGTTCTCGGGGCCGGTTATCGAAGCAGACAAAACAGATCTCCTGCCATGTGCCCAGACAGAGCTCCCCCTTCTCGAAAGGAAATACCAGCGAAGGCCCGAGCAAACCGGCGCGAACGTGCGCGTGACCGTTGTGGTCTGGGTGAGTCACGTTGTGCTCATAGTGCTCGGCCGGGGAGATGATGCGGTCGAACAAGGCGCCGAAGTCGTGCACTACCCCGGGCTCGAATTCAAGAGTGGTGACCGCGCCGGTTGCTCCCGGGACGAACACGGTCACAGCGCCGTCGCTCAGGCCCGAACCTTTGACGAAGTCGCGGACCTCGGCGGTGAGATTGACCATGTCTGCATCGCCGCGAGTATTGAAGTTCAAGCGGCCGGTGACTACGGTCGCGTTGCCCGTGGCCCTGGATGGCTCCGTCATGGATAGTTCCTCTCTGTCGGGATGTGTCATGGGTGATCGACGCTTTCTAATCAGAATCGTGGTGACGGTCTCTGTTGGGGTGAGACAACAAAGCGGTCAACTCTGCGATGGCTTTGTCGTCCACATGACCGCGGGCCCGCACTAGGTCAAGAGTGAAGGCGCCAAGTTGCCTGTAGAGGGGAAGCGCCCAAGGCGCCTTCTCGCCCAGCGCTGCCAGATGATGTCCCACCGTCTCCGCATCTCCGCGGCTCAAGGGGCCGGTGAGCGCTTCGACTGTACCCTTCGCCTTGATGTTCTCGAGAGTCGCATCGACCAAAGGAAGGAACATGCTCAAGGCCTCGTCCGCCGGAAGACCTGAACGGGCGAAGATCGCGCGGGCGAGATGCTCCAGAGTGACGAAGTAGTTGCATGCAAAAGTCGCAGCCGCATGGTAGAGGGTCCTGTCCTCATCGGCGAGCAAGAAGGGTCGCATTTCGAGAAGCTGCGCGAGGGCAAGACCGATCTTGGTGGCCGCGGAGTCCGAGCCCGCATCGTCAGGTGTGATGGCGACTGCCGCTCCCGAGAAACGCGCGCTAGCCAGGACGGGGTCGGCGAAAGTCTGCAGGGGATGGAACTTCAGGGTGGTCGCGCCCTTGCGAGCGCAGGGGCGGAGGACTTCCACCGAGGTAGCTCCGCTCGTGTGGATCACGGTCTGGCTGTGTGTGGGCTGCAGCAGGTCAGCCAGGTGAGAGGCGACGTCCGTGAGAGCTGAATCGGGCACGGTGATGAAGTACACGTCGGGCCTGTGAGTGACGAGATCCTCCAGTGTGGCCACAGGGGTCCCGCCCAGCCAGGCGTGGGAGCGCTCCAGTCCGGCGGGGGTCGCCGTCGTGTACCCCAGTAAGAGGGGACCTTTGGCCCGCAGGGCCAGTGCGAGGCTTGCACCCAAGCGGCCTGCGCCGATAACGGCAAAGCGTAAGGATGTCACTGCAAGATCGATGAAGCACCTGCCTGTTCCAGTTCTGCCAGAGATACCAGACACGGCCCGGTTGACATTCGACGTCCGGCGGGGTCCGTGCGACTTGGGCTACGCCTCTCTCGGTGGGTAGGCGGTCCGGTCGCAGCACCTCGTGAGTGGCCCCGCATGGTGCGTCGGTAGGATATCAACCACTACAGGCCGCGACAACGGGCTGAGGACCTCGTTACGGCGTTGTCTGCTACTCTGGACGCATGTGCGCTGACACTGTCACGAGTGCGGATGAGGCGGCCGCCGAGAGACTCTCCGCGCTTGCGGATTCTCTGAGGGACTGCCGGAGATGCGGCCTCTGTGAGGGGCGCACGCAGGTGGTGTTCGGCATCGGCTCGGCTGAAGCCGGGCTGATGTTCGTGGGGGAGGGGCCAGGCTTTCACGAGGATCGACAGGGCGAACCTTTCGTAGGCCAGGCGGGCAAGCTCCTCAACCAGCTTCTTGCGGGCATCGGACTGGAGCGAGCACAGGTCTACATAGCTAATGTGGTCAAGTGCAGGCCTCCCGAGAACCGGGACCCCACACCCGAGGAGATCGAGGCCTGCAGCCCTCACTTGTTGCAGCAGATCGGGATCATCAGACCACGGGTCATTTGCACGCTAGGTCGGTTCGCGACCAGACTGCTCACCGGCACCGAACTCAGCATCACCGCGATACACGGCAAAGCCAAGGACGCGGAGTTGGGCGGAGTGCCGGTGCTGCTCTTCCCGGTATTTCATCCGGCCGCCGCCTTGTATGCCCCGGCGAACCGCAAGGTGCTGGAGGAGGACTTCGAGAAGCTGCGGGTCCTTCTCGAGAAGGGCACGGAGGCGCTGGTCTCCGACGCGAGTACGGGCCCGTCCCAGGTGAGTGTCGAGGACCCACCGGTGTTGCCGTCGCAGGCGCAGAGCATCGCATCCGCCACTGGCGAGACTCCTAAAGAGACGGAGCAGTTGCCTCTGTGGTAGAGCGCGGGCATGTCGTGTTCGAGAGCGCAGGCGTCACTCTGGACAAACTCAATGAGTGCGGGCTCAGGTTGGGACGCGCGCTGAGGCCAGGCGATCTCGTCTTTCTCGCGGGGCCGCTGGGGGCAGGCAAGACCACACTCGTGCGGGCGGTGGCCGAGGCACTGGCTGTGACCGATCCTGTCCGCAGCCCATCGTTCACGATCGCGAACATCTACGATGGAGAGATCACAGTCCAGCATCTCGACCTCTACCGGCTCGAGGGGTTGGCGGACGAGGACGCCCTGGCTCTGGAGGAGTACGTGAGGCCAGACGCGGTCACATTGGTGGAATGGCCAGAGGGGGGCGAGGCTCGTCTGGGGGAGCCGGATTGGACCGTACTCATGGGGCACGAGTCTCCGGACACGCGCGCGCTCAAGATACTCGGCAATGCGGCTGACGCCGCCCGACGCTGGTCGGAGGCTGGGCCACGATGAGTGAGCGGCTGACGTTGGCCTTGGATGGCTCGACGCTTGCCTGCAGCGTTGCGCTGCTTGGCGTCGACGAGGGCGCTGAAGGCGGCGGGTCAGCGACCGTTCTCTGCCGTAGATCCGAGAACGGAGGCAGGAGTCAGGCTAGGATCCTTCTGCGTCTGGTGGACGAGATGCTTGAGGAAGTCTCGGCCACGCCCGGCGACCTGGGGCGGGTGGTGGTCGGTACGGGGCCGGGTACGTTCACGGGCGTCAGGATAGCGGTGGCTACGGCGCGGGGGCTTGCGGTGGGGCTGCGGATACCGGTGTTCGGAGTGAGTACCTTGTCGGCGTTGGCCGCGTGTGGCGCAGAGGACGGCAGCGGCGGCCTCCTAAGGGAGCCCGTGAGCTTGGTGCCGGTCATCGACGCGCACAGGCAGCAGTCCTTCTTCGCCGTCTATGAGCCGGTTGACGTGGACGGCGTCGATGAAGGCCAGAGATGGGTGCGTCGGACGGCGATAGGCGTCGGCGATCGCGGCCGTCTGATGGAGGGGCTCGCCGCACAGGAAGGTCGGGTCGTGGTGGTGGGCCAAGACGTTGGACTCGCCGGAGAGATGCCCCCACAAGCCTCGTTTGTGCGCTGTGATGTCAAGGCCGAGTACCTGGTCGTGGGGCGGCGCTGGATCTCGGAGGCCGTCGCGAGTCAAGAAGAGGTGGCGGATGTGCCCGGCGACCAGGCGCTTGAAAGCCCTGGGGCGCCCGAGAGCGTTCGACCCATCTATGTCAGGGCGCCGGATGCCGACATCCATATCACCAAGATGAGAGACCCCTGGGGCTGATGACGACTCCAGGTGAACACCCGACACGCGGGCACCCTATCCGCGGACTTCAGCCGCAGGACATCCCTGCGCTGGCAGCCATTGAGCGCGATTCGTTCTCCAGTCCTTGGACTCCCGAGATGTTGGCGGCTGAACTGGGGGTGCGCTTCGGGTGGGGCACGGTGGTCGTGGATGCGGATGACTTGGTCGCGGGCTTCCTCATCGGTCGTCGTTACCCGGGCATGTGGCACCTGATGGACCTGGCGGTCGCCACCGACCACCGTCGCCAAGGGGTAGCTCGTGCCCTAGTGCAAGACTTCGTGGCAGCCGCCGACGCGGAGGGGGAGCCTGTGCTGTTGGAGGTAAGAGAGAACAACGCGGAGGCGGTGTCTCTGTACGAGTCTGAAGGTTTTGTCCCTCTGAGCGTGCGCAAACGCTACTACGCCGACACAGGTGAGGACGCGCTGGTGATGGTGCACGAGATCGGAAGAAAGGCGTGTCAAGCGAACGGTCGGTCGGTCTCGGGTCGGTTGCTGCTGGCTATCGAATCGTCTTGCGACGACACGGCCGCTGCGGTCCTATCGTGCGCCGGACAAGTGTTGTCCTCCATCAGTCACTCGCAGGACTCTATCCACGAGCGATACGGCGGAGTCGTGCCTGAAGTGGCCAGCCGGGCGCATGTGGAGCGGATGAGCGCGGTCGTCAGCGAAGCGCTTAGAGTGGCCGACTGCGACATCGAGGATCTCGAAGGGGTAGCCGTCACCGTCGGGCCGGGACTGATAGGAGCATTGTTGATCGGCGTGCAGACAGCTAAGGCGATAGCCTGGAGCCACCGGCTACCGCTGTATCCAGTGAACCATCTGCACGGTCACCTCTCGGCGGCGTGGCTGAGCGACCCCCAGGCCCCGTTGCCCATGGTCAGTTTGATCGCCTCAGGAGGACACACGCTGCTCGTGCGAGTGGATGGCCGCTCGTCGTTCTCACTCTTGGGTCAGACGCTCGACGATGCAGCCGGCGAGGCCTTCGACAAGGGTGCTCGGCTTCTGGGGCTGGGGTATCCCGGGGGTCGGGAACTGGACGGACTGGCTGAGCGCGGCGATCCGACCCGCTATTCATTCCCGGTCGGACTGAAGGGCTCGAAGCGCCCGGATTTCTCCTTCTCAGGCGTGAAGACAGCCCTCTACTACCTCCTAAGGGACATGGACGCTGAGGACCGCGCGGCGAACGCAGCGGATGTGGCGGCCTCGTATCGAGAGGCCATCGTGAGGGCATTGGTAGAAAAGGCCGTGAGTGCTGCCCTTGAGTCGGATGCGCGCTCGCTCGCAGTGACCGGCGGGGTGGCCGCCAACTCGCTTCTGCGGAGCCGCTTGGTCGAGGAAGGCGAGAAGGCCGGACTGCACGTGATCGTGCCGTCACTAGCCTATTGCACTGACAATGCGGCTATGATCGGTATGGCTGCTCTAGCGGGCCCTCGCCTGGAGTACCCCGAGTACACGGCATTGGAGGCCTCCGCGTCTCTTGCTCTTGGTGCCTGGATCCCGAGCTCCAAGGACGGGTGAGAGAACCTTCAGCCTGTGCGTTTGACAAATCCTGAGTCTGTGAATAACATGTCTACTGGTTGGCACTCTCACCCCGAGAGTGCCAGAACCGGGGTTAGGTACCCAAGCGCCTGTCCGAGGCGCAAGTAATAGGCGGAGAGCAAAATGATCGGAGGTCGTGCATGAAACTAGTACCACTCGAAGACCGGGTCGTTGTCCAGGTGATGGAGCAGGAAGAGAAGACCACCAGCGGCATAGTCCTTCCTGATACGGCTCAGGAGAAGCCGCAGAAGGGCACTATCGTTGCTGTGGGCCCCGGCAAGTACAACGAGGATGGAGACGATCTCATCCCCATGCCGGTAAAGAAGGGCGACGTCGTGGTGTTCGCTAAGTATGCCGGCACCGAGATCAAGCTTGATGGCGAGGACTACCTGGTCATGAGGGCATCCGACCTCATAGGCACCTTGCCTAAGTAGCAGCACGGCATCTAGAGAGTCCAAAGGACTGCGACGGCGGACCCGTCGCGGGTGATTAAGGAGAATGGTTTATGGCGAAGGAGATTCTGTACGGCGAAGAGGCCCGCAGGGCGCTCGAGCGAGGTGTCAACGCTCTGGCGGACGCGGTCAAGGTCACCCTGGGCCCCAAAGGCCGCTACGTTGTATTGGACAAGAAGTTCGGTAGCCCCACCATCACCAATGATGGTGTGACGATCGCTCGCGAGATCGAACTGGAAGATGTGTTCGAGAACCAAGGCGCGCAGTTGGTGCGCGAGGTCGCGACCAAGACGAACGATATCGCCGGTGACGGTACTACCACCGCCACGCTTCTGGCGCAGGCGATCGTGCGTGAGGGCCTCAAGAACGTAGCCGCCGGTGCCAACCCGATGGCCATCAAGCGCGGCATCGAGAAGGCCGTGGACGCTGCTGTCGAAGAGATCAAGAAGATGTCCAAGGAGATCTCGGGCAAGGAAGACATCGCCCGGGTCGCTACCATATCTTCCGATGATCGCGAGATCGGTGACACCATCGCTGACGCTATCGAGAAGGTGGGTAAGGACGGCGTGGTCAACGTCGAGGAGTCCAACACCTTCGGCATGGACCTGGAATTCACCGAGGGCATGCAGTTCGACAAGGGATACATCTCCCCCTACTTCGTGACTGATGCCGACCGGATGGAAGCGGTGCTCGAAGATCCGTACATCTTGATGGCCAATCGCAAGGTCGGTTCGGTGCAGGATCTGCTGCCCGTTCTCGAGAAGGTCATACAGTCCGGTAAGGGGCTACTGATCATCGCTGAGGATGTCGAGGGCGAAGCGCTCGCGACTCTCATCGTCAACAAGCTACGCGGCACCTTCACTGGTATCGCGGTCAAGGCCCCGGGCTTCGGCGACCGCCGCAAGCGGATGCTGGAGGACATCGCCATCCTGACGGGCGGCGAGGTCATCAGCGAAGAGATGGGCCTCAAGCTTGAGAACACGACGGTCGACCAACTCGGTCGCGCCCGCAAGGTCGTGGTGGACAAGGACAACACCACTATCGTCGACGGTGCCGGCAGCATCGATCAGATCAAAGCACGCATCAACCAGCTGAAGAACGAGATCGACAACACCGACTCCGACTTCGACCGCGAGAAGCTTCAGGAGCGTCTGGCCAAGTTGGCCGGCGGTGTGGCTGTGGTCAAGGTCGGCGCGGCCACCGAGACCGAGATCAAAGAGAAGAAGCATCGTGTCGAGGATGCCCTGTCGGCTACCCGCGCGGCCCTCGAAGAGGGCATCGTGCCGGGCGGGGGCGTGGCCCAAGTCCTGCTTGTCCCGGCCGTCGAGGCCGTGAAGGCTGAGGGCGACGAGCTCACCGGTGTGCGCATCGTGGCGCGCTGCCTCGAGGAGCCCCTCCGCCAGTTGGCCAACAACGCCGGCCTCGAAGGCTCGGTCGTTGTGAACGAGGTCAAGACCCGCGGCAAGGGCATAGGCATCAACATCGCCACGGGCGAGTACGAAGACATGGTGAAGGCCGGCATCATCGACCCAGCCATGGTCACCAGGTCTGCCCTGCAGAACGCTGCTTCCATCGCCAAGAACATCCTCACCACCGAAGTCATCGTGGCTGACAAGCCCGAGAAGGACGGCGGTATGGGTGGCGGGATGCCGGGCGGCATGGGCGGCATGGGCGGCATGATGTAGTCCACAGTAGGCCCGCCCCCGCACCACTTGGGCGCGCGAGGGGCTTGAGGGGCTGTCACGTCGTGAGCGCCGGCTCGGCGCAGCGACGGGGCGGCCCCTCTTCTTTTGGGCGCGAGCGACCCGGTGGTACACTGGACGCGATAGCCAAGGGTCCGAACAGTCTGTGAGGAGGGGCGGGTGAAAGAGGAGGTTCAGGCCGCGTTCGAGGAGATGATGGATATCTCCACGGACATCGACAAAGCTGTCATTTTCAGCGGGGACGGTGTGCTCGTATCGAACATGGCCCACGAGGTGCAGGAGAAGGCCGCTGGTCAAGCGCGGGAATTGGTGCGTCTTGCTGAGGCTCGCGCCGCCGAGATGGGCTCCCAGCCCTTCACTCAGCTGGCTATCGACACCGGCGCGGGGTACGTCTTCGTGTCAAGAGAGTCGGGGGATGCAGGGCTCACGGTCATGGCCACCGGCAAGAAGGGCAGTCGGGTGGGCTTGGTGCTGTATGACTTGAAGACATGCCTGCGGGATGCCATCAGTGCTTCGTCGGCCAACACTCCCAAGGCAAAGAAGAAGAGGGGCGAACAGTGAAGGCTAAACCCGCTCTCAAGATCTTTGGACTACTGACGTTGTTGGCAAGCCTAGCGGCAGGCGCCTACTATCTTGTCTTCGTCCGCTCCCGCAAGCCACAGGTAGAGCTTTACTTCGATGACGGTTCTATGCTTTCAATGCCCGGAGAATCAGAAGAAGCTGCCCCCTTCCTGAAGGTGGCTACAGAGGTCCTCTCCAGCAATCCCATAGACAGCTGACGAGGTCGAGCCCGGAGTGAGCGACACCAAAGCAGCGTACTCCGGACCTGATCCAGAGTCGGCTGCTTCGATCCTGAGTCGGACTTTGAGTCGGGGTGGCGACTCCGCAGATCTGTTTGTCGAGCAGCGCCGTTCACTCTCCATGCGACTGGAGGACGGCAAGGTCGAGAACGTGGTCACGGGCTCAGATCTGGGCTCTGCGATCCGGCTGATCGCAGGGACGTCAACAGTCTTCGGTCACGTGGACGCCGTCGATGAACCATCCGTCTCAGCCTTGGCGGCCGAGCTTTCGCTGTCGGGTAGCGGCACCGCCAACGGGATCTCCACGCTGGCCAAGATGTCCCAGGGCACGGGTGGGCGAGTCGAGGTCGATCCGGAGTCGGTCAGTGCGGCGGTGAAGTCCAGGCTATTGCACGCGGCCGATGAGGCCGCGCGTGGCGTGAGTGGTGAGATACGTCAGGTCACCGCTGCGTACGGGGAGACGCACCAAAGGGTGTGGGTCGCCGGGTCACAGGGTTTCTATACCTCGGATGATCGCACTCGGGTGCTGTTCTCGATAACGGTGATGGCCCAGCGGGACGGGGTCATCCAGACGGGGCACGACACCCTAGCCCATCACGGGGGTTTCGAGCTTCTCGACGAGACGGCGGTGGCCGATCTCGCGGTCACGGCAGCGGAGCGGGCGCTCGTGTTGCTCAGCGGTCGGCCGGCGCCGGCGGGCCGCATGCCGGTGGTTCTCGGGAACGGCTTCGGGGGGGTGCTATTCCACGAGGCGTGCGGACACGGACTCGAAGCTGACTATTTGCTGAAGAAGAGCAGCGTGTGGGAAGGCAAGAAGGGTCAAAGAGTCGCCGGTGCGCATCTGTTCGCATATGACGACGGAGTTAGCTCGGGCATGTGGGGTAGCGCTGGGTGTGATGACGAGGGAACGCCTTGTCAGCGCACTACCCTCATCGAAGGCGGAGTACTGACCGGATACCTGACCGATCGTCTTCGTGGTGAGGCACTGGGCCTGCCCCTCACCGGCAATGGCAGAAGACAGGATTATCGCAGTCTCCCCTACCCGCGCATGACGAACACATACTTCGGGCGCGGGGAGGGCACGAGCGCCGAGATCATCGCGGACACGCCCCGAGGGTTCTATGCCAAGTCCCTTACGGGTGGCGAGGTCAACCCGGTGACGGGAGACTTCGTGTTCGGCGTAGAGGAGGGGTATCTGATCGAGAAGGGGCGCATCGGGGCGCCAGTGCGAGGGGCGACCCTGATAGGCAACGGACCTTCGGTCCTCATGGACATCGACGCCGTCGCAGATGATCTGGTGGTCAAGGCAGGGATGTGCGGCAAGGAAGGACAGCATGTGCCGGTGGGTAGCGGTCAGCCCACAGTGCGAATACGGGAGGTCACAGTGGGCGGCACGGGTCTGGCATGAGGAGGGGCGCTGACAGAGATGGCCGGTCGTCGCAAAGCCCCCTGGAGGTGGCTGATCGAGTGCTGGCTGAGGCCCGGAGCCTGAACGCCGACGTCGAAGTCTACGTCGAGTTCGGCAAGACCGTCACCATCAAGGTGTTCGGGCGGTCGATCGAGTCGGTGACCGTTGCCGAGCCCCGAGGGGTGGGTATCAGGGCAGTACGGGAGGGTAGGACGGGATACGCTTTCTCCACCGACATCAGTGCGGCGGGCATATCACGCGCTGTCTCCGAAGCCAAAGACAACGTGCAGGCTGCCGACCCTGACCCGTTCGGCGGATTGCCGCGAGTCGATCCTGAGGACTATGCCCCGCTGGCAGGGTTGTGGCTGCCTGGAGTCTCCAAGATGGCGTTAGAGGAGAAGACGCGCTTGGCCCTCGACGCGGAGGAGAGCGCTCTGTCGGCCCCAGACGTGGGGGCAGTGGAAGAGAGTGTGTACGCGGACAGCGAGGACCACATCGCTATGGTGTCGACGCTGGGTGTACGCGCGGAGGCGAGGCAGTCCTACTGCTACGTGTACACCGTCGCGCACGCTGGTTCGGAACAAGAACTGCAGACAGGGCTGGGTTTTGATGCCGGTAGAGACCCCTATGGGCTGGACGCGAGCCGCGCGGGCCGAGACGCCGCGCAGAAGGCCTCAGCGCTGGTGGGTGCCCGACCGTGCAAGACAGGTGCCTACACCCTCGTTCTCGACAAGGAGGTGGCGGCGGCTCTTCTGTCGACGGTGGCGCAGGCCCTGAGCGCGGACGCGGTCCTGAAAGGCCGCTCGGTCTTCGGGGGCAAGCTCGGCACCCAGATCGCCGCGCGAGGGCTCGTTCTGCTCGATGACGGACTGCACCCCGAAGGAGTGGCGACGTGCCCCTTTGACGGAGAAGGGGTCCCTCAGCAGACCACATCCTTGATAGAAGAGGGGGTGCTGAGCTCGTATCTGTATGATCACGCGTCGGCCCGTAGAGAGGGGAAGGGCGCGCGCTCTACCGGCAGCGCCAGGCGCTCTTCGTATCGCACGTTGCCGCGGGTTGGGGCGAGTAATCTGGTGGTACGTGGCGGAGAGGGTACGCTAGCGGATCTGCTCAGGCGCGTCGGAGAGGGCCTATATGTCGAGAGCATCGCTGGTCTGCACTCGGGGGTGAATCCCGTAAGCGGCGAGATTTCCCTGGGCATCTCGGGCAGATTGATCGAGGGAGGGGAGGCGGGTACTCCCGTGAGGGAAGTCACCATGGCGACAGATTTCGGCAGCTTGCTCGGGAGTGTATGTGATCTCGGCGGCGATGCTCGCTGGATTCCCTTCTATGGCAGCGTGAACACGCCGTCCCTCGCGATCGAGCGCGTTGCTGTATCGGGGGTTTGACAGACGTTGTCGGACAAAGGAGGTTCGGTGGACAAGAAGGCGGTAGGCGAGGCTCTACTCGAAGCGGCCTATCTGGAGGGGGACTTCGTCCTTCGCTCAGGGAAGAGAAGCAGGTACTACCTGGACAAGTACCTGTTCGAGACCGAGCCCACCGTGCTGCGCGGCATCGTGCAGCAGATGGCGGTGCTGGTGAGGGAACACCTCGCGGCGGGGGCGGCGTACGAGCGCTTGGCCGCGCCCGAGCTGGGCGGGGTGGTGCTGGGGGCGGCCCTTTCATTGGAGCTCGGACTGCCGCTGCTGCTGGTCCGAAAGGCTGCCAAAGAGTACGGCACCACCAAGCGCATAGAAGGCAGGTTTGAACCTGGCGACAAAGTGGCTATAGTCGAGGACATAGTCACTTCAGGTGGTGCGGCGATACAGGCCGCGGAGGCACTCAGAGACGCTGGCCTCGAGGTCGAAGATCTGTACTGCGTAGTCGATCGCGAAGAAGGAGGGGCCGAGGGGGCAGCACGAGCGGGTCTTTCACTGCATCCGGTGTTCACGTCTTCGTACCTAGGAATAGGCTCACAGACCAAGAAATAGGTGAATAGAAGCCTGATACAGTGATATTGTGCTTGTGTGTGTATCTGGGGATTTGTTAATGTGGGAAAGTACCGTGGACTAAGGGAGGTAGCTGTGACCAAGGCCGATTTTGTTGACAGACTTGCAGCAAAGAGTGGGCTCACCAAGAAAGACGCCGCCGCTGTGGTGGACGCTTTTGTTGATGTGGTCACTGAGGCCCTGAACAAGGGGGAGGACGTCCAGTTCACCGGTTTTGGCAAGTTCTATGTACAGAAGCGCCAAGCTCGGCAGGGGATCAATCCGCAGACCAAACAGGCGATCACGATTCCTGCCTGCAACGTTCCGAAGTTCAGCGCGGGAATGGCTCTCAAGAACGCCTGCAAGTGAGATAGTGGTCATAGTGTGATGAGAAAGGGCCGCCGCGAGCGGCCCTTTCTTGTGAGAGGGAAGGTCGCATGAGGGGTGAGCTGGTGAGTGGCACGCATTTCGGCGCCAGACTGACGGAGGCCGTCAGGGCCAAACGGTCGCACGTCGTTGTGGGACTGGACCCGGACTTCGATTCACTTCCCCCGCAGGTGAAGGGGGCGCATCCTGCTGGGGAGTACGAAGATGTAGCCCAGATGCAGGCCGCATGCTACCGGGAGTTCCTGCATGGCATCCTCGAGGCCGTCTCGGCCGACGCCGTGGCCGTGAAGATCCAGCTGGCCTACTTCGAAGCCCTTGGCGCTCGGGGTTACGAGCTCTACGAGGACTTGGTGTCGCCGGCCAAGGAGCTCGGGTTGCTGGTGATAGCCGATGCAAAACGCGGCGACATCGGCAGCACTGCTGAGGCCTACGCGAGAGCGCATCTCGATCGTGCGGGTGCGGACGCGCTTACAGTCAATCCGTATCTAGGTACGGACAGCGTGGAGCCCTTTCTGCGCAGAGCCAAGGAAGACGACAAAGGTCTGTTTGTTCTGGTCAAGACCTCGAATCCCAGCTCAAGCGACGTTCAAGACCTGGAGCTTGCGGCGGGCGGCCGCGTATATCACCAAGTGGCCCGGCTCGTATGCGCGTGGGGTGCGGATACTCGGTGCGGAAGCGACTACAGCTCAGTGGGAGCCGTTGTGGGGGGCACACATCCCCGAGAGGGCGCCGAACTGCGTTCGCTGATGCCCGGAATACACTTCCTGGTCCCAGGATACGGAGCTCAAGGCGCCCTCCCGAAGGATCTGGCCGGGTTCTTCGACGTGGACGGTCTAGGTGCCGTCGTGAACTCGTCTCGCGCCATTCTCTACGCCTACAAGAACCATACGGGTTTGAGTTGGCAAGAAGCCGCTCGCAAGGAGACCCGCGAGATGAAGGAAGCGCTCCAGAGGGTGTCGGGTCTTGGGTGAGTCCGGGCACAGCACGGCCGATGGCAGGGCGCCGCGACCCGTCACGGGGGTCATCCTGCCGGTCATGCTGCTGCTGGTCGTGATCGCTCTGGTGTCCGGGCTGGTGGCGGGGGGCGTGTTGCAGGGGGACGAGGAGAGGCGGGGTGTGGATCCGTCGACGACCACCGTCCCGACCATCCTGATCGAACCATAGGAGCCACGGAACGGGCGATCGTGCGCGGCGGGGCAGGTGTCGCCGCGGGGGTGCCCATAGCCCCATGCTATACTCCCGCCTATGATGGCTCTCACTGTTCGACGAGGGCGGCTGTGGGCGGTCCTCTCCTTCGTAATAGCAATGATGCTTGTGGCCTTTGCGGGCGTAGCTTGGGCTGCTGATACCGACACGACCCTGCCGGTGATAGCCGAGCCGCAGACATCCAGCATCACCATATCTGCCGACGACCTCCCGGCCCTCGATACCTCCCCACCGGCGTTGACCGCACGCTCGGCCCTCGTCATGGACTTGGATACGGGCGAGGTCCTGTACGGCAAGGCCGAAGGCGCGCAAGCCGCCATGGCCTCTACAACCAAGATGATGACGGCCGTTGTAGTCCTCGAGGAGATGGACCCGCAAGCCAAGATCACCATCTCGGAGAACGCGGCCTCACAGAGCGAGTTGGAGACTTGGACCAAGGCCGGGGATGTGTTCACCGTCGAGCAACTGTTGTACTCGATGATGGTGCCGAGCCACAACCAGGCGGCGGTGGCTCTGGCCGAGGGCTATCCCGGTGGAGAGACGGCCTTTGTGAGTCGAATGAACGCCAAGGCCGCGGAACTCGGTCTGACGGGCACGCACTTTGTCAATCCCTCAGGGTTGGATACACCGGGCCACTACTCGACAGCCGCCGATCTTGCTGCTTTGGCGAGATACGCCATGAGAGACGAGACCATCGGTGCCAGATTCCGAGAACTTGCCCAGACGCGGGAGTATTCACTGCAGACCACGGGAGAGGCGGGCACTCTCGTGTTCAAGACCACCAACGAGCTCCTGTCGATGTATGACTGGATCATCGGGGTCAAGACGGGAGAGACGCCCAATGCCGGCTCGTGCCTGGTGGCCGCCGGGACGAGACATGGCATCAGTGTGCTGAGCGTGGTCATGGGCGTGGGTACCCACGAAGAGGTGTTCACGGAGAGTCTGGATCTGCTCGAATATGGCTTCGCCCGCTATCAGTACGTGACCGTCTTGAACGAGGGAGCTGCCGTTGCGGAGGCGCAAGTGCCTTGGGAGGTTGAACCCTTGGAACTTGTGACGGCAGAGGAGGTCGGTAAGGAGTTGTCAGAGGGGCAGTCGCTGACCGCCACCGTGACGGTAGGGAGCGATCTGAAGCTGCCGGTGGAAGCAGGTCAGGCAGTCGGCTGGGTGGAGCTGTCGGTCGACGGCGTCGCTGTGGGCACGGTGGACGTGGTCACCACCCGGGCTTGTGACAAGCCCACCCTGGGGTCGAAGATCGCCGACTTCTTCAGCGATCTGTTCGGATGACCGAGTGGCTGAAAGCAAGGTAGTAGGCAGAATGATCCTTACAGTGACGCTTAACCCCGCGCTTGATCGCACAATGACCGTGCCGAACTTCCAGGCCGGTCTACGCCACCGTGCTACCGAGACCGTGATCCTTCCCGGAGGCAAGGGCATCAACGTTGCCCGAGCGGCCAAGGCGCTGGGCAGGCCGGTGATAGCCACCGGGTTCGTCGGTGGGCGCAAGGGTGATCAGATAGTCGCCGACCTGAGCGATGAGGGCATACTGTGCGATTTCGTACGGGTAGCGGGTGAATCGCGCATCTCCACCGCCGTTGTGGATCCGACGACGGGTGTGGTGACCGAGATCAACGAGCAGGGCCCTAGACTTACAAAGAAGGACCTGGAACCCCTGCATGACAAGCTCGACTATCTGGGCAAGGCGGCGGATGTCGTGGTCTTCGCGGGCAGCATCCCGCCAGGGCTGGGTGACGACTGCTACGTCAAGCTCATCGAGCATGCCCGCAAGATGGGAATGAAGACAATCTTCTACACGTATGCCGACCCACTCAAGTACGGTCTCAAAGCCAAGCCGGATTATGTGTTCCCAAAGCTGGTGGAGGCTGAGAATACGATGGGCTATGAGTTCGGAGGAGTGGATGATCAACTCAGTGCCGCACAAGCCATGAGGGGGATGGGGGCGGGGACGGTGGTCATCACCCATCGCTACGGCTGTGTCGCGCAACTGGCCGAGGAAGGGCAGGTTCGGTCGTTCTCAGGCACGATGCCGGCAGTGGATGTGGTCTCACCTCTGGGCTGGAATGACGCACTTGTGGCCGGATTCGCCGTGAAGCTCTTGGAGGGGCAGCCCCTGGCCGACTGTCTGCGCTTCGGTCTGGGCTGCGGTACTGCTAATCTGGCCCGTTACGGTGCGGGCGTCCTATTGGCTTCTGATGCCGAGCGGTTCACCCGTTCGGTTCGACTGGAGGAGGTCCAAACTGAAACGCGAGCATGATGAGGTGAAGAAAGTCCTGGTCATCGACTTCGGTGGTCAGTACTCGCAACTTATTGCGCGTCGGGTAAGGGAGTGCAGGGTCTACTCGGAGTTGGTGCCCTACGATACCCCTGCGGAGGAGATCGCCAAGGCAGAGCCGGGCGGCATCATACTCTCGGGGGGGCCGCGTAGCGTCAACGACCCCGAAGCCCCCGCGATAGACCCCGCACTGCTGAACCTAGGTGTGCCGGTATTGGGCATATGCTACGGCCTTCAGCTCATAACCAAGATCAAGGGCGGACGAGTAGAGAAGACGGGCGCGGCGGAGTACGGGGGAAGGCAGGTGCAACTGTGCGGCAAGAGCAAATTGCTGTCAGGCCTGCCGGGAGAGAGTTCCTGCTGGATGAGTCACGGTGACTCGGTGACGGAGATCCCCGCCGGGTTCACGATAACTGCCGTCAGCCCCAACTTCCCTGTCGCTGCAATGGAGGATCGCGGCGCTGGACTCTACGGGGTTCAGTTCCACCCGGAAGTCCAACACACCGACTTCGGCCTCGAGATCCTCAAGAACTTCCTTTACGAGATCTGCGATCTCGCTCCGACGTGGACCCCCGCCTCGATCATAGAGGAGGCAGTCGAGCGCGTACGGGAGCAGGTAGGCAAGGAGCAAGTGGTCTGCGGTCTTTCGGGAGGTGTGGATTCCGCGGTGGCTGCGCTCTTGGTCTACAAGGCCGTCGGCGACCAACTGACGTGCATCTTTGTAGACCACGGCCTGATGCGCGAGAGAGAGGCCGAGCAGGTAGAAGACACCTTCAGGCGACACTTTCACGTGCCGCTGGTGCACGTGCGGGCCCAGGAACGCTTCATTACGAGACTCGAGGGGGTGACCGACCCCGAACAGAAGCGCAAGATCATCGGGGAGGAGTTCATCCGCACATTCGAAGAGGAGTCGCACAGACTGGGGAAAGCGAAGTACCTAGTGCAGGGGACTATCTACCCCGACGTCATCGAATCGGGCACCAAGTCTGCCGCCCTGATCAAATCACACCACAACGTCGGCGGCCTGCCTGACGATGTGGACTTCGAACTCGTAGAGCCACTGCGCATGCTCTTCAAGGACGAGGTCAGAGTCGTAGGTGAAGAGCTGGGACTGCCTGAAGACATGGTCTGGCGGCAACCGTTCCCGGGCCCTGGACTGGCCATACGTATCATCGGGGAAGTAACACAGGAACGTCTAGACATCCTGCGGAAGGCGGACTACGCACTGTTGGATGAGGTCAAGAAGGCCGGGCTGTATCGTGAGTTGTGGCAGACGTTCGCCGTGCTACCTGCTATCCGCAGTGTGGGCGTCATGGGGGATGAGCGCACCTACTCTTATCCGATCATCATCCGGGCGGTCACGTCAAAGGACGCAATGACAGCCGACTGGGCCCGGCTTCCTTATGATGTCTTGGAGACGATCTCGCAGCGGATCATCAACGAGGTACCTGGAGTCAACCGTGTGGCCTTGGACATCTCCAGCAAGCCGCCTTCTACTATCGAGTGGGAGTAAGGTTGAACACTCCCATATCGGAGTCCGCGGCAGACAACGTCGAGAAGAAGTCGATGCCGGACTTGGCTAGCCTGGAGGGCCGTGACAGAGGGAAGTCGGCCGCGACCGGAGCGGAACTGGAGAGGATCCACGCTACAGCGGTGGCTGCGGCTCAAGCTGCAGTGGACGTGAAAGGCGAGGACGTGAAAGTGCTGGCCATGCACGGCCTCGTCACTTACACGGACTTCATGGTCGTCATCACCGGCCGGAACACTCGGCTGACCAAGCGGATAGCAGAAGAGGTCGCTCACCGAGTGAAGAAAGAAGCAGGCCTCATGCCGGCAGGCACCGAGGGAGGCAGTGAGGGCGAATGGATACTGGTGGACTTCTTGGACTTCGTGGTGCACGTCTTCACTCCCGAGGCGCGGGAGTTCTACCGGCTGGAAGTGCTCTGGAAGCAGGCCCCGGTGGAAGATATCACTTAGTGCCGGCTCTTCAGTAGGGGTCAGTGGGGGTGGGCGCGGTTGCGTCTGAATGGGTCAGCGGCTATAATCCGTGACCGCCCGTGGGGGTATAGCTCAGTTGGGAGAGCGCGACGCTGGCAGCGTTGAGGTCAGGGGTTCGAATCCCCTTACCTCCACCAAGATGAGACGAAAGGTCCGGCAGTGAGCCGGGCCTTTCGTCGTATTCGGACCAGGCGCGACCGGCCTGGCTTGCTGACATCGCTGGGGCGCACATCACAGCTCACGCGGGCCTGGTAAAGTTGTCGCGACCCATTGTCGGCGCATAGGAGGCAGGCACCGCTGTGACGAAGGGCACCGCCCCGACGACCGATCCCATCTGCGACACGGTGGTGCCGCGAGTGGACGATCGGCCCCCCAAGTCTTCGCTCAAGGGGTCGCTGGTGGTAGCGGCCGTCATGTTCGGTTGGCTGCTCATCGTCTTCGGCATGAGCGCCGCCGTGGCGAGCAACGATCCGAATATCGAAGCCCCCATCGCCATGAGTCGGGGCGTGGTGGTGACGCCCGCGGATGGTTGGTACTCGGCTGAGGACGTCTGGGACGTGGGTGAGTCCGGTGTCGCACTTCAGAAGGCGGGGGTCTACGTGGCTTTCTGGGTCGACGCGTTCAGCGGCTCGAACGAAGAGTTGATGTCGGCCGTACTCGACGAACTCCGCCCCTCCTTCGATTCGTTCCATGCGCTGCCAGCGCGTCCGGTAGTGGTGGCCGGCGATCTTCCAGCACTCGGGATCTATTTCACGGGCATCACGGAGTGGGGGCAGGAAGAGAATGAATTAGTGGTGCTCAGCTACAAGGGCACCAGCGTGATAATGCTGGCCGAAGCGTTGATGGGTCAAATGGCGTGGGTACAGGGTGACATCGAATGGATGCTGAACGAGATGGTGGTCCCGAGGTGAGTAGGGTCTACCCCGTCCAGGAACCGCTAAGACTGAGATACCAGGCTGCCTTCTGGCTCTTCGTCATGCTCGTCGGCGGGTGCGCCGTGTTGGTCATAACCACGCAGTTGCGGTACTTCGCGGCGTACCCCAGCGCTTGGGTGTTGTCGGTGGTGTTACTCGCGATCACCTCCATCCCAGCCGGGGTGATCCTCTACCGACTCGATGAGTTCGAGCCGGAGCCCGCGTCGCTGATCGCGGTCGCCGTGATCTGGGGAGGCGTGGTCGCCTTGACCTTCGCGAGTATCGTCAACGGGCTGCTGAACAACGTTCTGCAGCACGTGATCGAAGCCAGGACTGTCGATGCGTGGGCGGCCTCTCTCACAGCGCCTATCAACGAAGAACTGTACAAGGGCATGGGGCTGGTCGTCATCTATCTGATGGCGCGGCGTGAGATAGACACCGTCATGGACGGCCTGATCTATGGGGCCATGATCGGGCTGGGCTTTCAGGTGATGGAGAACATCCAGTACTTCATGCTGGCGGCCGACGGTCAAGCCGGTGCAGCACAAGGGGTCATCAGCATGTTCTTCCTCAGGGTGATCGTTTCGGGCCTGTACAGCCACATGTTGTTCAGCGGGTTCGTCGGATTCGGATTCGCGTACTTCGTCACGCAGAGAACGAGGCGGATGGGCAGGCGCGTGGGTGTGCTGGTGCTGTGCGTGTTCTTGGCGTGGGCGGCGCACTTCGTCTGGAATTCGCCCTGGCTGGAGTCTCTGATGGCGCAAGGCCAAGCGGGATTCGTGGGTGCGCTGGTGATCAAGGGCCTACCTTTCCTGTCATTGATGGTGATCCTGTGGGTGTTCGCGGACAGGCGCGAGAAGAGGGTGTTCGGCTGTCTGATGCGCTCGGAGTTGGGCGGCGACGTCGTGTCGCAGGGCGAGTTCTACATCTTGCGGAGCTCGCATAGGCGCAGAAAGGAGCTTCGCCGCATGAAGAGGAAGAAGGGAGCCCAGGCGCGAGCCCTGATGAAGCGCCTCATGAGAGAGCAGATCAATCTGGCCCTTCTGCACAGCCGGGTCAGCTCGTATGACGACCCGGCACTAGAAGAGCAGCGAGCGATCATCCGATCGCTGAGAGGCAGCTTGGCGACTCTTCCGGTCTTGGATTGAGGCGGCTTCTTGGCTTGAGCGGTCTGGAGGGATCTCTCTACCTGCTAGAATCCCCTTGCCATGGGCGCTAATGAGATCGTCATCGTGGGGGCCCGGGAGCACAACCTCAAGGATATCTCCCTCGCTCTCCCGCGAGACCGCTTTATAGTCATAACCGGACTATCCGGCTCAGGAAAGTCAAGCCTGGCCTTCGACACCATATACGCTGAAGGTCAGCGCCGCTATGTCGAGAGTCTCTCGGCGTACGCCAGGCAGTTCTTGGGTCAGATGAGCAAGCCCGATGTGGATTCGATAGAAGGGCTGTCGCCGGCCATCTCGATAGACCAGAAGACCACATCACGCAACCCTCGCTCGACGGTGGGCACCGTCACCGAGATCTACGACTATCTTCGCTTACTGTACGCGCGCATCGGTCATCCGCACTGTTGGATATGCGGGCGGCCGATCGAGGGCCAGAGCAGGGAGCAGATCGTGGATCAGATCCTGGGACTCGAGCCTGGGACGAGGTTCGTCATCAAGGCGCCTGTGGTGCGTAGCTTGAAGGGTTGGCACAAAGAGGTGCTCGAACACGTCCGGCAGGAGGGGTTCACGCGCATCGAGATCGACGGTCAAGAGTACAGCACGGACGAGCAGCTACCCGAGCTGGACAAGAACGTACGACACGACGTGAGTATCGTGGTGGACCGGCTGATGATGAAGGAAGGGGTGCGGCGGCGGCTTGCGGATTCAGTGGAGACGGCTCTGTCGGAAGCCCACGGACTTCTCATAGTAGACGTGTACCAAGGCGATGGTGATCCCACGGGCATTCCCACCAGCATCCTCTTCTCGGAGAATCTGGCCTGCCCGGAACACGGCGTGTCGCTGCCCGAGATGGCGCCTCGCATCTTCTCGTTCAACTCACCGCATGGGGCCTGCGAGAGCTGTGGCGGACTAGGCGCGCGACGTGAGATCGATCCGGCCCTGTTGGTGGGGGACCCCTCGTTGTCTGTGGAGGAAGGCGTCCTCTTACCTTGGCGTGGCAGCAGCTCGCAGTACTACGACCAGATCATCAAAGCGATAGCGGAGCGGTATCAGGTCGATATGGCGGCACCCTGGTCCGATCTGCCGCAGGACATCAAGGACATCCTCTTCTATGGCACGAACGGTGAGCGCCTCTACGTCTCGTACGTGAATCGAGCGGGGCTCAAGCGCAGCTACATGACCATCTTCGAGGGCATAGTCCCTAACCTGGAGAGGCGCTATCGCGAAACGGACTCCGAGTTCATGCGCTCCCACATCGAGGAGTTCATGACCGATCGGCCGTGCCCGGCCTGCGGCGGCGCACGCCTGAAGCCGTCTACGCTGGCGGTGACTCTAGGGGGTCTGAACATCCACGAGCTGAGCAGGCTCTCCGTGACATCAGCCATCGAATTCCTGGACGCACTTGAACTGGGACAGCGCGAGACCCTCATCGGCGCGCGGGTGCTCAAGGAGATCAAGGAACGTCTCACCTTCCTCGAGTCCGTGGGTGTCGGCTATCTGAGCCTGCACCGCAGCGCGGGCACCCTGTCGGGGGGCGAAGCACAACGCATACGTTTGGCCACGCAGATAGGCTCCAGTCTTGTCGGCGTCTTGTACATTCTGGACGAACCCTCTATCGGTCTGCACCAGAGAGACAATCGCAGGCTAATCGATACGCTAATCCGACTCCGCGACCTGGGGAATACAGTCATCGTGGTCGAGCACGATGAAGAGACGATGCGGTCTGCGGATCACCTCGTGGATATGGGGCCTGGCGCGGGTGAGCACGGCGGCGAGGTGGTGAGCAGCGGCACGCTGCAGGATGTCCTGGACGAGCCCCGGTCTGTGACAGGGCAGTTCTTATCGGGCAAGCGAAGCATCCCTCTGCCCGAGAGACGCAGAGAAGGCAAGAGTGAGTTCGTGGTACGCGGCGCTAGGGAGCACAATCTCAAGGACCTGGATGTGACAGTGCCGCTGGGGGTCTTCGCGTGCGTCACGGGAGTCTCGGGCTCGGGGAAGTCGACTCTGGTGAACGAGATCATATTCCGCAGCTTGTCCAACCTGGTCAACCGTACCCCTGTGCGCCCCGGTGCTCACGATCGCATCGACGGCATCGAGCAGTTGGACAAAGTGATCAACATCGATCAATCACCGATCGGTAGGACTCCGCGCTCGAACCCGGCTACATACACCGGGGTCTTCGACCATATCCGCGAGCTGTTCTCCCAGACGCCCGAGGCGAAGGTCCGGGGCTACTCGCCCGGGCGGTTCAGCTTCAACGTGAAGGGAGGCAGGTGCGAAGCGTGCAAGGGCGACGGCACACTCAAGATCGAGATGCATTTCCTCCCCGACGTCTACGTGCCGTGTGAGGTCTGCCAAGGCAAGCGCTACGACCGAGAGACCCTGGAGGTCCGCTTCAAAGGCAAGAACATCGCCGAAGTGTTGGACATGAGCGTCGAAGAGGCCGTGGACTTCTTCGCGAACCAGCCCAAGATCAGACGGCGCCTGCAGACGCTGGCCGACGTCGGGCTTGACTACGTCAGGCTGGGGCAGCCGTCGACCACCTTGTCAGGCGGAGAAGCGCAGCGAGTGAAGTTGGCGACGGAGCTGGCGAAGGTCGCCACCGGCAACACGCTATACATCCTGGATGAGCCCACCACCGGACTGCATTTTGCGGATACCGAGAAGCTCTTGGAGGTACTGCAGCGGCTGGTGGATTCAGGCAACACGGCGCTGGTGATCGAACACAATCTGGACGTCATCAAGAGTGCAGATTGGCTCATCGACCTGGGCCCCGAGGGCGGCGACCGAGGGGGCGAGTTGGTGGTGGCAGGTACGCCAGAGGAGGTGAGCGCCCATCCGACCAGCGAGACCGGCAAGGTGCTGAGGCGAGTACTGGATAGTGGGGGCCCACTCGTTCAGAGCGGAGGTGCTCAGACCCGGGGCGCCCGAGGGGTGGCTGGATCTTGACGGTTGCTCAAGGCAAGGGCGGCGCCGGAGCCGGTCGTCGGAACTCCAGCACCCGCGTGGCAGACAGACCGGAGCGCGCGTATCTGATCGCGGTCGACACCGGTCTTGATGAAGGCTGGACCGCCGAAGATTCGCTGGCTGAGCTAGCCTCCCTGGTTGAGACAGCGGGCGGAGAGGTGGTCGGGAGCTTGTCGCAGCG
This sequence comes from uncultured Actinomycetes bacterium, assembly GCA_963718375.1. GTDB lineage: Bacteria > Actinomycetota > Thermoleophilia > RBG-16-64-13 > RBG-16-64-13 > RBG-16-64-13. Next base: position 329,692 of record CAVQZD010000005.1, on the reverse strand, counting down.
CCGCGATTCCATCCACCCACTGACCTATCTGGGGACCGGCAAGGCAGAAGAGTTGAAGGCGGCGAAGGCTGCCACACAGTTCGACATGCTGGTAGCGGATGACGAGCTTTCTCCGAGGCAGCAGCGCTATCTGGAAGAGTCGTTGAACGTCAAGGTGCTTGATCGAAGCGCTGTCATCCTCGACATCTTTGTGCACAGAGCGCATACGCATGAGGGTCGTATCCAGGTGGAGCTGGCGCGGCTGGAGTACCAGCTGCCCCGACTGACGCGCATGTGGACCCATCTCTCCCGCATGGGAGGTGGTATCGGCACCAGGCGCGGCCCTGGCGAGACACAACTGGAGACCGACCGCCGGGTGCTGCGCGAGCGGATCAAGAAGACCAGGCAGCGAGTGGAAGAGGTAAGGCAGAGGCGTGAGACCGCCGCACGGGCGCGCGAGCGTGGTCTGGTACCTACTGTGGCGGTGGTCGGGTACACCAATGCTGGGAAATCGACACTGCTCAACGCGCTCGTAGGGGAAGAGGCGGCCATGGTGGAGGACATGCTGTTCGCCACCTTGGACCCGACAACGCGCCGAGTCGGCGTGGGGGAGGGCCAGACGGTGATAGTGAGCGACACGGTAGGATTCATCCACAAGTTGCCTCACCAGCTGGTCGAGGCCTTCCAGGCCACCTTGGAGGAGGTGACGAGGGCGGATGCCCTGCTGGAGGTCGTCGATCTGTCAGACCCTCATGCGGCCGAGCACCGGCGAACAGTGCAGAGCGTACTCGACGGGCTCGGCGCCGGTCACAAGCCCAGGGTCGTCGTACTTAACAAGGCCGACCTTGTTTGCGATGAGCAGAGTGAGGGGCGCGGCACCCCGATGAGGGCCGTGCCTGCCGGGGTCACCAGTGAGGTGTTGGGCAGGGCCGACCGATACGCGGTGCGGGTCTCCGCCCTGACGGGCGAAGGGCTGGACGCACTGCGGGCGGCCCTCGTCACCGTCCTCGCTGAGCTGTGGACAGAGGTGGACGTGCTGCTCCCGTACTCGGCGGGCGACCTGCTGGCCCGTGTGAGGGAAAGGGGCACGGTGGAGTTCGAATACGGGGACGAAGAAGTCCGGGTGTACGGAAGGGTCCCCCCGTCCTTGGCGGGAACAGTGCAGCTCGTAGCCACGGAGTGGAGGCGGGCGAAGACGCGTCGCGAGGTGAGTGGGTGAAGTGGGTAGTGCCGCGAGAGGGCGTGCGGCTAGAAGTGGAGGTGAGCCGACTCTATAGCGGCCGCTATCAGAGCGGCGCCCTGCTCCAGATCCTTCAGTGACAGCACTTCGACCGGCGAATGGATGTAGCGAGTAGCCACGCTGACCACGCTGCAGGGGATACCTGTCTTGGTGATGCTTATGGCGGTGGCATCTGTGCTGCCCCCGTTGCCGACCTGCAACTGATACGGGACCGAAGCTTGGTCGGCGGTCTCTCTGAGCCAGCGCAAGACCGGGCGCGGGGATATGACGCCACGACCCGCGGCATCGATCACAGTGATCACTGGCCCCCGGCCGAGCGCCACCGAGGACTCGCCCTTCGTGACGCCCGGATGGTCCCCCGGTACGGTCACGTCGGTCGCTATAGCCACGTCAGGGGAGAGACCGTACGCGCTGGTGCGTGCGCCCTTGAGTCCGACCTCCTCTTGTACGGTACCGACTGCGTGCACAGTAGCCTTGACGTCCTTGCCTTTGAGGAGTGACAGGGCGGCCACCATCAAGGTGCATCCTGCGCGGTTATCGAGGGCTTTGCCGGTGACCAAGTTCGGTCCGAGAAGGCAGAGCTGTCGGTCGATGGTGACCGGGGAGCCGATCTCTATGCCCAAGGCGGCCGCCTCTTGCGCGTCCGAGGCCCCGCAGTCGATGAACATGTCCTTGATCTTCACCAGCTTCTTGCGTTCCTCGGCGTCCATGAGGTGAGGTGGTCGTGACCCTATGACCCCTGCAACGCGTTCGCCTTCACGGGTATGCACTATCACCCTCTGACCAAGTATGGTCTGGTCCGACCAGCCACCCATGGGCACGAAGCGCAAGAAGCCCTCATCGTCCACGTGGGACACCATGAGCCCGATCTCGTCCATGTGGGCGGCCAGCATGACGGTAGGACCTTCGCCTCTGCGAAGGGCGACGACGTTGCCCATCTTGTCGATGGAGACCTCGTCGACGAGAGGCTCAAGCGCGGCCTTCAGTAGTGAGGCGACATCGTCCTCATAGCCAGACAGGCCATGAGCGTCCGCAAGCGCGGTGAGTAGTCTCGCTATGTCTTGCACGGCGGTCTAGAGTAGGGCGCGCAGAGCGTCCATGTCCGTGATCAGGCCCTCCTGCGAACGCGGGTAGTCGAAGGCGCTCGATTCCCAGATGGTCTTGGCCTCCGCCGACGTCCAGGTCCCGGTGCCGAACAAGATCTCCCCAGCTATCGCATGAGCGGTCTGGGCAGCGAGGGCGACGTCGACGCGTGCACACAACCTCAGGTAGTCGAGAGACTCGGCTTCGGCACCTTCGCCACCTGTGACCTTGCTGACCAATGCGGCGGCAGTCTCCACGGCCGAGGTCAACGTGGCAAGCTCGAAGATCACGTGCTGCTGACGGACGGCCTTGGCTTTGTGAGCTTCCTCGAAGACACGGTTCAGCTGGCGGATGACACCGGCGAGGACGTCTGCCTTGAGTCCGGCGTCCGAGGAGTGCGCCTCGTCCATGCGCTTCGCCATGTCCTCGTAGACCGCGCCCTTGGAGCTGACGACCGCCTTCCATCTCATGGTGCCGATGATGAGCTGCTGGATCTCACTGGTGCCTTCGTAGATGGTGGTGATCTTGACGTCGCGCTTGATCTTCTCGACGTCGTACTCGCGTATGTATCCGTAGCCGCCTAAGGCCTGTATGGCCGCATCGGCGCACGAGTTCGCCGTCTCGGTCGCGAACAACTTGGCGATCGACCCTTCGAGTTGTAGGTCGGATTCGCCGGCGTCCAGCCGCGCGGCCACCTCCTCGATATAGGCGCGGGCGGCCTCGAGCTTGGCTGCGTAGGGGGTGACCAGCTTGTGCGCGTAGCCTTGCTTCTCGATGAGAGGCGACCCGAACTGTACCCTGTCCTTGGCGTAGGCCACGACCTTGTCAAGAGCGGCCACACCGGCGCCCAAGCCCATGGCGGCGACCATCAACCTGGTGTAGCCGAAGACCTCGTTTGCCTGGATCAACCCTTGGCCAGGAACCTCGCCCAATAGGTTTTCGGCCGGGACGGAGACGTCCTCGAAAGTGAGGGGAGCAGTATTGGAGGCACAGATACCGTGCTTCTCCTCGGGCTTGCCCGCGCTGAAGCCCGGCATACCCTTCTCCACCACAAAGAATGAGGGGCCCTCAGGGGTGTGCGCCAGCACGGTAAGAAAGTCCGCATACCCACCGTTGGAGATGAACTGCTTGGTCCCGCTTATGCGGTAGCCGGTGACTTGCCCTTGGGCATCGGTGACCGGCGTGGCGGTCGTCTTGAGGTTAGAGAGATTACTGCCCGCCTCAGCTTCGGTGACTGCGTAGGCGACAATAGACTTGCCTTCGGCGAGCCGGCCCAGCCACGTCTGCTTCTGAGCCTCGGTTCCCGCGGCCAGTATCGGGTCAGCGCCCAAGTGGATCGCGAAAAAGCCCGTAGCGACGCCGAGGCAGATCCTGCCAAGTTGTTCTGAGACTGCGGCCACGTCTCGGGCTCCACCGCCCAGGCCACCGTAGGCTTCGGGGATGAAGAGAAGCTGCAGACCGATCTCTGGACCGAGAAGGGTGCGGATGAAGTCCTCGGGGAAGATCTCTTCAGCATCCAGTTGGCGCAACGTCTCTGGCGGCAGCATGCGGTCCCGGATGTCCGAGACGAGGTCCAGGATCATCTTGCGCTCTTCCAGCTGTAAGCCTGCTAGTGCCACTTACCCCTCCGTCAAAGTGAGTCAAGGTCGAATATGCGGGCAAGTTTAGCATGGGCGTTCCCGACGCCGGGCCTTGGGCTGCGTAGCTGGGGTAAACTACCGAGGGTCCGGATCTACCTTATCCTAAGGTTGTAGAAAGGCCATGTGGACGGCCGTGAGTGCGACTGACGAACTCACTCAGCAGATCAGACACGCCCCCGCGCATCCTGGGGTGTATCTGTTCAGGGGTGATCACGCAGAGATCTTGTACGTGGGCAAGGCGAGATCTCTCAAGAAGCGTCTCGCCAGCTATCTGCCCGCGGTGGGCGGCGCACGGAGTGCGCGCGTGCCCGCGAAAGTCAGCGAGATGATGGGCCGCGCTGTAGCCGTCGAATGGATAGTCACGGGAAGCGAGGCCGAGGCTCTCCTACTCGAACAGAACCTCATCAAGCAGCACAGGGCGCCCTTCAACATACGCCTGCGCGACGACAAGTCATATCCCTACCTGATGGTCACGATGCTCGAAGACTTTCCCCGGCTCGTGTTCACCCGGCAGGCGCATCGGCGCGGCAACTTGTACTTTGGGCCCTACTCCAGCGCGGCCAAGGTACGAGAGACGCTGGATGCACTGCAGCGAGTCTTTCCCCTGCGCACTTGCTCCGGCAAGCAGCCCGGGAGGCGTTCGGGGTCCCCCTGCCTGCAACTGCACATCGAGCGTTGTGCCGGACCCTGTGTCGGATCAGTCGATCGAGCCGGATACCGAGCGGTCATAGGTCAGGTGGTGGAGTTCCTGAGCGGCCGCGAGCCCTTGGTGGTCAGTCGATTGGAGCAGGAGATGCAGGAGGCGGCGGACCGTCAGGACTTTGAGGCGGCGGCGGCTCTGCGCGACCGCTTGGCCGCTCTAAGACACGTGCTGGAGAGGCAGCAGGTCGAGTCATCGGCCCTAGGTTCCGCGGATATCATCGGCCTGGCGACTGATGAGTGGGGAGCGAACGTGCAGGTCCTCATCACGCGGGACGGCAAGCTGGCCGACCGACGCAGTCTGATCTTCGTCAACGTCATCGGCGCGACGGCCCAGGAGATCATCGAACGCTTCGTCGCCGAGTACTACGGGGGCGGTGCCGGCGTCCCAGCCGAAGTCATCGTCCCGCCGGGAGTGGATGATCCGGCGCAGGTCGTGGCTCTGCTCCAGGGATTGCGCGGCACTAGAGTTGAGGTGCGCAAGGCGGAGCGGGGCGACAAGCGTCGTCTGCAAGAGATGGCGGACCGCAACGCTGCTCTGTCTTTGGCACACGAACGCATGAAAGACGAACGCAGCCGGGAGCGTCGCCTGGGTGCTCTGACAGCTCTGGAGGAGTCCCTGGGACTGGAGGCGCCCCCTATGCGTATCGAGGGCTACGACATCTCGAACCTGGGGGACGAGCACGTGGTCGCATCGATGGTCGTATTCGAAGGGGGTGTGCCCAAGAAGAGCGACTACCGCAAGTTCAAGGTCAGGTCGACCGGCGGACAGAACGACGTCGGCGCCATCCGGGAAGTGATCCTGCGGCGCTTCACCCGGCAGCAAGAGGGTGTCAGGGACTACGACACGTCCTTTGAGGCAGTGCCGGACCTGGTGCTAATAGACGGTGGCAGGGGGCAACTGAACGCTGCGCTGGACGCGCTGGGGGAGGCCGGCCTGGATTCGGTCATCACGGCGGTATCCCTGGCCAAGAGAGAGGAAGAGGTGTTCGTCCCTTGGGCGGCTGAGTCTCTGGAACTGCCTCCCGAGGATGTCGGCGTCCTCTTGCTGCGCCGAGTGCGCGATGAAGCACACCGTTTTGCTGTCGGGTTCCACCGGGCGAGGCGGGCTGCGGAGACGTCGAGCTCGCTGTTGAATCAATTGCCGGGTGTTGGGGAACAGAGAAAGAAGGCGATACTCCAGCACTTCGGTTCGCCGGAGCGCTTTCTGCAGGCGAGCAGAGAGGAGTTGGAGGCGGTCCCCGGATTACCCCCCAAAATCGCGAGGGAGGTGCACGCTTTTGTACACAAGACAGGCTGAGGGCGAGTCACACCATGAGTCGTCGACGTGTGTCGCGCAGGGGGGGTTCGTGACGCCCTGGGGGGAGGGGCTGGCCACAGTCGCGGACGGCCGCCTGGTCGAAGTGCAGCTGCCACCCACCAGGAATAGCGGAAGTGCGAGGCACTCGGTCGGGGTCTCGGAGACAGACCTGGAATGTCTGAGCAGATGGACATCCGAGCTTGAGGCGTACTTTCGCGGAGAGCGTATGTCTTGGTCTTTCGCCGCAGTGGCCTTGGAGACCCGTGGTCTAACGCCGTTCGGCCGGCGGACCATAGAGTGTCTGATGTCGGTACCGGTAGGCTCGACGGTGAGCTATGGGTCGCTGGCGACCTTGGCCGGATATCAAAGAGCGGCTAGGGCTGTGGGGAGTCTGATGGCCGATAATCCGATCCCTGTAGTGATCCCCTGCCATCGTGTGATCCGCTCGGACGGCAGCCTGGGTAGATACGGCGATGATGCGAGTTGGAAAGAGCGTCTGCTGACGCACGAACGGAACCACCGAGGAGACAGACCGCGTTGAGGGAGGACCACCATCTAGGGACGAACGACCCGGCATCCGAGGGGACCCCCGCGGAGGCCGAGCTGGGCGGAAGGACGCTCGACCTCACGGTGATCACCGGCCTTTCGGGGGCGGGCAAGTCGGAAGTGGTGGCCACCTTCGAGGACATGGGGTACTTCTGCATCGACAATCTTCCCCCGGCTATGGCAGCGAGCGCATTGGAATTGTTCTCGCTGGAAGGTAGCCGGGTGAGTAAGGTGGCACTGGTCTTTGACGCTAGGGGCGGGAGCTACTTCGAGGAGCTGGGGCAGGCGCTCGAATACCTCCGTGTGTCCGGCACGGCCTTCCGCTTGTTGTTCCTGGAGGCATCCGACGAAGCCTTGGTGTCGCGGTACCAGGCAAGCCGCCGTCCGCATCCCCTGTCGAGCCATCTGCGCGACGGCATAGCTCGCGAGCGCCGCATACTCGCCCCGCTGAAGGATCAAGCGGATATGGTGGTCGACACTACCGACCTTTCACCTTGGCAACTCCGACGCCATCTGGAAGAGATACTGACGGCCGACAGGCTGAAGGACCAACTCTTCGTCAGCCTTCTGTCGTTCGGCTACCGCTACGGGACCCCGAACGAGGCGGACATGATCCTCGATGTGCGTTTCTTACCGAACCCTCACTGGGATACAGAACTCAGGGCTCTATCCGGGCTGGAGGACGCGGTCAGGGCCTACGTGGTCGAGAAGCCGGAAGCGGGCGAGTTCCTGGATCGCGCAGTGGATCTGCTGCGGTTCATCGGCCCTCGCTTCCTTGTGGAGCAGAAGAAGAGGCTGGTGTTGGCTCTCGGGTGCACTGGCGGACGCCACCGTTCGGTGGCGCTTGTTGAGGAGTTGGCCAGGAGGCTTGAGGATGAGCCGGGCATGGTAGTCAGTGTGACCCATCGGGACATCGAGAAGGCGGATAGGCGCTGAGCACGGGCTTCACCAGGGCATTCCGCGAGGAGCTCGCACACGTGGAGGAGAAGAGACCGTGCTGCAGGCAGGCGGTCGTGGCCGGCCTGATGCATACCGCGGGGACCTTCCTGATAAGGGGAGGCATCAGTGACGAAGAGCGTTTTGAGGTCCGGGCGACAACGACGGTGCAAGGTGCCGCAAAACTGGTGTACTCGTATTTCAAGTCAACAGGCGCGGACGGACAGTTGCTGACGTCGCGAGAGCCACGCTTTCGGCACCGGCTGGTCTACGAGGTCCGTGTTCCGGGGACGCCGGCGGCGCTTCAGACCCTGAACGAGATGGGCGTGCTCACTGACAGATTCAGCCTGAGGACAGGCATAGCTCCGTGGATCTTGAAGAAGCCGTGCTGCCGCAGCTCTTTTGTGCGCGGTTGCCTGATGGGGGCGGGATACGCGAACAACCCGCAGAAAGAAGCACATCTTGAGATCATCACGCCGCACCAGGACCTGTGCGACGATCTAGTGAGGATGCTGGTGGGCATGGGGTTTCACCCCGGGAGTTCATTCCGTCGAGGCACTTACGTGGTCTACGCGAAGGGCAGAGACGATGTTGCCGGCATCTTGGCCACGGCCGGGGCACATGCTGCGGCGCTGGAGGTAGAAGAGCAGGCGGTGGTCAAGGAGGTGCGGGGTAGGGCGAACAGAGTTGCGAACTGTGACTCGGCCAATCTGCGTCGTACGAGCACAGCCGCTTCGAGACAGCTGGAAGCGATATCCATACTCGAAAATTCCGGCCGGCTGGCCACGTTGCCCGTCGGTCTGCGGGAGATGGCGGAGATCAGAGTCGACAACCCCTCCGCAACTCTGACCGAGCTTTCAGAAGCGGCAGACCCAGGACTCACACGTTCAGCGATCAACCACCGCCTGCGGAGGCTCGTGGAGGCGGCGGACAAGGCCGGTGTGGAAAACGCCCATGGTAGAATCCGAGGCGGCAAAGGGCTTAGAAAAGCGCAGTAGCGATGTAGGGGGCATGCGAGATGAGCACCAAAGTAGCGATCAATGGATTCGGAAGGATAGGCCGACTGTTCCTGCGGGCGGCAGTGAGGCAGGGAGCGGATCTCGAGGTCGTCGCGGTCAACGATCTGACCGACGCCCGCACCCTAGCCCACTTGCTGAAATATGACAGCGTCCACGGCACTTGGCCGGGGGAGGTGTCGTATACCGACGACACTCTGACGTTCGAAGGCCAGACCATGAAGTCACTTGCCGTCAGTGAGGTCAAGCTGCTTCCGTGGCGCGAACTCGGCGTCGACGTAGTGGTAGAGAGCACTGGGCGTTTCACAGAGAGAGACAAGGCAGCGCTCCACATGGACCAGGGCGCTAAGAAAGTACTGATAAGCGCTCCCGCCAAGGACCCGGACCTGACAGTCGTGCTAGGAGTCAACGACAGCGACTATGATCCGGCCCACCACAACATCATCTCCAACGCTTCGTGCACGACCAACTGCCTGGCGCCGGTTGCCAAGGTGCTGCACGACTCCTTCGGTATCGAGCAAGGCATGATGACCACGGTGCACGCTTATACCAATGACCAACGCATCCTGGACCTTCCCCACAAGGACCTGCGCCGCGCCCGCGCGGCGGCGGTATCGGTCATACCCACATCGACCGGGGCGGCTAAGGCCATCTCTCTGGTCATCCCCGACCTCAAGGGCAAGCTGGATGGGTTCGCGATGAGGGTGCCCGTCCCCGACGGGTCGGTGGTGGATCTCACCGTTACCCTGGGCAGGGAAGTGACGGCGGATGAGATCAACGCCGCCATGAAGGCGGCCGCTGAGGGCCCCATGAAGGGCATCCTCCGCTATACGGAGGAACCGTTGGTGTCGTCCGACATCGTGGGGGACCCACATTCGTCGGTATTCGACTCCGCTCTCACCATGGTCATGGGCCGGCAGGCGAAGGTGGTGTCGTGGTACGACAACGAGTGGGGTTTCGCCAACCGCATGGTCGACATCTGCAAGCGCCTCTTCTAAGCGGACGACACGGGAGACAAGACCTAGATGAACAAGAAGACGATCCGGGACATCGACCTTGCGGGTAAGCGCGTTCTGGTCCGCGTGGACTTCAACGTGCCGTTGGCAGAGGGCCAGGTGGCTGATGACTCGCGGATCCGCGCAGCCCTGCCCACGATCGAGTATCTGCGAAAGCAGGGCTGTCGCGTGATACTCATGTCGCACTTGGGCAGGCCCAAGGCCGGCCCAGAGGACAAGCTGCGGTTGGACCCGGCCGGTATCAGGCTCGGCGAGCTGCTCGGCGCACCAGTGCGAAAGGTCGACGAACTGACCGGTCCCCGGGCCGAAGATGCAGTCGCCGAGATGAGGTCCGGCGATGTGCTGCTGCTGGAGAACTCACGCTTCGATGCGCGAGAAGAGAAGAACGATGCGAGTCTCGTGGACGAACTGGCGCGCCTGGGGGACGTCTACGTCAACGACGCCTTCAGCGCGGCGCACAGGGCGCATGCCAGCACAGCCGGGCTGGCCGCTAAGCTGCCGGCCGTCGCCGGCCTACTACTGGAGAAGGAGTTGAACGGGTTGGACGGAGTCCTGTCCGATCCGAAGAAGCCGCTGGTGGTCGTTCTGGGTGGTGCGAAGGTGTCTGACAAGATCAAGGTGATCGATCGCTTCCTCGAGATGGCGGATCAGATCCTGATCGGCGGTGCGATGAGTTTTGCCTTCATGAAGGCCCAGGGCCGCGGCGTCGGAAGCTCCAAGGTGGAGGACGCTGGTGTCGAGGTGGCGGCAGCGGCGTTGGCCAAGGCCTCCGGCTCTTCCTGCGACCTCGTGCTGCCCTCTGACTATCTTGTCGTGCGCGAGCTTGAAGAATCGGCGGAGAGCAAGGTCGTCTCGGCGGATGGTCTCCTAGATGGGTGGATGGGTGTGGATATCGGACCGGAGACGGCGAAGAGGTACGCAGCGGATATAGCTCTTGCGGGCACAGTCTTCTGGAACGGCCCCATGGGGGTGTTCGAGATGGAGCCGTATGCCAATGGCACCCGGGCTGTGGCGGAGGCGATGGCTGAGTGTCCTGGTGTCACTGTGGTGGGAGGCGGTGACTCAGTGGCGGCCGTCAATGTCTTTGGTCTAGCACAGAAGATGGACCACGTGTCGATGGGCGGCGGTGCTTCGCTCGAGTACATCGAAGGGGCGACGCTTCCGGGTGTCGCGGCCCTCGATGATCGGGAGTAGGCGCCATGTCTAGCTCCCAGGCGATGCCCGAGCGTCTTCCACTCATCGCCGGGAACTGGAAGATGCATAAGACCAGTGCTGAAGGAGCGGCGTTCATCCAGGAGTTGGCGATGGCCCTGGGTCGGGTCGACGGCCGGGAGGTGTTGGTCGCACCGCCTTTCACCGGCTTGGCGGAAGCGGTGAAGGCCGCGGAAGGTTCGCCTATCAAGGTGGTGGCGCAGGATGTCTTCTGGGAGTCCGAAGGCGCCTACACCGGCGAAGTGTCGACAGGCATGCTGAGCGCCCTAGGAGTGGAGGGTGCCATAGTCGGACACTCCGAGAGGCGAGGGCATTTCGGCGAGACTGACGATGACGTGGCCAAGAAGGTGGGCGCACTGATGGAGGCCGGCATGCTCGCCATAATGTGCGTGGGCGAGAGAGAGGATGAGCGTGAAGGCGATCTCACCGAGCGAGTGCTGGCGCGGCAAGTGCCGGCTGGTCTCGCCTTGGCGTCGGCGGAACACGCCGAGAGGTTGAGCATCGCGTACGAGCCTATCTGGGCCATCGGCACCGGCAAGACCGCTACGCCAAAGGTGGCTCAAGATGCTATCGCCTTCGTGCGCAGGCAGGTGGCGGAGGCCTTGGGTGCGGAGGCGGCGGCGCGGGTACGGGTGCTGTATGGCGGCAGCGTCACGCCCGACAACGTCGATGAACTGATGGCCGAGCCGGACATCGACGGCGCGTTGGTCGGGGGGGCGAGCCTCAAGACGGAGTCGTTCGCCCGCATAGTCGCATACCAGAAGCCCTCGGGGTCGTGACAGCTGACGGCAGACCGAAGCGCCGCGCCGCGCTCATCATCCTCGATGGGTGGGGATGCGCCACCCCTGGGCCGGGAAATGCAATAGCACTTGCAGATACGCCGGTATGGGACAGATTGTGGGAGCAGTATCCCCACGTTATGCTGGAAGCCAGCGGCGAGGCAGTGGGTCTGCCGCCTGGGATCATGGGCAACTCGGAGGTCGGTCACCTGACCCTTGGTTCGGGCCGGATCATCTATCAGGATCTGTCTCGCATCAACCGTGCCATCGCGGATGGCAGTTTCTTCGCCAACTCCGTCTTGACCGGTCTGATGGACGGCGTGCGGGAGCGGGGGAGCAGTCTGCACCTGATGGGGCTGCTATCGGACGCGGGTGTCCACTCCGACCTCGGGCATCTGGAGGCGCTGATAGAGATGGCTAGGAGGCGCGGTGTGGTCCGGGTCTCGGTGCATGCCTTCATGGACGGTCGCGATACTTCTCCGCATGCGGGGCAGAAGTATGTGGGCGGGCTGCAGTCGTACATGACTGGGATGGCGCTTGGTGAGATCGCGACCGTTTCTGGGCGCTACTACGCGATGGATCGTGACAAACGCTGGGATAGAGTGAAGCTGGCGTACGACGCCTTGGTGAGGGGCGAGGGTCTCAGCGCTTCGGACGCATTGCAGGCGGTGGACGAGTCCTACGCGCGGGGCGAGACAGACGAATTCGTGCGCCCGACGGTGACCGCCTCGGGCCCGGCCTCGCGTATCGCTGATGGCGACGGGGTCATCTTCTTCAACTTCAGACCGGATCGCGCACGGGAGCTCACGGCTGCTCTCACCCAGGACGAGTTCGCGGGTTTCGACAGACAAGGACCTCGACCTGACATCGACTTCGTCGGCATGACCGAGTACGAGGAGTCTCTAGGCCTGGCAGTGGCGTTCCCGAAGGAGGAGCCCCGCAACGTGCTGGCTGAAGTCATCAGTGATGCAGGCCTGACGCAACTCCACATCGCCGAAACGGAGAAGTACGCGCACGTGACGTTCTTCTTCAACGGCGGCGTAGAACAGGCGTTTGCGGGAGAGCGGCGAGAGCTGGTGCCCTCTCCGAAGGAGGTGGCGACATACGACGAGAAGCCGGCCATGAGCGCCTACGGGATAGTCGCGGCGTTCAGAGAGATCATGACCTCGGACCCTCCGGACTTCGTAGTACTGAACTTCGCCAACACGGACATGGTCGGACACACGGGCAACATCGCGGCGACGGTCGAAGCGGTGGGCCACGTGGACCACTGCCTGGGGGAAGTGCTCGAGGTGCTGGCAACGGTGGGTGCGAAGGTGATGGTGACGGCGGACCACGGCAACGCGGAGCGCATGCTAGAGCCCGATGGCGCGATGAATACTGCTCACAGCACCGGCAAAGTGCCCCTGGTGGTGCTCGACCCAGATGTCACTTTGCGTGAGGGCGCTGGTCTCGCAGATGTGGCTCCGACGCTGCTGTGCTTCTTGGGGATCGCGGCGCCTGCAGAGATGACAGGGCGAGCCCTGTGCTAGGTGCGCCGGCCGGTCATTCTGCTCACTGAAGAAAGGATTGACATTAAGTAGAGGTTTTGGGTTTACAATAGGCAGATATCTGAAGGCAAGTCATGGGCAACGAAGGGAATGAGTCAGTTGACGGCTGCTAAGTACATACTTGTGATCCTGGATACCCTGTTCGGGGTCAGTACGGTTATCTTGATATTCATGCACTCTGGTAAGGACGCTGGGCTGTCGAGCATGTTCGGCGGTGGCGGATCCATCGGTGGCGGGGGTGTGGTCCAGAAGAACTTGGACCGGCTCACCGTGGCATGCGCTCTTGTGTGGGTCGGATTGACGATCGGTCTGGTGTATCTCCTCTAAGGCTTTAGGGCTGTCTCTTCGAATCAGGTCGTGGACCACGAGAGCGGTCTAGGGCACGAGTAGGTCTGTTGGAAGTGTGGGGGCGAAGGTTCAACAGGGCGAAGGAGGGGGATTCGGAGAATGAAGAGATGCGTGTGGGTTGCCCTATTGGTCGCACTTGCGTTGACCGGGGCGGTGTTCGGGGTGGTGGCCTGCGGAGGCGGCTCCGGAGTAGGCATCGTAGGTGACGAGGGCGCGGTCCCCGGCGGTACGCTGAGCGTGTACATCAACGAGCCGGTCTCTATCGAGCCACTCGACCTGGGAGAGTCCGAGGGCGTGAAGGTCGGTGACGCTCTGTTCGATGGGCTGGCAGCTTATGATGCCCTTACCGGCGAACTCATCCCGGCGGCGGCAGAGAGCTGGGAGGCCAACGAGGACGCCACCGTGTGGACCTTCTACCTTGACCCGAACGCCAAGTTCCACGACGGCTCACCCGTCACTGCCCAGGACTTCGTCTATGCTTGGAACCGGCTGAGCGACCCGGCAAACGAGTCCAGCGTCTCGTGGCATCTGGAGCCCGTCAAGGGCTGGCAGGCCATGCAGGAGGGCACGGCCACCGAGCTTGAGGGTGTCAAGGCGATAGATGACAACACGCTCGAGGTCACCCTCGAGTACTCGTATGGTGACTTCGAGTACGTGGTCGGCCACCAGACCCTCGCTCCCGTCCCGCAGGCAGTAGTTGAGGAGATGGGCCAGGATGCCTTCGCAGAGGCTCCCGTCGGCAACGGCCCCTTCATGGTGGCTCCCGGTACCAAGTGGGAGCACAACCAGAAGATCAGCGTGGTGGAGTTCGCGGACTACTACGGTGAGGTACCGAACATCGATGGCGTGGATTTCATGATCTACGTCGATCCGGCTGCCGCGTTCTTGGAGTTCGAGGCGGGCAACCTTGACTTTGCTCAGATCCCCCTTGGGCAGATCGAGAGTACCGTTGCGAAGTACGGCCAGAGTGAGGACGGATATACCGCCGACCCGGGCAAGCAGACGCTTCTGGGCGACGAGTTGGCCACCTATTACCTGTCCGTCAATGTGGAAGACGGGGGCATGTCGAATCTCGACTTGCGCAAGGCGATCTCACTGGCGATCAACCGGGAGACGATATGTGACGTCGTGATGGAAGGCACACGCGCTCCCGCTGACAACTTCGTACCGAATGGTGTACTGGGGTACGAACCAGGAACGTGGGAGTACAGCAAGTACGATCTTGAGGCTGCCAAGCAGTATCTCGCTGACGCCGGCTATCCCGACGGCGCGGGGGCACCCGAGATCACCCTGTCGGCCGCGACAGGCGGGGGTTCCGTAGAGGTCTGGAACTTGGTCCAGTCCGATCTTGAGGCGCTCGGCCTGAGCTGTGAGCAGGAATACACTGAGGGGGCCGCCTACCTGGAGAAGCTCCAAGCGGGCGAATATCAGATCGGCCCCTTGAGTTGGACTGCCGACTACCCGATCTTCGACAACTTCATGTTCTCGACGTTCTATAGCGAGAGCGCGAACAACTTCTCCGGGTATAAGAACCCTGAGGTCGACGCCATGATGACGGAAGCCCGAGCCACCACCGATACGGCCGCACGCATCGCCAAGTGGCAGGAGATCAACGAGGTCATTCAGGCCGACGTCCCTGTCATCCCCATCATGTTCGGCCGGCACGGTCAGGTGTGCTCTGACCGGGTGAACAACTTGGTCTACAGTGCGATGGGTCTTTTGGACTACACACACTGCTGGATCACTGAGTCCGCGCAATGATATGCGGCGTCGCGGCCAGGTGAGGACTAGCGGCCCAGCAGGTGATTGACCGGCAGCGGGTCGCCCCTGGTGGGGCGGCCCGCTGCCGGAATCCAGCCCGACCGAAAGCCTAAGGAAGCCCGAGCTTTCTGACGCGCGATGTTGATCTATATCGGAAGACGCATATTGCAGATGATCCCCGTGTTCATCGGGGTGACCATCCTGCTCTTCATCCTGAGTGCCCCCGGGGTGCTTCCCGGCGATCCCGTCAAACTGATCACCGGTGAGCGGGCTATCACTCCGGCTCTCTACGAGCAGATCGTTGAGGAGAACGCGCTGGACAAGCCCGTGTGGTACCAGTACGGAAAGTGGATGAACGATGTGTTCCACGGAGACCTGGGCAGGTCGTATCAGGTCGGTAGGCCGGTCACCGACATCTTGGCGGACTACTTTCCCAACACGATCAAGTTGGCCGTGGTTGCGGTACTCATTGAGGCCTTCTTCGGATTGATCGTCGGCATAGTCTCCGCTGTGAAAAGGTACTCATTCTGGGACATACTGGTCACGCTCAGCACGGCTGTGCTCGTGGCTATGCCGGTATTCTGGCTGGGGATGCTCTTGCAGTATGTGTTCGGGGTCAAGCTCGGCTGGCTGCCCGTCTCCAACATGTCGTCCAACCGTTATCCGACGTGGATGCATTACGTTCTGCCCGCGATCACGCTTGCCGCGGTCTCTACCGCTTACGCGGCGCGGATCGTGCGGAGCCAGTTGCTCGAAGTCATGGGACAGGACTACATGCGCACCGCAGCGGCGAAGGGTCTGTCCCGGGGGCAGGTGATACGCAGACACGGGCTCAAGAACGCGATGATCCCAGTCGTCACCTTCCTGGCCATCGACTTGGGGGTGTTGATCGGGGGCACAGTCATCACCGAAGTCGTGTTCAACTGGCCGGGCATAGGGTTTCAGATCTTCAAGGCCATCAACATGCGAGACTGGCCGGTCGTGCGGGGCGCCGTCGTGGTGATCATCATCCTGGTCATGCTCATAAATCTAGCTGTCGACGTCAGCTACGCGTTCCTGGACCCGCGCATACGCTATGGCGGGACCGCGAGGAGGAGATAGCATGGTCGAGCCTCCTCCAACAAAGGGGCGCACACTGCGGGCAGACGCGTGGCGGAGGTTGCGCAAGAACAGGCTGGCCATGGTCGGCCTCGTGTGGGTGCTTCTAGTGACTGTCGTGGTTGTCTCGGCGGACCTCTGGGTCCCGCAGCTCTTTGGGGACCCGGTGGCCATAGACACCCAGACTGTGGCAGAAGAGTCGCTACAGCCCCCAAGTTGGGAGCACCCGTTCGGCACGGATATACTCGGCCGGGACGTGCTGTCTCGTACCATATACGGAGGCCGGGCTTCTCTGATGGTGGGTGTGTTCGCCGTCATGATCTCGGTCGTCATCGGGCTGGGCTTGGGAGCTTTGGCAGGCTACTCCGGCGGTTGGTGGGACAGCTTGGTCATGCGTACAGCCGACATCTTCCTAGCCTTTCCGTACATCTTGTTCGCCATCACTCTGTTGGCCGTCTTCGGCAAAGGTACGTGGAATCTATTCCTGGCCATAGGTCTGCTGGCGTGGCCTAGTATGGCGCGCGTATTCCGGAGCTCTATCCTGTCTGTCAAAGAGAATGAGTACGTAGACGCGGGGCGGGCACTCGGGGCATCGACGAGCCGCATCGTGTTCCGGCACATAATGCCCAACGCAATGGCCCCGATCATCGTACTGGCCACTATGAGTGTCGGGGGCGCCATCTTGGCGGAGGCTGGGCTGAGCTTCCTAGGATTCGGGGTCCAGCCGCCAGACCCATCCTGGGGGAATATGCTGCAGGATGCGCGGGGCTATATGTTCAACGCTCCATGGCTCATGCTTTTCCCGGGGCTGGCGTGTGTCAGCACTGTGCTTGGTTTCGTCCTGCTGGGCGACGGGTTGCGTGACGCCCTCGACGTGAGATCGAAGGAGTAGCTCTTGGCACCGCTTCTTGAGATCGACGATCTCTGTGTGCACTTCGTCACGCGAGACGGTGTTGTCAAAGCCGTCGACGGGGTCAGCTTCACGCTGGAGGCCGGCGAGACCCTCGGCGTGGTCGGAGAGTCTGGCTCGGGCAAGTCTGTCACCGCGCTCTCGATCATGCGCCTGGTACCCGAACCCCCGGGGAAGGTCGTGGGCGGCGACATCCGATTCCGCGGTGAGAGCATCCTGGCGATGACTGAGAAGCAGCTGAGGTCGTTGCGCGGCGATCAAATCGCAATGATCTTTCAGGATCCGATGACTTCGCTTAACCCCGTGTACCGGATAGGCAGGCAGGTGGGCGAGTCGCTCCGCATGCATAAGAACATGTCGCGCAAGGAGGCGGCAAGGGCCGTCGAAGAGCTGCTCGAAAGGGTGGGGATACCTGAGACGAAGCAGCGCGCCCGCAACTATCCACACGAGTTCTCGGGTGGCATGAGACAGCGGGCTGTCATAGCCAGTGCGCTGGCCTGCTCACCCGACATCCTCATCGCCGACGAGCCTACTACCGCGCTGGATGTCACCATCCAGGCGCAGATAATCGAGCTGATGCAGGAGATCCAGGCCGCCAGCAACTCGGCCATCATCATGATCACCCACGATCTGGGCGTGGTCGCCGACATGGCGGACAGCGTCCTCGTGATGTACGCAGGCAAAGCCGTTGAGTATGGCAAGGCGGGCGACGTGTTCTATAGTCCTCTGCATCCGTACACATGGGGGCTGCTTGACAGCCTTCCGCGGCTTGACCTGGACGACAAGGGCACGCTGTGCCCCATCAGTGGACAACCGCCTAGCCTGGTCAACGTCCCGAGCGGATGCGCGTTCAGAACGAGGTGCGCGTTCGCGCAACCTATCTGCAGCGAGAAGGTCCCTCCAGCGCTCGAGGTCGAGCCAGGGCACAGGGCGTCTTGCCACTTCTCGAATGACCAGGAGTTCGTAGCCAAGAGCAAGACGTGCGTGCCGAGGGGATCGTAGGTGGCGGGGTTGATCGAGGTCCATAACCTGGTCAAACACTTCCCGGTGGGGCAGGGATTGATCACCGCACGGTTTGGCAAGACGGTGAAGGCGGTCGACGACGTGTCATTCGAGGTCGAGGAAGGAGAGACCCTGGGCCTGGTGGGAGAATCCGGGTGCGGCAAGTCAACCATAGGGCGGTGCGTCATCCGGCTCCTGGAGGCCACTTCGGGCAAGATACTGTTTGGCGGCGCCGATGTGGGCCAGCTCAAGGGGAAGCAGCTCAAAGCCTACAGACGCGAGATGCAGTTCATCTTCCAGGACCCCTATGCCTCTCTGAATCCGCGCATGACGTTTGGAGAGATCGTGACGGAGCCGTTGGCGATCCACGGCATCGGTACCCGACGGGAGCGGGAGGCTCGTTGTCGCGAGATGCTGTCAGTGGTGGGGCTTAATCCTGAGCACGTCCACCGGTATCCCCACGAGTTCTCCGGAGGGCAACGCCAGCGTGTCGGCATCGCGCGGGCGTTGATGCTTAGGCCCAAGATGATCGTGTGTGACGAGCCTGTCTCCGCGCTGGACGTCTCGGTCCAGGCGCAGATCATCAATCTGCTCGACGAGTTGCAGCGCGAGTTTGGGCTGACGTACTTGTTCATCGCCCATGACTTGGCGGTTATCAAGCACATCTGCGACAGGGTCGCGGTGATGTACCTCGGCAAGATAGTGGAGATCGGTGGGTGGAAGGAGGTCTACACCAGCCCTCACCACCCCTACACCCAGTCGCTGTTGTCCGCGGTGCCGGTGCCCGACCCTGAGAAGCAGCGGTCTCGCGATCGCATCGTGCTGAAGGGCGATGCGCCGACACCCGTTGACCCGCCGACAGGTTGCCGTTTCCACACCCGTTGCCCGATAGCGCAGTTCCCGATTTGCGCAGAGCGAGAACCGGAACTCAAGGCGGTCGCTGACGGCCAGCGTGCTGCATGTCACTTCGCCAAGGCGTTTCCGATCCCTGAACACACCGGGCTTACGAGACAGTTGCATGAGGGTGACAAGGCTTAGAAGGGGTATACTCCGGGTGCAGCCTGGGTAGCCGCGGGTCAGCGTTCAGGCGCTGATTCGAGGAAAGTCCGGACACCACAGAGCAGGGTGCTGGATAACGTCCAGCGGGGGAAACCCCAGGGAAAGCGCCACAGAAAATACACAGCACGCCGGTTCGTCCGGCTGCAACGGTGAAAAGGTGCGGTAAGAGCGCACCGGCGTCGTGGTGACACGGCGGCCTGGCAAGCCCCACCCGGTGCAAGGCCGAATAGAGAGGCGTTCGAAGGCTGCTCGCCTGATGCCTCCGGG
Organism: uncultured Actinomycetes bacterium; assembly: GCA_963718375.1. GTDB lineage: Bacteria > Actinomycetota > Thermoleophilia > RBG-16-64-13 > RBG-16-64-13 > RBG-16-64-13. The sequence goes on along the minus strand of CAVQZD010000005.1, from coordinate 310,251 downwards.
TTGGCCGCACGAGCCGTCCGGTAACGGGCGGTCGGAGATAGATGGCTACCCAAGTGGGCCTGGCCCACGGGACAGAATCCGGCTTACAGGGCTGCTACCGCAGAGGCTCCCTCCGAAAGGAAGGAGCCTCTGCCATATCCGGCCGCAGCCGTCCGCCGAGGTTTGGCGGTGTAGAGCAGCGGGGTACGTGCATGCCAGCGATACGTGAAAGACGAGGAGGCCGTCATGCCGTTTGCATTGCCTGATCTACCATACGCGATAGACGCACTGGCGCCACATCTCAGCCGGGAGACCCTCGAATACCACCATGACAAGCATCACGCCACGTACGTGACGAACTTGAACGCGCTGACTGAGGGCATGGGGGTCGGGGACGACAAGCTCGAAGAGGTGATCCTCACCTCGGAGGGGCCTCTGTTCAACAACGCGGCCCAGGTCTGGAACCACAGCTTCTACTGGAAGTGCATGAAGGCTCACGGCGGCGGCCAGCCGACCGGCCAACTCGCGGCGGCCATCGAGAGGGACTTCGGTTCTCTCGAAGACTTCAAGAAGCAGTTTGCCGACGCGGCGATAGGTCAGTTCGGGTCTGGGTGGGCCTGGCTCGTAGAGAACGCCGGAGCCCTGAAGGTGCTCAAGACTGGCAATGCCGATCTGCCCTTGAAGCACGGCATGAATGCCCTCCTGACCATCGATGTCTGGGAGCACGCCTACTACATCGACTATCGGAACGCTCGGGCCAAGTACATCGGCGTGTTCTTGGACGAACTCGTCGACTGGGAGTTCGTGGCCTCGAACTACGCCGCCATCAAGTAAAACCTTCGCATACCTCGACGCGCATCGGCCCGGTGAGCGCCTTTGATAGAATTCCTGTGGGTTTCTGGGGGCTAGGCGATACCGGGCGTGGTGAGGTTTGGCTGAGATTCAAGCCGAGGTGATGAGCGAAAAAGGGATGCGCGTCCGCGCTATGATGGTGCTCACGCTGCCGACGCTGGCATTCTCTGCTGCGTCTACCCTGGTCCCAGTTTTCGTACCTCAGCTCCTCAAGCTGGTGCAGCCCAACATCTCCAACATGCTTGTTGGATTCATCATCGGCGGCGAAGGGATCTTCTGTCTCCTCATCCCACTATGGGCGGGGATCCAGAGCGATCGCATATGGACCGAAAAATGGGGCAGGCGTAGGCCGTTCATGATATATGCGGCGCCTTTCATGGGGGCTGCCCTTGTGCTTCTGCCTTTTCAGGCGAGTGTAGTCGCGATCGCTGTCTCAACATTCATATTCTTTGCGGCTTATCAACTCTACTCGTCGCCCTATCAGTCGCTCCTACCCGACGTGACAGCGCCTGCCTTTCATGGACGGGTGCAAGGGTACCAGTCTGTGATGCGGGGAGGGGGCATGTTCTTGGGCATGTTGGCTGCTCCCTTCTTGTTCAGCGTCTCGCCGGCGCTACCGTTCGTGATCTGCGGGGTCTTGGTACTTGTGTTCACATACGTCACGGTGTCGAAGGTGGACGAACCCCGACCGCCTATGGCCGGGCAACAAGAACGCAGGAGCATGTGGCGGGAGATGGCCCGTCTGGGAAGGGATACGTGGGCGAACCTGCCAATCAGGCGGTTCATGGCCGCCGCCTTCTTGTGGGAGGGCACCCTCGCGGCTCTTAGACCCTTTATCTTAAGCTACTTCACAGATTCTCTGGGTGCTAGCTTCAATATGAGCGGCTGGATCCTCGTCGAGGTCGGTGCGATCTATCTGGTGGCCGGCCTGCTGAGCGGGTACCTCGCTGACCGGTTTGGGCGCTTCCTCATCATGCGCATAGGCATCGTGATCTACGCAGCTGGATCGATCGTCGCCATCTTCATGACCGACTATAGATGGGCTTTTGTCGTCCTACCCCTTTTCGGGTTGGGCGGCGCTATCGTGATGACGCTCCCGTACGCGATCTTGATGAAGCTCATGCCGAGGGACCAGATAGGCGGGTTCACGGCGATGTTCTCTATGGTGCGAGGTGCGGCGGTGATATTTGCACCGATGGTTGCCGGCGCGGCCATCGACTTGGTGAAACGGTACCTGGTGGGGACGGACTATTTGGGCAGGGAGTACGCTGCCATCTGGGTGGTCTGTGCGGTGATGCTCATCCTCTCCCTATTCTTGTTGAGCGGCAAAGGCAACGAGGAGTTCAACGACTCCTCAAGCAACGTCACAGCCTAGGCTTGACTATAATGGCTGGTCATGTTGTATCTTCGGCAAGCTTTCAAGCCTTTTCTGGATGTAGCCAAGCGCGGCCTCTCTGCCCTGGGTAGAGGGGCCAAACAGGTCTTCTGGGGCCTGTACCGTCAGGACGTGCTTGGGCTCTCGGCCCAGGTCGCTTATAGCGCCCTGTTCAGTCTCTTCCCCTTCATACTGCTGCTCAATGCTCTCGTCGCCTACATACCGGCCGGGGAGCAGATCGGGGATTCGCTGCTAGCAGGACTCAGGAATCTGGTCTCCGTGGACAGCCGCCTATACGAGATCGTCTCCGATAATGTGTTCTTCGAAGTGGGCGGACTGAGCGCGACAGTGCTCTCTCTTGGTGTGATCCTGACCGTTTGGAGCGCGTCTGGAGCGGTCATGGTACTGCTGAAGGCCGTTCAGAGGTCCTATGGGCTCAAAGAGACGCGCCCCTGGCATAAACAGCGATCGCTTGCGGTCGCGTGGGCGCTGGCCGGCTTGATCATCATCCCCATCGGGGTGCTGCTGCTGGTGTTCGGCCAGCAGATAGGCGACTTCATCGGGGAGAGGACTGGGGTTCACTCGTGGGTACACCTACTGTGGATCGGACTCCGGTGGCCCGTGGTCTTGATCTTGTTGATGACCATGCTCGGTGTGTTCTACCGTTATGGTTCAAGCGTGCGCCATCCCTGGTACGCCGTGGCCCTGGGGGCGTCCTTCGCCGTTGTCTCCATCGTCGGAGTCACCCAAGGGCTGTCGTGGTTCTTGACGCAGAAAGTGATCACTGTTCGCTGGCTCACCTATGGGGTGATCGGCTCAGTGATCGTGCTGTTGTTCTGGGCCTTCATGATCGGACTGATGATCCTGATAGGGGCGCAGATCAACGCTGTGGTCTGGCGACGGATCGAGCAGAGACAGAGGGCAGGAGCGCGGCTAACTGAGGGTGAGGGCCGGACTGAGCAGCTGGTAGAATCGCCCAGCGATGAATGAGGATATTGAGCACAATGTCGACAGTAGGGCGATCGGGGTCTTCGACTCCGGAGTAGGTGGCCTCACCGTGCTGCATGAGTGCCTGGTCAACCTTCCTCATGAGGACTACATCTACTTCGGGGACACCGCGAACTTCCCCTACGGTCCTAAGACAGCAGACGAGGTGCGGGCTCTTGCCTTCGAGGCCTGTGAGCGCCTGGTGGGCATGGAGGTCAAGCTCATCGTAGTCGCATGCAACTCTGCCACAGCAGTGGCCCTGTCTCGATTGCAGGGACATTTCTCGACTCCGATCGTGGGAGTGGTCATGCCCGGGGCGCGCGCTGCGGTGCAGGCGACCCGCTCGCGGCAGGTGGGCATAATGGCCACCGAAGCGACCGTCTCGTCTCAGGCTTATCAAGAAGGCTTGCGCTCGCTTGATGCGGGTTTGGAGGTCACGGCCGTAGCGTGTCCGCGTCTGGCGCCGTTGATCCAGAACGGTGACGTTTACTCCGAGGAGGTAGAAGAGGCAGCTCGTGACTGCGTCGCCCCGCTCAAGCAGGCGGGGGTGGACACGGTCATCCTGGGATGTACTCACTATCCGCTGATCGCTCGCATGCTTCGCCGCCTATTGGGCCCGCAGGTGTCACTCATCGACTCGGCTGAGGAGATCGCGCGCGAGGTGGGCGAGATATTGGCGCGCAAAGGCATATCCAATGACGAGGGCCGGGAAGGTGATTATCGTTTCCTCGCCAGCGGAGATCTTGAAGAATTCAGGGAAGTCGGTGCGCGCTTCCTTCAGCTACCCATCAGAGAGGTGAGCCCCCTATGAGTGATGCAGGCAGGCCAGGAGGCAGGGGACGCGAAGACCTGCGACCCCTCAAGATGACGCCGGATTTCGTGAGCACGGCTGATGGGTCGGTGTTCATCGAAATAGGCGGGACCAGGGTGCTCTGCTCTGCCAAGGTGGTGAACGGGGTCCCGGGGTGGCGCCGAGGTAGCGGCCTAGGTTGGCTGACAGCCGAGTACTCCTTGCTGCCCAGTTCGACCACCGAGAGGACCCCGAGGGAGGCGGTCCGGGGCAGGCAGGACGGACGCACGGTGGAGATACAGCGTTTCATCGGCCGCTCGCTGAGAGCAGTGACGGACTTGGGCGCCCTCGGCGAACGGACCCTGTACATCGATTGCGACGTGGTGGAGGCCGACGGAGGTACCCGCTGTGCGGCGGTCAGCGGGGCGTACGTGGCTCTGCACCTGGCTCTCAAGCGAGCCGTCGATGGCGGCGGGCTGCGGTCCCTGCCACTGACAGACTCCGTCGCCGCCGTTAGCGTGGGGGTAGTGGACGGGATGGCGGTCGTGGATCTGGAGTACATCGAGGACTGCGGTGCAGAGGTCGACATGAACGTGGTCATGACCGGCGCGGGCCGGTTCATCGAGGTGCAGGCGACGGCTGAGTCAGAACCCTTCGAGAGAGCGGTGCTCGACGAGTTGCTTCGTCTGGCCGAGGTGGGCGTCACCAAGATGAAGGCTCTGCAGACTGATGTCATCGCGGGCACCTACAGTCAGAAGAAGGCTGAGGGCGGCACACAGTCGTGAGTGGACCTTTGCGTGTGGTCCTCGCGACCCGCAACGCGGGCAAGGCGCGCGAGTTCGGTCGACTGCTTGGGCCTGTCATGAGTGTGGAGGCCCTCGATGCCTGCATCGATATGCCTGACGAGACCGGCAGCACTTTCGTTGACAACGCCCGTCTCAAGGCGGAGGCGGTGGCCGCGGCGCTGGGAGGTGCGACGGCGGTGCTGGCTGACGATTCTGGTCTGGAGGTGGACGCCCTCGACGGCAGACCGGGTGTCTTCTCTGCTAGGTTCGCGGGGGACGGGGCGAGCGATGGGCAGAATGTGGCGAAGTTGCTGACGGAGCTCAGTGATGTGCAAGACCGCGGCGCAGGATTCGTCTGCTGCTTGTGCCTGTGCCTGCCCAGCGCCACCGACGCGCCCGCGGGCGCGAGACTGGTGGAGGTGCGCGGGGTACTTCGAGGACAGATCGTTCGTGAACCACGTGGTGACGATGGATTCGGCTATGATCCGGTCTTTGAGCCCGAAGGCTGGAGCGAGACTCTGGCAGAGGCTGCGCCCCGTGACAAGGACAAGGTCTCGCATCGGGGAGCGGCGAGCCGAGAACTGATCAGACATCTCCAAGCGATGGGCTTCGATGGCGGGCAGGCCGGATAGATGGACCTGGACGCCTTCGCTGAGGTCGTGGCGGACGCGCTCGAGACGTTGCCGGAGGAGTTCCGGGAGCGCCTTGAGAACATCCAGGTGGACGTCGAGGAGTGGCCCAGCGACGAGGACTTGGAGGATGTAGGGATGGACAGGGGGGAGCGCTCACACCTGCTCGGTCTTTACCACGGGGTGCCGCTCACCGAGAGGACAACGGACTACATGGCTTTGCCGGATCGCATCACCATCTACATGAGGCCGATACTCGGAGTAGCTGGTGCTGACGAGGCTGCCATCGGCCGGCAGATCCGGCACACGGTCGTCCACGAGATCGCCCACTACTACGGAATCGATGACGACCGTCTTGAGGAGCTGGGGGCGTACTAGAGCGGCGGGGCTAGCGCGCCAAGCGCCGGGCCAGGTCGAGTAGGATCCGTCGGTCAGAGGTCCGTATGCGGCGCGACAGGTGGGCGAGCTCCCGAGTCTCGGCATCCTCTTCGCCAACCTCTTCGAGGCTGAGTTGCTCGTGCTCCATGAAGGGATCATCCTCGTCAAGCGCGGCGTGGTAGAGGAGCTCGCGGGCGGGGACACCGAGAGCATCGGCGATCGCCTCGATGACATCGGTGGTGGGGTTCTTGCGCCCTTTTTCGATGTCGCCCAGGTAGCTCTTGGACACGCCGGACTCGTCGGCCAGGGCCTGAAGAGTGAAGTCCTTGTCGGCACGCAGCCGCCGGACGGTCAGTCCTATGTAGTCAGCGAGTCGTCTCTGAGTCACAGTCTCACACCGGAGTTCGAGAGTTGCCCGGCTGTCGCCACACCAGACCGTTCGTTTCGCAGTGTATGGGGTGGCATGCGAGAATGCAACAGAGAAACACGCAAGGGGTGACGGTTGGGCGGGCAGATCCTATATCTAGATCCTTGGTCCGGAGTGTCTGGGGACATGCTTCTGGCAGCTTTGCTGGACTCCGACAGAGACAGCGGTCGAGTCGAGGTTGTGCTGCGTTCCGCTGTGGATGCTTTGGGTCTTGAGGGCACCTCCATCGAGATCACGCGTGACGTAGTGGGTGGTCTTGACTGCACCAGGATCACGGTGGATGACGGGGAGGCGGCGCCGCTCCGCAGGCTCCGGGAGATGGAGCAGGTCATATCCGGGGCGGCCCTCTCGTTCAGGGTGCGTCAACGGTCGGTGGCGGCAGTCCGGCGGCTCGCGGAGGTAGAAGCGGCCGTCCATGGTTGCGCGATTGAAGAGATCCACTTCCATGAGATCGGCGCGGTCGATACGTTGGTGGACATCGTCGGTACCTTCGCGGTCGTGGAGGCTCTGGGGGTGGAGTCTGTCCACGTGGGCACCATCCCGGTAGGGGGAGGCAAGGTAGAGATCGCGCACGGCGTCATGGGCGTGCCCGCTCCGGCTACTGTGCGACTGCTGAAGGGATACCCGATCGTCGGCGGGCCGGAGGACAGAGAACTCACCACGCCGACCGGCGCTCTTCTGGTGAGCGAACTGCACGCGCAAACGGGAGGCATGCCCAGCATGAGACCCGAGCGCGTCGGATACGGCGCGGGCAGCATGATCCTTGCGCACGGCCCCAACTTACTCAGGGTGGTGGTCGGGCGGGGTCTCGAGCCAGACAGCGACAGGGATTTCGTCGTTGGACTGGAGACCAATCTCGACGACGTCTCCCCGGAAGTGATAGGGCACGTCACCCAGCGCCTGTTGGCCTTGGGAGCGTTGGACGCATGGACGGAACCCGTGCTTATGAAGAAGGGCAGACCCGGCGTCGTGTTGCACGTCCTGGCCCGGGAAGCGGAAGAGACGGCCGTCGTGCGGTGCCTCTTCGAAGAGACCGGGAGTCTGGGAGTCAGACGGCGGACCGTCTCTCGCTATGTAGCGGAGCGGGGCGTAGTGCACGTGGAAGTCGCCGGCATCCGAGTGGGAGTGAAGTGGGGCAGGTGGGAGGGCCGGCTGGTGAGCGTGGCCCCCGAGTACGACGACTGCGAATCGGTGACCTCGGCGATGGGCATGCCCCTGAGGGAAGTGCAGAGACTGGCGGAGGATTCAGCGCGTAAGGCACTCAGCGGCGAGAACGATGGGTGAGGTGACGCCAGCGGAGCAGCCGACGGATGGTCGCAAGCCTGCTTGGTTGAAGAAGCCTCTGCCGGACGCGCGTCACAAGTCCAGGATGGAATCACTGTTGCGGCAAAGGGGCCTGCACACAGTATGTGAGAGCGCCTCTTGTCCCAACCTGGGCAGGTGCTTCGAGCATGGCACGGCCACCTTCCTCATCATGGGAGACGTGTGCACGCGGAGTTGTCGCTTCTGCGGCGTCGCGAGCGGCAGACCGTTGGACCTGGATCCGGACGAGCCTGGTCAGGTTGCGGATGCGGCCTCGGTCCTGGGTCTCGGGCATGTGGTCGTCACTTCTGTGACGCGAGACGATCTGCCGGACGGTGGGGCGAGTCACTACGCCCAGACGATCAGGGCTGTGCGAAAACGATGCCCTGGTTCCACTGTCGAGGTGCTGGTACCGGACTTCGGGGGTCGCTGGGACAGCCTGGAGACGGTCCTCGCTGAGGCGCCCGAGGTGATGAACCACAACGTGGAGACAGTGCCGCGGCTGTACGAGAGCGTCAGGCCCCTAGCCGTGTATTCGCGGTCGTTGGAGCTACTGAGGAGGTCGGCGGCCGACGGGCGATGTGCCGTCAAGGCGGGTCTGATGGTAGGCCTGGGGGAGACCGAAGCTGAAGTAGAAGGTGTGATGAACGATGTCGCTGAGGCCGGTGTCAGCATCGTCACCGTCGGTCAGTATCTTCGCCCGAGACGGGAATGCCTCTCTGTGTCTGAATACGTGCGCCTCGAAGTCTTTGAGCGGTACGAACGCATGGGGAGCGCGTTAGGTCTGCTGGTTCACGCGGCTCCCTTCGTGCGGAGCTCGTTCGATGCGGGGGAGTCTTTGGCGCTCGCGAACGAGCGGCGCAGAAAATCCGAGCGTGGCAAGCTACAATAGCTCGGACCTACGGAGGAATTCTTCATGACGAACGACGCCACGCGCGGCACGGCCGCCGAAGTGACACCAGAAGAGCAATTCACTGAGCTGCTGGAACACTACAAGGGAGAACGGGGGGCGCTGGTCCCCCTTTTGCAGGGCGCACAAGGTATCTTCGGATATCTGCCTGAGGAGATCATGAGAAGGGTGGCTGAGGGGGCCGGCGAGCCGCTCAGCAAGGTCCTCGGGGTAGCCACCTTCTACTCTCAGTTCCGCCTGAAGCCGCACGCGAAGCATACCGTCCGGTGTTGTCATGGCACGGCCTGCCATGTCTCGGGTGCTGCGCGCATCTCTGAAGAAGTCGAGAAGCATCTTGGAGTTGAGGCCGGCGAGAACACGCCCGACATGATGTACACGGTCGAAGAGGTGCACTGCGTCGGTGCCTGCGGCATGGCTCCCGTGGTGATGATCAACGACAGGGCCTACGGCAAGTTGACGCCTGAATCCGCCGTGAAGGTGGTCAAGGAGTTCCAGGCGCAAGAGGAGCAAGGCTGATGGGCACGACTGAACGGACCCTCACCAAGCCTGAAGCCAAGCGTCCCTGTCTCACGCTCCCAGAGGCGGACATCCGCATCTGCATGGGTACCGGAGGTGTGGCTGCCGGCAGCCGCGAGGTGCTCAAAGCGTTTGAGGATGAGATCAAGCGCACGGGAGTGATGGCGCTTATCAGACCGCGCGAGGACAAATGCGCGGACCGCGCTGCCGCTGTGACGGGCACTGGCTGCCAAGGCCTGTGCGCGATGGACCCGCTGGTGGAGATACATCTACGCCGCGGCGGCCGGCATTCTCAGCACACCTATGGGCAGGTCACTCCGAAGATGGTGCCGGAGATATTCGAGAAGCACATCATCGGCGGGGAGCCCATAGAGAAATGGTTGGTGCTCACCGACGAAGGCGAGACCGAGTACAACGCTTTCTACGACGCTCAGGAGAAGTTGACGCTGCGTCATGTGGGGGTCATAGATCCTGAGGACATCGACGACTACCTTGAGGCCGGTGGATACCAGGCCTTGTACAAGGTTCTGTCGACCATGACGCCGGACGAGGTCATCGAGGAGGTCAAGGCGTCTGGACTCCGCGGGCGCGGTGGCGCCGGTTTCTCAACGGGGCAGAAATGGCGTTTCGCGGCCGACTACAACTCGCCCGACGGGGTCAAGTACTTCATCTGCAACGGTGACGAAGGTGACCCGGGCGCGTTCATGGACTGTTCGGCACTGGAGGGTGAACCGCATGCGGTGTTCGAGGGTATGGCCATAGGCGCGTATGCCATAGGGGCCAACCACGGGTACATGTATGTGCGTGCGGAGTACCCGCTGGCGATCAGGCGCATCAAGATGGGGCTCAAGGCCGCAGAAGAGCGCGGCCTGCTGGGTGACAACATCATGGGGTCCGACTTCTGCTTCCACATCAAGTTGAAGGAAGGGGCGGGAGCGTTCGTTTGTGGCGAAGAGACTGCTCTGATGCAGTCCATCGAGGGCGAGCGGGGTATGCCGAGGCTGCGGCCTCCCTTTCCGGCAGAGTCAGGGTTGTGGAAGCGCCCGAGCAACATAAATAACGTGGAGACCCTTGCTGTAGTGCCTTGGATCATCGAGCACGGAGCGGAGGCGTTCGCGGCTCGCGGGTACGAGAAGTCGAAGGGGACCAAGGTCTTTGCGTTGGCAGGCAAAGTCAAGCGCACCGGCCTGGCTGAGGTGCCCATGGGCATGCCGCTACGCGATGTGATCTTTGGCATCGGCGGAGGCATCAAGAAGGACAAGCAGTTCAAGGCCGTCCAGATGGGCGGACCATCGGGCGGCTGTCTGCCTGAGTCGATGCTCGATCTGCCGGTCGACTACGAGACCATCAACCAGACCGGCGCCATCGTAGGCTCAGGCGGCATGATAGTGATCGACGAAGATAACTGTATCGTCGATACCGCCCGCTATTTCCTTGGTTTTACCCAACAGGAGAGTTGCGGCAAGTGCCCGCCGTGCCGCATCGGTACCAAGCGGATGCTGGAGCTGCTCACGAAGATCTGCGACGGAGAGGGCACTCTCCAAGACCTGGACTTCCTGCTGGAGATGGCTGAGCAGGTCAAGGTCGGGTCGCTGTGTGCATTGGGCGGTACGGCGCCTAACCCCGTCTTCACCGCTCTCAAGTACTTCCGCGATGAGTTCGAGGAGCACGTGGTCGAGAAGAAATGCCGGGCCGGCATCTGTACCGCGATGGTCACGTATTCCATCGATGCCGAGGCCTGCACGGGTTGCGCCGCGTGCGTACGCGTATGTCCGACTGCGGCTATCACCGGGGAGAAGAAGCAGCCCCATGTCCTTGATCGAGAGACTTGCATAAAGTGCGGCGCCTGCTATGAGAAGTGCCGCTTCGACGCCATTAGGAGGTCCTGATGTCCGCTGTCGCTGGCAAAACCGAGGTGAAGACGGTCTCTGTCACCATCAACGGGCAGGAAGTCCAAGGGCGGGAGGGACAGACGATATTGGAGGTCGCGCAGGCCGCTGGTGTCGACATACCCACCCTGTGTCACGACCCAAGGCTAGAGCCCTACGGAGCCTGCCGGATGTGTCTGGTGGAGGTCGAAGGCGCGCGCGGTCCCATGGCCTCGTGCGGCACGGCCGTAAGGGATGGCATGAAGGTCGAGACGCACTCCGAGAAGATCATGAAGATGCGCAAGTTCATCCTGGAGTTGCTGCTGACCAACCATCCCCTGGATTGTCCGGTTTGTGAAGCTGCCGGAGATTGTCGCCTTCAAGACTACGCTTACGAGTACTTGGTAGACATGGTGCCCTGGGGGTGGAGACCTCCGCAGGCTGTTGACCCTGGCATTCATCCCAACATCGCCCATTTCGGCTCACGCTGCATACTCTGTGGGCGCTGCGTGCGTATCTGTCGGGAAGTCATGGGGATCGGGTGCTGGGGTTATCTCAACCGGGGATATGACAGCGAAGTGGATACGCCCTACAGGCTCCCGCTCAAGGAAGTCGAGTGCGTGTCATGCGGTCAGTGTGTCAGCACTTGTCCTGTGGGCGCGATAGCAGGTCAACGCGCCGCCCAGGGCGCGCGCGCCTGGCAGACGACAAAGACGGTCACGACCTGCTCGTACTGCGCCGATGGCTGTCGCATGGTCCTGCACGGGTACCAAGGCAGGGTAGTCCGCGTGGAGTCACAGACCGAGAAGGGCCTCAACCGGGGGAATCTCTGTGTGAAGGGTCGCTTCGGGCAGGGCTACGCTGAAGCTCCCGACCGGGTGACGACTCCTTTGGTGCGCGACGCAAAGGGCGAGCTGCGTGAGGCGAGATGGGACGAGGCGCTGGGCCTCGTCGGCGAGAAGATCGGTGCCGCGATGAAGTCCAAGGGTGGACAGTCCGTTGGTGCCGTATGCGGCACGCACGCCACCAACGAAGCCGCCTTCCTGCTGCAGAAGCTCATGAGGACTGTCATCGGCTCGGACAATGTGGACGCCATCGACCATCCCGAACTACAGGCATGGGAAGAGGGCCTGGCGGCTTGTATCGGCAATTCCGCGGCGACTGCTTCGCGCCTGGGGCTTGCCTCTGCTGACACCATCCTCGTGGTAGGTGCCAACCTCACTGAGTCTCATCCGGTCTTGGCATTGGAAGTCATCAAGGCCGTGCGTGAAGGCAAGCAGCTCATAGTGATCGACCCGCGACAGACAGATATCGCCAAGAAGGCGAGCGTCCATCTGGCGGTGGCGCCGGGGACGGACCTGGCTGCACTGCGGGCGATCATGCGCAGCATCCTGGACATGGGGATGGTAGACACGGAGTTCATCAAGACACGCACCGACGGCTTCTCGGCGCTGGAGACGACGTTGAAGGGCCTCCAGCTTGGAGTCGAAGCCGGGAATTGCGGAGTGGACGCGGACGCTTTGCAGGCGGCAGCAGTCGCCTATGGCGAGGCGGCCGCCGCGACCATCATCGTGGGCACCGGAGTGGCGCACGGACCTAGGGCTTCCGCTGTAGCCTCAGCGCTCGCGAGCCTGGCCCTGATGACAGGCAACTTCGGGCGCACGGGCACCGGCATCCTGCCTTTGCGGTCTGGCGCCAATTCGCAAGGGCTTCTGGATATGGGGGTCAGGCCGGGCGGTCTGTCCGCGGATGCAGGTCTGTCCAAGGGGCTCTCGACGTCGCAGATGCTCGCAGGAGACAAGGGCGACGGACTCGCGGCGCTCTACATCATGGGCGCCGACCCGGCCTTGGCGATAGCAGAGGGGGCGGGTGTTCAGGCGGCGCTGGAAGCGACTGACTTTGTAGTCCTACAGGACGCCTTCTTGAGTGAGTCGTCGAAGTACGCCGACGTCGTACTGCCCGCGGCCGTCTCCGTCGAAGATGAAGGCACTTTCACGAATGGGGAGAGGTTCGTGCAGCGGTTGCGCGCAGCCGTAGAGTGCGCTGGGGACAGTCGTCAGGACTGGGCGGTGGTCCAGGGACTCGCGAGAGCATTGGGAGCAGATTGGGCTTACAACTCGCCCTCTGAGGTGATGCAGGAGATCGCTGGTGTGGTATCCGCTTACGGCGGTATCTCATACGACCGACTGGAGAGCGAGGGTCTTCAGACGCCCTGTCCCGAGCCGGAGGCCGCGGGTACGGGTGTCCTTTATGCCGAGAGCTTCTCTGGGGGCAAGGCGGCTTTCTCGTCGGCTGGAGGGGCTGTTGCCAACGCAACGGTGGATAAGGAGTTTCCTCTGGCCCTGATCACCGGCGCGATCAGGGAGCACCACGCCACCGGGGTGCGATCGCGTCGCTCCGCGGGGCTGACGAACCTGGTGCCAGAGGCAGTGCTTGAAGTGAGCGCCGGTGACGCTGCTCAGGCGAAGGTGGCCGAAGGAGAGCTGGTACGGGTAGTCTCTCAGCACGGCGGTGCGGTGGAAGTGACGATGAAGGTGAGCTCTCGAGTCCCTGACGGAGTCGTGTTTCTGCCCGGGTTCAGCGAGGCGTCGCCGGCGAATCGTCTGTTCGGACGCGAAGGCTCGACTGTGCCGGCGGTACGTATCGAGCGAGCGTAAGTCCGTCAGACAGTCCAGAAGGACACTGCCGAGGGGCCCGGGGCGCGAGTGTGCGTCTCGGGCCCTTGGTCTTTCGAGAGGCGGGCGTTGGCTGCCGTGGCCGCGGCTACAAGCGCCAGAATCTGCCTAGAAGGTGTCCGAGGGGGGACTTGAACCCCCATGAGTTATGCACTCACTAGGCCCTCAACCTAGCGCGTCTGCCAGTTCCGCCACTCGGACATGAGCACGGGAAGCAGCGGTGAGTATAGGGCCGTTGTAGGGGCGAGTCAACCGAGCCGCCGGCGATGCGTGTGCCTTGATGGAGGCGAACAATTGTTCTATACTCTCACCACGAACGAATGTTCACCCGAGGAGCGACTATGGCGCTTTCGACAAGGCAGCAGCAGATACTCAGAGTCATAGAGCAGGCAGTGGCCGCGCAAGGCTACCCTCCTACGGTCCGTGAGATCGGCGCGGAGGTGGGTCTGTCTTCGCCCGCCTCAGTGCAAGGGTATCTGAGTAGTCTGGAGTCAGCGGGCTACATACGGCGAGGGAGTGCGAAGAGACGGGCTCTGGAGTTGGTCCAGAGATCAGATCATGCAGTGGGCGATACCGGCAGCGGACGCCGGACTGTGTGCCTAGTGGGCACGGTGGCTGCGGGCAAGCCCCTACTGGCCGAAGAGAACGTTGAGGACTATCTTGAGTTGCCCGAGTTTCTCGCGGGCCGCGGCGAGTGTTTCGCTTTGCGTGTTGCGGGCACTTCGATGGTGAAGGCCGGCATATTGGACGGAGACTTGGTCGTGGTCAGGCAGCAGCAGAGCGCTGAAGATGGAGATATCGTGGTGGCGATGCTGGAGGAAGAGGCGACAGTCAAGCGCTTCTTCAAAGAGTCAGATCGAGTGAGGCTGCAACCAGAGAACGATGCGATGGACCCGATCTATGTTCGCGATCCCTTGATCCTCGGGAAGGTGACGGGGGTCATCAGGAGGTTGTGATGAGCGCCTTATTGCCGGAGGAGTCTCCGCAGACACTGGGAGACCTGATCCATGGCCTAGAGGCCGGAAAGCCGTGCCCATGGTGCGGGTGCTCGTTGGAGCGCGGAGGGCCCCTTCGAGACGTGGGGAATCTCCCGGGACATGTGGCCGACGGGTCGTCCGACGATCCGACGTTGGTGTGTCCGGACTGCGGCTTTGAGATCTGCGATGGCCATGCCTCAGAGGGCACCAGGCGAGGTAGTCCCTTCAGCGCCGCCGCCTAGGGCCGTTCGATCCGACCCTCGCGCAGTCACTCGCACTGACGAAAAAAAATGGCTCCTCGGGCAGGACTCGAACCTGCAACACCCTGATTAACAGTCAGGTGCTCTACCATTGAGCTACCGAGGAGCGAGGACCTCGCGTAGTATAGAGAGTGACAGGCCTGCATGCAAAGTCGATTGAACGACGCTCGGGAGGCTGAACGTGGGTGGGGTGGGTTCGCAACTTGATTGCTTCAAAGCGTACGACGTGCGCGGGCAGGTACCCGCACAACTGAGCAAAGAATTGGCCAGGTTCATCGGAAGGGCCTACGTCCGTTTCCTGCATCCGGCGAAGGTAGTCATCGGTCACGACATCCGTCTGACCAGCCCCGAGATCAGCGCAGCACTGTGCCAGGGGATGGCCGAGTCGGGCGTGAAGGTCACCGACATCGGACAGGTGGGTAGCGAAGAGGTCTACTACGCCACCGCCTCCCTGGGCATGGACGGTGGGGTCATGGTGACGGCGAGTCACAACCCGAGCGACTACAACGGGATAAAGTTCACTCGCGAGTTGGCGCGGCCCATCAGCGCGGACACGGGTCTCCAGGAGATCGAGGAGCTGACGATGGAGGAGTTGCGGCGTGACGGCAACGTCCACACCGCGCCACCGCCTTCGTCGGTCCCAGCGACCCAAGGCACTGTGGAGCAGGCTGATGTGAGGCCCGCGTACATAGAACATCTTCTGTCGTACATCGATCGAGCGCGACTCCGCCCACTCAAGGTGGTTGCGAACGCCGGCAACGGCGGCGCGGGCCCTGTGATCAAGATGCTCGCCAAACATCTGCCGCTGGAGTTCCACGATATCCATTTCACGCCGGACGGCAGCTTCCCGAATGGGGTGCCCAACCCGCTCCTGCCGGAGAACCGCGAGGTCACCGCGCGGGCGGTAGTCGCAGAGGGCGCCGACTTAGGCATCGCTTGGGACGGGGACTTCGACCGCTGCTTCTTCTTCGACGAGCGCGGTAGGTTCATCGAGGGATACTACTTGGTGGGTCTACTTGCGCGACGGGCGTTGAAGAGGCACCCCGGGAGCAGCATCGTCCATGACCCGCGGTTGGTTTGGAACACCGAGGAGATCGTCAAGGAGTATGGTGGGGTGCCCGTGCTCTGCAAGAGCGGTCATGCGTTCATCAAGGAGAAGATGCGCGAGGTCGACGGCGCGTATGGCGGTGAGATGTCAGCGCATCACTACTTCCGGGAGTTCTCATACTGCGACAGTGGCATGATCCCGTGGCTGCAGGTGGTAGAGGCCATGTGCGAAGAGGGTAGGCCTCTTTCCGACATGGTCGATGAGAGGATCGCGCGCTATCCGGTGAGCGGAGAGATCAATCTGACACTGCAGGATAGCGGGCGGGCCGTGGCCAGACTGCGCGAGAAGTACGCCGCCGCCTCACTTGCAGTGAGCGAAGTGGATGGCGTCAGTTTCGAATTCCCCTCATGGCGGTTCAACGTCCGTTCCTCGAACACCGAACCCGTCATGCGCGTAAACGTGGAGAGTAGGGGAGACGAGGCCCTAATGCGCGAGAAGACTCACGAGGTACTCGCACTGTTGGAGGATTCGCGGTGAGACCTCGCTCGCGGGTAGCGCAGGGCTAGGTCGCGCCGGATGCGCATCGCGCTCGCTCAGATCAATACCACGGTCGGCGACATCGCAGGCAATGCCCGCCTGATCATCGACAACGCTAGCCGCGCCCGCGACGCGGGCGCTCAGCTGGTGGTGTTCCCGGAGTTGGCCGTGTCCGGCTATCCTCCTGAGGACCTGCTATTGAAGGACCACTTCTTGGAGGATTGCTCGGAGGCCCTTCGGGGCATCGCGGCGGGCGTCCAGGACATCGCGGTGGTGACCGGTCTACCTCTGCAGGAGCACGGACTGTGTTACAACGCGGCGGCCGTGCTCGCTGGTGGTGAAGTCAGAGCTTGGTACAGGAAGATATGGCTGCCCAACTATGGCGTGTTCGATGAAAAGCGCTATTTCGAGGCCGGGGCGCGCGTTCTGGTGATCGAGGTGGACGGAGTGAGGATGGCCGTCACTATTTGCGAGGACATATGGAGAGAGGCAGGGCCGGGAGAAGTCGGGGCCTGTATCGCCGAAGCCTCAGTGATCCTGAATCTGTCCATGTCTCCATACCACCGGGGCAAAGGCGACGAGCGCGCGGCGATGCTCGCCGAACGGGCCACGGGCACGCACGCCCACGTGTGTTACGTGAACGGAGTGGGCGGGCAGGACGAGCTCGTGTTCGACGGGCAGAGCATGGTCATGGACCCGTTGGGCGGACTTGTGGCACGAGCCGCTCAGTTCCAGAGCGACTTACTCGTGGTGGACCTCTGGTCGCCAGACGAATCGCTGTCGAGCAGTCACACTGGCGGCTGTCGTTGCGCTGACGCGTGGCCGGTCGAAAGTGTGAAGGTCTCGACGAGCAGTCACGAGGCCAGTGAGGGGCCGCCCGTGAGCCGCGCCGTCTGCGGGTGCCTGGCACCTGTGGCTGAGGTGTATGAAGCGCTGTGCCTGGGGGTGCGTGACTACGTGCAGAAGAACGGGTTCGAGCGGGTCGTGATAGGCATAAGCGGAGGCATCGACTCCGCCCTTACCGCCTGCGTGGCGGTAGATGCGCTGGGCGCGGAGCAGGTGACCCTGGTCTCGATGCCCTCGCGCTTCTCGAGCGAAGGGACGAAGTCTGACGCGGAGGAAGTCGCAAATCGCCTGGCGGCCCACTACATGGAGCTACCGATCGAGAGCCTCCTGTGCGAGTATCTGATGTCTCTTGGCCCCTACTTGGACGACGGCCAGGTCGGGGTCACTGAGCAGAATATCCAGGCCCGCATCCGAGGCAACCTGCTGATGGCCCTCTCCAACAAGTTCGGCTGGCTGGTGCTGACCACCGGCAATAAGAGCGAGATGGCCGTGGGCTACGCTACCCTGTATGGGGACATGGCCGGCGGGTTCTCGGTGCTCAAGGACGTGCCCAAGACCATGGTCTATGAGTTGGCGGGATATCGGGACTCCCTGGGCGAGGCTCCCGGACCGATACCGGAGTCCACGCTGACCAGGGCCCCCTCGGCGGAGCTCGCTCCAGACCAGTCGGACCAGGATACACTGCCTCCTTACGACATCCTGGACAAGATAGTCGAAGCGTACGTGGTGGACGACCAAAGCTATGAGGAGATGGTCGATGCCGGGCTGGAGAGCGCTGTGGTGCGAAGAGTGGTGGCGATGATAGACGGCAACGAGTACAAGCGGCGGCAAAGCGCACCGGGTGTGCGTATCACGCCGAAGGCCTTCGGGAAGGACCGCAGGCTGCCCATAACGAACCGGTATCGGGGATGAGCGACTACATCACAGAACAGCAAGGCGGCGGCTCTTCGGTCGGCGGGGTGACACTGGAGACGGTGCAATTCCCTTCGCTTGCCCTGGATTGTGGCGAGACGCTGGCCCCCATCACACTCGCGTACGAGACTTACGGTGAGCTGAACGAAGCGCGAAGCAACGCGATCTTGATCCTGCACGCGCTCTCCGGTGACGCCCACGCCGCCGGCTACTATGACGGCGAGACCCGGCCAGGTTGGTGGGAGACGATGATAGGCCCCGGCAAGGGCTTCGACACCGACCGATACTTTGTGATCTGTTCGAACGTTATCGGCGGATGCAAGGGCAGTACCGGACCCAGTAGCATCAACCCTGCCACTGGGCGCGAGTACGGGCTCGAATTCCCGCTAGTTACGGTGGGGGACATGGTTCGGGCGCAGAAGCTTCTGATCGACCACCTAGGTATCGAGAGGCTGCTCTGCGTGTCAGGTGGGTCGATGGGAGGGATGCAGGCCCTGGAGTGGGCGGTGGCCTACCCGGAAGCCGTGCATTCTTGCGTGGCCATCGCTGCTACACAGAAACACTCGCCGATGCAGATAGCCTTCAATGAAGTGGGCCGCCAGGCCATAATGGCCGATCCGAAATGGAACGGGGGGGACTACTACGGCGCCGAGCCGCCTGACGCTGGGCTCTCGGTCGCACGCATGATTGGGCACATAACCTATCTGTCGGACGAAGCGATGCACGATAAGTTCGGACGCCAGTTTCAGGACAAGTCCGTCCTCACATACGATCTTGCCCAAGACTTCGAGGTGGCAAGCTATCTCAAGTATCAGGGGGAGATGTTCACCCGCAGGTTCGACGCCAACACCTACCTGTATGTCACCAAGGCTCTGGACCACTTCGACCTGACGGGCGGACGAGGCGTGTTGGCGGAGACCTTCCGCGACCTGCCTGAGGACATGCGCTTTCTGGTGGTAGCGTTCAGCAGCGACTGGCTATATCCGCCCTATCAGTCTAAGGACATAGTGCGTGCGCTCAAGGGCAACAACGTCGACTGTTCGTATATCGAGATGAAGCTGTCGTTCGGGCACGATGCGTTCTTGTTGGAGAACAAGGAGCTGAGCAGGATGGTCAGCAACTTCCTTGATACGACGGCGAGACGGGGAGGGGTGCGGTTTGCGTAACATCTTCGCGCACGAAGGTGGGGAGACGCTGCGGCCCGACCTGCTCTTCATAGTGGATGCGGTCCCGCGCGGCGCCAGGGTCCTGGACCTGGGATGCGGCACCGGTGAGCTACTCAAGATGCTGGAAGAGACCAAGGCCGCGAGAGGCACCGGCATCGAAGTGGTAGAGGAGAGGGTGTACGAGGCTGCGGCCTGTGGGGTCACCGTCCATCACGGAGACTTCGCCGAGGTACTGCCGTACTATCCGGACTCCAGCTTTGACTACGTGATCCTCAGTCAGACGCTGCAACAGGCGGGCGACACACTTGCGGTGCTGAGTGAGGCTTTGCGTGTGGGCAAGTACGTGGTGGCGAGCTTCCCGAACTTCGGTCATTGGAGGGTGCGTCTGGGGTTGCTGCTCAAAGGCAGGGCTCCGGTGACGAAGGCCTTGCCGTACCAATGGTACGACACCCCCAACGTGAGATCGCTCACTGTGAAGGACTTTCTCGTGTTCGCACGGGAACAGGGCGTCCGGGTCGTGGGCCACTTTTTCATGGGTGGCCGCCGCAGGATCCGCATTTGGCCCAACCTCAGAGCGGTGGAAGCGCTCTTCGTCCTCGAAAGGTTGGCGGCGTAGAGACGCGTCTGTGCGGTAGAATGAGCCTCGCCCCGGGCCCATAGCTCAGTTGGTTAGAGCTGCCGACTCATAATCGGCCGGTCGCAGGTTCGAGTCCTGCTGGGCCCACTTTGGATATCTTTTGGGGGGTGTAGCGTGCTGGTAGCGGATCTGCTGAGTGTGATAGATCGTTGGGCGCCGATGCACCTGGCTCAGCAGTGGGACAACTGTGGTCTTCAAGTAGGTGACCCAGCCGCCGAAGTACGGAGCGTCCTCGCTGCTCTCGAGATCACCGAGGATGTGTTGGACGAGGCGCTGAGCGGCAGTCATGACACAGTGATCACCCACCACCCTTTGTTGTTTGCGCCGCTTCGGTCCTTGGTCGAAGGCCGGCCAAAGGAAAGGATCGTACGGGCATTGGTGCGCGGTGAGGTCAGCGTGGTCTCCTGCCACACGAATCTGGACGCCGCGGAGGGCGGCTTGTCGGACATTGCGGCGGATGCGCTGGGCTTGCAGGATAGGCGGCCTCTAGTCCCGGCGCCCGCTGGGTGGTCGAAGTTGGTCGGGTTCATCCCAGCGAATGCGGTGGAGCGGGTGGCGGCGGCGGTGTTCGCGGCGGGGGCCGGAGGTATCGGCAGCTACTCGGACTGCGCTTTCGCTACTGAAGGCACCGGGTGGTTCACGCCTGGCGAGGGGGCCACGCCCACCGTGGGAGTGATCGGCAGACCGGAGCGGACGGTCGAAGTGCGCTGGGAGACGGTGTTTGCGAAAGAGCGCGCGGGCGCGGTAGTGCGGGCGTTCGTGGACGCCCATCCTTACGAGGAACCCGCGTTCGATCTGTATGCTCTCGAAGATGTGCTGCCTGGGGTCGGGCTGGGTAGGGTCGGAGAGCTTGAGACGGGCACGACTGTGAGGCGTCTAGCCCAAGCGGTCGGCGAGCTGTTCGACTCGCGGCCGATAACGTGGAGCGGAGCAGGGGACCGGATCGTGAGACGGATCGGCGTGTTGCCAGGAAGTGGGCGCGGGTCTGTGCCCACGGCCGCCGGGCAATGTGAAGTGCTCGTCAGCGGAGATTTCTCTTACCACGACTGCGAGGCCGCCGCTGAGGGCGGCCTTGAGCTGATCGATGTGCCCCACGGTGACTTCGAGTGGTGGGCGTTCCGAAGCTGGTGCGGCTTGCTTGCGGAACATCTGAGCGCTTCCGGGGTGGAGATGAGACAGTCGAAGACATGGCGCAGTCCCTGGCGCGGAGCCGCGGACTGACAGGGTAGTCTGTAAGGAGGGCTGGTGACAGAAGGTGATTCGGCGACAGAAGGCCGCGCGGATGAAGGGGGCGATCCGGTGGAGCGCGCACGTGCCTGGATCGACGGGGGCTCAAGGGGCAACCCGGGTCCCAGTGCGGTGGGTGTGCTGATCGAGGACTTGAGTGGCAACACTGTCGCTACGGTCAGCCGAACCATAGGCATGGCGACCAACAACGTAGCAGAGTACACAGCCCTCTTGGCGGCGCTGGACACGGCTCGGGCGCTTGGAGTGAAGGAGATCGAAGTCATCTCGGACTCGGAGCTGCTGGTGAGGCAGATGCTCGGTCAGTACAGGGTCAAAAACGCCGGATTGCAGCCCCTCTTCGTCGAGGCGAAGCGGAGATCCTCTGAGTTCATGCGCTTCGTTATCCGCCACACGGGGCGGGAACACAACGCCAAAGCCGACGGACTGGTGAATAGGGCGCTAGACGAAGGGGAACGGGCTGGTCTATAATCCACCGTCGAGCGCCGCGAGGCGCACTGCGGATGTAGCTCAGTTGGCTAGAGCGTCTGCTTGCCATGCAGAAGGTCGAGGGTTCGAATCCCTTCATCCGCTCCTCGCCCACTTGGGCCCGAGGCGACGTGGCCGAGTGGCTTAGGCACGGGTCTGCAAAACCCGCTACACCGGTTCGACTCCGGTCGTCGCCTCCTCACATCGGGTGCAACGGATCGTGGTCTCGCAAGAGGGGGTTCTGCGATGAAGAAGGCTCTGCATGGTTCGGTGGCGACCCTACTGCTTCTGGCGGCGGCGGGCGCGGTCGGCTGTGGGCTGTTCTCCTCGCCGACTACCACCTCCAGCACAACTAGCACCATCATCACCACGACGACCACTACGGAGCCCCCAGCCATCTGGAAGCAAGTGAAGGCCGAGGGGGTGACCCCGTCGGCGCGCTGTTATCAGGCGCTTGTCTACAACTCGACGACGGGCGAAGTGATCATGTTCGCCGGGGTGGGTGCCACGGACGCCCTTGAGGAGACCTGGACTTATGACGCGCTTGCGAATGCATGGGTGAAAGCGGAGGCGGCGGGCGAAGACCAACCTTCGTCCGCGCGGCAGATGCCGGGCGCCTACGATCCGACGACCCTGAAGGTCATCTCTTACGATGGCACCAGTTGGGGGTACGACGTCTCCGGGAAGGTCTGGGAGTCTCTGAAGCCTGAAGGCGACAAGCTGACGCCGGCGCGGGTGGGTGCCTGCATGGTCAAAGACGATAAGACCGGGAAGATCATCTTGTTCGGCGGCACGGACATGAACAAGTCGTACAACGAGACTTGGGGCTATGACCCTGGTGCCAATACCTGGACGAACCTCCAGCCGCAGGGCGAGCTGCCACCGGGGCGCAGCGACGCTGGGATGGCCTACGATCCGTCGTCGGGCAAGGTCATACTCTTCGGTGGCGTCGACAGTGACTTCAACTGCCTTGCCGACACGTGGTCTTACGATCCGACGGCCAATGCCTGGACCAAGATAGCCACCACTGAGGCGCCCGCCGCGCGGAGCGGGGTAGGTTTCGCCTATGACCGCCACAGCAAGCGGTTCATAATGTTCGGGGGCATCGACTCGCAGCTCGTCTGCTACAACGACACCTGGGCGTTCGACGCGAGCGCAGGCAGCTGGAAGGACCTTGCCCCGGGCGGGACTCTGCCCATGCCCAGGGGCAGGGTGGCTCTGGTGTACGTGCCAAGTATCGACAAGCTGGTCGTGTTCGGTGGGGCCACCGTGCAGGCGGACGCCAGCGGCGGGTTCGGGTCCCTTGTGTATCTTGACGACATGTGGGCCTTCGGAGTCTACCTGCCCGGCGACGAGGAGTCCGTCGGGACTTCCAGCACGACGCCCGTGACGTCCACTACCCTGCCTGGTTCAGGCTCGGGGTCGACGTCCACTACGCAGTAGGTCCGCGCGGGACCGCGGTCTTGCCAGGCACCTGGCCCGCCTGTATCATGACCGCGCTGACGGGCGCTTAGCTCAGGGGGAGAGCGCTTCCTTGACGCGGAAGAGGCCGTAGGTTCAAATCCTACAGCGCCCATGCTATGTGGGGTGGGGTATGAGTGGATTCGGGATATTCATGGTTGTACTTGGCTCGCTGGCCATCCTGGTGCTGGTCTTCTTGTTGTTGGGACTGCGCGGCCGGGACAAGAAAGACTCGGAGAAGGAACCGGGCGAGTGAAGATCGTTCTCCCTGATGGCTCCGGGATCGACGTACCTGAGGGGGCGACGGCTGCGGGAGTAGCTGAAGCTATCGGGCCGAGATTGGCGAGCGCGGCCTTGGCAGCCAAGATCGGGGACAGGCTCGTCGACCTGTCCGCTCCCGTGCACGAAGGTGACCAGGTCGCCATAGTCACAGCGGGTTCTCCTGAGGGTTTGGAGATCATGCGGCACTCCGCCGCACATGTTCTGGCCGAGGCAGCTACAAAGACCTTCCCCGGCACCAAAGTGGCCATCGGACCGGCGATCAAGGATGGCTTCTATTACGACTTCCAGTTCCCGCAGCCGGTCGGCGACGATGACCTGTCGGCTCTGGGCGACGAGGTACAGAGGATAGTCTCGGGCGCCTTCCCCTTCGAACGGCGGGAGGTGAGCAAGCAAGAAGCGGCAGAGCTGTTCGCCAGCGAGCCCTACAAGTTGGAGCTCATCCGAGAGCTTCCCGACCAAGAGGCCATCAGCGTCTACACGCAGGGCGGCTTCGCGGACTTGTGCCGCGGACCTCACGTACCTGACAGCAGCCGCGTAGGGGCCGTGGCTCTTCTCTCCGTCGCGGGCGCGTATTGGCGTGGAGACAGTGATAACACCATGCTCACACGCATATATGGCACGACCTTTCCCACCAAGAAAGGACCTAGACGAGTACCTGGCGCGTATGGAGATGGCGAAGCAGCGCGACCACCGCAGGCTGGGGCGCGAGCTGGGCCTCTTCAGCTTCCACGACGAGGGGCCAGGCTTTCCGTTCTTCCATCCCAAAGGTATGCGGGTGGTCAACGCGCTGCTGGAATATTGGCGTAGAGAGCACGCGGCCGCTGGCTACGAGGAGACCAAGACCCCGATGATGCTGGAGCGGACGTTGTGGGAACGCTCCGGTCACTGGGAGAACTACAAGGACAACATGTACTTCACCAAGATCGACGAGGTCGACTTCGCAGTGAAGCCGATGAACTGTCCCGGCGGTATCCTCATCTACAAGACCGACCAGCACTCATATCGCGATCTTCCGCTGCGCTTGGCCGAGCTTGGCCAGGTGCACCGCCATGAGCTCTCCGGAGTGCTTGCACGGCCTGTTTCGAGTGCGCGTGTTCACGCAGGACGATGCCCACATCTACTGTCTGCCTGAGCAGGTGGAAGACGAGGTGCTAGGTGTCATCGAACTCATCCGGCGGATGTACAAGACCTTCGGGTTCGAGAAGGTGCATGTGGAATTGTCCACCAGGCCGGCCAAGTCTATAGGCAGTGCCGAGATGTGGACGACGGCTGAGAGTGCACTGGCCAAGGCCCTGGAGAGGGCGGAGCTGCCGTACACCTTGAATCCAGGAGACGGCGCCTTCTACGGGCCGAAGATCGACTTCCACGTCGAAGACGTCATGGGTCGCACGTGGCAGTGCGCGACCTGCCAGTTGGATTTCGCGATGCCGGAGCGCCTGGATCTCGATTACGTGGGCGAGGACAACCTGAAACATCGTCCTGTCATGCTGCACAGGACGGTGCTGGGAAGCATCGAGCGGTTCCTCGGCATACTGATCGAGCATTATGGTGGGGCGCTGCCCGGATGGCTGGCGCCGGTGCAGGCCGTGGTGGTCCCAGTGGCTGATCGGCACGCCGACTACGCCGGCGCGGTCGCTGAAGCTCTGGGGGTTGCGGGCTTGAGGGCCGAGATCGACCTGCGGACCGAATCCGTCTCGAAGAAGATCAGGGATGGTGAAGTGGGCAAAATCCCGTATATGCTGGTCGTTGGCGACCGCGAGATCGAAGAGCGGAGCGTGACTGTCCGCACGCGCGGCAGCAAGGACACGAGGTCGGCGACACTGGCCGAGGCCGTGACCATGATCCAGGAACAATGCAGGCCGCCGGCCGCGGGCACTCATGCTTGAGCAGCGGGTCCGAGTGGGCTATACTGCGAGGCTGCATAAAGAGGAAGCCACTCTTCCCACCCAGCGCCCCATGGGCACTGAGGTCAAGCCATAGAGAGCGTGTCCGACCTGAGGTCGGGCTACGACTGTATTGGGGAGCGGTGGAGACACCGCTTTTTGCGTAGCAGAAGAGGATTGCTAGCCGGCAAGTGCCGGGGGAGGTGTAGGGCGAGATAGCCGACATCGTTCGCATCAACGAGAGAATACGCGCAGACAAGGTACGCCTCATCGGGCCGGAGGGAGAGCAAGTCGGCATCGTGGGAGTGCCGGAGGCGTTGGAGTACGCCGACCGATTGAACCTCGACCTCGTCGAGGTGGCACCCATGGCCGTTCCTCCTGTCTGCAAGGTGATGGATTTTGGCAAGTACAGGTACGAGCAGGAACAGAAGGCGAAGGAAGCGCGCAAGCACCAGACGACCATCAGCATCAAGGAGATCAAGCTGAGGCCTAAGATCGACGACCATGACTTCAATACGAAGAAGGGGCACGTCGAGCGCTTTCTCAAGAAGGGTGACAAGGTCAAGTTGACGATCATGTTCCGCGGTAGGGAATTGGTGCATCCGCATCTCGGAGAGAGACTGCTGAGGCGGATGGCGGATGATCTAGTGGATATCGGAGAGGTCGAATCCGAGCCCAACCTGGACGGCAGGAACATGGTGATGATGTTGGGGCCGAAGCGGACCTGAGACGTCGGTCGGCCCGAAAGTAGGTCTTCAGAGTAGAGCGGCGGCCTGGCATGAGGTTCGCAGCGAGCCTGCGTGAGTGAACGAAGGGAAGAACTATGTCCAAGAACAAGACGCACAAGGGTGCGAAGAAGAGGGTGAGGGTCACCGCGACCGGCAAGCTCATGCGCCGGCGCCCCTTCGGGAGCCACCTTCTTACAAAGAAGTCTGCGAATCGCAAGCGCAAGCTTCGCAAAAGTACGAACATCGAGGCGCGGGACCAGAGCAGATTGCGCGACCTTCTGGGCCGCTAGGAGGACTGACCCATGGCCAGGATCAAGAGAAGTGTCAATGCCCACAAGAAGCGGCGCAAAGCCCTAGGTGAAGCCAAGGGTTATTGGGGGCAGAAGAAGTCCTCATACCGTCGCGCCAAAGAGCAGCTGATCAAGTCCGGCACGTATGCGTACAGGGACAGGCGTGCGAAGAAGCGCGACTTTCGTCGCCTGTGGATCACCCGCATCAACGCCGGCGCGCGCGTGAACGGTCTCAGCTACAACCAACTGATCTTCGGCCTCAAGCAGGCGGAGATCGATGTCGACCGCAAGATGCTGGCCGATCTGGCTGTGCGCGAACCAGAGGTTTTCGCTCAGATGGCGAATCGAGCCAAGGACGCTCTCGCCGCGCGGTAGATGCCCCGCGCCGATAGCCGAAACGGCAGACAGCCGCAGTGATCCGCGACATCGCAGGACGGCAGAATCACAGCGTCAAGCTGGCGCGCAAACTCCAGCAGAAGAAGCACAGGCGCGACCGCGGTCTACTCGTGTGTGAGGGTATGGATCTGCTTGCGGCTGCAGTGGCATCGAATGCAGCTATCAAGGATGTTCTCGTGCGTCGGGATCTGGCGGAGGAGCTTCCGTCCTCAGTGCTGGCGGCCGCGAGAGAGAGTGGTGATCAGGGCGAAGGCCCAGACATCGGTGTATGCGCGGAGGAGACCCTGGCCTACGCCAGCTCGCTCGGCGGCTCCGCGGATGTCGTCTTCACTTGCTTGCAGCCGCAGGCTGGGCTAGGCGACCTGGGGATGGGCTCCGGGACTACCTTCTTCCTCGATTCGGTCGGAGACCCTGGCAACGTGGGCACCTTGATAAGGACCGCTTTGGCCTTTGGGTTGCGCGGAGTGGTGTGTTCTCCAGGTACCGCGGACCCCTTCGGGCCCAAAGCGATGAGGGCCGGCATGGGGTCGCAGTTCTTGCTGCCCATCGTCACCGAGGTGCCGGCCGGCGACCTGGCGGAGAAGCTGACCGTCTCTGAGGCAAAGGGGCAGAGTGCTGTGGAGATCCTGGTTGCGGATCCGCACGAAGGCGAGGATGTAGCGCAGGCCGAATGGCCGTCAGGGTGCGTGTTCGTCCTGGGGTCAGAGCGCGACGGGCCCGGAGACGAGTGGCAAGCGGCTCGCAGAGTCAGGATCCCTCAGAGCCGTGTCGAATCGCTTAATGTGGCCATGGCGGGCACTATCATCGCCTATGAAGCGTGGCGGAAGGGCCGGGCCGGCACTAGTAGCAATTGAACCGCTCGTTGGATAGGATTGGCTCTCTGGAGGGAGGAGACATCACGGACGCCGCCAACAACAACGACTCTATTCTCGAGCAGGTGACGAAGCCCGAACTGCGGAGCATCTACCTCGACGGGAGAGCAGCGGTGGCGGCTGCGTCGGACATGGAGTCTCTCGAGTCCGCGAGAGTGCGGTTTCTCGGCCGCAAATCAGATCTGGTCGTACTGCTCCGGTCCATCCCTGAACTGTCGGCCGACGAGCGGCGCGAGGTAGGCAAGTCCGGCAACCTGGTGAGGGGCGTCCTCGAAGAAGCCGTAGAAGCGCGGCGGCAGGAGCTCGAGAAGCGACAGTTGCTGGCAAGCCTCGACCGGGATCAAGTCGATGTGACGCTGCCCGGGTGGGCATCTCGGCTGGGCCGACTGCACCTGATCACACAGACCCAACGGGAGATCGAGGACATCTTCGCGGGTATGGGATATGAGGTCGTCGACGGACCGGAAGTGGAAACGGAGTACTACAACTTCGAAGCCCTCAACACGCCCGCCGATCATCCCGCGCGCTCGTTGCACGACACCTTCTTCGTGCAGGGGGGGCCGGTGCTGCGCACGCAGACCTCACCGGTACAGATCAGGACCATGGAGAAGAGGCAGCCTCCCTTGTACATCATCGCGCCGGGCAAGACTTACCGGCGCGACTCGGACGCGACACACACCCCGATGTTCCATCAAGTTGAGGGTCTGGTCGTAGACGAAGGCGTCACCTTGGCAGACCTGAAGGGCACTCTCGCCGAATTCGCTCGAGCCATGTTTGGAGCCGAGCGACGAGTCCGGTTACGACCCCACTTCTTCCCTTTCACAGAGCCTTCGGTGGAAGTAGACGTCTCTTGCATGCTCTGCGAAGGAGCTGGCTGTCGTCTTTGCAGGAAGAGCGGATGGCTGGAGATCCTGGGAGCGGGGATGGTGGATCCGAGCGTCTTCGGTTTCGTTGACTACGACCCTGAGGTCTACACGGGCTTCGCTTTCGGCATGGGCATAGAGCGCATCGCGATGCTCAGGCACGGGGTCAGCGACCTGCGCCTCTTCTTTGAAAACGACCTGCGCTTTCTGCGCCAGTTCTAGGGGGCGTGATGAGAGCACCGGTAGCGTGGCTGAGAGAGTATGTGGACTTTGAGATGCCGGTCGAAGAGCTTGCGTCCTTGCTGGCGCTCAGCGGAACAGAAGTCGAGCGTGTGAGCGAGGTAGGGGTCCCCGGCGATGCTGAGAATCTGTCCTGCTTTGTGGTGGGTAAGGTGCAGGAGTGCGAGCGGCATCCGAACGCTGACAAGCTGTCTGTGTGCATCGTGGAAGTGGGGGATGGCAAACCGCGGACGATCGTGTGCGGAGCTCCCAACGTCAGGGCCGGGCAGACGGTCGCCGTGGTGCTTCCTGGGGGCAGACTCCCAGATGGGATGGTCATCAAGGAGGCTAAGCTGCGGGGGGTGGCGTCCTCGGGGATGCTGCTGTCTGAGGCCGAGCTGGGACTGGCTGCCAAGAGCGGGGGCATCATGGTCCTTCCGGACGAGTGGAAGGTCGGAGAGCTTCTGAGCGATCGGTTCACCATCTCGGACACGGTGTTGGAGGTGGAGGTGACCCCCAACAGGCCGGACTGTCTGTCCATTCGGGGACTGGCGCGTGAGATAGCAGCTGTCACCGGGAGCGACATCAAGGAGGTCTCCGTCCCGTCGTATGAATGCGTCCAGCGGGCCGCGGCGGAGGACATCGATATCCAAGTCCAGGCGCCCGACCTATGTCCACGATATGCGGGGCGGATCATCCGCAACGTCACCATCGAGGAGTCGCCACTGTGGCTCAAGGCGCTCCTCGCGCATGCAGGCATGCGCCCCATCAGCAACGCCGTCGACATAACCAACTACGTGATGTGGGCCGTCGGTCAACCGATGCATGCGTTCGACCTGTCGACGATCCGAGGGGCGCAGATCATCGTGCGGCGCGCCGGAGCGGGGGAGACCATCACCACCCTTGATGGCCAGTCGCGGGAGCTGAACGCGGAGATGCTGGTGATAGCCGACGCAGATATCGCCTCGGTGGTCGCGGGCATCCTGGGTGGCTTGGAGAGCGAGATCACGTCGGGGACGACCGACATCTTGCTTGAATGCGCCAACTTCTGGGGTCCTTCGATCATGCGTACGGAGAATGCCCTCGGGCTGCGTTCCGAGTCTTCCACCCGGTACGAGAAGGGACTGGACCCTGAAATGGTCGATGCCGCGCTCGACCTCGCGTGCGGTCTGTTGGCGCGACTCTGTGGCGGTGAGGTCTCTGCGGGGACGGTGGACGTGCGTACCCCGCCCCGACCGGAGACGAAGGTCGTCCTGCGTGGCAGCCGTATGGAGCGGGTGTTGGGTCTTGCCGTTCCTGCCGACGAGGTGGCGTCGATACTCAAGACTCTGGGCTGTGGGGTCGGCCGTTTGGGCGAGGACTTCGAGGTCGCAGTGCCGAGCTATAGAGCTGATCTGCAACGAGAGGTGGATCTGATAGAGGAGGTCGCGCGCATCTACGGCCTCGACAAGATCCCGGAGACTCTGCCAGCACGCACCTGGGGTAGGGGCGGACTGAGCAAAGGGCAGACACAAGCTCGTCGGATCGACGACCTGCTTGAGGGTGCCGGACTCGTGCAGGTGATCAGCTACAGCTTCACGGACCAGCGATGGCCCGACAGTCTGCGCCTGAGAAATGATGATGCCCGCCGGAACAGCCTGGTCATCACCAACCCTCTGAGCGCCGAGCAATCGGTGATGCGCACTATGTTGCTGCCCGGCCTTCTGAGTGCCGCGCAGCGCAATACGGCGCTGCGCCAAGAGCAGGTGGCTATCTTCGAGCGCGGGAGGATCTACGTTCCTCTGGAGGACGAACTGCCTTTGGAGCCTGAGCGTGTGGGCTTGTTGGTGGCCGGAGACTGGGAAGAAGGGTCGTGGCTGAAGACTGGTGCCACAAACGGCTTCTTCTTGATGAAGGGCCTGGTCGAGAGACTTGCGGAGGGCCTCCACATACAGTTGCGGTTTTCGCGTCACCAGGAGCAGTTCCTGCATCCCGGCAGGAGTGCCTCCGTGGAGGACGGTGAAGGCCACACATTGGGTTGGATCGGGGAATTGCACCCGCTGGTCGAGCAGGCCTACGACTTGCGGGGTCCTGTTGCGGTGGCCGAGCTTGACGTGCAGGGCTTGGTTGGCGGGGCGTCCGACGTGGTCAGTTTCAGCGAGCTTCTTGCCTTCCCGGCTGTAGAGCAGGACGTTGCGCTCATTATCGACGAGGGTACGCCGGCAGCCGCGGTGATGGCAAGTATGCGCGGGGCGGGTGGAGAATTGTTGGAGGACGTGAGGGTGTTCGATGTGTACGAGGGCGACCAGGTGGGGGAAGGCAAAAAGAGCGTCGCACTGCGGCTCAGGTTCCGTGCCCCTGACAGGACTCTAAGCGAAGAGGAAGTCAATCGTCATCGCGAGCGGATGCTAGATCAAGTGTCCGCAGAAACAGGAGCGGAACTCAGAAGCTGAAGACGCTGAGCCTCGGCTTGCATAGTCATACGGCGCGCTGTATACTCATACCATGAGCTGGCCATGGCAGATTCCATGGCGTGTTGTTATGTGAGAAAGGCGCATCCGTGATCAAGGCGAGCATCATAGGGGCGACCGGATATACCGGAGAGGTACTCACGGATATCCTGTCTGGGCATCCGCAGGTCGAGGTCGAGACTCTTACGAGCAAGTCATACTGCGGCAAGCGCGTGGTCGACGTGTTCCCTCGTCTGCGCGTCCCGGGTGAGTACGAGCAGTACTCTGTGGACGCTGCCGCGGAGAGCGACGTCGCTTTCGTCTGCTACCCGCACGCTGAGTCGCACACCGTCGTGGGCGAACTGGTCGATGCCGGCTGCAGGGTCATCGATCTCAGTGCTGACTATCGTCTCAAAGATGCGGGTGAGTACTCAGCGTGGTATGGGTTCGAGCACTCCCGGGCGGATCTGGTGCGGGAAGCCGTCTTTGGACTGCCGGAACGATACCGGTGTGAGATAGCGCAGGCCCGGTTGGTCGCCAACCCAGGCTGCTACCCGACCGCGATGCTGCTCAGCGTCCTGCCTGTAGCCGGCGACATCGACGAGACGGGGGTTATCGTCGACTCGAAGTCGGGAGTCTCTGGGGCCGGAAGGACGCCCTCTCAGAAGACGCATTTCTGCGAAGTGATGGGCGACTTCAAGGCGTACGGTGAGGTGGGTCATCGCCATACAGCGGAGATGTTGCAGGAACTCATGCTGGCGGCGGGCAAACCGGTGAGCGTGTCGTTCACCCCGCACCTACTTCCTGTGGACAGGGGCATCTTCAGCACAGTGTACTTCCGGCCGAAAGCGGGTCCTATCGGGTCAGGGGCGTGGATCGAGAAGTACCAAGCCTACTACGCGAACGAAGAATTCGTGGAGGTGAGCACAGAAGTACCGGCGCTGAGCGAAGTCGTGGGCACCAACTTCTGCCGCATCACGGTGCGCGAAGACGAAGCAGCGGGCCTGGTGAAGGTGTTCGCTGTGATAGACAACTTGGTGAAGGGTGCCTCGGGCCAGGCGGTGCAGAACATGAACTGCATGTTCGCTCTGGAGGAGACTGCCGGCTTGGGGAGGAAGGTATGAATGTGCTCCGGGGCGGACCGGACCATCCGGTGGTCATAGCGCCTGCGCACTCACGTTTCCTCGACTTCCCTAAAGACTTCGAACTTGCTGAGCCAGGTGGGGAGTCCGAGGGGCCGACGTTCGCACGGGGATTCGTAGCCAGTGGCATAGCCGGTGGTCTCAAGGAGAGCGGCCGGCCGGATATCGGAGTCTTGGCTGTCTCGTCGGAGTGGCGAGAGAAGGCGGTCTCTTCCGCCATGCTCACTACCAACGCGTTCGCCGCCGCACCCGTGGTGGTTGTTCGTGATGAGTGTGATCTCGGTGGGATGAAGGCCGTGGTAGTCAATAGCGGCAACGCGAACGCTTGCACTGGCGAACAGGGCATACATGCTGCGCGGGCGGCGCAGGAGGCCGCTGCAGAAGTATTGGCGCTTGCGCCCGGTGAGGTCGGGGTGGCCTCAACAGGGATCATCGGCGTGCAGTTGGACCGTATGCGCGTGTCGGTAGCTGCTCGTGAGGCTGCTTCACAACTGACGGCGGACGGCGGAGGGCATTTTGCCAAGAGTATCCTGACCACAGACCGCTTTGCCAAGATGTGTGCCGGCTCCGTAGTCACGGAGAAGGGAGTGGTGCGCATCGGTGCGTGTGCAAAGGGCGCAGGCATGATCTCCCCCGCCATGGCGACCATGCTCTGTTTCGTGACCACCGACGCCGTCCTTAGCCGCAAGCAGGCAAAGGACTTGCTTAAGTCATCTGTGGACCGGTCCTTCAACCAAGTCACGGTCGATGGCGAGATGAGCACCAATGACGCCGTGTTCCTTCTGGCGAGTGGCGCGTCTGGTGTGAAGCCTGACGCCGCGGCTTTGAAACGGATAGGGGTGGCCCTCGAGGCGGTGCTCCTGAGGCTGGCACTGATGATGGTCGCGGATGGTGAGGGTGCGACCAAGGTCATCCGTCTGCGGGTGACGGGCGCCGCGTCGAAGGGCATGGCCATACGGGTGGCCCGCGCCATCGCCGACTCGCCGCTGGTGAAGACCGCGATGCATGGCGGTGACGCCAATTGGGGCCGCGTCATGAGCTCGGCGGGTGCCGAGTTGGCGGGTCGCTCTCTGCCTGATGCGGCCATGCAGTTGTGCGGGGTCAGCGTAGTGGAGAAAGGCGCTGCATGCGCTGTGGGCCGGGGCGGGAAAGCGCACATGGCGGCCGAGATGAAGATGGCGGAGGTCGATATGAAGCTCGATCTGGGGCTGGGCGAAAGCTCGGCGCAGGTGTTCTTCGCCGACATGGGGCATGAGTACATAACCATCAACGCCGAGTATCACACCTAGGAGATTCGAGGAGCCATGCGTGACATCTATCGCAAGCGCGTAGAGACCCTACTCGAGTCGCTGCCATACATCCGCATGTTCAGCGGGTCCACCATGGTGATCAAATACGGCGGCGCGGCGATGAGTTCGGCGGACCTCAAGGATGAGTTCGCCACAGACATCGCCATGCTCAGGTTCGTCGGGATACGCCCCATCATCGTGCATGGTGGAGGAGCGGAGATCACCGCCTACATGAAGCGGCTCGATCTTCCGGTCAAGTTCGTTGACGGCCTGCGAGTGACCGACCCCGCCACCATGGA
Organism: uncultured Actinomycetes bacterium; assembly: GCA_963718375.1. Lineage (GTDB taxonomy): Bacteria > Actinomycetota > Thermoleophilia > RBG-16-64-13 > RBG-16-64-13 > RBG-16-64-13. The sequence goes on along the minus strand of CAVQZD010000005.1, from coordinate 276,529 downwards.
GATCGCAAAGATGGTCCTGGTGGGCAAGGTCAACAAGGAGATCGTGGGTCTCATCAACAGCAAAGGCGCGGCAGCGGTCGGGCTTTGCGGTGATGACGGCGTTCTGCTCCAGGCAGAACCAGTGGTGAAGAAGAACAGCAAGGGCGAAGTCATCGATCTGGGCCAGGTCGGGCAGGTGAGCAGCGTCAACGTGGATCTGTTGGCGTTGTTGGAGGCCGACTACGTGCCTGTGGTGGCATCGGTGGGCGTGGGTCCGGAAGGCAGGAGCTACAACATAAACGCGGACACGGTGGCCGGCGTACTGGCGGCGGCTCTCAAAGCCGAGAAGGTCATATTCCTGACCGACGTCGCCGGATTGCTTCGCGATGTGTCGGACGAGGCGAGCGTGGTGTCCGAATGCACGGTGGAGGAGATCGGCGCGATGATCGAGGCGGGAGAAGTGTCTGAAGGTATGATCCCCAAGCTCGAGGCGGTGATGGAGGCGCTGGGTGGAGGGGTGCGAGCTGCGCATATCATCGATGGACGGGTACCTCACTCGGTGTTGCTGGAGATCATGACCGACGACGCAGGCCTGGGGACCAAGGTCGTCTCATCGGTAGGCAGGGAGGCCTGAAGGGTGCGGAGTCCGTGTTGTGATCCACGACACTTGGGTCGGCGCTGAGTGAACAAACGCCAACGACAGCAGTTGATACAGCGTGTGCTCAGCGAGACACCAGTTGCGAGCCAGCAGGACGTGGTTTCCGCCCTTGCGGCAGAGGGATGTGAGGTCACCCAAGCGACCGTGAGCCGGGACCTGATGGAGCTTGGGTTTCAGAAGACCCGGGACGGCGGAGGGACGGTGAAGTACGCGAACGCGGTGACGGGTGGATCCAGACTGGACACAAGGGCGGCATGTGCGCGCATGCTGAGCGAGTTCGGCAGGGGCATCAGAATCGCGCAGAACCTGTTGGTGCTGAGGTGCGATCCGGGAGCGGCCCCGGGACTGGGACGGGTCGTGGATGAACTGGAGCACGAGTCTATCCTGGGATGTGTGGCCGGTGACGACACCGTGATAGTCGTATGTCCTGGCAGGGTCGAGGCGGACACTGTCAGCGAGTACCTGAAAGAATTGGGAGGATGAGAGAGATGAGTCCAGAGAAATGCGTTCTCGCCTATTCAGGAGGACTGGATACTTCCGCCCTGGTCCCATACATGAAAGAGAAGTACGGCTACGATATCGTCGCCGTGCTGGTGGATGTGGGTCGGATGAAGGATGTGGAAGGACTGCGTCAGCGCGCCCTGACGGCGGGCGCCGTGGAGTCGATAGTGGTGGATGCGAAGGACGAGTTCTTGCGCGACTTCGCGTTCCCGGCCCTTCAGGCCAACGCGCTGTACGAGGGTCGCTATCCACTGCACTCAGCACTCTCGCGGCCACTCATAGCCAAGAAGATGGTCGAGGTGGCCCAGCAGCACGGCGCGAAGGTGGTTGCACACGGCTGCACGGCAAAGGGTAATGACCAGGTGCGTATCGACGTGTCGGTCCGCTGCATCGACCCGTCCGTCAAGGTCCTCGGCCCTGCGCGTGAGTGGAACATGACTCGGCCTGAGCTATTGGACTACTTGGCCGAGCGGGGCATCGATCTGCCTTTGAGCAAGAAGAACCCCTATTCGATCGACGAGAACCTGTGGGGCCGGGCCATCGAATGCGGAGAGCTCGAGGACCCCTGGGCAGCTGCCCCAGAAGGCGCCTTTCAGTTCACCGTCGACCCGAGACTGGCGCCGGATGAGCCCGAGGAAGTGGTGGTCGCCATGGAGGCGGGGATCCCTGTCTCGCTCAATGGTCGGGTGATGGGGCCCGTGGAACTGGTTGAGAGCCTTGACAAGATCGCCGGGGCGCACGGCTTTGGGCGGGTGGACATGGTGGAGAACCGGTTGGTGGGTATCAAGAGTCGCGAAGTGTATGAGGTACCCGGCTCTCTGTCACTGATCATGGCGCATCGTGATCTCGAAGATCTCACCCTTACCCGCGAGTTGCAGCACTTCAAGACATCCATAGATCAGCGGCTGACAGAGTTGATATACGACGGGCTGTGGTTCTCACCGCTGGCGGAGTGTCTGCGGGCGTTCATCGACAAGAGTCAAGAGCGCGTCAGCGGAGAGGTGCGGCTGCAGTACTTCAAGGGTTCGTGCCGCACGGTCGGGCGGCGCTCGCCGAACTCCCTGTACGTCGACGAGTTGGCCACATACGGCTCTGGCGATGAGTTCAAGCATGAGACGGCCGTCGGCTTCATCCACCTGTGGGGCCTGCCTCTGGAGGTATGGGCGCGCAAGCGGGATGGTCTCTTGTGAGCCAAGACCAGGACAAGCCAGGCGGGACCGCCAAGCCGTGGGGAGGGCGCTTCGCGGCCGACTCGGCCGAGTTGTTCGACCGACTGCATGCGTCTATCCCGTTCGACTACGTCCTCGCGCCCTATGACATCCAGGGTTCAGAGGCACACGTGCGCATGCTCGAGCGGATCGGCGTGCTGACCGACGGCGAGTGTGGGCAGATCCTAGGTGGGCTGGAGCAGATCAGCGGCGAGGTCGCTGAGGGCTCGTTCTCGTGGAGCCTATCCGACGAGGACATACACATGGCCATAGAGCGACGCCTGACAGAGCTCATCGGTCCGGTGGCAGGCAAGATGCATACGGGCCGCAGCCGCAACGATCAGGTGATCCTTGATCTGCATCTGTATCTTATGGACGCGGTAGACGGACACAGGGCTCGTATCTCAGAACTGATGGCGGCGCTCCTGGACCAGGCGCAGAAGAACAAGAACGTCATCATCCCCGGATACACGCATATGCAGCGAGCCCAACCAGTGCTGGTGGCACACCACCTGTTGGCCTACTTCTTCGCTCTGGAGCGGGAATGCCGTAGGCTGGCGGATTGGCGGGATGCACTTCAGATGCCGCTGGGGGCCGGTGCGCTGGCCGGCGTCAACTATCCCCTGGATAGGGAGTGGGTCGCGGCACGACTGGGCTTCGAGAGGATCGCCCCCAATGCCATGGACGCCGTTGCCGCCCGAGACAACCCGTTCGCGTATCTGGCGATCGCAGCCAGCGCGTCGCTTACGCTGTCGAGGCTGGCCGGTGAGATCGTTCTCTGGACTACCGCTGAGTTCGGCTTGGCGTCCCTGCCCGACGAATGGACCTCGGGCTCGAGCATCATGCCGCAGAAGCGGAACGCTGACGGTGCTGAGCTAGTCCGCAGCAAGGCGTCTGGCTTCCTGGCACGGCTTCAGGGCCTGGGAGGCGTGGTCAAGGGACTGCCGCTCGCCTACAACAGCGACCTTCAAGAGGACAAGCCTTACGTGTTCGCGAGCCGGGAAGAGCTCGACTTGTGCCTGGAGGCGATGACGGCCATGGTGGCTTCGCTGACCTTCGACGCGCAGAAGGGTCGCGAGGCCGCCGAGGGCGGATACGCTCAGGCCACAGACGTGGCTGACTACCTTGTGAGCAAGGGACTGCCCTTCCGGGATGCGCACCGAGTCGTGGGACGACTGGTGGCCACCCTGGCGGTAGAGAGCCGGCCACTTTCGAGCGCGCAGATGAGTGAACTGCAGGCACTCAGCCCTCTGTTCGACGAGTCCTATTACGAGGTTGTCGACCTGGAACGGGTGATCGAAGCCAAGGTCTCCCCCGGCGGTACTTCCCCCGTGCGAGTGGAGGAGCAGCTGGCGCTGGCCCGGGCCGTGCTCTCAGGTCTCGTGGGCAGCTTGGAGTCCTAAGGTAGAAGGGCAGCCGACGCGCACGCGCTGCTGATAATATGGCCGCATGGTTGGTGGCCAAACGCATGCCGGTGTCGACGAGCAGGAGCGAGTCGACGCGTGGATGCCGGAGGGGGTCGCACTACCGGCTTCATTCTTCTCCCGCACATCGAGTGAAGTCGCGGCCGATCTCGTCGGCAAAATACTGTGGCGCGCGGGCTTTGGAGGGGGGCGACTCAGCGAGGTGGAGGCTTATCTCCCGGTCGGGGACCCGGCTTCTCATTCCGCGCCGGGTCTGACCAGGCGGAATGCGGCCATGTTCGGTCATGCAGGTGACATCTATGTGTTCCTCAGCTACGGTATGCATCATCTGCTGAACTTCGTGTGCGACGAAGTGGGAGTGGGGTCGGCCGTACTGGTGAGAGCCTACGAGCCCCTGCAGACCACGGGGTCGCACGCGGGGGTGTCGGGCGCACGGGGTCCAGGTGTGGTGGGACGGGCACTTGGTATCGGGCTTGAGCTTAGTGGGCGACAGCTAGGACCGACATCCGGGGTGCTCGTGTTGGACGACGGGGTACGCCCGCTGGTGGCACGGACGCCGCGGATCGGTATCTCCAAGGGGAGGGACCTACTCCTGCGGCACCACATGGTCGGCAGCTCCCACGTCAGTGGGCAAGTGACAAGAAGTGAGAGGGGCCACAGATGAAGCTTCGCGCTCTGTACGAGATGGCATATAGGTCGGGGATCGCAGCAGACCCCAGGGGGGTCGACGGCATAGAGCGGGTGCTGAGGCAGGCCAAGAAAGAACTGGAGGAACTCCCCGAGAAGAAGCGCTGGGAGTTCGACAGGGAGTCTTTGACCAATCCGTTCGCTGACACCAGGATCCTTGTCGGCAGTGGCGATGAGGAAGTGAAGAAGGTCCTGGTGGGCATAGACATCGAGGTGGGGGAGGTCATGCTTGGGCATGCGCTCAACAATGGGGGGGCGCAGATCGACTTGCTGCTCGCGCACCATCCCGAAGGCAGAGCTGTGGCACGACTCGAAGAGGTGATGGACGTGCAGGCGGACATCTGGCGCACCTTCGGGGTGCCTATCGCTTTCGGTGACGCAGTCATGGCCGAGCGGATGGCCGAGATAACCAGGGCCATCCATCCCAGCAACACGCAGCGGTGTATCGATGCGGCCAAGCTCATGGGGTTTCCGTTCATGTGCTGTCACACGCCGGCGGACAACAACGTCAACAAGTTCTTGCAGGAGAGATGTGACGCACTCAGCGCCGATACCACGGTCGGGGAACTGATCGACGAACTGAAGGAGATACCCGAGTATCACGAAGCCGTGCTGCAAGGTACCGGCCCCACGATCTTTGAGGGGGACGGCAGCAGGCGCACCGGAAGGATCATGGTCGACATGACGGGAGGCACCTCGGGTCCGGTCGAATCGATAGTCAGACTAGCTGCTTCAGGAGTAGGCACTATCGTGGGCATGCACATGAACGAAGAGCACCGTAAGAAGGCGAAAGCCGAGCACATGAACGTCGTGATAGCAGGCCACATGTCGTCAGACTCTCTCGGCATGAACCTTGTGCTTGACGAGCTCGAGCGTGCCGGAGTTGAGATAATGACGTGTTCCGGCTTCACCAGGGTGAGCCGGGCTTGAACAGAGCGCGTGGTATTCTGCCGCGCGGGAGGTAGGGGATGGCTGAGGGGAGCAATAGCGAGAAGGTGCCGGCTGCGGTGAAGCGGGAGTGGGAGGAACTCACTCACGGCGCCGTTGACGTCCTCCCCGAAGGAGGTCTGCTCGAACAGCTCGCGCATTCACGCGCTGAAGGGCGGCCTTTGCGGGTCAAGCTGGGCGTGGATCCCACGGCCCCGGACATACATCTTGGTCACACTGTCGTCTTGCGCAAGTTAGCGCAGTTTCAGTCATTCGGGCATGTTGCCGTTCTCCTGATCGGCGATTTCACAGGCAAGGTCGGCGACCCTTCGGGGCGGTCGAAGACGCGACCGACCCTGACGGACGAGGAGTTGCATAGGAACGCACAGACCTATGTAGAGCAGGCGGCCAAGGTGCTGGACATGGACCGCGCCGAACTGGTCAGCAATTCCGATTGGCTCGGGAGATTGGCCATGGGTGAGGTCCTGCGCCTGACGTCTACGGTGACCGTCGCAAGGATGCTGGAAAGGGACGACTTCTCCAAGCGCTACGAGAGCAACGAGCCTATCTCCATGCTGGAGTTCATGTACCCCCTGCTGCAAGGCTATGACAGTGTGGCGGTCAAGGCGGACATCGAACTGGGGGGGACCGATCAGAAGTTCAATCTGCTGATGGGCCGCCCGATCATGGAGTCATATGGGCTGGCAGGGCAGAGCGTGATGACGATGCCATTGCTCGTGGGCACTGACGGCGAGCAGAAGATGTCCAAGTCCTACGGCAACTACATAGGCATCGACGAATCGGCCGAGGAGATATTCGGCAAAGTCATGTCGATACCCGATACGGCGATGTCTACGTACTGGCGGCTGCTTACTGGAGCGAGCAAGGCCGAGTTAGAAGACGTCGAGAAACGGCTTTCGTCCGGTGAATACCATCCCGCGGTCGCGAAGCGCGACCTGGCGGAGCGCATTGCGGCACTGTACCAGGGGTCGACGGCTGCTGCCGATGCGCGGTCCCATTTCGACCGTGTGTTCAAGGAGAAGGAGCAGCCCGAGCAGATCGAAGCGGTGACCATACCCAAGGACGCGATGCAGGAGGGTCGGGTGTGGATCCCGAGACTGCTGACGGCCTTGGGCCTGGTCGCGTCGAACGGGGAGGCTAGGCGGGTGATACTGCAGGGTGGCGTCAAATTGGGAGGCGAAGTGGTTTCCGACCCGGCCTCCGAAGTGGACGCGGCCGCTCTGAGGGGCTTGGTGTTGCAGGTCGGCAAGCGCAAGTTTGTGAGATTCGAATAGTGGAGGGTGAAAGCGTGGCGGCTGACGGTGCTGAGATCGCCTCAAGGGGGACAAGCCGAATGAGGCTCCGGATGCCTTCCACTATCACGACCAGGGTGAGCGCTTTGCGCAGCATGTCGCGCGAGGAAAGGCTCCACAAGATCGGCCCGGTGGTGGGTCTGCTGGCTATGGTGACGGCTTACGCGGTGTTCTACGGGATGTGGTCCGTGAGGAAGTACCACGCCTATAACGCCCCCGCCTTTGACATGGGCATCTTCGATCAAGGCGTTTGGCTGATGAGCCGCTTCAAAGAGCCTTTCGTGACTATTTTGGGTCTCAACCTCCTCGGCGATCACGCGGTGTTCATCATGGCCCTCTTCGTGCCGTTGTACTGGCTCTGGCCCGGTCCCGAGACGCTTCTGGTGGTGCAGGCCATGGCCCTCGCTCTCGGCGGCATCCCCATCTATCTGATCGCACGGCGCGTGCTCAGGAGTGATTGGATGGCGTTGATACCCACGTTCGCGTACTTCCTGTATCCAGCGCTGGGATGGTTGAACCTCGAGAATTTCCACCCCGACGCCCTCGAGGTCCCCCTAGCACTTTTCGCGCTGTACTTCATGACGCGCCGGCGCTGGCGTTGGTACCTGGTGATGGTGGGACTATTGTTGCTTGTCAAGGAGGATGTGTGGCTCTTCCTCGTGCCGCTGGGCATCTACGTGGCCATCCGGTACAACTTCAAAGTGGGTCTCGCGACGATGCTGCTTTCGGTCGGTTGGTTTCTCATCGTATTTCTCGGTGTCCAGCCGGCATTGAGTGGAGCGACGGCTGGCTCGCTGGATTCATGGCGGATACCATACGGGGGGATGGGGGGGCTGCTGCGCACGACCTTCACGGCGCCGTGGGAAGTGATCGCCTACATGTTCACGGCCGAGAAAGTCAAGTACCTGTTCCAGCTGCTGCTCCCCTTGCTGTTCTTGCCTCTACTTGACTGGCGTACTCTGATAGCCGTCCCAGTGATCTTCTTCAACTTGATAAGCACTTTCTGGTACCAGAGCAACGTCCAGTATCACTACACGAGCCTCATCATCCCGGTGTTCTGCGCCTCGGCCCTTTTCGCCCTTGAGCGCTTTCGGCGCCTCAAGACGCGGTGGACGCTCGCTCTGGCGATGCTCGTCGTAACTGTCGCCTGCGCCTACTTCTGGGGGCCGCTGCCGGGTTCGAGGACACCAAGCAGCTACCCCGACCCGGACCGTCCCGATGTCATCGCGGCGAATCACGCCCTGACCGTGATACCTCCCGACGCCGTGGTGGCAGCAGTTGACAAGTTTGCGGCGCACATGGCCAACAGGGAGACGATCTACGTGTTTCCCAACCCTTACAGTGCCTCGTATTGGGGCGACGATTCGCTGAAAGGCCAGAGGCTACCCGGCGCGGACGAAGTGGAATACATCATGGTCCCACCAGAGCTCCTGGGTGATGAAGCCGCCAAGATCTACAGGCAGCTGTCCGCCGAAGGGTTCGTCCCTATCTTCAGTGAGGGCGGCGTCGTAGTACTCCACAAGACATCGCGGTGACGAGACTGTCCCGCTAGTCCAGCGCTCCAATCTGCAACCAAAGTTGTAGGGCGGCACCCCGCGCACCCAGTATTCTGTTGAGGACTGATCTGGAGGGGGAGTACTGGAGGGCGTGATGAAAAGGATGTCGCTTGCTGTCAGCCACCTAGCCTTTGCGGTCGTGATCGCTTGTTTGGCCAGCGCAGGGTGCTCTGAGTCCGAGGCTACTACCACGGGCCCGCTAGCCCTGAATTCGACCACGACCACACAGGCGAGCAGTGTCTCTTCGCAGATGCAAGTAGGTGACGGAGGGACTAACGGGTTCGATGTACTGGCATCCGCCATGGCCCCCGTCCCCGTGTTCGGACTTGTCGAGTTGCCCGCGGGAGTGGAGCCGGCTCAGGCTTGGTCGCCCGTCGTTGAGGGCTCACCGTCCCGGAGTGCGAGCAGTGAGGCAAATCCGCGGGTCATCGGCGAGGGCGGCCCAGAACCAGAAGGGCAACTGGTGCTCACCTACGGCGACGGCTGGCTCGTGGTCCTGGAAAACGTGAGAGGCGATCTAGGTGATGTCTCAGGGCAGCCGGTCGGCTCGATCGAAGGAGCTCAGGCCACTCTCTACGAGGTGAACGGGGGGTCGCTGGTGCAGTGGGGGTATGAGGGTCGATGGTATGGGCTGTTCGGCCGAAACGTCCCGGAGGATCTCGTGACCTCGTTGGCGCTCGACATGACGCTCCTGTAGCGGTGTTGACGAACCCGGGCGAAAGGACTAAACTACGGGCTCACAATGATACGACCACACCTTGACAGCATGAGCGATC
>CAVQZD010000005.1:0-262500 GCA_963718375.1 uncultured Actinomycetes bacterium | reverse complement strand
CGTCTGGATCTGATAACTGCTGAAAGCATCTAAGCGGGAAGCAGACCCCGAGATGAGATCTCCCACCAGATAACTGGGTAAGACCCCTAGAAGACTACTAGGTTGATAGGCTGGATGTGTAAGGGCAGCAATGTCTTCAGCAGACCAGTACTAATCGGTCGAGGTCTTGACTTAAATACACTACTACTATGTTGTAACTATGCAGATTTGAGGGTGCGCGGCCGGGATGCGCACTTACAAGTTTCCGGTGACCTTAGCGAGAGGGATTCACCTCTTCCCATTCCGAACAGAGAAGTTAAGCCTCTCAACGCCGATGGTACTGCAGGGGCGACCTTGTGGGAGAGTAGGAAGTCGCCGGGATTAGTCTAGAGCCCGCCAGTGATGGCGGGCTCTTTTCTTTTGGTACATGTTCCCGAGCGTGGCATTAGCGCCTATAATGCCATGAAGAACGGGGACGAGCGATGGGTTTGAGCGGGAGGATCTGCGAGTGACTGCTAGGGCCGAATGGAACGTGCGAGGGGTCATCCTTCCGATTATCACGCCATTCAACGAGGATCTGAGCGTAGACTACGCGGGTCTTGAGCGACTGGTGGACTACTTCATCGAGGAGAAGGCGGTCGACGGGATAGTCCCGTGTGGCACCACGGGCGAGTCTGCGACTCTTTCGCATGCAGAACACCTGGATGTCATCCGGGTGGTCGTCAAGCGGGCTCGGGGCAGGACACCAGTGATCGCATCCACAGGATCCAACTCAACCCGGGAAGCGGTCGAACTCACGAAGCTCGCCGAGGAGGCAGGGGCTGACGCCACACTTCAGGTTGGGCCATACTACAACAAGCCCACTCAAGACGGGCTTTTCAGCCACTTCGCGGCGGTGGCCCGGTCTACACGCCTGCCGGTATTGATCTACAACATCCCGGGCCGAACCGGGAGGAACATCGAGCCGGAAACGATAGTCCGCTTGTGGACTGCGCTGCCGAACGTCGTTGGATTGAAGGACTGCTCAAACGATCTCCAGCAGACTATGAAGATCTACCGTAGCACCGATCCGGAGACCTTCAAGATCTACTCGGGCGAAGACCTTATGACACACGCCCTGGTGTGCCACGGAGCAGCCGGCGCCATCGCGGCGGTGGCGCACGTTGTGGCAAGTGAAGTGAAGGCCATGTGCCAGGCGGTATGGGCCGGGCATCTGGACGAGGCGATGCAGCTGCATTACCGGACCATGGACGTCGTCGAGGCGCTGTTCGTCGAGCCCAATCCGACTCCTGTGAAGCAAGCCCTGGAATGGTTGGGGCTGCCTGCCGGCCCCCTGCGCCCTCCGCTCGAGCGCATGACGGCCCGTGGACAGGAAGAGCTTCGCCGGGCCATGCAGGCGGGAGGCTGGTTGAGCTAGCTCTAGGTATTTGGCGGGCCGGAGAGGGTCCTGCGGTACATCCAAAGGCTTACGGACGCGGGCTCGTCGACCGATACTATGTTCTGACACGGAGCTGTGCCATCCAGGGTACACGCCGCCGTGCAGGCGAGCAAATGCTCAAGGAGGGGTGGTGCAGGCACTTCTGTACGTGATTGCCGTGCTGTTCGGCCTTGTGGTCGGCAGCTTCCTTAATGTCGTCGTTTACCGGGTGCCACGCGGGGAGTCCGTGGTGCGACCTGGTTCGCATTGTCCCAAGTGCGGCACGCCCATTCACTATTACGACAACGTCCCAGTGTTGAGCTGGCTCGTGTTGCGTGGACGCTGCAGATCCTGCAAAGGGGCTATCTCCTGGCGTTACGCGGCGGTGGAGGCCTTCACCGGCCTCTCGTTCGGTCTGTGTCTATACCGGTTTGGGGTGACCTGGTACTTGCTGGTTGGCTGGTTCTTCGTATCGGTGTTGATTTGTCTGGCCTTGATAGACCTCGATCACATGATCATCCCGGCGATCATCGCGTTGCCCGCAGCCGCTATGGGCACAGGAGCCGTGATCGCCATGGACCCCGGCCACTGGTGGGTCTATCTAGCATCAGCAGCTGGGGCCGCTCTGTTTTGTTTCCTCTTGGCGGTACTTTGGCCGGGTGGAGGCATGGGTGGTGGCGACGTTAGTATGGCTCTTCTGGTTGGTGGCGTGCTGGGGTTCCCCGCCGTCCTGCTAGCCTTCTTCATCGCCTTCTTGGCGGGTACCCTGGTTGGGCTCTACATGATATTGGTGCTTAAGAGGTCACGAAAGACGCGAATCCCCTTCGGGCCTTTCTTGGCCATGGGTTCATACCTGGCCTTGTTTGCCGGTGAGCCCATTGTGCATGCGTATCTGAATCTATTCCAGTGATACAGGGGAATCGACACGGACCTGGAAAGAGATAGTGTGAAACGGGGCGTGATACAGTTGCCCGAAGTGCTGGCCGACATGCAGTGGGGTGACCCTTCGGGTGACGCCACTGGTGGGCCTTTGGGCGTATGAGGTGAGAATGTGGCGCTTGGGGTAGGCAAACAGAAGCAGATAGCGCTCGACATTGGGGGCTCAAGCCTGCTGGCCGTCGAGGTCGGCGGGGCTGGAGGGCGCCTCAAGCTCCGTGGATGCTGGGAATGGCCACTCTCGGAGGGTCTGGTCGTTGACGGTGAGATCGTTGACGCCGACCTGTTCGCGCGCGAGCTCCGTGCCTTCGCCAGTGAGAACAAGCTGCGCAATCGTGTAGTGCTGGCGTCTGTCAGCAATCAGAAGGTGATCGTGCGCAACGTGGATATGCCCGACATGACCGAGGACGAGCTGCGCGGGGCTATCGAGTTTCAGGCGCAAGACTACATACCCATCCCCGTGGAAGAGGCGGTGATGGACTTCCAGATAGTCGGCAAGAGCACCGGAGCAGACGGGGCTACCCGGCAAGAGGTGCTGTTGGTCGCCGCCCAGAGCAGCATGATCAACACGCTTCACGGAGCGATCAAGCAGGCGGGTCTCAAGGTGGCCGGCATAGACGTGTCAAGCATGGCTCTGGTCAGGGCACTGATTCCTACCACTCCGATGCTCGCGGGCTCACCAGACGGTGGGATATGTCGGGGGATCATGGACATAGGGTCCTCGGTGTCTACGCTGGTCATCGCGGTGGATGGCATTGTGAAGTTCACCCGTGTGATCAACTACTCAAGCGATCGTTTTGCCGAAGTGCTGAGCCAGCATAGATCGATACCGGTGTCTGACGCGCATGTGCTGTGCCAGCGAGTGGGACTGGCGGGTCCGATACCGGCTGATACGGCGCTGTACTCTGCCGAGGTTGTCGAGGATACGCAACGTCGCTTGGGCGAAGTGGCGTCGGAGTTGAGCGAGGAGATACGGCGCTCGCTGCACTACTACCAAGGGCAGGAGAGGGCGGTGCCCGTCACCGAGCTGATCCTGAGTGGGCGTGGTGCGTTGGTCAGAAACCTGGACGCCTATCTTGCGGAGGCGCTCAATATACCAGTCGGGGTGGGCAACCCCTTGCTGGTGCTTGCGGAGAACGCCTCTGATCTATCAGACGCCGACCTGGCCTTCATGGCGCCCTATCTGGCTGTAGCTATAGGTCTGGCTCTTCCGGAGGAGGAGTAGAGTGCCTAGGCGGATCAACCTTCTCCCCAGGACCGAGCGGGTACGGACCGCCACCAATGTGCCGGGACTCATCCTACTCGTGGTCGCGCTGGTCGTTGTGTTTGGTCTCGGCCTGTGGTACTACCTCGCAAGCAGCCAGCGCGCCGATCTTGAGGACGAGCTGGCAGCCAAGGAGAGCACGCTCGCAGGACTGCAGGCAGAAGTGGCAGCACTCAGCGGATACAAGGCATTGACTGCCCAAGTTGCCGACAAGGAGAAGGTCGTCACGGCGGCTTACGCGGGTCGTACCCTCATCTCCAAGTTCCTGTCGGATCTCAGTCTGGTCATCCCAGAGAACGTGTGGCTCACGACCATGAGCGTCACCGCTGGTGACCCGGCGGCGGTGAGTGATTCCGGCGAGTCTGTACCCGGCGTCGGCCAGGTGAACATGCAGGGCAACACATACAGCTTTCCGGACGTGGCCACATATCTGGTACGCCTGAATCTTATCTCCTCGCTGCGGGAGATCACCCTTAACAGTGCGGGTGCCGCGCTCGGCAACGTTGACCCGGAGAAGGAGGTGCGTGGATTCTCTCTGGTTGCGGAGCTGATCAACACACAGCCGGCTGACACGCAATTGCCTATGACGAAGGTGAAGGTGGAGGGGTTGTGAGTAGGCGATTCAGATTGATCTTGATAGCGGTGATCATCGTCGCAGTGGCGGTGGCCGCCTTCTTCCTACTGATCAATCCCATACGCGGGGAAATCACGAGCCTGCAGTCGCAGATCGACGAACAGGACGCCCTGATTGCAGCTGCGGAACGTGAGGTCGCGAAAGCGCCAGAGATTCAGAAGCAAGGCAGGGCGAACGAGGCACGTTTGATCGAGTTGTCGAAGATGATCCCGGATGCTGCCGAGGTTCCCAGCTTGATCATTCAGATCCAGGATCTGGCGGACAAGTCCGGGATAGAGTTCACGCAGGTGACCCCGGGTAGGCCGACGGGGGGTGAAGGGGCGGAATATCTTACGCTGCCACTGGCGCTGAACTTCTCGGGCAACTTCTATGACGTGAACGACTTCATCTACAGAGCGGAGCAGATGGTCGCGGGTCCTGGCCGTTTATTGATGGTAAAGGACGTCTCATTGACACCAGGGGAAGGTTCGGGATCCGGGAGTCCGGTGCTGAACGTGCAGCTGACCCTGCTCGCGTTCGTGATGGCTACGGCCGAAGCCGCTCCTGACGAGGGGAGTACAGGTGCTACTGACACGACAGTAACCAGTGGTGACACGGCAGAGACAACAGATACAACTGAGATATCAGAGGGCACCCAGTGAATCGTCGATCGCGTCGACGGACTCTGTGAGGGGTAAGTGATGAAGTCGAGAAGAGACACCAAGTTCATCGTAGCGATTTTGCTCGGAGCTGCGTTGGTGGTGGGGCTCGTCGCAGGCGGCTGTTTTGGTGGGGGCGATGAGCCGGAGGACGTGACCACAAGCGCATCCGATGGGGCAGCTGCTACTGCGACGACCTCCGTGGATGAGGGGACCACCCTTGTGGCCGACGCGAACTCACTGTCCTCATTCAAGAGCAAGGATCCTTTCATTCAGCAAGCTCAGCTTGTCACCACGACCGCGCCCCCCACTACCGTCGCGCCTGTTACGACGGCCAGCACCAATACGACCATCCGGGTGACGACGACCGCGCCCCACAGGCTTACCGTGACTTCCTTCCCAGGCGGAGGGATTGTGTCTTTCACGATCGACTCCGACACCTTCACTGGTTTTGGGGCGGGGCCGGCTCTGTTCAAGAGCAATACTTGGGGCACCATCCAGATTCTCGAAGTGAATGATGGCATCGGGACACCCAACGCGAAGTTCAGGCTTAACGGATCGATAGATTTCACTCTGCAACTGGGTGGGAGCAGGACCTGGTAGCTGTACATCTCAGTCCAAGGGGCAGTCAGTGAGTCAACTGAATCTGACCACCGCTGGCGAGTCGCATGGCCCCTGTGAAGTCTGTATTCTCGAGGGCGTCCCTGCCGGATTGGCCCTTACCACGGCGTCGGTCGATGCTGAACTGGCGCGGCGTCAGAAAGGGTACGGACGCGGGGGTCGCATGGCGATCGAGACCGACCAGTGTGAGTTCGCTTCAGGTGTGCGTTTGGGCGAGACGATCGGCAGCCCCATCGCCATGATTGTCGCGAACAAGGACCATGAGAACTGGCTAGCCACTATGGGCGCCGCCCCGCCTTCGCTGGAAGGTCCGCGCGCTGCTCAGAGCAGTGCGGTACCGCGACCGGGACACGCGGACTTTGCCGGGATGGTCAAGTATGGTTTCTCCGATATCCGTCCGGTCCTGGAGAGGGCCAGCGCTCGCGAGACAGTGGCTCGAGTGGCGGGTGGGGCAGTATGCAAGCGTCTCCTCGAAGAGCTGGGAATCTGTGTCAGATCGCGAGTCGTCTCTATCGGTCAGGTCGTGTCGAGCGCGGCGGCCGCGGACTTTCGCAAGCCGGAGAGCGTCGACTGGCAGGCGGCTGAGGACTCGCCGGTAGGTTGCGACAGTGCCCGGAGCAGTGCGGAGATGTGCGAGGCAATAGACGTTGCGAGGGCGGCTGGGGAGTCGCTGGGCGGCGTCTTTGAAGTCTGGGCGTGGGGTATCTGCCCGGGCCTAGGCGATCACACGTCTCTTGGCAGCAGGCTTGACGGCAGACTTCTGGGCGCGCTTGGTAGCATCCCCGCGATCAAAGGTGCAGAGGTGGGGTCCGCGTTTGAGGGCTCTTCGCTTCCTGGATCGCAAGTGCACGATGAGTTCAGTGTGATGGTGGTAGAGGGAAAGCAATATGTGAGCCGGTCGAGCAATCGGGCCGGCGGCATCGAAGGTGGCATGACCAACGGGATGCCGGTGATTCTAAGGGCAGCTATGAAACCGATCCCCACGTTGATATCCCCACTCTCATCAGTTGACCTCGTCGAGATGCGGCCCGCAGCCGCGCATGTTGAAAGAAGCGACGTCACGGCGGTGCCGGCTGCTGGGGTCGTGGCCGAGGCCATGGTGGCCCTCGTTCTAGCGGCCGCTCACTTGGAGAAGTTCGGTGGTGACAGCATGCAGGAGCTCACGGCCAGAGTCAGTAGCAACGCGGCCCATCTGGAGGAGAAGGGGCTTTGGCGTCGCTCATAGCCCTGGCAGGGTTCATGGGAGCTGGTAAGTCGTCTGTCGGTCGTACCCTCGCACAGAGGTTGGGCTGGTCCTTCGTGGAGCTTGACCGTGAGATCGAGCGGTCTTTGGGTGTGCGTATCGCGGACTCGTTTCGCTCCGGGGGAGAGACTGCGTTTCGGGCAGAAGAGGCGACCGTTCTGCGGAGAGTCCTCACAGAGACGACCGGCCAGGATACCGTCCTATCTCTCGGTGGCGGGGCACTGGAGTCCGCCGACAGCCGTAGGCAGCTAAAAGAGCATGGCACAGTAGTACTGCTGGACGTATCCGGAGAGAAGGCGTGGGATAGGGTCGCTGGTTCCGAAAGGCCTCTGGCGCAGGACAAAAGGGCCTTTCACCAGCTGTATGACCGTCGTCGGAGTGGCTATGAAGAGGCGGCAGACTGGGTCATGCCGACCGACAATCGAAAGGTCAAAGAGATCGTCGACGATCTTGTGCAACTGGTGAGAACGGGCGCAGTGGCAGATAAGTCTCTCTGGATAAGGCGCATTGCAGCCACAGGACGTCCATCGCTGATAGTGGGCGGACCGGGGGCGGTGGAGCAACTGCGGACCTGGGCTTCTAAGGCCGCGGATGTGGGCGCGACTCTGCATGTGGTCACAGACTCTAACGTGGTGACGGCTTGGGGCGCGGAGGTCTGTCAAGCCTTGGGTGCAGATGGCGAGGATGTTCATGTGATCGAAGCCGGTGAACACAGCAAGAGCGTGGCGGTTCTCGAGCGCTGCTGGGAGTGGCTGGCCGGCCGCAATGCACGGCGCGAGGACATCGTGGTGGCGCTTGGGGGCGGTGTGGTAGGAGACCTTGCCGGGTTTGCGGCGGCAACCTACCACCGAGGCATTCGACTGTGGCAGGTTCCGACAAGCTTGCTCTCTCAAGTGGACTCGAGCGTCGGTGGAAAGACGGCAGTCAATCTGAGCGTGGCGAAGAACCTGGTTGGCGCTTTTCACCAGCCGGAATTGGTCGTGATAGACCCGGGGATGTTGCGGACCCTTCCCGAAGAAGAATTCACGGGCGCGCTCGGCGAGGTAGTGAAACACGCGCTGCTTTCATCGCCTGAGGAGCTTGAGGCACTTGAGCAGACGGTCACACAGGTCAGGGCCAGAGACAGCGCGGTCCTGAGTGCTCTGATCAAACGAAATGTCTGGCTGAAAGCCTCGGTCGTCGAAGGGGATGAGCGAGAGTCGGGCAAGCGTGCCTCCCTCAACTTGGGACATACGACAGCGCATGCTCTTGAGACGGTGCTAGGGTACGGAACGCTGAATCACGGGCAGGCAGTCGCACTAGGTCTTCTTGTCTCCTTGGCAGTCAGTGAGGAAGCCCTGGGCCTCGACGCTATCGTGCGAGGGCGGACAAAGGCCTTGTTGAGCTCACTGGGGCTGGATACCACCTTAGAGTTGCCGACTGTGAGTGAGATCATTGCGGCCGCGGCGCATGACAAGAAGGCTTCGGCAGGTTCGAGTGGTTTCGTCGGACTGAGGAGTATCGGTGAGCCGGTATGGGGTATTGACTTACCAAGCGACGCATTCGAGCGGGCCCTGGGGGTGATCGCGGCGTGAGTGAGCAGACCGGTCGATTGGTCGTGCTGCATGGGGCGAACCTGGATATGCTGGGCGAGCGCCCGCATGAGCATTATGGTGCGCTGACTCTCCGCGAGCTCGAAGGCCTGATCAGTGCCGAGGCAAGCAGTCTAGGCTGGCATTGCCTTTGTCTGCACACGAACCACGAGGGTTCATACATAGAACTTCTCCACAAGCATCGCCGAGAAGCCGCTCTGATCGTGAACCCAGGTGCGTGGACCCACTACAGTTACGCGATCCGCGACGCCCTTGAGCTCGTACAGTGTCCCGTGGCTGAGGTGCACCTCTCTGACGTATCAACCAGGGAGGAGTGGCGTCAGCATTCGGTCATCCGGCCGGTGGTGTCGTTCGTCGTGAGTGGCAAAGGCCCGGCAGGATATGTAGAAGCAGTCACTAGGTTGGCGCAGCTCTCACGCGCAAGAGACGGGGGCTAAACACCGCCCTCGGCGGATTGGTGTAGTAGAATTCAGTCTCGGCGAGTAATGGGCGTATGGGCCGAGTACGGTGACAAGCGGTGGAGGCCTACTGAGTGATATCTACGAACCAGTTCAAGGTCGGCATGACCGTTAGATATGAGAACGAGATATACCGCATCGCTGAGTTTCAGCATGTGAAGCCAGGCAAGGGCGGTGCTTTTGTGCGCACCAAGTTGCGCAATGTGGCAACTGGAGCTCTCGTTGACAGGACCTTCAGGCCGGAGGAGAAGTTCGAACAACTTCGTACTGAGAATCGGGCCATGACCTACTTGTACGACGAACCTGAGCAGGTCATTCTGATGGACCAGGAGTCATTTGAGCAGCTTGGCCTGCCAAAGACCCTTCTGGAGGGGCGCTTGGATCTCATGACTGTGAACATGGAGGTGGAGGTAGTCTATATCGATGATCGACCGTTTGATGTAGAACTGCCCACCTTTGTAGACCTGAAAGTGGTGGACACAGCAGCGGGGGTTAGAGGAAATACGGTGTCGGGGGGTTCGAAGGAGGCGACTCTGGAGACCGGGGCGGTCGTCCAAGTGCCCTTGTTCATAGAGCCTGAAGACGTCGTGCGCATCGACACGAGGACGCACGAATACTCTACGCGGGCCTAGGCGACTCTGCGAAAGACTGGAAGATCAGTATGAGTGAGTATCTGATAGCGACGTCTGTGCTCGAGGACATCGTTCGGGGGTCAGTGGCCGGCGAGAATCGGTATCGGCTCCATGGGGGCTTGTCCCTTGTACGCTCAGGACCTGTGGAGGTCTCCGTGGAGAACGACTCGTGCCGGGTCGTCGTCCACGTAGACGCGCGTGTGGGCGAGAACCTGCCGGAAGTTGCTTCTGAAGTGAGAGGGAAGATCGCAGAGTCGTTGGGACCGATGACCGGGCTTGCTGTCAGCAGCGTGGATGTTGTTGTCAGCGGCGTCTTCGCTGCAGGATCCTGAGCGTCGGCCCAGTGTCTGCGGGTCGCAGAGCCGCGCGCCGTAAGGCTGTCTTCATGCTCTACCAGCAGGACTTGCTCGACTTGGGTACTCAGGAGGCCTTGGACCGCGGTCCCCAGGGGGAGTTGGACGAGTACGCAGCGCGGCTCGTCAGAGGCGTTGTAGAGGCCGAGCCCAAGATCGATAGCCTACTTAGTGAACACCTCAGCGGATGGAGTCTCGACCGGTTGGGTGTCCTGGAAAGGGCGATCCTGCGGGTAGCCGTGTATGAGTTGCTGAATGAGAATGACGTCCCTGTGGCCGTCATAGTCAACGAGGCTGTCACTCTAGCCAAACGCTTCTGTTCCACGGAGGCGGGGGCGTTAGTCAACGGCGTATTGGGGAATGTTGCTGTGGAAGCGCGTACCGCGGAACCTGTGGCTGAAGCGCCCAACGAGGTGGCGGAGTGAGCGACAAGGCTACACGACTCGTCGACACACTGGTACTTCCTGAAGCCCTGCGGAGCCTCGATGAAGCAGGACTTCGTCAGGTGGCGGAAGAGGTTCGAGAGGCGATAATCACCACTGTCGCGTGCAACGGTGGGCATCTCGGTTCTAGCCTCGGGGTGGTCGAACTCACCATCGCTTTGCATGCTGAGCTGAATACCCCTGAGGACGCGATCATTTGGGATGTTGGTCATCAGTCCTACGCTCATAAGCTGCTGACAGGGCGGATAGAAGAGTTCTCCACGATACGCACATATGGTGGGTTGTCAGGATTTCCGTCTCGTGACGAGAGCGAGTTCGATGCATTCGGTACGGGCCACGCCAGCACCTCCATAAGCGCGGCGGTTGGCATGATAGAAGCCGAACGCCTCGCCGCTGGGCGGAGCGAAGGGAGCGCTGAGAGAGGCTCCCGTGCTCCAAGGCTGCGACGCCGAGCGGTGGCTGTCATCGGCGACGGCGCGCTTACGGGAGGCTTGGCTTATGAAGCGCTGAATCACGCTGGGCATCTTCGGACGCCTGTCTTGGTCATATTGAATGACAACAACATGTCCATCGAGAAGAACGTCGGAGCGATGAGCGGCTATCTTTCCAGGTTGAGGACCGACCCGACGCTCTCGCGACTGCGGCGAGACGTAGATCGATGGGTCGAGAAGATGCCGGGTGTCGGCCCATACATGCTCTCATTCGGCCAGCACATCAAGGATAGTATCAAGGCTGCCATCGTTCCAGGCATGCTCTTCGAGGAGCTCGGGTTCACCTACGTCGGTGTCATCGACGGTCATGACATCGAGGAGTTGCGGCACGCGGTCCGAAGATCACTGGCCATCGATGGGCCCGTGCTCATTCACTGCAAGACAATCAAGGGGAAGGGGTACGCGCCGGCGGAGAAGCAGCCAGGACGCTATCACGGCACCCCGGCGTTCGCGATAGCCACAGGAGAACCCATGGACCCGGAGGGTCCGACTACGTTCACCGAGGCGTTCGGTGAAGCGGTGCTGCAGATAGCACGGGATGACGAGCGGGTGGTCGGCGTGACAGCGGCCATGGCAGGGGGCACGGGCCTGGATCTGCTGGGGCGAGACATGCCGGAACGCCTCTTTGACGTGGGCATTGCTGAGGCCCACGCGGTCACGTTCGCGGCGGGTCTCGCGGTTGCTGGGATGCGGCCGGTGGTGGCGATCTACTCGACGTTCCTGCAACGGGCGTATGACCAGGTAATACATGACGTGTGCTTGCAGAATCTCCCTGTAGTGTTGGCAGTAGACCGGGCAGGTCTCGTGGGCTCCGACGGCCCTACCCACCACGGGGCCTTCGACCTATCGTTCTTGCGGGTGCTACCGAATCTCACGATCTACGTTCCCCGGGATGAGGCAGAGCTTCAGAGGGTCGTTGCGACGGCGCTACAGAATGAGGGGCCGTCCGTCATCCGCTACCCGCGGTGTCCTGGTAGGGGAGTCCCCCTTCAGAAGCCTATACTGCCCTATCAGGGGCCTTGGGTCGACGTCGTCCGGGAGGGTGAGGACGTACTGCTCTTGGGAGTAGGTCCTGAGGTCCACCTTGCGGAGGCGGCTGCAGTGTTACTGGAGTCGCAGGGAGTCAGCTCTACGGTCGCCGCAGTGACTCGTGTGAAGCCCATGGATTCGGACACGATCCTCGAACTAGCGGACAAACACAGAGCCGTGATCACGGTAGAGGACAACGTCATGGCGGGAGGATTCGGGTCTGCGGTGTTGGAGCTCCTGGCCGACCACGGTGTTGGGTTGCCGTTGAAGCGTATCGGCCTTCCTGACAGGTTCGTCGGCCAGGGTCCTGTTGAACGTCTGAGAAAAGAGCACGGGCTCACGGCCGAGGGGATAGTGGAGGACGTCAGATGTCTCCTCGGTCTGCCTGAGAGAAGGCGGGTGTAATACGCGCCGATGGGCGTAGAACGCAAGCGCCTTGACGAGTTGATCGTCGATCGCCATCTGGCCACCACGCGCAGCGCGGCCCGCGGTCTGATAATGGCGGGGCTTGTGAAGGTCGAGGGGCGTGTACTCGACAAGGCTGGGTCGGCTGTACCCGTCACGGCGGAGATCGCGGTGAAAGCGAGACCGCCCTTTGTGTCGAGGGCTGGAGAGAAGCTCTCGGCAGCGCTCGATGACTTCGGAATCGATGTGCATCGGAGGATGGGCCTGGACGTGGGTGCGTCGACCGGCGGCTTCGTGGACTGCCTTCTGCAAAGGGGTGCTGAGCAAGTGATCGCCCTGGACGTGGGGCGAGGACAGCTGGATGCAAAGCTCAGGAACGACTCCCGAGTCACAGTGATAGAGGGCGTGAACGCCCGGCTACTCCAAAAGGGCGACCTGCCGTATGCGCCCGACTTGGTTACCATGGATGTCTCGTTCATATCGGTGAGTAAGGTGCTGACCGCCGTAGCTGAGAGCATGGCCGAGTCGTTCGAGGGTGTGATCCTGGTGAAGCCACAGTTCGAGGCAGGGCCGAAACAGGTCGGCAAGAAGGGCATAGTCAGGGACCCCGCCGTGCATCAGCAGGTCTTGAATGACGTGGTCCGCTTCGTGGTCACGGACATGCGCCTTGCTGTGATGGGAGTAGCGCGGTCTCACCTGCCAGGGGTGGGGGGCAACATAGAGTTCTTCGTACATGTAATGCGGGGTAGAGAGGAAGGTCTCTCTCTTGGTACGCTGGAGGAGATCGTTGGCGAGCGGGTGCTAGCCGGATGCGACCGCCGGGGGAGCGAGTAGATGGGCCAGAGAGCAGGAAGAGTGATCATTGTGACCCACAGCGACGCGAGGGTTGCCGGCCAGGCCCTTCGCGAGACTCTGCTGACCTGCCAGGTGAACAGGGTGGAGGTGATTGCCCCGGTCACCGAATTCAGCAAGCACGGTGGGCTCCTGACAGGGGCTGGGGTCACTGCGCTAGAGGCAGACGCCGGTCTAGAGGCGATAGACCTCTGCATCGTCCTGGGCGGAGATGGGACTATGCTCAGGGCCTTTCATATGGTCCTCGGCCACGAGATACCGGTCGCTGGGGTCAATCTCGGCAGGGTAGGCTTTCTCACCACTGTGGACCGGGATGACGTGAAACAGGGGGTCGCGCGACTCCTAGCAGGGGACATGAGGGAATACCCCTTACTGGGTCTGGAGGCACACTGCCAAGGATCCGCTTTTCGAGCCACCAATGACGTTGTAGTGAGCAAGGGCGATCAGGCAACGGCTTGTTCGCTGGCCCTGCGAATCAACGGGATAACCCTCTTCGAAGTCTCATGTGATGGAGTGGTGGTCGGCACCCCAGCTGGTTCCTCAGCATATAGCTTGGCAGCGGGTGGGCCTCTGCTGGGGATCGAGGTGGAAGCGTATGTGATCAGCCTGGTCGCCCCGCACGCAGTCGGGGTGAGACCTGTGGTCGCAGGCCCTGGCGACATCCTTGAGATCACGATCAACGGTGATCGAGACTGCTACCTGGACGTGGACGGCCAGAGGGTCAGGCAATTGCCGCCCGACTCCGTGGTGCGCATCCAGACGATACCGAGCATGACCTCGCTAGCCCTGCTGGAGGGCGACAGTCTTTACCATCATTTTCGCGATAGGCTTCTGTGAGGGGCGAGCAGTGCTGTCAGGTCTGACGATAAGGAACTTCGTTCTCATAGAGGACGCGGAGCTCGAATTCGCGCCTGGACTGAATGTTCTGACCGGAGAGACAGGGGCCGGCAAGACGCTCCTCACAAAGGCGCTCGGACTGCTCATGGGAGAGCGCGCCGAGGACGGTCTCGTCGGTAACAGAGGGGCAGATGCTTTGATCCAGGCGGTCTTTGAGCTGGACGAGGCAAGCATCGCCGACATACCGGTGGAAGTCTCGGACCTTCTGGGTGGTGTGGATCCGGGCCCCTTCATCGTTGCCAGAAGGCTCGGCAGGGAGGGGAGAAATCGCTGCTTCTTGAACGGATCGGCGGTCACCCTGAGTACCATAGGCACCGCGGTCGGCGCGCTACTGTCGTTCGCCGGACAACACGAGTACAGACGGCTCCTGGAGCCTCAGTATCAACTGTCGGTCCTTGATAGATGGGCAGGGGTCGAGACACTTGAACTGTTGGGTGAGTTCCGTGACGCGTACCGCAAGGCGCGCGATGCGGCCAGACGTCTGGAAGAGAGACTCAAGGACGAGCAAGCACGGCTTCGCGAGATCGAGCTACTCCGCTTCCAAGTCAAAGAGCTGGGAGAAGCGGGGCTTTCCGTCGCTGAGGAGGATGAGCTGTTCGCGGAGCAGAAGAGGCTCGCGCGGGCCGAGGACCTGCTGAGAGCGACCGCGGGTGCGGCGGAAATGCTGAACAGTGACGGCGAGGGAGGCGACGCTGGCACCCTTCTAGGCCAGGCGGCCTCGTTGCTTGTCGGGCTGCGTGGGATCGACCCTGACCTGGACGCGATGGAGTCATCTCTGACGGATGTCAGCTGTCAGCTGGGCGAGTTGGCCCGAGAGCTGCATTCATATGCTGAGACAGTCTCTGTGGATCCTGCGCGTCTGGAGATGATCGATGAGCGTCTTCGGCTGTACACCGAGTTGGGACGCAAGTATGGAGGCACAACGGAAGCGGCGCTCACGATCCTGGCGGACGGGCGCGAACGGCTGGCCTTTCTTGAGGGGGGCGAAGAAGACCTCTCCAGGCTCGAAGAGACACGGGCGATCGAGACAGAGCGGGCGATCGGTCTCGCGGGGCGATTGAGTGAGGCCCGCCAAGAAGCCGTGCCCCGCCTTGAGCAGGCGGTAGCGGTCGAATTGGCAGGTTTGGGGATGTCGGAGGCCAGGGTCTCCATCGCGATCGATTCGAGATCGGACTGGCAATCGCTGAGCGAGACAGGTGGAGACCGTGTGGAGTTCATGCTGGCCGCCAACCCTGGATTGCCTCCAAGAAGCTTGGCCAAGACCGCCTCTGGCGGTGAGCTGTCGCGCGTCCTCTTGGCCATGAAGTGCGCACTGGCCGGTGCCGGAGGCAGTGAGACCTTGGTTTTCGACGAGATCGATGCCGGTATCGGTGGACGGACAGCCGTACTGGTGGGCAGCAAGCTACGAGAACTGTCTTCCGGCTCACAACTGCTCGTGATCACGCATCTCGCTCAAGTGGCCGCCGTGGCCGCGCGACACTTCATGATCGACAAGGTTGCTGGCGCGACTGACACTGTGGCGAGGCTCTTCGCTCTCGAGGATGAGGTAGTCACAGAAGAGCTGTGTCGAATGCTCGGTGGCCGGCCTGATGATGCAGAGACGATGGCTTTGGCCAGAGAAATGCGCGACAGGGCGGCGGCGGGGCTGCTAGACTAGGTGGGGCGCGGGCCGGACAGCCATGCGCCACCCAGGATCCATTTCATGCGGCAGGGGTGACGATGGCGAAGCATGTGTTTGTTACAGGTGGTGTCGTATCCTCGCTAGGCAAAGGCATCACGGCCGCCTCGCTCGGATGTCTTCTCAAGAGCCGTGGCTTGCGCGTCATCATCCAGAAGTTCGACCCCTATCTGAACGTAGACCCCGGTACCATGAGCCCGTATCAACACGGGGAAGTATTCGTGACGGACGACGGCGCGGAGACAGACCTCGACCTGGGCCACTACGAGCGCTTCGTCGATGAGAGCCTGACACGAGATTCGAACGTCACCGCCGGATCCGTCTACAACCATGTCATCAGCAAAGAACGCCGCGGTGACTACCTCGGCAGCACGGTGCAGGTGATACCTCACGTCACGAATGAGATAAAGGAGCGGATCTCAAGGGTCGCCCAAGACCCCGACGTCGACGTAGTCATCACCGAGATCGGGGGGACGGTAGGCGACATCGAGAGCCTGCCCTTCCTGGAGGCCATCCGGCAGTTCCGCAACGACATCGGCCGCAGGCACGTACTCTACATCCACGTGACGTTGATCCCTTTCATCAGTACCTCAGGCGAGCTAAAGACCAAGCCGACGCAGCACAGCGTCAACGAGCTGCGCAGCATAGGTATCCAACCCGACATCATCGTGTGCCGGTCGGATCGCCAGATCATTCCCGAGCTCAAGGAGAAGATCTCCCTATTCACGGACGTAGAGGCGCGCGCTGTGGTGAGCTGCGTCGACGCGGCGCACCTGTATGAAGTGCCCTTGATGCTGCGAGACGAGGGACTGGATGGTTTGGTGGTGGACAAGCTCGGGCTTGATGCCCGTGGGCCCAAGCTCGACGAGTGGATAGCACTGGTGCGGCGCATCAAAGAGGCCAAGGGCACTGTCAAGATAGGATTGGTTGGCAAGTATGTCCAGCTCAGAGATGCGTATCTGAGTGTCATAGAAGCCCTGCGACACGCATGCATCTACCACGGCCGCGACCTGGAGATACTCTGGGTGGATGCTGAGTCTCTCAAGGACGACGAGCTGAAGACTGAACTGCAGGCCGCGGACGGCATCCTCGTGCCGGGTGGCTTCGGGGTGCGCGGCACCGAGGGCAAGATCAAGTCAGTCCGATATGCGCGGGAGAACGGTGTGCCGTATTTGGGGCTCTGCCTTGGTATGCAGGTCGCGGTGGCGGAATTCGCGCGCAGCATGGGCTCCATGGAGGGCGCGAATTCGTCTGAGTTCGACCCTGACACCAAGTACCCGGTGATCGACCTGTTGCCGGACCAAGAAGGCGTGTGTGACAAGGGGGGCACCATGCGGTTGGGCGCGTCGCCCAGCAAGCTGGTGGCGGGGACCAAGGCCTACGCGGCCTACGGCACAGAGGTCATACACGAACGCCACCGACACCGGTACGAGGTCAATAACGACTACCGGGAAGCTCTGGTCAAAGCAGGCTTGGTCATCAGCGGCACCACCCTAGATGAGCAGTTGGTCGAGGTCATCGAACTACCAGACCACCCCTGGTTCGTCGCTTGTCAGTTCCACCCAGAGTTCAAGAGTCGTCCGACACGACCTCATCCACTGTTCAGAGACTTCATCGGGGCGGCGGTAGCCGGGAGCGCGCAGGCGAGCAAGAGCCGCAAAGCGTAGGTATCCGCATGACGCGTATCCCCAAGCCCTCGCGCGAGCGGCTGAGCGAGCTCTTTGTGATGCTGACGCGCATAGCAAGCCCTTCTCGTAACGAGCGATCGGTCGCCGATGCGATCATCTCGGTTCTCGAGGGGTTGGGCATCCACGCTACCGAGGACCTCACGGGAGAGGCCATCGGAGGGGATTGCGGGAATCTCGTGTGCACGGTGGGTAGCGATGACATGGGACCGTGTCTAGCCCTGGGGGCGCACTTGGATACGGTGCCTCCGGCCGGTGAGATCGAACCGGTGCTGGAGGGTGGCACACACTTCAGGAATGCGGGCAAGGGCATCCTTGGGGCGGACGACAAGGCGGCGATAGCAGCGCTCCTGCACGCGACTGAACTACTGGTTCAGAGCGGGCGGGACATTCCCAAGTATGAACTCTTCTTCACTGTGTGCGAAGAGAACGGCTTGGTGGGGGCGAAGCATCTGGCGGCCGGAGCGCTGCGGAGCCCGATGGGAGCTGTACTTGATTCGACCGGGCGGGTAGGTGGAATAGTCATTGCTGCCCCCAGCCAGAAGATCATTCACGCCCACTTCAAGGGTAGAGCGGCACACGCTGGACTGGAGCCCGAGCTCGGCAGAAATGCGGTGCAGGCCGCCGCCAAAGCGGTGGCCTCGATGGAGTTGGGGCGCCTTGATGAAGAGACCACAGCCAACATAGGGATCATCCGAGGGGGATCAGCGACCAATGTGGTGCCGGACTCGTGCGAGGTATCCGGTGAGTGCCGTGGGCACGACGAGGCCCGGCTGGCCGGAGTCGCGGCGGATATGGTCGATGCGCTTCAGCTAGGAGCTGGTCAGATGGGCCTTGACGTGGACATCGAGCTGGTGGATGAGTTTCGGGCCTTCCGGTTGAGCGAAGAGCTTCCGGTCGTCCAGGTGGCAAAGAAGGCCATGTCCGCCATGGGCTTGGTTCCTGAACTCCAGGTGGCCGGGGGCGGGTCAGACGCGAACGTCCTGAACGCGGCGGGCATGCCGACCGTGAATCTCACTGCCGGCATGATGCGCGTACATAGCCCCGACGAATTCATCGAGTTGGACGAGCTGGAACGGCTCTGCAGGCTGGTCCTGCACCTGGTGTTCGCAGCGGCCGAGGCGCGGCCGTCCTTCGACGGAGCAGTGGCATGAGCATGACGCCCGCGCACGGAACTGATCCTGACTCGGCCGGCAACTCGGGCACACTTCCAGAAGTGTTGAGCTCTCGGCAGGTATATGAGGGCCGGATCATCTCGCTGAGGGTGGATGAGATCGTGCTGTCCGATGGGACCAAGGCCGTCCGCGAAGTCGTGGATCATCCCGGCGCAGTGGTGATCATAGCGCTCGATGATGACAGGCATGTGTACTTCGTGCGGCAATATCGCCATGCGGTAGGTCAGTCATTGATCGAACTCCCCGCCGGCACGCTCGAGCCCGGGGAGGAGCCGTTGGCAGCCGCGAAACGTGAGCTGCGCGAAGAGGTCGGTTTGATCGCCGACGACTGGAGGCCGCTAGGTTCCTTCTTCTCATCACCTGGCTTTCTGAACGAAGAGCTCCATGTGTTCCTGGCGTGGGGTCTGACGCAGCAAGACGCTGACCCCGACATCGACGAAGAACTCGCAGTGGAGCGCATCCCGCTGATGGAGCTTCGCCATCGGCTTGCAGAGATTCCCGACGCCAAGACACTTGCAGCGCTACGCCTCCTTCAGGAGGAGCCAGGCTATGGGACTGAAGCCTGAGAATCGTAGTCTGATAGACGCCCACCTGCGCGCCCTTCGGCTCGAGAAGGGGCTGTCTGACAACACGACGGCTGCGTATGGAAGAGATCTGACTCAGTTCGGTGAGTTCCTGGAGTCGAGAGATGTGCGCCTGCTTGCGGCGTCAAGTGAGGACGTGCGTGCTTTCCTCGGAGCCGAGGAGTGGCGTCCGTCGACTAGGGCAAGAAAGGCTGCCGCGATCAGATCGTTCTACAGGTACGCCGTCCTGGGGGGACTCATTGCCGCGGACCCGACGAAGTCGCTTGCCGGGGTGCGCTTGGAGGCAACGTTGCCGAGGGTGCTCAGTATCGCCGAAGTGGAAAGGATGCTGGCTCTTCCCAAGTCGGACCCCCGTGGGCTGCGGGACAGAGCTCTACTGGAGACACTGTACGGCGCCGGACTACGAGCCTCCGAGTTGCTCGCTCTGCGCATCCAGGATGTAGACCTTGAGGTGGGCTTCGTGCGCACAATAGGCAAGGGCGATAAGGAGAGGGTGGTACCCCTGGGACGGATGGCGGTCGAGGCATTACAGGCCTACAACGAGCGTGGCCGCCGTCTACTTGGCGGCGCTGGGCGCCTAAAGTCACCAGAACTCTTCCTGAACGAGCACGGACGCCGGCTGTCGAGGCAGGGGCTTCACCTGATCGTGAAGCGCTACGCCCGCGAGGCTGGGCTCTCGGACGATGTGTCGGCACACACCCTGCGGCATTCCTTCGCGACACACCTGCTTGAGGGGGGCGCTGACCTCCGAGCGGTACAGGAGATGTTGGGCCACGCCGATCTCTCTACCACCCAGATCTATACCCACGTCAGTTCCTCACACCTGCAGAAGGTATACCAGGAAGCTCATCCGCGAGCCCGAGTGGAGGAGTAGATCGTGCGGCGGGTCATATACGTGGTCTTGGACGGCGTGGGCATCGGCGCCTTGCCGGACGCTCACGAGTATGGCGACGAGGACGCGGATACTCTGGGCAACATCAGTAGGGCCGTCGCTCTGGATGTGCCCTTCCTTCAACGTCTGGGGCTTGGGAACATCGCGCCGTTGACAGGCGTGCCTCCCGCGGCGCGGCCGGCCGGCTTCGTGGGCAGGCTCGCGACCGTCTCTCTGGGTAAGGACTCGACCGTGGGGCACTGGGAGCAGATGGGGCTGGTAACCTCGCGCCCCTTCCCAACGTACCCGGATGGCTTTCCGTGGGACATCATCGAAGCTTTCTCCCTGGAGATCGGAAGGGGAGTACTGGGCAATCACACCGCCTCAGGCACCGAGATCATCACCCGACTTGGCGACGAGCACCGCTTGACCGGCAATCCTATCGTGTACACGTCGACTGATAGCGTGTTCCAGATAGCTGCGCATGTCGACGTGGTCCCTCTGAGCGTTTTGTACGAGTGGTGCGAGGTTGCACGCGGCTTGCTGGTCGGGCCGCACATGGTGGCACGGGTGATCGCGAGACCCTTTTCGGGGGAGTCAGGTCACTACGTACGGACCCAAGACCGCAAGGACTACTCTGTCCGCCCTCCGGGTCCCACGTATTTGGACAGGCTGCAGTCGACAGGGGTCCAGGTCTTGGCCCTGGGCAAGATCGCGGATCTATTCGGCCACCGAGGCATCGATGTCAGTCAGAAGGTGGGGACTAACGAAGACAACCTTGCTCTGCTCGAGGAACTTGCGCAGGGGGGAGACCCCGGGGATGGTCGTGACACCCTGGTATTCTCGAACCTGGTGGATTTCGACACTGCCTGGGGGCACCGGAACGATGTTGAGGCGTTCGCTAGAGGACTGACCGTTGCCGATGCCGGGCTAAGGAGAATAGCGGACGCTCTTGGTGCGGAGGACAGACTTGTAGTCACCGCCGACCATGGTGTCGACCCGACCACGCCGGGGACTGACCACAGCCGGGAGTACGTCCCGGTGCTGGTCTATCCGAGACCCGAAGCATGCCCGGACGCTGTATATGAGGGCGCGTTCGCAGACGCCGGTGCGTTCACGTTCGAGTATCTGACCGGGCACGTGGCTGACCTGGCCGGCAGGTCACTGTTGAGACTCGCCCCTGAGCGCGGTTGGAGAGCATACACGTCTACCCAGCCGCCGCAGGCAGGCACGGTCGCGGGGGCGCCGGGCCGGGTCGGCCCGACTGAGGCCAAGATCGCGAGTACCTGGCTGCAAGCCCACCTGGGCGCCACACCTGACGTGGCCGTCGTCCTGGGCTCCGGTCTTTCCCTTGCGCTCGACGGAGACCCCGGAGTGTGAGGTCACGTTCGAGCAAGTGCCTCACTGGCGGGGGAGCGAGATCCCAGGCCACCCTTGTCGGTTGTCGGTGACCTGCTTGGAGGGCCTGCGTCTGGCGGTGCTGCGGGGCAGAGTCCACGAGTACGAAGGGGCAGACCTGAGTGAGGTGCAGATGCCCATCCAGTCTCTGTCTGCATGGGGTGTGCGAAACATCATCCTGACCACTTCGGCCGGAGGTGTCTCTCCTGCAGTGTTGCCGGGGCAAGTCGTGCTGGCGGAAGCGGTTGTAGACCTGCAGCATCGGGGACTCGACGGCAGGCCGCCCCTTCTGGAAGCGACTGACATAGAGACGCGAGCCGCTATGTCCGAGCCCGCGACGCTCGGGTGCGGCGGGGCCAAGGGGTTCGTCCACGCCTGCGTCCCGGGCCCTCAATACGAGACCAGTGCAGAGCTCGAGATGTTGAGGTCGGCAGGAGTAGACACGGTGAGCATGAGCCCTTCTGGGGAGTTGCGCGCGGCCCTCTCCGAGGGCATGCGGAGTGCCGTTCTCGTGGCGGTCACGAACGTGGGTGAAGTGGCGCACGCGGAGGTTCTGGAGACAGCGGGACGCACGCGGGACGCCTTGACGGAGGCGGTCCGGGTTGTGTGCCGGGCTTGGACTTAGACACGCTCTCTGGTTCTTCGCGGCTATACTAGAGCGCATGACGATTCAGCCCTCACTTACGGAGGTGGCGACAGTCGTCACCACCCATCAGAACGCGGACTTCGACGCCCTCGCTGCCGCGGTGGGCGCTGCGAGGCTCTACCCCGAATCTCGTATCGTCCTCACCGGGTCTCTCAATCCGAACGTGCGAGAGTTCGTGTCGCTTCATGGGGAGAGCCTGCCTATAGTAGCCCTGAGGCTGATCGACCAGGATAAGATCAAGCGGCTGGTCGTGGTCGACACTGCGAACGCGGGACGCCTGGGGGACCTCGGACGCCTGTTCGGTGCGGAGGGTGTTGAGACTGTCATCATGGACCACCACGGCTCGGAGGGCCAGACTCGTCCTCCGTTCGTGAAGGGTAGCAACTGGATCGTGTCATCGGACGGCGCGCAGTCGAGCTCCATGGTGTATCTGCTTCTGGAGCGCGGTCTTGAGATCTCCAGACTGGAGGCGAGCATCTTCGCACTCGGCATCCACGAAGATACGGGGTCCCTGACCTATCCGCGGACCACCATACGGGATGCAGAGATGCTGGCGGCGTGTATGCGCCTAGGAGCCTTTCAGGCGCTCATAGAGAGGTATCTGCACAGCGCCCTGGGAGAGGAGCAGCGCGAGGTCCTGATGCGCCTGGCGGACGCTGTGCGCGTCGAGCGAGTGCGGGGGTGGGACGTGCACGTCGTCTCTCTGGAACTCCCCAAATACGTGGACGGACTGAGCGTGGTCGCGCACAAACTGATGGAGCTGATCAACGCAGATGTTCTGCTGCAGGCTATCACCTTCGACAAGCGGGTGTTCGTGACAGCTCGGTCGCGTACCGGGGCGGTAGATGTGGCTGCGTTGGTGCGATCTGTGGGCGGAGGCGGTCACCCGCAGGCGGCGGCGGCAGTTGTGAACGACGCGGACGGCGCCCAGGTGCTGCGACAACTTCTGGATGCGCTTGCTGAGGAGAAGGTGGGCGTGCCGACCGCGGGCGAGATCATGAGCCGACCGGTCCGCTTCGTCGATGCGGAGACGTCCGTCACTGACGCTCTCATAACGGCTCAACGCTACGGGCACTCAGGCATCTGCGTGCGGGAGGGCGGGCGTGTCGTCGGTATTGTCGCCCGGCGTGATCTGGACAAAGCCCTCCGGCACGGGCTCGGAGGTGCACCCGTCAAAGGGGTCATGACCCGCAAGATCACCTTCGCCGACACGTCCACCGCGGTCGACGACCTGCGGCGGATAATGGTCACCACCAACGTCGGACGGGTGCCGATAGTCACGGCGGATGCGTATGAAGAAGCCAGCAAGAGCGGATCAGCCCTTGTAGAAGCAGTGATCGGCATTGCGACTCGCACCGACGTCCTCGCGGCCTATCAAGGTCAGTGGGAGAAGGAGACGCCAGACGCTGTCTCACCTCAGGTGTATGCGCTGGACGCCTTGGCGGAGCATCCCTTCTTTGGACATCTGTTCACCACATGCTCGGCTCTGTCGGATGACTTCGCCGGTGTCTACTTGGTGGGCGGGTTCGTGCGCGACCTGCTGCTCGATCAACCGAACGTCGATGTCGATATCGCCGTCGAGGGGGACGGGATCGAGTTCGCCAAGCGACTAGCGGCGCAGCTCAAAGGAAGGGTGCGTACGCATCCGAAGTTCAAGACAGCCGTGGTGCTGCTTCCTCCCAAGGCACTCGGAGAATCGCCCCCCGCTCTACGGGTCGGCAGTGAGCCCTTTCACTTGGACGTGGCGACCACACGCACGGAGTTCTATGACCATCCGGCCGCGCTACCGCGGGTGGAGCACGCCTCCATCCGCCAGGACCTCTTCCGCAGGGATTTCACGGTCAACGCCATGGCCATCTCGCTGTCCGGCCACGATTTCGGCACGGTGGTGGATTTCTTTGCAGGGTACAGGGACCTGCGGGGCCGCGTGGTAAGGGTGCTCCACAACCTGAGCTTCATCGAAGACCCCACCAGGATATTTCGAGCAGTCCGCTACGAGAACCGCTACGGTTTTCGCATGGACGAGCACACGCACGCGCTGGCCAAGAGCTGCGTGCAGATGCACCTGGTGGGGGACCTTTCGAGCGTCAGACTTCGACACGAATTGGTGGCCCTGCTCAGTGAGCAAGACGTCAGTTGGTCGCTCAAGCGCCTGTGCGAGTTGGGCGTTGCGCAGGAAGTACACCCCAATCTTGCCACCGACGACGCCACGATCACGCTGGTGACGAGGGTGGACTCCTTGGTGGAAGAGCTGGGCCTAAGCGACGAGGTCGTGCCTTGGCGCCTGCGACTTGCCGCTATGACATGCAGAATCCCCCACGATGAGCTGTACCTCTGGCTGGAGCAATTGAAGCTGAGGCAGTCTGACAGCGGCGTCATCAGAGAAGGCGTGGTGCTGGGCTCACACCTTGATACCAGCCTGGGACGCGATAACATGAGCGATTGGGATATCTATAGGGCCTTGCACAACGTCTCCACCGAGGCCCTTGTCTTCGGCTTGGCGAAGATGTCACCGGGGTCAGCGGAGGCACGACTTCGCCGCTACTTGACTGAGCTCAGGTTCAGGACGCTGAGCGTCGGAGGCGAAGACATCTTGGCCTTGGGGGTCAAGAAGGGCCCTGCGGTGGGGCGGATACTGGAGCGCGTGCGAGAATTGCGTGTGGAGGAGAAAGTGCACGGGCGCGAAGAGGAGTTGGATGCGGTGCGAGGACTACTGGAGAAGGGTAGATGAAGTTCGACACACAGATGCTTATTGGCCTACTCACCTTGGTGCCTGTGCTGCTCGTCTCCATGATGTTCCATGAGCTGGCGCATGGTTACGTCGCGTACAAGCTGGGAGACCCGACCGCCAAGAGGGCGGGCAGACTCAGCTTCAATCCGATCAAGCATCTGGATGTGGTGGGCACGGCGATGTTCTTCGTCACCTACCTCCTGAGCCAAGGCACCTTCTTGTTCGGTTACGCGAAGCCGGTACCCGTGAGTCCGTACTACTTCAAGAATCGGCAGTGGGGGATGGCGGCGGTCGCTGTCGTCGGACCGCTCACGAATTTCGCCCTGGCCATCATCACCATAGTCGCCCTCAATGCAGCCCATCCGCCGGTCGATGGACGGACCTTCGACCTGGTGTTCCTGCTATTCCAGGTAAACATCGTTCTGGGGCTGCTCAACCTCGTCCCCATTCCTCCCTTGGACGGTTCCAGGATCCTGGGGGCGTTCCTTCCGCGGAGCGCGTATGAGAGATGGATGGCGCTGGACCAATACGGCATGATCCTCGTGATCGCCTTCATCGTCTTCCTCTGGGGGCCGTTCGGTCGGATGGTGGCCGGGGTCATCAACAGTCTCGCCGATGTGTTCCTGACCAACTACTAGAGTCTGCATGGCCGGTTTCGAACGCCCCGAGGCAGGTGACTCTCCCTGAGATCTCCAGAGCTCGATCTTGAGGTCTACCAGGGCCCGTTTGACCTGCTCCTCTCGCTGATCATGAGGGAAGAGGTCGATCTTCTAGAAGTACCTCTCGTGGAGGTGATCACCGCCTATTTGGAGGACATGGAAGCGGCGGGCGTCATCGGTTATTGGGACGACATGACCGAGTTCCTGTTGCTCATGAGCCTTCTGATCGAGATCAAGTCGCGCATGCTGCTGCCTGAAGCCTTCTTGCCCTTCGAAGAAGAGGAGCTCACCCCCGAGCAGGCCCGCGACCAACTCCTGGAGAGACTGTTCGTCTACAGCCAGTTCAAGGCTGCAGCCCTGCATATTCGCGAGCGTGGTGAGGCCAGCTCCGCCTCCATGATGCGGGGCGCTCTCGGTCAAGCGAGAATGATGCTCCCCTCAGTGCAGGACATAGCGGGCACAGGTGATCCTGCCGAACTCAGAGACAGCCTACAGAGGGTGCTGAGCAACCACTCGCCCCCAGACACCTCCCATCTCGCGGAGACCAAGGTCGAGCTTCGCAGACAGATCAGCCTTATCAAGGGTCTTCTTTCCTCAGAGGGCGGTTTCTCGTTCAACAAAGTGTTCGGGGCCGAGCAGCCACTAGTGCAGGCTCTGTCAGTGTTCGCTCTTCTGGACATGCTTTCTCGCGGAGAAATAAAGGTACAACAGGCTCGCGTCTTCGGAGATATCCTGGTGAAGAGCGGTAATGGGACACATAGCGGAGAGGGAGCATGATCGAGGAAACGTCCACACAGGCACCGACGGGCTTGCGCCTGGCGGATCTCAGGCGAGACGTCGAGGCTCTGCTATTCGCTGCTGGGGAGCCGCTGACTGTCGACACCATCCTCCAGGCTGTTGGGGTGACCGACGGCTCTGCACGGCGTGTTGTGGAGCAGACCCTAGAAGAGCTCGGCAGGGAGTTCCCGCCCGAGGGCGACAGGGGCTTCGAGCTTGTGCGGCTGGCTGGAGGGTGGGCCTTTCGGACGAATCCGTTGTCCGAAAGTGCTGTGAAAGCCTTGTTCGAGATCCCATGTGAAGCCGGTCGACTTTCACCGGCGGCGGTTGAATGCCTGGCGATCATCGCCTATCTGCAGCCTGTGACGAGGCCTCAGATCGCGGAGATCCGCGGAGTCAACTCGGACTCTCCGATGCGGAGTCTTTTGGATAGGCAGCTCATCCAGGACGTCGGACGCACGCAGACCAAGGGTGGGGCGGTGCTCTACGCGACCACGGGTCGTTTCGAGGCGATGTTCGGTCTCGCTGACCTGGGCGCGCTGCCGCCCCTGGAGGACTTCGAACTGACTGACGATGCCAAGGCGGAACTCAGACGCCGACTGGGCCTACTCACCACGCCGGAGTGAGAGTAAGGCTGCAGAAGCTGCTCGCCGAAGCCGGGCTGGGTTCTCGGCGCAACTGCGAAGAGTTGATACGGGCCGGTCGTGTGGCTGTGGGGGAGCAGGTAGCCACACTGGGAGCTACGGTAGACCCGGAAGAAGACCAGGTCTATCTGGACGGGCGGCCGGTGGAGATCCAGCCGAAGGAGTATTGGCTGCTGAACAAGCCACTGGGGGTACTCAGCGCTGTGGTGGATGCGCGAAACAGGCCGACTGTCACCGACCACGTTCCCACCGAGGCACGGGTGTTCCCTGTGGGCCGCCTTGACCTCAACAGCACTGGACTAGTGCTGCTCACGAACGACGGACTACTGATGGAGCGTCTACTTCATCCTCGCTACCACGTGGAAAAGGAGTACGTCGTCAAAGTGCGCGGCGCTGTCTCCGAATCGCACCTGGAGAGCATGCGGCGCGGCGTGAAGTTGGAGGAAGCGGTCACATCGCCTGCTATGGTGACTCGGATGTCGGAGCCAAGTGGAGACAACGGTAACGTCACCACGATCTCGGTCACGATACGCGAAGGTCGCAAGCGTCAGGTCCGACGCATGTTCGATGCGATGGGTCATCGGGTGATCGCGCTGCATCGGGGGCGCTTCGCATCCCTTACTGACGAGGGACTTGCGATGGGCCAGGTGCGTCGACTTACGGATGGTGAGCTCAGAGAGCTCCGGTCCGTGGCTGGCCTGCTCTAGGGTGCTCTATACTTGTTGCTCCTGTAGTCGATCCTGCCGAGCGGAGCAACGCTATGAAGTTCGATCCTGCGCTGGAGAAGATGAAGCCCTATCGGGCCGGCCCCTCTTTGGCAGAGATAAGAGAGCGCTATGGTCAAGACCATATCAACGAGATGGCGGCCAACGAGGTAGCGTGGGGCCCTTTTCCTGAGGTAGTGGAGGCTCTGGCGTCTGCGCTGGAGCATCTGAACCGCTACCCCGACGGCTCTTGCTCAGGTCTCAAGGCGCTTCTGGCTAGTCGTTTGGGTGTGGACTCTGAGCACTTGTGCTTCGGTAACGGGTCCTGCGAGCTCCTGATGCTTCTTGGCCAGGCCCTGCTCAACCCTGAGCAGCACTTCGTGTTCCCGCACCCATCGTTCGT
Source organism: uncultured Actinomycetes bacterium (assembly GCA_963718375.1). GTDB lineage: Bacteria > Actinomycetota > Thermoleophilia > RBG-16-64-13 > RBG-16-64-13 > RBG-16-64-13. The sequence goes on along the minus strand of CAVQZD010000005.1, from coordinate 234,661 downwards.
CATGTACAGGGCCATAGCGGTCGCGCACGGTGGTCCATTCACGGCTGTCCCGTTGGATGGCCTGCAACTCGATCTCGAGGCGATGGAGGCGGCCATCACGCCCGACACAAGCCTTCTGCTCATATGCAACCCCAACAATCCCACCGGAGGCTACCTGCAGACGGCCTCGATACGCGCGTTCTTGGAGCGAATACCTGGCGACGTGGTGGTGGCATTGGACGAAGCCTATGTTGAATTTGTGACTGCACCACTGCATGAGGAGACCGCGAGCTGGGTGAAGGACTTCACCAACCTCGTCGTATTGCGCACCTTCTCGAAGATCTACGGCCTCGCCGGCCTCCGGATAGGGTATGCCATCGGAGATCCGGAGCTCATGAAGGCTTTGGATAAACTGCGTCAACCTTTCAACGTCGACTCTTTGGCCCAGGTGGCCGCGGCAGAGTCCCTTAGACATCCCGAGCTTGTGGCGGAGCGCCGAACTGTGATCGCGTCCGAAAAGGAGAGGATGGCTGCTGCGTTACAGGAGCTTGGCATCACCTCCCACAACGGGCAGGCCAACTTCCTGTTGGTCGGTGTTGAGGGATTCGACATACCTGGCCCGGAGGTAGGTCAAGAACTGCTTAGACGCGGGATACTGACAAGATCGGGCTATGCGATGGACTGCCCCGGCTGGATTCGCGTTACCATTGGCAGCAAGCAAGACAATGACACGTTCATAGGCGCGATGGAGGACATCAGCGCTGGTAAGGCGCACGTAGAAGCGCAAGTGGAGGACACCGCGATCGACGCTGGGTCCCTGAGCCCGGAGAGCTGAGATGGAAGGTGCAAGCACCGAGATGATGATCGTCATGCAAGAGACCGCTTCGTCGGAGGACGTCGCTCGCATCATCGAACTCCTGGAGGAGGCCGGCGCGGCAGGTCGTGTGTCCACCAGTGATGTTGTGACGGTGATAGGTGTCGTGGGGGAACGTGATGTCATCGCCGGACTTCCCTTGGAGGCATACCCCGGCGTCGACAAGGTCGTGCCGATCCTCAAGCCCTACAAGCTGGTCAGCAGAGAGTTTCGGCGCAGCGACACGGTAGTCACCGTGGGAGGTACCAGCCTGGGCGGCGGACACGTGGGGCTGATCGCCGGACCCTGCTCGGTGGAGAGCAAGGAGCAATTGTTGCTCGCGGCCGCTCAGGTCAAGGCCGCGGGGGCCACCATGCTGCGCGGTGGTGCCTACAAGCCGAGGACTTCACCCTACGCCTTCCAGGGGTTGGGCGTGGAGGGGCTCGAGATACTCGCCGAAGCTCGTGAGTCCACCGGGCTTCCGATAGTCACTGAGCTCATGGACCCGCGTCACTTGGCCGCTGTTGCGGAGTACTCCGACATCATCCAGATAGGTGCCCGCAATATGCAGAACTTCCAGCTGCTCTCAGCCGTCGGCGAGGTCGACCGGCCGATACTGTTGAAGCGGGGTCTTGCCGCCACCATCGAAGAGCTGCTCATGGCTGCCGAGTACATCGTCAAAGAGGGCAACGAACAAGTCATCTTGTGTGAGCGAGGAATACGCACGTTCGAGACGGCGACTCGCAACACCCTGGACATATCCGCCATCCCTATCATCAAGCAGCGGAGTCATCTGCCTGTGGTTGTCGATCCCAGCCATGCGGCGGGAAAGACCGACCTGGTCGAACCGCTTTCTCTGGCAGCGATCGCTGCCGGCGCCGATGGCCTGATGATCGAGATGCATCCGACGCCGGAGACAGCGCTTTCGGACGGCGCCCAATCGCTCGACCCGCGCCAATTCACGGCGGTCACTGCCCGTGTCAAGGCCATGGTCGAGTGGGTCGGCAAGACCCTGGGCTAGGCCGAGTGACGAGCGATCGCGGACATAGCGGGGTTCACAGACTTGCCATAGTAGGTGTAGGCATGATGGGCGGGAGCCTGGCCATGGCCGCTCAGGCCCGCGCCGCGGTCGATGAGGTCATAGGGTTTGACACTGATGCCCAAGCGCTTGAGCAAGCTATTGCAGCGGGCGTCATAACCGAGGCGGCTTCGAGCCCTGCGGAAGCTGCGGCCTATGCGGACCTTGTGGTCGTCTCGACTCCAGTGCGCAGTATCGCTGCGCTCGTTGAGGAGTGCGCCGGCGCAGAGCCACGCCCTCGGCTCATCACCGACATGGGCAGCACCAAGTCGGCCATCATGGGAGCCTTGTCTGCGGAAGCGCGTTCCATCTTCATCGGCGGCCACCCGATATGTGGTGCGGCCGACTCAGGGGTGCAGTACGCCCGCGCCGATCTCTTCGAGGACGCCACGTACTTCTTGTGCAGCACTGAAGAAGCCTTTCCCAAACTCTATGCGATGCTCCAGGCGTTCGTGTCAGACGTGGGGGCGCGAGCCACTCACATCGATGCGGCGGTTCATGACCGTCTATTGGCGGTGATCAGTCACTTGCCTCACGTGCTCGCCAACACGCTCATGCAGCACGCGGGACGCTTCGACGTCGGAGGCAAACGAGCACTTCAATGGGTCGGTCCCAGCTTCACCGACCTCACGCGGGTGGCGGGGGCCAATCCGCCCATGTGGCGGGATATCTTCTTGGAGAACAGAGAGGCCCTGGCCGAGTCTGCGCGGGCTGTCTCTGACATGCTCAGGGATTTCTCCATGAGTCTGGAATCCTGCGACACCGAAGAGCTCATGAGATCGATCGAGTCCGCGGCCGGCTATCGGGAAGAGATGCTTGAGCTCGCCGACATCGCTCCGGGTACTCTATACAGGGTGACCGTGCGCGTTTCCGACGTGCCGGGGGTCATTGCCGAAGTGTTGGCCGCTCTGGGCGAAGCCGGCATCAACGTGGAGGATCTCACTCTGCATCACATGAGCCGCAGCGTCGGTGGAGATCTCGAGATATTCGTATCCGGTGAGGATGTGGCAGAGAGAGCCGAGAAGTTGCTCACAAGCCTCGGATATCCATCCAGAGTAGCCGACAGCAGGGATACGGTCGAATGAGAGCATCCACAGTCGAGACATCATCCTCAGGGGTCTTCTTGCCCGCCACGGATGGGCTTCGGGGGACCGTCCGAGTGCCGGGTGACAAATCGATCTCGCACCGTGCCGTGCTGCTGGGTGCCGTCAGCGATGGCCCTGTCGAGATAACGGGCTTCTTGCGTTCCGCCGATACCCTTGCCACGCTGAGAGCCGTTCGCACACTGGGCGTGGCGATATGCGAGCACGACGCAGGCCTGACTGTCGACGGAGCCGGATGGGAGGGGCTGAAGGAGCCAGAGGATGTCATCGACGTAGCCAACTCCGGAACGCTCATTCGGCTGTTGCCAGGGGTCGTGGCCGGTCGCGACTTTCTCACCATATTGACGGGCGATGGGAGCATCAGGCGCCGACCGATGGGCAGGGTGCTGAGGCCACTTGCGGCCATGGGGGTCCATGTCGCGGGTCGGGCGTCCGACACTCTACCGCCTATCACCATCAGAGGGGGTCGCCCTCGAGGCGTCGACCACGTGTTGGAGGTCGCCTCAGCCCAAGTGAAGTCATGTCTCCTGATGGCCGGACTTCGTGCCGACGGCCCGACCAGCGTCAGCGAGCCAGGCTCGTCGCGAGATCATACGGAGCGCATGATCAGACAAGGTGGAGGCCGTGTCGAACGCGAGGGGGAGCAGGGCGGCCCCGGGACTGTCCGCGTGTGGCCGGTGGAGAAGCTTGCGCTGTCCAGAATCTACGTGCCCGGGGACTTCAGTTCTGCGGCTTTCCTACTGGTTGCGGCTCTGCTGGTGCCTGGGTCGGAAGTGACGGTTGAGGGAGTCGGCCTGAATCCGACTCGTACGGGGCTCTTGATGGCGCTGGGGCGCATGGGTGCTGACCTGACCGTGGAGGTCTCTGATCCTATGGCCGAAGAGCCGGTCGGGCGCATCACTGCCCGGTACTCTCAGTTGGCGGCTACTGACATAGACCCCTCCGAAGTCCCGAACCTCATAGACGAGCTGCCAGCGTTCATGCTGGCGGCGGCCAAAGCGAGGGGCAAGTCGACCGTCACTGGTGCCCAGGAACTCAGGGTCAAGGAGAGCGACCGCCTGAACGCGATGGCACATCTTCTGGTATCCCTGGGGGTAAAGGTGGGACAACGCCCTGACGGCCTCGAGATCGAAGGTAGACCGCAGGGCTGGGAGGGGGGAGACGTGCGGACCTACGCCGATCACCGCCTGGCCATGGTCGGTGCGGTAGCCGGCTGCGCATCGTCTGCATCGGTCCGCATCGACGACCTGGAGTGTATGGCTGTCTCGTTTCCAGGGTTCCGCGAGACTCTCGGCGAACTGGGCGGGCGCTCGGCGCCCGAGAGCTGAAACCCGACTCAGGAGCAATGCGCTTATGATCATCGCCATAGACGGCCCAGCCGGGTCGGGCAAGAGCACCATCGCGAGAGAAGTGGCCAAGAGGCTGGGTATGCGCTACCTGGATACGGGTGCGATGTACCGAGCCGTGACCCTACTGGCGCTCGAGGCTGGGCTCGTGCCCGATCGCCTTGCGGAGGTCGCCTCGCTTGCTGACGCGGCTGATCTACGGTTCCAAGTTCAGGATGATGATCTGACCAAGGCATTCGTGGGTGACAGAGAGATCAGTCTGGAGATCCGAGGTCCGGTCGTCTCCAAGAATGTGTCGGCGGTCTCCGCGGAGCCGTCAGTGAGAGACGTGCTGACAGTCAGACAGCGTGATGAGGCGCATCGGGGCAACGTGGTGCTTGAAGGTAGAGACCTAGGCACCGTGGTAGTCCCTGACGCTGAGGTCAAGATATTCCTGACGGCGAGCGTTGAGGAGAGAGCACGCAGGCGCCAGGCGCAGCTCGAAGCCCAGGGCGTTCACACGTCCGCCGAAGACTTGGCCAAGGAGATTATGACCAGGGATGCTCTGGACTCGGGAAGAGAGACCGCGCCACTCCGCAAGGCGGAGGACGCCATTGAAGTGGATACGACCTCTATGGCCATCGAAGAGGTCATTGAGACCGTGTGCGGCATCGCGCGCCAGTCCCAACAGAAGAGATATCCCCGATGGAGACTGTCGCACCTGCAGAAGGGTCCCCTGGACACCTTCCTCTACCGCATGATCTACGCGGTACTGGGCCCGACCTGGCGGTTCTTCTACCGTATGCGGGTGGTCGGGGTGGAGAACTTCCCCTTAGCCGGACCGGTCATCGTGGCCTGCAATCACAAGGCCATGACCGACCCTTTCTTTCTTGGCATCAACGCCCCTCGGCAGATCCACTACATGGCCAAAGTGGAACTCTGGAAGTTCAAGCCATTGGCCTGGGCGATGGAGAGATTCGGCACCTTTCCGGTGAGTAGGGGAGAGGTGGACCGCGCTGCGATCAAGAAGGCTATCGAGATCCTGGACGCGGAAGGAGTCCTCGGGCTCTTCCCCGAAGGGCACTGCCATAAGGGGCCGGGCCTTGGAGAACTGAGGCCCGGGATCAGCCTCTTCTCCCTGAGGGAGGGTGTGGTCACTGTGCCGGCCGTGCTGCGCGGCACCGATCTGTGCTTCAAGCATGGCTACCCACACTTCCCGAAAGTGGACTTACTCTTTGGGCCGCCCATCGTGATGCCGGGGCCCGAGGTGTCGCGCGCCGACAAAGCGCGCATAGTCACGGAACGAGTGCAGGCAGCGCTAGAGACGCTCTTGGCGACTCCGGTAGAAAGGTGATGAGTCCACTGATCGTTCGCGTATCTGACAGCGCCGGCTTCTGCCCCGGAGTGGAAAGGGCACTCCAACTCACACTGGATGCTGCGGCTGGGGCGCAGAAGCCCGTCAACACCCTGGGACCGCTCATCCACAACCCCAGCGTGGTGTCAGACCTGCACGACAAGGGCGTCGGGGTAGTGTCCGAGCCGGCGCAAGCGCCTGAGGGAACGGTGATACTTCGCTCGCACGGGGTGCCGAAGTCAGTGCGAGAGGAGCTCGCGCTCTCGTCCGTCAGTCTAGTCGACGCGACTTGTCCTTTCGTCACCTCGGCCCAGGATAAGGCCGCTCGCCTCTCCCAGGATGGCTACTACGTCATCATCCTCGGTGATCGGGACCATCCGGAGGTCCTGGCCCTGAAGTCATACGCGGGCGAGAAGTCGTTGGTCGTTGAGTCTGCCGCCGACCTGCCGGAGAGTCTGCCGAGCTCCAAGCTGGGTGTAGTGGTACAGACGACGCAGTCCAAGGAGCGACTGGCCGAGCTGGTAGCCACCCTGGCCCCGGTGGCCAGGCAGTTGCTGGTGCACAACACCATCTGCAATGCCACCGAGGTGCGACAGAGTGCGGCCCTGGAAATGGCCTCTGACGTCGATGTGGTCGTCGTCGTGGGTGGGAGGGAGTCGGGCAATACTCGCAGACTCGCCGAGCTCTGTAAGCAGCGCCAACCGCGCACTCACCATGTGGAGTCAGCGGACGAACTCCAAGCCGCTTGGTTCAACGGAGCGAACGTAGTGGGGGTGACGGCCGGCGCGTCAACGCCATCCGACCAGATAGATGCAGTGGTGCAAGCCCTTGAGGAGACGCAAGCATGACCAGTGGGATGCCTCGTGTCGCCATAATCGGTTACCCCAACGTGGGCAAATCCACGTTATACAACCGCATCACCGGAACTCGCGACGCAGTTGTAGCTCCAGAGGCTGGTGTCACTCGTGATCGCAAAGAGGGAGTGGGGGAGTGGAATGGTCGCCGGTTCATCACTGTCGATACCGGAGGCATCGATCTGCAGAGCGATCAACCGCTGAGCGATGAAGTGAGGACGCAGGCCCGCGTTGCGGTCACCGATGCGGCCGTCGCGGTGTTCGTAGTCGAAGGCAAGACGGGCGTGGTGCCCCAAGACAAGGAGATCGCTGACCTGCTGCGGCGCTCCGGCGTGCCCGTGCTGCTGGCTGTCAACAAGCAGGACACGAAAGTCGCGCAAGGGATGCTGCACGACTACTGGGGTCTGGGCCTAGGAGAGCCGGTTGGTATCTCAGCCGAGCACGGACTGGGCGTGGGGGACCTGCTCGACAAGATCGTGGACGCCTTGCCGCCCGAGACTGACGAAGACGAAGAGACCATGCCCATGCGCGTCGCCATCGTTGGCAGACCTAATGTGGGCAAGAGCTCACTGCTCAATGCGCTTCTGGGGAACTCGCGCACGATAGTCTCGGCTATCCCTGGTACCACCCGGGACGCCATAGACACAGGGTTGGTACACGAGGGTGAGCCGCTCGTATTGGTGGACACGGCGGGACTGCGGAGGCCGGGCAAGAGAACGACTACCGACGTCGAGTACTTCAGTTCGCTCCGGGCTCTCAAAGCACTGGAACGCAGCGATGTGGCCCTGGTAGTAGTGGACGCCAGCGAAGGTCTCACCGACCTCGACCTCCAGGTCGCTTACGAAGCACAGAGGGCGAAGTGCGCCACAGCGATCCTTTTCAACAAATGGGACATCGCGACCATCGACCTTGATATGGCTGTCGAACGCGTCGGGGCACGTGTGCAGATGAAGCCCCCACATCTGACAGTATCCGCTGTCAGCGGGCGCGGTATCGACCGCATACTGCCGCTGGCCAGGGGTCTCTACAACAAGTACGCGGGCAGGATCCCCACGGCGGAACTCAATCGCTGGCTCAGTTCACTGCAAGGCAAGCACCCCTCGGCGTCCAAGGGCGGCAAAGCCATCAAGACCTTCTACGTGGTCCAATATGGGCAAGCGCCACCACGCTTCAAGATCATGGTCAACGCACGCGCATTAGTGAACAAGCCTTACGCATACTTCCTGGAGAACCAGCTGCGACAAGAGTACGCGCTCGAGGGTGTGCCGTTGGTCATCGACTTCGAGGGTAAAGAGGAGAGGTATTCGTGAGCCAGGAGTCCGTTTTGACAGCCGTAGGCCTCGTGTTGTTCGGCTACCTGATGGGCTCGTTGTCTCCCAGTGTCTTCCTGGGCAAAGCGATCAAAGGCATCGACCTTCGAGAACATGGGAGCGGGAACCCAGGTACTACCAACGCCTTTCGTGTGCTGGGAAAACGACTTGGGCATAGTAGTCCTAGTGTGCGACGTGCTCAAGGGAGTGATCCCGGTGGTCCTCGCCCGATATCTCAGCAACCCTGTGGTCACCGTGCTCGTGGCGTTCGCCACGGTCATCGGGCACACGTTCTCTGTCTTTCTCAGGGGTAGGGGAGGGAAGGGGCTGGCCACCGGTGCCGGCGCTGCCGTCGCCATGCTGCCTTTGCCCATGGCCTGTCTGCTAGTGCTCTTCGTTGTCATCCTGCTGGTGACACGTACAGTCTCTATAGCGTCGATCACGTGCACGATCTCACTGCCCGTACTGGCGGGCCTTCTCTACCGCTATGGCACTGGAGTCTGGGCGGTTCCGCTGGCCTACGTCGTCGCGTGCACGCTCATGGCTGCCGTGGTGCTGTGGGCTCATCGTGGGAACATGAAGCGCCTCCTGCAGGGGACCGAACCGAAGGTGGTGTTCCCGTGGAGTCCGAAGGACGAGGACACTGCGGACCTGCCCGGCTCCGACACAGACGCCGGCGCCCTGTAGTGCGACCGCTGAGGGCGCGCTATAATCTGGCAGCGCATCGGGACGTGGCGTAGTTTGGTAGCGCATCCGGCTGGGGGCCGGAAGGTCGCCGGTTCAAATCCGGCCGTCCCGACTTACTATCTCCAGCGAGCCCTACACGAGGCCGCTAGGTCAGGAGCGAGAACTCTTGGCTATCACTTGCTTGCAGACGGTCTTCAGCGTCTCAAACACACCCACCCCTGTGAGCGCACACGCCTCCAACACAGGAGATCCCGTGTGGTTGAGGAGTTCTGTTAGATCGCTCACGCTGAATATGTTGCCTAGATCACGCTTGTTCATCTGCAGGACCATCCCCAGGCTCGAGAGGTCCTCATTCTGCGATCGCAGGTTGTCCCACAGGTTCAGATAGCTGTCCACGTTCTCATCGAGCCTCGATACCTGGCTGTCCGCGACGAAGACGATACCGTCGACGCCCTGCAACACCAGCTTTCGCGATGCATTGTAGAACGACTGACCTGGAACGGTGTACAGATGGAACCTGGTACGAAGGCCCTTCACCGTCCCCAGTGAGAGCGGAAGGAAGTCGAAGTACAGGGTGCGCTCTTCTTCCGTAGCGATGCTGACTAGGCGACCCCGAGCGGCAGGGTTGACCCGTCGATGGATGTACTGGATGTTCGTAGTCTTCCCGCAGAGACCGCAGCCATAGTAGACGATCTTGTAGTTGATCTCCCTGGCCGCTAGGTTGATGAGTGCCACAGTAGCTCCCCCGTTACTGTTCCGAGTCCTGTTCGTTGAACAGGTCATCGAGCGCAGTCCCGGCCTCAAGAGAGTACTCCTGGTCGATAAGCCGGGCCTCCCCGTCACTGTCCTCGGAACGCTCAAAGATGGGCTTCAACACCGCAAGCGCGCGAGTGGTGTAGAGACGGACCAATCCCACTTGAGTCTCGTGTCCAAAAGTCAGCAGCATGAGGATCTGGTCCGTGACTTGGATCACATGCAGGTTCGACTCCTTGCCCTCGTGGAAGAGGAGTGTGAACTCGCGCTCTTTGAGGACCTCAGCCAATTGTCGTGTGGCCGCGAAAGAACCCGCAGCGAGCGCGGCCAGCGACAGCGTGTCTGATTGAGCGTCGGCCGGAGATACCGTAATGGGCTGACCGCTTGTGGAGATGAGAGCGACGAAATGCGAACCGGTCACATGCTGCAGCTTCGAGAGCACGCCATCAATAACCTTCATCTGCTCGTCACTGATGACGAGTCCCTTGCGTCGGGCCACTGTGCCCTCCTTCAGCTTTCGTCGTTGCCACCAACAGTATACAAGTCGGGGACCGAAGGCGCGGACTTTAGCGACCGTGGCTGTGAATACTGCTGTGCTATCATGACGCGCAGCCGGGTATGGCAAGAAAGGAGCGCAGGTGAACCCTAAGAACCTCAAGTACCACAGGGAGCACGACTGGGTACGCCTAGACGGTGATAACGCCGTGTTCGGCATCACCGACTATGCCCAGAAGACCCTCGGTGATATCGTCTTCATCGAACTCCCAGAGGTAGGCGCGGACGTCACAGTTGGGACGCCATACGCAGAGGTGGAGTCGGTGAAGGCCGTGTCTGACGTGTACGCACCCATGAGTGGTTCCGTCATAGAGATCAACGAGGACATCATTGACGCGCCCGAGACCCTCAACCAGAGCCCGTACGAAGATGGCTGGCTCATCAAGATCAAGATGAGAGATTCAAGCGAGGCCGACGAGCTCTTGAGCGTAGAGGAATACGACGCGATCCTGGCAGCTGAAGACTGACGCACCGCGAGCCGATGCCCGGTGTGTGAAGCGTCGCAATTGGGGGGATACTAGTCTAGACCTCAAGTTGAAGGTTTCGTTGCTAACGGCTATAGTGAAAGTGTGAACGCTGTGGACGAGTCTTCTTTCGAACGTCTAGTCAACATCCAGGCTTACTCGGATGACGAACTGAAGGACCTCGCTAGATCGCTTGCTGACCAAGAAGCAGCGGTATCCAAACAGCGTCGTCTACTGCAGGGCGAGTTGGACATCGTGAGGGCTGAGTTGGTGAGAAGGCTTCGCGACAGCAGCGCCGCGCCCAAGAGCTTAGTGGTGGACGGGGATGTGGCAGGCCTAGCAGACATATTGGCGACCAAGGGGTGTAACGCAGGCACGCCAGAGGAATAGTACTGATCAGCATCGGGGTGGGGGCTATGGTCAAGTGCCAAGAGTGCGGCGTCGAAAACACCGCTGATTCTGCATACTGCAGACGGTGCGGTTGCCATCTCGAAACGCACAGATCTCCTGATGAGACCACTGAGAGATACTCCGTCCGCGCCGCGCGCAACGTGCCCACCCCAGCTGACTTGCTTCCGGCCCAAGGCACGGTGCTGCAAGTCCGGTCACCGAATGACAGGGAGGGGGAGCTCATAGGTGTCGTCGGACCGGTGGTGACCATCGGTCGCACGCCGGAAAGCGACCTCTTTCTCGATGACGTCACGGTGTCACGGCGACACGCTCGCATTCTCGTGGATGCAAGCGGTTACATGATAGAAGATGAGGGCAGCCTGAACGGCACGTACGTCAACCGGAGACGCATCGAGCGGCACCAGTTGTTCGACGGAGACGAGCTACAGATCGGGAAGTTCAAGTTGGTCTTTCTCCAACAGAACATCACACAGTGAGGTAGGGGTATGGCTGACGCTGCGACCGGTTTGGCTGCAAGCCCCCAGAGGCGCTCGGAGGATAGCCCGGACAGGCTGATCAGCATAGGACAGCTGGTGAGAGAACTGCAGCCAGACTTTCCCGATCTGTCGATAAGCAAAGTACGGTACCTTGAGGACAGAGGGCTTGTAGATCCTCAGCGTACCCGGGGTAAGTATCGGAAGTACTCCAGAGCTGACGCCAAGAGACTGCGCAGCGTGCTCTCGATGCAAAGGGATGAATACCTACCACTCGATGTGATCCGCCAGCGGATGGACGCCTACGGCTCCGCAGGGGGAGGTAGTCCTGACCCTTCAGTCTATGCAGCCACACAGACGATGTCTCTTGGACGGGAAACGCCTGTCTATACCCTGGACGAATTCTGCACGGCGCTTGGGGTAGAGGAGGAGTTTGTGAACGGTCTCGTGGAGTTCAGACTGGTGGAGAGCGCCGCAGACTCGGGACCCTCCTTCACCGAGAGTGACTTGGAGACCGCCCGCATATGTCAGAGGCTCGGCCACTTCCAAGTCGAACCGCGCCACCTTCGCATTTTGAGTTCAGCCGCTGAACGCGAAGCCGGCCTGATCGAGCAGATAGCGACTCCCGACCTCCGCTCTGGCCACGCCGACAGGAAGGAATACGGTCTGCGGACGGCTGAGGAACTTGGCATGCTCTTCGCGCAACTGACGCGGCTGCTACTTCGCCGCGAGCTGCGCCGCGTCATCTCATAAGCGTCAGAAGGCCACTTGGGCGACGTAGTCGCTGACCTTTACGACACGGCGCGCGCTGACTACCAGAAGGAGAGAGATGGAACTCGACACGTATATCCGCCATATTCCAGGTTTTCCGAAAGAGGGCATCCTCTTTCACGACATCACGCCGCTTCTGCAAGATGGCGACGCACTGCGCTACTCGGTCGACCGACTTGCGGAGTTCGCCCAAGGCCGCGAGATCGACCTGGTCATGGGGGCGGAGGCTCGAGGCTTCATTATTGGCGCTGCGCTAGCCTACAAGCTGGGTGTTGGGTTTGCGACTGCTCGTAAGCCCGGCAAACTGCCTTGGACGGTCAGCCGTTGCGAATACGACCTCGAGTATGGCACGGACGCCCTTGAGATCCACTCAGATGCGGTGAAACCTGGGCAGCGCGTACTCATCCATGACGATCTGCTTGCGACCGGTGGCACAGCAGCCGCGAACGTCAAGCTTGTCGAGGACGCGGGCGGCGTCGTGGCGGGACTCGCCTTCCTGATTGAATTGACTGCCCTCGGGGGTAGGGACAAGCTCTCTGGTCATGAGGTCTTCAGTCTGCTGAAGTACGAGGAATGAACCGCCCTGTTATCGAGTAGACATAATGCACATTATCGTGCATTGGGTGTGCCACTATAGACTAGCGGTTTCCATCCAGCGTTCAGCGGTTTCGCGAGCGCACTCCATAGGCCAACTGCAGTTCTGCCAGCCGGCTTCCTACTGGACGAGGTTCATCATGCTGAACATCGGCAAGTACATGGAGATGACGATCAGACCTACCATGCCGCCGACGAAGATCATCATGATGGGCTCTAGGATCGAGGTCAGCGATTTGATCGTGGTGTCGACCTCGTCCTCATAGAAGTCGGCCACTTTGTTGAGCATGCTGTCCAAGGCGCCGGTCTCTTCACCGATGGAGATCATCTGGGTCACCATCGGGGGAAACACAGATACGCGGCTCAGCGGTTTGGCAATCGATTCACCACTTCGCACACTCTCCTTGACGTCCACCATGGCATCTTCGATGACCGAGTTGCCCGAAGTCTTGCCGGTGATGTCGATCGCTTGAAGTATGGGCACACCAGAACTCACAAGCGTCGCCATGGTACGGCTAAAGCGAGATACCGCGATCTTCTGGACGACCGGGCCGAGCTTCATAGGAAGCCTCAGTTTGATGCGATCCCACGTGCGCCGGCCCTGATCGCTGGCCTTCCATTTGCGGAAGCCCCAGACGAGCCCAATCAGCATCGGGATGATGATGAACCAGTAACTCTTCATGAAGTTGCTCAGGCCCATCATAACGCGCGTCAGAAGGGGAAGCTGACCTCCGAGGTCGTCATACATCTTCGCGAAGATCGGTATGATGAAAAGCAACATGCCGACACCCACCAATATGGCGAACGACGCTATCATCACCGGATAGGCCATGGCGGACTTTACGGTGCGGCGGATGCTGTCATCCTTTTCAAGCTGTGTCGCGAGACGGTTGAGTGACTGGTCCAACGAACCACCCACTTCGCCTGCTCGCACCATGGACACGTATAGCTTGTCGAAGGCGACTGGATAGCGCTCCATAGCGTCTGAAAGCGACATACCGGCCTCGACATCACCCCTCAGCGAGGCAATGATCTTCTTGAATCTCGGATTCTGCGTTTGTTCTTCGAGCACGTACAGAGCTCGGAGCACAGCTAGACCCGACTGGATCATAGTGGCGAACTGGCGCGCGAACACAGCCTTGTCGCGTGTCTTGATCTTTGTTGAGCTCTCCAGAAGCGACTGGATGCTCAGCGCCCCGCGCTTCTCCTCAAGCTTCAGGACTGTCATTCCCTTGCGCTTGAGATCAGCGACCACAGCTTGCTTGGAATCACCCGACGCCTCGCCGGTCAACATTCCACCCCGGTCCTTGCGCGCCGTGTATACGTATGTCGCCACGCTGACTCCTCTTACCCTAGCCTGCAGACACCGCTGCTAATAGGTCCCTGTGTTCAATATCGGCACAAATGCCCACATGTACGAGCGGCTTGTCAGATTCTTCACCAAGAGTAGTGTTCGCCGACTGTCACGCGGCTCCTACCAGCAGAAGCCGCTCCAGCTCTTCGGGGGCGACAGTCCTGCGCATCGCGTTATCCTTGGATATGCGGCCACGCTTCACATGCTCGGCTAACGCTGCGTTCATGGTCTGCATGCCCTGCTGGCTACCAGTCTGCATCACGGTGTAGAGCTGATGGGTCTTGCCCTCGCGTATCAGGTTGCGCGTGGCCGGCGTCGGAATGAGGACCTCACAAGCCGCCACGCGACCTTTGCTGCCCACTTTTGGCAGCAACTGCTGGGACACAATCCCTTCGAGAGTCGCGGCGATCTGTACTCGGATCTGCTCCTGCTGATGCGGTGGGAACACGTCGATGATGCGATCGATAGATTGCGGACAATCCTGCGTGTGCAGCGTGGCGAAGACCAGATGGCCCGTCTCCGCCGCAGTGAGGGCTATCTGCATGGTCTCGATGTCCCTCATCTCGCCGATCAGCACTACGTCGGGATCCTGACGGAGAGCTGCCCGCAGTGCCGCCGGAAACGACTTCGTGTCAGTGCCTAACTCCCGTTGGTTGACGACGCAACGCTTGTGCATGTGCAAGAACTCGATGGGGTCTTCGATGGTGACTATGTGGTTGGAGCGTGTCTGATTGATCTCATCGATCACCGCAGCGAGGGTGGTCGACTTGCCGGACCCCGTCGGGCCTGTGACCAACACGAAACCGCGTGGTTTGTGACAGAAAGAGTGAAGGACTTTGGGGAGTCCCAACTCATCAATGGATCTGATCTCTATGGGGACCATCCTGAATGCTGCGGCCAGCGCCCCTCGTTGGAAGAAGGCGTTCACACGGAAGCGAGCCACGCCGAATAGCGAATACGCCAGGTCAAGCTCCCAGTCTGTCTCAAGCTTCTGTCTTTGATCCTGCGAGAGGATGCTATACACCATCTCCCGAATGCCGATCGGCTCGAGGGGCGGGTAGTCCAAGGCCTCCAAGTGTCCGTCGACGCGCACAACGGGCGGCACACCGACCGATAGGTGCAAATCGGACGCTCCAACGGCCACTACCTGCTTCAGAATCTCAGTGATGTCCATATCTGTAAGCCTCTCCGCGACCCACTCTGCCGTGGCAGTCGCTCATACGATGACCCGCGATATCTCCTCGACCGAGGTCACACCCTCCAACACCCGCTGCAACCCGTCGTGCCTCAGCGATACCATGCCCTCCGCAACAGCCACTCTCATCAATTCATCGGCGCTCTTGCGTTCTACTATAAGCCTCTCGAGAGCTTCAGTGACGGGCATTATCTCGTAGATGCCCAGCCGGCCCTTGTAGCCCGTGCCGTTGCAGCGAGTACATCCAGTCGGCTTGTACAACTGAGTGTCCTTCCAGTCATCCACCGCTCCCCGCGGGAACCCAAGTCGCTCGAGCATCTCTTTGGTTACAGGGTATGCCTCCCGGCAATATTCGCAGAGTTTCCGCACTAGGCGCTGCGCTATGACGCAGTCGACCGCAGAAGCCGTCAAGAAGGGCTCCACTCCCATCTCAGTGAGGCGCGAGAGTGCGCCCGGGGCGTCGTTGGTGTGCAGGGTCGATAGCACCAAATGGCCAGTCAGGGCGGATTCTACAGCAATCTGCGCGGTTTCCCGGTCGCGGATCTCACCGACCATGATGATGTCTGGATCGCAACGTAGGATAGAACGGAGGCCCGAGGCGAAGGTCAAGCCTGCTTTCTGGTTGATCTGCACTTGGTTGATGCCCTGTAGACGATACTCGACCGGGTCCTCGACCGTGATGATGTTCTTGTCTGCGGTATTGAGGATGTTGAGCGTTCCGTACAGGGTCGTCGATTTGCCCGAACCGGTAGGCCCCGTGACCAATATGGCTCCATAGGGCTTGGTGAAAGACTTGGTGTAGCGGCTCAAGGCGACATCAGAAAACCCAAGCTGCTCCAGATGCAGCATCACGTTGCCTCGATCCAGCAGGCGAATGACGATCTTCTCCCCATATACGGTGGGCAAGGAGGCCACGCGCATGTCGATCGGTCGACCACCAACGACCAGGCCTATGCGGCCGTCCTGCGGGACCCTGCGTTCAGCGATGTCCAGGTCCGCCATGATCTTGAGACGAGATAGCACGCCGGGCTGCAGACGCCTGGGGATAGTCATGATCTCATGCAGCACCCCGTCGTGTCGAAAGCGGACCATCAGATCCTTCGCTTGTGGCTCGAAGTGGATATCAGACGCTCCCTCGTCCGCCGCCCTTGCGAGGACACCATTCACCAGCTTGACCACCGGGGCGGCATCCACCTGCTCTCTGATGTCCCGAAGTTCTACCGCATTGGCCTCGTCGTCGTCAGTGGTCGTCGTCAGGTCGGTGCCCTCAGACATGTCGTCCTGAGCCGACCTCAGTTTCGCGAGCATCGCCGTGATGTCTTCGTTGGTCGCGATAGCCGGCTCTATGTCGAACCCTGTAAGTATGCGTAGGTCGTCGACCGCCACTATGTTCGACGGATCGGCCATGGCCACAAGCAGCGTGTGGTCGTCAACGAAACTCACCGGCACAGCGGCGTAGCGACGAGCATCGCGCTCTGATATGAGGTCAGCAGTGATCGGGTCGATGCGAGTGGAAGCCAAGTCAAGGTATTTCACGCCCAGACGCAGACCAAGTGCTTCCATCAGGGTGGACTTGGTGACCCAGCCCTTCTCGAGGGCGATATCGCCGATGCGCTGGTGCGATACCCGCTGCTCAGCGATTGCCTGATCCACCTGCTCCAAGGTCAGCAGGCCCATCTCTACGAGGACTTCGCCCGTACGCTTGCCGGAAAGCCTTCTCTGGAGGCTCTCCTGCCCTGCTACAGGTGCGTCTGAAGTGTCGCCCTTAACCGCCAATTAGGCTACCTCGCATAACATCGACGGGCGCTTCGAGGCCCGTCCACAATTTGAAGGACAGCGCGGCTTGCTGCACCAGCATCTCCCTGCCGTCAATGGCAACCAAGCCTACCCCCCGCGCCGCCTTGACGAGCGCTGTATCGTCGGCACCGTAGACAAGGTCCACCAGCACCTGGCCGCTCTTCAGAATATCGACATCGATGGGCAACTCCTTGACCGACCCTACCATTCCCAGCGACGTGGCGTTCACTATCACCGTGCAGTCTGCGACCGCCGTCTCCACCTCGTCGAGGCCCAGCGCAGCACATTTGGCCGGGCCCCACCCGCCAGCGACTTGACAAAGCCCCTGCGCATGTTCCATGGTCCTGTTGGCGACCAGTATCAAAGATGCTTCGTCCTGCTGCAGTGCGGCCAGAACCGCACGAGCAGCTCCCCCTGCCCCCAGCACCAGGATCTTTCGACCGTTCGCACCCCCGGGCAGCACGGTTTCAAGCGACCTCCGAAATCCACCTACGTCCGTATTGTGGCCTTTCAGCCGTCCGTTCTCATGAACGATAGTGTTTACCGCCCCGATTGTCGCCGCTTGCTGTTCAATCTCATCCAACATCGACAGAACAGCCTGTTTGTGAGGCACAGTCACGTTGGCGCCCTTGGCGCACTGAGAATGCAAGGCCTCTATCGCTTCCGCCAGTACCCCAGGCCCAACGTCCCGCGCGACATACCGGAGCGCCAATCCCGCATGCAGGAAGGCCGCGTTCTGCATCGTAGGCGACAGTGAGTGACCGATCGGATGTCCGAAGAGCCAGACGACCTGAACAGCAGCGTCGGCATTTCTTCGATTGGGCAACCACATACCTCCATACTCACTCCCGCGACAGCGACCTCATGACCCTAGCGCATAGCCATGGTGACCGAGAAGACACCGTAGGGATGAGATTGGTGTCCTCTGGCCGGTAGAATCGAAATCCTACTGACTAGGTTGATTCTCCTTCGCCTGTAGGAATTCCTCGTAGGAGGCTGTAAAAAAGTGGTTTCCTTCGGTGTCCTTGAGAACGTAGTAGAGCCAATCGCCATCGGCCGGCTCGAGCGCCGCGCGCAGTGCCGCCTCCCCCGGGTTTGACACAGGAGCTGGCGGAAGGCCCTTGTACACATAGGTGTTATACGGGGAGTCCGCAGACAGATCGGCCTGGGTAATATCCCCCGTCCATTTGCCGACCGCATACCGCACAGTGGCGTCTATCTGCAGTGGCATGTCCTGCGCCAGACGGTTGTAGATCACACGAGCCACCATGGCCCGCTCCTCCGGCACCCTGCATTCCTTCTCTATGATCGAAGCGATTGTGACTATCTGATATGGGGAAACGCCCAGATCGGCCGTATTGCTCCAAGGCAACGGAGAGGTCTTGTTCGTGAAGGCCAGCAACTGCTGCTTGATCAGCTCACTCGCCGACTGGCCCTCTGACACGAAGTACGTGCTTGGGAAAAGAAGACCCTCCATGGTGGTGACATCCGTCACCTGCTGTCCCGCGAGGTATGGCATCTCAAAATCCGCGATCTTGGTGGTCATCTGTTCATATTCTGAGCCCGAGATCTTGCCGTCCTTATCAAGGTCGGCCTTGATCTGAGATATGGCCCAGCCCTCCGGTATCGTCACCTTGTAGCGAGCCGAAGACAGACCCTGTTCGAGCATGTCCACTATGTCTATCAGCCTCATGCCCTCGCTGACTTGGTACACGCCGGGCTGAAGCTTGTTCTCACTACCACGCTCGGTGACCAAGTCCAGGAAGTCGGCGGAGTCAGCGATGATCCCCTGCTCCTCCAGCAGAGTACCTATCTGCGAGGCCGTCATGCCAGCCGTGACGTCGAGCGTCCCTGACGCACCTTCCCCTGTGGCCACCGTGGTATCCGTCGAGTGGGAGTCATACCATCTGATGGCAAAACTTAGACCCACGATCACAATCACGAGAAAGGCGGCGAAACCCAGCACTACAAGGCCGGTCGTGCGCGTCCATCCGCGTTTGGGCCTCTGGCCTGTGGTCGTCGGCGAACCCTGTGCGTCGCTGCTGCCAGATTCCCAAGATGGTCGATCGTTTCGCTTCTTGCGGGACACAATTACCCCCGATTCTCGGCGGACAGTCTATCCAGATAGTTCTGCAACATATAGCAGGCGGCCACTGCGTCGCGCGAACCGACGCCGTGGCTTCCCTTTTCTGCCAGGCGGCTCGTGAAGCGTTCGTCCCACGTTTCCACCGGCAGAGAACACTCCGTCCGCAGTCCATCTACAAAACAAAGGACGTCCTGCATCTGACGGTTGGTTCCTCCGGACAGTGGACGAGGAAGACCGACCACCACGGCGCCCGCACCTTCCTCTGCTGCGACTGCCATGATGGCCTGCACCACTTTGTCCATATCTCGCTCCGCTATGACCTTGACGGGTCTGCATGTGACCCCTTCAACATCGGAGATCGCAAGCCCCGTCCGGCTCCCACCGTAGTCTACGCCCAGCACCCTCACTTGGCTACAGCCCAGTCCATCAAGGTCTGTCGGGCTTTCGCAACGACATCTCCAAGTCTCGCAGGGTCGATTCCGCCGGCCCGGCCAAGGTTGGCATTGCCGCCGCCTCCTCCGCCCAGCGAGACTGCGACGGCCTTAGTGACGTCACCCGCGTGTAATCCCCTCATATCCGAAGACACACCGATGGCCAACGTACCCTTGCCCCCCAATTCGGTCGCAAGAGCCACCGCAGAGGGTGCAAGCCGGTCCCTGACGGTGTCGAGCAAGGACATAAGTCCGTCGGCATCAGGCACTTGCACAACCTCGGCGACAATGGAGACCTTCCCCACTCGCTCCGCGCTCCCCACTAGTTCGTCCGCCAAGCCGCCGACTCTCGCGCGCCGAAAGGTGCCCAGTTCTGCCTCCAACTCAGCGATCCGTGCGACCAATCGGTCGACGCCCTCCACAAGTTCGCTCGCTGGAGTCGGGACCGAGCAAGCCACTCGTGTCACAAGTTCATCGCGAGAGCGGTAGTACTGCACTGCGGAGCGGCCGGTGATCGCCTCGATCCTTCTCACGTTCGCCCCTACACTGCTCTCTGAGGTGATCTTGAAGATCCCGAGCTCGCTCGTCGAGGCAACGTGAGTGCCCCCGCAGAGTTCTCTACTGAAGTTGTCGATCTCCACCACGCGCACGAAGTCGTCGTACTTCTCCCCGAATAGTGCCATGGCCCCCAGATCGCGGGCATGGTCCTGGGTCGTCGTGAAGGTGCGCACAGGATGGTTCTCAACTATGCGCCGATTCACCAGATCCTCGACCTCTGCAAGGCGTTCGGACCCTAGGGGTTCGTGATAGGCAAAATCGAACCTCAACTTCTCAGATCTCACCGCGGAGCCCGCCTGGGTCACGTCATTGCCGAGCCTGGTGCGCAAAGCGTAGTGCAACAGGTGAGTCGCCGTATGGTTCGCGGCGACATCGTGGCGATGCACCAGAGTCAGGGCGGCCTTCACACGTGTGCCCTTCTCGATGCGTCCCTCAAGCAACCTTCCGATGGCTACCTGCACCTGGCCATGCTGTTGTACATCGTCCACCGCCACCTTGCCGTCCTCAGACTCTATGCGGCCGACATCCGCAGTCTGCCCGCCAGATTCCGCGTAGAACGGGCTCTCCCGCAACGCTATGGCTAGCCTTCCGTCTGGCAAAGACGCCAAGTTCTCTACGACCGTGTAGAGATCCTCGCGCTCATAGCCAAGAAACTCGGTAGGCCGGACGGTCTCCCTGGCGAAGCGGATAACCGCCTCCGTGACTGCGTCGGATCCCTTGGTGGCTCCGCGCGCCCGCTTCCTCTGGTTGTCCATGGCCCGCGCAAAACCCTCGAAGTCAAGCGTCAATCCGTGTTCCTCTGCGATCTCTCTCGTGACCTCGACCGGGAACCCATACGTATCGTGCAGCAGGAAGGCTGCGTCGGCGGGGAATACCCCGCTACCCTCGGCATTTGCATCAGCCACCGCTTCATCCACGAGCCTTAGTCCCTGGTCAAGGGTCCGGTTGAAGCGCTCCTCCTCATTCTGAGCGACTCTGACTATGCCTGCCCTGCGCTCCCGCAATTCCGGGTAGTCAGACCCCATCAGTTCGATCACGCGCTCCGCAAAGGCACTCAAGAATGGAGGCTGTATCCCCAGAGTACGGCTATACCTAGCGGCGCGCCGGATGATCCGCCTGAGCACGTATCCCCGACCTTCGTTGCCTGGGCTGACTCCGTCCCCCACCAGAAAGGTCATCGCTCTCGAGTGATCCGCCAATACCCTCAGAGCGATGTCGTCTTGTTCTTGCTTGCCGAATGCCTTTCCGGAGAGCTGTTCGCCGAGTTCAATGAGAGGCCTGAACGAGTCGACCAGGAACACCGAGTCGACATCCTGCTTTAGCGCAGCGACCCTCTCCAGGCCCATGCCCGTATCGATGTTCTGCGCAGGCAAGCTGGTCAGGACTCCCTCTTCGTCCATGTTGTAACCGGTGAACACGAGGTTCCAGAACTCCACGTACCTGTCGCAATCGCAGCCGGGCCTGCAGGCTGGGTCATCGCATCCGAACTTCGGCCCCCTATCGAAGTACAGCTCCGAGCAGGGTCCGCAAGGTCCGCTGTTGCCCACTGGCCCCCAGAAATTGGCGCTCCTGGGGAGCCCCACCATGCGCTCCTTGGGCATGCCCAGGCTCTCCCAAATACTGATCGCCTCTTCGTCAGCCGCAATCGTGTCATCGCCTTCGAAGTACGACACCCAGACATGGTCCGGATCGAATCTCAGATGATCCATGGTGAACTCCCAGGCGAACCTGATGGCTCCCTCCTTGAAGTAGTCCCCTATGGAGAAGTTCCCCAGCATCTCGAAGAAGGTGCAATGGCGGGCCGTCAGGCCGACCTTGTCGACGTCGGACGTACGAAAGCACTTCTGCACACTTGCCATCCGGGGGCTCGGGGGCGAAGCCAGACCCATGAAATATGGCTTGAACTGTTGCATGCCAGCCGTGGTCAGCAAGACCGACGGGTCCTTGACCGGCACCAGCGACGAGCTTGGCACAACAAGGTGGTCTTGCTGAACGAAGTAGTCGAGAAACAGTCTGCGCAGTTCAGCCGTTTTCACTTAGGACTCCTACCCTCTCTCCCCTGTGCCCCCGAAGTGGCCTGTTGCTGCATCATCGTGTCCCGCAAGTTGTCTATCGACTTGCGGATGAGTCTGGACACGTGCATCTGCGAAATGCCGATTCGTGCCGCCACCTGCGTCTGTGTCATACCCTCAAAGAAGCGTAGGTGCAGAATGAGGCGCTCTCGCGGATCGAGACGCTCCATAGCCGGTGCCAAGAAACGCCTTTGCTCTACAAGCTCATAGGCCTTCTCCTCTTGGCCCAAGCAGTCTAGCAACTCAAGCGATTCTTCGTCTTCACCGGAACCGCCGGAGAAGATGGACACAGAGCTGTAGGCTCTACCGCTCTCGAGAGCCTCCACGACCTCTTCTTCTGTCACTTGGGCTCCCGCCGCAAGTTCAGCAATCGTCGGGGAGCGCTGCAGGTCGACAGTCATGTGTTCGATGATCCTGTTGAGTCTGACGTTCAGGTCCTGCAGAGCCCTGGGCACCTTGACAGCCCAGCCCTTGTCCCTGAAATAGCGCTTGATCTCGCCAAGGATGGTGGGGGTCGCATACGTGGACAGCTCCACGCCCCTATCCATATCAAAACGGTCGATGGCCTTGATCAGACCGATCGACCCCACCTGTATCAGGTCCTCAAGCGGCTGCCCACGCGAGATGAAGCGACGCGCCAGGCTGCGCACCAACGGCAAGTATCTCGTGATCAGTTCTTCGCGGGCAGCCGCATCATTCTCCAGCCGGTGTCGCGCCATGAGCTCGTGCTCTGGCACGCCCTCCAAGCGCCTCTTGGTGCCGCCGCGCACAGAATCCCCGCCTGACTGCTTCTCACGACCATCGACCGGACCCATCTATCGGATCCGCTTCTGCATCAATACGCCGAACGACTCTGCGTCAGGGTCCACCATCTTGTAGTCGTCCAGCAGAGCGCCGAGAAACAGACGGATGTCGAGCGGCCATTCGAACGACGGAGAGAAGGATTCACTCTCCTGCAGATTTGCCCTGAGCCCTGAACTGCACAGACCCTGTAGTGAGACCTCCAGGACTCCATCCCACGCGGACAGCCTGAGTTCCAGGGCTGCGCCTTGTTCCACCTCGCCCGATATGAGCGTCTCCAGAGCGAGGTTGACATCATCGATCCTATCGAGCGGCAGGTCGTTACACGACGCCACCCAGCCCACGACCAAGCGCATGGCGGAAAGAGCGAACGGCCCCCGAGGGACAGTCAGGACAACCGATTGTGGAGCGTTGGCCAATTCCCGCAGCCTCCTATTGCTGGGCTGCGCCGGACTCCTCGCCCCCGTCGGCGACTTGCGGTTGTGCTTCCTCACGCGCAGGCCGCGCCCTGTCGTAGGCCTCGGCACCTTTGGCCTTCAGCCCAGTGTAGAGGCGCTCCAGTTCGGCCGGTACCTCGGCAAAAGCCTCCTGCAAAGGCTTATCCTTGTCCTGAGCGACGCGATAGGCGATCACTATTGCGGCGCCCAGCACCACGCCGGAGGCAAGAATACCCAGCGACTTCAACGCGCTCATAAGGTCTCCCCTTTGTTCTTGGATGCGACAAAAGACTTCGCGCTCACCCCAACCCCTCCGGCTAGCTCACCCAGCTTGCGAAGCGGCACGGCGAACAGATTGTGCAGGGCTGTCGTCGTCTTTTCTACCACCTTCAGGATCTCGGCGATCGAGCCAGTGATCTTGTCGATCTTGCTCAGTTCACCGTTGACCTCATCAAGGGTGGTCTCCACCCGCGTCAGCAGGGGCAACATCTCGGAATCCACGCTACTCAGTATGCTGCTCATTTGTTTGAGCGTGTCCCCCAATCTGAAGAGCGCGTAAGCGCCCCCAGCGCCGCAGAGCACGAAGAAGATGCCCAACGAGATCTTCCAGATGGTGTCGGCATCCCACTCCATCGCGCCTCCCTTTTGTTCCTTGGCGAACTACGCATGACTATACCATAGGTGAATCTGCCCTCTTTGGGGCGGATTCATGCCCTCGACTGGGTGATTACGAGGTTCCGATGATCACCCCCCCGAGTATTACCTCGTCTCCATCGTAGATCACTATCGTCTGTCCCGGGGCGACACCTCTGGCCGGCTCATCGAGGACCACCATGCTCCCATCATGCAACCTCCCGCCGACCGGTCTCCCCAGCGAGCGAAACTGCACTCGCACGGCCCCTCGCGCTTGGTTCTTGTGCACCGCCGAGATCTTGAAGCGTATGGCACTCGTAGCGTCTTCACCCTCCCGGCCTGCGACGATCTGCTGGCGCTCAGCGTCCACCCGGGCCACGTACAGTGGTGGACCGCCGCCGGCGCTTAGTCCTCTCCGCTGTCCTATGGTGTAGTTGTAGGTGCCGGTGTGGCGCCCAATCACCTTGCCCTGCTCATCAACGACATCCCCCGGCCTCTCCCCGAGCCTATCGGCGAGAAACGCTCTATATCTGCTGCCCGGGATGAAGCAGATATCCTGGCTTTCCTCAGATATCAGGGACGCAAGGCCCGCCTCGGCGGCAATATCAAGCACCTCGCTCTTCCTGAGCTCGCCAAGTGGAAACACGCAACGCTCAAGAAGTTGTGGATCGACCTCAGCGAGAACATACGACTGATCCTTCAGGGCGTCGCGGGCGCGAGACAGTCGCTGAGCTTCGCCTCGCAGTCTGGCATAGTGACCGGTGGCCACGAGACCCGCGCCCAGGCTCCCGGCAGCCTCGAGCAGAGCTGCGAAGCGAAGCCTAGCATTGCACTTCGCGCACGGATTCGGGGTCCTGCCGCTTTCGTACTCTGAGACAAAGTAGTCCACCACGAGCCTGCTAAAAGCGTCTCGTCTGTCAACCGCGTAGTGTGGGATACCGAGATGGTCGGCGATCGCCTTCGCCCTAGCCATCAGGCCGGGTGAGCAGCAAGAACGCGAGGTCTCCTGGTCACCTGGTTCCGCGAGAGCCAAAGTCACGGCAATGACGTTGAAACCTTGCTTCTTCAGGAGCCATGCAGCGACCGAACTGTCGACACCGCCGCTCAAGCCGACCACTACTGTGGACGGAGCCCGGTGCCCCCCTTCAGCTTGCTCCCTCAATACCGCCCAAGATCCTGCAGTGTCTGGTTCAGGGTAGCTTTGTCGACATACCCAGTCCATACCCTCTGAATAGCACCTTGCCTATCTACAAGGATGACCTGAGGCGGGTACTGTACGCCACCCAGTTCGGTGGGTAGCACACCATATTGCGCCGGCAGATCATACTGATAGATGAGAAACGTATAGTTGCTGTACGTGCTTTGCAGTTCCCGCACAGACGTCAGCACCCTCTCATCGTCAACTCCACCCGGAACGTAGAACAGGATCACCATGGGCCGCTCGCCGAGCGACTCGACGTATTCCCGAGGAAGACCGTCTACCAAGTTGGAGGGAACGGTCGTGGTGACCGCCGCGCTGGTTGCGGTGGTGCCCGCTTCGGTGGTGCTCGAACTCTCAGACGAGATGACCGTCGTCTCCGAAGCAACCGTCGTCGGTTCGTCGCTGGACCAGAAGCACCCGACCCCTAGGCCGGATACGAGGACGATGCACAGCGCTGCCAATGACATGCCGTAGACTCGTCGCATCACATGTTCCCCTTCGTTCATAGTGCTCCACCTTGCCGTGTCTGACAGGCGCTTGAACCTGCCTAAGCAGGTGGGTGGCTGTCTCCGGAAGGTATTCGCCGTCCAGCTGAACAAGCCTCCCAAGCGATGAGTGTTGGCTCAAGTTTGAGCCAGATCACGCACAAGGTCGAGCAGCGTGAGGGTAGCACAACCCATTGGACCCGCCAATAGCGCCCTACAGAGTGCGAATGCGCAGTTCTCGCAGTTGCAGAGGACTCACCAAAGATGGGGCATCAGTAAGGGGACAAGACCCGCTTTGGGTCTTCGGGAACGCTATGACATCGCGGATAGAGGACTCGCCGGCCATCAGCATGACTGTGCGGTCCAGACCGAGCCCGATGCCACCGTGGGGCGGCATGCCGAAGTCCATCGCCTCAACCAAGAAACCGAACTTCGCCCTGATTTCATCCTCGGTCAGGCCAAGGGCGGCAAACACCGCCTCCTGCGTCTGTGGATCGGAGATCCGCAGAGACCCGCTCCCCAGTTCGACTCCGTTCAGCACCAAGTCGTAGGCGTATGTGCCTAGCTCCAGGGGCCGTGTCTGCAGGTCGGTCAGTGATTCCATGCGCGGCCTCGTGAAGGGGTGATGCTGGGCCTTCAGCCTGTTCTCCTTCTCGTCCAATTCGAACATTGGAAAGTCCACGATCCACGCGAAGGCCCATCCCTGTCGCTCGATACCCAGCCGCTCAGCCAGCGACAGCCGGAGGGCGCCGAGACTCAGCTCGGCGACTTTCTTGCTCCCCGCAACGAGCAGCAACAGGTCCCCAGGCCGTCCTTCTAGCCGTTCAATGATCGCCGTCAACTCCGACTCGCTCAGGAACTTCTGCATAGGAGATCTGACGCCCTGGTCCTCGATCCAAACGGGCAGCACACCCCGGGCTCCGAAGACCGCCGCTTCGGCAGCTAAGTCATCTGTGTCCTTGCGCGAGAAGCAGGCCCCTCCTGCGGCGCGCAGGCCTCGCACCACTCCGCCGTTCTCTACCGCATCTGCGAAGACCTTGAATCCCGTGCTTCCGGCCACGTCGGACACATCCACGATCTCCATGCCGAATCTCAGGTCGGGCTTATCGCTCCCATACTTTGCCATCGCCTCTGCGTAGCTGATACGAGTGAACGGCGTCTTGATATCGACAGATAGCGCCTGTTTGAAGACCGCCGCGAACATGCCTTCGATGGTGCCCTGGATGTCCTCTTCTCCCACGAAGCTCATCTCGACGTCGATCTGGGTGTGCTCCGGCTGTCTGTCGGCCCTCAGATCTTCGTCCCTGAACGCTCGAGCGATCTGGTAGTAGCGTTCGAACCCAGCGACCATCAGCAGCTGCTTGAAGAGTTGCGGCGACTGCGGGAGGGCATAGAACTCACCTGCCCGCAGGCGTGAAGGAACAAGAAAGTCGCGCGCACCTTCCGGAGTGCTCTTGGTCAGGATGGGCGTCTCCACCTCGATGAACCCCAGTCCGTCCAGGTATCGACGCGCCGCCTGTGCGACCGCGCTGCGCAACTTGAGGTTGCCGTACATGTGAGGTCTGCGAAGGTCTAGATACCGATACTTGAGCCTCAGAGTCTCATCGACGTCCATCTCATCGTCCGGCAAGAACGGAGGGGTGTCGGCTGACGCCAGGATGTCTAGCTCCTCCACGACCAATTCGACGTCACCGGTCGCCATGTTGGGGTTCACGCGCTCAGGCGACCGAGCGACGACCGTCCCTGTCGCTGAGAGCACATACTCGCTCCGCACTTCCTCCGCGCGCTTGTGGATATCTGGCTGCCCCTCGGCCGATACGACCAGTTGAAGAAGGCCGGTGCGGTCGCGGAGATCTACAAACACAAGGCCCCCGTGATCACGACGACGATGGACCCAGCCCGCCACTTGGATGCGACTGCCGACTGACGCGCTGGTGACTTCGCCGCACCACTGATTCCGGTATGCCACTGTCTGCTCCTAGTCGTCCTGCCACTCGTGGCGCCGAGTGAGATCGTTTTCGCGGACAAACGCCGCCATATCTTTCAGCAGTATCGTCGTCTCCTCGCCGCTCTCCAGATCGCGGGCGGTCACAGCTTCATCTGCAACCTCTTGGCCGCCGAGGATGAGCGCGAATCTTGCACCCGAACGACCTGCCTGAGTCATCTGCCCTTTCGGGCTTCTCATCACATAGTCGAGGTCGGTGTCGACACCCATGGTGCGGAGTTCGTGGGCCAAGGCGAAGGCTCTCCCCCGTGCATCATCGGAGAGAGCGACTAGAAATGCTCCCGGCCTCCTCTGGGGGCCATGCGCTCCCTCGCTGCGTTGCAGCGCCAGCACGATCCGTTCCACGCCCGTGCCGAAACCCACTCCCGGTACGGCCGGACCACCAATTTCCTGCACAAGATCGTCGTACCGCCCACCACCCCCGACACCCGATTGAGCGCCCAACTGACTGGCGGTGAACTCGAAGGTAGTGCGTGTGTAGTAGTCCATACCCCGAACCAAGGTGTGATCTTCACTGAACGAGAGCCCCTGCACCGAGAGGCATGCGCGCACGCGCTCATGATGGGCTTCGCACGCTTCGCACAGGTATCCGGTCAGGGACGGCGCTTCCGCCAACTTCTCCCGACACGAGGCGATCTTGCAGTCGTATACCCGGAGCGGATTGCTGACGGCCCGCTCCCTGCAGTCTCCGCAGAGAACTGCGGAACCTGTGGTCAGGAATTCGCGCAACGCTGTAGCGTACTTCGGACGGCACTCACGGCAACCCATCGAGTTGAGGCGGAGGGTAGTCCCCACGAGGCCAACCCGAGCGTACAGAGCGGCCAGCACGCCGATGACTTCGGCATCGAGTTCAGGCGAGTCCGAACCGATCGCTTCAATCCCCAGTTGGTGATGCTGCCTATACCGACCCGACTGCGGACTCTCGTACCTGAACATCGGGCTGTGGTAGTAGAGCTTCACGGGCTGCGGCAGCGTATGCATGCCGTGCTCCACGTACGCGCGAGCCACGGAAGCGGTGCCCTCTGGTCGAAGAGTCATGCTCCGCCCCGCCATGTCCTCGAATGTGTACATCTCCTTGCGGACTATATCGGTAGACCCGCCGACCCCGCGGGCAAACAGCCTCGTCTCCTCGAAGATGGGTGTGTCTATTCTTCGATAGCCGTACCGCTGAAAGATATCCTCGGCGCAGGAGATCACCCAGCGCCGCAACGGCTGGTCTGCGGGCAGGACATCATATGTCCCTTTCGGCGCCGATATCTTCTCACCCACCGGTTCGCAACCCCCCCAAGAAGGGATTCTGCTCTATCTCCCGCCCCAGACTCGTAGCCTCCATGTGCCCTGGATAGACTCGTGTCTCGGGTGGATACGTCTCCACCAAGTGCCTTACCGATGCCAACAATACGCCGAAGTCTCCTCCGGGGAAGTCTGTCCGCCCCACGGAGCCACGAAACAGAAGATCCCCACAGAACAAGGCGCCGTCGATGTCGTAGGTCACGTCTCCGGGAGTGTGGCCAGGCGTGGCGATGACTCTAGCTGTCAGTGCCCCCACTCGCACCACGGAGCCGTCCGTCACGGTAGTCACTGCCGACCCTGCCGCCGGGACAGGCAGACCAGTTGCCGAGCACTGCTCAGCACCCGTCAGTACCGGCACCACTGTCTCTGTGCAGTACACCGCGGCCCCGGTGGCCCGCGAAAGTGCCGCTGCACCTTCGATGTGGTCGAAATGGCCGTGAGTGACCAACACGGCCTCCAGCGCGAGGCCCCGCTCGTCCAAGATGCCCGCCAGCCGTTCGGGCTCTCCCCCGGGATCGACTGCGCAGGCCCGTGCGTTCTCGTCCCACAGTAGGTAGCAGTTCGCCTGCAGAGGTCCAACGGGAATGCACAGCATGTTCATGACGAGAGATTCTACCAGAGCGTCTCTGGGGCTTCTGGGCACAGGAGGAGGCTAGTTCGGGGTGACCCTGTAGGCGTCGTAGACTGTGTCAATACGTCGGATGTGCTGAAGGACCGTCTCCAAGTAGTCGATGTTGGGGACCTCAAAGACGAATCTGTCTTTGACCATGTTGTCCCGGGCGGTGGTGATCTGCGCGCCGATGATGCTGATCCCACTCTCGCTAAGAGTGCGAGAGATGTCCTCCAGCAGCCGGTTGCGATCGTAGGCCTCGATCTGGATCTCCACCCGCAGTGGCATCTTGCCAAGCGGGTCCCATGACACGCTCACGAGGCGTTCGGGGTTCTTCTCCAACGCCTTCAAGTTTGGGCAATCGCGTCTGTGTATGGTTATTCCGCGGCCCAGCGAGATATACCCGACCACGTCGTCACCTGGCACGGGACGGCAGCAGTGCGGGATGCGCACGGCGACGTCGCCCACTCCGTCGACCTGGATGCCCAACTCGCTCGACGACATGCCGGCCTTGCCGTCGTCCTCGCCCACCGTCTCACCGGTAGGCAGTGTCGACGTCGCAGCTTCGCTCTCCGTGTTCAGACCGTGGATCACTCTGGTGACTACGTGCTGAGCACTCAGGGCGCCCGTGCCCAAGGCCACGAAGAAGTCCTCACGCTTGGTGTGATTGGTCTCCTTCATCACCTTGGTCAGCAGTTCAGAAGACATGAGCCTCTGAGCCGGCAGTCCCTGTTTGCGGAACGCCTCCAGCAGAGCTTCCTTGCCCAGATGCTCAGCGTCTTCACGTCTTTCGCGCTTGAACCACTGCCTGATCTTGTTTCGAGCACCGGAGCTTTGCACCGTCTGCAACCAGTCGCGGGATGGACCCTGAGACGCCCTGGACGTCAGTATCTCGACGATGTCACCCGATTGGAGCTTGTAGGTCAGCGGAACCATCCGATTGTCGACCTTCGCACCGATGCAGTGGTGGCCCACGTCAGTGTGCACTGCGTATGCGAAATCGACAGGGGTCGATCCTGCCGGCAGACTCTTCACTTCGCCCTTCGGCGTGAATACGTAGACTTCGTCCTTGAGGAGGTCCATATTCAAGGACTCCATGAACTCGCCCGCATCCTTGGTCTCCGATTGCCAGTCCATGATCTGTCGCAGCCACAGCAATCGCTCGCTCTGCGGGTCCGCCGCCTTGCCGGCTCGTTCACCCTTCTCTTTATACATCCAGTGGGCGGCGATGCCGTACTCAGCTGTCTCGTGCATCTCGCGAGTGCGTATCTGGATCTCCAGAGGCTTGCCATGAGGCCCGATCACAGTCGTGTGTAGCGATTGATACATGTTGAACTTGGGCATCGCGATATAGTCCTTGAAACGTCCTGGCAGAGGCTTCCACAGTGAATGGATGATCCCCAGGGCTGCGTAGCAGTCTTTCACCGAGTCGACCAGCACGCGCAGAGCGATGAGGTCGAATATCTCGTTGAACTCCTTGCCCTTGCGGACCATCTTGTCGTAGATGGAGTAGAAGTGTTTCGCACGGCCGACGATGTCAGAGTCGATGTGGAAGCCCTGTAACTCTTCGATCAGGGTGCCCCTAGCATCCTCCATGTCGCGCTCACGGTCCGCGCGTCTTTGGGCCACCATCCGTTGGATCTCTGCGAACTTGCGCGGGTGCAAAGTCGCGAACGCAAGATCTTCCAGTTCCCACCGTATCGACTCGATGCCGAGTCGATGCGCGAGAGGCGCGTAGATCTCCAGCGTTTCCTTAGCTTTGTTGATCTGCTTGTCTTTACCCAAGTAGCTGAGGGTGCGCATGTTGTGCAGCCGATCAGCCAGCTTGATCAGTATCACCCGGATATCCTTGGCCATCGCGATGACCATCTTCCGGATGTTCTCCGCCTGTTCTTCTTCCGCAGTGGTGAAGGCCAACTGCGACAGCTTGGTCACGCCGTCTACAAGGAGGGCGACCTCTTCCCCGAACTCCTCGCGGACCGCGTCGATGGGCATGCCCGTGTCTTCGACGACGTCGTGCAGGAGCGCGGCCATCAGGGTCGGGGTATCCAGCCTCAGCTCAGCGCAGATGAGCGCCGTGCCCAGTGGATGGTTGACGTAGGGTTCACCACTGGCCCTCAGTTGCCCCGAGTGCTGCTTCTCCGCGACTTCAAACGCTCTCTCTACCTGCTCGCGGTTGAACGACGGGTTGTACGATTCGACCTTTTGCAGGAGTTCCTGGAGTAGCTTGGAGGCCTCCGACGCGGAGCCGGATGCTTCGGCGGGCTTGCCGGTCTTCTTGCCTGCCGATGGCCGTGAGATCTTTAGAGGGTCAGGCAAGTCCTAACACACTCCTCGTAGTCAGCTTCTGCAGCCTGATATGCAGGGATCGCCCGCGCATCCAGTTTAGCCTTTCCTCCTGACGAAGTGGCCAAACCGAGTTCACTGAGTATGGTCTGCGACCTGCACCACTCTCCCGGCCCCAGCTCCACCCGGGCCTGTGCCCAGGCAAGTGTCCGGGCCCCTTGCACTATGCCACCGTCTCCCCTCTCAGCCCCCGAACGCATCGCGTTGTACATGCAGACCATCGCAAAACGTGGGTGCACCAAGTATCGCAATAGCGCCGCGGACTCTCTGCGCTCCGCCTCTCCGTACAGAAGATGCAGTGTGGCCCCCCCCACACCCAGAGTCGAGACGGCAAGCGCCTGGTCTCTGCGATAAGGCGGGTCGAAGACCACGACGTGCGCTCGATCCTCAAGCCTCCCAATGACATCCGCAGCGGCCCCCCACTCGACTAGAGTCAGCCTCGCTGTTTGGAGAGCCTCTTCATCTACCGTGTCGGGTCCCGGCCTGACGCACACCGGCTGCGCCCCGGCCAAGACGTGCATAGGCAACCGCTCGCTCAAGAGTTCTAGAGTCCTTGCGCTCGAGATGGTGAACATCACCACCGATTCCCCACTGGCGAGCACTTGCGCCACGGCGGTCAATCGCCCGGGTCGGTCGCGAAGATCGCGCGCGGATCGCGGCCACTGCAAGGCGGCAGAACCAGACTCCTTCTGGCCCCATGCGCCCGCCGCGGGCGCCATGCCGGTCTCTACACACACCTCTTTGCGCCCCTCGTCAACGGTCGGCCCCAACGCGGCCACGCGCTCGAGGATGAGCTGCGGCCGCAATGCCCCCCGCCATTCGTCCGCCTTGAGTTGCGCCCCGGCGACGCATACATGCCTGCCATCCATCTGGTTTGACCTGTGCCCCATCCCAAAGCCTATCGCGGGAATACGCACCCCGCCGACCTGCGCCGTGCATCTGAGATGTAGGCCGTTCCTGGTCGGCTCAGCTTTCTGCAACACTGCGTCGACGACCATCAAGCGAGGGCGCGGATTGCCGCTACCGAATGGCTCAAGCATGGCTAGAGCCCGCGCAGTGTCATCGCCCAGCTCTTCGCTGGTGATGACGGCGTCCGCTCGGTAGCGCGGCACAAGGTCTGCCGCTGACAGCACAGACGATGCGTGTTGCTCCATCCCCATGCGGAAGTCCTCCAGACACTCGGCCTTCATCGTTAGACCGGCTGCCTGCGCATGACCTCCATACACCGTTAGGAGAGCCCCATTCGCGTCGATGCCATCGTAGCAGGTCATAGGCCGGTATGCTTCGGCCCGAGCCCTTCGCCACCCCGTCGTGCAGGGACAGCATTATTGTGGGACGTTGATAGAGATCCACCATCCGGGATGCGACTATGCCGACCACACCCTCGTGCCAGTCGGTACCCGCTAGAACCAACACTGTCGGCAGTGTCGTCAGAGCGCTGACCTGGCGCTGGGCCGCCTCGAACATCGTCCTCTCCAGGTCTTGTCGCTGGCCGTTCATGTCGTGCAGCTCCGCAGCCAGACGTCTCGCTTCTCCGTTCATCTTGAGTGAGGAGAAGTCGCAGAGGTGGCGTGGCGTCGGCAAGACGCCCCGCCGCGTTCAGCCTGGGTGCGAGTCTGAAGGCGATAGCGCCAGAGTCAATGGAACCCGCGCAGCTCGACACCTCAGAGAGGGCCCTCAGACCCACGCGCTGCCCAAGATTCAGAAGCCTCAGCCCTTCCCTCACGTAGTACCTGTTCTCGCCGCGCAGAGCCGAGAGATCAGCGACCGTGCCGATTGCCACAAGGTCGAGTGACGACGCGAGGTCTGCAGGCAAAGTGCCGGGCTCAGCGCCGAACCGCCTCATGTGTATCGCGTGCAGTACCTTCAGGGCTAGGCCGACGCCGCAGAGTTCACCGTCAGGGTATTGACCGCGGCTGTGATGAATCACGTGACATTCCGGTAGGGTCGGCCCTGGCTGGTGATGATCTACCACCACTACTTCTAGTCCGCGCTGCCGCGCCAGAGCCACCTCTGCCGGATAGTTGACCCCACAGTCGACTGTGATCAGCAGGCTGGCACCACCGTCGGCTATGGCATCTACAGCGGCAGCCGACAGACCGTAACCCTCCTTGAAGCGAGTGGGTAGGTACCAGTCGACTTCGGCCCCCAGGGCTCGCAGACCACCGACCATCAAAGCCGTCGCGGTGACTCCATCGGCATCGTAGTCACCATGCACCACTATCTTGCGTCGTTCGTCAACGGCGCTCAGCACGGCGGCCACGGCCCCCGCCATGTCCTCGAAGAGAAACGGGTCAGGTAGAGGGGCGCTGCATTCGAGGAATCGGCGAGCCGACGACGCGTCGCAAAGCCCTCGCCCAGCTAGGACCATGCCGACAACCTGCGGTATCTCCAGCTCAGCCGCGATCTTGGCGGCATCCCGCCAAGAACACGGGTTGACCGACCAGGTCGTTTCGTCACTGAGGGCTGAGGCGTCCATCATCTGCACAACTATACCGGCCGGGGCGGACGCTCTTCATGCGAAGACAGCGTTGGACTTGTCACAGCCTTCCCGAACGCATGATCGCCCAGATCAGCCAGATTCCGAAGAACAGCGACCCGAGGATCCCCGGCAGGCCCCAGACCGAGATGCCGGCGACCTGCGGCCCTTCCGTGATCATGATGGCTGCGGCGGTACCTGTAGCGCCCAACCCGATGGAGACAAGAGCGACCACCAGGCGGTTCATCACGAGATCCAGGCGGTGCGTGACGTCCTCCAGACCGGTGTGACGATACTTGATCTCCAAGCTCCCCGGACCTGATCTCCTCCATCATGTCGTGGAGCATCACCGGGTAGTCGGCGATCATATACGGCGTACTCCGATCAACCGTCGTTCTACTCGGGCTGCCAATCTACGCGGGTCAGCCAGCCTGGCGCGGAAGTCACGCCGACAGCCTCCGCGCGACGTCGAACAGGTTGAGCTCCGGGGAAATCTGGCTCACCACGCCCTCCAGCGTGATCGCGGCCTTGTCGAGCATCATGAACCTTGTGGGCAATCGCAGACGAAGCGAGTAGATGGCATCGAAGACATCGTGGAAGAGGGCGTTGGCATCGACGTCCTTCACGGAAACCCCGAAGTATCGACTGAAGTTCTCTTCGATCAGCTCCGTCACGAGGTCGTCCGATGAGGGGGGCCATTGCAGTCCCAGCCCCTTGAGGGCACGTTTCGTCCCCGGCAGGTCAGACTTCAACACCGCCCTGAAGAGCCGTGTCCCTTGCTCCAGATCGCCGGACCTCAAGGTGCCCGTCATGCCGAAGTCCAGGATGCCGAACCTGCCCTCGCCCAGGTACACGAGGTTAGCCGGATGTGGATCAGCGTGGACAAACCCGTCGTCCAGCACCTGCCGGAACCAACACTCTGCGATGTTCCCGGCGAGCAGCTTGCGTTCATCGGCCGGAAGCGCGGCCACCTCTGGTGCATTCAGCTTGGGCCCATCGATGCGAGACATCGTGAGCATCCGCGTGGTGGAGTAGCTCGGGTACACCTTCGGGACGACTGCGTTCTCGTTGTCCTTCAGGTTGACGGCAAAACGAGATGCGTTGCGCGCCTCGAGTCCGTAGTCGAGCTCCCGGCTTATCGAGCGTGAGAACTCGTGCACCACTGCGGCCCCCGAGAAGCCCAAATCGACCCGGTGCTCCAAGACCTCAGCCAGCTGCAGCATGAGGTCGATGTCTCTACGGACGACCTTGCCCGCCTCAGGTCTCTGTATCTTGACCACGACCCTCTCGCCACCAGGGAGGACCGCTCCATGCACTTGGCCGATAGAAGCCGACGCCAGAGGCTCCCTTTCGAAGCTCTCAAACACCCTGTCCACGCTCAGGCCAAGCTCTTGCTTGACCACTTGCTCGACCGCGGTGAATGGTATCGGCGAGACCCTGTCCTGGAGCATGACCAGCTCGTCCAGCATGTCCTTGGGGATGATATCGGGGCGAGTGCTGAGCACCTGGCCGAACTTCACGAACGTGGGTCCCAGCTCGTCCAACATCTCACGCACATGTCGGCCACGCTGCGCCGGCATCTGCGGACGCTTCCTACTCAGTGGACGCAGCGTCTGCAGTCTGTGGCGCTCGAAGAAGTAGCCGAAGCCGTGCTTGACGGCGATCGCACTGATCTCGCGCATCCGCTCCAGACTTCGAAGTCTGGTGACGGAGCTCGGGTGCCTGATCTGCGGTGTCTCCATTCCCCTCCCCAACCGAGCAGGGCCTGGTCACACAGGCGCCCAGTAGTCCGGCCGACTAGGCCTTCGGTCCGCTGTCGTCCGCTTGCCCCTCGAGCAGTCTTACCCTGTGCTCCAGCTGTTCCATGCGGAGGCCGATCTCATCCAGATCCTGCTTCGAGCTCAGGCCCAATCCGCGATACGCGCTCTGCAGAGACGAATCGGCCTTCTTCAGAATGGTGCGCGCCTCTTCACGGCTCCGCGCCACCAACTTGTCAACTACCTCTCGGCCTTCGTCGGCGTTGAGCTGTCCCTTGCCTACCAGCTCTTCGACCAGATCCTGGATGCGATCCTTAGTCATGACGGCTGCTCCCATCCCCGCCATGAACACCCTCTCAACCAGCTCCTTGAGACCTTGGGTGCCGGTCTCAGTCGACTGATCGGACTTGCTGTCCGCGTTCTCAGCCACAGACTCCTCCTCTCGTCGGGGCGTAGCTCGGTTCTACCGCCTCTTCGAGCGCCCCTTGGATGATCCAGCCTTCGCAGACTTGGACGTCCCGCCTTCTCGCGCCGGTTTCGTGCCGCCGGTGTCCTTCGGAGAAGACGGCGTCATGCCCGCATCCCCTGTCACGCCGGAGGCGGGCGTCGAGCCCACGTCTCCGGTACCCGCGCCTGCGGCCGCGAGGCGCTTCTTGAATTGCGGCTCCCTCTCCTTCCAGATCGTCACAAGTGGCGCCGCCACGAAGAACGAGGAGTATGTACCCGCTATCACGCCGATAGTAAGCGCCATGGCGAAGTCCCTCAGGGTCGGGCCTCCGAAGAAAAGAATAGCCAGCAGGGGCAGCAAGAGGGCGATCGTGGTGTTGATGGAGCGGCCCATGGTCTGGCGGATCGATAGATCCACCATATCGCCATAGGTCTCCTTCTTCATGAGGGGGGTGTTCTCGCGCATGCGGTCGTAGACGATGATCGTGTCGTGCACTGAGTAGCCCAGGATGGTCAGGATCGCCGCCACGGTCGCGGCTGTGACAAGCCTGCCCGAGACCGCATATATGCCGAGCGATAGACCCACGTCATGTATCAGAGCCAGGATGGCCGGTATGGCGAACTTGAGGCCGAATCTGAACCACATGTAGGCGACGATGAACACGATCGCTATGGCGACAGCGATAAAAGCATTTCTCGTAGTGTCCTCACCGAAGCTGGCTCCCGACCCTCTCCACCCCCGTTGCCGCCTTGTCCAGACCGTAGTCAGCAGCCAGCGCCGCACCGATCGCCTCGACCTGCGCATCGCTCATCGCATCTGCCGTCACCAGGAAGGTAGTGCCTGATTCGACGGTGCCCACCGACTGCACCACCGGCTCCATCACCCCAGCATCTGAGACGACTCCTCGGATATCGTCGACGCTCGCCTCCGTCTGCAGCGTGAACTCTATCCGTACGCCCCCCTTGAAGTCGATACCGAACTCCAGCCCCACCACAAAGATGGCCAGGAACGCGAAGATGGTCACGGCGGTCAGTGAGCCAAGGAACCACCATTTGTAGCGCATGAAGTGATAGACCCTCATGACCGACCTCCCTCGTCAGTCTGGGCCATCTTGTTCTTTGGCACGTGCAGGCCGAGCAGCTTCAGGTTCCTGAATGGACGCCACTGGATAAGAAGATTGAGCATCGACCTCGTCACGGCCACGGCCGTAAGAAACGAGAGTGCAACCCCTATGAGGAGTGTCAGGGCAAAGCCTTTGACACCACCCGTAGCAGTGGCAAACAGTACAACCGCCGTCAGCATGGTGGTGATGTTGCAGTCGGCGACCGCCCTGAAGGCCTTCTTGAAGCCGGCGCTTGTAGCCGCCCCGACGGTCTTACCCGCCGCCACCTCGTCTCGCATCCGCGCAAAGATCAGCACGTTGGCATCCACCGCCATGCCAAAAGTCAAGATGATGCCTGCTATGCCTGGCAAGGTCATAGTCGCACCGATCGCGTTCAGGAGCCCCAAGAACAACACCCCATAGATGATCAGTGCCACGGAGGCCACTAGGCCCAGCAGTCTGTAGTAGGCGATCATGAACACCATGATCAGGAGCAATCCCACGGCTCCCGCGATCAGGGCCTGCCGCAGAGCGTTGCTGCCCAGGGTCGCGCCTATCGAGTACTGGGCTACCGGCACCATGGTCAGAGGCAGCGCGCCGGTCTGTAGCACCAGAGCCAGTTCCTTTGCCTCCTGAAGTGTGAACGTGCCGGTGATCTCTGCGCTCCCACCCGCGATCTCCTCGTTGACCGTCGGCGCAGACTGGACCGTGCCATCCAGCACTATCGCGAGCTGCTGCGTCACGCCGGTCGCCACCCCGATGTCCGCCAATTCCTTCGTCAGTATCCGCAAAGCCCTGTGAACCCTCGTCGTTGAACTCCATCGTCACCCGATAGGTACCGTTGGGTCCCTGGCTGTCGAAATCGGCGTCTTTCAACATGGAGCCGTCTACCGGCGCCTCTGTCTCGACTATGTAGTACCGGTCGGCCGCGCCTGTCGCGTTCTCGTCGGCCGGCCAGTAGATGAGTTCGGTCCCCTCAGGTAGTTCATCAACGCTGTCCGCGTTCACGGAGGCTAGAGCTTCGTCCGCGCTTGCGTAGCTCTCTCCGAAGTCCGCCACAGGATAGAACTGCAGGATGGCGGTCTTGCCGATTATCTCCAGCGCCCGCTCAGGGTCCTCGATGCCCGGCAACTGTATGCTGATCTGATACTCGCCCTGCCTTCGGATCTCTGGCTCCGACACACCAAGCGCGTTCGACCCGAGTCTGGATGACGGCGACGGTCTGGTCCAGCTTGTCCGACAATGCGGACGCATCGTTCGTCGCCTTATCCTTCTCTGACACCTCCAGGGTGACTGCCAGTCCACCCTGCAGGTCGAGACCGAGGTTGGTGTTCGACAAAGGGAAGGCAAAGTACGCCATGACCCCCAGAAGGATCGCCACCACGACCAAGATGAGTACGTCACGCCTATTTGCGGACAACAGACCACCTTCCCACAGACAGAGTGATAGGCAGACAGCAGAGACCGGTCAGGGCGGCGCCCCAACCCGATGGTCGAGAATAGGTCACCTGAAGAGGTGTGTCAACGGACAGGGCAGCGCGACTCGTCACTACTTGCTGTCGCCCTCGTCGTCCACGACGGATACATCGCTCTCTTCGCTGGACTCGACCGTGCTCTTGCGACTCGCCCTCGATCCACTGCTAGTGCCCGAGGGGGCAAGCGCCTTGGCGCGCTCAGGGTCTCTGATGATATCCGCGATCGCCCTGCGCACTACTTTCATGCTGACGCCTTTGGCGATCTCGATCTCCACCACCGATTCATCCACCTTCTTGACCGTGCCATACACGCCGGAGGAGGTCATCACCAGGTCGCCCGGCTTGAGTGTGGACATCATCTCCTGGTGAGCCTTGCGCTGCTTGGACTGAGGTCTGATAGCCATGAAGTAGAAGATGGCTATGAACACTACGAAGATCAACAGCATGTAATACGACTGAGACAACGCATCCTCCTTATATCAGTACTGCTCCACACGACCGGAGCGCATCTTTTTGGCGTGAGACGCTATGTTAGCATGCGTCTCTTTGTTGCTTGTAGAAGGCCGCGAAACCCCCCGCGAGTATGGACTCACGCGCCGCGGTGATAAGGCGCATGAGGAACACCAGGTTGTGCTCCGTCAGCAGATAGACCCCCAGTATCTCCTTCTGCATCACGAAGTGCCGGATGGCTCCCCTGCTGAATCTGGTGCACGCCGGACACGGGCACCCAGCCTCCAAAGGTGCCGCAGACAGCGCGTGTTCGGCGTTTCGCAGGTTGACACTGCCTTCGCTGGTGAAGGCCGTGCCCATCCTGGCCGTCCTCGTGGGCAGAACACAGTCGAATATGTCCACCCCTCTGGCTATGACATCTAGCAGGCCGGCGGGGTCGCCGATGCCCATGAAATACCGCAGCCTATCTTTTGGCAGAGCCGCGACAGCCAGCTCCGTCGTCGCCAACATCGCGCTTCGGTCCTCCCCCACCGACAGCCCCCCGATGGCGTATCCAGGAAACCCGATCTCCAGCAGCTGCTCCACGCTGCGTTGCCGCAGCGCCGGGACCACGCCCCCTTGACTTATGCCGAGCAACATCTGCGGACCATCGGTGCCCATGCCTTCCTGGCCCCTATGTGCCTCTTTGCAGCGCCGAGCCCACGCGGTCGTACGCTCGACTGCCTCCTTGAGAGAGGCCTTCTCTGCAGCCGCCGGGCGGACACTGGTCCAGGCACATGATCAGATCGGCGCCAAGAGCCTGCTGCTCACGCATCGCGCGCTCCGGCGTGAACACCTGCTTCGACCCGTCGTACACCGACTGGAACGTGGCGCCGGTATCGTCCACCCGGACGGTGTCCCTGAGGCTGAAAACCTGGTAGCCCCCGCTGTCCGTCAGTATCGGTCCCTCCCACCCCATGAACCGGTGAAGGCCGCCGAGAGACCGGACGACGTCGCTACCCGGCCTCATCGCAAGGTGGTAGGTGTTCGCTAGGACTATCTGCGCTCCGACAGCCTTCAGCCGCTCCGGGGGCATGGCTTTGACCGTCCCCTTAGTGCCCACGGGCATGAAGCATGGGGTGAGGACCGGCCCCCGAGGCGTCTCGAGGACGCCGGCTCGAGCGCCGCCGTCTTCTCGCACCAAGGTGAAAGGGAAGTCGGGGAGGCCGTCAAGGTACTGCAATTGGCGTGCCTTTCTCCGGGCTCAGTCCCGCCAGCTTCTCGATCAGCATGGCGTCTCCGAAACTGAAGAAGCTGTAACCCGCAGCGAGTGCCTCCGCATATGCGGCCCTGACCCTCTCAACGCCGCCGAACGCCATGGTCAAGGCAAGAACAGTGCTCCTGGGCAGATGGAAATTAGTCAGCAAGCCATCCACCGCCAGAAACTCATATCCGGGCGTGATGAAGATCCCGGTGCACCCAACAACAGCGCTCGCGCGCCCGCTCATCGCCAACGCCCCCTCCTGCCCCAACGTCTCCAGCACCCTGGCGACCGTCGTGCCGACAGCGACGACCCGCCCTCCCCGAGAGCGCGTCGCCCGCAACTTCTCTATGGTCGAGGCTGGCACCGCGTAAGACTCGGTATGGATGCGATGTTGTTCTACCAAGTCCTCTCGTATGGGCAAGAACGTGTCCAGGCCGACATGCAGTGTCAGCCTCGCGATCTCGACGCCCATTCTCTGAAGCTTCAGAAGCAGCTCTTCGGTGAAGTGCAGGCCCGCAGTGGGCGCCGCAGCTGAACCCGACGTCGCGGCGTACACCGTTTGATACTGCGAAGGCTCCTCTGGGTAGGTGTGGATGTACGGAGGCAGCGGAAGTTGTCCGTGTTCGTTCCATAACGTCCACCAGCGGACGATCAGCGCCAGCGCACACCACCCAGCGGCCGTCGCCGAGCGACTCCCTGAGCCTCAGGCGATCTCCGCCCACCAGAAGCTCGCTGTCGAGCTTCAGGCGCCGCGACGGCCTGACAAGCGCCTCCCAGCACTCACCTTCCTGATCCCCGCCCGACGGCGCCGGCCTGATGAAAAGTATCTCCACCGCGCCGCCGCTCTTCTTGTTGGCCTGCACTCGGGCCGGCAGCACCTTGGAGTCGTTGAGTACCAGGGCGTCCCCCGACCTGAGCATCCGCTGCAGTTCGAAGAACTGGCCGTGCTCTATTCCTCCAGTCGCCGTCAGTCGCATCAGCCTGCAGCTGTCCCGGGGCTCGGTGGGTCTCTGCGCGATGGCCTCCGGAAGAAGGTCGAATTCGAGCTCTTCTATCCTCACGCTCCGGCTACTCCTCCGTGGGGTTGGGCGAGGGGGCATTGTCCTGATACCGTTCCCACTCCGAGACCAAGCAGCCGCAGTACTTCTGACGGTAGATGCCCTGCTCGCGGCTGAGACGCCGGGAGAGCGGGTATTCGCTCCGCAGGTCTTCATACAAGAACTCGACCCCATGCGCCTCCCCCGCTTCCGAGCCTGCAGCTCGGATCGCATCGTGGTCTTGCCAGGGACTGATGGAAAGGCTCGTGGAGAACCCGTCGCACCCCAGCGCAACCGCTTCCCTGGCCGATCGTTCCAGCCGCATAGCCAGGCAGCGGCGACAGCGAGACAGTTCGGGTCCGCCCCGCACCGCCTCGAACCACGCCGCCGGATCATAGGACTCATCGGTGACCAGGTCCGTCTTGGTGCCAGCCGCCACCTCCCTCATGCCCTGCAAACGTCGCGCGAATTCGAGGAAGGGATGGATGTTGGGGTCATAGAAGAAGCTGACCAGCTCCAACCCGCGCTTCTGCCAGAACGGGATCGTCCCGCACGCGCAAGGCCCACAGCACACGTGTAGCAGCACCCTCATAGTCTCTGGCTCGGTGACGGGTCGATTACGGGAACAGTCGGTCCGGCTCGCTCGCCTGGGCCTGGCCAGGCGGCTCCACCCCGAAGTGCTGGTAGCCGAGCCGGGTGAGCACTCTGCCCCTGGGTGTCCGCATGAGGAACCCGCGCTGCAGCAAGAACGGTTCGTATACATCCTCGATCGTGTCGGGCTCTTCGCCTATCGCCACCGCCAAAGTCGAGAGGCCCACCGGGCCACCGTCGAACTTGTGCAGTATTAGCGACAGGATCTCGCGGTCCACCCTGTCTAGGCCCTCATCGTCGACCTCGAACAACTGCAGGGCCTCCAACGCGATCGAGGCAGTGATGTCCCCTTGGTGCCGTACCTGGGCAAAATCACGCACCCTCTTGAGCAGCCTATTGGCGATGCGAGGCGTGCCTCGAGAGCGCAGGGCCAGCTCACGCGCTCCCTCGTCGTCGATGCGTACGCCCAGTATCTCGGCGGACCGACCCACTATCTCTGCCAGATCATCTGCGGAGTAGTAATCCAAGCGGTGCGAGAACCCAAAGCGATCGCGCAGAGGCGTCGTGATCAGCCCCGAGCGGGTGGTCGCACCGATGAGGGTGAATCGAGGCACCTCCAGTCTGATGGTACGCGCGCT
This sequence comes from uncultured Actinomycetes bacterium, assembly GCA_963718375.1. Lineage (GTDB taxonomy): Bacteria > Actinomycetota > Thermoleophilia > RBG-16-64-13 > RBG-16-64-13 > RBG-16-64-13. Next base: position 191,573 of record CAVQZD010000005.1, on the reverse strand, counting down.
CGGCCCTTGGCCGATGACTATGTCTATCTCGAAGTCCTCCATCGCCGGATATAGGATCTCTTCAATCGCTCGGTTCAAACGATGGATCTCGTCTATAAAGAGGACGTCACCTTCCTGCAGATGGGTCAGGATGGCAGCCATATCCCCCTTGCGCTCCAGGGCAGGACCCGAAGTGGTGACTATGTTCACCCGCATTTCGAGAGCGATGATGTTGGCGAGGGTCGTCTTACCTAGACCAGGCGGCCCCGCCAGCAGGACGTGGTCAAGCGGCTCACCCCGCGAGCTAGCCGCCTCGATGAAGATCTGCAACTGCTCCCTCAGAACCGGCTGTCCCACGAACGCGTCCAGTGAACGCGGGCGTAGAGTCCGCTCTAGGTCTTCTTCTCGCAGGTCGACTTCCGGATCCGCCAGGCGCTCAGCATCAGCCACGGATGTATGCTCCGCTGATAGGTCGATCCCTTCGCCTGGGTCTCTTCCATCTTGCTCAGCCGTCATGAAGTACCCCCGAGAGCACTCCGCACCAGATCCTCGACCCGTAGCCCTGGGTCAAGAGGTCCGAGGAGACTGTCGGCCTCCGCTAAGGAGTAACCCAATTCGACCAAAGCGGATCGGGCGATCATGACTGAGTCCGGTACTGAACCGGCACCCTCTCCCGACACGCCTGCTCCCGCCAGGCCGGCATCACCCATCTTCTCCCGCAGTTCCAGGATGATGCGTTCGGCAGTCTTCCGGCCGATCCCAGGCACTGAAGCGAACAGGGCCACATCCCCGTTGGCCAAGGCCCTCTTGAGTTCAGGCGGCCGTCTGCTAGAAAGCGCAGCCAGCGCCAATCTGGGCCCTATCTTGCTCACGCTGATCAGCAGCCGAAAGAGCTCCCTCTCTTCCTCCGTGGAGAACCCAAAGAGCTGCAGAACATCTTCGCGCACGTGAAGATGCGTATAGAGAAGCGCTTCCTCTCCCACGGACGGCACATCCCTGAGTGTGACAGCCGAGACCTCCAACAGAAAGCCGACCCCGCTCACGCTGAGAACCACGTTGTCAGCGGCTTTTGAGACAACGGACCCCTGTAGCCTCTCGATCACGTGACCTGTCGCCCTTTGTTCATCCGGCCACCCTCGCTCGCTGCGATCCTCTCACGCAACCCCAGTGTGTTCGCGTGGCAGATGGCCACCCCGAGTGCGTCGGCCGCATGATCCGGTCTGGGTGTGTCCACCAGCCCCAAGAGCACCCTTACCATGTCCATGACCTGCTCCTTCGTGGCCTTGCCGTAGCCCACCACTGCCTTCTTCACCTGCTGAGGAGTGTACTCGAACACCTCGCAACCTGCCTGAGAACACGCCAGCAACGCTACGCCTCGCGCGTGACCTACGGCCAGAGCCGTGCTGACGTTCGTATTGAAGAAGAGCGATTCCACTGCGGTGGCGTCAGGGCGATGAGACCTCAGGATCTCGGTTATCTCTGCGAACACCTTCTCCAATCGCCGCTCCAGCGCCATGCGAGAAGGCGTTTCTACCACGCCGTAGGATAGAGCCCTGAACCGATTGCCGCTCACCGACACTACGCCGTACCCGGTGGAGGCCGTGCCTGGATCGAGCCCTAGTATCACCCTGCCCGCCGGCTCGTTCACGTCGCGGCTGATCCTCTAGCCGGCCAAGGCGCGCATGACTTCGTCCGACACGTCGAAGTTCGCGAACACCTCTTGCACGTCGTCGTTCTCCTCCAGCGCGTCAAGCAGCCTGAGCGTCTTGCGCGCGTCGCTTTCGTCCAGAGCCACGGTGTTCTTGGGAATCATCGTGAGCTCCGCCGATGAGAAGGCCAGACCCGCTTCTTGAAGCTTGTTGCGCACGCTGACGAAGTCTGAGACTTCACACCGGATCTCGAACATATCCCCCTCGCTGAGGACGTCCTCTGCCCCGGCGTCGATCGCTGCGGTCATCACGGTGTCCTCGTCGCGACCCGCGGCATCAACGAAAATGACCCCTTTTCGTTCGAACATCCAGCTGACGGAGCCGTCGGTGCCCAACTTCCCACCACTCTTATCGAATAGGTGACGGACGTCGGCCGCGGTGCGATTCTTGTTATCGCTCAGCGCCGTGACATATATGGCGACTCCGTTGGGACCGTACCCCTCGTAGGTGAGGTGATGATAAGTCTCGGCGTCCGAGCCCTCGCCCGTACCCTTCTTGATGGCCCGGTCGATGTTGTCGCCCGGCATGTTGGCATCCTTGGCCTTGAGGATCGCTGTGCCCAGAGCCGCGTTGTGCTCGGGGTCACCACCGCCTTCCCTGGCCGCGACGGTGATCGCTCTGGCGAGCTTGCCGAAGAGATTGCCTCTCTTGGCATCGACAAGCGCCTTCTTGTGCTTGATGCCCGCCCATTTTGAGTGTCCAGACATACAGCTACCCTCCGCCCGTTCCCACCTCAGGAATACCTTTGATCGCGTCTTCGAGTTTAGCTGAGGCTACGGACCCCTTCAACGGGTCTACGATTCTCCTACGCCTAGCGCAGCCAGCCTGATTCGATCGAGCGGTCCCGGATGCCCCGGACCCGGGTATCGTGCAGGTCCCTATTCCGCCCGTACACTGCCGCGGCGAGGGCTCCCACCAGCCCGATGGGTCCGACCAGCGAGTGGGCGAAGAAAGTGGAGTCGATGTCGGCGTACAGCGTAACGGTCCCCCTATCCGCAAGTTCAGACAGGGAATTGTCGGTGATGACCAGGACCTCCGCGCCTTGAGCGACAGCACCCTCGCAGAAGGAGATGGTGACAGAGTGGGCCTTGCGGAATCCGACCGCAAGCAGCACGTCTCCCTTCTCGAGACGGCTTAGCCGAGCCACATTGGACTCAGAACCGTCGAACGCCGCACTGCAGGGGATACCAAGTAGCTCCAAGACGTAAGAGGCATGCCCCGCGACCATGGCCGCCTCATGGAGCCCCACCGCCAGCACTTGTCTTGCCCCGGTCAGCGAAGTCACCGCGCGATTGAAACGTTCCATCGTGTTCTTGCTGATGGTCTCTTCAAGACTGAGGACGTCGGTCTTCAGCGATCTCGTCAGGACATCCTCCTCGATGGAGAAGCCCATCTGGTCTTCGTGGACCACGGACCTCGCCGTAGCCCCGAGTCGATGCTCATCACGTGCCGCCTTCTGGAGCTCCGGATAGCCGGAGAAGCCCAGCGACTGTGCGAACCTGACGACCGTAGAGCTTGAGGTGCTGCCTTTCTCGCCCAACTCCTCAGCGCTCAGGTAGCTGACTTCCTCAAGGTGGTCGATGATGTACCGAGCGATCGCCTTCTGCGAGCGCGAAAAACCATCGAAGCCCTCACGCAGCAGATCGCTCAGCCGATGTGCCCGACCCTCGTCCAACTCCCCTCCACAGGTGCCGTGAGTTGCATTACTTCAACTATACAACACTTGTTGCACCCATCCTCTATTTCAGGGAGAGAGTCTGCGAAGAACTCCGGCACCCACACCCCCTCAAGAAGAGCCGCCGGCGACCCGAGTGGGTCGCCGGCGGCTCTTCTGCTGCTGTCCCGGAGTGAGTCTTGGGCGGGCTGGTACCGCTCAGACTTAGGATTCTGCTTCGCGTCGCGCCTTGACCTCAGCCGCTATCTTGTCGGCCAGATGCGACGGGACCTCCTCATAGTGGTCCAACTCCATCGTGTACGACCCGCGGCCTGCCGTCATCGAACGCAACTGCGGCGCGTAGCTGAGCATCTCCGCCAAGGGCACCTGGGCCCTGATGGCCTGCAACTCCCCGAGGCTCTCACTACCCTGGGGCTTTCCGCGACGCCCAGAGAGGTCGCCCATGATGTCGCCCATGTTCTGGTCGGGTGCAATGACTTCGACGTTCATGATGGGTTCGAGAAGCACGGGATGGGCCAGGGTCATTGCGTGGTTCCACGCGAGGACGCCGGCAAGCTTGAAGGCCAACTCCGACGAGTCGACATTGTGGTACGAACCATCATAGAGCTTCACCTTGACGTCCACGACGGGATACCCCGCTATCACGCCGTGTTCCATTGCCTCTACGACGCCTTTCTCGACGGCTGGGATGAAGTTGCGCGGTATCGATCCTCCGAAGATCGCGTCTTCGAACAGGTAGCCCTCGCCGCTCGCTCTCGGCTCGACTTCTATCCAACAATCGCCGAACTGCCCGCGTCCACCCGTCTGCTTCTTGTGCCGACCTTGAGCCGTAGCCTTCTTGCGTATGGTCTCCCTGTACGGCACCTGCGGCGGGTGTAACTCCACTTCTACCCCGAACCTTCTCTTCAACTTATCCAGGACAACTTCGACATGCACTTGGCTGGTGCCAGAGATGAGCATCTCTTTGGTCTGCGGGTTGAACTTGAGCTGCATAGCTGGGTCCTCTTCGCCCAAGCGCTTCAGCCCGTTGCTGACCTTCTCCTCGTCACCCCTGGTCTTAGGGGTCAGCGCGAACGAGATCGCGGGAGGCGGCACTTCGTACTTGGGGAAGCGGACAACATGAGCGGACTCACAGAGTGTGTCACCCGTGTTAGCCTCTTTGAGTTTCGCCAGCGCGACCATATCACCAGCGGAGGCTCCTTCTACGGGCTTTGTCTCCTTGCCTTGCATGAGAAGGATGTTGCCCGTGCGCTCCTTCTCGTTGGCCCTCACGTTTAGCAGGTGGCTGTCGGTGCCGATCTTGCCCGAGAGTATCTTGACCAGGTTCACACGTCCGGAGAACTGGTCGTAGATCGTCTTGAAGACGAACGCCACAGCGGGCCCGCTGGGGTCTGGCTCAAGTACAGTCTCGTCGCCGCCGCTGGCGCCAGCGAGCACTCTTATCGCCCCGCGATCCGCCGGCGATGGCGTCTCGAGTAGCAGGTCCAGCAGCCTGTCGATCCCAATATTCTTGGTGGACGCCACGGGTATGACTGGCGATAGCGAACCCGCCAGGATCGCTGCTGTCAGACCCTTGGCCATCTCGTCCGCCGTGAGCTCCTGTCCGTCCAGGTACTTCTCCAGCAGCTCGTCATTGCCCTCCGCTACCCGATCGATGAGAGTCTCTCGGGCCTTAGTCACAGCCTCTTCCATATCGGCCGGCACCGCTGCCTCTGAACCCTTGGCACCGTTGTTGGCGTACGTGAACGCTTTCAGTGACAGCAGGTCCACCACGCCGCTGAAGTCGCCCTCTCGTCCTATGGGCAGGGCCAGCGCCACGACCTCATCACCGAAGCGGTCCCGCAGCGCGGCCAGTGCCTCGCCGAAATCAGCCCGCTCCCTATCCATCATGTTGACCGCAGCCAGCCTGCCGACGCCCAGCTCCTTGGCACGCTTCCAGACCTTCTCTGTCTGCACCTCGACCTTGGTCACCGCGTTCACCACGACCAGGGCCGTCTCGACCACCGGTAGGGTCCCCAGAGCTTCGTTGATGAAGGAGGCTTCGCCCGGGGTATCGACCAGATTGACCTTGCTACCTCCCCATTCGACATGGGCAAGGCCGGCCGAGATCGTCATCTGCCGCTTGATCTCATCCTCATCATGGTCCATCGCCGTAGTGCCGTCTGCGACGGTGCCCAGCCTGTTCTTCGCCCCTGTAGTGAAGAGCAAGGCTTCTATGAGCGACGTCTTCCCCGCTCCCCTGTGTCCTACCACCGCCACGTTTCTGATCTTCGCGGGATCTGTCGACGCCATGAAACCTCCTCACCACGTTCTCCCGCCTCACAGCGGGTTTTTGGGGGTCGCCTCTCATGAACAAAGGACGCTGTCCGTCTCGGACAGCGTCCTTTATAGCCCTACGTCGATGTACTCCGATCCAATGACGTTGCGTTCTTGACCTTTCACTCCAACACCCTGAACTGTAGCTCTCGCGTCATCCAGCCAGCTTCAACTGGTAGCGGCGATCTTTGGCGGTCCAGGTGATCGCCCCGATGGACGACGGCATTATCTCCAGCGCCCCGTCCCTGGCTTCGACCAAGATCACCTCGAAGTCCCTGTAGTAGACCTTGACCGGACCCGAGATGCTTTGGACGGTGGTGGTGCGCAAGTTCTCATCCGGAGCCTGGATCGGCGTGATAAGACTTATCAGCGCCTTTCCTTCTTGAACGACGATCTGCACTTTGTCCTCGCCCTCCCCCGGCTTACGCCCTTGGCTCACCTATGGTGTTGTTCTCTACTCCTCTGCAGCCACAACTTGTCGCCCGTTGTACATCCCACAGTTCGGGCAGACCCTGTGTGGCAACTTTGGGCTATGGCAATGCGGGCACTCGTTGACGGTGGGACACTTAGCCGCATGCGTAGCGCGCCGTGAATCCCTGCGGGCCCGGGAAGTCTTTCTCTTGGGGACGGCCATCCTCAGCCTCTCTCTTCATTAACTGCAAGACCGGTTGTTTTTACCTTATTGCACATCATACTTCAAGTGGCGGGCAGGCACAGCCTCCTTTATTGAGCTCCGCACCGCAAGTCGAGCACAGACCCCGGCAATCCTCTGAGCATAGTACCCGGTCAGGCAGCGCCAGCACGACCGCTTCCCTGCTCAGCCCTGTTAGATCCACCACCATGCCCTCGACAAACGGGCTGGAGACTGACTCAGAATCAGCCCAACCGCCGTCCGCCGACGGTATGAATTCCTCCTGCTCTGCATGAAGCTCCCGGCAGACCTCTGCCAGGCAGCGCGAGCAAGGACCGAACACTTTTGCGGTCATGTCCAGTCGGAGAAGATGCCCGCCGGCAATCCTCTCCACGATGACGTGCACCCCTTCCGGCACCACTGCGACAAACTCCGCCCCCCCGAAGGTGATGGGGGCGATGTCCATGCCGTAGACGGTGTCATGGCGCTGTCCGGCCCGAAGACCGAGATCATCGAGATTCAGTAGCATGCCCGAAGATGGCTGGAAGCTAGCGCGTGGTGCCCAGTGACTACAGGCGTTCGGTCTTGGATGTCGCCGTGTCGAGCTTGCCTGACTGCCCACCCTGCAGGCGCTCGCGTCCACGCTGCACGGCAGCCAAGAACCTTTCCAGGTTGGTCTCGAGAGTCTTCAGGATCTCGTCGGCATAATCCTCCGCGCCCAGGCGTATCTCCCGCTCGCGATTCTCCGCCTCCCTGATGATCTCCTCAGACTGCCTCTGTGCTCTCCGCACTACCTCTTGCTCGCTGGCCAAGCGGTTGGCCTCGTCGCGCCCCTCTCTCAGGATACGGTCGCCCTCTTCTTTCGCCTCCTGGAGCATCTCCTGGCGCTCCTTGACGATCCAGCGAGCCTGCTTGATCTCCTCTGGGATGGTGGCGCGCATCTGATCGAGGAGATCGTAGATCTCGTCTCTCTCGATCATGACCTTGTCGGTCATGGGAAACGTGCTCGCGCTGTGGACCAGATCGTCCAGCTTGTCGATCAGTACGAGAACGTCCATCTGTGCATCCTCCGCTGTCTAAAAAATCTCGGCAAAACGCCGGGCGACCACTTCCGGAACCAGGTCGCTCACGTTGCCACCGTATCGCGCTATTTCCTTCACGCCGCTCGAGCTCAAGAACGAGTACTCAGCTGACGCCATAAGGTACATCGTCTCCAGCTCTGGGTCCAACTTGCGGTTGAGCTGGGCCATCTGGAACTCATACTCGAAATCGGTCATGGCTCGCAACCCTTTCACCAGCACGTGCGCCCCCACCTCCCTGGCCAGGTCCACCACCAGGTTGTGCATCACGACGACCCTTACATTCGTCAGGTGCTGCGTGGACTCCTCCAAGAAGACCACGCGTTCCTCGGGCGTGAACAGAGCGGTCTTGCGAAACGATTCTGCCACCACGGCCACAACGACCTCATCGAACATGCCTGAGCAGCGAGAGATGATATCCAGATGCCCGATGGTCACGGGATCGTAGGTTCCTGGACAGAGCGCGATATTCAAGCGTCACTCCTTTGACCTGACCATGGTGATCTTTGTGTCACCGTACTGTCTTTCGAAGAGTGGATCCTGTCCAAAAGTCACCTGCACACCGCGGGGCCCCTCTACCACCATCACACCGTCTGGTGACAGTAGCGCTCCCAACCGGGGTGTGAGAGCAGCCTCGACTTCCGCCAGCATTCTATAGGGAGGGTCGACAAAGAGCAAATCCCAGCACTCTCCACCGGACTGCATGGCCTCGACGGCCTTCTGGTAGTCCTGGTTGATCACCCTGCTCACGCCTTCATATCCGAGCGCGGTGAGGTTCTCTCCCACCACTCTCGCCGACTCAGAGTCCGCATCCACGAACACACACGACTTCGCCCCCCGGGATAGTGCCTCGATCCCCAGCGCCCCGGTTCCCGCGAACAGGTCAAGGACATGCAAACCGCGCACCGATCCCAGCACATCGAATATGGCCCCTCTGACCATCTCACTTGTAGGACGGATCCCAGACCCGGCCGGCACGACGATGCGCCGACCGCGCTTGTCGCCCGAGACGATGCGCACTCTGCCTGGCGGGCCGGCACTCATACCCGATCCATCCAGGCGACTTTATCTCCGAAGCGTTGCTCGCAGGCTTCGCGCAGAAATTCGGTCCCCCTCTTCTGGCGCTCGTCATCCGGCCAGATCTCGAGAAGCGTCTTTGCTACCGCCCTAGCCTCTTCTAGAAGCTTCCGGTCGCGGAGCAGCGAGGCTACTTGCAGGTCACCGACGCCGGACTGCCTCTCTCCGAACAGCTGTCCCTCCCCCCTGGACCGAAGATCAGCCTCGGCCAGCTCGAAGCCGTCCGCCGTCCTGGCGAAGAGGGCAAGCCGTTCAAGCGCGTCTCCTTCTTCACCCTCGGCGATCAGGAAGCAGAAGGACTGCTCGGCGCTCCTCCCGACCCGCCCTCGCAACTGATGCAGCTGCGATAGCCCGAAGCGCCTGGCACCCATTATCACCATCACATTCGCCCGCGCGACATCGATGCCGACCTCTATGACGGATGTGCTCACCAAGACGTCCGCGTCGCCCTGTACGTACGCGCTCATGGCGGCTGCCTTCTCACCCGGCGAAAGTTGCCCGTGCAGAAGGCGCAGTCGAAACTCCGCCAGTTCCCCTGCACCGAGCGCAGCAAAGGTCTGAGCGGCGGAGGCGGTCTGCAGAATGTCGCTCTCCTCTATCAGCGGACACACAACATAGGCCTGATGACCTGAACGGAGCTGATCTCGCACAAACTCCCACATGGTCGGCTCCGAATCCCCAAATACGAGTCTTGTCGCGACCGGGCGCCGGCCGGGCGGCATCTCGTCCAGGACGCTGATGTCCAAATCTCCGTAGAGCGTGAGACTGAGAGTCCTCGGGATAGGGGTGGCCGACATGTGCAGAGTGTGAGGCCAATACCCCTCATCGTCGAGAGCGAGTATGGCGTCCCTCTGCCTGACGCCGAAGCGATGCTGTTCGTCCACCACTGCGACCCGAAGGTCGCGGAACGCCACACCTTCTTGAATCAGGGCGTGAGTGCCGATGACCACATCGATCTCGCCAGACTCGAGGGCCGCACGCACTGCGTCGCGCTCCGAAGGAGCTTGGCTCCCCTTGAGTAACCCCACCCGGACGCCATGGCTCGCCAATTGTTCCGAGAGGCCCAGATGGTGTTGATCGGCAAGCACCTCAGTCGGGGCCATCAGCGAGGCCTGAGCTCCTTGTTCGACTGCCCGCAGCAGGCAGTATGCAGCTACCACCGTCTTTCCGGATCCCACATCCCCGTGCAGCAGCCGTCTCATGGGAACGCTCCGCTCCAGATCACCATCTGCCTCGTCCATCACCCTCGTTTGCGCCTTGGTGGGCTCGTAGGGCAGCGATTCTAGGAAGGCTCTGGACAGAGACCCGGGACTACGGAGTGGACGGGCCTTTCTTTTCTGCTCCTGCCCGGCCCGTTCATGCAAGACCGCAAGCTGCAGCAGCAATAGTTCCTCAAAGGCGAGTCGATCTCGTGCCTCGCGGCTTTCGGCGATGCTCCTGGGAAAGTGAGAGGCCCACACGGCCTCTCGCCTGCCCGCGTACCGACGCTCGGCCAGTATTCTGGCAGGCACCGGGTCGATCATGTGCCTGAGTTCAGGGGTCGCCCTGTGAAGAATAGTGCGTATCGTGCGGACGCTGAGGTCACCCGTACTCGGATACACCGGCACAAGCCCTAGTATGTGCCGGCTCTCCTGCTCCCCCGCGAGGATCTCATGTCGTTTGACCAAAAAGGTCGCGCCGCCACGTTGTCGCGTCGGCACCCCGCGCAGCAGGACTTCGGGTCGCTCCTGGAAAGCTCCTTCGAGGTACGCCTGGTTGTACCAAGTCGCCACAGTGCTGCCGCTCTCGTCACTCACCAAAGCCTCCAACACCTTCACCCGCCTTCGGCTTGTCTCTCTGACGGAGCAGGAGACAACCTGCACTCGCAGGGTCACCTCTTCCCCGGCCTTCAGCTCGCTGATCTTCGCGAACCGGGACGGCGCCTCGTGACGGAACGGCAGGTGCTGGAGCAACTCCTTGATCGTAGTGATCCCCAGTGCGCGTAGTCGCAGTTCAGTGGTCCTGCCCACGCCTTGGATGACGCTGACGGGCTGATCCAACCTCGTCGGATCCACCCGCGTCTTGGACGTCGGAGCAAACCTGCAACCATCCCCTGCAAGTGGCTCTCGACTCCCCAGGGGGTAATACAACCTACCCCCCGTGCCGCGGTCCATTATTGGATGGCTGCGACAGCGACCGCGCCCGGCCCCGCATACGTGCCGATGACCGCCCCGACCATGGTAGTGAGCCGGATGTCGATCTCTCTATCTGCCACGGCTTCCGCCATCTCCCTGAACTCAGCCAAGCCCTCTTCGTTCATCGAGTGAGCCAAAGCCATCAGCACTGGCTGGCCAGGCACCGTAGCCGAACGCACCCCTTCCAGCATGGCTTCCAGGCCTTGGCGAACGCCGCGGACCTTCTTGAGCACGTCCACCACGCCTCCCTCGACCTTGAGGACGGGCTTGACGTTAAGAAGATTGCCCATCAGATGCTGCGCCCTGCCGATGCGACCGCCCTTGGCCAGTTGATCAAGGGTCTTCGGGACGAAGTAGAGCAGCTTGTGCTTCACGTAGTAGTCGATATAGGCTTTGAACTCTTCCTCGGGCACCCCGCGGTCCATCAGGTCTAGCAATCTGTCTATGAGCAGCGAGATCCCACAGGTCGCGACTTCTGAGTCCACCACCTCCACGCCGTCGATCTGGTCCTTCGCCACGTTGGCGCTAGCCCAAGTCCCGCTCAGGTGGCTGCTCAGGTGGATAGAGTAGACCCGCTCATACTGCGCCCTCAGGCGCTTGTATTCCTCGAGAAAAGCCCCTGCCGACGGCTGAGAAGTCCGGGGTAGCTCGTTCGTAGCGGCCAGCTTGCTGTAGAACTCCTCGGGCTGGATCTCGATCCAATCCAAGTAGCTCTCTTCACCAAAAAACACAGTCAAGGGAACCATGCTGAGGTTCGGATCGCCAGCCAGTCCTCCGGGCAGATCCGCAGTAGAGTCGACGACAAGCGCGGTGGACTGTCGGTTGATGATCATGTTGACCTCCCTGCCGTTGCGTGTAGTAGGACCCGCCCTCTCTATTCCGCCCCGAGCAAGACCGGGTAGTACGGCTGTCCACCCTGATGCACGTCTATCTCGACTTTGGGGTATCGCTGCCCCATCGCCTCGATCGCTTCCCGCGCCTGCTGCCCGATCTCTCCCTCGCCCAGCAATACAGTGAGGATCTCCTTGTCACCCTCCAACAGACGCTCAGCTACTGACTCTATAGCATCCGCCAGACTGGCCGAAGAGACCACTACACGTTCATCCACGAGCCCGATGAAGTCATCCGCGTTCACGTTCACCCCATCGACCAGCGCCGCTCTGACTGCCCTCGTAACCTCCCCGGAGACGACCCGCTCCAACACTTCGTTCATGTCTTCGGCGTTCTCCCGGCCGCCCGCGCGCGGATCGTAAACCACGGCCGCACTGAGGCCGGCTTGGATGGAGCGAGTCGGCACCACGTGCACCTCTCGCTTGGCCAGGCCGACGGTCTGCTCCGCCGTCATTATCACGTTGCCGTTGTTCGGGAGGATGACCACAGCAGGAGAATCGGCCGCGTCGATCGCTTTCAACAAGTCCTCCGCTGAGGGGTTCATCGACTGACCGCCGTCCACCAATAGCTCTACGCCAAGGCTGCGATACAGCTGCTTGTTACCCTCACCAGCGACCACCGCCACCACTTGAGTGGCGACCGCCCCTTCGAGTTCGCCGGCCTGCTCGCTCGTTGCCGCTTCGAGCCGCTTGGTCCGCGCCTCCGTCTGCTCCTTCATGTTGTCGATCTCTATCTCGGTGAGAACACCCTTGCCTGTCGCGGCCGATAGCACTCGCCCCGGCTCATCGCTGTGAACGTGGACCTTGTACTGCCCCTCGCCCCCTACGACCAAGAGACTGTCCCCCATAGACCCGAACTCCTCTTCCAGCGAGGCCAGGTCAAGACCTTCTCCCGTAAGTAGGAAGCTACAGCAATAGGTGTACTCGCTCTCTTCCTCCGCCTCTGGCGACGTGGCCTCCGCGATCGCCGGCGACGGCCGTCCGAACCTGCCGGCGATCGGTACGTCCCAATCGCTGGAACCGCTCACGGCCCCCTCGATCAGGACCACCAAGCCGTATCCTCCCGCATCGACCACGCCGGCTTCGGCCAGGACGCTCAAGAGCGACGGCGTCCTTTCGACACTCTTCCATCCGGCCGCGACCACTGCTTCCATCAGACCTTTCAGGCCTAGGCCCGCGGGAGCCCCCTCGGCAGCCTCTGCCATCTGCCGCAGAACAGTCAGGATGGTGCCCTCGACGGGCTTGCGTACAGCCCTGTAGGCCGTCTCTGACGCCTCGCGCAGCATGGCTGCCAAAGTGGCCTGCGTGACGTTCTCAGACTGGGCTAGGACTTCCATCGCTCCGCGGACCATTTGAGAGAGGATGACTCCACTGTTGCCCCGTGCGCCCATAAGGGCCGCTTGGCTGATGCCCTTGCAGATCTCCTCTCTAGAGGCTGTGGCGGGCAGGCTTGCGGTGGTCTCAATAACCGAACGGACGGTCAACGCCAGGTTGGTCCCGGTGTCCCCGTCCGGCACCGGGTACACGTTCAGGTCATTGACCTCCTGCTTACGAGCCTCCAAAGCCCCAAGAGCAGCCGCAAGCAGCGAACGCGCTTGGGAGACGCTGAGCGGTCCCCCGCTAGTGCTCGCCAACACGGACCCCTTGTACGTAGATTCGAAGGGTAGTGGCGGGTCGACCCATCATCTTCTGGATGGTGTACGAGACCTGTGAGCGTACGTTGCCCGCCACCTCAGCGACATTGAGGCCATACTCGACGATGACATACAGCTTGATGTGAATGTCGCCGCCCTCTTGATCGACCTTGATGCCCTGACGGACGCGCTCTCGCGACAGGAGCGAAGCCACCCCCTGGCGCAGATTGGGGGAGGCCATGCCCACCACTCCATAGCACTCCAGAACGGTGAGGCCCACCAGGTCAGCGATCGCCTTGTCGGTGACCGTGAGAGCACCCCCCACCGAGGAGACCCTACCTCGTGATACGGCCCTCCCAGCACCTGCCGTCCGCTCAGGCCTCATTCTGCATCATCCTCTGGTGGCGCGACCAGACGGTTCAGTTCCGTCACCACGACATCCGGATCTATCCCATGCATCTTCGCTCCGTCCTCGATGGACTCCGAGCTAACGCCCATACACCCGACACATCCCATACCGTGCGAAGCAAAGACATCCCTAGCTCGGGGGTCGGCCTGGAGAGCCTCCATCAAAGACATATCCTTAGTGAAGATGGCCATCTCCTTTCCCCGAACAGCTGCCTCCGCTGCCTTGGTATTCTACCGTAAGCTGCATTGTCGATGGGCCCCATTTCGGCCCCATTTGACGTCTCCCCTTGTCAGAGGGGCAGGCTCTGCGGCATACTATGGCACTTCCGAACGGGCGTATCTAGACGAAGGAAAGCAAACATGTCCAAGGTGTGCATAGTATGTGGCAAGAAACCGAGCTTCGGTAACAATAGGAGCCACTCCATGCGCGCGACCCCGCGTCGTTGGAACCCCAACGTGCAGAAAGTCCGCATCCTCGTGGACGGCAGGCCTACCAAGGGCTATGTCTGCACAAAGTGCCTGAAGGCACACAAGGTCCAGAAGGTAGCCTAACCTAGCTACGCCTCCGGGCCGTCCAGTTCGTTCATAAGATTCGCCATCTCCAAGGCAGCGAGCGCAGCATCCCAACCTCTGTTGCCGGCCTTCGTGCCCGCTCTCTCCACAGCCTGTTCGATAGTGTCTGTAGTCAGGACCCCGAACACAACAGGCACACCGGTGTCTAACTGCACCTGAGCGATGCCTTTCGTCACTTCCGCGGCGACGTAGTCGAAGTGTGGGGTGTTGCCACGGATCACCGCACCGACGCATATCACCGCGCTGTACTTGCCGCCCCTCGCAATACGCTGAGCCGCTAGGGGTATCTCGAACGATCCCGGGACCCACACCAGGTCGATGTCCGCCCCCTTGACCCCGTGTCGCACCAGGCAATCTTTGGCCCCCGCTATCAGCTTGGCGCCGATGAAGTCATTGAAACGGCTCGCGATGATAGCGACCCTCAGACCCTTGCCCTGGAGTACCCCTTCGTATACGCGTCCCTCGTCACTCATCCTCGCCTTCCTTTCTGTCGTCATCCGGATACTTAAGTCCTTGATGGTGCAGCATATGCCCCAACTTCTCCTTCTTGGCCTGTAGATAGCGCACGTTGGCCAGCGTAGGACCCACCTCTAACGGCACTCGCTCGCTGATGGTGAGTCCGTAGGCTTCAAGCCCCACGAGCTTCCGGGGATTGTTCGTCATCAGTCTTATCGAGGTAAGCCCCAGGTCCACGAGTATCTGGGCCCCGATGCCGTAGTCCCGAAGGTCAGGGGCAAAGCCAAGCTCAACATTGGCCTCCACAGTGTCCCTGCCTTGCTCTTGCAGTTCGTACGCACGCAGCTTGTTGAGAAGCCCTATGCCTCTGCCTTCTTGCGCCATGTAGAGCACGACTCCCAGGCCTTCACTCTCTACCTGTTCGAGCGCAGCCTCCAGTTGCTGCCCACAGTCACACCTCAGCGAGTGGAACACGTCGCCTGTCAAACACTCGGAGTGCACCCTGACCAGCACGTCTTGCTTGCCGGCTACCTCGCCTTTCACCAGCGCCAGGTGTTGCTCACCGTCGAGTACGCTCTCGTACCCATAGGCCACGAACTCACCCGCGACGGTGGGGAGCTTCACCTTCGCGACCAGCCGTATGAGCTTCTCAGTCTGCCTGCGGTAGCGTATTAGATCCGCTACCGTCACCATCTTGAGACCATGGCGCTCACAGTAAGCAGTCAAGTCATGGACTCGCGCCATTGTGCCATCGTCGTTCATGATCTCGCATATCACCCCGGCCGGGTCCAGACCGGCCAGCCGGGCGAGATCCACCGCGGCCTCTGTCTGCCCCGCGCGCGCCAGCACGCCACCTTCCCTACCAGCCAGAGGGAACACGTGCCCCGGGGTCACCAAGTCATCAGGGCGCGACTCGGCATCTATGGCCACTTGGATGGTCCGCGCCCTATCAGCTGCCGAGATCCCTGTGGTCACCCCGTGCCTAGCCTCTATCGAGACTGTGAAGGCCGTACCGAAACGTGACTGGTTCTCACGGGCCATCGGGTGCAGACGCAGTTCGCGCGCGCGCTCTTCGGTCAGGGCCAAACAGATCAGCCCACGCCCGTTCACCGCCATAAAGTTGATCGCCTCGGCCGTGACAAACTGGGCCGCCATCGTGAGGTCACCCTCGTTCTCCCTGTCCTCGTCGTCCACGACCACTACCATCCGGCCGGCTTTGATGTCCTCCAACGCCTCTGGGATGGTCGCGAAGACCGCTTGCTCTCTCATGCGAACCCCTTCTCCGCAAGTAGCTCTATAGTCAGACCGCCGACTTCTTGGGCGCCGTCGCCCTCTCGTGACCTCCCGGCGAATACAGACTGGCAGACATACCTGGCGATGACGTCCACCTCCAGGTTGACAAGATCGCCCTTTTGGAGCCTGCGTAACGTCGTCGACGAGAGGGTGTGTGGGATCAGCCCTACCACGAATTCCGCGCCCCCGGCCCTGATGACGGTGAGTGACACGCCGTCCAGCGCAACTGAGCCCTTCTCGGCGACGAACGCCGCCAATTCCGCGGGCAACGAGAACCGCATCTCGAGCGAGTCCCCTCTTCGTTCTATGCCCGTGACTTCTATGACGGCGTCTACATGCCCCAGCACGATGTGACCGCCGAGCCGATCACCCAGAGCCAAGGACCTCTCCAGATTGACCTCTGCACCTCTGCCCAATCGCTCCAAGGTCGTCCGCTTGAGTGTTTCCGACATGCAGTCCGCCACGAACTGGTCGGAGCCTATCTCAGTCACAGTGAGACACGCTCCACTGACCGCGATCGAGTCACCCAGTCGCGTCTGCTCGAGCGTCACGCGCGCTCCGATCGTTAGCCTCGCCCCCTCGGTCCCCCGCTCGACGCGGCGCACCACCCCCACCTCTTCTGTGAGTCCTGTGAACATCAGAACGGACCCCCTGTATAGCCGGTGATCAGCACATCTGGCCCGATTTGGGCTACCTCTACTTCTTGCAGGCTGACTGCCTCCTGCATGGTGTGAGCCCCGCTACCGCAGAAGGGACCCCTCGCCATCTCTCCGGAGACGACCTTTGGTGACACGAAGGCGGCCACTTTGTCGACCAACCCAGCATTCCACCAAGACCCTGCCAGCCTGGGTCCGCCCTCCAACAGGACTGACTGCACTCCACGCACGGCCAACAACTTGCACACGGCCATCGGATCGAGAGCCTGCCCTGCAGATCGCGGCACTACCTGAGCCGACACACCCCACTTCTCGACTTCCTCTAGCCTGGAGCGCGACACATCCTCTGCGCACAAGATCAACACCGGGCCATCGTCAACACTTCGAACAAGATTGGCGCTCTCGGCCACCGAACAATCGGAGTCAACCACCACACGAAGTGGCTGGCGAGCGCAACCCACACCTCTAGAGGTCAGGGTAGGGTCATCCACTCTTAGCGTACCGGCCCCCACGACCACCGCGTCCGACCACCCCCGCCACCAATGCACCATCGCCCGGCTTTCCGCGCTTGATACCCACCGTGAGTCTCCGGAGTCGGTACAAACCCGACCGTCCAAGGTCATGGCATACTTGTACGTGACGAAGGGCAGGCTCTGCGCCACACTCTTGCGCAAGCCGTCATTCTGCCGTCTGGCCCTGCGATTGACCCCACCCTCGGCGACCTCGACCTGTAGGCCAGCTTCCCTCAAAGCGCGCACGCCCCGGCCATTCACCGCCGGTGTCGGATCAAGCGCGCCGACTACGACTCGTGCGAAGCCCCCGCTGATGAGGGCCGTGGTGCAAGGGGGCGTGCGTCCCTGAGTGCAACATGGTTCGAGCGACACATAGACGGTCGCGCGAGAGCACACCGTCTTCACGGTACCCCAGTCAATTGCTTCAAGGCTGTCCCCGGCAGCGCCGGCCCGCGCCAGCGCGTCGCGGATGGCTGCCACCTCGGCGTGATCAAGGCCGGCGCCTGCGTGCCACCCTTCGCCCAGGGTCTTCCCCTCCCGCACTATCACAGCTCCCACTACCGGGTTGGGGGATGTGCAACCTCTGCCCTTCTCCGCCAAATCCAGAGCCCTGTTCAGATGCTCGATGTCCTGTTCGTCCAACAAAAAACCCCTCAGACCATAGGTCAAGGGGTCGTTACGCCGACGGGCCAATTTGCCCGGCCGCGGTCTTCTCTCTTCCAGACTGTCACTGTCGGCCCAGGAATCGCACCTCGTCTGCCCTTCAGAGGGCTCGCGGGCTATAACCGCCGGTAGGGAATCTCACCCGACCCCGAAGACCTACTATTTGCGTGCTACTTCCAGCACAGCAGAGAATCTATCACACGGGGGGTTTTCCGGCCATAAGCCTTTGAAGAGCCCTGGCTTCAGACCCCGCGTCGGCCGCTCCGAAGACCACTGACCCGGCTATGACCCAATTGCCGCCCAACTCGACGATCCCGCGGATGTTGTCCCTCTTCACGCCCCCATCCACTGCTATGGCCGTAGTCTCGGGCAGCATACATCTCAGCTCCGAGATCTTCGCCAAGGCCGGGGCGATCAACTCCTGGCCCCCGAAGCCGGGGTTGACCGTCATCACCACCACGTGGTCGATGAGACTCTTGAGGTCTTCGATGCGACTTACGTCCGTTCCCGGATTCAGTGCCAAGCCGGGACTCGCACCCAGGCTGCGGATGCTCTCGAGTGTGCGATATCCGTCAGAGCAGGCCTCAGCGTGTATCGCGATGGCATCTGCCCCCGCGGCCACAAAGTCGCTCACATACGCCTCTGGGCGCTCGATCATCAGATGGACCGAGAAGAACCCTCCCCGCCCGTGCACCTCCGGGGCCAGCGCCTTCACGACCAGCGGCCCCACGGTGATATTCGGCACAAAGTGCCCATCCATCACGTCCACGTGGATGACAGTGGCTCCCGCGTCCATCACTTCGCGCACCTGATCACCAAGCCGCGCGAAATCCGCGGACAGTATCGAGGGCAGCAGATGGACTTCTCGGCGTACGCTCTCTGGTATAGCCAACGGGGCTCCCTTCTACCTCTATCCCTCACCCATGACCCGAGGGCCCGGCCCGGCGGCGCGCAAGGGGCTTAGCACGCTGCCCGAGTATCCTCGCAGATACGCGCCCGCTGTCATCCTCGCCCTGCATGCTGGTTGTATCTCCATGACCTCGATGCATCCGGAGGCGCAGCCGACGAACAGCCTACCCTCCGCCACCAGGACCTCTCCGGACCGTCCCGTCGTGGCCTGCGCGATCGCCGGCACGTCTTGTAGACCGGCCTCCCCGTATGGCCAAGACCGCCAGATCTTCACCTCGGCATCCCCAAGGAGCGCCCGGACTCCGACAGCCGGAGAGAGTGCCCTGATCTGATCGTGAGCTCTCCTTGCCCCGTGATCGACACAGAGCCACCCATCCTCAGGCCCCAGCTTGTGCGCATACGAAGTCTGCCCCGCCTGCTCCGTCCATCTCACCGTGCCGTCTTCGATACCCGTGAGCACGTTCGCCATGGCCACCGCGCCGGTCACCGCCAGTACCCGGCCAAGCTCGCCGCCGTCCTCTCGCAACCCTACAGACACTTCGACCATCTCGGCCCACGGCCCCGCGTCCAACTCCTCCGTGATCCGCATGATGGTAGCACCAGTCGTCGCTACTCCAGCCATGAGCGCCCTCTCCACGGGAGCGGCTCCTCTGTAACGAGGCAGCAGAGATGCATGGATATTCAGGCACGCGAAGGAATCCAGCAAGGGCTTCTTCAAGAGTTGGCCGAAGGCCGCGACGATCAAGGTATCGATGCCTGACGCCCGAAGACGTTCCGCGACCTCAGGTGCGTTGATATCTTCGGTCTGCAGACAGTCCAGCCCGTGACAGAGAGCTTCGTCCACGGCGTGCGGCACCTTGCCAGACCGGCCCCTCCCTCTAGGCCTATCAGGTTGAGATATCACGAGTGCAGGAACACGCCCAAGCTCAACCAGTTCGCGCAGGACAACGGACGCGAAGCGCGGCGTGCCTGCGAATGCAAAACTCAACTGTCCGCCAGTGTCCGCTCTCTCAACTCCTTCAGCACTCGCCGCCGCTCCTCGGGGGTAGCCCGATCCAGTATAAGACAACCGTCCAGATGGTCCACCTCGTGCTGCACGATTCGGGCCGGATAGCCAGTCAGATGAACCTCCATGGGCTGCCCCTGCAAGTCGTCAGCCTTCACCACCACCTGGTCGGCCCGCGGCACCTCGACGCTCACGCCCGGAAGGGACAGGCACCCCTCCACCTCGGTGCTGCACGACTCTGACCATTCTGTGATCAGTGGATTGGCAAACACGTATAGCTCTTCCTCCCCCTCGGGGTCGCGCCATACTATGATGCGACTGAGAACACCGATCTGCGTGGCGGCCAAGCCCACGCCCTTCTCGCTGTCCATGGCCGCCACCATGCTCGCCGCGAGCCTTTCCAGCTTCTCGTCATATTCGGTGACCGGTCTGGCCGTCTCCTTCAGTACCGGATCACCTAACGTGCGGATTCTCACAATCCTACGACCTCATGATCAGACGAACGTGTACGGATCGACGTCCACCAGCAGACCTACGCCTCGTCCCCGATACGGGCCTTTCAGCTGGGCAATAGCCTGACCCACTATGGCCCTCGCCCTGTCTCCCTTCTCTGACGATACGACGACGTGCCACCTGCTCTTCCCACGCAGAGACGCTAGTCGCGCGGGGCCCCGCACTTCATGGTCGTCAAAGTGCTGCCTCAGGAGTCCGGCCAGATGCTGCGCGGCCTTCTGGACGACAAGCGGTTGCTCCCCCACCATCACTAGACGCACCAGCTCAGTGAAGGGAGGATAGCCGAGACGCTCGCGGATGGCCTCTTCGCGGAGATAGTAGGCCTCATCTTCTCGATCAAGCGCCATTCTAATACAGGGCACATCGGGATTCCAGGTCTGGACCAGGACCCTGCCGGGCCTGTCCGCCCGTCCGGCACGCCCGGACACTTGGGTCAACAACTGGTATGTCCTTTCGGCCGCCCGGAAGTCCGGCACATAGAGCCCCATGTCCGCGTCGGCCACCACGACCAGGGTGACTTCCGGGAAGTCGTGGCCCTTCGCCACCATCTGTGTGCCCACAAGTACACCCGGACGAGACGAAGAGAACTCGTGCAAGATCCTCTGGGCACGCGTGCCACTGGTGATCACGTCTGAGTCCAGCCGATACACGTGCTCCGCCCTCGCAAGATGGCTGATCTCTTCTGCGAGCCGTTCGGTGCCAGGCCCCCCCCGAACGAGTGGAGCTTCGTTACACTCGGGGCAGATAGCCGGCTGCGCGAACGTCCGGCCGCAGTGGTGGCACACCAGCCGCTTCGTCCGGCTGTGGTAGGTCAGCGACAGCTCACATTCCCCGCACATCATCACGTGGCCGCAAGCCTCACAATAGACATGGCCCGAATAACCTCGCCTGTTAAGAAGTACGATCGCTTGCTCACCCCTGCGAATGGTTTCGGCCAGAGCTTCGCGCGTGACCCCCGCCAGCACCCCTCCGCCTGAACGATGGCGCATGTCCACCACCTCACACACAGGTAGCACGCCTTTGACTCGCTCCCTCATACGCACGTAGGAGGACGGGTCGCTGATCGCTTCCACCGCCGGCGAAGCGCTGCCTTCAACTAGCAGCCCGCCGTCACCTTCAAGCCTCATCTGGGCGACGCTCCTGGTGAGGTAGCCGGGAGTCTCCTCCTGCTTGTACGAGTTGTCGTGGCTTTCATCGATGATCACCAGGCGAAGGTCCCGAACCGGTGAGAACACCGCCGACCGCGCTCCGACGACCACTCTCGCCTCTCCGTCGGCTATGCGCGCATATTCTTGCCTGCGTTGAGACGGCGTCAGACCACTGTGGATCACCCCCACAAGATCACCGAAGCGGTCGCGCACTCGTCCTATCATCAGTGGGGTGAGCGCGATCTCCGGCACCAGGAGGATGACTCCGTAACCCCGAGAAAGGGCCGACTTCGTCAGATGCAGATACACTTCCGTCTTACCGCTGCCGGTGACCCCCCAGAGCTGACGACTGCTCACCTCCGTGCCCTCCAACTCGGGGGCCAACAACTCCACCGCCCGTTCTTGCTCGGCAGCTAGGGTCGGCCACGACCCGATCTGCCTCCCACTGTCGAGACTCCCCCCATCAGACGTGCCATGGGGCGCCGCAGCCACCCTGACCAGACCCTTCTGTGCCAGGCCGGCCATGACCGACTTACCCACGCCCGCCTGATCAAGCGCCACCTTATAGGGCAGACCATCCACGGGTATCAGTGCCAGAAGGACGGCCTGCTTTGTGGTGAGTGACGTATCGGTCGAGTCGCAGCCGTCACCGGGTCTGCTTCTGAACACCCAATCGTCGGTTCGGCGCGAACTGCCGGAGCCGACGCTGCTGGGTGCCGGCGGAACGACCAACCGCAGGCACGATTCCAGCGTGGCCATGTATCGCTGGGCCACATTCTCGGCCAGCAGCATGAGCTCAGGGCTGACGGTTCGTTCTTCGGCCGATTCGATCGACTTCAGGTCGAGCGCGGCATCCGCTGAGGCATTCCACCCCGTGCCGACCACCACACCGCGCGCCTGTCGCTTTCCGAACGGCACGCGCACAACCGAGCCGACGGCCACCCTTCCGGCCATCTCCCCCGGGACCACGTAGTCGAAGTGCCGATCCCCCAGACTGGGCAGCCGGAGCAAGGGCACCACCTGCGCTATCCTGCGGTCAGCAAAGCCCGCCGGCTCCGCCACGTAGACCTCCTGACCCGCCCGCCTGTGAGACCCGGCAGACGGCCTCCTTGCTAGAGTCCGGCGGCCTGCCTCAGCGCGTCTGCCTTGTCAGTGCTCTCCCATGAGAAGTCCGCGTCTTCGCGGCCGAAGTGTCCGTATGCAGCGGTCTTCTCGTAGATAGGCCTCAGAAGGCGCAGATCGCGAATGATCGCGGCCGGTCTCAAGTCAAAATGTTCTGCGACAAGTCCGGGGAGCACGGCCGGGTCGACATGCGCCGTCCCGAAGCACTCCACCATGACGCTGACCGGATGGGCCACGCCGATTGCGTACGCGACCTGGACTTCACACCTGTCCGCCAAACCAGCGGCCACGATGTTCTTGGCGACATACCTGGCTGCGTATGCACCAGAGCGATCCACTTTCGACGGGTCCTTGCCCGAGAAGGCGCCGCCACCGTGCCTACCGAAGCCACCGTAAGTGTCGACGATGATCTTACGGCCGGTCAGTCCAGTGTCTCCCATGGGTCCGCCGATCACGAACTTGCCAGTCGGATTGACGAACAGCTTGGTCTTCTTGAATTGCGGATCGTACAGTCCTTCGGGCAGGATGGGATGGATGACATGTTCGACCAGGTCCGGCCGCAGTAGAGATTCGATGTCTACGCCGTCCTTGTGCTGAGTCGACAGGACGACCGCGGTGATGAATTTAGGCTTGCCGTCCTCATATTGCACCGTCACCTGACTCTTGCCGTCGGGCCGCAGATACGGCAACACGTCGCCCTTGCGGACCTCACTCATGCGATGGACCAGTCGATGAGCCAGGAGTATGGGCATGGGCATGAGCTCGTCGGTGTCCTTGCAGGCATAACCGAACATCATGCCCTGATCGCCAGCACCTTGGTGATCGAGCGCGTCCTGGTCCTGAGGGTCCGTCCTTGACTCGAGGGCTTTGTCGACGCCCTGAGCGATGTCCGGAGATTGCTCGTGTATGGCAGTCATGATGCCGCACGTAGAGGAGTCGAAGCCGTACTTGGCCCGGTTATAGCCTATTCGATCGATCGTCCGCCGCACGAGCGAAGGCACGTCGACATACGAGGAGGTCGTGATCTCCCCCGAGACCACCACGAGACCTGTCGTGATCAGGGTCTCGCAAGCGACATGCCCCGCGGGATCTTCCCGCAGCACAGCATCGAGCACCGCATCAGATATCTGGTCCGCTATCTTGTCGGGATGTCCCTCGCTCACCGACTCAGAGGTGAACAGAAAGTCTCCGTATTCCACGTCTGCCTCCAGCAATCAAAGTACTCAGGCGCAATTGACGCCCCCGAACCACCACCAAACCGGGAGTTTATCAGGTCATCCGATGCGCGTCGTTCTGAGCTAGTTCGTGGTCGTAGCCACACCAGCAGCGCCGCGAGGCGCATACGTGCTCAGCGCGGGTCCATTGTAGTTGTCGTCCGCGTCGCGCAACGCTTCTTCGATGTACCCACCCCAAAGCATCCATTCGTCGAAGCCGAGATCCTCCGCTGCTTCTATCTGAGCCTTGATCCACTCCGCTGACGATTCGACGCGCTTGCCGTCGGCAGCCAGCAAGTAAGGACGTCCCTTGGCCCCCGTGCCTACCAAGCGTTTCGCGGCGTCGTTGAGGGCTGAATGGACGATATCGTACGGTCGCTCCTCGGGCTTGTCCACCCCATAAGACCAAGCGCCGTACAGCGAGGGGTACACCATCGGACAAATCACGTCCACGTTCTGACATAGCTTCTCGAGCTTCTGTCCGATACCCATATCGTCGCTCTTGCCCACCACCCAGCCAAATACGTCGGCCGACATCCACACACCTAGCGCCTCCAGACGGGGCCGCGCGTAGGCAAGAAACCCAGCTATTGCGTCTTCCTTCGCGCAATACTGCCCTTGATAGACCGCTCCCTTGGTGCCCGCGCTGGGGAACCGCACATAGTCGAACTGGATCTCGCGGAACCCCCGGCGCGCGCATTCTTCGGCCACCTGGACCAGGTACTCCCACGCGTCGTGATTGTACGGGTTCAGCCAGGCCTGCCCTTCTCCGTCGACGAAGACCTCGCCGTTGTTGTCCTTGACTGCCATATCCTTCCGCTTGCGCGCCAGCAGGTCGTCCTTGAACGAGACGATGCGCGCGATGGGCACGATGTGGTGCTCCGACAGTTTGGCCATGAGACCATCTAGGTCCTCTATACCGATGCCCGCGCCTGCATTCACGGTCCCGTACTTGACGCCCAGGGCCATGTCGGTGTTGAAGGCGATGTGACCACGGTCATCCTTCACGGTGATAACGATGCTGTTGATCTCGGTGCGATCGATGGCCGCTATCACTCTGTCAAAGTAGTCAGAGCCCCGATTAGGCATCACCGACACAGCCTTCACCGGGACGTACGCCAAGTCGCGGAATTCGAGCAGGTCGACCAGGGGCTCGACCGTATAGTCGCTCTGGACAGGCATGGCAGACGCGGACAGCTCGACCACCCCTGAACCCCCGAACGCAGACCCCCCCACGATCACGCTGCCCAGCGACCACAGCGCGATGAAACCTGCCGCGAACGCAACCAAGCCAAGAGCAGCCAACGTCAGCACAGCCCTACCTGGACCACGTCGGTTGGAGCCTGCGCCGCCACTACCATATCTTGACCCGCCGCCTGTGCCTACGGCGGGGCCGGCCGATTGAACCGGCGGCAGTCCGTACGCCATATCGGCGCGCCGACTCTGGGAGTAGCCCTGTCTGGGGCCACCCCCGTTCAGATACTCGGGGTAGTCATCACGACTCATGGCGCGGGATAGTTTACCAGGAACATCTGTTAGACTCTGCCAATCATGAGACGCCAGCGGGTCCTCCGTTTTCTCCTTCTCTGCCTATTTACAGGGGCTTTTGCAGGATTGCTCGCCGGCCTTGCCTTCGGCGGCGGCCGCGGCGACGGCACCCTGGAGGTGGCCGTCAATCCCGTTGCAGACCCTCAACAGACTGAGACGACGCAACCGTCCGATGCGTTCGCCGGCCAGGCAATGACCCCGGAGCGTGCAAAGCTGATCGGTGCCAACGAGATGGGCTTCGTGTTGGTGGTCGTATACAACAAGATCAGCGCGGACAAGTCTGACGTTACCACTCGGACCCCTGACGAACTGCGCGACGATCTGGCGCTCCTCGATCGCGAGGGCTTCTACCCCGTCAACCTCGCCGACCTCGTGACAGGCGACATCGATATCCCCGCGGGCAAGTCCCCTGTGGCCGTGACATTCGACGGCTCAAGCCCCGGTCAATATCGGATCCTGGACGACGACACCATCGACCCCAACTGTGCCGTGGGGATATTGCAGTCTCTAGTCGAGAACGGCTATTGGCAGCCTCGAGCGACCTTCTTCTGTCTACTGGACGTGGTGCCGAACGAGAACGAAGTCTTCGGCCAACCGGAGCGAAGAGAGGAGAAGCTCCTCAATCTCGTGGGCTGGGGCTACGAGGTAGGCAGCAACACCCAAACCGGTCTGGACCTCTCCTCTGCCACTCAAGATTCGATACGGAGCGAACTCGCCCAGTCGCAAAAAGCGCTGAGAGAGCTCATAGGCAACGCCTATCCGGTCTCGAGCCTTGCCGTACCCAGCGGGAAGTTCCCCAAGTTCCCGAGCCTCCTCTCGACCGGGACCTGGGAGGATTACACTTACGAGTACACAGCGGCGGCAGGCTTGGACAATACCGTGTGTCCATCGCCCTACTCCACTCTCTTCGACCCGATGCACATCCCGCGTATCACATCCGCCGGCGACAACCTTGCCGTGGCTATCGACGAACTCAAGAAGCGCGATGGGCTGCTCTACATCTCGGACGGCGATCCCACTTCGGTGTCGGCCCCCTACGAACTCACCACCTCACTCGGCGAGACGCGCGACGGTCTGGGGCGCCCCATCATCAGATACTAGGCCTGAGCGCGCCACCTCGCAAAAGGTACCGCACAGACCGCAGCGAAAGCGACTCCCAACTTCCGCGTCCCTGGGGAGCTCGACCTCCACGAGACACTTCGGGCACGTGAACAGCGTGACGTCCTCGTGCCCCTGCAACCTGACTCTCTCGCCCACGACATCCCAAAGCGGATCGGTGTTCTCTCTCATGGGCCTTCCTTTGGGACAATCGTTGACGGGTCACACGCTGCTACTCTATTGTAGCCATGGCGACCAACTCTGACATCTCCCGCTCGGTTTCAGGCCTCCTGCCGGCCTACGACCTCGGCGTGGCGCCGTATGCCGAGGTCCAGATCCTCCAGGCGGAGCTGCGGCGCAGCGTGGCGGCAGACACGCATTCCGGCGCACTGCTCCTCCTGGAACACGAACCGGTCATCAGCCTAGGTGCGCACGCGCCCGCGACCGACGTACTGGACCCAGCAAGAGTCGAGCGCCTAGGCGTCGCGGTAGCCCGCTCCGAACGAGGAGGCCAAAGTACGGTACACGCACCCGGACAACTTGTGGCCTACCCCATCGTGCGAATCCCCGGGAGAGACTTACGTGCCTTTGTCCAAAGCCTAGAAGAGGTCCTGATCCTCGTACTAGCGGGGGTGGGACTCGAAGGTCGGCGATCACCCGGCCGCCCCGGGCTCTACCTCGACGGCCTCAAGGTCGCTTCTGTAGGGCTGAAGTGCGAACACGGGGTCGCGAGTCATGGCAGCGCGCTGAACGTCAACGTCGATCTGACGCTGTTTGACTTGGTGGTTTCCTGCGGAGAACCGGCATTGCAGCAGACAAGTGTGGAGCGAGCTACCGGCCGCACCCATCCTATGGAAGACATGAAGAAGAGATATATCGAAGCGTTCGAAATGGTCTTCGGCGTGGCTGTCTCTCGACACGTCTCTCTCGCGAGCACAGCAGCGAGGCAACTAAGTACCCTGGACTCCCCCGGCGACCGACCGCCGAGCACCCGGGCCATGCCCACGGCAGGATTCGAACCTGCGGCACCTGGCTCCGGAGGCCAGTGCTCTATCCCCTGAGCTACGTGGGCGCTTGACGCCGGTGCCCTCTGACCTGCCCAACGTGCCCCCGGCGAAGGCCCATTATACCCGCTCCACCCTCGGCTCACCCTTCTCGGGGTAAGGAACGACCAGTGCGTCCAGATCCCTGGGTAAGATGCTGTTCGCAAACACGGCTCGGGCTTCGTCTCGAAGTTCTCTCCAGTTGTGTCTGGAGCTGACATGCGTGAGCACGAGGGTGCTGACCTCGGCCGCCTTGGCGACCTCGGCCGCCTCGCGAGCCGTCGAGTGCCCGGTCTCCAGCGCGCGGTCCACCTCCGACAACCCAAACGTGGAGTCATGCACTAGGACAGAAGCCTCATGAGCCAGCTCCGTTATCGCCGCGGTCGGTCGCGTGTCGCCAGTGACCACGATCTTGCGTCCCCGGCGCGGAGGGTCCATCACATCCTCAGTCTTCACTTCTTTGCCTTCGGAGCCGTTGACAAGCTCGCCTCGCTGCAATCGTCCGAAATCGGGCCCGGGCGAGACCCCCAGCGCGACGGCCTTTTCCGGGTGGAAGCACCCAGGCCTCTCCTCTTCTTCGAGGCACCAGGCCAGACCCGGAAGACCATGCTCAGTGGGCGCGGTCCTCAGCACATACCCCGCACCTTCGATGAGGCTACCTGCCTTGACCTCCTCCACCATGAACGGAAACCGGGGCTTCCCCACCAGTCTCTCTGCATCCCGCATCGTCTCGTAGAGACCGCTCGGGCCCAGCAACAGAAGTGGCTCCTCCCGGCCAAGCAGGCTGTAGGTCTTGAGGAGCCCCGGCAGACCCAGATAGTGATCACCGTGCATGTGAGAGAGCAGGATCATGGTGACATGAGCCAATCCGACAGACCGCATCAGCTGTCGCTGTGTCCCCTCGCCGCAGTCAAAGAGGATGCGCTCCCCGCCCCTGACCAAGAGCATGCCTGGCGAGCCTCTCTCTATCGTGGGGGTAGCGCCTGCGGTACCCAAGAATATGAGTCTGAGATCCACTCTAGGCCCGGCTCAATTGCCCAGACGACCCTCAGGCGATGGTCCGGAGACCACCCTGAAGACCTCTCGCAAGAACCCACTATTCACACAGGTCTCGCGCGCTGATTCATGGCAATACGCCCTTTCAACGCTCACCGGACAGTGCGGGCGCGGTGGCCTCGTAACCCGCACCGGGCCATATGGGTCACTCCTCCATACACCCAGTTGGGACTCTCCGCCGAACGCGTCCAGGTCGAACTCCGGAGAGAACACCTTGTGAACGCAACCGAAATAGGTGCTTCCGTCCTCCTCGAAGGCATAGACGCACGTCTGACGACTCTTCAAGCAACGCCAAGGAGAGACCACGCGTTCACAGATCACCCGGCACTGATGACACTCCAGGGCAACACGCGGTCCGCACCCGCCGTACCTCACCCCTGCCTCCAGCATGTGCCCCTGATCTTCATACTCTCGAGTATACCCGTGGAGCGCTACTCGGTGCCTTCCTGGCGAGAACCGGGCACGAGACGCACCCTGACCAGCGAGGCATCGCGCGCCCACTGCCACACGCTCTCATCGAACACCACCTGGCCCGACTCGCCAACGTCAACGCACTCTGTCGCGTACACGGCCCCATGGACAACGGTCCCCTCGAGAGACAGCGAGCCCTCATCTACAACAACGACCCCCCACAGCTCGCCGAGACCCCGCAGATCAAGCGCCGCGCCGCCCGTGACTACTATCAACACCGGTCTGTCCGGCGCCGACGGGTCCCTCGGTCCAGAAAGGTGAAGAGACTCACCGGGGGAGCCCTCGGTCACGTAGACCCGGGAGCCTTGAGGCATCTCCAATTTGAGCAGGGCACGCCATCCGTCGTCCAACCGCCACTCGTGGTCCAAAGACTCCACGACGCAATCTGCCCCGATGACGCTGGCACCTTCGACACCCCCCACGTAGGCCTTCGCGCCTACGGGCACCGTCTCGGTCGTCTCATCGTCCCTCAGCAGCCACGCCTCCGTGCGCGAGGCGCTCGAGCGCACGCAGGAGGTCACGACAGCCGCGCGAGGCAGCTCAAGGCCGTCTCTCCCATGCTCCACAGTGGCAGACGTTACCCCCAGCAGAGCCGATGGGATCTCCCTGACCTGTGCAGATAGGGTCCAGCCGAATGACTCCCCCTCGTCAATCAAGCTCCCGGAGACCAGGGCACCACCCGACTCCAGCGGTTCCCAAGGCGTACCCGCCCAGGCAACGGCTGCCTTGCTTCTCAGCCCCGCCAAGCACGCGTCGGTGGCGGCCAGCAATCCACGCCCCTTCATCTCATCCGCCAGCCCATTCCGCGCGCACATCACGGTGGCCGTCAGGACGTGGACACACAGAGCCGCGACCATGCACGCGAACAGCGCAAACAGGATCGCCGAGCCCGTGTCCCAAAGCCCGTGGGAACGAGAGTCCCAGCGCTTGTGCCTGGGCGCCATCACCGACCCACTCGTGCGTAGCTCTCCACGTACCTCGACCACGACCCCGACTCGTCTCTGCCTTCTCCCGACAACGTCACCTCGGACACTCGACAGAGGTCGGCGTCAGCCACAGGCGCCTCGACCTTCACTCCCTCACCGAAGTACGCCAACGACGCGTCGGCGGCAAGCCCTTCAAGCATGGTCTTACTGTCAACGTAGAGTGAGTGAGCAAAGGAGGTGGGTCTCTCCGACGGACACCGGCCCCAGCGCCGCATGAGCGAGGAACCGACGAGTTCCCACTCGAAGATGGTCAAACCCTCCACGCCATCCCTCTGCCCCAGGAAGACCACCTCTCTCGAAGTGGCGTGCAGCATCGGCGTGCTCACCGCGAACGGACATCCAACAGCCGTCGCCGTCCGCAGGTCCTTCTCGAATCGGGCTATCGCCACTCTTGCCTGCTCCACCCTCACCGTGCGGTCGGCCTCCCGCGATCCGCTCTGCTGGATGGAGAAGACCAGCGGGGCACTTCCCAAGGCCAGTAGCACGGTGAGAACCACCCCCAGGAGCAGCTCGAGCGCCGTGAAAGCCTCAGAACCTTTCAGGCTCACACAACGGTTCTTACCAATAGACATCCAGCCGCCTGTGTTCCGAGGCCAGCCAGCTCTGCACCGAGTCACCGCACACCAGATCACGCAGGCCCCTCGTACTGACTCCCAACACCGCGACCATGCCATCGATGGCCTCCGCCATCACTTGCCCAGGGTAAGAGGATCGCAGACTAAAGGCACCCGAATAGCGAACATGACTCACAGCGACTGCGTCCTCCAACCCAGCGTTCACTACGGCGGAGTCCGCTACTGACGCAACCACTACCCCGACGTTGCCATACTGGTCCGGCACCACTGTGCGGCATGGTGGTCCCCACGGGCCATCTCCGCTCCGCAGACGAACGACAAGCTCTTGGCCGACGATACCTCCCCATTCAACGGGACCTAATGTCAGCGTGCCTTCTTCAGGCGCCGGCCATTCACCTAAGAGCCAGCCGTCCGCCCAAATACCGACCGCCCCCTCGCCCCTCTCGCCCCCTGCCACGGTGACAATCAGCTGCGGCCCAGGACTCCATGCCATCCGGTCGACGATCGAGCCCCACTCCCATGCCTCGCCGTGTGCGCTCTCCCTGGTCGCCGATGACAGCAGTGCAGCTTCATCCCTTAGCCTAATCGCGCTGGCGCACGCCCTCTGCACAGCAGTCCCGAGTGACACGACCAGCAACCCCAGGATGAATATCGCAGCCAATACCTCGATGAGAACAAAGCCTCGACCCCACACGTCGTCACTCTTTGGAGGAGTCCGGCTGCAAGTCATCGTGGCATCACGCTGCGGACGCTCAGGCCACTCTCGGGGCGTACAGTCACCCGGTAGTCGGGCGTGTGTGAACCGAAGTAGAGCGACCCCCCGGAATCGGGCGCACCGAACGGGTCGAGAAAGCGGAGACGGATGCCCTGGCTGGTGTTCCACCGGACGACGTTAGAGCTCACTTCGCACGCCGGAGTCGAAACCTCTGAGGCCGCATCGCCATCATCGGCGAGGCCGGTGACCGTCAGGTCTTCGCCCTCCAGCAGAACCTGGTACGTCCCACCCCGCCAGAGGGCACTGGTCTGAGCCCAGGCCAGCGCAGCTTGGCTCGACTGAGCGGCACAGCGGGCCTGTTGCCTGCTGAGCCCCCCTGAGAACTGCAGCATCCCAAGCGTGAGGAAGATGCCGAGAAGGCTGAGCACCAACATGAGCTCCGCCAAGCAATAGCCCTGGGGGTCTCTTGGTATGTCATTCATGCTGTCCATTGACAGCAGACTAGTACGCGAGACTCCCCGGCCGTTACGGACCTTGGTAGTAGCTAGGCGCGCTCAGTAGATACGAGACGTGCTCTACCAACCAAGCTCTGCGCCCTCGCCGGACACGACCTTCACTTGAACGTACCCGGTGTCCGATATGCTCTGTGTGTCGACCTGGATGCCAAACCTGTTGCCGCTCTCGCTTGTGCTTGCGATGTCCATGCGTGTATTGGATTCGACGATGTACGCCAGCTGGTGCTTGTTCGCCTCGGCACCGAAGCCTGAGGCGATGGATGGACCGGTGATATCCACCAGATCATCTACCTCTGCCTGGACCCAGTCGATCGAAGGGTCACACTCCTCCAGCGCACCCTCGGTCACGCCGGTGTATCCGACGGTATCCATGGCGACGCTCTGCACGACAGTGAGACCTTGACGGACCATGGTGTACGTAGCGGCATCCCGAGCTTTCGTCCTTTGCCCCAGGAATGTGGGGATCGCGATGGCTGCCAACAGCGCCACGATGATTATGACGATCATGAGCTCTATCAACGTGAAGCCGGCGCGACGGCCGACGCTTGCTCGCAGCAGAACGACGATTCTCTTCATCCTCATCCCCCTTCTCCTCTCTGCCGCCCCTCTAACAGGCGCCCAAGTTGGTCGCGTGCATACGAGTAGCTCGGGTCCACCTCGATCGCTCGTCTGAAGGACGCCTCCGCCCCATCCACATCCCCTGCCTGCTGCTGCGCCTGGCCTAAGAATGTCAGGTATTTCGCACTCGGCTCTAGCTGCACAGCCTCCTGCAACATGGAAACAGCGTCTTGCGGTCTGCCCTGGTGATTGAGGTAGTTGAACCCCAGCTCCACCCGGGTCATCGCGTCAGAAGGATCCAGTTGCACGAGCTTCTCCTGATGGGCCAGCGCCTCATCGTATCTCTTCAAAGCAAGTAGTGAGACTGCCGCTCCTGACAGCGCCTCTAGCGACTCCGGATCATGTGACAGGACCTGTTCAAACGCGGCCAGGGCGACACGCCAGTCACCCTGCTCCAGCGCTTGCCGGCCGGTCCCCATGGCGCTGTCGCAACCAAGAGTGACCAAGGCCAGCAGCATTGCTGCGCACCCGATGACAAGCGCCGCAGACTTGCTGCCACGCGTTGACCGACCGCGTCCCTTCGGAGCACCCTTGCGCAAGTACCACCGCCCTCTGGTCACGTCGAAGTCCTGCCTTCTCGTGCTGCGCCTTTGAAATACCGATGGGGGCAGCGTGTGAAACGCTGCCCCCATCGGTATTCTGCTACTGGGCTCCCGCCCTATTCTTGAATTACAGGCGGTTGATGAGCCCTCTCGTTCTACCAGTCACCGCTGGTGCTGTCGCCTTCGCTGTTGGTCTTCCAGAACATGTTGCCACCGCCAGCTGTCTTAGAGACTTCGACTCCGAAGATAGACTCAGACTCTGAGAGCGTGCCCACTTCATATGCCTCGCCAGCGCCATAGTACTCGACCTCGTTGTCGGCGGCTGCCGCAGCGGCAGCCTGGGAGCAGCCCGCATCTCCGGTGGTAAAGTTTATCGACGGCTCGGCATCCACGACAACGGCAAGAATGCCGTCCGTATCGAAAGACCTAGTGTCAACATAGGCAGACTCGACGGCGGTCATGGCGTTGCGGACAAGCGCCTTCGC
Source organism: uncultured Actinomycetes bacterium (assembly GCA_963718375.1). Lineage (GTDB taxonomy): Bacteria > Actinomycetota > Thermoleophilia > RBG-16-64-13 > RBG-16-64-13 > RBG-16-64-13. The sequence continues at coordinate 158,284 of CAVQZD010000005.1, read as the reverse complement.
GTTGGTGTCCTGGGCCTTAGTCCTCTGGCCGAGGAAGGTGGGGATCGCGATCGCCGCCAGGATGGCGATGATGATGATCACCACGAGCAGTTCGATGAGGGTGAAGCCCTTGCCACCCCTCACCCTCTTACGGATGAGACTAAACATTTACGCTCCTCCTTGTTCTTGCGTCGCCGAACGTCCCGTGCCCGGCGTCGCCTGTGCTATCGGCATTTTTCGCCATAACTTTAGCGTTTATCTTGCGACTTTCGGCCTATCCGGGCCCCGTGGGCGCGCACTCAGGCGCTACTATCTCCCGCTGCTTCCGAAGCCGCCTTCGCCCCTGACTGTCTCCGTGAGCATCGACGACTCGACAAAGCTGGCATCTTCGACTCTTTGGACCACCAATTGAGCTATGCGAGCCCCGGCTTCCACGGCAAAAGGGTCTATCCCCGAATTGTACAGACAGACGCGCACCTCGCCGCGATACCCGGAGTCGATGAGACCGGGACTGTTGACGACCATGATGCCGCTCTTGAAGGCCAAGCCCGACCTGGGCTGCACAAAACCCGCGTGACCCTGGGGGATAGCCACAGCCAGGCCCGTCCCGACGTCGCGTCTCTCCCCGGGCGGGATGACTACCGCTTCCACCGAGAACAAATCCGCTCCGGCATCCCCTGGATGGGCCTTGGCGGGCAGCCTCGCCTCGGGGCTGAGCCGCGTCACGCGCACCTTCACCCCCGAGTCGCTCATAGCTTGAGCGAGCGCTCGATGCGGTCGACCGCTTCTGCGATGCGGTCATCAGGCGTGGTCAGCGACAGCCGTACGAACCCTTCACCCGCGGGGCCGTACCCCAACCCCGGGGTCACCACGACGCCGGCCTGATTAAGCACGTGTTCGCTGAAACTCCCCGAGGTGTAGCCTTCGGGCACAGGTACCCACATGTACACAGTCGCCTTAGGCTTGGGCACCTGCATCCCCACCGACGCCAGAGCCTCGCTCAGCAGATCCCGCCTCCGGCGGTAGATGTCGCACATGGCGCGCACCGAATCCCAGGGCCCGTTCAGTATGAAGGCCCCTGTGCGCTGCAGAGCGTCGAACATCCCCGAATCCATGTTGGTCTTGAGACGCCACAGGTGGGTCAAGACCTCGTGGTTGCCGACGGCGAAGCCGATACGCCAACCGGTCATATTGAAGGGCTTCGAGAAGCTGAAGAACTCGACCCCCACCTCTTTGGCCCCGGGTGCGCTCAAGAAGCTGGGGGCAACGTATCCATCATAGGTGAGCTCGGAGTACGCGTTGTCGTGCACTACCGCGACGTCATACTTCTTGGCGAAGGCCACCACCTTCTCGAAGAACCCCTCCTGCACCACCGCGGCAGTGGGGTTGTTGGGATACCCGATAAAAAGTACCTTCGCGCGCCTGGCCTCTTCGTCTGAGATCGCCTCAAGATCAGGCAGGAAGCCGTTCTCGGGCGCAAGTTCCAAGTACTTGACCTCCGCTCCGACGATGACTGACCCTCCCGCATACACCGGATACCCAGGGTCTGGCACAAGAGCCAGGTCGCCCGCGTCGAGTAAAGCCCAACATATGTGGGCCAGGCCTTCCTTGGCGCCCAGGAGAGGAAAGAACTCCTTCTTCGGGTCCAACTCCACCCCGAACCTTCGCTTGTAGAATGAGGCGGCCGCCTCGGCGAACTCGCCAAGGCCCCAGTTGCTGGGATAGCGATGGTTGGCCGCGTCGGCCACCTGGCGCTGCATCTCCTCGACGATGTATGCCGGTGTTGGCAGATCGGGATCGCCGATGCCCAGGCTTATGACATCCACCCCGCTCTTGCGCTTATCGCTGATCTTGCGCTCCATCTCCGCGAACAGATAAGGCGCGAGACCATCCATACGTCGTGAGAACTGCAAATCTGCCTCCTACACTCGTCTTCCGGTAGATGCCACTGGGTTTGGCTAGGACGCGCTTCTAGCGTAGGCAAGGCGACGCGCGAGGTCATCGCTGATCTCGGCCACAAACACCTTTTCCGCTGGCCCCGTCATGTGCACCGGCAGCGCCGCGTCCTTCCCCTGAGTGGTGACGCTCTCATCGATCTCTATCAGGAGGTCCCCGCCAAGAAGGTGCACCACCACGGGGCTGGTCGCCTGCCCAAGCCGCACGCACGCCGCCCCCACCGCAGTCGCTCCAGTCCCGCAGGCCTGGGTCTCCCCTACGCCCCGCTCCCACACCCGCATGTCGACAGAGCCGTCCGTTCGAACCGCGACGAACTCGGCGTTCACTCGATTCGGAAACAGGGGATGCTCCTCTATCAGCGGTCCGACCGCTGCGACGTCAAACGCCGATGGGTCCTCGACCTGGATGACGCAGTGCGGATTGCCCACGTCTACGAAGGTGAACCGGTACTCACTCCCCCCCGCCTCGAGCACAGCGTCAACGACATCTCCCGAGCCGGGCTCGCTGCAGATGTTCGCGGACCGAAAACGGGCAAGGCCCATATCCACGCGCACCCCGCCGTCCTCCACCAGACGGGGCCGAATGGGTCCGGCCAGGGTCTCCACTGTGAACTCCTGGCGAACAGCGAGGCCGCTCTCGACGAGATACCGCGCGAAGATGCGCATGCCGTTGCCACACATCTCCGACTCGCTCCCATCGGGATTGAAGATGCGCATTCGTGCGACCGCCCCGTCCACGAGCCCGGTAGGCGGGCAATTCACCAGGATGCCGTCTGCGCCCAGGCCGAGGTGCCTGTCGCACAGCAGTGTGATCTGATCGGCAGTCAGAAGCTCCTCTGCTACCCCTTCCTCGACGACCAGATAGTCGTTGCCCAACCCTTGCCACTTCGCCAGTCTTACCACGCGAACGGCCCCTCTCTCAGCCCGCTATCTGCGCCGAATCGGCGATCAGTCTAGCGATATCCCGGGCATCCCGCCCCTCGCTCTCAATCATAACAGCGTCCCTGACCCTTCGCAGCCAGGTGCCTTGCCGACGTGCATACCGGCGGGTCGCCGCCGCCATGCGCTCATGGGCCTCTTCACGCGTGAGTCGTCCGGCCAGGTATTCAGATATCTCCGCGTAGCCAATGGCGCTGCATATCCCCGCTGATCCCGGTCGCGACCCCTCAGCGTCCTGATGCGCCCGAAAACTCTCGACCTCCTCAACGGCCCCCTCCACGAGCATGCTCGTGGTCCGAGCTTCGATCCGCGACGCCAGAACATCCCGCTCGGCCCAAAGTCCGAACACCGTAGTCGGACGAGGATACGCAGGCTGCCACAGATCATCGCGCCCTGACCACCTCCGCCCATGGCTGAGAACACCTTCGAGCGCCCGCATGACCCGCCTCAGGTTCCGCGGGTCTATCTCTGCGGCTGCCGCAGGGTCCAACTCAACCAGCTCTGCGTGGAGGACATCCGGACCTTCCTCTTCCGCGCGCCGCTTCAGTCGAAGTCTGAGCTCTTGGTCCGCCGGCCCCGGCGCGGCCAACGGAGCCAGCGCCGCCCGCATGTAGAGGCCGCTGCCGCCGACCACGAGCGCCCGCCCGCACTCGTCGATCGACCGCTCCAGCAGCGGCCCCGCCAGTGCGGCGTACCCCCCCGCCGACATCGTGTCGCCCGCGTCCAGGAACCCCACCAGGTCGTGCAATTCAGGCCTCTCTTCGGCCCGCCAGGGTTGGTTTGTCAGCACCGGGAACCCTGCATACACCTGCATCGAATCGCACGAGATGATCCGACAACCCATGATCCCGGCCAATTCGACGGCGACGGCCGTCTTTCCCACCCCCGTGGGCCCCAAGAGACCGATCACCTGAGCTGCGCTCAAACCTGCCTACCCCGCAGACTCGTAGATGTTGCTGACACCAGCTCGACCTGCACCATCTCGCCCGGTATGGCGTCCGCACGGAAGTTGACCGTCTTGAACGTGCGCGTCCGACCCATGACCTCGCGTTCATCTTGGCGGCTGACCCGCTCCACTAGCACCTCTGCGAGCGTGCCGACCAGAGCCTCGTTCCTGCTCCTGGCGCTGCGCTGCACGGCCGAGACCAGTCGCTCCATCCTCTGCGTTGCCACTTCAGGCGCTACGCGTCCGGAGAGGCCGGCGGCTTCAGTCCCGCGCCTCGGCGAGTAGATGAAGGTGAAAGCCCCATCGAAGGCGCATTCCTCGACGAGGCTCATGGTCTCTGAGAAATCCTGCTCTGTCTCCCCGGGGAAGCCAACGATCAAGTCGGTCGTGACCGCCAACCCTGGCACCGCCTCACGCCACCGTTCGATGAGGTCGACATATGCTTGCCGCTCATATCCGCGTCTCATGGCCTCCAGAATGCGGTCGCTCCCCGACTGCACTGGAAGATGGACGTGCTCGCATATTTGATTTGGACGACCCATCACTTCGATCAGGCTTGGCGACACATCCTTCGGATGCGACGTCATGAAACGCACGCGCTCGATGCCCGCGACCGAACAAGCGCTCGTCAGCAGGTCTGAGAACGTCTCCTGCCCCGCGAAACCTGGCTCCATGCCGAACGCGTTGACGTTCTGACCGAGCAGGGTCACCTCCCTCACACCAGATGAGGCGAGCTCCCCTACCTCCCGCAGCACATCGACGGCGCTCCGTGATGCCTCTGGACCACGCACATAAGGGACGATGCAATACGAACAGAAGTTGGTGCACCCAGCGGCTATCTGGACCCATGCACAGGGCCCCTGGACCCTGACCCTCGGAAGATCAGCGCTCCAACGAGTAGTCGCCTCGTGGAACGAACCCACCGGGGCCAGGCGGGTTTTGTGTCGTTCAATGAGTCCCGGCAGTTCGTAAAGACTCTGAGGGCCCACCAGTACGTCCACGAACGGGTACTCGCGCAGCAGGTCTTCGCGCCTGCTCTGAGGCAGACAACCCGCCACCACGACTACCCGGCTCGGATCTTCCCGCTTCAGCCTCGCGACCAGCCCCAGATGACCCGCTAGTCGGCTATCCGCCTTCTCGCGGATAGAGCAGGTGTTATACACGAGTAGACCGGCTTCTTCGGGGGTGTCGCACCGCGATAGACCCATCTCTTGCAGCATGCCCGCGATGCGTTCAGCATCGTGGTCGTTCATCTGGCATCCGAACGACCGCAGATAGTACCTGCCGGCGCGCGCGTGACTCATACTGCGCTCCCGGTCTTGTGCTGGATCATCCCAGGCACGATGGTCGCCCTACTTGGCGTACTCCACGGCGCGGCTTTCGCGGATGACAGTGACCCTTATGGTGCCCGGGTAGTCCAACTCCTGCTCGATATCTTTCGCGATCTCCCGGCAGAGAAGGCTGGCCGCGTCGTCATCGATCTCGTCCGGCTTGACGAGTACTCTGATCTCTCGACCCGCCTGGATGGCGTACGACTTCTCCACTCCCGGCCTGCTCTCCGCGATGCGTTCGAGCGATTCGAGCCGCTTGATGTAGGTCTCTAGAGTCTCGCGCCTTGCGCCCGGGCGAGCACCCGAGACTGCGTCTCCGGCGGCCACAAGTACGGCCTCCACAGTGCTGGGCTCCACCTCGTTATGGTGCGCCTCGATGATGTGGGCCACCGCCTCAGACTCGCCGTACCGACGAGCGAGGTTGCCACCGATCGCGGCGTGCGACCCCTCCACTTCGTGGTCCACGGCTTTGCCCAGATCGTGCAACAGGCCGGCCCGCTTGGCCAACTTGGCGTTCACACCGAGTTCGTTGGCCATCATCCCTGCGAGGTGAGCCACTTCGAGGGAGTGGATCAGAACGTTTTGACCGTAGCTGGTTCGAAACTTCAAGCGCCCCAGCAGCCTGAGCAGTTCTGGAGCCACCCCGTGAACGTTGGCGTCTAGCACAGCCTGCTCGCCCGCGTCTTGGATCTCCTTCTCGACTTCTTCCCTGGCCTTGGTGTACATCTCTTCGATCTTCGCAGGGTGTATGCGACCATCGGCGACCAGTTTGGACAGTGTCAGTCGGGCTATCTCCCGACGGACCGTGTCGAAACCAGAGAGCACCACAGCCTCAGGGGTGTCGTCGATTATGAAGTCGATGCCCGTCAGGTTCTCCAGGGTCCGCACATTGCGGCCTTCGCGGCCGATGATGCGGCCCTTCATATCGTCAGATGGGAGCTGGACTACGGAGACGGTGGAATCCGCCACGTGGCTCGCCGCTGCCCGCTGAATGCAGATCGAGAGTATGTCCTTGGCCCTGCGCTCGCCTTCGTGACGAGCCTCTTCCTCGATCGACCTTACCAGCTTGGCCATGTCGTGTTTCACTTCGTCTTGCGTGCGCTTCAGCAAGAGTTCCGAGGCCTGCTCCTTGGACATGCCGGCTACATCCTGAAGCTGACGCGACTCCTCAGCCTTGAGAGCCTCGACCTCTTCGATCGCCTTTCGATAATGACCTTCGCGATCGGTCACTGATTGCTCCCGGCGCGAGACATCCTTCTGCATGTCGTCGAGCGCCTCTTCGCGACCCAGCAGACGATTCTCGAGCTGGGTCAGCTCTTGGCGGCGCTCTTTCACTTCTTCCTCGGCGCGCAATCGCACCTGGTGCAGCTCATCCTTCAACTCCACCCGCGCTTCACGTCTCAGCGACTCGGCTTCCCGCTCCGCTTCGTCAACGATCTTGCGGGCTGACACTTCGGCAGAGGCGATGCGAGACTTCCCCAAGTACTGTCTGCCAAAGAACCCGGCGGCCGCGGCCACGGCAGCTACCACCAGAACTATCACTACCACTATTCCTGCGTCCATCGGCCCACCACTTCCATAAGGCGTGTTCCGCCGCTTGTTGGAGACACCGGCGTGACTGACGATTGTGCCCAGAAACAGCAAAGCCGAGCATCCGCCCGGCCGAAGAACGTCCTATGAACCTTGCCCCTACAGGGACCTTTCCCAACAACGCGCCTGCCACAATTCGGCGGCCATGACACGCTGCATGGTCTTTACCCCAACGTCTAGGTCTCTGGTGCTGTCGTCCCCTTTCTCTTGGGTCCGCCAACACCAGCATATTCCATCAGCAAGGTCGCTCAGAACCGTCGTCGACCGATAATCACACATCGCGAGTTTACAGTCGCTCAGCATGGAGTGTCAACCGGCCGCCGTGTTAGCCCCCTTCGTCTCGCTCAAGGGCGTCCATGACAACGGCTATCGTCTGCCAATCGTGCCCCCTTCGAGCCAAGAACCCACTCACACGCCGCTTCGCACCTTGGGGATCAGATGCCAATTGTCCCCCGAACCGTCTCCGAACCAGTTGTGCCAATCGTTCAGCCTTGTCGCCCTCTTGGTCACGCTCGACCTGGTTCTGCCAAGCGTCGTCTACGACGCTTCTATCCAGGCCTTTCCGCGACAGCTCCGACACGACTCTCTGCCTACCCCACCCGGCAGCAGCTTTGGCTGACACGTACGCGGCCGCATACTGCGCGTCGTCCACGTACCCTCGCTCCTGCAGCCAATGTACGGCCGCAGAGGCCTCCTGCTCTGAGATGCCCCGCCCAAGCAACTTCTCGACTACCTCGGCACACGCAAGATCCCGACTTGCAAGCATGCGCAATGACATCTCTCGCGCTCGATATGGTTCGTCGTCGCGCAGCAGCTCCGTCTGCCGCTCTTGCGTCAGGAACTCGTCCGTTCGCAAGGCCGCACTCTGTGCAACTATCGTGCTAACGTCGAAGGCCCGCCGACCATCCACGTAGACTGCGACCCGTTCGGCGCTCCCCCCCACGGCGGAGAGCGCCGTGATGATGCCGTCGTGCAACTCCACCGGGCGGGCCCGCCCACGCATCCTAGCGCCTCCCAACGCGCTAGGCAGAAGGCTCCGCTGAGGGGGTCTCCTCGCTCTTCTCGGTGCCTCCAGGCACGGGCTCACCCGTATCCGCCGCGCCCTTTGTTCCGCCCTCTGCTGGCGCCTTGCGATCCTTACCCCACTCGGCGTCTGACGCCGCGATCACGCCCTCTCGAAGGTGCTGCACCAACTCCGGATTGTCCTTCAAGAATTGGCGCACGTTCTCCCGTCCCTGGCCAAGTCTTTGTTCGCCGAACGAGAACCAGGCCCCGCTCTTCTGCACCAGCTTGTACTCGACCGCAAGGTCTAGGATGTCACCCTCGGTCGAAATGCCCTGACCATACATGATGTCGAACTCAGCCTCTCTAAAAGGCGGCGCGACCTTGTTCTTGACCACCCGCACACGAACCCGGTTACCGACGGCCTCGTTCGCTTCCTTGAGCGTCTCGATGCGTCGGATGTCCAGCCTCACTGAAGAGTAGAACTTCAGCGCGCGCCCACCCGGGGTCACTTCCGGATTGCCGAACATGACCCCCACCTTCTCGCGCAGCTGATTGATGAAGACTGCACAAGTCTGCGTCTTGCTGATAGTACCCGCGAGCTTCCTGAGGGCCTGGCTCATCAGACGAGCCTGGAGACCGACGTGTGAGTCTCCCATCTCGCCTTCCAGCTCCGCGCGGGGAGTGAGAGCCGCCACCGAGTCAATGACCACTATGTCGAGCGCGCCGCTACGAATGAGCAGTTCGGTGATCTCCAGCGCCTGCTCTCCGTTGTCGGGTTGCGAGACCAACAACTCGTCCACGTTTACGCCGATATTTCTGGAGTAGGTGGAGTCCATTGCGTGCTCCGCATCGATGAAGGCCGCCTTGCCACCCGCGCGCTGTGCCTCAGCGATCATGTGCAAGGCAAGGGTCGTCTTTCCGCTCGATTCGGGACCGAATATCTCCACTACCCTACCCCTTGGCACGCCACCCACTCCTAGGGCCAGATCCAGCGTGAGCGACCCCGTGGAGATAGCAGGCACCCGCAGAGTAGCCATGTCGTCACCGAGACGCATGATGGAACCCTTCCCGTACTGCCTCTCGATCTGCAGAACAGCCATCTCTAGCGCTTTGTCCTTTTCCACCACTCCTCCTATGCCTTCGTAAGCCCGTTGGCCTTCTGCAGATACGTGCGTTCAAGCACCGAGTGCACGGCGCCTTCACTTCGAAGCTCGCTCTCGTAGAGACATACCGACTCTACCCCAAACACGACCCGTCCGCAGTCCGACGTTGGTTGCAGCGGGTGTGGGCTCCGAAGCCTTGCGATAGTGACATGAGGGCGAAAGGGGCGACTTTCTCTCTGCATGACACCCTCGGCCTCCAAGCCGGCCATCACCGACTCATACAAAGCGCCCAGCACTCCGTTCACGTCATCGATGCCTAAGGCCACGACCCGTGGCCGCCGACGGTCTGGCAAGCAGAGGAACCCGTCTATCGCAGCCTCCCCGCCCGACTCGGGCGAGAGACCTGAGACCACCTCGCGCGCCGCTTGCTCCTTATCGTGACCGGCGCTGCCTATGAACGCGAGAGTGCAATGCAGCTGCCCTGCGTCAACGAACCGTAGGCCTTGCTCGTGCTTCACCATGGCCTGCGCCTCTGTCGCGAACGGGATGGTACTTGACGGCAACGGGGCGGCCACGAACAGTCTCCTACACCGACTATCGCTGTTGCCGGGCAAGCTACTCCTTCTTGGCCTTCTCCGATGGCAGCGACTCGCCCGTCACGAACAAGAGACCGGGCTGCCGAAAAGCGTGGACGAAGTACAACACACCGCTCACGACGGTGATCACGAGCATGGCGATCACTAGATACGACCTCACCCTGTATCCCCACAACATCCACTCCGCCCCCAGCCACCGCTCGACTATAAGCGCGACTATGACCGCCATCTGACTGGCGGTCTTTATCTTGCCCCAGCCGCTAGCGCCGATCACCACACCCCGGGCTGCGGCCACGACCCTCAGCCCAGTCACCGCCAGTTCTCTGGCTATAACCACCATAGCAGCCCAGGCGGACAGCTCACCGAGCTGCACCAGGGAGACCAAGGCCGCGGTCACCAGCAACTTGTCGGCCAGGGGGTCCAAGAGAGCTCCGACCACGGACGTCTGACCTCGTTTGCGGGCGACGTAGCCATCCAACCAGTCGCTGAGAGCGGCCACCACGAAGACTGCAAGGGCCACAGGGTAGCCCCCGGGGATATCTGCCAGCAGGAACACCATGAACACCGGTACCATGGCTATCCGGAAGAGACTGATACTGTTCGGCAGATTAGGTCGCACAGATGTCCCCCACTAGATCACAACCCAGCACCTCGCCTACCCTGACCTTCGCCGTCGCCCCGACCACCGGCGGGGCGTCGTTTGAAGCCCGGATGTATGTGACGCCGTCGATCTCCGGCGCCTGGCCCTGTGTCCGAGCCACCGCGATACAACCCTCCATGAGCTCGGTCTCATCCACTGAGTCGATCAGCACTTCGACTTCCGTTCCCACAAGTCTCTCGCGCACTTCTTCCCCGGTCTCCAGCAACGCCTCGTTCAGAAGGTTCAGTCGCCGCTGAGCTACCCTTCTACTCACGACCGGCCGCAGACGAGCAGCTGAGGTCCCCTCTTCAGGACTGTATACGAACGCACCACCGTATTCAAACTGCGCGCCTCGGACGAAGGCCATCAGATGCCCAAAATGCATCTCTGTCTCACCCGGGAATCCCACTATGAAGGTCGAGCGAACCGCCACTCCGGGCATCATCTCCCGGGCTCTCTCGATGAGCCGCAGGTACGCGGCCCCCTCACCCCGCCGCCCCATCCTCTTCAGCACGTCGCCGTGTGAGTGCTGGAAGGGTATGTCCAGATAGCGGCACAACTTGTCATGACCGGCCATAAACTCCAGTAGCTGGTCATCCAGCAGCGATGGCTGCATGTACATGACTCTGATCCAGCGGACCCTGTCGTCGGCCGCTAGGGCGTCGATCAGTCCACTCAGATCAAGGCCGTCACTAGACCAACGAGTGGTCTCCTGACCCACGAGGACGAGTTCTCTGGCCCCCTCCGACAGGCAGGCGTCTGCCTCCTGCAATATCTCGTCCGCAGGGACCGACCGGTAAGGGCCCTTGAACCCCGGGATGGCGCAGAAGGTACAGCCCTCATCGCATCCGTCCGATATCTTCAGGTAGGCGTACGACTTGCCCTCCAGCGACGAGCGTGGCGGCACGCCGCTCGCCGTCGCGCCGAGACCTGTTATCGCCCGCACCAATTCTTCGCTCGCCCCGGCGCCGGCCACACCGAGCCACTCCGATACCTCCGGTATGCCCTTGCTCAGGTCCTCGCGGTAGCGGTCGACAAGGCATCCCATCACAAGGACCCTTGCTCCCGGAAACCCTCTGCACACGGACAGGATGGCGTCGATCGATTCTTCTTTTGCATCTTGGATGAACCCGCAGGTATTGATCACAATGTGCGTGGCAGAAGCGGGGTCATCGGCTAGGGTCACTCCCGCGCGATCCAACCGTCGCATCAGGGCGCGGCTGTCCGCTTCGTTCTTGGGACAACCCAGGGTATGGAAGTAGACCCTCGCGCTGGTAAGGGCGGCGGGCATCCTACTCAGCGGGCTCTATCTTGGTCTCCGTGATGTAGTACATACCGGCCTCAGCAGGCGACTGGTAGAGCAGCTCATTTATGTATATCTGGACAGCGTCAGGGTTGCCGATGTTGACCCAGTACCGCTTGGCCCCTTGTGCAGTAGTCTCCTGACCGCTTCGGAGCGCGCCCTGGTAGACCGTATCCCCGTTGCGATCAAGTGTCCTGATGACCAGCGCGCTATCACCTGTGGCCACTATCCGGAGCAGCACGTCGCTACCCGTGTAGATAGCTTCTGAGGTGCTCGTCACGCCTGCTCCCGCGGCCAGGGTCGTCGTAGGCTCTGGCGTCAGAGTCGTGGTCGTGACCCCCACGCTTTCCAGTCCCATGACCGCCTCGCCCGGCCCGCCTCGTGATCCGAAATACGCGAGCAGGACCACCGCCAGGACGGCTGCTACGCCGGCGAGCGTATACCCGCGGCGTGTGTTGCGGAGCGGCGTCTTCTTCGGTCCTCTCATGGTCCGCTTGCGCATGTGCTCCAGCGTCAGATCAACGGAGTCGTCCTGATTCGAGCGACGTCTTTCGTACGTGTTCCTGTAGTCCTCGACCAGGCCTTCTGGGTCGAGCCTAAGGACTGAGGCATAGGTGCGCAGGTAGGCCTTCACGAAGGTAGGCCCAGGAATCGCCGCGTAGTCGTCTTCTTCCATGGCCGCCAGGTACTTGACCCGGACCTTGGTGATCTCTGAGACTTGTTTGAGACTGAGCCCCATACGGATACGGGACTCTCTGAGTATGCTACCTATCTGAGCCATCAGGAGTCGAAGGCACCTCGCGAGTCAGGTGTTACCACTTGCCGGGCGCTCTCACCACGACACCGAGGTGTCCCGCCGATCGCCACACACCAGCAAACTCTGGACGGCGTCGGCTAATCTACCATCGCCTGCAATGGGTAGCAAGCGACTCATTCAGTCGTCGCCGTCTCTCCACCTTGTCCCTCCAGCCTGAGACTCTCCAGGTGGTCTTCCAGTTCCCCTTTGTGGATGAGGATCTGTCTGGGCTTGCTCCCTTCATAAGGACCCACGATCCCGCGGCGCTCCAGCATGTCGATCAACCGACCGGCCCTCGTGTATCCGACTCGCAAGCGACGTTGTAGCATCGATACTGACGCGCTACCGGTCTGCAGCACGAGCTGCGCCGCCTCTGCGAGGAGCTCGTCGGAGTCAGGGTCGAACACCTCTGCTTCGCTCTTCTTCGGGTCGGGTGGCCGTCGCAGAAGCTCCTCCCTGAACTCCGGCTCCGCTTGGTGCCGCCAATGGCTTACGAGAGACGCGATCTCTTCCTCCGTGATGTATGCGCCCTGGACACGCTGCAGATGGCTTGAGCCCAGGGGTTTGAACAGCATGTCGCCCATGCCCAGAAGCGATTCGGCGCCGTTTACGTCCAAGATGACCCTCGAATCAGTCTGGCTGGACACTGCAAACGCGATGCGTGACGGGATGTTGGCTTTGATCATGCCCGTAATGACATCGGCGGACGGACGCTGGGTCGCGACCACCAGGTGGATGCCCACCGCCCGCGACTTCTGAGCCAGGCGAATGACGTAGTCTTCTACCTCCTGCGGTGAAGTCATCATCAGATCCGCCAACTCGTCGATGACGATCAGGATGTAAGGCAGTGGCGACTCGCCTCGCTGCGCCCTTACCTTGTTGGCCTCGGCGAGGCTGCGTGTGTGGTCGAGCTCCAGCAGCTCGTAGCGGTCCTCCATCTCCTTCACCACATTGTGAAGTACTCCCGCAGCGTCCTTCATGTTGGTGACCACGGGCACCAGAAGATGCGGGATACGATCGTAATGCGACAGTTCCACCTTCTTGGGATCGACCATGATCATGCGGACCTGTTCGGGCGTGCTACGCAGTAGCACTGACGAGACCAGGCAGTTGACGCATCCGCTCTTTCCCGAACCAGTAGTACCCGCTATCAGGAGGTGGGGCAGCTTGGTCAGGTCCGCATACACAGCCTTGCCCGAGATGTCCTTGCCCAGCCACACCATGAGCGGCCCCGCAGACTTCGGAAACTCCTTGTAGATGTCTCCGAGTGTGACAAAATCCGGCCTTTGGTTCGGCACTTCCACCCCGACCGCGGACTTGCCCGGGATCGGCGCGAGAATGCGGATCTCGGTACTTGCCAGTGCATAAGCTAGATCGTCCCGGAGCCCCGTGACCTTCGCCACCTTGGTGCCCGGGGCCAGTTGCAGCTCATAGCGCGTGACGCGTGGGCCCACTACCATGCCTATCACCCTGGCCTCGACCCCGAATTGCGCCAACGACTCCACCAGAACGGCAGCCACGTCGCGCTCGCCGCCGGCCTTTACGCCCCCCGAAACGGCGCTCTTGCGCAACATGCCCGCCTCCGGCAGCAGATAGGCAGGGTGCTCCCCCAAGTACGCGACCTCAGACGCGGATGCTCCGTCCGCCGCCTCCTCCGTCACGTCCTCGGCGCTGGTCGCACCTGTTGCGCCTCTCGAGTTCAGTGTCTTCTGGCCGCCGCCCTCAAGCGGCAGGATCACCACCTGCCCCACGGCCGAGTCCGTCTGGGGCGCGTCTTGGTAAAGGTCTGAGAAGGCCCGTTCACCATCCAGCACGCCTCCGCCCATGGTCGCGCCCGTACCGCCGTGCGCGCCCGGTGTACCGGTTTGGACACTGTGCGGAAGCGACCACTCCTCGAACGGGTCGCCACCTATGTCACCCGACCCGACTCCGGCGCCGGGCAGGGCGCCGCGACTTGCCTGCTCCACTAGGTCCACTGGGCCCAGGTGCACCTTGGCGATACCTCTGCCCTGCCCACCGTCGGCCGGCCTTTGCGCCGGCACCCACCCCGGCCAAGGCTTAGAGCCCTCCTCACCACCTGTCCGACCGTCCTGCTCCTCCTCAATGGCCAGCGAGTTGCGCTCGGCGCTCTTCCTGACTGCGTCCGCCGCGCGCCCGGTCCGCGCTGCCACCCGGTGACCTGTTACCCCAGTGGCCAGGATGAATCCCGATAACACCGCGAGCCAGCCAACGATAGCTACCCCCACGGTGCCGATCCCTTTGTACAGGCCCACGTATATCGCTTCTCCCAATGCTCCCGCCCGGGACTCGTAAACGCTCCTTGCGAAAGCCTCCGAAGGATGAGAACTGACGGGTGGTGCTCCAGCCGCCACAAGGATGAAGAGCCCGGCCACGAACAACCCGATGCCTACGTAGCGCTGAGTGCCCCAGGATCCTCTCTGCAAGACGAGGGTCACAGCGACGACGACCAATGCGAGAGGCACCAGGAAGGCGAGATTGCCAAGGGCGAATACGAGTGCCGTCCGGACACCCCGGCCGCCTGCCCCGGCCGCCTGCCCCGCGAACAGCGCCACGAACAAGAAGATCGCTACGCCAAGCAAGACGAGCGCGACGATCTCCAGCTTGTGCCGAGCCAGCGATCCTTGGTCGGCACCCTTGCGCACCACAGTACGCTGCCCCGCAGAAGGCCGCCCGCTCTTGGATTTTTTCGGATTCGACGCCATGACTATGCGTGCGCTACTAGACTTCGACGACCACAGGCAGCACCATAGGCCTTCTGTTGGCCTCCTGCCTGAGGTACTTCTGCAGAACATCATGGACTCGGCTCTTCACCAGCCCTACGTCCCCGATATGCCGCAGCTCAGCACTCTCCAACAACTCCGTGACCACCTTCTTGGCAGCTGCACTGAGTTCTTCGGGGTCGTCCGCGTGCGCTATACCCCTGAAGATGATCTCAGGCTCACCCATCACCTTCCCATCCTGCGCGCTCCGGGCGACGACGACCATCACCAGCCCGTCGCTGGCCAAGTGCCGCCGGTCGCGTAGGACGAGATCGCGGAAGTCACCCATGGCGAAGCCGTCGACTAGGATCATGCCCGCTTGCACCTTGCCCGTGATCGAAGCCCCAGAGGCACCAAGTTCGAGTATGTCGCCATTCTCCATCATGAAGATGTTCTCGTCGGCCATCCCCGTGGCCCGCGCAAGCTCAGCGTGGAAGTAGAGGTGCCGATGTTCTCCGTGGATCGGCATGAAGTACTTGGGTTTGACCAGGTTGAGCATCACCTTGAGCTCTTCGGCGGCAGCATGTCCTGAGACGTGGACGCCCGCCGAGGACTCGTATATGACGCGAGCGCCTGCCGCAAACAACCTGTCTATGGTCCTGTTGACGCTGGTCTCGTTGCCGGGCACCGGTCTGGCCGAGATGATGACGGTATCGCTCCTGATCAGCTCAACGGCCGGATTCTCGTGGCCGGCTATACGCGCCAGCGCGGATAGAGGCTCTCCTTGACTACCCGTGCAAAGGACGGTCACGCGATCGGGCGGCAGCACGCTGATATTCTGAGGCCGCACGAGCAGCCCATCTGGAACGTCCAAGTAGCCGAGGCTGGAGGCGATGTTGACGTTCTTGACCATACTTCGGCCTATGATGGCCATGGAACGCCCGTGTCGCGCAGCCGTATCCATCACCTGTTGGATGCGGTGGATATGGCTTGCAAACGAAGCCACGATGATCCTGCCGGGCGCCAGTGCGAATATGCTGTCTAGGCGCTGCCCGATACTCCTCTCCGGCAAGGTGAATCCCGGGCTGTCCGCATTGGTGCTGTCGGACATCAACAGCAGCACGCCCTTCCTCCCGAGCTCCGCAAACCTCTGCATCGCGGTAGGCCTGAGGTCGATGGGGGTCTGGTCGAGCTTGAAGTCCCCAGTGTGCACTACCACGCCCACCGGTGTATGGATGCCCATACCGACCCCGTCGGGGATGCTATGCGACACCTCGAGGAACTCGATCTTGAAGGGACCGAGGTCGACCCGCGTCTCCGTGGTGACCTCTTTCAGAGTCACCTTGCCTTGCAGCCCGTGCTCACCCAGCTTCGCGTTCAGAAGCGCCAAGGTCAGCCTGGTACCGTAGACGGGCACGTCCATCTGCTTCAGAAGATACGGGAGAGCTCCTATGTGGTCCTCGTGCCCGTGCGTGAGCATGATGCCAAGCACGCGCTCCTTGTTCTCGACCACATAAGAGAAGTCAGGCAAGACCAGGTCGATACCCAACATATCGTCGTCGGGGAACATGAGCCCCGTGTCGACCACCAGGAGACGTCCGTCGTATTCCAGGACGGACATGTTCTTGCCTATGGCCCCGAGCCCGCCGAGTGGGATTACTCTGAGCGTTCGCTTACTCACGGATCTTGTCTCGCACCTCCGGGCTCTCGGCCTTCGCCTAAGGCGGATCACCTCCGACTGATGACCGATCTGAACCCTTCTCAGCTCCTATAGGATGTTCTCCAGCCCCACGACGAGTCCTTGAAGGGTGCGCACCCGCTTGACTGCCAGGAGAACCCCGGGCATGAAAGACTCTCTCGACAGCGAGTCGTGCCGTATCGTCAGCGTCTCTCCCACTCCCCCGAAGATGACTTCCTGGTGAGCCACCAGCCCTGGAAGGCGGACACTGTGTATAGGTGCCTCCTTGTCTAGGCCTCTATCTCTCCAGACCTGCGCTACGCGAAGGCCGGTGAGTCTCGCCGTCCCTGACGGCGAATCCAGCTTAGCTTCATGATGGAGTTCGATGATCTCGCAAGCGTCAAAGTGCTTGGACGCCTGTTCGGCGAACTGCATCATGAGCACCGCGCCCATGGCAAAATTGGGAGCCACCAGCACGGGCACGCACTTCTCCGCCGCTTCTCTATCGAGCTCGGCTAGGTCGGCTGCGTTCAGCCCGGTGGTGCCTACCACCACCGGCAGATGGTGCTCGATACACTTCCTCACGTTTTCCTTGACGACGGCCGGGATGCTGAAGTCGACCACGACGTCGATCTCCGTGCTGGCGACCGCCGCATCGAGACTGGAAAAAGCCACCTGCTCCCCGCCAGTCGACCAGGTGTCGCCGACCTCCTCTGCTTCAGCAAAGACAGGATCTATGGCCGCAGCCAAGAGTAGCTCTGAGTCATCTATGACCGCCCTGCACGTGGTGCTGCCCATACGCCCCAGGGCCCCCGAGACCGCGACCCGAAGTCCAGAGGTAGCGTGTGCATGCTTCGTGCCCATCACGACACCCCCCGGTCAAGTGAGGCCAGGCAATCCTGAGGGACGGCAGCGTTGAACGCATCCTGATCGTTGCCGATACCTACAACCGACAACGACCCCGGGCGGTACACCTCACCGGCCAGGCTCATTATCTCCTCGCTGGTGACCGCGTCGATACGGGTGGCCAGATCGTCAAGTGACAGGATCTCAGTATCCGTGATGACGCCTTTGCCCAAACGAGTCATGCGGCTGGCTGTGCTCTCCAACCCAAGTATCATCCGGCCCTTCAGATGCTCTTTCGCCCGAAGCAGCTCCTCGTCCGGCACCGGCTCCTCTACCAGCCTGACCAACTCCCGGCCCACGGTCTCCATGACCGCCTCCACTCGCTCGGGCCGACAACCGAAGTAGATCCCGCTCATGCCGGTCTCTTCATAAAGGCTGGAAAAGGAGTAGACGCTATACACGAGCCCGCGCTTCTCTCTCACCTCTTGAAACAATCGAGAACTCAGCGAACCGCCAAAGAGACTGTCCAAGACGGAGAGCTGGAAACGCCGCTCGTCGTCTCGGGCGAGACCGACGCCGCCCAGACACACGTGCATCTGCTCCGTCTCCTTGCTCACGAACCGCCGGACACAATGACGCGTAGGCACCTGCGCCTCTCTGGCGCTCAGTCCACTTGCGCCTCCCCCGGGCCTCTCCGCGAGCATCTCGCGCAAAGCGTCGTGATCGACGTTGCCGGCAGCGGCGACGACCATGTTGTCAAAACGAAAGAGCCGCTCATGGTAGGCCCGTATTTCTTCTTCAGAGGCTCCCGCGATGCTCTCTCGCGTACCGAGTATGGGATGAGCTAGCGGGTGGCCGTCGAGCACCACCTCAGCCAGGACGTCATGGATGAGGTCCTGGGGAGAATCCTCGACCATGGCTATCTCTTCCAGGACCACCTCTCGCTCGCGGTCGAGGTCGGTGAACTTCGGTGAGATGAGCATGTCGGTCATCACGTCCAGAGCGACCGGCAATTGATCGTCCAAGAACCGCCCGTACACGACTACATACTCTCTAGATGTGCTGGCGTTCAGCTCGCCGCCCAGCGCATCAAAGGTCTGAGCGATCTCTTCAGCTGTGTACCTAGAGGATCCCTTGAACAGCAGATGCTCTATGAAGTGCGTCGTCCCGACGAGGGGCGCGGGCTCGTCCCGCGACCCCGCCGGAATCCAGAAGCCCATGCAGACTGATCTCAGATGATCAAGCTTCTCCGTGACCAGCCGTTGGCCTGTGGGTAGTCGATCGACCCGATACTCTTCAGTCGCCACTGCCTTCCTTTGAAGAGAGGTTCTCCAGGAGCCGCAGGCTTATCTTCTCTTTGCCCCCCTGCATCTGCACTTCCAGTACCTCTACTCTTACCAGGTCGCCTCGGTTGACGACCTCCTCCACAGTCGCTACGCGATGATCGGCAAGACGCGATATATGCACGAGTCCGTCAGTACCAGGCTTCAGCGTCACGAAGGCGCCGAACGAAGTCGTGGACGCCACTCGGCCTTCGACGATGTCACCCACCTCCGTCTCGCGCGTCAACATCCTGATGCGCTCCATGCACGAGTCACCCAGCTTGCCGTCGGTCGCGAACACCTTGATCAGTCCGTCCTCAGCGACATCCACGGTGCACTCGAACTCGGCCTCCATGCCCCGGATCGTCTCACCACCCTTGCCGATGACGGCCCCGATCTTCTCGGGATCGATCCGCACCGTGCCGATCCTGGGTGCAAAGTCGGATAGTTCAGGCCTCGGCCCCGCCAGTGTCTGCGCGATCGTGTCGAGGATGAAGAGCCTGGCCCTGCGCGCCCGGTCCAGCGCATCCTTCATGATCTCGAAAGTGACGCCCTTGATCTTGATGTCCATCTGCAGAGCCGTGATGCCCTGGTCGGTGCCGGCGACTTTGAAGTCCATGTCGCCCAGATGATCCTCGACCCCGGCGATATCCGTCAGCACAACGTACTCATCGCCCTCTTTGATGAGACCCATGGCGATACCGGCGACCGGCCGCGCTATCGGCACGCCTGCGTCCATCAGGGCCAAGGTCGACGCGCACACGCTCGCCATCGAGCTCGAGCCGTTGGATTCCAGTGTCTCCGAGACGAGTCGGATGGTGTAGGGGAACGCCTCCTCATCAGGGATGACCTGTACCAGCGCCCGCTCGGCCAACGCCCCGTGGCCTATATCGCGTCGCCCGGGTCCCCTCATGAAGCCCGCCTCACCCACGCTGAAGGGCGGGAACTTGTAGTGGTGCATGAAGCGTTTGGACTCTTCGATGTCCAGCCCGTCGATGCGCTGCTCGTCGCGAGCTGCACCCAACGTCAGCAGGGTGAGCACCTGAGTCTCTCCCCTGGTGAACAGACCAGAACCGTGGGTGCGAGGAGCGATCCGAACGTCACAGTCCAGAGGTCTGATCTCGTCTACTCCGCGGCCATCGGGACGCTTCTTGTCCACAGCGATGACCTTGCGCACCAGTTCCTTCTCCACTTCGTCGAAGGCCTTGGCTACGGCACCGGCGTCCACCGCGCCTTCAGCACCGTCTTCCTGCGGAGCTAGTTGGGCGACGACTTCCTGCTTGAGAGCCGCGAGCGCCGCGTACCTGTCAAGCTTCTCCGTCACAGAACTGGCCTGCTCGATGTCTGCGCCGAAGCGCGTCTTGACGGCTTCCATCAGAGCTCGATCGGGCGCCTTATCCTCGAACTCCATCTTGGGCTTGCCCACTTCGCCAGCCCAAGCGCGAACGACTTCCACCTGCTTCTTGATGGCCTCGTGAGCTATCTCCAGACCGGCCAAGACCTCGGACTCGTCGACCTCCTCGCAGCCCGCTTCTACCATGCCGATGGCATCAGCGGTGCCGGCCACGACCAGGTTCACTGGGCTCCGATCGATCTCCTCGTAGGTAGGATTGACGACCCACGAGCCGTCTACCTTTGCGACCCTGACCGCACCGACGGGCCCCCGGAAGGGCGCGTGTGAGATTGAGAGGGCCGCTGACGCGCCCAACACCGCGAGCACGTCGTAGGGGTTCTTCTTGTCCACAGACAGTACCGTGGCGACGATGTGGGTCTCTTTGTTGAATCCTTTGGGCCACAGGGGCCTTATCGGGCGGTCGATCAACCTGGCGTTAAGTATGGCTTGGTCGCTCGCGCGACCTTCCCGCTTGATGAAACCACCGGGGATCTTGCCTGCCGCATACATTCCCGCCTCCACGTCTACCGTGAGCGGGAAGAAATCTACATTGCGTTCATTGCTGGCGACGACCGCCGTCACCAACACCATCGTGTCACCCGACCGGACGACCACGGCTCCGCTGGCCTGCTTAGCCAGTCTGCCTGTCTCGAAGGTGATCGTCTTGTCGCCTACCGTTACTTGCGTCGTCTTCACTTCTGCGGCCACTGTCTCAACTCCCGTCTGGAGACCTCCCTGGGTCCCCCTTCCGTCTATTCATCACTCCGCTGCTACCTCGCACCGATTGTGCTCCGCCACCTACCTCCGCAAACCAAGATCCTTGACCACAGCCCTGTAGCGCTCTACGTCTTCGCGTTGCAGGTAGTTGAGCAGGCGACGCCTGTGCCCGACCATCTGCAAGAGGCCGCGCCGTGAATGGTGGTCTTTGGAGTGGGTCTTCAGATGCTCGGTGAGGACAGTTATCCGTTCGCTCAATATGCCTATCTGCACCTCAGGCGAACCCGTGTCCACGTCGTGTTTCTTGAAGCGATCGATGATCTCCGTCTTGCGATCCTTGCTCAGCATGCATAGCCTCCTGGGCTCCTTGTCCCCAGCAATGACCTTTCGTCAAAGCCGAGATACAGGTTTCAATGCCGGCGCCCTCGGTGTGGCGCCTTACGGGCCTCTACGGGCCCGAGTCGGTGATGTAGGTTAGCACAGGCAGACCAGCGTAGCTTCGGCTAGTAGATGTGCACGGTGGTGCCCACCGGCACCAGCCCATGGAACTCGTCCATGTCAGCCCAGGTCATCCGCACACACCCATGACTGGCGGCGTACGTCGGCACGTTTGTGTACCCGTGGATAGCCAAGTAGCCGTGGTTCACAAGATACAGCGGCTTGTACCGGAGGCGCTCACGTGTGTTCTCGCGGGTGATCTGAAAGGTACCCGTGGGTGTGGTTATGCCTACCCGACTGCTGCCCGTGGATACCGCGATGGTCTTCTCGACCTCACCGTCCACGCAATAGAGCAGTACCTGCCTCTCCTTGTCCACCTCCACCCACCTACCCTGCTCCGCGTATCGTGGAGTCGGCCTGCCTGAGGACAACAGCCTCCACCACACCGCTTTGCCGACCACCCCGTCCCTAGCCAGTCCTTCCCATTTCTCGAAGGCTATCAGTGCCTGCCGGGTCTGCTTGTCGAACACCCCATCCACGGGGCCGGGCCAGTATGACAGTTCGGCGAGTCTGTTCTCCAGCCACACCACCGCCTCGCCCCTGGATCTCAGCTTCAGCGTCAAGTCCTCGAAGTCTGCCGGCAGACCTGTGTTATCCACCAGCCAGAGCGTTCGTTCCCGCCCGCGCTCCTGTGGTCCGCAGAACTCGATCACGCCCACCTTGTCCGACTGACCTACGAGCAAGCGCACCGTATCGGCCGGTACCTCTTCAGCCGCGGAGAGCACCGCGATCCCTTGGACGCGTGCCAGGTATGGGCCTACTGCGAGGCCGTGCCCACTGAATCCATCAGTGCCGCACAGTACGACGGTGTGTGAGTATGAGAGCCCGACTCCGGCCGAGTACTCTGCCAGCCGGGCTGCCACCTCATACCGGTCCTTGCCCTGCAGGACAACCGTCTCCACCCCGGGCTCGACCTCGGCCGTGGTCTGCACCTCGACCACCGTCGAGGGGGCCAACTCTCTCAGGATCTCTTGTGTCGCCTCAGGTAGCGGGCCGGAGGCTGGCGCATAGATGAGCGGCCACGACTTGGCCGCAGCGAAGGCTGCGGTGGCCACGACGGCACCCACATCTGACATGCTGTACTCCTGGGATAGCAGCACGACACCTGGCACTCCGGCCGTTCTCTCACCGACCTGTCGCGCGATCAGGAGTGCGGTCTCGGCGTCATCCTCGCCGCAGAGCATGACTACTCGCCCCGCCGTCCCCAACTCCGTGAATATGCCCGCCACCGCAGCTGCCACGGATGGCTCTCTGCCTACGACAAAGATCCACTCGGGACTTAGTCTCCGCAACTCCTCGCTCACACTTGGATCAAGAGTACCCGAGGGAGTCAGCAGCAGCGGCCCGCCGTAGGCCGCCGCCAATACGGCGGCCGGTGCGGCCGCCAGAGCGTCCTCACCGCCGGCTATGACGGCGGCGGGGACGCCGGGATCGAAGCCCGCTCTCGAGATCCGCAAAGATGTCTCATAGACGGTGTCTCCGTCAAGCTGGGCATACTCGGTCTGCGCGAGCGCCTGGGTCGCACCCGGCAGAGTCCACGCCATCAACAGAGAGCCCAAGGCCACGACAAGCACGAACCAGCGCCGACTCCTGAGCCGGTGCGCCCGCTCTGTCACTTGCGTGCTATCAAGACCCATCAGTCCCCCGTTCCGGCCAGAGCCTCAGGCTACCATCGCGATCGGCCCCGTGTCACCTGTTCGACGCCTCCCCCAAAGCCGCGTGCACCTTCAACGCGTCCTTGACGTCTTGGCGGATCTGCGCGGCCAGCGCCTCTGCATCGGCGAACACCCGCTGAGAACGTAGTCGCGCAATGAAGTCCACCGCCAGCCCGGACTCGTACAAGTCGCCCTCATACCCCATCATCAGCGTCTCGACGAGAGTCGCTCCAGCGCCCGCGAAGGTCGGGTTGGTGCCAATACTCGTCACCGCCTCGTGCCGCTCACCGGTGGCCTGAACCGTAGCAAGCGTCGCGTAGACGCCAGAAGCCGGTATCACCAGGTTGTCAGGCACGAGTAGATTCGCCGTTGGGCTCCCCAGCTCTCGACCACGTCCGGCACCGCGGACCACGACACCTTCGAGCCTGTGAGGCCTACCCAGTAGGACCGCCGCCTCCGCGACCTTGCCTTCGGCCAGCAGATTCCTTATGCGTGTGCTCGAGACCGGCTCCCCGCCCTCCGTCACCAGACCTACGGAGTGGACCTCGAAGCCGTGAGTCAGCCCAAACGCGCTGAGGTCGTCCGTAGTGCCTGAACCGGCTCGACCAAAACGGAAGTTCTTACCGACATAGACCGTCCGGGCACCCAAGCGGGATGACAACACAGCACGACAAAACGCCTCCGGCTGAAGGCGCGCAAACTCAGGATCGAACTCGACTGTGACCACCTCTTGGACACCCAGCTCTTGAAGGAGTTCGGACCTTCTGTGGGGCAAGGTCAGCAGCCCAGGCCCCGAACCCGGTCTGAGTACCTCATCCGGGTGAGGCTCAAAGGTCACGGCCGTGGGCCGGCCACCGTTAGCGAGCGCGTCGGCAACAGACTCCCGAACGATCCTCTGGTGGCCTATGTGGACGCCGTCGAATACACCGATGCATACCACCCTGCCACCCACGGGTGCTGGAGCGACCTGGTCGAGGTTTCTCCTACCGAGCATGGGAACCCTCGAGTGGAAAGACTATGAGCGGCCGAGCGATCCCCGAGAGCGACTCATAGACACCAAGCAACCGTCCATCCCCGTACACGCGAAACCGTCCCTCTCTGTCCAAGGGCAGCGGATTGCCGTTCGCTGCGAGCCGCGCACTGGTGGCATCGACCTCGACAGCTCTCAGCGCGGCCAGTGCCTGGTCCAAGGTCAACACTCCCGGTCCGATGTCTGAGCATGAGGCGGATGAGAGGCTGTCAAGACCGATGGCATTACTCACGCTGAAACGACCCACGCGGGTCCTTCTTAGGGCTGCGGCGTAACCCCCCACACCCAACTCCCTGCCCAAGTCTTCGGCCAACACTCGCAGATAGGTCCCGGCACTTGTGACGGCCAGAACCCGAGCAGTCTGCGCCTCCTCGTCGAAGTCCAACAGGCATAGATCGTATATCGTCACCCGGCGCTCCGGTGTCTCTACGGACTCCCCCCTGTGCGCCCTCTTGTAGAGAGCCTCTCCTCCCACCTTGACCGCTGAGGTCAATGGGACCCTCTGCAGGATCTCACCCCGAAAGTGATCGAGCGCTCGCGACACGTCGCTCTTGCAGATGCGTCCACCGCGTCTCGTTATCTCCCCCGTCGGATCCCCGGTACTGGAGACCGCCCCAAACTGCACAGTGACTTCATATTCCTTAGACAGCCCCAGGAACAACTGAGAGAGGCGCGTGGCTTGACCCATCATCACCAGTAACAGCCCGGTGGCGAACGGGTCTAACGTCCCAGCGTGGCCTACGCGCCCCCCGAAGCCTCGACGTGCCTGTCTCACCACATCGAAGCTGGTAGGCCCCATGGGCTTGTCCACCAATAGCACGCGCGCGATCGTATCCATGGGCAACAGAGATCAGAGCACTTCTGAGACGCGTTTCTCGACCCAAGCCAGTGCCGCCATGGCATCTCCTCGGGTCGTGAACCCGGCGGCCAGCGTATGACCGCCTCCGCCTTGCTCGTGCGCCAGCGAGGCGACGTCGACGGACCCATCGGTAGACCGAAGACTCATCTTGGTCTCGATACCGCCATCGCCTTCTCGCTCACGAGCGAGCGCGGCCACGCGGACACCCGCGATGGAGCGGAGTGTGTCTATGAGTCCCTCCGAGTGTCCCTCGTGCGCCCCGGTCTCGGCGAAGTCCCCGTTCCCCAGCCACGAGGTCGCGAGTGCACCGTCCAGGCGCAGCTCGAGCCGGTACAGCATGCGCTGAAGCAGAAGCACCTTGGGCAATGGCACCGTCTCGTACACCTCTCGATTGACCGCATTGACGTCGCAGCCCGACTCCTGCAACTCCGCGGCGAACCTGTGCGCTCGCGGCGTGGTGTTGGAGAACTGGAACTTGCCGGTATCGGTCACCAGCCCCACGTACAAGGCCGTGGCTGCCTGCGCGTCCAATGAGAACCCGCCGACCTTGAACACCTCATGAAGTATCGCAGTGGTAGACGGAGCGCTTGGGTCAACAAGGTTCAAGTCACCGAAGAGCGGATTATCCGGGTGGTGATCGATATTCACTCGCGCGACGCCTGTCGGAAACGCGTTCGCGCCCCCTCTGAGCATCGAGGCGCAGTCCAAGAAGTACAAAGTGGTGCCTTGCTCGATCTTTGGGGCTTCGCCTCTCTGGGCCTCGTTCACTCGCGGGAGGAAGGCATACTCGTCGGGGAACGCGCCCACCCCGGGGACGTACGCGTCACATGGCACCCCAAGACTCTCGCATACCTGCACAAGTGCGGACAGGCACCCCAGAGCGTCCCCGTCGGGAGCCTCGTGGACGATGGCCAGGACGCGCGTTTCGCCACGTAGGCGCTCGGCCACCTCGGCGGGAGTGACACACAGGCCCACTTGCTCGTCGCGACTCATGGCCGCTCGCCCTCTTTCGGCCCCGACACATCCTCAGGCGATTCTCCAGACCGGCCGTCAAGGTCATCGGTCGGCTCGTCTTCGGGGCTCAAGCTCACGCCGCTGGATCTCAGTAGGGCCTGCATCCGCATGCCTCTATCGACGGTGTCGTCATAGTGGAACTCCAGCACGGGCGTCCGTTTGAGGTCCAGCTCATCGTTGATCAGTCTCTGCAGATAGGGACGAGCCGCACGCAGCCCCTCAAGTGTGGCGTCCTTCTCCCTCTGTTTCCCGTAGACGGAGATGAAGACCCTAGCATGCGACAGGTCGGGAGCCGTTTCTACGCCGGTGAGAGTCACAAAGCCGATGCGCGGGTCCTTCAGATCTCGAGACAGTGCTGTACCGATTATCTCCTTGAGAGCCTCGTTGATCCGGCGTATGCGGTACGAATCGACGTTACGCATCTACGTCCACCACCTCTGTTGCCGACCATGTCAGCGTCCATTCTTGTGAGTCTAGGTACGCCTTCAGTCGGTCCAACATCTCCTCCAGCACCTGGGGATCGGACGAAGCAAGAGCGCAGACCACTCGCGACCGCTGCCATAGATCCTGATAGCCCACCTCAGCGAATGAAGCTCCGTGCTGCCGCGCAACGTGGTCCCGCATGCGGCGCATATACATCCGCTTACCTTTGAGGGAGCCGTTCTCGGGAAAGTACAGATCGGCCGTCAAGATGCCGACGAACCCCTTGCTGCTCCTAGTGCGTACGGGCTACTTCCTTGATCTCGTAGGCTTCGATCACATCGCCTTCGTGCAAGTCGTCGAATCCTTCCAGGTGTAGACCACACTCGTAGCCGGTCTGCACCTCGCGTGCGTCTTCGGCGAAACGCTTCAGTGAACCTATGGTCCCCTCGTGCACGATGCTGCCATCACGCACCACCCGCACTTTTGCGGAGCGAGTGATCTTGCCGGACTGCACGTAGCAGCCGGCGATAGTGCCGATGCGGGAAGCGTGGAACACTTGTCGCACTTCCGCGGTGCCTAGCTCTTCTTCTACCTTCTCGGGCTCCAGCATACCCACAAGCGCCGCTTCTACATCCTCGATGGCCTTGTAGATCACCCTGTACGTGCGTACGTCGACCTGTTCTTGGTCAGCCAGAGTCTTGGCCGCCGCAGACGGACGCACGTTGAAGCCGATGACCACCGCCTTAGAGGCCGCCGCCAACATGACATCCGACTCGTTGATGCCGCCCACTCCCGCGAAGACCACTACCACCTTCACCTCGGCATGCGAGATGTTCTGCAGCGACTCCTCGAGCGCCTCTACGGAGCCACCTACATCACCCTTGATCACCAGGCGGAGCTCTTTGACCTGATCCTCTTTCACCCGCCTGTAGAACTCTTCCAGACTGCTGGCGCCGTCCCGCCTCTTAGCCATCTGCTCCTGTCTCAACCTGGCGGTACGCTGTTCCGCTCTCTGTCGGGCCTCCCGCTCGTCCTTGACCACAGAGACCACGTCCCCGGCGGCGGGCAGCGTGTTGAAGCCAAGTGTCAGCACCGGCACCGAAGGTCCAGCGGTGGTCAGCGTGTGCCCCATGAAGTCGAACATGGCTTTGACCTTACCGTAGGCCTCCCCACACACGACAGAATCCCCGACTTCGAGGGTACCCCGCTGCACCAGGATAGTGGCGACCGGGCCCCGGCCCACATCCAACTGCGCCTCTATGACCACCCCTGATGCGCTCGCTTTCGCGTTGGCCTTGTACTCATGGACTTCCGCCACCAGCAAGATCATATCCATCAGTTCGTCGAGATTCGTCTTCTGCTTCGCCGATACCTCGACGACGACGGTGTCGCCGCCCCATGACTCCGGAACCAGGCCCTCGTCGGACAACTGCTTCTTGACATGGTCTGAATTGGCGTCGGGCAGGTCCATCTTGTTGACTGCCACCAGGATCGGCACTTCGGCCGCTTTGGCGTGGCTGATCGCCTCCAGGGTCTGCGGCATGACGCCGTCGTTCGCAGCCACGACGATGACCGCTATGTCGGTGGATTTGGCCCCCCTGGCCCGCATGGCCGTGAACGCCTCATGACCGGGCGTATCCAAGAAAGTGACCCTCTTGTTCTGATGCGTGACTTGATAAGCGCCGATATGCTGCGTGATGCCCCCGGCCTCGCCTTTGACCACCTCGGTCTCACGAATGGCATCCAAGAGGGATGTCTTGCCGTGGTCGACGTGTCCCATGATCGTAACCACCGGAGCGCGGGGAGTCAGGTCGGCGGGATCGTCAACGAACACCTCGGTGACATCGTCCTCTTCCTCGACATGCTCGATCTCGACCTTGCGCTCGAACTCTTCAGCCAAGATCACCACGGCTTCATCGGAGAGGGTCTGGGTGATAGTCACCATCTCGCCCAGGCCCATCAGTGTCTTGATAAGCTCGCCAGCGCCTATCTCCAGAGCTTCGCTCAAGTCCTTCACGCTGGCGCCACTCTTGATACGCGCCGCCGTCTCCGTGCCCGGCGGGACCTTCTTCTTCGGGGCGACCTTCTCCGCCTCGGTGGCGCCCGCTGCGTGCCTATCTCTCATGCCGCCCCTGGCGCCCTTACGACCCGCCTGCGAGTCGATGATCACGCGCCTCTTGGCAGGTTTATCGTCACCACGGCGCACTCGAGCCGGGCCAGCTGGAACGCTTGGAGCAACCGGGTCCACGGTCTCAGTCGCCACCGCCCATAGGTCGGGCGTCGCAGTCGACGGCTCTCGCTGAACTTTGTCCCGGCGTTCGACCGCCTCCCTGGCGGTTCCTGGCTTGCGGGCTGCCGGCTTGCCTCCACCCTGCGGAGGCCGCGCTGGCCCGCCCTGAGTCGGAGGACCAGGTCTGCCTACTACGGGCGGCTTGCCCGGGGCGAACGAAGGACGCGGCCCGGGGCCTCTACCCATCGGAGGACGCCCTGAAGCCGGGCGACTCTGGACTTGTGTCCTGCCGCTCTCACCCGACGCACTCTTGGCGGCCGCTGCCTGCTTTCGCGCGGCCTCGGCGTCCGCAAGCTTCTGGGCCTGCAGTCGCACGAGCTCCTCTTTGGTCATAACGTGGTCGGGAGGCTTGACGCCCTTTCTCAGGGGGACTCCCGGCCCTACCACAGTCGGCAGACCGTCCAAGCGCGGACCACGTGGGCGCGGCCTCGTCGGCTTGCGCGCCGCCGGGCTCTCTTGTGCCGCCTTAGCAGCGGAGGCCTCGGCCACAGGCTCTTTCGGCACGGACGCCTCAGTCGATGCGGCCGCAGCGGGGGTCTTGGCCTTGCCCCCGAGCACGCGTTCGACATCAGACTCCTCGACGCTGGAGGCACTCGTCTTCACTTCCAGCCCCGCCGCCTGAAAACGCTCCAGCAACTCTTGGTTGCTGAGGCCCTTCTCTTTCGCTATTTCGTATATGCGTCTCTTGGCCACTGTCTACCTACGTTCGCAATCCTTGTGTCAGGCCTTCGCGCTGCCTATTGCTCGTTCCAGCCGTTCTCTATCAACTTCTACCGATGCTCGGAATGCCCTCTGAAAGGCCTTCCTCGCTAGCGCCCGCTCCAAGCACGCCTGCCTCCTGCACAGATACGCTCCGCGCCCGCTATGTCCGCTGCGTTCCATCACCTCTACCGTGCGCTTGCCTTCCTGCAATGCCACGTGCAGACGCACGAAGTCCGCTTGCGGACCCCTGCGCCCGCAGCCGATACACTGTCGTTCAGGAACCCCCATCTGCTAGTTCCTGATGTTGAGACATGCCGCAGTATAGACTCCCGGGCAACGCCGCGTTGGGGCAGCGCTTGCCCCCGGAGGTCAAGGCGTGACAGCGACCGTCCAACACTGCTTCCTCCGCCTCCGTTGTGGCGTAGACAGTCTCGTCCTCATTCATCTCGGTCTCTGACCTGATGTCGATCTTCCACCCGGTCAGCCTGTTGGCGAGTCTCGCGTTCTGACCGTCCTTGCCTATCGCCAACGACAACTGATCGTCAGGCACGACGACCGTCGCTTCGCGCTGTTCATCGTCAAGGATGACCTCCCTCACCCGCGCCGGCGAGAGAGCCTTTGCCACGAACCGGGCCGGCTCTTCATCGAAGGGGATGATGTCTATCTTCTCGCCCCTGAGTTCGGAGACGACCATCCGCACCCTTGAGCCTCTGGGACCCACGCAGGCTCCCACGGGGTCCACGCCGTCGCTATGGGACACGACCGATATCTTCGAGCGGTACCCAGGCTCACGCGCGACCCCGACGATCTCCACCAGCCCGTCGGATATCTCCGGCACCTCGAGCTCGAACAGTCTGCGCACCAACTCCTCGCTACGCCTCGAGAGGATTATGGGCGGCTCTTTGGGGTTCTGGGACACCTCTTTGATCACGGCCTTCAAGCGCATACCGTGTTCGTACCGCTCGGTGTTCACCTGCTCGCTCTTGGGCAGACGAGCTTCTACCTTCCCCAGGTCGACCAGCGTGTAACGGCTGTCGGACTGCTGGACGATACCGGTGACTATCTCGCCGAGGCGGCTTTCGTACTCGTGAAAGACTATGCCCTGCTCCGCTTCGCGGATGCGCTGGTAGATGACCTGCTTGGCTGTCTGGGCGGCGATACGCCCAAAATCTTCAGGGGTTATCTCCTGACGCTCCGCTATCGAAGTATCGATCTCGGTCTCTTCGTCCTCGATCACGGGCTCCTGCCCGGGGGGGAAGACAAGCTCAAAGACGTGGATCTCTCCCGTCTCTGTGTCGATCTTGACTTCGGAGAAAGGGACCGCGTGCGGCGTCTTCTGGTACGCGGAATGGAGAGCATCCTCCAATGCCTCGATGAGCAGGTCAAAGGGGATGCTCTTCTCTTTCTCTATCTGGCGAAGAGCCTCTATGGTCTCTTTGTTCATCCCCTTCCCCCTATTCGAACTCGAATATCACATGCGCCTTTGTCACGTCGCCAAGCTGGATAGTGACCAGCTTCGCTCCGTCTTCGATAAACACTGCTTCTGACGTCACTTTCAACAGTCTTCCCTGCCAGACCTTTGCTCCCTCGACGGGCAGTCGGGTCTTCACATACACCATCTTGCCCACTTGAGACTCGAAATGCTCTCGCGTGCTGAGTGGTCTCTCCAGCCCCGGTGAACTGACCTCCAGCGCATAGGACCCTCTGATCTCCTCCGCTTCGTCAAGCGCTTTGCTGACGACCTCGGAGACCAGTCCGCACAACTCGTGATCTACCCCGCCATCGCGGTCGATATACAGTCGCACGACCTTGTGATCCTTGCTGCCGGCCCGCTCAAGAGCCACCAGCTCGACTCCCTCGATCTCACGACCGATGATTTCCTGCAACCAGGCCTCGCTGAGTGCCATGACCAATCCCTCAAGTAAAACAAAAGTGGGTCCAACCGCACCCACTGTGGTTCAACAACCTGGCTATCGTTTGCGCGGCGATTATACCATGACTAGCCCGCTGCCTCCCAGAGAGCCCCCACCACGGCGCGGCATTCGTCGATGCTTACCTCCTGCCGCTCGCCGCCTCTCCGAGGCTGCACTTCTACTATGCCCTCTCCGGCCTTCTTCCCCACGGTGACTCTGACTGGACACCCGATCAGTTCGGCATCCGCGAACTTGAAGCCCGGCCTCTCGTCCCGGTCATCCCACAGGACATCCCAGCCCTCGCCACAGAGAAGGCCGTACAGGGTCTCGGCCACCGTGCTCTGAGTCTCGTCCTCGGCCTGTACCTGCACGAGATGTACATCGAATGGAGCGATGGACTTCGGCCATACGATGCCGCGGTCGTCACTGTGTTGCTCCACGGCTGCTGCCGCGAGCCGCGCCGGACCGATGCCATAGGACCCCATGATGATAGGTCTCTCCACACCGGCCTCGTCCAGGACTGTCGCACCCAGAGGCCCCGAGTACTTCGTGCCCAACTTGAAGATGTTTGCGACCTCGATGCCCTGCTTCACAGACAGGGAGCGCCCGCACAAAGGACAGCCCTCCCCATCCTGCGCCTCTCGCAGGTCGGCGAACTCAGGCTGAAAGTCCCTGCCTACTACGACGTCAGCCAGATGGGCGTGCGGCTTATTGGCACCCGCCACGAACGCGCGTGGGGCCGCGCCGGGCCGGAGGGCCTCGTCGGCCACTAGGGTCAGTTCCTTCCCAGCTGGCAGCCCTACAGGTCCGATGAAGCCCGCCTCCACCCCGACGATCTCCTTGACCTCATCGGAGCTCGCTGGCCTCACCTCATGGCCCAGGTACCTGGACAACTTGCTCTCGTGCAGGCTGTGATCACCCCTGAGCAGAGTTACCACAGCGTCGTCCCCCGCCATGTAGACCAGCGCCTTGATAACCGAACTCAAGGGCACCTTCAGAAAGCCAGAGACCTCCTCGATACTCCGCTGCTCGGGGGTGGCCACTTCTCGCGGCCCGTCACCGGGCTCCGATATCGGATCGCCCTGCGGCGCGAGAGCCACCGATCGTGCCAGCTCCACGTTCGCAGCGTAGCCACACGATCCGCACACGGCGATGCGATCCTCACCGGCGACCGACGGCGCGATGTACTCGTGGGCTTGAGCGCCCCCCATGAATCCAGAGTCGCTCTCCACCCTGTAGAACTCTATCCCGCACCGACTGCAGATGCGGTCATACGCTGCGATATGCTTCTGGTAGCTCTCTTCGAGCCCTCCGTCGTCCACATCAAAAGAGTATGAGTCCTTCATCACGAACTCTCTTACCCGCAGGACCCCGCCCTTGGGCCTGGGCTCATCGCGGAACTTCAGCTGCAGCTGGTACCAAATCTGGGGAAGGTCGCGGTATGAGCGCAGTTCCCGCGCGGCCAGCCACGCGAAGATCTCTTCGTGCGTCATGGCCAGCACCATGTCCCGCCCGCCCCTGTCCTGCAGCCTGAACATCTCCTGCCCGATGGCGGCGTACCGTCCGGTCGTCTGCCAGACTTCCGCCGGCTGCAGCGTGGGCATGGAGAGCTCCATGGCCCCGATCGCGTCCATCTCTTCGCGCAGGATCTTGAAGACGCGATTCATCACGCGCCAACCCAACGGCAGGAAGACATAGATACCGGACGCGAACTGCCGGACGAACCCACCCCGCACCATGAGCTTGTGGCTGACGGCCTCAGCATCGGCGGGGTCTTCTTTGACTGTGGGCATGAACAGCGCGGTCGCCCGCATCGACTTCCTCCTCGGTATCTCTAGACCCGCTCAAATCTCCCCGCGCGGACTGGCTAGAAGTCTATCAGCCCTGACTGCCGCCAGAGGAGGCGACCTTGCCACTGCTCGCTATTTCCGCAAACAAGGCGTCCACCAGCTCCGACTCTCCGACCTTCCTGACGGGTCTACCTTTGGCGAACACCACTCCTTCACCTTCGCCTCCGGCTATGCCGAAGTCCGCCTTGCGGGCCTCCCCGGGCCCGTTGACGACGCAGCCCATCACAGCGACCTCCAACGCAAGCCCTTCCTCCACAAGACGTCGCTCCACCTCGAGAGCGAGGGGTTCGAGATCGATCCTGGTACGTCCGCAGGTGGGGCATGAGATCACTCGCGGCCCCTGCGGGGCAAGCTCGAGAGCACGGAGTATTTCTAGCGCCACCCTGACTTCCTCCACGGGGTCTCCCGTGAGCGACACCCTGATGGTGTCCCCGATACCTTCTTCCAGCAGAACACCCAACGCGACGGCGCTTCTGATGGAACCGCTCCGCACAGTGCCGGCCTCAGTGACCCCGAGGTGCAGTGGATACGGCACCCGCTTCGCCAGTAGCCTGTTGGCAGAGATGGTCACCTGTGGAGACGAGGATTTCACTGAGACCTTGAGGTTGCAGTACCCCGTCTCTTCGACGATCGCGCAGTTGCGCACGGCCGACTCGACGAGCGCACCCGCTGGGTCCGTCTGCTCTAGTTCGCGCAGATCGCGCTCCAACGACCCGCTATTGACCCCCACGCGGATGACCGTGCCGCGCTCCGCGGCAACTTGCACCACCGCGCGCACCGCATCCGGCCCACCTATGTTCCCAGGGTTGATCCGTACCCCAGCCACTCCGCTCTTGATGGCTGAGATAGCCAACTCGGGGTCGAAATGCACGTCGGCGATCAGCGGGACCGGCGACGCCGCAACGATCGCGCCCAACGCGGCGGCCGCGGTCGGGTCGGGCACCGCAACGCGCACAAGGGCTGCTCCCGCCGTGGCCAACGCACGGACCTGACCGAGTGTCGCCTCTACATCGTCCGTTCTGGTGTTGGTCATGGACTGGATGACCACTGGCGCGCCTCCGCCGACGACCACTCCCCCCACGTCAAGCTGTAGTCTGCTGCCCACGGGTGGCCTCGCTATCCTCGGGTGACGATCCGCACGATGTCGTTGTACATGGCCACGAAGAAGAGCACCCCGAACAGGGCCAACCCCACCATGGATATGCGCTCGAAGACCTTGAGCGACACGCTGCGTCCACGGATACGCTCGATTATGACCATGACCATGTGCCCTCCGTCCAGGGGAAGGATAGGCAAGATGTTGACCAGGGCTAGGCTGATGCTGATTATCGCCAGGAAGAAGATGTAGTAGACAAACCCTCCCTGGAACGCCTGATTCGAAAGATCGACTATTCCCACGACACCGGCCAGACCTTGAGATCCGGTCGCCGGCACTGCGCCGGTGAACATCAGTCCCATGCCCTGAAAGATCTTAAGGAAGGTGCCACCCATCATGTCACCGGCATAGCCGAATCCTTGTGTCCAACTGACATCCTGGTGCGAGGGCTCGCCCCCGCCGTATGTGATGCCCAGCTTGCCGATGCCCTCTTCATCCTGCTTGATCTCCGCGTTCACTGTCAGCGATTCACCGTCACGCAGAAGGACTACCTCGACCGTTTCTCCCTTGTGCTTGATTATCTCCCATGCCATCTGGTCCCAGTCGGTGACCGGATTTCCTGCCACGCTCACGATCTCGTCGCCTGGTTCGATCCCCGCGGCGGCCGCGCCGGATCCGGCCGCCACTTCCCCTGCAACCGGTGGGTACACGTACGTGCCCTGTGACACGGCGACTCCATAGAGCATCACGAACGCCACAAGGACGTTCATCGCCACCCCAGCCACGATGAAGAGCAGCTTGTGCCAGAGCGGATGGGAGTAGAAGCGACGTTCGAGAGGCGTCGAGGCTATCTCTTCGGAGGTAAGCGCTCGCTTGCCCGCCAATGCGTCTTCTGGATCGCGCGGCTTCCGGCCCTTGCGCTGCCCGCTCGAGTCGCCCGCGCGCGTGCCCGCAGCCTCGGCCTCGCGCATAGTCTGCACTCCGGGCCTTGCGGCCTCCTCCGCTTCCTGCTCGCGCAGGTCCTCCACCCGCTGATGGAATTCTTCTTGATGCATACCGGTGACTCGCACGTACCCGCCGAGAGGTATGGCAGAGATGCCGTACACAGTCTCGCCCCAGCGCCGCTTGACCAGGTACGGACCGAATCCGAGGCTGAACTCCTCCACCCGCATATTCGTGGCCTTGGCGACCATGAAGTGACCCAGTTCATGAACAAGGATCAAGAAACCCAGACCGAGTATGCCTACGATCACTCCTATGAAGCTGCTCAAGATCCTCTACCTCTTCCCATATCGTCAGAGCCTGCGCCGCGCGCACGCCAGCCGAGCCTTCTCCCTGGCCCACGCATCGACGGCCACGGCCTCTTCGTACGTTCCCATATCTCCAAGGCCGCTCTCTCCTACGACCTCAGCGACCACCTCGCTTATACCCAAGAACCCCAGGTCGCCGCCAAGAAAGGCATGTACGGCCACTTCGTTGGCCGCGTTCAAGGCACACGTGCTCCTGTCGCCCCGCGCCCCGGCTTCGCGCGAGAGGCGTACCGCAGTGAAGGTGGACTCATCAGGCTCCTCAAAGGTCAATGACGCCACCTGCTCGAGCTCGAGCCGCGCAGCCGCTACTGGCACTCGGCGCGGATGGTGTAACGCGAAGGCGATCGGCACCTTCATATCCGGCATGCCCATATGAGCCAGGAGTGCGCCGTCCGACATCCGCACCAGGGCGTGGACGATGGATTGCGGGTGTATGGTCACTTCGATACGGTCGTAGGCAAGACCGAACAGGTGGTGAGCCTCTATCACCTCCAGCCCTTTGTTCATCAGTGTCGCTGAATCTATGGAGATCTTGGGCCCCATGGACCAGGTCGGATGAGCAAGGGCCTGCTCCTTGGTGACCTCGAGCAGTTCGGACCTACGCCGCCCTCTGAGCGGCCCGCCCGATCCGGTGATCACGACTGATTCCACCGCCTGCGCTCCAGCGGCTTCGATCAACTGAAAGAGAGCAGAGTGCTCTGAATCGACCGGCAGGATGGTCGTGTTGTTGGCACTTGCCGATGAATTGACCAGCGCTCCGGCGCATACGAGGCTCTCCTTGTTGGCCAACGCCAGGGTCACACCGCTCTCGATAGTCGCCAAGGTCGACTCCAGGCCTGCAAACCCCACGATGGCGTTGAGGATCAAGTCGGCCTCGACCTCACGCGCCAATCTCGCAGCGGCACCCGACCCCTGTCTCACCGAGACACCGTCTTGCGCGCCCAAGGATCGCGCGACTCGCTCATCTTCTATGGCAACGTCCCGGCACCCGGTGGCCGCCGCCTGCGAGAGCAGCAGCGCGGCGTTGCTGCCACACGACAGCCCGACCACCGCCATGTCCTCGCTAGCGGTTATCACCTCCAAGGCCTGGACCCCTATCGAGCCGGTCGCGCCGAGAACGATCACTCGCTTCATCAGCGCACCTGAGTCCCGAAGAGTGCGATGGCCATCCAGTAAGCCGCGACCCCCGCAAACAAGAACCCGTCAAAGCGGTCCAGGATGCCTCCGTGACCCGGCAGCAGGGTGCCCGAGTCCTTCACCTGAAAATCCCGCTTGACCGCGGATTCGAATAGATCACCCCATTGCCCGACGATACCCACCACAAGTCCAAGGATCACGGCGTAACCCTTCGACATCCAGTCTGAGTACACGCTCACCAGCAGGGCCGCTATCATCGCCCCGACCAGGCCTCCCACGGCACCTTCGATGGTCTTCTTGGGAGAGATGCGCGGAGCCAGCCTGTGTCGTCCGATGAGTCTTCCAACAAAGTACGCGAAAGTGTCATTGACCACCGTGCAAGCCGCCAGCAACAGTGCAAGCGAGAGTCCGTGCTTCATCGACCGGAGCAGAATGATATACGCGAAACCCACGGCTATCCAAAGCACGCCGAACGCGGTCAGAGCGATCCTTCCCACTAGATGCGCCCCGATCTTCCCTAGCAGAGACCAGAAGAAGATCATGGCCATCATCAAGGCCAGGCCGATCAACATGCCCTCCTGACCGGAGAATCCGAGCCTCGGGAACTTCGAGCATATGAAGGCAATCGTCAGTACCGCTGCGCCCGAGAAGTATCCGACCAGTAGGTTCGGCCTGTACGGACGCACGAGGGTGTAGTACTCGTGCAAGCCCACCAGCGCGAGGACCAGCCCGAAGCCGAACATAAAGTAGCCCCCCAGTACAACAGCGGCTACGCCCAACGGAAGCCCGATGGCAGCGACCATCAGACGTTGTCTAAGCATGCGTGTTCTCGGTGCGGGCGCCGAATCGCCGCTCTCGTCTGCCGTACTCCGCCAGCGCGCGATCGAAGTCTTCTCTTCCCCAATCCGGCCAGAGCTTGTCTGAGAACAGTAGCTCGGAGTAGGCCGACTGCCATAGCAGGAAGTTGGATAGACGCTGCTCGCCTGAGGTCCGGATGCACAGATCGGGGTCACGCATCAGCGAGGAGTACATGTGGCCCGAGATGTCTTCTTCTGTCAACTGCGCCGGATCGACGCCACCGGCGACCGCGGCCTTGAACGCCTCAACGACTTCCTGCCGCCCCCCGTAGTTGAAGGCGATGAAGAGCACCATCCGCTTGTTCTCCGCCGTGAGCGTCTCAGCCCACTCCATCCTCTCAAGCAGCCTTTGGCTCAGCTCCGCGCGGCTACCCACAAAGCACACCCGGCAGTCATTCTTATGAAGCTTGGGGACTTCGGCGTCGATCATCTCGGCGTGCAGGTCCATGAGGGCGTGGACCTCTTCACTCGGCCTGCTCCAGTTCTCCGTCGAGAAAGAGTAGAGAGTCAGTTGACCGATACCCGAATCACGAGCGGCTTCGATGACCCGACGCACCGCCTGGACTCCAGCCCGATGACCAGCCGCCACGGGCAAACCCCGGCGGCGGGCCCACCGCCCGTTGCCGTCCATGATGATGGCCACGTGATAGGGAAGCGCTCCCTCCGGTCCGCCCTTCTTTCGGCCAGAAGCATCGTTCCTGCCAGTGCGCCAGATCTCTCTGAGTCGACCCTTTAGCAGCACGTCAGACCTCGAGGATCTCCTCTTCTTTGTGATGTAGGACTTCATTGATCTTCTCGATGAAGCCGTCGGTGAGCTTCTGCACTTCGTCCTCGGCCCGATGTTCGTCGTCCTCCGAGACCTCCCCCTCCTTCTTGAGCTCCTTGAGGTCTTGGATCACGTCGCGGCGCACGTTGCGCACGGCCACCCGGCTGTCCTCAGCCATGCTCTTGACCATCTTCACCAGCTCTTGGCGCCTCTCGGACGTCAGTGGGGGTATGGTCAAACGGATAACACTGCCGTCGGTATTGGGCGTGAGCCCCAGGTCGGACTCTTGGATGGCCTTGACCACCAACGCCACTGCGCCCTTGTCGTACACGGTTACCGCGACTGTTCGCGCGTCCGGGGTAGTCACGCTGGCCAGTTGCTTCAAGGGCGTCTTGGCCCCGTAGTAGTCCACCTGTATGCGATCGAGTAGCCCGGTGGACGCCCTGCCGGTCCGCACTGAGTTGAACTCGTGGCGCAGGGTCTCCACTGCCCCTTCCATGCGTCTCTTACCATCAGCTAGCAGTTCACCGACCATGAGGCCTCCCTTGAACCATCATTCACTGACGACTCTCGTGCCTATCCGTTCGCCACGCAGCACTCGCCGGATATTCTCTGGAACATTCATGTTGAACACCAGGATGGGGAGGTGGTTGTCCATGCACAGCGAGAGCGCAGTCGAGTCCATGACACGAAGCCCTCTCTCCAGAGCCTCCCGGTGAGTTATCACCTCGATCATCTGGGCGTCCGGGTTTGTCTCCGGGTCGGAATCGTAGACCCCGTCGTACTTCTTCTTCGCCATGAGAAGACATTCCGCGCCGATTTCAAGAGCACGTAGCGCAGCCGCGGTGTCGGTACTGAAGAATGGGTTACCTGTGCCCGCTGCGAAGATGACCACTCGACCCTTCTCCAGGTGCCTCATCGCCCGGCTGCGGATATAGGGCTCACAGATCTCCTGCATGCTGATGGCGGACAGAACTCGCGCGTCCACCGCCAATTTGCGCAGCGCGTCGAGAAGAGCCACCGCGTTCATGACTGTCGCCAGCATGCCCATATAGTCCGCCGTGGCGCGATCTATGCCTTGTGCGGCGCCCGCCACCCCGCGAAAGATGTTGCCGCCACCGACTACTATCGCCATCTCGGTGCCACCGGCGACGACATGCCCAACCTCTTCGGCGACCGCTCCCAAGCGACTTGGATCGATGCCGTACTGCTGCCCCCCCATAAGGGCCTCGCCGCTGAGCTTCAACAGAACCCTTCTGTACTTTGATTCCTGGGTCATCTCGCCTCGCTCAAGTCCCCCACTGGCGCACAGTTCTACCGCTCCCGGTACCGATCGCTTCGATATGTCGCTCCTAGGCCACCTCGTCGCCGACGCGGAACCGGGCAAAGCGCCTGATCTCTATGTTCTCACCGATCTTGCCCACGAGCTCACGCCTGAGCACATCGATGGTTTTCTCTGGATCCTTGACGAACTCCTGCTCTAGTAGCACTACTTCGCTGTACCACTTGCTCAGCTTGCCCTCGGCGATCTTCTGGACCACCGCTTCAGGCTTGCCGGACGCCGTGGCCTGCGCAGCGTAGATCTCAAGTTCGCCCTTCAGCACCTCTTCGGGAATGTCCTCCCTCGACACCCAGGTCGGACTCGCGGCCGCTATATGCATGGCTACGTCGTGGACGAAGGCGACGAACTCCTCATTGCGCGCGACAAAGTCGGTCTCACAGTTGACTTCGATGAGCACCCCCACCTTGGAGCCAGGGTGGATGTAGCTGTCGACCATGCCTTCGTTGGTGGTGCGAGTGGACTTCTTGTCGGCAGAGGCCATGCCCTTCTTGCGGAGAAGCTTGAGAGCCTCGTCCATGTCGCCCTCTGCTTCAGTGAGCGCCATCTTGCAGTCCATCATGCCCGCTCCGCAAGCTTCTCTGAGCTGCCGGACCATACCAGCGTCAACGTTCATCCTTAGCCTCCATCGAGACGAAAACCATATGCCATAACTCACACGACCGCCTCAGAGAGCGGCCACCAAACCAAGCAGCCAAGATCGACCTCAGGCTTCGGCGCCCTGAGAGTCGGCCTGCACTTCGGCCACGCCCTGCGTGATCGGTTCGGAGTCAGCGGGTTCACCCTGCACCCCAGCTGGCTTCTCTTCTGTCGCAGGTGTCTCCTGCGCGGGTGCCGCTTGTGCGGACGACGCGGGCCTCCGTGCCGGGGCCCTACGGGCCGGCGCGTCCTCTCGCCCTGACCTGCGACCGGCATCCGGCGAACGCCTGCCATCACCACTTCTAGCTCCCCGAGGTGCCGATCCGCCCGAGCCCGGGGCCGAACCCTGATAGAACTCAGCGACCTGCATGTTCGCCCGGCCCTCTTCCACTGCGCGGGCCAGGGTCTTCACAATCAGGCTGCAAGATCTGATCGCGTCATCGTTGCCAGGTATGACGTACTCGACCTCGTCCGGGTCACAATTCGTGTCGCATAGCCCGATCAGAGGAAGTCCCAGCTTGTTGACCTCCTTCGTGGCGATCGCCTCACGTTTAGGATCGGCCACGAAGACTGCGTCGGGCAGGCGTGTCATGTTGTCGACACCGCCTAGATTGACTTCCAGCTTCTCCAGCTCACGCTCCAAAGCCATGCGCTCCTTGGTGGGGAGAAGAGTGAGCTGGCCTTCTTCCTTGAGTTTGCGCAGCTCGTGCATACGCTTGATGCGGTTATCGATAGTGGCGAAGTTGGTCAGGAGTCCGCCCAGCCAACGGTGCGAGACATAGGGCATATCCACGCGCCGGGCCTCTTCTGCGATGGCGTCTTGGCACTGCTTCTTCGTACCGACGAACAGTACGCTGCCGCCCCTGCTGGCTATGTTGCGCACGAACTCATATGCCGTGTCCAACAAGACGGTGGTCTGCTGCAGGTCGATGATGTGGATCCCGCCCCTCTCCGAGAAGATGTAGGGCTTCATCTTGGGATTCCACCGACGCGTCTGGTGACCGAAATGTACTCCTGATTCCAGGAGCTGCTTCATTGAAGCCGCAGGCATGTCAACCTCTCTATGGTTATGTGTGACGTACTACCTGAGGAGCGCTGCGGAACCGTACAGCCGGCACCACCGCCGCGGGGTACCCCAGGGTCGATTGCGGAACCGTTGCAGTTTAGCATAAGCCCTGTGGGCAGCTTCCCGGCCGGAGCGCGTCTAAAGGGACAGGGCCTCCAAGTCCAGATCCTCTTTTATCCGGCCCCTCAGACGCAGTACCGCCTTAGTGTGAAGCTGCGACACCCGCGATTCCGTCACACCCAGGACCTCGCCTATCTCCTTGAGAGTCAGTCCCTCGTAGTAGTAGAGACCGATGACTATGCGCT
Organism: uncultured Actinomycetes bacterium; assembly: GCA_963718375.1. GTDB lineage: Bacteria > Actinomycetota > Thermoleophilia > RBG-16-64-13 > RBG-16-64-13 > RBG-16-64-13. Next base: position 116,676 of record CAVQZD010000005.1, on the reverse strand, counting down.
CGCGGTCGGGCAGTCTCTCGATAGCCGCTGCCAGTGTCTCCTTGATCGCCTGCACTCGGTAGGCCCTTGAAGGCTCGGGGGCTTCAGTGTCTTCGATCGTGTCGATCAGGTTCACCTTGTCGTGACCCTGCCCGCTGGAATCCCAGAACTCATCCAGCGCGACCAGAGAGGCGCAACTCACTTGGTTCAATATGTCGTGGTACTCCTCGACCGTGATACCAAGCCGCTCCGCCGTCTCCTCGTCCGTCGGGGCACGCGAAAGCTCGTTCTCCAGCTGCGTCACCGCAGACTCCACCTTGCGCGCCCAACTGCGAACCGAGCGAGGGACCCAGTCAAGGGCGCGGAGTTCGTCGATTATCGCTCCCTTTATGCGCGAGACCGCATACGTCTCGAACTTGATGTTCCTGGACAGATCGAACCGCTCCAGAGCGCTGATCAGACCGAGCAGACCATACGAGACTAGGTCCCCCTCTTCGATGTGGGCAGGCAGCCCGCTGCTCATGCGACCCGCCACATACTTGACCAGAGGGGAGTACGCGATTATCAGACGGTCACGCGCCCCCATGTCCCGGTGCTCTTTGTAGAGAAGCCAGGTCTCTCTCAGCTCGGACTGTTTGGCAGCATCGATTGTCACTCGGCTTGTGTCCTAGGCACGGGGATGCGCTGTTCGATAGGCCCTGCGAAGATGGGCAGCCGATACGTGCGCGTACACCTGAGTGGTCCTCAGTGAAGAATGCCCTAACATCTCCTGGATGGAGCGCAGGTCAGCTCCCCCTTCAAGCAAGTGAGTCGCAAACGAGTGGCGCAACGTATGGGGAGATGTCCCGGCCGGAGCACCGGCCTTCGCGAGGTATCGAGCGAGGCGCCGCTGCACGTCCGAGGACGACAGCGCGCGTCCCGTCCTGCTCACAAAGACATGGTCCTCTTGCGCCTCACGCGAGAGAATCCGCGTCCTTCCCTCTCGCAGATAACGCTCAAGCATGCTCGAGGGCTGGTCCACCTACGGGAACCACCCGCACCTTTCTCCCCTTGCCCTTCGCGCGGACTTCGCTGAAGTCGAAGCTGACATCCCCCAAACGCAGGTCGATCGCCTCTTGGCAACGAAGCCCCGACGAGTATATCAACTCGAACAGGGCCCTATCCCGCAGTTCGAGGGGGGTGTTGCCTTCCATCGCCGCCAGCAACTCGTCCACTTGAACGGGGGTGAGCACTTGAGGGAGTCTCCGTGGCAGTCTAGGGGAGCTCACACCTAGCGCAGGACTCGAGTCGACAAGTCCTTCGTCCTCACAGAAGGCGAAGAACGACCGGATCACGGATAACTTCCTGGCTATGGTGCTTCTCGCCAACGGCCGCTTGAGGAGCGGGTCGGACAGGACAGACACGAAGGCCATCAGATCCGCACGGCCCACATCTCCGACACGCTTCACGCCCTGCGCGCCAAGAAACCCCACGAACTGGCCGAGATCCGACGATGCCGCCCTGAGCGTGCGGTAGCTGTAGTCAGCAGCCACCAGCCCTGCCAGATATGACATAGCCGCCTGTTCTAGGTCCGCCCTTGGGAGGCGCGACGCTTCTCCTACCTCGCTCCGCATCGTCCTCCTTCGATCGGCTTGAGCGCGCCTAGCGAGCGCGCCTGTACATGCCCGGCCCCGCTCTAGCTACTGCCCCTCGAATCTCCAACTCTCCCAATACCGAGCTCACTGTTCGCACCGACAGACCACTGGCTTCCGACAGCCCGTCCACCGATGACGGACCTTCGGAAAGGGCTGCCAACACGCGAGAAACCGGCGTATCGTCTCTCGTGGTCTCGCTCAAGCGCAGTTGCTCCCCCACGGCCACCCGAGTCGCATGCACGCCGTCGCGCCCACCTCTCTCCATTCTTGTCACCCGGAGAAAATCCTCCACCATGGTCTCAGGGGCGAGCGCGACGTAGGCCCCTTCGTACACAAGCAGGTTACTGCCTTCGCAAGACGCTCTCGAGATCGGACCAGGTACTGCAAAGACGTCTCTTCCGAGGTCAAGGCCCCACCCCGCTGTCTGAAGCGCGCCGCTCGTCCTCGGCGCTTCCACCACTAGCACAGCGTCACACATGGCGGCCAGAAGACGGTTGCGGTGAGGGAACGTCCACTTAGTGGGATGCGAGCCCGGGGGGAGTTCGCTGATCACCGCTCCATTACTAACTATCTTCTCGTATAGCCATCTGTGTCGAGACGGATAGATCACGTCCGCCCCACAGCCAAGCACTGCCACAGTCAGTCCCCCAGCTTTCAGCGAGGCCTCGTGCGCGATTCCGTCGATTCCCAGGGCCATGCCGCTGACCACAGCGACCCCGCGCCGGCTGAGAGCCTCGCAGAAAGCTGCTGCTGCGGCAACGCCGTCAGTGCTTGCCTTCCGCGTACCGACCACCGTGACTCTGGGAGCAGATGAGAACCGCTCTAGGACCTGTTCTCCCGCGCAGACGAACAGCCCCGCTGGAGGTGCGTCCAAGCGCAGAAGCTCTGAAGGGTATGACTCCGAGCCGTAGGGCACGAACCTCTGTCCGATGCGTTGCAGCGCGGTGCGCGCCTCCCCGAAGTCGAAGCGACGGCGCGCTTCGCACAGCTGCTCGACCCTGCCCGCGCCGAGTCCCCAGCTGAGCATGGCCGCTTTGGGCGCCGTCCACACCCGTTGGAGTCCGAGGTCGCCAAGTCTCTTCAGCAGAGGCGTGTTTCCCTCAGGACCCAGCCACGCAAGCCCCAGCGCAGACTCGTACTCGTCAGCCGGGTCGCGCGTCAAAGTCGACTCGGCGTACCCAGGCTGCGATGGTCCAGCCGCAGAGCCAGCGCTTCACCCACGTGGTCCGCACCGACTGTGGCCACGTGATCCAAGTCCGCGATCGTTCTCGCCAGTCGGATCACGCGGGCATATCCTCGCCCCCCCAGACTCTCGCTGGCCAGCGCCTCCCTGAGCAGTCCTCGCGCCTTCTGGTTCATGCCTGCGGAGTCCTCTGGCGACCCCGACAGCTTCAGCCTTACCCCGCTCCCACGCTCCAGCGCGAAACCCCTGGCGGCGGCAACCCTTGCCGCCACTGACGCTGACGGCTCGCCTCTTTCGCAGTCGTCCAAGGACTTGAGCGTGAGCGGTGGCATCTCGATCAGCACATCGATTCGATCAAGCAGGGGTCCGCTCACTTTAGCCCGGTATCTCAAGATGGCCGCGGCGGAGCAGGTGCACACACGCGTCTCGTGGCCCAGGTATCCACAGGGACACGGGTTCATCGCGCCTACGAACATGCAGGCCGCGGGAAACTCTGAAGTACCGTTCCGCCGTGATATGACGACCCGCCCCTCCTCCAAGGGCTGTCTCAGCGCCTCCAAGGCGTCTCTGGAGAACTCAGGGAGCTCATCCAAGAAGAGCACACCGTGATGGGCCAGGCTGATCTCTCCAGGTCTGAGCACCATCCCACCGCCAACCAGTGCCGCGCGCGAGGCCGTATGATGAGGTGAGCGGATTGGCCGAACACGCGTCGAACCTCTACCTGTTCCCCCATGGCCCGCCGAGTCCCACACCCGGGTGACTTCTACGGCCTCGTCTTTGCTGAGCGGTGGGAGTATCCCGGCGAGTCGCCGGGCCAGCATCGTTTTTCCCGCCCCTGGAGGCCCTACCATCAGCACATGATGGCAGCCGGCAGCAGCGACCTCCAAGGCTCGCTTGGCCTGGCGGTGCCCGTACACCTGTCCCAGGTCCAACCCCACCGCGGAGTCCGCGGCGGGTTGCGGCAGATGCATGTTCACCCACCTCTCTCCTCTGGTCACGACCCTCCGGAGACATGTCTCGTCCTTCAGCACGCTAACCGCCTCACGTAGCGATCGAACGCCGGCCACCACGATCCCATCGACCATCGACGTGAACGGGAGTGCCTCGACCGCTACGATGAGCAAGGACATGCCCAACCTGCGGGCGGTCTCGGTGGCGGCGATGACCCCGCGGGTCGGCCGGACAACCCCCTCCAGTGACAACTCGCCCACAGCTCCCATAAGGCTGACGCGCTCGCTGGGTAGGTACCCGCACGCCGCCAGAGTGCAGAGAGCTACAGGCAAGTCGAAGCCAGGCCCCTCTTTGGGTATGTCCCCTGGGCTGAGATTGACCGTGATCCTCTTGGTGGGCAGCGGCACGCCACTCGAAGCTGCCGCCGACCGTATGCGCTCCCTGGCCTCTCGCACTGCGGCCCCGGGTAGTCCCACGATCGTCACCCCGGGCAGGCCGCTCCTCGCGTGCGCCTCGACCCTCACCGGTACCGCATCGACCCCCAGAACGGCGAATCCCCACATCGAAGATACGGCCACGATCAGCCTCAGTTGCCCAGTACATTCTTCAAGTGGTGGACGCTTTGCGGACAGCCCTGACTATCGAGAGCCACCGTCACCACGTCGAACCTCACGGCACACGGGAACAGTCCTCTGTCGGACAGCCACCAAGCCGCAGCGGCTCTCAAACGTCTGCCCTTTACCGGACCTATGGACTCGAGCGCGTCGCCGTACTCACAGCCGGACCTTGCCTTGACCTCTACGATCACTACCTCAGACAGGCTCCGGCAGATGATGTCGAGTTCCCCGAGCGGAGTACGCTGATTGCGCCCCAATATCGTGTAGCCCCGCTCATGCAGAAAGAACGCCGCAGTCTGCTCACCAGTGCGCCCTTTGGCTGTGTTCTCCGCGCGTGCGTAGACGTGCTGTCCCAGAGTTGGCTCCCAGCGAGCGATGATCTGCCTCCGACCTCCGCAAGGCTAGACCCTGGGCTCCCATCTTGCGCTCAGACTATGGTCCTACTCGGGCTCGCTTGCGGCGGGCGCATCTTGCCAAAGCTCCATCTGCGACCACCCCACCTGACGAAAGCTTAGTCGATGCAACCGACACGGACCGTGAGCCCTGAGCGCTTCCAGATGTCTCGGGGTTCCGTAGCCGACGTGTATGTCGAAGCCGTACTCGGGGTGTAGCGGCGCCACGCTGCGCATCAGGCGGTCTCGCACCACTTTGGCCACCACTGAGGCCGCCGCCACAACAGCGCTCTTGTAGTCACCACGCACGAGTCCGCTCGCGCGGAGTTCGGGGCGCCCTAAATCGAAGCCGTCGACTAGAGCGTAGGAGTAGCTACCGGCGCACGCTTCCAGCGCCTGAGCCAGGGCCGCCAAGTTGGAGCGATGAAGACCACATCTGTCCACAGTCCCCGCAGAGACCGCCCTCCACGTCACTCTCTTAGCCGAAGAGAGGATGTCGAGGTACAGGCGCTCTCTGGTCTGGGATGAGAGTAGCTTAGAGTCTGTCAAGCCCTTGAGAGAACGAAAGGGCGCGTCCTTGTAGTCCAAGACCACTGCGGCCGCCACAAGAGGCCCGGCCAAGCTGCCCCGCCCCGCTTCGTCGGCCCCAGCCAGCCGCAGATCATCATCCCTACCGCAGCTTGAGTCAAGAAACCCCTGGTCGAACAAGAAGGGGTCTGAGAGTCGCTTGGCATTGCCCATTGGACGCCCCACCCCAGCAGACTACCTAGATACGCTTCTCCTTGACGCGGGCCTTCTTGCCGAGCTTCTGGCGCAGGTAGTAGAGCTTGGCCCGCGCGACATCACCGATCGCCGTGACCTCTATCTTCTCGATCTTGGGCGAGTGCACAGGAAAGGTCCTCTCTACGCCGACACCGAAGGACTGCTTGCGCACGGTGAAGGTCTCGCGTGACCCCTGACCCTGTCTGCTGATACAGATCCCCTGGAAGACCTGGATCCTTTCGCGGGTACCCTCGACGACTTTGAAGTGCACCTTCAGAGTATCGCCCGACTTGAATACGGGAACGTCATCCCGCAATTGCTGCTGTTCGAATTCTTGAATCGCGCCCATGTGTATGCCCAGCCTACCTTGTCCCCGCGTATCGACGGCGTCCTGCCCTGACCAAAGTCAGCAGACTTTAAAGCATAGCGACCGCTATTACAACCTGCCACCATGCCACTGTGGCGAGCCCGCGTCGCCTTAGAGAATTCTCCAATGACTGGCCGGCCACATGATGCAGACCACCTTGCCGATGATGGCCTCCTCCGCCACGGCCCCGAACGCCCTGCTGTCTTTGCTGTTGGGCCGGTTGTCACCCATGACAAAGACATATCCCTCTGGCACTGTGATCTCGGGCACACCCCGCATCACGTCTTCATTCACGACATAGGGTTCGTCCACCACTTCGTCATTGATGTAGAGGACCCCGTCCGTCGCCTCCAAGGTGTCGCCGCCTACAGCGATGATCCTCTTGATGATGTCCTTCTTGTCGTCTTCTGGGTCTCTGAGCACAACGATATCGCCACGCTGGGGTTCTCCAAAATTGTACGCCAGGCAATTGACGATGACCCGGTCGCCGGCGTAGAGAGTAGGTTCCATGGACTTCTGCAGGATCCCCGTCACCCGGAACATGAAGGTCTGCACGAGCATCGCGATGGCGAACGCGGCCGCGATGATCAGCAGCGTCTCAATGATCGTGCTCTGCAGCGACCGACCCTTGGCCGGCTTCTTCCTATCGCCTCCAGCAGCTACCGGGGCGCATGTCGAATCCGCACTGTTCGGGGTGGAGGGGACGACGCTTTGCTCGACCGAAGGCCGCTGCGACGTGTCTGTTCCTTCGGTTTCGTCGAGACTCATCCGGTCTTTCCTTTCCCACGCTCCCCAGCGTCACTCGAGCGCCCTTCGTCGGCTTGCTTCGCCCAGGGTGAAGACTTCAGATTATCCCGGCGCCAACGCGCGATAGCGGCATGATCGCCGCTCAAGAGAACAGGCGGCACTGCTACCCCACCATACTCTCGAGGCCTTGTGTAATGAGGGTACTCCACCATACCGCCTAGACCTTCGCTGAAGGACTCCTCCATGATGCTCTCGGCATTACCCAGCGAACCACGAAGGTGCCGGACTACCGTCTCCATGACGACTAGGGCCGCAGTTTCTCCACCGGCCAACACGTACGGGCCTATCGACAGGGAACCAGTGGCGAAAAGAATCTCAACCCGGGCGTCAAAGCCTTCGAAACGCCCACACAATAACACAACATCCCGCTCGCTCAGGGCGAACTCACTGCCCATGCGCTGATCGAACGGCCTGCCACCGGGAGCGAGGAGATAGACGTCCTTCGACTCCTTGACCTTCTCTGCCGACACCCCGAAGACGCCTTCCAGAGCGTCTGCCACTACATCCACACGAGTGACCATGCCGGGGCCTCCCCCATAGGGAGTGTCGTCGACCTCGTGATGTGGCGGCCGCCCGAATGCCCTGAGGTCGTGCACTGATATCGCCACTGCGTCGGCTGCCAAGGCCGTGGACACCGGGTGCTTGTCGACGAACCATGCAAACGCTTCGGGAACGAGGGTGAAGACGTCGAAGTGCTTCACTGCTACTCCAGGAAGTCCGACTGAATGACGAGGTAGCCTTCTGCCAGCAGCACTTCAGGCACTGCCGCCAGGACGAACGGCACCAGCACTTCGCCACCCGCGTCGAGCGCCACGGCAATCAAGGGGTGCGCCGGCGTGTCGATCACTTCTTTCACCCGACCGACCACGCACCCGTCGTGGTCTCTGACCTCCAACCCCTCGATCTCGAAGGGATAGTACTCATCGGGGGCCAGGTCTGGAAGCTCGGCGCCCGGCACCTCTAGGATGAAGCCGCAAAGGGCGGCGGCCCCCTCCCTGTCACTCACCTCTTCGAACGAGACGATGGGGAAGCCGGCCCCCCCGCGAAGGGCCGAGACGGTAAGCCGCGCTCTCTGCTCAGCGCGGCCACCCACCATCGGTGCTCGCGCCGGGCGCGCATGTAGGACCGCCCCCTTGACAAACCGCTCGGGATTGTCCGAGTCAGGCCTGATGCGCACCTCGCCGTGTACGCCGTGCGGACGCGATACTCGTCCCACTTCGATCCACTCGGGACGAGTCATGGGCGTCTCAGTCTACGATCTCGACCGTGGCTTGCTTGCCTTCTTTGACGGCACTCGCCTTGACCACGGTCCTCAGGGCGCGCGCGATCCTCCCCTGCTTGCCGATGACCTTGCCCAAGTCTTCCTTGGCCACGGTCAGGCGCAGCAGGACGCCGTCTGCGTTCTCTCTCTCCTCCACCTGGACTTGCTCCGGGTGGTCTACGAGAGAACGCGCGAGAAACTCCAGCAGGTCCTTCACCTAGACGATGCCTTTCAGATTGAGGAGTTGCCGCACTGTGTCTGAGGGCTGAGCGCCACACTCCAGCCACTTCTTGGCCTTGTCCGCGTCAACTTCGATCGTCGAAGGATCGGTGAGCGGATTGTAGAACCCGATGGTCTCTATGAACCTACCGTCACGCGCTCTGCGGGAGTCTGCCACCACGATCCGGTAAGTGGGATGCTTCTTGCTGCCACGACGAGCCAGCCGTATTGCCGTTGCCATTGATCACCTCCTTAAACTAGCCGGTGCTTCCAAACATCTGAAACGGATTCTTGGGTACCTTGCCGGAGCCCAATTGCTTCATCATCTTCTGGACTTGCTTGAACTGGTTGAGTAGCTGATTGACCGCGTGCAGTTCGGACCCAGAGCCGTCAGCGATGCGCTTCCGCCGACCGCCGTTGATGATATCGGGATGCGCCCGCTCCTGAGCTGTCATGGAGCTTATCATCGCCTGGATCTTATCGAAGGCACGATCATCGACTTCGAGCCCTCGCAATTTGGCCGCGGGGATGCCCGGGATCATTCCCAGCAGACTGGAGATGGAGCCAAGCTTCTTCACCTGCTGGATCTGTTCGACGAAATCATCAAAAGTGAAGGCAGCCTTGCGCAGGCGCTGTTCAAGCTCTCGAGCCTTCTTCTCATCGATGGTCTGCTCAGCCTTCTCGATCAGAGTAAGGACGTCACCCATGCCCAAGATGCGAGAGGCCATGCGGTCCGGATGGAAGTACTCGAAGTTATCCATCTTCTCGCCACTACTCGCGAACTTGATCGGCTTGCCCGTGACTGCTTTCACAGAGAGCGCGGCCCCGCCCCTGGCATCGCCGTCCATCTTGGTGAGCACCACCCCATCGAACTCCACCCGCTCCTGGAACGCGAGCGCCACGTTCACGGCGTCTTGGCCGGTCATGGCGTCCAGTACCAGAAGGATGTTGTGGGGCTTGACGGTGTGCCTGATGCGCACCAGTTCGTCCATAAGGCCCTCGTCGACGTGCAAGCGACCCGCTGTGTCGATTATGAGGACGTCCCGCCCTTTGCTCCTCGCCCACTCCACCGCGTTCTTGGAGATGCGCACCGGGTCCGCGTCGGAGCCTTCGTCGTATACAGGCACGCCGAGTTGTTCCCCGAGCGCCTTCAACTGGTCGATGGCCGCCGGTCGGTACACATCGCAGGCCGCCAGGGCAGGACTCTTGCCTTGTCCGACCAGGAAGTTGGCCAACTTTCCGCAGGCCGTGGTCTTACCCGACCCCTGCAAGCCCACCATCAAGACCACACTCGGCGGCCGTGGCGAGAAGGTGAGCTTCGTGCTCGTCGAACCCATGAGGGCCGTCAGCTCCTCGTTCACGATCTTGATGAACTGCTGAGCCGGGGTGAGGCTGTCGAGCACTTCGGCGCCCAAGGCCCGTGCCTTCACGGCTTCGACGAATTGCTTGACCACCTTGAAGTTGACGTCGGCCTCGAGCAAGGCCAGGCGGATTTCACGCGCCGCGCGCTCGACGTCCTTGTCGGTCAGCTTGCCTTGCCTCTTCAGGCCGTCGAAGGCTACCTGCAGTTTCTCAGAAAGGGAATCGAACACCTGTCACCTTGTCATCTGGAGGCACTCTCCGGCACCTCTCTCAGAAGAGCCTGTCCTAGGCCACGAACCAGGCAGTTTACTAGCCTGTGCGGGTCCCGTCAAACAGCCCGCCTTCACTCCGGACCTGGAGAACCGGGCCCCTCACTCGCTAGTGGTGTATCAAGGAGTCGTCGAAAAGAAGGGCGGCGAACGTGTCAGCGTCGAAGGGCTGCAGACTGTCCAACTTCTCGCCCGTGCCTATCAACTTGATGGGCAGATCCAACTCGTGTGAGATGGCCAGGGCTATGCCGCCCTTGGCGGTTCCGTCCATCTTCGTGAGGACCACGCCCGTGAGATCGACTGCCTCCTTGAACATACGGGCCTGTATCAGACCGTTCTGTCCCGTAGTCGCATCGATGCACACCAGGGTCTCATGAGGCGCTCCAGGCATACGCTTCTCTATCACCCGCCGCACTTTGGATAGTTCGTTCATGAGGTTGACCTGGGTGTGTAGACGCCCCGCGGTATCCACGATCACCACATCGGCACCCCGCGCCTCCGCGGCCGCCAGACCGTCGAACACCACGGCACCCGGATCACCGCCTCTCTCATGCCGGACTACCTCGCATCCCACTCGCTTGCCCCACTCGGCAAGCTGTTCGATGGCGGCCGCTCGGAACGTGTCGCCAGCCACCAACAGGGGTTCCTTGCCCAGCTCTTTGAGATGCCAAGCGATCTTGCCGATCGTCGTGGTCTTACCCGTGCCGTTGACACCCGCCATGAGCAGTACCGCGGGGCTGTGGGCAACATCGATCCTCGTGTCTCCTGCAGAGAAGTGAGCCGCCGCCAACTCCCTCAGCTTCGCCACCAGCTCCGCCGAGGTCTTGATCGTCCCCTGATTGGCCTGAGCCTCGAGCTCCTCGACGATGGAGACGGTCGTGTCCACACCTACGTCTGCCTGTATAAGGGCCTCTTCTATCCTCTCCCAAAGCTCGTCATCGAAGCGATCGAACAACACCGAGAGAAACTGGGCCTGCAAAGCCTTGCGACTCTTGGCCAGCCCTTCGCGCAGCTGTGCCAAGCGCCCTTTGCGAGCCACGTCGCCTTCCGAGCTCCCGACGGCGCCCTCTGGCGCGCTGACACCTATGAAGACCTGTGACCAATCGTGCTCCAAGGTCTATGCTCCTTTCGCCATACTCATCTTGCGAGAGAGCACCCTTGAGGTCCCGTCGCTCTCAAGCGCGACCCCGTACAGGGTATCGGCGACCTCCATGGTCTGGCGCTGGTGGGTGATGATGATGAACTGGGTGCGGTCCCTATATCGCTGCACCAATGATAGGAAGCGCCGAATATTGATGTCGTCGAGTGAAGCCTCCACCTCGTCCAGGATGTAGAAGGGACAAGGCTTGGCCAGGAACAAAGAGAACAGGAAGGCGATCGCCGTCATCGCCTTCTCGCCGCCAGACAAGAGGCTGAGGCTGCGGGGAGCCTTGTTGGCAAATTTGACCTCGAGGTTGACGCCCCTTGGTGACTGGCCCGTTTCGTCCTCGGATAGGTCGTCTACCACCGCCTCATCCTCCTCAGAGAAGGGGCGAAGGCTCGGCTTGCTGTCCACGAGCCGCAGTGACCCCCTTGCTCCAGGGAAGACCACCGAGATCACAGCCTCGAAGTGTTCTGTGGCGGCTTCGAATACTTCATTGAATGAACGCTCGATGTGCTCGTCAAGACCGGCGATGACCTCCTGCAACTGAACCGCCGCCGCCTCGAGGTCCGCCCTCTGCTCGGCAAGGAAGTCTGCGCGTTCCTGCATCTGCCCATATTCCTGTTCCGCTAGCGGGTTGATCGGCCCTATGCGCTCGCGGCGCCGTTCGGCCCTCTCGACTGCGGCTTCCAGAGATTGGATATCGGAGCCCGCCACATCTTCGGGTCTCAATTCTCTTGGTCCCAAGTGGCGCCTTCGCAGTTCCGCGATCTCCCCCTCCAACTGCATCCGTCGATCTTCCAGCCTCGCCTGCTCTACCCGTACCTCGGTAAGACGATTGGTCATCTCATCGTATTCTCTCTGCAGTCCGATCTCGGCGTCGCCCCAGTCACGCATCGTCTTCGCCGTACCCTCGGTCTGATCGCGACTGGCCTCTGCTTCTGACTGCAGACTCTCCACAGCCGACCGTCCCCTCTCGGCCAGGCTCTCCGCCGTGGACAACAAGCGCGCCATGACGGGAGCATAGTCCTTGAGGAATCCGACTCGGCGGCGCCACCGCTCTACTTCGAACTCCGCAGTGTCCTTGCGACCCGCCACACGTGCCCTCTCGGAGACCAGTGATCGACACCGTTCGCGCAGCTTGACCTCTACCAGGGTCGACTGTCCCTTTTTGTCTTCCAGCCTGGCGACCGTCCTACGCATCCCTTCCAGGTTCGCCTGCAGCTCGCGCAGCGCCGTCCTCGCTTGCTCGAGCTCGGAATCCCTGGCAGCCAACGTCTCTTCGACGCCTTGTAGTTGACCTGCGAGCTCCCCCATCAGACTCGCTTCCCGCGCGTCTCGGTCGCGAAGTTCGCTCAGCTGACCGTCGGCCTCTTCCACCCTGTGTCGACACAGATCCAGCTCGCTGCGCCGACTCGCCACCTGGTGGTCAGCCGCCCGGGCCTGCTCCTCCCGTTCCCTCAGGGTCTTGTCGGCCTCGAGGGTCTCCGAGGACGCCCTGGCTGCGACTCTGCCCGCCTCTTCGTGCTCCCCGCGTACAGACAGGTATTCCTTGCGGGCAGACTCCAATTCTCCGGTGGCCGCCATGAGGCTCTCTGCTCCCACCTCTCTTCTGCGCGCCGCGTGGATGCCCGCCTGCAGAACCTCTCCCGCCCTGCTGACGAGGCGAGCATCGGACTGCCGCGCCATGCCCTGAAGGAGTCGGGCGCTCTCGTCCAAGCCCCCTTCCCCCTCGATCACGAACGTTTGCGGCATAAGCGACTTCAGCGTCCGTATGACGTTCGCCGGTCCATCGACCAGCTCCCACAGGTCACAGGTGCCGGCGGGGGCCGCGACTCGGTCGGCACCGGGACCCGGCTCCTCTGTCTGGCCCAGCATCTCCAGAGGTCCGTCCGCTTCGCTGAGCGCCCGGCCGAGCTCGACTCCGTTCGGGACGACGACCGCTTGGATCAAGGCCCCCAGTGAGGCCGATACCGCTCGTTCAAACCCCGGTCGAACCACAAGCACCTCTGCCAGCGACCGGTAGTCCTCGCTCCGTGCCAGCAGATCACGAGCCCCTGCGGGCAGCCCTTCCCTGCGCTCCAACAACCCCTGCAGCACCGTCTGGCGCGACTCAAGGCCTGCCAGCACCTCAGCAAGAGCGGCTTCGGCGCGTATCGCTTCCTGTCCGCGGTCACGCGCCATGTCTCGGGCTACGGTCGCGTCCCGTACTCCGACCTCTGCGGCTTCGACCGCCTGCTCGGCTGAGATGACAGCCTCCTCTAGTCGCAGGACCTCAGCTCTCATCTGCTCGTGTCGGTCCTGCGTCAGCTTCAACAGGGCGGCCAACTCGCCGCCGACCCGGCCCCTCTCCTCCCTCTCACGCCTCAGGAAGTCCCTCTCCTGGAGCGCGCGCGACCTAGCTGCTTCCAGTTCGAACACGCCGTCCTTCAGATCGTCCTCTTGCTGAGTCGCCTCGTGGTAGGCGGGGAGCGCACCCTCCAAGGCCCTTCTTAGGTCCTCGGACCATGCTCCCACGCGCTCCAGGCGGATCTCGTCTGCAGTCCCCGTCATCACCTCAGCCATGCGCGCAGCGGAGGACGCCGCGTCGTTGGTAGCCATCTCCAGACGACGTTCAGCCCGATCGAGGTCACCTTCTGCGCGTGCCAACCTCTGCCGGAGGGCCGCTGTCCTGGTCTCCAGGTATTCAGCTGCAGCACGCGCCTCGTGGAAGAGGCTGCTCAGCCTTTCGCGCTCTTTGAGGGCGACGGTGAAGCCCTCTTCTTCGGCCGCCCTTTGCCGGCGTAGGTCCGCGACCTTGGCACCCACCTGGCTCAGCCCGCCGTCGACCAGCGCCAGTTGGTCCTCACCGCTCTTGTGCGCCTCCTGGACCTCGAGAAGCGACACGAGGAGCAGTCGCCCTCGTGCGATAGCCCAGTCCTCGGTGGCCTCGGAAAAGCGTTCCGCCGCCGTCACTTGCTGCTTCAGCGGTCGCATGGCGCTCCGGACTTCCTCCTCGATATCACGAGCCCGCACCAGGTTCTGCGTCGCCCGCTCCAGCTTCGCTTGAGCTCTCTCCCGTCTTTTCTTGAAGCGACCCAGTCCAGCTGCCTCTTCGACCATGGCCCGGCGCGCCTCTGCACTCGAGTTCAGCAGGGACTCGACCTTCCCTTGGCTGATGACGCTGTGCATCTCCCTGCCCAAGCCCAACTGCCCTACTATGTCTTGGATGTCCAGCAGCCGGCAGCTGCTGCCGTTCAACCGGTATTCGGACCCCGTGTCCTTGGTGAGGCGCCTGGTCACCTCCAACTCGCTGCAGTCGAGCGGCAGTGTCCCGCACCCGTTGTTGAAGACTAGGGATACCTCAGCTACCGCGCTCTGCTTCTTGCCGTCGGCGCCCGAGAACATGACGTCCTGCATGGTTCGGCCCCGCAGGTTGCCCGGGCTCTGCTCGCCAAGGACCCAGAGGACCGCGTCCGCGATATTGCTCTTGCCGCTGCCGTTAGGCCCGATTATGACGGTGACACCCGGTTCGAGGATCAGCTCGGTGGGCTTCGCGAAGGTCTTGAAGCCCCGTATGCGGACGGACTGCAGATGAACCACCTCAGCCGTCCTCCGCCTTGACGCCGTAAGAACTCAGGGCTTCCCTTGCCGCCGCCTGCTCGCTCATCTTGATGGTCGTACCCGTGCCCGTCCCTCGGACCGAACCGTCCACGATCACGTCCGAACAGAATATGCGGGCGTGCGCCGGCCCATCCTCGGACGCGAGCTTGTACTGCGGCTGCAGACCCCGCCGAGCTAGCAGCTCCTGCAGGGTGGTCTTCGAGTCGAGGCTGCTGTCCACTCCACGCTGCATCGCCGACTCGAACACCTCGGCCACGGCCCCACGCGTGCCCTCCAGACCGTAGGTCAAGAAGCACGCTCCTATCAAGGCCTCCAGTGCATTGCCTGCTATAGCTTTGCCGTGGGCATGCTGTCCGTGCCGGTGGCGAGCCTCCCCCGCCTCCGTGGCCATTAGGCGCTCGATGCCCAAACCCTCCGCCACTTCAGCGCAGTTGGCGCGACTCACCACATATGACTTCAGACGGGCCAGGTCCCCCTCCTCACTCTCAGGGTAACGATCGAACAACTCCGCCGCGATGATCAGGCCCAACACACTATCGCCCAGGAACTCCAGACGCTCGTTCGATTCGACCCGCGTCGCAGCTTGCGAGGAGTGGGTCAGGGCGAGCGCACGTAGTTCAGGGGGAAGACACGAGACCAGCCCCAACAGACGCCCGCCCCTGATGATAGGTGCGCCGTGCCCAGTCCGGGGTCTGCCGAACAAACGAGCGGGGACCGCCCGCCTGAATGCCGGCAGTCCCCGCATACCTATCCTGTCAGGCAAGTAGAGTGGGGTCAGATGCGCTCGGCTATGAAGTCTACCGCCGCGCCCACGGTGGTAAGCGTCTGCGCTTCCTCGTCGCTGATCTTCAGACCGAACTGATCCTCGAGCTCCATGATGAGCTCCACCAGGTCCAAGCTGTCCGCGTCCAGATCATCCGAGAACGAGGCCTCCAGCGTCACGCTTCCTGCATCGACCCCAAGCTGATCGACCAGGATGTCGCGCAACTTCGCGAGGATCTCGTCTTTGCTCATCTGCATCTCCTTAACGATTCGGTTGGTCCAACCATCGCAACCACTTCACTGCCGCGATATTGTATCAGCGGCAGTCGACACACGGCAGCCCCTCAAGTGTTGCTCATCTCCCGAAACTCCTGTTCCACTGTCTCCAGCACGCCTCGTCTGAGCGCTTCGGCCCCAAAACGGAGCGCGTTGGCAATTGCCTTGCGCGACGAGTTGCCATGGCAGATCACGACGAGGCCCTTCACCCCGAGAAGATACGTGCCGCCGTACTCCTCCGGGTCCAGGTCTGCCCTCACCTTTCTCAAGGCCGGTCGCAACAACAGTCCCCCGAGCTTCGCCCTCAGGCTGCTGTTCGCAGCCTGTCTGACTCGGCCGAACAGCGACGCCGAACACCCCTCCAGTAGCTTCAGCGCCACGTTGCCGGTGAACCCATCGGTGACCACGACTTCCGTAAGCCCCCCCAGTACGTCGCGACCTTCGATGTTGCCGACGAAGTCCAGTCCAGAGCGTTGGAGCAAGCCATGTGCCGCTCTCGCCAACTCGCTCCCCTTCTCGCGTTCTTCTCCGATATTGAGCAGACCTACACGAGGGCGCTCCATGCCAAGCGCCGCGCGAGCGAAGGCCGCGCCCAACACCCCGAACTCCAGCAGGTTCTCTGGCCGGCAATCAGCATTGGCCCCGGCGTCCAAGAACACGACGGGGCCCGTGTCGCCCGGCAGGATGGTGACGATCGCCGGCCGCTTGATGCCCGCCGCCCGCTTCACGAACAGCAGAGAGCCTGCCAGCATCGCCCCCGTGCTGCCCGCGGAGACGAAGCCCTGCGACCGCCCTTCTGCCACCGTCTTGCACCCCACGACTATGGAGGAGTCCTGCATGTTCTTCACGGCAGCTGCCGGCTCCATATCGCATCCGACGACCGACCGGCTGGGTACTATCTCCACATGGCTGCGGTCGGCCCCTTCGAGAAGCGGCTCTATGATGCCTGGACGGCCCACCAACAGGACCCGCAGGCGGGCCGACGCCGCCTCCAACGCCCCCGCGATGATCTCGGTCGGAGCTCTGTCACCACCCTCAGCATCAAGCGCCAACGTCACAGCTGTCTCTATAGCCACAGTCGCCTCGCTCTGCTCTTGCACTCAGACCACTCCCCCATGATGCACCTTCTCCTCGACCCGCACGACTTTCTCACACAAGGCGCCGGACTGGAAGTGTCCGCCGAGTGCCCGGATTGGCCTTACCTTGGGGAACCCGTGAGAACCACGCGCCGTCAGCAAGAAAAAGGCGGCAAACGGTTGCCAAACGAACGTTTGTTCGGTAGAATGGATGCAGCATCAGATTTCTGGGTATTCAAGAATAAGATTGACCGCAAACCTGGTGCAGAGTATACTGTTGCGGTTTGCGTCGTGTAATGATGTGCAAAGGGAAACTTTAAACCTTCAGATAGGATAGCAGGAGACCGTGCAAAGAGAAAGTGATATCGCTACCGTCGACGTCCGGACCATCGTGGACGTTCAAGACCTCCTCCAAATGGGCCAGGAGCGCGGCTATGTGACCAGCGACGAGATAATGGGTCTCGTCGAAGAGAACGACATGGCAATGGAGGAGATCGAGGACCTCTACTCTCAGCTCTTCGATCAATCCATCGAGATATACGAACAGAGCCCGGTCAGCCAGGGCGTCTTGGAGTCCACTGAGCCTGTTCTCGATCTTTCTATCCAGACCGTCACCCATGACCCTCTGAGGCTGTACCTCAAGGAAGCCGGCGAGATCCCCCTCCTCTCCAAAGATGAGGAGATCGAGCTCGCCATCCGCATCGAGGCGGGAGACAAGCGCGCCAAGGACCGCATGATCCAGTCCAACCTGCGGTTGGTCATCTCCATAGCGAAGAACTACTACACGCAGGACATGGATCTGCTCGACCTCATCCAAGAGGGTAACACCGGCCTTATCCGCGCGGTCGAGAAGTTCGACTATCGCAAGGGCTTCAAGTTCTCGACTTACGCCACCTGGTGGATCCGTCAGGCCATTACCAGGGCCATCGCGAATCAGGACCGCAACATACGCATCCCGGTGCACATGATCGAGAAGATCAACAAGATGGTGCGCACGGAACGCAAGCTGCTGTCGGAGACCGGCAAAGAACCCAGCGAGGATGACCTCGCGGCCGAGCTAGGCATCGAACCCCAGGAAGTCCAGGAAATGCGCAAGATCGCTCAGCGCACAACTTCTCTGGAGACGCCCATCGGTGACGAAGAGGATGCGGAGCTTGGCGATTTCATCGAGAACTCCAAGACTCCCGATCCGGCGGAGGTTGTTTCCAGCCTTATAGCAAAAGAGAGCTTGGACCGCGTTCTCAAAGCCATGGACGAGCGCGAGCGCAAGGTAGTCGAGCTTCGCTTTGGCCTCAAGGGCGAGCACCCCCGTACGTTGGCCGAAGTGAGTTCACGCTTCAACGTCAGCAGGGAGCGCATCCGGCAGATAGAGGCCAAGGCCTTGGAGCAGATAAAGGCTTCTGAGGATATCCAGGCCATGAGGGAGACAGCCTAGTCCACCCACTCTGTCGACCCTCCAGGTCGACGCCAGAATACGAAGGTAGCAAAGGGTGCGTCACTAGACGCGCCCTTTGCTCTTTCTATGCTGGAACCGGCACTCCCAGCCGCCGCGTCCGCACGGCTTGCGCTATGTTGTCCAGGATGAGCTCAGCCACGGTCTCTTTAGGCGCGCGCTCGATGAACACCTCGGATTCGCCGGTCAGGATGCGTACCTCGTTGAAGTCCGAGTCGAATCCGATGTCCGAGCGCGAGATGTCGTTGAATATCATCATGTCCAGCTTCTTGCGCTCCATCTTCTCTCTGGCACGTTCAACCGCCTGTACACCGAACTCCGCAGCGAATCCAACCACGAACTGACCCTCCCGATGCTTGGCGACATCCACCAAGATATCCGTGGTCGCCTCCAGGTCGATAGCCCACTCGTCCTTGCCCTTGCCCACCTTGCCACCACTTGGTCCGTTCGCCAGCCGGTAGTCCGCGACGGCCGCCGCCATTATTAGGATGTCGCTCTCCGCCAGGCGCTTGATGACCTCATCGTGCATCTCCCTGGCGGTAGGAGTCTCTACCTCCCTCACACCTGGGACCGCTGGCATATCGACGTTGGCTTCGACAAGCTCGACCATCGCCCCTCGGTCGAACGCCGCCCGAGCAAGGGCAAAGCCCATCTTGCCTGAACTGCGGTTGCCTATGAACCTGACCGCATCAATAGGTTCTCGCGTGCCACCTGCAGTGATCAGGACTCGCAGCCCCCGAAGATCCCTTTTGCGCTGCACCTGCAGCCGTAGCTTGACCTCAGCGACGATGCTGTTAGGTTCGGCCATCCGACCGGAGCCATAGTCCCCGCAAGCAAGTTCACCCGACCCAGGCTCTACGACGAACACCCCGTGGTCACGCAAAGTCGCCACGTTATTCTGAGTCGCCGGGTGTTCCCACATGTTGGTATTCATGGCGGGCGCCACCACGACTGTCTTGCCGAACGCCAGGAACATGGACGTGAGCAGGTTGTCGGCGATACCGTTGGCCATCTTGGCCATGGTGTTGGCCGTCGCTGGCGCGACGACCATAATGTCGGCCTCCTGGCTATCCTGGACGTGCGTGATGCGTGAATCCGGTCGGAGCTCGCTGACCTGATCCAGGCGCACTGGAGCTCCCGAAAGTGTTTCAAAAGTCATCGGGCCCACGAATTGCGTCGCCGCCTGAGTCATGATGACGCGCACATCCATCCCAGCTGTCTGCAAGCCTCGCAGCAGCTCGGCGGACTTGAACGCAGCGATGCCCCCCGTTACTCCCAGGAGGACCAAAGGCCGATCAGGCATGGCGCACTCCTAGTTGTCCTGGTGTCCTACACCCTGGAGGGCCGCAACCGGTAGGAGATCTCGCCTCTGGCCGATTCGGCCATGGAGATGCTGAGATAGTTGCGTGAAAACGAGGGGGCGACGGGAGGCACGAATACATCCAAGCCGGATCCCTCTCCCAGACTGTGGTAGTAGGAATTGATCTGCCGGGCGCGCTTCGCGGTCACCATGACGGCCGTGTAGCGGTTCGGCTCCTCGGCGTCGTCTTCTCTGGCGCCTGAGAGACCGACAAGGATTTCATCTACGGTCGGTTTGTTCATCATCTTCCCTGATCTGCTTGATTATGGAGGCAAGCTGCCCGCTTGCCTTTTCAACCCTATCGTTCACTATAACATAGTGCATGCGTGGCAGACCCTGGCGCTCCTTCTCCTGCACGATCGCCATCTCTTCTTGTGCGCGTGAGAGCCGGCTGCGAACAGCATCCTCGCACTCCGTGTTTCGCCCCCGCAGACGCTTCTCCAACTCCTCCAGCGATGGCGGCATGATGTAGATCATCACCGCGTCCGGCTGCATCCTCAGCACCTGCTCTGCTCCCTGGAGTTCGATCTCCAGGACCACGTCCTGGCCGGCAGTCAGCTGTTCCTGCACTGCCAGGCCAGGCGTACCGTAAAGATTGCCGGCGTACTCGGCCCACTCCAGAAACAGCCCGGCTTCGGCCCTATGCATGAACTCTTCGCGGGGGAGAAAGTAATAGTCCCGGCCTTCGAGTTCCCCGGCACGCTTCTCGCGAGTGGTAGCCGAGACGGATAGCCCCAGACCAGACAACTGCTCCATCGCGGCCTTGATAAGGGTGCCCTTGCCGGCCCCGGAAGGACCTGAGATGACGATCAGACGAGCGATGGCCGCCCCCGAGACATTCGAGTCGGTCAGCCGCCCATTATCTCGAGCAGTTCTTTCCTTTGGCGGGGAGTCAGACCGTTCACCGTCCTCGCCGGACTGATCCTGCACCGCTCCAGAACCTTGCTCGCCTTCACCCGGCCGTACTTGGGGACCGCCAGAAGAAGGTCCATCACCTTAGCGGTGTGCACGCAGACGGGCGGATCGGACAATACCTGCACGATCACGACCTCTCCCGTACGCAACTGCTCTTTGAGCCGAGCGCGCTCAGAACGGATGTCATTGGCCCTGCGAAGAGCCTCCATCCTCTGTTTTTGGGTACGCTCAGGCGTCTGCATAGTAGTGCTGGGAATCTGGTTCACAGCCGCCATTATACACACCCCCCTAGTCGACGCAATACCGTTTTGGCGCTCTATTCGCCCGTTTTGGGGCCTCTTTGCGCACTCACGCGCAACTTAATCACACCGATGAGCAAGACCGACCAACTCCCCCAACTCTAGCCCCCGTTCTCTCAAGCGACGCTCCAGGCCCTCTGCTAGACCCGCGGCGATGAACTGGTCGCGCAGGCCGGCGGAGCCCACCGCCACAACGGTCGCCCCGCAGGCGATGAACTCGACAACGTCGTCAACAGTGGTAGCTCCCCCCATGCCTACTATGGGGATCTGCAAGGCTGCGAACAACTCGAACACGGCCCGAAGGGCCAGCGGCTTGATGGCAGGTCCTGACAGTCCCCCCGTCACGTTGCCCAGGTACGGCCTCAGGCTCCTTCGATCTAACACCAGGCCCTTGTAGGTATTGACCGCTGCCACCGCATCCGCCCCCGCACTCTCCGCTGCCTTGCCCACCTCGATGATGTCCGTCACATTGGGCGTCAGCTTTGCGATGAGCAGCCCCGGCCAGACTTCTCGAGTGGCAGCTACCACTCGTTCGGTCTCCTGGGGATCACTGCCTATCGACGCGCAACCCGAGTGCACGTTGGGACAGGATATGTTCAGCTCCAGACCGACACGCTGCACCCAATCGCCACCCAGTTGTGCCCCGAGTGCTTCACCCAGACCAGAGGCGACCGCCACATACTCTGATACCGAAAACCCACCGATGCTCACTATCAGGGGTCGCGGCAGCGCCAAAAGACGAGGGAGACTCTCCGTGACGAAGGCCTGCAGCCCCTCGCCGGGCAGACCTATGGCGTTGATGATCCCTCCGACCGTCTCCAGTATGCGAGGAGGCGGATTGCCTGCGCGAGGTGCCAGCGTGATCGTCTTGGGCACGTACGCCGCCACTGGGGGATCGGCCAGTACACTCTCGTCCAAGGACGCAGCCAAGTCGAATAGCTCCATGGTCCCCGAGGCGTTCACTATCGGGTACGCGAGCTGCAGAGGCCCCAAGCGGACGCTCAGATCACTCACCGAAGACCTCCTCCCCGCTGAAGACAGGGCCCTCTCTGCAGACCCTCGCATACGAACCATCGGCCAGCTCGATCACACAACCGTGGCACGACCCCACCCCGCAGGCCATGTTCGTCTCCAGGCTGAACCACACCCTCACTTCCGGCACCGGCCTGCAGACATCCCATACCGCCCTGGCCATGGCCTCGGGGCCGCAGACTACCACGTGGTCGCCGCTCCGCAGCGTGCGCT
This sequence comes from uncultured Actinomycetes bacterium, assembly GCA_963718375.1. Taxonomy (GTDB): domain Bacteria; phylum Actinomycetota; class Thermoleophilia; order RBG-16-64-13; family RBG-16-64-13; genus RBG-16-64-13. Next base: position 94,743 of record CAVQZD010000005.1, on the reverse strand, counting down.
CGAGTAGGTCGCTTGCTCGCTCGGCCGGACCTGCGGACTCATCCTCCATCACGGCCTCGTAGCTGCATGTGGCACCGCTCGCCCCGGCTAGGGAGACCGATTCCGCGAGCGTGTTGCCGCACATCGCCTGCCCGGCATCCCTGAAGCCGGCCAAGACCACGATATCCGGCCTTCCGCCGCCAGCGCCACGCGAGGCCGGCTCCTCACACTTCACCAACTCCTTGACCAGCAGCGGGAAGGGCGCGATACCGGCGCCTCCCCCCACCAGCAGGACCCTCTCCGCCCCCGCCGCGATCGCATCGACGTCGAACCCATTGCCGAGCGGGCCCACGACCCAGACTCCGCTCCCTGCAGTCAAGCTGCACAGTTCTCGCGTGCCCTTGCCCAGTGGGGCCACCAGGAACGAGACCATCTCGCCGGATTGATCGGATATGGACAACGCCCGGCCCAAGAAACAGTCCGAGTCCTCCGCCTGCAAGAGCGCGAATTGCCCGGGGCCAGCCTTCTTCCACTCGGGCACTTGCACCTCAAGGTGCACCATGGTGCCAATGACCCTGGCGCCTGTCACCGTGCCGAGTCGGCGCGACGTCTGAAGCGAGCCATGCTCTGCGGCGCGCTCTTCGGCCTTCCTGGGGTCGCTCTCACCCAAACTTGTCCCCCACTCTCAGCCCGTGGGTACTCGCAAACTCCTCTACAGACATCTTGGGTGATCCCTCGGTCTGCACGCGTTTCACCAGTATGCTGCCGCCGCTCCCCGCAACAGTGAACCCCTCTCCTGTTATCTGCATCACTGTCCCGGGGGCCTGTCTCCCGCTGGCCGATCGCCTATCGCAGTCAAAGATGCGCACCGTCTGCCCTTTGTACACGGTGGACGCCCCCGGTGACGGGTTGCACCCCCGGATGATGTTGTACACGATACCGATCGGATAGCTCCAATCGACGCACATGCACCTGCAAGGGGGCTCGTATTCTCCTTGGTTCAGGTCCTGCTTGACCTTGGGCGCACGACCCTCTTTGACCATCTTCACGGCCTCGAGCATGCTCTGGACACCTAGCGGAAAGAGTTTGTTGAAGTACACATCGCCCATGGTCTCGTCGGAGCCGATGTCTACTTCTTTTTGTAGCAGTATGGGACCGGTGTCGAGCCCCTCGTCCGGCCAGAACACGGTGAGTCCCGTCTTTTCCTCGCCGTTCATGACCGCCCAGTTGATCGCGCTCATCCCCCTGTGGCGCGGCAGCAGCGAAGGGTGGTATTGGATCGTCCCCAGAGGAGGGAAGTTGAGGATGGCAGCAGGGACTGTGTCCGTCACAAAGGCCATCACGTTGAGATCAGGACTGAAGCGCTTGTAGTCGTCGATCACATCCAAGGCCCGCATCTTGAGCGGTTGGCGTGTTGGTATGCCGTGCGCTTCTGCCAACGCAGCCATGGTGCTGCCCCTGCCGGGGGATGCCTCGGGCGGGGTGTAAACCGCGACCACTTCCTCCCCCGAAGCCAGCAGAGCCTCGAAGACCTTCTCCCCGAAGGCTGCCTGCCCGATCAGCACTATTCTCATGCTCTGCTCCCACCCCCTGCTCACCTGCGCTCTGCGTGTGCGCTCAGCCCGACGAGCCGACCGGGGCCCGCCCTCTGCGAAACTGGCTGTCGACCATAGTACACTAGGTGACGATGCTCACTTCATCCGTGAGATCTCCCCAGACCGGCAGCAGGCGTACACGCCTTGCCTGGTACGCCTACGACCTTGGCAACACCACGGTCGAGTTTGCCGTCCCTCTGTATCTGACCATCTGGATAGTCCACGACCTCGGAGTCCCGGCCTGGGTCTTCGGCCTCGCCACCGCCCTGTCGTCCTGGGCCATCGGTCTCAGTGGTCCCTTCATCGGGGTACGCGCCGACGAACGACATGAACGTCGGCGCTGGTTCGTAGCCTCTGCCCTCATCGCCAGTGTGCTGCTCGTGTCTATATTCGCGCTGCCGCAATCGGGTCTTGGCTCTGCCGCGCTCATCTTGGCGGTCGCCGTCACCGCCAACTACTTCTTTCAGCTATCCAGCCTCATCTACAACGCGTCCATGCTTGCCGCCGCGAGGGGAGCGAACGTAGTCAGCGTTTCCGCGACAGGCATCGGCCTCAGCTATGTCGGCGGCCTCGTGGGCATAGCCGTGATCGAAGGCTTGGTCTCAGGGAACCTGATACCCGGGGTGAGCGGCCGCGCATGGGCCGTGATACCGGCCGGGTTCATATTCCTCGCCTTCGCCCTCCCCAGCTTCTACGCCCGTGGACTCTGGCAGTCATCCGCCGATACCCTAGAGAGGCCGCAGGGACCGGTGCATCGCCGGATGCTCCTTCTTTGGAGGCAGGCGTCGACCGACCACCGGGCCGGATGGTTCTTGGGCGGGTTCTTCTTGCTCAACTCCGCCATCATGGGCCTGACCCTCTATCTGCCCCTGCATGTGGAGGCGGTCGCCGACCTCTCTGGTAGCTCCCTCGCCATGATCTTCGGCGTCGTGGTGCTGGCTTCCACCATAGGCGCGGGTGTCGTCAGCCTGCTGCACCCCGTCGGCAGAGAGGTACGACTCATCATTGTGCTCGGACTCGCCTTGCTGGGCGTGAACGCCCTCGCTCTGAGCCTGATGCGAACGACGTCCCTCATCCTGATGTTCGCCTGTTTCCACGGCATGCTGTCCGGTGCTCTCATCCCGACCGTCCGCGCCGCTTTTGCTCAGACGTTTCGCTCTGACTACCAGGCCCTGGCTTTTGGGTTGTTCGGAGCGGTCCAGAGGATGTCTCAAGGACTAGGTGCCGTCCTCTCCCCCCTGGCTGGCGCGGTGGCCGGAGGCGGCGGCACCGCAGTGGGCATAGCCGCCATGGGCATCCTGGCCCTGCTCGGTGTACCCCTGTTCGCTCGTTGGCGGTATCCCGCTGAGCCATCCACCTCATCCGCAGCGCACCCTGCCGATTGAGCTCGGGCGACTGGACCCGACTAGCCCTTCTTCATCTCCAAAGCGCACTCGAGCATGAGATCGACTAGAGCTTCGAGGTCATCCTGGTCCACGCACGACAAAGCGACTCGTATGTCGGTCTTGCTGGTGGAAATGACGCCGACCCCGTAGTCGCTCAGCAGCCTGACGCGATACTCCTCCGCGTCCAGGTCTTCGAGACGTACCGTGAAGAAGTAGCCAGAGTTGAATGGGTACAGCTTCCAGGCAGCATCGAACTTGGGATCCGCCAGCAGCTCACGCAATCTGAGAGCCCTGGCAGCTAGAACCTCGAACTTCTCTGCCTTCTGGGCCCTGTAGCCCGGGTCCGACATCGCCCGCAGAACGAGGGCCTGCGACAGGTTCGGCCCGTTGCTGATGGTTCCGCGTATACAGCCCGCAGTCTTCTTCTCCAGAGCCTCATACGCCCCAGATCCACCCTTGATGCCGTAAGTGAGGAAGGCCACGCGAAGACCCCAAGCGTAATCTTCCTTGGAGGCTCCATCCAGCTTGATGGCCAGGACTCTCTCATGGGCATCCGCCAGTCGAGTGAACACCGACTCCTTGAGCACGTGCTCGTCATAGAAGAGGCCGAAGTACGCGTCGTCGAACACGGCCACGATGTCGCATCCACCCTCAGCCGCCTCCACCAGTACATCGCGGATCGAGTCAGCTTCCGCCGGTGTGACCGAGTACCCCGTGGGATTGTTCGGGAAGTTGAACAGGATCAGGAGCTTGCCCGCAGCCGAATGCTTCTGTATCGCCTGCCGCAGACCGGCGACGTCAAAGCCGTGCTCGAGGTCGAGCAACGGATAGTGGTCGGTGAGCGTACCTCTCCTCGTGCCGAAGACCATGTTGTAGTTGCCCCACAGCTTGTCAGGTAGAAGAAGCACGTCGCCTTCGTCCGCGAACATGTCCGCCACAGTACTGAGGCCGTGTGTGATGCCGGCAGTCACTACCGGCATACTGATGGCCATATCCGCCAGCGACGGATTCTTCTCCCTGATCTCCGCCAACCACGCCGTCCGCAAGTCGGCGCGCCCATACGAGGGCGCGTAGGGCAGCACATCGTCAACACTCACATCCGCAAAGTGGCGAGTTATGGCCGGAAGACCCATGGAATGATGGAGCTCGCGGGCCTCGCCGATGGTTGCGTTGAAGCGATGAGCCTTCTGCTTGGCCTCGGCGCTCTGGGTCAAGATCCCCTTCGGGAAGTAGAACCTCTTGCCCAGACCCGACAGCATACGCATGACCGCCGGGGCGTGCTCTTCAATGGCCTCGTTGGCCTCGACCGCAAGTGGATTGAGTGCTGCTGGCTGCGAGCTCATCGCGGGCCTCCTGTCGGCTAAGCCTTGGCCAGACGCTCTTGGAGCGCTGTCAGCTGACCGCGCAACGCTTCGGGCAGTCTCTCGCCGAACTTATCGTAGTACTCAGACAGCCCTTCGGCCTCCGCCTTCCAGGCCTCGACATCCACGTGAAGCAGGGCCCGAAGGTCCTCAGCGGGTACGTCAATACCCGAGAGGTCTAGCGCATCCGCGGTGGGCAAGTTGCCGATGGCCGTCTCCTGCGCCGCGCCGTTACCATCCACTCGCTCCGCTATCCACTTGAGCACGCGGCTGTTCTCACCGTAGCCCGGCCACAGCCAGTGGCCGTCTTCGGCCTTGCGGAACCAGTTGACGAAGAAGATGCTCGGCAGCTTCGACGCGTCCGTGCGGTCAGCCATGGAGAGCCAATGAGCGAAGTAGTCGCCCATGTTGTAGCCACAGAAGGGCAGCATGGCAAAGGGGTCATGCCTGAGCACGCCGGTCTTGCTCAGGTTGGCGGCTGTGGTCTCAGAACCGGCCGCCGAGCCCATGAACACGCCATGCTCCCAGTCGAAGGCCTCGTAGACCAAGGGCACCGTGCTCCCACGCCGACCGCCGAACAGGATCGCTGAGATCGGCACGCCTTCCGGGTTCTGCCAATCGGGGTCGATGACCGGGCACTGCACCGCCGGAGCGGTGAAGCGCGAGTTGGGATGAGCAGCCTTCTTCTCGGAGTCCGGCGACCAGTCATCGCCCTCCCAGTCGATGGCATGCGCAGGCGCGGCGACGCCCATATCTTCCCACCACACATCTCCCTCGTCGGTGAGCGCGGTGTTGGTGAAGATGCTGTTCTGCTTGAAGGACTCCATGGCGTTAGGGTTGGACTGCATCGAGGTGCCCGGCGCCACTCCGAAGAAGCCGGTCTCGGGATTCATCGCGTAAAGACGCCCGTCCTTGCCCATGCGCATCCAAGCGATGTCGTCTCCCACGCAAGTCACCTTCCAGCCCGGCAGACTGGGCAGCATCATGGCCAGATTGGTCTTTCCACATGCGCTGGGGAACGCGCCCGCGATGTAGTGCTTCTTGCCCTCGGGAGAAGTCAGACAAAGGATGAGCATATGCTCCGCCAGCCAACCCTCCTTGCGCCCCACCACCGAGGCGATACGCAAGGCCAAGCACTTCTTGCCCAAGAGTGCGTTGCCTCCGTAGCCAGAGCCATATGACCAGATGGAGGGCTCGTCGGGGAAGTGGACGATGTACTTGTTGGCAGGGTCGCGCTCGCAGGGCCACGCCACGTCTTCTTGGCCCGGAGCCAAAGGCGCCCCCACAGAATGCAGACAGGGGATGAACTCGCCGTCTTCGCCCAAGGCGTCCAAGACTGCCGTGCCCACCCGGGTCATGATCATCATGTTGACCACGACATACGCCGAGTCGGTGATCTCGATGCCTATCTTTGAGAATGGCGAGCCGACCGGCCCCATCGAGAAAGGGATCACGTACATGGTACGGCCGGCCATGCAGCCCTTGAACATGCCGCGCATCTTCTCTTTCATCTCGGCCGCGTCAGCCCAGTTGTTGGTCGGACCGGCATCCGCGTCCGTGTCAGTGCAGATATAAGTGCGGTCTTCGACTCGGGCGACGTCGCTGGGATGCGATCGCGCCAGAAAGGAGTTGGGACGCAGCTTGTCGTTCAGCTTGGTGAAGGTGCCGTGCTCGACCAGTAAGTCGCACAGGTTTTCGTACTCAGCCTGCGTGCCCCCACAAACGTGCACGCCTTCGGGCTTGCATAGATCGGCGATCTCTTCGATCCAGGCAAGCAACTTCTTGTTCTGGGTAGGACTCTCGGGTGCGGCCGCCAAATCTTCCTCCATTCGATGAGCGGTCGGTGCTGCTCCAGATACAGCTAGGGCCGGCAAATCAGCCCTGCAAGCAGGTATGCCGGCCTTCGCAATAAGGCCGGTGGATCGATGACGTCGTCCGCCGGTCTTTCGTGCACGAAAGATACCATAAGAGACAACGGACAGGCAGCTACACGGCCACTGCCTTTCGCACCGCGTCCAAGGTGCCTGCGGACTGCAACTTCTCGTTCTTGTGTGCGATGAACTTCGCGTACTCCGCAATGAATATCTTGCCTGGGTCGCGGAGGTCGAACTTCTCCGGACTGTCGCGGAAGAACTCGCGATGCACTCTCGTCCACACGAGGCGGCCGTCGGTGTCTATATTCACTTTGGTCACCCCCAGGGGCACCGCCTTGGCGAATTCGTCCTCGTCCACTCCCTTGGCACCCTTGAGGGTCCCTCCGGCCGCGTTGATGCGCGCCACCTCTTCCTGCGGCACCGACGACGAACCGTGCATCACGAGCGGGAATCCCGGCAGACGCTTCTGGATCTCAGCCGCCACGTCAAGATGGAGCCCCTGGTGGCCGGTGAATTTGTATGCTCCGTGGCTGGTGCCGATAGCCACAGCCAGACTGTCGCAGCCGGTCTCTTTGACGAAAGTCTCAGCTTCGGCCGGGTCGGTGAGATGCGCGTTCTTCTCCTCGACTTGCACGTGCTCTTCCACTCCGCCCAACTGACCCAACTCCGCTTCGACGGTTATTCCGCGAGCGTGAGCCGCCTCCACCACGTCTTTGGTGATCCTCACGTTCTCGTCGAACGGTTGACCCGAAGCGTCGATCATGACGGATGAGTAGAACCCGCTCTCGATGCAATCCATGGCACTCTCGAGATCGCCGTGGTCCAGATGCACGGCGAAGATGGCCTCGGGAAAGATCTCATCAGCCGCCTTGATGATGCCCTCGAGCATGCGCTTGTCTGCGTACGAGCGAGCCCCCTTTGATATCTGGATGATGAAGGGCGCCTTCGAGTCCAGATTGCCCTTAAAGAGGCCCAGCGTCTGCTCCATGTTGTTGATGTTGTACGCTCCGACGGCGAACTTGCCGTACGCCAGCCTGAACAGCTCCTTAGTGGTGACGATCATCCCGCTGCCCTCCGCTCGCTATCGTGGTGGTCGGCCTGTGCGGTCACGACGCTGAGGCTGAAGAATACCAGCGCCACCCGCACTCTTCATGGCTTCCCCTGCAGGGTCCTCCCCTCAGTGAAGCCGCGTCCCAGTCGTTGACCTATCCCGTAGTAGTGATTATCGATGGGCGCCCAACTGAAAGGACGCAGCAGCTCGGCCGACACCTTGCCGCTTTCGTCCAGACAGCTTGGCTCCGCTTTGATATCCAAGATCTCGCCCACGAACTGCGTGTGCAGTCCCAGTTCGGCGACGTTCACCACCTTACACTCCAGCACCAATGGGAACTCGTCGACATAGGGCGCGTCGACCAACTCCGAACGCACCGCAGTCATACCCGCCACGCCCAACTTGTCAACGTCGCGACCCGAGGCGATGCCGAAGTAGTCGGCAGCCTGCATATGTTCGAGAGACGGGATGCCCACGGTGAAGGCCTTGCGCTCCATGAGATTGCCATAGGTGTATGTCGCCTTGCGCACTGAGACCGCTACGCATGGAGGGTCTGAGCAGCACACACCGCCCCACGCGACCGTCATCACATTCGCCTTGCCCTCCGCATCGTACGTGCCGACGACGAACACCGGCGTGGGATAGGCCGCGGGTCGAGCCCCCAGCGAGACTTTCATGCCGTCTCCTCATATCGGTCGATAGACACCCGTCCCTGATCGAAGCGGTCCACAGGACCTGGCCGGTCCGCTGGGTATCCGATGGGAACGACCGCAAACGCGAGCACCTGGTCCGGCAGGCCCAGCACCTCTGCTACTCCTCGGACCCTTTCTTCGCGCGGATACGTGCCGACCCAGACGGCCCCGAGATCGAGCGCGTGAGCGGCAAGCAAGAGGTTCTGGGTTGCGGCGGCACAGTCTTGGATCCAGAAGCCCTCATGACTGACCATCTGCATGTCCGCACACACGACAACAGCTATCTGCGCCCGCGCGATCATGCTGCCGTGCGGTTCCTGCGCGGCCATCTCCCCCAGCCGCTCTCGATCCCGCACCACGACAAAACGCCAGGGCTGCTGATTCCCGGCCGATGGCGCTGCCATCGCCGCACGCAGGAGCATTTCGACCTGTTCGGGCGACACGGCCTGGTCTGTATAACTACGCACGCAGCGCCGCGTGAGGATCGCCTGCAGTGCATCCATATGACCTCTCCTCATCTCAGTCTTCAATAGGCTCTCCGTCACCCAGTATCGCCTCCGCGGCACAGACAACTTCTCGTCTTATTTGACGATCCGAGATTCGCTGCCCCCAGACTTGCCACTGCCCGACCGACCCACCCCGGTCCAAGGCGACCGGTGGAAGCTCTACCCAACGGGTCACCCGATAGAAGCGGCCATCGCGCTCCACGATTCGCCCCACCGCCCAGGAGGGACACCTGAACTGCGGCTCGTGAGTGTCGAACAGATGATGCTCCCTTGAGGAGAAGAGGCCCATCACCAGCGCCTACAACACACCCTGGTCCCGTAGCCTACTGACGTCCTCCAGTACACCCTGTGCGTGCCCTTTGGCGGTCGCTCTCTTGTAGGTGAGGAGGATGGTCCCGTCGTCCGCGATCACCACCGTATCTCTCTCGTTGCTGGTGGTGACATCGCCTTTGAGCGTGCCGTAGGCCACGCCTATCCCGCGGTCATGGTCGCTGATCAGTTCGAGCTGCAGACCGTACTTGTCCCGAAACCTCTGCTGTCTTTGCACGGTGTCCACCGAGACCCCCATGACCGTCACCCCGAGCTCCGTGAACCGGGATAGCAGCTCGTTGAATTCGAGAGCTTCGGTCGTACACCCGCCCGTCATGGCCCGAGGGAAGAAGTACAGGACCACGGGGCCGCGCTCCAATATGTCGCCAAGATCCACCTCACCACTGGTCCCCACAGCCACGAACTGCGGCGCTCTGTCACCGACCGCCAGCATCCGCCCCCCTAGCCGGCGCGCTCGTAGCGGCGCGCCCCGTCGACAACCGTCATGCGCACTCGGCCGGTCAGCCTCTCTCCCAAGAACGCGCAGTTGCGGCTCTTCCCACTCAGCTCATCCGGCGTGACCGTCCAAGTCTCGTTCAGGTCTGCAACACAGAAGTCGGCCGGGGCGCCCACCGCCAGGCGGGGTGCCTCGAACCCTAGTATGCGCGAAGGTGCACCCGACAGGGTCTCGACCAGCCGCTCGAGTGGCAGCGCGCCCGTGAGCACCAGGCCGCTATGCAAGGCGGCAAAGGCGGTCTCCAGGTTGGTGCTGCCGAAAGCCGCGTCCTCGATGGGTACGTCCTTTTCTTGCGGAGCATGCGGCGCATGGTCGGTGCCGATGCAGTCTATGGTCCCATCCACCAACGCTTGCACAAGGGCGTCCCGATCTTCGCCCGCGCGAAGGGGAGGGTTGATCTTCAGGTTCTGGTCTAGCTCCGTCAACCGCTCGTCGGTGAGCAGCAGATGGGAGGGGCTCACCTCCGCCGTGATAAGCAGGCCGTCCTCCTTTGCTCGTCTCACGAGGCGGACACTCTCCGCAGCCGACAGGTGCTGGAAGTGGACCAAAGGCCTGCCCCCTGCCATCGAGTCGTCCCTTGTACCGTCGGGCGCGCTCCCGCTCGCACGAACGCGTCCCGCCTCGGCCTGCGCATATCTGATGACCTCCAGATCTGCCCCGAGCGGTCTCGACTCGGCCGCCGCCGGTATGCCCTTCAGTCCCAAGCGGGCGCTCCACTTGCCTTCGTGCATGACCCCGTCAGCCGACAGGCTCTTGTCCTCCAAGTGAAGGAGCAAGGGAAGACCCGTCCCGCGCACGTAGCGGAGGGCGTGGAGCAACAGGTCGGCGTCCGCAACCGGCCTGCCGTCATCGGAGAAGCCGGCCACGCCAGCCTCGGCGAGCTCGCGCATCTCTGCCAGTTCCTGCCCGTCAAGGCCTCTGCTGATGGCTCCCACTTGCCCGATCCTGACCACCGCTTTCCGCTCAGCCTCATCGAGCACCCAGGCCGCCAGCGGCCCACAGTCGATCACCGGGTTCGTGTTCGCCATGGCCACCACAGCCACGTATCCGCCCGCCGCCGCGGCCAGAGAACCACTGTATAGATCTTCCTTATACTCGTACCCGGGCGTGCGCAGGTGACAGTGCGGGTCGACGAACCCCGGGAAGACCCAGCAGCCCTTGTAGGCATCCAGGGTCTCGACCCCCGCCGGCTTCTTGACCGCCCCACCCAGCGCTGCGATCTGTCCTCCCTCGACCAGAAGCTCCCCCTCTTCATCCACCCCGCGCGCAGGGTCGAAGAGATGCACACCCGTAAGGAGAAAGCGTTCAGGAGGAAGCACGCGACAGGCCAGTCTTGGCACGGAGGGAAGTGAAGTACTGCCCATCCTTGTTCCTTTCGGTCTCACTGGACTCGTTTAAAGGTCGACTCATGGTACCGCGGACCACACCGCCGGTCCAGAGTCGCCGCGTCACATCGCCGACTCGTCCGGCTCGTGATCCAACCAGGTAGGAAGAGCTCGGGCGGCGTCGCGCACCAGCTTCTTGTGGGTCTTGTAGTCAGGATCATGCTTCTCCAGCAGGTCCCAGAATGCGGAGGAGTGGTCCATCCGCCTCGTGTGACACAGTTCGTGAACGAGAACATAGTCGCAGGCCGCCGAGGGCAACAGCAGCAGCCGCGCGTTGACCGATATGTTGCCCTGGCGCGAACAGCTGCCCCATCGCGTGCGCTGCTGCCGCACGGTGACCCTGCCGTACTCGAAGCCGTGCTCGCGCGCAAGTGCCTCCAAACGGCGCGGCAACTCAATGTGCGCTCGCCTGCTCAGCCAGCGCAAGAGTCCTCGCTTGCACCCTTCGAAGTCCCTCGGGTCTCCCGCCACCACCAGGCGATGACCGGCAGCTTCTCGTACCCTGACCGCGCGTTCACGCCCGCATCTCACAGCGGCCTCCTCGGCGCCCTCAGGCGCTCGGTACTCGACCTGCCATTCTTCGGCCACAGCAGGCAGAGAGATCTGAGCCGGCAGACAGGGGGGATGCACCGCAAGCCGCGCGCGTCGCTCTTCCATCTGTCTGGTCGCTCTCGCGATCCACTCACGCTTGTCGGCGAGCACATCAGGGATATGCCGTTGATCGAACCCCCGCGGGACCACTACCTCAAGCCCCGTCGGCCGCATGAGAAGCCTCACCCGGCGGGCTCTAGCGCTTACCCGTACCGTGTAGTCCACCGCCCGCGGATCCGAAGACCGTTGTCGCGCCAGCGCTTTGACCAACTCAGTCGAGCAGCTTCGCGCTGAGCGTGATCTCCGGCACGCTCGCCAAGGCCTTTGACACCGGACAGGCGTCCTTGGCTTTGGATGCCAGCTCGCGGAACTCGTCCCCACCGAGCCCCGGCACCTCTGCTTCAGTGAACAACTCGATCTTCTCGATCAGCGGTCCGGCTCCCAGGTGCACGGTGGCTGAGGTCGCGATGCGCGCGGGCTGGTAGCCCGCATCTGTGAGAAGAGCCGCCAAGAACATCGAGAAGCAACTGGCGTGAGCAGCACCCACCAACTCCTCGGGGTTGGTGCCGGCTCCCTCCTCGAACCTCGAGGAGTAGGTGTATGGTCCTTCGTAGAGCCCACTTGCCAGCCGGACGGTGCCGCGGCCTTCTTTGAGCGTCCCCTCCCACACGGCCTCTGACTTTCGAACAGCCATGCGCCCTCCTATTCTGCTTCGTCATCGTCCGGCCGCGCGCCGCTGGCCGGCATGTTCGGACCCGTGCTGGTTCCGGTGATGGCCTTCGCGCCGGTCGCAGCGAGAACTTCTTCATCCACTTTGCCAGCTTCGAACCGGCATGTCTCATCATAGGCCATCCCTGCCTGCTGCTTGAGCAGCTCCCAACGGGTGCAGGCCTGCTTCTGCGCGGCGTCCCAAAGCATCTGGGCGGCCTCCGGGCTCGCCTTGCTGAGCATGGTGAAGCGATTCTCGGTGTTGACGAAGTCCTCGATCGGCCTTGAGATATCCTTGGAGTCGAGCTGAAGAGGGTTCGTGCCCTGCTCCGCCAATCTCGGGTCAAAGCGATAGCATGTCCATGCCCCTGACTCCACGGCCAGCTTCTGATGGGCGTAGCCCTCTTTGCCCAGGTCGAAGCCCTGTCCGACACAGTGGCTATACGCTATGACCAGACTCGGACCATCATAAGACTCCGCCTCTGCCAGCGCCTTCACCGTCTGCGCGTCGCTGTACCCCATGGCCACCTGAGCCACGTAGATGTGGCCGTAGGTCATGGCCATTGACCCGAGGTCTTTCTTCGGGGTCCGCTTGCCGCCCGCAGCGAACAAGGCCACCGACCCCAGGGGTGTGGCCTTGGAACTCTGACCACCGGTGTTGGAGTAGATCTGGGTATTCAGGACCAAGACGTTGATGTTGCGCTGCGAGGCCAGCACATGGTCCAGCCCGCCGTATCCTATGTCATAAGCCCACCCGTCGCCGCCCACGGCCCAGACGCTCTTCTTGACCAGGTAGTCCGCGACAGCAAGGAGCTGGCGTCCGCGCTGGTCGGAAGCCTCCTTTCCGTTGTCCGACACCCCCAACTTGCTCTTGAGCTCCGCCACACGCGCTCTTTGGGCGTTGATCTCCGCTTGGTCTTGCTGTCTGGAGGAGAGTATTGCGTCCGCCAGATCGCCCCCAGCGACATCGCGCAGTTCGGTCAGCAATTCACGCGCGAACTCGGTGTTCTTGTCCACGGTCAGACGCATGCCGTAGGTGAATTCGGCTGCGTCCTCGAACAGCGAGTTATTCCAGGCCGGTCCGCGGCCGTGCTTGTCCATACCGTAGGGCGTCGTCGGCAGGTTGCCTCCGTAGATGCTCGAACATCCGGTGGCGTTGCCGATGAGCAGCCGGTCCCCCACCAACTGAGTGAGCAGCTTGATGTACGGCGTCTCGCCACAGCCCGCGCATGCTCCGGAGTACTCGAAGAGCGGCTGCATCAGCTGACTGCCCTTGATCGTGTCCACGCGGACGCCGGCGCGGTCGGGGTGGGGTATGTCCAAGAAGAACTCGTAGTTATCGCGCTCATTCTCGCGCAGTGGTGGCTGGAACGACATGTTGATGGCACGCCGCTCCGGGTCCTCTTTGTCCCGTCCCGGGCACACCTGTACGCAGGCACTGCAACCGGTGCAGTCCTCCACTGCGACCTGCACCGTCCACTTCTTGCCCGCGAACCCTTCGCCTTTGCCCTTCGAGTCGATGGATTTGAAGGTGGGGGGAGCGCCCTCCAGCGCCTCAGGGTCGTACAGCTTGGTCCGGATGGTCCCGTGCGGACAGTGGAAGGAGCACTTCGCGCACTGTATGCATAGCTCCGGCTCCCACACCGGCGTTTCGAGCGCTATGTTGCGCTTCTCCCAACGTGTGGTGTAACTGGGCCACACACCGTCGTCCGGCATGGCGCTGACCGGCAACTCGTCGCCTTCGCCCGCCAACAACTTGGCCGTGACCCTTCTCACGAACTCAGGCGCCCTCTTCGGCACCAACGATGCCGGCCGGGGCTTGCCGGTCGCTTCGGCCGGCACCTCTACCTCATGTAGGTTGGCCAGCGCTTGGTCGACAGCGTCGTAGTTCATCTGCACGACCTTCTCGCCCTTCTTGCCGTACGTCTCCTGGATGGCATTCTTGATCTTAGCCACCGCTTCAGCCGAGGGGATGATGCCGGAGAGGTGGAAGAAGCAGACCTGCATGATGGTGTTGATGCGCCCAGCCATGCCGGCCTGTTTGGCGACTTCGTAGGCGTTGATGGCGTACACCTTCAGCTTGAGATCGATTATGCGCTGCTGGGTCTGCTGGGGCAGCCGGTCCCAGACCTCCTCGGCCGGGAAGGGAGCGTTGATCAAGAACGTCCCGCCGGGGATGGCTGCCTTCAACGTCTCGTAGCGCTCCATGAACGCCCAGACATGACAGGCGATGAAGTCCGCCTTGTGGACCAGGTATTCGGACCGTATGGGACGCGGGCCGAACCGCAGGTGGCTGACCGTGAGCACACCCGCCTTCTTGGAATCGTAGACGAAGTAGCCCTGCACATAGTTGTCTGTGTCGTCACCGATGATCTTGATCGAGTTCTTGTTGGCGCCCACGGTGCCGTCGCTGCCGAGGCCGTAGAACAACGCCCGATAGACATCCGCAGCCTCGGTGGTGAACTCAGGGTCGTATTCCAGGCTCGTATGGGTCACGTCGTCGTTGATGCCGACCGTGAAGTGATTCTTGGCCCGCGGTTTGGCCAACTCGTCGAACACGGCCTTGACCATGGCCGGAGTGAACTCCTTACTGGCCAGACCGTACCGCCCACCTATCACCCGCAGGTCTCTGCCGCCCTCCTTCAGCGCGTCGATCACGTCGAGGTACAGCGGCTCTCCCGCGGACCCGGGCTCCTTGGTGCGATCGAGTACCGCTAAGCTCTTCGCCGACTCAGGGAGCGCGGCCACGAAGTGCTTCACGCTGAAGGGCCGATATAGCCGGACCTTGAGCACCCCCACCTTCTCTCCCTCAGCCACCAGCCTCTCGACGGTCTCTTGCGCGGTCTCAGCACCGGAGCCCATCAACACGACCACGCGCTCCGCATCCGCAGCGCCAACGTATTCGAACAGCTGGTAGTCGCGGCCGGTCAACTTCGCGAACCGATCCATGTACTCCTGGACGATGTCGGGCGTCGCCAAGTAGTACTTGTTCACTGACTCCCGCCCCTGGAAGTACACGTCGGGATTCTGGCTCGTGCCGCGGACGGTAGGCCGGTCGGGCGTCAAGGCGCGCTGCTTGACCGCCAGCACGAGGTCTTCGTCTATCATGGACCTGAGGACTTCATCACCCAGGATCTCGATCTTCCGGATCTGGTGTGAAGTCCTCCAGCCATCGTTGAAATGGATGAAGGGTACCCTAGCCTTGAGCGTGGCCGCCGTGCCCACCAGGGCCAGGTCGTGTGCTTCCTGCACAGAATTGGACGCGAGCAGAGCGAACCCCGTCTGCCTCACGGCCATTACATCCTGCTGATCCCCGAAGATGCTGAGCGCCTGTGCGGCTATCGCCCGCGCAGGCACGTGCCAACACGTAGGAGTCAGCTCACCGGCTATCTTGTACATCGTGGGGATCATCAGCAGCAAGCCCTGGCTGGACGTGAACGTGGTGCTCAGCGATCCGGCCTGCAGTGCGCCGTGCACAGCCGCGGCGGCGCCGCCCTCTGACTGCATCTCGACCACCATCGGCACGGTGCCCCACAGGTTCTTGCGACCCTCAGCGCTCCAGGCATCGGCGTGCTCGGCGATGGGGCTGGATGGGGTTATGGGAAATATCGCGATGACTTCGCTGAGCTTGTGAGCGACTCGCGCGATGGCCTCGGCGCCATCGATGACTGCCATCTGCTTTGCCATCGTCCTCCCCCTTGCGACCGCGGGCAGTCTCCCACGGTCCTTTGGAGCATCCGGAACACCCTCCAGGCGTATTGATACCGCACTCAGTGTCACGTCAATCATCGTGGTGGGCCATGGCGCGGCCCGCGCGACGTTCAGTCCAGGGGCTCGTCGGTGAGACTGCCCGCCAAGCACTGATAGAGGATGGCCATCCGCATCGCTAGCCCAGATTCGACTTGGTGCAGGATCAAGGAGCGTTCATCGTCCGCTAGGTCGGCCGACAACTCGACTCCGCGGTTGATGGGCCCCGGATGCATGATGCGCTGCTCCGGTTTCACCCTGTAGGGTGAGAGCCCCCATACCCGGCTGTATTCACTCAGCGACGGCACCGGCGGCACCTTACCCTTCGCCCGTTCAAGCTGCATCCGCAGAAGGTAGATGACATCGACGTCTTCCAGAGCTGACAGATCGTAGTGGATGGGCACGTCCCATGCTTCGATGCCGGGCGGCATGAGCGTCGGGGGCCCCACCAGTCGCACGTCGATACCCATCTTGCGAAAGCCGAATATATCGGACCTCGCGACCCTGCTGCGCAGGACGTCACCCACCATCGCCACCTTCAGCCCTTCGAGCTTGCCGTAGGTGCGGCGCAGGCTGTAGAGGTCGAGCAGGCACTGGGTCGGATGCTCCCCTGTGCCGTCCCCGGCGTTGATCACCGCCGCGTCGGTGTACTGCGTTGCCAATCGCGCAGCTCCCACCCGCGGGTGCCTGATGATGATGATGTCGGGGCTGTAGCTCTGAAGGGTCTGGATGGTGTCTTTGAGGCTCTCCCCCTTCGTCGCGCTCGAGGAGGCCTCCTTGACGTTGACCACATCCGCCGACAGTCGCTTGCCGGCGAGTTCGAACGAGGACAACGTGCGTGTGGAAGGCTCCATGAACACGTTGATCAGCGTGCGACCCCGCAAGCTGGGGACCTTCTTGATGGAGCGAGAAGCCACTTCGACGAACCCGTCGCTCAGCGTGAACAGGCTATCGATGTCTGTGTTGCTCAGGTCGTCGATCGAGATGAGATCCATCTCACTACCCTTTCGGTCTCACTGGACGCGTTTAAAAGGTTGACGTTGTATATGGATTGTATCGCGCGGAGAACGGCGACTCCAGTCTTTGACCGCGAGTCACTCCTCGATGGAGACCTCATCGATCGACCCTGTCTCCACCAGACTCACTACCACCTTCTCGCCACGACTGGTGGGTACGTTCTTACCCACGAAGTCGGGCCGGATGGGCAGATCGCGGTGCCCGCGGTCCACCAGCACCGC
Organism: uncultured Actinomycetes bacterium; assembly: GCA_963718375.1. Taxonomy (GTDB): domain Bacteria; phylum Actinomycetota; class Thermoleophilia; order RBG-16-64-13; family RBG-16-64-13; genus RBG-16-64-13. Next base: position 77,805 of record CAVQZD010000005.1, on the reverse strand, counting down.
AAGGCGGACGGCCTCCGGGCGGCCGTAGTCGAAGAGCGCGTCGATGGCTGCGCGGATAGTGCGCCCCGTGTAGAGGACGTCATCGACCAGCACGACATTCATGCCCGTGACGTCGAACGGCAGATCCGTCGCGCGTGCCCTCGGCTGCCCGTACTCGCGGCCCAGTCTTACGTCAAGATCGTCACGATAGAAAGTGATGTCGATGGCGCCTGTGGGCGGCTCGACCTGGTAGAAGCCCTTGAACAACTCGGCCAGCCGCGCAGCCAGGTCGACACCCCCGCTGTGGATGCCGACCAGCGCCAGTTTGGAGAGGTCCGGAGCCTGTTCTGCGATCTCATGGGTCATGCGCGCCAGCGTCCGCCCGATCTGTTCGCGATCCATGATGACTTTCGATCTGCCTACCGGGTCGCTCACCGCGCTCACCGATCCTTCCTCCGCACGAGAAGCTAGAGCTTCACCAAAGAGAGTACCCGCCCAACCACATTCTCTGCCGTCAGGCCGAACTCCTTGTATAGCACTTCGCCCGGGGCCGAGGCCCCGAAGTGGTCCAGACCTACGATCGCTCCTTCCGAACCAACGTACCGGTGCCAACCCAGAGTGGATCCGGCTTCGATGGCCACCCTCGCCCGCACCGCATCGGGCAGCACTGACTCCCTGTAATCGGCGTTCTGGGCCTCGAACAGCTCCCAACTCGGCATAGCCACCACCCGAGTCTCTACGCCCTGGCCGGCCAGGGCCTCGGCAGCATCCAGCGCGATGTGCACTTCAGAACCGCTGGCCATGACGATGGCCTGCGGTGCGCCACCTGCGGCCTCCTTGAGCACGTACCCGCCGTTGAGCAGACCTGCGGCCGCGCCCAGTATCGATCGATCCAGGACCGGCAAGGCCTGACGCGTGAGCACCAGCGCGGTGGGACCCTCTCTCCGCTGAAGCGCGGCCTGCCACGCCACGCTGGTCTCCGCGGCGTCGCTCGGTCTTATGACGACGATCCCCGGCATAGCCCTCAATGACGCCAACTGCTCGATGGGCTGATGGGTGGGTCCATCCTCTCCGAGGGCCACGCTGTCATGGGTGAAGACATAGGTCACCGGCAGCCCGGATAGTGAGGCAAGCCGAATGGCTGGACGCTGGTAGTCGGAGAAGATGAAGAAGGTCGCGCCGAACGGGAATGTCCCCCCGTGATAGCCGAGGCCGTTGATTATCCCCCCCATGGCATGCTCCCTGACCCCGAAATGCAGGTTGCGTCCCGCTGGTGAGTCCGCCTGGAAATCACCCAGACCGGCAAGATGCGTGTTGTTCGAAGGGGCGAGATCGGCCGAGCCGCCTATCAAAGTAGGCACGGCGTCGGCCAGTGCGTTCAGCACCTTGCCTGAGGCCGAGCGCGTGGCCACCTTCTCCCCCGTCGCGAAAGTGGGCAGAGCGTCCTCCAAGCCTGCAGGCAGTCTACCGGCGAGTGCCTCGTCCCACTGTGTAGCGAGCTCGGGGTAGGCCTCACGATATCGAGCCAGCATCTCCTGCCAAGCGGAATGAGCCACTCCACCTGCAGACGCCACCTCACCGTAGTACTCCCTGACCTCCTCGGGCACGAAAAAGGACGAGTCCGGCGGCCACCCGAGCGCTTCCTTGGTGAGCCTGACCTCCTCTGCCCCCAGCGGGGCCCCATGGCTCTCGGCGGTGCCCGCCTTGTGGGGGCTACCGAAAGCGATAGTCGTCCGCACCCTTATGAGAGACGGCTTCGCTGTCTCGGCCCGGGCGAGCGCCAGGGCTTTGTCGATGGCGTCAAGATCGTTACCATCATCCACCTTGAGTACCTGCCACCCGTAGGCCTGAAAGCGCAGGCCGACGTCCTCGGTGAATGCCAGTTCCGTGTCACCTTCGATCGTGATGTGGTTGTCATCGTACAAGTAGATGAGCTTACCCAGCCGCAGATGGCCGGCCAGCGAAGCCGCTTCGGCCGCCACGCCCTCCATCAGGTCCCCATCCCCCAGGATGCCGTAGGTGTGGTGGTCCACGAGTCCGTAGCCGGGCCTGTTGAAAGTCGCCGCGAGGAATCGCTCCGCTATAGCCATGCCGACGCTGTTGGATAGACCTGCGCCGAGTGGACCGGTAGTGGCCTCGACTCCCGGCGTCAATCCGTACTCAGGATGCCCCGGCGTGCGGCTGCCCCACTGCCTGAAGGCCTTCAACTCGTCCAGGGCGAGATCGAATCCCATGAGATGCAGGAGGCCGTACAGCAGCATGGATCCATGGCCGGCGCTGAGCACGAAGCGGTCCCTGTCCGGCCATTGGGGGTCGGTGGGGTCGAACTTGAGATGCCTTGTCCAGAGGACATGAGCCATAGGCGCTGCTCCCAGGGGCATGCCCGGATGGCCCGAGTTCGCCATCTCCACAGCGTCCATCGCAAGAGTGCGCAGGGTATTGATGGACAGAGCGTCCAAGTCGCCGCCCACAGCAAGCTTCTCTCTGGATCCACGCGCCATGATGCCGCTCCTCCTTGCCTCACCAGACTCGACTGCGCTTAACGAAGAACCGGCCAGCCCGCCTCACGAGCGACCTTGAGCAGCTCCTTCTTGGGATTTACAGCTACAGGGTGTCCGACCGACTGCAAGAGTGCGACGTCGCTGCCATGATCGGCATACGCCCAGCAGTCGGCCGCCGCCGCGCCCCAACGCCGCATGTAGACACCCGCGGCCTCCAGCTTCTCCTCGCCATGAGGGCTGGGCCCCCGTAGTCGTCCGCAGTATAGACCGTCCTCGACCTCACAGGCAGTGCCCACGAATTCCGCGACTCCCAGGAGTGAACACACAGCCTTCACTACAGGCTCCAAAGCTGCGGATATCACCACCACATGATCTCCGCCGGACTGATGACCGGCCAGCGCAGTCGTGGCACGTTCGTCGAACCGTGGCGCAAGGACTTCACTCGCGAACCTTGTCAGAAGCTGCTCGACCTCGTTCACTGTGCGGCCCTCAAAGACGCGCGCTCCCTGGTGGCGTGTTCTCTCGTTGACCTTCACTAGGCCAAGCTTGTAGCCCGCGAACCACGCCGCTGCACCCGCCGTGTACCGGCGGGTGACGACACCCTCTTTGCGTAGAAACCGCACCAGGAGCAGGGTGGTCTGTCCTGCCACCAACGTGCCGTCCAAATCGAAGAAGGCCACGACAGGACCCTCCGTCCGAGCGCCCGCGGCGCTGGTCGACGTGGAGGACTCTTGGGTGACGGTCTTCATCGTGACTTTCAGTCTAGCACCCGGGCTATCCCGCCCCGGTGAAGTGGCGTTGCCGCCAAACGCGGGATCAGGTGAGTCCTGAGCGGTCGACTTCCTCACGCAATCGGGTCAGCACAAGCGCCAGGTCAGCCGGCACGGCGGACTCTACTTCTAGGGCCTCGCCGGTCACCGGATGTTGCAGGCGCAGACAGGCGCTGTGCAAGAACTGCCGCCCGATCGCCAGAGGATCTCGGCTTCCGTAAGTGGGGTCTCCCGCCACGGGATGTCCGATACCCTGGAAGTGAACGCGGATCTGATGCGTGCGTCCGGTGTCCAGACGCACGTCCACAAGGGTGAAATCTGAGAGCCGCTCCCGCACCTGAAAGTGAGTCCGCGCGTCGCGTGCTCCGCTTCCTCCGATAGCCATGGCTTTTCGATGTACGAGATCGCGGCCGATCGGGGCCTCGATCGTCCCACTCTCTGCGGCGAAGGCACCGTGGACTAAGGCAAGATAATGACGCTCGATCGCTCTCTCCCGCATCATCGCGACCAACTGCCTGTGCACCTCGGCCGTCTTGGCTACCACCAACAGACCGCTAGTGTCCTTGTCAAGCCGGTGGACAACACCGGGGCGAAAGCTCTCCCCACCCGCTATCCCGTGTCCGAGCAACGCATGCACCAGCGTGCCCGTGGAGTGCCCGGCCGAAGGATGCACCGCCATGCCGGCCGGCTTGTCCACGACCAACAACCACTCATCCTCGAAGGGGATCGACAAGTCCCGCTCTTCGGGCTCCAGCGCCGGCGGCGCTGGCTCGCTGAACTCAGCCACTACCACCTGACCCTCTGAGACTACGAAGCTCTTGGGTCTGGGCTCACCCTCCACGGTCACGGCCCCTTGAGAGATGAGCGCAGCGACTTTCGTCCTGCTGGAGAGCTCGGGCTTACCGGCAAGAAAGGCGTCCAGCCGGCCTCCCGCCTCCGTAGCCGGCACGACGAACTCGTACCTAGGCACCTCGCTCCCCCGTGCCTAGCGCGAAGACGCGGCTTCGCGCTTCTTTGCCCGCCAGGCCGCTGTCAACTCCACCACCATGCCGATGATGATGATCGCAAGACCCACATCGATGAACACGTCGGCCGCGTTGAAGTTGGGCCAGTGCGGGAACTTCAGGAAGTCGGTCACGTGGCCATCGCCTGCAAGCCGCTGGATCATGTTGCCCAGACTGCCCGCCACGATCATGCCGCCGGCGATGCCGGCCAGCACCGGTCTCCTCTCCAATAGCACGTAGAACCCCACGACCAAGAGAGCGAGGATGTTGGCCACGATGATGAGCCCCGTGTTGCCCCCCAACATCCCGAAGGCCACGCCGTCGTTGTGGGTCAGTTGGAGCTGAAGAAATGGCAGGAGCTCGCGCGATTCGCCCAGGACCAGCCTACCGTCGGCGAGATGCTTAGTAGTCAGGTCTATCGTGAGAGCCACGGCCAGTATCACCCCGAAGAGCGACCACTTGAGCACGCGTCGCTCCCGAGGGATATGCTCCCCGAGCCGAGACTTCATCGAAGATCCCAGGTCAGCGTCCGCGCTCTTGCTGACGTTTGCAGTCGACGCATAGAGTGGCGTAGGGAGCTATCTCCAGACGCCCCTCCCCGATCGGCTTACCGCAATTGTCACATCGCCCGTAAGTGTCTTCGTCGAGCTTGCGCAAGGCACGCTCGATCTTCGCAAGTGTCGTCCGAGCGTTTTCCTGCAGAGTCAGGTCGATCTCACGATCGAGAGTCGCGGCCGCCGTCTCCGCCATGTGCTGATCGTTAGGACTCTCCCCGGACATGTCCGCGATCGGCTTCGATAGGCCGGCGTCCAGTTCTGAGATCTCTCTGACCACGCGCTCCTGCTCTTCCAGCAGTCGCTCCCTTATGGATGATCTATCCAACAAGGCCCTCGTCTCCCACACTTCACCGCTTTTCGAGCGCGTAACCCAGTGACTCTTTCAGCTGACGCTCATCCAACCCTGTGAAGGCTACCACCTTGTCCCGGCTCGCGTGCCCCTTCACCACAGTCACCGTGTCACGGCGAAGCTTCATCCAGCCCGCGAAGGCGTGCTCCAACTCCTTGTTGGCACGATTATCCTCCGGAGGAGCCGCCACCGCCACTTTCAAGCGATCTCCGTGGAGGCCGATGATCCTACTCTGGGGAGCAGAAGGAGTCACTCGCATGCCGATGCAGACCCCGTCCCCTGTCGGGTCCACGCGCAGCCCCGCGAGATCCGCGGCCCGCAATGCGTCACCACGCAAAATCGCGCGGCTTGCCTGTCGCCCCCCCTAGATCGGGAAAGGGGTCGTCGAGCTCCTCGTTCTTCTGTCCGAAATACACCGGACTCTCGCCCTCGTCTGCACCTGCCTGAACCACCTCGCCGCCTTCCGCTGGTTGCGACTCCCCGGCCCCGGGCGGCGCTACCTCCTCGGTCTGGTCTTCATGGATACCGGCCGCTGAAGTCTGCGTACCTTCGGTCTTGGGCAGACTAGGTGGCTCCGGCGCTGACCCCATATCTGTACCTTGGCCTCCGCTCGCGACCTGGCCCGATTGTGGGGCGTCGGGCAGCGCGACTACAGCAGGGTTGTCCTCCAGCGACTTCAGGTAGCCTTGAAGCAGCCCTTTGAACTTGAGACGAAAGTCCTCTTCCAGCAGCTTGAGTCGCGCCAGGCTCTCCTGGACCACTAGCGTCTTTCCGTAGAACTCGTCGACCATGGCCTTGGCCTTGGCTTCCGCTTCCAGCACAATGGACTGACCCTCTTTTTCGGCGCTTGCCATCATCTCTTCAGACTGAAGCTGGGCCCCGACCAGAGTCTTCTCCAGCGCTTCACTGATATGAGCATGGCTGGCTGCCTGCTCTTCCAGGGCCAGGACCTTCTTCTCCAGCTCCGCGTTGAGTTTCGAGACCCTCTCTACCTCGTCGGCGACCGTGTCCAAGAAGACGTCCACGTCTTCGTCAAGATAGCCCCGGACGGAGCGTCTGAATTCCTTGCGTCTAATGTCGAGGGGTGTGATCTTCACTTCTCTCTCCCTTCCCCCGCATCTCTGACTGCCTGGTCGACGGCCCGGATCAGGGTTCCTCGCACGGCCCTGTCCTCGAGTACCGCGAGTCCGGCTATGGTGGTCCCCCCAGGTGAGGCTACGCGGTCCTTCAGTGCGGCCGGAGACTGACCGATGTCCTCCATCAGCAGCACGGTGCCAAGCAAAGCCTGCCGAACGAACTTGCGCGCGCTCTGACGCGGCAGACCCGAGTCCACGGCGCCCTGTTCCACTCCTTGCAGAGCGAACATGAGGCACCCGCTGACAGCCGACGATATGGGAGACTCAAGCGATGCCAAGGCGGTGCCCCTCAGTACTGGTTGAAGAATCCCCTATCCATCATCCGCTGGCGCTCCTCGGCGGATACCTCTACGTTGCGCGGCGTGAGCAGGAACACTTTGTCCGCCACGCGCTGCATTCCGCCGTCCAGCGCGTACGTCAAGCCGCTGGCGAAATCGATGAGTCGCTTCGCGAGCTCTGTCTCGCTCTGCTGCAGATTCAGTATCACGGGGATGTCACTCTTGTACTTGTCCGCGATGGTCTGGGCGTCGTTGAAACTCCTGGGCACGACCAGTTGCACCCGCACCTGAGGCTGGTCCAAGCCCCCAGGCAATGATCTGAGCTGAGCCCCACGCTGCCCGGAGGAGGCCGCGGGTTGGCCGCCCCGATAGCTGTCTTCGGCGAATATGTCGTCGAATTCGGAAGATGACCGTCGGCTGCGGCTGTCAGGCATCCTCTTCACCTTCGCCCGGTCGCGATCCGCATATGCGTCGCGGTACGGAGGCTCGTCGCGCCCTACCTCGCTGGGCAGATCATCGTAGTAGTCTTCATCCTCATCCGCGAGTCCGAAGTACACCAGAGTCTTGCGCCACAAGCCGCCGCCAGCCATCCTGCCCTCCTTATACGGTCGCGAGAAGCGCGCTGCCCAGCCTCAGTATAGTCGCGCCTTCTTCTACCGCCACTTCATAGTCATTACTCATGCCCATGGATAGCTCAGTCAACCGATACCGGCCGGCGAACTCCGGGGCCAGTCGGTCACGCAGTCTTCTTAGGCCGCGGAAGTAAGGTCGCACTGTCTCTGGATCCCCCGTGAGCGGAGCCATCGTCATCAGGCCCACGAAATCGACCTTCGTGAAGGTCGTAGCTCGCTGCAGGAAAGCCCCTGCGGCAGCCGGGAGAATACCATATTTGCTTTCTTCCTCACTCACGTTGACCTCCAGCAGAACCCGCACCGCGGACTCCGCCCTCTCGTCCAACTCTTCCACCAGCGATATGGAGTCCACCGAGTGGATGAGAGTGACACAAGGCAGGACTTGCCTCACCTTGCGACTCTGCAAGTGGCCGATGAAGTGGAATTCGAACTCCTCACTCCATCGGTTCCATTTCGCTTCGAGTTCACTTGCCCTGTTCTCCCCAACTAGCCGGATTCCTGCCCCCGCAAGTATCCCCATGTCCTCTGTCTGCAAGTATTTCGACGCCACAAGCAGCTCAGGCCGTTTCTCCCGACCACTCCTCATCAAGGCGCCATCGATGCGCATCTGCACTTCGGACAGGTTAGCCCTGAGTCTTGCGATGCGCTCGTTCACGTGTCGGCTATCCATCCCACGCACGCGTGCCGGCCCGTCACGGGCCCCTCACATCGATAGGAGTAGAAGAGGTCTCTGTTACACACTGTGCATAGCCGGGGATTGACCACGTGCATGCGCTGCACCCCCAGCTCCGAAGCGGCTTTGGCCGCCGCCTCCCACAGATCGACACGAATACCCGCTTCGTCCGCCGGCGATCCGAGCACCACCTCCGGACCATAGCGTCGAGCGAAACTCTCAGCGACGTCCTCGCTCACGCTGAAGCAGCAGGGACCTATGCTGGGCCCCACTACCATCGTGGCCGGCGCACCCATCATGCTCCTGCCCGCCTGCTGGACGATGCCTCCCAGGATCCCCCGCCAGCCTCCATGGGCGACCGCCATGTCGACTTCGCCGCAGAGCACCACGGGGACACAGTCCGCGAACAGCAGCGCCGCGGCCAGGTGTTTGTCGATGTCTTGGTGGATGGTCAATCCGTCGCAGGGACTACCCGGACTCTCCAGCGCGTACTCTGACACGCCGGCGACCCTGACTCCATGTACCTGCTTCGGGCTGACAGTCTGTCTGCCGACCGCATCCGACAACAAAGCTCGATTCTTGGAGACCGCGGCGGGCTCGTCCTCCGAGCTCGGGTCCAGATTGAGTGAAGCGAAGACCCCTTCGCTGTGTCCCCCGACCTTCGTGGTGAAGCAGGCCCTGAACAGCCCGGGCAGCCTCGCCTCCAAGACTGGGATACCACCAAGTAGCCCAGGGGCCATCCACGGACGCGCGGAGTCGTCCATCCTCACCTGGAGTTCAGAAAGCGCTTGGCCTACATCCATCACACGCTGCCCGGCCATCCCCGGAGGGTGGCTGCCTCGACGACCCTACTCCTCTTCCCGCAGGAACCTCGGGATGCCGAGGACTTCTTCGTCCATCTCGAAGGCCTCGAGGTTCTGAGGCATAAGACTCTCAGGCTTGCTGGCCACGACCTTCTCGGTCTTAGCAGGCTGAGGCGTGGACTTCTGAGTGAATAGGGAGGGTTTCTCAGCGGCCAGTTCTACCGGGGCGAAACGCTTCATCCCATCGAAGCCCGTGGCTATGACCGTGACCCTCATCTGATCACTCAACGACTCATCTATGACCGCGCCGAAGATGACATTCGCATCGGTGTCAGCGGCACTGGCGATCACCTCGGCCGCCTCGTTGACCTCGAACAGCCCGATGTCAGGTCCACCGCTGATGTTGAGCAATATCCCCGTGGCACCTTCGATCGAAGTCTCCAGCAAGGGCGACGAGATAGCGTTCTTGGCGGCCTCCACCCCCCGGTTCTCGCCACTCGCTACCCCGATACCCATGAGAGACGAGCCTGCGTTGCGCATGACCGTGCGCACGTCAGCAAAGTCCAGGTTGATGAGCCCAGGCATGGTTATCAGGTCGGTGATGCCCTGCACTCCTTGCCGGAGAACGTCATCGGCCACCTTGAAGGCCTCGAGTATGGAGGTCTTTCTTTCGACCATCTCCAAGAGGCGATCGTTGGGGATGACGATGAGAGAGTCCACCTTGGTGGCCAGCGCTTCGATGCCTATCTCAGCCTGGCTGGAGCGTTTGCGGCCCTCGAACGTGAAGGGCCTGGTGACGATGCCCACGGTGAGAGCGCCCAGTTCTCGGGCCAGTTCGGCCACGATCGGAGCCGCTCCCGTGCCCGTTCCGCCGCCCTTGCCGGCCGTCACGAACACCATGTCGGCACCCGCCAGCACCTCGCGGATCTCGTCCCTGCTCTCCTCGGCCGCCGCTCTGCCCACTTCGGGATTCGCACCCGCCCCGAGGCCTCTGGTCACCTTCGCACCGATGTGCAGCTTAACGTCGGCGTCGCACATGAGGAGAGCCTGCGCGTCAGTGTTGATCGCAATGAACTCCACATTCTTCAGCCCAGCATCGATCATGCGGTTGACCGCGTTGGTGCCCCCACCTCCGACACCCACGACTTTGATGACCGCCAAATAGCCGGACCCGGCGTCGTTCATACTGTTCTGACCTCCACCGCGACGCGATCTACGGGACTGCCCTCGCTACTACCGCGCTCTCGCGCTCTCCATGGGCACAATACCATTTTCATCTACCCTTGACAGCGACGCGATCGACTACGCTCGCGTCGACATATTCGATCAATCGTCCCTGGTCCAGCCACGTTTGAAGGACATCCTTCGCGACCGCCAGCTTCTGATCGAGACCATCGGGAGTGCCCAGACGCAACTCACCCCCGTCCTTCAACACGAGGGTGGCGCAGCCCGCGGCAGACACAGCGATCCTGGCCACGCTCGGAAACCCTAGCGCTTCCGCATCGGCCCGCAGGCGCTGGGCCAGAGGTAGGACAGCAGTGATGCTCGCAGGCAGACTATCCCCAGCGGCCACCGCGAGCGCACCCGCGGGAACAACCAAGGGAAGATCGGGCAACAACCCGGGATCACGGTCTTCGAGCACGGTCCCTCCATCAGAGACGAGCCAAGTCCTGCCTTCCGCAGACTGAAGTCTCGCGACAGGCCTGTACTCGGCGACTCTTATCTCCAGGGTGTTTGGGAACGATCTTGTGACCTGGACCGATTCCACGTAAGGGAGTGCTAGGAGCGCTTCCTTGACCTCGCCAGTGGAGAGCGACAGCAGGCTCTTGCCCATGACGCCAGATGTCATCGAAGCAAGCTGCTCTTCAGTGATCTGATCTGTGCCCACCGCCGTGATGCGCTGCACTGCGAACACGTCCGTCGACCGCAACCATAAGAAGGCGACGAGCGAACACATGAGCAGACCGGCGAGGAACAGAGCCGTCCTGCGCCCTCGGCTCCGCTCCCATCTCACCGAGCGGCGGCGCCTGCGCATCCTCTCATCCATCGGCGAGGGGGAGCTGTAGGCCTTGATCTGCGCTCGCCTCCCAAGGGAAGCAGGCTCCCAGCAGCCGCACCTCGGGCTCGAGCCACACCCCGCTGGTCTCGTGCACTCTCTGTCTCATGCAGCTCATAAGCGTCAGCACGTCCGTGGTACTCGCCTCTCCCAGGTTGATCACAAAGTTCGCGTGCACCTTGGATATTTCGGCGCCACCCCGACGCTCTCCTCTTAGCCCCGCTGCGTCGAGCAGCCTACCCGCTGCCCCACCGGATGGGTTCTTGAAGGTGCTGCCGAATGTGCGCACCTCTTGCGGCTGGGCGACCCGCCGCATGTCCAGTATCTCGCGATGCCTCTCCAGGATCGCCTCGGGCGCGTCGCGCCCCAATCTGAAGCGAGCGGCGGTCACGAGCACACCTTGCGGCAGGCGGCAATGACGGTACTGCCAATCGAGTTCCTGAGCGTCTACCCAGGTCACGCCGTCAGCCCGAGCCAGTTGTACCTCGACCAGTGCGTCGGCGAAGGCTCTGCCGTACGCCCCGGCGTTGGTGGCGACCCCGCCCCCGACAGAGCCTGGTATTCCGCAAGCGAATTCCAGCCCCGAGAGCCCCGCCTCCGCGACCCGACGGGCCAATGCCGAGACAAGCATCGCCCCCCCGGCCGTCACGCAATACTGGGTGCCATCGCCGTACGAAGTCCCGCCAACGCTAGAGAAGCCTGCCGCATCTGCGTCAGGGAGGCCTTCCACCTCGCAGAAGCCCCCGCCCAGCCGCACCACCACTCCCTCATAGCCCGCATCGGCCACCAGCAGGTCCGACCCAGCCCCTAGGAAACAGGCGGACATCTCATGATCACGCAGTGTGGCGAGCACGGCCACAGCCGCGTCGGCGTCTTCGATCGTGACCAGCGCATCCGCAGACCCGCCGGTGCGGATGGTGGTGAGTGCACCGAGGGGCGCGTCTACCTCCACCGCCGTACCGGGGATCGAACGGAGATCGCCTATCAAGGAAGGAGAGACTGCCATGAGTAGGGGCCGGCTGGTCAGGCGACGTCGAGAAACCGCTCACCTACGCGGTGTACGTCTCCGGCTCCCAGAGTCAGCACCAGGTCCCCAGGGACGGTGGACCGACGCAGAAAGTCGACGATCGACGTCTGACGCGGCAGATAGACGACGGGTTTGTTGTTGGCCAGTCTGAGCATGCGATCGACGATCAGCTTGCCGCTCACGCCGGGGATGGGATCCTCCCGTGCACCGTACACATCAGTGACCACTGCTATGTCGGCCAGCAGGAGGGCCTGCGCGAACTCGCAGTACAAGAACTCAGTACGCGAATACAGGTGGGGCTGAAAGACAGCTATCACTCGCGACCATCGACCCGCGCGCGCTGCTTCGAGAGTCGCTCGAAGCTCCGTAGGATGATGAGCATAGTCGTCTACCACCGTGACCCCATCACGCTCGCCCTTGTGCTGGAAGCGTCGCACCGCGCCTGTGAAGCCGCCCAGACCGGCCGCTATCTGATCGACAGGGACTCCCAGTTCGGCGAGCGTGGCAAAACACCCCAGCGCGTTGAGCACGTTGTGGTCTCCTGGGACGGCCAACTCCACCTCTGTGACTCGTGCGCCCCCGCTCCAGACCTCGAAGACGTTGGAGGAGTCGTCCGACGGCACTTTGCGGGCCTGGTAGTCAGCAGTGTCGCCGAAGCCGTAGGACCGAGCTCTGCACGCCGCCCTGCCCGCCAGCCGCCGGACACGCGGGTCGTCCAGGCAGTACACGAACAGCCCGTGCTCAGGCAACTTGTCCACGACCATGCCGAACACCGTCTCGACATCATCGACGTGCAGGTAGTTGCTGTGATGGTCTAACTCCATGTTGGTGAGGATGGCCACCTCAGGTTCCAGGAGCAGCAGAGAGCCATCGGACTCATCTGCTTCACACACCACGAACTCCCCCTCGCCGTAGCGGGCGTTGGAGCCTAGATCGTTCAGCTCGCCACCCACCAGGAAGGTGGGATCCAGTCCTGCAGCCATCAGCACCCGGCCGATCATCGAAGTGGTGGTCGTCTTGCCATGGGTACCACAGACAGCGATACCCCGGCCTGACCCCATCAACCAGGCCAGCGCCTGAGCTCTCTTGACCACAAGCAGCCCTCTTCGACGGGCCTCCTGCAGCTCGACATTGTGGGGCGGCACCGCGGAGGAGATCACCACCACGTCCGGATCCCCGAGATTATCCGGGCTATGACCGATGGTCACCGGCACACCTTCCTCTTCCAGAAGGCTGACATAGCGCGAAGACTTCAGGTCAGATCCCGAGACTTGGTGGCCAAGCCTGCGCAGGACAAGCGCGATGCCGCTCATGCCAGCTCCCCCTATGCCGATGAAGTGGAGGGTCTGAAGCGACTCAGGCGCAGGAATACCCGTGGTGTCGATGATGATTTGAGTGTCCATAAGGTGTCATCCGGCGTGCCGGACCATCAATTCTACTACCACGTCGGCGATGCGGACAGTCGCGTCCGGGACCGCGAGCGCCAGAGCCGCCCGGCGCATGCGCTCGTTCACTTCGGGTGTCAGCAGCTCTGAGGCCGCATCTCTCACTTTGTCAGCGTCCAAATCCGCGTCCGCGACCACCAGGGCCGCCCCCGCCTCGGCGACTCGCTCAGCGTTCTTCGCCTGGTGATCCCCGGCGGCGTAGGGGTACGGCACCAACAGCGATGGCACTCCGCGAGCGAGTATCTCGGCTACCGAGCCGCCAGCCCGGGCTATGACCGCGTCCGCCGCCGCCAGGGCGAGCGGCAGGTCATCCAGAAAGGAGTGCGCCTGATACTTGGGGTTGGCGCCTCTCTGAGTGAGAATCCCCGACACCCATTCGTAGTCTCTCTCGCCGGTGACATGTATGACCTGGAACTCCGTGTCGGTCTGCGCGAAACCCGCCACCACCGCCGTATTCAGCGTGTGAGCTCCCAGACTGCCTCCGAACACCAGCAGCACCGGAGTCTCCGACTCAAGTCCGAAGCGCTTCATTCCTTCTTCCCGAGTCGCGCTCAGAAGAGCGGGCCGGAGTGGCCTGCCCGTGTACACGAACTTGCCGCCGGTATGCTCCGTGTCGGGGTACGAAAGACACACTCTGTCCACAAGCCTGCTGAGCGCGGTGTTTGTCCACCCCATGTGCGAATCCATCTCCACCGCGACCGTCGGTATGCCTCGCAAGGCCGCTTCAGCCACCACCGGACCGGATGCATACGCACCCACACCGATCACGCAGTCGGGATGCACGGCCTTCAGCACCCTCCAAGCATCCACCGCCGCCACTGGGATAGAGGCAAGCGTGCGGAGTGTCGACATACCCAGCTTGCGGTCGAAACCGCGGATGCGAACCGCAACAAAGGGGTAGCCGGCCTTGGGGACGAGTTCTCTCTCCATCCCTTGGCCGGTGCCGCAGAAGCTGACCGAATATCCCCGATCCGAAAGGACGTCAGCGAGCGCCAGCGCGGGCACTACGTGCCCGGCCGTCCCGCCTCCCGCTATCAACACGCGCGCCATTCTGACTCCTCTTTGCCGAAGAAGGGACGGTCGCGGTCGATGCCCTTCTTGCGACCGCCATGATCAACCCCACGGCCAGGAGCATGACCATCAGGCTATTACAGCCGTAGCTGACGAAAGGTAGCGGGACTCCCGTCAGTGGGATAGCCCCTGTCACACCGCCGATGTTGATCGCCGCCTGCAGCAATATGATCATCGCCGAGCCGGCTATCAGATACTTGCCCATCGGATCCGCACTCCGTTGGGCCAGCCGCCAACTGGCGACCCCGAACGCCACGAAGAGCGCAATGACTGCCGTGGTGCCGACAAACCCGAACTCCTCCCCCAGGATGGCGAATATCATGTCGTTGTGAGCTTCGGGCAGGTAGTTGAACTTCTGGACACTGCGACCTGGCCCCACCCCGAACCATCCTCCTCTGCCAAGCGCCAAGAGCGATTGCTTCAGTTGGTAGCCCGTCGTATCTGGGTTGGCCCACGGATCGACCATGGCCGACACTCTGGCCGTCATCTTTTCGCGCGCCACTAGGAGCACCGCCGCCGCGCCCGCCAGCGCCCCGCCGCCGGTCAGGAGAACCCAGTCCCGGGTCTTCATTCCCGCCAGCCAAAGCATGCCGACGACCAGACCGGTGATGATCATCGCGGTGCCGAAGTCGTTCTCCCAGACCACCAGCGCGCACATCAGCAGACCAACCGCGCCGAAGGGCAGCAGATATGACCGCATCTTCTTGTCTCTCACCCTAGGGGTCGACATCAGGTGGGCCCCTGCCAGCACCACGGCCAATTTGGCGAACTCCGAGGGTTGGTAGCTCAAGGGGCCGACCGGGATGTAGCTGGAAGCACCGTTGACGCGATGACCCACGCCGGGGATGTGCACCGCTACCAGGGACAGCGCCACAAAGACCAGGAAGATCAGAGAGAGCTTGCGGAGTCTGCGATAGTCGAGCCGCATGACGATGAACATCAGCACCAGACCAACCGCCGCGACGATGCCCTGACGACCCACGAAGAAGTAGGTACCCTGGCTGGCTCCGCCCTCTTGTGTGCGGACGCCGCCGGCCATGGATAGCGATAGCAGCATGCAGATGCCGAGTGTGAGCAGCAGTAGGGTCGCGATCCAGACCACGTGGTAGCCGACGGGGACCGCTTGCCTCAGGGTCCTGGAGGTCGTCCGCGATCTGGATCGGGAGGGACTCGAGCTCTTCTTCGCCTCGGAGGCCCCACCACGCTCCGCCGCCGACGGGCGCGACGGACGGTCCCCCGCGCGTGCGGGGAAGGGTCTGAAGGTAAGGGTGCTCATCGCTTGCTGCCGGCTAGTCGCCCGACCAGCTCTTTGAAGTGGTCGCCCCTCTCTTCGTAATCTCTGTACTGATCGAAGCTCGCGCACGCCGGCGCCAGCAGGATCACGTCGCCGGCCCCTGCCCTCTCAGAGGCGAGGTCTACGGCTTTCTCCAGGTCTCCGCACACTCGGACGACAGGCACATCGCTGAGCCCCTCGCGATCCCGCACCTCCAGAAAGGCCGACTCGATGAGCGGAGATGCCTCGCCGATCAGGTACACGCCCTTGCAGGCGCGCGCGCTGGCGCGCGCCACTGGACGGTAGTCGGAGCGCTTGTCGCGTCCTCCGAGAATCAGATGGATGTTCTCCGGATATGCATTCAAGGCTGTGAGGGTCGCCTCCACGTTGGTTGCCTTACTATCATTGACATACGTCACTCCTTCGACCATTCCTGCCATCTCCAGCCGATGAGCGACCCCGCTGAAGGTGCGCATGCCCTCCGCCACCGCTTCTACGCTGACCCCTCGCGCCACGGCGGCGGTACCCGCGGCCAGGCAGTTCTCCAGGTTGTGGCGTCCAGGCAGGCGTATCTCGTCGACGCGCAAGGCAGGCTCTCCCTCGAGATACAACCTGCCTTTCGCAACCCAGGAAGTCAGCCTCTGACCCGGAGCGCGGCTCGGGACGTCGGACCCGTCCACACTGAAGTACGCGACGCGTGGTCCCTTATCGCGGCCCTCCAGTTCGGCCCCCAAGGCAGCCACCGCTGGATCTCCCGCATTCAGCACAGCCACGTCCTCAGGCCCCTGCTGGGCGAACAGATTGGATTTGCAGGCGAGGTATCTCTCCATGCTGCCGTGACGGTCCAGGTGGTCAGCCGTCAGGTTCAAGAAGACGCCCACAGCCGGACGGAATCGGCGCGTATCCTCGAGCTGGAAACTCGAGACCTCCACCACCAGCTCCTCCGCCGCGTCCACCTTCCCGACCACAGAAGTGACAGCCACGCCGATGTTGCCCAGCACGCGCGCCGGGACTCCGGCCGTGCAGAACAGATGCCCCAGGAGAGCTGTGGTGGTCGTCTTGCCGTTGGTGCCTGTGACAGCATCGAAGGGGTTGGGTAGCAGGGCGTAGGCCAACTCCAATTCGCTCCACACCGCCACTCCGCTGCGGAGGGCCATCTGTACAGGATCCGCCTCCCCGGGGACTCCCGGACTCTTGATCACCAAGTCCGGATGAGGCCACTCGGCGGCGAGAGCCTCCTCGTCGACCAGCACCACTCCGCGCCGCAGCGCTTCGCCCAAGTCGCCGAGCTCCTCGGGGCGACGACGATCGCTGAGCACGACCTCGGCGCCTAGACCGGCTACAGCCGTTGCGGCACTGATGCCAGACCGGCTCGCTCCCAAGACCAGGACTCGTCGCACCGCGGGGGGCAGACCATCCCCTCCGTACCTGCGACCACCACCCGGCAGGCCTCCTGCGTCGGCCATCAGCCCACGGGGATCCGGGTATTGGAGAGATAGTAGAGGGCGAAGCCCGCCGCGGAGAGGATGCCGGCCAGGATCCAAAAGCGCACTATGATCTTCGTCTCCGACCAGCCCTTGAGCTCGAAGTGGTGGTGCAAGGGAGCCATCAAGAAGACCCTCCGGCGAAACACCTTGAAGCTGAACACCTGGATTATCACGCTGAGCGCCTCAGCAACGAAAACGCCCCCTATGACAAGAGACAGCATCTCCATATTCGTAGCGATGGACACGGCCGCCAGGCCCGCCCCCAGGGCCAGAGAACCCGTATCCCCCATGAACACGCTGGCGGGATGAGTGTTGTACCAGAGAAACCCCAGAGACGCGCCGGCCAGGCATACCGCCAAAATCGCGAGATTGGGCTTTCCCCTCAGGAAGGCGATGCCGGCGAAGGCCATGAAGGACACGGACACGGTGCCCGCCGCCAAGCCGTCCAGCCCATCGGTGAGGTTCACCGCGTTCGAGAATCCTGCCACGAGCAGGAAAGCGAAGATGTAGTAACCCCACCCGATATCTAGACCCCCCTCTACGAAGGGGATCTCCAGGATGGTGTCGATGCCGCCCCACTTGAGCCCTATCCAGACCGCGACGACGGTAAGTGGCAACATCAGCAGCAGCTTCACCCAGCCCCGCAGCCCCAGTGAGCGCCTGCGCCATTGGCTCATCAGGTCGTCGGCAAACCCGATGACACCACAGCCAAAAGTGATGATGAAGAGCACGAGACTGCTCGCGTTGTGGGTGGCGAAGATGACGTAGGGGATGAAAGCCGCGGCCAAGATGAGCACGCCGCCCATCGTGGGAGTGCCCTGCTTCTCAATGTGGCTCTCCGGACCGACCTCCCTGACATTCTGCCCGATGCCCCGTTTGGTCAGCCACCGGATGTATCGCGGCCCCGCGGCCATGCCTATCACCAGCGCCATCAGCGCAGCTGCCATGACCTCTAGCAATGTCGCTTCTCCCGTGTCAGGTCGTCATCGACGTCTGGACTATCGCTCCCCCCACCCCATCTTCCGGCCCTCGCCTCGCCGACCATCCTTATTACCACTTTCTCGAGTCGAACGCCACGGGAACCTTTGACGAGTACCACGTCGCCCGGATGAATAGCCTCCATGAGTGCCTCGGCCTCCTCAGATGAATCCAGTTGCCGCGCACTCCATTCCAGCCCTTCCGCCGGGTGGTCCTGCCACCACCGCTCGAAACCGCGCACCGCCGCGGCAGATAAGGAGCCCACACCCCACAACATGCTCACTCCCGCCGCTGCAGCCAGCTCGCCCGCCTGCTCATGATACTGGACCGTCTGAGAGCCCAATTCGAGCATGTCCCCCAAGACTGCGACAGCTCGGCCTCCGCGAGCGACCGCCACCTGCATGAGATGATCGAGCGCCGCACTCACCGCAGCCGGATTCGCGTTGTACGTGTCGTCTATCACGCATACGCCACCGACCTCCAGAGTCTGGCCTCGGCCGGCGCTCAAATCAACATCCCGGATCCCGGCCGCGCACACTTCGACCGGCAGCGCGGCAGCGTAGCAGGCTGCGACCGCCGCTACGGCGTTTTCCAGAGTGTGTCGCGGCATCCAACCTACCGCAACGCGGGTCTCGCCGCCTGGCCATCTCACTACCCAAGTGTACTCTTGGTCGCCGGCGCCCGGTTCAAGCCACCCGGTCACGTCTGCTCCCTCCCCTCCATCGCTACCACACCCGGATGCATGCTTGGCCTCTTGTAGACCGAAGCTCACCAGCCTACGACTGCACCCGTCCAGGAGCTTCTCCAGAGGCTCGCAGTCTGCCGGTACGACGGCGGTGCCACCAGGTCTGAGGCCGGCCACAAGTTCCGCCTTGGCTCTTGCCACATTCTCCAGAGAGCCCAGTAGTTCCAGGTGCACCGGATGGACGTTGGTGATTATGCCTATGTCGGGTTCGGCGACCGAAGCCAGATCGGAGATCTGCCCGAGCCCCCGCATGCCCATCTCCACGATGACCGCCTGGGTTTCAGGACTCGCTTCGAGAAGGGTCAATGGGACCCCCACCTCGTTGTTCTGGTTGCCGACAGTGGCTACCGTCACGCTCACGGTCTCTACCATAGCCCTGAGGATGTCCTTGGTACTCGTCTTGCCCGCGCTGCCCGTGATCGCGAAGACCGTGGCCCCCGAGGCCCGCCGCACCTCCCGAGCCAAGGCGCCCACAGCCGCGACCGTGTCGGTGACCTCATAGATGGGCCCCGGGTCCACGCCCCCTGATCCTTCCGCACCAACGCGACCCCGCCGCGACCGCTGCCGCCAGACTCTCTCGTCTACCACCGCGCCGGTAGCACCCGCGACCAAGGCGGCCTCTACGTAATCATGGCCGTCGAAACGTTCTCCAGCGAGCGCTATGAAGAGATCGCCGCGCCGGAGAGTGCGGGTGTCGATGCTCACGCCGGCAACCTGGGTTCTCAGTGTGCCGACACCCAGCGCCCTGCCTGCCTGTTCCGCACTCAGTACTATCAACGTTCATCCTTCATCATGGCCGTCAACTCTTCCCGAGCGACCTGCCGGTCGTCGAACGGGACGATGCGACCGGCCGTCTCCTGACCGGACTCGTGCCCTTTGCCCAGGATCACCACCACGTCGCCGCGCCGAGCTTCAGCCAGCGCCCCGGCGATGGCGCGCCGCCGGTCGGGTTCTACTATCGCCCTGCTCGGCGACTCGAGACCCGCCAAGACCTCCTCGATGATCGCCAGCGGATCCTCGCTACGCGGGTTATCCGAAGTCACGTACAGCAGGTCTGAGGCCTTTTCGGCCTCGCGTCCCATCAGAGGTCGCTTGCTTTTGTCCCGGTCACCCCCGCAGCCCACGAGAGCGATCAGTCGCCCCTCGGTGAAGCCCCGAGCCGTCTCCAATGCGTTCCGGATCGAATCGGGCGTATGGGCGTAGTCGACCAAGACCAGGAAGTCCTGACCTGCCTCGACGACCTCCATGCGCCCAGGAACACCCCCGAAGTCCTTGAGGCCGGCCAGCATCCGGCTGAGGTCGAGACCAAGCGCCAGCCCCAACCCCAGGGCTGTGAGCGTGTTGGCGACGTTGAACTCCCCCAACAAGGGGGTCGCGACCGGCAGCCGCAGTCCGCTGTGGCCTGAATCACCCTGGGCACCGGTCGGCATCGTCGGTGCGTCCCTGACGTACGCCAGAGCCTTGCCGCGGATCACCAGGGTCCCTCGAGTGCCGTCCCTCTGGACGGAGTAGTCACTCCATTCCAGCTCGGCAGGCCCCCAAGCACCCACGGTGTCCGAGGTGGAGACACCGAGCACCGACTGCCGGGGGAGCTTGAGCGCCAACTCCAGGCCATACGGGTCGTCGACGTTGATCACGCAGGTGGGCTCGCCGGTCCGATAAGCCTCGTCCAGGAACAGAAGGCTCTTGGCCGCGAAGTACTCCTCGATGGTCTTGTGATAGTCGAGGTGGTCCTGGGTCAGGTTGGTGAAGGCCAGGGCAGCGAACCGCAGGCCCAGTGTCCGGCCCAGATCCAGCGCGTGCGACGAGATCTCCATCACAGCCGCCTTATCCCCTGCATCCACCATCTGGGCCAAGTCTCGCTGGATGTCCAAAGCCTCCGGTGTCGTACGGCCGGCGGGCAGTGTGCGGCCTCCCATGCGTCTCTCCACGGTGCCCATGAGCCCTGCGCGCGCTCCGGCTCTGTCCAAGAGATGCGCCGTCAAGAAAGCGGAGGTGGTCTTGCCGTTGGTCCCCGTGATGCCGACGGTCAGCAGCCGCTCACTGGGATGTCCGAAGAACGCGGAGGCCATCGGCCCCATCGCGTGCCGCACCGAGGGCACCAGTACCTGCGCGACCGCCAGGTCCAAGCGCCGCTCCACGCAGAGTGCCACAGCCCCCTGGTCCACCGCTTGGCGCGCAAAATCGTGTCCGTCGTTCTTGAAGCCGGGGACACAGAAGAAGAGACTGCCAGGCACCGCCTCGTCACTCCTGTAGCACAGCGAAGTGATGTCGCTCGTGGCCGATCCATACAAGCGCCGGCCGGCAACTTCGGCTAGTAGATCATCGAGTCTCACGTGTCGGGATTCTATCACCGACGTGCGGCCTCAGTCGCTTGCTGAGGGAGCGATCCCGAGGCGATTGACCGCGAATGCGGCGATCTCTGAAAAGGCAGGCGCCGCGACCAGTGCGCCCAGGTGCGAAGTCGTCGGCTCGTCCACCATCACCAGGATCACGAGCTCGGGGTCGACCGCCGGTACCATGCCGACAAACGAGGCCACATAGCGGTCCTCGTAGTAACCTCCGGCCTCATGATTCACCTTCTGCGCAGTACCCGTCTTGCCCGCCACCTCGTAGCCTTCGACCCGCGCGCGACTGCCCGTACCATCGTCGACTGTCACCTTCAGCATCTCTCTCAGTTGCGCGGCCACGACGGGGTTGATGACGCGCCGGCTCCAGAAGTCAGCGTCGGCCTTCAGAATATGCGGCTGCACCAGTATGCCGTCGTTGGCGACAGCCGCGTAGGAGGCCGCCATCTGCAGTGGGGTCACAGCCACCCCTTGTCCGATGGGGACGTTGGCTATGGTGGTGCCTGACCACTCTTCGGCCTTGGGCATCTCGCCGGCTGCCTCGCCCGGGAAATCGATGCCCAGCTTCTCGGTGAAGTTGAAGGCGCTTACCATCTGCGCCAAGCGCTCCTTCCCGACTTTCAGACCCAGCGTCACGGCTCCGACGTTGGACGATTGGGCCAGTATCTCCGTCACAGACAGGTGCCGGACCTTGGGCACATCGTCATGCGCTTCATGTACTACCCGGTCGTAGACGGTGATGTCCGGTCCGAGCTCGAAGGTCGAGTCAGGTGTGACCAGGCCGGCTTCCAGCGCCGACGCCACCACCAGCATCTTGAAGGTGGAACCCGGCTCGTACTGGTCGGACACCACTGCGTTCCGCCTGTCCGCTTCCTGCAAGGCGGCACCAGCATAGTCGTTGGCGTCGAAGACCGGGGTGTTCGCCATGGCGAGTACTTCACCCGTCTCCGGATCGAGCACCACTCCGAAGGCCTTCTGCGCCTTGAACTGCTCGACCACGCCAGCCAGTACCTGCTCCATCTTGAACTGTATCTCAGCGTCGATGGTGAGGGTGATGGACTCGCCGGGCACGGCCTCCCTCGTCGCGATGGTCTTCACTCGATTGCCCGTGAGGAGATCGCTGAGCACGGTCAGCTCGCCGGGAGTGCCTGACAGCGAGTCGTCATACTGGAGCTCCAACCCGGCTATGCCTTTGTAGTCATCGCCCCCCACGAAACCCAAGAGCTGTGGAGCAAGCGCGCCCATGGGGTAGACGCGCTTATCCTCCTCGATCACAGTGATGCCCTCGATATCGAGCTCCTTGACTTGGACTCCGATGCTCAAGGCCACACGACGAGCCAAGTACTTGAATCCCGCGCCGCTGCTGAGCTTCTGGTAGATATCGCTCTCTGAGACTCCCAGGATCGGGGCCAGCTGCGCGGCTGCTGCCGCCGGGTCTTTGACATCACCCGGTGTGGCATACACGGTCGCCATGGCCTGCGATATTGCCAGTGGCTGACCGTTGCGGTCATAGATCGTGCCCCTACGGGCATTCAGCTCGATCGTGCGAGTGGTGTGCTCAGCCGCCTGCCTCTGAAGATCCGGAGCGGCCACGACTTGCACGTAGAATGCCCGGCCGAACAACCCGAAGAAGAAGACCAAAGCCACGCCCATAAAGAGCGCCAGACGTTTGTTGCTCCGACGCATGGCTACCTGTCGGCTACTGTCGTATCACCTTCTGAAGCCAACAACTGCTCGCCGGTGGACAGATAGCTCACGTCGTTAGCAGGCGCCAGCCCAAGCTGCGCCGCTTCCTCTGCCACCCTCTGCGGCGACGATAGACTTGAGATCTGCGAAGAGAGTGCGGCGGCATCCGCTTCCAACTGCTGTTGCTGTGCCTCGGTCTGGCCGATCGCCGATTCCAGCCCAGCCACGGCCGAACTCGTCATTATGGGAGCTACGACCGTGAGTCCGATCAGCAAGGCTGCGAAGACGCCCGCCAGCACGCCCAAACGCCAGCGTGGTGCCTTGCGGCTCACGACCCGCAAGCGAGGAGCGGCCTGGCGCCGAGGGGCCTCCGGCCACGGGTCTGGACGGCGTGCCGTTGCTTCCCTGCCGTAGTACTGCACGGAGGCCGCTCTCGCGTCGACGACCCTGTCGGCATGCAATATCACGCGCTCGCACTCATTGCGTCTCGGCCTGTGCAGGGCAGCGGCTTCCCAATCGTAGTTATCGATAGCCGGAGCCTGCGAGATGGTCTTGCTTGGACGATAGGTATGATGATCCGCTGGACGACTGGTGCGCTGACTCTTGCTGTAGGTGCGGGTGTGGGCCTGGCCGTAGCTGTGGACGCCCGAACGATACGAACGAGGAGAAGGGGTGAAGGCACCCTCCCAGGCATCCAGCCAGGCTGTGTGCGTGGTGGCTGCCATCAAAGCTTCCTTGCCGCCCTCAGCTTTGCGGAAGCCGACCTCGGGTTGAGTTCGAGTTCGCGTTGTCCGGGGGTGAGCGGCTTGGAGGTAAGGATCTCTCCCGTCTCCTTGCCCTCGCACGCACACACCGGGAAGTCCGGCGGGCATACGCACCCGCGTGCCTTACCGGCGAAGAATTCTTTGACTATACGGTCCTCGAGTGAATGGAAGCTGATGACCGCCAGCACGCCCCCTGGCTCAAGGATGTCGAATGCGAGAGGCAGCGCGCGCTCAAGGCTGCCCAGCTCGTCGTTCACCTCTATGCGTAGCGCCTGGAATACCCGTCGCGCCGGGTTGCCTTGCCCAAAGCGAGCCGGCGTGGGGATGGACTGCTTGATGGTATCCACCAGCTCACAGGTGCGCTTGTACGGAGTGGCCGCGCGCCGCATGGCGATGGCGTGCGCGATGCGCCCGGCATAGCGCTCTTCACCATACTTGCCGAAGAGCCGAGTGAGGTCGCGCTCGGACCAGGTGTTCACGATGTCAGCCGCCGTGACGGGCAAGGACGGGTCCATGCGCATGTCCAGCGGCGCGTCGTAGCTATACGAGAACCCGCGCTCAGGCGTATCGATCTGCATGCTGCTCACGCCCAGGTCCAGATAGACGTGGGTGGCCTTGAAGCCCTCGTCCGCCAGGTCGGCCAGCACCTCGGCGAAGTTGCCTTCGATGAAGCGAGAACCCTCCGGCAGATGCTTGAGGTCCCGATAGTAGTGCACCGCCACCGGGTCTTGGTCGCAGGCGATGAGCGTGCCCTTCGCGCGTAGCTCCGCCGCCACCAGCGCAGCGTGGCCGCCGGCGCCGAAGGTGCAATCCACTACGACGCTATCCGGCTGCACGTCGAGTACGTCCAGAAGTTCCTGAGCCAACACCGGTACATGTGCCATAGCCATCTCCGTCGCGAAGGAAGCCGCCACTCTAGCCATTGTTGCCTCCTCGCCTTCTCGCTTCTTCGGCCTCCAGGGTCTGGGGGTCCCAGATCTCAAGGTGCGTGCGCACGCCGATGATCTTGACCTTGCCGTTCAGAGCCAACTCTTTGATGCGCTGAGCGGGGAGGAGGACGCGCCCCTGCGCATCCGGTTCGACGCGGTCCTGCATCCTGTAGATGTCGCGGGCCGACCACCGATCGTCAGCACTCTCATAGAAGTCCTTCTCTTCGAGATACTTCTGATCGAACTCAGCCCAAGAATCAGGATGGAAGACGCTTATGCAGGGCTCGCGGTCCGGAAAACGCACCAACACGACCCCATCGCGGAAGTAGTCGCGGTAGCGCGCGGGAAGGGTCACGCGACCCTTAGGATCGAGCGAGTGGTCGAACTCCCCGGATAGAAACATACCTACCATGGTCCGTACCCTACACCACTTTCCACCACTTTGCAATACTTCTGCCCCACAACTTGACACACTGATGTTCTAGAGGGACACGTCGAGTCCTTTTCGCGGGATGTGAGTCCTTCTTGCGGGGGCGCGGGGAATTCACGAGGTGCCGCTGACGGGGCGCGCTTCCGCGCTTTGGCCGCACGCAAGGGTAGTAGCAAGGCGGTGGTGGCCGTGGCCCGGAAACTGGCGGGGTTCGTGTGGGGCATGATGACAGATAGGATCTAGTGCCCCTTGGAGTCTAGTGCATACAAGCGAGCGGGCGAGCGACCCGGAATGACCCTCGACTCACCTATGCGCCGAAAGATGCGCGCGTAGTGGGAGGCAGGTTCCGGCTAACCGCGGTCGACCAATCACTGGGGTCAACTCCCGGCGGGTCCTTGCCGCAGGCCTGCGATCCGACTGTGCACCAGCCAGCTTTCACCCCTGCTACAGCGCGAGATCAGTTGCTCTTCGTCGTCAAGCTCACGCAAGAACACGAACCGCGTGCGGACTCGGTCGAGCCAATCTGAGATGTCTACTGGTGCTGTCAAGAAGCCGATAGCTTCGCGTTCGAATTCACCCGGGTGGCGCACTTTCAGCACCTGTTCTGGGTCGAAGGGACGTTCCCCCAGGCCCTCCTCGACTACGTCCACCCATACCTTGAGCACCAACAGACTGCGGACCAGTGACTCGTCAAAGGGACGGGATGCGAACCATGCGAGGTCGTAGAGGTCACGAGCAAGACTGTCCCGACGAAAACGCGCAAGTTTGTCCGCAATGATCTCTTCTGCCCTCGCGGTCGGCACCTCCGGGATCGAGAAACCGTAGCGCTGGTGTATGGGCAGGGGTAGGATGGGGTTGCGCGATGCTGGCAGCCAGAGCGGTCGTCGCCCCAGGTCGAGACGCGCGGGAACGTCAGTCCCCCCGAAAGGGCTACCGACAAGCAGTCGCACCCGGCGAGTACCATCGATGGGTTCGACCCCGAAGCTGAACTGGCCAACCGTCGCTCCGGCGACCGCCTCCAACATTGTCTGGGCCGTGGCATCGGTCACCCCGGCAAAGTCCAGATCGGTGGAGAACCGCCCCGCGTTGCCCGCCAGGAACTTGCGGACGACCGTGCCGCCCTTGAGGGAGATGTCGAGGTCGAACAGACCCTCATGCGCTAGCAGATACAGCAAGTGATCTTGGGCGATGTCGATGAGAGCCGGTCCGCGTCCGCCTCTGCGACCCTGGTAGTGGCGGGCGAGGTAGCCTTCAGTGATCATCGGCAGTATTCACAGGGAGAAGCGTGTCGACAACCTCAAACCGGGCGACGTACCGACCACCAGTGCGAGCGCCGAGGTAGTACGGTCCTCGCCCTGCAGGAGCTTGGGTTAGCAAGGTTTGAGCTACGGCCTCGTTTCCGCCAACGTGAAGAAGATAAGCCGTGCGCGCCCAGGCGCTCCTGGGACGACCACCAAGTTCGCGCTCGATGTCTGACTCAGTCACCTGTCCTGCTCCTGGTCGGAGCCACTCGCCTACGTTGGGCCAGTCGCGGTACCCGCTCGGGCGTGTGCCCATGAAGGCCAGCAGTGTGGGCGGCGCCCAGACCGGCAGCCCGTCGCGGAATATCGGCTCACACGCCGGATGCCAACGGACCACCCTCAAAGCCCCGAGTGCCTTGGGTCGACGCACACCCTCCGGCGCCCCGAACACCTCGGGTTCTGGCCGCCGCGAGGCAAGACCAAGTAGGTAAGCCGCCGATTCGGCGGCCACCTTGAGGGGAGCCGAGGGATCACGGGCGAGCGTCGCTCGTAGCTCGATAAGCGGGTCACCCGAACCCAGGGCGCCGGCACGGGAGGCAGGCGCGAATTCCCATACACCTTTGGTCGCGAGGTCCAGAAGCCAGCCACGCTCCCGAAGGCGGCGGATGACGACCTCAGCCGGCCAGGCAACCCCCGACTGCGCGGCCCACCGTGACAACTGAGCAGCCGTCACCACCCGTGGTTGCTCGAGCTCTAGAGTCTCCACGAGCGGTGCTAAGCCGAGTGGGATTGTTCGCGCTGTCATTACATGCACCCTAACTGTCTGTGGTAGACGGTAAGAGTGTCTCACTTGACAATGTGAGTGTCAAAGATGGATAGGGCGAAGCATCTGATTGCGGGAGTGAGTCCTCCGCCATGAAGACTTCCCAGATGTTCTCGGTCTTCTCAGGCGTCAGTCCGGTCGGATCAGTGAACCCCACCGGATTCCCCAGACAATACTGATAAGCGCTCTGCTCCCCGTCGTTGCGAGAGAGGTCCTTACTGAGGAACTGCCGGGTCGCGGGGTCGTAGTGGCGGGCGGAGAGGTAGTAGAGGCCGCTCTCGGAGTCGTAGCAGTAGCCGGCGTAGCGCAGAGGTTGGCGCTGGGCGATCTTGGTGGCGACCTCTGGGCTGATGACCTCGTGGTTCTCGTTGTCCACGGTGCCCTGGGCCCAGGTGCCCCTGCCTGCGTTGCCCACGTCCAGCGGATTGCCCCAGGCATCGTAGCGGTAGGCGGCGAAGGCCTGACCGCTTGCGTCCAAGAGCTCCACCACATCACCGCGATCGGTGGTCACCATCGCGAAGAGGACCGGGGCCGGTGGGTTCTGGGCTGAGGTGGTGTCCCGGTAGATGCCGGCATACGCCTTTCCGTACTCGTCGTAGAGGTAGGTGAGGCTCCAGCTCTCGGAGGCGTCGCCTTGGATCTTTGTGGCCTCCAGCTTGTGCAGGGTGAGGCCGGTGTAGGTGAAGAGGGTGGTGGTCTGGGTCTGGGTCTCCCCCGTCCCTACCGTGACCGTGGAGGCCTTGCGCTGGCCGGAGGCGTCGTAGGAGTAGGTGCCCGAGACCGCGGGGGCGCCGGCGTCGGCTTCCTTGGCGTAGGAGGCCAGGCGACCGGTGCCGGTGTAGGCGTAGGTGATGAGGTTCTCGTTGCCGTCCGGGCCTTGGCTCGTGCGCCAGCGCTTGCCGGAGTCGAAGGTGAACTCGGTGGTCAGGCCGCCATGGGTCATGGTGCGAAGGAGGTTGTGGTCGGCGGGATCGTAGGCGTAGAGGACGGAGTCCTGCCAGTTGCCTGCCGTCTGTTTCTCCACCTTCACGATGTTGCCGGCCGCATCGAACGTGTAGCGCTCGGGATCCACCATCTTGGCGAGAGAGTGTCCAAAGAACTTGATGCGAGAGATCTCCTCGACATGGTATCGGAGAAATGAAGGCCCGCTGGGGAACGCAACGCCGGGGCATTGATGGCATGGCATGCTTCCCCCCCGACTAGGACTATCCTAGTCAGACTCCGGCTCGCATACCCAGAGGTCATTGAAGTGCGTCAATTGACTCGGGTCGAAGGCGGGAAGGTCGCCGCCGTAGTTATGGCCTCCAAAGAGGAGAACCTGGTTCCAGGCTGGTGCAGAGACCATTGAGTGACCAGACCTCGGCGAGGGTGTGGCCCCGGATGCTTTCAGTTCCTGCCAAGCGTTGGCGGGGGAATCATAGATCCAAGTATCGTCCAGCGACCTGTTGGTGGAACCAAGCCCGCCAAACAAGACCACCACTCGATTCGACCCATCGTAGGCCATGGCATGTTGGCTTCGCGATGAAGGCACGATGCCCGTTGGCTCCAGTCGCCGCCACTCGTCAGAAGTGAGGCTCCAAGTGTCGTGCAGAACGGCGCCATATTCACCCACCCCCACTCCGCCGAACATGATGACAGAGGACGCATTGGGGTCATAGACCATTGCGTGCCACATGCGTGGCGACGGACAGGTGGATACCTCGATGTCAGTCCAAGTGTTGGTCTGAGGGTCATACCGCCACGTGTCATTCGACTTCTGGTAGTGGGCTTCGGTCCTCCCGCCGCCGAAGAGCAAGAGAGTTCCGCTCGACGGGTCGAACACCATAGCGTGGCCTTCGCGCGAAGAAGGTGTGGCCCCCTCAGATTTGGCTTCAGCCCAGGCTCTGGTGTCTGGATCGAAGATCCAGGTGTCATTGAGGTAGCCGGTCTCGGATCGTCCCCCGAAGAGGATGATCCTGCCCGTTCTCTCATCGCAAGCGACCGCATACCCTGAGCGAGAAGGAGGCGAACCGCTCACGTCGGCCAACTCAACCCATTCGCGGTTCGGCTCGCGTAGACTCCATACATGATTTAGGAACCCACCCTCCCCTGACTTTAGGAGCAGCAGTCTCTCCCCGCGGAGGTCCCACACCATCGACTCACCTGACGCTGATGACCCCACGCTACCCGGTTCAAGCTTCCCCCAAGACACCCCTCGTTGGTCGGTGCAAGATTGGGCCAAGAGACCGGACAGCACGCACAGGCAACAAACGACCATCACCAACTTTGGTGAACTTGTCTTCATCTCAATCCTCTCTGAGCACTCTGCGATTCTCTGGAGTCTCTACGGGCCTCACGGAAAGACCCAGTAGCCGGGTGTCTCGTAGTCGACATAGGGCATGATCTCCTGCAGGCCGTAGTCTATGCCCTGCTGCATGATCTCCTGGTCCCCTGCCTCGTGATCCAAATCGTCGTAGTACTGACGGTTCGCTTCCATGTAGTCCATGCCATTCGCGATATTCGTGTACATGACGCCCTTAGCCCGTTTCTGTGCCTCGATCAGACTCGCCTCAAGCGCAAGCTCTCGAGCGTTCTCACGTAGCGCCGAATACAGCACCCCTATGTAGAAGTTGCCGCCTTCGTGCTTGTCCATGGGCTGTCGATTGCCAAACTGAATATTGGCCACTAGGTTGTCTCTGTCTTCCGGTCCTGCGTTGCATGTGTTCATGTCCCACTCGCCGGTGTCTTGAACTCTGGGCAGTACACCAAACAGAAGGGCCTCGTATCCCCCTCCCATGTGCCCAATATTGCCGCAGTTATCGATCATGCTCTGCCTCCAGCCCTCAGTGCAGTCCCGCAGAGGTTCATCTTGGCGGGGAACGTAGATGATTGGCTTTGTCATCAACCATCTCTTGTACATCTCGGGCCGGTTGCGCGGAATCTTGTACTGGCGCCCGTGGCTTTCGTACCACAGCGGACACTCTGAGCACATCCCACTCGGATCCACCAACCCCACCGGATTCCCCAGACAATACTGATAAGCGCTCTGCTCCCCGTCGTTGCGAGAGAGGTCCTTACTGAGGAACTGCCGGGTCGCGGGGTCGTAGTGGCGGGCGGAGAGGTAGTAGAGGCCGGACTCGGAGTCGTAGCAGTAACCGGCGTAGCGCAGAGGTTGGCGCTGCGCGATCTTGGTGGCGACCTCTGGGCTGATGACCTCGTGGTTCTCGTTGTCCACGGTCCCCTGGGCCCAGACGCCCTTGCCTGCGTTGCCCTGGCCCAGCGGGTTACCCCAAGCATCGTATCTGTAGGCGGCGAAGGCCTGGCCGCTTGCGTCCAGGAGCTCGACCACATCGCCTCTGTCGGTGGTCACCATCGCGAAGACGACCGGGGTCTGGGCCGGGGTGGTATCGCGGTAGATGCCGGCATACGGTTTGCCGTACTCGTCATAGAGGTAGGTGAGGCTCCAGCTCTCGGAGGTCCCTGCTTGGGTCTTGGTGGCCTCCAGCTTATGCAGGGTGAGGCCGGTGTAGGTGAAGTGGGTGGTGGTCTGGGCCTGGGTCTCCCCCGTCCCTTGCGTGACCGTGGAGGCTTTGCGCTGGCCGGAGGCGTCGTAGGAGTAGGCGCCTTGGACGTCCACATACCCACCGGAGTATTTCTTGTACTCAGAGAGGCGTCCGGTGCCGCTGTAGGCGTAGGTGATGCGGTTCGGGTCGGTGGAGCGGCCGGTCTGAGCGTTTACCACAGCCGTCGGCGCTTGGTCTACCCGCCAGCGCTTGCCGGCGTCGAAGAAGAAGTAGGTCTGGACCTGGCTCCCGATCTTGACCTGGCTCAGGCGATTCGAGTCGTAGACGTAGGTGCGGGTGCCGTCTCCAGTGAGGTTGCCGGCCGCATCGAAGGTGTAGCGCTCGGGATCGGTGCCGGTGAGGGCGGCGGTGAGCAGGCGGCCGCTCGCGGTGTAGGTGTAGTCGGCGGTGAAGTCGTCCACGAAGGAGCTCGCGGGAGCGGCGGGCGCGTCTGCCTCACTCTCTTTGTCGCTCTTAAGGCGGCCTGCTGTGGGACCGAGGGCGACCACCGAAGACGATCCTTGACCATGGCTGCGTCGCCGCGTTTCGCACCGCAATCGGACGTATCGCCGATCAGGCCAACAAACTGCCCGTCCACTTGGGTCTCAATGGAACACAGCCGTGAAGACCTCAATGGCAAGGGGGTCGCGACCAACTTCGCCCATCCACACTATCCGGTCGTCTGAGACCTGCGGAACCAAGTCGTCTAGATCATTATCGGTCAGTCGAATGATAGTGCCCTTGCCATCGGGGCCCGGGGTCCAGGTCAGCACCTCGCAGTCGCCATCGCTCGTCTTCTGCCGGTCGCCGTCCAATACCTGCCATACAACCCTCTCGCCGGAGACCTGGGGTGACTGGTTGCGACGATGATCGTCAGTGAGCCTGACTGTGCCAAGAGCAGGTGTCCAGGTGAACACATCGCTGCCGTTCCCCCATGCCACCCGATCGCCGGAAACCTGCGGCTCCTCGCCGCCGACCAAGGAGACCTGTGCCACACCCTTCGCGGGTGTCCAAGTGAATATCTGGGGGTCTGTACCGAGGTTGCCCACCCACACCACACGGTCGCCCGAGACCTGGGGACTGGAGCCATTCGCTGCTAGTCGCACCGTGCCTTCGTAAGGGGTCCAGGTGAAGATCCCGGCTTCAGCCTCCCGACCGTCAGCCGTATCTCTCCACCAAACCACCCGGTCACCGGAGACCTGTGGGGATTTGTCGGCATTTCCGTCCTTCGTGAGCTGCATGACCCCTTCAGTTGGCGTCCATGTGAAGATCCCAGCTTCGGCCCCCCGATCGTCGGCGGCTATTCTCAGCCAAACCACCCGGTTGCCTGAGACTTGGGGGGCTCTATCCGAGTAGTTGCCGTCGCTGAGTTGAGCGACCCCCTCAGTTGGCGTCCAGGTAAGAATCCTGCCTTCAATGCTCTGACCATCGACGGTCTCCCTCAGCCAGACCACCCGGTCACCGGAGACCTGTGGGGATTTGTCGGCGGAACCGTGATCGGTGAGTTGGTCGATGCCCTCGGTGGGCGTCCAGGTGAATATCCCGCGGTCCTCCTCCCAAACCACCCGCTCACCGGAGACATGCGCGTCGAAGGCGGGGCTTCCGCCATTGCCTATCTGGGTGACGTCAAAACTCACGTCCGCGTGGGACGCGCACGCACAGACAAGCGAGACCACCGCAACAATAGCCGACGGTATGGCTATGGCGAGAATCCGTTTCACAACGCGCTCCCCTCTGAAGACTTGACTGCAGTGACCACCGACCCGGATGACAAGAGCCAGGCCGCGACGCAGCCGAGAGCCCACATGGGCGACCTGGGCCTAGGCTCGAAAGGGCCTGGTTCCTCCTCCCGCGCCAATGTTCCTGCGAGACGGTTCGCTCCCTCCCCACACTCGGCTCGGTTGGCCCTCAGACTCTGTTGGCCGCGATCTTCCAGCGAACCTCCCACAGAGACTATAGGGCACCGATTTCCAGGCCGAGGTTTGCTGTCAGTCACCGCACTCCGAACTATCATGCTATTCCCATCCGTTCTCCGCCATTCTCTCCGTCATCTGCATGATGAACCTGTCTGACTCCCGATAGTTCCCTTCAATCACCTGGTCGTCTAACGTCTTCAATGTAGGGAACCAGTACTGACCATCCATGTTCGAACGCCACGGACGAAACCATTTGGCCTCTTCCAACACAGAGACAAGCGGACCAACAGAAGCCGCAGGCAGAGTCCACGGGATCTTGTTGCGATAGGCGGATATGGCCGCGCTGACTGCCCGCGCCCTTGGCTGCTGGTTGAGCACGTCGTCAAGGGCCGAACCCTTCTTCCACAGCTCATTGATGGTGGGGCCGAATTCGATGGCAAGCTCGGCTGAAGTCAGGGTCATGGGGACGGCAGACATGTCAGCGCCAATCTGTTCTGCGTACTTGTTGCCGTCTCTCTCCTCATTGATCGTCCTATTGTCCGTCCTTGCCGCCTCTCGGGTGCTCAAAGCATGAATCAGGTATCCGTTGAAATAGTGCAACTCATCGTAGGACCAGCCTGCGGTCTTCTCTGCGTATTCCACCTGGGTGTAGGAGAAGGTCTTCACACCATTGAACTGCCACTTGCCGCCAAAAGACTGGGGCTTGCTGTACAGACCCGAGCAGCGCTCATACGTCCATCGACGTAACCGAGCCCACCACGCCAACGGCCCTTCGGGTTCCTTGCTGGGTGCATACCCCGTCGGATCTGTGAACCCCACCGGATTCCCCAGACAATACTGATAAGCACTCTGCTCCCCGTCGTTGCGGGAGAGGTCCTTACTGAGGAACTGCCGGGTCACGGGGTCGTAGTGGCGGGCCGAGAGGTAGTACAGGCCGGACTCTGAGTCGTAGCAGTAGCCCGCGTAGCGCAGAGGTTGGCGCTGGGCGATCTTGGTGGCGACCTCTGGGCTGATGACCTCGTGGTTCTCGTTGTCCACGGTGCCCTGGGCCCAGGTGCCCCTGCCTGCGTTGCCCACGTCCAGCGGATTGCCCCAGGCATCGTAGCGGTAGGCGGCGAAGGCCTGACCGCTTGCGTCCAAGAGCTCCACCACATCACCGCGATCGGTGGTCACCATCGCGAAGAGGACCGGGGCCGGTGGGTTCTGGGCTGAGGTGGTGTCCCGGTAGATGCCGGCATACGCCTTTCCGTACTCGTCGTAGAGGTAGGTGAGGCTCCAGCTCTCGGAGGCGTCGCCTTGGATCTTTGTGGCCTCCAGCTTGTGCAGGGTGAGGCCGGTGTAGGTGAAGAGGGTGGTGGTCTGGGTCTGGGTCTCCCCCGTCCCTACCGTGACCGTGGAGGCCTTGCGCTGGCCGGAGGCGTCGTAGGAGTAGGTGCCCGA
Source organism: uncultured Actinomycetes bacterium (assembly GCA_963718375.1). Classification (GTDB taxonomy): domain Bacteria; phylum Actinomycetota; class Thermoleophilia; order RBG-16-64-13; family RBG-16-64-13; genus RBG-16-64-13. The sequence continues at coordinate 43,922 of CAVQZD010000005.1, read as the reverse complement.
GACCGCGGGGGCGCCGGCGTCGGCTTCCTTGGCGTAGGAGGCCAGGCGACCGGTGCCGGTGTAGGCGTAGGTGATGAGGTTCTCGTTGCCGTCCGGGCCTTGGCTCGTGCGCCAGCGCTTGCCGGAGTCGAAGGTGAACTCGGTGGTCAGGCCGCGCCAGGCCGTCCGACGCTTGGTCCTGCGCGCTCATCCTTTCCCCCAAAGTCCCAAAGCTCCCCATCGCTCGACTCTCAACACAGGCAGAGTGCACGGGGCCTGCCCATAGGACCTCGCCTGCTATCACTCGGAAGAGTAGACCCACATGTCCGAGAGCACTCGCACCCCTTCACCCCAACCCCCAAACATGATGACACTGCCTGAAGCGGAATCGCTCGCCATGGCTTGATTGCTACGAGGTGGAGGGAGCTGCCCCTCAGGCAAGGCCTCGGTCCACTGATTGGCGGCCGAATCATAGGTCCAAGTGTCGTTCACACCTCGGTAGCCGACGGTGCCGCCGAACATGACAATCTTGCCCGAGGTCCTGTCGAATACCATGCTATGACCGCGCCGAGGCTGAGGCAGATCACCCATCGGGTGAAGCTCGGTCCACACGTTTGTGGCAGGATCGTACGCCCAGGTATCGTTCACGTCCCCCTTGCCTGTGACGCCGCCATACATGATGACCTTGCCGGTCTTCTCGTCGTAGGCCATCGCTTGTTCGGAACGCGGGGCGGGGCCGTTTCCACGAGTCGTCATCGGTGTCCATGAATCGGCAGTCGGGTCGTAGGCCCAAGTGTCACCCGCAAGACTCGAGGCCAGACTCCCGTCGCCCTCCTTGGTCGAAAGCCACCCCCCGAAGAGAATGAGTAGCCCCGAGTCCCCGACATAGACCATCGACGCACTGGAGCGAGGGTCCGGTAGATCTCCGCTGGGATGCCGTTCGGTCCAGACATCCGCGACTTGGTCGTATTCCCAGATGTCATTCAGCTCATCGCCTGTCAGGCGATCTTCACCCCCAAACAGAATCGCCTTCTTCAAGAGAGAGACGTACACGAGACAATGAGAGGCGCGCACTGAAGGAGAGTTCAAGCTCCCATTACGTTCCTCCCACACGCCCGTGGCAGTATCGATCACCCAGGTACCAGCATCAGTTATCCGGGAACTGGAACCGCAGGCGATCAGCATGTCGGAATCCGCTGCGTAGACCATCTCGAAAGGCCAACCGTCGGAAGGCGTGTCCCCACTCACCTCCAACTGGAGCCACGCCCCGTCACTGGGCGTCAATTCAGACGAGTCGCTCGGCCTGTCCGAGCACCCTCCAACCACGAGCATGCAGGCCGCTGCCAGCAACGCCGAGAGAAGCAGCGTCCAGCCCCGGTCAACTGTGTGTGCTCTCAATGTCTTCCTCCCGCTCGTCCAGGGCCAAAAGCCAGAGCCGTAACTGCCCCTGTCGGGCCCAGCACGCGCTGGCCAAAGACAGCGCGACAGCTGGGCCGAGTGCTGTGGCGTTTCGTCGCTCACCGCTGCCAGTCGACATCCTTTGCGCCCACGACAGACAGTGCGGTGCCCACGACCTCAAGAACGTCCTTGCCCCAGTTGCTGGGTGGCCGGAACGCCGATTTCGTGGCCACAACGTATCCGAACCAGTTCACTTCTACCTCGCCGTACCATAGCCCAGGTTCCTCCCATTCGTCTACAGGCTGAGGGTACTTGGTCGATACATTGACGGTGAAGGCATAGGTCATTCCCTGGGACCCCCTCAGCCATTCGCCGTGCACATCGACATATGCTCCGTCGCCTCTGCCGTTGGAGAGGCCCGTGCAAGCGAGACCGCTTCCGCTTAGCCACACTTTGTCTTCTATACCCAAGTTGCGCTCCCAGTTGACGACAACACCTGCATTCCTTCCCCCCGGGTGCTGTCCCTCCTTGAGCACCGCGACACCTCCGAGAGTTTTGTGCACAACTCCTATGCCATAGGTCGGCGCCAACAGACCGTTCGGGAAGATAGAGGAGGCAACGTCGGGGTCGTGCATGGCCAAGTCAGCTGAACCTAGGCATATGTCCCAGTTAAACGTCAGTTCCACCGAGAGATTGTCAAGCGTGAATGTGGGGCCTTGCCTGTAGTGCTGTGCTGTACCAGGTCCAAAGTTGACCGTCTCTCTTGTGTTCATTGTGTTCCACCGCTTGAGTAGGCTGTCGAAACCCTGACCGGGTATGAAGGGCAAGTCTGTGATGTCAGGTGACTCGGTCCTCAGCCCGCTCGGATCCACCAACCCCACCGGATTCCCCAGACAATACTGATACGCACTCTGCTCCCCGTCATTGCGAGACAGGTCCTTGCTGAGGAACTGCCGGGTCGCGGGGTCGTAGTGGCGGGCGGAGAGGTAGTAGAGACCGGACTCAGAGTCGTAGCAGTAGCCGGCATAGCGCAGAGGTTGGCACTGGCTGATCTTGGCCGCGAGGTCGGCGCTCACGGTCGTGGTGCCCTGAGCCCAGGTGCCCGGGCCTGCGTTCCCCTGGCCGAGCGGGTTACCCCAGGCATCGTAGCGGTAGGCGGCGAAGGCCTGGCCGCTTGCGTCCAGGAGCTCGACCACATCGCCTCTGTCGGTGGTCACCATCGCGAAGACGACCGGGGTCTGGGCCGGGGTGGTATCGCGGTAGATGCCGGCATACGGTTTGCCGTACTCGTCATAGAGGTAGGTGAGGCTCCAGCTCTCGGAGGTCCCTGCTTGGGTCTTGGTGGCCTCCAGCTTATGCAGGGTGAGGCCGGTGTAGGTGAAGTGGGTGGTGGTCTGGGCCTGGGTCTCCCCCGTCCCTTGCGTGACCGTGGAGGCTTTGCGCTGGCCGGAGGCGTCGTAGGAGTAGGCGCCTTGGACGTCCACATACCCACCGGAGTATTTCTTGTACTCAGAGAGGCGTCCGGTGCCGGTGTAGGCATAGGTGATGCGGTTCGGGTCGGTGGAGCGGCCGGTCTGAGCGTTTGCCACAGCCGTCGGCGCTTGGTCTACCCGCCAGCGCTTGCCGGAGTCGAAGAAGAAGTAGGTCTGGACCTGGCTTCCGATCTTGACCTGGCTCAGGCGGTTCTGGTCGTAGACGTAGGTGCGGGTGCCGTCTCCAGTGAGGTTGCCGGCCGCATCGAAGGTGTAGGACTCGGTGAAGGCGTCAGCAGAGTCGCCGTTGTCGGTCAGGTCGATGCTGGCGGTGGCCAGGCGACCGCTTGCCGTGTAGGTGTAAGCCGAGACCAGGCGGCCGACGAAGGGGATCGTGACGGGCGGTGCGGTGGTGGTCGTGGTGGGCCCCGTGGTCGTCGTGGGGGCCTCGGTGGTAGTGGTCGGGGCGAGCGTCGTGGTGGCGGCCGCTACTGTGGTCGTCGTCGATGGTACAGCGTCCGTGGTAGTAGAGGCGGAGACCGTTGTACTGGTTACCGCCTCGGTAGTGCTGGTGGGCAGGACCGTCGTGGACGTCGGCGCCGCTGTCGTGGTAGACGACGGAACGGTGGTCGTGGTCCCGCCGCTCGATGTGCCGTCCACCGTGAGCAAGCGCAGGTCCTCATCGGTCTTGAGACCGGTGGTTGCTGAGTAGGTGTAGGTGGCGTCGTGGCCTGACCCAGGCCAAGCCTGAGCGGTGAGATGACCCTTCACGTCATATGTGTATCCGTAGGCAAGAAGAGGACCGCTGGAGCCGATCTTGAGGGTCGCCGCGGTAACGCGTTTGGCGTCGTCGCGGAGGCTGACTGCGCGAGTCATGGACAGGCCTTGGGCCACCGCGCTTTCCCGCTTCTCCTCAAACCCGTCGGGACCCACTGTGATGGTGGTGGAGACCAGGTCATTCGTCGTGCCGATGCCGGCCACCGTCACCGTATAGCCGGGTGTGTTGAAGGGGTAGGTGGCGCTACTCGAGAGATGCCGAAGGTCGTCGGTGTTAGTGAGTACCCGGCCCAGCGAGTCATAGGTGACCCTGTTGTTCTTCACCTGGACGCCACCGACGGTCTGCACTTCGGTGACCGCCCGTCCGAAGACATCGTAGGTGAAAGTGGTGGTCCGCTCCCCGACGGTCTCGCTGCGAGAGCGTACAAGACCGGCCAAATCGTAGGTAGTCGCCGTCGGGTGGCCGGCGGTGGTCTCGCGCTTCACCCTCCCGACCTCGTCGAACTCATAGGTGGTAGTGAAGCCGTCCGGGTCCTGGATCTTCAGCCTCCAGCCGAGCGCGTTGTAGGAGAACTGGGAGAACCCTGACCAGGGGCCCGACGAGAGCTGACGGCCTAAGAGGTCGTAGCCCGCACCGATACTGAATCCGTTGGTGTTGGTGGACGAGACCGCCCGGCCACCCATGTCATAGGCGGTGCTTGTGTTGCCGTTGGAGGTCTCGGCCGCGGTCACGCGCCCGCACTTGTCGTAGGTGTACTCCACGTAGGTGCCGTCCGGATTGGTCTGTCTCTGCAACCAGCCGTCGTCACGGTATATGAGTTCGCCCCCTCTAGCTGGGTCGAAGTACGAATGCTTGTATACGTACTTGGTCTTATTGTCGTTGTCCTGGCCGGGGGCGATCACCGACACCTTGCGATTCAGGGCGTCATAGGCGGTACGGGTGGCCTTGTTCACTTCATACGTGGTCGCGCACACGCCCTCGGCCCATGATCTGATCACGTTGCCGCGGGCGTCGTATACATTCAGCGCCTTCCGGCCCTCGGTGGTGCCACTGTCCACATCGATGATGCGACCCAAGCCGTCATAGGTGCTCGTGACCGTATTCTGGGGAGTGCTCGGGTGCGCCGGGTCCGGTGAGGTCTCGTCCCACAGCCAAGTCTTCACCTCTTTGGCCCGACCGCAGAGGTCGTAGGTCGTCGTGGTCCAGTTGTCCCTGGGCGGGAGCAAGTACCCAGAACTCGTGTTGTAGCTGGCCTTGTAGCTCTCCACTACGTGACCCCAGCGGTCGTAATTGTTGAAGGTGGTCACGCGATTGTTGGAGCCACCTTCGGCTGCGAAGGTCGGTCCGGCGCTCGTCTCCACGCGGCCGGCAAGGTCGTAGGTGTTGCTCTGGACAGTGGTGCCGGTAGCGTCCCTCTTCTCTGTCAGATTGCCAAGAAGATCGAAGTACTGGTCGACCGCCAGGTCCGCCGAAGCCCCCGAGTCGCTCAGTTGGACTCCTCGGCTGATGGTCCGCCAGGGCTGGCCGTTGGGGAAGAAGCCGGTGTACTCAGTGGTCGCCCAGGTGCCGCTCGTCTCGGAACCTGAGATGAGACTCTCCTGCTTGCACAGTGCTCCCTTGTAGGTCTTGTAAGTGCCGCCGACGTTCACGCTGGCGTCTGTGTACGTGTACTTGGTGACAGCCCAACTCCCAGCGTATACCTGCGTGCGGGTCTTGGTCAGGGCGCCGGTGTCATCGTTGTAGAAACGCTCGGTCCTGTTGCCGAGCGGGTCGATGACCGTGGTCGGCTGGTCGCGATTGGGGTCGTACTCGGCCCGTTTCACGTACCAGATCCGCAGATGGGCCGCCGAACCAGCGCCACCGTGGTAGTCCGCGCAACTCATGAAGTGCTGCCACGAACTGACATTGTCTGCCCAGAGCACTGACATGGCATGACCCGCCTGCCAACCGTCTCGGCTGACGACCTCCTGCACCGATTGGGTTATCTCAGCCGAGACAGGCACATTGCGCTGCCAAATGCCGTTGAAGGGGTAGTCAGGCAAGGCCGCGGTGGTCATCTGCTGAGCCGCTTCTAGGGGGCGGAAGCCTGCACTGTAGTCCCAGGCGGGAGCGTCGTCGACGTCCCAGAGGCCCATCTTGGCATGGAACCCGGTTTTGTCATGGTCGCCCTCGTAGGCCAGGTAGGGCCAGGCCTTAAGCTCCGCCCTAAGGATCGTTGCCTCATCCGGCACCGGAACGTTGACGAAGCGCCAGCCGATCGCGCAATCACCCTCGTCGGTGCCCCCCTGCCCCACCTTGTCGAAGACCGCGAAGCTATTCATACCGGCTTCCCTGGTGTAACTGTAGGTATCGTCGTAGTCAGACGCGACCGGTATATCGACAAACCCATACAGATCTGTCCGCGACTCGGGGTATTCGTATCGGGTGATCCTGTCATCAGAGGTCTCTTCGGGGGTCTCTTTAGGGCCTTTGACCAACCCCTTGTCGGTCTCTTCGACCAAGTTCCCGCGGTTGTTGTACTCCCAGGTCTTGACCCTACCGACAGGCGATCTCTCCATGATGAGGTCGTTCAAGAGGGGGGAGTAGCCGTAGGTCCAAGTCTGGGCGTCTTCCCCGGCCGTCCTCGGGTTGGTCTTCGTGGCCAACGTCCCCGAGGGGTTCCAGGTGAAATCCTGGAGGACTGCGGTGTTGGCCGCCCCCTCAGGAGTCGCCGACGTCTCGATGCGTCCGTGCGTGGTCACAGTCGCAGTCCTATTGTTGTAGACGATCTCCAGCCGAGCATCTGCGTTCAAGCCGTAATCCGGCATTCTCACGCTCGCCAGCTTGGCCGAGTCGTACACAAAGGTCTGCGTGGAGTTCTGCGCAAAGCCTGGTGCCCCAATGAAGCCGACCGCGGTCACGCCCGTCAGCCGATTCCCGCTGTAGGTGTACTGGACGGTCCGCTGTTCAGCCTCGCCTGGGAAATAGGTGGTGGTGCCTGCTGCGCTGTTGTAGTCGACTTGGCGATTCTGCTCTCCAACCTGGCTTTGGACGGCGGACAGCCTGTCGTTCGAGTACCAACAGCGGATCTGCTGACCGTTGGCAGCGGTGATGATAAGACGATCATAGGGGCTGTATTCCCGGGTGTAGGTGACCGTGTTACCGGCCTGGTCGATCTCGCTGAGGAGCCTGCCGTCGTCGGCGGCGAAGTTGAGTATCCGACCCTCGTGTGTGGTGAGCTTCCAGTATTCGTTCACCGTGTCGTGGTCCTCCAGCGTCAGCCTCGCCGTGAGGCCTGGCGGCGGCATCCAGCGCCCCTCGATAGAAGGATCGCCGGCCAGAAACACTATCGGCTCTCCACTTTCGTCCGTATACGTGACGTAGCCCTCATGACGTTTGGAGATGTCCAGGCGAGTCTCGAAATTGAAGCGCCAACCTTGTGCGAACTTGCCCGAGCTCGTATCCCCAGACACATACGTCCGGCTGATGGCGACACTGGGCCCGAACGAGGCTAGGGCGAGATCGGTCACCCCCATGCGCAGTTGCTGCCGATCGAGCAAAGCCTCGGCACTATTCCCCGCGAATGACCCCAGGCCATAGGAGGTGTGGCGAGGCGCCCCCGGTATCCACAGGCCGCCGTTGGCATCGGCCGTCCAAAGATCCGGCAGGCCCAGGTAGGACACACTGCCAAGCTCTTTGAAGCGATCTCTGAGTTTGGTGTGTGCTATCTGGGTCGGAGCCTCCGGATCGGCCCAGTCCGGCAGGCGCGGCCCGTCGGTCAATAGCACTACACCCCGGTCGCTAGCCATCATTCGGCCAAGAGCGAGTATCTCGACTGGGTTGGGTGCGCCTCCGCCGAGCGTGCCATCTGCCAGACCCACGTCGCTATAGACGTTGCACAGTTCACCATCCTGGAAGGTGGCCCTCCCCGGTCCTCGCAGCGCCTCCCCATCCACCTCGATGCAATCGATGTTGATGGTGTCGTCGTAGGCCCATTCTGTCTTTGAGCCGGTCCACTCGATCACCAGGGTGTGTTCAACGTTGGCCGAAATCAACCCACTATCCCAGACGGGCGTTTGAGGCAGGTCCTGTTCGGCATAGAGACCCACCCAAGCCCACTGCGAATATGGCGGGCCAAGCTCGCTGTCCAGAGACACGGAAGCGCTCCCGAAGCTGCGGCCTTGCTGGGCTATCCACCTGACCTGCGAGCCGCGGAATTTGACGATCAGCTTCCCGGGACTACTGAGGCACGCGACGCTGCCCCCGGAAGAGAGGGACGAGCTCCGCGTGTACCAGTAGCCGGACTTGTTGGCCCTCAAGCCCCAGTTGGCGGCCCAGTCGGCAACGTTTGCCGCTGTTGTGTAGCGGCTATCCCCTTCAGGGATGTAGTGCACGGTCACGCCACTCGGGTACATGCCTTGAGTGCTATGGTCCAGCATCCCCACTTCCACCGCACTGGTGACCCCCAGATTGCCGAAGCCGTAGTAGGTCTTGTCGGGCAGAGAGTGGTCCCCTGCGCCCCCTCCGAGCAGGATGGGCCAGGAGTTTGCGGCCGCGACCGGCGCGGCACTCAGGCCTGCAGCCAGTCCACCGATGTCATCCTTGGGTACCACCATGACCTTGCTCAGGTAGTTGCCCAGCTTCGACTTGATCTCGACCGCCACCGTCCATGCGAACTCGGCGGAGTCCGACCCCCTGGTGAACGACTGCACGGCCGTCCCCGGCAGGGCATACTTCACGTCCTCTATGACCTGGTTCCCGGAGGACCCGGGCCACCATCCCAATAGATAAACCTTGCTCGGCTTGAGCCGCTGCAACTCCTTCTTCACGTCCTCGTGGAGCGATTCCCACGAGGTGCAAAGGACCGGCCCGCCGACGACCTTGGCGAGTGGGGTAGCCACCATTGCAGCAACGTAGCTGTCGAACGGCACCAAGACCACGCCCGGCCTGTAGCTGGGCCAGTTCTGAGAGAGTCGTATCGCCGTGTGGATGGGGTCTTCGGCCCGAAACTGGTCGGCCCGGTAGGGCTCATAAGGCATGGAATTGTCAGAGACGCTGAGGTTCTTGACCGCACTCAGTCCCGCTTGGCCTGGCGCCGAGGACCCCAAAGGCACAGAAGAGAGCGGGCTGAAGCGACAGCCCGTGATGCTCACATCCTTGTACGAGGTCGAGGCCACGTCGACACCGAAGGTGGTGCTCGAGTCGCGCCCGCCCTGCATCGTGACATTCTTGATCGTCGTGCGGCTGCCGCCCTTGTCGCCGACGAGACGTATGCCATGTGTATCCGTGGGCATGCTCAGCTCGATATCCTGAATGGTAACGTCGTCCACGGCGGAGGTGCCGCCTGTGTCGCCGATGGTGATCAAGGACTCGCTCTGACTGTAGTCCTTCCTGTAGACTAGCAGGCTGGTATCGCCGTCGCCACAGATGCTGACGTTGCTCTTGGTGATATCCAGGCCTCGTATGAAGTAGCACCCGGGCTCCACGTAGATGGTCCCGCCCCCAGATGTCTCGCACTCTGTGATGGCCGCTCTGAAAGCTTCGGTGTCGTCGACTTGGTCGGTGCCATTGGCCCCCCACCAAGTCGGTCTGATGCGAGGCACGTATTGGATCAATACAGCAGGGCGGATAGCGCTGTTGCCGTCCTCCTTGGTCACCAAAACGTGACTCACGTTCAGCTCGGGGTCCTCAACGTATATGCAGAAACCGTTGTTGGCCAGGCTGTAGTCGGCCCAGTGCCGGACGATGTCGGTCACAGTCTGCATATACAGCCTGCCGCCGTTACCAGGGTTGTAGGTGGAAGCCGTGGCCTCGTGGAGCCGAGCACTGCCCATTTCCAGGGAATTCCAGGTGCTCGATTCAGCCCAGGTCTTGTTCATGGCCGCTATCCTGATGAGATTGTTCGTGGTCCAGGACACGGTCAGGTCAAGCTCGGCCAGCTTCACGTAGCTCGCGTAGACCTCAGCCGGTAGATCGAAGTAGATGAGCGAGCGCGCTCGGCCGTACGCGTCGTTGCTGCTCCTGAATGCGTTCATCCTGGTCTCGGACCCGTGCGAGGTATTGGGAGCCGCGCTGCCTACCCAGGTGTCGCGAGCTACCCCGGGCCAACTCTCCATAAGACTGGGGTCGATCATCACTGGGTACTTGCGAGCCGGGTCGGCGAGCCACTTCTTGGGCACCGTGACAGTCACGGTACTCAGACCATCACCGGGCACGACCTCCATGGTCGCCTCCGGACAATATGTCGCAACCCCGAACTCATTCACGGTCGAATCCCAGACCGATAGGCCCCCCAGCACCATGACGGGCAACTCGGCTATGTCCTGTCTGAAGCCCCATTCCCCCGTGAGGGGGTCCTGGCACAGGGTGAGTCCGGGATGTGCGAGCGTATAGGTGTATGTGTTGGGAGCACTCTTGCTGCTAAGGATGATGGTCTCTTTGAGGCCGTCGGCCACAGCCTCATAGGTCATGTACATGGACTGCGTCCAGGACCCGAAGACGGCCTTGCTCCCGTTCGCGGCGGGGCCGACCAGCTGGATGCCCTTGGGGGCGCTCATGCTCACAGTCGCGCCTTCGTGCTCCAGCGAGGCGATAGGCCCACCGAACTCCGGAGAGGCCAGCGTCACCTTCGACGGGGTGTCCTCGGTGTGGAACTTCCCCTTGACCTCGCCAGGGACGAGCGTGGTGTCAATCTCCTCCCACACACCGGCCTTGTCCTTGAAGTGAATAGGAGCGGCGTAGATCTCCGCCCGTCTATCGCCATTGGAGAGCAGGTAGGTCTTGGAGTTCTCGGTGCGCTTCTCTGTGAGCTCCTTGACGACCGTGGGCCCGTCACCGTTGTCGGCAGCGTCCGCGTCTGTGACCCCGCCTGCGGCCACCACCAGCAGGAGAAGGACTGAGATGATAAAGAACCGAGTGGCTGCAGCGAAACGGCGCGAGCGGAGCATGCTGACCCCCCTAGTCGACACGTGAACCGACTGACCCCTGGCCGGGCAGAAAGACCTCATGGGGGCACGCATCTGGCCTTCCCCCGTTCCTCCAAGGCCGCGCCGCCGTACAGACGTAGCACGCTATCAAAAGAAGGGGGGTGTTTGTCAAGTAGCAGAGCTCCTGCACTCTCCGTACACAGACGCCCACACAAGACACCCCGCCCCCCGGGGGGACAGGGGGCGGGATGATGCGAAAGGCCTCGAGCAGAGTCGAGGCGCGGTTTGACGTCGTGTTCAGTCTTTCTATATCCTAATGGTGATTATTCCAATCCACATTTGGCGGTTTGTCACATGATGAGCATATCCACCAGGGGTCGTTACGCCACTCGCATAATGACGCTGCTGGCCGCGCAGACTACTCGCCCCTCGCTGACCAAGATCCAGATAGCGGAGTCCGAAGCCATCTCGCCCGCCTACGTGCAGCAGCTGATGGTGGCGCTGAGGACGGCAGGGCTCGTGAACAGCCACCGGGGTCGAGACGGAGGCTTCAGCATCGCGCGCCCGCCCGATGCCATCACCGTGGCCGACATCTTGGCCGCTGTCGAGGGTGACATCCGACCGGCCCCGTGCCGAGATGGTGTCCACTGCAGCCGGGCCGCCTGCTGCCCCGCCAGACCGGTGTGGGAGAAAGCGGCAAGACTACTCGAAGACCTCTTCGCGGGCGTCACCGTCGCAGACATGGTCCACGGCAGGGTGCGCGCGGACTAGCCGCCGGGGCCTTGTCGGCCGGGCCCGCCCGAGCGGGGTATCTCAGAGGCGTTTGAGCGGCGCGTAGTCGAGCAGCAGGCGCTTCTGCTCGCCCAGGTCTGCGAAGAACACCCGCACGATGCCACCGGGCTCGAGACCCAGCACCATGCCCTCGCCGAACTTGGCGTGCATGACCTTGTCACCCGTCGACAGTCCGGCCACCGGCGCGTGGGGCTGCGGCTTGGGCCGCGCCGAGGGCGGAGTGAAGGGCACGCCAGGCCGCGTCGTCCGATTGGAGTCGGGTCTGCTCTCTACCCGCATCCTGTGCGGATAGACTGAGGTCTCCCTGTGCTTCAGCAGCTGCGAGGGGATCTCTCCCAGGAACCTACTGGGCAGCCTGTAGCCGGAGTTGCCGTGAAGCATCCGCGAGAGTGCGTGCGACACGTACAGGCGGTCTCGCGCCCTGGTGATGCCCACGTAGCAGAGACGCCGCTCTTCTTCGAGGCGCTGCTCGTCCAAGGAGCGCGAGTGAGGGAAGAGCCCCTCCTCCATGCCCGTCAGGAACACGACCGCAAACTCGAGCCCTTTTGCGTTGTGCAGGGTCATCAGCGTGACGTACGGCTCGCCCGCCTCCAGACTATCCACGTCGGCGTAGAGGCTGATCTCTTGAAGGAAGTCAGTCAGGCTCCCCTCCGGATTCATGCGGTCGAACTCCTCGGCCACGCCCACGAACTCCTCGAGATTCTCTATCCGACCCTCGGCCTCCAGAGTCCTCTCGGCCTTGAGCGTGGCGATCATGCCACTCTCCTCGAGCACCCGCCTCACCACACCGGCGACCTTGACGGCACCTTCCGCGGAGGCCGCTCCCTCACCTTCCCCGGAGGCCGCTCCCTCAGTGCGGTCGCCCTCGGACGTCCCAGCAGCCGCCTCCCACGAGCAGAAGCTCTCCCCCAGCCGCACACACGCCTCGCAGGCCGCCCTGTTAAGTCCAGTGACCGAGGACGCTTGCAGCAAGGCCTCCCGCAGGGGAACGCCCTGTTCGGCAGCGCAGGCCTGCAGGCGCCCAATAGCTACCCCGCCCAGTCCGCGGCGCGGTGTGTTTATGACTCGAAGCAGGGAGAGGTCGTCGGTAGCGTTGATGATCACTCTCAGATAGGCGAGCACATCCTTTATCTCCGCCCGTTGGTAGAACTTGGTGCCCCCCACCACCCGGTACGGCACACCCTGCCTGACCAGCATGTCCTCGATCACCCGCGACTGGGCGTTGACCCGATAGAACACCGCCATGTCCGAGGCCGGGCGCTGCTTGAGCAGCGAGACCACCTCGTCGCACACCAGGCGCGCCTCCTCGTGCTCATCGCGGCACTCGAAGACGGTGACCGGCTCACCCGTGCCGCGGTCGCTCCAGAGGTTCTTGGGCTTGCGTCCGCGATTGTGGGACACCAAAGCGTTGGCCGCCTCCAGGATGGTCGTGGTCGAGCGGTAGTTCTGCTCCAGCTTCACCACAGCCGCATCCGGGAAGTCGTCCTCGAAACTGAGGATGTTGCGAACGTCCGCCCCCCGCCATGAGTAGACCGACTGGTCGTCGTCGCCCACCACGGTCACCTGCCGGTGCTGTTCGGTCAGCAACTTGACCAGCACGTACTGGGCATTGTTGGTGTCCTGGTATTCATCCACCAGCACGTGGCGGAAGAGGTCTCGGTAGTAGGCCAGACGCTCCGGGAACAAGCGGAGCACGTCCACTGCGCGCATCAGCAGATCGTCAAAATCTAGCGCGTTTTGAGCGAGCAGCCGCTCTTGGTACCGTCGGTACACCTGCCCGGCGACATCCACGAGCCCTGATACGCCGTAGTCGTCCGCGTAGCTCCCGCCTCCCGCGCCTCCCGCCGTTCCGCCGTCGGCCCCAGTCTCACTGGCCGCCTCCACATGACGCGCGAAGTCTTCTGTGTCCACCAATTTGTTCTTGGCGTCCGAGATGAGATTGGAGAGGCCTTTGGGAGGGAAGCGCTTTGCGTCTAGGCCGAGATCCTCCAAACAGTGCTTGATCAGACGCACTGAGTCGTCCTCATCGTAGATGGTGAAGCCGGGCCGATACCCCAGGAGAGGCGCTTCGACACGCAAGATGCGTGCGCAGGCCGAGTGGAAGGTGCATACCCACATCCAACCCGACACGGGGCCAAGGAGACGAGCCACGCGTTCCTTCATCTCCCCGGCAGCCTTGTTAGTGAAGGTGATCGCCAAGGTCTGATGCGGACGCACCTGTCCGCTGTCTATCAGATACGCCAGCCGATGGGTCAGCACCCGAGTCTTGCCTGAACCGGCGCCGGCCAGCACCAGCAGTGGGCCACCGGAGTGGAACACCGCCTCTTGTTGCCGTTCATTGAGGTTCTCGGCCAGTGCGGCCTGCCGGGCGTCGGCGTCTGGGTGCGCCTCGCCCGCCCGGTCAGAAGTCCGGCGTGCCATTGAGCCTCGGCGGATCGCACGCCTTGTCGCTGGCGGGCTGCGACCGATCGGGATGTGGCCGCGCGTCCGGAGCCCATGCGTGCGCAGAGGCTGGATCGGCCGCCGTCTTGCGCAGCTCTTCGATCTCGTTCTCCAGTTCGACCACGCGGCGCACCAGGCACTTCATTGCCTCAGCCACCGGGTCGGGCAGATGGGTGTAGTCGATGTCAGGGATGCCTACCTTGGCCCCCTCACTGATCACGGGACGGCCGGGGTTGCCCACCACAGTGCTGTTAGCCGGAGCGTCCTGAACCACCACGCTGCCGGACCCTATCTTCACGTTGTCCCCGATCGAGATGGAGCCCAGAAGGTTCGAACCGGCCCCGATGACCACGTTGTCGCCCACGGTGGGATGACGCTTGCCCGTCTCTTTACCCGTGCCTCCCAGGGTCACCCCTTGGTAGATGGTGACGTTCTCTCCCACTTCGGCCGTCTCGCCGATGACCACACCTGATCCGTGGTCGATGAACAGGCCCTCTCCCAAGGTGGCCCCGGGGTGTATGTCGACCCCCGTGACGAACCTCCCGAAAGTCGAGACCAAGCGGGGCAGCAGCGGGACGTCACGCTTCCAGAGCGCGTGCGCGGCGCGATGGAACCAGACCGCGTGCAACCCCGGATAGCAGGTGACTATCTCTAGGGTGTTCCGCGCCGCCGGGTCGCGCTCTCTGACGACCGCTATGTCTCGCGAGAGAGTGCTCGACAGACGCCTCCCCGCCTCGGTGGCGCGGTCGGCCAGCCCCCACACCACAGCCGCGCCCATCGCGGCCATCGACGCCGCAGACGTTTGCGAAGCGCCGGCTGATTCAGCACCGGTACCGCTACCGGTACCAGTACCGGAGGTGTCATCCATGGGGACCATATCATCGACCGGTTTCGTAACTACTCCTCCGCTTGTCCGTCTCAGCTGACAAGACCTCATTCAGGCCGCCACGTCGAAAGCCTTCCAGGGCACAGTATCGCCTATCCGGTGGATTCTGACGTCGAAGTAGGCGTTGTCGCCTCAAAGTCCTTGCCCAGGACCACGATGACCAGGTCGGGGTCGAGGGTCTCATCCTGGACTATCTCGCCGACGCCCAAGACCTCGACCACCCGCCTCGCTTCCTCCATGGTCTCGGCTGAAGCCAGGACCTGCGTGGTCACCACCCCTGGGTACGCTTCTGCGTAGCTCATGGGAGCAAGCGCGAACCCCGCTTCTTCCAACAAGCTGCCGGCGAGCCGAGCAGCCCCTTCCACCCCGGCGCCATCCCTGATCTCCACGGAGACAGGGACCTCTTCGACGCTGACGATCAGCAGCTCTCTCGCCGCCTCCATGTCAGGCTCAAGGTAGCGGAAACCGTCGCCCTCCACCACGGTGCCGGTCAGCACGCTGACCGTCCACACGTTCTCGGCCATGGAGAGCGCATCGGCTCCCACCGCCTTCAGAAACTCGGCCTCGTCATCGCTCCGCAACCCAAGCCCCTCCCAGGCCGCCCCGCCTACGTCGGACGAGTATCCTCCGACAAGGCCGCGCACTGCCTGGGCGAATGACCCAGCCTGCTCATCGACCGAAGCGGACGGCTGATCAGGGAGAGCGTCCAGGCCGGCGGGGGACAAGACCGTCCGTAGATCTGCCTCGTCGACGACGGCGACCGGCCCAAGCGGCACATCGAACGCCCGCGAAAGGGCTGCCTTCACCGCCGCCGCCCCCCCGTCCTCGTACGTGGCGACCAGCGTGCGGAACATGCCCTGTGTCTCCAGCAGTGTGATAGCGGGGACCGCGAGCACTACTCCCCCAGTGTCCCAAGGGTGCAGGATCACAGCAGACGCAAGCGCTCCGGCGTCTTCGATCAGCAGCAGCGCGCTGCCTTCGGCGGCTACGCGCGAGACCACGTCGCCACTACTCACTGCGGCCCCTTCATCGCCTTGCCCACCGTAGACCGCCAAGAGCACCACAGCGACCACCAGCAGAACGAACACGGGTACCGACGCGATCCAGAACCGGTTTATCGCTTGCCGTCTGTGTTCTCGCCTGGCGGAACTCATCATCTCCAGCCGCATACCCCAACCTGTCGCCTTGCGGGCTCGGGTCTGCGTGGCGGTCTCGGGGGACGTTTCCTGAGTATCGTCCCGGCCCTCGGTCTCTAGGGTCGGGTCGTCATCTTCGCCAGAGGCCGGCGTCTCCAGGGTGGGCTCTTCGTCATCGTTCACGTATACGCTCCGGCCTTCTCAATGATCTCCTGGACGGATTCAGGCACCAGATAGCGGATACTGCGGCCCGCGGCTGCCCGCTCCCTGATCATGCTCGAAGAGATGGCCAGCGCCGGGATCTCCATTATCTTCACCCCGTTCGTCTGCCGCCCGTCTGCGGACGTCCTCTTCAGCTCCGTCAGAAGTCCGGACAGCCGGGCCAGATCGTAGCCCGGCCGCGTGGCCGCGATGAAAGTCGCCAGTTCAAGCACTCTGGCTGGATCCTTCCACGTAAGGATATCCAAGACCGCATCTGCCCCTGTGATGAAGAACAGCTCCGTCCCCTCCGGTGTCACCTCGGCCATGTGTGCGAGGGTGTCCACCGTGAAGCAGACCCCTTTGTTGTCGATCTCGAAGCGAGACACCGAGAACCGCGGGTGTGAAGCCGTGGCTGCCAGGACCAACTGATACCTGAACTCCGGCGGTGACAGCTCGCGGCCCTTGTGCGGAGGGTCACCCGCCGGCATGAAGACCACCTGGCCCAGATCGAACTGCACCCGGGCCTCTTCGGCGGCCAGCAAGTGGGCTATGTGTATGGGGTCGAAAGCGCCGCCCATTACCCCCAGGCGCAAGCCTGATCCGTCCGAAAGGGGTGAGAGAAGCCCCTCCCCTGCTAGCACTTCATCGGACGTGGCCATCGCCGGTCACCACATATTTGGTGCAGGTGAGCTCCTTGAGCGCCACCGGGCCCCGGGCATGCAACTTCTGCGTGGATATGCCGATCTCCGCTCCCATGCCGAACACGCCTCCATCAGTGAATCGTGTCGATGCGTTGATATACACCACCGCGGCGTCGACCCCCTCCACGAAGAGTTGACTGGCCTTGAGGTCCTGCGTGATTATCGCCTCGGAGTGACCGGTGCCGTATCTCGCGATGTGGTCCACCGCCTCTTGCAGGCCTTCCACGACCTTCACAGCCATCTCCAGACCCAGGAACTCGGTAGCATAATGGTGCTCGGTGGCCAGCTTCACCTCGGATACCTTGCCCGCCAGGATCTCCAGAGAGGCCTCATCTGCGTACAGCTTCACGCCGCGCGCCTGCAGGGCCTTGGCCGCAGCAGGCAGGAACCTCGCCGCCACCGAGTGATGGACCAGCAAGGTCTCGGCCGCGTTGCATACCCCCGGCCGCTGGCACTTGGCGTTGACGGTGATGCCTAAGGCCTTCTTGAGATCGGCCGCCTTGTCTACGTACACATGACAATTGCCACCCGCGGCGTAGATCACCGGCACCTTGGAATGCTTCACCAAGAACTCTTTGAGGCTCTCCCCTCCGCGAGGGATCACCAGGTCTATGTCCTCTTTGAGTTGCAGCAGCTCGACGAGAGCCTCGTGCTTCTGATCCATGACGAACTGGATGCACTCAGCCGGAAGCCCGGCATCGACCACGGCACCCGTAATCACCGAAGCCAGCACGTGGTTCGAATGGACCGCGTCGCTACCGCCGCGCAGTATCACCGCGTTCCCGGTCTTCAGGCACAGAGCCGCCGCGTCCACAGTGACGTTCGGACGTGCCTCGTATACCACCAGCACCACTCCGAACGGCACCCTTACCTTCTGGATGCGCAGACCTTCGGGAGTACGGCGCCCTTCGACGATCTCGCCGATGGGATCCGGCAGCGCCGCAATGTCCATCAGACTGGCTGCTATCCCGCCTAGACGTCCCTCATCAAGCATGAGCCGATCGAGCAAGGCTCCGGACAGGCCCTTGGCGCGCCCCTCGATCAGGTCGTGCTCGTTCTCCGCTAGGATCTCGGCACTGCGTCTCGCGATGGCTTCGGCCATGCCCAAAAGCGCTCGGTTCTTATCGGCAGTACTCGCCTGGGCCAACCGGCGCGAAGCCTCTCTCGCCAACGTCGCTAGTTCTTCGGTCTTCAACCTACCTCCTGATCCCTCAGACCATCAGCACCAGGGAGTCCCTATGGATAGCCTCCTGGGGTGCCTGCGGCAGCAACTCGGCCGCCTGTCTGCTTTGCAGTCCCTTGACCCGGTCCAACTCCTCTTTCGAGCAACTGACGATGCCCTTGGCAAGCTCGGTGCCCTGCTCATCCACGACGACCACGGCGTCACCGCCGGTGAAGTCTCCCTGCACGCCTATCACCCCTACGGGAAGTAGGCTACCACTGCCCTTCAGCGCCTTCACTGCGCCGCCGTCCACGACCACCTTGCCCCGCACCGGTTTGCCGAAAAGGAGCCAAAGCTTGTAATCAGGCAGACCTAAGGAGTTCGGCATGAAGCGGGTCCCTATATCTTCCCCCGCCAGACACGCTTTCAAGACATCAGAACGACCTCCCTTGGCGATGACCGTCTCGATGCCACCGCTCGTCGCCATCCGCGCGGCATCGATCTTGGTGGCCATGCCTCCCGAGCCCAGGGGCCCGGCGCCGGTCGTCTGCACTACGGCGAGCTCGCTCAGATCGTCGACCCGGCTGATGAGACGTGCCCCTTGATCCGAGCGCGGATCAGTCGTATACAGTCCATCGGTGTCGGTAAGCAGCACCAGCAAGTCGGCCTTGACCAGCAATGCCACCTGCGCGGCCAGCGTATCGTTGTCGCCAAAGCAGAGTTCGTCGGTCGAGGTAGTGTCGTTCTCATTGATGATCGGCACCACTCTCCAGTCGAGAAGTCGCTTGAGCGTGTTGCGCGCATTCAGATACTGTGTGCGAGCGGCCACATCGAAGGCCGTCAAGAGCACCTGTGCGGTGACCACTCCCTCGTGAGAGAACAGCTCAGTGTAGATATGAAAGAGCCGCCCCTGCCCCACCGCGGCGGCCGCCTGCAGGTCGATCACTTCGCTGGGGCGCTTCTTGAAGTCAAGTACCCCCATACCCGAGGACACCGCCCCCGAAGAGACCAGCAGCACGCGGTGGCCCTGCTCGTGCAGCTCACACACCTCTCCGACGATCCCGGCCACGGGTGACAGCCGGAACGCGCCGCTCTTTGTGGTGAGCGTGCTCGAACCTACCTTGGCTACTACTGTCTTTGTCTCACGTGCAGATGTCATCGTCTTCTTCTGGGGGTCATCACTCGAACACGAAGGCGTGGCCTTCCATGTCCACATCGTCCCCCGGCTGCGCTCCCTTCGCCCGCAATGCAGCATACACCCCCAGCCGGTCGAGCTTCTCGGCTACATATCGGATAGCTTCGTCGTTGTCGAGGTCGAACCTCCTGACCAGCCGGCGCACCGCCTCTCCCTCCACCACGAAACCCTGCTCCGTCTTTCTCACCACGAAGGAGCGTTCGGACGTCCCTGTAGGCCTGTAGGTGATGTGCCCGCCGCCTGCGGACTCCTCCACCTCGCCCGACCAGGCGGGCGCACCATCGCTCCTGGCGCCTACCGGTACGGGGGGGACGGTCGACCCCGCCAGGTCGGCCGCGTCTGCCGCTTCACTTCCCGCGCCCAGTTCCCGCAACATCGGCCCTATCCGACGGACGAGCCCCCTCAGCCCCGCTCCGGTGCTGGCCGACACGGGCCAGACCATCTGCTGAGCGAGCGGTGCGTCATCACCCATGACGTAGCTGAAGGCGGGATGACCCTCCGCCCGAAGCCGCTCTACCTCCCGGGCGAAGACCTGCCTCTGCGCTTCGACCTCTTCCGGGGCAACGGCGTCGATCTTGCTCAGCACCACCAGTTGGGGCTTCTCCGCCAAGCCGGCCGCGTGTGCCTCCAGCTCGTGCAGGATCACCCTGAAAGCCTCCAAGGGTTCCGGTCCGCCCGCATCGGCGATGTCGACCACGTGCACCAGCAGGAAGCAGCGCTCCAAGTGCGCGAGGAACTCGTGTCCCAGGCCCACGCCTTCGCTGGCCCCCTCCAGCAGTCCTGGCACGTCCGCGAGCGTGAACACGTCACCTTCGCCCGACCAGTCGACCACGCCCAGCATCGGCTCGAGGGTGGTGAACGGATAGGCCGCCACTTTGGGTTTGGCGTTGGACAGCCTCTTCAGCAGCGAGGACTTGCCGGCATTGGGCAGACCCGCAAGTCCGGCGTCAGCCATGAGTTTGAGCGACAGCCTGAGCCAGCCACTCTCCCCAGACTCCCCCAGCTCCGCGAACTTCGGGGCCTGGTGTACTGAGTTGGTGAAGCGGGAGTTTCCTCTTCCCCCGGCCCCGCCACAAGCAACGACCAACTCCTCACCCCGGCGGATCAGGTCTGCGACAAGCAGTCCGTTCTCCGCACTGTCTGCTGCCGGGCCGCCCCCCTCGTTCTGAGCGTCCCCAGTGCCCTCCGCACCGGATGCTTGCTCTGCCCAGACCTGAGTACCGACCGGCACCGGGATGCGCACCGTGTCGCCGTTTGAACCGTGTTTCTTAGCTCCCCTACCGGCCTGACCGGCGCCGCCTTTGAAATGCACCTTGTAGGTGAAGAGCTGGAGGTCGCGGACTTGGGGATCGACATAGAGCACGACGTCACCGCCGCGCCCACCGTCGCCACCGTCTGGGCCACCGCGCGGAACGTGCTTCTCGCGTCGAAAGGAGACACAGCCACTACCGCCGTTGCCGGCCGCCACATGTATCTTGGCCTGATCGAAGAACATGGGCAGGTCCTCGGGAAGGCAGGCCCAGTCGCGGGCCGCCTCTGGCAGTTATTCGGCTTTGATGCTGACTACGCGCCCCGCCCTGCCGGTGGTGAACTCCACCTGGCCGGCGGCTTTGGCGAACAGCGTATCGTCGGAGCCGATGCCCACATTCTCGCCTGGGCGAAAGCGCGTGCCCCGTTGCCGCACGATTATGGCGCCGGCCTTGACCATTTCTCCGGCGAACGCCTTCACACCGAGTCGCTGCGCGTTTGAATCGCGGCCGTTCCTGGAGCTGCCGCCGCCTTTTTTATGAGCCATCTCTAAGCCTCCTGAACGGCCTTCTCGGCCGGGACAGTGATCTTCTTCACTTCAAGACGCGTGAGGGACGAGCGAAAACCCGTCTTCCGTCGATAACCACGCTTGGGCTTGAACTTCGAGATGACGATCTTCGGACCCCTGAAGTGCTCGATCACCTCGGCCGTCACCTTGGACTTCTTGCCCTCGCTGGTCAAGAGGACGTCTTTGTCTTTCGCGACGAGCAGTGGACTGAGCTCGACGGTCTTACCGGGAGCGACATCAAGGCGGTCGACCACTAGGTCTCCGCCCTCTTCCACCCTGTACTGCTTACCGCCGACTACGACGATGGCGAACATCTCTACTCCTTGAGCTCTCTTCGAAATGACGTCCGTTAGAGAGACGGCCGCCGCGAGTTTGGGAGTATAGCAGGGTAACCCCCTGGCTGCCACTATTCCGCGGCCATGATGCAGTGATCGAGGCTGACACCGAGACCGGCCTCTCTGATAGTCAGGCGCTTGCCCGTCTCGGCCTCCAACAGGGCCAGCGCTGAGGCCCCGTTCTCTGCTCCTTCGCCGCCTGCTGTCCTTGCTCCCTGGCCAAGCAAAGCCGCCATCCTCGGGTGGACCTCGATGCGGACCACAGGCAGGGACGACATCCGGGCCAGTCTGCGGATGCCCCGCTCTACGTCCGCCAGGGCAGAGGTCTCCGACCTGATCCTCCCCTCCCCCTCACAGGTCGGACACGAGACGGTAAGTACCTCGCGCACCCCAGGAGTGACGTTCTGCCTCGTCATCTCAACGAGCCCCAGCGGCGAGATCTCCACCACGTAGCTCTTGGTGCGGTCG
Organism: uncultured Actinomycetes bacterium; assembly: GCA_963718375.1. Lineage (GTDB taxonomy): Bacteria > Actinomycetota > Thermoleophilia > RBG-16-64-13 > RBG-16-64-13 > RBG-16-64-13. Next base: position 22,256 of record CAVQZD010000005.1, on the reverse strand, counting down.
GCGGCCAGTTCGTCCTTGAGTGCGGCAACCACGGCCTCCCGATTGGCCTCGATCGCCATGTCGATGAAGTCTATGACTATGATGCCCCCGATGTCGCGCAACCTCAGCTGCCGAACGACTTCGTGGCACGCCTCCACATTGGTCTTCAGGGTGGTGTCCTCCAAGCGCTTGCCGCGCACGTAGCTGCCTGTGTTGACGTCCACCACCGTCAAGGCCTCGGTGTGATCTATGACCAGGTAGCCCCCTGAGGGGAGTTCGACGCGACGCCTCAGCGCAGTGCCGATCTCAGACTCCAATCCGAATCTCTCGAACAAGGGGATACCATCAGACTGCAGATGCACGCGGCCCTGCGCTTCAGGTGCCACAGCCCGCAGATAGTTGACCAACTGCCTATGGAGAAGCGCGTCGTCCACGAGCACTTCGCCGAACTCAGGTCCCAGCAGGTCGCGCACCGCACGCAGCGCCAACCCACATTCCCGATAGACGAGGGCTGGGGCAGTCCGACCCGCTGCGCTCTGCTCGACTAATCCCCAGACCCGCCTGAGAAAGCGGAGCTCCCGTTCCAGAGCCTCCGACTGTACCCCCTCAGCCGCTGTACGGGCCACCACCCCGCCCTGCTCCAGACCCAGTGCGCCACATAGCGCGCGCAGGCGCTCCCTCTCCGCTCCTTCCAGCCGGCGCGAAGCTCCTGATATCTTCGCCACGGGGCTGTACAGGAGATGGCGCCCCACAAAGAGCATCTGAGTGCTCAGTCTCGGCCCCTTGCCCCCCATCGGGTCCCGTATGACGCGCACCAGGATCTCCTTGCCCCCCTGCAGAAGGGAGGTGATCTTCTGCTGCTTGCCGCGGCCGCCGAGAGCGTCCGCTTCATCGACCGCTAAGAAGCCGTTGCGCTCCATCCCGATGTCGACGAAGGCGGCATCCATGCCCTTCAGCACCTTGTCCACGCGGCCCTTATAGACGTTACCCACCAGGGTGGGACGATCGCTGGGCTCTACGTAGAACTCGAGGGCTCGGCCATTCTCGACTAGGGCCACTCTGGTCTGACGTCGGTCGCGAGAGATGATCAGCTGCTGCATCTAGGCCTCTCCATCCCCCAGGTGTATGCGGACACGGGTGACTTTCTGGATCTCTAAGCCTATGCCACTCAGCATCTCCAAGGCCTGCACCACACGCTCAGGCCGCGCGGTGCCGCTCGGGGTCACCTTGGCCCGAAAGCCGATGATGAACGAGTGCGGACCTTGGGCCTCGACTAGGACTTGGTCAACATACGCTTTGACGTCCACCTGACGCGCCCGTCCTTCGCGCGACTCTTCCACCATGAGCTCCCCACTCTCCGCGAACCTCTGAGCGGCCTTCTGCAACTCGCGGGCCGGGGCCCCTTCTGTTCCGACAGCCTTGACCGTCACCTCGTATGTGGCCCCAGTCACGCGCGCCGCGAGCGAACGCCGCCCTCCGTACAGCTGCAGATCGAGTAGGCGCGTGTGCTCCGGCAACGACTCGGCGAGTCTCGCACGAAAGCCTTCATCCACGGGCGCCTGGAGCTCGAATCCCGCCAGCTCGCTGGTTCCCTCGACCCCAACTGCGAGGGGCAAGGCCAGGCTCAGAAGTGCCTTGGGACGCATTCCGCCCGACAGCGCCAACCGGCCGCCGGCCCTGCGCACTGCCCTTCGAAAGATCTCGGCGCGGTCTAGATGACCCAGGAATCGGTCCCTCCCAGTCACGCTGAAGGTGGCCACGTAACGCCAGCGCACCTGCTGCACGCCCTCCCGGGTCGACGCCGGCAGCGGACTCGATCCGTCACCGCCTGCCTCACCCCTCTCGCGAGATCCCGCCAACTCGATCCGCAGTGCTCCACCGCACACGCCGCAATCAGAGCACTCGTCCCAACGGCAGTCGGGAGTGATGTCTCCATGGACCGCCTTATCCCATTCCGACAGCAAGAACTCCTCGCGGACGCATCCCTCGACCACATCCCATGGTAGTGCCGCCTCTCTATCGATGACCGCAGTCGCCCGCTCCTCGGCTGATAGGCCCGTCGCTGCGAAGGCCTGGTCCCAGGCCGCACCGGCGAACTGCTCGGTCCAAGCGTCCAGTCGCGCGCCTTCCCGCCAAGCGCTTTCGATGACGTCGGCCATGTCTTCTCCCCCTCGCGCGAGCGCGGCCTCCAGATAACTGGAGTTCGGGCTGGAGAACGACACCCGCACGCCCGGCTTGTGCAGCCGCGCGCGGATAAGGGCCTGGCGACGCGACAACGTGACCCTGTCCGACATCCCCGCCCACTGGAAGGGAGTGAAGGCCTTCGGTATGAAGTTGTTGACGCTGATGTTGAGTTGCAGCCGGTTCGCCCGTGACCCCATGGAGGCCCGCGCGACATCACGCACCTTCAGACATAGGTCTGCGATGGCTGTGGCGTCCTCGTCATCCTCCCAGGGTAGTCCGATCATGAAATACAGCTTCAGGGTGGTCTTGCCAGCGCGCACGGCCTCTTGCACGGCGCCCAGCACGTCCGCCTCGGTGACGTTCTTGTTGATCACATCGCGCATCCTCTGACTGCCGGCCTCCGGAGCCAGCGTCAGCGAGCCGCCCGTGGGAGAGACCAGCCCGGCCAGCTTGACCGCCGCGCCATCGACCCGCAAGGAGGGTAGCGAGACCCTCACCTCAGGGAACGCCCGACCCGCCTCGCTCAGTAGTCGCTCCACGCATGAGTAGTCTGTGGTGGAGAGCGACGCGAAGGCCACTTCCTGGTACCCCGTGGCCCGCAGCTGCCCCTCTGTCAAGCTCAAGATCTCAGCGACCGGACGCTCCCTGACTGGCCTGTACCACATGCCGGCCTGGCAGAAGCGACAGCCTCTGGTGCAGCCCCGCATCACCTCGACCCAAGCCCGGTCGTGCACCCCTTCCGTCAAAGGCACCAGGCAGGCGTCCGGATACGGCGCTCCCTGCAGCCGGGGCAGGCATCTGCGCACCACTTTCTCACTGACGCCCGGCACGAACACGCCCTGCACCTGCGCAAGCAGCGCCTTCCTCGCAGACCTGTCCGACCCCGCCAGCTTCGCCTGCGTTAGAACGTCGAGGATCTCGACGAAGACCTCCTCGCCGTCGCCGACGACGACAGCGTCCACGAAGGCGCCGACCGGGGCGGGGTTCGCGCAGGCCGGCCCCCCCACCACGACGAGCGGATGCCCCTCATCCCTGTCTGCCGCCCGTACGGGTATCCCGGCTAGGTCCAACATCTCCAGGAGGTTCGTCAAGTTCGACTCATGCTGCAGGGTGATGCCCAGAAGATCCGCGGACACGACGGGTGACCAGGTCTCGAGAGTCAGCAGCGGTATCTCTTCTTTGCGCATCTCGCCGATGACGTCCACCCAGGGCAAGTAGGTGCGTTCCACCCCCACGCCGTCCCGCGAACCCGCAAGGCCGTACAGGATCTGGAGCGCCTGGTTCGAGATCCCGATCTCGTAGGTGTCCGGAAATGCAAGCACTACGCGCAGCTCGCGAGGGTCGTCCTTGAAACCGGGTCCACTGCCGGTCTCACCGCCTGTGAGCCGAGCCGGTCGCTGGACCCGCGGGAGAAGGTCCTCGAATCTCCGCTCGGGCGATGTGTCTCTCAACGCCTGAGCGAACCGAAGAGCGCCACCACCTTGCCGGTGGAGACCGGCGCCCCCATCTCGAAGTAGTGCACGGCCGCGTAGCCCAGCGCCACTGTGCCGGTGAACGCGGTGCCGGCTTTCACCACCCAGCCGATCACCGGGGTCAAGCTGACAAGCGCGCGGGCCAGAGCCCGCAGACCGAACCCTGCCCCCACCAGACCGACCAACTCCACGGCCCTCTCCTTGTCTATCGACTCGCCATAGATGCCGGCCAGCGAGAGCACCATGCGTCCTTGATTGAGTGTCATCACAGGCATGTCAGTCCCCGGGATGAAGAACAGAGCCCCGATCAAGGCATTCTGAGCCGCCGTCCTGTAGATGACTTTGTGGGCAGTCGGTCTCCTGAGCGCGGGGTACCTGCGGCCCAGAGCTACGATGTGGTCGCCCGCCGCGGTCGCGCAGGCTTCGAACAAGCGGCGCCAGTGGTCGGGCTTGTCCGAGAAAGACAGTCTGACGACACCGCTACCGGGATGAGACATTCGGCCCGTGGCAGATGAGCCCTCGTCGACCGCCAAGACCACTCCCCCCCTAAGGGAGCCCGATTCGAGCGCTGCGAGTACTTCTTCCTCATCGCCGGGGATGACGAAGACGATGAGCAACTCACCCGGCGCCAAAGACAACTCCGCCAGGTCGGACCACGGGCCGCTCCACGTCGCAGGGGGCGTGCCCCCTGATGCGAACTGCTGACGAGCCTGGTCGACAAGGGATCCTTCACCACCGAGCATCACCGCGCCCGAACGAGCCACAGCCGCCATGCTGTTCTTCCAAGTCTCTGCCGCTTTGCTGAAGTTCACAGGCGACTTAGCCATTTGCTGACTCCTTTAGGGCACGTTTGCGGAGGCTCGTCTTCTCGCCCCTGCCACCGAGTGAACGTGTACGCTCTCCAAGAGACCGATGGCCATCAAGAATACTACCAAGGAGCTGCTTCCGGAGCTCACGAACGGGAGTGGAAGACCTACCACGGGCATGATGCCGGTGGTCATGCCGATGTTGACGAACACCTGAAAGACCAAGACACCCGCGATACCGGCCGCTATCAGCTTGCCGTATAGGTCGTTCGAGAGACGCGCGATACGATATGCCCGCCACATGACGATCGCGAAGAGGCTGAGTAGCAGCGCACCACCCGCGAACCCCAGCTCTTCACCGATCACGGCGAAGATGAAGTCTGTATGGTGTTCGGGGATGAAGCCGTAGGTGCTCTGCGTGCCCTTCATGTAGCCCTTGCCGCCGAACATCCCACTGCCGACAGCTATCTTGCTCTGTGTCAGCTGGTACCCGTCACCCCTGGGGTCGCTCGCCGGATCGAGGAAGAGCGTCAGGCGCTTGATCTGATACTCCTTGAGTATCTTCAGTTTAATGGCCATTACCGCCGCCAACACACCCGAGGTCGCCAAAATGCCCAAGTGGAAGAGACGGACCCCCCACACCACCAGCATGCATGCCAAGATGGCGCCCAGACAAAGGGCGGTCCCCAGGTCGGGCTGCAGAAAGATGAGCACTCCGGGGATCATCACGTAGAGCACACAGAGCATGATGAACCGGAGCTGACCCCTCAGCTCAACCCCTTCTACCAGTACCGCGCCCAGAGAGAGTATGAGCATGAACTTCACCAGTTCACCGGTCTGCATCTTGAAGAGGCCGAGGTTGAGCCAACGCGTAGAGTTCACCGATTGACCCGCACCGATGAGCAGCGTCAGGACGAGCAGGAACAAAGCGGCTCCATAGATGTACATCTGCCAGCGAGCGAACCAGCGGTATCTGATCCAACTCAGAAAGAACAGCGCCACCAGGCCGATGGCCAGTCCGTAGGCCTGACGGCTGAGATACCAACCAGGCGTGAGATTATTGGGGCTGCTCTGTGTGGCCGAATTGAGCATGATGAACCCGAACACCACCAGGCCCATGGTGGCTGCCAGCAGGATCCAGTCCATGCTGCGCAAATAGGTGGCGAAGCTCATGCCCGCCGACGACTGTCGGCGCGGCATGGCTGTGGAGATATAGCGATTATGCCTATTCAATTTGGTCTGTAGTATTCGGGATCCAGCCCTTCGGTAGACCGAAGTAGGCCTCCATCACGCGCCGCACGACAGGGGACGCGACGGAGCTCCCGTGCCCACCCTGCTCGACCACGCACACCACTACGATGGAAGGCTCGCTGGTCGCGTTTGCCGGCCCGTAGCCTATGAAGAGCGCGTAGTCGTCTACGAGGCTGCCGTCGAGGTTCAGTCCGATGACCTGAGAGGTACCGGTCTTGCCGCCGACGTCCACGCTGAAGTTCTTCCACTGATCCTCGGCGGTGCCGCCCGGCCCGACTACCATCTTCATCCCCTCCTTCACCACCTCAAGGTGAGACTGGTCTATGCCGAGTTCTCCACGCTTCTCGCTTTGCATAGTGCTGATCACTCGATTGGACGAGTCAGTGATCTGCATGCCTATGTGCGGCACCCAGACCGTGCCCCCGTTCACCAGCGCCGCCAAAGCGACCGCCTCCTGCAGTGGCGTCGTCTGGAGATAGCCCTGACCGATAGCCAGGTTGATCTCGTCACCGGTCTTCCACTCCGTGCCGTGCTCACGCGCCCAGACCTTGTCGGGCACCACCGATTGTTCGGTCTCCCCAGGAAGGTCTATGCCGGTCGACCGACCGAACCCGAACTTGCGGAGCCCATCCTGCAACACCGGTGTCGGCTGCTGATAGGTCTTGTAGCCCACGTTGTAGAAGTAGAAGTCACACGATTGTTGGATGGCCTGACGCAGGTTGAGCTCGTGATGTGCGTTGGGGGACACCCAGCACTTCCATATCTGGAAGGTCTGCGAAGCGCCGGTGCCGATGGGCAGTCTGAACCGGCCTCCGCAGTCGTGCATCTCATCCCAAGTCAGAAGGCCCGCCTGCATGGCCGACGAAGCCACGAACGGCTTGAACGTCGACCCCGCCGGATAGAGCCCGTTCATCGCCCTGTTGTAAAGGGGCCGATAGGAGGTCTCAGCGTTGTAGGCAGCAAAATCGGCTGTGCTGATGCCCCCCACCCACTTCTCGGGGTCGTAGTCCGGATATGACGCAATGGCGAGGATCTCTCCGTTCCGCGGGTCCATTGCCACCACGGCTCCCGCCGCGGCGTTCGTGAAGCCAAGACCGCTTACATCCAGGCGTGCCCGCTGGATGCCGTCCTTGAGGAGAGCTGCTTCCGCAGCGGCCTGGAGCTTCGCGTCTATGGTCAAATAGAGGTTGTAGCCGGTGTCCGCCGGGTTCTCGTCGAGCACGTTCACGGGCTTGCCACCAGCGTCTACCTCGACCACTCTCCATCCGTCCTTGCCCCTCAGATAGGAGTCATACTGGCGCTCCACGCCATCCTTGCCTACGTGCGTGCCTCCCTTGAGCTCCGCGAACTCCGGCTGGCTGAGATCATCGTCTGATATCTCGCCCACATAGCCCAGGGCGTGAGCGGTGACCGCCCCGTAGGGATAGGCGTACTCACGCAAGAACGTCTTCTCGACCTCCACACCCGGGTACAACTCTTTGTGCTCCTCGAGGTAGGCGACCACGCTGTTCTCCTCGACGTCCTCCTTGACCACGTAGGTCTTGTGAGGCTCGGACGCCGCCTTATCGTAGTCGGCCAGCAGCTGCGCCGCCGGCAGATTCAATATCTCTGAGAGGCGATATATCTCTTGATAGAACTCATCAGAATCGGGGTCGGGCATGTCCATCGCGAGAAAGCCCACACTCAGCCCGGCGCGGTTCTGCACCAAGGGCACACCGTTGCGATCGTAGATGCCGCCCCTGGGAGCTTCGATGATGACCGTACGCTCGCGGTTGGTGACCGAGTTCTGTACGAATTGGTCGCCCGAGAGTATCTGCAAGTACCACAGGCGAAAGCCGATGACGCCAAAAAGCACAAGGCCCACCGCGAGTAGCACCCCTACTCTGAAGCCTATGAACGAGTCGTCCTCGTTCGAACGACCTATCCTTCTCACGGGCTCCAGCATCACTGCACCGTCTCTTCTTCGGCCGCAACGGCCTCCGCATGCGGCACGGGCACGACCCTGGCTTTGACAAGGAGTATGAACACGGGTACCGCGAACAACGCATCCAGCACTGCTCCCGGTATCATCTGAAGTGCGACCACAGAGAAGAACCCCGGTCGCGGATTCATCACGTACGCGAACAGACCGAAGACGATCTTGGCCGCCAAGGACGAAGCCAAGGTGTACACGAAGACGGTGCGCGGCCTCAGCGCCTTGAAGCGGCCCGCCAGAATACCGACCGCGTATCCGACGATCACGTACACCACCGCCCTCATACCCAGCGGTGCCCTGTAGGCGATGTCAGCAGCTATCCCCGCAAAGAACCCGAAAGTCGCACCTGCTAAGGGTCCCCACGTGATGGCCACGATCACGGTGAATATCGCAAACAGGTCGATGCTCAGCCCCAGGACCGTGATATGTGACACCACAAGCACCTGAAGGGCCACCGCGATACCGACCAAGGCAGCAGCCTTGCCGATAGCTGCAAGTCGAACGTTCTCCACCAAAGCTACCTTCCCGAGCCCACCGCGACTGTCGTATCGGTCGCCAGCGGATCCTCGATGCTCACCAAGAGCACCATCACTTCTTCCAAGACGCTGAAATCGACAAAAGGTTGCACCTCGATCTCTTTGTAGATGTTGATAGTCTCTTCACCTACGCTACTTACGAGACCGATGGGCACACCCGCCGGGTAGACTCCGCCGTATCCGGAAGTGACCACCACCAACTTAGGATCGACGGCCAGGTCACGCTCGACGTAGTCCATGGTCAGCTTGCCCTCCATGGAGCCATGAAGGATGCCTTCTGCCCTGGATGATTGGATCCTGGCTGACACGGCAGACTGAGAGTCGGTCAGTAGCTGGACCTTGGCGGTATGCGCGTCCAACTCGACTATCTTGCCCACCAGGCCCTTGCCGGGGAGAGCCTCGCCGACCCGGGGTGTCGCCCCCACCACAGGCATGCCCACCTTTAGCCTCTTGTCGTCGGCGGTACCTCGATCGATGAGTACCCACGCCTCCCACTGGCTGGGAGACTTGGCTATGACCTTGCCTACCAGGAACTCAGTCCCCTCCGGGTAGGTCACTGTCTGCAGTTCGAGCAAGGCCTTGAGGCGCTGGTTTTCCTCCTTCTGCTCCTGGAGTTGCACCACGATGCCTTGCAGTGTGTCCTTTTCCAACTCGAGCTGATCTGCCTTCCGCTTGGCCGTCCACAAGGATCTGAGCCAGTCGTAGCCCTCCTGAAAAGGCTCGGCCACTTTCGCCCCCAAGGATTGCAGGGGCGACAGCACCGAGGCGAGACCTTGTCGCACCGTGTGCACCGGCCCCGCTTCGGTCTCTCTGAACGACACCGTCAGCAGCGCCAAAGAAGCGAGTATCAAGAAGACGAAGATGCCTCTCCGCCAGGCTGATTTATCGGGCGTCATAACGACCTCCGCCAACTACTAGTAGCGGTGTCTTCTGGACCTCTGCGAAAGCCGATGGAGTGTCTCGAACTCCTCCAACGAACGACCTGAGCCCACAACAACACACGTCAATGGTGATTCCGCCCGATGCACCGGCATTTGCGTCTCATCGCGCACGCGCTCGCTTATGCCCTGCAGCAGGGAACCTCCGCCGGCCAGCATGATGCCGCGATCCATGATGTCGGCAGCCAACTCAGGTGGGGTCTTGTCAAGCGTGGCCTTGATCGCGTCGATGATGGCCTGCACCGGTTCGTTCATAGCTTCGCGGATCTCCTCAGAGGAGATGACCAAGGTCTTCGGGAGCCCCGTGACCAGGTCACGCCCTCTTATCTCCGCCTCTTGTTCCGGGTCCAGCGGATACGCGGACCCGATCTCTATCTTGAGCTCCTCGGCAGTCTGGCTGCCGATCATGAGTTTGAACTCCTTCTTCATGTAGGAGATGATCGCTTCGTCCATCTCATCGCCGGCGATGCGCACCGACTGCGACACCACGATGCCCGCAAGCGAGATCACCGCGACCTCGGTGGTACCACCCCCGATGTCTACGATCATGCTGCCTGTGGCTTCGGCCACCGGCAGCCCGGCTCCGATAGCAGCTGCCATGGGCTCCTCGATCAAATATGCGGCCCTAGCGCCGGCGCTGATGGTTGCCTCCTCGACCGCCCTGCGCTCCACGCCCGTGACGCCTGAAGGCACACACACCACGACACGTGGGTGGGCCCAGCGATTCTGGTGCACGCGCTGGATGAAGTGACGCAGCATCTGCTCGGTCACATCGAAGTCGGCGATCACGCCATCCTTCAGAGGTCTTATGGCCGTGATGGTGCCTGGAGTCCTGCCCAACATGCGCTTTGCGTCGGCCCCGACAGCCAGCACGTCACCGGAACGCGAGTCTATGGCCACCACCGACGGTTCGGAGAGGACGATGCCGCGCCCACGCAGATACACGAGCGTCGTCGCGGTACCAAGATCGACCGCCATATCTCTACCGGCAAAACCGGTGATGAACTCTGAGACAGCTATTGTGCTTCCTCCTAGCGGCTACCCGCTCTGCTCCTGCCGGTGGACCGGCAAGGTCCCGGTATTATACCTACTGCGACTTCCGCATGGTGATCCGGTCATCGTCCGTCACCCAGCTTCGACGCAGTAAGTCGAAGCCGAGTTCGCGAAACATGCCGCCCAGTAGATGGAGCGGGAGACCGACCACGCCCGTGTACTCACCCTTGATGCCGCTCACCAATAGGGCAGCAAGGCCCTGCACCGCATAACCCCCGGCCTTTCCGCGCCATTCGCCACTATCGACATACGCGGCCACTTGGCTCTCGTCGACATCCGCGAAGGTGACCTCAGTGCGGGCGCTCCTGACTATGACCCGCGGCTCCGTCTCCACCCCCGGCTTGTCGCTCATATGCGCAAGCGCCACACCGGAGACGACCTGGTGTCTGCGACCTGAGAGCGTGGCCAACATCAGTGCGGCCTCCTGGGCCGACGCCGGCTTGCCCATCACCTCGCGCCCGGCACTCACCAGAGTATCGGTGCCCAGCACGAAGGCCCCCGCTCCCTGACCTTGGGGAAGATGCGCCCCGCGCACCTTCGCGAGAGCATTCTCCTCTGCCAGAACCTCCACCGGCTTCCCGCGCAGCGACTCGCTGGCGTCTGAGGGAACCACCGTGAAAGGAACACCGAGCTCGCTTAGCAGCGAATGACGCCTAGGCGATTGCGAGGCCAAGAAGAGCTTGAAGTCTGGCGGGAACTGCACCTGCCTAGCTCGGAAGCTCCCCGCCCTCGGGGAAGTAGATGGCGATCTCTCGCTCCGCACTCTCGACGCTGTCGGCGCTGTGTACAAGATTCAGCAAGACGCTCAGGCCGTAGTCGCCTCGGATCGTGCCGGGCGCGGCTTCCAAAGGATTAGTCGCGCCCATGATCTTGCGCACGACCTGCACCGCTTCGGGGCCCTCGACGACCATGGCGAACAGGGGCCCGGACATGATCTGAGTGAGCAGTTCGTCGTAGAAGGACTTGCCCACGTGTTCTCTGTAGTGCTCGGACGCCATCTCTTCGGTGACTATGAGCAGCCGGGCCACCTTGATGGTCAGGCCTCTGCGCTCCATGCGACCGATGACTTCTCCGATAAGACCCCTGGCTACCCCGCTGGGCTTGACCAGGACAAGCGTGCGTTCGACCACTTCTCTCCTCCGCTAACGTGCTCCCGGGCGCACCTAGTGTTGTTTACCCGCGACCCTCGTCGACCCGGACAGACGCGAGGGGGATCGACCTAGGCCTCTTGACGGGCCCCCGTCGGCTCCTCCGAAGGTGGAGCCACCCGCCGGGCCCGAGGGTCTTGGCCGCAATACGGACACAGCTTCCAGCTCGGCTCCAAGACCCGATCACAGGTCGGACAGGTCGACCGGAGCGCGCGACGGCAACTGGGGCAGGCTATGTAGTCAGGCTTGATGGCCTCGCCGCACGAGGGGCAGGCGCGCATCATCTGCAATTCCTGCTCCATCGCCCGCATCTCGAGCTCCCTTTCGCGAGTCTCGGCCAGATACTCGGAAGGCCTGAGGATCGCGTAGATGAGCGTCCCCATGTAAGGCAGCACCAACGAAGTCAGCACGCAGACGATGATGATCACCAAGTCGTCGATGCGCTTGCGCGCATCCTTGTACGTCCAGACCACTAGAGCGAGCCACAGGACGACAAGGCAGAAGATGAATACGTAGAAGCTCAGCCCCCAGAATGGTGATCCGAGTATCTTCTGTATGTTCTCAGTGAACTGGTCCAAGTCTCTCTCCCCACGCGCTTACAAAGCAGCATTCGACGTTCGCGGCCGTCTTCCCTCGTTAGAGGAGCCCTCACTCAGTTGAGTTCCTTCTTCAAGTCGGCCACTAGGGTCAGCGACCCCGTCACCAGGACGACCTGGTTCGAAGTGGCCAGACGGTAGGCACTCATTATGGCCGACCGCGGATCGAAGTCTACGAAGACCTCGGGCCCCTTGCCCAAGCCCGCTATCACCGCTGCCAGCTCATCCGCCGGCAGCGCCCGCGGGCTGGAGCTCTGTGTGGCGAAGATGATGTCACATGCCGGCGCTACCGACTGCAGTATCTCGCGGACGGCTTTGTCCTTGAGGATGGAGATGACTGCGATCATTCGGCGGCGTTCGAGTATCTGTTCAAGCGAAGCCACCGTCTCTGCCATGCCTGATGGATTGTGGGAGCCGTCGAAGATGCACAGCGGTTGGGTGCTGATCACTTCTAAGCGCCCGGGGATGGTGGTGCCGCCCAACGCAGTGCGTACGGCCGCGTCATCCAGTGCCCCTCCCTCGAACAACTCCACGGCGGCGACCGCCAGAGCGGCGTTGGACTTCTGATATGCCCCAAGGACCTGGAGCCGGACATCGGTGTAGCAGCCGATGATGCCGGAGATGTCGAACGAATCGGCCGGCGGATGAGCCAGCACTGCGAACTCCTCTCCAAGCAGGTGACACTTGGCATTTCGCGCTTTGCATATCTCGCGCAGCTCGGATCTCAGCTTCGGAGAGAGATTACCTACGGCGACTTTGCCTTTGGACGGGATCACCGCGGACTTCTCAACAAGTATCTTCGAGACCGTGTTTCCTAGCAGCTGGGTGTGCTCAAGGCCGATGCTGGTCAGCACCTGCACCTCGGACGAGATGACAGCCGTGGCATCTAGGCGGCCACCAAGCCCAGCTTCGATCACGGCCACATCACAGCCTTTGTCCTTGAAGTAGAGCAGCGCGGCCGCGGTCAGCACCTCGAACTGGGTCAAGTGGTCGCGACCCCTGAGCGACTTGTCGACCTTCTCAGCTGCCGGGCGGACGCGCTCCACCAGAGCGCAGAACTCCTCGTCAGTGGCAGGCACCAAGCCGACCATCTGCCTCTCGGCCAGGCTCGCCAGATGGGGAGACACGTAGGTGCCCACAGTGTGGCCACGAGCCTGCAGAAGCGATGAGATGAAGCGCGCAGTCGAGCTCTTGCCGTTCGTACCCACCACGTGGATGGTCCTGTAGGCCTTCTGGGGGGAGCCCAACTCCTTGACCAATTTGGCGATGCGGTCGAGGCCCAGGTTGGTGCCCAGACGCTCCAGCCCGCTTAAGTACTCCCAGGTCTGTTCGACTGTGGCGCTAGGTGCGCTCGGTGTCTTGCTACTCACTGTCACTTCCCTTGTTTCAGGGGGAGTTCTCCACCCACCCGTTCACGATACTGGGTCTGAGCCTCAGCCAGCGCGGCCTCGGCCGTCGCCAGACGTCCGCGCTCCTCCTCCACCACTTCGGTGGGTGCTTTGGCTACGAACCCATCATTGTTGAGCTTGGCGCCGCACTTCATCACCTCGGAGTATGCCTTCTGCGCCTTGTTCACGAGACGCGCCTGTTCTTTCTCCACGTCCACCAGCCCCTCAAGATCCAGCAGCGCTTTGACCCCAGGGACGGTCACTGAGGCGAAGCGCCCGGCCGGCGTGGCCCCCGCGGACCCGACCTGCACCAGCTCGCAGCCCGAGAGCTGCCGGAAGGCCTCCTTCAGATCGACAAGCGCCTCAGCAGAGCCGGGGCTCTCTTCGACCACGCGCACCTGGCCCACGACATCCCGAGCCAAGCCCAACTCTTCCCTGGTCGACCGCAGGCCGCTCACGACACCGACGAAGCGCTCCATGCCTGCCTCGGCCACCGGGTCATGCCAGTCTGCGGGGATCTCCGGGTAACTGGATTCGAATATAGTCCCCGGGCGGAGATCCGATCCGCTCCCCGGCAAGTTGCAGAAGATCTCCTCGGTCAGGAAGGGCATCACCGGGTGCAGGAGCAGCATCACGCGCTCCAAGAGTACCAGCAGATTGCCACTCACCTGCAGGCGCTCGCCTTCATCGTCGCTGTACAGCCGCGTCTTCGCCACCTCGATATACCAGTCGCAGACCTCGTTCCACACGAAGCGGTACAGGGTCCGGGCCACGTCGTCGAAGTCATAGCGCTCGTACAAGCCCGTCACTTCTTGCGTGACCGCGGCGAGTCGACTGAAGATCCAGCGATCGGCCACCGTCGCCAACTCCGCTCGGGGAGTCGCCTTGGCATCGGCACCCTGAAGCACGAAGCGCGACGCGTTCCAGATCTTGTTTGCGAAGTTGCGCCCCATCTCGATGCGCTCCGAGCTGAACCTCACATCCTGCATGGAGCTCATGTAGATGAGTCCGAAGCGTGTAGCGTCGGCGCCGTACTGGTCGATGAGTTCCAGCGGGTCCACCCCCGTACCCAGGCTCTTGCTCATCCGCCTCCCGTCGGCCGCCATCACCGTGGGATGGATGATCACTTCAGCGAAGGGCACGTCACCCCTGAACTCGAGACCCATCATGATCATCCGAGCGACCCACAGGTAGATGATGTCGCGGGCCGTCGAGAGGACGTTCGTCGGATAGAACTTGTGGAGCCGAGCGGTCTCTTCAGGCCAGCCCAGAGTCGCGAACGGCCAGAGCGCCGAGCTGAACCAAGTGTCAAGCACGTCCTCCGCCTGCCGCACTGGGCCGCCGCACTTATCGCAGGCGCTCGGCGGCACGTCGGTGACCATCACCTGCTCGCACTCTTCGCAGGTATACACCGGGATGCGATGGCCCCACCACAGCTGTCGGCTTATGCACCACGGGCGGATACCGCGCATCCAATCCAGGTAGACGTCGCCCCACCGCTCCGGAACGAACCGGACGCGCCCGTCCTCGACCGCCTTGATGGCCGGCGGCGCGAGACGGTCCATCTTCATGAACCATTGCAGGGAGAGAAGCGGCTCGATGGTGGTGCCGCAGCGATAGCAGGTGCCGACAGAGTGCTGGTAGTCCTCGGCCTTGACGAACAGCCCCTCTTCTTCGAGCCGCCGCAGCACGGCCTCGCGGGCTTCGCCCGCGCTGAGTCCCGCGAACTCTGCGGCCTCCTCGGTCATGACACCGTCCGGGCCGATCACAGACACACTGGGTAGGCCGTGCCGCATGCCTATCTCCCAGTCGTCAGGGTCGTGGCCGGGGGTGATCTTGAGGGCACCCGTGCCGAAGTCGATGTCCACGTGTTCGTCGGCGATGATGGGCACTTCGCGTCCCACGAAAGGAACTACCGCGTAGCGGCCCACGAACTTGCCGTAGCGTGGGTCCTTGGGATTCACGGCAACGGCCGTGTCGCCCAGGATGGTCTCCGGCCGCGTGGTGGCCACCACCAACACCTGGTCGGAATCTGCCACCGGATACTTCACGTGATAGAGCTTGGAAGCCCTCTCCTCGTGCTCCACTTCCAGATCCGAGATGGCTGAGCCGCAGCGCACGCACCAATTGACCAGGTAGACGTCCCGGTAGATGTCGCCCTTCTCATAGAGGGACACGAATACCGAAGCGACCGCCTTCTGGTAGGCCTCGTCCATGGTGAAACGCTCGTTCTGGTAGTCCAGCGCGCACCCCAGACTCTGCATCTGCCTGACGATGGTGGAGCCGTATTCGCGGCGCCACTCCCAGACCCGTTCTAGGAAGGCGGCACGTCCGAGGTCCTCCTTGGTGAGACCCTCTTCGGCAAGACGCCCCTCGACCTTGTTCTGAGTGGCTATGCCGGCATGGTCGGTGCCCAGGACCCAAAGGGTGTTGTAGCCCTTGAGGTGGTGATAGCGGATGAGGATGTCCTGGATGGTGTCGTTGAGGGCGTGTCCCATGTGCAGCGACCCGGTCACGTTCGGCGGAGGGATAGGCACGCTATACGTTGGCCGCGCATCGTCCACGGGGGTATCGAAGGCTCCGCTCTCCAGCCAGCGCTTCATGAGACGCTGCTCCACCTCGCCAGGCTCATAGCGGGCTGCCATCTTCACCTCTGCCACGATCAGACCTTCCCCTTACTCTCTCGTCCCGTCTTTGCGACCGGCTCCAACGCCAACGGGACCACGTCCACGAAGCTGTCGACATACTGAATGTCTAGCCCCTTCTTGAGTTCGCCAGGTAGTTCGTCCACCTCGGGGGCCACGATCTTCGGCAAGATCACAGTCCGCACCCCCTCGCGCAGTGCCGCGAGCAGCTTCTCCTTCAGGCCACCCACCGGCAGAACCTGCCCCGTGAGCGTGATCTCGCCCGACAGCGCCACACGTGGCCGCACCGGAGCCTGCAAGAGCGCCGACAGCAAGGCCGTGGCCACCGCGATGCCGGCCGAAGGACCCTCTTTGGGTACTCCCCCTTCGGGGAAGTGCATCCGCACTTCGAGGGCCGAGAGCACCTCGTGTTCCGATGGCTGCGGCTCAGGCTCCCTGCTCTCGCCGGGCTGCGCAACGACGCTCAGACCCAGTTCGCCGGTCTCCTCCGCGATCACTTTGCCGTCGGCACCTGGCGAAACGGTGGCGCCTCGAGACTCACTCGCCCCTGGCAGGTCAGCGGCGCCCCGCGGCTCAGCCCCCCGCGCGAGAGCGCCTTCATCGACCTCTGGTTGCTGGTAGTTGTCCATCAGATACGCGCGTCCCGGCGAAGACAGCCACAACTGAGAGAGCAATGGGTCTCTCGGCAGCGAGGTCTTGAGATATCCCCAGGCGGCCGTGACACTCTCCTGCATGATCTCGCCCAACTGTCCGGTAAGGTGAAAGTCGCCCTTGCCGGGCGTGACCACGCACTCGATGCGGAGCACATCGCCCCCCGCGCCCGTGTAAGCCAGGCCTAGACTGACTCCCACCTGGGGTTCATTGCCCAGGCGGGGAGCCAAGAACGGCGCGGGACCCACGAGCTTGACCAGTCGCCCCGGCCCGACCTTTCGAGGGAGGGCCTTGCCCTCTACCTTCATGCGGGCCAGCCGCCTGTACACCTTCTCGATCAGGCGCGCCATCTCCCGGACCCCAGCCTCCCGCGTGTGCTCGCGTATCAGCAGGCGCAGGGCCGCGGGCGTCAGCACGTCGCCCAGGTCGGCTAGTCCGCTCTCTTCGGCTATCTTCGGCACCAAGTGACGCCGCGCTATCTCGGACTTCTCGCGATCCGTATAGCCAGGCAACCGGATGATCTCTAGCCGGTCGTGCAGAGTCTCGGGGATATCCTCTTCGTAGTTGGCGGTCGCTATGAAGAACACGTGCGACAGATCGTATTCGAGCTCCAGGTAGTTGTCCCTGAAGGCGCGGTTCTGTACCGGGTCAAGCACTTCCATGAGGGCCGCTGCCGGATCTCCCCGCCAATCAGACTCCATCTTGTCGATCTCGTCGAACACGATCACCGGGTCGTCGACGCCCGCGCGCTTCAAGGCGTCGATGATGCGCCCCGGCATGGCTCCCACGTAGGTGCGGCGGTGACCGCGGATCTCACCTTCGTCTCTGACTCCGCCCAAGCTGATGCGCTGTAGCGGCCGCTCAAGACCCTTGGCCGTAGCCAGCGCCACCGAGGTCTTGCCTACGCCTGGTGGTCCCACCAGGCACAGGATAGTGTTCGGCGGTGTGCCACCCCGCAGCGAAGCCACCGCCAGATACTCGACGATGCGGTCCTTTACGCTCTTTAGGCCGTAGTGTGTCTCATCGAGCACTCTCGCGACCGCGGCCACGTCGGGCAGCGCCGCGCCGGAGCGGTGGCCCCAGGGCAGACCCAGCGCCGTGTCGAGGTAAGTCTTCGCTACCGCCACCTCAGCCGACAGGGGCGGCAGATCACCCAGGCGCTTGATCTCCTTGGTGAGCGTGGCCGCCGCGACCTCAGGGACCTTCTTCTCCTGGAGTTGCTTGAGATAGGCCCCCTTCTCGCCCACCTCCTCATCCTCGTCGCCCAATTCTTCCTGCAGCACCTTGATGCGCTCAGTCAGGAACATCCGGCGTTGCTGGCGCTCAAAACTGTCATGCACCCGCTCCGAGATCTCATTCTCCAGAGCGATGAACTCGTTCTCGTGTATGAGGGTCTCCAGCAACCGCAGTAGACGAGTCTCGGGTTCAGAGCCCTCGAGCAGGTCCTGCTTTCGGTCGGGAGCAATTATCAGATTGGCCGCGATGACGTTGACCATCTCCTCAGGCTCCGTGACCATCTCCAGAGCGGTCTCGGCCTCTTCTGGCAGCTGCGGGGTCTGGCCCACGTAGGCGGCGAACTCCCGAGACACGGAGTCCATCAGAGCTCGAAGGCGCGGCTCCTTGTCGGTCGTCTTGGAGCCCAGCGTGCTGTAGCGCACGGTGAACAGCGGAGTGACTGTGTCGAAGGCCTCGATGCTGACTCGCTCTTTGCCTTCTACCAGCGCCTTGAGCGTGCCGTCAGTCAGACGCGAGAACTGAACCACCTTGGCCAAGGTGCCCACCGCGTGAAGCTCATCCGGCCCAGGGTCATCGGTCGCTGGCGACTTCTGCACGGCCATGATCAGCAGGCCCGAGGATTGCTGAGTCTGCTCCAGCGCGCGTACGCCCTTGTCCCGCTCTACGAAGATAGGAGCCAGCGTCCCCGGGAAGAGCACGAGGTCACGCGTGGCCAGGAGCGGGATAGCCCTTTTCGCTTCGTCGGTCATGGGGCCGGCCTTTGGTTCATCTTGATCCGGGTCCCCGGGTGTCAGGCTGATTCTTTATCCAACTCCAAGTCCTCATGCTTGGAGCTGGTCACCAATGTCGGGTCGATCCTCTTCTCAATGACCTCGCGCGTCACCACACACTTGCTCACGTCGCGGCGGCTGGGGAGTTCGAACATGACGTTTATCAGAGCCGCCTCGATGATAGACCGGAGCCCGCGAGCCCCCGTCTCCAGTTTGAGAGCCTGAGCAGCGATCGCATCCAGAGCGTCCTTGGCGAAGACCAAGTCCACACCGTCATAGGCGAAGAACTTGTGATACTGCTTGGTGAGAGCGTTCTTCGGCTCCGTGAGGATGCGCACCAAGTCCTCTTCGCGCAGTTGATGCACGTTGGAGATGACCGGCAGACGCCCTATGAACTCAGGGATGAGCCCGAATGCGAGCAGATCCTCGGGCAGGACACTTGCGAACACCTCGCCGACATCGCGCTTCTCCTTGCTCTGGATCTCAGCCCCGAAGCCGACACCCTTCTTGCCCACGCGCCGCTCGATGATCTTCTCAAGACCCGAGAACGCACCCCCGCATATGAAGAGGATGTTGGTGGTGTCGATGTTGAGGAACTCCTGATGCGGATGCTTGCGGCCCCCTTGGGGCGGGACGCTGGCTTGAGTGCCCTCCAGTATCTTGAGTAGTGCCTGCTGCACGCCCTCGCCCGACACGTCCCGCGTGATGGACGGGTTGTCGGCCTTACGAGCGATCTTGTCGACCTCGTCGATGTAGATGATGCCCGTCTCGGCCTTCTTCACATCGAAGTCCGCCGCTTGGATCAGCTTCAGCAGGATGTTCTCCACATCCTCTCCAACGTAGCCGGCCTCGGTGAGGGCGGTGGCGTCGGCGATCGCGAAGGGCACGTTGAGGATGCGCGCAAGGGTCTGCGCCAGCAGGGTCTTGCCGCACCCGGTCGGGCCCAGCAGGAGGATGTTGGACTTCTGCAGCTCCACTTCGCCGTCATCGTGGGTGCCCATGTGCACACGCTTGTAGTGGTTGTAGACAGCCACTGAGAGAGCGCGTTTGGCCTCGTCCTGCCCGATGACGTAGTCAGAGAGGATGCCGTAGATCTCTTTGGGCCTAGGAAGGCTTTCGAGGTCTAGGGTCGCGGGCGGCGAGAACTCCTCGTCGATGATCTCGTTGCAGAGATCGATGCACTCGTCGCAGATGTACACTCCCGGACCCGCTATCAGCTTCTTCACCTGACGCTGACTCTTACCACAGAAGCTACACAGCAGCTGCTCGGACCCTCCTGGCGCCTTCGGCACGAGTCGCCCCCCTACCTGTGCTCGAGTATCTTATCGATGATGCCGTACGCTAGTGACTCTTCCGCGGTCATGAAGTAGTCGCGCTCGGTATCTTTCTCCACCTTGTCCAGTTCCTGTCCGGTCTGTTCCGCCAGGATCTCGTCGAGCCGCTTGCGCAGACTGAGCGCTTCGCGGGCGTGGATCTCTATGTCGGTCGCCGGCCCCTCGAACCCACCCGACACTTGGTGGATGAGTATCTTCGAATTCGGGAGTGCGTACCGTTTACCTTTGGCCCCCCCCGAAAGCAGCAACGCGCCCATCGACATGGCAATACCCACGCAGATGGTGGATACATCCGGCTTGATGAACTGTATGGTGTCGTAGATGGCCAGACCTGCGTAGACGTTGCCACCGGGACTGTTGACGTAGATCGAGATGTCCTTGTCAGGATCTTCCGACTCCAAGTGCAGGAGTTGAGCGACCACCACATTGGCCACCTGGTCGTTGATGGCGGTGCCCAGGAAGATGATGCGTTCGTTGAGCAGGCGGGAGTAGATGTCGAAGGCGCGTTCGCCTTTCGCCGTCTGCTCGACCACCATGGGTATCAATGGACTCAAGAAATCGCCGTCCTTTCTACGTAGCAAGCGCATCGGCCTCTGGCTCCGCGGAAGTCTCGGCCTTTCCCGCCTTGGCCTTGGACTTCGCGGTCGCCCCAGAAGCTTTCTTGGTGGCCGGCTCTTTCCCTGCCCCAGACTCGTCCTCGGGCGGACCCGGCACCGCGTTCTCGGCTATGAGTCCGGCCGCTTTATCGCGCAACATCTGCGTCTTCAGCTCGTCCAGGCGGTCGTTCTTGCGCAGACGCTTCTCCAGTTCTTTGGCTTCCAGGCCGTTGGCCGCGGCCATCTGGCCGATGGCCGCCTCAAGTTCCTCATCGCCCACTTCGAGGTTCTCCGCCTTGGCGACCGCGTCAAGCACCAGCTTGGTCTTCACGTTCTGGGCCGCGCGCGGCATCATGCTCTCCACCAGCTGCTCCATCGGCATGCCGGTGGCGGCCATATACCCCTCGAGAGTAAGACCACGGGCCTCGACGGAACTCCGGAGCTCGCCCAGCATCTCCGCTGCCTCCCGCTGCACGACCACATCAGGCAGTTCGATGGTCACGTTGTCAGCGGCTTTGCCGACGGCGGCTGCGTGATACTTCTGTGCCGCTGCATAGTCCTTGGCAGACTGCATCCTCGTGCGCACGTCGGCTCGGAATTCGTCCACCGTCTTGAACTCAGCGACCTCCGCGACCCAATCGTCGGTGATCTCAGGCAGGACCTTCTCTTTGATCTCCTTGAGGGCCACCGAGAACTCCACCGTCTTGCCGGCGAGCTCTTCGCTGGGGACATCCTCCGAAAGAGCAACCGGGAAGGTCTTGCTGTCGCCGGCGTTCATGCCCACCACTTGGTCATCCACTTCGGGGAAGATCTGCCCGGCACCCGTCTCGAACAGAAAGTCGGCGGTCTCAAGCTCCTCTACGGCACCACCGTCCAAGGTCGCTTGGAAGTCGGCGAGCACGAAGTCTCCCTTGGCGACGGCGCGACCCTCCACCGGCTGCAGTTCGGCGAACTCGTTACGCAGACGATCGATGCGCTCCTCGATCTCCTCGTCGGTGACCTCGGTGGAGTCCTTGGGCACCTTGAGGCCCTTGTACTCACCCAGCTTCACCTCGGGCATCACCACGACCTCGGCGCTGAAGGTGAGCGACTTGTCCAGAACGGGTAGCTCCTCGCCCATGTCCACGTCGGGCCGGTCTACCGCCTCAAGCTCGAGGTCGACCATGGCCTGGACGAACCAGCGGCTCATCGCCTCGTCGATCGCGTCGGCCAAGATGGCCTCGTCCCCCAGCTTCTGCTGCACCATGTTCAGCGGGGCCTTACCCGGTCTGAAGCCGGGGATGCGCACCTCGCGCACAAGCTCGCGCAGCTTGACGTCGTAGGCCTCCTTCAGCTCCTCGGGAGTGACCTCGACCTCGACCTTGACCTTGTTGCCGTCGCGCTCCTTGAGGGTGCTCCTCACGACTTTCCTTTCTTCGCTCTTGACCCAGTGAGATGGAGTGCGGGTGAGAGGACTCGAACCTCCACGTCAAAGACACATGCTCCTAAGGCATGCGCGTCTGCCATTCCGCCACACCCGCAGATGCTCAAGGGGTGAACGATGGGACTTGAACCCACAACCGCTGGGACCACAACCCAGTGCTCTACCAATTGAGCTACGTTCACCAAGACTTCTCCGAATGGCTCCGCCGCCGGACCATGCGGGCCTAGAACACCCCCGCCCGGCGAACGCAGGGAAGTATAGCCTACTCAGGGCGG
>CAVQZD010000004.1:0-324177 GCA_963718375.1 uncultured Actinomycetes bacterium | reverse complement strand
GTCACAAGGGTCGGTTCGGGGCCGTTCCCGACCGAGCTCACTGATGAGACCGGCGACACCCTGCGCGAGATAGGTCGCGAGTTCGGCACAACTACTGGGCGCCCTCGGCGCTGTGGTTGGCTCGATCTGGTGGCCTTGCGCTACGCCGTGAGGGTCAACGGCCTCACCGGCCTCTGCATAACCAAGCTTGACGTCCTCAATACGATGGAGACCATCAAGGTCTGTGACTCGTATCGATACAAGGACGAGGTGCTGCACGAGTTGCCCCCGGAGCAGGCGGTATTCTCGCAGGTGCAGCCCGTCTACGAGGAGCTTCCCGGCTGGCAGGCCGACATCTCCGATGCCACCGACATACAGGACCTTCCCCAGCAGGCTATCGACTACCTCAACCACATAGTGAACGCGGTGCAGGTGCCCGTCTCCCTGATCTCGGTCGGCCCCAAGCGTGAGCAGCACATCAAGGTGCCGTATCCCCAATCGGCGCGTCCGCGGCATGGCCAAGAGCCGGCCGGCCCGCACGGCAGGATGTAGGAGGCGTCGTGGCTTCTGACCGGCTGGACGTGCTCGTAGTCGGCGGAGGCGCGCGGGAGCACGCACTGGTTCGCGCTCTCGCCAAGAGCCGACGCATCGGCCGCTTGACAATCGCCCCAGGTAACGCCGGCATCGCCCAGGACGCTGAGACTGTCGACGTCGGGGCGGAGGACGTCGCCGGGCTCGTGGCTCTAGTGGAGCGCGAGAAGTTCGACCTGACTGTGGTGGGGCCGGAGGCCCCGCTGGTGGCGGGGCTGGCGGACCGACTGCGGGAGCGGGGTTTCGCGGTGTTCGGTCCCGGGGCCGTAGGCGCGCGCATCGAGGGCTCCAAGGTCTTCGCCAAGGAGATCATGCAGGCTGCGGGTGTACCGACCGGTCGGGCAGCCTCGTTCACCGATCATGGCGCGGCTTTGGCCTATCTGCGCGAACATGGCGCTCCGGCGGTGATTAAGGCCGACGGCTTGGCCGCGGGCAAAGGCGTCATCGTGGCTATGTCTCAAGCTGAAGCTGAGATTGCGCTTGAGGAGTGCTTTGTCGCCCGGCGTTTCGGTGGAGCCGCCGATACTGTGCTCGTGGAGGAATACCTGGAGGGTGAAGAGGTCTCTTTGCTCGCCCTGGTCAGCGGTGAACAGGTATTGCCACTTGCTCCCGCGCAGGACTACAAGCGGGCGCTGGATGGCGATCAGGGTCCCAACACCGGGGGTATGGGCTCCTACTCGCCCGTGCCCGCAGTGGACCCGGGGCTTTACGCGCGTTTGGTGGACTACGCCGTGCGGCCCACGGTGCGGGAGCTAGCCAAGCGCGGCATAGACTTCAGAGGGGTCCTGTATGCCGGGCTGATGTTGACCGCCGAAGGCCCGAAGGTGCTCGAGTTCAATTGTCGCTTCGGTGACCCTGAGACCCAAGCGCTACTACCTCGCCTGGAGTCCGATCTGCTGGAACTGTTGCTTGCGGCCGCGAGGGGTGATGACCTTCCGGCACAGGCCGAGTGGCACGAGGGCGCGGCCGTGGGTGTGGTCATGGCTTCGCGCGGCTACCCGGCGACCAGCAGCAAGGGTGACGTCATCACCGGGCTGGAGAGCCTGGCGGGACGGGAGGGCGTCGAGGTGTTTCATGCCGCCACCTCCCTCCTGGACAGGCAGCTGGTCACCTCCGGGGGCAGGGTGCTCACCGTGACCGGCCTTGGCGACACCTTCGCCCAGGCGCGGGCGCGTGCTTACAGGGCGGTGGCCGAGATAGGCTTTGACGGTGCCCAGTATCGATCGGATATCGCACTCAGGGCAGAGAAGTGGGAAGCTGGTCAAGAGAGCTAGAAAGGAGCGGGACCGGATATGGCGGCAGATAGCCCCCTGGTGGGGATTCTCATGGGATCAGAGTCAGATTCCGAGATCATGGATCAGGCTGCCAAAGAGCTGGACTCTCTGGGCATAGCGAACGAGGTCAAGGTCCTCTCCGCCCATCGCGACCCCGAAGGTGTGCGTGACTACGCTCTGAATGCCCAGTCGCGCGGACTCAAGGTCATCATCGCGGGGGCGGGCAAGGCGGCGGCTCTACCGGGCGTGGTGGCGGCGATGACCGAACTGCCCGTCATCGGCGTCCCGATACGTACCAGCGATCTCGGTGGGTTGGATTCGCTTCTCTCCATGGTGCAGATGCCGGCAGGTGTGCCGGTAGCCACGGTTGCCATCAACGGAGCCCGCAACGCGGGCATCCTGGCGGCGAAGATCCTGCAGGTCGCCGGGCTGGTGAAGGGCGCTGGCGACGCCGCGTCCTCTGGGGCATCGATTTCGACCGGCAAGGGAGACGGCAGATGATCGAACGTTATTCCACCCCTCGGATGGCGGCGATATGGACCGACGAGGCGCGTATGGCTGCCTGGCTCGAGGTCGAGGTGGCCGTGTGCGAGGCGTGGGCGAGGTTGGGCAAGATCCCCGAGCAGGCGATGGAGGACATCCGGGTCAAGGCCAGCTTCGACCTGGAGCGGGTCAAGGAGATCGAGGAAGTCACCCAGCACGACGTCATCGCCTTCGTCAGCAGCGTGGCCGAGAATATCGGGGATGCCTCGAAATACCTGCACTACGGCCTGACCTCCTCGGACGTGCTCGATACCGGGCTGGCACTGCAACTGCAGGCAGCCGGCCGGCTGCTGGAAGAAGAGACCGTCCGCCTGGGCCGTATCCTTCAGCGCCGCGCGGAGGAGCACCGCGAGACCATAATGATCGGCCGCACTCACGGAGTGCACGCCGAGCCTCTCACTTTCGGTATGGTGTTGGGGCTGTGGGCGTTCGAGATCCGCCGCGGTCTAGAGCGACTACGCGAAGCCACCAAGCAGGTCTCGGTGGGCAAGATCTCCGGCGCGGTGGGCACCTACGCGAACGTAGACCCCCAGGTGGAAGAGATCACCATGGACAGGCTGGGTCTGGAAGCTGCACCCATCTCGACGCAGATAGTGCAACGCGACCGCCACGCGCACTTCATGTCCGCCCTCGCGCTCTTGGCCAGCAGCCTTGAGAAGATAGCGGTGCAGGTGCGCCACTATCAGCGGACCGAAGTGCTGGAAGCCGAGGAGTACTTCGCTCCGGGCCAGAAGGGGTCATCGGCCATGCCGCACAAGCGCAACCCGATCATCTCCGAGCGCATCTGCGGCCAAGCCCGGGTGATCCGCTGCAACATGCTGGCTGCCTTCGAGGACATCCCGCTATGGCACGAGCGCGACATCAGCCACTCCAGCACCGAGCGGGTGATCCTGCCCGACAGCACGATCCTGCTGCACTATATGCTCGAGAAGGCCTGCTGGCTCATCGACAATCTGATGGTGCACCCGGAGAATATGGCGGAGAACTTGGAGAAGAGCTACGGACTGATATACAGCCAGCGCGTGCTCTTGGCGCTGATAAGGGCCGGCATGCTCCGCGATGACGCCTACACGGTGGTGCAGCGGAACGCCATGAAGGCTTGGCAGGAGAAGACTCCGTTCATAGGTGCCCTCAAGTCCGACGCCGAAGTGACCCAGGTACTCAAGACGTCGGAGATCCGGGCGTGCTTCGATCCGAGCTATCAGCTGCGGCACATGAACGTGATCATGAGGCGGGTGGCCGATCTGAAGTGGTAGCAGCGGGGCAGCGCTGTCGAACCTCCGGCCCCCCGGTCACCTCTTGTCCCGTCGCGCGGAGTCGGTGCGAAGCGCGATCAGCGTCCCCGCGACTATGAGAACAAGGGTCACTCCTAGCATCACGAGCAGGGCCGTCCCCTCCAGGACCCAGCAGATGCCGCCGGAGACGATGGCTGCGATGAGCAGGCCCATGGGTAGCAGCTGTTCTTTGACCTCTGGTCTCACGAGATGGACAGTAGGGCCGTGGCTCTTGGTTGTCAATGGTAGAATCAAAGTCGAGGCAGTACTCCGCCCACCGGAGCTCACGGGCGCCGGGCAAGCAAGCGACGACGAGGAGCGATACGCCGCCGATGTTCTCACCGTCTCTCCCGACGCCGAGCCCCGCTACCTCCGGCACAAGGAATCTGAGCTCAAGTGACGCCTGACCGGCAGACCCTCATCGATCAGAGGCAGCAGTGGTCTGCCTGGGGTGAGGATTCTCCTCACGATGAATGCGGCGTCTTCGGTATCTACGCACCAGAGTTGGACGTAGCCCGCCTGACCTTCTTCGCACTCTTCGCCTTGCAGCACCGTGGCCAGGAGTCTGCGGGTATAGCGGTGACAGACGGCAGCCGTCTGGACGTCCACAAGGACATGGGACTCGTCTCACAGGTGTTCCAGGAGGAGATGCTGCAGTCGCTTCCCGGGAGGGCGGCTATCGGGCACGTCCGATACTCGACCACGGGGTCCAGTTCCATGCGCAACGCGCAGCCGTTCGCTCGCACCCGCAACGGGTCTTTCATAGCCCTGGCTCACAACGGCAATCTGGTCAACACCGACGCCTTGCGGGTCAGTCTGGTGCAGAACGGCCATATCTTCGAGAGCACTTCTGACACCGAGGTCATAGCCGCGCTATTGGCCGAGCACTCGTCACACGATATCCGTGAAGCGCTGCGCGACGTCATCCCCAAGTTGCGGGGAGCCTTCAGCGCTGTGCTGCTGACCACAGACGAGGTCATCGGCTTCCGTGATCCCTACGGGGTCCGGCCGCTGGTGTTGGGGGAGATCGAAGGACGCTACTGTCTGGCCAGCGAGACCTCCGGCTTGGACATCATCGGTGCGACCCTGGTGCGGGAGATCGAGCCAGGTGAGATCTGCGTGCTCAGTGATAGTGGGTACGAGATCGAGCAGGTCGTGGCGCGCAAGCAGGAAGCCCTGTGCGTCTTCGAGTTCATCTACTTCGCTCGTCCCGACTCGGTGATGAAAGGGCAGACGCTCTACGCGGCCCGCAGCCGCATGGGTGAAGAGCTGGCGACGGAGTCTCCGGTGGAGGCGGACCTGGTGATACCCGTGCCCGATACCGGGAATTCCGCTGCGATCGGCTACGCGGCCCGCAGTGGCATCACCTACGGTGAAGCTCTGATCAAGAACCGCTACATCGGTCGCACGTTCATCGACCCCGACGATCAAGTGCGCAGGCAAGGCATCCGCATGAAGTTCAACCCTCTTACCTCGGCTCTCAAGGACAAGCGATTGGTCGTGGTGGACGACTCGATCGTCCGTGGCAACACCACCCGGGCGCTTGTACAGGTCCTCTTCGACGCCGGCGCCAAGGAAGTGCACTTGCGCATCAGCTCGCCGCCTATCGTATATCCGTGTTTCTACGGCATCGACATGGCCAACCAGGACGAGTTCATCGCATTCGGCAAGACCGTCGAAGAGATCAACGACGAGTTGGGTGCGACCTCGGTAGCCTATCTCTCCCTGGACGGTCTTATGCGGGCCACCCGGGTGGATGAGGCTAAGGACACTTTCTGTGCGGCTTGTTTCACCGGGGGATACCCGTGTGAGGTACCCGCGGAGCTGAGGTGCTCCAAGTTTCGCTACGAAGAGAACGCCTGCGCGTCATTCACCGACTGAGGCGGACCGGAGTCTTCGACTCTGCGCGCCCGAGGACGCTGGTCAGTCATCGCTCCCATTTGGAGGGTTACCGCCGTGGCAACTGCAGCTCTGGCTGCCGAATCCGGTCGTATGGCAGTCGGTACAGCTCAGAGGATGCTCTCCGCGAGGGATGTGCTCCCCGACTTGAGGGTGGGTGAAGGCAGAGGGCTTCCAGGCGTTCGTGTTGTGGCAGGCGGCGCATTCACCTCGAGGCTCGTGAGGCGCCTCGTGGCACACCGAGCACTCACCGGCTGCTCTCGTGCCATCGTGGCACTTCACGCAGGCATCCATCGTGGCGGGGGATTCGTAGTACGGGGGGTTGACGTCGGTGTGGACGAACCGCACGTGACAGTCGATGCAGTACTCCTCCTCGTGCTCTGCGTGCGAGAAGGTGACTCCCTCGAGAGTCACGTCTTGGGGCGTCGAATGGCAGCGGTAGCAGCTTTCGTTGGGTATCTCGCGGGTCACTGCCAGAGGCACGTCCGTGCCGCCGGTGATATGCACCCAGACCTCCCGCAGAGAGAAGAGCTTGGTCTCGATGTACGGGACGAGCCCCGGGGGTATATGGCAGTCTGCGCACTCGGCGCTCGCATGTGACGAGGCCATCCAACTCGCGTAGTAGGGGTCCATCTCGTGGCAGGTGTCGCAAAAGGAGCTGCGGCTCGTGTAGTGCGCCGCGACAAAGGCCGCGATCACTAGCGCCACCAGCACGCATGAAAGAACGATGAGCACCGTCCAGCGGCGCCGCATCCGCGCGCGCCTCCGCTTCGGCGCCTGCTCGCTGTGAGGCTGGACTGTATGCGGATCGTCAGTGACCATGTGGCCTCGTGACGTACGGGTCGGCCCGATGCACTGTTCTACCTCACCAACATAGCGGCACTGTCCGGCGGGCGCAAGCTGGACTTCCGCCGATATCCCAAGGACTAGCCCCTGCGCCCGGCCTTTTCGCAGAGGTCGGCGCCTGGTAGAGTTCGCGCCACTCATGACGGACGATGGCCCCCGCAAGTCTAGGAGCCCGCGCAAGACAAGGCTGATGATCGCTGCCGCGGTCATCGTCGCCGCAGTGGGAGTGCTGCTGTGGTTCGCGGTCGGGCGGGGGGCGGTCTACTACTACTCCGTCTCCGAGCTACTCGCGGGAGGCAGCGCTCCCAACGTGCGGGTGTCTGGGGAGCTTCAAGGCGGTTCGCTGGTCGAGGGCGACGGGGGCGAGTACACATTCGTCATCTATGACCGAGAGCAGCGGGGACTCACTCTCAAGGTCACCTACAGCGGAGCGCTCCCTGATGCGTTCAAGAACGAGCCGGGCGCGGAGATCGTGGCCGAGGGTGACTTCGACGGCGCCAGTGTGTTCTTGGCCAGGACTCTGATCACCAAGTGCCCCAGCAAGTATGAGGCGGCTCCTTGAACCAAGCGGGCACCGTCTTCCTAGGCATGGCCGCCGCGGCCGGCTTTGGCGGAGTGGTCCTTCCGCTGGTCGGTCGGCGCGGTGACAAGCAATGGTTGCTGCGGGCCGGGATGTGGGCGCTCTATCTGTCCTTGGCGTTCGCGGCCGCGGCCGCGGCGGTCTTGCTGACCGCCCTGGTGACGCGAGACTTCAGCAACCTCTACGTCTACGAGCATTCCTCAAAGAGCCTCTCGCTCGTGTACACGCTCTCCGCTCTTTGGGCGGGTAACTCGGGGTCTTTGCTGCTATGGCTGCTGCTGATGGCCCTGTTCTCGGTGCTGGCCGCGCTTGGCGGGCGCCGGCGAGACCCGCCATCCTTCCCTTACCTGGTGGCCGTGCTGTCTTCCATAGGACTCTTCTTCTCACTCTTGATGCTGTTCGCCCCGAGTTGCGACCCGTTTGCGGCCAGCCCGCTGGTCCCGGTGCCCGATGACGGTTTGGGGCTCAACCCTCAGCTCGTGAACCCGGGGATGATCATCCACCCGGTGACGCTGTATGTGGGCTACGTAGCCATGGCCATCCCGTTCGGTCTGGTGGTCGCGGGGCTCGCCGGCGGTAGTGCCCTTTCCGTCAATCTAGGTTCCCTGCGCCGCTGGGCACTCGTAGGCTGGTTGTTCCTCACGATCGGCAACGTGGTCGGAGGGTGGTGGGCTTATGTCACTCTCGGTTGGGGGGGGTATTGGGCCTGGGATCCCGTGGAGAACGCCTCGCTCATCCCCTGGCTGACAGCGACCGCGCTGCTGCACTCAGCCTTCATCGCCCAGCGCACACTCAGGCAGCAGCTGGCGACTGTCACGCTCGCTGTCGCCACCTTCTTGCTCACCATATTCGGCACGTTTCTCACACGCACCGGCGTGGCTTCGTCAGTGCATGCCTTCGCAGAGCCTCGCTTGATCGCCTGGTTCGTGGTCTTCATGCTGATCATGCTCGCTCTTTCGGTCGTGGTCATCGTGCGGCACAGAGAACAGCTGCGCGTTGCCGATGACCCGGGTCGGTCTACCGGTGATAGCTTCAATGTGTTCTTGACCGTGCTGCTGCTCGTCGGGATGACCTTCTTCATCCTGTGGGGCGTCATCTATCCGCCTATCGCGGAGGCTTTGGGCGGCGGGGAGGTCGTCTTGGGCACGGGCTTCTTCGATACCGTGATGGCTCCGCTCGGCATCCTTCTGCTGCTGCTCATGATCGTCTGTTCTCTGGCCGGCTTCGCGCGGGGCTCGCGCAGGCGCTTGGTGGTGGGTTGGAGCGCTTCTGGTCTGGTGGCCGCGGTGGTGCTCATCACCTTGCTGGCTGTCGGAGTCCGGGACTTCTACCCGGTCGTGACCTTCGCTCTGGCCGGAGGAGCGACGGTGGCGGTGGTCCTACGGTGGGTGCGGACCCGGCGGGGACTTCGAAGCTACGGTGCCCTCCTCGCTCATTTGGGGCTCTTGATACTGGTGGTCGGTCTCATAGGTTCATGGTCGTACAAGGAGTCGACGGAGGGGCAGCTGGCTCGGGGTGAGTCTCTGACCCTGCGGAACGTGACGGTTGTCTTTGAGGGCCTTGAATCAGAGAGCGGCGCCGCGGGCGACAAGGAAGTGGACCGAGCACTGCTCGCGCTCAGCATCGGAGGTCAGTCTGCGGGGCAGTTGACCCCCACCGTGGAGTACTACCCCGCCACGCAGCAGACCTGGACCCGCGTCGCTCGCCGAACTTCGGCCGCGGGTGACGTCTACGTCTCGCTGCTGCAGGTCTCCGAAGACGGGGCGTCCGTGTACATCAAGCTCGAGAAGCACCCACTCATCGTGTGGCTGTGGATAGGAGGAGGGGTGCTCAGCGCCGGCGCGCTGGCGGCGCTTTGGGCGCTTGGCCGGCAGAAACGGGGGGCCCCGCCTGCCGAGACTCCGCCTACCGGGGGCGGGATAGGCGACGGCGCGCCTGCGAAGGGGAACTAGGCTGTGGCAGCCATCGAGGCCGACGGCATAGACTTCTCCTTTGGCGCGGATCGCGTGCTCCGTGGGGTCACCTTACACGTCGAGCGTGGCGAGTCGGTCGCAGTCTTCGGCCCCAACGGTGCGGGCAAGACCACCCTGCTCAAGATCCTTGCCGCTCTGCTCCGGCCGGACGCGGGAAGTGTCCGCATCGGCGGTCTGGAGGTCGGTCGCGACCCTTCAGCCTACAGGCGACAGATCGGGGTGATCTCTCATCAGCCCTACGTGTATCCGCAACTGACCGGCAGAGAGAATCTGGAGTTCTATGCACGGTTGTACGGCTTGGCCGAGGTCAGAGAGGTCGCTCGGCGTGCCCTGGACGAGATGGGGTTGTCAGGGGTGGCGGACCGCGCAGCGTCCGCCTACTCAAGGGGTATGCTGCAGAGACTGGCGGTCGGACGCGCCCTTCTGCACGAACCCGCGGTCCTGCTGCTGGACGAGCCCTTCACGGGTCTGGACGACGAGGCTCGGGAGAAGCTCGGGAGCCTACTGGGCGGGCTAAGAGACGGGCAGCGCACTGTGCTTCTCACCAGTCACGATCTCGACACCGGTCTCGCGTTGGCCGACCGCGTGGCGGTCCTGATCAAGGGGAGCCTGGTAGTGGATACCCAGACATCCGGCCTCAGCCGCGACGAGTTTGAACAGGACTACCGGAGCGCGTGCCGGGAGGCTGCCGGTGGGGCGACAGGGGGTTCGCGGTCATGAGAAGGACTCTCCTCCTGGCGTGGACCATCACCAAGAAGGACCTGCGGACCGAGATGCGGTCGGCCAGCGCGATCATCACCATGGCGCTGCTTGGCTTCTTGGTCGTGCTGGTGTTCAGCTTCAGCATGGACTCCGGAGCCGCGGAGTCGAACTTGGCCCGCTCGGGTGTCCTCTGGGCGGCCTTTCTCTTTCCGGGTCTGCTGGCCGTGGGGCGGCCCTTCGAGAGCGAGAAAGAAGCGCAGTGCCTTGAGGGGTTGCTCCTCTGCCCCGTCGACAGAGGAGTGGTGTATCTCGGCAAGCTGCTCAGCAGCCTGGTCCTTTCGTCCGCGACCGGCCTGCTGGTGCTCATCTTCTTTGGGGTCCTGTTCGATGTGGGTCTTGGTCTGGCCTGGCTGGCGCTCTTGGGGATCATGGTGCTGGCGGCCGTCGGACTTTCGGCGATAGGCACTCTGGCGGCGGCACTGACTGCAGGTATACGGGCCAGAGGGGCGCTTCTCACGGTGCTGGTGCTGCCGCTGCTGGTGCCGCTGCTGATAGCCGCCTCCAGATGTTCTGTGGTGCTGCTTGGGGACGATCCCTGGAGTGGGATCGGGTTCTGGCCATGGTTCATGGTCATATACGATGTGCTCTTCACAGCAGTGGGTTTCGTCCTATTCGACTATGCTGTAGAGGCATGAAGAGATGGATCGGACGCGGTGATGGTCATGGTCAGATCTAAGAGGGTGAGAACGGGTCGGTCCTTGACCGCGTGGGGGATCGCGGCGGGAGCGGCCATGGTCTTCGCGACGGTGGCTGCACTGGTGATCGCTCCACGCGAAGCCGAGATGGGCGACGTGCAGAGACTGTTCTACTTTCACATGCCCAGTGCTTGGATAGCCCTGGGGCCGGCGTTCACCTGCGTCTTCGGCTTCAGCGTCGCCTATCTGGTCAAGGGTGAGTTGGCTCTGGACCGGATAGCCGCCGCCGCCGCAGAGATCGGAGTGCTCTTCACCACCATCACCCTGGTGACAGGCCCCTTGTGGGCGAAGCCGGCCTGGGGCGTGTTTTGGACCTGGGAACCTCGTCTGACCACGACCCTTGTGCTGTGGTTCATCTATGTGGGCTACCTGCTGCTTCGGGCAGTGATGCCGCCCGGCCGCAAGCGGGCGCGCGTGGCGGCCGTGTACGGGATCGTGGGATGGATCGACGTGCCCATAGTCTTCCTCTCCATCTGGTGGTGGAGGACCGTGCATCCCCGCATCCTGGGGTCCGGAGGCTTCGCCATGGACAGGACCATGGTATGGGTGCTGGCGGTCTGTCTGACCGCCTTCACGCTCTTGTTCGTCTTCCTGCTGCTTCTGAGGGTGCGCATAGAGGCGGCCGGCGCACGCGTGGACAGTCTGGCGCAGAGACAAGATCGGTACGGAGGTGACTTGTGAGCGGTATGGGGTATCTAGCGCTCGGTTTCAGCGCAGTGTGGCTTCTGGTGGCCGGCTACCTGGTCTGGCTCAGTCACAAGCAGGGCCTCATCCAGAGCCGCCTTGACGACCTAGAGGGAGACTCTGCCGTGGAGGAGCAGCCCTCGACTAGCGCCTAGGCGCAGACGGCGTCTGCCGCCTGGGAGGGACCCTCGACAACGAGGGCCCCGTGACTCTGCAACTCTGCGATCAGGGCGGCCGCCTCGCCCCCGCTCAGGTCCCTCTCGCCTATGGGAGGCTGGTCGATCACGATGACTTGCACGCCCCTCTTCGCGGCCTCGAGGGTGCTTCGCAAGGGCGCTAGATTACCCTGACCGAAGAACACTGGGGCGATGACGATCACGTCGGCCTGCTTGGCGAATCGGTCGAACTCCAGCATCGTGTCTGCGGAGAAGGCCTCGAAGGGGGGAGCCGATACGATCTCCAGCTCGTAGGTCTGGGCGGTGGCGTAGTCGGTGTCAAAGACGCTCACCACGCCTACGGTGGGAGTAGATCCGCGCATCACCAGCTCCTCGATCAAGCCGGAGGCGGCGCCGCCACCGGCTACCACATGTACCCCGGGCAAGTGGCGAGAGGGGGTGATCGCGGGTTCGGACCAGACGGGCGTCACGTATGGCCGTCGGCCCTGGCGGTGCACGGTCACCCTGGTCTTGAAGATCTCGAGTATCAACCGGGGGTCGAGGACCTCTTCTGGGCTACCTTGGGCGGCGACTAGTCCATGGTCCAGCAGCACGAGTCCGTCGCAGTACTGGGCGGCCATGTTGAGATCGTGGAGGACGATCGCCACCGTGCGGCCTTCGGAGTTGAGCGTCCGGAGTAACTGCATGGTCTCCAGCTGGTGGTTTAGATCGAGGTTGTTGAGCGGTTCGTCCAGAAGCAGAGTGGGAGTGTCCTGCGCCAGCGTCTGAGCTATGAGGGCTCGCTGGCGCTCACCGCCTGAGAGCTGGGTGACAGGGCGGTCCGCCAGGTCGAGGAGGCCTGTAGCCCGTAGGGCCGCGGTCACGGGTGACTCCGCATCTGTCGCCGGGTCGCCATGCGGGTCACGGGCCGACTGGGCGTACCTGCCCATCTCTGCCATCTCCTCAACAGTAAAGCTAAAGTCGAGACTAAAGGCCTGGGGGACGACACCGACCGAACGGGCTACGTCGATGGGCTTGTGGCCGGCGAGGGCCCGGCCATGTAGCAGGATTTCGCCGGCCGAGGGTCGCACCACGCCGGTGAGAGTCCTCAGAAGCGTGGTCTTGCCTGAACCGTTTGGTCCTACTATGCCGATGAACGAGCCCGGCGGCAGCGCCAGGTCGAGGGGGCCGAGCACCTGTTGCTCGCCAAGGGTGACTGTGACCGCGCGAAGATCATAGACGGCTTGCGGCATCTCAGATCCCCCTGCGAGAGCGGAGTAGGTACAGGAAGAAGGGACCGCCCACCGCCGTGGTGATGATGCCTACCGGGATCTCCGAGGGGGCCATGACGGTGCGCGCGGCTGTGTCAGCCAGCAACAGCAGTAGGGCGCCGAAGAGCGCGCTGGCCGGCAATAGACGTCGATGATCGGGGCCTACCAGCAGACGCATGATGTGCGGCACCATCAGACCGATGAAGCCTATCAAGCCTGCGAAGGCCACTGCGGCGGCGGTCGTCAAGGCGGCCGCGACCATCAGGTTTCTGCGGCTGCGCTGACTGTCCAGCCCCAGTTCGCGCGCGCGGTCTTCACCCATGAGGAGCAGGTTCATGCGGCGGGCCGAAAACATCATGTAGATGAATCCGGCTCCGACCACGGGCAGCGTGATCCACACCTTGGTCCAAGTGGCGGCGGAGAGGCCCCCCATGAGCCAGGCGACCACCGTGTGTAGGTCACGCTCGGTAGCTATCATGAGAAAGGACATCACCGCGGTGAGAGTGGACCCCACTGCCACCCCCGAAAGAAGCAGCGATGCGCCACCCGTAAGACCCCCAAAAGTAGCCAGCCGATAGACGACGAAGGCCGCCGCCGTCGCGCCCACGAACGCCAGAAGGGGGACTCCGTAGATGCCCATGGACTCCAGAGGCCTCGCGACGATGGCTATGGTCGCGCCCAGTCCCGCGCCAGCGGAGACCCCCAGCAGATACGGGTCGGCCAGCGGATTTCGGAACACACCCTGGAACGAAGCGCCCGAAGTCGAGAGGGCCGCTCCCACGATGAGTGCGAGGACTATGCGGGGCATACGGAGGTCGAGCAGCAGCCTCGGAGCCCAGGCGGGATAGTCACCCGTGGCCTCAGAGCCGTGACGTAGCAGACCGCCAAAAGCACGCAGGGTCTCAGCGGCGGACAGACCCGCGGCTCCGACCGCAAGGGCCGCGACCACTCCGCCGACCAGCGCCAGGCTCAGGAGACCCATCACCAAGCGATAGACTTTGCGGCGCTGCCCTGTTGACATGGCCGATGCCTTCCTCTTGTAACGAAGACCTTGCAGTGACACGGGGCGCGGGCCGCGCGGACGGCCCGCGCCCCGACCGGCGCCGACTCCCGCAGGGAGTCGGCGCGCAGGCGGTCGCTTACTCGGCAGTGTCCACGTCGGGGTGTATGGTCTCCACCAGACCCCTCAGACCGTCCACGATGCGCGGTCCGGGAACGGTCAGCAGCTTGTCGTATTGTGCGTCGAGCACGAACACTCGCCCTTCCTTGACCGCGGTGAGTCCGCTGAAGCGCGGGTCAGAGGTGAACTGGTCGGCGCTGGTGAACGCGAGCCCGGAGAGCACCACCATCTCAGGGTCGGCGGCCAACAGGCTCTCCGGAGCCATGGCGAAGTAACCATCGTCCGTGGCGATATTGGTCGCGGAAGCCAAAGTGAGCAGCTCGTCCACGAAGGTACCCGCGCCGGCGGTGTACGGCTGCTGGGTGGCGTCGATCACGTAGAAGACCGTGGGTGACTCGCCGGTCGCTGCGGCGGCTTCGGCCAACTCTGCGATCTCGGCCTGCATCGAGGCCACCAACTGCGCGGCTTCCTGAGTGTTGCCCACCGCCGCCCCGATGGTGGTGATGTTCGTGTAGATGCCCTCAAGCGAGGCGGGATTGAAGATGAGCACTGGGGCGCCGGCCGCGCTGACCGGTGCGAGTCCTTCTTCGTTGCCCGAGTAGCCCAGCACCAGATCGGGACTCAGGGCCATGACGGCTTCGGTGTTCACCTGGAAGTCGCCGACCTTGGCAATATCGGCCACTTCAGCCGGGTAGTCGTCAAGTGAGTTCACACCCACCACCCGGTCTCCGGCCCCGATAGCGAACAAGGTCTGGGTGTTTGACGGGGCTGTGGACACTATCCGCGTGGGTTTCGCCGGCACAGTGACGGTGCTACCCACATCATCGGAGAGGCTGACCGGGAAGGTCGCCTCTACCGCTGTGACCGTCGAACTGGGCGTTCCGTCGTCAGACCCACATCCTGCGACGCCGACCAGAGCGATGATGAAGAGGGCACAGACCAGTGTGCCCAAGACCAGGGAGAGCCAAGCCGTCCTTCGGCGTGGCGTCGAACGTCCGTTCATACGGACTCCTTTCGGTTCAACCTATGATCACGACCAGCAAGATGGTGGAGAGCAGTTCAGCTACTCCCCGGCCGGACCATCGCCTGGTCGAACCGAGTGGCGCCCCAATGGGGCGGAGTCGCTCTCTCCGCGGAGAGCGTCTGCTCCTCCTTCGCAGCAGGTATCTGACTTCCAGTTCGGGTTCCCGGTCTCGCGCGAGGCGCAAGAGCCGGGTGCTCTCCCTGGTCACAGTGGCGGGACCGCGCCGGATTCGCACCGGCTTCCCTCTCGGCTCCTCAATATCGGAGCCTGACTGCAGAGGCACCATACTTGCTGACCAGACTGTAGCACCAGCGTGGCGGAGATGCCACGGACCAGATGGCAACGGGGACGCAGCGGCACCGCAGGTCTGGTACGCTGTGATTGTGCGAAGCTCCGTCAGCATAGCCCTGTTCTTCCTGCTCAGCGCCTTCTTTCTGTTTGCCCTGCTGGCGGCCCTCAACCACAGCCGCAGGTCGCTCGGCATAGCGGCCGGCTGCCTGGTCGGCGTCACTCTCATCATCGTGCTCTTGACCCCCGTGAGGCTGCCCAATTGGCTCCCGATCCTCCAGAAGGAGGGCTACCAGCGCTATCTGGGCGGAGCGACCACGACCACGCAGCCTGATCCCTCGAACTCGTCCGCTCCGACTACCAGCAGTACTCTGCCGGGGGACGGAGCATGAGTCGGAGCGAGAAAGACCCGCAACGGCAGGAGGCACTGACCTACCGCTCGGCGGGTGTGGACGTCGAAGCAGGCGAGGAGGCCGTCCGGCTGATCAAGCAGGATGTCGAGAGCACCTACATCCCTGGAGTGCTGGGCTCCCTTGGCGGGTTCGCGGGCCTCTTTGAGCTGCCAAAGGGCCTCGAGGATCCTGTGCTGGTGAGCGGCACAGATGGTGTGGGCACCAAGATCCTCCTTGCTCAAGAAACGGGGCGATTGGACACAGTCGGCATCGACCTGGTGGCCATGTCGGTGAACGACGTGCTCACGGTGGGCGCGCGGCCGCTCTTCTTCTTGGACTACGTGGCGGTAGGAAGGCTACAACCTTCGGAGATGGCCCAGCTAGTGGCCGGGGTAGCGGAGGGTTGCCGCCAAGCCGGGTGTGCGCTGATCGGCGGGGAGATGGCCGAGATGTCTGGGCTCTACGCCCCCGGGGAGTTCGACCTGGCTGGATTTTGTGTGGCCATAGCGGAGCGCAAGAAGCTGATCGATGGCTCCCAAGTCAAGCCGGGAGACGCCGTCCTGGGGTTGGCGTCGAGCGGCGTCCACTCCAACGGCTATTCACTGGTACGCAAGACGCTGGAGAAAGGCGGCGTGGGACTAGGTGACAAGCTGCCCGGCCTGGCGACCAGTTCGGCCGGCGAGGTACTACTGACCCCCACGCGCATATACGTGAAGAGCGTGCTCGCACTCCTGGACGCTGGCGTGCCCGTGAGGGGGATGGCGCACATCACGGGAGGCGGCATCGCCGGCAACCTGTCGCGGGCGGTCCCCGCAGGGGCGTCGGCCGTGTTGGATACGCAAAGGTGGTCGGTGCCGCCCGTCTTCGGCGCTCTGCAGCAGCTGGGCGGCATCTCGCAGGCGGAGATGTTCCTGGCCTTCAACATGGGGCTCGGCTTCGTGCTTATCGTGCCTGGTGACGCCGCGCAGCAGGCGCTAGATGTGTTGACGGCGGCGGGTGAGGAGGCCTCTGTGGTCGGAGAGGTCGTGAGCGGCTCCGAGCGGGTCGTCTTGAAAGGGCTCGAGTGAACTCAGGGACGTACCGACTGGTGGTTCTCGCTTCCGGCAACGGCAGCAACCTGCAGGCGATCATTGAGGCGGTTCACGGACGGCCTGCTGCGCCCGGCGGCCCGGTGGTGGAGATCGTGCTGGTGGTCAGCGACCAGCCGGACGCGAGGGCGATCGGAAGAGCAAAGGAGGCGGGCATCCTCACGGAGGTCTGCTCCTTGCCCTCGTACGGATCGCGCAAGGCGCAAGAGGCGGCTATGCTGAAGGTCGTCCGCATCGCCGACCCCGAGTTGGTGGTGCTGGCCGGATACATGCGCGTACTGCCGCCGGACTTCGTACAGGCGCTCCCATGGCGGATCATCAACCTCCATCCGGCCCTACTCCCGGCCTTTCCGGGCACGTGTTCCATCGAGGACGCCCTGGAGCACGGGGTCAAGATCACCGGAGTGACCGTGCACTTCGTGGACGAAGGCTTGGATACCGGGCCGATCATCGCCCAGGAAGCGGTTCGCATACGAGAGGGTGATACCGTGAAGACCCTGGCGGAGCGCATCCACGCCGTGGAGCATGAGCTACTGCCGGAGACCATCCGCCTGCTTGCGGCAGGCAAGGTCAGACCCCCTCTTCCGGGAACGCGGGTGGTACGGGTAGACTTGGATGAACGAACATAATCGACTGTTGTGACCGCTTGAATAGCGGAAGCGAGGAGGAGATAGTGAAGGTCAAGCGGGCATTGGTGTCGGTATCGGACAAGGACGGTCTGGAGCCCTTCGTACGCGGGCTCACCGACATGGGCGTAGAGGTCATCTCTACCGGCGGCACGGCGAAGTACCTGCGCGACGTCGGTCTGGAGATCACCGGCATCTCCGAGGTCACAGGCTTCCCCGAGATCATGGACGGACGGGTGAAGACACTGCATCCGGCCATTCACGGAGGCATCCTGGCCGATCGATCCAAGCCCGCCCACCTGAAGGCCATCGAGGACTTGGGCATCAAGCCCATAGACTTGGTGGTGGTCAACCTCTATCCGTTTGAGCAGACCGTGGCGCAGCGAGGCGTCAGCGAAGCCGAGGCAGTGGAGAACATCGATATCGGTGGCCCTAGCATGGTGCGTTCGGCCGCCAAGAACTTCTCAGGCGTGGGCATAGTCACCGACCCCGCCGATTACGACGGCATCCTCGCAGAACTCAAACAGAACGCCGGGGAACTGTCGCTGGAGACAAGGCGTGGGCTGGCGGCCAAGGCCTTCAATCACACTGCTCACTACGACACGGCCATCGCCCGCTGGTTCGGGGAGCAAGAAGGGGCGGACTTCCCCGATCACTTCACGCTTGAGCTGGCCAAGGTACAAGAGCTGAGGTACGGGGAGAACCCGCATCAGCGCGCCTCCTGGTACTCCGAAGTGGGCACGGATGGGAGCATGACGGCAGCAGTGGAGCAGTTGCACGGTGGGCCGCTATCGTTCAACAACCTGCTCGATCTCGACTCCGCCCGGCGCTGTCTGGAGGAGTTCGCTCTGCCGGCCTGCGTGATAGTCAAGCACAACAACCCCTGCGGTGTGGCCGTGGCTGAGACGGTGGCGACGGCCTACGAGAAGGCGTTGTCGTGTGACCCCATCTCGGCGTTCGGTGGCGTCATAGTCTGCAACAAGCCCATCGATGAGGCGGCGGCCAAGCTGCTCACCACCAACTTCATCGAGGTCCTGTGGGCGCCGGGCTATTCAGAGGAGGCGTTCAAGGTCCTGACGGTCAAGGAGAACATCCGCATCCTCACGGGCCAGCCGACCCGCGACACTTGTGGTTCCTTCGACATGAAGCGCATCCATGGAGGCATGCTCGTTCAGGATTGGGACTGCGAGGTCGACCAGCGCGAGAACATGACGGTCGTCAGCAGTCGTACTCCCTCCGAGGCCGAATGGGGCGATCTGCTCTTCGCCTGGCGGGTGTGCAAACACACCAAGTCCAACGCCATCATCCTGGTGAAGGATCTGATGACGGTGGGCGTGGGCGCCGGTCAGATGAGCCGGGTGGATTCGGCCAAGCTGGCGGTGACCAGGGCGCAGCATCCCTTGGCGGGGTGCGCCGTAGCCTCTGATGCTTTCTTCCCCTTCCCGGACGCTCTGGAAGTGTGCGCGGACGCCAGGGCCACCTGCGTGATCCACCCGGGTGGCTCCAAGCGAGACGACGAGTCTCTGGCCTTGGCTGAGGAGCGGGGCATGGCCATGGTCATCACCGGACGGCGTCACTTCAGGCACTGAGTTTCCCGAGGGGGCGTTTGGCTCTCCTCTCACTATTGGCTGCGTTGGCTGCGCAGAACCGTTCGGTGGAGAGCCAAACGCCCCCTCGGGTCCCACCAGTGATGGGGTGGGGCTTCGGCGCCTCTGGCTGCGTTGGCTGGCGACTTCCCGAGGGAGCGTACGGCTCTCCTCTCACTATTGGCTGCGTCACACTGAGTTTCCCGAGGGGGCGTATGGCTCTCCTCTCACTATTGGCTGCGTTGGCTGCGCAGAACCGTTCGGTAGAGAGCCACACGCCCCCTCGGGGTCCTTCCAGCATGGAGGGTCTCTCACTGGCTGCGCAGAACCGTTCGGTAGAGAGCCAAACGCCCCCTCGGGGTCCTTCCAGCATGGAGGGTCTCTCACTGGCTGCGCAGAACCGTTCGGTAGAGAGCCAAACGCCCCCTCGGGTCCCTTCCAGCATGGAGGGTCTCTCACCGGCTGCGTCGCACCGCGAAGGAACGGGCCCCACGGGCTGTTCGCCCTGGGGCCCGGGTGCGGGGGTGGACGTCACTGGTGGTCGCTAGGGCCGGGGCTCCCAGTGACGTTCGAACGCGTGCACGCGTTCGGGTATGGGTGGCACCTGGCCGGGCGCGAAGCCGCGCTGTGCCGGATACGCTTCCAGCGACTCGGCGGCGCGGGCCCTACTGCGGCTGGTGCGCAGGAGCTTCGCGTAGTACTTGGAGTGCCAGGCGATGTGGAATATCGAGATGAGACTCATCACGATGCCGGCCTCAACATGCCAGAACAGGATATCGACGGGCATCTGGAACGGCAGCGCGTAGTCCAGCTGTATCGTCAGCAGAAGCCCGAAGATGCCCGTGATCAAGAAGGTAGCCAGCAGCATGACGTTCCAGATCTTGCGGTGGGTCGCGATCTTGATGCGCTTCGTCTTGTACAAGAAGAAGCTGATCGCGTAGATCAAGAAGAAGCCTATGGCGATGGGGCTGACGTAGTAGTGGGTTAGCAAGGGATTACCTCCGGAGTCTGTGTTTGATGGGGTCGCCGTGGTGGCGGCCGCAGATGGCGGTGTGGTGGGAGCGTCCGGCGATTCAGTCAGGGCGGCCGTCGCCCCCCGGTGTCGGCCGCCGCCTCCGGACGTCGTGCCTTCATCAGTCGGTGTGGCGGACTGATCGGTCGGCGTGGCGGACTGATCGGTGGGCAAGACGGCGCCGGCGCTGGTGCTCGAGTCGGTGGGTTCGGGCTGCGAGAGGTCGCAGATGCCGTCATTGTTCGTGTCCACGTACCGTGTGCAGTCCCCCGGATATGCGCAGTCCACTTCGCCGTAAGGACAGTCTTCCCAAGCCAGCGCGGTGGAGGGGACTGTGAATGCGACCCCCAGGGAGAAGAGGACGGCCAACCCGGCGATGACCCAGCGCCTTCTCTTGTTCTCTAGCATCTTCATGCAGATCGTTTCCTTCGTACGCACCTCTGACGGACCGCCCCCATGGTAGCCAGGGAGGCGTAAGGTGGCCGTCAGCAGAATGTGAGGGTTGTGTGAAGAGATGACGGCCCGAGAGCGCGGTCAGTGAGCGCCGCTACGTCGAATCGGGCGCTTCGGCGCGTTGACGTGGGGAGGGGCCGAGGCTAGAATCTGACGGCTTACGGGGGCCGTTAGCTCAGTTGGTAGAGCACCGGACTTTTAATCCGATGGTCGTAGGTTCGAATCCTACACGGCCCATTTGATATGGTTGCAGAAGAACAGGATGCTGCGCTTCTTCAGGACACCCGGCATGACTCCGACCCGGCTCCATGCGTTCGCTCAGAACGTCGAGCAGGTGGTCGGGCGACCCGTCGAACGGGTAAGCAGCGAGTTCTGCTTCTACGTCGAGTCTGAGGAGGACCTGGCCGAACAGGAACTCTCCGTCCTTGAGTACGCTCTCTCCGAGACATTCGAACCCGAGCAGTTCGGACAGGAGAGCTTCCTGGAGGATACCTACCCCACCATCTTGGAGTACGGACCGCGTCTGAACTTCGAGACCGCCTGGTCGTCCAACGCCGTGGAGATCTGCCATCGTTCGGGCGCGCACCGGGTGCGGCGCCTGGAGCGCTCGGTGCGTCTGGGGCTAAGCGTGGAGCTGACCGACGAGCAGGCGGAGCAGATCCTGGCGCCCCTGCACGACCGCATGACACAGATGCGCTACCGGGAGCCGTTGGTGTCGTTCGACTCGGGCTTATCGGTGGAGCCGGTCCGGGTGATCCCGTTCCTGCAGAAGGGTGTCACCGCCCTGCAGGAGTTCGACCGCGACTATGGCTGCAGCTGGGACTCCAGCGACCTGGAGATCATCGCGGACATCTTCAAGCGCCTCGACCGGGATCCCACCGACGTGGAGCTGTTCCAGATAGCGCAGGCGAACTCGGAGCACTCTCGTCATTGGGTGTTCAGGGGCGAGCTGTGGGTGGACGGTGAGCGCGTGCCCGAGAAGCATCTCATGGACGTCGTGAGACAACCGCTCGCGGTCTCAGGGCCCAACTCGGTGATCGCGTTCCGCGACGACAGTTCGGCCATCGAAGGGACCGAGGTGCAGCTGTTCACTGCCGCGCGCCCCGACGGCGCCTCGCCGCTGCAACAGAAGCCTGCGCTACTGCATCCCACCTTGACAGCAGAGACCCACAACTTCCCCTCGGGCGTGGCCCCGTATCCCGGCGCCGCCACCGGCGGCGGTGGGCGCATCCGCGACAACCAAGCGGTCGGTCGCGGCGGGCTCGTGTGCGCGTCAGGCGCCGCCTACTGCGTGGGCAACCTGAATCTACCAGGCTACGAGCTGCCGTGGGAAGAGGACGGCTACTCCCATCCTGCCGACCTGGCGTCGCCGGCGGAGATACTCATAGAGGCCAGCAACGGCGCCTCCGACTACGGCAACTGCTTCGGCGAGCCCCTCATCTACGGGTTCACCCGCACCTACGGTCTGCGGCTGCCCGATGGCTATCGGTCCTGGTACAAGCCCATCATGTACAGCGTCGGGGCCGGACAGATACGGGGCGAGCACACGGTCAAGGGTAAGCCCGAGAAGGACATGCTGGTGGTGCAGGTGGGCGGTCCGGCCTATCGCATCGGCATGGGCGGTGGTGCCGCCAGCAGCATGGAGCAAGGCACCAACGTTCAGGAATTGGACTTCAACGCGGTACAGCGTGGTGACCCCGAGATGGAGCAGCGGGTCAACCGGCTGATGCGGGCCTGCGTGGAGCTAGGAGCGGCGAACCCCATCG
Organism: uncultured Actinomycetes bacterium; assembly: GCA_963718375.1. Lineage (GTDB taxonomy): Bacteria > Actinomycetota > Thermoleophilia > RBG-16-64-13 > RBG-16-64-13 > RBG-16-64-13. The sequence goes on along the minus strand of CAVQZD010000004.1, from coordinate 302,296 downwards.
TCTCCGCGCATGATCTAGGCGCCGGGGGCGACTGCAACGCTCTGCCCGAGATCGTCGAACCTGCCGGAGCGGTCATCGATCTGCGGGCGATCCCTGTGGGTGACCGGACACTCTCTGTTCTGGAGATCTGGGGCAACGAATCGCAGGAGCGCAACGCTCTGCTCATCCGGCCGGCACAGCTTCATGTGCTGGAGGGCATCGCACGGCGGGAGAACGTCCCACTGGCGGTGGTCGGCCGGGTGACCGGCGATGGGGTGTTGGTGGTGTACGACGAGGCCGACGGCAGCCGGCCTGTGGATCTTCCGCTGGACGATATCCTGGGGCAGCTACCGCCCAAGCAGTACGAGTTCCAGCGCCGTGTCCCGCGCGGCGAGCGCCGGACCGACCTCATGCCGCTGCAGTTGCCTCCCACCGGTGAGCTGCGCCGCGTGCTGGAGCAGGTGCTGCACCTGCCGGCGATCGGTTCGAAGCGTTTTCTCACCAACAAGGTGGACCTGGATGTCACGGGATTGGTCATCCAGCGCCAACTTGTCGGCCCGCGCCACCTGCCGCTCTCCGACTACGCGGTCATCGCGCAGACTTACGACGACCCGTCGGGCACCGCTCTCAGCTTGGGCGAGCAGCCCATCAAGGGCCTCATCAGTCCGCAGGCCGGCGTGCGCATGGCCGTGGCCGAGGCCTTGCTCAACATGGCGGGGGCGGTCATCACCGGCATCCGCGACATCAAGTGTTCGGCAAACTGGATGCTGGCCGTGAAGCAGCCCGGCGAGGGAGCCTGGCTGTACGACGCGGCCTGTGCGCTGCGCGACCTGCTCATGGATCTGGGCGTGGCTATCGACGGCGGCAAGGACAGCCTCTCTATGGCCAGTCAGGGGACGGCCGCGGACGGCACCAGCGAACTAGTCAAGGCCCCGCCGCAGCTGGTCGTGGCGCCCTACGCTCTTATGCCCGATGTCGAGCTCAGGGTGACCAGCGACCTCAAGCAGACGGGCAGCAAGCTGCTGCTCCTCTCTGTGACCGATCGGCTTCGGCTTGGCGGAAGCGCCCTGGCTCAAGTACTCGGTCAACTGGGCGACGAGGCGCCGGACATCGAAGACTCGGCCGCGCTTCGGGCGGTGTTTGAGGCGGTACAGGACCTGGTGCGCGAGCGAGCCATCCTGGCGTGTCACGATGTCAGCGACGGAGGGCTGATAGTCGCCCTGCTGGAGATGGCTTTCGCGGGGGACAAGGGCTGGCGAGTGAGTCTCGACGCGGCGGGCGGTGGCGCCCCCGGCGCGGCTCTCGCGGACGGTCTCTACGGCTCGCTGTTCGCCGAAGAAGCCGGCGTGGTGGTCGAGGTGGCCGACGAGGCGCGGACCTGGGCGATACTGTCGCGTCACGGCGTCACCGGAGTGGAGCTAGGCGAGGTTCAGCCCACCGACGTCGAGTTGCGCTTCGGTGCCGAGGTGGTGCTCGAGGACAGCGTCCGTGCTCTGCACGCGGTCTGGGAAGAGACCAGCTACCAGCTGGAGCGTCTACAGCAGAACCCCGACTGCGCCGAGCAGGAGTGGCGTTCCCATCGCCGGCCGGCGGGCACGAGCCCCTACCGACTCAGCTTCGACCCCGACGCCCCCGTGGGCCGTCGGGGCACGGCCTCGGTCGGGTCACGGCGCGCAGGCGCCGCAAAGCCCAAGGCGGCGGTGCTGCGCGAAGAGGGCACCAATGGCGACCGGGAGTTGGCAGCGGCCTTCATGGCGGCCGGTTTTGAGGCCTGGGACGTCACCATGACCGACCTGATGGTCGGCGATGCGGCACTGGACGCCTTCCAACTACTCGCGTTTCCGGGCGGGTTCGCCTTCGCCGACGTGCTCGACTCAGCGAAGGGCTGGGCCTCGGTGATACGCAACAACGAGAGATTGCGGGCGCAGTTCGCGGCGTTCTTCGCGCGACCCGACACCCTCTCTTTGGGGGTCTGCAATGGCTGTCAGCTGATGGGCCTGCTGGGCATCCCCGGCTTCGACCTGCCCGATACGCTCAAGCCTCGGTTCGTCAAGAACCTGTCCGAACGCTTCGAGTCACGGTTCTCCACGGTCTCCATAGCCAAGAGCCCGGCGCTGATGCTGCAGGGCATGGAGGGCTCGGTGCTGGGCGTCTACGTGGCCCACGGCGAGGGGCGGCTTCATGTGCCCGCTGCGGCCACGCTCGACTGGATCGAGAAGAACGATCTGGCACCGGTGCGGTATGTCGATCCGGACGGGCAGACCACCACCGGCTATCCCTACAATCCTAACGGGAGTCCGCGGGGTATCGCAGCACTCTGCTCCCCAGACGGACGCCATCTGGCTATCATGCCGCACCCAGAGCGCTGCTATCAGCTGCGTCAGTGGCCGTGGGTGCCTCCAGGATGGGGCTGCACCGACAGCCCCTGGCTGAGGATGTTCCGCAACGCCTATGCCGCTGTGGCGGGCTAGCCGGTATCGGAGCCTTGGCGTGACCACGTGCTGTCTGAGGAGGTTCGTGATGGCCGCCGTGGTGGTGACCGTCGCCTGGCTTGTCTCCGGCACGCTGCTCGGCGCCACTCACGCCCACGCGGCCGGGCCCGTGGAGCCGGGTACAGAGATCGATCGGCTTCCTACCAAGGAGAAGGTCGTGGCACTCACCTTCGACGACGCTTGGGATGACGCCTCTCTGGAGAGCATCCTTGACACGCTGCAAGGAGCCGGCGTCAAAGCGACCTTCTTCCCGACAGGCGCGGGCGTGGAGAGCAGCCCCGAACTTGCGCGTCGCATCGCTGCTGAAGGTCATGAGCTCGGCAGTCACTCCTACGAGCACGTGAAGGTTGAGGCCCTGAGCGGCGACGAGCTGGTGTCGCAGATACAAATGACAGAGGATGTCTTCGCCACCGCGGGCCTGAGTGACCCCTCTCCGGTGTTCCGCGCACCCTGGGGCGAGGTGAATCGTCAGGTCCTCGCGGTGCTGGGGGAGGAGGGGTACGTGCATGTCCTCTGGACCGCCAGAGGAGGCGACAACGTCGCTCACAGGAGTGCGGCCCAGGTGATCGCCTACATCATGGAAGACGTGAGACCCGGCGCGATCATCGTGATGCACACCAACAACGATGTGACTCCCAAGGCCCTGCCTGAGCTGATACGCAGACTGAAGGCGAAGGGGTACGGCTTCGTCACACTCGGTGAAGGGCTCCTCTCGGCTGAGCAACGGATGGCGCGCTACCAGCAGACTAGTCCGCTGCTGGGCTACCTGGGCGAGTGGCAGACTGCGGTGTCGGCCCTGGAGTCCGGGGGCAGCCTCTCCCATACCGATATTGCGGGGGCTGCGGTCCTAGCGGCATTCACGGGGAGCACTCTGGAACTGATCGCGCGCACCGGCCCCGACTGTGGCAAGGTGCAGGTCACCATAGACGGGGGGGTCTCGCAGGAAGTGGACCTCTACAGCCCTACCGAACAGCACCGAGCCACCGTGTTTTCACGGAGTGATCTCGAGGAGAAGCCACACTTCGCTTTGGTCCGCTGCCTGGGGAAGAAGGACCCCGCGTCCACAGGACGGCTCGTGGACATCGACGCAGTGAAGGTCGCAGGCCGACTGACCCAAGCGCCTCCGCCGCAAGTCTATCTTCTGGGCAGGTTGTTTGCGCTGGTCTTGGGCTACTAGCGGGACCAGGTCCGGTCGTTTCGACTTCGCATAGAGAGCGCGGGGCCCCGGCTGTTCGCCGGGGCCCCGCGTGACCGCTCGCCCGTCTGCGCATGAGTGCGACAGGTCCTACTCCTTCTTGACCGCTGCCCCCAGTGCGTTGGCCACCGACTGTGCGTCGCCGAACAGCATGCGGGTGTTATCGCCTGTGAACAGGGCGTTCTCGATACCGGCAAAACCGGTGCCGCGGCCGCGCTTGATCACCAGCACGTTCTTGGACTTGTCCACATCCAGGATGGGCATGCCATAGATGGGGCTGGACGCATCGGTGCGTGCGGCGGGGTTGACCACGTCATTGGCGCCGATGACGATGGAGACGTCCGTAGAGGGGAATTCGTCGTTGACGTCCTCCATGTCGACGATGAGTTCGTAGGGTACACCGGCTTCCGCCAGCAGTACGTTCATGTGTCCGGGCATGCGCCCGGCCACAGGATGGATGGCGAACTTAACGTCGACTCCACGCTGCTCGAGGGACTGCGCGAGCTGCCACACCTTGTGCTGTGCTTGTGCGACCGCCATACCGTATCCGGGCACGATGACGACCTTGTCGGCGTAGGCGAGCATGACCGCAGCGTCATCCACCTCGATCGGCTTCATGACGCCCCCTGTACCCTCCGCCGTTTCTTGGCCGCCCTTGGCGCCGAAGCCGGAGAACAGTACGTTGGCCAGCGAACGATTCATGGCTCTTGCCATGAGCTGAGTGAGCAGCGTACCGGCTGAGCCGACCACCATGCCGGCGACCATGAGCGCCGCGTTGCCGAGTACGTATCCCTCAAAGCCCACAGCCAGACCGGTGAGGGCGTTGTAGAGGGAGATGACCACCGGCATGTCGGCCCCTCCGATGGGGAGGGTCATCATGATGCCGAAGAGGAAAGAGAGCCCGAACAGCAGAGCGACCCAGACGCCTCCATATCCGGCGATCACGAAGCCGCCGGCCACGAGAGCACCGGCCAGCACCAGCATGTTGATGATGTTCTGGCCGCGGAAGATGACCGACTTCTTGAGAAGTTCCTGCAGCTTCGCGAATGCGACGAGCGAGCCCGAGAAGGAGATCATGCCGATGATGCCGCCGAGCACCGCCAGCACGACTATGTCACGGGCGGGTGTATCGGGCTTCATCAGCTCAACGGCCGAGATAGCCGCTGCCGCACCACCACCCATGCCGTTGAAGAGGGCGATCATCTGGGGCATGCCGGTCATCTTGACCTTGGTGCCCATGACCACCGATATCCCGCCTCCAACCGCGACGGCGATGGCGATGAGTACGTAGTTGGTGAGCCCCGGCCAGAAGAAGGTGGCTATCGTGGCCAGCAGCATGCCGCCGCCGGCCCACCAGATTCCGCCGCGGGCGGTCTTGGGAGAACTCATGCGACGCAGACCCACTATGAACAAGAGGGCTGCGATGATGTAGCTGGCCTGGATCAGCGCGTTTCTCATGACGCCTGCTTCTTGGTCGTCTTCTCGTCCCTGCCACTCTTGAACATGCCGAGCATCCGTTCGGTGACCACATAGCCGCCCACAGCATTCATGGCCCCCAGGAACACGGCCACGAACCCGATGATCTTCTCCGCTGTGGTGGTCGCTGATCCCAGAGCCACCATGGCACCCACCACGACGATGCCGTGAATGAAGTTGCTGCCCGACATGAGCGGCGTGTGCAGGATCACAGGCACTCTCGAGATGACCTCGTATCCCGTGAACGCAGCCAGCATGAAGATGTAGATGGCCGCCACGCCCACTATCTGTGTCACGTCGCTCACTTAGTGCCTCCTTGTCTGAGCTCACCGTCGTGGGTGAGAGCGCTCTCTCTGAGGACCTCATCCTCCCAATCGAGCGCGAGTTCGCCACCTTCCTTGATGTGGGGAGTCAGGAAATTGAGAAGGTTGCGGGCGTACATCTCGCTCGCGTCGGCTGCGACCAGGGCGGGCACATTGAAGGGCGCCGCGATGGTCACAAGGTTGTCGGTGACGTAGGTCTCACCGGGCTTGGTGAGCTCGCAGTTGCCACCGGTTGCCGCGGCAAGGTCCACGATGACCGACCCGATCTTCATACGGTCGACCATGTCTTTGAAGATCAACTTCGGCGCTGGTTTGCCTGGGATGGCAGCGGTCGTAATCACTATATCGGCGGCTGCGACATGGTCGGCCAGCATCTCGCGCTCCTTGACCTTCTCTTCTTCGGTCAAGGCCCGCGCGTAGCCGCCTGCCGCCTCGGCATCATCAAGCTCGAGAGCGACGAACTTGGCACCCAGCGATTGCACCTGCTCGCGGGTGGCCTGCCTGACATCATAGGCCTCGACCACCGCGCCCAGACGCCTGGCGGTGGCGATGGCCTGCAGGCCTGCCACTCCCGCGCCAAGGATGAGCACCTTGGAGGGTTTGATGGTGCCGGCAGGGGTGGTGAGCATCGGCAGGAAGCCCGCCAGCTCGTTGGCCGCTATCAGGACGGCCTTGTAGCCTGCGACGGCCGCCTGGCTGGTGAGCACGTCCATCGACTGCGCCCGGGTGATGCGCGGGATCAACTCCACTGAAAAGGAAGTGATCTTCTTCTTCTGCATCTCCTGCACGCCTTCTGGCCCGCCGTAAGGATCCATGTAGCCAAGCACCACTTTGCCCTCGCGCATTTGGCCGATCGCTTCAATGCTGGGAGGCTGGACACCCAGGATGACGTCGCACTGCTCGTAGAGCTCCTTGGCCGAGTCGACCAGTACGGCGCCCTTCTCTTCGTAGTCCTGATCTGGACGGAAGGCGGCCACGCCAGCTCCGCGCTCCATCAGCACTTCGACTCCGAGCTTCGTATACTTGTCCACGATGCTCGGGACGAGGGCCACCCGGTTCTCGCCCGGTGCGGTCTCCTTCACTATTCCTATGCGGCTAGGCATTCCCTGTACCGCTCCTTCCTTCGCATGGCGTGCTCTGTTGTCCGAGGTATGTTACCCGCGAGTCTGCTGAACGTAACGATTCGCGGCGGCTGCTGCGGTAACATGACGCGAGCACAAATGCGGCAGTCAGTCGGAGGCCAGACCTTGCAGCAGCAACCAGCCTATCCCGAGAAGCTGACCAGGCCGGCCCTGTTGGCCGGGCTGCGAGGCGCCTATCGGGGCTTTCGGATGACCCACGGGGATGAAAGGCGGCTAAGGCGCACGCAGAGAGCGGTGCGTCGCCTTGTGGGTCGAGATGAAGAGCTGTGGATCGAAGTCGGCGGAGGCGCCCGCAAGGGCGAGAACGGCTGGCTCATACTGGACATGTCACCTGGCTGTGACTTCTACTGGGACCTGAGGCGTCGCCTCCCCTTTCCCGACGACTCTGTGAAGAAGATCTATAGCTCTCACTTCTTGGAGCACCTGACCTTCAGGCAGGGGCAGCAGCATCTCAAGGAGTGCTTGAGGGTCTTGAAGCCCGGGGGCACCATCTCCGTCGCCGTGCCTAGTGCACGGCCCTACCTGGAGGCGTACTGCAAGAAGGAGCCACTCGACTACAGCACTTGGATAAAGTACGAACCCGCCTGGAACGATACGACGGCGATAGATGTGGTGAACTACATCGCCTATATGGACGAGGTGAACTTCATCGTGCTCAAGCACGCTGCTCATCAATACATGTTCGATGAAGACAATCTGATCAAGGTGCTCCAGGCGGCGGGCTTCAAGGATGCACGCTTGCGCGAGTTCGACCCCTCGCTAGACTTCGAATGGCGCGACTACGAGTCGGTCTACGCCCTGGCCCAGAAGTGACCCGACCGCGGGTGGCTTCGGCCTAAGCGGTACACTCGTCGGCCTCGTTGCCGCTGTCGATGCCGAGAAGAGCCAGAACTTCGGTGAGTGACTCGGTCACGGTGTGGCGCGCGGCCTCGGCGACGGTAGCCGATTTCGGTCGGAAGGCTATCGGAGTACCCACCGCTCGCAACAGGCAGATGTCGCGTTCGGTGTCCCCGACGGCCACAGTCTGCTCTGGGTCAAGCCCGGCTGACTTCTGTAGCTGGCTGACGGCATGGGACTTACAGCAGGCATGTTCCGGGCAGCCTTCAGGCGCGCACATCGCGGGGGAGAGTGTCACTTGGCCGGTCGCCACGCCGTGATGGAACCTCATAAGGTGGGCCACCCTGAAGTCGGCGAAGACGCGCCGGCGGACTATCTCGGCCGCCACGTCGAAACTATCGGTCACGATGCCCACTCGGTAGCCGGCGCTCCTCAGGGCGACCACCGTCTGCACGGCTCCAGGGGATAGGGGGATCGCCCGCGCTGTGTCCTCGAACGTCTCCAGATTCACTCCGGCAAAGATGGCGGCGATGGCTGTGGTGCGTTCTTCATCTGAGAGAGCGTCGTTGTCCAAGAAACGGGACAGTTCCCAGCCTGCGCCCACCCGTTCGGCCAACTCGACCACGAACCGACCGTCCAAGAGGACTCCGTCCATGCAGAGCAGTGCGAACTTGGGGTGCTCGGTTTCCGCAGAAGGGAGCAGCAGAGCTCTTGCCCTCCGCTCCACCTCCTCCATCTCGCGCACGGCGTTTATGGTGAAGCGATCGTACCGCCACGCACGATCCAATATCACTCTGGCTATCTGAGTCGCCATCTCTCCCAGTTCGGCGAGAGATTGGTCCTTGTCACTTATGTGGCCGACGTCCACTTCGACGATGTGAGCATGCTTCATGGAGGCGTCTATCAGCATGCCCACGTCCACGCCGTAGTCGTTCTCAAACCGAAGATTGTGCAGGAGCGCGCGCCGGGCTGCGACGATGCCACTCAGCGGCTGGTGGAAGCGCGCGAGCTCTGGAAAGAAGGAGCTGAGGAGGGGGCGGGCGGTGAGCAGCGTGACTCGGCCGGGGTCGCGGGTGAACTTGGCTTTGACCATGTCGGCCCGTCCCTCGAGGATGGGGCGGGTCATACGCTCCACGAGGTCCGGATCGAGGTTCGTCAGGTCACCATCTACGAAGAGCACTATCTCGCCGCTCACGTTCCTCAAGCCGTCGACCAGCGAGGCGCCTTTGCCGAGAAGCGTGCTCATGACGACTAGGGCACCCGCCTGCTTCGCGACCCGCGGGGTGCCGTCGATAGAGCCATCGTCCACCACTACGACTTCGGTCACCAGGTCGCTGGACCTCAGCATGGATACCAGGGGTGCGATGGTGTCTGCCACGTTCAGGGCGGGGGCCAACACCGATATCGGTCGTTGGGTGGATCTTGGGGCGCCTTCACCCTTCTCGGTCCCACGGCCGTCTGCGACCTCACGATGGTCCATCGTCTCTCCTAAGATCTCCGGGAGTGGGCTTCCGAGGCACCCGAGGTTAGCACCTCAGAGCGCGGTCTGCGAGTCGACGACGGCGAGGTCTGTGTCGGTGTCTGGTGTGGCGTGGGCTGAATCCAGAGCGACCCTCGCCGCCGTGCGCTGGTTTTCAGGGTCTAGACGTCGGGTCACGAAGACGGCGATGAGTGCGATGCCGCAGGCGATGAAGAAGGGTATCTGATAGCCGACGAAGTTCAGTATCACGCCCGCCGCCACAGGCACTATGACTGCAGTCGCATGGAGGATGGTCACACCCATGGCAAGGGTAGGAGCGATGTCCGCGGGTACGGCGATCTTGCGAAGATACACGCTCGCGCCGATGCCGGAGAAGATGGCGACGAACGAATAAAGTACGTAGAACACGCAGGCCAGATAGACGCTGTTTGCGAGCGCGTAGCCGCCTAGCGCGAAGATGTAACCGATGTTGATGAACTGGAGAACCTTGCGCTCGCCCACCCGGTCGATCATCTTGCCCACGTATGAAGAGCACAGGACGGTACCTAGGGTCGAGACGAAGAGCACGATGGAGAGCTCGGATACGCTGAGTTCGAAGCGGTCGACCAAGACCCACAGTCCGAAGGAGAAGAAGATCTGCTGGCGCGCTCCGTCGAGCAGATTCAGCCAGTAGTAGTAATGGTAGTCCTTGCGCCAGACCAGCCGTTCGCGCTTGGGGGGCACATGGCGCAATTCGCCCTCGTGCAGGTGTGGAAAGCGGAATATGGCCAGCGCGGCCACCAGCGCGAAGAGGCCGGCGACCATGAACGTGTATTCGTAGGACATAAGACCGAAATGGAAAATCAGGAACAAGAGGACGAGTGCGCCCAGATATCCGGCCTGTCCGAAGGCGGTGAGCCTCCCCAAGACACCTCCCAGCCTATCCTGAGTAGTCAGGCTCATACCTAGTGAATACTGGGTCTGCAGGACGGTGTGCATGCCGAAACTGCTCAGAAGCATCCAGGGGATGACGGCGACGAAGCTGTCCGCAGAGCCCATGAACCCGTAGCCGATCGCCATCAGGATCAGAGCGCCTGCCGTGACCCATTGCAGAGACACCCGGTAGAGGAGGGCCATCAAGAAGATGAGAAGGAGTCCCCCCATCTCGCGGATGGCAGTCATGTAGCCGAACTGGGGCCCGTCGAACTGGAGGACGTTCTCGAAGTAGTTGGTGATGACGCCGTTGGTCAGGCTGTTGGCCACACCCACCGCCACCTGCATGGCGGCGAGCATGACGAAGCCGCGACCGGCCGGGGTCTTCCAGTAGTTGCGCGGAGTGTCGATCATCGGGCCGGTTTCGCGGCTTCACTATCTGAATGATTCATGTAATGCGTAATGTTAGGGCTTGAGAGTCGATTGACGCAAGTGCAGGCTCCGTCGACCTTGGGGCAAGTGGGAGACCCGATGCCTGCGCACTCGCTGTGAGCAGCACCGCGGTCTGCTGGTAACATACCCCGACGAAATGTCTTGCGTGAGGACCCGCCGCGGAGCGGGCCCATGCAACGGAGCGGTGAGAATGCACGAAGACCAGTTGCCCAAGTATCTTCACAGCTACGACAGTGAGCGCCGTCGGAGGAAGAGGCGCAAGATACTCCTCCGTAGACTGGCGGCCGTGGCGCTATTCTGCGCGTTCATCCTGACCACCGTGCTGGTGGTCCGGGCGGTCGCTTTTCGAAACGTTCCGCCCACGCCCGAGTCCACCACCACCACTGAACCCGTACTGGAGATGACGGTCGCGCCGGCGGCGTCCACCACTCCCGCGGCGTTCAGCCTTACCACCGACATATTCCGGGACACCACTCGCCTCGCCTCCTACTCGCGCTCCGATCCTATCTCTTTCGGTCCGGGAAAGGACTACACCGACCTCGAAGGCGTCACCACCTTCAGAGGTAACAACTACCGTGACGGCGGCAGCTACGGCACCGTCGATGTGGTCACAGAAGAACTGGAGATGCTGTGGCAGGTGACCACGGGTTCGGTAGAGCGAAGCGAGGGCGGAGTCTGGACGGGCAGCGGCTGGACTGGGCAACCGCTCATCGTCAAGTGGCCTGACGCGGTCAAACAGAAGATGAACCTGTACCTGGAGAAGAAGAACGACCCGGAGCTGGTCGAGGTCATCTACCCGTGTCTGGACGGCAAGATCTACTTCCTGGACCTGAGGGACGGCACAGCCACCAGGCCGGTCATCCCTACCGGGGGAGGGGCCATCAAGGGGACGGCCAGCCTCTATCCGAGTGGCATCCCGCTCCTCTTCGTCGGTCAAGGGGACGCGCTCCCGCCCAGCCAGCCCGAAGGTGTGGTGAAGTACCGCATCTACAGCTTGGTGGATCAGGAGTTGCTCTACACCTTCGGCACCAACGACCCACAGGCCTACCGCAAGGCGTGGCAGGCCTTCGATGCGAGCGCCCTGATCGATGTCGAGACCGACACGCTGATAGAGCCAGGAGAGAACGGTCTGCTCTATACCCTCAAGCTGAACACTCAGTGGGACCCGGAGACCGGGTCGCTGTCGATAGATCCAGACCCCGCCATCAAATTCCGCTACACGGCTCCAGACTACGGTGATGGTCCCGAACCTGACAACTCGCCGACCAACCGCTGGTACGGCATGGAGGGCTCGCCCTCAGCTTGGCACAACTATCTCTACGTCCCCGACAACGGCGGCCGGTTGATGTGCATAGACCTCAACAGCATGAAGCCGGTCTGGGTGCAGGACATCCAGGACGATACCAACGCCTCGCCTGTGTTCGAGGAGTCGATAGCGGAAGGCAAGGCCTACATATACGTGGCGCCGTCGCTGCATATCACCGGCTCAGGAGACGAGCCCGCTAAGGGCGAGATCTCCATATACAAGATAGACGCGTCCACAGGCGACAAAGTGTGGACCTCAACCACTGCGTATCCATGTATGTCCAGAGCAGGGGTGAGTGGCGGCGTGCAGGGCACCGGCGTCGTGGGTAGGGGGGACATCGCGAACCTGGTCATCTTCCCGGTAGCAGGTACTCCCAGCGTAGCCCCTGGTCTGTTGGTCGCTCTGGACAAGAGCACAGGTCACGAGGTGTGGCGCTTCGCGATGGCCAACTACGCGTGGAGTTCCCCAGTCGCGGTGTATACCGCGGAAGGCAAGTCGTACATCATCATCTGCGATAGTGCAGGTATGGTCTTTCTCCTGGACGGTACGACGGGTGAAGTCGCGGCCTCGCTCAACACGACTGAGATAGGCAGCATCATCGAGGCGACGCCGGCCGTCTATGGCAACACGATAGTGATCGGCACCAGAGGCAAACGAATAGACGCCATACAGATCAAGTGAGCGGCTGCGCTAGCTCTTGCCTCTGCGGGATTTCTTTTTTCGCTTTCTGTCGGCGGCGGTGTCCATATCCCTACCCCCGGTCAGGAATAGCGAGATGAAGCGCGTGCTCTCGTAAGAGTCGAACACGAGAAGCTTCACCATGAGGGTGAGGGGGACAGAGATCAGGGCCCCGACAGGGCCGAGTATCCAGGCCCACACGACGAGCGACAGGAAGACGGCGAGGGTGCTGAGCCCCACACTCCTGCTCATGAACCGCGGAGCGATGACGTTGTCTACGACTGTGTTCATCGCGACCACCACGCCTACCACCAATGCCGCCCTGGTGATGCCGTACTCAAGTAGGGTGACGGCGAACGGTGGTATCAGCGAAAGGACGAACCCGAAGGTGGGAATGAAGCTCAGAACAAAGAAGACGATGCCCCACAGCAGGGCAAAATCCACTCCGAAGGCGTAGTAGATGCCGGTGCTTAGGACAGCAGCTATGAGAGCGAGCCAGCCCTTGGTGAAGAGGTAGGAGCGTGTTACCTCCCCGAACTCCCTGAAGCTGGTCTCGAATCGACCTGACAGGTCTAGGCGCGAGTAGACCTTGCGGGGGAACGAGTAGATCTGCGCCAGCATGAAGAGGACTATCATGACCATGAGGATGACGTTGTTGAAGGCGTCGACCACCGAGCCCACCAGGCTGGAGACTGAGTCCGTGATCCTCCCCACGTTGACGTACTCCTTGAAGAAGCCGCTCGCGTCGACGCCATGACCGGCGAACCAGTCCTGTATGTCGATGACCATCTGATCCATCTTCTGCTGGTAGTCGTCTAGACGGGCGGTGAAATCACTCGCGTACGAGGCCAGGATGCCTATGAGAGCGGCCATGAGGCCGAGGAAGCCGATAAGCACTATGGTGATGGTGAGCCAACCCGGCACCCCTTTGCCTCGCATCCACTCCAGAACGGGACTCAGCCCCATGACCACGAACAGGGCCACAAGGATCGGGCTAAGAAGGCCGGCCGCGTAGCGCAGCCCGAAAACCACCACCACCAGCCAGCCGAGAGTGATAAGGAGCTGGCGCGGGTTGTCGCGGAGGTTGCCCGTGCGCGCGTCGCGGCCTGAGGCCGACGGCGCGCCTCCGCTGGGGGGTTCCTCGGCGTCGGCAGGGGGCGTCCTGTCTGGGACAGGTCCCGTTGGCGATTTGTCTTTTTCGGCGATCTTGCCTGCTCCCATGAATAGCGCTACCGACTCCAGAAACCATACATCAAAACTGTGGCGCCCTCCCGAGTGGGAGGGCGCCACGCTTCTTCAGCTACGTCTGCACCTACAGCCGCCTCAGAGGACGGCGACTCGTCGCTCTTAGGTCATCCGAGGACTTGAGGTGCTGGGCTTCGATGGCTTTGAGGTGTCGATGGGCATCGGGGTGAGGCCGGCCAGATCTCCGATCACGTTGACCAGTTGGGAGTCACCCGGCACGACCACCTTGGCGTTCTGACTCAGCGAACGTTCCATGGCCTCCAGCTTGCGCAACACCTGGGCGTTGCCGACGAAGTACTTGTCCGCGGCTTCATTGACCAGTCTGATGTACTCCGCCTCGCCCTCGGCTTCGAGTATCTTGGCCTGCTTGCTGCCGTCCGCCTGCTTGACGGCGGCGCGGCGTTGGCCGTCGGCCTGGGTCTCAGTGGCGGTGGCAAAGTCCACGGCCGCGACCTTCTCGTTCTCGGCCTTGACCACCTTGTTCATGGTTATCTGGACGTCCTCGGGCGGGTCGATCTCTTTGAGCTCGGTGCGCAGGATCTCGATGCCCCAGCTGGCGGTCTCGGAGAGCAGGGTGTTGCGGAGCTCCTCGTTGATCTTGCCGCGCTCGCTGTTGGCCGACTTGAGGGTGAGCGTGCCGATGATGTTACGCAGGGTCGTGCGGGCCAGGTTCACGATCTGCATCTCGTAGTTGTAGACGTTGTACTGCGAGGACTTGACGTTGGCCTCGTCGGCCTTGACCTTCAGATACACCTGCGCGTCCACGCGGGCGTTCAGGTTGTCGTTGGTGATGATCATCTGGGGTTGCGCTTCCACCAGCATCTCGCGGATATCCACGCGGTACATCTTCATGATTATGGGGAGGATCCAGTGGAAACCCGGATTAGCGTACCGCCAGTACTTTCCGAAGACCTCTACCAGACCACGGTGTGTCGGACGTACGATCCTGATGCCGGCCAGGATGTACGCGGCCACGATGACGCTCGCTACAGTGATGCCGATTGTTCCCCATGAGCTCACGTGCTCTCCCTTCGTTGATGGCCTTCCGCATGATCGCGCACGGGGCGGTCGCTCCGCGCCTCTTGAACCATCCCCATGCTAGGCGTTCGCGGCCGCGGAGTCAAAGGGACCGCGGCCCCACAAAGCCTAGAGGAAGAAGATCAGCGTGACCAGTAGGTAGATGGGCACGAGCACCGCGCTGGCGTAGGCCATGTAGCCGAAGAACGAAGGCATCTTGATGCCGGAGCTCTCGGCGATGCACTTGACGGTGAAGTTGGGAGCATTGCCTATGTAGCTGTTGGCGCCCATGAAGACCGCCCCGCACGAGATGGCGGCCAGCAAGTGAGGGGCCAGCGAGGACAGAGCCCCTACCGTAGACGCGCCCACTTGGCCCTGTGCGACCGAGGCGAAAGTCAGATAGGTGGGAGCGTTGTCGAGGAAGGATGACAGCCCGCCTGTCACCCAGAAGTACTGCCAGGGCTCGGTGAAGCCCAGTTCAGAGCCATGAGCCTCAAGCAGGGCCAACGCCGGCGCCATAGTGGCGAAGATGCCGGCGAAGAGGACTGCCACCTCGATGAAAGGCGGCCAGCAGAAAGAGTTGGCCTCACGTGGGCCTCGTGGTCCTCTCTTATGGGACAAGAGCGCCAGGCCCACTAGGATCACTTCGCGTATGAAAGGAAAGTGGATCGCCTCTCCCCAGGCAGTCAGCGGCTTGGAGAAGAGCACGGCCACGACCGCCAACGCCAAGGGGATGATGTTCAGAAGGCCCTTGACTCGCACAGGAACGAAATCTTCCTCGTCCATTTCCAGAGCTTCGCGGGGCTCTTTTCGGTAGTAGACGTAGAACTCCCAGATCGCGTACACGAGAAGCACCAACCCGACCGTCACCAACCATTGCGGCCAAAGCTGCAGGGTCCAGCCAAAGGGGACCCCGCGCAGGAACCCCAAGAACAGCGGTGGGTCGCCCAAGGGGGTGAGCAGTCCGCCGCAGTTGCTGACTGCGAAGATGAAGAAGATCACGGTGTGCTTGGCGTACTTGCGCTCGGAGTTGGCTCTTAGCACCGGACGGATGAGCACCATCGAGGCTCCCATAGTGCCGATGAGGTTGGCCAGGATGGCACCCAGCCCCAGGTAGGTGAGGTTGTGGCGCGGAGTCGCGACCGAGTTGCCCGTCACGTGGATGCCCCCCGAGATGGTGAAGAGGGCAAAGAGGAGCACTATGAACTGGATGTACTCCTTGGCGCTGTTCCAGGCGAGATCGAACCCTTCCTGCCCGAAGGCCACCACCAGATAGACGATGGTAGGCACGCCCAGAATGAGGGCGACGTACGCCTTGTGCCGGTTGCTTTCGAACCAGTGTCCGGCCACCAGGGGAAGCAGCGCGATGGAGAGCAGCATGAGGGCGAACGGCGCAAGGGTCCAGTAGCCCAACTGATAGCCGATCTCTTGCTCCACCTGATCTCCAGTTCGCTCGCAACATACAGCACGTCGCGAACTCGAACGTGTGAATCAAGTCGCGCCGCCGGACCGAGCGGCATAGTACCGCATCCTCACCGCCCGATGCAACCGACGAAAGTTGGTCTGCGGGCCGGCGTTTCAGGGTGAGTCTTGGGCCGGTATACGCGCGCTACCCAGACAGCCGGGGCGCTCAGTCGGCCTGGGGGCGTGTCCTCCGCTTCTTGGCGATGTCCAAGATCTGCTTAGCCCCACTTGCCGCGGCCAATGCCAGAGCGACCCAGAGCAGGTAGAGCGATATCTCGGTCAGGGGCTCCCAGCCGAGGATCCCTGCTAGAAGGAACAAGAAGAGGGCCAGACTTTGGATGATCATCTTGCCCTTTCCGAAGAAGTTCGATGGTTGCGTCTCGTTCGCTCGCAACAACATGGGCACGCCTATGGCCATGAGGATCAGCTCGAGAGCGATGAAGCCCAGGAAGATGTCCACAACCAGGTACTGCCATCCTACCCAGGCTAGGACTGCCGCGACCAGCAGTTTGTCCGCGAGCGGATCGACATATGTGCCGAAGGAGGTGGTCTGGTCCCGCCCGCGGGCCATGGCTCCATCGATAAGGTCCGTGAACACGGCGACCACGAACACCAAGAGAGCCCAGCCGCGGTGCTCAAAATAGAGCAACACCAGGATGACGGGGATGAACAGGAGTCTCAGGATCGTGAGGTGGTTCGGTCTGACCCAACTGGGGAAGGCCCAGAGAAGGGTCTTGCCGACCAGCTTGTCGATGCTGCGCTGCACCGCCGGCTGTGCCGGCGGGTCTTGACTCTCTTGGGTGTCATCAGCCATTCGCGCATCGTACAAGGTGGGGCCGGTTCTGTCGACTGCCGTGCTGCGCTGGTGTAGTATCGGCTCATGCGCCACAAGACAGTCCTAACGTATGGTACCTACGACTTGTTTCACAAGGGCCACGTCCGGCTCCTCGAGCGAGCCAGGCAACTGGGGGATCGTCTCATCGTCGGCCTTTCGACCGACGAGTTCAATCGCGTCAAGAACAAGGAGTGCGTCTATCCTTATGAGGACAGGTTCCTGATCTTGTCCGCGGTCAGGTATGTGGACGTGGTGATACCAGAGGACTCCTGGGAGCAGAAGGTCGACGACATCGAACGCTACGGCGTGGATGTTCTGGTGATGGGAGACGATTGGGAAGGCAAGTTCGATTCGCTTCGTGAGTACTGCGAGGTAGTCTATCTTCCCAGGACCCCCTGCATCTCCACGACACATATCAAGACGGAGTTGGGTGGCGAGAGTTGAACCTATCAAAGTGGCTGGTACAGATGGTATATGACGTGACGCCGAAGCGTCGCATCGCTGTACTGAACGGCCAGCCCGACTATTGCGATGATGTCTTGGCGCTCGAGAAGGTTCTGCGCGAGGCGGGTCTGAAGAAGGTCGTGATCCTGTGCTGGTCACGCAAGGGAGCCAGAGCGCGTTCGAAGTACTCGGACTTGTCGCCCGAGACCCTGACCATAGCTAAGCGGACGCTCCGCGGCGTGTGGCACGCGATGACCGCCAAGTACGTCTTCTTCACCCATTCGTGGGCGGTGCGACGCTGCCCGGATTCCGTCGAGTCCGTCAACGTGTGGCACGGCATGCCGGTGAAGGTGGTGGGCTGGCTGTTCGGAGACTCGGGCCCCGACCTACCCGTGGTCAAGTACGCGTTGGCCACATCCCCTTTCTGGGGCGAGGTAGTGCAAGAGTCCCTGCGCCCCGCCGTCAAGACCTTCATCACGGGTCTTCCCCGTAACGATCGCCTGACTCTGGGGGATAGGGGGGTCATGACGCGACTGGGGTATCCCTCTGGGTCCGGAGCCAAGATGATCTCGTGGCTTCCCACCTACAGGTATGGGATGAATAGGGGCAGCGTGCGAACGCACTGCTCCCATGTCTTGGGGCTGACCGCGCCGGGGCTGGAGAAGGTGAACGACATGCTCGAGAAGAACAACGCTCTCTTGGTCGTGAAGCGGCATCCACTGGCAGAGCCGGAAGAGACCCCCGAACTCAGCCGCATCCGCTATCTGAGCGACGAGTGGCTGCTCGAGCAAGGCTTCACCCTGCACGAACTCCTTGGTGAATCATGTGCACTTGTGACCGACGTATCGAGCGCCTATGTGGACTACCTGATCCTCGACCGTCCCATCGTTCACCACTTTCCCGACATCGAGACCTACGGTCACGAACGCGGCTATTCGATCGAGCCGATCCTGGACTATCTGGCTGGTCCGGTCGTGGAAGACCCCGCGGGTCTAACCGAAGCTCTCGCGGGTATCCTGAAGGGGGAGGACGCCCACGCCACGCAACGCCGCAAGGTGCGCGACCTCTTTCACGAGCCGCTCGGTGGATCCGCTGCTGAGCGCTTGATGGTCGCATTGGGACTCACCACCGAAGCGCAAGCACAACAGCAGCCCAGCCACTAGGCTCCTTCTGCCGCCGCGCCCGCGTGGGCACGGTCCCCGGGCCGAACAAGACCGATGATATGATTGTGCCCGGCAACGCTCATCGGCGCACTGAGCCGGTGCCTTCACCCCGAAAGCGATGACTGGAGCGAAGAAGATGAAGAACCCTGATCTCAGCCTGTCCGATCTCAGCTCGTACTTTCCTGATGATTTCACACCCGAGCAGAAGGCCAAGGCTCAGACCATCTTTCTGAAAGAACTTGCCGGTTCGATCCACAAGTACTACCGGGGCAAGATCGTGAGCATGCCCAAAGCCGGCATCTACGGCTTCAACTGGTTCAACGTTTACTACACGCCCGGCGTGTCTATGGTCAGCACGAGCATCCGTGACAACCAGGATGCTTCGTTCGACCTCAGCAACCGGGGCAACCTGGTCGCGGTGGTCTCTGACTCCACTCGGGTGCTCGGTGACGGCGACGTGACCCCTCCCGGCGGCCTCGGCGTCATGGAGGGCAAGGCCTTCCTAATGAAGTACTTGGGCGGCGTGGACGGCATCGCTCTTTGCGTGAACAGCTACAACAAAGAGGGCAAGCACGACGCCGACAAGATAATCGAGTTCGTCAAGATGCTCGAGCCCAGCGTGGGTGCCGTCAACCTCGAGGACATCAGCCAGCCCAACTGCTTCAAGGTGCTCGACACCTTGCGCGAAGAGTGCGACATCCCGGTGTGGCACGACGATGCCCAGGGCACGGCCAGCGTCACCCTGGCTGGCCTCATCAACGCCCTCAAGGTGGTGGGCAAAGAGCTCAAGGACGCCAAGATCGTACTCATAGGCGCCGGCGCGGCCAACAGCACCATCGCCCGCCTGATACTGGCTGACGGGGCCGACCCCGCCAAGATGATCGTCTTCGACAGCAAGGGCGGCCTGCATACGGGTCGCGACGACGTGAAGGCCGATAAGGCCTACTACCGCAAGTGGGAACTCTGCGAGCAGACCAACCCCAAGAAGATCGACAGCGAGGCTGAGGCCTTCAAGGGCGCTGACGTGGTCATAGGGGCCTCGCAACCCGGCTCCATCAAGCCCGAGTGGATCAAGACCATGGCCGACAAGGCCATCGTCTTCGCGTGCGCCAACCCGGTGCCCGAGATCTACCCGTACGCCGCCAAAGAAGCAGGCGCCTACGTGGTGGCCACGGGCCGTGGCGACTTCCCCAACCAAGTGAACAATTCCATGGGCTTCCCCGGCATCCTCAAGGGCGCCCTCATGGTGCGGGCACGCAAGATCACCGACGAGATGGCGATCGCCGCCGCCCATGCGGTGGCCGGCTTCGCCGAGAAGAAGGGCATCAGCCCCGACTACATCATGCCCACCATGCAGGAGACCGAAGTCTTCGCGGTGGAGGCCGCCGACACGGCAATGCAGGCCATCAAGGATGGCGTGGCCCGCATAGAGCTCACCTGGGACGAGGTCTACAACACCACGCTCGCCGATGTCAAAGAAGCACGGGCCGCGATCGACCTCATGCAAGAGAAGGGCTTCATCAAGGCCCCGGATATCAAGATGCTAGAGGCCGCTCGCGACAAAGCAGTGGAAGCGGTCAAGTAAGACAGACCTCTTTTGGGGCGCGGCGGCGCATCCGCGCCGCCGCGCCCAGTTGATGTGCAAGGCCCCCGCGCGGGGGCGTACCGCTAGAGAGACCGGAGGGGACTTGTCCGCCTTTGTACTTCTGTTTGCGTTGGCCATCGCGGCAGTCGCCGTCTACATCTACTATCGCTTCCTGCGCACGCTCAGGGACCTGCTTCGCGGAGTCAACGAGCAGAACCGCACGATGCAGCCGGGACACGTCTGGTTGAACTTCATCCCTCTGTTCAATATCGCCTGGATCTTCGTCACTGTGATCAAGATCAGGGACTCAGTGAGGGCGGAGTTCAAGTACCGAGGCCTACGGCCAGATGGAGACTTTGGGTTCGGTGTGGGGATCACATACGCGGTGACCAGCGCGCTGTCCGGGTTCACCGCACCTCTTCCGGAGTCGATGGACGAATCGACCCTGTTGTTGCTGACCGCAGTCGGCGGGATCGTAGGCTTGACGAGCTTCATCTGCTGGATCATCTATTGGTCACGTGCGGCTCAGCTCAGGAATCTGCTTTCTACTGCTGTTCCAGTGGCGGGTTCGCCTGCGCTACCGAACCAGCCCACTTACCAAGCTCCACCCTGGGAATCGCCTTCGCATCCGCCACCGGCGAGCCCGTCGCAAGTGGGTCAACATCCCCGGGCCCAGTCAGGCGCTTGGCTGAGCGGGCAGCAGCCCACCGGGCCGGCACAGCCCCCGCAACCATCGTCCGGCCAGCCCGGCGCGAGCGCGCAGACACCGGCGGAGGCGCCAAAGCCTGCCGCCCTGATCTGCCCGCATTGCGGTGCCGCCTACCGGCAGGGTGCCGGTTACTGCTGGTCGTGCGGCAGGTCCGTTGTCTGATTCAAACCTTCGGCGCTCGGGAGGCTGAATGAACGGCATCGACACGGTCGTCTTCTTGGTGGTGGGGCTGCCGTTGATCTGCGTGGTGATACTGGCCACGGTCTTCTTCTTGCTCAACCTCCGCAACCTGCTGCGGCAGGTCAGTCCTCAAAATCGGACGATGCAGCCCGACTACGTGTGGCTGAACCTCATCCCGTTGTTCGGGTATGCGTGGATGATCATCACCGTTATGAGGGTGAGGGACTCTGTGCGCGCGGAGTTCAAGAGCCGCGGGTGGTCTCCGCAGGGCGACTTCGGGTTCGGCGTGGGACTGGCCTTCGCGATCCTTGCCATCGTATCGGGTCTGCTCACTTTCATACCGATGCTCGTCTGCTGGATCATCTACTGGGCCAAGACGTCGGAGCTGGCGCGGCAGTTGGCGCAGACGCAGCCACCTGCGGGCTGGGCCTTGTCGCCGTCTCCGCGTAGCTACGGTCAGTCGCTTGCCTCGGACGCCTCTTCGGGGACGCAGACTCTCGCGCTCCAGCCGCCCAGGCAGACCTGCTCCTCGTGCGGAGCGCTCGCGCAGCCCGGCGACACGTATTGCCGCTCCTGCGGAGAGCGTCTAGAAGTCCAGGCGTCGGTCGACCAACTGGAGACGTCGACGACAGGACAGGCCGGTTGTCCGTACTGCGGTGCGGCCAACAGGCCCACCGCACTCTTCTGCAGTACTTGCGGAAGGTCGGTGGCACGGCCTTAGGGACCGATCAGCCAGGGCATCGCCCTCCGCCGTTTGGCGTGGAGATGGCGGGGGTATCCGTTTGGAGGAACCGTTCGTGCTACACACCGGGAGGTAGGTTCATGTCCGGATGGAGATGGGCGTGGTGGAGGTCCGCCAAGGATGAGGAAGCAGAGCAGGCCCCTGACGGGTCAGATACGGCGGGGTCGGGGCATCATCACCGCGGCAAAGACAAGGGGCTCTACTGTCCCGACTGTGGATCTCGGATCGAACCGCACGAAGCGTACTGTCCGGAGTGTCACGCGATCCTCAAACCCTGGTGAGCCAGGTGGGTCGATTTAGACCTCTCCGTTGATGAACACTCGTTCGGAGCGGTCCAGCGCGATGGCGCAGGTGATCTCGTAGTTGATGGTTCCCACTCGCCGGGCGACTTCCTCCGCGGTGATACGATCGTCGCCGTCGCTGCCGATCAAGGTCACGGTGTCACCGACTTCGACCTCCCCCTGAGTGCCGACGTCCACACCGAAGGAATCCATGGAGACGCGTCCCACGATGGGGTAGCGTCTACCCTTGATGAGGACTTCGCCGTTGTTGCTGAGGGCCCTGGGAACACCGTCTCCGTAGCCCAACGGAACTAGGGCGACGTGGGTAGGCGTCGGCGGTCGGAAGGTGTGACCGTAGCCCACGCCTTCTTGTGAGTCCACACGCTTGATCAGAGCGACTTGGGACCTCCAGGTGAGCACCGGGAGTAGTCCGTCGGCGATAGGGTCCTCTTGCCAGGGCGAAAGTCCGTACACTGCGCAGCCGCATCTCACCATGTCCAGATGAGCTTGCGAAGCGTACATGGTGGCGGCGCTGTTGGCCGCGTGAGCGATTACGCCCGGGTATCGATCGCGCACCTGCTCGACCGCGGGCATGAACCTGCCGAGCTGAAAGTCGATCGTGGACGGGTCTTCAGTCACACACGCGAAGTGAGTCATGATGCCTATCAGTTCGATCTCGTGGATCCCCTGGATCGAATCCAGAAAAGCGCCCACCTCAGTGGGGTACAGGCCCTGGCGGTTCATGCCGCTGTCGACCTTGAGATGAACGCGAGCTTTGAGCCCGGTGCCGCGTAGTCTGGGCAGCAGTGCCGCCATCTCTTGGCTGAGCACAGCGAAGTCCACGCCCCTCTCCGCCAGCTCCAGATACTGGTCGAAGCTGTAGAGGGGGCCCATGACAAGGATCGCATCCCCGAAGCCCGCATCGCGGAGAGTGACCGCCTCTTCGGCGGTCGCCACCGCCATGCCGTCAACACCAGCCGCCACGGCGGCCTGGGCCACAGGCAAGGTGCCGTGGCCGTATCCGTCCGCCTTCACGGCCACGAGCATGCGACAGCCGGGTGGCAGGAGCGACCGTAGGTGGGTGACGTTGTGGCGGACCGCTGCTAGGTCGATCACCACGCTGCTACGAGGGGAGATCTTCATAGGCCGCGAGCGTAGCACACCGTGAATCGGCGAGCCACGTTTGAAGGGGCTGCGGGCCGGCGAGTCTGGCACGCAGCCGGGCCGCGCGACGGCTTCTACCGTGTCGCGCCCTTTCGTGTTAGCATCTCTCGGCTGTGAGCCGCGCGCCGTGCCGGAAGAGCATCGGGTGATGGCTCATCAGCGCCAGAACCGCCCCCATCGTCTAGTGGCCTAGGACACCGCCCTTTCAAGGCGGCGGCGGGGATTCGAATTCCCCTGGGGGCATGTCGCTTAGTTTGACGGGCGATGTCGGGCGCATAGCTCAGCGGGAGAGCACCTGCCTTACAAGCAGGGGGTCGCAGGTTCAAATCCTGCTGCGCCCACTGGCAAGAGACGCTTGTATGGCGTCGCTGACGTGCGATAATCTCGCAAGCTGTTTCGCGGGGGCGTAGTTCAGTTGGTTAGAACGCCGGCCTGTCACGCCGGAGGTCGCGGGTTCGAGTCCCGTCGCTCCCGCCTCGGGGTATGCCGCTTGGGTCATCGATCCGGCGGCTGCTCGGCGCGTGGCGGGATAGCTCAGTTGGTAGAGCACATGACTGAAAATCATGGTGTCCCCGGTTCAAATCCGGGTCCCGCCACCTCTTGATGGGCCACATGCCAGGGCAGAGAGAAGGCTACACCGAGACCACGGACTTCAAACGTGATCTCCCTGGGGGTCGCTCTGATGGCCGAGAACACGCCCGCGAGTAGCTCCCGCTGCTCCTCCGCTGTAGCCTCCCGCCACACATCCTCTATCGGTAGACTCAGCAAGCGCGCTTTGGTGAAGCGCCACTCCGCCACGGTAGACGGCCGGGCTGGGAGCTTCGCCGCCTCCTTGACGATCTCCCGCTCTAAGCCGTCGCTCTGCGCCTTGATTGCCACGGCACGCTTGCGCAGGCCACCGGATAGGTCGTCATCCTCCATCAGGAGATCCAGGGCGCGGTCGAGCTTTCTATCGACACGAGTCTTCTCGGCTCTCAGCTGGGCCACGCGGTCAGGCGCCGCCGGATGGTCCTTGGTCAACTCTGCCTCTACCGCAGCCTCAAACTCCTTGGACTCAGTGATGACGGTCATGGCCGCGAACACCGCCTGTTCTGCATAACCGTATGACCGCTCCCACTTGCACCGCTCGCAGCGGAGCGAGTGGTTGCGCTTGCCCTGCTTGCGCGAGATCCTCAGCGCCCCGCCACACTCCGCACACCGAAACCGCCCAGAGAGCCCGTAGGTGGTGCTGACGCGGTTCTTGGGGCTGGACTGCCGGCGCAACTCCACGGCGTCCCAGGTGCCCGCGTCCACCAGAGCCTCATGCCGTCCTGGGTATATCCAGTCCACCGCCTCATCAGCCGCGAGCGCCCACAGGACATTGTAGGTGCGCTCTGGCGTCGTCTCGAGGTGCTGCCTGTGCTTGTAGACCAGGCCGATGTAGAGCGGGTTGTCCTTCTGATAGATGACCGTGGTCTGATTCAGGCCCAGCTCTCGGCAAGCCTGCCGCTGACTCTTCCCCTCTGCTAGAGCCCGAAAGATGGCGCGCACCTTATCCGCTGCCTGTGGGTCCGGCACGAGCAAACGTTTGGACCCCGGCCCGTCTTCGTCTGCGTAGATGTACCCGGTCGGAGCGTGCCCGCTCCAGAGTCCGGACTTTAGCCTTTGGTCGCGGTTCCGCTTGGTGCGGTCTGACACCTGCTCCCGGTAGAGGGCGCCGAAGCGCAGGCGTAGGTCCGTCATGAATCTGCCCATAGGGGTCTCTTCGTCTGAGCCTCCGGTCGAGCACCAGAGCTTCACTCCCCGGCTGCGCAGCTCCCACATGATGAGCGGACCATAGAACTCGTGACGCGCCAGTCGGTCGTGGTCGTAGGTCCACACCTCCTGGAAGCGGTCCAGGTTGGCGAGCAGCCACTGGAGCCCCGGGCGCTCGAACTCACCACCAGACCGGCCCTCGTCCAAAGGGGCTATCTCGTAGGTGATGGTCTCCCCGGCCTCGCGGCGACGCTCCACATCGGCTAGGAAGGTCTGCTGCTGGAGTGGGCAGGACAGATCGCGGCGGTAGCCCTCTTCGTCAGATTGCCGCAAATAGGCTACTACGTGGGTCACTCTCGTGAGTAAGCTATGGCGCTATTGCAGGCCGTAGTTCGTCGATGCTGTCCGAGGCCCAAACCCAGACCTCCAAGAAGGCATCCTGCTCCCGGGAGGACACACCATACCGGTCCAGAATCGCGCTCCATTCGTCGAACACGAAGACATAGGGGAGCGAGTCGCCATACTTGAGCGTCTGCTCCCACAAAGCCATGCTGTCATCGTACGCTTGGGCGATGTCGGCCAATTTTCGCGCGATGTCTTGCTCCGTTTCTGATAGGTCCTGTGGTAGCAGTCCGATCTCGGCAACAAGATCCTGCACCATTGGCCCGAGGTCGTTATAGGTGACGCCCGCAGTGGTGGCGGCCTGAAGCTCAACCGCGGCCCGCCAAACGTCCGCGAAGTCTTCCTTGTCAACGTCAGACCCACAGCCAACGGCGGCCACCACCATTCCCGCCAGAGACAGCATCACCAAGAGTCTCCTCACGATTCCCTCCCTAGCCTCAGTCTTTGGTCTTATCGTTCCCGTCCGACCCTGACGATAGCATGAGCACTCCGCTACTACGCAAGGGGGGAAGGTGTCTCGGTTCTTCGTTCATCTCGCCATCTGGTCGCTTCGCGCGGCCCGACGTTTTGCCCAGGCTGGTGACAGGGCCGCGCTGGGGGCTCACTTACCCTTGCTCCGTAGGCTGCTCAGGCCGCCCGGCTCTCTGGAGACGTAGCCCATGAGCACGTCGTAGACCTCGTTGGTGATCAGGGGGTAGAGCTTCGCCGCCTGGGAGACCTGCCACATGCGGTACTCGATGAAGTAGTCGGGGCCGACATCTAACGCACCCGCCAGCCTCTCAATGGTATCGGCCGATCTCCAGTCCATCTTCCTGCCGCGCTCTCCGCTTAGGTAGCGGCTCACCACGGTCGGACTCAGGCCAGCCAGCGCCCAGAGTTCGGCCTGGCTCATCTCCCGCTCCCTGAGCAATTCGGACAGTGCTGTTGCCAGAGGCTTCATGGTGCGTCTGTCCATTGTAAGCCCAGTCTAGCCAACGTCGGCATTTAACTATTGACAACATTGGCAAGGTGCGTATACTGGGAACAGTTGCCAACGTTGGCAAGTACAAGGAGCGACATGACCCGACTGGCCGAACTGATAGAAGAGAAGCAGACGAACGTCAGGCAGCTTGCCAAAGCTGCCCATGTGCCCGAGCGCACCGTCTACCGCCACGCCAACGGCGAAAGCGCGATCACCCTCGTCCAGGCCGCCGCCTACGCCAAGGCGCTCGACGTGGAGATCTCCGAGTTGGTGCCTGCCGCGTGACCACCCCCAACGCCTACCAGGCCCTCGCGGCCTTCTACTGCAAGGTGGCCCCACGTGTGGCCGCCTCCCAACTTGGCTCTCGCGTCCCCCCGGGACGTGTCAGCAGTGGTCCTCCTTTCCCACTGTCCTTGACCCCCGGTCTCACACCCCCCCGTGAGGCCGGGGCGAGAGGGCGAGCGAACTGATGGACGCCACCCTCCGCCTACTCCTGTCCGTGATCCCGCGCTCGAAGGCGACGGGCACGACCATGAAGAAGCTGGGCGCGCGCATCGGGGTGACTGACGACCATGAGCTGCGCGAGATGGTCAAGACCCTGCGCGAGGACTACGGGCACTTCATCGTCGCCTTCCCCACTAGGGGCGGCGTCTGGATAACCGACGATCCCGACGTGTGGCGTGAGTGGATAGCTATTCAGACTTCCAGGGCGCGTGAGCTTGAGCATTCCATCCGGGTCGCCACCCGGATGCTACCGGGCCTCGACTACACGGGCACGCTCTTCGATGTGGAGCAAGTGGCATGACCGCCCACATCGCCGTCGCCGCCTTGGTCGCCTTCTACCTCACGGCTCTGGTCGTGGGCATGTGGAGGCGGACGTGAGCTACTTCCTCACATTCCTAGCTGGCTACATCGCTGCATTCCTCACCCTCTACCTGGTCGCGCTCCGGCGGGTCAGTCGGAGGGGTCCGCGCTGGAAGACTGGATGAAGCGCATGGGGACCAGGGCCGACCAAATCAGGGATGAGGCCGCCGCCTTCGGCAGCAGCATCCACGCCGGCCTCGAGGCCCACGTATCGGGCCGCAGCTTGCTCCCGGTGAGTATGCCGGAAGAGTGGGTGGCCACGATCGAGGCGGGGCGGCGGTGGATAGACGCCAACGTCGAAGAGGCCTACGCGATCGAACGGCCGGTGACGTGCCCAGCCTACGGCTACGCGGGCACCCCCGACCTCTACTGCCGCCTGATCGGGCAGAAGCTACCGACGCTTATCGACTGGAAGACCACAGCCGGGGTCTACCCGGAGCACCGCTTCCAGACCGCCGCCTATCGAAGGGCGGCCGTGGACACTTACGGGGACAAGGCGGCCAACCGGAAGGTGCTGCTGTTCAGTAAAGACCAGCCAGGGGAGGTGACGGCGCACACGTTCACACGGCACGAAGAGGACTTCCGGGGATTCACCTATTGTCTCGGACTGTATCGGATACTCAAGCAAGGGGGATGATCACATGGCGGAAGTAGAAGGACGGGCACTAGCCGAGGTCGTGGCAGACGGCGAAGTGGCCCAGCGGCAGCAGGCAGCCGCGGCGATAGTTCAGCAGGCCCAGGCCCTCACGATCTGTGACGAGGCGAGCCTAAACCGAGCCCTGGCCATGCTGAGCCAGTGCCGGGGAGAGATCAAGGCGGTCGACGCCCTTCGGCGGCGGTTCGTGGACCCGCTGAACGACCACGTGAAGGACATAAACCGCTTCTTCGCTGATAACGTCGCGCCCCTGAAGGAGGCCGACGGCATCATCGTCACCAAGAGCAGCACGTACCGGCGGGACGTCCAGGCGCCGGCCAAGACGGTAACGACTGACAACGGCGCCACCGTGACCTTCGTTGAGCGCTGGAGCTTCGAGATCACCGCGCCCAAGGACGTCCCCCGGGACCTGTGCTGCCCGGACGAAAAGAAGATAGGCCAGATGGTGCGCGCGAAGGTGTGGCAGCCCGAAGAGGCCCCCGCCGGGATCCGCATCACCGTGAATAGAGAACCGACCGTGAGGGGGTGAGACTGTGAGAACGGAGGTCACCTACTCCTGCGAAGAGTGCGGGACCAGCTACTACGGCATCGCTGA
Organism: uncultured Actinomycetes bacterium; assembly: GCA_963718375.1. Taxonomy (GTDB): domain Bacteria; phylum Actinomycetota; class Thermoleophilia; order RBG-16-64-13; family RBG-16-64-13; genus RBG-16-64-13. The sequence goes on along the minus strand of CAVQZD010000004.1, from coordinate 273,983 downwards.
GAAGGCGCTGGAGTGCGAGGCACTACACCGCGCGGTCGCTGATTCTCTGGTGGTGGTGAAGGTCTGCCACGACAAACCCGCCAGGCAGGCGGTCCCCGGTACGCCCGCGGTCCTCGTCGCCGAGTTCGTCACGAGCACAGGGCGGAGGTATCGCAAGTCGTACAGCGGCCAGGGCATGCCGGCGCCAGCCCCGGTCAAAGCGTCCACAAACGAAGGGAGCAAGTAAGCATGACCAGTAACAAGCCAGAAGAGAAGAGGCCAGCCCCGGGGACCGCCCTGGCGGTCATGGCCACCCGCCTAGCGGTGGCCCCGGCACCCTACAGACACACCCTGCCCCCGGGCGGGGGGGCAGACGTTGACGATTTCCTGCTCTCACTGGCGACCCGTCACGCTCCGGCCCCCCTGGACTTCGACGAGGCAATGGAGCAGATACGCCTCCGCAAGGGTGACTTGGACGCGGCTAGGGAGCAGGTGGCAGAGGCAGAGCGCGCCTACTTGGACTCCATCGATGCGCTGGCCCACTGCGGCCGGGTGGCATAGCCATGAACCCACGCGGCCCTATACCTCACGCACAGGCTGAGCTTGACGACTTGGTGTTCGACCTCGACTGCTCGGCAGACGCTCAGGTGGATAACACCACAGACATGCTGGAGGTCTTCTGCAGCATCTTTTCAGACGGGCGCGTGGACGACGGAGACGAGCCATACGTGCGCTCGCTGCTGACGCGCACCAAGGTCGAGCACCGCATGAATACCGAGCAGTGCGACGGCATGCAAGACGTCCGGCGCATGGTGGGTCCCGTCTTCGAGCTGCTCGCGAGTCTTCGCGGCCAGCTCCAGCAATCTAGGCAACACAGCGTAAAGGGGTAGGAAAGATGACACCGAGCCAAGCACTAGAGAAGGCCAGCCCGCAGGAACAGGCGCTCATGGCCATAGCGGGCCAACTGCCAGCAGGGGTGGTGCAGTATTCACCGACCGGGGTCTTGCTCGTGGACCTCACGAGCGACAAGCTGCAGGAGCAGTACAACGTACTCGCACCCGCGGCAACTCTGGCCAAGGCCGACCGGAACTTCACCCCGAGCCTGTCTCTGGTGAAACTCAACCCCGACCCGATGAACGGCGGGGACTTCTACCCGATCGAGACGGAGGGCTCCGGGGAGAACAAGCGGGTCAAGATGGTCGCCCTCACCAAGAAGGCCCTGGACCAGATCGGGCAGAAGGCCGGCATCGCGGACATCGGCCCGGACATCGTCTACTTCGGCGCTCGCGGGGAGAACGTGCGCATCACGTGGCACGCCAAGGTCCGCAACCCCGACGGCTGGACCTATCGTGAGCTGCTCGGGAGCCAGGAGTGGGTGGAAGAAGCCGAGACGGCGCTGCTCAAAAGCTCACCACCGGCATGGGCGCAGAAGAGCGACAGCGCCTACAACGAGTGGTGGGCCAAGAACTGGTGGGGACGGGTGCACAAGTTCCGCATCCGCATGACCGAGACCAAGGCCCGCCTGGCGGCCTATCGGCAAGCACTCACCGTCAAGCAAAAATACACACCCGAAGAGGCCCGCAAGCCCTTCCTGGTCATGAGTCTGGTCTACACCCCAGACACGTCCGACCCGGCCGTGCTGGGTGCTCTCATGGGCCAGGGGCAGCAGGCGCAGCAAGCGCTGTTCGGGCCCACGCCGCAGCCGGGGCAGCTCACCATCGAGGTCCCCGCAGATGAGGCCGAGACGGTGGACATGGAGACCGGGGAGATCGTAGAGGTGGAGCCCGAGACCAACGGACCGCGCCCCGCGACCGACCTACAGATCCCGCGCGGCCCCATGACGGGCATGCTTCTCTCGGAGGTCTGCCGCACTCACCCAGAGTACGCGAGGGAGAAGCTCCTGAGCACCACCAAGCTGGGGCCCGACGTGGAGGCCTGGCTCCGCTACTGGCACGGAGAGGAGGCGGCGAGCGATGACCTCTCAGACGTTACGTTCTAGCCTGCGCATCGCTCACTGCGCTGACCTGCATCTCGGCGCGAGCTACGCCCATGGCGACGAAGACAAGGGCGGGGTCAACTCCCGCCTGGTCGACTTCCGCGAGGCGTGGGTGCGCAGCTGCAACGGCATGGTGGCCGCCAAGGTAGACCTGGTGCTCTTCGCCGGGGACGCCTTCCGTGATGCTAAGCCGACACCCACGGAGATCGCGGCGTTCCGCTGGGGCCTGGACATTCTGCAGGGCGCCGGCGTCCCCATGGTGATGATCACCGGTAACCATGACCAGCCCCGCCAGGTGGGCCGTACGCACGCCCTGGCGGTCTTCGACGAATACGAGAACGTCATCGTGGCCGACAGGCCGTGCATCGTCTTTGCCCCCGGCATCCCCGAACTCCCGATCGCCTGCTTTCCTTACCCGAGCCGCGCCTACGTGAGCGCGCAAGACCCTGAGTTCGAGAAGCTGACCCTGGATGAGCAGAACGCCAAGATCGTGGAGCTCTCGCTCGCGACCCTGCGGGGACTCGCGGCAGAGGCAGAGCAGGGCGCCGGCGCGTTCGGCTCAGTGCTTGTGGGTCACGCCGCCATCACCGGCTCCACCATCGGGGCGGAGCAATCCACGATGTTCTTGCGCGAGCCTGTGCTGCCCGCCTCTGAACTCAAAGGGCTGCCGTTCGCCTACCAGGCATGGGGTCACCTTCATAAAGCTCAGCAGCTCGCACCGCATATCCGCTACAGCGGGTCGATCGAGCGCTGCGACTTTGCAGAGGCAGATGAGGGCAAGGGCTGGTGGGAGGTCGAGCTACCTGTCACCGACGGCAGCCCGATCACCTGGCACAGCTCAGAGCCGCAGCCATTCGTGGACATCGACCTGGAGAACCCAGCCGACGGGGAAGGGGGGCTCTGTCAATACCCCGAGATCATGATCATGGACGCCATAGTCCGCGTCACCTACACCGCCACCCCGGAAGTCGCGAAGACCGTAGACCACACAGCCATCCGGCGCGCGCTCATGGCGGCCGGAGCGGTCAAAGTACACGGGCCTTTCGCGAAGATCACCCACACCGTCACCGATTCGGCTGACGGCATCACCGAAGACACCGACGTCCAGACCGGCTGGCACTCATGGGCGGACCTGCGGGGGCTCTCAGGAGCCCAGCGCGCGCGCCTTGACCAGAAGGTGGGCGAATCACTGGAGGCGACACTATGAGGCTCCTGACTCTCAGCCTTAAGGACTTCAAGAGTTACGCCGACGCCGAGATAGACCTCGCGGGCATCAGCCTGGCCTCCATCGTCGGCACCAACGGCGCGGGCAAGTCGAGCATCCCGGAGGCCGCGATCTTTGCTCTCTACGGCGGCCGGACCCTGCGCAACCTAGACAGCTTCATCCGCGAGGGCTGCGAAGAGTGCCGCGTCTCGGTGGTGTTCGCCATGGCCGGGGAGCGCTTCCGCGTGACCCGCACCCGCTCTTCCAGGAACTCAGGCAAGACCACTGTGGAGCTCTGCCGAGATGAGGCGGGCGTGTGGGTCGCCGAGGGAACCGGCTCCAAGGAGATAGACGAGCGCATAGAGGCCATCCTGGGCGTCGACGAAGAGACGCTCCTCCGCACCAGCATCGTGGGTCAGGGGGACGCCGACTCGTTCTTCAACCTGCAGCCCGCCAAGCGTCTGGAGGCCTTCGGGTCCATCCTGCGACTCGATGAGCAGTACGGCCCGCTGGAGCGTCACTGGAAGGCACAGGTGGAGTCGGCCAAGTCTGAGCTGGAGGATAGCCGGCGCGAGATCGCACGGCTGGAGGCGGACGCGGCACAGATGGATGTGCGGCAGACAGAGCTAGCGTCACGCAAGACCAGCCTGGAGATCACCAGCAGCCACCTCAAGGAGGCCGAAGACAACCTGGAAGCCGCCCGCGCAGCAGCAGAGAAGGCACGGGAGAACGACCGGCTGCTAGGGCAGGCCGCCAAACTGACCGAAGAACTGAACCGCCTGGGCGCGCAGATCTCCAGCAAGACCGACCTGGAAGCCCAACTCGCTGAACGCGACGCGGTGCTCCTGCGGATCGGCGCTTTGGAGATAGAGGAGCGCGAGGCGGCGGGAACGGCTCAGGCCCGCGCGGCGGTGGAAGCTGACCTCAGACTAGCCAAGGCTGCGATGCTCGAGACGACGAACGCCGGCACGCCCAAGGCCCAAGAGGTAACGAGACTCACCGATCAGATACGCAGCCTGGAAGAGCGGCTGGAAGCCATCAAGAGCATCGAGGCCCCGGTCTGCGATCGCTGCGGCCAGGCCATCGGCGGCGCGTCTCTGGAGCAGACCACGGCGCAGCTCAGCGCAGAGCTCGAAACAGCCATCAACCGCCGCACCGCAGTGAGCGGGGAAGCCGAAGAGCTAAGGGCGCGATATGCAGAACAGCAGGAGGCGGCCAAGGCCCTGGAGCAGCAGCTCGCTGACATGCCGGCGCCGCGAAATGTCTCCGCAGATCTGCAGACAGCTAAGAGCAACCTCTCGCTCCTGGACGCGATACCTGCGCGGATCGCCACGATCGAGGCGGCAGAGGACCGTAAGTCTGAGGTACAGCGTGAGCTTGACGATCTGATAGCTCGCGGCGTCATGGACTTATCGGCGGCGCCCGCGGCTCAAGCCGAAGAGGCCCGGCTCCAGTCACTGGTGAGTGCAAAGCGCGCCGAAGTGACCGAGTTAGAGAAGGCAATCGCCCGCCACGAGGAGGCGATAGCCATGCTGGCCAAGAGTGCGGAGCGCCTGCGCGAGCTCACAAGTGAGACGCGCGGCCTCGAGGAAGCCCAGGCCGACGCAGACCTGCTCCGTAAGGCGTTCTCGAAGTGGGGCATACCCTCGCTGATAGTCCAGAACGTCCTGGGAGCCCTGGAGCGTGAGGTGAACGAGCTCCTGGCCCTCTACGACGGCGGGCTAGCGGTGCGGTTCGAGAGCGAGCGCGAGACGCGGGATGGCAGCAGAGACTCTCTGGAGATCCTGGTCTACCACGGCAACGCCTGGAGGCCGTTCGACACGTTCTCGGGTGGGGAGAAGTATCGCGTCGCCTCCGCCATGAGGCTGGGTCTAGCTCTCCTACTCGCTCACCGCTCCGGCGCCCGCGTCGAGACCCTGATCGTGGATGAGCCCGAAGGCCTGGACGTAGAGGGCCGGCAGCACCTGGCGCAGATCCTGGAGCACCTGAGCAGCCACTTCGGCCTCACGATGCTCCTTACTCATTACGACGACCTCAAAGACGCTCTGCCGTCACAGATCCGCGTGAGCCGCGACGACGACGGGCTATCCAGAGTGGAGGTGGGCGCGTGACCAGCAAGCAACCAAGGGGTACCAGCATGACGAAAGAACTGACTGTGCAACCGACGCTAGACCCGGAAGTCTTCGGGCGCTTCATCAATCTATCGGTGGGCGTGAGCCTGTCGGGCTCTGCGACGTATGACATGGCCGAGCTGGAGAAGGTCATGGGAGGCGAGAAGCTGCAGAAGGGCAGCGAGCTGGTCATCACCGCCCGGTACTTCGTGGCCGACATGACCATGCCGGTGAGCCGGGAGACGAGCTACGACCGCAACTATGAATCCAAGTACAAGCTGGGCAACGCCAAGCTGGCGCTGAAACTCATCAAGGTCGAGTCGATCGACGTGAAGGAGGCGAAGCTCCACCAGTGCTCCGCGCAGAAGTGCGAGTGCCTGGTCAACAAGGATGACTGCGTGGGAGAAGACGCAGGCATCTACACCGTCGCCAAGTACCCGCTCCAGGGCTTCTTCGCCCTCCGCGGCTGCCCGGAGTGTCACGGCCAAGGCTACGTCTTCCAGCGCGAGAACAAGGCACCGCTCGCGCGGCGTGTGTATGCCAACGGCGTGGTGATCCTGGTGGACGAACTACCCGAGCCCCCGGACATCCCAGAGGGCGCCTGCCCGCAGTGTGGTCAGAAGGGCTACCACATGCAGGAGTGCCCGGTGAAAGCGGAACAGGAGGCGGCTCAGAAGGCCGCTGCCAAGGCCGCCAAGAAAGCCTACAAGGAGCAGACCGGCAACAACCCACCGCCATGCTACGGCACCTGGGAGCACTGGAAGGCCAACTGCCGGAGCTGCGAGGCCACGAACCTCTGCTCGCAGGGAGAAGCCGAGAAGGCAGCGGCGCGCGCGGCAGACGACAAGCCCGAGTGCTTCGGTGACGGCACCGAAGACGACGCCGAGTGCGAGGAATGCGACTTCCAGGACGAATGCTCCGCCATCGTCGACCCGGAGAGCTGCATCGAGTCCGAGTCCGGCCAGGACACCGAAGAGTAGATGGACCTCACCCCCGCAGCCTGGGACTTCCTCACTGACGTAGCCCGTGAGTGGGGTGCGTCCTGGGCGCGGGCGTTGATGAATGCGATGGCACCGACGAAGGACCCGCGCGGCCCGCTGATCGCAGAGCTGGATGGGCAGCCGGTGCTGCAAACCGTAAGACAGAAACCGACCGAGCAACTGAGACTCACCTAGTACCCGAGACGAAAGGACAGACCATGGAAGGCATCGACGGCACGGTCAGCATCGGAACCCCCGGCCACATGAGCGCGCCCATCCCCTTTGACGAGTTCAAGCGCCGGTGCGAAAACATCACCTCCATAGACTCTGAGACCGGCGAAGTCTTAGGCAGGGGCGTCCAGCCCACCCTGGACGACGCCATCTTCAAACCCATGCAGCTCACAACGGTGCGGGTCAACTTCTCCGGCGGCTTCGACATGAAGCTGGAGGACCTGCGCGCTTATGCAGACGAAGAGGGGCTGCACCCGGGCCGCGACGTGGAGGTCACACTGCAAGGCTACATCTGTGGCGCGGCGATCAAGTGGAAGCGTGGAGAAGACTCCGGACGCGCGGGCGCGCTCAACATCAGCCTGACCGACCTTCTCAACCTCGAGGTGCAAGCGACCAGCTACACCACTGACGAGATGGAAGAGGGGGATGCAGGCGATGGCGAGTGACACCACCGAGACAGTCAAAGTCATCTGCCAGGGCTGTGGCCGCGAGCTTTACAGCCAGCCCTACCAGGCGAGCCGCGAGACGCTCCGCATAGACGTGGTGCCGTGTCAGCACTGTCTGGCGGCAGCTGAGTTCAAGGGGGCGTGTGGGATGGTGCCGAGGTGCGAGGGGAGAGCGGATGAAACGGCATAAGTGGTGGTTCGGTGGACCAGGCGAGATACCTGTCGCCGCCCACAACGCGGTGTGGGAGTGGGAGATGCTCCCCTGGTATGCGCGTCTCTGGTATTGGCTGGTGTCGTCATGGTGACGCACGATCTCAAGATATGGACGCCGTACTTCAACGCGGTCGCGGATGGCAGCAAGACCTTCGAGCTGCGATCCGATGCTGGGCGCAAGTTCCAGGAAGGGGACCTGCTCTACCTGCGCGAGTACACGCCTCCGGGTGCCACCATCGCGGGTCCCTGCTACACCGGGCGCGTTCTTAAGGCTCGCGTGTCCTACGTGCTGAGGGGAGCCCCCAACTTCGGGCTACTCGCAGACCACGTGATCATGTCGCTGGCGGATGTGGAGGTGGTGTCATGAGAGAGCACCCCGCATGCTTCGGAGAGCCCACAGACGCCGTAGAGGGGCGCTGTGACCACTGCCCGAGCCTACACGAGTGCATGGAGCAGGTGGCCACAGACGAGGGAATAGAAGACCTGCCTCTGCTTCACGCGCCTCTGCTCCCCAGGCTCATGCGCTCAGACCGTATTTACAAAGGCTCCGACGGTCGCTGGTACACGAACGAGGGTGTGCTCGTGAGCCGCAAGCAGCGGAGACGGGCGGGTGTGAAATGACTGAGCGCATGACCGCCGCAGAGTTCAAGAGGCAGACCCCACGGGTCGGAGGCCGCCGGGTCACACCCGAGACGGCCGTCAAACAAGCGGTGAAACAGTGGCTCGACCTGCACGGGTGGAGGCATTGGCCGAACACCGCAGGCATGGGGGTCTACCCGGGCCTGCCTGACATCGAGGCCATCAAGGACGGGAGAACCGTCTACATCGAATGCAAGGCCCCCAGGGGCAAGCTGTCTGTTGGGCAGGAGCGGTTCCGTGACCTCATCGAGGAGTGCGGCGGGACGTACCTGGTGGTCTACGGGATAGAGGACCTGGAGGTGCTGAGATGAGCGCTTGCCGCAGCTGCGGCGCGAGAGTCACCTGGCTGGAGACGGCCGGCGGGAAGAAGCTGCCTGTGGACGAGGACCCGGTGGAGGGCGGGAACATCGTGGCGATCGGGAAGATGGCCCATGTGTGCCGCAACGCCGAAGCCGCCAAAGCGGCACTCAAGGAGACCACCGGCAGCGAGGACGGCCCGCGATACATCAGCCACTTCGCGACCTGCCCAGACGCGGGGAAATGGAGGAAGGAGTGAGATCACGTTCGCTCAAGCCGGGGTTCTTCAAGAACGAGGTCCTGGCTGCGCTCGGTCCCTACGCTCAGCTGCTTTTCGAGGGGCTGTGGTGTCTTGCTGATCGCGAGGGCCGGCTGGAGGATAGGCCCAAGAGGATCAAAGCTGACACGCTACCCTACTTCGACGTCGACGTGGACGAGATATTAGACCTACTCGTGAGTGAGAGGTTCATAGTTCGATACGAGGTCGAGGGTTTGCGCTGCATCTGGATACCGACCTTCAAACTCCACCAGAACCCACACAAGAACGAGAAGCCCTCAATACTCCCTGCGTGTGACGTTATCGCGAAAAGGCCCGACACGCTCCAGAAATGCACTAACCTACTCGGGCTGACTCCCTCTTCATTGACTCCTGACTCCGGACTCCTGACTCCTTGTCTCTCCGAGGGGAGCGCCGCAAGCGGCGACTCGCCTGTGGATAACTTTGGAGGGGACGAGTTCGCGGATATCGACTTCGGGGATGAGGAGGAAGAGCCCCAAGCGCAGCACTCAGAAGCTCAGAAGCTCACGGCCTTCTACGCGGCTGAGACCAAGCGCGTCAGTCGCTGCGTCCCAAAGCAAAAGGACACAGACGCCATCGCCGGGATCATCGCCGAACGACTCAAGGCCGGACGCGACCCGGCGCTCATCCGTGCGGCCATCACCAAGCTCGTGCGTGAAGGCAAGCCGGCGGCAGTTCTCAAGACCCTCATCGAGGAAGCCTTCCAGACGGCGCCGCGCAGCACGTTCCCCCCGGGAGCGAGTCCACCCTCGCCAGCCGACGTCGCGGCGAGTGCCAAAGCTGCGAGCGCAAGCCGCGCCGCCTTCGAGGCGTCCAAGCAGGCGGTGGCCCCATGAGCCGCGACGCCGACCTAGCCCGCGCGATCTCCGACCTCGAGCGTGAGTGGGAGCACCTCGGCTGCGGCCTGGTAGCCCTGGTGGTGCGCAAGGGCCCATACGGCCACATGGTCGACTACACCTGCCGGACCAAGCGCGAGGACTTCGAAGCCGTCATGCGCGAGGCACCGGCACAGACTCACGTCCCACCGACACCCCCCACAAGGAGGGCCAGATGATCTCGCAAGTTGCGGAGACGACGCCGGTTGACGCTGAGCACTTCTGGGAGTTCGATGACATCAAGGCGCTGAGGCGAGCCCTGGGGGAGTACACCGCGCTCCTGGACGGCGTGCTGCTGCGCAAGTACGGCAAAGAGGAGGGCGAAGAGGGCGAGGCCAAGGCGACACCTGAGCAGGTGGAGAAGTTCGAGAACACGGTGAGGCGCCAGCGATCCACGATCGACATCGCAATGGAGCAGATCGAGGGCCGGTACAAGACCTGGTGGAGGGTGGTCGACCTCTATTACCGCCAGGGGCTATCCACCGAGGCCCAAGGGTGGCAGGTGCTCATGAACCGGCTGGGGATGCGTTACGTGCGCTGTCCAAGCCAAGTCCGCTGCACGCTCTACCGCGGCGCCGACTTCGAGGACAGACGTCTGGACGTCCCCAAGTGCCGAGAGGCTGAGGCCCTGGACTGCGACTACGATTTCTACATCTTCCGCAGGATGCTCGACTACGCGACCGATACCCTGTGGCGGGCAATCCAGAAGCGCCACGAGTGGAAGCCTTGACAAGCCCCGCGCCCATGGTGTACCTTGGTGTCGGTAGGGCGGGAGAAGTGCGCCCTCAGTGGGTCGCCGGATCGGCGGCCTTTTTCTTTGCCCGAAGGGGGTCAGGATGTGACCGACACCAAGAAGGCCGAGCGCTTCAAACCCAAGTTCACCCCCGCCCAGAAGGCCAAAGCCCTGGAGCTGTACACCACTGTGGGCCCGCGGGCAGCCGGCAGGCAGATCGGCTGCAGCGAGAAGTCTGTGCGCAAGTGGGTGAAGGACCACGAGACCAACACCGGGGAGAGGCTGAGCCCCCCGACCGAGAACATCCTGGCGTGCGTCAAGGCCCAAGAGGCACGGGTCCTCGACATGCGGGCCAAGCTCAAGACGCAGCTCCTGGAGAAGGCCGTCGACCTGCTGGGACGCATGGACGCGCCGCACACCGACTTCAAGGGCCAGGGTGCACACGAGGTCGTCTACCCGATAGCCCCGGCCAGCGCCTGCCTTTCGTATGCGACCTCCATCGGGATCCTCATCGACAAGTTCCGGCTGGAGAACGGAGAGGTCACGGGACGGGACGAGGTGATCACCGTTGACAAGCTCGACCGGGAGATCGAGAAGCTCGAGAGTGAACTCGCACGTCGTGAGCCTGCCGACGCCAGAGCTGCTGAGCCGACTTGAGGAGCTGAAGGCCCGGCGGGCCAAGCTCGCTGAGCTGGAAGCGCTCGCTGAACAGAAGCGCACCGAGGCTGACAAGCGCGCCGTCCGAGTAAGACGCGAGCTGCTAAGGCCCTACCGCGACGACCCGGCCCTGTTCTTGCGCGAGTGCTTCCTCTGGCCCGAGGGCAAGGGCCCCGCGGCCTACCAAGAGAAAGCGCTGAGCGCGCTCCCCACGAGTAAGCGAGTCGCCATCCGGGGCCCACACGGTCTCGGCAAGACGGCGCTCAACGCCTGGACGGTCCTGTGGTTCGCCAGCACCCGCGAGGGCGAGGACTGGAAGGTCATCACCACCGCGAGCTCGTGGCGGCAACTAGAGGTCTACCTCTGGCCGGAGATCCACAAGTGGTCGCGGATGCTCGACTGGTCCAAGCTGGGGCGCGAGCCCTTCACCGCCAACGAACTCCTGATGCTGAACCTCAAGCTGTTTACCGGCGCTGCCTCTGCCGTTGCATCTGACCGGCCGGAGCTCATCGAGGGCGCGCACGCTGACCAGATCCTGTACATCTTCGACGAGGCCAAGGTCATCCCAGACGCTACCTTCGACGCTGCCGAGGGCGCCTTCTCCGGCGCCGGCGGTGACGGTGAGCTCCAGGCGCTCGCACTGGCCTGTTCGACCCCAGGTGAACCCCAGGGCCGCTTCTACGACATCCACCGCCGCAAGGCAGGGTTCGAGGACTGGGAAGTCTTCCACGTCACAGTGGATGAGGCCATAGCCGCCGGGCGCGTCAGCACTGAGTGGGTGGAACAGCGCGCCAAGCAGTGGGGCCGCAAGTCGGCCGTCTTTATCAACCGCGTCCTGGGTGACTTCGCGAGCTCCGATGAGGACAGCGTCATCCCGCTCGCGTGGGTCGAAGCAGCGATCGCCCGCTGGGAACTAGGCGAGGACGCCGGACCGCTCACCTGTGTGGGCGTCGACGTAGCCCGCAGCGGCTCAGACAAGACGACACTGGCGCCCCGCTACGGCTGGCGCATCTCCGAGGTCGAGGCCCACAGCCTGGAGGACCTGATGCAGACCACCGGCCGCGTGGTCGGGGCGCTCCAGCGTGGCGGGTACGCTGTTGTCGACGTCATCGGTATCGGGGCCGGAGTGGTGGACCGCCTGCGAGAGCAGGGCCTGCCGGTCATCGCCTTCAACGCCGGCGCCGGCACACACAAGCTGGACGCCTCAGGCGAGCTCGCCTTTCTCAACTGCCGCTCCGCCGCCTGGTGGACCATGCGAGAAGTGCTAGACCCCACCAGCGGGTGCCCGGTTGCCTTGCCGCCCGACGACCTTCTGATAGGCGACCTCACGGCCCCTAAGTGGCGGGTGACCTCGGCAGGCAAGATCCAGGTGGAGAGCAAAGACGAGATCCGCAAGCGCCTGGGCCGCTCGACCGACCACGGGGACGCGGTGATCGAGTCGTTCTGGGTGCCAGAGGCTGAGCCGACCGAAGAACTGCTGGTGTACGACGACCACGTGAGCATATCGAGGTACTAGGCCGGTAAGGAGGCCCCCATGCTCGCCTGCTACGGCTCCAAAACCATAGGCACCGGCACAGACGCCGACCCCTACCGGCCCGAGATAGGCGACACTCCTGGCGTCGAGGGTTGGGCCGCGTGCTACGAGCAGCCCGACGAGAAGCGCGCGCTCGTGCTGGTCAAGGCTCCAGCGAAGGTACTCGACACGCTGGCTAAGAGTTACGAGTGTACGGATGCGAAGCGGACGGCGCTGACGGCGCAAACCGCTGTGCTCTCCGAAGTCAAGCGCACGGCTAAGGAAGATGACGCGGCCTACACCGAGCGCGTGTTGTCGGTGTTAGCCAAGCATTCGGTGAACCCCTCTGACTTGAGGGCGGGATGACACTCACTCGCACCACACGCGGCCTGGACTCAGGCTTCCGCGACGACTTCGACGCCGACACCAGCGCGGAGTATGACCTGTATTCGACGCAGACAATCACTATGGCCGGGGGTCTTGCCACGCTGGTGTCGTCGTCAACGCGGTCGATTCGCAAGAATCACGGCACGATTATGTGCGCGACGGCGCGAGGGCTACGGGCGGGGAGCCGTATGGCCGGGGTGCTTATGAGTCCCAACAGCGTGTTCAACGTAGGCGCGGACATCGACTGCTATATCAGCCATTGGGCGTCTACCTGGCGGCTGGACCGGCTAGACAATAACAGCACGACCGCGCTGGCGTCGTCGTCGGTGGACATACCAGTGGACGGCGATTACGGCCTGACTCGAATCATCCTACTGCCGACAGGCGTGGTGGCCAAGTGCGGGCGGGCGGCGTTCACCCGGACGCTGACGTCCACAGACCTAACCTATCCGGGGCCATGCTACGCGGGATTGTGTGGCGGTTCGGCAGCGGGGCTACAGGTTGACTGGCATGAGGGCCGCCCGTCGCACCTAGTAACCGTCACCGGCTTGCCCGCCAACTCCAGCGTGGTCTGTTCAGACGGGGCGACACCTTCCAGCCCAGCCAATACTGCGGCGGGTGTAGCGGTGGCCGATTGTGGGGCGGTCTTGTTCCCGCTGGCGAGCATCGACGTGTATTCGCAGCCCAACGGGGCGGGCGTACTGATAGACCAGATAACGAACGCCACCCTGAATGACATGGGCGGCGGGGACGTTCTGGCCCGGAGTGCGGCAGCCTACTATCAACGCCTCATCTACGGGAGGTAGACCGATGGCAAATATCTACGTCAAGCGCAACGAGGCCACGGCCGCCCGCCGGCGGGTGTACTTCCACCTGGTAGACGCGACGGACGGCATGACGCCCGAGACGGGAGAGGCGGGGGGCCAGCCGCAGATAAGCGTGGACGGCGGGGGCTGGACCGATACGGACATCGGGGTACTGGTGGCAATCGGGAACGGCCGCTATTACGGGGAGCTCACCCAGACGCTCGTGGACGTGGCCGACGCGGTGATCGAGACGCGCTACAAGAGCGCGAACACAGCCGAAGCGCCGGGGGATACCGTGGTCATAGACTCGCGGCTGGACCGACTCGACGCGGTGATCACGTCGCGAGCCACCCAGACCAGCGTGAATGACTTGCCGACCAATGCGGAGCTGGCGACGGCGCTGGGGACTGCGGACGATGCGGTGCTGGCAGCGATCGCGGCTATGGACGACCTCAATGCCACTCAGATACAGGCGGCGTGCGCGGCGGCACTGGCGGCAGCCGGAGCGCCGAACATCACAGTGGCCAGCCCGGTCGACGCAGCAGGGACTCTTACGATCTATCAAGGCGATGACTGTGTGGCGGCGGACAACAGGGCCATCGCGTTCACGGCCTCGGTGGCGGGCAGCCCCGACCTTACCGGGGCCACGATCAGGCTGCACCTGGAGGAGGCGACCTTCGTCGCCACTGGCGCCGACTCCGACGGGACCGACTGGACCATCAAGTTCGAGCCTGTGAGTTCCGAGACCGCCGCGCTGCTACTGCGGTCGCAGAACTACCAGGTGAGGGCCACGCTGGTGAGCGGCCGCAAGGTCACACTGGGGTACGACGGCCCCTGCATCGTCAAGCAAGAAATCCCGGCGGTGGCATGACATGAACCTCTTGGAGCGCATACGGCTGCGGGAGAACGAGGCGATCGCCGAGCTGCGGGGCGAGAACGAGCAGCTGAACCTCTCGGTGGACTACATGCGCGAGAGCCTGGCTGACTTAGAGCTTCAGCTCGAAGACGCCGAGTGGACACGGCTCAGCTTTGAGAGTGGCCAAGAGTTCAGCCGCGAAGGCCTCAAGCGGATATGCGCCCTCTCGCGCCTCTACTTCCTCAAGAACCCGCTCATCAACCGGGCCGTCACCCTGCAGTCGATGTACGTGTGGGCCCAGGGCGTGAGCATCCAGGGGAGTAGCCCGCTCATAGACGGCGTGGTACAGGCCTTCCTGGATGATGAGCAGAACAAGGCAGAGCTGTTCGGGCACCAGGCCCGCTCCATGAAGGAGCAGGATCTGCAGGTCACGGGCAACCTGTTCTTCTCGCTGTTCACCCACCTGTCGACCGGCCGGGTCCGGATCTCCTCCATCCCGGTCGACGAAATCACCGACATCATCACCAACCCGCAGAACCGCAAGGAGCCCTGGTACTACAAGCGAGTCTGGACGCCGCAGACCCTGAGCGTGGACTCGGGCGTCGTGGCCGCGGAGGGCACGAAGACGGCCTACTACCCAGACTGGAAATACACCCCGGATGCGCTCAGCAAGCCCAAGCGCATCGGTGGTCACCCTGTCATGTGGGACGCTCCGGTCTACCACGTGAAGGTCGGGGGTCTGTCCGACATGCGCTTCGGCGTGCCGGAGACCTACAGCGGTCTGGATTGGGCCAAGGCCTACAAAGACTTCCTGGAAGACTGGGCCACGATCGTGCGGGCCTACTCGCGCTTTGCCTTCAAGGCAACCACCCCTGGCGGCAAGAAGGGCGTCGCGGCGGCCAAAGCCAAGCTCGGCACCACAGTAAGCACCGGCACCGGCCGCGCCGAGACCAACCCGCCCCCGGTAGCCGGTTCCACGCTGGTGGCGCCCGAGGGCTTCAAGCTCGACCCGATAAAGACGGCGGGGGCGACCACCAAGGCCGAGGACGGGCGGCGCATGCTGCTCATGGTCTGCGCGGCTACGGGCCTTCCTGAGACCTTCTTCGGCGACGTGTCGGTAGGGACACTCGCGACGGCCAACTCCCTTGACCGTCCGACGGAGCTTAAGTTCCGCGATCGCCAGGAGCTGTGGAAGAGCATTGTCGCGGGTCTCATCGATTATGTAATCGACAAGCGCGCCCTAGCCCCCGGCTACAGTGCCCTCAAGGGCTCCAAGGTGCTGAACGACGAGAAGGACGGCTGGCTGGTAGCGCTCGCCAATGACCCGGATACCGGTGAGCCCATCGATCGCCACGTCAACATCGACTTCCCCAGCATCCTAGAGCATGACGGCGGCGAAGAGGTCAAGTCCATCATCGCGGCGGCCACGCTTGAGGGTAAGACCCTGGCGGGCACCATCGATCAGAAGACCGTCTCGCGCTTGCTCTTGACCGCACTCGGCCAGGACGACATCGACGACCTTCTTGACCTCATCTACCCCGAAGACGGGGAAGAGCCGGCGCCCACGACCCAGGCCGAAGAGAGCCTCATGGAGGCCGTGAGCATCCTGCGGGAGGCGGTAGCAAGTGGCGCCTTCACTACCTGAGGCCCTCGACCGTCTGCTCGAGGCGGTGACTCGTCTGCATCGTGAGCGCGTCCTAGCCCCAGCAGTCAAGAAGGCTGAGCGCCAGATAGGCATCGCCTTCTCCAAGCAGGGCCGGGAGTTCCTGCGGCGGCTGGCGAAGCTGAAGCGATCGTTCGCCGAGTCGGCCCTGGTCGAGAGGACGGCCGAGACACCGGAGTGGGAGCCGCTCTTCACCGCGGCCGAGCTGGCTGCCCTGAGAGCGTTCGAAGACCCGTTGGGCGTTCTACACCGAGCCGCCCTCGCAGCCGGGGCCCGCGTCGTCATGGCCGAGTTCGGTGTCAAGGGCAGCTTCGACCTAGAGGCGCCTGAGGCCGTGAGCTTCTTGAAAGGCAGGGCGGCCGAGCGGGTCAAGCTGATCAACGAGACCACACGTGCTGAGCTCAAGGTCCTGCTCGCGAACGCCATGGAGCAGGGCTGGAGCTATGACAAGACGGCCCGAGCCATTAGGGAGAAGTTCGAGGGCTTCGCGGGCAAGCGGCCCCAGAAGCACATCCAGTCCAGGGCCCACCTAGTGGCAGTCCAAGAATCAGGCGAGGCCTATGAGCACGGGACGCTCACGGCGGGTAAGAAGCTGGCGGACGCGGGGCTGGTCATGGAGAAGTCCTGGCTGACCACAGGCGACAGCAGGGTCAGCGCGCTATGCCGAGGCAACCAAGGGGCGGGCTGGATACCACTTGAGGACGCTTTCCCGAGCGGACACGACCGGCCGCTAGGCCACGTGGCATGCCGGTGCACGCTGCTGCTCCAGCGGCAGAAAGAGACCAAGGAGGTCAGATGAACAAGCAGCAAGAGCGTGCGATCCGCTACCTCTTGGAGGCGGAACTCTCACACAACGAGATCCATGAGGCGCTTCGTAAGGCGCTCCGGGCCCTACACTCGAAGGCCTGGTGCTGGCTCGTGGAGATCTACGACGGGCACGTCATCTACGAGGTCAACCCCAAGCCGGATCCGACCATGCCGGATGAGGCAGCGTATAGCCAGACGCCCCCGACCCGCCTGTTCGACGTGGACTACTCCGTCGACGACGCGGGGATTGTCACCCTGGGCGTGCCTCGCGAGGTGCGCAAAGTCGTGAGCTACGAGCAGGTCGTGCAGTCTGTCCCGACCACCGAGGCCTCCGGAGAGGACCTGGAGCTGGACTTCGTCCCCCTGGTCGAGAAGGCCGTCGATCGCACCGGCACCATGAAGGTCAAGATCATCAAACCGGGCTGGGGCAGCTCCGGCTACTACAGCGAAGCGGTTCTCAGGCGCGACGGGCCGAAGGTCTTCACCAAGGGCCTCAAGATGTTCGCCGACCATCCCACCCCCACCGAAGAGGCCGAGCGCCCCGAGCGCTCCGTCAAAGACCTGGTCGCGACGCTGACGACGAACGCCGTCTACGACGAGAAGGCCAAGGCCGGGCCCGGGCTCTATGCTGACGCTCAGGTCATCGAGGGCTGGCAGTCGGTGGTAGAGCAGCTCGCGCCTCACATTGGAGTATCCATCAGAGCTTTGGGCCATGCCGCGCGCGGTGAGGCCGAGGGCAAGAAGGGCCCCGTCATCGAAGGCATCAGCGCCGCGAGGAGTGTCGACCTCGTCACGGCCCCCGGTGCTGGGGGGCAGATAGTGAACCTGTTCGAATCGGCGCGTGCGCGCGCCCAGGAGACCCAGACCATCATCACAGGAGGTGAAGGCGACGTGGACGAACTGCAAGAAGCCGTGGCGGCACGTGAGGCTGCCGAGACCAAGTTGACCGAGGCCACAGCTGAGGCCGAGGCGCTAAAGACCGAGAACGCTCGTCTGAAGGAAGGGGAACTCCTGCGGGAGGCCCGCGCCTTTGTGACCGAGTCTCTCCCGGCCGAACTACCCGAGCTGACTCGTGACCGCCTGGTCGAGTCGCTCAGCAAGAACCCCCCTGTCAAAGAGGGGGCGCTGGACACCGAAGCCCTTAAGGCCAACATCGAGGAGTCGGTCAAGTCCGAGCTCGATTACCTGGCCAAGGTGACCGGGTCCGGCAAGGTTCTCGGCATGGGCTCTGCCCCCGCGGGCGCGGAGACCGATGTCAAGGAGTCTGAGGCCAAGCTCGCGTCCGCCCTGGGAGACCTGGGCTTGTCCGAGTCGGCCGTTAGGACTGCGGTAGCCGGTAGGTAGCCGAGCCCGCCCACATAGCCAGCAGCAATCGAGGGGACCCGAGAGGGCCTTTTCTCATCAAGGAAGGTGATAAGCAGTGGCAACAAACGAGATCTTCGCAGAGCCCATCATGTCCGTGATCTGCTCGCACCCCACTACTCCGACGTCCGGCCAGCCGGTGCGCCTGGGTATGTTCACGGGTGTTGCGCTCACGGATGAGTCGGGCGGCGGCAACGCTTCCGGCTACACCACCGTCGACTTCGGTCAGAAGGTCTGGGACCTTTCGGTCGAGGGCACCGACGAAGACGGCAACTCGGCCGTGGCCAAGGGCGACGCCCTGTTCTACGCCGACGCCGACGGCGCGACGCTCACCAAGGACCCCACCGGGTTCTTCTTCGGTGTCGCTCTGGAAGCGGTCAACTCCGCGGCAACCGCCACCATCAACGTCATGCACATGAGCCAGTCCTCGCTTGAGGGCATCGCCATGCTGGAAGCTGCCGAGATGGCAGACCTGGCCCGTGGCTCTATCCTGGTCGGCAGTACGTCCAACAGGCCCACCGCCCTGGACGCCAAGACCACCGGCCGCATCCTCGTCGGCGACGGCACCGACCTGGCGAGCGTAGCCGTGTCGGGCGACGCCACTCTGGCCGCCAACGGCGCGCTGTCTCTGGCCGCCGACTGTGTCGGCAAGGCCGAGTTCGCGGGCGGCATCAACAAGATGGTCATCGTAGCGGGCCAGGAC
The DNA here is from genome assembly GCA_963718375.1 of uncultured Actinomycetes bacterium. GTDB lineage: Bacteria > Actinomycetota > Thermoleophilia > RBG-16-64-13 > RBG-16-64-13 > RBG-16-64-13. The sequence continues at coordinate 255,227 of CAVQZD010000004.1, read as the reverse complement.
GAGACCGGCGACAACACTATCGGCATCGCCGACATGGCCGTCGGAGACGAGCTGGTGTGTGTGCTGGTCCTCGCTTCCGCCGCTTCTGTCGCGACCATCACCATGCGCGCCCTCACCGACTTCACTGTCGGGGCCGGTGCTCTCACCATCGGCGCGAATGCCGCCAACAACGCCGCCAACTCCTACCTGATCTTCTGGAACGACCTGACGGCCTAGCCTCAGCTCCCCGGATAGACCAGCAGGGCCGCCCGTGAGCGGCCCTTTGTGTTTCCCCAGACAAAACAAGTGAGGTGAACCCGTGGCAGAGTTCCTCGAAGTAGTCGAATCCATCCGCGCCGAAGAGGCTTCCGTGCAGAAGCTGTTCTCCGGCGACGGCCAGGGCGTGCGCTCGGCCCGCAAGGGTCCCGAGTACATGAAGGGCCTGGCCGAGGCCGCTTCATTCATCGCCGAGGTGTACCAGGGGCGTCGCCCCATGCATCACCTGAAAGAGGCGATGACGACCAGCGACTTCCCGCTGCTCTTCGCCGACGTTCTCGACCGCCAGCTCTTGGCGGCCTACCGCGAGACCCCGCAGCACTGGACCGCGATCGCCAAGCGTGCCGACGTGACGGACTTCCGGAACGTCAAGCGCTTCCCGCGCGGTCTCGGTGGCGCATCGGTGCTCGCGCAGGTCGCGACCGACGCCTCCTACCCGGAGGACAAGATCGCCGACTCGACCCCGTACACCTACGCGGTCAAGAAGTACGGCCGCCGGATGCCGTTCGCTTGGGAGACCCTGGTGAACGACGACCTGGACGCCCTGAAGGACGTCCCCGCTCGCTTCGGCCGCGCCACGCGCATGACCGAAGAGAAGTTCTGCACCGAGCTCTACGCCGACGCCAACGGTCCGCATGCCACGTTCTTCAGTTCGGGGAACGCGAACATCGTGACCGGCAACCCGGTGCTCTCGATCGCAGGGCTCCAGACGGCCATGACCGTCCTGGGCGCCATGACCGACGGTGAGGGCAACCCCATCGTGGTCGACATGGCCGTCCTGGTCGTGCCCCCGGCCCTCAGCATCACCGCGGACAACATCCTCAACGCCATCCAGTTGGAGCTGACCACCGCCGGCGGCGTGCTGGCCTCCAGCACCGAGCAGCGGCTCATCACCCAGAACTGGATGAAGAACAAGCTCACCAAGGTCGTGAACCCGTGGCTGCCGCTGGTCTCCAGCTCCGCCGACGGCAACACCGCCTGGTACTTGTTCGCCGCTCCCGCGGCCGACTCCGCAGCGCTCGAAATGGGCTTCCTGCGCGGTCACAGCGAGCCGGAAATCTTCATGAAGGCCCCCAACGCCACACTGGTGGGCGGCGGCGCTTCTGGAGTCATGGACGGCGACTTCGACACCGACAGCGTGCAGTACAAGGTGCGCCACGTGCTGGGCGGCTGCACCCTGGATCCGAAGCTCGCAGTCGCGTCGGAAGGTGACGGCTCCTAGTGAGCCCCTCTCCTGCGATAAACGGCGTCGAGGAGCGCCTCGATGTCGTCATAGCGCAGCAGGCCGAGCTTATCGGTCTTCTCCAGAGCCTGGCCTCATGCCAGGCTCTGGCCCCCTCGGGGGAGTCGGAGACCGTAGAGCTGCGTGAGCCCTTGCTCACGAGAGTGATCACCAAGAGGACCCCGCCCGCCAAGAAGCAGCACAAGAAGCGGAAGTAGGCCCTCATGGCTTTCACTTACGACCTCACCAGCGATGCAGGCAAAGTCCGCCTGCTCATCCCGGACACCTCGGAGACGGGCTACGTCTTTGAGGACGCGGAGATCGCGGCGTTCCTGGCGCTCGAGACCGACGTGCGGCGCTCTGCCGCCCTTGCTCTTGAGACCATCGCCAGCTCGCAGGCCCTCACGCTCAAGGTGATCAAGGTCCTGGACCTCCAGACCGACGGCGCCAAAGTCTCAGACGCGCTCCTGAAGCGTGCAGCCAAGCTCCGCGCCCAAGCCGAGGAGGCCGAAGCAACGGAAGACGGCGGAGGCTTCGACGTGATCGAGATGGTGCCGAACGCCTTTGCCTACCGTGAGCGCGTCTGGAACGAGATGCTGCGGTCGTGAGAGCGCCCACCATCACCGACAGCGCCATGCTGACCGAGCTGGCTCTCTTCTTCGACCAGACCTGCACCATCCGCAAGAGGGGCACCGCGACCGCCGACACGGTAGGGCAGCCCACGACTGCGTTTGCTGACTACGCCGGGCACGTGAGCATCCCTTGCCGCGTCGCGCCGGTGTCGTCTCTCTCGGCCGGTGGGCGCAAGACCCTGCCGGAGATGATCATCTCGACCACGGCGGTGGTGATCGTGCTCGCTGGCAACTACCCGACCATAACGACCGCTATGCATGTGGTGGTGGGCACCACGACCTACCAGGTCGTGAACGTCATATCCGACTCAGAAGGGCTCTACACCGAGCTCGTGGCTGAAGTGGTGACGACGTGAGCGATGCCGCGTTCAGCGGGAAGCTGCTGGGCCTGGCGGAGTTCGATCGGAAGTTCCGCGCCTTAGAGAAGCTCGCCCAGACCGAGATGCTGGAGAACGCTCTCGTGGCCGGCGCACTGGTGGTCGCGAATGAGTGGAAGGCAGAGGTCCCTGTTGAGACCGGCACCTACCGGCGCTCCATCCATATCGGTGGTCACACCGAGCTGACGCCGGGCTTTGAGGGCAAGGACATGGGCTCTCTTCACAAGGGACGTACCCCAGGTTCAGCCCACATCGCAGTCGGCACGAACATCACCGACCCGCCTTACCCAAGCTACCTGGAGAACGGCACCCGCCGCATGGCCGCAAGGCCGTCGGCCCTGCCCGCTTTCCTGGCTAAGCGCGAAGAGGCGCTGAAAGAGTTCACCGAGGCGCTGAGGGACATGCTGAGGAGGCTGGTGTGAGCTACTTCGAGGAGGGCTTAGCAGCGTACCTCAAGGCCCACGTCGGTCTTGGGGCTCTGGTCGGGGAGCGGATATACCCGGACCTGATGCCAGAGAGCACGACCGAAGACTGCGTGACCTGGCAAGTACTCCCCGGGCGCGAGTTGCATGTAGGCAACTACGTGGAGCCGACCATCCTTATCAAGAGCTGGGCCAAGGCCACCGAGGCGCGTCCCGGCGCCCGCCTGGCCACCATCGCCATCGACCACCAGGTGCGAGCCGCCCTGGGGGCCTTCCACGGCACCATGGGCGACTTCCACGTGCGGGTCATGACCGAGCCGCGCGGTGACGACTGCGAGCCCGAGACCGGCTGGCACAACCGCATGAGGCTGGCCAGTCCCTTCTACCGCGAGTCCTAGACCCTTCAAGTGAGGTGAGCATGGCTACCTTTGACATCCTCGACTACCCGCACCCGCTCAAGGTGACGGTCTGTCGGGATAACCGGCCCCACGACTTCCCCCTGCCCTACACCACCGAAGACCCGGCCGAGATGGAGATGCTTCGCAGCCATCCGGGCGTGATCGAGGACGGCAAGGCAGTGCCCCGCAAGCCCAAAGACCCGGAGCCCGAGACCGCCCAGGATGAGCCCGAGGGCCCCAGCGCCGACGACGACGCGCCGGCGCCGCCCGACGGGTCAGGCCTGTTCCCGGAACCACCCAGAAAGGGAGGTGACAGATGAGCATCGGCACCAGTAACTTCAACCTCCAGGCGGCCGTCCAGACTGCCAAGGGGGTCTACCCGGCCAACCCGACGCACTTCTTCCAAGTGACCGAAGGCGGCCTGGGTGGCAAGCCCAACGTCGACACGCTGAACGTCGCGGACGGTGGCATGTGGTCCCCGACCATCAAGCGCGTCGGCTACGTCGAGACCGGCGGCCAGCCCACCCTGACGGCGCAGCCGAGCGGTATCGGCCTGCTCCTGTATGCGGCCTTCGGGGCCAAGTCCGTCTCTGGCGCTGGCGACCCATACACGCACCTGTTCACCCCGGCGACCGCCATGAGCGGTTTCCCGTATCTGACCTTCTGGCAGAAGTTCGACACCGGCTGGAGACAGTTCCGGGACTGCCAGATCGCGGGCCTCGATATCGAGTGCTCCATCGATAGCAAGTTCATGCGGTTCAAGCCGACCATCATCGGCATGCAGCCCGAGAAGGTGGTCGCTGCCCCCGGCACTCCCGCGACCGAAGAGACGGATGTCATCCACTGGCTGGACGCTTCCGGCTACTGGGTGGTCGAAGGTGACCCGACCAACGTAGAGCACACCGCTGTGCCCACCGACCTAGCGACCTTGAAGGCATGGCTGACGGCCTTCAAGACCACCTGGAACGCGCACTGCGCGGTGGCGACCGGAGTGCATCACAAGGCGGCCGACGCCACCAACACCCTCGGCTACGCGACCCCGCCTGCTGATGAGGCAGCCTGCATCGCGGCCATGACCGAGATCAAGACCGACGTGGCGGCCCATCAGGCCAACACGACGGTCCACTACAACGCTGACGTGCTGAACGTCGTCGGCTACTCCACGCCGTGCGCCGATACCGCCGCCTGCATCGCGGCCGTGGAAGAGCTACGCGGCTACACCAACGCTCCCGGAGAGGTGCTCAAGCACATGGGCGCGGTGGCTTCCGCGAAGTCGTTCAAGCTGTCGGTGGCCATGGGCGCGAAGCCGCTGCAAGGTGAGGCCCTGGTGGCCTACACGCTGCAGCGCGGCCGCGGCTCCATCACGGCCGCGGTCGAGACCCTGATGGAAGACTTCGAGCTGATGAACAAGGTCAAGTTCGGCGCGACCAACCCGGCCGCCGGCACCGAGGCCACGAGCGAGATCCAGCGCGGCGCCCTGTCGGTGAAGTTCACCGCCTCGACGAGCGGTGCTGAGCGCTCGTCAGCCTTCATCATCCCGCAGTTCGACTACGACCCGGAGCCCTTCAACGTCTACGGCAACCCCGCCGGAGACGAGATCTACCAGACCGTCGGTGGCGAGGCCTCCGGCACTGCTCCGATCTGCACCGCGACCGTCAAGAACTCAGTGGCGAGCTACTAGGCCGCCACGTCTTCTATCCCGTCCGGGGCTGTCTCCCTCCAGGTGCAGCCCCGGACCCTCAACCTGGAGGAATCATCATGACTGAGCGCATCAAAGTGGCGCAGTACCACGGTCGCCCGATCGTGGAGTTGGAGTTCGATGACAGTGTCGTCTGGAAGGTCAGACAACCGCTGGAAGCGGACTACTACCGGATCACCGAGGCCACGGAGAAGCACCGCGAGCGCGTGAAGGCCTACGCCGAGGACCTGGCCAAGAAAGCCAGCGCGCGGGCGGAGGCCGCAAACGCCGACGGGAAAGACGGGGACGCCGCGGGCAGGGAGCTCATAGAAGAGCAGTCCGACGAAGACCGTCTGCCGCTCGAGGTGACTGAGCGCTATCAGCGCGCGACCGTGCTCGCCATCTTCGTGGAGCCGGAGCAGGAGCCCGCCGACATCCTGAAGCGCTTGGGACCCGACATCGTGCACGAGCTCTTCCAGCGAGTGATGGACGTCCTCGGTGGTGGTGCCGCAAAAAAACGTCTGGCGGCGACGTCACAGGTGACGACCTAGACCGGGTCTACACCGAACTCGCGTTCTGGTACGGCGTGCCGGTCTGGGAGATACCCAAAGCCCCGGCCGCCTGGGTAGCCAAGATGAGCCGCTACCTGCCCTACCACCAGGACCGCTACTTCACCCTTCTCGGCGCCTCCATGTGGGGCGGCTACAAGCTGCAGTACAAGCCCGAAGAGCCCGAGGGCGGCACGGTGAAGGTAGAGGCCCAGCGCGAGCTCGACCGCTTCAGCCGCGGGGCTGACGGCGCCGTGAAGCAGTACCAACTCAAGAAAGCCATGCGAGCAAAGCGAGGTCGCTAAGTGTCTGTAGGTGGAGAGGTCAGTCGCCTATACATCCTCTTTGATGCCAACGGAAAGCCGTACCTCAAGGGCCTGAAGGATCTCCAGAACGAGACGCACAAAGCCGGAGACTCGATGGAGAAGGCCTGGGCGAAGTTCGGCAAGAAGGCCACAGCAGCTGTGGCCGTGGCCGCCGCCGCCGCAGTAGCCGCCATGGGCGCCGTCGCAGTCGCGTCGGTCAAGGCCGCCGCCTCGTTCGAGTACGAGATGAGCCGCATCAAGGCGAACGCGGGCGCGACCGATGCCGAGCTCTCTGCAATGCGCGCGACCGTGCTGCAGCTGGGCAAAGATACAGTCTTCTCCGCCGGGCAGACCGCCCAGGCCGCCAATGAGCTGGTGAAGGCGGGCCTCAGTGTGGGTGACGCCATGCAGGCGCTTCCGGGTATGCTGGCGCTGGCCTCCGCCGGAGAGCTGGACGTTGCCTCAGCGGCAGAGATCACCGCGAACCAGATGTCGGTCTTCGGGCTGGCGGCCAAGGACGCCTCCGCGATCGCCGATACTCTCGCGCTCACCGCCAACCGCTCGACCACCCAAGTAAGCCTGCTCTCTGACTCCCTGGCTATGTCGGGGGCCGTGGCCGCTCAGGCCGGGCTCACACTCCAGGAGACCTCCGCCGCCCTGGCACTCCTCGCGAACAACGGCCTCAAGGGCTCCGACGCGGGCACGTCGCTCAAGCAGATGTTCATGCAGCTCATGGGACCGAGCGAGAAGGCCCGCGGGCTCATGAGGGACTACGGCATCACCGCCTATGACGCCTCCGGCCAGATGCTCGCGATGGACCAGATCATCGAGAACGTGGCTGAAGGCCTGGAGGGGCTCACCGACGAAGAGCGCGACTATGCGCTGTCGGTCATCTTCGGCTCTGACGCGGTGCGTGCGGCCAACATCATGCTCAAGGAGGGCTCTCAGGCCTTCCGCGATATGACCGGGGTTCTCTCCCAGGCTGGGGCCGCCCAAGACATAGCCGCCACCAAGATGGACAACCTGCGCGGCTCGTGGGAGCAGTTCAAGGGCTCCTGGGAGACGGCGCTCATCGCCATGGGCTCCGACAGCCTGCTGCCTCTGCGCGGAATCTTGGACGAGCTGACCCAACAGACCAACGACTTCATCGAGGCCTGGGAAGCCATGGCGGGCACCTCAGCCTGGAAGCAGGGCGGCTTCGAGGTCAAGCTCGACCTAGCCGCGGGCACCATCACCGATGCCGTCGATGACCTGCTGAGCCGCGCGGCCGAGGCCATCGAGGGCGTTGACTGGAGCTCCGTTGGCAAGACGATCGGGGAGACTGCGGGCGCGCTCGTGGGTGACGCCTTTAAGTTCGCCGCCGGGGATCTCACCCCCATGCTGGTCGACATTGCTGTCGGTATCGTCCAGAGCATAATCAGCAACGCCCCGGATATAGGGGCCGGCATACTCGGGGCGCTCGTGGAGGGCGTCGGGGACCTGGCCTGGGATATCGTCGAGATTCCCGGGAGGACCGTCCAGGCGGGGGCGGAGGCCGGGGCACAATTCAGAGAAGGCCTCATCGGTCCCTCCACCAGCCCCGAGCAGATACTGGCGTCGCTCGCGGAGCAGCAGGCCTACATAAAAGGCCTGGCCGAAGCCGTGCGAGAGAAGGGCGGAGTAGTCGACCCCTGGAGCATCACCAGGGAGAACTTCCTGTCCAAGATAGAAGGCGGGGAGGTCGCCAAGGCCAAGGCCCAGGAGGCTGGCTTCCAGACCTGGAAGTCTTCCCGCTACGAGGGGATGTCTGGGCAATACCTCAAGGAGCAGCAGCAGATAGACCTCATCCAAGAGGACGACCTGCGCGCACAGTACGACGCCTTGCAGCAGAACGTCCAGGCGGTCAAGGACCTGGGCGTCGCCGAAGAGGGCCTGGCAGGCTTCAACGAACTCCTGAGCGGGACCTACTCGGAGATGGTGAACCCGGCGAATGCCTGGGCCACGGCCCTAGAGAAGCAGGGCGGGGCGGCCAAGAACTCACAGCAGGCCATCGAGGATTACATGGCCGAACTCCAGGCACAGGCCACCAGCTGGGAGACGTTCGAGACAGACCTCAAGACGCTCGCTACTAAGCTCGGGCCAGAGGTCGGGGCCGAGGCCATCATGGCTGCGGCCGATCAGGGTCCGCAATTCGTGCACGCTCTCGTCGGCGCCGATTCGGCCACCGCCAAGGGCGCTCTGGATGGGTTGGTCGCGTCGCTGGGGATGAACATGAGCGGGCTCGCGCCCGAGATCCTCGCGCTGTGTAAGCCGGGCGGCGACGCGGCGGCTGAAGGGCTCCTCACGGGCATGGAAGAGACACTCACCAGCGAGGCGACGCTTGCCGCCATGCAGGGCGCGACCGAGACGGCTGCGACGGTCGACCTGGCAGTCAAGGGGCGCGAGGCAGCGGCGACGTTCCGGGGTGGGTACATCGGCTATCTCGCTGAGCACCCCCTACCGGCCAAGACCGGCGGATGGACGGGCCTCATGGCCGGCATATCGGGGGCCATATCGGGAGGCGTGCCCGCTGCTGAGCACGACACCGGCGGTTACCTACCTCCAGGCATATCCCTGTCTATCAACAAGACGGGCAGGCCCGAGCCCGTACTCACCCCGCGCTCGGCAGACCAGCTGCTCAACATCGCGCCGGTCATTGACCAGCTGGCCCAGCGCGTGGCCAGCCTGGGGCAGAACCTGCGCAATCTCAGCACCACCCCTGCTGGCAGCGGGGCGTTGCACGTCCATGTGGAGGACTCATCCAGCATCAACAGGGCCCGCGAGCACGGCGGCCGGTTCGCGAGGGTATAGATGACACTGGCACGCGAGGCGATAAAGCTGGGGTCGACCACCTACGGCAGCGTCAGCGCCGACCCCGTGAGCGGTCTGGCCCAGTCGCTCATGCCACCGATCGAGCGCATCACCATCCAACACGAGTGCCCGCTGGCGCTCACCTGGCCGCAGACCGACCTGGGACCCATCCCCCCGACTATCAGCGGGGCCCTGCTCCTCTACGAGACGGCAGTCCACGCCTTCCTGGCGGACGTGAGCAACGGGGCGGCCGAGCGCAAGCTCTACTGGGTCGACTCCGGGGTGGAGGTCTATGCCTGGGTCAGGTCGGGTACCGCCGTCCGCTCGCGCTGGGGCGAGGGCCTTTCCGCTCAGTGGCAGTGGGTGGTGTTCACCTTCGTAGCGACCAAGACTGCAGTCTACAAGGCGTCCGATGATTCGGTGCTTTGGGGTGGCTCGTGAGCCAGACGACCCTACGCGCCAAGGCGGCTGTGGGCCGCTGGCATCACGACTGGTCTGACGCCTGTGTGTTCTTGCCAGACGGTGACCGGCAAATCCGCGTCGACAGCGTCGGCCTTCGCCAAATGCAGGGCGCCCAGGCCGTCAGTGTCTACTGCGAGTTCCAGAAGTGGGACGACGGTTGGGTAGAAGTGCCCGCCGACCCTCACCAGCACTATCTCCTCGTGGGACCGCCCGAGAGCCTCGCAAACGAGCTTTGGGACCTGTTCGATACCGTTACCTCTCCCGAGCACTACGCGCAGATCCAGGCCGCCCTGGAGCGCGGGGAGAACGTGCAGAGCACGACGGTCTTCTACGGGTCCGGGTACGATGGTTACATCTGGGATGACAACGCCAGCTGGGTAACAGCCTACGACCTGGTCGGCGGCGCTGCGGTCAACGGGACCGACACTCTGACTTTCGGCACCAAACTGGACGGAGCGACTGACAGGCACTTCGCGTACGAGGCGTTCATCGCTTTCGACACGAACGCGCTCGGCACCGGGGTCGTGGTGTCGGCGGCGTCACTGGAGTTGTATGGCGCCAGCAACTACCTGAGCGCAGGCGCTTGTACGCTGGAAGCGCGAGCCGCTTCGTGGGGCGGCACCGTTACTGCCGGTGACGCAATGACCCGGGCGCAACTCTTCGCGGCCCAGAGGGTGGCCCAAAGAGAGCAGTCGTGGGGCTGGTCGACGTCTGGCTACAACGTCTTTTCGTCAACGCCCCAGATGCCCGCGTTCGTGAACCGGACCGGCCAGACTCAGTTCGTGATATGTACCACCGCGCAATCGCAGAGCAGCCCCTACAGTGACCAGGGCGGCTGGCAGCAGTACGCTCGCTTCTGGGCTGGCACCACTGCGCACCCGCCCAAGCTGACAGTCACGTATGCAGCCCCGGTCGTTCCTCCGCCAGTCCCAGATGACGTCCCTGACGACGACCCCGTGATGCCACCAGCGTGGGTAGCCGCGTGGGGAGATAGCGGGACCGTCGACTTTGACAAGAGGGTGGTCTGGCCGACGATCGTGCTGAGCGACGACTATTGGGACCCTGGCGGTCTGGTGCTCGGGTGTGAAGAGGGAGTGTCCGCCGAAGAACGTGACGTTCTTGATGCAGCTTCCCCAACTGGTCGCACGCCTGGCGTAGACAAGTACGTCGACTACATCATTCCGATCCCCTCCGGTGGCCTGCCCATACCCGCCTGTGAGCTGGTATTGGCCATGCCCTACAGGATGCCCGTCGCCGACGCTGGAGACTGGACCGTCGACGTGACCGTGACCTTCGGCAGCTGGACCAGCGCCGCTACGTCTGTCGTGCTGCCTCACACAAACGACGAGGTCATGACCTTCGGGATCCCCATCACGATTCCCGGCGTACCGCCCTACGTCTGGGGCAACGCGACCACAGATAAGCCGAGCTACGTGAGAATCAAGACGACCGCCTATGCGGGCAGCGGCACGAAGATGTACCCGCTACCGATCGACCTAGTCGGGACGGTCCCCTGCGCGCGCATAGGACTGAAGCCGGACCAGGGAGTGACGGTCTGGAACCGCCCGAGCCAGGTGCTGATCTTGGAGTCGCCCCACGCCGGGAGCCACAGCAACCCGACCCTGGTATCTGGCCTCCCAGTGATGAAGCTGACCGCTGATGGTGTGTATCCGAACGACATCGTGACGGTGACCGCCTACGCTGACTCCAAAAGGGACCAGACTCACTCTCCCGACGCAGCCCGGACCCAGATAGACGTGGTCGAAGCACTCTACGTCACCGAGTCAGTGATGCCCTTCGGCGCGCTGAGGCGATACATGGAGGTCGGCAAAGAGGGCACCCCCTGGATACTCAATCCTCCCGACGCAGCCAAGGACAATGCGCCAGGCGTAGTCAAGTGGCTGCCTGGTCGGTGGTACCAGTACGGGACGCTCATTATCCCGACCCACCCGTGGTCGCACTTCTACCGTCAGGAGGCCGACGATGCCGGAGACGGCACGGGTGGTGGCTGGAGCGGGAGCGTAGAGCCTAGCTGGATGGCAGACGGCAGCGCGGTCGTCGACAACGAGTGTTCCTGGACAGACGCCGGAGAACGCTACAGCTTCGGCTCGAACACGTTCTACGTCATGACCGTCACCAGCGCCATGGGGACGCTGTACGCCACTGTGGAGCTGGAGACGTTGCTCGATGTACTGAACTCTCTCGCGGTGGATGTGACCATCGCGCCGCCGCAGCTCTACACCGTCCCAGACTGCACGAGCGCCGACGAGGTGACGCTGGGGGTGCACAAGGGGCCCTCGCATGACCAGAACCCGCTCGCTGTCGAGATCGAGCTGACCTACCCCGACGGCACGGTCCAGACCTTCACACCCGGTATCACGCTGGAGCAGTTCGTAGGAAGGCTGGGTGGGTCATGAGTGGGTGGAGCGACTACGTGGCCAAACTCTCCCCTGGCCTCTGGCTGCGGCTTGGCGATGCCTCCGGCTACCCGCAGGATTCATCGGGTCTCGCGCACCACTCGACCTACGAGACGATGGACGCCTACAACCAAGCCGGGGCCCTGGCCGACGACGCCAACGGGTCGATCTACTTCGATGGCAGCAGCGACTTGTTCGCTATCCCAAACCATGACGACTTCGAGCCTGAGTACGACGAGGACTTCACGATAGCGTTCTGGGTCAAGACCAGCACGACCACGGCGGGCCTGTTCATCGCGGACTACATCAACGCCGCCCTGACGAGAGCCTCGTTCCGTCTCTACACGCAAGCCAATGGGACCATCAGGCTGAACCGCACCGATGGCACCAACGCGCCCACCAAGGACACGCCCTACGCGATTAACGACGGCAACTGGCGCTTCGTAGCCTTTGTCAAGAGCAGGGCCGATCTGTACTCCGTCGCCGGCACGACCTGGAGCGGGGCGACGACCGACACCACGGCCTCGACGGTGAAGCACACCGAGGCCCTGATAATCGGGCGCGGGGTCAGTACCGGCTACTTCCCCGGCTATCTGGACGAGTTCATCGTCATCAAGTCCGCCCTGTCCGTTCAGCAGCTACGCGACCTCTACTTCCTGGGAAAGTCTGGCTACCGCAGGGCCGGGCCGCGCCGCGCTCAGAACATCTCGTCGTTTCACCTGCCCCGCTTAGCTCAATAGCAAAGGAGAAGAAGATGGCTGGAAGGATTGGACAGGCGACCATAACGACGGAGGAAGCCCTCGGAGCAGCCACTGCCGAGACCATCGTCCAGGTGGTGGCTGCGACGAATCACTCGATCAAGATACTGGCCTGGGGGGTGTTCTTCGACGGGGCCTCGCCCACGGCAGAGCCGGTGGTGGTCAAGCTCGCCCGGCAGACCACAGCAGGTACATCCTCGGCTTTGGGCGTCGTGAAATGGGACGACTCGGGCGCGGACACCTTCGACACCACGGCGCTGCAAGACTTCAGCGCGGAGCCCACGGGTGGCGATGTGCTGGAGATGAGGAACGTTCATCCGCAGGACGGGTACGAAGCCTTCTACCCGATAGGCCAGGAGATCATCGTCGGAGCTGGTGACCGCATCGGTATCGTCTGCACCGCTCCCGCCGCCGTCAACGCCTTGGCGTACATCCGCTTCGAAGAGTAGATGAAGACACTCACGACACGGCGCTATGGCCCGAAGCTGGGGTCCCGGCGAAGGGACTCGACCGTCGGTGCCATCTACTCGTGGCGTGCGAGGTTCATCACTCCCTGGAACACCGCCTCGCCTTGGACGGCCTCCGATGAGTTCGGGGTCGCCCAGGCAGGCAATGCCCCGATCTGCGAGCTCGTGCCGCTGTCGGTGGTGTGGGACCAGCCGCTCTCTCAGTGGACCTGGCGGGACGTAGACGACGGGCATGTCCAGGACGCCTACCAGGTGCAGATCGCCTCTGACGCGACCTTCTCCAGCCTGGAGGACGATTCGGGCGTAGCGGCGGGAACGGCTCTCTACCATCAGCACTCAGGTCTGGCGGCGGGCACGCACTACCGCCGGGCACGGGTGCGGACCAACAGTGTCGACTGGTCCGAGTGGGACTACGACTCGTTCGTGCTCACCGCCAGGACCTCCCAGAGCGCGCGCATACTGCTCACGCGCCGCCACCGTGACGGCATCGAGTCAAAGATCTACGTCCCGGTCTCGAGCGTCAAGGCATTGCGCTCCTACGGCGCCCCGGGCGGGTTCGAGTTTGTGATCAACAACTTCCACCCCTGGACGGAGCGAGCGCTAGTGGCCTGCCACCACTTCGATGAGCTGAGCGGGGCTGTCGGGCATGACATTTTCGGAGAGAACCACCTGACGCTGACGGGGTCTCCGGCCTGGACGGACGGTGTGCTGAACCTTACGGGCACCGAGTACAGCCAGAGTGGTGACCTCTCGCTCAATCTGGGTGGTGACTTCACTGCCTACCTCGCCGGGCTCTTCGACGGCACGGCTGGCTGCCTGTGGTTCCTGGGGGAGGATGCCAACGACGCCAACTTCTACAGCGTGCGCTACAACGGCGCGGGCAAGGTGCGCATCGTCCATGCGGGCGGGAACTCATCCGATCTCACTGTCTCGAGCACGGCGCCGGTGGTCCTACGCATCAAGAGGGCGGGCACCACGGTGACGCTGACGAGGCTCGACACCGCCTCCAGCGTCACGGCCACGGTGACGGCCGCAGGGACGGCGCGGCTTGCACTCGGGCACTACGGTGGGGCGACCCCCGGCAGCATCGCAGACGCCGCTCAGCTGGCCGGGCACCTCCTCTATTCCGATGATCTGACCGCGGCCGAGGACGCGCTGAACCTGGCCGCCTATCGGGGAAATCTCGCCCACAGGAGTCTGCAAGTCTTATGAGCCAACGCTACGGCATCGCGTGTGCGGATACGCCAAGCTCTTGGGCCACCTTCCTGGCCGCCACAAAAGCGGCTGGACGCGACTTCATGGTGCGCAGACTGGGGAGCGTCACTGGGGCTGAGCTCACCGCCGCCGCGGCGGCTGGGGTAGACCACGTCTTCGTGTGGAGCCCAACCCGGACACAGGCTCTGGGCGGGAGTACCGCAGGTGCATCCGCGGCTACGGCGGCGCTGGCAGCCTTGACCGCCCTGGGGGTGACAACCGACTGCCCCGTCTATTACGGGTGCGAGACCGACGTACCCGGCGCATCTGTCGAGGCCTTCTACCAAGGCGTCGCGAGCGTGGTCTCGGTCGACAAGATCGGTGCCTATGCTTCAGGACGGGTCCTTTCATACTTGAATGACCGAGCGCGGGTATCCTACGGTGCCCAGCTGCTCGCGTGGCAGCACGGTCAAGGCTGGTATCCAGCGGGCAACCTCACCCAGGCACAGTACGACTATCGCCTTGGCGGCCTGGTCTGCAGCAAGTGGGAGAGCCGCGCCACCGCCTTTGGGCAGTATCGCGAGGGAGCGGGAGTCGAGCCCGCCGCACCGTCTACGGTCGCCATATCCACGCCGCCCGCCGCTTCGCCACAGGGGCTGGTAGTGCGCTCTCGCAAAGACGAGGACCTGATCCTGCGCATCAAAGATGAGGACGGCAAGGAGATAGAGTTCCGCGGCCGTGTGCGCACGCGCAACGGGGGCATCACGCCGCTGGTGGCATGTGAGGATATCTCGGCCACCTGGGACAAGATCGTCTGCGAGTGGACGTTCGACCACGAGAGTGTGGGCAACGTCATCAGGCAGATCGTGGAGGATCCCACGGGCGGCCGCCCGTCCGGCATCGTGTGCCACATCGAGGAGCCCTGCTGGAACGCGACACATCCGATCATGCTGAACAACTGGAGCGGCAACGGCCGGACCGTGCGGACGATCCTCGACGACTTCTCCGAGATGACGGGCTCGCGCTGGGTCGTCACCAGCGTCAGCGGCACATGGCACTTCTACTTCGGGCACCCCGCCAACTGGCCGGAGTGGGACATCCTCCGCGACGACATCGACCTCTCCACGCCGGGCACAGAGCGGATGCTTGAGCTGCCCGGGGGCGAGATACCGCTCACGCAGACGAACGAGGGCTTCGCGAACCGCGTCCACTACCCCAGGACCATCGAGCCGCCCACGCTGCCGCCGGGGTTCGCCAACTGGGGGGAGGTCTGGTCGGAGAACGCCAGCGTCTGGAGGACCTACGGCAACGGCGTGGTGATATCCGAGGGCCCGCCCGCACCAGGTTACGGCGACAGCTGCATACAGTTCGCGTACTCCTACACCGCGCCGGCGTCGGGTCAGATAGCGGTGCCGGGCGCGATTGACCTGGGGTACGCCGCGGTGCCGGGCTCGCTCTGCGATATGTCGAGCTGGCACTGGGGTTGGCTCTCGGCCCTGTGTAGGTGCTGGGTTACCACCGATCAAGGCATCGCCGACGGCTACGAGCCAAAGAGTGTCATGCGGCCCGTGCTCTACCTGCACTCGGGGGCCTACCCTGGCCCGATGAACGCGAGCAACTGTTCGGCGCGGCTGGCGCCGAACGGGATCACCGGATGGAAGTGGACCTTCCAGACCTGGCGGCTGTATGGATCCATCGAAGAGACGGAGAACGCCAACGGAGAGACCCTGTTCGACCCGACCAATGTGCGCTGGATCCAGTTGCGGCTGGAGTGCCACAGCCCCCGGGGCTATGTCCCCCTCACAGCTGGGCACACGTGGGCCATGGAGTTCCGCCTGGATGGGCTCAAGCCTATCGGGGCCTCGGCAGTCAAGGACGCCCCGACCACCTCAGAGTCGTTTGTCGAGGCCCAGGCCGTGACTGGCGGCGTCGAAGAGCCTGTCCCCATGACCATCCAAGACATGATGCTGCCCTACCAGGATGCCGAGCCGCTGGCCCAGCTGTGTCTCGCGGAGCACTACCGCACCCGCAATACTGTCGGGCCGCTCGTGATCCCCGGCATGGCCCCCGTCCCAGTGCTCTCCCGTCTCCCGGTCGAGCTCACCCGCATCGCCGTCACAGATGCCAGCTTCGGGCCGGTGTCTGTTCTCTACGAGCCTTTCAGCGACACCACGACGGTGACCGTCGGTGATCAGCCCTACGATGAGGCCCATGCTGACGCGGTGGTTCGCCGGATGTTCGACCGCACGAGAGCCCAGACCGCCTAGCCGAGGAGTACACATGAAACGAACCCGCACCAGACTCCGCACCTTCCGGGCCGCCCTTGCGGCCCTTTTCTTGGGCCCGATGTGGGAACTGGCTTGGAAGCACTACAGCCGCAAGTACGGCTGGACACTCGCGGATCCCTATGACGCAGCGCCCTACTGCCAGCGCACGAACGGGCGGCGGGCGTGACCGCCTCGGACGTCGACATCATCGTGGGTGCCGTCTCGGCCCGCATCAGTGATGTCATCACCGCGAACGACAGGGGGCACGCGGACCTCCAGGGGTTCATCCACGATGTCGAGGCCAGGCTGGCCAAGAAGATCACCGACCTGTGCGGGCGGCTCGCCAAGGCTGAAGAGCGCGAGGCCCAGTGCCGCGCAGATATGGAGACTGCCATCGCCGCGGCCAAGCAGGAGGCAACTGCGGCCGCGATAGGCGAAGCGACGAAGCCATCTGTCTACCGGCAGGCATTCGTCGGCATGGGCCGCTTCACGCTGAAGGTCTTTGCCGTAGCCGCCGCCATCGGCTCCGTCGTCGTGATCGCCATCACCATTCTTGAAAAGACCGGGATTATAGGGGGCTGATGTGACGACGACGCGGGTAGACCTACTCAAACAGGGCGCTCACATGATGGAGGGCTTCCCCTACATGCTGGGCTATGAGTCCAGCCCCACGGGTGAGCGCGACTCGACCTATGACGTGGGCGACGGGTACTTGACGAACCCCAAGTGGGGCGACTGCTCGGGCGATGTGTGGGCGCTCTGGGTGTACTCGGGTGTGAAGCTGAACGGCAAGCCCGTCACCAAGTCGTATCGCAACACGGCGCATACCTACTCGCTTCGGGCCACCATCCCCCTACCGGACGGCCCCGAGCTGCCCGGCGACCTGTTCTTCCGCAAGAACAGCCTGGGGCGGCGCTATCACACCGGCGTAGCTCTGGGCGATAACGAGGTCTTCGAGATGGGCGACGGCACCGGCAAGGCGGGGATCCACACCGTAGAGTGGGAAAACCGGCGCACCGACCTGTACTGGGCACGCATCCCTGGCTTCGACTGGAACGAGCGAGTCTACGGCGTCGCCAATCCCATCTTCAAGCACGCGCTCTTCTACACCGGCAGCGCACCCTACATCGTGGGCGAGGACGTGCGCCACTACCAGGCGATAGTCAAGCGGTATCTGGGCAGCCTGAGTAATCCCTTCGCCCGCTCTGTCGCGGGCTGGCTCACCGTGAATGGCGTGTACGGTCCCACGATGCAGTGGGCCGTGAGGGTAGCTCAGTGGCACTTGGGATTGAAGGGCACCGGAGTCATCGACTACTCGACCGCAGTCGCGCTCGACAACCTGTAGGACCGACCCTAAGTAACCCGGGCCATACCGGCCCACAAGTCAAGGGGGTAAACCCCGGAAAGAGGCAGCATGAAAGAGTTCATCACCGCAAACTGGGGCTGGGCGACCTACATCATCATGGCGGCTTTGCCGTTCCTGGTGGGTCTGCTCACCAAGGCGACCTGGCATCCGCTGGTCAAGTTCGTCTGCATCGTAGCCGCCGCCGTTGTCTTGGCGGTCGCAGGCATGCAAGTCACCGAGACGCCATGGGGCGGGGCAGAGACAGGCGTGTTCATCGCCTCACTCGTAGGTGCGGCAGAGGCCGCGTACCTCGTACTGATCAAGTCGTTCCCGGCCGTCCAGCAATATCTGGACGCGCACGTCAACAAGTAGCACCCATTACGCCGGATCCCTGCGCATAGCGCGGGTCCTGGGCCGGGGGTAGCATCATGCTACCTTCCGGCCCGAACATAGCACCGTGGAGCAGTTGGTTAGCTCGCCAGCCTCATAAAGCTGGAGGTCTCGGGTTCAAGTCCCGACGGTGCCACTAGCCCCTGTCCCCCTTCTACCCCGGGGGGATGGGGGCGCTTTTGTCGTTCTACGCGACCCGTCCGACGAAGCGAAAGCGGCTCGCTATGTGCGCTATCTGCGCGCGTCCGGGTCCCGCCACCTAGAAGTACCTGATCCACTGGGGCCCACTCGCTTGCCGGGATGAGTCGGGACCGGGGGACTGCTCTCACTCGCTCGTCCTAGATCAGGGTCTATCCGCTTTCCCGACGGCGTCGCAGGTCACCCCATCCCAGATCATCGTGTCGACCTCGAGCAGTGCCTCTCTGGCCGTGAGACCGGCAGAGGTGAGCAGGTCCTCATCGCGGATCGCAAAGGCGATGTATCTGAACATGCCTACGGCGAAACGTACATTCACTGGCCTGATCTCACCAGCCTGGGCCGCCTCTTCGAGCAGTGCCGAGAAGCGTTCGATGAAACGGTTGGAGATGATCTCCCTATAGGCCCGCCGCGTTCCCTCAAAGTACTCGATGTCGCGGCGGAACGCGGACGACAGTTCGCGAAGACCGTCGGCTCCTTCACGATAGTAGGTACGAGCCCGTGCAGAAGGGGTGGAGCATTCACATGCCCGGGCGTCGATCTCGGTGAGCAGTCGATCGCCCCAGCGTTCGAGCGCGACGATAACCAGACCCATCTTGCTTGGCGCCAACTTGTAGAGGGTGGCCACCGAACAGTGAAGCTCGCGCGCTAGATCGGCCATCTTCAGCTCGGCGAAGCCCCTCGTCGCAGCGATGCGCATCACCCCGTCGAGCAGTTCCTCTTTGCGGCCGTTCTTCAGTCTTGTGCGCTGCAATCGTCCTCCACTAGGCCGGGAGACCTCTGAGGGAATCGCTTGTTCAATCCGATTGTACATCCCCCGAGATAGTATTAGTATAAGTCATAGGTTACTAATGAGGTTGCGGTCGGCTCCCCGGCTCGGCGCAACGTGACCGGATGTTCCGAGAGCTCACAGGAAGGAAGTACTGGGCAATGGGTACCATGACCATCAAGGGCAAGACCATGCGTTCCGTGGATGTGGACTGGAACGAGTTCTACTACACCAACTGCCCCCTCGTTTCCCCGAGCAACGTCGACCAGGAGATCGGCTGGGTGAAGGAGGAGTTCAAGAAGATCGGCATCGCCTACAAGTTCCTGCGCTCTACCCGCGAGAACGACTGGTACCCGCACTACGTTCACAACCTCGACAACCTGATGCGCTACGGGGGCTGCTTCCCGGCCATCCACGTCCAGGCCGATGTCCGTCGCACCCGGCTCATCGGGACGACGCACGTGTACGAGGGCGGATGCATGCTGGTGCGCTCCCGCGACGCCATCTACCGGATGCATGATCTGAAGGGCAAGAAGATCGGCCTCTCGAAGAGCCTGAACATCATCAAGAATGATTGGTGGCGCGTGCAGGAAGAACAGGGCATCGAGTTGATGCTCATGCTGAACGACATGACCCGCGAAGACGTGGAGATCGTGGAATTCCCCTACCCGGACGATTGGTACGACAAGCCCGAGATGCTCGCCCCGATGGAGAACCCCTCGGAGCTGTGGCTGAAGCGCGACCACAAGCACGATCTGGCCTTTCGCCCGCTGGAGACGGCGCTGCTGGAGGGTGTTGTGGATGCGATATATACCCAGACCGGCCCCTTCCAGCATAGCCAGGAGCAGACAGGCAAGATCAAGGCCATTGAGAACCTAGCCGACTACCCGGATTGGACTTTGCAGGGAGCGAACGTCCCGGCCACCTGTACGGTCAGCGATGTGGCCTGTGAGGAGCACCCCGAACTCGTCGTCACACTCCTGAAGGGCCTCATCAAGGTGGGGCGCTGGGCCAACGAGCACAAGCACGCCTCCGCGGCGATCCTCGACAAGCAGACATTCTATCTGGACGTCGAGGACACCTACCGGAACATCCTGAACGTCGACATGGTGCCGAGCCTGTCGCCCTACAACCTGGAAGCCCTGCAGATCAACAAGGACTTCATGCTGAGCCACGGCTATATCGAGCATGACTTCGACGTGTTTGAGTGGGCCGCGCCCGAGTTCATGGAAAAGGCAGCGACGGAGCTGCTGGAGGAAGAGTGGAAGAAGCGCAGCATGGCCAGACTCCCTCAGCCGACCACGCTCGAGGAGGCCATGTCAGCGCGGCTCGGGTAGTGGCAGCTCAGCCGCTCCGCGACTGTGGCACCAGGCGACCCGTGGCGGTGGAGGAGCACCGCGTCGCATCGCCCTCACCTGATCCGTAAAACGCATACCGAGGAGTCTGACGATGTTCGACCTTCCGCTGGAATATGCCCTCATAGAATTCAAGGACGCCAAGTTCTCGGGCGCGATCATCCCCAAGCTCCTGGACCTGGCCTCGCGCGGTATCGTGCGCTTCGTCGACATCGCCTTCATCGAGAAGGATGAGGGGGGTACCACGCGGACTCTCGAGCTGAACGATCTCGACCCCGAGACCTACGAGATGTTCGTCCCCCTGGGTGAGCACATCTCCTCCCTCTTCACGAACGACGACCTCGAGATCGCGGCGAGGAAACTGCCCGAGAAGTCGGCGGCCGCGCTGTTCTTGTGGGAGAACCTGTGGGTCGCGGATCTCCGCGCAGCGATCGTGGATGCCGGCGGCGAGCTGGTGGAGCGTGTGCAGATCGCTCCCGAGATCGTCGAGCAGTTCAGGCAGGAGCTGGCGGCGGAATAGCGCCGACACCTTACTACGCTCGAGTGCTTCACACTAGTCACGATTCTTGACAGGAGGCAACATCATGCCAGGTAGAGGAATAAATCCCCCCGGACCAGTCGGTGGCGTCGGTCGCGGACCCAATCCCCCTGGCCCCGTGGGCGGCGTCGGTGGCGGAGTGAATCCCCCCGGACCAGTCGGTGGGGTCGGTCGCGGACCCAATCCCCCCGGTCCCGTGGGTGGCGTCGGTGGCGGAGTGAATCCCCCCGGACCAGTCGGTGGAGTCGGTGCCGGCCGCCGCAACGGCGTCGGGCTGCTGCGCTAGCCCTGTCTGCGTTCGGGCCGCCAAGTGCACTCAAGGAGATGAAGCTATGACCGAACATCAAGTCCCCGAGAACAAGCAGACAGTCTTGGGCCTCTATGTCACAGCGCAGGAGGCCTATGAGATGTGGGAGGGAGACCCCGACCGCGTCCACGTCCTCGACGTCCGCACCCCAGAGGAGTACATCTTCGTCGGCCATGCGGCGATGGCCAGGAACATCCCTCTGTTGTTCATCAAGTACCAATGGGACGTCGAGAAGAGCCAGCCTGCGGTAGCCCCGAACCAAGCGTTCGGCCCTGCCGCGATGAAGGCGTTCAAACTCGATGACACCCTCCTGGTGATGTGCCGTTCGGGGGGCCGGAGCGCTCTCGCTGTGAACGGCCTCGCCAAAGCGGGTTTCACGAAGGCGTACAACATCATCGATGGGTTCGAGGGAGACAAGGTAGACGACCCGGGGAGCGCGTACGACGGCAAGCGGATGCGGAACGGCTGGAAGAACTCCGGATCGCCGTGGACCTACGACGTCGACCCGGACCTTCTCTGGATTCCGGAGAATTAGTCATGGCGACCGCGGAGTTCTTTTCAGCGATCGCCGCCCTGTCGGGGCTGTTGTTCGTGGTCGCCAGCATGCTGGGCACGGGCCTGAGCCTGACGGTGGGCCAGATCGTTCAGCCGCTCAAGAACGTTACTCTGGTGATTCTGACCATCTTGGCCAACTTCGTGCTCGTGCCCCTGCTCGCCTACGGCATCACCCGCCTGTTCACTCTGGACGAGCCGCTCAGGGTCGGGCTGATCATCCTTTCGACCGTGGCCGGGGCTCCGTTCTTGATCAAGGAGGTGCAGGCCGCCAAAGGCGATATAGCCCTGGGCGTCGGCCTCATGTTCCTGATGATGATCCTGACCATCGCCTACGTGCCCTTGGTACTACCGCGGCTCCTGTCAGGAGTCACGGTGGACGCCTGGGCCATCGCCAAATCGCTGATCGTGACGATGCTCGCTCCCATAGTCATCGGCCTGCTTTGGCGGTCGCAGTCTGAGGAAAGCGCTCAGCGCTGGGCGCCTCTGATGAACAAGCTGTCCGGCGTCTCCCTGGTGGTTCTCCTGGTGACCGGGCTGGGGCTGAACATCTCCAACATCATCAGCCTGATCGGCTCGAGAGGATTCTTGGCGCTGATCATGTTCGTCGTCGGGTCGCTGATCATCGGGTATGTCCTCGGCGGTCGCCGAGCGTCCACGCGCGCCGTGCTCGGTTTGGGCACGGCGCAGCGCAACGTTGCCGCGGCGATCCTGGTCACCAGCCTGAACTTCTCGGGGACGATGACCCTCCCGTACGTGCTGGTGGCAGCCATCCTCTTGCCGGTGATATTGATTCCCGCCGCGCGGATACTCGGCAGACATGGTGGAGAGGCAGAAGCACCCCAGCAGGCCGGCTAGGCGCGGACCCGGAACGATGGGTGAAGACGCCCTAAGACCGCAATAGGTCGAAGGCGGTTTCACAGCTCAGTAGCTGCTGATCGACCGGGCCTTGGCCATACAGCAAAAGGGGAGCCGAGCGGCTCCCCTTTTGCTGTACCCTCAACCCGCCTGGAACCTACTCGGCAAGCTGTGCCTCTTCCTCCGGGGTGAGCGGCTGCGACTGTATGCCCAGCTCCGCCATGGTCTCCTGGAGATCTGCATCCTCGAGGTCCTCCGGGGGCATGCCCGCGGCCTCCTCGATCTTCTGTGCGTCCTGCTCGCTGACCTTCACGGCCTTGGAACCGGCGCTTGCTGCCAACATCACGGCGCCACCGATGACGATCCGCCTCCGGCGGACCTTTCGCCTCACCCGGCGCCGCATCGCGCGGCGACCTGGGCCCCTCATTCCTGGCATAACCGATCTCCCTTCTCCTAAAGACACCCGCCTACTAGAGTAAGTGTACCGCGAAGAGATGCCGCGACCCCTGCGGATCGGCGCAGGCTCCCCCAACCCAGGTCGGGGTGCTGCGTGGGGGTCGGTACGCCACGGAGGAGCTTGACGCCGGCTACCCGTGGGAATACTGTGTCGGTGACCAAACCAAGTGGAGGTGGCCCAGTGGAGAAGAGTGGACCGGCTACAGATAGCAGCTCGACCACAGGCACCCTTTCACTGTGGGGGGCGATCTTCATCGGCATCGGCGCCATGGTCGGCGCCGGCATCTTCGCACTGTTCGGTGAGGCCGGCACCATCGCCGGGGCGGCCGTCTGGGTATCCTTCTTGGTGGGGGGACTCATCGCTCTCCTGCAAGGCTATTCCTTCGCCAAGCTGGGCGCGCGCTACCCCTCGAAGGGCGGGATGATCTCGTGGATCGTCCGTGGCTACGGCAGTGGTCTGTTCACGGGCGGTGTAGTGATGCTCGGCTACTTCTCGGTGATCATCGTCACCGCCATGGTGGCTGTCTCCTTCGGAAACTATGCCACCAGCCTGTTCTTGGGCGATGGTGCGGCCCAGATATGGGTCAACGTCTTCGCCAGCGCGGTGGTGATCCTGTTGACCCTGGTGAACATCGTCGGAGCCGAAGCGGTCTCCAAAGCCCAGACTGTGATCGTGTCAGTAGTCGTCGTGATCTTGGTGGCGTTCGGCATCGGCATGCTCACCCAGATGGATCCATCACTCCTCGATCCGTCAGGGTACCCGCCGCCGAACGAGATCTTCTCGAGCGTGGCGCTCACTTTCTTCGCCTACCTGGGATTCGGCGTGATCGCATTCTCTGGCGGCGATCTCAAAGACGCCAAGAAGAACCTCCCTCGAGCCATATACGTAGCCCTGGGCTTCGTGCTGGTCTTGTACGTGGCCTTGTCGCTCGGAGTGTTCGGTAGTCTCACGGTGGACGAGGTCATCGAGAGCGCCGACACCGCCCTTGCCGTGGCCACCGAGAGTGTCTTCGGACAGATCGGTTTCGTCATGACCTCTATCGCGGCGTTGTTCGCTACCGTCGGCGCGGTGAATTCCCAGCTCTATGCGTCCATCGGAGCTACCTACACCATGGCCAAGGACGGGGCTCTCCCTCCTCGTTTCGGGGAGCGCCGCCGTGGGAGATTGCACGCGCCTAGAGGACTTCTGTTGTCAGCAGTGCTCATCCTTCTGATGGCGAACCTGATGGACGTGAGCGCAATAGCCTCCGTGGGTAGCGCCGTCGCGCTCACCATCTACGTGCTTGTGACTATCGCTCACCTGCGCATGCGCAAGGATACCGGCGCGAGCCGGGTGCTTCTCTGGACCGCCTTGGCAGCGACCTTGGTGGCTATCATCCTTTTCGCCGTCTACACCCTGCAGAATGATCCCAAGACGTTCGTAGCCCTGGCCGTCACGATCGTTCTTGCCTGGGTCGTCGAGGCGATCTGGAGAGCGATCAGCAAGCGACGGTTACAGGTCCCTTCGGAGCCGGAGAACAACTGATCACTTGACGGGCGATGTGGCGCTCGGGAGTCCGGCAGACGACCGGGACCACCGAAGATCGTTGGAGCATTCGGGCAGTGGCCGCCGCTGCTCCTTTGGGGTAAACTGGTGCGCGCTCGACGCTCGAGAGTGTAGCTTTGCGCCCATAGCTTAGTTGGTAGAGCAGGGGACTCTTAATCCCAAGGTCGAAGGTTCGAATCCTTCTGGGCGCACCTCCGTTGGGGGCTGGGGGAGAGTTCGTCGGGGAGGCGGGGCTGTGCCGTTTCGTTCCGCATACGCGCGGGCCATCAATAGACATTCTCGCAGGCTGCCGTGAACGTCCTTCAGCCGATCACGCGGGGGGTGTCGACGGCGGACCTACGCCCCGCCGATGGCTCCCGTACCTTCCTGGGCACGGATTGCGGGGCCGAAACCGCGGGCATGTGGCACAGCCTGTCCGGGCTCATGAGCGACAAGCAGGATTGCCTGGACCTTGCCCGCTGCTTCCCCTTGGTGCGAGCGGAGCGCCAACCTAGTTGCTCGGGAGCGATGATACGGGCCCAGGGCGCCGGGTCGTTGCGTATGCAACTCAAGTCGGCTGACGGCCGGACCCTGTGGTGGGCGACAGAGGAAGTCCCCTTGGGCAGCGAATGGCATGAACTGCGGTTCAGCTGGGATCCTGACGGGTTGCGCGAGGTCAAGTCACTGCACTGGACGGCTGAGCCTGGTGCACTGATGGATCTCGATTCTCTCTGTCTTGATATTCAGATGCCCGAAGTATCCCTGGAAGAGGAGCTCTTCCTCGTCTCGTACGGCAAGCTGGCGCGACTGTACTCGCCAGAGCGCGGGACGGTCAGCGAGCGCGCGCCTCGGCGTGCAGGAGACCAGGCTTCTGTGGCTGCGTCGGGTCTGTTCTGCCTGGCCACGAGCGTCGCCTGCAGGCTGGGTCTGGTGAAACACGCGCAGGCGGAGCAGATACTGCACAAGGTCCACGCGACTGTTGCGGACCTTCCCACGATGGACGGACTGCTGCCCGCGGCTGTCCGGCTCCAAAGTGAGAAGCCGGCACCCTGCGGAGATACGCTCTTCAGCACCGTCGGCACGAGCATCTACTACCACGGGATGCTGTTGGCCGCTCAGCTGCTCTGGGACGGTAGGACGCTTGCCGGTCTGGTGAGCGCTGTCAGGGAGATCGACATCCCGCGCGATGCGGAGGGCCGCGTCATTACCGGGCTGAAGGCCGAGGACCGGAAGCCTTCAAAGGATTCCCTGCGCGACTGGAGCGGCGAGACCGTACTGGCTCTGCTTCTGGAGCATATGGCCACAGGGAGCATCCGCACCCCGTCATTGAACGGCACAGGTACTGTGCCGGGCGGCACGGGAGTAAGTGCGGAATGGCCGGGTCTCTTCTATGCTGACTTCTCGACGGCGGACGCCGACGCTGTCACGCGAGTCGATTGGCTGGCGGCGCGCCGTGCCCACTTGCGGGAGCAGGTGGCCCACTTCGCGCACAAGCATCCCAGGTCGGTCGCGGCGCGCCTTGGGCTGTACGGACTATCCATGGGAGAGGATCCGCACGGCGAGGGGGTGATCGCGGGTGGCACTCGCAGCCGGGCAAGTGAGGAATTGATCCGTCCCTATTACGTCCTGATGTCGAGTCTGGTAGGGCAGGATCCTGAAGCCGCCCTCGAGGTCATGCGGACTCTCAAGGCCCAGGGGTTGGTCCATCCCTGGGGCATAGTGAGCGCGTTCACGCGCGACCTGGACCACGTGCCGCTGGCGGGTGCTTTCAGCGCGGCCCTGGAATGCCTGGCCGCGTACCATCTGCTGACCGGGGTCAGGAGGGAACCGGACCTGATCTACACCGCGGTCGAAGACTGTGGCCTATTGCGGGAGGCTATCCGCTCGTTCTACCCTGCCAACAAGACTTGGTAGGGGGCGCGCGCCAGGGGGCTTCCGTCAAGAACCCGTAGCCGCGCGCCGGGTGCTCCCACGGCGTCCGCATTTGCGGCGGATGCAGGTATCATATACAAATCCGCAAGCCGGCCCGGCTCTCCAGAGCCTGGCGGCGCGCGTGGTCTTGGTGGGGCCGTGGCCCCGGTAGTTACCGCGGACGACTCCGCTTCAAGAGGGATAGGTGACAGATGAACATCGCAGTATGCGTAAAGCAGGTGGTCGATACGGAGGCCGAGGTGAAGCTCGACCCGGCTTCGTGGCGCCTCGACCGCGGCGTGGCGAGCGTCCTTAATCCGTACGATGAGTACGCGGTGGAGGCAGCTCTCCGCATCAAAGAGGCTCATGGCGGCGAGGTGACCGCCGTGTGCATGGGACCCGATACCGCCACCGATGCGGTCCGCAAGGCTTTGGCCATGGGTGCGGATAAGGCCGTACTAGTGAGCGATCCAGCGCTGGCCGGCTCGGACGTGCAGGGTACTGCCTATGCTTTGGCCGAGGCCCTCAAGACCGTCGGTGCCGACCTCATCATCTTCGGGGTGCGTTCCACGGACGGCGAGACGGGCTGCGCGCCCGCGGCTGTGGCCGAGCGCATGGGCCTGCCGCTGCTCTCGGCGCTTGCCAAGGTGGAGGTCGACGATGGAAAGCTGACCGCGAACCGCGAGACCGAGACCGGTTACGTCAAGCTGGAGTGCCCGACGCCTGCTGTGATCTCGGTCATCAAGGGCATCAACGAGCCTCGGTTCCCCTCTATGAAGGGCATCATGACCGCCAAGACCAAGACCATCGATGCCAAGGATGCTGCGGCATTGTCGCTAGACGCAAGCCAGATAGGGCTGGACGGCGCGAAGACCAAGGTGCTGTCCGCTCGTACTCCCGAGCCGCGCCAGGCGGGGGAGAAGGTGGAGGACGACGGCACCGGAGCCGTCAAGATAGTCGAATACCTAACGGGCAAGAAGCTCGTCTAGCCAAGGAGACAGTCAAGTGAGTGACAAGAAAGGCATCCTTGTCGTAGGCGAGTCCAAGGACGGCAAGCTCGCCAACGTGACCCTGGAGAGCATCACCAAGGCGCGGGAGTTGGCTGGCGCCCTTGGTGGACCTGTGAGCGTGGTGGTGGCAGGTGCCGACGCCAAGCCGTACGTGGCCCAAGCCGGCAAATACGGTGCTGAGCGGGTGTACACCGCAGAGAGTCCGGAGCTGGCCACCTTCCGCTCCGGTCCGTCCACCGATGTGGCCGTGGCTGCCATAGCGGCCGCCGATCCGGCGGTGGTGTTGTGTTCGGGTTCCGCCGACGGGCGCGATGTGGCCGCCGCTTGCGCGGCCCGGCTCGGGGTGGGCGTGCTCGTCGATGTGACCGGCATTGAGGCGTCGGGGGGCGGCGTCAAGGTCACCCATCCTTGCTTCGGCGGCAGCGTGATCGTAGAGAAAGAGGCGACCGCCAGTCCGGTGATCGCGACCGTGCGCTCCAACGTGCTCGAGCGCGCGGAAGCACCGGTGGAGCCTGAAGTGATCTCGCTGGCCGTAGACTTCACCCCCGCCGGCCTGCTGGCCAAGGTGGTGGACGTGGTCACCGAGAACGCGGGCGTCCTCAGCCTCGAGGAAGCCACCATCGTGGTCGCGGGCGGTCGCGGCATCGGCAGCGCCGACAACCTGAAGCTCATACAAGAGTTGGCCGACGAGTTGGGTGCCGCTGTGGGAGCCAGCCGCGCGATAGTGGACGAGGGTTGGATCCATCATCAAGCCCAGGTGGGCCAGACCGGCAAGACGGTGTCGCCGCAGCTTTACATCGCCTGCGGCATCTCCGGCTCGATCCAGCACCGCGCCGGTATGCAGAGCTCCAAGTGCATCGTGGCGATAAACCGCGATCCCGAGGCGCCGATATTCACCTTCGCCGACTACGGCGTCGTGGGCGACCTGAACACGGTCGTGCCGGCTCTGGTGGAAGAGCTGAAGAAGCGGAAGGGCAGCGACTGTGGCTGATAGAGAAGTTATGGAGGTCGACGTCCTCTTCGTAGGAGCCGGCATCGCGTCATTGAGCGGTGCCTTGCACCTTTCGAACCTCATCGCCGAGCACAAGAAGAAGGGCGAAGGCAAGAAGCTGGACGAGGTCTTCATCGTCGTCTTGGAGAAGGGGGCTTCGCCTGGAGCCCACGGCATCTCGGGCGCGGTCATGGCGCCAGGGCCGCTCGAGGAATTGGTGCCCGACTACGTGGAGAAGGGTGCCCCGTTGGAGGGCGAGGTCAAGAAGGAGTCCATCTACTTCCTGACCAAGAGCGGCAAGATCAAGCTGCCCCTCACTCCTCCGCCCTTGAACAACCGCGGCAACCACGTTGTCTCGATGTCCAAGCTGAACCAGTGGATGGCAGGCCTTGCCGAAAAGGCCGGGGTCAACATCTTCCCTGAGTTCGCCGGTGTGGAGGTGCTGTACGAAGGCGACCGCGTCATCGGCGTGCGCACGGGTGATAAGGGTCTGGACGCCCAGGGCAACAAGAAGGGCAACTTCGAGCCCGGCACCGACCTGCACGCCAGAGTGACTGTGCTGGGCGAGGGTTCGCGCGGCAGTCTGACCAAGGAGGTCATCGCCCACTTCGATTTGGCCGCGGGTGGCAACCCGGCCGGGTTCGAAGTCGGGGTGAAGGAAGTCTGGGAGCTACCCGAGGCTCGCCTAGAGCCAGGTGAAGTGATGCATACCATGGGCTACCCGCTCCCGAATGACGCTTTCGGTGGGGGCTTCCTGTACGGCATGACGAATAGTCAAGTGGCGGTGGGGCAACTCACCAGTCTGGACTACGGCGACCCGTTCCTGGACCCGCATCGGGAGTTCCAGAAGTTCAAACTCCACCCGTTGGTGAGCGGCATCCTCCAGGGTGGCAAGCTAGTACAGTACGGTGCCAAGACGGTGCCGGTGGGTGGTCTCTACTCGGTGCCCGAACTCGCCTTCCCAGGCGGCATGATCATCGGCGACGCCGCCAATCTGTTCAATGCCCAGAGGATCAAGGGTATCGACCTAGCCATGCGATCAGGCATGGCGGCCGCCGAGGCCATCTTCGAGGCGCTGTTGGACGACGATGTCACCGACGAGCGACTTGCTGGCTACCCGATAGCCATGCTGGCGTCCTTGGAGATGAAGGGCCTACGCAAGGTCCGGAATTTCCATCAGGCTATGACTCGTGGTCTGTGGCGCGGCCTCGCGACCGCTGGCGCCCAGTTCCTCCTAGGAGGCAGGGTGGTCGCCGACCGGTTGCCGGCGAAGCCGGACCACGAGCATCTCGCGACCATCGCCTCGCGCTACGGGAAGGCGACGCCGTCTGAGGAGGCCAGGGGTGACATCAAGTACGATGGCAAGCTGACCTTCGACAAAGAGACTGATGTCTACTATTCAGGCGCTACCCACGAAGAAGCGCAGCCTTGTCATCTGAAGGTGCTGGATCTGGACATCTGCTACGGCGAGTGCGCGGAGAAGTACGGCAATCCTTGCGTCCGCTTCTGCCCCGCGAGCGTCTATGAGATGGAGACCGACTCCGCCGGCAAGAAGTCTCTGAAGATCAACTTCTCCAACTGCGTACACTGCAAGACCTGCGACATCAAAGACCCGTTCGAGAACATCGAGTGGGTGCCGCCGGAAGGCGGAGGCGGGCCCAAGTACACCGTGATGTAGTCTCGCCCCCGACGCTAGGCGTTCCGGGGGAAGGTGAAGAAGGCCACGACTCCTGCAGCCAGGATGAAGCCGCCTGCGACCCACAGCGACCAGCCGACACCGTTGCCCACCGCGTCGAAGGCGGCCTGCGTAGCCTTGACGATGCCCTCAGCGATTTCTCGCTGGGGGGCACTGGGATCGGGGAACAGCTTCTCGACTGTCGCCATGGTCGGATTGTCGATCACCGGTTGGTAGGCGTCGAAGCCCAGGGGTACCTTTCCCGTGAGCACGCCGTCGATGATCGTCTGCTGCTGATCCGCCGGCCAACCGTACTCCTGCAGACGGGCCGAGAGGAAGGTCAGCAGGCGGTTGTTGAAGAGCGAACCCAGGACTGCGACACCCAGAACGGTGCCCACCTCTCGGGTAGTAGTGGTGGCGGAGGCGGCCATGCCGGAATGCTTGGAGGGCAAAGCTGAAAGGGCCACTGTGGTGATTGGCACCACCGCGATACCGAAGCCCACACCACAGAGAGCCAAGGTGAGAAGCAGGAAGTTGAAGTGGGTCTCCCCTCCGAGGGCCAAGTTGGTCAGCCAAACGCCGAGGCCGGCGCAGAGACACCCTATCGTGACCGGGGCGTGCGCACCCAATCCAGCTACCCACCTGCCGGCTATGGAGGAGGAGATGATCAAGCAGGCCGCCATGGGCACGAACAGGACGGCCAGCCGTAGGGCAGAGTAGCTCGCTACGACCTGCAGGAATATCGCGGTCAAGAAGAAGATGGAGAACACGCCGAAGTAGGTGGCGAAGGCTACCGTGAGTGAGCCCGAGAAAGGCGCCCTTCTGAAGTACTTGACCTCAAGCATGGGAGCCTCGACCCGTGATTCGTTGAGCACGAAGAGGACCATGGCTACGACTCCGGTACCGAACAGAGTGAGCACCTGCCATGAGAGGTAGCCGAGAGATTCGCCGACGATGATCGCAAAGACGATGAGGCCCAAAGCCACGGGTCCGAGCACGTACCCGACGTAGTCGGTCTTGCCCGTCTCTGGGTCCGAACTCTCTGGCACCAGAGGTATGGCTGCCGCCAGCACCACCACGCCGGCGGCCAAGTTGAACCAGAAGATCGCCGGCCATCCGTTAAGCGACACAAGAACGCCGCCGATTACGGGACCCATGGCCAGAGCCAAGCCGGCCATCGCCGCCCACCAGCCGACGGCGCGGGCACGCTCCTTGCGGTCAGGATAGATCTGACGTAGGACCGACAAGGTGCCGGGTTCACAGGCCGCGGCGCCAACGCCCATGATCGCTCGAGAGGCTATGAGCTGCGGTGTGCTCTCTGCTAGCGCGCCAAAGAGAGAGCCCCCCGCGAACACGGCGATGCCACCCAACATCACCTTCTTGCGCCCTATCCGGTCGCCCAGAGTGCCGAACGGGAGCATGAGGGCCGCGAAAGGCAAGGCGTACGCGTTGATGATCCACTGGAGGTCGGAGACCGAGGTCTGCAGAGTCTCCTGCAGGTCGACGGCGGCCACGCCCATGATGGTGGTGTCCAAGAACGTGAGGAAGAGGATGGACGTGATGGTGAACAGCACCAACCAGGCTCTCTTCTTGGATATCACCGGCTCGATCGAGGCTGTGGATTCCGCTGATGACATGGCACTCTCCATATTGGGGCTGCAGGCTTAGCGGGGACCGCGGACCAGATTGCGGACAACGATACCAGTATGATGTGCGGGGGACAATTCCGCATGAGCCGGTGGACGGGGTATGATTTCTGAGACGAGGAGGCCCGTATGGGGTGGCAGGAGAAACGGCTGTGGAAGGATCGCCGCTGGGTGGTCGTGTTCGTGGCTGCCCTCCTTTCATTGTCCTGGGGATGCGGAGGTGACAGCATCGACGATGCTGCCCAAGCTACCCCGACTGCCGTGGCCGGGACACTTGAAGCCAGAAGCGACTTCATCAGCGCGGTGGCGGCGGACACAGCGGACTGTTGGACGGAGCAGTTCCGATCGATGGGCAGAGACTATGTACGCCCGGCGCTCGTCCTCTTCAGCGGTATGGTGCCGACTTCTTCAGAGGCGAATGCGTCCGCTACCGGTCCGTTCTACTCCGCCAGCGACGGGACTATCAACATCGACCTGGGCTTTTATGGCGACCTTCAGGAGGAGTACGGCGCGATCGGGGACGCCGCTCAAGCCTACGTGATCGCCCACGAAGTCGGACACGCCGTCCAGGACCGACTCGGTTTCCTCGGCCGGATCGAGGCTGCGGGGGTGGATGCAAGCGAGGTCCTGCGCAGCGAACTCTGGCTGCGCGCCGAACTGCAGGCCGACTTCTATGCAGGTCTGGCCGCGAGGTACCAAGGCGACCGAAAGTGGCTGCGGGAGAGTGATATCGAGCAAGCCATCGCGGCCGCCAACGTGGTCGGCTATGGCGACTTGCGCCAGATGGGAGAAGGCTGGTCGATGCCTGACTCATTCACGCACGGGACTCTCGCTCAGCGGGTCCGTTGGTTCACGCTGGGCTACGAGAGCGGGGACATAAATCGAGGCGACACCTTCGCGCTGCCCTACGCCGAGCTGTGAAGGTCTGCCGCTAGCCGGTCACTATCGCAGAAGGCTTGTCCTGGAACGGGTGCGTGCGCACCACTAGGGAGAAGAGGTAGGGGTAGTCGGCCTTGAGGTGCTGCACGTAGAGTACCCACTCCGCCAGCAGCGCGTTAAAGGCTCGGCGTACGTCCACCTCCAGGTGGGCCTCATCTGCGGCAGATAGCTCGGCGAGTGTGGTCCTCGCTTGGAGTTCCTCCTCTAGATGGTGCACGGCCCACAGGAGGTCCGTGAAGCGTTCGTGCTCCATCAGATTAGGGTTCTCCAGCAGTCGCAATATGAAAGGCCTTTGTTGGACCATGTGGTCCCTTAGTGCCAAGCGGTCGATCTTGCTGAGGTCTATCGAGCATTCCAGCCGCCGCGCGAAGTCGGAAGCTCGGGCGAAGTCTGGTCGTTGCCAGGCCGTTGTGAGGTGCAGCGTCTCCTTGATCTCTGGCGCCGCTGCCATGGCAGGCAGTAGTTCGGCGAGAAGGGGGGTGCCGAGTTCGCTGAAGAAGGTCCCCACGACCATGTTCAGCTTGTGGACCAGCGCTCTTCTCTCACGCACAGAGATCAGGCGCTCGATGACCACGCCCACCAAGAGCACTGTGAGTGGCAGGAAGGCCAGATCCTGAAAGAGATAGAAGAAGGTGTCTTCTGCGCGGTCGAATATGGCGATCTGCACGGCATAGAGGACGGCGGAAGCGGCCAGCAACCCTACGGCCAGCGCCCACAGCCAGCGGCGATCGGCCCGCTTCATCGGGCGATCAGCACGGGGACCTTGGCGTACCGCAGCACTCTCTCGGCGGTGGATCCCAGAAGTAGGTTGGCGAACGTGCCTCTCCCTCGACTGCCCAATATGATCAGGTCTGCGTGATTCTGATCAGCGGAGTCGAGGATGCCTTGGGCCGGAATCACGTCAGGGATAGCGACCTGGGTGGTGACGCCGAGCTTGTTCAGGCGTTCCACCAAGGGATTGACCAAGCGGCGGACTTCACTCGGTTTTGAGGTGAGGGGCATGTGTCCGAACGCGTGGCAGACGATCACCGTCGCCTCGAACTTCTTCGCCAGCGTCACCGCCAACTGCGCCGCCTTCTCCGAGTCTTCGGAGCCGTCATAGCCCAATAGGATCCTGTGAAACCCTGCCTCAACCATCTCTCTCCTCCCGCTTCACCGCGAGAAACGTGTCCGTCGGTGCCCTCGTGGTCGCAAGGTATACTTCCCTCATGAAGGAGAGGCCTAACACACGCTCCTCTGATACGCCGTCCCAGAAGGGGTCTGAGGGGACGGCCGAAGAGCAGTATGGCACAACAGCCATCAGGGATAATCGGCTGGAGAGGTGGCCGAACCCCGAGCCCGACAGGCCCTACCTGGTGTCCATGGACCTGCCGGAGTTCACCTGTCTCTGCCCGCGTTCCGGGTTCCCCGACTTCGCGCTCATCAAGGTCCGCTATCAGCCGCGGGACTGGGTCGTCGAGCTGAGATCACTGAAGCTCTACATCAACGGATATCGAGACCAGGCGATCTCGCATGAGGCGGCCGCCAACCAGATCTTGGATGACCTGGTCACACTGCTCGATCCTCGTTGGATTCGGGTCGCGGCGGACTTCAACGTGAGAGGCAACATCAAGACCGTCATCCGCGCTGAGTACGGCGCGAGGGAGAGGTCGTGAGAGAAGCGCCACAAGAGACCGCTGCCGCTGGCGGTCATGGCCGGCCGGCGCCGCAGGCGCACTGCCTGCTTCTGAGTGGAGGTCTGGACTCGGCGACCCTCGCTGCCTGGATCAAGGTGCATCACCCCGGTGAACCCGTTGTTGCCTACACTTTTCTCTATGGGCAGAAGCATGCGGTGGAGTCGGAGGCCGCGCAGGCGGTGGCGGCATTCTATGACGTCGAACACCGCGTCAGGGACCTCGCGCCCATACGGGGCTCGGCTCTCACTGACGAAGGCACGGCGATGCCTCTGGCCCGTGATCTGGCTGCCTCGTCCGGGGTGGCTCCTACTTACGTGCCTGCCCGCAACCTGTTCTTCCTGGCCCAAGTGGCCACCGAAGAGGACGCGGTGGGTCCGGCGACCATATGGCTGGGTGTCCACCATGACGACTACACAGGCTATCCCGATTGCCGTCCGGAGTTCATCGAGGCCGCCGATAACGCCGTGAGACTCGGCACGCAGCACCGACTGCGCGTCCGGGCGCCCTTCGTGGACCTCTCGAAGGCAGAGATACTGGAGTGGGGCCTGCGGCACGGCGTCCCCTACGAGCTCACGCATTCCTGCTATCAGGGTCGCCGGCCGGCCTGCGGGGTCTGTGACACCTGCCAGGCTCGACTGGGCGCCTTCGCCGAGGTAGGTGCCTCGGACCCCATACCCTATGAGAAAGACCCTCAGTGAAGACCACCATCACCGTCTCACTGACCTTCGCGGCCGCGCATCAGTTGCCGGAGCACAGAGGCAAGTGCGCTCGCCTGCACGGCCACACTTACGGCCTCGAGGTCTCGGTTCAGGGCACCCCCCAGCGATCGGGACCGGCAGTGGGCATGGTGATGGACTTCGCCGATCTGCGCGAGAAGGTGAGTGAGCTCATCATCACTCGGCTCGACCACCAACTCCTGAACGACATCTTCGATCAGGTGCCCACCGCCGAGGCCGTGGCTGCTTGGATCTTCGAACGGCTCAGTGAAGAAGGACTCCCCGTCGTGCGAGTGCGCTTGGCCGAGGGGCCCAACTCATACGTCGAGGTGACCGCCTAGCCGAACCGGCTGGCTGGGAGGGTGCAGTGACACTGCGCGTGCTCGAGATCTTCGATTCACTCCAGGGCGAGGGCCACTGGACCGGCACACCGATGACCTTCGTGCGTCTGGCCGGATGCAACGCGTCTGATCTGGGGCTTGCTTGCGCGCGCTGGTGTGACACGCCCGACAGCTGGCGCTTGGAAGGCGGACGGGTGCTCGAGGTGAGTGACGTGATCTCGAAGCTGACGCAAGGTCGCGTCTGCCTGACAGGCGGAGAGCCTCTCCTGCAGTTGGAGGGCGTGTCTTGCTTGACCGCCGAGGCTCGAGGCCTGGGCCTCAAGGTGCACCTGGAGACCAATGGCACCATATCGCCTCCGGGATCGAGTGGTCTGCCTCCGGGTGGGCGTGTCTTTGACTGGGCGGTACTGAGCCCCAAGCCCCCTGACTATGCGGTAGCTCAGGGATGGAGCGGCGGGGTCGATGAGCTCAAGTTCGTCGCCGACGACAGCCTGACGGCGGCCAGGATAGAGGAGGTGGCCGCGGCCTATCCCGAGGCCCTCGTCTGCATCCAGCCGGTGTGGGGTCCGGATGCTCTCGACAAGGCCGTCACCATGGTGATGGAGCATCCCGAGTGGAGATTGTCCCTGCAGACCCATAAGTTCCTGGGCATCAAATAATGGTCTATCCTTGCGTGTAGAATGGAAACGCGTTCGGTGAAGCGCCCGGTCTAGGCTTTGGGGGAGGCGGTCATGGAAGAACAAGGTATGCAAGACCCTGACGGTCGGATCCCACAACACGAGAAGCACGAGAAGGGCCAGGAGAAGCAGGAGGAGAAAGGGCGCGGCACAGACGAGAAGTACCAGCGCAACCCTCTCGGATTCGTGATGTTCGCTTTCGCCCTTTTCTGGCTGGGCGTCTATCTGCTGCTGAGAAACAGGCACGTATTCCCCGACACCGAGCAGAGCTGGGCGTATCTGGTCTGGGGTCTCGCAGCCCTTGCTTACATAGAGATAATCATCAGACTGTTGGTGCCGAAGTGGAGAAGGTCAGTGGGGGGGACCCTTGTCTGGGCGGCGATTTGGACCGGCGTAGGAATCGGCCTCTGGACCGGCGGAGATTGGGAGATAATCGGGCCGTTGGTGCTCATAGCGATCGGCGTCGGCCTGATCATCAGCCGGCTCGTTCCCCGGCGTTAGGATTCAAAGACGCCCGAGGTTCATGCTCGATAGCTCTCTCCAGCCGTAGTCGAGCTTGGTCCACCAGCGCTCACGCCCTATGCAGCGGAAGTATGGCGGCTTCAGAGCGAGGATGATGTCGCCGATACGGTAGCGGGCCAGGACTGGGGTCGAGACCACTAGACTCCCGGTCTCGCCCGGCCGCATCTCGTGAAGCATCTTGATGCCCGATCTAGTGAGGACCTCGAAGAAGAAGAGGTCGTAGTTGGGCACCCAGGCGCGTCGGTCGTCGCGCTGCTGGCCGAACATGCCTTCTGTGGCCCCGTAGATCTCGCGTATCGCCACCGGCCCGTACATAGCCGTCAGTTGAGCCGCGTGGTGAGTATTTATGCCGGGCGTGCTGCCCAGGGTCATCACCTGGGTCTTCCAGAGCTGCTTTGGATACACCTTGTGTCGTCGACGCAGGTAGCGGGCGAACTCGAGTGCGGTCTGGCATACGCCGCCTACTAGGGTGACGTTCTGACCGCGGCATTGCTCCAGGGCCAGTTCGAAGCGAGCCTCCCAAGCCTGCTCGCTGGTGTCCCCGCCGAGAGCGTCGATGTCCTCCTGGGCAGGGACCGAGCGGATGGGCGTGGATCTCGACACGAACTTGGTGTAGATGCCGGAGCTATATCCGTACTCGACCTGCCTGCCACCCACGTCGACCTTGCCGATGACCGAAGGGAAGTTGAGGTTGAGATTGACCCCGGCAAGAAGGTCGAACCGCGCCGTGTCTGCCACGTAGGCCATCATCGCCCGGCCGGCGCTGACTCTCATCTTGATGTCTGTCAGGGTCATCGGGATGAACTTGGGCTCGTCGGCCGTGGTGCCTCGGGTGATGGCCCAGCCAAGTGGCTCTTCGCAGAGCAAGGCCTCCCTCTCGCCGGCCAACACCCTTGTGATGAGAGGCTTGTATGCCTCGTAGTCCATCACGGGGAAGGCCCGTCTGTAGGCCTCCACCAATGCGCTCTCTGACCCGCTCGCTGCGCGGTCTGCCTTGCCGCGCGGGCGCGAGTCGCTACCCGTCTCTTGGGACAGCGAGGCCGCCCCATGCTCGGCCCCGAAGGCCGTCTTCGCGTAGTCGGCAAGTACTCGTATGAGCACGCGCGCCTGAGCCGCGGCCGGTTCCTGGATCGACCGTCGCCATGGGTCGAGTTGAGTGCTCAGGGCCTGTGTGACGCCTTGTGGATCCATACCTGTCCGCCTGCGAGCATCGAAAGCGCATCCAGACTAGTTTGTATCACATTCAACTGACGTCCAGACCTGCGTCCGGCGTGCTCGGTAGAAAGGCGCTAGAACTGGGTATGGGATAATGTCCGCAGAGGCAGTCGTCGCCGCACGAGGAGAGGGGCCACAGCGACCGTGCCTAAGATCCATCGATTCAGCGTAAGTCCAGAGATCCCAGCGCGCCTGCGGGGCCTTGAAGAGCTCGCGTACAACCTGCGTTGGGCGTGGACGAAGGCTTTTCGGCTCTTTCAGGATCTGGACCCCGAGACCTTTGAAAGGTGCGGGGACAACCCGATCTCTCTTCTGCGCCGCACCTCTCATGACCACTTGAAGCGGGCCGTCGCGGACAGGGCGTACGTGCGACGGCTGGACGAAGCTCTGGCTGACCTGCGGCGCTACATGTCCGAGCCTGGCTGGTTCCCACTGGTCCATCCTGACCGGAGTGATATCCGTATCGCCTACTTCTGCATGGAGTACGGTCTGGCGAGCTGCTTGCCCATCTACGCGGGCGGTCTCGGTGTGTTGGCCGGGGACCATCTCAAGTCGGCCAGTGGGCTGGACCTGCCCCTGGTGGCCGTCGGCCTGCTCTACGGTCACGGCTACTTCACGCAGCGCCTGGACGAGCAAGGTTGGCAGTACGAGCACTATGAGGTCAAAGACGTCGGCACTCTCCCCATCCGCCCCGTCATGGAAGGGGACGTATGGACTAGAGCAGGCTCCGAGTCACGATCACAGGAAGTCGAGCCGCAGGCATCCGATTCCGGGAACGAGGAGGGGGCCGAGCGAGGGCCGCTAAAAGTGGCGGTCGAGATCGCCGGCCGTCCTGTGTGGGTCAGGGTCTGGAAGGCGCAGGTGGGTCGCATCAGTCTGTACCTGCTGGACAGCAATCTGCCTGAGAACGACCAGGTCGCTCAGCGGATCACGGACAGACTATATGGGGGAGGCTCCGAAGACCGACTGGCCCAGGAGCTCCTGCTGGGCATCGGCGGGATGCGCGCCCTCCGTTCTCTGGGCGTCGAACCTGATGTGGTACACCTCAACGAGGGTCACTCGGTCTTCGCTACCCTCGAGCGGATACGCACGTTCATGCACGAAAGTGGTCTCTCTTACCACGAGGCGCGCCAGGCCGCAGGGGGAGGCACCCTGTTCACTACCCACACCCCGGTGTCGGCCGGCTTCGACGTGTTCAAGGAGGAGCTGATCGACAGCTACTTGGGCGCTTACTTGGGCGGATTGGGTTTGGACACCGAACGCTTCATGGATATGGGCCGCGCGCACAGGGACATGCCCGAAGAGGAGTTCAACGTGGCCGTACTGGCGCTCAGGCAGTCCCCGCGGCGCAACGCCGTGAGCCGGCTGCACCGGCGCGTGACCGCAGACATGATGGAGCCAGGGTGGGTGGACTTTCCCAGGGTGGAGATGCCCATAGAATCGGTCACCAACGGAGTGCACACACTCACCTGGACCGCTCCGGAGATGATCGAGCTCTTCGACAAATATCTGGATGACGATTGGCGCAAGGCGGTGTCGGAACCTGAGACCTGGCAAAAGGTGGATCTCATCCCTGACGAAGAGTTGTGGCGGGCTCACGTCATCCTGCGTGAACGTCTGGTCGGCTACGCTCGCGAGCAAGCTAGAATGCGGGCTCATGGCGTGTGGGTCACCTCCGCTCCCCGATCAGTGAGCGGCGTGCCTTTGCGCGGTGACGCGCTCACCATCGGCTTTGCGAGGCGCTTCGCCACCTACAAGAGGGCCAACTTGTTCTTGCGTGACTTGGGCAGGCTCAAGTCCATACTCCTAGACGAAGAACGACCAGTCCAGCTGATCTTGGCAGGCAAGGCACACCCGGCCGACGGGGCCGGTAAGGACTTCATCAGGGAGATACTCGACACGGTCCGGAGCGAAGGTCTGGGTGACCACATCGTCTTCATCGAGGACTACGACCTGCGCAAAGCCCGCTATTTGGTGCAAG
Source organism: uncultured Actinomycetes bacterium (assembly GCA_963718375.1). Classification (GTDB taxonomy): domain Bacteria; phylum Actinomycetota; class Thermoleophilia; order RBG-16-64-13; family RBG-16-64-13; genus RBG-16-64-13. Next base: position 215,406 of record CAVQZD010000004.1, on the reverse strand, counting down.
GCGCCGACGTCTGGCTCAACAACCCCCGGCGGCCCTTTGAGGCCAGCGGGACCAGCGGGATGAAGGTGCTGGCGAACGGCGGGCTCAACTGTTCGGTGCTCGATGGCTGGTGGGCAGAAGCATACAGGCCGGGAGTGGGCTGGGCGATCGGCGACGGGCAGGAGTTCGCGCACTCCGGGTATCAGGATGAGGTCGACTCCGAGTCTCTCTATTCGGTGATCGAGCGCGAGATGGTCCCGAGTTTCTATGAGCGAGACGAGGCCGGGATTCCGAAGGAATGGGTAGCCATGATGAAGCGGTCCATCCAGGTGCTCGTTCCCGCGTTCTCGGGCCAGCGGATGGTCAAGGAGTACACGGAGCGGTTCTACCTGCCGGCGGCCGAGCGCTACCGCATGATGGCCGCGAACGACTTCGCCAAGGCAAAGGAACTGAACGCCTGGAAGTTCCGCGTTCGGGACGCGTGGCCGGAGGTCAAGGTGGAGTGCGTACAGTGCCGCGACGCCATCGAGGTGGCCGCAGGCGAAGCAGTCGAAGTGATGGCTAAGATCAGGTTGGGTCATCTGGACCCCTCGGAGGTCGAGGTCGAGATCTATACCAGCGGTATGCGTCCTGACGGCGGTCTGCGGAACGGTCATGGCATACACATGGAGTGGGTGAGCTGCGAGAATGGGGAGCACATCTACCGGGGGACCGTCTCGACCAGGGTCTCGGGCGACCATGGGTTCTCCGTGAGGGTGTTGCCCCACAACGAGGACGTGCTGGTACCCAACGAGTTGCCGCTCATAGCCTGGGAGGAAGGATGAAAGACCACACTGGCGTAAGGCCGAAGACCACTTATGTGGTGCGTCTGATGGCGGTCGTCGCGTCGGCGGGTCTGCTGGCAGTCCTATCCGGTCTCCTCTATGGTTGTGGCCCCGGCGACGCAGGCGGGTCGGAGTCCGCTCAGACCCAGACCGGCGTGCAAGCGGCCGGGCTGTTTCCGGTGACCAGCGCCGACGGTCGAATGGGCTACATAGACAAGTCAGGGAAGCTGACGATCCCTGCTCAGTTCGCTGAGGCCGGTACTTTCGCTGAGGGTCTTGCCGCGGTTCGCGTCGACGTCGACGGTCTCTGGGGCTATATCGATGTGGCGGGCCGGATGGTGATCGATGCCCAGTTCGCCGATGCTTCACCCTTCTCGGAGGGGTTGGCGGCGGTGCGCATAGACACCAACGGGTCCTGGGGCTTCGCGGATACGACCGGGACGTTGGTCGTTTCTCCGCAGTTCGCGTCGGCCCATGATTTCTCCGAGGGTCTGGCCTGTGTGCACAGCGGTCAGGAGTCGGGATACGTGGACAAGACGGGCGAATGGGTCCTCAGGATGAGCGAGCACGAGGCTGTGGGCGAGTTCTCCGGAGGCCTAGCACTGATATTCGACCGAGCCTCCAACCTCTATGGCTTCATCGACAAGGATGGTAATGTCGCCATCCCGCCCACCTATGCGGATGCTTGGGGCTTCTCAGAAGACCTCGCGGCCGTAAGGCTCCCAGATTCCGACACCTATGGCTATATGGACCGGCACGGTGAGTGGGTGGTAGAAGGTGAGTTCGCTGACGCTCGACCCTTCTCCGAGGGCGTGGCTGCCGTGGAGTTCTCATCCACGGGCACCTGGGGGTACGTCGACGTGACCGGTGCAGATTTGGTGCCGGGGCGCTGGGACTTGGCTGAGCCGTTTGAAGACGGGGTCGCACGAGTGGGGCTGCTGGTCGGAGCAGCGGACGAGGCGGGGTCCCTGCTGTGGGGCTACGCCTATGTCGGACTCGATGGGGCACTGATATGGCGCGACGCCCAGTATGCGGCCTTCACGGCTCCGGGGGCGACCACCACTACCAGTGTTGACACTGACCCGCCGCTGCCTGAGTAGGTCGCGGAGACAACAGCGCCCTAGACCCGGTCGTGCCCGTCATAGCTCCTGACTTGGCCAGGGGTGAGGCCTGTTGTGGCGAATAGTAATGCCAGACGGTCCGGTATCGTGCGGTGCTGTCAGACTATCAGTGCGTTAGAATCCGCGGGTTGCGCGGGAGGGGCAGGAGAGCCGAGTATTGATTAACGACAGGCAGATTCGCCAGCGCCTGGAAGCCCTTCTTGCCAGGCCATTCACTGACCATCAGTGGAGCCTGATAACCGCCCAAGGCTACGAGGACGCGATCGCATCGGGTGCTCGTACACCGGAGGAGGTCGCCGAAGAGCTGAGCGGCCTGATGACGGCGGCGAGCAGTCGTGCGCCTGGGTCAGACACGCAGGGCCAAGGGCCCGAGCGTGCGCTTACCTGGGATGAGATGGAGAGGTTGGTACTCGGTCGGGCTCTCGTCACGGGCGAGACCGGCGGGGCCTCTTCCAGCCTTGGGGAGCGAGCTACACGGCTCGTGGCCGATCGGGAGCGCAGCCGAAGGCGTTGGTGGATAGTCCTGATTTCGAGCCTCGGCGTGCTCGCTGTCGGGCTGGTGGCAGTCCTGGTGTTCGGGGGATTCGAGTGCTGGGTCGGCACCGCGCAGTCTGCTTCGACCACCTTGACATCCGAATCGGCCAACGCCGACGTGGACGCATGGGCGCTCCCAGATGCCACCGCCACATCGACTACGATGCGCCCGCCCGCCACCATCCCTGAGCTCAAGCTTCCCGACCACACCGCCGCTCTGTCCGGTTCTGAGATGGTGCCGGCCGTGACCACCGACGCTACCGGGACGTTAGAGCTGACGCTGTCCGATGACGGCCAGACCATGCGCTATACACTCGAGCTCGACAACATCTACGGTCTCACAGTGGCCCGGTTACGCGTGGGCAAACCTGGTGAGAACGGCAAAGAGATACTCACCCTCTACCCTGGCCCCTCCAAGAAGGGCGTCTTCAGCGGAGTGGCGGCTGAAGGCATTTTCGGCCCAGAAGACTTCGTCGGGCCACTGCAAGGCAAGACGATGGCTGATTTCACCGCCTTAGTGGAGGACGGTTCTGTCTACTTGGTTGTGGGCACCAAGAAGCATGATCGCGGCGAGGTGCGGGGGCAAGTGCGCTGACTTGTGCCCTTGCGCAGCGCTGGGTGCGTGATCGCGCCTCACTTGTAGGTGAGTCCAAAGCCGAAGGAGAACGCCGCCTGAACACCCAAGTGGTCGAGTAGGGGCTGACCATGAAGGGGACCGTACTCGACTACCTGGGCGCTGTTGTCGAAGGGGGGCAGATGGCTCGGAGCGGTGGGGATAGTGAAGGGCAGGCGCCCGGTAGGCTTCTTCTTACCGAGCAGTATGTCGGCCAGAGCGTGGCCGCCTTCCATGCCTGGGTACCATAGGATCAGGATGGCCGACACAGCCTCCCGCCAACGCTCCATGATCACGGCGCTGCCGCACACCAAGACCGCGATGGTATTTGGATTGGCCGCCGCGACCGCCAGGAGCAGATCCTCGTCTTCGGTGGACAGGGTGAGTGACTTGCGGTCACCGCCCTTGGCGTAGCCGACCGGGACGAAGCGGCCGGTCGCCAAACGTTTGACCATCTGCGCCACCGCGCGGGTCGGGGGCGCAGGCAAACGGCGGACCAGCCACAGGGGGAGTCCGGTGTCCATGTTCTCGCCTTCGTCCTCGTGGTCGTACCCCACAATCACCACTGCGGCGTCCGCGCCGCCGGCCACCTCGGCGGCTCGACTTCGGTCGGAGCCGTCGTCATATAACACTTCGACCCTCTTCGGCAGCGCCATGCGCAGACCCTCTAGAGGCGTGACTGTGCTGGGCGGATCGACGCTGCTGGACCCTCTGTCACCCAAGTTGGGCAGTGCCGCCAACCGTCCGATCACGGCCAGGCTCTTCAACTCCGCGACTTTGAGCGGCAACACCGGCCGGGGCGTGACTGATGCTGCGCTAGCGGCGCTCGTCTTGCGTTTGGGTCTGGCTGCCGAGACGGAGACTCGCGGCAGCACTGGTTCGTTGCGTAGCAGCACGATGGACTTGGTAGCCACCTCGCGCGCCAGAGCACGATGCTGGGCGCTGGCGATGACGTCAGAGCGGCCTTTTGCTTTCTCCGGCGCTGGTAACCGCAGTTGCTGGCGTATCAGGCGCAGGCAGGCGTCGTCGATGCGCTCAATAGGCACCCGACCCCGTTTGATCGCAAGCAGCAGGCGCTTGTGCAGGAATATGGGGGAGGGCATCTCAAGATCGAGGCCGGCATTCACCGCGGCTGGGCCGTCGTGCACGCCGAAGAGCCAATCGCTCATGACAAAACCTTCGAATCCCCACTTCTCTTTCAGGATATCGGTGAGCAGGCGGCGGTTCTGGCTGCACCAGCGTCCGTTGACCGAGTTATAGGCCGACATCACGCTCGCCACCCCCTCACGGGCCAACCGTTCGAAGGCTGGCAGGTAGACGTGATGAAGTGCTTCTTCGCCCACGCGCACGTCCACCTTCATGCGTGAGTCTTCAATGCTGTTACAGCTGAAGTGCTTGGCACAGGCCAGAGCGTGCTTCTGCAGCCCGCGGACGAAGGCAGTACCCATCTCGCCGATCAGGCCGGGGTCTTCACCGTAGGTCTCTTGAGCCCGGCCCCAGGCCGGATGTCTGAGCACGTTGACGCAGGGAGCGAGCACCAAGTCGACCCCCAGGGCTCGGGCTTCGCGACCGATGGCCTCACCGACCTTCTCCTCCAACTTGGGCTCGAACGTCGCCGCTCGGGCCATGGGCACCGGGAAGCAGGTACAGTGTCCGCGAGTGACGCCCCGGGGGCCGTCGCTGTACTTGAAGCCTCTTAGCCCCAGCCGAGCCACATCCGCCGCACGACCGGCATTGGGGTCCTCACAGTCACCGCCGCAGCCGAGGACGAAACTGTAGAAGTCCTGGCTGCCAGAGAGCATGCGCACCTTCTCGTCCAAGGTCAGCTGATCGCGCAGCTTCTTGGCCTGAGCCTCCAGCTTGACGGTGACTTTGCGCATGCCTGCCGGCCTCCTGTGGTGTTGTTGCTCTGTCCGCCGCGCTATGGCGTAGCGTGGACGGGCGTATCAGGGCCTCACAAGGATAACGCGTGTTGCGGGCTGCACCACGATGCTTCGTAGTTGCCCAGACGATGACACGATCCCCCGTAGAAAGCACTGGGGCCCGCGAGCGATGCTCGCGGGCCCCAGAAGAACGTAGCCTAGAATCAGCTACGAAGTGCTACCTATTCGGCCACCGTGGTGGTGACGTCCTCGGCGGACTCGGCGTCTTCGAGGGTGGTGGCGGTGTCGTCCATGGTGGTGTCGGTCTGCTCCACCGTGGTCTCAGTAGCGTCGTCGCCGCTACCGCAGCCCGCGGTGACCACGGACAAAGCGACGGTGAGCGCGATAACGAACACAAGACCGATTACGAGCAACTTCTTCATATTCCCTCTCCTTTTTGTGCGCGGCCAACCCAAGGCTGGCCACCCTGTCCTTGATTGCACCCTAGCCAGTCGCTCCGGATGATCCGGAACTCCCCCTCACGGCCTATCCGCATCTGCGGTGACGTAAGCCACCGCCGGTCAGGCCTTTCGCAGGGTGCAGGCGTCATTGTCCCAAGTGGAGGGTGCCGAGTCAAGTGCGGGGGACACAGGCCGCGCAAGATACGTGCGCGCTGGGTGGACGGCACGCTTGATTCATGAGGCGGTCAAGTGGGAATAAGGCGAGGGCAAGGTTAGCGATAGAGATCTCTACCGTGGAGGGTACCGTGACAGCATATCCCTGGTATTGCCCTGAATGTGGACGCGAAGACTACGGCTATCCGGAAGAGGATGTGGCGGCTCCGCGCTGCAAGGAGTGCGGCGGGGAGATGTGCAAGCTGGAGCCTGGATCAGAGGAAGAGAAGGACTCTGCGGCTTCTGGCGAAGAGTCAAAGTAGTCCGGCACTATCGCAGCTGAGTACGTCACGATTCCTGAGAAAGGGGTCTAGTCCCCTTTCCTACCGCTAGCCCCAGCACCCCGCCCGCAACATGCTGGCCGCTGAATCAGGTCTGTCTAGGCCTGCACATGTGAGAGAGCTCCGCTCAACGCGGAGCTCTTTTTCTTGGGGGAATCCTCCTGGATGAAGCCGCTGGATCGTCGCCCCTATCACAGTTTATTTGACCTGTCTATAGGCCTTAGGTAGGATGTTGGTGGGTCGCGGCTACGTCCGATTGTCAGGTCTCCCGATCCGCGGTACTGGTTCTGCCTGATGAGCCCCTTCTTCTGGCCAAGAAGGACGCTAGGTATCACCAGGGTTCGGCCGCCTCTCTCGGCACACGCCACGACTCTGCGCAGGCCTTGTGCCCGCGGGCAATGGCGACCGAGAGGAGATCGGGATGTTTGTCAGGATTTGGTAGTCTGCTGAGGTCAATATGACCGCAAGCGCTAACGCTTCGGGTCCCGTAGCCGATAAAGTACCTACCGCAGATCTGTGGGAGGGTGTAATGGGTCGTGGGACCCGAAGCGTAGCGAGTGTCTTCAGTGCTTTGCGCCCCTCTAGAAGCCCGGAGGCTTGGCTGGGCTCCTACGTGGGTCTACTTGGTCTCTGCGCGATCGGCACCGTTGCCTTCGTCGTGGTGGGGCACGTAGTAGGTTCACCGGCGGCTAACATCGGGGCCTTTCAGTGGCCCGCCCTCATACTCCTTCTCGGCGTAGGCATGCTGGCGGAGCGGCACAGTATCAAGCTCTCATCCGGCATGGAAATCTCAGCTGGTTTCCTGGCCTTCTTTCTCGCGGCCGCGATCGTGGGACCTCTGGGTGCGATCATAGTCGCGGTCGTTTGCCAGGTTTGGGCGCTGCGCAAGGCGGGCTGGCTGCAGATCTCGTTTGTAGCGTCATCAGCGGCGCTAGTATCAGGTTGCGCAGCGATGCTCTATTGGGCCACGACTACTGACGCAGCAGCCTCTCCGCTCATGATCGCAGGCCACGGCTTGGCAGTGGGCATGGTCTTTCATCTACTCAACTACCTAGTCCTCATACCGGTGGGGTGGCTGCGAAGGGGGGCCACGCCTCTGGAGGTGTGGCACACCGGATTCCAGCCCTTCTTGGTCTTCCATTTCTTCTTCCTAGTCTTGGTCCTAGGGCTGGTGTCCATCTACAGGGCGAATGTGCCCGTCGCGGCGACGGGGCCGACACTGTACTCCACCCTGCTGGTGGTGCTGTGCGTGGTGCCAGTCGTCGGCCTCATCTACGCCTTCAAGGCCTACGCTCGCCAGCGTGAATTGGCGGTGCGCAATGCGCGTCTGGCCGTCCGCAACGAACGGCTGGCTCTGGAGGCTGTCGCCAGTCATGTAGTGGCTCTAGACCTCAAGGACGACTATACGGCGCAGCACTCGGCGGCTGTCGCCCAGTGGGCGACCGACATAGCGCAATCCATGAGGTTGCCGGAGGCTCAGGTGCAACTCATCCACCTCGCCGGTCTGCTGCACGACGTCGGCAAGATAGGCATGCCGGACGAGCTGCTGAAGTCGCCTCGCCATCCGGATGCAGAAGACTGGGCCCTGATCGAAAGCCACTGCTTTCACGGGCACAAGATCCTGTCGCGGATGGGGCAGTTTCAGAAGCTGGCGGACGTGGTCTTGCACCACCATGAGCGGTACGACGGAAACGGCTATCCACACGGCTTGCGTGGGCAAGACATCCCCCTGGAGAGTCGCATCATCGCGGCCGCTGACTCCTACTCGGCCATGATCAGTGAGCGGCCCTACGGACCACCGCTGTCGACCTTGGTCGCGGAGGCCGAGCTGGAGTTTCGCAAGGGGACCCAGTTCGACCCTGAAGTGGTCGACTACTTCTTGCAGCTACTCCATGATAGGGGCGAAGCGTATAGGCTGGGTATGAAGGCGGACTTTCGTATGGAGGTCCAGGATGTGACGTTCCTGCGCGATCTGCCCGTTGAGCCTGAAGGGACGGAGGAGCCGCCGAGGCCGACCGTCCGCGTGGCGCAGGACAGGAAGGACGCAGCAACAGCGCCCAAGGGTGAGCTGGCGTGGGAAGCGCGCCAGAAGGCGCGACAGAGGGCGGGTCGACACAACTAGACCCTGGGGGGGCTATGCAGAGAAAGGTGCTCGGGCCACTTCTCGGCGCCCAGGCTCTGTCCAGCGCGGGGACCTCTATCTCCACGGTAGCCCTGGCCCTGATGGTGTGGCAGCTCACCGGGTCTGCGCTTCAGATGGGCGGCGTGATGGCCGCGGCTACCTTTCCCCTGATCATCACAAGTCTCATGGGCGGAGCGGTGCTCGATCGGTTCAACGCCAAGGGCGTCATGGTGACGGCCGATCTCGGGCGCGCGGTGCTGATCTTCAGTATGCCGTTTGCGGCCGAGCTCAGCGCGGGTCTTATATATGCCGTGGCCTGCCTGGTGGGCGTCTTCTCCGCAGTGTTCAACCCCGCGCAGGCGAAGCTCACGGCTGAACTCGCGACTCCCGACTATCTGGTCAAGGCCAACTCGTATCTGGGAGTCGCCCGTGACGGAGCGGAGCTCCTGGGCTATCTGGTCGGCGGGGCGTTGGTCGCGACGATAGGTTACAGGCTCGCTTTTGCCATAGATTCGGCCAGCTACGCGCTCTCCGCGGCCCTGCTGCTGTGGCTGCCTCGTCCCGGTCCTCGCGCGGAGGGGAGCACGCCCATCGGTGCGTTGCTGGCCGACTGGCCGCGGGTATTCCTCCGCCTGTGGCGGGATGCCGCGCTCCGGACCAACCTGCTCCTAGCCGTGGTGCCGTGTGGACTGGTAATGATGAGCATGCCACTCTCCTGGGCGTTGGTGTTGGACGAGTTTGCAGCGGGGCAGTTCGCCCTGGGTGTTCTGGAGGCCAGCGTCGCCGGTGGATTGATAGTGGGAGGGCTGGTCATCAGTCGAATGGCTCTGAGACAGGACAAGAACCTGTACGTCTTGCTTGCCTTGGTGTCCGTCGCTGCGTGCATGGTGGGCATCCGCTTCAGCGACTATCTATGGCTCTCCATCGTACTGATGGCTGTTCTAGGCATGGTGAGTGTGGGCATGTTCGTCCCGTCCATCACCATGTTTCAGGAGACTCCCGCGCAAGGCGATAGGGGTCGCCTCCTTGCCATCAGGGCGGGCTTCGGCCAGGTCGGCGCCACAGCTGGGTACTTTCTCGGCGGGTTGATAGGCGAGGCGGCAGGCGTACGCACAGGGTTCATGATCGCGGGACTGGCGATCCTCGTGAGCAGTCTAGCCATCTACTTACCCTACAGGTTGCGGGCTGTGTCTGGCCCGCGCTCCGAGTCGCAGCCGATAGATCGGTACGAAGGATAGGTGGTTCGGTTCCTCCCTCTTGGATACCGAGCTAGCGGGGTATCATGCTGGATGTCGAAACCGACAACGTCGAGGAGGCGCCGTGCCTGAGGAGACCATCGATCTAGCGGCTGACCCCGATCTGCGGTTGGGGGGCGTTGCGCTGGCCAATGGGCTGGTGGTCGTCAGCGCGCGGCACTGGGCGGCGGCCGTTCGGGCGGACGATGGCAGCATCAGAGTCGCCTCGGGTAAGAAGCCTCTACTTCCGGGGACCGGCGAGCGGGAGGTCGAGACGGGTGTCGCCGACCTCCGGTGTGGGCGGCGCAGCAGAGAGGGAATACCCCTGTTACGCGGGCTGGGGCGTTTCGCTGAGAGTCTGATGGTCCTTGGGCTGGTGAAGAAGTGCTTGCCGGGTGCCCAGCTTCCGTTTGAGAACCGCAAGGTCGCTCAGGCCTTGGCGACGTCGATGATAGGGGTCGCTACGGTACGTCTGGTCGCGCCCAGGTCTGCCGTGATTCAAGAGGTGGGCTCGGTGGCAGCGGCCTTCATCCCCGCGGTCCTGGCAATCAAGAACTCGCCGGTCTCTGGCTATCACGGAGCGGAACACAAGGTGATCGGCGCTCGCGAGGAGGCGATAAGGACCGCTGCACGGCGCGCGGCGGCGGGGTCCTCGAGCTTGGACACGGGCGAACTGGCGGGCCTCACTGGGGATGCGTCAGCGGCGCCCAAGGAGCATGACCGTTGCGGATCGAACTTGGTCGGCCCATTCCTGGTCGCGTCGGTGCTCGCCAACCTGTTGGCTCGTGATAGGCATGGGCGCAAGACTGCGTTTCGATCAGCGATGGCGGGCGCCGTCAGCCTCGGGGCGGCACTCGAGATCCTGCGTTGGGCCGACAGGCATCCTGATGCGAGCGCGGCCAAGTTGATGATGATGCCCGGTAGACTGGTGCAGAAGGGCCTTACCACGACTGAGCCCACTCCCGCTCAACTGGAGGTCGGGGAGAGGGCGCTGGCTGAGCTGCTACGCCTGGAAGCCGCGAAGGGCTGACTGGAATTGGTGACGATGCGGACCACGAGAGGTCGGTATACAGACCGAAGGGATGGAGGCTTGAACGATGATCGTGCTTAGGATCAAAGACACGGGTGTGGTCGCGGGAAAGATCAGCGATGACGACTTTCAGTTCTTGGTGGACCAGCTCGAAGAGGAGAGCGAGGAGGACACCGACTACTACATCACAGTGGCGACTATCGAAGCGCTTGAGCGCGAGGGCGGCAGCCAGCAACTCTTGCAGGTGCTGGACCAGGCCGTGGGTGGATCAGAGGGCGTGGAGTTATCCTGGGACAGGGAGTGACCACTCGGCTTGAGGCCTGACCACTCGCCGGTGGGGTCATTCCTCTGCTGTGACGGGCCTGTCATCGGTCTCGAGGATTTCACCCCCGTCCACTCTGATGACTACCTTGGTGCCGCGGCCTAGAGCCGAATCCACGTCGAGAAACGCACCTATTGACTGGGCGCGTTCGTACATCCCCAGTATGCCCAGCTTGCCGCTGAGGCCGTACTTGTGTACTTCGTCTGGGAGTTCGAACCCCCGGCCATCGTCTCTTATGACTATCGCCATGCTCTCTCCGTCGACGTCGATGTCTACCTTGACGTGCGTGGCCCCCGAGTGCTTCTTGACATTGTTCAAGGCCTCCTGGACCATCCTGAAGACGGCGACGCTCTTCTCCTGGCTTAGCTCCGGGGGTTCTCCGGAGATAGTCAGTTCGACGTCGGCACCTGTCTGCTCGCTTAGGTCATCGACCAGCCACTTGATGGAAGAGACGAGCCCCAGGTTGTCCAAGACGCTGGGCCGCAGATCCTGGCAGATGCAGCGGATCTCTGCCACCATGCCCAGGCTGTTCTCCTTGATCGCTTCAAGGGCCGACCTCACGGCTTGTTTGTCACGCCTGCCGCCCTCGAGCAGATTGTGGGCCGTGCTGGCGTTGACCAGAAGAGTCTGGGCTACGCTGTCATGCAGGTCCTGGGAGATTCGCAGGCGCTCGTTTTCTTGGATGGAGAAGGTCTGGCGCATGACCTCGGCTCGCTCTCGCTTCTTGGTGGCCCGGGCCCGTCTCTCGTTGGAACTCGCGATCAAGAGCATCTCCACGGCGATCACAAGCGCGGCGGGGATTGCGAGCAGGCTGAAGCTTTCGAACAGGGTGCGGGAGCTGTATGAGAAGCTGTAAATGTATGGAGCGATAGCGATGAGCAGAGCCGCCACTACCAGGGACGAACGCTTCCAGCCGAGGGTGATGGCCGCGTACAGGATGGGCACCAGCATCAGTATGCCCAGCACATGGTTCTTGAATTCGAAATAGAACACCTCCCAAAACCACTCCAGGTAATGGTTGGCAGGCGCAGGCAACGAATCCATGTAAGCGTAGTAGAGGAACAGCAGCCCTGCCGATAGGACGGCCACGACCGAGTAGTGCAAGACTCTATGTTCGCGGAGCGAGAGGAACAGACTGGTCACGCGATGCTCGGCCTCTCGAGGCTGCTCACTCATGTCTCGACAGCAGGCCTATCTGCTGCGCGTTGATCACCGCTCCAGTCCTGGAAGTCGCTCCGAGCTTGGTGAAGATGCCCATCATGTACTTCTTGACGGTGTTCTGGCTTAGGTTGAGTTCGCTGGCGATGACCTTGTTGCTCGCTCCTTGGGCCACCAGTTCCAGTATCTCCGCCTCGCGCTCAGTCAGCGTGGTGGGGGTCGCATCACTGATCTGCTGACTGGTGGGGTAGCGCAGAGCGTAGGTGAGTAGCTTGCGCAGTATCTCTTCAGAGAGTATAGATTCGCCGTTGATGGCGGCTCGGATCGCGGCGGGTATGTCTTTGCTGATGATCCCCTTGGTGAGATAGCCGCTTGCACCGGCCTCGAGGATGCGCAAGATGTACTCGTTGCTGTCGTGCACGGTGAGCACCAGGACGATCACATCAGGCAACTGCCTCTTGATGCGCTCGGTGGCTTCCACCCCCGAGAGCTTGGGCATCTGGATGTCCATGAGCACCGCATCGGGCCGCAACTCCAAGGCCTTGTTGACCGCCTGCTCGCCGTCTGAGGCCTCGCCGACGACCTCCATGTCGGGTTCTTCATCGATGATCGTCCGCAGGGCCTGACGGATGAGGTCGTGGTCGTCTGCTATGAGGACTCTGATGGGGTTGTTTGCAGACCTGTTTGAACCTTCGTCCATGAACACGAGTATAGGTTCGAAAGCTCTTCGCCGTTGAACGAAAGTGCATACCCGAACGTATCCACAGCCGACGGGGGACCCATGATATTCATCTTCACAGCCTGCGGACGCGAGGTCTCGCCACCGCGCGCCGAAGATCGGTAGTGCCGGCTTCAACTGAGGAGGGGTCATGAGATCGAGACGGTGGCTGATTCTGCTTGTGTGTCTGGCAGCGGCTTGCGTCATGGCGGCTGCGGCCGTCGGCTGCGGGGGCGATTCCGACACTGGTGGCGGAGATGATGAAGGTCGCACCGGCGAGGCGACGGCAAGGAGCGTCCTGGAATGTCCGCAAGGTCCCCCGAGTGACGAGACGCCGCAGTACGGAGGCGACTTGGTACTGATCCACTACGCGGCCCCGACCAATCTGGGCGCGTTCTGGCTGCAGACTGGGTTCACCGACGTTCAGATGTCGCGTTACGCGGTGGAGAATCTTGTTGGTTTGAACGCCAACGGCGAGCCTATCCCTCAGTTGGCGACCAGTTGGGATATCGACGAGGCCGCCATGACTGTGACCTTCCATGTGCGCGAAGGGGTCAAGTTCCACGACGGCACCGACTTCAATGCTGAGGCGGTCAAGTGGAACTTCGATCAGTGGAAGGGCGAAGAGGTCGAGAAGAAGGACTTGGCGGCTGTCACTTCCACCGAAGTGCTGGATGCCTACACGGTCAAGGTAAGCTTCTCCGAGTGGGACCCCCTGTGGATCCAGGGCTTGAACTCGGGTGGCGCGGGCAAGATGGTCTCGCCGACAGCGGTCCAGAACGCGGCGAGCGAGATCGAGATCAAGAGGTATCCGAAGGGGACTGGCCCCTTCATGATCGTGGACAACAACCCCACCAAGTATGTCAAGTTCGAACGATTCGAAGACTACTGGCAGGAGGGACTGCCGTATCTCGATAGTGTCGAGATCAGGATGGTCAATGACACTATGGCTGGTCTGATGGCCTTCAAGGCCGGAGAGGCCGACGCCCTCTACTTCAACGGTGGCACGACGGCTGCGGAGCTCACTGCGGCTGGAGACCAGATCAACACCAGGGTGTTCTCTCTCTGGTCCATCGGCGGCGACAATGTGAGCGAGACCTGCCCCTGGTCAGATCAGAAGGTCAGGGAAGGTGTCGCCTACGCGCTCGACGTGGACGCGATCGTCAAGGGTGTGTACGGAGAGTACATGTATCCCACCGGCCAACTGGCTATCGACGACATGCAGGCCTACAACCCGGAAATGGTGGAGCATCCGTACGATGTAGAGAAGGCCAAGCAGCTGCTGGCCGAGTCGAAGTTCAACATCAGCACCGCGAACCCGTGGAAGGTGCCCTTCACTTACATCGTGCAGGCCGGCGACGAGAGTCAGGTGATGACGGTTATTCAGGAGAATCTCGCGACGGTCGGCATCGAGCTCGATCTGAACGGCGTCTCTTTCCCGGCACAGAAGGACATGGCCGAGAAGGGCTTCACCGACCAGTTGATACTGACGGATATGTCCTACAACGGCGTCGAGATGCAGTACTCTACGTCTCTCACAGCCAACTTCAGTGAGGACGCCGTTGCTTTCGGCAACCACATGTACTTCCCTGAGGAGTACAACACGCTGTACAGGCAGATGAAGGCCGAGACCGACCTCGCCAAGCGCGAGACCATGTACCAGGAGCTGAACAAGATAGCCATCGATGACTACTGCCTGGTCGTGCCCTTCATGGGGAACGAGGGCTTCGTTGCCGTGGCACCTCACGTCGTTGACTACGATTTCGGCAACGGCACGGTGGGCGAGTTCCTACCCGAGCGCGCATGGATGAACAAGTAGGCGCCCTGAAGGCGAGAGTACGAGAGTCTCCGGGGTGTTTTAGGTGACAGCGTTCATCATCCGCCGCGTGTTCTTGGGCATCATCGTGCTCTTTGTGGCCACCATACTGGTCTTCCTGATGATGCAAGTCCTGCCGGGCGACCCCCTGCGGACGATCCTCGGGCCAGACTACCCCAACTACAGCCGCGAAGAGCTAGAGGAGATCCGGCACGATCGAGGTTTGGACAAGCCGGTCATAGTGCAGTACTTCGAGTGGCTACGCGGGGTCCTAACGGGAGACCTAGGCGAGACCATCAGTGAAGGTGAGCCCGTGAGCGAGCAGATCGAAGCGAGACTGCCCGTCACTCTGACCTTGGGCATACTCGCGCTCATAGTGAGTTCCACCTTCGGCCTGCTGTTCGGAGTGATAGCGGCGATCCGGAGGGGTAGATGGCCCGATACCCTCGTGAGCGTGACCGCCAACCTGGGTATCACCGTGCCCAACTTCTGGCTTGCCATCGTCCTTCTGTATATCTTTGGTCTGCAGCTGGGCTGGGTGAGCATCAGCGCGGGGTACGCCCTCGGGGATCCCGTCAAACAACTCATCCTGCCCGTGATCTGTCTCTCCGTGTTCGGCATCGCGGCACAGACGCGGCAGACCCGATCGAGCATGCTGGAGGTCGCCCAGCAGGACTATGTCCGCACAGCTTGGTCGAAAGGTCTCACTGAGAAGGTCGTGGTCAGACGGCACATGATCAAGAACGGGTTCATACCCGTGGTCACCACTATGGGCATGCAGGTCAGCTTCATGTTCGGAGGCGCCATCTTCGTAGAGCGGGTGTTCAACGTCCAAGGCATAGGGGGGATGTTGGCCAACGGGATCATGAACAGTGATTACCCGGCGGTGCAGGGAGCGGTGCTGGTCATGGCCGTCGTCGTCGTAATCACGAACCTCATAGTGGACATCAGCTATGCGTGGCTGGATCCGAGGATCCGCGATAGCTATCGGTAGGGAGACACTTTGCTAGACCTCGTGGACAATGAACATGAATAGCGGTTCCGCAAGCTGCACGGCTGATGCCACGATCGTCACGCCACGCCAGTCGGAATGGAAGCGGGTCTTGCGGGTCTTCATGGGCCGCAAGCTGGCGGTAGTCGGCTTGGCCATGGTCGTGCTCATGATCCTCGTGGCCATCTTCGCCCCGTTGCTGGCACCCTATGACCCCTACCAGACCGACCTGCCGAACAAGTTGGCGCACCCCAGCAGCGAGCACTGGCTCGGCACGGACGCCGTGGGTAGAGACACGCTCAGTCGCTGCATCTACGGTGCTCGTACCTCGCTCTTGATAGGCATATGCGCGGTCAGCCTTGGGGCCATCTTCGGACAACTCCTGGGACTGCTGGCCGGCTTCTTCGGGGGATGGACAAACAACGTCATAATGCGACTGATCGATGCCATGATGGCCATACCGATGATCGCCCTGGCTCTGGTCATCTCATCGGTGCTGGGCGGAGGGGCGAAGAACGTGATCATAGCCTTGGCTATCGGGGGGATCCCCGGGCAGTGCCGCATGATGTGCGCGCAATCTATGAGCGTCAACCACAACGACTACGTGCTGGCCGGCCGCACCATCGGTGCAGGCCGCTGGCGGATGATGCTGCGGCACATATTCCCGAACGCCTTCCCTCCGTGCTTGGTGCTAATGACCATAGGCATGGGAGCGACCATCCTGGCGGAAGCTGGCCTGAGCTTCTTGGGAGCGGGCATCAACCCACCGACGGCAGCTTGGGGCTACATGATCAAAGAAGGCTATCCCTTCTTGCTCAGCAATCCCGAGTTATCCATCGCTCCCGGATTCTTCATCATGATCGTGGTCTTTGGCTTCAACATGATGGGCGATGGCCTGAGGGACGCCCTCGACCCGAGGATGAGGGGGACCATCTGATGGCGCCCCTACTCGAAGTCAAGAACCTGCGGACGGAGTTCAAAACCGACGAAGGCATCGTGAAGGCCGTGGATGACGTCTCCCTCACCATCCAGGAGAGAGAGATCGTGGGGGTGGTCGGGGAGTCGGGCTGCGGTAAGTCCGTCACCCAACTCTCGGTCATGCGGCTCATCCGCCCCCCCGGCCAGATCGTGGGGGGTGAGATCCTCTTCGAAGGTAAAGACTTAGCCCGTTACGAGGCCAACGGCCCGGAGATGAGAAGCGTTCGGGGGGCCAAGATCGCCATGATCTTCCAGGAGCCCATGACCTCACTCAACCCGGTACTCACCATCGGCCGGCAGCTCACCGAGATGCTGGAACTGCATCTGGGGATGGGCAGGAAGGAAGCCAAGACCAGAGCGACTGAACTCCTTGGCAAGGTGGGCATCCCCAATGCCGCCACCCGTCTGGGTGATTATCCTCACCAGTTCTCCGGCGGCATGAGACAGAGAGCCATGATAGCCATGGCCCTTTCGTGTAACCCCCGGCTGGTCATTGCCGATGAGCCCACCACGGCTCTGGACGTGACCACGCAGGCCCAGCTACTCGAACTCATGAAGAGCTTGGTGAGCGAGTTCGACTCCTCACTCGTCATCGTCACTCACAACCTAGGTGTGGTGGCCAGATATGCCCAGACCCTCTACATCATGTATGCCGGCCGGATCGTAGAGTCCGGTACGTGCAAGGAGGTCTTCCGCGCGCCGAGGCATCCATACACCCAAGGGCTCCTGAGATGCGTGCCCCGCATCGATGAGGCCCAAGGTCGGGAGCTGGAGGCCATACCCGGACTCCCGCCCAACCTGACGAGCCTCCCAGGCCAATGCGCCTTCCTCCCCCGGTGTTGTGACGCAGTCGAGCGCTGCCGGAAGGACCCCTGGCCGGAGCTGGAAGAAGTGGGCCCGGGTCACCTCACCCGCTGCTATGTGAACCCGGAAAGGGCCAAGCCGTGAAGCCGGACAAGCACAAAGACGATAGACACCCCAAGGGGCAGCTGGGTTTTCGCCCGTCCAGAAAGGCCCGCCGTCAGCACGACCTGGATGTGCAAGCGCACGGACGCGCGGACCCCGACCTAGTGCTTGAGGTGAACGACCTCAAGGTCTACTTCCCCGTCTTAAGAGGCGTCCTCTTGCGCAAGGTGGCAGACGTGAAAGCGGTAGACGGCGTGTCACTCACCTTAAGGAGAGGTGAGGTGCTGGGTCTGGTGGGAGAGAGTGGCTGCGGCAAGACCACGGTCGGCCGGGCCATCATCCGTATCTACAAGCCCTCCGGGGGAGAGATCCTCTTCGAGGGCCGGGACATAACCGGCCTCGACGAGCGGCAGATGAAGCCGCTACGAAAGAAGATCGCCTACATGTTCCAAGACCCCTATGGCTCCCTCAACCCCCGCCAATCGGCAGGTTCCATCATCGGGGAGCCCATCCGTGTGCACAAGCTCATCCCCGATAAGGCAGCGAGGAGAGCCAGGGTCGATGAGCTCATGCAGATCGTGGGCCTGGACCCCCAGATGGCCGGACGCTATCCCCATGAGTTCTCCGGGGGACAACGCCAGAGGATAGGTATCGCAAGGGCCCTAGCCTGCAAGCCCTCGCTTCTGATCGCCGATGAGCCCATCAGTGCTCTGGACGTCTCTATCCAGGCTCAGGTCATCAATCTGCTCAAAGACCTGCAGAAGGAATTCGACGATCTGTCTTACGTTTTCATCGCCCATGACCTGGCCGTGGTCAAACACATAAGCGACCGCATCGCAGTGATGTATCTGGGCCACATCGTGGAGACCGGCCCCGCGACCGAGGTGGTGGACCATCCCCTGCATCCCTATACCGTGGCTCTGCTATCCGCCGTTCCCGTGCCCGACCCTGAGGTCGAGGCGCGTAGAGAGCACATCGTCCTAGAAGGCGAGGTACCCAGCCCCTTGAATCCCCCGCCGGGCTGCCCCTTCCATCCCCGCTGCCCCTTGGCGGTCGCGGAGTGCTGTGAGCGCATGCCCGCCACCCGAGAGATGAGACCGGGTCACTTCGTGGCCTGTGTGAGGGCTGAAGAGGTCATGAGGCGGGCGGAAGAGAAGTTGACGGTCGGTGTCTCCAGTGGAGCTTGACAGAGTTCACGAGTAGCCCCACCCCGTAGCCTACCGCCGGAAGTCACGCACCCAGGGAGGCATGTCCATGAGTCTAGGAGAGCGCGAACGTCGCATAACCACTGACGTCCTGGTGGTGGGGGGCGGCATGGCGGGCATGTTCGCGGCCATCAAGGCCCGCGAGCAGGGCCTGGACGTGACCCTCACCGACAAGGGCTACGTGGGCCGGGCGGGTTCCACCGCCTACGCCGAAGGCGACATCCTCTACTTCAGAAGGAGCAAGGACAAGGTCGAAGAGTGGGTGGACATCATCAGCAAGCGGGTGGAGTACCTCAACAACCGCGACTGGGATGAGATCTGTCTGCTCGAGGCCGAGGACCGCTACGACGACCTGGTCTCCTGGGGTGTCGAGTTCTGGGAGAAGGACGGCGAGCTGTACAAGTGGGACACCAGCGCCGTGGGGGCGCCTCCCAGCGTGTATCAGGACATAACCATGCACGCCGGCAAGTACCCTCGCACCATCCGCAAGAGGGTGGACGAGGTGGGGGTGCGGGTGCTCGACAACGTGATGATGGTCGACCTGCTCCGCCAGGAGGGGGCGGTGACCGGGGCCGTCGGCTTTCATGTGCGCGGGGGCGGCATGTACGTGATCCAGGCGGGGGCGGTGGTGTTGGCAACGGGTTCGATCAGCTTCAAGCACGACACCTCACCCACATACTTCTATACCGGCGACGGCGAGGCCATGGCCTACCGGGTCGGGGCCGAGATATCCGGCAGGGAGTTCAACAACGGCTACCTCTTCGGACGGCGTGAGCTGGGCAAGCTGCAGGAGGCTGCCACGGGCGAGATCGGCGGCGAGATCATAGAGACCTCTTACCAGCACCCGTTCGCGCTGGGGGGCGGATACTCGGGCTGGTACAGCCGGCCGACCCTGAACGCGGAGGGCAGGGCGGTCGTCCTGCCGGCTTGGGAGGCTCACATGGGCCGGGCTCCGCTCTATCTGGACACCGCGACGATACCGCCCAAGAAGTGGGCCTGGCTAAGGGAGTACTTCAAGCGCATCCCTATCGCCTCCGAGATGGGCGACAAGATCGACTTCGACGTGTTTCGGGGCGGAACGATACGGTGGCCGTCGTCCAGGATGCATCTCTCGTCCACATTCGCCGGAGCCGGCATCTGGCCGGTGGACAAGGACTGCGCCTCGCACGTGCCGGGCCTGTATTCGGCGGGCAACACCTGCGCGACGATGGGCTCGGGCGCGGTCTACGCCGGTATGGGCTTCGGCAACAACCACGCCATGGTCACGGGCACGCGCGCGGGCGTTGCCGCCGCGGAGTTCGCGAAGCAGAACAGGCAGGCCCAACTGGATGAGACCGAGGTCGGCCGGGCCAAGTCCTTTGTCCGTGGGCCGTTAGAACGGCAGGGGGGGTTCGGACCCGGTTGGGTGACGCAGATCATCCAGTCCATCACGGTGCCCTACTTCTATCTGGGCATCAAGCACGCGGACCGTCTGAAGGCGGCCATCACCATAGCGGAGTTCGTGAGCGGCCACCTGGTGCCCCAGCTCAGGGCCACCGACGCCCACGAATGGCGGTTGGCGCATGAGACGCGCAACATGGCTCTGAACGTAGAGATGAAGCTGAGGGCCTCGCTCTTCCGCACTGAGAGCCGGGGCGACCATATCAGGGAGGACTATCCGCGCCGGGACGATCCGGAGTGGCTAGCCTGGGTCAAGATAAGGGACGAGCAGGGGCAGATGAAGCTGCATAAGGACCCGGTGCCCAAGGAGTGGTGGCCGGACCTGACCAAGCCCTACGAGGAAAGATATACGGGGGTGCTCCCGGGCGACGAAGGCACGGCCGCGGCGTCCTCCTCCGGCAAGAAGGGCAGGGCCGAATAATGTCCATCGAACTGGTCGACCAGGATCTCTGTAACGGCTGTGGCCTCTGCGTCATCACCTGCCCGCTGGACGTCATCCGGCTGGACACCGAGGTGGCGGACCGGGCGGAAGAGCCTCCGTGCCGGCTGGCCTGCCCCGCCGGCGTCGACATGCGCGGCTACATGTACCTCCTCAAGAACGGTCAGATCGAAGAGGCGATGCAGGTCATCAGAGAGTCGCTTCCGCTGCCCGCGGTCACAGGCCGGGTCTGTCCACATCCCTGCGAGTCCGACTGCGCCAGACGCGAAGTGGACGAGGCCGTGAACATCAACAGCATGGAGCGTTTCGTCGCCGATCAATGGCTGAGTGCCAAGCCCGAACCTGCACAGAAGGTCTACTCGGCCAAAGTGGCGGTCGTCGGCTCAGGACCGGCCGGGCTGTCCGCGGCGTACTTCCTGGTCCGGGCGGGCTACCCCGTGACGGTCTTCGAAGCCCAGGGGTCGCTCGGAGGCATGATGCGTCTCGGTATCCCTGAGTACCGTCTGTCCAGGGAGGTGTTGGGCGCCCAGATCGACTACATCAAGCACCTCGGGGTCGAGTTCAAGACAAAGGTCACCGTCGGCAAGGACGTGACCCTGGAGAAGCTGCAGAAGGAGTACCAGGCAGTGTTCTGGGCCGCCGGCAGTCAGCTCAGCCGGCGACTTGAGATCGAGGGTGCCGATCTCGAAGGCGTCCTGTGGGGAGTGGAGTACCTGGCAGGCGTCAACCGGGGCAAAGGGTCCCGGGTCGAGGGCAAGGTCGTTGTCATCGGCGGTGGCAATGTGGCGATGGATGTGGCGCTCACCGCCCTGCACGCGGGGGCGGAGACCGTCGAGCTCGTGTGCTTGGAGCAAGAGGGAGAGATGCCCGCCTTTGACGATGAGGTCGAGCAGGCGCTCGAAGAGGGGGTGCGGATGCGGTGCGGCTGGGGGCCGAAGCGGCTCGTCGCGACCGACGGCCGGGTCAGCGGAGTGGAGTTGGTCTGGTGCACCAGCGTCTACGACGACAGACGCCAGTTCTGCCCGGCGTACGATGAGACCAACATGCAGACCATCGAGGCCGATACCGTGATCCTGGCTGTCGGCCAGGCCGTCGACCTGGCCCTGCTACCCGAGGGGTTGAAGACCACCAAGGGCGGCACGGTGCAGGTCGATGCGATCACTCTGGCGACCTCACTTCCCGGCGTGTTCGCAGGCGGAGATCTGGTGACAGGCCCCGCCTCGGTGGTGCAGGCGATAGCGGCAGGCAAGCGAGCGTCCGAGTCCATCGAGCGGTTCCTGAAGAAGCAGGATATGAAGGCAGGCAGGGAGCTCTCTGCCAGGAGGGTGCCCAAGCTGCCCAAGGAAGGCATCGAGACCGCCCCCCGCAACCCCACGCCGCGACTGGCCGTGGGCGACCGACCGGGCGGCACTCAGGAGATCAAGCTGGCTTTCGACGAGGACACGGCCGACAGGGAGGCCAAGCGCTGCATGACTTGCGGCAGCCGGGCCGCCATCAGCTATGTGCAGGACTGCATGCTCTGCCTGCACTGTGAGCATTACTGCCCGCAGAAAGCCATATTCGTATCACCAGACAAGAAGGTGGCGCCTCTGGTGCCTTGGGCGTAGGGAGGGGCGGAGCAGTGGGAGATGCATCGGGCAAGCGGGACGGGAGTCTGCGGTTCCCCGCAGGCGACTTCACTCTGCAGACCATGCTGGTGCCCACTTCAGCCAGGTCACCTATCGCTCCTATTCTCATCTGGCCTACGTCGCCGCTCCGGTGGACGCGGACTACCAGAGTCTCGACGTGAGGGTGCCGGTCGAGGTCGACGGTGTGGCGGTAGACGCTTCTGAGGGTCCCATCCTGCTGACGAACGCGGTCGGCGGTTTCATGTCGTCCAGCAACAGAGGGGGAGACCTGCGGGGCCCTCGCGGCGAAGGGACGGTGGGCAGCCGCCACGCCGAGTTGGCATTGGCACGAGGCTACGTCGTTGTGTGGCCCGGTGCCCGCGGCCGCGACAACCAAGCCCCCGACGGTAGCTACTACGGCAAGGCTCCCGCGGCCATCGTGGACCTGAAGGCGGCGGTGAGGTATCTGCGCCACAACCGAGACCTCATCCCCGGTGACGTGGAGCGCATCGTCTCGACCGGCTGCAGTGCGGGCGGCGGCCTCTCCGCCCTGCTTGGGGCCTCCGGCGACAGCCCCCCCTACGACCGTTATCTGGCAGAGATCGGTGCCGCTCAGGAGAGCGACAGCATATTCGCAGCGAGCTGCTACTCGCCCATCATGGACCTGGCTCACGCAGATATGGCCTACGAATGGATGTATGGTCCTTCGCTGCACAACCAGTCGAAGCAGCAGGTCGACCAGGAGCTCTCTGCCGAACTGAGTAGCCTGTTCGCTCAGTACCAGGCGTCTCTAGGCCTGCAGGGGCGGGACGGCTTCGGGCCCCTTACCGCGGACAGCTACGGGGAGTACCTTCTTCGCTACTACCTGCTCCCGTCGGCGACGAAGTTCCTGGGCGAGTCGTCGGATACGGAGCGCCGTGAGTATCTGGCGAATCACGACTGGATCTCGTGGGACGGTGACCGGGCCGCCTTCACATTCGCCGACTACCAGCGAAACTCGGGGCGGTGGAAGGGCGTCCCATCGTTCGACACCTTGGATATGAAACTCGGGGAGCCGTCGCTGTTCGGCGACAAGACCACAGACGCTAGACACTTCACCGAGTTCAGTCTACGCAAGGCCTCGGGCGACCCACACGCTGAGGTGGATCCGGAGGTGAAGATGCTCGCCGAGCTGATGAACCCGATGACCTTCGTGTTCCAGCGCAACCCCGGCTCTGCCCGACACTGGTGGCTCCGACGGGGTACGGGTGAGACGGGGATATCATTGACGGCGATAGTCAACTTGGCTGTCGGGCTGGAGCACTTGGGCAAGGACGTTGACACCTGGTTGTTCTGGGACGCGGCGCACTGTATAGATGAAGACGCAGAAGGGTTCATCGATTGGGTCGGTCGGATCACAGGTGCCTAGGCTCGCCTCTCAGAAGTCTAGGCTTGTAGAGAAGGGATGCCGGTGAAGACGTGCAAGTCCCCGTGGGCTCGCGTATGCGTGGTCGCCACCGTGCTGCTTATGGCCGTGCTCGGCGCGCTGGTCGCAGCCTGTGGTGACTCACCGGCAGCGTCAGACGACGAGGTGTATCAGCTCAGGCTGAGCCACCATATCCCTGCGAGTGCTCCTCCCGCCAAAGTGGTTCAAGCATGGGCGGACAAGGTCGAAGAGGCCACCGATGGTCGCGTGCACTTCACCGTCTACCCGCTAGAGACGCTTGCCAAGGGCAGGGAGGCCCTCGAGGCGACCGAGGATGGTGTCTGCGATGCAGCGATGATCAACCTCGCGTTCGTGGGGAGTCGCTGGAGTCTCAATAGTGTGGTCACCTTGGGATCAGTCGCAATACCCAGTGGCAGGGGCACCGAGATTTGGGATCGGCTGATAGACCGGTTTCCCGAGATGGCCGCGGAGCTCAGCAGCGTCAAGGTGCTGGGCAAGAGCGTGGCCACCAGCACCTCAGTGCACGTGGAGGACACTGAGATCCGGGTGCCGGCCGATCTGGTCGATCTCAAGATCGCTGCACTGGGAGACAGCGTGTCGCTTGCACAGGCCGCAGGAGCCATCAGCGTCAACGTGTCGTCCGGTGACTGGGCGACGGCCGCCGGCAAGGGACTCATCGTCGGCTGTATGGCTCCAGTGTACGTCGTGACCGACCGTGGTCTACAGGAGATATTCGACCATCACCTGAATCTGGGGATGGGCGGCAGCGCGAGCGCCCTAGTGATGAACCGCGAGGTGTGGGACAGTCTGCCCGACGACGTACGGGCGACCATCGACGGACTCACCCCGTGGCTCGACGCTGCCATGAGAGCGGCCGCCGTCGAGGTGGAGGCGGGGGGTTGGCAGAAGTGCGAGGGTCAGACCGTGGTTGTGCCGACGGAGGCAGAGTTGGCTCTGTGGAAGGCTTGTTTCGAGCCAGTTTCCGGGCAATGGATCGCGAACAACGCAGGCAAAGGACCTTCTCAAGAGATCTACGACTATCTCACCTTCCTGTGTGAGCAGTGAGGCGGAGGGCCGTCGCGACCGGCCGAAGGGGTGCGGCTACCAGCTGTAGCCCGCGGCGGCCGAAGTCTGCTTGAGCATGTTGTAGGCCCAGGTGACCCGCTCTATGTATTTTGCCTTGCCCGCAACGTTCGAACCGTAGTAGATGTCGGCGAACGCGGCCCAGTCGCCGTTGCGCATGAGCGGGCGGTAGCAGTCCCTGCCGCGTCCGTGGGCGATATACCTGCCCCACGCCTCGATGCCGTCCGCGACGCTGTAGAACTTCATCCAGGAGCGTCCGCCCACCTCTATCTTGCCGAAGGAGATGGGAGGTGGCCAACTCGCCCAGGCGGGGTTGGAGCCGTAGCCCATGCAGCCGAAGTTGTTGCCTTCAGTCACAAGCCGGCCGCCATACTTCAGACTCCCCATGCCCGACTCCGCGTTGAGCACCGCCAGGCTTTGGGCGGGAGTCATGCCGTACTTTCTCCAGAGTTCCATGATCTGCATGCCCGAGAGTGCGCTCTTGCGGGGTGCGAGGTAAGTATTCTCGATGAAGCGAGCCTGAGCGTTCACCTGGGCCGACGAACTCGGGTAGCCGGCACTAGTAGAGCCGCCGCCGGACGGGGCCCCTACCTTGTTCGACGCCTGGTTGGCCGAATCAGACACGGCTTTTAGGCGCGCGGCGGCCGCAGCGGCCTTCGCCTGCGCGATCTGTGCGTTCAGGCTGGCGACCTGGGTATCGAGGCGCTGCTTCTGTGCCCAAGCCTGCGTCTTCTTCGCCGACAACTGATTCTGTGACTGCACCAGTCAATCCAGTTCGGACTGTTGCTCGGTCTTCTTCTGCTCCAGCAGGGTCTTGTTCGTCTTGGACTCGCCCAAGTAGTCCTCGACCTCGGTGAAGAGTCTCTCGTCCTCGCCGGCTAAGTCGGACAGCATGTCAATGATCCTGAAGATGTCAGTGAGATTCTCCTCGGCCACCAACGCCTCCAAGTAGCGTACCGACCAAGAGCCGCCATCCTTATAGATGTTCACGAGGCGTTGCTCGAGCTGGATACGCAAGGCAGCCAGGTCGACCTCGGCCTGGTCGATATCGTTCTGGACCCCGGTTATCTGCTCGTCGAGTTGGGCAAGGTTGGCGGCCCGGGTATCGGATTCCTTCTGGAGGGACTCCAGCTCCTTGACCAAAGCCTGGTATGTGGCGTTGGCCTGTTCGGCCGCCGCGACCTTCTGCTCCAACTGCTGCGCTAGAGAGTCAGAAGCGGCCCGAGCCTCGGGCATCATGGGCCCGACTGTGAAGAACACGACGAGCGCGACCACCGCCAACAACGGAGATGCCCATATTCCGATGCGCCGTACGCGCGTTTTCGGTGTGCGAGATGGAATCATATGGTGAGCAATCCTAGTAATAGGCTGAGTCTGATCGTCTATGCCGGGCGTTCGGCAAGCCGGAACGCCTCCACGAGCTGATCGTACGTATCGTCGAGTGACTGAGGGATGACGCGCACGTCAGCCACCACCGGCATGAAGTTGGTGTCCCCCAACCAGCGCGGCACGATGTGCATGTGAAGGTGGTCTTGGATGCCTGCTCCTCCGACCGAGCCCAGGTTGAAACCCATATTGAAGCCCCCGGCCTTGAACGACGCTTTCATGGCGCGCAGACACAGCTGAGCGAGGTCCGTCATCTCGTGCAGCGTGGCGGGAGGTAGTTCCTCCAGGGCCGCGACGTGCGCGAACGGAGCGATCAAGGTATGGCCGTTGTTGTACGGGTAGGTATTCAGCATCACGTACGCGTAATCGCCCCTGTGGACGATGTGCGTGGCGCGGTCGTCGCCGGTCTTGGGTTTATCACAGAAGATGCAGCCACCGGGCTTGTCCTTGGTCACGTAACCTAACCTCCAGGGCGCCCAAAGCCTTTCCATGCCACTCCCTCAGCCGAGTGTGAACCGGCAGTTTACCATCTGGGCGCGCCAAACAGCCCCTCGGCGCGGCCTTCGGGGTTGTGACGGGGCCCACACAAAGGCCGGTTCCACGCGGTCGGGGTGCACGCGCGGGCGCGGGACCGGGCAGCCCGGGGTCAGACGGAGGCCCGCGTCAGTCCCACGTCAGTCCCGAGCCACGCCCGCACGAGGCCCACGTCGCCCGTCAGGGCGCCCGATGGGTTATCCTATTAGACCTGAATCAGTGTCACCCTCAGCGACGCCTGCGCGCTCGCTGTTTGGGCTGACCCGCGGCGGTGTCTTCTGCCGCAAAGTCGTATGTAGCGGTCTCGAGGAGGTTCGGCAGGATGCCCCAGGCATCACCAGCGACAGTAAGCGAGCCGACCGCGGCTCTGAGTGACAAGTACGGCGGCCCCTCGGCCGCTGAGGTGTTGGATCGGCTGAAGCAGTCCGATCTATCCGAGGTTAGAGCGATCATCTCCTGGCGGGGGGTGGTCTTGAACGGTGAGGTCTGTGTCGTCGACCTGGCGCTCGACTACCTCAAGCTCATCCAGGAGGAGTCGTGTGGCCGCTGCGGGCCGTGCCGCATCGGGGTGGACGTCATGCGCACCCTGTTCGAAGAGCTGGCCGCGGGGGGTGGCGGCGAGGAGGCGGCCGAGGCTGAGGTCAAGCGCGACCCTTGGGTGCCGGCGGGCGCCGAGGCAAAGGTCGCGGGGGACGCAGCAACGGCGACTGAGGGTATCGTCGACAAGATCCGCCGCCTGGCCGAGAACATCGAGGACTCTGCCTGGTGCGGCGTGGCCAACACCATCAAGGAGCCCATCCTGGCGCTGCTCGACCTTGGGGGGGAGCACTTCGCGGCTCACGCCGCTGGTCACGCCTGCGAGCCCCAGACCACATACGGCTGGATGACTGCGCCGTGCCGCTCCACGTGCCCCTCGACTGTGGACTGCGCTGCCTACATCTTTCAGAGCTTGGAGGAACACGCCAATCTGGCGACCACCATCGTGAAGCGCGACAATCCGCTCCCGGCCATCATCGGACGCACCTGTCCGCATCCTTGCGAGAGCAAGTGCACGCTGGCGCCTTCGGGTGAACCCATAGCCATCAACAACATCAAGCGTTGGGCGGCCGACCGGGCTGAAGGTCTGGTGGATGAGAAGGGTCTGCTCAAGTGGATGGTCGACCCGGTGGCGGGCGCCACGCCTGAGGCCATCGAGGCCGCCGGCGGCGCCGCGCTGGTCGCGGGCGCGCCGCACGAGGTCAGCGAACTCACCACGGTCCAGCTCAGCCAGCGGCCGATCGAGGTCACCTGCAAGTTGGACGACAAGCAGGCCGCATGCGGCAAGAAGGTGGCCGTCATCGGCGCGGGACCGGCCGGACTCTCCGCCGGCTACTTCTTGGCCCGTCGTGGATACAAGCCCACCGTCTTCGAGGATCTCCCCGTACCGGGCGGCATGGTGCACGTGGGCATCCCCGAGTACCGCCTGCCGCGTGACGTCATCTATCGTGAGGCCGAACTCATCGCCCAGGAGGGCGTGGAGTTCCGCTACAACACCCGTGTGGGACGCGACATCTCTTGGGACGACCTGAACAAAGAGTATGAGGCCATCTTCATCGCCATCGGGGCGCATCTGGGGCGTCCGCTGGGCATCCCCGGCGAGGATCTGCCCGGGGCCATGGATGCCATAGAGTTCTTGCGCAAGGTGGCCCTGCACGAAGACGTGGAGGTCGGTGACGACGTCCTGGTGCTGGGCGGTGGCAACTCCGCCATGGACGCGGCCCGCACTGCCGTCCGCCTGGGCGCCAAGAACGTGCAAGTGGTCTACCGCCGCACCAAGAACGAGATGCCGGCCAACCCCTGGGAGATCGAAGAGGCTGAAGAAGAGGGCGTGCACTTCAACTACCTGGCTGCTCCCATGGAGTGCAAGGGTGATGCTGAAGTGAACGGCCTGGTCTGCCAGCAGATGGAGTTGGGCGAGCCCGACGAGAGCGGCCGGCGCAAGCCCGTGCCCACCGACATGGCCCCGTTCGTGCTCGGCGCCAGCAGCATCCTGGCGGCCGTCGGTCAGAAGCCGGACTTCGCGCCCTTCGAGGGTGACGGTTCGCTGGAGTTCAACAAGTACGGCTACATCGACATCGACAAGAACACGCTACAGACCAGCAAGCCCAACGTGTTCATGGGTGGCGACGCCGTGACGGGTGGCGGCACTGTCATCGAGGCCATCAACGCCGGCAAGAAGGCCGCCAAGTATATGGATAAATACCTGCGCGGTGAGCCGGTGGCCGAGGACCTGGAGGACAAGACCCGACGTCTGGCCGTCTACCTGGGTGCCCAGACGAGTGGCGAACCGCTGGCGGAGTGTGTGGACTACGGCAAGCGCCAGCCCATGCCGGTGCGCAGCATCGACGAGCGCAAGGACGACTTCGAAGCTGTGGAGCTAGGCTACGACTTGGCGCAGGTGACCGCCGAGGCCGACCGTTGTCTGAGGTGCCACAGGCCGATACTGGTGGTGTGCTAGGGGCCAGTCTGTACTTCCCGCGCGAGACCGCGTTCGAGTACTCTCGATCACTCGCGCGAAAAGCACAGACTGTCGCTAGATTCCGGTCAGACGGCAAGAACGGGGTGCCGTGGGAGGAAGGAGCGAGGCTCATAAGACTCCGGCTCTGGGCACCTTCAGAGTCAGGCTCACCAGCCAGGTGACCACAAGGACGAACTCGGTCACCAGGCAGTACGTGCAATAGGCATGCAGGACCGCGGCCTGCAGCAGGAACAGCGGTACGGCTGCCAGCGCTCTGGCGAAGGCCAAGATCTTGTACCCCAGCACCACCTTGCGGCCCGGCGTGGCCAGCAGCGCGATGCCCAGTTAGAAAATCAAGGCGAAGTAGAGGGTGCCGAGCAGGGCGATGGGGACCCCCAGTATGGTCGCGTACTTGCTGGTCTGCACGACGGCGCAACCCTCCACCACGTAACAGCGCGGTATCCCTCCGCGAAAGCGCACGAGGGTCAGGTAGAAGGCCGCCATGTAGCCGGTCAGCGACAGTAGCACCAAGAGGGCGCGTATGATCCGCGAAGAGCGTGTCATGGCGTCCTGTCCAAACTCGCTGGCTCGCGCACTCCGTATCAGATATTCGAGCGCGTGGGAACGGAACCTTGTCGTGAGCGGCATGTGAGTTGACGCCGCATCGCTCCTCGAGTAGCCTTCTCTACCCTGAGTGAGCGGGTCCAAGATACATCGAAGGGTGTTTCATGTCGCACGGGTCAATGTGCTCTACGCGCAGGCTGTTCGCCATCCTCTGCCTGTGCCTCGGACTATCGGTGGCGGTGTCGGTGCCCGCGGTGGCCTGGGGGGCGACTCCTGAAAGCAAGACGCCGCCGGGTGACATCCCAGCGGCTGTGAACGGCACCCTGGGCTTCGGCGACCTCATCCCTCTGGAGACGGGCGCCTGGCGCAGTCTCGGTGGGGGCGGTGTCGGTGGGCTGGGGTCCTCCGAAGAAGAGCTTGCGGCGCGCGCTTCGTCGCGGCCGGCGGAGGTCATCGTGCAGTTCGCGAACGGGGCCGACACTGGGCCAGCGGGCAGGGCCGCCGGCCGGGCGGGCGCCCGACTCAAAGAGATGCGCCCCGCCCGCTCGAGGGCGGGCGTCAGCTTTGCCGTCTATTCCTCGGAAAGCCTGAGCGCCGAGGAGTTGGCGAAGACGTTCGAAGGGGTGTCGGGCGTGGTCGCGGTGGCAACCAACGACGCCCGTTACCTGGCGGGCGTGCCCAGCGATCCTGCCTTTGGGCACCAGTGGGGGCTGGAGAACACGGGCCAACTGGGCGGCACGGTGGACGCGGATGTCGACGCCTCAGCGGCGTGGGACGTGGATACCGGGAGTGCGGACGTGGTGGTCGCGGTGATCGACACCGGAGTCGACTACGCGAACCCGGATCTGGCGGCGAACATGTGGCATAACCCGGGCGAGATCGCGGGCGACGGCATCGACAACGACGGCAACGGCTATGTGGACGACGTGTTCGGCATAGACACCAGGTCCGACGATTCCGACCCGGATGACACCTACGGCCATGGGACCGCGGTTGCGGGGACTATCGCGGCGGTCGGCAACAACGGGCTGGGCACCGCGGGCGTGGCCTGGACCACCAAGATCATGGCTCTTAGGGCTGGGGACCAGACTCTGGACACCGCGGACATCGACGAAGCCATCCAGTACGCCATCGACATGAAGCTCGACTACGGCGTGAACGTGGTGGCGATCAACGCCTCGTTCGGCGGCCCCGACTACAACCCGGTCGAGAAGAACCTCATCGACGCCGCCGGCGCCGCGGGCATCGTGTTCTGCGCCGCGGCGGACAATCAGGGCCAGAACATCGAAATCCCTCGATACACCAGATATCCGGCCGCTTACACGTGCTCCAACATCATCTCGGTCGGCGCCAGTGACCCCTCCGACGAGAGGGCCTACTTCTCCAACTACGGCGCCACCAGCGTGGACCTTTTCGCCCCCGGAGAGACCATACTGGCTACGGCCATGCGGGACGGTTACTACTATCCCGGTCCCGCTGACTTCTTCTTCGACGACGTGGAGTACTCGGGTGCCGAACTGCCCTACGGGGGCTGGACTCCCGGCGGGTCGTGGGCCATCATCACCTCGAGCTTTCCGGGTCTGATGCATTCCTGGACCGACAGTGTGGGCCTGCTGTCCAATAACGCTGATGTCAGTCTGACCAGCGCCACGATGGACCTGAGCCGACTCAAGGGTAAGAGCCCACACCTAGCCTTTGCGTGCACGTACTCGTTCGAGGATGGCTATGACTTCGTGTGGGTGGAGATGTCGGGCGACGGCGGGTCATCGTGGACCGTTCTGGGACTGACTGGCGACTCTGGTGGATGGGGCCTCGCCAACATCCAGATCCCTGACCAGGTGCTGACCAGCTCCTTCAAGATGCGGTTCCGCTCCGTCACTGACTCGAGCGTCCAGTCCGAGGGCTTTACTGTGGACGAGATCGGCATCGAGTGGCCGGGATGTACCACCGTCGACGGCACTTCTTTTGCCGCCCCCTACGTCGCCGGGTCGGTGGCGCTGCTTGCGTCCGCCGCTCCCTGGAAGACCATGGGGGAGCGCATCGCCGGGCTCCTCGCCGCCGTCGATGCCAAGGCGGCACTGTCCGGGTTGTGCGTCACGGGGGGGAGGCTGAACGTTCAGACGGCGATCAAGGACTATGTCTCGGAGAGAGCGCAGCAGTCCGACACCAGACTCACCTTCATCGGAGCGTGGCAGGGTGTCAGCGATGGCGCCAGTTCGGGCGGCAGCCACTACTATGCCGACAAGGCGGGCGCGGCCGTCAACGTGAGCTTCACCGGCACGTCGCTGTCGGTTGTCGCCAGGACTGCGCCCTGGTACGGCAAGGCCGACGTGATCGTGGACGGCGTGGCGGCGGGGCAGGTTGACTTCTTCAGTCGTAGCGTCGACTACCAGAGGGTCGTGTACAACACGGGCGTGCTGTCCGACGGTGCGCATACGCTGACGCTGCGGTGGAGCGGGGACAAGAACACGAGTTCGACCGGCACGGGCATGGCCGTCGACGGCGTACGCGCGTGGACGACCGTGACCCAGTCGCCGCCACTGTCGCCGTACGAGCAGGACCGTCCGGAATTCAACTACACCGGCGCCTGGGCCACCAGCGGCACCGATGCGCAGGCCTCGGGCGGCACGTTCAAGAGCACAGAGGCACCTGGTTCGTCGGTCACCGTCAAGTTCACCGGCACGTCCGCGCAGTGGCGGGCGCGTACCACCCCGTGGTACGGCATGGCGAAGGTGGTGCTCGATGCCGGGACACCTGACGAGCTGGAGACCACGGTCGATCTTTGGAGTTCCTCGGTCAAGTACAGGCAGGTGGTCTACTCCACCGGGTTACTGAAGGACGGCGTGCACACCCTGTCGGTCTACTGGACAGGCCAGCACAACCCGTCAGCGTCGGGCACAGCCATCAGCACGGACGCCTTCGAGTTCCTGGGCACGCCTTCGGCTGCCGACCCTGCGCCGGCTATCGAGTGGCGCTACCAGGAGACCGACCCCAAGCTCACGTATCTGGGCTACTGGTCCGATAGCGGCGATACCGGCTGGCAGGCCTCCGGCAACAGCTTCAAGTCCGCCGCCCAGCCCGGCGCGGCGGCTGTCATCAAGTTCACCGGCACCGCGGTGACGCCGGTGTTGCGCACCACCCCGTGGTACGGCGAGGCCAAGCTCACCCTGGACCCGGGCACCGCCGGCGAGCATGTCCAGACCGTCGACCTCTACAGCGCGAGCGTGGGCTGGAAGGTGACCAGCCTCCATGCCAAGACCGGCCTTGCCGACACCGAGCACGTGCTCGTCATCGAGTGCACCGGGCAGAAGAACGGCGCTTCTTCCGGATACGCCGTAGGCGTGGACGCCTTCGCTATCACCGGATACCTGGAGCAGGCCCAGGCCGCGACCAAGATCGACGACAAGCTGACAGATGCCGCAGGCGCCGCCTACTTCACCTACAGCCCCGGAATAGACGCGGGAGCATCGACCACAGCCTGGTCCAGATGGGACGCGAGCGGCTACTGGGCCGCGTACCAGGACACCTACGCCTACACAGACCAGCTCGGCTACAAGACCACCTTCACCTTCGACGGTACCTTCGCCTCGTGGGTCGCGGCCACCTCGAACACCAAGGGCAAGGCCTTGGTGACGCTGGACCCGGGCCCCGGCCAGACGCAGACCACCATCGACCTGTACAGCCCGACGACCCTGTGGAAGCAGCCCGTCTATTCCACCGGCCTGCTCACGAGCGGTACCCATACCATCGAGATCGAGTGCCTCTACCAGAAGAACCCGGCCGCTTGGTGGTACACCATCGACGTGGACAGGTTCGACGTTCTGGCGAGCGCGCCGTAGGGCGAGCCTGACAGTGCGTGGCCGCAGGGGGGCGCCGTGACGGGGACGCCGGGGGTGCCGCGACGGGGCGCGCTGCTTCTACGCTGAGTCTAATCGGTTTGACGCGGGCGCTATCCGATAGGTAAGCTGGCCGTGTTCGGTACCTGGGCGGAGTGCGGGCGAGTTTCCGGAAGTGGCGCCTGCCCCTCGGCGCAGGTTGATCAGTCTAGAGAAACAGAGAAGATGGGGTTACGTCATGAGAAGCGGTCACTCTTGGTTTCGAGGGTCGGTGGTCGGTAGGGGGCATGGCATGGCAGGGCGCAGAGTCGCCAAGACCCTGTCTTTGGCCGTCTTGACGGTGGTGCTGACCCTGGGCGTGTGGACGAGCGTCTCGGCTGCTGAGGTCTTTCCGGCTACGCCGCTTACCTACAATGACTACGACGACTACTCGGGCGGGGTGTCGGGTGACCGGGTAGTATGGATGGGGTGGGACGGATCTGACTTCGAGCTGTACACTCGGACGATGAGTGGCAACAAGCTGGTCAAGATTACAGGCGGCAGCTACGAGGGCTTTGAGGCGTCGGTCTCGGGCGACCGTGTGGTGTGGTGCCGAGACAACTTCTCCGGCTATTCCGACATCTACACCTGGACTCCGGGCGCCTCCGCGGGCATCAGCAGCACCTATAGCTACGATGACTTTGGCCCCAGGGTGTCGGGTGACCGGGTAGTCTGGACCGGCTACGACGGCTCCGACTACGAGGTCTATACCTGGACGCCGACTGGTGGCAAGGTGCAGCTCACCGACAACAGCGACGACGACTGCGCTTTCGGGGTCTCAGGCGATCGCATCGTGTGGAGCAGCGACGGCGGCGGCGACTACGAAGTCTACACCTGGACGCCGAGCAGTGGCCCCGTGCAGCTCACCAACAACAGCGATTACGACAATCTTCCGGATGTGTCCGGTGATCGGGTGGTTTGGGAGGGCGACAACGAGGACGAGCGGGCGATTTACACTTGGACACCGTCAGGCGGAACGGTCAAGGTGACAAGCGGCGAGCTGGACGTATATCCTCAGGTATCAGGTGACCGGATAGTGTGGGAAAGGTGGGATCAAGCATCTGACAACCTGGACTCTGAGATCTGCACCTGGACCCCGAGCGGAGGGACAGTCCAGCTCACCAGCAACGATTACGAAGACGTCTACGTAGACGTATCGGGAGATCGCATCGCCTGGACGCGGGAAGTGTACGACTACACGACGGCTGGTCTCAGCCCCTCTGCGGAGAAGCTACGGCCGCTCGATGCGGAGGATGCCAAGCTCACGACGCGGGGGGAGAGACCTAACTCCGCTCTTCAAGCCAGCGGGGTTGTGAGACCCGCCGGGCCGAGCGTCCCTTTGAGGAGTAGCGTTCACACTTGGACGCCTGCCGAGGGCGCGGTGCAGGTAGCGGACTATGCCACCGGTGCCTCGGTCGATGGTGATCGCCTAATCTGGGACAGCTTCGATCCCAATGAAGTGCAGGATACCGAGCTCTCCACCGCTATCGCCCACACCCGCTTCGACGACAAGAGCGCCAAGGTCACCTACGCGCCGGGCTGGCCGAGATGGGACAACAGCAACTACTGGGCAGCCTACCAAGATACCTACGCCTATACCGACAAGATCGGCGACAAGGTGATCGTGACCTTCAAGGGCACCTCGCTGTCTTGGGTGGCCTGCACGTCCAACACGAAGGGCATGGCAAGTGTGAGTCTCTATGATGGGACGGACCACCGGATCGCAGCCACTTTCGTCGACCTTTATAGCGCGAGCACCAAGTGGAAGCAATGGGTCTTCTCCACCGGAATGCTACCTGACGACACCTATACGATGGTGATCGAGTGCTTGGGGTGGAAGAATAGCAGCGCGACTTGGCGCACCATAGACGTGGACGCTTTCGACATCCGGGGCACTCTCGAACAGTCTCTCGCCGTCACGCAGGTAGACGACAAAGTGACAGACAGCACGGCCGACGCCTACTTCACATACACCCCGGGCATCGCCACGGGAGCCTCCACCTCGCAGTGGTCCAGATGGGACAACAGCAACTACTGGGCTGCGTACCAAGACACCTATGCCTACACCGACCAGGTGGGCTTCAAGACCACCTTCACCTTCGACGGTATCTCTGCTGCCTGGGTGGCCTGCACCTCCAACACCAAGGGGAAAGCCAAGGTGACAGTGGACGGTAAGACTGCTGAAGCCAGGACCGTAGACCTATACAGCCCCACCACGCTGTGGAAGCAGAAGGTCTACGACACCGGCGTGCTTGCTCCCGGCCCGCACACGGTCGAGATCGAGTGCTTGGGCACCAAGAACGCCAAGTCCTGGTATCACACCATCGACGTGGACCGCTTCGACATCCTGGCTACCGCTCCGTAGAGCCTGGTAGACAGACTGCTTGACCAAAGGGGGCGCCTTACGGCGCCCCCTTTGGTGCGCTTCGACATCCTGGACAGGTACAGATGGTGCCAAGCTCCAACTAACATCGCATGGTGATCCGGCCGAGCATCTTCTGGGCTTCACCTTTCTCTGAGGCAACCAGCAAGTAGTAGTGAGTAAGGGGAGCAAACATCGGCCGCGCCTGCATCAATTATGGTACAGTGCCGTGAGTGGCGAGGCCGCCGGCGGGCCGGTGCTCGATGTGGTCTTCTACCGCACGCGGGCGGGGAACGAACCTGTCAGGGAGTGGCTGGGCGGCCTGACCGCCGAGGGTCGGCGGGCGGTGGGTCTGAGTCTCAAGAAGGCTCAGTACGGCTGGCCAGTTGGGTTGCCGCTCATCCGGAAGCTCGAGTCCGGGCTTTGGGAGGTGAGGACCAAATTGCGACAGGGCATCGCCCGAACGATGTTCACGGTGGAGGATGGGCAGATGTTACTGCTTCATGGCTTCGTGAAGAAGTCGACGAAGATGCCGCTCGATGACTATCGGCTGGCGCGTCGGCGGCTGGCAGAGTTGAGGGAGCAGCGACAATGTTGAAACAGGAGCACCTCGGGAGCACGCTGGACTCCTTGTTGGCCGATGAAGGCATCTTGGAGGAAGTCGAAGCTGCTGCCACGAAGTACGTCATCGCTTTTCAGATACGGCAGGAGATGAAGCGTCTGCACCTCACCAAGTCTGAGATGGCAACGCGCATGGGTACCAGCAGGCCGGCGGTCGATCGGTTGCTCGACCCGAAGAACCCGTCGGTGACCCTTTCCACTCTGGAGCGGGCCGCGGCAGCGGTGGGCATGCGGCTGAAGGTAGAGTTGACTTGACGAAGTGACTCGCCGCGCGCAAGACGCCCCCCTTCGCCTCCCCGGCCGCGGCCCCTATAGACACGCCCCACTACGGCCGATACCATCAGCGTGACGTTCGATCTGTCCGGTTGAAGACTCTTGCCTGTAAGGGGGCCTCATGAGCAGACCGAGAATCGCCGTCTTCGGGACCATCCTGGTCGCCCTCGTCTTCGCGTTCGTCCTTGCGCTGTCTCCCTTCACCGCTTCCGCCACCACGACAGCCGAGGCCAATCTGGTCTTCATCCACCACAGCGTCGGGGCCAACTGGCTGAACGACGGTCTGTGCGCGGGGCTGAACGCCAACGGCTACCATGTCGCGGACATCTACTACGGATGGACCGGGGGGACGGGCACGGTCTATGGGGATCGCACCGACACCTCCGACTGGCCGACTTGGTTCACGAGTACCGTCATGGCTCTGGTCTACCCGGAGATGGACGCCATGACCGCTCCCAACACCCTTGCGCCGGCGCCGGGTGAGAACACCATCATCATGTTCAAGAGCTGCTACCCCAACAGCGAGGTCGGCTCCAGCAGCACTGACGAGAAGGCCATCTACAACAGCCTGCTGGCCTACTTCCAGAACCACCCGGACAAGATGTTCGTGCTGGTGACACCGCCGCCCATGGCAAGCATCTCCAACCCCGCGGTCACCAGGGAGCTCTGCAACTGGCTGACCGACCGCGACAATGGCTGGCTGAAGGATCTCACCACCGGCAACGTCTTCGTGTTCGACCTCTACAACGTGCTAACCCATCCAGATGCTCACCACGCGTGGGTGGCAGGGGCCGAGATGCATCAGGTAGTCGCCGGCGCCGACACCCTGTACTCGGGCTATCACACCGGCGGTGACGATCATCCGAACTACACCGGCGGCGCCAAGGCGGCGGCGGAGTTCGTCCCCTTGCTCAATGCCTGGTATGAGGAGTTCCAGGTGGCCTCGGGACTGCTCCCCGAACGCTACGAGCAGACCGACTCCCGACTCACCTACCTGGGGATGTGGGACACGGGCAAGAGCGCTTCGGCCTCGGACGGTAGCTGGACCTCCAGCGATCGTCGTGGCGCGGCGGTGTTGGCCAGCTTCACGGGCACCGACGTGGTCTTGGCCTTCCGGACTGCCCCCTGGTACGGCAAGGCGAAGGTGACCCTGGACGCGGGCACCGGAAGCGAGCAGGTGGATACGGTGGACCTCTACAGCGCGAGCGTGGGCTGGAAGGTGACCACCCTCTACAGCAAGACGGGGCTGGCCGACGCCGAGCACACCCTGCTCATCGAGCGCACCGGCGACAAGAACGGCTCGTCATCGGGCACCACCATCAGCCTGGACGCCATCTATCTCGAGGGCACGCTCGAACAGGCCGCTCAGCGGGCGCGGTACGAGGAAGGCCGCACCGACTTCAAATACACCGGCGCCTGGGAAACCGCCTCCGATGGCAAGGCGTCGAGCGGCGCCTTTCTGACCTGCGACGCGGGCGATGACTCGGCGAGCGTGAGCTTCTACGGCACCAACCTGGCTTGGATGGCGCGCACCGCGCCCTGGTACGGCAAGGCCAAGGTGAGCCTGGACGGCGGACCACTCGAGGTCGTGGACCTGTACAGCTCGAAGGTCAAATACGGGCAGAAGGTCTACGACACCGGGCTACTGACTGAAGGCCCGCATACCCTGTATATCTACTGGATTGGGGACAAGAACGCGGATTCAGTGGGCACCCGCCTCAGTGTCGATGCGTTCGACATGTTCGGCACGCCGCAGGCGGCCGGGTCGGCTCCGCCGGTAGCCTGTCGCTACCAAGAGAACGACCCGCGCATCGTCTACAAAGGCGAATGGAGCAGCACGTCTGATAAGAGGGCGTCCGGCGGCAGCTACGTCAGCACCCCTGCGCAGCAGGCCTACTACTCAGCGGCTCGATTCACGTTCCATGGTACTGAACTCACACTGTTCTTCCGCACCGCCCCTTGGTACGGGTGGGCCGGAGTGACCATAGAGGGTGGAGGGGAACAGACAGTCGATCTCTACAGCGACACCGCGATGTATGGACAACCGCTCTACACAGTGTCCGGGCTCAGCGACACCGACCATACCGTGACTGTGAAGGTGACGAACCAATCCAGCACCTCT
The DNA here is from genome assembly GCA_963718375.1 of uncultured Actinomycetes bacterium. Taxonomy (GTDB): domain Bacteria; phylum Actinomycetota; class Thermoleophilia; order RBG-16-64-13; family RBG-16-64-13; genus RBG-16-64-13. The sequence continues at coordinate 176,808 of CAVQZD010000004.1, read as the reverse complement.
CAGGGCTGGGGCATCAGTCTGGATGCCATCGAGACCGACGGATACCTGGTGGAGCCCGAGGCTCCCATCCGTCATGAGGAGGACGAGGGCAAGTTCGAGTACGTCGGTGGATGGACGAACGTCGCGAACGCATCCGCCTCGGATGGCGCCTACGCATTCACCGACCTGAACGGCGACTCGGTGAACATCACTTTTGAGGGTACCAACCTCGCCTGGTACGCCCGGACCGCCCCTTGGTACGGTGTGGCCTCGGTGCAGGTGGACGGCGGCGACGATGAGGAAATGGAGACGATCGACCTCTACAGCTCGTCGGTGAAATACGGCCAGAAGGTGTTCGACACGGGCTTCCTGGAATACGGCGTCCACACGGTCAGCATCTACTGTGCAGATCGTATCTGGATGCCCAACTCGGGCAGCGGCATCAACATCGATGCCATCGACGTTGTGGGCACTGTCCTCGACGCCGGCCCCGCGGAGCTCACCTACGTGCTATCCGACCAGGATGATCCCCGCATCACCTACCTAGGGGACTGGGTCAGCGCCCCCAACTCTTCGGCTTGGGGCGGTGACTACGCCTATACGGATTCTGCGGGCGCCGTGGCTCTCGTGGAGTTCACCGGCACTGAGATGCGGCTGATGGGGCGCAGGGCTCCCTGGTACGGGAAGGCACTGGTGACCCTCGACGGCACGGAGACAGAGGTAGACCTGTACAAACCCTACGTCATGCAAGACCTGTTGTTCGAGGCGACCGGGCTCTCGCCGGGCTCTCACACCATGACCATAGAGTGCCTGGGGGAGAGCAGTGCCGCTCCCTGGGGGCACGGCATCGCCCTGGACCACCTCTACATGTTCGGATATCTACACCAGGCTGAGACGGCGACAAAGATCGATGACAAGGACGACGCGTACTGCGCCTACAGGAACATCCCAGGATCCGGTTGGAAGAGGTGGGACAACAGTGGCTACTGGGCCGCCTACCAGGACACATACGCGTACGCTGACCAGCAGACAGCGAAGATGACCTTCACCTTCGATGGCACCTTCGCGAGTTGGGTGGCCGCCACTTCCCCGACCAGGGGCCAGGCTCTGGTGACCCTGGACCCCGGCCAACCGGGCGAAAAGATCTGGAGGATAGACCTGTACAGCCCCACCACCGAGTGGAAGAAGTCTGTCTACTCCACGGGCATCATCCCGGACGGGACGCACACCATAGAGATCATCTGCCTACACAGCAAGAACCCCGCGTCGTCGTGGTACACGATCAACGTGGACGAATTCATGATCCTGCCGAGCGCACCGTAGGGGGCGCGCGCGGGCAATTTGGGCACCTTGGTCAAAGGGGCGCCGCGAGGCGCCTCCACCGACCCTTGTAGGGGTGTTCCCTTGCCCGCCTTCGTGATGGTATCGTGGCCAGCAATATGTTCGACGGGCGGGGTGAGCATCAATGAGTAGCGCCTGCCTCGCAGTCAGATTGAAGATGGAGGTACGTCGTGAGAAGCGGTCACTCTTGGCTCGGAGGGTCGAAGGTCGGTAAAGGGCGCGGAGCGGCGCGTGGCGGACTGCGCAAGCCGCTCTTCATCGCCGCGCTGGCTGCGATCCTGGCCTTGGGCGCGTGGGTGAGCGCGTCAGCTGCCGAGGCCTTTCCGCCGACGCGGCTGACCAACAATAGCTACGATGATTATGCGGGCGGGGTCTCCGGTGACCGGGTTGTGTGGATGGGAGAGGATGAGTCGGACTGGTCGCACGATCCAGAGATATACACCTGGACCCCATCAGGCGGTACGGTGCAGATCACCAAGAACAGCACGTGGGACATTGAAGAAGAAGTCTCCGGTGACCGGGTGGCATGGACAGGCACCGTCGTCGGTTCGGGCTTTGAGATCTACACGTGGACGCCAGACAGCGGCGCTGTGCGGCTCACCGACAACAGCAACGAGGAGCATGTCGGTGGTGTCTCGGGTGACCGGGTAGTGTGGCGTGGCGTGATCAACGGCATCGGCGGGGAGATCTACACGTGGACGCCGACCAGTGGCACCGTGCAGATCACCAACAATAGCTCCAACGACCAGCTCCCCGAGGTATCCGGTGATCGCGTGGCCTGGGAGGAGTGGGACGGAGCGGACTGGGAGATCTTCACCTGGACGCCGACCAGTGGCACCGTGCAGCTCACCGTGAACACCGGCGAAGACGATATCTGCGGAGTCTCCGCTGACCGCGTGGTGTGGGAACGGGAACGGTACGTCGCGGCGGCGCAGAGATATTACTACGAGATCTACACCTGGACACCGGCAGACGGCAATGTGCAGCTCACCAGCGGCGAGTGGGATGTCAACCCGGTGGTATCAGGCGACCGGATAGCATGGGAACGATATGACCGGGCCTCCGAGTATGAGGACTCAGAGATATACACCTGGACGCCTGAAGGAGGGGTGGTCAGGGTCACCAACAACGCCTATGAGGACGTCTGCCCGGAGATCTCTGGTGATCGCATAGTGTGGACGCAGGAAGTGTGGGACTACGGGACCGCCGGTCTCAGCCCGGCGGCCAAGAGTGAGAAGCTGCTTGAACTGGGAGAGACCGGGGCTGAGGCGCAGTCGAGCCCATCCACTCTTGAAACAAGCGGCAACTCGAGGCTGGCCGAATATGGTGACGTCCTCGAGTCCAGCGTGATGACCTGGACACCGACCGGGGGCACGGCGCAGGTAGCGAGCTACGCTCTGGACCCCCATGTCTCTGGCAATCGTGTGGTCTGGGAGAGCTTCGACCTCAACTACCCGCAGGATACCGAGGTCTTCACGAGCGTCGCCCACACCCGCTTCGACGACAAGAACGCCAAGATCACCTATCTCCCCGGCTGGGCACGCTGGGATGGCAGCAACTACTGGGCCGCCATCGATGACACCTACGCCTACACCGATAAGAAGGGCGACAGGGTGATGGTCACCTTCAACGGCACCTCGGCCTCGGTGGTGGCCTGCACCTCTAACACCAAGGGCAAAGCCCTGGTGAGACTCTATAACGGGGCGGCTGAACCCGCCAACCTGGTCTCGGAGAGCACCGTAGACCTCTACAGCTCGACCACCAAGTGGAAGCAAAGGGTCTACTCCACCGGCACCATAGCTGCCGGCACCCACACGCTCGTCATAGAGTGCCTCTATCAGAAGAACGGCGCCTCCGGCTGGTACACGATAGACGTGGACGGCTTCGATATCCTCGGCACCCTGGAGCAGAGTCCCACCGTGAGCAAGATCGACGATAAGGAAGCAGGATTCTGTACCTTCACCCCGGCTTGGGCCCGCTGGGATAACAGCGGCTACTACGCCGCCTACCAAGACACCTACGCCTACACCGACAAGGTGGGCGACAAGATGAGCTTCACCTTCGACGGCTCCTACGCTGCTTGGGTGGCCTGCACCTCTAACACCAAAGGCCAAGCCCTGGCGAAGCTCTACGCCGGCTCAGTAGACCCGGCCAACCTGGTCTCGAGTTCTACCGTAGACCTCTATAGCTCCAGCACGCTCTGGAAGCAGAAGGTCTATGACACCGGCTTCTTGACTCCGAAGAAGTACATCTTGGTCATCGAGTGCCTAGGTACCAAGAACGCCAAGTCCTGGTGGAACACCATCGACGTGGACAGGTTCGACGCCATACTGACCACACTGTAGAGCGCCCAGACATAACGCATCACCCCGGGGGGCGCCGCAAGGCGTCCCCTTCTGTATGGGCAGACTATCGTGGAGCAGCGAAGACGGTGGTGCGAACAGGTAGTGCTTGCGTATTCCCATGACCGCCGACGGGATGCTATGGTGGCGAGCAATATGTTCGGCGTGGAGCGGGGATTGAGGACCCGGAAGCGGTACTCGTCCCGCCGGTCAGAGTCAATCGGTCGAGAGAATATGGGGGTACGTCGTGAGAAGCGGTCACTCTTGGTTCCGAGGGTCGATGGTGGGCAAAGGGCTCGGCGCTAGGAGGGGCAGGGTCACCAGGGCGGTGTTGTTGGCCGTCTTGGCGGTGCTTCTAGCCTTGGGCGCATGGACGAGTGTCTCGGCCGCCGAGGCCTTTCCCGGTACGCAGCTGACCAACAACAGCTACAACGACTACTCCTATGGGGTCTCGGGTGACCGAACAGTGTGGATGGGGTGGGACGGCGCGGACTGGGAGGTCTACACCTGGACTCTTGCCGGGGGTACGGTCAGGATCACTGACAATGCCTTCCACGACGAGAGTCCCAAGGTCTCTGGCGACCGGGTGGCGTGGTATGCCTTTGACGGTTCGGACTACGAGATCTACACCTGGACCCCGACGGGCGGTACGGTGCGGATCACCGACAACAGCTACGAGGACATGGTGAGCCGGGTTTCCGGCGATCGCATTGTCTGGACACGCGACACCGATTCCAGCAACGAGATCTACACCTGGACCCCGACGGGCGGTGTAGTGCAGCTTGCCAGCAACCCCTACTCTGCTTGGGCCGGCGGAGTATCCGGTGACCGGGTGGTGTGGTACGCCTACGACGGCGTCTACGACTATGAGATATACACCTGGACACCCGGCACGGGAGTGGTGCAGGTAACGACCAACTCCGTCGATGACAGAGAACCGCGGGTTTCAGGCGATAGAATCGTCTGGACCCGCGATGACAGCATCTACATAGACGAGTCAGAGCTATGCACCTGGACTCCTGCCGGCGGAGCTGTGCAGCTCACCAACGGCGAGGCCGACGTCAATCCCGTGGTGTCTGGCGACCGGATAGCGTGGGAGCGGTACGACGCGGCCTCCGCGTACTGGGACTCTGAGATCTACACCTGGACATCTGCCGGAGGAGTGGTCAGGGTCACCAACAACGCCTACGAAGACGTCTACCCGGAGATCTCTGGCGATCGCATAGCGTGGTCGCAGCAAGTGTGGGATTACGGGCCAGCTGGTCTCAGCCCCGCGACTAAGAGTGAGAAGCTGCTTGAACTGGGAGAGGCCAGGGTCGCGGCGCAGGACAGCGCGCCCACTCTCGGACCGAACAGCGACCTCGGGCTGGCCGACTATGGTGACGTCCTGCAGTCCAGCGTGATGACCTGGACGCCGACCGGGGGCACGGTCCAAGCCGCAAGTTATGCCGCTTATCCTTATGTCGACGGCAATCGCCTGGTCTGGGACAGCTTCGACCCCAACTACGTGCAGGACACCGAGGTCTTCACGAGCGTGGCTCACACGCGCTTCGACGACAAGTCCGCCAAGATCACCTACGCCCCCGGCTGGTCTCGCTGGGACAACAGCAACTACTGGGCGGCTTTCTCTGACACCTACGCCTATACCGATAAGAAGGGCGACAAAGTGATGGTCACCTTCGACGGCACCTCAGCCGCCGTGGTGGCCTGCACCTCTAACACCAAGGGAAAAGCCCAGGTGAGTCTCTATAGCGGGGCGGCCGAGCCGGCTAACCTGGTCTCCACGAGCACCGTCGACCTCTATAGCTCGACCACCAAGTGGAAGCAGCAGGTCTACTCCACCGGCACCATGGCCAGCGGCACCTACACCCTGGTCGTAGAGTGCCTGTATGAGAAGCGCTCGGCCTCCGGTTGGTACACGATCGATGTGGACGGTTTTGACATCCTCGGCACCCTGGAGCAGAGCCCGACCACGACCCCGGTCGACGACAAGGACTATGCGCACTTCACCTACGACCCCGGCGTCGCCACCGGAGCCTCTACTTCGCAGTGGTCCCGCTGGGACAACAGCAACTACTGGGCCGCCTATCTGGACACCTACGCTTACACCGACCAGCTGGGCTTCAAGACCAGCTTCACCTTCAACGGCACCTACGCCAGCTGGCTGGCCTGCACCTCTAACAGCAAGGGTAAGGCTCTGGTGACCGTGGACGGAGACACCGCCAACGCTAAGACCGTCGACCTCTACAGCCCCACCACCAAGTGGAAGCAGAAGGTCTACGACACCGGCATCCTTAGTCCCGGCTCTCACACCATCGTCATCGAGTGCCTAAGGACCAAGAACCCGGCCTCAGTCTGGTACACGATCGACGTGGATAGGTTCGATGTGATCCTCAGCACCCCGTAGGGCGGAGGCAGACATAACGCATCACCCGGGGGCGCCGCGAGGCGCCCCCGTCGCTATCTGTGTGGGCGTCCCGGGAGTGGGCGGTCCCGGCCTCATCCCGGCGCGTTGACAATCGCGGAGCGGTTGTACTAGTCTTCGTGTCGACGAAAGAGGGTCTCTGAACTCGTGATCGAGTTACTGGCCCAGAGTCTCGTTGGTTGGTTTCGTGCACTGTTCGGGATTCTGAGGTAGGAGGCTTGTCATGCAGTCCGGTCAGAGAGTCGCGTTGTTCCGTGTAATCAAGCTCCTGGGTCTAGCAGTAGCATTTGCTGTCATCATCTTCGGCGTACCCGCGTTGGCGATGGGTTCGACAGCGGCTGACAAGCCGCTACCCGAGCAACCTCCTCTGTGTACGAGTGATTCGGATAGGCGTCCGACCGTGGTCACCGACGGCGGCGCCGAGATGGCCGCCCGCAGAGCCATGCTTGACGAGCGGCGGTCGCTCGCCGGGGGAGGGTTGCAGCTCGCGACCCTACCTCCGTATGTGTTCTACGACGACGTGGAAGCAGGCGCGGGGAGTTGGACGGCCCAGTCGCCCTGGGCGATCACTGACACGTGGGTGCCGTGGTGGATGGATACCAACAACAGTTGGACAGATAGCCCGGGTGGCAATTACGCCAACGATGCCAACACCAGTCTCACCAGCCAGGTCTTTGACCTCTCCAACGTGGGTGACTATCAGTACGTGGATATATCCTTCTCGTACAAGAGCGCCCTGGAGGCGGAGTACATAGTTGACCCAATCGGGGGTGATTACTGGCAAGCCTACGACTATCTCTACATCGAGTTCTCGGGCGACGGCGGAGCCAACTGGAATTACTATGGCGACTATATCTGGGGCTACCAGGATGATGGGTGGTTCAATGCCGAGGTGCCGCATGAGATGTGCACCGACCAGTTCAGGTTTCGGCTCAGGCTGGACGCTGACGAGATAATCACCGATGACGGTGTGTACATCGACAACATCGCTCTCCGTCCCTACTCGACGGACGGGATGGAAGAGACCGACCCGCGGGTAGCCTACTTCGGCAATTGGACCACCGGCAGCGGTACCTACTACTATGATGATGGCAGTTCGTGGACTTGGTACCACAAATCGACCAACACCCCCGGTGACCTGATGCAGATCACCTTCGATGGTCCCGCGATAGAGCTCTACGGCAAGGTGGGGCCTGAGTACGGCATAGCCACGATCAGCCTGGACGGCGGACCAGTCACAACGGTGGATTACTACGTGGATCCGGAAGTGGATCCGTACTACTACGTGTATCCCTACTACATCGTGGGGTACGATGATCTCAGTGATGGACCGCACACGCTGACTATCGGCTGCAGCGGCACCAAGAACCCGGATTCCACCGGCTACAGGGTCAGTTTCGAGACTGCGTATATCTGGGGCGACGGCACAACGGCAGCCTCTCCCCCCGTGCACAAAGAACAGGTCGGCCCACCCGCCTCCCTATACTACGAAGGTCCTTGGACTCAGGCCGTGGCCGACCCGAACGCATCCGGTGCCAGCCTGGCCACCGTCGATGCGGCCGGCGGGTCGGTGAATGTGGAGTTCAAAGGCACCTATCTGGCCTGGAATGCCAAGAAGGGTCCGGGCTTCGGCCAGGCCAAAGTCAGCCTTGACGGTGGTCCACTAGTTCCGGTGGACCTGTACAAATCCTACAACTCGTCCAAGCAGCGGGTGTACAACACCGGTCTGCTCAAGGGTGGCATTCACACACTATCCATCTACTGGACGGGCTCGAAGAACGCATCCGCGACAAGCACCAAGATCAACGTAGACTCCTTCGACCTGTATGACTTTCTCGGCGATGCCGAGGCTGCCTCGCCGCTGGTCAACTGGCGTTATCAAGAGACCGATTCCAGGATCACCTATCTGGGTGCTTGGTCCGATAGTGGTGACACCGGGTGGAAGGCCTCGGGCAACAGCTTCAAGTCCACCGCCCAGCTCGGCGCGGCCGCGGTGATCGATTTCAAGGGCACCGAAGTGACCCCGGTGCTACGCACCGCCCCTTGGTACGGTCAGGCCAGAGTGACGTTGGATCCGGGTACCACCTGGGAAGAGACCCAGATCATCGACCTTTCCAGCGCGAGCGTGGGCTGGAAGGTGACCTCGCTCTACACAAAGACGGGTCTGGATGATATCGACCATACCTTGGTCATCGAGAACATCTCCACGGACGGCAAGGCGATCGCCCTGGACGCCGTCGACATGAAGGCATACCTGGAGCAGGCGCTGGTGGCGACCAAGATCGATGACAATGACTACGCCCACAGCACCTACACCCCGGGTATAGCCACGGGAGCTTCCACCACGGCCTGGTCTCGGTGGGACGCGAGCGGGTACTGGGCCGCCTACCAGGACACCTACGCTTACACCGATAAGGACGACTACGAGGTGACCTTTACCTTCGAGGGCATGTCCGCCTCGTGGGTCGCGGCCACGTCGAACGCCAAGGGCAAGGCGCTGGTGAGCCTCTATAATGGTCCGGTGGATGAAGTGGGCACCAATCTGGTATCGAGTGCCACTGTGGATCTCTACAGCCCCAGCACCCAATGGAAGAGAACCGTCTACACGACCGGATACTTGCCAGAAAGTACGTACCATCTCGTCATCGAGTGCCTCTACGAGAAGAACCCGGCCTCGTGGTGGTACACGATAGACGTCGATCGCTTCGACATCCTGGGCGGTGGGGTCTAGTCCGCGCCCGAACAGCTTGGTCGACCGAAGGGGGCGCCGTAAGGCGCCCCCTTCGTCTTGCCCGTTGACACCCCCGTCGAGCGGGAATAGGCTGGAGTCAAGCTGGGGGGTTGTCCTCACTCGCATTGTGAGCTCCAGGGTGTGTGCGCCTGGTGGCTGGTCGCTGCGCAAGCGGTCGCGAGACAAAGGGGGCGTTCGATGTATCGAGATCGTAGAGTCCGTGCGTGGCGCGCGTTCAAGCTGCTGGGTCTTCTCGCGGTGTTTCTCGCACTGGCCGTGGCGCTTCCCGCTCTTGCCTTAGCGGCGAGCGACGAGAGTCAGGCGGAGGCCTCCGCTGCTCCGCCGCCTCTGGAGATGGACGCCAGCTCGGATATGTACCTCAGCCATCTGCCCCCCACGGTGTTCTTTGACAATGTGGAGAGCGGTACGGGGAGTTGGTCGGTCGGCTCACCCTGGGCCATCACCACCGAGTGGCAGCCTTCGTGGCTGAGTCCTGGCAATCAAAGCTGGAGTGACAGCCCCGGCAGCAACTACGCCAACAACGCGGACGTCAGCCTGATCAGTGCGACTATCGATCTCTCGGCTGCTGGCCTGGGCCAGGACGTGGCCCTGTCGTTCGCGTATTCGTGCGCGCTGGAGGCGGGGGCGGACTACCTCTACGTCGAGTTCTCGAACAACAACGGTGCGTCTTGGGCGTCGGGCACTTACGTGTCCGAGATCAACTCGGACGGATGGTCCAGTACCATGATCCCGGTGGTGATGCGCACCAGTCAGTTCAAGGTCCGCTTTCGGCTGCACACCAACGCAAGCGTTGTCTATGACGGAGTCCATATCGACTACATAGGCATAGACGCCTACAGCTCCGATCTCATCCAGGAGGACGACGCTCGGGCGGCATATCTGGGGACATGGACCTCACGGAGCGCCGTCGACGAAGGGGGGGACACGTGGGGGTACAAGACATCGAGCACCGCGGGTGATCTGGTGCATATCACCTTCACCGGTCCCGGGATCCAAGTGCTGGGCAAGAAAGGCACTGACGGTGGCTATGGGACCGTAGTGTTGGATGGCTACCCTGTGGGATTGGTCGACTTCTACTCAACCGACCCCTACTACGCCTCTGGGGCCGCCTGGGTGACAGGGTACAACGGTCTCAGCGATGGACCACACACTCTCAGCATCTGCTGCACCGGCGCCAAGAACCCGGCTTCGTCAGGCTATGCCGTAAGCTTCGAAGAAGCCCAGATCTGGGGAGACGGGACGTCGGCCTCACCCCCCTCACACAAGGAGCAGGCCGGCCCACCCGCCTACCTGTACTACAGGGGCCCCTGGACTCCAGCAGTGGCAGACACGGCCGCCTCCGGGGGCAGCCTGGCCACAGTGGACGCGGCCGGCTCATCTGTGAACGTCAAATTCGACGGCACCTACCTTGCCTGGAACGCCAAGAGGGGTCCGGGATACGGCAAGGCCAAAGTGAGCGTTGATGCCGGTCCGCTCCAAGACGTGGACCTCTATTACCCCTGGAACTGGTCAAAGCAGCGTGTGTTCAACACAGGCCTGCTCAGTGACGGGGCTCACACGCTGAGCATCTACTGGTCTGGTGAGAAGAATGCGGCGGCCACAGGCACGAAGATCAACGCTGACTCCTTCGACGTTTACGACAATCTCATTCCCGCCGACGCGGCTCCATCGCTCGTGAAGTGGCGCTACCAGGAGACCGACTCGAGCATCACCTACCTGGGTGCCTGGTCAAACAGTGGTGACACCGGCTGGCAGGCCTCGGGCAACAGCTACAAGTCGACTTCGCAGACGGGCGCGGCGGCCGTCATCGAGTTCACGGGCACCGGGGTGACCCCGGTCCTACGCACCGCCCCTTGGTACGGCATGGCAAAACTGACCCTGGACCAGGGTACCCCAGGGGAGGAGACGCAGACCATCGACCTCCGCAGCGGCAGTGTGGGTTGGAAGGTGATCTCGCTCTACTCCAAGACGGGTCTGGCTGACGAAGATCACACCTTGGTCATCGAGAACGCCTCTATCGACGGCAAGGCCATCGGCGTAGACGCCTTTGATATCACCGGGTACCTAGACCAGGCCCAGCCTGTGACCAAGATCGATGACAAGGACGCGGCCTGCGTCTACGGTCCCCCCGACTGGTCGCACTGGGATGACAGCGGCTACTGGGCCGCCTATGAGGACACCTACGCCTACACGGATCAGGAAGAGTACGTGGTGACCTTCACCTTCGACGGCACCTTTGCCTCGTGGGTCGCGGCCACCTCCAACACCAAGGGCAAGGCGCAGGTGAGACTCTACGCGGGGACGGTCGCCCCAGGGAACTTGGTCTCCACCACCGGCGTGGACCTCTTCAGCCCTACCACCCTTTGGAAGAGACCCGTCTACTCGACCGGAAACTTGCCGGAGGGGACTTACCATCTCGTCATAGAGTGCTCGCGTATCAAGAACCCGGCCTCCTGGTGGTACACGATAGACGTGGACCGCTTCGACATCCTCGCTGCTGCTCCGTAGAGGCGCGTTGACAAGTGAAGCGCGCTCGTACTACGCTTCGCTTCGACGAAAGGGTGTCTCTGAACTCGTGACCGAGTGACTGGCCCAGAGTCTCGTTCGTTGGTTTCTCGCAGTGTTCGGGATTCTGAGGCAGGAGGCGTGTCATGCAGTACGGTCAGAGACTAGCGTTGTTGCGGGCGATCAAGCTTCTGGGTCTGGCGGTAGCGTTTGTCGTCATTGTCCTGGGTGTGCCCGCAATGGCCAAGGGTTCCTCGCCGGCGGACAAGCCGCTACCTGAGAAGCCTCCCCTGTGCACTAGCGAGTCGGACAGGCGTCCGACAGTAGTCGGAGATGGCGGCGCCGCGATGGTGGCCCGCAGGGCCATGCTTGACGGGCGGCAGTCGCTCGCAGGGGCCGGCATCCACCTCGCCACTCTCCCTCCGTATGTCTTCTGGGACGATGTGGAATCGGGCGCGGGGAGTTGGACGGCTGAGACGCCATGGGCCATCACCGACACGTGGGTGCCGGCGTGGATGGGTGACACCAACCACAGTTGGACCGATAGCCCCAGCGGCGATTACGCAAACAATGCGAACATCACTCTTACCAGCCAGGTCTTTGACCTCTCCAACGTGCGCGACGGGCAGTACGTGGATCTGTCCTTCTGCTATAAGAGCGCTCTGGAGGCATATGCTCCCGCAGTCGAAGGTGAACCCTGGGTCAAATATGACTTCCTCTACGTAGAGTTCTCTGGCGACGGCGGTGCGAACTGGGGTTGGTACGGCGAGGCGATCTGGGGCTACCAGGATGATGGGTACTTCTCGACTCAGGTGCCCCAAGAGCTGTGCACCGACCAGTTCAGGTTCCGGTTCAGATTGCAGGCTGACGACAGTATTACCAAAGACGGCGTGTACATCGACTACATCGATCTGGGTGCCTACTCGACCGACACCGTGGAAGAGAACGACCCGCGGGTAGCCTACCTGGGCAACTGGACTACCGGCGGCGACACCTGGTATCACAAGTCCAGTGACACTCGCGGCGACCTGGTGCAGATCGCTTTCAACGGTCCCGCGATAGAGGTGTATGGCAAGAAAGGGCCCGATTTCGGCATAGCCACGATCAGCTTGGACGGCGGGCCGGTCGAGGAGGTGGACTACTACGCAGATCCGGAATGGGACCCGTACGGATACATGTATCCCAACTGGGTCACCGGGTACTACGATCTCAGCGATGGGCCGCACACGCTCACCATCGGCTGCAGCGGCATGAAGAACCCGGATTCCTCGGGCTACCGAGTCAGCTTTGAGGGCGCGAGCATCTGGGGAGAGGGGACGTCGGCCGCGGCGCCGGTTCACGTCGAACAGGTCGGCCCACCGGCGTACCTGTACTACCAGGGTCCTTGGACTCCGGTCGTTGCTGACTCGAACGCTTCCGGTGGCAGCCTGGCTACCGTGGACGCGGCAGGCGGGTCGGTGAACGTGGAGTTCAACGGCACCTACCTGGCCTGGAACGCCAAGAAGGGTCCGGGCTACGGCCGGGCCAACGTCAGCGTGGACGGCGGCCCGCTACGGATCGTGGAGCTGTACAGGTCGACCAACTCGTCCAGGCAGCGGGTCTTCAGCACTGGTCTGCTCGAGGGCGGCGCTCACACTCTGACCATATACTGGACGGGCGTGAAGAACGAATCCGCCACCGGCACCACGATCAACGTCGACTCCTTCGATGTCTATGACAGCCTCGACTACGCGGGCGCGGCTCCGCCCCTAGTCAGGTGGCGATTCCAGGAGAACGAATCCAAGATCACCTATCTGGGTGCCTGGTCCGATAGCGGCGACACCGGCTGGCAGGCTTCGGGCAACAGCTTCAGATCTACCTCTCAGCTTGGAGCGGCAGCTGTGATCACGTTCACCGGCACGAAGGTAGCGCCGGTGCTTCGTACCGCCCCCTGGTACGGCCAGGCGAAGCTCACCCTGGACCCGGGGACGCCGGGCGAAGAGAGCCAGATGGTCGACCTGTACAGTGCGAGCGTAGGCTGGAAGGTGATCGACCGGTACTCCAAGGCCGTCTCCGAGGGGGAGCACACTCTCGTCATAGAGAACGCCTCTCCCGACGGCAAGGCTATCGGGGTCGATGGCTTCGACATCACCGGGTACCTCGACCAAGCTCAGGCCGTCACCAAGATCGACGATAAGGACTACACGCACAGCGCCTACGTGCCGGGCATAGCCGCGGGGGCGTCCACGACAGCCTGGTCCAGATGGGACGCAAGCGGCTACTGGGCCGCCTACGAAGACACCTACGCCTACACAGACCAACCCACCTACAAGATGACCTTTACCTTCGACGGCACCTTCGCCTCGTGGGTCGCGGCCACGTCGAACACCAAGGGCAAGGCCTTGGTGACCCTGGATAAGGGCACCGCGGAGGAGGAGATCACCACCGTCGACCTTTACAGCCCCACCACCCTCTGGAAGAAGCCTGTCTACTCGACCGGCCTACTTAGCAGTGGCACGCATACCATCGAGATCGAGTGCCTGGGCACCAAGAACGGTTCCTCATGGTGGCATACCATAGACGTGGACCGCTTCGATATCCTGGCCGACGACACGTAGTCTCTGCCCTGATAGGGTGGCAGCACACCGAGGGGGCGCCGCAAGGCGCCCCCTTCGCATGCCTGCACTCAGCGTGCGCTCTTGCACGCCGCGTCTAAGACTTTCGCACTTTATGCCGATGAATAAGCATGGCCTGCATGGCGGCTTTGCTGCGGCGCTTGCAGGCTTTGCCGCCGGTAGGTGCTCGCAGGGTCCAGTCGTTCGTGTGGGAGGTAATGGATGCGCCGCGGAGCTCGGCTCCTCCTCGGTCTCAGTTCGCGCAGAGCCTTCGGCCTGCTCGCGCTCACTCTCATCATCGCTGTCGCCCTGCCCACGTTGGGGTTGGCGAGCGGCCCGTCTGCGGTACCTGATGCCACTGAACACAGCAGCTGGACGAAGTTGCCCGGTTGGGCTGAGAGGTCTTTGGGCGCCGCGGGCGCCTCGGGGGCCACGGGCCCCGCGGGCGCCGCGGGCGCCTCGGGGGTTGCGGGGCAGCGCGGCGAAGTGGTCGTTCAGTTCGCCCGGGGCACGAACAGCCAGGCCATGATGCATATGGCCGACGCGGCCAGGGCCAAGCTCAACAAGGCCCGCGTCGGCAACGCCAACAACGGCGTAACCATCGCGGTATTTACGTCTTCCGAACTCACGACGTCGCAGTTGATCGACACGCTCCAGCAGCAACCCGGCGTGGTCTCGGTAGCGGCGAACGAGCTGCTGAGACTTACCGGCACCGTATCGGGCGCGCCCAACGACCCTTCATTCGGCAAGCAGTGGGCTCTGGAGAACTCCGGTCAGTCCGGGGGCGTGGTGGACGGCGATGTGGATGCGCTCACAGCTTGGCAGCTGACCACCGGCAGCGAGGACGTGGTCGTGGCAGTGGTAGATTCGGGCGTCTTCTACGAGCATCCGGACCTGGCGGCCAACATGTGGAAGAACCCTGATGAGCAAGGGCAACCCTATGACGGCCGCGACAACGAGGGGAACGGCTATGCCGATGATCTGTACGGCATCGACGCCCTCAACGGCGACAGCGATCCGCTGGACGACTGCAGCCACGGCTCCAACGTCGCCGGCATCGCCGCGGCGGTGGGCAACAACGGAGTCGGAACCACCGGGGTAGCCCAGCGTGCGAAGATAATGGCCTTGAAGGCGTTCGATCACTACGGATACGGGTCGCTCGCAGCCGTGATCGAGTGCATCAACTACGCCGTGGACCAGAAGGTGGGGCACGGGGTCAACGTAGTGGCCATCAACGCCTCCTTCGAATGTGACTTCTACAGCCAGGCCATGCGTGACGCCATACAGGCGGCCGGTGACGCGGGCATAGTCTTTGTGGCCGCGGCAGGCAACAGGGCTATCAACGTGGACAAGGCTCCCGTCTACCCGGCCGCCTACGATTGCTCCAACGTGATCGCGGTAGGTGCGACCGATCGCTACGACGCGCCCGCGAACTTCTCCAACTACGGTGCGGTCGGCATCGACCTCTTCGCACCCGGCGTGGGGATACTGAACACGATCCGCCCAGAATTGACGGCCGGTCCCGGCAGCGACACGCTCTTCTTCGACAACATGGAGTCGGGCTCGGGCAACTGGACCCCCGGCACACCCAGCGCGGAGAATCCCTGGGCCATAACCACCGAAGCCAACTGGGGCAGCACTGGGAGCCATGCTTGGAGTGACAGTCCGGGCGCCTCCTATCAGCCCAGTTCGCGATACACGCTGACCTCTCGCACGGTCAACCTGGGCGGCGCTCCGAAGGCTGGTACCTGGGTCGGCTTCGCCGCTCTCCACGAGCTAGGCACCGGTGACCAGCTGATCGTCAAGGTGTCGGGCAACAATGGAGGCACCTGGACGGGCGTGCATGTGTTCGCGGGCCAGGGCGAAGACTACTATTGGGCCAGGTTGCCAGAAGCGGCGGTCACCAGTGCCTTCCAGCTTCAGTTCGTCTTCGAGACAGGCGCCCTAGCCGAGGGCGACCACGACGGGGTGTACCTTGACGACGTCTGCATAACCACCAAGACGCCCACGTTGTACTACGAATACGCGGGCACCTCCATGGCGGCGCCGCACGTGACGGGCACGATAGCCCTAGTGGCTGCGGCGGCTCCCGAGTCGAGCATGAGCACCCGCAGAGACCGCGTGCTCTCCACCGTGGACACGCGCGCTGCCCTGTCAGGCAGATGCGCCACTAGTGGCAGATTGAACACAGGCAGGGCCGTGGTGAGCAGCGCCGGGCCTCCCACCATCAGAGAGATCGCACCTCAGTACGGGTTGGCCGACGGCGGCACAAAGGTGGATATATACGGCACCAACTTCTATGAGGTGACCGGCGCCGGGGGGGTGACCTTCGGAGGGGTGAACGCTCTCTCGTACACAGTCTACTCGAGCGAGCACCTCATCGCGTATGCGCCGGCGGGGCCGGTCGGGACTACTGTCCAAGTGCAGGTGCGCGCTGCCAGGGGAGCGACCTCAGACACCGAGGCCGACGACTTCAGTTACTACAAGCGCTACCAACAGTCAGATCCTAAGATCACGTACCTGGGCGGCTGGACGGCCGCGGTGGGCACGGGTTGGCAGGCCTCGGGAGACAGTCTCACCTGCACCAATCAGACGGGGGCGGCCGCGATGGTCAGTTTTACCGGCACAGCCGTCACCGTGCTGGTGCGCACGACCCCCTGGTACGGGCGAGCAAAGGTGACCTTGGACCCGGGGACGGACGCCGAACAGACCGACACGATCGACCTGTACAGTGCTTCGGTCAGGTGGAAGGTTCCCCTGTACGCCAAGAAAGGGCTCGCACCCGGTGAACACACGCTCGTCATCGAGCGTACGGGAGAGACTTCGTCACCGTACGGAAAGGATGGCGCTGCCATCGCTCTCGATGCTATCGATATCTCCGGAGGGCTGGACGAGGCTCAGACCTTGGCGAAAGCTGAGCAGGATCAGGCCGAATTCGACTATGAGGGTCCGTGGGTGAAGGACGTCCCCAGCCCCTACGCTGCCTCCGGGTGGAGCTACAGCTATACAGACAGGCCCGGCTCCTCTGTCAACGTCGCCTTCACGGGCACCTATCTGACTTGGGTCACTCGCGTGACTCCGTGGTCGGGCATCGCCAAGGTCGTCTTGGACGCGGGCACCGGACAGGAGAGGACGACGTACGTCGATACCTGGAACCGAAAGGATCTACACAGGCAGCAGGTGTATAGCACCGGACTTCTGGCCGATGGATCTCACACTCTCTCCATCTACTGGACCGGTGAGCGCCGAGCATCTTCGTGGTATCCGCGCATATATACAGACTGCTTCGAGGTCTTGGGCGCGATGGACGAAGCCGGCAAAGCCCCTCCCATCGAGTGGCGATATGAGGAGACCGACTCCAGCCCCACCTATCTGGGCGGTTGGCTGACCGGTGTGACCCCCTCGGCTTCGGGGGGCAGTCTCATCTCGACCAGCCAGTCCGGAGCCGTAGCCTCGACAGGGTTCGAAGGCACCAAGGTCAAGGTCGTAGGCAAGAAATGCCCCTGGTACGGCCAAGCGGAGATCATCATCGACCAGGGTACCCCTGAAGAGATGGTCGAGACCGTCGACTTCTACAGCCCCAACTGGGCCCAGGACTGGAAGGTAGTGATATACGAGAGCCCTGAGCTCACCAGCGGCAATCACACCCTGAGCATCCGGTGCACGGGCACGAGCAGCCAACCTGATCCTCTGGGCACTGGTATCTCCTTGGACGCCTTGGATATCACCGGATATCTGTAAGCGGTCACGGTGATCGACAAGTAGCGGCGCGGGGCCCGTCCTCCCCCTAAGAATCAAGGGGCTGACAACGTCATGTCGTATATGTCGAAATGGCGTCGAAAGGAGCACGGGTGACCTTGCCGAGGCATCCCTCGCTGATGACCTATCTCAGAATCGCGCTCTTGATCGTGGTCACAGTGGCCGCGGCGCTACTGTGCGTACCCTCGGCTCTGGCGGATGACGGGCCGGAGGGGGATGACGGCAGCGGCTCGGCAGTAGGCGCAGTCGCGACAGACCCGGGTGCGGCCCTGATAGCCGACGAGTCATCTGCGCCGCCTAAGCCCGCTGTCTACCAGGAGAATGACCCCAAGCTCACTTACATGGGCAAGTGGGCCACGACCGAGACGTCGTGGGCCGGAATGGGCAGGTTCGTCTACGCTAACTCCTCAGGGGCCGTCGTCACGGCGAGTTTCAAGGGTACTTCGATCAAGCTCACCGCCAAGAAGGGTCCGGAGTACGGCAAGGCCAAGGTGAGACTGGATGGAGGAAAGGCCGAATACATAGACTTCTACAGCCCCTCGGCGGCCTGCCAGCAGTTCGTCTATCAGAAGGAAGGGCTGGCGGACACTGCGCACACCCTCACTCTCGAATGGGCCGGGGTGAAGAACGACGCGTCAAGTGGCTATTACATCAGCTTGGACGTGCTCGTGGTCCAGGGCGCGCTTACCCAGGCTCCCGGGATCACCCGTTACCAGCAAGACGCCTCTCAGCTGAGCTATGCCGGACACTGGAGCACGTACAGCAGTGGCTCTACCTCCGCTGGGAACTTCGCCTACACAGACTCGAAAGGCTCGGCGGTGAACATCACGTTCCGGGGCACCGCTCTGGCCCTGATCGCCAATATGGGCTCCGTGTACGGAAAGGCTCGCCTGTCACTGGATGGAGGTGCGCCGTTCCTGGTCGACTTGTACAGTGCGGGCAGCCTCTATCAGCAGATGGTCTACTGCACGGGCGCACTCGACGAAGGCACCCACAATCTGACTATCCAGTGGACGGGTGTCGCCAACGCCTATTCGAAGGATCGATTCATAGGCATCGATGCACTAGACGTGATGGGGTCGTTGGTGACGGCCTCGGCGCCTCCGCCCGGACCCACCCTCTACCAGCAGACCGACCCCAAACTCATCTACGCGGGAACGTGGGGCACAGCCGACCAATGGGGAGCATCGGGAGGAACGTTCAAGTACGCGACCACGCAAGGGGCGAGCCTGACGATCAAGTTCGGTGGCAGTTGTCTCGACTTGATCGGCAAGAAGTCGCCCCAATATGGTAAAGCCAGAGCCATTCTCGATGGAGTGGACGTCGGGTATGTGGACTTCTACGACCCCGACTGGACTTACCAGGAACTGGTGTACACAACAGGCCCGATAGCAGGCGGCCAGCACACGCTCATCCTGGAATGGGCCGGGGTCAAGAACGGAGCGTCGACCGGCTACCTCATAAACGTCGACGCAGTATCGGTATGCGGGAGCTTAGTCGAAACGCCGGTGCCGAGGCACTACCAGCAGTCTGCCGAGCCACTTGTGTATGCCGGGGCCTGGGTCGATGTCGTGAACACGGCGGCGGATGGCGGCAATCTCTACTACGCCAATTCTCCAGACGCGTCGCTCATGGTCGAATTCGACGGCACCAGCCTGGATTGGTATGCGAAGACCTCCTTCGTCTACGGCAAAGCTCTCTTGAGTCTTGACGGAGGCGCCGAGGTGGAAGTGGATATGTACAGCGCCGCGACCCTCTACCGTCAACGTGTCTACAGCACAGGTCTTCTGGAGAACGGTAGGCATACCCTCTCGATAAGATGGAGCGGACGCAAGAACGCGTCGTCGATCGGTTGCGCCATCAACGTGGACTGCTTCAACACGGTCGGTTCGATGGCCGTGATAGCACCCGACTCTCTCACCAGCGATCGTCGTCCCTTTGCCATGACCTATCAGGGCAAGACGAGGGTGACATACACCCTTGCCCGCGCGCCGGCTTGGGTCAGCGCGACACCTGGTGCCGACGGTGATCTGTATTTGAAAGTCTGGGATATGTCCGGCCCGGCGCTGCCTCTCACGATCGAAGCGCCTGAAGTCCACTCGGTGATGACCTCGTTCGGCGGTGGCGCGGCCACGATCAGACTGGATCTTGCCCGTTATCAACGGTACAGGGTGATGTCTCTGCCTGCTACCCAGTCTCGGGCTGCCCGCATCGTAGTCGACGTGTACACACGGAGCGACGGTCCGCCGACAGACGGCCCCCCGCTGGTGTACCTCGACCCCGGTCACGGTGGCTCAGCGACGGGGACGGCAGGGGTTGTCTCGGAGGTGGCCGAGAAGACCGTCAACTTGGCGGTCGGCCGACTGGCGACGAGCTACCTCTCGGGCCGGGGCGTCAAGGTAGTGTTGACGCGTAGCGCCGACACCTACCTGACCCTGCAGCAACGATGCGATCTCGCCAATAGCGCGGGTGCCAGCATCTTCATCAGCATCCACTGCAACTCGTTCTTCAACCGGACCACCGGGGGTACCGAGACGTTCTACCAGGAGAAGACCCCGGAATACACCACGGCGGCAAAAGCTCTCGCGACGGCGCTCCAGTCCCGGGTGCTTGCCGCACTGGGCTTGAGTGACCGGGGTGCGCGTACCTACTACGTGGGCACGCTGGGGGTCCTGAACGGGACGGTGATGCCGGCGGCCCTAGTAGAGCTTGGTTTCATGTCCAATCCCGCAGAGGACGCTCTACTCACTAGCTCCGCGGGTCAGGACAAGTCGGCTCGGGCCATAGCGGACGCGGTCTGCGACTATCTGCGCTGGTCCACCGCCGTATATTCGTCCGAATAGCAGACTCGCCGCTCGCTGGGCGGGGGAGCCGCCGGGCAGCCGAAGGGCGCGGAGCCGCCGGTGCTATTGCCAGATGGCCAGACCTGTCTGGGAGTCCATCTTGCGCAGCACGGAGGGACCGGTCATGGTGGTCATCAAGAGCTCGAGGTTGAAGACCAAGGTATCGGGGCCCAGGTGACCTCCGTAGCAGTGCCCGTCTTTGTCCGCGAGGACGCAATGCACGTGCACGCTCGGCTCACCATCACGTAGGGAGACGTTGCCCCACAGTCCCGCTACCTCCAGGTGCTGGTCGAGTTCGTGGTCGATCCAGGCCTTCTTGGCTTGATCGTAGTAGCGGATCGTGGCTCGAGACACGGCGCCCACTCCCGAGATCCAGGCGAGATGAATGCCATGAGTGCGGACGAAGGCATCCAACTCTGGGAGCAGATCGCTTCCAAAGGGCGGCTTGAGAATGTGCGCCGGGCCTATGGATGCTTTCGCGTGATACATGGCGTCTTCCTCGTCCAGCTTCTTTGTGGTGTCGGCCGGAACGTCAGTCCCAACGAAAGTCCGGGGCCGACTGCTGGTCCCAGATCTCCTCGGTGGCGTCGTCGGCCAGTCGCTCTTCAGACGACGATACCTCAAGATTGTGGATGAGCGCCTCGGGGTCGCTGAGGAGGCGCACCTCGAGTTCGGAGGCGTCGAGACGCCCATCGTCATTGATGGTGGAGTTCTTCTCTGTGAAACGCGGTTCGAGTTCCTGTAGGTCCATGCCTTCTTCTGCCAGGATCACCCGCGCTGTGTCTGGGGGTAGGTCCTTGCGCAGGTCGACGACGTACTGGTACCAGACGATGTCCCAGAACACCGTGACGGCCGCCTCAGACGCTCCTGGTTGGGTACGGCTGACATTGGCCTTGGACTTGCCGATACTCTTGCTGATCTCCGCGAGCTTCTTCACGAACTCGCTCTCGTTGAAATACCGCTGCGCCGCCTGGACCTCGTTGATCTTGAACGCAAGCCCGGCTACCTCCGCAGGCTGCGGTGCGGCCTGGGACTGAGGTTCGGGCTCCAACTCGGTCTGGTGGTGGCCCTTGCGGCCGCGGAGCAGCTTCTGCATCGCGGCCGCCGCGCCGGCGACCGTGCCTGCGAGCGGCACAGGCGAGGTGGCTTTGGGTTCGGGGGGCACGGCTGCGCCGATGGCGAGCATGCCTAGGTCGTCCACGGCGGTCGCATCCGATCCGTCCACGGGGGGTGCTTTAGGAGTAGCGGCCTTGCGCTTGGTCAGGGGTATCGCGGGCTTGGTAGAAGGTCCGCATGGGGCCGGGGGCGTCGGAGGTGGGGGCGGGGTCATGGCCCTGGGAGTGGCCGCTCCGCCGATAGGTGGCGGTATGAGCGCGGCCGCAGCCACGGCGGCCGCTGCACCAGTCGCCACGCCGGCCGCGGCGCCGGTCACCGCACCGCTTGTCGCACCGGTCGCTGCTCCAGCCACCGCGCCAGCCGCTGCCGCGGTGCCGGCTGCGGCCAGACCCGGTAGGGGGGGCGGCCCAGCAGCAGCCGGAGCCGCTACTGCTGCCGCCGCGCCTAGGGGCGGCGGCACGACGCCTGAGGCCTTCTTCTCGATCTTTCCGGTGGTCTCCGCCGAGGGCGGCAGCGGAGGTGGGGGCGGGAGCGAGGGGGGTGTGACGTCGCCCGCTGTCGCACCAGCGGCTGGGACAGGCGTCTTGCCCAAGAGATCCCTGTCGGCGGTAGCGGTGGCAGCAGCCAGAGCGGCGGCGGCGTCCAGGGCCGATTCAGGGAGAAGGGTCTCTGCTAGGCGCAGGCGCTCCCGAGTGGACTCGAGCTCGTCTTCGAGCTGTTTGACGCGGTCGTCGGAGGCGACTGGTTGTTCGGGAGCCGTCTCCATGTCGGCCACGAAATGCTCCAGCGTAGACGACAACTTCGCGAGAGCGGACTGCATCTCGGTCTGTAGGGCGAGGAGGTCCGCCATGGGCAGCAGTAGCTCCTCCTTGGTCTTGTCGGTCGACTCGAGCTTCGCCGTCTGATCACCCAGGCCGGGAAGTGCCGGCATCTCCGGTTCGCAGACTCCAGCTTCGGAGTCGGCGTCCGCAGCCTCATCGGGCTCGGCTGCCGCGGCCGCTGAGCCTACGTACGGCTCTTCGTCATCCTCCATGTCCGCCTCGGTCAAGGCAGCCATGAGTTGAAGAGTGGCCTCTTCGGCCTCCTCCTCGTCGAAGTCCGCGACGTACTCCTCATCGATATCCACGCTCTGCTGCTGGCCGGCGCCGGCGCTTGCCCAGGCGGCCAGCTCTGCTTCGACCCTGGCGGTGCTATCGACATCGTCCTCGGGCTCGCCGGCCGGGGCTGCTGCTGCAGCTTGCGCCGGCTCGTACTCTTGTGAGTCGAAGACCTCTGCTTCAAAGTGAGGGGGCGCGGGAGCGGTGGGGCTATCGTCCCGAGGCCCCGTGAACTCCATCGTGGCGTCGTCGGCCTCAGTCGCGTCGTCGGCCTCGAATTCCGCCTCCGGACCACTTCCGGCGGCGCAGTCGGCACAGAGACTGACTACACTGCCGTCGGGGAACTCCTGCACGACAGCGCCATGATCAAGGGCTGTCCCACAGATGTCGCAACGGTCTCTCCCTGAAGAGCCATGATGCTTGCGAGCCACAGTGCGCGCCTCCTTCCCCAACTCTTGCCACATCGGGGGAACGCGGGTGGTAACCGGCGGTAAGTATATCAAGTGAGTACAGTCTACTCCCGTTGTGTAGCCTGCGCATGGCTGGCGAATAGCGGCATGCTAGACTGGTTTCCATGCTTGTATCATCGAAAATGGCCGAAGCTTCGCGCCGCTCATCATGGATACGCAAGATGTTCGAGGAGGGGTTACGCCTGTCCGAGATCCATGGCCGTGACGCCGTGGCCGACTTCAGTCTGGGCAATCCCAACCTCGATCCGCCGAGGGAACTTCAAGAGGCCCTCCAAGAGCTGGTGTGCAATGACACCCCCGGGTTTCACGGCTACATGTCCAACGCCGGCTACGAGAGCACGCGCGCAGCCGTGGCGGGGTATCTGAGCGAAGATCAAGGAGTCCACCTCGAGGGCGCGAACGTGGTGATGACTTGCGGCGCGGGTGGGGGATTGAACGTCGTCTTCAAGGCCGTGCTCGACGCGGGTGATGAGGTGGTGGTCGCGAGTCCGTACTTCATGGAATACCTGTCTTACGTGGACAACCACGGCGGCGTGCTGAAGCCGGTCAAGACGCTTGCGGACTTCGACCTCGACCTGCAGGCCATGGAGCGCGCGATCGGTCCACGTACGCGCGCGGTGCTGCTCAACTCCCCCAATAACCCCACTGGCAGTGTATATCCCGAGACGACGGTGGCGGCGCTCGGTGAGCTCCTGAGGCGTAAGTGCGCTGAGACGGGCCGCATCATATATCTGATATCGGACGAACCCTACCGGCGCATAGTCTACGACGGGGTGCGCGTGGCCCCTGTGATGGCGGACTACGAGAACTCCATCATCGTGTCGAGCTACTCAAAGGAACTCTCTCTGGCCGGGGAGAGGATAGGGTACGTCGCAGTCAGTCCGTCAATCGAAGGCGTGGAAGAGCTGATGGGGGGCTTGGTCATAGCCAACCGCATCTTGGGGTTCATCAACGCGCCGGCGCTCATGCAGAGGGTAGTCGCCCGTCTGCAGGGGGTGGCGGTGGACGTGACGCCCTACAAACGCAACCGCGACCTGCTCCTCGAGACGCTGGGCCAAGCCGGTTTCACGGTGACCAAGCCCAAGGGGGCTTTCTATCTGTTCCCGCAGTCGCCGATATCCGACGACGTGGCCTTCTGCAAGGAGTTGCAGGAGCGCTTGGTGTTGGTGGTGCCGGGCAACGGTTTTGATGCGCCGGGGTACTTCCGCATCGCCTACTGCGTAGCGCCCGAAGTGGTGGACCGCGCGCTCCCGGCCTTCAAGGAGATCGGGGCCAAGTACTTCGGGTAACAGCGCGCTGCGCGCCGCACGGAGCGCCGGACGCGGAGGGCTGCGCTCGCGGCTGGCGGCACTGGCGCCGCTTGAAGGCCGCTACCGGCGGGGGCGCTCCTTGAAAGCGATCTGGTCCACTGCGACCGCGTAGAGCAGGGTCTGCGCGAATATCCGCGCTTCGAACGGCTTCTGAGCGGCCTCGGGGTCATACTTGGCTACGATGGCGCGCAGGGCTGCCTCGCGCTCTACCTCATCGGTGAGGAGTAGCACGCGGCCCTCTAGCACCACCGACTGGTACAGATAGCCGTCCTGGCACGGGGTCGGACCGATCTCGAGCTGCTCCTGGGCGACTATCGACACACAGACCCAGGGGTTCTCGGCCAGGGCATCCACCTTTCTGCCTGGTCCGGTGTGCAGCAAAATGCGTCCCTCGGGCCCGGCGCCGCAGGGCGCCTCCTGGGCGCCGGCGGCGGGCAGCTCGTAGGCGAAGTTCATGGGCACCACGTACGGCTGCGGCGAGCCGTCACGCCCTGAGGCGTCCACCATGGCCACGTAAGCGACCTTGGCGGTGCGGAGCACCTCCCGCACGCAGTCGCGCTCACGCTCGTTCAGATCTGGACTGACAGCCGGCAAAGCGAGGGCCTCCATAGGTGTGTCCGGGCATGCCCGGCGTACGGCATCTACCGCGGACAAGATACCGCATATAATGAGCGCACCTGCGCGGCAAGCCGGAGGAGACGGGTTGAAGTACGTGGTGCTGATAGTCGACGGGGCCTCTGGATGGCCCGCTGCTGCCTTGGGCGGTCGCACCGCTCTGGAGGCGGCACGCACTCCCAATCTGGACCGGCTGGCGCAGGAGGGTACCACGGGCACGGCTGAGAACGTGCCGAAGGGCATGGAGGCGTCGAGCGCTGTGGCCTGCATGAGCGTCATGGGCTTCGATCCGGCGGTGTACTACGCGGGCAGGGGGCCGATAGAGGCCGCGGCCATGGGCATCGAGCTCGAGCCCGGACAGGTGGCGATGCGCTGCAACCTGGTGACCGTCGCCGAGGGCCGCATGGTGAGCTACTCGGCCGGCAACATCTCTTCGGCCGAGGCCGCGGAGCTCGTGGGGGCCCTGGAGCTGGGGCTGGGCGACGAGCGGCTGCGGTTCTACCCGGGCGTCGCCTTCAGGCACATACTGACCGTCCGTGACGGTGCGGATATCTTGTCCACGCAGTTCACCCCTCCGCACGATGTCACTGACAAGGCGGTGGAGGGCCATGGTCCGAGCGGGCCGGGGGCGGAGTTGGTGGATGAGCTCACCGAGCGGTCGAAGTCCATCCTGGCGGAGCATCCGGTCAACAAGGCGAGGATCGCTCGGGGACAGCCGCCCGCGACGCAGATCTGGCTGTTCTGGCCGGGGACGCGACCGGAGCGGGTGCCCGACTTCGCGGCTGCCAACGGCGGGCGCTCGGCGGCGCTGACCTCCGCCGTCGACCTCTTGCGCGGCCTAGCCGTGCAGAGCGGCATCGACGTGCTCGACCTTGCCGGCGTCACCGACGACGGTGAGAACGACTTCGCGGGGCAGATGGCGGGCGGTTTGGCGGCCCTGGGCGACCACGACTTGGTCTTCGTCCACGTAGAGGCGCCG
Source organism: uncultured Actinomycetes bacterium (assembly GCA_963718375.1). GTDB lineage: Bacteria > Actinomycetota > Thermoleophilia > RBG-16-64-13 > RBG-16-64-13 > RBG-16-64-13. The sequence goes on along the minus strand of CAVQZD010000004.1, from coordinate 150,681 downwards.
GACGAAGCCGGACACGCGGGGGATGCGCAGGGCAAGGTGCAGGCGATCGAGCAGGTGGACGCGCTGATGGTGCCACAGGTGACTGACGCGGACGCCCTCGCCCGGTACCCGTGGGCCAAGGACCATGAAGTCAGGCTGCTGGTACTACCTGACCATCCGACCCCACTGGAGCTGAAGACTCACGTCGCGGAGCCGGTGCCGTTCGTGATGTGGGGACCGGGGTTTGAGTCGAACGGAGCGCGGGCCTTCACCGAGAAAGAAGCCCGAGCCACGGGCTTCGCCGTGGCGCCGGGCCACTTGCTGCTGTCCAAGTTCCTCAGCTGACACTGCGCGCGCCGGTGTGCCGGCCGCGCCCGGTCGGAGTCTAGCGGGGCCTGTCACGGCCTCCGGTTAGTCGGCCATCTTCTCGAAGTCGTCCTTGCTGGCGCCACAGTCCGGACATACCCAGTCGTCGGGCAGGTCTTCGAAAGAGGTACCCGGCGCTATGTCCTGGGTGGGGTCGCCCAGTTCGGGGTCATAGACGTATCCGCAGAGCAAGCATTCCCATCTTTCCATCGGTCGATCCTTTCTAGTCTGGGTCGATCGGAAGGTCCATCGTCACAGGCCCTTTTATCTCCAATACGCATGATACTCAATCCTACTTGCGTCGGATGGCTCTCGCGGACCGATAGGTACAAAGTCGGACGGATTCTTGTGCTAGTCGCGGCATCATCGGACGGGTGGAACTGTGACCAAGCCGGCAAGCCCGGTCAGGATGTGCCGCCCGGTACGCTGGCCAGTGTGCTGGAGCAAGGCTGGACTCAAAAGGCAGGAGTGAAGTGTGATGCGCTACCGCGTTATTGAGAAGGGGCCCAACTCCTACGGAGCTCTGTCCCCGACCTACCTGGTTGCATCGCCGTCGGCGAGACCGAAGAAGAGGTACTCCAGCTCATCCGAGAAGCCATAGAACTTCACTTGGCTGAGATGCGGCGCACAGGACAGCCTATCCCCGAACCATCATCGACCGGCCAATTCGTGCAGGTGGTGGCCGCCTAGACCCAGCGAGTGCCTCCCGAGCGCCCTCCCCCAAGCATGAGGGCCGACGGTACGTCCGGCGAACATTTGCGTGCCTGCGGTTAGCCGGATACAGCGCAAGTGAGCCGGAGGGGCCGTCGGCCCGATGCGCAAGTGAGCCGGAGGAGCCGTTGGCCCGACCTTGACTATTTTGCACGGTGTTCTGTAGCATGGGTTCCTGGATTCGCCCTCCCAAGGGGACTTCAGCGTGGACGACAGACGCTCCCATCGTAGAGAGGGCAGCGGGGTTCGTTCCGCTTCTGGGATCAAGGTCCGCATCACAATCGCCGCAAGGCTTAGAAGGAGGCAATGCTGCATGGAATGTAAGTCAAATAGCGCTGGAAGGCGCCACTGGATGAAGCTGGGGCTCATCCTGGTGCTTGCCGCGGTCATGCTGACGGCGCTTGCCGTGCCGGCGCTGGCCGCCCCGGGCGACACGAGCACCACGATCGCTGCCGAGCCTATCTCGGGCGACGAAGCCGCGCAGAGTGAGGAGTCGACAGGCGGGGGTGGCGAAGCCAACCTAGTGCTGCCGGATCTGAACTCGGTCGAGTTCCACGGCGTGCCCGGCGGCCATCTTCTGACCTACGGTCTCATCGTCTGCGCTCTCGGTCTGCTGTTCGGTCTGTGGATCTTCCTCCGCATCCGCAAGCTGCCGGCGCATAGGTCGATGAAGGAGATCTCAGAGATCATCTGGCAGACCTGCAAGACCTACCTGCTCCGACAGGGTGTGTTTCTTGCCGGACTCTGGGTCTTCATCGCCGTCGTCATAGGCGTGTACTTTGGTGTGCTCTCCGACTTCTCGGGCACCAAGGTGCTGATCGTCCTGCTCTTCAGCGTCGTGGGCATCTTGGGCAGCTACGGCGTCGCCTGGTTCGGCATCAGGGTCAACACCTATGCCAACTCGCGCACCGCCTTCGCCAGCCTGACGGGCAAGCCGCATCAGATCCACGACATCCCGATGCGCTCGGGCATGAGTGTGGGCATGATGCTCATCAGCGTCGAGCTCGTGATCATGCTCATCATCCTCATCTGGATCCCGCGCGACTACGCCGGCGCCTGCTTCATCGGCTTCGCTATCGGTGAGTCGCTGGGCGCCGCCGCGCTCCGTATCGCCGGCGGTATCTTCACCAAGATCGCCGACATCGGCTCTGACCTGATGAAGATCGTATTCAACATCAAAGAGGACGATGCCCGCAATCCGGGCGTCATCGCGGACTGCACCGGTGATAACGCCGGCGACTCGGTGGGTCCCTCCGCCGACGGTTTCGAGACGTACGGTGTCACCGGCGTCGCTCTGATCACCTTCATCATCCTAGCCGTGCAGAGCGCGACCATACAGGTGGCTCTCTTGGTCTGGATCTTCGCCATGCGCGTCATGATGATCATCTCGAGCGGCGGCTCCTATTACTTGAACGCTCTTGTCACCAAGATGAGGTACGGCAAGGCCGCGAAGATGAACTACGAGGCCCCGCTCACCTCGCTGGTCTGGATGACTTCGATCATCTCGATGGCGCTGACCTTCCTGGTCTCGTACGTGCTCATCGGCGGTAGCACCGACGTGGGTCAGGCCCACCCCGACTACTGGTGGCAGCTGTCTATCATCATCAGCATGGGTACCTTGGCCGGGGCCTTGATCCCAGAGTTGGTGAAGGTCTTCACCTCTACCAAGTCCAAGCACGTCAAGGAAGTCGTGGCTTCGGCCAAGGAGGGTGGAGCTTCGCTGGACATCCTCTCAGGGTTTGTCTCGGGTAACTTCAGCGCCTACTACATCGGTCTCGCGATCATGGTGCTGATGGGTGTCGGCTACATCGTCAGCGAGCAAGGGTTGGGCGACATCATGCTCGCTCCGGCCGTGTTCGCTTTCGGTCTTGTAGCGTTCGGCTTCTTGGGCATGGGCCCGGTGACTATCGCGGTCGATTCCTACGGCCCGGTGACCGACAACGCTCAGTCTGTGTATGAGCTGTCTACCATCGAGCAGATCGACGGCATCGACGCTGAGATCGAGAAGGACTTCGGCTTCAAGCCCCAGTGGGACGTGGCCAAGGACAATCTCGAAGAGAACGACGGTGCCGGCAACACCTTCAAGGCGACGGCCAAGCCGGTGCTCATCGGCACTGCTGTGGTCGGTGCCACCACGATGATCTTCTCGATCATCATGGCTCTCACGGACGGACTCGAAAACAACGTCGACAAGCTTTCCCTGCTATACCCGCCGTTCTTGCTGGGTATTGTCACGGGTGGCGCGATGATCTACTGGTTCACCGGTGCGGCCACGCAGGCCGTGACCACCGGCGCCTATCGCGCGGTGGAGTTCATCAAGCGACACATCAAGCTGGATACGACCGAAGGTAAGGCCTCGGTAGAAGACAGCAAAAAGGTGGTCGGCATCTGCACGCAGTACGCGCAGAAGGGCATGATCAACATCTTCTTGGCCGTGTTCTTCGGTACCTTGGCCTTCGCGTTCCTCGAGCCGTTCTTCTTCATCGGCTACTTGATCTCTATCGCAGTGTTCGGCTTGTACCAAGCTGTCTTCATGGCCAACGCCGGAGGCGCATGGGACAACGCCAAGAAGATCGTAGAGACGGACATGAAAGAGAAGGGCACGCCGCTACACGAGGCCACAGTCATCGGCGACACCGTGGGCGACCCGTTCAAGGACACCTCTTCTGTGGCTCTGAACCCGGTCATCAAGTTCACCACGCTGTTCGGCCTGCTGGCCGTCGAGTTGGCGGTCACGATCGCCAACGATGCGGGCAACCACACTCTCACGTGGATACTGTCCGGCGTCTTCTTCGTGATCTCTGCGTTCTTCGTGCACAGGTCGTTCTACGGCATGCGCATCAAGAAGCAAGTCGAGGTCGAAGTAGAGAAGTAGCAGAATGGTCCTGCGTCACCTCTGGGTGATGCGGACCTGGCAGTGATTACCGGGCGGCCCGCCGCGCACCGCGCGGCGGGCCGCCTCGCTATGTAGCTTGACGTGGTCGGCGACTGGTAGGATAAATGAGGCCGTCCAAAGGTTCTACACGAGGTTTGGCAGTAGGAGACAGGTGCGATGTTCAAGCGGGTCTTGTTAGGCCGTCCGATAGCGACCGCACAGGAGATGGAGGAGCGCCTCCCTAAGAAGTACGCGCTGCCCGTGTTCTCCTCTGATGCCATCTCCTCGACCGCGTATGCCACGGAGGAGATCCTGCTGGCCCTGCTTGCGGCCGGCGCTGCTGCAGCCATGTACTCCATCTACGTAGCCCTTGCCGTCGTGATCCTTCTGGTATTTGTAGCGCTGTCCTACCAGCAGACGGTTCACGCCTACCCCAACGGCGGAGGCTCGTATATCGTCAGTCGTGAGAACCTGGGGTTGCTGCCCGGCACAATAGCCGCCGGTTCGCTCATGGTCGATTATGTGATGACGGTAGCGGTGAGTGTGGCTTCCGGTACAGCCGCCATCATGGCCGCGTTTCCCGGCCTCGCCGATGGTGCGCACCCGGATCGCACTCGAGTCCTCATCTGTGTCGGGCTCATCATCCTTGTCGCCCTTGCCAATCTGCGTGGGGTCAGAGAGTCGGGACGCATCTTCGCCGCGCCCACATATCTGTTCGTGGTGTTGTGTGGTGGACTTGTCATAGTCGGTCTGATCCGCTTGGCAATGGGTGACCTGCATCCGGAGCCAGTGTCGGAGACGGCCACGACCGTACAGGGCGCGGCACTGGCCTGGATCGTGCTCAGGGCGTTCTCGGGTGGGTGCTCGGCCATGACCGGTACCGAGGCCATATCCAACGCCGTTCCGGCGTTCAGGGCGCCCGAAGCGAAGAACGCGTCGATCACGCTCGGCGTCATGGCATCGATACTGGCCTTCCTGTTGCTCGGTGTCACCGCCTTGGGTCAGATCCTCCACATCGTCCCGGAAGAGGGCGACACAGTGTTGGGGCAGATCGGCCACGCGGTGTACGGTGGCGGCTTCTTCTACTATGCGCTGCAAATAGCGACCATGTTCATCCTGGTACTTGCCGCCAACACCAGCTTCACCGGCTTGCCTCGCCTGGCGTCGGTGCTGGCGCGGGACCGCCTGATGCCGCGCCAGTTCATGAACCGGGGCGACCGGCTGGTCTTCTCCAACGGCATCATAGGACTGACCTTGGCGGCCATCGTGATACTCGTGGTCTATAGGGCCCAGGTCCATAGTCTGATACCTCTGTATGCGGTGGGAGTGTTTACCAGCTTCACTCTGTCGCAATCGGGCATGGTGGTCCGCTGGTTTCGGCTGAGGACGCCCGGCTGGCGCTGGCGGGCGCTCATGAACGGAGTGGGCGCGCTCATCGCCGGCGGTATCTTCACCAAGATCGCCGACATCGGCTCGGACCTGATGAAGATCGTCTTCAACGTCAAAGAGGACGATGCCCGCAATCCGGGCGTCATCGCCGACTGCACCGGTGACAACGCCGGCGACTCGGTGGGCCCCTCCGCCGACGGTTTCGAGACCTACGGTGTCACTGGGTGTCGCTCTGATCACCTTCATCATCCTGGCCGTGCAGAGCGCGACCATACAGGTGGCTCTCCTGGTCTGGATCTTCGCCATGCGCGTGATGATGATCATCTCGAGCGGCGGCTCCTACTACGTGAACGCTCTTCGTCACCAAGATGCGGTACGGCAAAGCCGCGAAGATGAACTACGAGGCCCCGCTCACCTCGCTGGTCTGGATGACTTCGATCATTTCGATGGCTCTGACCTTCCTGGTCTCGTACCTGCTCATCGGCGGTAGCACCGACGTGGGCCAGGCGCACCCCGACTACTGGTGGCAGCTGTCAATCATCATCAGCATGGGTACCTTGGCCGGGGCCTTGATCCCCGAGTTGGTGAAGGTCTTCACCTCTACCAAGTCCAAGCACGTCAAGGAAGTCGTGGCCTCAGCCAAAGAGGGCGGGCCCTCCCTGGACATCCTCTCGGGGTTTGTCGCGGGCAACTACAGCGCCTACTACATAGGCCTTGCCATCATGGTGCTGATGGGTGTCGGCTACATCGTCAGCGAGCAAGGGCTGGGCGACATCATGCTCGCTCCCGCCGTGTTCGCTTTCGGCCTCGTGGCGTTCGGTTTCTTGGGCATGGGCCCGGTGACAATCGCGGTCGACTCCTACGGCCCGGTGACCGACAACGCTCAGTCTGTGTATGAGCTGTCTACCATCGAGCAGATCGACGGCATCGACGCTGAGATCGAGAAGGACTTCGGCTTCAAGCCCCAGTGGGATGTGGCGAAGGACAATCTCGAAGAGAACGACGGTGCCGGCAACACCTTCAAGGCGACGGCCAAGCCGGTGCTCATCGGCACTGCTGTGGTCGGTGCCACCACGATGATCTTCTCGATCATCATGGCTCTCACCGACGGACTCGTCAACAACGTCGACAAGCTTTCCCTGCTATACCCGCCATTCTTGCTGGGTATCGTCACGGGTGGCGCGATGATCTACTGGTTCACCGGTGCGGCCACTCAGGCTGTGACCACCGGCGCGTATCGCGCGGTGGAGTTCATCAAACGGCACATCAAGCTGGATACGACCGAGGGTAAGGCCTCTGTCGAAGACAGCAAGAAGGTGGTCGGCATCTGCACCCAGTACGCGCAGAAGGGCATGATCAACATCTTCTTGGCAGTGTTCTTCGGCACCTTGGCCTTCGCTTTCCTCGAGCCGTTCTTCTTCATCGGCTACCTGATCTCTATCGCCGTCTTCGGCTTGTACCAAGCTGTCTTCATGGCTAACGCCGGAGGCGCATGGGACAACGCCAAGAAGATCGTCGAGACAGACATGAAGGAGAAGGGTACCCCGCTGCACGAGGCCACGGTCATCGGCGACACGGTGGGCGACCCGTTCAAGGACACCTCCTCGGTGGCTCTGAACCCGGTCATCAAGTTCACCACGCTGTTCGGACTGCTGGCCGTCGAGTTGGCGGTCACGATCGCCAACGACGCGGGCAACCACACTCTCACGTGGATACTGTCCGGTGTGTTCTTCGTGATCTCTGCGTTCTTCGTGCACAGGTCGTTCTACGGCATGCGCATCAAGAAGCAGGTCGAGGTCGAAGTAGAGAAGTAGCAGAATGGTCCTGCGTCACCTCTGGGTGATGCGGACCTGGCAGTGAGTACCGGGCGGCCCGCCGCGCACCGCGCGGCGGGCCGCCTCGCTATGTAGCTTGACGGGGGCGGCGACTGGTAGGATAAATGGGGCCGTCCGCGAGGGTCTAGACGAGGTTCGACAGTTGGAGACAGGTACGATGTTCAAGCGGGTCTTGTTAGGCCGTCCGATAGCGACCGCACAGGAGATGGAGGAGCGACTCCCTAAGCGGTACGCGCTGCCTGTCTTCTCCTCTGATGCCATCTCCTCGACTGCGTACGCTACTGAGGAGATCCTGCTGGCCCTGCTTGCGGCCGGCGCGGCTGCAGCCATGTACTCCATCTACGTAGCCCTTGCCGTCGTGATCCTTCTGGTATTTGTGGCGCTCTCCTACCAGCAGACGGTGCACGCCTACCCCAACGGCGGAGGCTCGTACATCGTCAGCCGTGAGAACCTGGGGTTGCTGCCCGGCACCATAGCCGCCGGTTCGCTCATGGTCGATTATGTGATGACGGTGGCGGTGAGTGTGGCTTCCGGTACAGCCGCCATCCTGGCCGCGTTTCCCGGCCTCGCAGATGGTGCCCACGCGGATCGTACCCGAGTGCTCATCTCTGTCGGGCTTATCATCCTGGTAGCGCTCGCCAATCTGCGTGGCGTGAGAGAGTCGGGGCGTATCTTCGCCGCGCCCACCTATCTGTTCGTGATCTTGTGCGGTGGACTGGTCATAGTCGGTCTGATCCGCTTGGCCATGGGTGACCTGCATCCGGAGCCGGTGTCGGAGACGGCCACGACCGTACAGGGCGCGGCGCTGGCCTGGATCGTGCTCAGGGCGTTCTCGGGTGGGTGCTCGGCCATGACCGGTACCGAGGCCATATCCAACGCCGTTCCGGCGTTCAGGGCGCCGGAAGCGAAGAACGCGTCGATCACTCTCGGCGTCATGGCTTCGATACTGGCCTTCCTGTTGCTCGGTGTCACCGCCTTGGGTCAGATACTCCACATCGTGCCGGAAGAGGGCGACACAGTGTTGGGTCAGATCGGCCACGCGGTGTACGGCGGGGGCTTCTTCTACTATGCGCTGCAGATTGCGACCATGTTCATCCTGGTACTTGCGGCCAACACCAGCTTCACCGGCTTACCTCGCCTGGCCTCGGTGCTGGCGCGGGACCGCCTGATGCCGCGCCAGTTCATGAACCGGGGCGACCGGCTGGTCTTCTCCAACGGCATCATCGGACTGACCCTGGCCGCCATCGTGATACTCGTGATCTATAAGGCGCAGGTCCACAGTCTAATACCTCTGTACGCGGTGGGCGTGTTCACCAGCTTCACGCTGTCGCAATCGGGCATGGTGGTCCACTGGTTCCGGCTTAGGACGCCCGGGTGGCGGCGTCGCGCGATCATGAACGGGGCCGGCGCGGTGATGACGGGCATAGTCACCGTGGTTGTGCTCGTCACCAAGTTCACCCACGGGGCCTACATAGTCGTCATCGCGGTCGTCCTGCTGGTGCTGGGGTTCTACCGCATCCGGCGCCACTATCTGCGGGTGGCCAGCTTCCTGGCTCCTCAAGGAGAGCAGGAGCTGGAGCGCCTGGGCAGAGTGGCCGTCTCCAGCTCCCAAGACGACGGTGGTGCTATTCGTATCTCAAGTCAACGAACTGACGGCCAGATCGCTCGCGCTCGGCCGGGGACTGTCCCCCGACGACTTTCATGCCATCACCATAGGTAGCGATCCCGCGAGCGTGCTCGCATTGCAGCGGACGTGGACGGAGATGGAGATAGACGTCCCCTTGGTGGTAGTGGATTCACCGTATCGAGAGTTCACACGGCCCGCGGTGGATTATGTGAAGTCGCTCAAGCCCAGCCGTAAGCACACGGTGACGGTGATCATCCCCGAGTTCGTGGTCGAGCATTGGTGGGAGAACTTCTTACACAACCAGAACGCGCTGCGACTGAAGGTCGCCCTTCTTGGGGTACCGTGGGTGGTAGTCATCAGCATACCGTTCCACATTGGAGAGCCGTTGCATGATGAAGCATAGTGAGCAACGGCCGTTGGAGGCCGACCTTGTCATCAGGGGAGCCGGTGATCTGATCACCTGTCCTCGGGACGGCTCTGCGACTGGTGCTGTCGCGGGGGTGGGCCGGATCGAGGATGGGGCTATCGCCGCTCGACAAGGTCGCATCGTCTGGGTGGGGGAGACCTCTGCCATCGAGGACAGCGTGCGTCTGGTCGCAGGCGGCAGCGAGGTCGACGCCGAAGGTCGCGTGGTGATGCCGGGCTTGGTGGAGTGTCATGCCCACATCGCTTGGGCTGGGGATCGGGCTGAAGAGTATCAATCCCGTCTCGCTGGAGCCACCATCCAGGGGCTGACCGCGGGCGGCGGGGGCATCATGAGCACGGTCGAGGCTACGCGTGCCGCTTCTGACGAGCAGCTCCGGGCCATCACGCGCCGACGTCTGGATCATTTTCTGCGCTTCGGTGTCACCACGGTCGAGGCAAAGAGTGGATATGGACTGACGGTGGACGAGGAAGTCCGCCTTCTCGAGGCATACCGCGATGTCAACGTGGCTCATCCCGCGGATGTGGTGCCCACTCTGCTCGCGGCGGACACGGTGCCCACTGAGTACAAGGGCCAGGCCGATGAGTACTTGGACGTGGTCATCAAGAAGCTCATCCCCTACGTCGCCAAGCACCATCTGGCCCGCTTCTGCGACGCGTTCTGCGAAGAGGGCAGCTTCAGCCCTGCACAATGCCGTCGGGTACTAGAAGCGGGAGTAGACGAGGGACTTCTGCCCAAACTGCATGGTGACCAGCACAGCGACATGGGGGCGGCGGAACTCGCGGTCGACCTGGGCGCTGTGTCGGTGGACCATCTGGAACGCATAAGCGACGCCGGTATCCGAGCGCTCTCGACGCGTGGAGGCGACAAGCGCGTGCCTGTCGCGGTGCTGTTGCCAGGAGCCAGGTTCTTCCTGGGCGAGGGGGAACAGGCGCCCGCGCGCCGCCTGCTCGACGCAGGGGCGCGGGTGGCGCTCAGCACCGATCTCAACCCCGGCTCAAGTCCTACTGAGAATCTGTGGCTGATGGCCACCATGGGCTGCTCGCAGCTGAAGATGACTGCGGAAGAGGTCATACGTGCCATCACGATAGAGGCGGCCGCCGCTCTGGCGCTCGAGGATGAGGTAGGCAGCCTGGAGGTCGGCAAGAAGGCCGATATCCTCATCTTGGACAGCCAGCGCTACGTGCAGATCCCCTACCGGTATGGCATGAACCCGGTGTGGCGGGTGTTCAAGGCGGGTCAGTTGGTGGTCAAGAGGGACCTAGCAAACAAGCTGTAGCGGCGCGAGCGCGCCCGGGCAGCGCCCCGCGGGTGCTTCGTGCGCGGCCCGCCGTCAGGCGCGAGCGACCTTCTTGCGGCGCTTGTAGGTCTTGGCCAGCTCAAGGAAGATGCCGACATCACGGTCCAAGTCCTTGTTGGTGCCGTCGAAGTAGAACACGCGGATGGGGATGTCGTCGTGGTCTCTGCTTATGACCGGGTAGACGGCCTCGTTGACGATGCCGTTCATGCAGGTGAACGGGGAGATGTCCACGATGCCGTCGGCGCCGCGGCGGTAGTACGCGATGGCCCCTCCCGCAGAGAGGACCATCTCGCCGAGGGCGCCCTCCTGCGGCAGGTAGGGGTGGGCGTTGTCGAGGACCTCACGGACGGTGGGTTCGGGGCGCTTGGTGAAGATGTGCTCGAACTGCCCGTAGAGCGCATGCTCGTCCTTGTGCATGATCCTGGTGGTGAGATAGGTCTTGAGCCACTCCTTGCCGAAGCGGGTCTTCTCTTCGCGGTGACGGCGGAAGGCCTCCTCGTTGGTATAGAGCACCCACTCGCCGACTCCGGTCAGCCAACACTCGCCGCCTTGGGCTTCGATGTGGCGGATGAGCTCGTTGTTGCTGAAGGTGTTGAGGCGGCAGAAGATCTCACCCACCACGCCGATGAGCGGCCTGTCCTCTTCCCGCACTGGGATGCCTTCGAACTCCTGTTTGCAGATGGCCAGCCCGGCCTTGATCGTCTGGAGTTGGCCTTTGGTCGAAGCGCCTGGAGTCGAGATGATCTCGTCCATGAGGTCGATGCACTCCAGGTAGACCTTGTCGGTCTGGCCCGCATCCACCTCGTACGGCCGGGTCATCAGGAGAAGCTTCATGAGTACGTCCTGCACCAACAGCGCGCGCCACGCGGTGCGCACCACCTCACCCGCTTGGTCGCCTATACCGGCGTAGCCGTCGGCCGAGGTGAACGAGAACACATCAACGTCTTGAAAGCCCTTGTCGTCCAGGATGCGGCGCACCAGGCGGCAGTACTGCCCAAAACGGCAGGGACCATTGGCCGTGGGGAGCATGAGGGCGGTCTTGCCCGGATCGACTTTGTCGTCCTCCAGTAGCTTGAGGAAGCCGCCGAGCACTATCCTCTGCGGGTAGCACTCGTCGCCCGAGGTGTACTCGGCGCCCAGCTCGAGGGTGCGGGCGTCTTCGTCGGGCACGGGTCGGGCATCCAGACCTATGGACTTGAAGGCGGCTGCCAACATCCGCGTACCCCCGTAAGGCATGCGGGGCAGGTACATGGTGCGGCTCTTGATATCCCTGACCGTCTCCACCGGGCTGGTGCCCAGCGTATAGGCGGCAGTAGCCTGAGGCATGGTCTTGAGGGCGGCCTCGGCCGCCTCGGGGCTGCCCTTGCCGTTGCCCCCCTTGGAGGCGGTCTCAGTAGTCATCAGGACTCTCTCACAGGTTCTTGGGCGCGGTCCTCGCGCATCCACCAGCGCAGGAAGCCCTTGCTGTCCAGATAGGCCTCGCAGCGCGTCATGGCGCCGGCGTCGTTGGTGTGCTCGTCGAACTGCAGCACCAAGAACGGCTCGGGAGAGGCCGCTCCGAGGTAATGCTTGATATACGAGTCGGGCCCACATTTGAAGTTGGTCATGTAGATGACGTGCAGGTTGGGGTGCTCAGCGACTATCTTGGCGGCCTGCAGGATCTTGCGGCCGTAGTTCCAGAACATGTTGGCCGTGATGTCGCGGGTATCGGTGCCCCAGAGAGGCAAGAAGTCCATCGGGATGACGTTGGCCCCGTAGTAGCGGCGTAGTTTGGTGGGGATGTCCATATTGACGCCGGAGTCGTAGATGTTGTAGGGACGGCCGATGAGCACGATACCCAGCTCATCCTTGTCTGTCAGCGTGCCGAGAGCCTCAGTCCCGGCGTCGACGAGGCGGCCACGGAACTCGGTCTGAGCCTCGTACGCATCTCTGAGGGCTGCATCTACCACGCGGCCCGGCACGCCCAGGGGCCTCAGTGAATCCGCGAGCGCCTCCTTGATGAACTCGGGCCCGCGGCGGAAGTGCAGGATAGGAGCGTAGAACTTGTCCTGATGCGCCTCGAAGTGCGGGGCGAAGCGGATCACGTGCGGCAGTGTCTGGCCCCACGGACACGCGTGCGACTCCATTTCCGGATGGTCGGTCTCTTCGTTCAAGAAGTTGGGCAGGAAGATATGGTCGGCGCCCTCTTCGATAAGCTCGGTCACGTGGCCGTGAGCCACTCGGATGGGGAAGCAGGGCTCGGCGACAGCACCCTCTATGCCCAGGTCGCGGATCTTCTTGTCGGTCTGCCGAGAGAGCATGACGTCGAAGCCGCAGCCCTTGAAGAAGGTGGCCCAGAAGGGGAGGCGCTCGTACGTGTACATGGCGCGTGGCAGACCCATGGTGCCGCGGGGTGCGCCGGTGCCCGATCGTAGGAGGGCAGAGCTATCCTCGACCTCATCGGTCACGTAGGAGCACATCAGCTGCTTGCGGAACTCCACCAGGTCGCGGATGGCAGGCTTCTTGTCCACCTTGGCCCGCTTGCGGTAGCGGTCGGAGCACTTGTCTCCCCAATAAGTCTTCTCGCCGTCGATGGTGAACTGGCGGATGTCGCACTCGTTGGTGCAGCCGTGGCAGGTGAACTCGCGCATGGTGTAGTCGACCTTCTCGAGGTCCCAGCCGCGGAAGCGCGAAGGCGCTCCGGTGGCCGACATCTTGTCGCGGGCCAGGAGTGCTGCTCCGATGGCGCCCACCACCCCGTTGTGTGGCGGCACGATGATGTCGCGACCCAGGATCTTGCTGAAGGCGGCGGCCACCGAGTCGTTGTATGCGGTGCCGCCCTGAAAGTAGATGGTGTCACCGATGTGGCGGCGGCCTACCAGACGATTGAGGTAGTTGTAAGCGATGGAGTAGGCGAGGCCGGCCACCAGGTCCTTCTTGTGAGCGCCGCGCTGCAGGTATGAGTTGACATCGCGCTCCATGAACACGGTGCAACGCTCGCCCAAGCGCACGGGCGACTCGGAGGACAGAGCCAGGTCGGCGAATTCCCCGATGATCTTGATGTCCAGTTTCTCGGCCTGCTCCTCCAAGAAGGAGCCTGTGCCCGCGGCGCAGGCCTCGTTCATGGCGAAATCGACCACCACTCCGTCTTGCAGGCTGATGAACTTGGAGTCTTGCCCGCCGATCTCAAAGATGGTGTCGGGCACTCGATCGATAAGCTTGCGGCCGATGAAGGTGGCACCCGTCTTGTGCGCGGTGATCTCGTCGTTGACGGTGTCCGCTCCGATGAGTTCGCCAATGAGCTCGCGGCCCGAGCCGGTCGTAGCTATGCCCAAGATATCCAAGCGGGGGCCGATCTCTTCCCAGATCTCGGCCAGGCCCTTGTTGACCACTTCGACCGGGCGCCCTTCGGTCTTGACGTAGATCTCCTTGACCATCTCGCCGGCCTCGTCCAACACCACCAGATTCGTCGATACAGAACCGATGTCGACTCCCAGGTAAGCACCGATCTTGCCCCCGTTCTCGGGGAAGACGTAGGGCTTGACCCGGTCGCGGAGCAGGATGACCCGCTCCATGGTCAATTGGTCACTGGTGTCGAAGCCGTCGGTGCGATCCTTGGTCAGCACGGAGGGGTCGATCGTGACCATATCGATGCCCGCCTGCTCCTCGGCGACGGTCAGGGCGCTACCGATGGCTCCCATCCAGGCGTAGTAGGCGGGGATGATCAGTTGGTCCTCGTCCAACTCGAAGGCCTCGCGCATGGCGGCGACGGCACCTTGGTTGGCCGCCACGCCGCCGATGAAGGCGACCAGGTCACCCAACTCCTTGCCCTTGGCGATGGTGCTGCGATAGTTGCGCACCACTGCGTTGCAGAGGCCCTTGAGCACTTCGGGCGGCTTGTAGCCCTTCTGTTGGGCGTGGATCATGTCCGACTTGGCGAACACCGAGCACCTGCCCGCGATGGACGCGGCCTTGCCGGCGCGTCCTACGATGCCGCCCACGTCTTCGATGTCGTACAGCAGACGGTTGGCCTGTTGGTCCATAAACGAACCGGTGCCGGCCGCGCAGTCCCCGTTGGCGCCGTAGTCGGCGATACCCACGCGGCCTGTCTCTTTGTCGGTCTCGAGCGCGATGAACTTCGAGGTCTCGCCACCCATCTCGAAGACGGTGGTGACTTCGGGGTGCAGGGCCCCGACCGCGCGGGCGATAGCCTTGAACTCGTTCTCGTACGGGAGTTCCAGCAGGGTGCTCACCAGCTTGCCGCCGGTCCCGGTCACTCCTACGGCCGTGATGGTGTCCTCAGGAAGAGCACTCAGGACTTGGGTCAGTAGCTCTTGAGCGGTCTCGGTAGGACTGCCCTTGATGCGTCGATACTTGGTGGCGAGGACAGGCGGAGCGCTCGGGGTGGGAAGCACCAATGCTTCGTCCTCGGGCTTATAGAAGAGATCGGACTGGGCCTTCAGCTCCTCAAAGGCCTCGCGGTCAGTGGTATCGCCCACTACAGCGATCTTCACGCTGATGCAACCTATGTCGATGCCGAGCGTCGCCATGAACTGCTAGCAGGACCTCCGAATCACCTTCAAGGGGGAGACACGCATCCATGGTCTTCGCAGACCTGGGGTGGCTCGACCGCCGCATAACTCCCTGTTTTTGAGCCTGGATAGACTACCACACGGACGAGTCATCCAAGGAGCGAGCGGGCGAAGGCATAGACGCCGACCGGCTGGACTACAGGCTCTACCAAGCGTCCATCGACGCCACCGAGACCAGGCCGGACTCCTAAGCCAGACACTCCTCGGTTGCGCTGGCTTCTTCGGGGGCGGCGGTCGTGGTTTCCACTCCCGTGTTCTGCGCACCGGTGTTTTCTGCTCCGTATTTGGTGATGGCGTCTTCCATCCAGCAAGCGGCTCGTTCCATCATCTGCGCCAACTCTTCCTTGGGGAGCGACCCGTCCGCGCACATGGGCGGCGGGTACAAGGGCTCGCCGAGCACTTGCCGCATCCGGGGGCGGTTCGTGTGCACGGAGCCGTCGCGGCGGCGACGCTCGGTGAACACATAGGCGATGGGGAGGACGGGGGCCTGGTGCAGGCAAGACATGTAAAAAGCGCCGGGCTTGAAGCGGTAGATCTCCTGACTCAGGTACACCAGGTCGCCTTCGGGCATGAAGAGCACGTGTTGGCCGCGGCGCAAGGCCTCGCCGATCGGCTCGGCTATGGTGTTCATCCCCCACAACCGTGCCGGGATGGGAAACGCCTGGACCACGCGGAGGATGCGTCGCACCACCGGTACCTCGAAGTTCCGCTGCGCCACAGTGATCAGGAGACGCCTGGGGAACACGGCCTTAGCGGCGAACACCGTGTCGAAGTAGTGGCAGTGGTTCGCGATGAGGATGCATCCCTGCTCGCGCAAGATGCGTTTGTTCTGGCGCCCTGTCACCCGCAGCCCAAGATAGAGCGCAGCCCCCGCCGCCACCGGATACAGCAGCAGCAGGACCGGAAAGGTGAGTAGCCGGAACCACCAGTCGAAGTAGACGTACTTATAGGGCTTGCTGAAGTCGATCTTCTTCGTGTCGTTAGTGACCGGGATGACCTTTTCCGGCGGTATGGCGTTGCGCTGCCTCATGCCATCCCGGGTTCGAGAGTGGGCTCAGTCGCCAAGCGCTCGGTCATGACTTCCTCGTACAGGGCCTCCATCCGGTCGAGACAGCGCTCGAAGCGGTAGTGCTCGGCCATCTCAAGCACCTTGGCCCGGGAGGTGCGGAGTTCGTCTCTGTGCTCGTACCAGTAGTCGATCTTGCCGGCCAGGTCGTCCGCGTCGTCTTTGCGGAAGATGAACCGGTCGTCGAGCGCGAACTGCGGCGCGGCACTGTACTCAGAGTCACCGATGAGGCAGGGTAGTCCGCACCCGATGGCCTCCAGACAGGAGAGGCTCTCCAACTCGACGATGGAGCCGTGCACGTACAGGTCCGCGGTGTTCAAGAACTGTAGCTTCTCCTCGTTGGTGATGTAGCGTACGAGCGGCTTGACCGGCAGGGAGTCACCCAACTGGACCAACTGTTCGGACATCTCGCCCTTGCCGCAGACCATCAGAAGGATCTTGTCGGCGTACTTGGAGCGTTTCACCCCTTCGATGAGGAGAGACTGCCGCTTCTCCAGCGCATGGCGGCCGATGTTCATCAGTACGAGCTTATCCCCGTAGAAGTCGGGGCGGTCGTAGGCGCCAGCGGCGTACTTTTCGGGGATGCCGTTGGACACCACCCGGGTGGCGGCGTCACAGCCATGTTCCCATAGCAGGTTGGCCGCGAACTGCGAGGGGCACTGCACCACCGGCACGCGGTTGAACAGCATGAAGTTGAACAGCTTGTACAGCAGGCGCTCCATGAGCTTGCTCTCCTTGCCCATGGCGCAGATGACGTTCTGCGGCTGGACATGGCATGCCCCCATGACCTTCTTGTCCATCCTCTTGGCCACGTTGGCGGCATTGCGGGCGAGGAAGAACGGGAACTGGATCTGCACTAGGTCGACATCGGCGAACGCTTTTCGCAGCACCTTCTTCTGGCCGACGCCGAACATGAAGTCCATCTCGCCCTGCGCTTCTTTGGTGCCGGGTGCGTAGAACCCCTTGACCTGGTAGAAGCGTTCTTGCTCGAGGGACTTGGTGGCGACGATGGTGAACTCGTGGCCGCGCTGCTTCAGACCCTCCACTAGGCGCATGGTGGCGATACAGCCTCCGTTGCCTCGGTTGTACGCGTCTATCACGATCGCGATCTTCATCCGTATACTCCTCTGGTGCTATCGCTCCCCCCGGCCGGTCGCCGCCTCTGGAACCAGGAGGCACGCGACAAATACGAACACCTGGTGTTCGTATGCAACCATCGTACCAGATGCGGGGTGGACTCGGTGCGGTGCGGGTCTGTTGACCAGATGTGGCAATGCGGGTAGATTCCTCGTCGTTGGGCAATCCTTGAGAAGGGTGGATCACACAGTGAGCAGGCGTGTCGTCATCGGCATCCACGGCCTCGGGAACAAGCCCGAGCCAAAGGTGCTCGAAGACTGGTGGAGGGCATCTATCGCCGAAGGTCTCGCGCGCCATCTCGGGGATAGAAGACTCAAGGTCAGGTTTGAGCTGGTCTATTGGGCGGACCTCCTCCACCCGACGCCGCTGGAGCCAGATGCCTTGACCGAACCGTACATCCCGGCCGGGGGTGAAGGTCCCTTGCCGAGAGCGTCTTTCACCATGCGACGGTTCGCTGCGGGGCGGGCGAGAGAAGGGCTGCTCAGATTCCTGGGGGTGGCCGTGAGGGTGCCGATGGGTGAGAACTTCGTTCACGATCAGGTGAGGGCCAAGATGCCGGACCTCCATATGTACCGAACGGATCCGGAAGTGCGGAGTGCGGTGCAGTCTCGCCTCGCGAAGCGGCTGCGGTCGGCGCGCAGATGGCGCCGGAGGGTGATGCTCATCGCACATTCCATGGGGTCTATCGTGGCCTACGATGTGCTCAGGGACGCCGGCTCGACGCTCAAAGGTCTGGAGGTATCGCATTTCGTCACGGTGGGGTCTCCGCTGGGTCTGGCTGATCTCAAGACGGTCGTCGAAGGTCCCTTGCAGGTGCCGGAGTGCGCGGCACAGTGGAGCAACTTCTCGGACCCCAAGGATCCCGTTTCGAGCTGGGAAGCGTCGCTCACTCACGCCTACGGACCGAACAGCAGAGGGGTCACCGTCTCGGACCGTTTGGTGTCTAACGGCTACCTGGATCCCGGAGGCAAACCGAACCCGCATAAGATCTACGGCTATCTCAGAACACCCGAGATCTCGGAGCTCATCGCGGGGTTTGTGCGCTAGAACTCCGCTATAATCGCGAGCGGTGTCCCGGATGGGAGCGGACCCCGTTCTCAGCCTGTAACAAGAGGAGTTGCATGGATTCCTACACGGTCGAAGAGAAGGCCATGGTGGAGAAGCGCTTCAGTGATTCCGTCGACGGTGTCTACCGCGCACACCAGCCCATCTACGGGTACAAGAAATGGCCTTGCGAGTGGTACTTCACCGGCAGGTACATCCCCACCCTGCGCATCATGAAGCTGCTGTCTCGGCTCAGGGTCGAGTCGATGCTGGATGTGGGGGGCGCAGAGGGCTACAAGTCGTTCATCGCACGGGAACTGTTCGGGCTGAAGGTCCACACCTCCGATCTGTCCGAAGAGGCCTGCAAGAGGGCCCAGGAGATCTTCGGAGTCGAGGGGACAGCTCTGGATATCCACCAGCTGCCATTCGCCGATGCGCAGTTCGACGTTGTCACCTGCAGCGAGACCTTGGAGCACGTGACAGCGCCCGAGCAGGCCATCGACGAGCTACTGAGGGTAGCGAAGAAGGCCGTGATCATCACCGTGCCGGTCGAGGACCCCGAGCACCTCGAAGAGCACTACGAGAAAAACAACCACATCAACGCCTTCGACGTGGACAGTCTCGACTATCTGACGGAACGTGGCTATGAGGTCATCGCAAAGAAGTACCTGGATAGGCGCGTCCTCTACTACGGCATGCTGCTTGAGAACTCAAGCCGGCTCGAATACAGCAAGGACAGGAAGTATCCGAGGTTCGCGTACTCGCTCTTCAATGTGGGCAACCGCATGCTGAGCGGCCGTTCCGGCGCCTGGGCGATGGCCCGGGTGGTGGGGTCGGACGAGTTCGCCAGCCGCTTCACGACGGACTACGCGGGTGTCATCTGCCTGATCCTCAAGGACCCCAGCTGCTACGGGCGCCCCCGGCGCCGCGTCACCGCGGGCCGGATAATGAGGTTCACGGTGCCACGTTACTACCTGAATCAGTAAGACCGGCGGGTAGGGAGCATGCCGTCTTTCGTCGCTAAGAGTCGTAGCTGGTTGGTGGGCCGCGTGGCCATGGCGGCGCGCCTGGTCTTCCCGTACTGGCTGAGGCGCAGGCTGATACCCATACAGTACGACCTGACCGCGTTCTGGAACCGGAACGTGGACCCTGGCTTCGCGAGGCGCATCAAGCGCTACGACCCAGAGACCATGCCTGAGGTCAGCATCATGCTGATCACCTGGAACCGGCTGCGCATGATGCGCGAGGGTCTCGAGTCGCTCTTGGAGAAGACCAAGGGCGTCAAGTACGAGGTCATCGCTTGGGACAACGGCTCCACCGATGGCACTGCCGAGTACTTGGACGCGATCGCGGCGAAGCACCCCCAGGTGCGGGTGATCCACCATCCCGAGAATGTCGGCCTGAATGGCGTGGCCCTCTCGGTCAAGGCCGCTCGGGGGTACTATCTCATCAAGATGGACGACGACATCATGCGCTATCCGGACGATTGGCTGCCCAAGCTGCTGAACGCCTTCAAGAAGGTGCCGGAGATCGGGTACATGGCCTGTAACGTGGTGCAAGACGAGCTCACCACGGGGGAGAAGGACCCCCCCGAGGCCTACACCGTCGTCGATCACGACGGCATCATCCTGGAACATGGGCCGACCTGGGGCTGGTGCACCATGACCTCACTGGACGTTCTCAGCAAGGTCGGCAACTTCCCGCGACGCCGCGGGCGCAAGTGGTTCGGCGAGGATCTCGAGTACGTCCGTCGCTGCTTGAGGGCCGGATATACCCCGGCCATCTTGCAGGAGGTGGTGGTCTACCACGCGTCAGGGCCCGCCAAGAATGAGGAATTCGGCTACCTGGAGGCCTGCATCAAGAAGTACGAAGAGACCGCCTACGCTCCCCATCACCAGCTGGCGGCGCGCGAGTATGTGGCGAAACGCGGGTCGGCGAAGCAATGAGCGCGAAGGCCAAGTCCGTGTCAACGCTGCGCAAGGCCGCTCCGGCCGCACGCAGAGTGCTGCCGGTGTCTCTGAGGGCAAGATTGCGCCCCCTGAGCGACGATTCGGTGGCATTCTGGCATCGCCATGTGGACCCCGGCTTCGCCCGGCGCATGAAGCACTACGATCCGGAGACCATGCCCGAGGTCAGCGTCTGCCTGATCACCTGGAACCGCCTGCGCATGCTCAGCGAAGGTCTCGAGTCTCTGCTTGCGACAGCCCACGGGGACAACTACGAGGTCATTGTCTGGAACAACGGTTCGGACGACGGTACGAAAGAGTATCTGGACGACATCGCCGCCAGGCACCCCCAGGTACGGCCCATACACAACCCCGATAACGTGGGACTCAACGCCGTGGCGCTGTCGGTGGCTTTGGCTCGCGGCTACTACATAGTGGAACTGGACGATGACGTCGTGCGCTTCCCCGATGATTGGCTGGCCAAGATGCTGGCCGCCTTCAAGAAGGTGCCCAAGATAGGCTACCTGGTCGCGAACGTCATACAGGACGAGACCACCACGGGGGAGAAGGACATCCCCGAGGCGTATCAGATAGTGGACTACGATGGCACCATAATGGAGCACGGGCCCGCCTGGGGCTGGTGCAGCATGACCTCCCTGGAGGTCTTGAGCCGCGTGGGCAACTTCCCGCGCCGCCGTGGCCGTCTCAACTTCACCGAGGACGAAGACTTCGTCCGCCGCTGCCTCAGAGCGGGCTACACGCCGGCCATCCTGCAGGAGGTAGTGGTCTTCCACGCCTCGGGGGCGGCGATGAACGACAAGTACGGCTACCTCGAGAGCTGCCTCAAGAAGTACGAGGAGACCTCTGAGGTGACCAGGAAGTTGCAGGTCGCCCGGGAATACGTGCGGCGACGCGACGACACCACGGGGACGTGAAGGTGCGCAAGAACTTGGGGAAACTGCGCATGATGGTGCCGCCGTCTCTCAAGGAGCCGCTGCGTCCCCTGAGAGACTGGACGGTCGCCCGGTGGCACAGCCACGTGAACCCTGGCTTCTCCCGGCGCATCAAGCACTACCATCCAGATTCGGCGCCTCAGGTGAGCCTGATCGTCATCACCTACAACCGCTTGCCCATGCTCAAGGAGTGCATGCGCTCGCTGCTGGAGAAGACGAAGGGTCACGACTTCGAGGTCGTCGTCTGGGATAACGCCTCCAGAGACGGTACGGGGCACTATCTAGACGAGTTGTCTGCCGCCCATCCGTACTTGCGCGTGTTCCACAGTCCCAAGAACGTCGGCTTGAATGGCGTGGCTCGATCGGTGAAGCTGGCCAAGGGCTACTACATAGTCGAACTCGATGACGATGTCATCAGCTTCCCGGACGACTGGCTGCCCGACATGCTGAACGCCTTCCAGACGGTCCCTCGCGCAGGCTACTTGGCGGCCAATGTGGTGCGGGACGAGATCACCAACGGCAACAGACCCGGTCCAGAGCACTACGAGCCTGTAGATCACGACGGTGTCGTGGTGGAGTATCAGGCCACCGTCGAAGCCTGTACCGGAGGCTGGTGCACCATGACCTCTCTCGAGGTCTTGAACAAAGTCGGCAACTTCCCCCAGCGACGTGGCAGGGTGTTCTTCAGCGAAGACGGTGACTACGGCCGACGCTGCCGCAAAGCCGGCTTCGCGGTGGGCATCCTGCGAGATATCGTCGTCTACCACGCCTGCGGTCCGGCGGCGAACGACAAGTACGGCTGTCTTGAGGTCTGTCGTGACAAGTACTCCGACGGACCTGAGTACAGGCACGCTCGAGTCGGTCTGGAGGACTACACGGAGGGGCTGGACCCGACCGGTCAGCGGCACAAGCTGCAATAGCTCATACCCTGAGGGCATCCAGCCTGGTATCGTTCAACTACTATGCCGGTCAGTGTAAGACAGATACTCGAACTGGACGTGCTGAAGCAGGCCACCCTGCTGGCGGGTGGTGAGGCCGCTCTCGACCGCAAGGTCACCTCAGTCACCGTGGGCGAAGTACCCGATATCGCGGAGTGGTTGTCCGGCGGCGAGATGGTGCTCACTACCTTGTATGCCGTCAAGGGCGACCAAGAAAAACAGAGGGAGTTCTGCACTACGGTCATGATGGCCGACGCGGCCGCCCTGTTCATCAAGACGACCCGTTTCGTCGAAGAGCTGCCCCAGGACGTCATCAAGCTGGCGGACAAACGCAAGTTCCCCATCATCGTCGTGCCCCAAGATCTGCGCTGGACGCGTCTGATGCAGGACGCGATGGAGCTGATCATCAATCGCCATGCTTCGCTACTGGAGCGGTCCCGGTCTATACACAGGGGCCTCCTGGGGGTCGTAATCAAAGGAGGTTCCTGGCAAGAGCTGGTCGACGAGGTCACGAAGCTGTTGGAGCGGCGGGTGATCGTCATGGACAGCTCGCTGGAGGTGCTGGGCTCGTCCAAGGACCTGCCCATATCGGTAGCGGACTTCAAGGCGTATCTGGAGCGCCCCGGTATGCGCGAGTCGTTCATGCACATGGGCGAATCTGAGAAGCTGTTCCGATTCAGGGGTGAGGGCCTGCCCTCGCTGTTTGCCCTGCCCATCGTGGCCAGCCACACTCGTTTGGGCTACGTGTGCACTTTCACTGAGGCAGAAGACCTCCCTAACAACGACGTGCTCGTGTTGGAGAACGCGGCGACTATTGCAGCGCTGCAGATGGCTCAGGACAGAGTGCGGTTCGAGACCGAGGTCCGTCTGAAGGGCGACTTCATGGATGACGTGGTCAGCGGAGAAAGGCGCGACGGAGACTCGCTGGTGCGTCGAGGCGCCTTCTTGGGTTGCGACCTAAGCCAGGGGGCCACCGTCCTGCTCCTGGGTGTGGACGAGTTCGACGGGGTGGTCAACCGGCGGGACAAGGGTCAAGAAGACCTGGATCGACGGGTCGAACGATTCTTCACGATGGTCTCTCGCCATGTGTCGTCGGCGGAGCCACTGTCCCTCACCAGCCTGAAGTCCGGGAGGGTGGTGGTCTTCGTCTGCGGTCCCACGGCCCAAGATGCGGGCGCGCTTCAGAAGTTGGCGGGAGCCTTGCAGAACCTGGGCAAGAACACGGCCGACGTCAGTGTTTCTGTGGGTATCGGTGGGTTCACGCCGTTGGCCGATCAGATGGCCCGGGGCTACCAGGAAGCTCTAGTGGCCCTCAACGTGGGCAGGAAGCTGCAGGGTGCCGGTAGTCTGCTGAACTTCGAGGACGTGGGCACCTACCGGCTGCTGCTGGACATCTGGGAGAGGGACCCTGAGGAGATACGCACGCTCTACGAGGACACGATAGGGCCTGCCGATCGGTACGACAAAGCCAACAAGACTCAGCTGGTAGATACGCTCATCGTGTTCTTCCGGAACAACGAGAACCTGACGCAGACCGCCTCTGATCTATTCGCTCACCGCCACACTATCCGGTACCGGTTGGAGAAGATCGCCGAGATCTCGGGACTGAGTGTGTTTCAGACTGAGCACAAGGAGCGTCTTGGTCTGGGCCTGAAGGCGCGCAGCCTGCTTCTTACCTGAACGTGCGCAGGCGTATCCGCGCCGCGAGGCAGCAGCCCCTTGTACAGCTGGCTAAAGTAGCCGCACCATCCTTATCCACTCGTACATGTGATTACTCGGCCCGGCGCTATGTAATAGCAGTGTCAGAGTGTGTCCCAAGGCGCGCTTGATTCAAAGACAAGGAGGTGTAGGTGGAAAACGTGACGACAGCAATAGACAGCGGCAACACTGCCTGGATGATCGTCAGCACGGCGCTCGTCATGCTGATGACCCCAGGTCTGGCTTTCTTCTACGGCGGGCTCGTCCGCCGGAAGAACGTCCTATCCATCATGATGCAGTGTTTCATGCTGCTCGGCGTGATCAGCATCCAGTGGGTGCTGTTCGGCTACAGTCTGGCTTTTGGGCCCGACCACGGCGGCGTGATAGGTGACTTCAGCTTCGCCGCGATGAACGGTGTGGGTACGGAGTCATTTGGCGAGACCGGCGTCCCTCATCTGCTCTTTATGATCTTTCAGATGATGTTCGCGGTCATCACGCCGGCACTCATCATCGGCGCATTCGCAGAGCGCATGAAGTTCAGCGCGTTCCTGGTCTTCTCGCTGGTCTGGGCGACTATCGTCTATGATCCGATGGCGCACTGGGTGTGGGGTGGAGGTTGGCTGCAGGAGTTCGGTGCTCTCGACTTCGCCGGCGGCACCGTCGTGCACATCAACGCCGGTATGGCGGCCCTCGCGGCAGCTTTGGTCCTCGGCAAGCGCAAAGGATATCCGGACACATCACCGCCCCACAACCTACCGTTCGCCATTCTGGGCGCGGCGCTGTTGTGGTTCGGTTGGTTCGGCTTCAACGGAGGAAGCGCACTCGCTTCTGACGGGCTCGCGGTGTCGGCCTTTGTGGCCACCCACTTGGGTGCTGCAGCTGCGGCCGTGACGTGGGCGGTCATCGAATGGATCTTCCGTAAGCGTCCCACGGCGCTGGGCATCATCTCGGGCGCAGTGGCCGGTCTGGTAGCTATCACTCCCGCCGCAGGTTATGTGGGACCGATGGCAGCACTGGCCATAGGCGCCATCGCGAGCATCGTGTGCTACGTAGCGGTCGTGCTGGTCAAAGGCAAGATGGGGTACGACGATTCCCTGGACGCTTTCGGCGTGCACGGCATCGGCGGTATGGTCGGGGCGCTCCTCACGGGCCTCTGGGCCACCACCGCCATCAATCCCGCCGGCGCTGATGGGCTGTTCTACGGCAACGGGATGCTTGTCCTGAAGCAGCTAGCTGCGGTGGCTGCCTGCGCCGCCTTCTCTTTCGTCGTATCGTGGATAATCCTGAAGGTGATCGACAAGACCATGGGTCTGCGCGTTGACGAGGACGGCGAGAACATCGGACTCGACCTCACGCAGCACAGTGAGTCCGCATACACCATAGTCGGCTGAGTCGGAAAGGAGACCGGTAGTGAAATATGTCATAGCCATCATCCAGCCCGACCGCCTCGATGAGGTCATGGCCGAGCTGGAGGACAAAGAGATCAACCTCATCACGGTGTCTGATGTCATGGGCCGCGGACGGCAGAAGGGCGTCGCGGAAGTCTACAGGAGCCATGTGGACCGTGGCGGCCTGCTACGCAAGACCAAGATAGAGATAGCCATCAACGACGAGTACCTGAAGCCGACGGTCGAAGCGATAACCGGTGGCGCGCGCACGGACAACATCGGCGACGGCAAGATCTTCATCTTCGATCTGGAGGAGTGCGTGCGGATCCGCACCGGCGAGACCGGGCATGTCGCTATAGGCTGAGACAGGTTTGAGCTGCACGCACGGAGAAAGAAGGAAGCCACGGGGGCTCGGCACCTGCCGGGCCCCCGTGGCATGTAGGCGGGACTACTCGCGATCCAGTGCCGTTCTCACAGCCTCTGCGAGTTGCTGCGGGGTGAACGGCTTGGGTAGGAAGTCGATCTCGTCGGGCCCTCGCCCGTCGTCGACGGGCACGTCGTCGGTGTAGCCGGATACGTACAGGGTGCGCAGGTTGGGGCGAAACTTGCGCAGGCGTTCAGAGAGCTCCCAGCCCTTCATCTCGGGCATCACTATGTCGGTGATGGCGAGAGCGATCTCTTCCGGATGCTGCTCCGCTATCCGCAGCGCCTCGCCCGGGGTGTGAGCGGTCAGCACCCGGTAGTCGAACGCCTCCAGTATTCTCGCGGCGAGCCTGAGCACAGAAGGCTCGTCCTCGACCAACAATAGGGTCTCGTCTCCACCCGCTGTGCGTCGCTGATCCGACGGCGACGGCGACGGCAGTGCGGTGGGGGGAGCGTCGACCTTCGGCAGGTAGATGCGCACCTCGGTGCCGGAGCCGGGTTCGCTGCTCACCGTGATGAAGCCGTCGTTCTGGCGGACGATGCCGTAGACGGTGGAGAGGCCTAGGCCTGTGCCTTCGCCGGTCTGCTTGGTAGTGAAGAAGGGCTCGAACATGTGTTCTAGGGCTGCAGGACTGATCCCCTCTCCGTCATCGGTCACCGACAGGACCAGATAGTCTCCTGGTGCACACCCTTCGTACTGCTCGCAATCCTCGTCTGCTAGGGAGACCTGCGAAGAGACTATGTTCACGTTGCCCGACCCTGATACGGCGTCTCGCGCGTTGAGACAGAGATTCACGAGGACTTGGTCCAGTTGGGCGGGATCGATCTGTATCCTGCCGAGGTCTTCGCCCGGCAGCCAAGCCAACTTGACCTGCTCGCCGATGAGCCTGCGCAGCATGACCAACATGCCGGAGATGGTCTCGTTGGGGTCGATCACTTGGGGCGTAGCTACTTGCCGTCTGGCGAAAGCAAGAAGCTGCTGAGTGATGGCGGCCGAATGGCTGGCAGCTTTGCGGATCTCTTCAAGGTCGGCACGTAGGGACTCGTCGCTCGACACCTGTTCGAGGGCCAAATCGACATGGCCGAGTATGACTGCCAGCATGTTGTTGTAGTCATGGGCCACGCCACCTGCCAGTCTGCCGATCGACTCCATCTTCGCAGCCTGGCGCAGCTGATCCTGCAGGCGGTCCTGCTCGGCCTGGGCGAGCTTGGCGTTGGTGATGTCGCGCAAGAAGACCAGGCGCGCCGGCCGGTCGCGGTAGGTGATCTCGCTGCCGCCCGTCTCTGCCCACCGCGGCGCACCTTCGGGGCCCAGGAGTTCTATCTCCAAGGCTGCTTCGGACTTCTCGCGCGCGTGCTTCATGACGCTCGCGCGTGTTTGTTCAGATACAGGGAGCACATCGAAACCGAGCTTACCTATGAGTTCCTCCGCATCCGAGAAACCTACGAGTTCGGCAAAGGCCTGATTGGCGTCCAGAACGACGCCGTTCTCATGGATCATTATCCCCTCAGACGACATGGCGGAGAGACTCTTGAAACGCTCTTCGCTATGAAGCAGGGCGCGTTCAGCGCTCTTCCGCTCGGTGCGGTCTTCGAAGATGGCCTGGATACAGGGTTCGCCGTAGAAGGTGGTGTGAGTCAGCGATAAGGAGGCGTCGTAGGGCGTCCCGTCCTTGCGCTTGAACTGTACTTCGTATTGGCTGAGCGAGCCCTCTGCAAGAAAGAGAGCCAGTGCTCGGTCTCTGTCACGCGCGTCGTAGTAGAGGGCTGTCACGTTGCCGATCTTCTCCACATCCTCGCGGCTGTAGCCTCCGGGCTTCAGCGCTGCGTCATTGAAGGCCAGGATGTTGCCGCTCATATCGGTCACGCCTATGCCCACCGGCGCGGCCTCGAAGAGCGCTCGAAACTCGCGCTCGCTTCGACGCGCTGCTTCTTGTGCGTCCTTGTACTTGGAGAGGTCGCGGACGGTGGCCATGATCCTCTGTTGACCCTGGGCGATGAAGGCGGAGGTTCTGATCTCCACGGGGAGTTCGGTGCCGTCCTTACGCTGGTGCAACCATTCGAAGCGTGTCCCGCCCCTCCGCAGCGTCTCTGGAACGTGTGCGCCTGCACTCTCGCGCACGCTCGGTGCTGCGAGGTCTCTGTAGGTCATGTTCAGGAGTTCTGCGCGGGAGTAGCCGTATGTTTCGACGGCGGTGTGGTTACAGTCGAGAAAGCGCCCGCCCGGTTCGCTGAGAAAGACCGGGTCCGGACTCAAGTCGAAGAGCCTGCGGTTGAGGGCGTCGCTCTCCTGAAGGGCCATCTCCGTCCTCTTGTGCGAGGCTGTATCCCAAGTGATGTCGGCGAAGTCCGTGGCTGATTCGATATCCTGGTCGGTGTAGTCGGTCGACTTGTTGCCCAGAACGAAGACGGCGACGACCTTGTCCGCGCGGAGCATCGGAACGCTCAACATGCGCACGAGCTCGACATGTCCTGTGGGAGTACCCTTGCGGCCTGCCTGGCTCTGGTAGTCGTTGTACACGATAGTGCGACGCGCTCTGGCGCTGTCTGCCCAGATCCCCGCCTCAGAGATGGAGTGATGCAGCCGGCCGCTGTCTACGCCGCAGGTCTCGGTGTCGTCGAGAGACGCCCACGCTCCGGCAGTGAACGCCTCACCCTCGTCGAGTATCAGGTTGCAGAAGCCCAAGGAGCTTGAGGTGAGGATCTCCATCTCCCGCAGGGCTGCCTGCAGGAACTCCTCCAAGGAGAGCTCCGGGGCGAGCTCCAGCAGCCGCAGGCGGGCGTCCCGGTGGACTTCCGCGCGCCGGAGTTCCGTGACGTCTCTAGCGGTCGAGAGAGCTCCTGTGACATGCCCTTCGGCATCCTTCAGGGTGCGGCACCACCAGACCAACAGTCGACTCTGGCCGTCTTGGCGACGTTGCCAGCTCTCGACGTATCGACTGTCGGCTTCTCCCGAGAACAACGGGGCGACTGCCTCGTATGTGTCCTGCTGCGATACGAAGTAGTCGGACGCTTCCTTGCCGATCATGTCGTCCCCGAAGAACTCCAAGGCGGCATTGTTCGCCCACCTGTAAACCTTGTCTTCATCGACCTCGGCGATGATGTCGGGAATGGTCTGCAGAATGGCCTGGTTCCTCTCGGTGACCTTCAAAAGTGACTCTTCGATCAGCTTGCGAACGGTCACGTCACGGACCACGCCCAACACAGTCTGCACGCCCATATACGGGGCGGGACTCATGGCTATCTCCACCGGGAACTCACGGCCGTCCTTTGCTCGGTGCACGGATTCTTCCGTGCACCGCTGCCCAGACCTGACTCTGTCCAGTATCTGGTCGATATTTGCCGTGCCCAGGTGGACATCGATGTCGGCCGGCCCCATGGAGAGAAGTTCATGTCGCGAGTAGCCGAGTACCTCTGCGGCGCGGGAGTTGACCTGCATGAACTTGTTGTCCGGCCCGACGACGACCACTGCGTCGTTCATGGAGTCCATCAGCCCCCCGTAGGCCTGCTGCTGGTCGATCCGTTGGGTGAGGTCCCTGACTATGCCCAGGATTAGAGTGCTGTCTGTCAGGAGTAGCGCGCTGAGCGTGATCTCCACCGGCACGACAGCATCATCCTTGCGCCGTAGCCTTGTCTCGAAGGTCGATTGGCTGCCCGCTCGTACGTCATCCCACAGCCGCTTGGCGTGCATAGGGTCGTAGACCGCTGAGGTGTCCTGGATGGTCATCGTCAGGAGTTCGGCTCGGGAGTAGCCCAGCAGCTCGCATGCCTTCGGGTTGATGTCCACGATGCGACCCTCGCTGTCGTGCACAAAGAAGGCGTCACCCGCCTGCTCCACTACAGCGGAGTAGGGCGTCTCACGACCTGCGACCGCGCGCCCTCGGCTCCTGTCACAGATAGGTTGCTTGCGACCCACGTCGGGATCGTCCTTGCTCTTGCTCAATCAAGGCTCCAACCATATCGCCTGTGCTCCTAGTGGCTCGGTGCGCTCTGTAGATACCACATAGGCACCAAAAAGAAAAAGCGCCCGACGCCTGGGGGGCGTCGGGCGCACAAGCCGGTCGTAGTCTAGAGGATGGGCAGATACTTCTCGATCTCGTAGGGAGTGATCAGCATCTTGTATGCGTCCCACTCTTCCTGCTTGTTCTGGATCAGGTAGTCACACAGGTGATCACCTAGGGCCTCGCGCGCGAATGTGGACTCCTTGAAGGCCTTGATGGCTTCGTTGAGGTCTCCAGGCAGGGAACCGATGCCCGCCTCGTTCCGCTCTGCTTCGGTCATCTCGAAGATGTTGTTGGTGGCCTCGGCCGGGAGCTCCATGTTCTTCTCGATGCCGTCCAGACCTGCCGCCAACATCGCCGCGAAAGCGAGGTACGGGTTGCAGGACGGATCAGGGTTGCGTAGCTCGATGCGGGTGGCGTTCTCCTTGCCAGGCTTGTACAGCGGCACGCGCACCATCGCGGAGCGGTTGCGCCGCGACCAGCAGATGTACACAGGGGCCTCGTAGCCGGGCACCAGACGCTTGTAGGAGTTGACCCACTGGTTGGTGAGCAGGGCGATCTCGCGGACGTGCGTAAGCAGACCCGCGATGTACGACTTGGCCACCTTGCTCAGGTTGTACTCGTCGTCTCCGTCGAAGAACGCGTTGCGGTTCCCCTTGAACAGGGACTGGTGGACATGCATGCCCGAGCCGTTCACTCCAAAGATGGGCTTGGGCATAAAGGTGGCGTACAGACCTTTGGCCTGCGCGATCTCTTTGACGGTGATGCGGTAGGTCATCACCTGATCGGACATGGTGAGCACGTCTCGGTAACGCAGGTCGATCTCATGCTGCGAGGGGGCGACCTCGTGATGGGAGTACTCGACCGGGATGTCGAAGTCGTGCAGCGCGTTGATGGTGTCGCGCCTGAGGTCACTGGCCGCGTCCAGGGTGGTGAGGTCGAAGTAGCCGCCCTGATCGAGGACCTCAGTGCCCATGCTGTCCTTGAAGTAGAAGAACTCCAACTCAGGACCTATGTTCATGGTGTAGCCCATCGCTTCAGCCTTGGCGACGACCTTCTTGAGCACGTAGCGGGGGTCACCGGGGAACGGCTCGCCGTTCGGCTGGCGGATGTCGCAGAACATGCGGGCCGTACCGCCAGGGCCGGATCTCCATGGGAGCACCTTGAAAGTGCTGGGATCAGGCCAGGCCACCATATCGGACTCTTCGATGCGGGCGAATCCCAGGATAGAGGAGCCGTCAAAGCCCATACCCTCTTCGAAGGCGCCTTCCAGCTCCGACGGAGTCACAGCGAAGCTCTTGAGGAATCCGAGCACGTCCGTGAACCAGAACCGGACGAACTTGATCTCCTTGTCCTTCACTATCTTTAGAACGTCCTCTTTGGTGAGTTTATCTGCCATCAGCCGCTCCTTCCACGGATCGGGTTGTGTCCGAGAGTGTCAACAATAGCAGTAGATATCACGCCGCTGGCCCTCCATGTGGCCAGACTTAGGCAAAAGTGGATATACATATGGCTAAGTCACTTGCCCGCTTTCAAGAAGGCGCTCAACTTGCCCGCGGTGCGAAGGCCATCGCTTATGGCGTGCACGACGAGAGAGGCCCCACGCTGCATGTCACCGGCCACGAAGACGCCTTCCACGCTCGTCATGTGCTCATCATCACGGGAGATGAAACCTCGGTCGTCCGTGGCGATACCCAAGTCCTCCACCAGGGTCGTGGGGCTTGGCCCCACAAAACCCAGGGCGAGGAGCACCAAGTCCGCGTCTATGCTGAAGCACGCGTCATCAGCGGGATGAGGGCACAGGCGACCGGTGCTGTTGTCCATTTCCCATTCCACTCGCACGCAGCGCAGGCTGGACACTGAGCCGTTCTTGCCTGCGAAGTCCGTCGTGTCGACGTTCCACAGCCTGGAGCCCCCCTCCTTGTGACTGCTGGAGTCGCGTCGGATGAGAGGCCACTGCGGCCAGGGGGTAGTCTCCGAGCGGGTCGCCGGCGGTTCGGGCAGGATCTCCACCTGGACGACCTCTTTGGCGCCTTGGCGCCACGCTGTGCCCACGCAGTCTGAGCCCGTGTCGCCTCCGCCGATCACCACCACTCGCTTGCCTTTGGCGCTGACGCGCTCTGTCTCGGGGATCTTCTCACCGTCGACGAGGCGGTTCTGCTGGGTGAGGAAGTCCATGGCGAAGTGGATGCCCGCCAGGTCGCGGCCCGGTCGAGCGAGATCACGAGGCACGCCTGCCCCGCCCGCCAACACGATCGCGTCGAAGCGGTCCTTCAAGAAGCGGGCCGACACGTCATCCCCGACTTTCACACCGCATTCGAAGTCGACGCCTTCTTCTCTCATGAGCTTCACCCGCCGCTCTATGACCCATTTCTCCAACTTGAAGTCCGGTATGCCGTAGCGGAGTATCCCTCCGGGGTGCGGGTCCCGTTCGTAGACGGTCACCTTGAAGCCGGCGCGGTTCAGAGCGAAGGCTGCGGCGAGGCCGGCGGGCCCCGAACCCATGACCGCCACCTGCTCGCTGCGGCGGGAGGTCGGCGGCTCGGCGATGATGTACCCGCGCCGGAAGCCTTCTTCGACTATCGCCAGTTCGATCTTGCAGATGTTCACGGCCGGTCGGATCAGCCCCAAGACACACGCGGTCTCACAGGGCGCGGGGCAGATGCGGCCCGTGAACTCCGGGAAGCAGTTGGTCGACAGCAGGAGGTCCAAGGCCTCCTTCCAGCGGCGGCTGAAGACCTGCTCGTTCCACTCGGGGATCAAGTTGCCGAGCGGGCAGCCGGTGCCGGAGGCGTGACAGAACGGAGTGCCGCAGTTCATACAGCGGGCTGCTTGGATATTGATCTCGTCATCGGTCAGCGGCAGGTCTACTGCCCGGTAGTCCTTGAGACGCTCGCCGATCGGCCGGTAGGCGACGTCCTGTCTCTCCAGGTCGAGAAAGTCTCTGTCTCTAGCCATGACCCTCTAGTCCCTCGCCACTTCTTTGCGCTCGACGGCCTCGTCTTCTTCGCTGAGCGCTCCGAGGGCGCGTTTGTATTCGGTGGGGAAGACCTTCACGAAATGCGGTAGCCATGACTCCCAGTCGCCCAAGATGGTGCGCGCTCTGCGGCTGCCGGTGTACCTGGCGTGACCTTCGATCATGGTGTGCAGTTCTGCCTGGTCCTGGGCGTCGGTCATGAGCTCCAGGTCGACCATGCCCAGATTGCAGCGGTTGTCGAAGAGGCCGGTCTCGTCCAGGACGTAGGCTATGCCTCCGCTCATGCCGGCGGCGAAGTTCAGGCCGGTGGGACCCAGCACGGCCACGCGGCCGCCTGTCATGTACTCGCAACCGTGGTCACCGATGCCCTCGACGACCGCCCAGGCGCCGCTGTTGCGGATCGCGAACCGTTCGCCGGCGTGGCCACGGATGTAGACCTCGCCCGAAGTGGCGCCATAGAGGGCCACATTGCCGGCGATGATGTCGTCGCCGTTCTCGAACTCCGAGGCTGCCGGTGGTTTGACGATGATCTTGGCTCCGGAGAGGCCCTTGGCCAAGTAGTCGTTGGCCTCTCCGTCCAGTATCAGCGTCATGCCCTTCGAGCAGAAGGCTCCGAAGCTTTGGCCCGCCGAGCCATTGAAATGCAGGGTCATCGTGTCGTCCGGCAGTCCCTTGCTGCCGTACTGGCGGGCGATGTTGCCTGACACTATCGTCCCCACAGCGCGATGGACGTTGCGGATCGGCAGGTTGACGTTCACGGGCCGCGCGGTCTCCAGGGTCTCACGGACCAGGGGCACGATCTTGCGGTCAAGGGTCTTGTGGAGGTCGTGTTTGACGACTGTTGTCTTGCGCACGTCCTGGGGCTCAGCCTCCGGTCGATAGAAGATGCTGGAGAAGTCCAGCCCCTTGGCCTTCCAGAAGGTGATGGCGTCATTGAACTCCAGGAGGTCGCTGCGTCCGACGAGGTCGTCGACCTTCCTGATGCCGAGGCGGGCCATGTACTCGCGGGCCTCGCGCGCCAGCATGCGCATGAAATCGACTACGTACTCCGGCCTGCCCGTGAAGAGCTTGCGCAGGTCGGGTTCTTGGGTGGCGATGCCCGCGGGGCAGGTGTTCTTATGGCAGGCGCGCATCATCACGCAACCTAGGACGACGAGCGCCGTGGTCGCGAATCCGAACTCTTCGGCGCCCAACATCGCCGCGATGACCACATCACGACCCGTCTTCATCTGGCCGTCCGCCTGCAGGCGGACGCGGCTGCGTAGGCGGTTCAGAACCAGCGTCTGCTGGGTCTCGGCCAGGCCCAACTCCCAGGGTGCGCCGACGTAGTGAACGGAAGAGAGGGGGCAGCTCCGGTGCCACCGTCGCCACCGCTGATCAGGATGACGTCGGCTCGTCCCTTGGCAACCCCGGCCGCAACCGTCCCCACCCCGACCTCCGAGACGAGTTTCACCGAGATCCGCGCCTCGGGGTTGATGCAGCGCAGGTCATAGATGAGCTGCTCCAAGTCCTCGATCGAGTAGATGTCGTGATGGGGCGGAGGGGAGATCAGGCTCACATAAGGGGTGGAGTTCCTGGTCTTCGCGACCCACGGATACACCTTGCTCGCGGGCAGCTGTCCGCCCTCGCCCGGCTTCGCTCCTTGGGCGATCTTGATCTGCAAATCGCGGGCACTCACCAGGTACTCAGCGGTGACACCGAAGCGCCCGCTGGCGACCTGTTTGATGGCGCTGGAGCGACTGTCACCATTGGGGAGGGGGACATAGCGCTCCGGATCCTCGCCGCCCTCGCCACTGTTGCTCATGCCGCCCAGACGGTTCATCGCGATGGCCAAAGCCTCGTGCGCCTCCTGGCTGATGGACCCGAACGACATGGCGCCTGTGACGAAACGCTTGACTATCTCGGACTCGGGCTCGACCTCGGAGAGAGGGACAGACTTGGTCTGCTTGAACCTGAAGAGTCCGCGTAGCGTGCTCTGCTGCTGCTCTTGGTCGTTGATCAGGCCGGTGTATTTCTTGAAGAGGTCGTAGTCGTTCGTGCGGGTGGCCTGCTGCAGGCAGGCGATCGCTTCGGGCGTCCAGAGATGCCGCTCGGAGTCCCTGCGGTATGTGTACCGACCTCCGCCGGGCAGGATCTGCGGCCCCGGCCCGTCCGCGCATTCAGCCGCCCGGTACCGTGCCCGGGCTTCACGCGCTATCTCACCAAGACCTATGCCCTCTATGCGCGACGCCGTACCCTCGAAGTACTTCTCGATGACGTCTCGGCTCAGGCCCAGGGCTTCGAAGGCTTGGGCGCCCCGGTAGCTGCGCAGGGTGGATATGCCCAGCTTGGACATGATCTTCAAGAGCCCGGTCCGCAGGGCGTTGCAGTAGAGCTCCAAAGCGGTCGTCGCACCGACTTCTTTGCTGAGCGCGTTCGTGAGCGCGAGGTCGGTGACTATCTCGCAGGCGAGATAGGGATTGACGGCGGAAGCTCCGTAGCCGAGCAGCAGGGCCATATGCATGACCTCTCGTGCCTCCCCGGTCTCGACGATGAGGTCGACGCCGGCCCGCTTGCGAGCTCGCATGAGGTGCTGGTTGACCGCGGAGACCCCCAGCAAGGCGGGGATGGCCATGGTCTTCTTCGGTAGGTCCTTGTCACTCAGCACGAGTATGGTCTGACCCACATCGATGGCTTCTTCGGCCTGCAGGCACAGCTCCTCCAGCGCCGTCGCCAAGTCGGAGCCGTCTCCCTCGGCCGGGAATGCGAGGGGCAGTGTGTGATCGACGAAGCCCGGCTCGTCCAGGTCACGTAGGCGCGCGAGGTCCTCATTGGAGAGGATGGGGCTGGTCAGCTTCACCAGGCGGGCCTGTTGCGGGGTCTCGGCAAGCAGATTGCCCGCGGAGCCGATGAAGGTCGTCAGCGACATCACCAGCTCTTCGCGGATCGAATCGATCGCCGGGTTGGTCACCTGCGCGAAAAGTTGCTTGAAGTACCAGTACAGCAGCTGGGGTTGGTCGTCCAGCACCGCCAAAGGCTCATCGGCGCCCATGGAGCCCACCGGTTCGTGGCCAGCGGTAGCCATGGGGTCGAGGACGTACCTCAGGTCCTCTCTTGTGTACCCGAAGTACCTCTGGCGTTTGAGTAGGGTGGCCGGATCCGACGCGGCCGGCACCATCGCTTCGAAGAGGCCGTGGACCTCCACCTTGTTCTCCTCCACCCACCGGCGGTAAGGGCGTCTGCGTGCCAATTCGGTCTTGATCTCCACGTCGCCGAGTACCCGATGCTCCTGAAGGTCGACCAGGATCATCCTGCCCGGGCGGAGCGAGCCGCGCTCGCGTACCTGGGCCGGAGGAAGGTTCAACACACCGGCCTCCGAAGCGAAGACCATGAATCCGTCCTTGGTGATGGTGTACCGAGCGGGACGGAGTCCATTGCGGTCCAGGAGTGCGCCTACCTTGCGGCCGTCGCAGAAGACCACCGCGGCCGGCCCGTCCCAGGGCTCCATCAGCCCCGCGTG
Source organism: uncultured Actinomycetes bacterium (assembly GCA_963718375.1). Lineage (GTDB taxonomy): Bacteria > Actinomycetota > Thermoleophilia > RBG-16-64-13 > RBG-16-64-13 > RBG-16-64-13. Next base: position 114,534 of record CAVQZD010000004.1, on the reverse strand, counting down.
GTATTCGAAGAACCCGCGCAGGTCTGGTCCCATGGGGTACTTCGCCCCCCAGGCCTGCGGTATCAACATAGCCATAGAGTGTTGCAGGCTGCGGCCGGCCGTGGTTAGTAGCTCCAGGGCGCTGTCGAGGCAGGCCGAGTCGCTGGCCTCCGCATCGATGACCGGCAGGAGCTTGGACAGGTCTTTGCCGAACAGCTCCGATCGAAGCAGGGGCTCTCGTGCGCGCATGTGGTTGACGTTGCCGCGCAGGGTGTTGATCTCGCCGTTGTGTGCCAGGTAGCGGAAGGGCTGCGCCAGCTCCCAAGAAGGGAAAGTGTTCGTGCTATAGCGCTGGTGGACCACCGCCACCGCGGTCTCGAAGCGAGGATCGCCCAAGTCGAGGTAGAAGGCGGCGACCTGGGTGGGCAGCAGCAGCCCCTTGTAGACGATAGTGCGGCAGGAGAAGCTGGGGATGTAGAAGCGCCACTGTTCGGCCGAGCCCCCTGCTTCCGCGACGGCCTGTCTCACCGCGCGCTCGCATTGGCGGCGAAGCACGTACAGCTTTCTCTCGAGCGCCTCGTCTGTCAGGTCGCCGTCCTCGACGAAGCACTGCCAGACCGAGGGCCGGGTGGCGCCGGCGGATTCCCCCAGCACCGTGTCGTCGGTAGGAGATTCCCTCCAGCCCAAGAGGGTGAGTCCCTCGGCAGCCGTCGTGTGCTCGACGGTCTCACGGCAGAGAGCCTGTCGTTCAGGGTCGTCCGGCAGGAACATCATCCCTACGCCATAGTCTCCAGGGGAGGGCAGCCTGATCTCCAGCTCCGCGCACACCTCCCTGAAGAAGCGATCGGGGATCTGCGACATGAGTCCCGCGCCATCGCCCTCGCCGCCCGCACCCGCCGCGCCTCTGTGCAGGAGGTTCTTGAGGATGTCGATGCCGCGATCGATGATGCCGTGAGACGGTTCGCCATCTATGTGGCAGACGAAGCCGACGCCGCAAGCATCGCGCTCGGCGCGCGGGTCGTACAGGCCTTGCGCCTTCGGGAGGCCTCGCCCGGTATACTGTCCGCTGGTGCGGTTGCGGGTGCCGTCTGGATGCTGCACATCGTCCCCCGGTCGCATGTGTCCGGAGTCAAGGTTAGCAGAGCCAGAGGCCTTTATGCCCTGGCCCCCTGGCTACGAGAATGGGGCCTTGGTTGGACAGAAGGCCAAGAGACGACGGGAGTGGATGCTGTTATGCTGATTCCCTGTGCCGTACACGCGACATAGAGTTGACCGCCATGCACGTTAGCCGACGTGGGGTGGCCTGATGTACCGGGGCGAAATACCCGGCTATGTCGTGCTTTCTGACGGCACGGTCTTTCGCGGCTTCGGGTTCGGCGCCCAGGGCTCCGTCTTTGGAGAGGCCGTCTTCAACACCAGCATGTCCGGCTACCAAGAGGTGGTCACCGACCCCTCGTACCACGGCCAGTTGGTCACCTTCACCTATCCGCTGATCGGCAACTATGGGGTCTCGGACCACCTGCTGGAGTCGGACGCCGTGCGGTCGCAGGGCATCATCGTCCGTGAGGCCAAGAACACGTCGTGGAACCACAGCTGTGCGGGATCGTGGGTCGACTGGCTCGGCGACAATGGCGTCGTCGGAGTAGGCGGCATCGACACTCGAGCCTTGACCCGGCGCCTGCGCGACTGCGGAGCCATGAACGCGTGTGTGGCTACGGGGACCGACCTGGACCTGGACGATCTGCTGCTGGCTGTGCGCGAGCTGCCTTCCATGGCGGGGAGCGATCTGGTGGAGGCGGTCACCTGCAGTGAACCGTACGAGTGGGTACCCGAGCCGGGAGATGAAGTGGCTGAAGCGCGCTACCGCGTGGTCGCCTATGACTTCGGGATCAAGAGGAGCATCCTGCGGAGGCTTGCGGCGGTGGGTTGCAGCGTCACCGTGGTACCCGCCTCCTGGACGCCGGAGAGGGTGCTGGGTCTGGAGCCCGATGGAGTCTTCCTCTCCAACGGACCCGGAGATCCCGCGGCGGTGGGCTATGCAGTCGACAACATCCGCGGGTTGGTGGGCAAGGTGCCTATCTTCGGCATCTGTCTCGGTCACCAGCTACTGTCGCTGGCCGTAGGGTTCTCCACCTACAAGCTCAAGTTCGGACACAGGGGAGCGAACCATCCTGTGCGGGACTACCTCACGGGCAAAGTCGAGATATCCAGTCAGAATCACGGATTCGCGGTCGAGCCGCCCGCGGCGGTGCGGCTGGCGTTGGAGCAGGGCGCCGTGGTGGGCGAGGGCGGCGTCGCCGGGCTGAGTGCCGAGGAGATGTTCTTGGACTCCGACTTCGGGCGGGCGCAGGTTACACACCTCAACCTCAACGACGGCACCGTCGAGGGCTTTCAGCTACTTGACCAGCAGGCCTACTCGGTTCAGTACCATCCTGAGGCCGGTCCCGGGCCGCATGACAGCCGCTACCTGTTCGATCGCTTCACGGAGCTCATGGCGAAGTAGGGTCGTGGCCAGACTCTCGTATGTGTCTGGTGTCCACGGACTCTCCCTGCCGGTCGTTCTCGGGGACTTCCATCATGATAGCGGTTGGCGAGCCGCCAAAGTCAACCCCAGGACCGATACCGGCCGCTACACGAGTCTGCCACGCTGATGGTCCAGCACGATGTGAGCGAAGCATGCGCTTTGGCATGCAAACGAGCAACCAATAGTGGTTGCAGCGTGCCCCTCTAGAGGCTACAATCGAGGTGCATCCGAGAAGGAGGGGATTCGCGATCATGGAGTACGCGCTCAAGAAACCCGTGCAAGTGAGGCTGACCGGCGCTACGCGTGAGTTCCTAACTCGCACGGCCAAAGAGAGCGGTCGGACACAAAGCGACATAGTGACAGAGGCACTTGAGTGTCTTAAGGACCAACGGACACTGGCGCTCATGGAAGAGGGCTACCGGCAGATGGGCGCCTCGCAGAGCGACTTGGTCGAAGCCGGGCTGGCTGCGGCACTGCCGATCATCCCGAGCTAGAAGTGGCTCTGCGAGGGGAGGTGCACTGGGCACGGCTGCAGGCGCCTGTCGGACGCCGGCCTGTAGTAGTCATCCAGAACAATGCGGGCAACCGCCACTCGCCGTCCATCATCGTGGCCGCGGTCTCCACTTCGCCGCCCGGGGCCGAGTACCCATTTCTGGTGGCGCTGGACGTGCGGGTGCTGGGCGAGCCTTGCTGGGTGCATTGTGAGACGATACTGACCATCCCGCAAGGACTGCTCGACGGTCAACTCGGAGCGCTCGGCCCTGCGGACATCACTCGCCTGGATGAGGCGCTCAAGAGGTCGCTGGCTTTGAAGTAGCCGCGCGCGCCGCTTCCCGGTCATCCGGCCGAAGGTGTAGAGTCCCATGCCCCCGCGGCGTGCTGGCTGGGTAGCAGCGAATGATCCGGACGCTTCTCAGCGGCCCCTCGATACGGTACGATTAGCCGACCTTTAATCGTGCCCTGTGAGGCCGGAAGGAGAAGCAGCATGCTTTGCCGCGCGCGCGCCATGGTGCGCTACAGTGACCCGCGGGTCACTCCCTCGCCTCACTCGCCCCATCACTTCTTCTGGTGGCCGACTCGCGCCCTGGGCGCTGGCGCCGAGCGGGCCGGCGCGGTGGTCAGCTAGCCATGCCGCGCCGCACCGACATCAAGAAGATCATGCTTTTGGGTTCTGGGCCCATCGTCATCGGCCAGGCCTGCGAGTTCGACTACTCCGGTACCCAGGCCTGCAAAGTGCTCATGGAAGAGGGCTATGAGGTGGTGCTGGTCAACTCCAATCCGGCCACCATCATGACCGACCCCGCCTTCTCGCACCGCACCTACATCGAACCCCTGGTGCCCGAAGTAGTGGCCAAGATCATCGAGGTCGAACGGCCGGACGCGCTGCTGCCCACCCTGGGGGGCCAGACCGCCCTCAACCTTGCGGTAGCTCTCAGCGAAGACGGCACGCTGGACAAGTTCGGCGTGGAGCTCATCGGCGCCGACTATGCCGCCATCCATCGCGCCGAGGCGCGAGACGAGTTTCGCGCGACCATGGCGTCCATCGGACTGCGGGTGCCTGAGAGCGCCGTGGTGAAATCGGTCGCTGAGGCGCGCGCCGCCCTCTGCGCCGGTGCCCTCCATCTGCCTGTCATCATCAGGCCCAGCTTCACCCTCGGCGGACACGGCGGAGGGGTGGCCGAGACCGACGAGGATTTCGACGAGGCCGTGCGTGTCGGCCTGGACGCTTCGCCTACCCACCAGATCCTTCTGGAGGAGAGCGTCATCGGGTGGAAGGAGTTCGAACTCGAAGTGATGCGCGACCGCAAGGACAATGTGGTCATCATCTGCTCTATCGAGAACATCGACCCCATGGGCGTGCACACGGGCGACTCGGTGACCGTCGCGCCACAACAGACCCTCACCGACGTGCAGTATCAGCGCCTGCGCGATGCCTCCCTCGACATCATCCGCGCCATCGGGGTAGAGACCGGAGGCTCGAACATCCAGTTCGCCTACTCGCCCGAGTGTGACGACCTGGTGGTCATAGAGATGAATCCGAGGGTCTCGCGCTCCTCAGCGCTGGCCTCCAAAGCCACTGGGTTCCCTATCGCCAAGATCGCGGCCAAACTGGCCGTGGGCTACACGCTGGACGAGATCTCGAACGACATCACCCGCAAGACCCCGGCCTGTTTCGAGCCCACCATCGACTATGTGGTCGTGAAGACCCCACGTTGGGCCTTCGAGAAGTTCCCCCAAGCCGACACCAGGCTGACCACCCATATGAAGAGTGTGGGGGAGAATATGGCCATCGGCCGCACCTTCAAGGAGGCCTTCCAGAAGTCCATGCGCTCGCGCGAACTGGACGTCCGCCCAGATATCCCAGAAAGCAATGACGCGCTGGTGGACCTCATCGCCATACCCTCGGCTGAGCGCTATGACCTGATCCTCGAAGCCTATCGGCGTGGGGTGACGCTCGAGCAGCTGCACGAAGCCACAGCCATAGATGAGTGGTTCTTGGAGGAATTCTGCGAGATCGTAGAGGCCGAGAAACACCTAGAGTCTTTTGCCAAGAAGGGGCTGGCTTCTCTTCCGCGCGAGGAGCTACGGGAGGCGAAGCGGCTGGGCTTCAGCGATCTCTATATAGGCAAGTTCCTGGGCGCCGGCGAGGATGAGGTGCGGGCGCGCCGCAAGGCCGAGGGCGTCATACCCACCTACAAGGCCGTCGACACCTGCGCGGCCGAGTTCGAGGCCTACACGCCGTACTTCTACTCCACCTATGAAGAGGAGAACGAAGCCTTGCCTGTCCCGGGCAAGGAGTCGGTGATCATCTTGGGCAGCGGACCCAACCGCATCGGCCAGGGCATCGAGTTCGACTACTGCTGCGTGCACGCCGTGCAAGAGATGCACGAGCTCGGCTACCAGGCCATCATGGTGAACTGCAACCCGGAGACGGTGTCCACCGACTATGACACCTCAGATCGGCTGTACTTCGAGCCGCTGGCCTTCGAGGATGTGCTGAGCATCATCGAGAACGAGAAGCCGAAGGGCGTGGTGGTGCAGTTCGGAGGACAGACGCCGCTCAAGATCGCTGAACGCCTGCACGCGGCCGGCGTGGCCATCATGGGTACCTCGCAAGAGGCCATCGACTTAGCCGAAGACCGCGAGCGCTTCGGGGACGTGCTGAAGAAGCTCAAGCTCAAAGCTCCCTACTTCGACACCGTGCGCAGCGCCGCGGAGGCTCCTGCAGTGGCGGAGAGGATCGGGTACCCGGTGTTGGTGCGCCCCTCGTACGTGCTCGGCGGCCGGGCCATGGAGATCGTCTACGACGAAGAGGGGCTGAACCGCTATATGACCACCGCGGTCAAGGCATCGCCCAACCACCCGGTGCTCATAGACCGCTTCTTGGAGCACGCCACTGAGATAGATGTCGACGCCATCTGCGACGGCGATGATGTGTACATCGGCGCGGTGATGCAGCACGTCGAAGAGGCGGGCGTCCATTCCGGTGACTCCGCCTGCGTCATCCCGCCCGTGTCGGTGGGTGACAGCGCCGTCCGGCGCATCGAGGAGGAGACCGCGGCCTTGGCCAAAGAGCTGGGGGTCATCGGTCTGATGAACGTGCAGTACGCAGTCCAACAGAGCGACCAGGGTGGGGCCAGCATCTTCGTGCTAGAGGTCAACCCACGTGGCTCCCGGACCGTGCCCTTCGTCAGCAAGGCGACCGGAGTGCCGCTCGCGCGCATCGCGACCCGGGTCATCGCAGGCCAGAAGCTGCGGGACATGGAGCTTCCCGGCTGGGCGGAGTCGCTACGCGCCGGGCGGGTGCCCAGCCGGCGCGACCTGTGCCATGTCGCGGTGAAGGAGGCCGTCCTACCCTTCCGGAGACTGTCAGGGGTCGATACGACCTTGGGTCCGGAGATGAAGTCCACCGGCGAGGTCATGGGGGTGGGGGATGACTTCCCCACAGCGTTCGCCAAGGCGGAGTTGGCGGCGGGCGACCGGCTGCCACGTGAGGGCACTGTCTTCTTGTCTGTATCAGACGCCGAGAAGGATGCGTTGATACTCATGGCCCTCGTGCTCAGCAGTGCGGGCTTTCGCATCTTGGCCACCGAGGGCACACATCGGGCCCTTCGCTTGAACGGTATTGACGCGGAGATGGTGCTCAAGCACACCGAGGGTGAGGAGCTGCGCGCCGCCGCCGCTGCCACGGGCGCCGGTCAGGGAGCCGCAGATGTCGTGACCATCGTCGATCTGATCGAGGCTGGTGAGATAGACCTGGTGATCAATGTGCCGCGCGGCCGCGGGGCGCGCACCGATGGCTACGAGATCCGCCGGGCTGCCCTGCAGCACCAGGTGCCGACGATGACCAACGCGGCCGCCGCGCACGCGGTGGTGCAGGCCATCGCCGCTGCACGCAAGCACCACGAGATGGATGTCGTCTGTCTGCAGGACCTGCACGGGTTGCTGGCCGCGTCGGCAAGCAGTCTGAGCTGACTCACTTGCCGCCGTCGGCCCGAGCGCGGTCGACCACCTCGCCGTCTGAGTCATTGCCCCTGCTACCCCGTTTGAACAGATCCAAATAGTACGAGAAGTGCCAACTGAGGTGGAAGATGGAGACTAACGTCATCACCACTCCGGCCTCCACGTGCCAGAAGAGCAGGTTCACCGGAGAGTTCCACAGCAGCACGTAGTCCCGCCTGATGGCCAATATGAGACCGAAGACGGCGGTCGTGAGAAAGGTGACGAGCAGAAGGACGTTCCAGATCTTGCGGTGCGTGCTCACGCGGATGCGTCTGGTCTTATAGAGGACGAAGCTCACCGCGTAGATGACGAAGAGCGCGATCGCGATGGGGCTGACGTTGTAATGCGTCGACACTAGTCAAATGCCGGTCCGCCGACGTCGGCGTCGTTGCTGTAGCCGCCGCTTTCCCAATAGCCCTTGAAGTCGGCGTCAGCAGATAGCTCGATCTCCGTGACCCACTTGGCCCACTTGTAGCCGTACTTGCTCTTGGCGACCACCTGGAAGGGGAAGCCTCTCTCGGCCGGTAGGGTGATGTCGTTCAGCTTCAGCGCGAGGATGACGTCGTTGCCGATGATGTAGTCGAGCCTGAGTGATGTGTATCCGCTGGGCACGTCGGCGGTGTGGAAGATGGCGACCACGGCCTCCGGGTCCACGCCGGCGTCGGCTAGTATGTCCGCGAGCTTGGGACCGGTCCACTTCGCCGTGAAGTTCCAACCCTCGACGCAATTCAGGTCCATCAGCCAGGACTGCTGCTCATACGCCTGCAGGTCGGCATACGACAGAGAAAGCGGATTCTCCACGAGCCCATCGACCAGCAGCGTGTAGGTGTCTTTGTCGATGGACTGTGTGCCCGACAGGGCGTTGTTGCGCTGGTCGGCGATGGGTGTCAGCTCGACCCCCTGGAACTGGGTGGCCTCGACCTCGCCCGGGAGTCCGGTGACCGGGGTGGAGGCCGCACCACAGCCGGCGGAAAGCGAGCCCGCCAGCAGCACGACCACAGCGGTCAACATCGATAGCGGTACAAGCTTCCGGGTCCCCATGGCGCCCCCATTCTCGTCGTCGATATCTTCACTTACCCGAAGAGTTGCTAAAGGATGCACGGGCCTCAGGCCGATAGGACCCTCGGAGCAAGTTGGCCGGGTGCGGTACAGTGTCACCGTGACGAGCGTTGATCGAAAGGGGTTCTCGTGAGTCAGTTCTGTGAGGATTGCCGCTTCTTTGCTACCTTCGGCAAGAAGCAGCAAGGTAGTGGGCAGTGCAGGCGCTATCCCCCCACGATCCCTACATCGCTGAAAGCTGAAGATGCCGATCTGACACTCAGGGCCGGCATCTGGCCCATGGTGGCGGCGGTGTCCTGGTGCGGGGAGTTCCAGGTGCGTAAGACGGCGGAGAGACGCTAGTAGCGCCTAGAATACAGGCTAGGCGGGTGCGCTTAGGCGTGGTGCCGGGCTGGGTCAGCGCCTGGCCGCTATCCCAGGTCGATGACCTGCATGTCGTCGATCTCCGAGATCTGTAGGCAACGCTCCAGGGCTTCGGGCGGCACGTCGTTGTCGACTCCCAGGATCATGATCGAGTCTTGCGATGAATTGCCGACACCACTCGATGTGACCATCCTGGAGATGTTGACGTCGTACTCGCCCATGATAGTGGTGACTCGGCCTATGACGCCGGGCACGTTGCGGTGTGGGGCATAGATGCACTTGCCCTCCGGCACGAAGGTTATGGGGAACTTGCCGATCTGCACTATCCTCGGGTGTCTGTGCTCCAGTACCGTGCCGGCGATCGTGAACTCGACGTCATCGCTCTCTGTGACCACCATGCGCATGAGGTTGCGGTAGTCTCCGCTATCGCGACTGATCGTCTCTTTGACCTTGATGCCCATCTGTTCCGCCAGCAGGCCCGCGTTCACGAAGTTGACGCTGCCTGGGGACATGCTGGCTTCAAGTATCCCGCGAAGCGCCACGAGTGACAGGATCTTCGCGTCCTCCGGCTCGTCCAGGTCCCTCCCGGCAAAGACTATCTCCACGCAGTTGACCTGATTGCGCCGGATCTGCCGGTAGAGGAGGCCCATCTGCTCCGCCAGCCGGATGAATGGTTGCAGCTTGGCGAAGGTCTCCTCAGACACGGCCGGGATATTCACGGCGTTCTTGACTATGTCGCCCTTGAGCCCCGCGATGACCTCAGCCACGACCTCCTCGCCGACACGTCTTGAGGCTTCAAATGTGGAGGCGCCCAGGTGTGGCGTGCCCACGACCGTGTCGAACTCGTAGAGCGGGTGGCTCTTCTGGGGCTCCTCGCACCAGGTGTCGATGCCGACCGAGGCGATTTGGCCCGTACTAAGCCCGCGGTAGAGGGCGTCCTCGTTGAAGAGACCGCCGCGGGCCGCGTTGACCAAGCGCACGCCCTTCTTCATCATGCCGATCTGGTCGTCGCCGATCATGTCCAAGGTCTCTTTGGTGCGCGGCGTGTGGATGCTGATGTAGTCGGACTCGCGCAGGAGCTGCTCGAAGTCGACCTTCTCGACGCTCAACTTCTCGAATCTTGAATCGGAGATGTAGGGATCGTAGGCCATGACCCGCATCTGGAAGCCCCGAGCCCTCTGCGAGACCAGCCCGCCGATACGGCCCAAGCCGATGATGCCCAGGGTCTTGCCATAGAGCTCGTTGCCCTCGAACTGCTTGCGACCCCACTGCCCGCTCTTGATGAAACGGTCGGCCCAGACGATATTGCGGCTGCTGGCCAACATGAGACCTACGGTGTGCTCTGCGGCAGACATGACGTTACTTTCGGGCGTGTTGCAGACGATCACGCCCTTCTGAGAGGCGTAAGGCACGTCGATATTGTCCAGACCCGAACCGGCCCTGCCGACGATCTTGATGTTGGTGGCGGCGTCTAGGAAGTCCTTGTCGATGAGCGTCTCGCTACGTACGACGATGCCGTCATATTCCGGGATCATGGAGAGGAGCTCTTCCTTGGTGAGGCGGTACTTGACGTCCACCTCGCATTCCTCGGAGAGCTTGGCGATGGCATCGTCTTCCATCAACTCGGTCACGAGGACCTTGCCGATCTTGGCGGTGTCAGGCATCTTCGAATCCCCTCTGTGGAGCCGCGCGGGTCGCGCGGGTCGCGCTTGGATCAGGATGCGTTTAGCCTAGCACACGCCAGGGGCTGACTTGCGCTCGATTTTGGGCGGATGGGGCGCTCGTGCCCGGGTCAGGCGTCCGGGCCGGGCCAACCACTCCACATCTTCTCGGGGGGTCTGCGCTCGGGCACTGTCTCGTGCGGCCGCGCGCCTTCGTTCCACTCCTCGGAGACATAGAGTGCGCAGTAGCAGCTACCGTACTCTTGGACGTCGGCTTCGCGATAGTCGCAGGGGCAGATGATGTCCCGGTCGGCCTCGCGGTCGCCTGCGGCCAGGCGGCAGGGGCAGGACATGTAACCGTAGCGCCCCTTATTGGTGAGCAGCCCTTGGATGAGCTGAGTGGTGAGTTCATCGTCCTTGTTCAAGAAGTAGCCCTTGGGTTCGTTGACCTTCTTGAGACGTTCGTAGGTGTCGTCTATCTCACTCATAGTCCCAGGGCCTCCAGGATCTCCTTCTCATTGTTGCCGACGACCACCTTGTCCCCGATTATGATCGTGGGGAAGGACTTCTGGGGGTTGAGTTTCGCCACCTCGGCGATAACCTCCCGCAGTTCGTCTCGGGATAGCAGGTCCACGTCCACGAAGTCGTATTTGACAGCGTGGTCGTTCAGGAGCTTCTTCGCGGCCCGGCAGTGACCGCAAGTGCTGAGCGCATAAAGGAATACTCTGGGTTGGTCCATGTTCCCCTCTCTTCACCGCGCCTGGCCGGAACGCTCGTATCGTTGACTTGCTGACAGAAGTACCCTACCATACCCGCGATTATGCGCAGGCAGGTGGCGAGAATGGTCGTAGTGGGTCGGTCGCTGATGTTGACCGGCACCTTGCTGCTCGTGCTGCTGGCGCTGGGTGGGACCGCCGCTGCGGACGAGAAGGCAGACGCCGCCGCCCCCCTCTTCTCGGTTGACGCCTATCAGCAGGCCAGAGCCGGCGTCTACTCGCACCCCTGGACAGACCCGCTGACGCTTGCGCAGGGCGCCGGGGGCTATGTCACGCGCGGTGGGCTGGCCATCCGCCTGGCAGAGATGGTGGGTCTGGAGAAGTCGACAGCCTCTCACTTCACCGACGTGATCGGACAAGAGGACTGCTTCGGGGCCGTCGGAGCGCTGTACGAAGCCAGACTGTTGACGGGCGCGACGTCCTCTCCCCAGTTCTATCCTGACGGAGTGGTCAGCCGGCAGCAGGCTCTGGTCTGGATAGTCGATGCTCTGGGGTACAAGGTCAGCCAGGACGAAGGCTCTAAAGTGCCTATCCGCCTCTCTTTCTACGATTCTGCCGACCCGTGGCTGGGAGCCTTCCACGACAGGGGTCTGGTCAGTGCGCCGCTGCGGAGGGGCGTGGCGAACGCGTACCGTCTGGGGCTCGTCGAGCCCTCCGAGGACGGCTATCTCTACCCCGCCTTCCCGCTGAGCGACGCCGATCTGCAGAAGATGCTGCAGAAGGCATCCGCGGGAGCGGTCAGCGCGAGGAACGCTCCGCCAGAGCAGGTAGAGGCCAAGTCGGATTACCCGACGCTGGAGCTCAAGTCCGAAGGGGCTCTCGTCTGGGATCTCGAATATCAGTTGGCGGCCCTCAAGTATCGGCCGGGGCCCATAGATGGAGTCTTCGACGTCCGCACCCGGGACGCCGTCTACGCCTTTCAGAAGATCGAAGGTCTCAAGAAGGACGGTATCGTTGGAGCGACCTTCTGGCAGAAGCTGGCAGTCGCGCAGACCCCCAAGCCCAAGGCGGATGCGCCCGGTAAGAGGGCCGAGGTGGACCTAGGCCGCCAGGTGCTGTTCATGATCGACGAGAACCGCGTGACGAAGATCGTGCACGTTTCGACAGGCAAGCCCACCACGGGCACCTTGTGGGGGAACTTCGTGATCGAGAAGAAGATCCCCCGCTGGTTGCATGACTCGTACAACACCACCATGTACTACTCGTCGTTCTTTGATGTCGACCACCGGTTGGCCTTCCATGGCTACTCCGAGGTGCCCACCTGGCCAGCCAGCCATGGTTGCGTGCGCACCCCCATCTGGATGTCCAAAGAGCTGTACGAAGAGATGCCACTGGGCATGGCCGTGTACATATACAAGTATTACGGATCCTGAGCGACCGCGCGGGGGATGAAGTGAAAGGGCAGAGACCCGAGTATCGACTCATCCGCAGACTGGCGGTCCTCGCATGTGCGTCGGTGGGGTTGGGTATCGTGCTGATCGCTTCCCCTGCTCAGGCTCTCGCGGCCGACTCTGCGACCATCACGGGGGACGAGGCGGCTCGCGAGGCGGCTCAGTCTCTGACGTCCGCGGGTGTGTTGACCGGCTGGGACGCAAGCCAGGGGGTCCCTCAGGAGTATGCGACCCGAGGAGAGCTCGCGATCATGCTGGCGCGCGCCTTGGGTCTTGAAGACTCGAAGCGCGAGTACTTCAGTGATGTACCCAGCTCCTTGGAGTGCTTCGGAGCTGTGGGGGCGCTCGAAGAGGCGGGGTTGATCACGGGTCCCACCGCCACTACCTTCGCTCCCGACCAGACGATCAGCCGGCGCTGGGGGATCTTGTGGCTCATGCAGGCGCTGGAGTACGGAGCGTCGCAAGAGGCGGGGAAGGTCGCACCAGTCAGGCTCTCGTTCTTCGAGTCCGCCGCCGGCTGGCTGGCCGGCATCAAGGACAGACCTCTGCTTGGTGACTCCTGTGCCCGCGCGGCGGCCAATGCTTACCGTCTGGGCATCATCGATGCCACCCCCGATGGGTGGTTGTATCCGACCTTGCCCTTGAGCTGGGGTGACGCGGTCATCATGGTCGATCGGGCCTTCGTGCGTACGGCAGCGGTCCGCACCGCTTATCCAGAGGCCACAGAGGCGACGGACAGCTACTCGCAGAAGATGCTCAATTCTGAGGGTCCTCTGGTCTGGTATACGCAGTACCGGCTCGCGGAACTCAAGTACTTCCCTGGGGAGATCGATGGGGCCTTCGCCCGTCACACCAAAGACGCGGTGATCGCCTTTCAGAAGGTGGAGAGGCTGAAGCGCTCCGGAGTCATGACGGACGAGCTGCTGCAGCGGCTTTTCGCGGCCAAGACACCGACGCCCAAGATGATCGGCGAAGGCACCCGAGTCGAGGTCGACCTTACGCGGCAGGTGCTCTTCATGGTCACCGATGACCAAGTGTGGAAGATCGTGCACGTGTCCACGGGACGGTCGGGCACTCGGACGGGCCATTTTGCGATCGGGTCCAAGTACAAGGGGAATGTGAGTTGCGTCACTGTGGACGGGGTCATGTACTACCCCTCCTACATCGTCAGCCGGACCGCTATCCACGGCTACCCATCGGTGCCCACCTACCCGGCCAGCCACGGATGCGTACGAGTGCCTATGTGGGTGGCCGAGCAGCTATGGTACGAGACGCCCACCGGGACGACCGTAGACATCTACTACAACAAGTGACGTGATCATGCTCTGTCTGGGCACACTGTCGATCATGAGCATCGATCTGTACATGGAAGATGAAGAAGGCGTCGGTCTGGCGGAGGTCCTCGATCCAGAAGACCTGACGGGTCGCGTGGTGGCTCTCGCCGGGCATGCGGGCACCACGTGCCTGCGGTTCATCCACCCCGAAGGCAATACCACGTTCAACCAGCTGCAGATACCCACTCTCGTCCGCGAGCTGGAGGCTGCACGCGAGCACATCACTGCCGAACGCTTGGATCTGTTGGGAAGCACGGAGGTGGCCAGCGCGCGCCAATCCGCCTGGGCTCCCTCCGTGGTCCACGCCCTGGAAGTCCGCAGCCAGCGACTCGATATCGAGAGCGTACGCGAGCACCTCGAGCGCCTGATCGAGTTGGCTGCCCAGGCGCGCGGCAAGCCGCACACCTACCTCAAGTTCTACGGCGACTGACGACCGCGGTATCGTAGATACCCAAGCGGGAAGATCCGGGAAGGAGTCACAGATGCAATGTCCTGAAGAAGGCACTACTCTGCGCGAGACCGAGAGTCACGGGGTGAAGATACACGAGTGTCCCCAGTGCATGGGTCGTTGGTTCGATAGAGACGAACTGAAGAAGGCCATCGACAGCACCGACGAAGACCTGCGCTGGCTGGACTTCGACCCGTTCACCGCCGAAGCCCAGGGGGCCGGCGCGGCCCGCGGCCGGCGCCTTTGCCCCAAGGACGAGGTGCCGATGGGGGTCATCCCCTATGAGAAGTCGGGCGTGAACATAGACAAGTGCGCGCAGTGCCAAGGCATCTGGCTGAGCAGTGAAGAGTTCGAGCGCATCGTCAAGCACCTGGAAGACGAGGTGAACTCCGAGACGGCCCGGCAGCTCGAGGGTGAAGCTGCGAGGCAATTGGGTCAAGTGTTCACGGGCCCAGAGGGCCCCGCCTCCGAGCTGCGCGACCTGTTCTCGGTGCTGCATCTGCTGAGGCAGCGGTGGGCGGTAGAGCACCCCGGGGTCTCGGAGACGCTCGACGCTATCTCAAAGGGCAGCCCCTTCCAATAGACTGTCGGATGCCTGCCCTAGCCGCGTCGCCGCCGGGGGCCTGCGTGAGGGCTCTCAGTCTTGCCAGTAGCAGTCTTTGCAGTAGTGGCTGAAGAGCTGCGCCTCGTAGTCCCGGGTGATGGGGCTGCCGGCGTGGTATTCGGGCGCCTGTTGGATGGTGTCGCGTGTCAAGTCCACCGATACCGTGCGCTTGGCCCAATCCACATGGGTCGCCCAACCCGGTGACATGAGCACGTGCTTGCTTGGCCACCAGTTCTTTGTATCGACCACGAAGTAGCGGATGGCCCAGTCGGTGTCGTCGATGACGAAGTCGGATACATGGCCTATGTGGCCGTCCAGGGCGTTCACCTGATACCCATCGACCTCCTTCGCACTCTGCAGGTGGCTGTCCCAACCCTTCGTCTCCTGGATCTCCTCGAACGGAGGCATGAGCTCAGGTGCGGCGTAGCCTCCCCGTGGGTGGGGCCTGTCCCAGTAGTTCGGATAGCCGTAGTAAAGAGCATACGTTTCCTCGAATTGGCGCGAGACTGGGAGGTCGGTCTCCGGCGAAGGGCTGCTCTCTATCTGTTCGACGCTTAGCGTAGTGTCGATGCGCTCATCCTGCAGATCGAAGACCGCTACCGCGTATGGGGAGATCAGGACCGACTTCTCGGTCAGCCAACTGCCTGTATCCACGACTAGATAGCGCACCGTCCAAAACGTGTCGTCGAAGTACAGGTCGGCGATCTTGCCTACTTCCCTGTCTATCGCGTTCAGCTTGTACCCGGCCAGCTTTTCGAACCTCTCGAGCATGACGACCCCCTCGCCGCAGCAACGCTTGTTGTCTGCATATGGCCATGCCCCAGCGCGACGGTGTCTAAACTGCGGGCTCGGTGAGGGGGAGCTACCCCCGCAGTCGCCGCCTAAGTAGGTCCAGGGCGCTGAAGGCCGCGCGCTCGCGCACTTGGTCGCGGCTGCCCCACAGGTTCAGGCGCTCGACAGTCGTAGTGCCGCGCACCACGCAACCGATGTAGACCAGCCCCACCGGCTTGTCCTCGGTCCCCCCGTCCGGCCCGGCGATGCCCGTCGTGGAGAGCGCGCAGTCCGAGCTGGTGGCGCGGCGGATGCCTTCGGCCATCGCTGCGGCCACGTCTTCGCTGACGGCGCCCTTCGCCTCGAGCGACTCTTGAGGCACGCCCAAGAGGCCGGTCTTGACGCTATTGTCGTAGGCGACCACGCCGCCCAGGAAGTAGTCGCTGCTGCCCGAGATGTCGGTGAACCGCTTGGCCAGCAGGCCCCCGGTGCAAGACTCGGCGACGCTCACCGTGAGTGTAGCCTCTCTCAGTAGATCTCCCACCACGACGGGCAGATCCTGGTTGGTGAGGCTGTAGAGCTTGTCCCCGACGGTAGCTTGGATACGTTGCTGCAGCCCGTCGAGTCTGCGTCGTCCCTCGGGTGTAGCCTTGGCTCGGAGGATGAGGGTGACGCCGTCCAGGTTGGCCCGGGTCCCCACAGTGGCTTCGGGGTCGCGCCAGTCGATGTCTTGAAACATCTCTGCCAGTCTCGACTCGCCGAGGCCGAAGACCCGCAGTCGGCGCACTTCGTGCGCCACGGCGGGGGACAGGAGTGGCTCCACATGCTTCTGCCACATCTCCTTGAGCTCCCAGGGGACCCCGGGCAGCGCGACGAGCATCGTGTCCGCGGTCTGTAGCGCGAAACCAGGAGCCGTTCCGGTGAAGGGCAGGCCTCGCGCTCCTTTGGGGAGGAGCGCCTGCTTGCGGTTAGACTCGATCATGGCTGCTCCGCGAGAGGTGAAACGGGCCCGGATCGACTCGAGTAGGTCGTCATGCATCTCGAGAGGCAAGTCGAGGGAGGCAGCCACGGCCTCTCGGGTGAGGTCGTCCTCTGTGGGGCCGAGCCCCCCCGACAGCACCAGGAGCGCCGGCCGCCTGGAGAGGCTGTCGGTGATGGCGGTGGTCAGTGCAGCGAGGTCGTCGGCGACACATAGTGCGTGAGTGACGAAGAAGCCGAGGTCGAGGAGCCTTTCTCCGAGGTAGGCCTGATTCGTGTTCAAGGTGTCGCCCCGCAGGAGCTCATCCCCTGAGAAGATCATCTCAGCAGTGCCGTCCACCAGCGCCTCGCTCGGTCTTTCACAGCTACACAGCCACCAACCTGACGTGTATCATACCGGTTCGGTACCGGTGTGCTGACGGAGTGGAACGATGAGAGAAGAAGTCGCCAAGATGACCGCGCGGCGCCCACGGGCGCAAGAGTCCCTCGGGGCGGGTAACTGGCGCCTAGACTCCCGGGCCACGTCCTCTCCCGCTTGGCAGCCTTCGTGGATCTAGCCCCTCGCTGAGGGCGGGGGGCGCCTACAGTGGCCGGACGACTAAGTCCGGGCAGTTCGGGTGCAGACGCACCACTTGGTAGACGATCACGAAGGGACATAAGATGCAGAGCAAGGCCGACAACTCGATCACCGACGATGCCACATCCGCGGCGCCTGATGTCGTGGCTGACCCTTCCATAGTCAAGTACGACTCGCGCGGCCTCATCCCGTGTGTAGTGCAGGACTGGGACTCGGGCGCAGTACTCATGCTGGCATACATGAACGCGGAGTCGCTCCGCCGGACTCTGGAGACTGGCACCACTTGGTTTTACAGCCGGTCGCGCCAGGAGTTCTGGAACAAAGGGGCTACCTCGGGTCACATCCAGCGAGTACGCGAACTCCGCTATGACTGCGATGCCGACACCCTGCTCGCTCTGGTCGAGCAGACAGGCGTCGCCTGCCACACCGGAGACTACTCGTGTTTTGACGACCGTTGGCTCAGCACACCGCCCGGTGAGCGGCCCCCGTTCCTCTCCAAGAAGGGATAGGCGGCCATGACATCCGGCGGTATCAGCACCACGCCTTCGCGCGAAGAGGCGAGGGCGCTGAGTGCGACCTACAACGTCATCCCGGTCACGCACAAGTTCTTCGACGACACAGAGACACCAGTCTCGGCCTTTCTCAAGCTGCGGCAGTCGGCGGGATGCTTCTTGCTGGAGAGCGCGGAGCAGGGTCTCAGGTTGGGGCGCTACTCGTTCATGGGTATCCAGGCGTGGGAGAGCGTGCGGCTGAAGGGGGGGACGGTGACCGTCAGGCGCGCCGGAGTGGACTCCGACTACGACCTTTCGGACCAGGGCGGCGACCCGTTCTCCTTCATGGAGCGACACCTCAGCAACTATCGCGGACCGGCTCTCGCGGACATGCCGCCCTTCGCGGGGGGCGCCGTCGGCTACTTCGGCTACGACTGTGTCCGCCACGTAGAGCGGCTGCCCGACGTGCCCCCCGACGATCTGGGGCTTCCGGACATGGCCTTCTTGCTCACCGACGTCATCGTGGCGTTCGACCACCTGCAGCACACGATCACTCTGCTCACCAATATCTTCGTGGGCGAGGAGCCAGACTTTGACGCGGCCTACGAATCCGCGAAGCAAAGACTACGGGAAGTGAAGGCGAGGCTGCGTGCGCCCATCCCCCCGCCGAAGTGGAGTCTGGATCGAGCCCGGTCGCAGAAGCAGGCTGCCGGTCAGGATAAGGTGAGGTCCACGTTTGAACGAGAGCGCTTTTTGGCGGCCGTGGAGCGGATACGTGAGTACATCTACGCCGGCGACGCGTTTCAGGTGGTGCTTTCGCAGCGCTTCGAGCGTGAGGTGGGGGTGAGCGGCTTCTCCATCTACCGAGGTCTGCGGGCGGTGAACCCCAGTCCGTACATGTACTACATGTCGTTCAGAGACTTCGAGGTGGTGGGTTCTAGCCCGGAGCCGCTGGTCACCGTCGTCGGAGCCCGGGCGGAGACCAGACCCATCGCGGGCACCAGGCCACGCGGAGCTACCCCCACCGAGGACGGAGCTCTTGCTGCGGAGATGCTCGCCGACGAGAAGGAGAGGGCCGAGCATCTCATGTTGGTGGACCTGGGCCGCAACGACCTGGGTCGCGTGTGCCGGGCAGGCACGGTCAAGACCGAGGAGTTCATGGCGGTCGAAAGGTACAGCCACGTGATGCACCTGGTGTCGTCGGTGGTGGGTGAGTTGGACGAGGGCGTCAAGGCTACCGACGCGCTGCGGGCGGTGTTTCCTGCGGGCACCGTGTCGGGGGCACCAAAGGTGCGCGCCATGGAGATCATCGACGAGTTGGAGCCCACGCGTAGAGGTCCGTATGCTGGTGCTATCGGCTACCTGAGCTATTCGGGTGACCTGGACTCGTGTATCTACATCCGCACGGTGCTCGTCAAGAACGGGAGGGCCTACGTGCAGGCGGGTGCGGGCGTCGTGGCCGATTCGGTGCCTGAACGAGAGTTCGCCGAGACCGAGAACAAGGCGCGGGCGATGTTCAGAGCCATCGAACTAGCCACCGAGCAAGAGGAATGGGAGTAGGCGTGATGAGCAAGAGCGACCTGCAGATCGTGGTGATAGACAACTACGACTCATTCACCTACAACCTGGTGCAATACCTGGCGGAGATCTCCGACACTAAGATCAAGGTATTTCGCAACGACGAGCTCACAGTGGCGGGCATCAGGGACGAGGCCCCTACACATCTGGTCATCTCCCCGGGTCCGTGCACCCCCGACGAAGCCGGGGTCAGCCTGCACGCGATTAGCGCTTTGGCCGGGGAATGTCCTATCCTTGGAGTGTGCCTGGGTCACCAGGCCATCGGGCAGGCGTTCGGCGGCAAGGTGATACGAGGGGAGGCACCCGTGCACGGCAAGACCTCGCTCATACATCATGACGGCATGGGGGTGTTCGCGGGTCTCCCGGATCCCTTCGTCGCCACTCGCTATCACTCGCTGGTCTTGGCCGGGGAGCTGCCCGATGAGCTAGAACGCTCGGCTTGGACCGAAGATGGTGTCATCATGGGGGTGCGTCACAGGGACTATGCGGTGGAAGGTGTGCAGTTTCACCCCGAGAGTCTACTGACCGAGGTAGGCAAGGATCTGCTGCGAAACTTCTTGACTCACGGGAGAGCGGAAAGATGAGTGATGATCCATTCGGACTAGGGTTCTCGGAGGAGGACGAGAGGCTCTCGCCCAAGCGAGTCACGCCTTCTTCTCCTGACGTGGATGTCCCTAGCGCCGGCATACCTGAGGCCGGGACCCCGGTGGAAGCGACTTGGGCCGTGCCCGATCCGGAGCCCGTCGTAGAACCGGCCGCGACCGTCGCCGGAATCGAGCCCGAAGAGCGGCAGCCCTCGCTGACCCCCTTCCTGGAGCGGCTCGCCGAAGGGCGCGACCTCAGTCGCGCCGACGCTGCCGTCGCTTTCGAGCAGCTAGTGGAAGAAGATATCTCTGATGCGCAGAAGGCGGCGTTCTTGATGGCGCTCCGCGTCAAGCAGGAGACCTCGGACGAGATCGCCGGGATGCTGGAGGTCATGCGGAGGATGTTGGTGCCCGTCGAGACCGCCTGCCAGTCCGAGCTGATCGATATCGTGGGCACGGGCAGCGACGGGCTGGGGACCTTCAACATCTCCACCGCGGCCGCCTTCGTGGTGGCGGGGGCCGGAGTCAAGGTTGCCAAGCACGGCAGCCGGGCGGCATCCTCGCGCTGCGGCTCAGCCGATGTACTGGAGGCTCTCGGCGTCCGCACCGATCTCATGCCCGTCGGGATCGCGACCTGCATCGAGGAGGTCGGCATGGGCTTCATGCTTGCCTCGCGGCATCATCCGGCCACGAGCGCCGTCGCGGGAGTCAGGCGGGACCTGGGCGTTCGTACCGTGTTCAACCTGCTGGGTCCGTTGACCAACCCGGCGGGCGTGCAGAGGATGCTGCTCGGGGTCAGCAGTGCCGCGCATCTTGACATCCTTGCTGGTGCCTTGGCTCGGGTGGGCTATCGGCACGCGCTTCTGGTGCACAGCGACGAGGGCATGGACGAACTCTCGGTGACGAGCGGCAACACCATAGTCGAAGTGGGGAGGGGCGTTGTCCATCCTCCCTACACGCTCACGCCAGAAGAGTGCGGCGTGCAACGTTGGTCTTTGAGGGGACTGGTGGGCGGAGACCCTGAGGCGAACGCGTTCATCATCAGAGGAGTGCTGGACGGAGCGAAGGGTGCGCCTCGGGACGTGGTAGTCATGAATGCAGGGGCGGCACTATACGTCGCCGGAGCGGTGTCGGCGATCAGGGAGGGCATCGAGATCGCGGAGGAAGTCCTGGATGACGGCCGCGCCGCCAAGATTCTGGAGGATCTTGTCAACTTGACCGGGAGGCTCGCCGAAGGGCGGTCGTGATCACCACGGGTGACTACTTGGACCGCATCATCCCCGCCGTCCGGCGGAGACTCGAAGAACGGCGCGAACGCATGCCGCTGGCAGAGCTGCGCGCCCTGCGACCCGAGGGAACGCGAGCCTCTTTCGCCGCTGCCATCAGCGCGCCGGGGGTCTCGCTCGTCGCCGAGGTCAAGCGAGCCTCACCAAGCCGGGGTCCGATAAGGCCCGACCTGGAAGTGGAGCGACTCGTGACCGCATATGAGGCGGGTGGCGCTCGGGCCGTCTCGGTGCTCACCGAGGGCGACTTCTTCTTGGGCAGTCTCCACGATCTTCGCTCTGCAGCCGCGGCTACTACCCTGCCGTTGCTGCGCAAGGACTTCATCTTGGACGAGTACCAGCTCGTCGAGGCCAGGGTCCATGGGGCCTCCGCCGTGTTGTTGATCGCTGCCTTGCTCGGAGACGAGGAGCTTCGCCGGCTGTCCGAGGCGGCGGACGACCTTGGCCTGGACGTGCTCTTGGAAGTCCACGACGAGGCGGAGATGGAACGGGCCTTATCCTTAGAGAAGACGCTGCTCGGCGTGAACAACCGCGATCTGCGCTCATTCTCGGTGTCACTGGAGGTCACGGAGAGGTTGGCCCCTCTGGTGCCGGAAGGCCGGCTGCTGGTGAGCGAGAGTGGCATCAGTTCGAACGAGGATGTGCAGCGGCTTGCATCCGCAGGTGTCGATGCCGTGCTGGTGGGGGAAAGCCTCCTGCGGGAGACAGATGTCGAGGATGCCACGCGATCGCTGCTGGGCGAGTGCGCGGGCTCGGAGAGTGAGGCTGCTCTTCAAGGCCAGCAAGGAGGGTAGATGATCAAGTCACTGTTGATCGCTATGGACGCTTCCGGTTACGCGCAGACTGCTCTCGCGCAGGCGATCGAATTGGCCAAAGCTTCGGACGCGCGCTTGACGGGTCTGAACGTGGTGGACGTCCGCTACGCGGAGATGCCGCCCTACCTTGACTACTCCTATTCTCTCGAAGGGGGCATGCCGTACATCCCGTCGCTAGACCTCATGGAGAAGTTCCAGGAGAAGGGCGAGCGGATACTAGGGGATGCACGCAAGACGGTCGAGGGGGCGGGTCTGCGGATGGAGACTCGCGTGGACGAAGGGGTCCCTGGGCAGGTGGTCGCCGATCGCGCCACTGAGCACGACCTGGTGGTGATAGGCAAGCGCGGCGAGCACGCGAAGTGGGGACGAGATCTTCTGGGCTCCACCACAGAAGCGGTGATCAAGCGCTCAGCGATACCCGTGCTACTGACGGAAGAGCAGCCGCGCGTGATAGGCAAGGCCTTGGTGATGTTCGACGATAGCGAGCCGGCCAACCGCGCGTTACGTCTGGCTGTCGAGCTTTCGGCGCAGATACCGCTGAAGCTCACTGTGCTCAACGCTGACGACGAAGCCGAGCGGGGACAGGCCGTTCTGAAGGCGGCGAAGGCCCTTCTCGGTGCCCACGAGGTGGAGGCGGGCTATTCGGTGCTTCCGGGTGGGCCAGAGCAGGCCGCGGCCGCGGCTCTGGCCGATGATCCGGCCGACCTAGTCATCATGGGCACGCGGGGCCACTCCGTCATCCGTGATCTGTTTCTGGGGCGGACCGCCGAACACGTCATGCGATCGGCGCCGGTGCCGGTGTTGCTGGTGCCGTGACCGTGAATCGTCCAGACGCTGACGGAGGTGGTCACACGGCGCGCATACTGACACCCCAGGGCGCGCATGCTATCGAGGCGGCCGAACTGGCCGCGGCACTGTCGGGCCTCTCTGCCCAGGACTCACCCGTCACTTGGATACACACCGAGCTGGCATCTACCGTCCTCCAGGCGCTCGATGACATGGGACTTCATGAGATCGCGGTCAAGAGCCTGCGCGACGGACCCGAGCGGCCGCGCGTTGAGGAGTTCGCCGATCACCTGTATGTCTCGTTGTTCTCAGCCGGAAGCCTGGGGACGACGAGGACCCGCCAGTCCGCGGGCAGCGCCCTCGCACCGAGTGAGGCCCCAGGCGACCTGCCCCAGCTGAGGGATCTGCGCCTGTTCATGGGGCCTCGGTGGATAATCTCCGTCGGCAACATCGAGGAGCCCGACTACGAGATCCTGGCGGACAGGGTCAGAAGGCAGGTGTTCGCGCGCCAGCGCGGGGCCAGCTTCATCGCCTACCAGATATGTGAGTGGCTGGTGGAGAGTCTGCAGCCGGGACTGGAGCGCCTGGATGACCGGATAGACGCGCTGCAGGACCAGGTGCTTC
Organism: uncultured Actinomycetes bacterium; assembly: GCA_963718375.1. Lineage (GTDB taxonomy): Bacteria > Actinomycetota > Thermoleophilia > RBG-16-64-13 > RBG-16-64-13 > RBG-16-64-13. The sequence goes on along the minus strand of CAVQZD010000004.1, from coordinate 91,405 downwards.
TGGAGACGGCGCAAAGTCCCATGGACGCGCTGTTCAGCCTCAAGCGCGACTTGGTCGACCTGCGCAGACGCGTGGCCCCGTTGCGCGACGTCATGCAGCGGCTGGGGGCGTACGGGGTGCTCTACGTGGAGCCGGAGGCTCAGGTCTACTTTCGCGACGTGCATGACGACGTCCTGCGGACCATCGAGTTGTTAGATACCTACCGAGACATCCTGTCGTCGGCGCTGGATCTGCATCTGACCAGCGTGTCCAACCGCTTGAACCGGGTGATGAAGCAACTCACTGTGGTCGCCACCATCTTCATGCCCCTGTCCTTCATCGTGGGTCTGTTCGGCACCAACTTCCACTTCTGGCCACTCAGTATGTTCTGGTTCGTGGCCATGTGGGCGCTCCTGATCGTCTCGCTGCTGCTGATGATCGTCTATATGCACAAGAGGACCTGAGCCATCGCTGTGCCGGCAGTGAAGATCTGCGGCCTGACCCGTATCGAGGACGTGGTAGCCGCGCGCGACCTGGGGGTGTGGGCGCTGGGCTTCGTATTCGCCCCGAGCCCGCGCCGGCTGGAGCCGGGCGCGGCACGCGGGTTGCTCGCGGCCGCGGGCCTGGGGCGAGGTGACGGGGCGGCAGGACGCACGGATGGTGAGCCTCTCACCGTGGGCGTCTTCACCGATGCGAGGGTCGACGAGATAGTGGGCGTCGCCCGAGAGGTCGGGTTGGACGCTGTACAGTTGCACGGCCTGGCCGGGCCGAGCGCCCGCGAGTTGGCCGAGGCCCTGGGTGGCGAGGACCGCACGGTACTGATCATTCGGGCAGTGCCTGTAGACGCGGACGCCGCCGACACGGCGCGTCCGCGCGCGGTGGTCGCAGAGGAGCGGGAGCACGCCGACATAGTACTGCTCGACACTTGTGTCGCGAGCGGGGCGGGAAGCGCTTCGGGGCCCCGAGAGGGCTTCGGGGGCAGCGGCACCGCTTTCCGCTGGGGTCTCGCTCGTGACGTAGCTGACGTTGCCGGACCGGCCCGACTGATGGTGGCGGGTGGCATAGGCCCCGAGAACGTGCTCGAGGCGCTGTCTGAGTCGGGCGCTTGGGGGGTGGATGTCTCCAGCGGCGTAGAGTCGTCGCCGGGGGTCAAGGATGCGGAGTCGATGGAGAGACTGGTGGCCAGGGTCAAGGAAGGAAGCGAGAAGTGACCATACCTGAGCGATTCGGTCCTTACGGGGGCCGCTATGTGCCCGAGACCTTGGTCTCGGCTCTCGAGGAGCTGGACGCGGCCTACGAGAGGTACCGTGAAGACCCTGACTTCCTGGACGAACTGCGCACACTGCAGACCGACTACGCCGGACGGCCCACGCCGATGTTCCTGGCCAAGCGACTCTCGGAGCAGGTGGGCTGCAAGATCTACCTGAAGCGTGAGGACCTGGCCCACACCGGCGCCCACAAGATCAACAACACTCTTGGACAGATACTCCTGGCGGTGCGGATGGGCAAGAAACGCATCATCGCCGAGACCGGCGCGGGTCAGCACGGAGTGGCCACAGCTACCGTGGCCGCCCTGTTCGGCTTGGAGTGCCATGTCTACATGGGCGAAGAGGACATCAGACGTCAGGAGCTCAACGTCTTCAGGATGCGCCTGCTGGGCGCCGAGGTCATCCCGGTGACCTCGGGCAGCGGGACACTCAAGGACGCGACCAACGAGGCGATCCGCGACTGGGTGGCCAATGTGGAATCGACCCACTACATAATCGGCTCGGTGGTGGGGCCGGCGCCGTACCCGACGCTGGTCCGCGACTTCCAGGCCGTTATCGGCTCGGAGACCCGCGAACAGATGCTGGCCAAAGAGGGGCGGCTGCCCGATGGACTGGTGGCCTGCGTGGGCGCGGGCAGCAACGCCATCGGGTTGTTCTACGACTTCCTAGGGGAGGACAAGGTGCGGCTCGTGGGCGTGGAGGCAGCGGGTCTGGGGCTGGACTCCGGCAAACACGGCGCCTCGCTGGCTCGGGGAACCGGCGGCATCCTGCACGGCTCTTTCTCCTACGTGTTGCAGGACGCTGACGGCCAGATCCAAGAGGCCCACTCGATCGCCGCGGGGCTCGACTATCCCTCCGTGGGGCCGGAGCACTCGTACCTCAAGGATGCCGGCCGGGTGGAGTACACCAGCGCCACCGACGACGAGGCGCTCTCTGCGTTTCAGACCCTGTCGCGCCTTGAAGGCATAATCCCGGCGCTGGAAAGCTCGCATGCCATCGCCTTCCTGCTTCGCGGGGGGCACGGCTTTGCCGAGACCGACGTGGTCGTGGTCAGTCTGTCAGGCCGGGGAGACAAGGATGTCTACAGTGTGGCCGACGCCCTGGGGGTGAGGGGATGACCGCCCCCGACTCACGGAGTGCCAGCGGGCTCACCGCTCTGTTTCGGGAGGCGCGACGCCCGCTGCTCATGCCGTACGCTGTGGGTGGCTATCCCGACCGGGATGGCTGCCTACGCATCGTGGATGCGTACTTGGAGGCGGGCGCTGACCTGGTCGAGTTAGGCATCCCCTTCTCAGACCCCCTGGCGGACGGTCCGGTGATACAGGCGGCTTCGCAGGTGGCGCTGCGGAGTGGCATCCGTCCGGTGGACGTCCTTGATATCGCGGGTAAGGCGTCGACGCGGGGCGCGCGTCTGGTGCTTCTCAGTTACCTCAACACCATCCTGGCCTTCGGACCGGCGAAGTTCTTCGAGCAGTGCACTGCAAGCGGGGTCCTGGGAGTGGTGGTGCCGGACTTGCCGGTAGAGGAGGCCGCGGACCTGCAGGTCACGGCGCGCGCGCGGGGGGTCGATGTCATCCTGTTGGCCGCTCCGACGAGCACGGACGAGAGGCTGGCCCGCATCGCGGCGTCGGCCTCGGGGTTCATCTACTGCGTGTCGACGACCGGGGTGACGGGTGCGCGCAGCGCCCTTCGCCAGGACCTGCCCGAGTTCATCGCCCGGATACGCCGTCACACCGACCTGCCGCTGGCGGTGGGGTTCGGGGTGAGTACGGTGGAGCAGGCAGAGTCGGTAGCGGGTTACGCGGATGGGGTCATCGTCGGAAGTGCCCTGGTGGAGATGGTGGCGCGGAACGACGACCTACAGAGCGGGCTGGCCGAGATCGGCCGCTACCTTCACCAGGTGAGAAGCACGCCCTCTTTCTCCAGGTAATCCTTCAAGGCCTGTGGTCGCACTCCATAGAGTGCCGACAGGTAGGCCAGATCATCCTTGCGGATGGTCAGGACCTCGCGGCCGGGATCGTTACGTAACTCCCTTAGGAAGGCCAGATACGATTCGAGCGGACGACGTTCCTCGGGCGAGAGCCTGTCCAGGCTGGTCAGGTCTATCCGCAGGGGGGTGCCTCGGGTGGCGCCGCGGTGGAGGCTGGTGGTATCGCTCTCGAGATCTAGGACCGAAGTGGGAGATTGTCCGTAGATGTCCGCCAGTTCGGCGAGGCGCTCCAGGCTGAGGCTGCGCTTGCCGCGCTCGTACGCGCTGAGTGTGGAGACTACGAAAGAGCCGCCCGAGAGTTCGCATACTTCCTGAAGACTGAGGCCGCGCTCTTGCCGCATACGGCGGAGCTTCTCCCCGACGAGTCCTGCGTACTCTTTGTCCTGGGATTCTCGGCTGTGCTCCATGCTTTCCCTCACTTCTCCCCTCACACGGAGTGTAACAGCGAGACAGAAGGAAATCTACCCAGGGTGCAGCGTCTGGAAACGGCTGCTATCCGTGGCTATTCCACAGTGATGAGTGTCAGTGCCGAAGGCGGGGGTCGAACCCGCACGAGGTGTGAGCCTCACTGGAGTTTGAGTCCAGCGCGTCTGCCAATTCCGCCACTTCGGCCCGGGCGCAAAAACGCGTTTCATTATAATCGATTGAGCGGCCGGTGCGCGTGGACCTTGTGATTAAATACTCGCGGACCGTCGGCTGGGTTCATACGGGCGCGTGGCGCTTGTGTTCGCCGGCCGGCGACGAGGAGAGGGACATGACTGATATCAGCTGGGTAGAACTGCTGATCATCATCGCGGTGATAGCGTTCCTCGTCCTGGTGCCCAAGAGGTTGCCGGTAGTCGCCCGCTGGCTGAGGAGGTCGGTCCGTGGCTCCAAGAAGGGTGCCTCGGACCGCGACACCGATGCCGGCGCTACTGAGTCCGGCGACACCGACGCCGAGGCGGCTGCACGCGACAAGCAAGATTGATCCCTGGGGGCGCACTGTGGAAGAGGCGAACGGGACTGTCAGCGGCCGACGATCTCTATTTCTGCTAGACGGCAACAACATCGCCTACCGGGCATTCTTCGCCCTGCCGCAAGAGATCGCCACTTCGAGTGGGTTCCCCACCAACGCCCTATACGGCTTCTGTCTGATGCTCACCAAGATCCTCGGGGACTATCACCCGCAGACCGTCATCGTCGCCTGGGATTCGCGCGAGAAGACCTTCAGGCACAAGGAGTTCGAGGAGTACAAGGCCCAGCGTAAGCCCATGCCCGATCTGCTCTCAGAGCAGTGGCCGTTCTTCGCTGAGCTGTCCGAGGCCTTCGGTTTCGTCAACCTGGCGTTGCCCGGCTGGGAGGCCGACGACATCCTGGCCACGCTGGCCCGTCAGGCGGAGGCCCACGGCCGCAACGCCGTGATCGTGACCGGGGACAAGGACGCTCTGCAACTGGCCAGCGAGCACGTGAGCATCATGTCCAACACCAAGGGGATGACCGAGGTCAAGGTCTACGATCCCGCGGCGGTGGAGGAGCGCTTCGGGGTGCCGCCTCGCCTGATACCCGACCTGATAGGTCTCAAGGGCGACTCCTCCGACAACATACCGGGTGTCCCGGGCATCGGGGAGAAGACCGCCAGTGAACTGCTGTGCCGCTTCGGCAGTCTGGAGGAGGTGCTGGAGCGGGCGGACGAAGTGAGCGGCCCCAAGCGCAGGGAGCTACTCAAGGAGCATCGGGAGCTGGCATTGCTCTCGAAGAAGCTGGCCTCGCTAGAGCACGACGCCCCTATCGACTTCGACTCGACGGCGGCGGTGGGGCTGACCCCTCAGCGGCAGAGGCTGGTCGAGCTGCTGACCCGCTTCGAGTTCGCGTCGCTGTTCACCCGGATAGAGCCGCTACTGCCCGCGTGCGAGGTGGAGAGCACGTCCGCGAAGGTCGCGGGCGCCGGCGCTGGACCCGCCGGCTCAGGCGTTGGGCGCGTCGGGGCGGGTGAGGAGACCGCCGTGTTGGCGCCTGCAGTCGCGACGTCGGTGGACGCGGAGGGTGTGAGGGCGCTGGTCGATTGGCCCAACGAGGTCGGCCTAGCGGTGGACTGCGAAGGCGCGCTGTGGCTGGCACAGGCCCGCGGTCCCGGCGGCGCTCAGGTCGCGGCGGACTATGGCGCGCTCACCTTGGCGAGGGTGGAGCAGCCCTTGGCAGCGAAAGAGGCGATGCGCGCACTGCTGTCAGCGGGCCCCAGGGTCTGTCACGACTTCAAGTCTGCCGTGCTGCTGCACGATCTGCTGGACGAGGTGGCGCATGACACGTATCTCGCGGGGTATCTCTTGGACCCAGGACAGCGCGCGTACCCCGTGGAGGGGTTGGCGCGGGGGGTGGGCGTCTCCGTGCCGACCTGGGGCGGTTGGCAGCCGGGCGTCGGGCCGGAGCTCGACGTCGGCTCCGAGGTAGCAGGCGGCGCGGTGGAGGCGGCACTGGTGCTGGCCTTGGCGGGCAAGCAGGCGGAGAACCTGCGCGAGCAGGGCATGTGGGATCTGTTCAAGACCATCGAACTCCCGCTTACGAGAGTGCTCATCACAATGGAGCAGGCGGGCGTGCACGTGGACTGCTACCGCCTGGGGGAGATGACGGGTAAAGTCCAGGACCAATTGGAGGCGCTGGAGGCATCCATATATGAAAGCGCGGGTGAGCCCTTCAACCTGGGCTCCCCGCAACAGCTCGGCCGGATACTCTTCGATAAGCTCGGTCTCCCTCGGCAGCGCAAGACCAAGACCGGCTACTCCACAGACGCCAAGACGCTGGAGGCCTTGCGCGACAGCCACCCCATCGTCGGAGACATACTCAGTCACCGCGAGCTGTCGAAGTTGATGTCCACGTATCTACTCGCGCTGCCGCAGGTGGTCGCTCCCGATACCGGACGGCTCCACACGACCCTGCATCAGGCCGTGACCGCCACCGGGAGGCTCTCCTCCAGCGACCCGAACCTGCAGAACATACCTATCCGCACCCCGCTGGGCGCGCAGATCCGTCACTGCTTCGGCGCAGAGCCTGGGCATCTGCTCGTGGTGGCCGACTACTCCCAGATAGAGCTGAGGGTGATGGCGCATCTGTCCGGGGAAGTGGCACTCCTAGAGGCGTTCGCCCGCGGTGAGGATATCCACACGCGTACGGCGTCCGAGGTCTTCGGCATATCTGAGGACCAAGTCGATGGTCGGCACCGCCGCTACGCCAAAGCCGTCAACTTCGGCATCATGTACGGTCAGACGTCCTTCGGTCTCAGCCAGACCCTGGGGATCGAGAGGGAGGAGGCCGCCGCCTACATCGACCGCTATTTCGAGCGTCTGCCTCGAGTGAAGACCTTCATCGAAGAGACGATCGAACAGGCCAGGAGCCAGGGCTACGTAACCACGGTGTTCGGCAGGCGCCGGCCTATCCCAGAGCTACGCTCCGATAACTTTCAGGAGAGGTCGCTGGGGGAGAGGCTGGCGGTGAACTCCGTCATCCAGGGGAGCGCCGCCGACATCATCAAAGTGGCGATGATCGGTTGTCAGCGGCTGCTGCAGGCGGACTTCCCTGGGGCGCGGCTGGTGCTGCAGGTGCATGACGAACTGGTGTTCGAAGTCCCTGAGGACATGGCGACGCGAGTGCGGGACGCGGTCGTCCACGAGATGGCGAACGCCTACCCGATGGAGCCACCTTTGGGGGTCGATGCCGGGGTGGGCATCGACTGGGCGGCGGCCAAGTAGCGGAGGCCGTGGTTAGGCCCGTCAGAAGCCGGTCCTAAGTTTGCTTTTCGCAAGTCCGCCGGTATACTACGCCCACATGCGCCATGCTAGGGCGTGGCTCGGCGTTCCTTTTTGGAAGGATAAAGAAACTACATGTCAGACGAACAAACCGGCGACGAAGTGCAAACCCCCGAAGGCGGTCCGGAAACACTGCAGGGCGGCCAAGACCTGATGATCGAAGTAGATGGGCAGATGATCCCCAACTACGACGCGACCATCGTGTCTTTTGAAGAAGGAGACATCGTCACCGGTACGGTGGTGCGGGTCGACAAGGACGAGGTCCTAGTCGACATCGGCTACAAGAGCGAAGGCGTCGTTCCCGCCAATGAGCTCTCCATCCGTAAGTCTGTCGACCCTGCCGAAGAAGTCTCCATGGGAGACATCATCGACGCCTTGGTGCTCACCAAGGAGGACGCCGACGGTCGTCTGATCCTTTCCCGCAAGCGCGCACGGTTCGAGCGGGCTTGGCAGCGCATCGAGAAGGCGGCCGAAGAGGGCACTCCGGTGTCCGGCAGCGTCATCGAAGTGGTCAAGGGTGGTCTCATCCTGGACCTTGGCGTGCGCGGCTTCTTGCCTGCTTCCCTCGTGGACATCCGCCGGGTGGCCGAACTCGACGAGTTCCTGGGCCAGACCCTGGAGTGCCGCGTCATCGAGCTGAACCGCTTCCGCAACAACGTCGTGCTCAGCCGCAGGGCCGTGCTCGAAGAGGAGCGCCGCGGAGCGCGCGAGCAGATACTCGACCGCATGAACGTGGGCGACATGGTCATCGGCGTCATCTCCAACATCGTGGACTTCGGCGCGTTCGTCGACCTGGATGGCATCGATGGTCTCATCCACATCTCGGAGCTGTCTTGGAGTCACGTGAACCACCCCTCTGAAGTGCTCACCATCGGCCAAGAGGTCGAGGTGCGGGTCTTGGATATCGACCGCGAGCGGCAGCGCATCTCCCTGGGTCTGAAGCAGACGCAGAAGGACCCGTGGCAACAGGTGTTCGAGAACCGCCAGGTCAACGAGATCGTGCATGGTGAGGTGACCAAGCTGGTGTCGTTTGGCGCCTTTGTGGAGATCGAAGAAGGGGTCGAAGGCCTCATCCACATCTCCGAGCTGGCCCAGCATCATGTAGAAGACCCGTCTGAGGTGGTGCGCCCGGGTCAAGAAGTGAACGTCAAGATCATCGAGATCGACCCTGAACGGCGTCGGCTCTCTCTGAGCCTCAAGCGCCTAGAGCCCGAATACCGCATCCATGAGGATGCCCTGGCCGAAGAAGAAGGCGAGCCCGGCGAAGAGGGTGAAGAGGCGGAGGCCGGGTCGGAGACTGCGACCGAGGCGCCGGCTACCGAGGCTCCGGCGGACGAGAGCGCCGCAGAAGGGAAAGAGGCGGACGAGGCTCAGGCAGAACAGGCTGAAGCCGCCGAGACCGAAGCCGCCGAGGAAGCAGAAGCAAAGCCGAAGAAGACCAAAGCCGCGGCTAAGAAAGCCGAGAAGGCTGAGAAGGTCGAAGAGGCTGACGAGGCGCCTGCAGAAGAGGCATCGGCGGCTGAAGAAGCACCGGCTGAAGAAGCATCAGCGGTCGAAGAGGCCGACGAAGCCGACGAAGCCCCTGCTGAAGAGGCACCGCCGGCTGAAGAGGTCGCCGAGGAGTCTGCCGAGGCCGAGGAAGAGGCCGGTCCCAAGGAGTAGCAGGCGACAGTCCTGACGTAACAACGGGAGCGCCTTAGGGCGCTCGCCGTCTTTGTGGAGGAAGAATGGGCCAGGAGCGGCGCGGGAGCCAAGGTGCACGCACTGCCGTAGCAATCGGACTGACCGGCAGCATCGGTGCAGGCAAGAGCACCGCGCTGCGGATGTTCGCGGATCGTGGTGTAGCCGTGCTCTCTGCGGACGCACTCGTCCACGAGATCTACGAACGTCCCGAAGTCGGAGCGCTCATCGCCCGGCATTTCGGCCAAGGAGTGATCGCTGCTGACGGGTCGCTGGAGCGGGCTCGCCTGGCTGAAGCGGTGCGCGGCAATAGCGGAGAGCTACGCTGGCTTGAGGGCGTCACCCATCCCCTTGTGTCGGAAGAGATAGCAAGGCGGATGGAGGAGGCCCCTCCCGGAGGCCTCATCGTCTGCGAAGTCCCACTGATGTTCGAGGCCGGCTTGGACGACCTTTTCGATCTGGTGGTCACCGTCGAAGCGGCGCCTGAAGTACGCAGAAAGCGGTCGACGCACAAGTTCGGGTTGGAGCAGTTCGGGGAGTTCGAGGCGCTGCAGGCCTCCAGCCAGAGGCGGGTGGCAGGGAGTGACCTGGTCTTTGTCAACGACGGCACCCTTGAGGAGCTGCGGGACTTCGTGGACAGGGTGTGCGAACGCGCGCGCCGGATCCTGGCGGGTGATTCGGCTAAGGGGACGGCATGAAGGGCGCGCGCAGCGGTGGCGGCTACTGGATCGGTCCCGAGGAGGCCGACCCTGGGCTGGTGCCTCCTCCGCAGGCGGGCACCCGGCCTTCGGTCGAACGCCGGCCGCCCGCGCCGACCGGACCTCGCCGCCGTCACGTCATGTTCTGGACAGGTCTCTCGCTGGTGGTGCTACTTGCGGTTGGCATCTTGGCGGCACTGGTGCTGAGGGGAGACATCCTGGTGCCCGGTCTCTCCGCGAAGCTGTTTCCCATCCATTACCAATCCGAGATCGCGCAAGCGGCCGAGAAGTACGACCAAGACCCGTACCTGGTGGCGGCCATGGTCAAGACAGAGAGCGGCTACGATGCCACGGCTGAGTCCGGCAGCGGGGCTGTGGGTCTGATGCAGTTGATGCCCGCGACGGCGGAGTGGGTGGCCTCCAAGAGCAAGGCCTGGCCTGAGGGAGAAGCCCCCGTGCTCACCGACCCGGTGGACAGCCTGGAGCTGGGCGTCTGGTACTTGGCCTACCTCGGCGACATATACGGCGTGGGGTCGTTGGCTACCCTGGCGGCCTACAACGGAGGGTTGGGCAACGTGGACGAGTGGATCGAGCAGGCCGGTGGCCTGGAGTCTTTCCAAGCGTCCGACATCCAGTTCGGTGAGACCCGCGACTACGTGGAGCGCATCGAGCGCTATCTCGATCTGTACAAGCGCGTTCACCCCGACGTCTTCACGCAGGCTTCTGAGTGAGCGCCTTCCAGATCCAGGCGGACTACCAGCTGACCGGCGACCAGCCGCAGGCGGTAGCCCGGCTGGTCGCGGGCTTGGAGCGAGGTGACCGGTATCAGACCCTCTTGGGGGTGACCGGGTCCGGCAAGACTTTCACCATGGCCAACATAATCGCCCAAGCTGACAAGCCAGCCTTGGTCATGGCCCCCAACAAGACACTTGCTGCTCAGCTCTGCAACGAGTTCCGCGAGTTCCTGCCTGCTAGTGCGGTCGAGTACTTCGTCTCCTACTACGACTACTACCAACCCGAGGCCTATCTTCCCGCCTCCGATACCTACATCGAGAAGGACTCCTCCATCAACCAAGAGATCGACCGGTTGCGACACGCTGCCACGTCGTCCCTCTTGATGCGGCGCGATGTGGTGATCGTGGCTTCGGTCTCCTGCATCTATGGTCTGGGCTCGCCGGCCGAGTACTTGGCACAGGTGGTGCTGCTCAAGCAGGGTGACGAGGTCAGCCGCGACGAGGTCTTTGGCAAGCTGGTCAAGATCCACTACGAACGGAACGACATCGGCTTCGAGCGAGGCAGATTCAGGGTGCGCGGTGACTGCTTCGAGGTCTGGCCGGCTTACGATGACTACTCGGTGCGGGTGAGCCTCTGGGGAGACCAGGTGGAGGAGATCGTCAAGGTCGATCCGCTCACCCAAGAGATCATCGAGCACCTGCCGGCGGTCGCGATATACCCGGCGACACATTTCGTAACTTCAGAGGACGCTATCGAACGCTCGCTGGGGGAGATCGCAGCCGAATTGGAGACGCGGGTGGCTGAGCTGGAGGTGCAGGGCAAGCAGTTGGAGGCCTTCCGTCTGCGCCAGCGCACTCAGTACGACATGGAGATGCTGCGGGAGTTGGGGTATTGCAGCGGCATCGAGAACTACTCCCGCATCCTTGCGGGTCGCGAACCCGGCTCGCCGCCGTACACGCTCCTCGACTTCTTTCCCAAGGACTTTCTGGTCTTCATCGACGAGTCGCACATGACCGTGCCGCAGCTTCACGCCATGTATCAGGGAGACCGCAGTCGCAAGACCATGCTCGTGGATCACGGCTTCCGGCTGCCCTCGGCCATGGACAACCGGCCCCTTCGCTTCGAGGAGTTCATAGAGCGCGCGCCGCAGACGGTCTTCGTCTCGGCGACGCCCGGCGAGTGGGAGACCTCGGTGTCAGCACAGGTGGTCGAGCAACTTGTCCGCCCAACGGGGCTGGTGGACCCACAGGTGGAGGTGCGTCCGACAAAGCACCAGATCGATGACCTGATGAACGAGGTCCGAAGGCGCGTCGACAAGGGGCAGCGCACCCTAGTGACCACACTCACCAAGAAGATGGCGGAGGACCTCACCGACTATTTGCTCGGGAATGGCTTCCGAGTGCGCTATCTGCACTCAGAGGTGGACACTATCGAGCGCATCAAGATCATCCGCGAGCTCCGCCTCGGGGAGGTCGATGTCTTGGTGGGCATCAACCTGCTGCGGGAGGGTCTAGACCTGCCCGAGGTCACGCTGGTGGCCATCCTGGATGCCGACAAGGAGGGCTTCTTGCGGGGCGAGACGGCTCTCGTCCAGACCATCGGTCGCGCCGCGCGCAACGTGGACGGCGCGGTGATCATGTACGCGGACAAGCGCACTGTGGCGATGGACCGGGCCATATCCGAGACCGAGCGCCGGCGCAAGTATCAGGTGGCTTTCAACGAGGAACATGGCATCGAGCCGCGCACCATCGTCAAGGGCGTCTCCGACATCGCCGAACTCTTGGGCATCAGCGGCAGCGTCCCCTACAAGGAGCGGCGCCGCACCGCAAAGGGCGAAGAGATGTCCGCTGCGGAGATGGAGCGGCTGATGGCCACGCTGGAGGAGGAGATGTTCACCGCCGCGGAGGAGCTGCGCTTCGAATATGCCGCTAAGCTGCGCGATGAGATCAAGGACCTGGCGCGCGACCTTGCCCGACTCCGTGGAGACAGGACTGGGGTAGTGTCTGGTGGGGCAGCGACCAGCGGGGGAGCGTCAGTCTAGTCCTACGCTCCGGATTCTCGCTAGGCCGGGGCGTGGTGGTCGCGTCCGCCCGTCCTGGTACGATGGAGCCATGGCTATCCCAGGCATCTCGAAGTCTCGCTTCACCGACTATGTGCAGTGCCCGCGGCGGGGCTACATGTCCTGCCATCGCGCTCGCTTCAAGCAGCTAGCTGACCCGCTGGATTGGATGGCACTGCATCTCATCGGCGAAGGCAACAGGGTCGGCGAGCTGGCGCGCGAATACTTCCCGTCGGGCCGGCTCATAGGTCACATCTTCGACCTCACCCGGGCCCGAGCGGAGACAGCGGAAGCCATGCGTGACCCAGAGGTCGAGTACATCTTCGAGGGGGCGTTCGCCTCCGAGGGTCTGCTCTGCCGCGTCGACATCCTGCGCAAGCTCGACGATGAGATGGTCGAACTGACTGAGGTGAAGGCCACGAACTCCGTGAGATCCCACCACCTGCCCGACGCCGGGTTTCAACTGGCCGTGCTCGAGCAGGCGGGCCTGACCGTGCGCTCGGTGTCGCTGATGCACTTCGACCCGGAGTACGTCCACCCGGGAGGCGGCGACTATGACCTGAGCGCGCTGTTCAAGATCGACGATATCACTGAGGAAGCAAGAGCTTGGGTGACAAACGACCGGGACGGTTGGCTCGAAGCGATGAAGTCTGATCTGGCTGGCCCCGAGCCGCCCCGCGTGCCTCTGAAGTACTCGTGCAAGGGATGCGTGTACTACCGCCAAGCCTGTGCCCCCGGCGCGCCCGAGCATCCGGTCTACGAGCTGGGCATAGGGCGTAGCGGTCTGTTCGCAGCGCTGGAGGCCGCCGGCATAGAGGATATCCGTGACGTGCCCGATGACTTTCCCGGGCTGGCCGACGGTCACCGTCTGGTGCTGCACGCGGTCCGGACGGGGGAACTGGCTCTGGACTGTGAGGGCTTCGGCGGTCTCACCGAGGAGCTGGCATACCCGCTGTATTTCATGGATTTCGAGACGTACATGCCCGGCCTACCCATTTTCGCGGGCACGCGGCCCTGGCAGCAGATCCCCTTTCAATGGTCGCTCCATGTGCAGGAAGCGGACGGATCGATCCGCCATGCCGAGTTCCTGAAGGCCGACGGGTCTGACCCGCGCCGGGAGTTCGCCGAGTCACTCGTCGCGGCGATGGGTGATGCCGGCTCGGTGGTGGTCTACAGCAAGGGCATGGAGTCCACTCGGCTGCGCGAGCTCGCGCGCGACCTACCTGACCTGGCGGACGCTCTGCTCGCTATCGACTCCCGCATCGTCGACCTGCTGCCCATCGTCAGGCAGTCCTGCTACCATCTCGACTTCCACGGTAGCCGCTCGCTCAAGGCCATCACGCCGGTGCTGGCCCCTCACCTCAGCTACGAGGAGTTGGCGCTCAAGGCGGGCATGCAGGCGATGCAGGCCTACGAGGTGATCACCGACCCCGGCACCTCGTCGGCGGAGCGGGACGAGCTCTGCGCGGACCTGCTCAAGTACTGCTCGCTGGACACGCTGGCCATGGTCGAGGTCCTACGGAGCCTGAAGACGGAGTCGGCGAAAGAAGAGGGGCGTAGCGCATGATGGGTTCTTCAGGGACGCCGGCTACCGGCGAAGCGTCGGTGGCCGCTGAGGGGCCCAAGCGCCTGTACTACGGGTGGGTGGTAGTGGCGGCCGGGATGCTGCTCTTCGTCGGCTTCATCGGCACCCTACTCTCATTCGGCGTCTTTGTGGGCCCGCTGCGAGCTGAGTTCGGCTGGACGCAGGCAGCCGTCTCCGGGGCTATGTCGCTCTGCATAGGCGTCCAAGGGATCACCGGCGTGATCATGGGCAAGTTCACGGACAAGTACAACATGGGCTACGTAGTGGCAGTGGGGACCTTGGTGGGTGCGGCCTCCTATCTCTTCTTGTCGCGCCTGGACTCGCTCTGGGAGTTCTACCTCGGTTTCGGAGTGGGGGCGGGCATGTGCTCGGGTTGCGCTTTCACACCTGTCACCGCCACCGTGTCCAAGTGGTTCGACGAGAGAAGGCGCACCATGGCCTTGGGCATCACACTCACAGGCGTCATGATCGGCCAGATGGTGCTGTCTCCGACCTTGAGCCATGTCATCCAAATCAGTGGTTGGTCCACGGCCTACCTGGTCGCCATGGCCGTGGTGGTTGCGTGCGGCTTGCCGGCCATGCTCGTGATGTTCAGAAAGCCTCTGCCCCTGCGACGGAGGAAGGCCGGCGAGGCAGGGGCGCAGGGCCCGACCGGGCCCGGACGTCAGTTCGACTACACGGTGAGGGAGGCGGCGAGGACAGCGCCGTTCTGGATGCTGGTGTTCACGGCGTTTGCCATCTCGTGCGGCTTCTATATCGTCGCGTCGCAGATAGTCACCGCCGGTGAGGATGCCGGACTTGCGCAGAGCAGCGCCGCGCTCATATTGACGTTCATGGGTCTCGGCAGCATGGCGGGAGGCTTGCTGGCTTGGTGGTTCACGAGAAGGCTAGGTGGACAGATGACCCTGGTCTTCGTCTTGTCGGCACAAGCGCTGGCCATGTTCTTGTTCATCGCGGCCGGTAGCGCCTGGTCGTTCTTCGTCGTGGCCGTGATATTCGGCTTCACCTACGGGACGGCCGCACCCGTGCGGATGGCTCTGATACCACCCCTGTTCGGGCTCAGGTGCATAGGAGCCATGTTGGGCTGTACGACGATAGCCTGGTCGGTGGGTGGCATCGTCGGACCGGCTTTGGCCGGCTACATCTATGACGTCAGCGGGGAGCATGCGCTGGCCTTCGTCTTCAGCGGGGTCATGTACGCTCTGGGGGCCCTGTCGGCGCGTTTCTGGGGTGCCCACAAGGCGGAGAACATGCCTGCTTGTGACGAGTACTCTGTGTGAGGTCTTTGGTGCGGTCCACAGAGAAGGGCAGGGCATGGCGGGCAGAGCGCAGATGAAGCCGCTCAGTGACGCGGGCACATCGAAGGCCGAGGCGGCTACCGCTGGGGGGGAGTCGTCGGTGCGCGCATGGGTGATGGTGGCGGCGGCCATGGTGCTGATGGCCGGGTTCCAGGCCGGTCTGTTGTGCTTCGGGGTTTTCGCCGAAGCTCTGGGACAGGAGTTCGGATGGTCCACCGCGGTTATCTCGGGGGCCATGTCCCTCTGTGTGGGTGTCTCTGGAGTGATGGGCATCCTTATGGGCAGGGTCACCGACAAGCACGGTATCAGCTTGGTCCTCTCCTTGGGGCTTCTGACCGGTGTGGCCTCGTGCCTCCTGCTGTCGTCGACCGAATCGGAGTGGCAGCTGTATCTGTGGTTCGGGGTAGGTGTGGGCATCTGCAGCGGCTGCGGCTACTCGCCCGTGACCGCTGCGATATCCAAGTTGTTCGTCGAGAAGCGGGCACTGGCCATGGGGGTGGCTCTAGCGGGCATCGTCCTGGGACAGATGGTGTTTTCGCCGGTCATGAACGCCGTGATCGAAGCCGACGGGTGGAGGATGGCTTTCTTTGTGCTGGCGATGATCGTGCTCGCCTGCGGGGTGCCTGGCACATTGCTCCTATCCAAGAGGCCAGAGGCGGGCCGAGATGGTGCGGCGGCACCTCACGGGTCCGCTGGGGGTGAGCACCGCGGCCTCGGTCTCTCGGTGAAGCAGGCTGTCAAGACGGCGCCCTTCTGGATGGTCACAGCTACCGGTTTTGCCATGGGGGCGGGCTACTTCTTGCTCATGTCCAGCATCTTCCCGGCGGCCTTGGACCGCGGGCTGTCGGAGGGATCCGCCGCGCTCATAGTGACGGTCTCCGCGGTCGGAGGTCTGGTGGGGTCGGTGCTGGCCGGTTGGCTGACGGCCAGACTCAGCGGCCGATGGGCTCTACTGGTCTTGTGTCTAGGCCAGGCGGTCGCTATCTTCTGCTTCATCGCCACAGACAGTGTGTGGTCCTTCTACGCCGCGGCCCTGGTGTTCGGCGTGTCGTTCGGAGCGGCCGCTCCTGTGCGACTGGCGATGGTGGCCCCTCTCTTCGGGATCCGTGCCGTGGGTGCCTTGCTGGGCCTAGCTGTCTTCTCCTGGTCATGTGGAGGGATCTTCAGCCCCTACCTTGCCGGTTACACAAAGGACGCGACCGGCAGTTACTCCATGGCCTTCTTGGTATGTGGAGTGCTGCTTGTGCTGGGGGTCTTGTCTATCGTCTTGTGGGGACGTCACAACGGAGAGGGCGAGGAGGCCACCCGGGAGGCGAGCACTCACCGTTCGCGATAGGTGTTCTCGAGGCTCCTTGCTGCCGAAGCAATCCGAGAATCGCCTCGGGCTTCAAGTGCCCCGCTGGTACACGACGACTCGGGCTGGAATAATGCTTGTAGTAGGCTGAAAATCGCCAAAAGGACAGGGCATGGCGCAGAAGTACACCCCGGAGCAGATCGAGACCAAGTGGCAGAACTTCTGGGCGGAGCAAGAGACCTTCGTGGTCGCCAACCCTGAGGGTGACTCGGTAGTCGAGGGCAAGGGCGCCGACGCCACCTACGTGCTCGAGATGTTCCCATACCCCTCGGGTAGTGCGCACATGGGGCATGTCAAGAACTACACCATGGGTGACATCATCGCCCGTTTCCGGCGTCATCAGGGCCAGCGGGTGCTGCATCCGATGGGGTACGACGCTTTCGGTCTCAACTCCGAGAACATGGCCATCAAGACCGGCGAGCCACCGGCCAAGTTCACCGAAGAAGCCATTCTGACCATCAACCGGCAGCTGCGCCGGTTGGGGGTGGCCATCGACTGGACGCGAGAGGTGGTCACCTCCCGGCCCGAGTACTACAAGTGGACCCAGTGGCTCTTCCTGCAGTTGTACAAGAAGGGTCTCGCCTACAAGAAGGAAGCTCCGGTCAACTGGTGCCCGTCTTGTGCCACCGTGCTCGCCAACGAGCAGGTGATCGAGGGGCAGTGCGAGCGCTGCGACAGCGAGGTCGAGGCCAAGAAGCTCTCGCAGTGGTTCTTCCGCATCACCGACTACGCCGAGCGGCTGCTGGAGGACTTCAACAAGCTGGAGTCGTGGCCCGAGCGCGTGATCACCATGCAGCGCAACTGGATAGGCAAATCGACGGGCAGCAACGTGATCTTCAAGATCGCGCCGCGGGACGACGCGCCGTCAGGGGGCGGGGCAGGCGTTGCGCCGGGCTGCGCATCCGACGCCGGCGACACGGACTCACCGGAGGTCACCGTCTTCACCACCAGACCGGATACGCTGTTCGGGGCCACCTTCTTCATCTTGGCTCCGGAGCACCCGCTAGTGGAGGAGTTGGTGCGGGGGATGCCGCATGAGGCAGAGGTGCGGTCGTACGTGGTGAAGGCCATGAACACCTCGTCCATCGAGCGGGCCAGCGCCGAGAAGGAGAAGACGGGCGTTTTCACCGGGCGCTACGCTGTCAACCCAGTGACCGGTGGGGACATCCCCATCTACGTGGCCGACTACGTGCTCATGGATTATGGTACCGGAGCCATCATGGCCGTGCCGGGGCACGACGAACGGGACTTCGAATTCGCCAAGAAGTACGGCTTGCGGATAGTTGAGGTGATCGACAGCCCGGCCGAGTTCAAGGACGAGGACGGACAACTGACCCAGGCCTACACAGGGGACGGCACGCTGGTGCACAGCGGTCAGTTCGACGGATTGCCGAAGGCCGAGGGCATCGTGAAGGTGACGGAGTGGCTGAGGGAAGAGGGCCAGGCCGACTTCGCCGTGAACTACAAGCTGCGTGACTGGTTGGTCTCGCGGCAGCGCTACTGGGGCGCACCCATCCCCATCGTCTACTGCGACAAGTGTGGCGAGCAGCCCGTGCCCGATGACCAGCTGCCTGTGCTGCTGCCCGACATCACCGACTACGCGCCCAAGGGCAAGTCGCCGCTAGCCGCTGCCGAACACTGGATGAGCGCCACCTGCCCCACATGCGGCGGTCCCGCGCGGCGCGAGAGCGACACCATGGACACCTTCGTGGATTCGTCCTGGTACTACCTGCGCTACACGTCGGCGCGCCGCGACGACGTGGCCTTCGACCGCGCGGCGGTGGACTACTGGATGCCGGTGGACCAGTACATAGGTGGGGTGGAGCACGCCATCCTGCACCTGATGTACTCGCGCTTCTTCACCAAAGTGCTCTACGACCTGGGTCTGGTCGGCTTCGAGGAGCCCTTCAAACGGCTCTTCACCCAAGGCATGATCTACTACAAGGGCGCCAAGATGTCCAAGAGCAAGGGCAATGTGGTCAGCCCCGACGAGATGGTGCGCAAGTACGGCGCCGACTCGGTGCGCAGCTACGTGCTCTTCATGGGCCCGGCCGAGAGTGACGCCGAATGGAACGACCAGGGCGTAGAGGGCGTGTATCGGTTCTTGGGTCGGGCGTGGAGGCAGGCTAGTGACGCCATCGACAGCGGGCTGTTGGGCGCCAAGTCCCCGGGCCCCGGCTCCGCAGGGGCCGCATCCCTCGAACCCGCGGCGCTCAGCGCAGCTGAGCGCGCGCTGTTGGTCAAGGCCAACCAGGTCATCCAGAAGACCACCCAGGATGTCGGGGAGCGGTTCCGCTTCAATACCGCCCTGGCCGCCATCATGGAGCTCAGCAACGATATCGGCGCCGCGCAAGGCATGGCGGCCACGGCGAACGGCCGGGCCGTGCTGGCCTACGCACTCGAAGCCATGGTGCGGCTGCTCGAGCCCTTCGCCCCGCACCTGGGGGCGGAGCTATGGGAGATGATGGGGCGCAAAGAGATCTGGGACGCGCCGTGGCCACAGGCCGACGCGCGCTTCCTCGTGGAGGACACCCTGGAGTTGGCGGTGCAGGTGAACGGCAAGGTGCGCGACCGCGTCGTGGTGGCCAAGGACGCCGGCCAGGACGATATCCTGGCGGCTGCCAAGGCTCTGCCGGGGGTGGCCAAGTACCTGGAGGGAACGACTCTGGTGAAGGAAGTGGTGGTGCCCGGGCGCTTAGTGAGCCTCGTGGTCAAGTGAAGGGCAGTCGCGTCACAGTGGGAGGCGATCATGAGTAGAAGGGGCATGCGCAAAGGTCTACCGTATCTGTGGTCCGCGATCATGGTCGCCGCAGCGCTCGTGCTGGGGCTCGCGTCGGGGGCGGTGGCTTGTGCCGGGCCCACGGACCTGAGCGTTGAGACAACGGATGGCACAGAGGATCCGGTCACCACGACGCCGGTCATCACCGAGGGCGTCACCACCACAGTCGCAGCGGGGGCCGGAAGCGCCGTCTCGCAGGAATCCCTTGACTATGCGGCCTCGCTGGGCGGGGTGTCACACAAAGGCGAGGAGCTCTACTTCATCATCGGTGCCAGCGTGGAGACGGAGGCGCAGGCCAAGGCTTTGCTTGAGCCGGCCAAGGCAGTGGGCGACATGCAGTCCTACTTCATCGTCCAGCTGTCCGACAACTTCGCTGGCATGACGCCGGGGTACTGGGTTGTCTTCGAGGCCTACAGGGCATACCCGTCAGAGGAGAACATCGACTTCGGGCGGCGGCCGTTCCCGGATGCCTATGTGAAGAGCGCCACGGTGCTGACCGACGACCCTATACCGGTGTATGAGGACCTTACGGGAGGTTACTGAGGCGAGCGCCTAAGGATCGGACCGTGCCTGACGGTGGGCAAAATGCTCGAAATGCGAAGGGTGGCATGAGATAGAAGAGAAGGCAAAACTCATATTGGGTGGCGACACCTACGAGCTACCGGTGGTCGTCGGTACTGAGAATGAAAGAGGTATCGACATCTCCCGGCTGCGGATCGAGACGGGTCATGTCACTCTCGACCCGGGATACAGCAACACAGCCGAGTGTCAGTCACGCATCACCTTCGTTGACGGGGAGCGGGGGATCTTGCGCTACCGGGGAATCCCCATCGAACAGCTGGCCAAGCACAGCACCTTCCTGGAGACGGCCTGGCTACTCATCTACGGCGAGCTGCCGACCCGGACACAGTTGGGGTGTTGGAGCGGCCTCTTCACCGAGCACGAGATGCTGCACGAAGGCCTGCATCACAACTTCGACGGGTTCCCCTCTACCGGGCATCCCATGGCGGTCCTATCGGCCATGATCAATGCGGTCGGCTGCTACGACCCGGCCTTCACCGAGATAGAGAGCGAGGAGACCTTTCAGAGCTCGGCAGCCCGGCTGATCAGCAAGATCCGTACTATCGCGGCCGCGGCCTACAAGACCTCCATCGGCCAGCCCATCATCTACCCCAAACCCTCACTGCACTACGTGCCCAACTTCTTGCACATGATGTTCTCAGTGCCCTACGCGAACTACGAGGCCGACGACGACACGATAGCCGCGTTCAGGCGCATCCTCATCATGCACGCCGATCACGAACAGAACTGCTCGTCCAGCACCGTGCGCATGGTGGCATCGTCGGGGGCGAACCTGTACGCGAGTTGCGCGGCCGGGGTCTGCGCGCTTTGGGGGCCGGCGCACGGCGGCGCCAACGAGGCCGTCGTGAGGATGCTGCAGTACCTGCATGATAACAACGTGGATCCGAAGGATTTCCTCGCCGAGGTGAAGCGTAGGGACAACCCGACCCGGCTGATGGGTTTCGGTCACCGGGTCTACAAGAACTTCGATCCACGGGCCATCATCATGCGGGAGACGGCCGAACAGTACTTGACCAAGCTGAAGCGGGCCGATCCGCTGCTGGAGATCGCCAAGCAGTTGGAGGACATAGCCCTGAAGGATGAGTACTTCCTCGAGCGGAAGCTGTATCCG
Organism: uncultured Actinomycetes bacterium; assembly: GCA_963718375.1. Classification (GTDB taxonomy): domain Bacteria; phylum Actinomycetota; class Thermoleophilia; order RBG-16-64-13; family RBG-16-64-13; genus RBG-16-64-13. The sequence continues at coordinate 70,508 of CAVQZD010000004.1, read as the reverse complement.
AATGTGGACTTCTACTCGGGCATCATCTTGCGGGCAATGGGCATCCCTCTGAACATGTTCACCGTCATCTTCGCCATGGGCAGGATGCCCGGCTGGATCGCCCACTGGAGAGAGGTGCACCAGGGCAAGCTCAGTCTCTGCCGGCCGCGGCAGGTCTATCAAGGCGAAGGGGAGCGGAGTTACGTCCCCCGCGACGAGCGAAAGTAGATGGGCAAGGGCGTCGCCCAGAAGGTCTTGGAGAGCCACCTTGTTGTCGGGGAATGGAGTCCCGGCAGCGAGATAGGCATCAGGATAGACCAGACCCTCACCCAGGACGCCACGGGCACCATGGCCTACCTGCAGTTCGAGGCTCTAGGCCTGGAACGGGTGCGCACCGAGCTCTCGGTGAGCTATGTCGATCACAACACGGTGCAGGTAGGCTTCGAGAACGCCGACGATCACAAGTACCTACAGACGGTGGCGGCCAGGTTCGGGGTGGTGTTCTCAAAGCCCGGCAACGGCATCTGCCACCAGGTGCATCTGGAGAGGTTCGGCAGGCCCGGCACCACCCTGTTGGGCTCAGACAGTCACACCTCCACCTGCGGCGGGTTGGGCCAAGTGGCCATCGGCGCAGGCGGCTTGGATGTGGCCGTGGCCATGGGCGGCGGCGAGTTCTACCTCACCTGTCCCCGGGTGTACAAGGTGAACCTGACCGGCAGACTGCAGCCCTGGGTGAGTGCCAAGGACGTAGTCCTCAAGATGCTGGAGACGCTGGGAGTCAAGGGTAACGTGGGGGTGGTGCTGGAATACGCGGGCTCGGGCGTGGAGACGCTCACCGTGCCAGAGAGGGCCACCATCACCAACATGGGAGCGGAGATGGGGGTCACCACCTCAGTCTTCCCTTCCGACGGAGTGACGCGCGCCTTCCTGGAGGCGCAGGGGCGCCCCGGCGACTGGACGCCGCTCGCGGCCGACGCCGACGCCGCGTACGACCGGGTCATCGACCTCGACTTAGGCGACTTGGTGCCCCTGGCAGCGGCCCCGCATAGTCCGGGCAACGTGGTCAAGGTGAGCGATATCGCGGGGCTGAATGTCGACCAGGTGCTGATAGGCTCCTGCACCAACTCCTCGTACAAGGATTTGGCCATGGTGGCGGGCATCATGCGTCGCCGGCAGGCGCACCCCGAGGTGTCGCTGGGTGTGGCTCCCGGCTCGCGGCAGGTGCTGCAGATGGCTACGCGGGACGGCTACGTGGGTGACCTCCTCGCTGCCGGCGCGCGGCTGCTGGAGTCGGCCTGCGGCTTCTGTATCGGCAACTGCCTGAGCCCGCAGAGCGGGGCGGTCTCGCTGCGCACCAGCAACCGCAACTTCGAGGGGCGCAGCGGCACCAGGGACGCGCAAGTCTATCTGGTCAGTCCCGAGGTCGCTGCGGTCGCAGCCCTCGCGGGCGAGGTCCGCGACCCGCGCGAGTCCGGCATAGACTTCCCGGTGGTGGAGCAGCCCGAGGAGTTCCTGGTGGACGACGCGCTGTTCGTGTTCCCACGCGACGCCCAAGAGCGCGACGCTGGGGCGGGCGCTGAGGCGGGCGCCGCGGACGACCCGGCGGGCGAGATCTATCGCGGCCCCAACATCGGGCCGCCGCCGGCCAATGAGCCACTGCCGGGTGACATCCGCGGCATGGTGCAGCTGAAAGTGGGGGACGACATCACCACCGACCACATCATGCCGGCCGGCGCGCGACTCAAGTATCGGTCGAACGTGCCCAAGTATGCGCAGTACGTCTTCGAGCCGGTGGACCCGGGGTTCGCGGGGCGGGCCCTGGCGGCCAAGGGCCGCGGCGAACACACGGTGATAGTCGCGGGTGATTCTTATGGCCAAGGCAGCTCCCGAGAACACGCGGCCCTCTGCCCTATGTACCTGGGTGTGAAAGTGGTGGTGGCGAAATCCATCGAGCGCATCCATGCCGCCAACCTGGTCAACTTCGGCATACTGCCGCTCACCTTCGCCGACCCGGGTGACTACGACTGCGTCGACGAAGGCGACGAGGTGGAGCTCCCCGAAGTGGCCGCGCGGCTAGAGCGCGGCGAGCCGCTGGTGCTGGTGGACAAGACCAAGGGTGCGACTGTCGAGCTCAGGCACGTCCTCAGCCCGCGCCAGCGGGATATCATCCGCGCAGGCGGACTGCTGGCCTACACGGTCGCGTGAGCGGCGAGATCGGCTGAAGCGAGGTGTGATGGGCGAGATGCCCGCGAAGATCAAAGTGAAGAGCCCCATCGTAGAGATGGACGGCGACGAGATGACCCGCGTCATGTGGAAGATGACCAAGGACCAGCTCATCCTCCCGCACCTCGACGTGACGCTGGACTACTACGACCTCGGTCTGCCGCACAGGGATGCGACCGAAAACCAGATCACCCTCGAGGCGGCCGAAGCCATCAAACGTCACGGGGTGGGGGTCAAGTGCGCCACCATCACGCCGAATCAGGACCGGGTGCGCGAGTACGGCCTAAGACAGGAGTGGCCCAGCCCCAACGGCACTATCCGTGGGGCGCTGGACGGCACCGTGTTCCGCGCACCCATAATGGTGAGTAACGTGCTGCCATCAGTGAGGTCGTGGCGGAAGCCCATCCACATCGGCCGGCATGCCTACGGGGATATCTACAAGAACCGCGAGTTCCGCGCGCCCGGACCGGGCCGCGCCGAGCTGGTGTTCACCGACGCGGCGGGGGAGGAGACCTTCAGGGGGCTCATCCACGAGTTCGACGGTCCCGGTGTGGTCCAGGGAGTCCACAACACCGACGCCTCCATCACCAGTTTCGCCGAGGCCTGCTTCGCCTACGCCTACGACCTACGGCTCCATCTTTGGTTCGGGGCCAAGGACACTATCTCCAAGATCTATGACGCCCGCTTTCGCGCCATCTTCGACGGGGAGTACCAGGCGCACTGGCGGCAGAAATACGAGGCCGCCGGCCTGAACTACTTCTTCACCCTCATCGACGATGCGGTGGCGCGCATCATGAAGACCGAGGGCGGGGTGCTCTGGGCGTGCAAGAACTACGACGGCGACGTGATGAGCGACATGCTGGCGTCGGCGTATGGCAGCCTGGCCATGATGACCTCGGTGCTGGTGAGTCCTCAGGGTCAGTATGAGTTCGAGGCGGCCCACGGCACGGTGCAGAAGCACTACTACAAGCACCAGCAGGGGGACAAGACCTCCACCAACCCGATGGCCTCGATCTTTGCCTGGACGGGCGCCCTGCGGAAGCGCGGTGAGCTGGACGGCACCCCCGAAGTGGTCGACTTCGCGGAGAGGTTGGAGCGAGCCGCTCTCGCCACGGTCGAGAGCGGCATCATGACAGGCGACCTGCTGGCGGTGGCCGAACCCAGTCCGCTCAACACGAGGGTGTACACGGAGGAGTTCATCGCGAGCATCGCGGAACGCCTCAGCGAGACGGCGTAGGGAGGGAGGGGGCCCCGTATGCATCCCGCACTGCGCGCGACTCTGGTCGGGGTGATCGCGGCCCTGCCCCTGCTGATCGGGGCATGGATCGCGCTTAAGAGGAACCCCTCCGACCGAGTGGTGGGGCTGATAGCGGCGTTCGGCGCCGGTGCGCTCATCAGCGCCGTAGCGTTCGAACTCGTACTCGACGCGGTCGACAACGGCGACCCGCTTATCCTCGCGGGCTCGCTCGCCATAGGCGCGCTAGTTTACTTCCTAGGCAGCGAGTACCTGGAGCGACGCAGCAAGCCGGGAGCGGGGGGCAGCAGGGGGATGGCCCTTCTCATGGGGGCGACATTGGACGGGATCCCCGAGTCGTTGATACTCGGCTCCTCGATAGCGGCGGGCGTGGGCGTCAGCGTGCCGTTCCTGGTGGCTCTCCTCGTCTCCAACCTGCCGGAAGGCATGGCCTCGGCGGCAGAGCTGGGGGATGATCCCGAGTACACCAACAAGCGCATCCTCCGCATGTGGGCTGTCGTGGTGGCGATCTCGGGTCTGGCCGCCGCAGTGGGTGCCCTGGTGGCGACGACGGGTTCGACGACGGGCGCAGCCGCGCAGGCCTTCGCGGCGGGGGCGCTCCTGACCATGCTCATAGACGACCTCATCCCGGAGGCTCGGGAAAAGGGCGGCCTCGGCGCCGGTCTGGCCGCAGTCTTCGGCTTCGCGGTGGCGTTCGCGCTGCATCAGCTGGGAGGCTGATGGCGCGCGCTATTTTCTGTGCCGGATCGCTCCCAGAATAAGGAGGAGCAGTACCGACCCGCCAACGGCCACTGCGAAGCTGCGCAAGTCCCATCCTGTTACCCCGGCCTCCCCGAACTGGTTCATGATGAAGCCGCCCACCAGCGCCCCGCAGATGCCGACTATGATGTTGACGATGATCCCCCTACCGCCTCCCGTCAGCAGCCCGGCCACCAAGCCCGCCAAGCCACCGAATACGATCCAAGCCAGAACGCCCATGCCTCAATCTCCCTTCCATCACGATTTCTTCCCTAGAGATACCTTGAGATGGATTGGACCCAAACCTTCTGTTGCCGTTCACACTGCGGGCGTGCTGTGTGGGGGGACCGTATGCGTCGCGCGGTAGAATGTGGTCGAGAGCGGCCTGTGTGTCCGCAGGCAAGGTCCGCCGTTCGCAAACATGGGGGATAGAGATGGCTCGTGCCGGGTTCCGCGTCGAACACGATCTGCTTGGCGACCGCGAAGTGCCTGTGCAAGCGTATTACGGCGTCCACACGCTCCGCGCCCGCGAGAACTTCGCGATCAGCGCTATACCCATCTCGACCTATCCGCACCTCGTGAATGCCTTGGCGGCGGTCAAGCACGCGGCTGCGGCGGCAAACCGAGACCTCGGCCTGCTCTCCGCGGACAAGGCCAAGGCGATACTGGAGGCCTGCGACGAGGTCCGCTCAGGTCGTCTGCACGAGCATTTCGTCGTCGATGTGATCCAGGGTGGCGCGGGTACCTCGGCGAACATGAACGCCAACGAGGTCATCGCCAACCGCGCCCTGGAGCTTCTCGGACATCGGCGCGGGGAGTATTCGCACCTGCATCCGTTGGATGACGTGAACATGGGCCAGAGCACGAACGACGTCTACCCGACTGCGGTGAAGGTGGCGCTACGTTGGTCAGCGGACGGCCTCCTCGACGCTATGGGTGTCCTGCGCGCAGCGTTCGCGGCCAAGGCCGACACGTTCATGGGCGTGGTCAAGGTCGGGCGCACGCAGTTGCAGGACGCCGTTCCCATGACCCTGGGGCAGGAGTTCATGACCTACGCGGTCACGATCGGGGAGGATGAAGGCCGACTGAGAGAAGCCTGCCGGCTGATTCAAGAGGTAAACCTCGGCGGCACAGCCATCGGAACACGACTCAACGCTCCGCGCGGTTACTGCGAGCTGGCTTGCCGGTACCTGGCGGAGGTCACCCGCATCGATCTCATCGTGGCGCCGAACCTCGTCGAGGCTACCCAGGATCCCGGAGCCTTCGTGCAGTTCTCCGGTGTGCTGAAGCGCACCGCCGTCAAGTTGTCGAAGATCTGCAACGATCTGCGGCTGCTGTCCTCGGGCCCTCGGGCGGGGCTGGGTGAGATCAACCTGCCGCCCATGCAGGCCGGGTCGAGCATCATGCCCGGGAAGGTCAACCCGGTCATCCCCGAGGTGGTCAACCAGATCGCCTTCGAGGTCATCGGCAACGACGTCACCGTCAGCTTCGCGGCGGAAGCAGGGCAGCTGCAGCTCAATGCGTTCGAGCCGGTCATCGCGCACTCCCTCTTTGAGAGCGTCACGCATCTGGAGAGGGGCTGTCGCACACTGGCTGAGCGCTGTGTCACAGGCATCACGGCAAATGTCGACCGACTCCGCGCCCAGGTGGAGAACTCCATCGGGCTGGCGACCGCACTCAACCCCATCTTCGGCTACTCCGAGGCCACGGCCGTTGCCCAGGAGGCTGCCGCGACGGGCTGCACTGTACCTGAGATCATCCTCGCCAAGGGACTCCTCAGCGAAGAACAGCTCAGAGAGATCCTGAGTCCGGAGTGCCTGGCAGGCATCACGTCGCAGCCGGACGCCACGCCGGACGCACCGCCCAGCGTGCAGTCGAATAAGGCAGGCCAGCATGAAGGATGAGAAGGCCCGAGAGCCGGTCCTGATTGAGTTGCGCCCCGGGACGCCGGAGGATGCCGACGGATGCGGGGCGGTGTGCTACGAGGCCTTCAGAGCAGTGGCGAATGACCACGGCTTCCCACCGGATATTCCGTCTCTCGATATCGCTGTGGCGATCTTCACCGGCCGGCTCTCGCACCCCGGATTCCACGTGCTGGTCGCCGAGTCGCGTGGGCGCATAGTCGGCAGCGTCGCGCTCGACGAACGCTCGACCGTCGTCGGTGTGGGGCCGGTCACCGTAGATCCCACAGTCCAGGACGGCTCGATAGGCCGTCAGCTCATGGAGGCCGCGATCCAGCGGACCAGTGAGCGCGGCCATGCTGGGCTGCACCTGCTTCAGAGTACTTATCACGTTCGGGCCCTGTCTCTCTACACCAAGCTCGGCTTCGAAGTGCGGGAGCTGCTCGTGAACATCCAGGGCCCGGCCCTCGAGCTGCAGACGCGCGGCCGTCTGGTGCGCCCCGCCACCGAAGCCGACCTCTGCGACTGTGATGCCTTGTGTCGCCGAGTCCATGGCTATGACCGAAGCGCGGAACTCGCCGAGGCCGTCAATAAAGGCACCGCGCGGGTCGTGGAAGGCGACGGGCGTGTCACCGGCTACGTGACAGCGCTTGGATTCTTCGGCCATGCCGTAGGCGAGAGCAACGCCGATCTGGAGGCGTTGATCGGCACCGCCGAAGCGTTCGCCGGCCAGGGCTTCTTTTTGCCCGCCCGCAACGGCGAGCTTTTCCGCTGGTGCTTGGAACACGGACTGCGGGTGGTGCAGCCGATGACGCTGATGAGCACAGGGTCCTACAGCGAGCCGGAGGGGGTGTTCCTGCCCTCGATCACGTACTAGCGCTGCCCAAGTATTCGCCTCTATGGACTGCGATGCGAATACCCGCTCAGTGTAGGCTGCGAAACGGAGGGGACGCCGAACGGCCGCGGGCAGCCGCTGCGGCCATTGTCGGCTACCATGGAACGTACAGTCATCGTGATCATCATCTGGAGGTCGAAGTGTCAAAGCGATCGCTTGTGCTAGTACCCATCATGTTCGCCGTGATAGGCGTGGCCGGCCTTTCCGGTTGCAGCCGCCAAGGGTCGACTTCGACTGAGCCGCCGACGTCAGCGAGCTCGCTCATCATCGAGGACGTGGTCGTCGGAGAGGGACCCGCAGCGAAGAGCGGTGACGTCGTGACCGTTCACTACACCGGTTGGCTGACCGATGGGACGAAGTTCGACTCGTCAGTGGATAGGGGCGAGCCCTTTACCTTCAATCTCGGGGCGCATGAGGTCATCGCGGGTTGGGACCAGGGTGTCGCGGGTATGCAGGTGGGCGGTAAGCGCACGCTGACCATCCCGCCCGAGCTCGGCTACGGGGCCAGGGGCGCCGGCGGGGCGATACCGCCCAACGCGAAGCTCATCTTCGAGGTGGAGCTGCTCAGCATCGACTGACGACCTGACGATCGCGCCCCGGGGTTCGCGTTTGCCCCGGGGGCGTGCTGCCTCGACCCAGTTCAGCGCATCAGGCTCCAGCGGACTCGCTGGCTTGAGCTTTGCGTGCCCGGCGCGCCTCGCGACGGCGGTCGGCCCCCGTAGTTGACTTTTCCAGAGCGTAGATGCCTACGACCCAAACCACCAGCGCGCCTACAACTATCGCAACCTGGATGCCTGCTCCCATGATTCACCGGCTCTCTTGGTCGTTGTCCACTGAGGTCGTGTGCGGGCTAACCGCACGTACTGCGTAATACTAGCGTATTACCCGGGCATCCCGCAAGAGTTGGTAGATGGCACAAAGACGGGGCGCCCGGTAATAACAGAGTGCGACCGCCAGGAGCTGGAGCGGGCCGCAGTACCCGGCAGAAGGCAGGGAACACCGTTCTTGCGGACCAGCCCAGCCGAGCGGAGACTGCAGGGGTAGCGTCGCGAGTCTGATAGACTCGCACGCCTGAGGCTTGAAGTCGAAAAACCGCTACCCGGGAGTTGATCGTGGCCAGGCGAGAAACTGAAGTTGAGCGCCTTTCCATCAGCCTCCCCAGGGAGGATGTCGAGACACTGCGCGAACTGTCCACTCTGACGGGGCGGCCGATATCGCACATTGTCGGGCAATTCTGCAAACCCGAGCTGGAGGTCGCGCGCTCCATACTGTCTCTGGGACGCTCGCATGATCCCCTTCTATGGGATACGGTGGGGCGGCTGATGTCTGAGGCGGGGGTGAGTGACCCCGAGTAGGGAAAAGACCGGAACGCGCTGGACGGCACGCAGCGCCAACTGCAGCGACTGGAAGAACGGGGCGGCCCTGAAAGGGCCGCCCCGTCTGCGTTTTACAGGTGAAGTGGAGTCGGGGTACTACGAGAAGTAGGTCTCCTTCAGGCGACCCCTCCCGCCGAGCACGCCACGCATCGCGCTTTGCGCTCCGTTACTCCTTTGGAGCCGGTATTCCGCCATGGCAACGCTCAATGCGGCATTGGAATTGGATTGGCGCCCTCGGCATTGCTAGGGTTCTACTGTCATAGAGCCGCATCGCATGGGCCTCTCCAGAACTATTGACGTGGCACTTTCGATTGTGGTACGTTCCGCTGTGATAGTTAGGTAGGTTAACAATTAGGTAGGTTAACAATGAGGTGGGTTAACTATCGCGTTGCCAGCTCGTGAGCCAACAGTCTCAGTCGTTGGGATTCAGTTGCTCGGGCTGCCGTAGGGACAGCTTGGGCGGCTTGTTTCTTGGGGGAACGTAAACCAATGGTGGAGGTGACCATCCAAAGCTCGAAGTTGCATCGGTTCCAGGTCGAGTGTTCACGAATGGAGTGTTCCGCATGGCTGATCCCTGCACCTCTCAAAATAGCCGCGAGGCGCGCCAGAGTGTCGGGGATCCGCACTACCCGCTACTGAGAAGGCGACTGTCTATCACTGTATGGGGTGAAAAATGAAGAGACTGTTAACCGCGATTGTTCTAGCCCTTGTGGCGCTTGCGCTCTTGGCTACAACGGCGACGGCGGCTCAGCCCGTCAACTGGGTGACGCCGGGCATGGTGGAGAATCCGAACGTCACGAAGAATCTGGACCTCCTCTTAGAGCAAGCTAATGATTTTGACCCAGCGAATGCTGTGAACGATGGCATCTACATCGCCGCGCAGACGGACAAGTATTTCCAGGGCGGCGTGGAGGTCGGCCTGGAAGCGCTCCTTGAAGCAGGCAGGGTCTACGTCAACGGAATAAGGGTGCCCGCTGACCCGGCTCTCTACTATATGAACGGTATGCCCGCGATATGGTACAGAACCTGGGCCCATGACTGGGCGTGGCAGGCTCACGACAAGTTGAATAAGGATACGAGCGATGGCGTCCCCGCCCACACTTTCGAACAGGCGAGACGCGCATATATCCTTGCGGTCTCTGGTCTTCGCGGTATGACGACCTCGATCTACGCGCTACCGGGACAGATTACGGCCTACCAAGTCAACTTCAGCATCAAGAGCGCCGGTCAAGTCGAATACAAGTGGCCGAACTACGCGGCAGGGACAATGGTAGTCCTTGGGGTGCCGGTCGATGCGACCAGCTACCACACCGACGGCGGACCGAATAACTGGGAAACGCGCAGTATTCGGTGGGCCAACTACGACTGGACCATTCGCATGGGCGACACCGTGCTGTACTGGTACGACAGGACCGGTTGGCACATGGAGCGTTGTGTCCCCGTGACGGGCTTGATGACGGCTAAGGACACCAACAACATCGAAGTCAACGGTGTGACGGCTTCGGACGCGCTCATAGTCAGGTACAACATGCAGGCAGGGTCGCGGCCGGGTCAGGTCGTCAGGGCCGTCAACAACCTGCAATTGGGTGATGTACCCGTGACACTGTGGAATACCGATACCGGTCACGTTGTCGGTATCAGCCACGGCAAGTACGCAAAGACCGCTCTCTACGCTGGGCTGCAGTATGTCAATGCTGAGTTGGCTGGTAAGACGGTCGTAGCCAGCGCAGATGGCACCGACGTTTTCGCCGGGACCTATTGGGTCACCCAGGCGATCTTGGATGCCTGGACCAGCGCGTACGACAATGCGAAGGCCGTCTACTACGACTGGGATGCGACGTGGGCCCAGATGGACGCCGCGACTGAGAAGCTGAGTGTCGCTTTCGGAACCGACTCCACCAAGGGCATGCGCTCGATGAAGCCGGGCTCGGTGGAAGAGCTCAGCTACGTTACGAATATAGCTGACGGTACCACCAAGGTAACGAGTGCGGCCTACGATCAGTACTTCGGTGGCAACCCTGGCGACGCATTGACCGGTGTCCAGGATCTGCTGGATGCAGGCAAAGTCTTCGTCAACGGCCGGAAGGTACCGGCCGCTGAGGGTGAAACCACCCTGTACTCGATGAACCAGGTCGATGCGCTGTGGTTCAACACGGATCTCGAGCCCGATACTTGGGGATATGCCGTCCACAAGTACGTGTACAACTACGGGGTTGGCCTCTCGGGGGTTACCTACGATCCTCGGACCTTCAATCAGGCAAGGCTCCAGATGGTAGAGAATCTCTCGCAGAGGCTCGGGCGCACGGTCAAACTGACCATAGACGCCGCGACGGACCAGGCTATCCAGATAGATCTAGTGGAATGGGAGACCGTCTACATCGGAGACATCGAGACGCACGGTGAGACCACGACCATCGATCGGAGTGCATACACTCTTGAGACCGGGAGATATCCTCCCAGGTTCGACGTCAATATCCTGTTCTTCCCCACGTCCAACGTAGACCTCACGACTCACGTGGGCGACTTCGCGGTGTGGTGGTTGAGTCCGGATGGATGGAATCTGAGGCGTGCAACGCCGGTAGTCGGTGTCTTGGTGAATACTGCCGCGAAGACCTACAGCATCGGTGGGGACGTGCGGGTGGAAGCCGACTGTTCGAGGTTCAACCTCGCTACTTCGGTGAGGCCGACACAGTTCTACACCGCGTACACGCGCTTGGGTCTGACCGCATTCGAGGTGACGGCTTGGTGCATGCCCGATGCTGGTAACCCGATCGGGTTCACGTATGGCACTGACGCCAACGCCAAGTCTGCACTCGCCCTTGGTATCACCAACGCGACTGCGGCGAAGACCGGCGTTGTGGTGAGCGCTGCTGGAGACGGGTCGGATGTGTCTTCTGACCCCGGGACCAAGTGGGTTACGACGGCAGTCATGGATACATTCAACGCTGCCATCGCTTCGGCTCAGGCTGTATACGACAACCCGCTCTCTGTGGCCATAAACTACACGGCTGCCATCTACGATCTGGGGAACGCTCTGGGTGCTGTGTCTCCGCCCTCAGGCTTCCTTGGTTCGGTACACGTGAAGTAGTGACTATCGATCGCTGAGCTGCTGAAGCTCGACGCGGGCCCGGGAGGGCGCTTCATGCGCCGTCCCGGGCCCATCTTTTTTTGCCGGCGACCGCTTGGGTGCATAAGACACGAGTTCTGTGACGTCGGCACAAGTGGTGGCAGACAAACGGGGCGGCCATGCGGCCGCCCCGTTTGTGCTTCGGCAGTATGAGGCGCGCCCGAGTTCCGGCCAAGGTGTTTGGCCAACAAGCTGCGTTGTCCACGCGTCGCGACGCTCGTAGGACGCGCCAATCTACACCTAAAGTCCTAGCTGGCGGACATGGTGGCTCTGGCAAGATGGAGGCGATCATGAGCGACTCCACCATTGAAGGGGGTGAGATCTTGAGACCTGCTGCACTGATGGGTCAGAGAGGCTGCGGGTGGGCTAAGAGGTCCGTGATCGCCAGCGTCGCGCTAGGCCTTATTATCGCTTCAGCGTTCGTAGCGCCCGTCGCGTTCGCTTACCAAACATACAGTGGGCACAAGCTGGTCTACGGCGTCTCGGGTCAGAAGTACTGGATCGACTCAAGCGCGACGGACTACGCGGGCACTATAAACCAGGCCATGTACGATTGGGTTCACACCAGCACGGAACCAGGCCTGACTTGGACGCCTATCTACTACACGCGCACCTACACAAAGTCATCGAGCCGTATGGACATCTACCAGTACTCCACGACCCATTCCGGCTTCTGGGCTATTACCTACATGTTCAGACAATCCACGCAGGTGAGTCCTTGGTCGACGGACTGGGTCTGGGCGCAGATCAAACTGGACGCTTCGTATGACAACTACTGGAACAAGAAGGGCTGTGTCGCCCACGAGATGGGTCACGCCATGGGTCTGTGGCATGAGGACAACAACATGAGCGCCATCATGAATCAGTCTACTGTTCATAGCGGAGTCAGCCATTGCGGGCTGGATGATCTGAACGGCATCAACTACCTGTATTAGTGAAGCCGGCAATATGCGCTGAAGGTATTCCCGTGCTTCTGTCTATAGACAAGGGGGGCACATGAGAACCGATATGTTGCTGAAGGCGATAAGTGTCACTGCAGTCCTTGGACTTCTGGTGATGGCGAGCGGTGGTTGCAGTCCAGATGCTGACGCCACCGATACGGACGGGAGGTCGATATCGACGGGTGACTCAGCATCGACCACCACGAGCGGGTCAGATGGGCGAATCGTCTTCGAAGTAGACTCATCCGCCCTGCTGAAGGACTACTACATGACGGTCGATGATATCAACGCCGCCGGTAACGTTGACGTCATCGTTAAGGGGAAGGTGCTGTCGACGCAGGATGTCTATGAGGATCATTTTGCGGCGCGCATCCTCACGGTGAAAGTGCAGAAGGCCTACAAGGGAGACCCTGCCGACGAGATCACCGTGTACGAGGACGGCGGGTTGGTGCCCCTGAGAGAGGTCCTTCCGGAGATGGAGGGCCACTTCGACCCCGCGTCCCTGACCGAAGAACAGATAGAGAACGGCTTGGTGGACTACCGGTTCGAAGGGGCAGATCATTCGGAGGCGGGGGACCATGTGGTTCTGTACCTGTGTGAGAACCCCAACCCATCACAGGCTGGCTCCTATCAGATGATCATGTCGGTCTTCGGGCGCTTCAAACTCGACGAGGCAGGCAACAAGTATGTCCGGCCGGAGATGAGAGGCAATGTCAGGTTCGAGACCGAGAAGGGCAAGGGAGCCATGGAGGGTGCCCTGGAGAAGCTCAAGTCAGAGTAGGTCTGATGTTTTACCTCGACGCGGCATTTGGGCTCCGGCGCGGTAGACATAGGTGACCGACTCGGTTCTCCAAGTCGAAGGGGCGCGAGGCCGACCGGGGACACTTGGGGCGAAAACAAACGGGGCGGCCTTGCGGCCGCCCCGTTTCGTGCATCAGGTGTCGCTCAGCGATCGTTATTGCTGGCGGTGCTCCACCAAGTTCTCGACCACCGACGGATCGGCCAGGGTCGTGGTATCGCCCAGGTCGTTGATCTCGTTGGCGGCGATCTTCTTGAGGATGCGGCGCATGATCTTGCCCGAGCGGGTCTTCGGCAGACCAGGAGCCCACTGGATGACGTCGGGAGTGGCGATGGGGCCGATCTCCGAACGCACGTGCTTGATGAGGTCTTTCTTCAGATCGTCCGAAGGCTCCACCCCCACGTTCAGGGTGACGTACGCGTAGATGCCCTGACCCTTGATGGGGTGCGGCATGCCGACCACGGCGGCCTCGGCCACGGAGTCGTGGCTCACCAGCGCGGACTCGACCTCAGCGGTGCCCATGCGGTGACCGGAGACGTTGATGACGTCGTCCACGCGGCCGGTGATCCAGTGGTAGCTGTCCTCATCGCGACGGCAACCGTCACCAGTGAAGTACAGACCCGGGTACTGGCTGAAGTATGTGTCAAAGAAGCGCTGGTCGTCGCCGTAGACGCCGCGCATGATGCCCGGCCAAGGCCGACGCATGCACAGGTTGCCGACGCCCTCGCCCGTGATTTCTTCGCCGTTCTCGTCCACCAGGACGGGCTCGACGCCGAAGAACGGCAGGGTAGCTGAACCCGGCTTGATCTTCATCGCGCCCGGGAACGGGGTGATGAGAAAACCGCCGGTCTCGGTCTGCCAGTAGGTGTCCACGATCGGGCAGCGTCCGCCGCCGATGAGGCCGTGGTACCAGAGCCAGACTTCGGGGTTGATGGGCTCGCCCACGGTGCCCAGCACACGCAGCGAAGACAGGTCATGCTTCTTGACCCAGTCGTCACCCTCGCGAGCGATGGCGCGCAGAGCGGTGGGAGCGGTATAGAAGATGTTGACCTTGTACTTCTCGCAAACAGCCCAGAAGCGGTCGGGAGAGGGGTAGCTCGGCACGCCCTCGAACAGCACGCTGGTGGCGCCGTTGGCCAGCGGAGCGTACACGATGTACGTGTGGCCCGTGACCCAGCCGATGTCGGCGGTGCACCAGTAGACCTGCTCGGGATGGTAGTCGAAGATCAGCTCGTGGGTCATCGCACCGTAGAGCAGGTAGCCACCGGTGGTATGCATGACACCCTTGGGCTTGCCGGTGGAACCGGAGGTGTAGAGGATGAAAAGCGGATCCTCAGCGTCCATCTCCTCGCACGGGCAATCGGTGGTGATGTCGGCAGCAGCCAGCTCTTCGTGATACCAGCTGTCGCGGCCCTCGACCCAGGGGATCTCGGCGCCGGTGTGCTTGACGATGATGCACTTCTTGACCGAGGGGCTCTCAGCCATGGCGGCGTCGGCAGCGGTCTTGAGCGGGGTGGGCTTACCACCACGCAGGCCGGTGTCGGCGGTGATCATGACGGTGGCTTCGGCGTTGACGGCGCGGTCACGCAGAGCGTCGGCTGAGAAGCCGCCGAACACCACGCAATGGATGGCGCCGATACGCGAGCAGGCCAGCATGGCCACAGGGAGCTCGGGGATCATCGGCAGGTAGATGATCACACGGTCGCCCTTCTTGACGCCCTTCTTCTTGAGGACGTTGGCGAACTTGGTGACCTCTTCCCACAACTGCTTGTAGGTGATGGTGCGGGTGGACTCGGGAGAGTCGCCCTCGAAGTAATAGGCGACCTTGTCCGGGATGGTCTCCAGGTGCCTGTCGAGGCAGTTGTAGGAGACGTTCAGCTTGCCGCCCTCGAACCAGCGGATCTTCGCGTTGGCGAAGTCATGATTCTGGACCCTATCCCACTTCTTGAACCAGTGCAGTCTCTGCTCTGCCTGCTCCGCCCAGAAAGCGTCGGCGTCTTCTATTGAGCGCCGATACATCTCCTGGTACTGCTCCATGCTCGATACCCAGGCTTTCTTCTGGAAATCGGCCGGAACGTCAAAGATCTTTCCTTCCAGGGATTGCTCTGCCACTTTATCCTCCGCGAGTGCCGAGTTCTACGTACAGATAGAGCCTTGCACGGCTCAATGACCTATGGCCAAACGCCCGTATGATAACACAGGCATGCGCCGGATTCTGGTACGCGGGAGCACCGGTGTGAGAGAGTAGGAGATGACGCATAGCCTGTGTGAAGCGGAGCTCGCACCGGCGAAGGACGGGTAACCCTTTGGGGAGGTCAGATGTTCATTCAAGTGTGTGGGGCGGCTCACGAAGTCACAGGTTCCTGCTACGTGGTCGGGGTCGGTGAGACCCGCTTCTTGGTCGACTGCGGGATGTTCCAGGGAAGCACCAAGGAGTTTCAGCAGAACTTCGAACCCTTTCCCTTCGACCCGCGCGCGATCGACTTCGTGGTGCTCACGCACGCTCACATAGATCACTCCGGCCGGTTGCCCCGATTGGTGAAAGAGGGGTTTGACGGTCCTATCTATGCCACGCCGGCCACCTGCGACCTGGCTGAGATCATGCTGCTCGACTCGGCCTACATACAAGAGATGGAGTCGGAGTGGCGTACCCGCAAGGCTGAGCGCGCCGGCCGGGAGGCTGTGGAGCCCCTCTACGACCAAGACGACGCCAAGCAGACCCTGCCTCTGTTCAAGCCGGCCAAGTACTCCGCGCCTATGGAGCTCGCGAAGGGGGTGTCGGTCACGTTTCACGATGCCGGCCATATCCTGGGCTCCGCATTCGTGGCGCTTCAGCTGGAGGACGGCGGCGAGAGCATCGAGGTGCTCTTCAGCGGTGACATCGGCCAGCCGGACCAGCCGATCATCCGAGATCCCGAGGCGCTTGTGCAGACAGACTATCTGGTGATGGAGTCCACCTACGGCGACCGAATGCACAGGAACAACGGCGGCGACCCCAAGGACGAGCTGGCAGCCATATTGGAGGATGCCAAGAGCTCTGGTGGCAATGTCATCATCCCGGCCTTCGCCGTGGGTAGGACGCAGGAGATCCTCTATTTCCTGCGCGAGATCATGGACGAGCGTGGGCTCCAGATGCCCGTGTACGTCGATAGCCCCTTGGCCTCTCGGGCGACCGAGATCTTCCGCGATCACGCGGAGCTCTTCGACGACGAGGCCCGCAAGATCATCCTGGAGCCCGGGGGCATCTTCGACTTCGCGCAGTTGCATTACACCCAGACCGTGGAAGAGTCGCGGGCGCTGAACGGCAAGAGAGGAGTAGTAATTATCTCCGCGAGTGGCATGGCCGAAGCGGGCAGGATCCGTCACCATCTCAAGCACAACCTCTGGCGGCCCGAAGCCCACATAGTGATGGTCGGCTTCCAGGCTCAGGGCACGATGGGTCGTCGACTCCTGGAGGGGGCGAAACAGGTCAAGCTGTTCGGCGAAGATGTGACGGTCAAGGCGCACATCGACGACATAGAGGGCCTTTCGGCGCACGCCGACCAGGGGCAACTCCTGGAGTGGGCCTCGAACTTCAAGCCCCCCAGGCTGACAGTGGTCACGCACGGAGAGACTGCGGCCTCGCAGACGTTGAAAGGACTGCTCGAGGAGAAGCTGCATTTCGAGGTAGTGGTCCCGGCCAGGGGCCAGATCATCGAGTTGGACGGCAGGGCTCCAAAGAAGTAGGACGCTCGAGAGGTGGGCCGCTGATGAGGGCTAG
Source organism: uncultured Actinomycetes bacterium (assembly GCA_963718375.1). Lineage (GTDB taxonomy): Bacteria > Actinomycetota > Thermoleophilia > RBG-16-64-13 > RBG-16-64-13 > RBG-16-64-13. The sequence goes on along the minus strand of CAVQZD010000004.1, from coordinate 53,514 downwards.
GGTACCGGAGGAGCCCGGACAAGCCGTGGCGCTTGAGGGCTGTGCGGCCGTGAGCGAGGCCACCCAGGGTTGTGGGACGGTAGTGCTCGCGGCGACGGACCTCGAAGCGGCGCCGGTCTTGGCGGCGCTGGCACACCCCAGACGCTACCGAGTGGCAGGCAAGACCGTGCACGTGGGAGAGATCACGGTTGCTCACGTCGAGGGGGCGCGGAGGGCGCAGAGCGACCCGCCGGCGGTGAGGGTTGTCCTAGCGGTGAGCGGGTGCGACAAGGTGAACACGGCAGTGACGCTGACCTGCCTGCTACAGGGTATGGCCGTGCGACCCGGACTCGTTCTGCAGACGGGCATCGCAGGCGCCTTCGCCGGTGACGCTTCGCAGTCGGTCCAGCCCGGGGACGTGGTCATCGCCACTCAAGAAGCGTACTCCGACTCCGGCAGCTCCAGTCCGTGCGGGTGGATAGCGGCCGCCGAGCTCGGTCTGCCCATCGCGGAGGTGAACGGGATCGAGCTGGGGGGCGTCTTCGCGATAGATCCGGGACTGGTCGAGTGGGCCGCGGGGATGCTGACCGCCGCGGGCATGCCCTCTGTCTGGCAGGGGCCGTGTGTGACTTCTTCGACCGTCACCGGGCGAGATGACGAGGCGCGCCTGGCCCGAGAGCGGTGGGGAGCTTTGGCGGAATCGATGGAAGGCGCGGCAGCGGCCCACGTTTGTGCCCTCTATGGCGTGCCCTTTTTGGAGGTGAGGGGCATCAGCAACCTCGTCGGCGACCGGGACAGACAGTCCTGGCAAGTGGAGGAAGCCGTGGCCGCGGCCGGGCGCGCCGCACTGGCCTTGGTGGCGGCACGGGAGACCTCAAAGGCGGGCGAGTAGACCGATGGCTGCTCGCAACAATGGCGTCGGGGCTGTAAGTGGGCCACTCGTGCTGGCCTATTCACCCTGCCCCAACGACACCTTCATCTTCCACGCCTGGGTCCACGGACTGGTGGCGGGTGCTCCCCCTGTGGAGGAGCGGCTCGAGGACATCGATGCGCTCAATCAGTTGGCGCTCGGTGGCAAGGCGGACGTGGTCAAGGTATCCATACACGCTTTCTCGCGTCTGCGGGATCGCTATGCGCTGCTCCACTCCGGTGGCGCTCTGGGGCGAGGTTGCGGACCCTTGGTGGTCGCGCCCAAGCTGTCGGGGTTGTCTCCGGCGTCGGATGTGCGTAGGGTGACCGCGCTCGCGGACTCCCTGTCGCGGGCCAGGGTCGCGGTGCCGGGTGAGCTCACCACGGCGGCGCTACTGGTCGACCTGTTCGCCGGCGGACTCGGGCGCCCCATTGTGATGCCGTTCGACCGGATAATGCCGGCCGTCGCGGCAGGCGAGGTGGATGCCGGCGTGATCATCCACGAGGGAAGGTTCACGTACGGCTCTTACGGGCTGCGCTGTCTGATCGACCTGGGCGTGTGGTGGGAGGACTACGCCGGTCTGCCGCTGCCGCTGGGCGGCATAGCCGTGCGCCGGGAGTTGGCGCAAGAGGTCAAGAGGGCGGTCGATGACGCGGTGCGCGCGAGCGTGCAGCTCGCGCGCGCGGACCCGGAGGCGAGTGCCGGCTACGTGCGCGAACACTCGCAGGAGATGGACCCGCTGGTCTGCGGCCAACACATCGAACTATATGTGAACGACTTCACCATCGACTATGGCGCCGAGGGTGAGAGGGCCATCAGGCGGCTGCTCGAGGAGGCCGCCGGCTTGCCGGCGGTCATGAACGAGAGAGGGGTGGCCCCGGAGGCCGCAGATCTGCGTGAAGCGCAAGCACCAGATCGCGCCGGGGTCTTCTGGGACGACTGACCCTGAGGGCATCGGGCCGGGCAAGGGGCCCTAGCCCCGGTCTGGTCCCGCCCTCGCGACGCTATAAGGCACCGGCGGGCATGTGTCGATATAGAGTAAGGCCCATCATGGAGGCGCACGAAAGCGGGGGAGGTCGAAGTGGCTATGTTTGGTGAGAAGTCGGCGATACGGCGTCGGTTGATGCTGGGATACGGATTGATGGTGCTCGATGTCACGATCATCGGCATCGTTTCCGTAGTGTGGCTGAACGCGGGGTTGGATGCGTTGATCGGGAGCATCGTGGTTGGCGCCCTGGCCGTCATCGGCATAGTCCTGGGTGTACTTCTCTTCTGGCGCCTGTCGCACAGCCTAATAGACCGACTCAAAGCCGCTGTGGGCAGCCTGAGTACGTCTGTGGCAGAGCTCATGGCCACCGCCTCACAAGTAGCCGCGGGCAGCGCCGAGATAGCGGCCTCGACCAACGAGACCAGCGTCACCGTCGAAGAAGTCAAGCAGACCGCCATGCTGTCCCACGAGAAGGCATCTTCGGCCGCCAGGGGGGCAGGGAATGCCGCGAAGGAGCTGGGCTCCTCGGTGCTGCTGGTGGAAGAGACCGTCTCGGAGATCGAGCACATGCAGGGCGACATGGACCTGGTATCTCAGACCATCAACCGGCTGAGTGACCAGGCCCAAGCGGTGGGCGAAGTGGTGACGGCGGTCAACGACCTCGCTGAGCAGTCCAACCTGCTGGCGGTCAACGCCTCCATCGAGGCCGCGAAGGCAGGTGAGTACGGCAAGGGCTTCACCATCGTGGCTCAAGAGGTCAAGAGTCTGGCGGATCAGTCGAAGCAGGCCGTGGTCCAGGTGCGCACGATCTTGATAGAGATCGAGAAGGCGAGCGAGATGGCGGTGCAGGCAGCAGATCGCGGCCGGCATACGATAGACACCGGCAGAGAGCGGTCCGTGGAGGCGGCCGGAGTCATACGACGGTTGGCCGACGGCGCCGTGGATGACGCCGAATCGTCGACGCAGGTTATCGCCTCCAGCCAGCAGCAGTTGGCTGGTCTGGAGCAGATAGACCAAGCCATACACAGCATCAACGACGCCAGCGCCCAGTCCACCAAAGGTACTCGCCAGGTGGAGCAAGAAGTGCTGCGCCTGCAGACGCTGGCCCGCGAGCTGAACAGTCTGGTCACCGCCGGCGCGGAGAGCTGATAGTACAGGCAACTGCGGTGGTACCGACTCCCGCGTTGCGCCTCCACCTCGTCGCCTGTGCGTGCTAGCCTGGTCCCAGCCATGAAGGCCGCCGTCAACACCCGTTACGGCCCTCCGGAGGTCGTCCAGGTCCTGGAGGTGCCCACGCCCGAGCCGGGGCCGGGGCAGTGCCTGGTCAAGGTGCATGCCAGCACGGTCAGTCGCAGCGACTGCGGGTGGCGGGGAGCCCATCCCTTCTTGATCCGCCTGATCGGCGGGGTGGCGCGTCCCAAGCAGACCATACTGGGCATGGATTTCGCCGGGGAGGTCCAGGCTGTCGGCCAGGGCTACACCACGTTCAAGCCTGGCGACCGGGTCTTCGGGCTGACTCCGGGCGATCACGGTGGCCACGGGGAGTACCTCATCCTTGGCCGCGGGGCCTCCGTCGCCACTATGCCGGCGGGGCTGCCCTTCGAGCAGGCTGTGGTGTGCGAGGGCGCTCTCTACGCCGCCACCAACCTACGGGCCCTCGGCCTGGGGCGGGGTCATCGCCTGCTCATCTATGGGGCGTCGGGGGCCATAGGTACGTCGGCGCTACAACTGGCCAAAGCCTATGGGGCTCAGGTCACTGCGGTGGTGGGTGCGCAGCATGTGGAGCTGGCCAAGGCTCTGGGAGCCGACCGGGTCATCGACTACACCGCTGAGGACTTCACCAAGATCGGCGAGACGTTCGACTTCGTCTTCGACGCCGTGGGCAAGCTCTCGTACTTCCGCTGCCGGCACCTGCTGAAGCGCAAGGGGCGCTTCGCTTCCACCGACCTCGGACCCTGGGGCCAGAACGTGCTGCTGATCACCGCGTTCAAGCTCGTAGGCAGCAGACGGTTCCAGTTTCCCTTCCCATCCTCGTCGAACGTGTTCGTCGAGTCGCTGCGCGACCGCATGGTGGCGGGCGAGTTCCGCGCGGTCATCGACCGTGAGTACCCGCTTGACCAGATAGTCGAAGCCTACCGATATGTGGAGACCGGCCAGAAGACCGGCGTCGTGGTGCTCCGGGTGGCATAGCCGGGGGCACTCTCGCGCCTGGCCTGGGGAGCAGGATACGCGGTTACTGCTATCCTTCCGCCTCGATGCTGCACATCACCGACATCTCCAAGTCCTTCGGCAGCCAGGTGCTGTTCGACGAAGCCAGCCTGCACATCAAGCCTGGAATGCGGGCGGGTCTGGTGGGGCCCAACGGCGCAGGCAAAACCACACTCATGAGGCTCATCGTGGGCGAGATGTCGCTCGACGAGGGCGAGATCACGTATCGCAAAGGCCTGCGGATAGGCTTTCTCCCCCAAGAGATCGAGCAGATAGCCGACCATGCGGTCATGGATGAGGTGCTGGCCTCTCACGAAGAGGTGCTGACCGCCGAGCACCGCATCACCGACTTGGGCCACCAGATCAGCGAGGCGTACGCGGTGCTGGCCGATGGTGGTAGCCCGGCGGCGGACCCCGAGGAGTTGCTCACGGAGATGGGCGCTCTGCAGACCGCCTTCGAAGACGCTCACGGCTATGAGCTCGAGAGCCGCGCGCAGACCATCCTGCGCGGCATGGGCTTCAGTGACAGTGACTTCGAGCGGCCCATCGCCGAACTCTCGGGCGGCTGGCGCATGCGGGTGGCGCTCTCTCGCTTACTGTTGGAGCAGCCGGACCTGCTGCTGATGGACGAGCCCACCAACCACCTCGATCTCGAGAGCCTCATCTGGCTGGAGGACTTCTTGCTGGGGTGGACCGGGGCCCTGATGGTCATCAGCCACGACCGCTATTTCTTGAACCGCATGGTCACCCACATCGCCGACCTGGACATGGGCACCATCGACCTCTACGCCGGCAACTACGACCACTTCGAAGAAGAGAAGCGTGAGCGTTACGAGGCTCTGGTCAGCGCCGCCCGCAACCAGCAACGCGAGATCGATTCCGCCGAGGCCTTCATCCGCCGCTTTCGGGCCAAGAACACGAAAGCCAAGCAGGTGCAGCAGAAGATGCGGCAGTTGGAGAAGACCGAGCGCATAGACGCTCCCAGCCTCGGGCGCAAGACCATCAGGTTCCGCTTTGCGCAGCCTCCGCGGACCGGCCGGGTGGTGGCCGAGGTCAAACACGTGCGCAAGGCCTACGGCGACATCACCGTCTACAAGAGACTCGATGCGGTCATCGAGCGGGGCGAGAAGATCGCCTTGGTCGGACACAACGGGGCGGGCAAATCGACGCTGCTCAAGCTGCTGGCCGGCGTCACCGAGCCGGACGGTGGTTCGGTGGTGCTGGGTCACAACGTGCGCCGGGAGTACTTCGCTCAGCATCAGCTGGAGGTACTGCACCCCAAGCGGACGGTGCTGGCGAGCATGGAGGAGGTGGCAGGCCCCGCGGGGCGCCTGCCCGAGGTGCGGAGCTATCTGGGCACCTTCCTCTTCGGTGAGGACGATGTCACCAAGAAGGTTGGCGTGCTCTCCGGAGGCGAGAAGGCCCGCCTCGCCTTGGCGCGCATGCTGATGGACCCAGCCGGATTGCTGCTGCTGGACGAGCCCACCAACCACCTGGACATGGATTCCCGGGCGGTGCTCACCGAGGCCCTGCGTCAGTTCGAGGGCTCGGTGGTCTTCATCAGCCACGATCGTCATCTCATCAATGCGATCGGCACCAAGGTGGTGGAGGTCAGAGATGGTCAGCTGCTCTCCTATCCGGGCGACTGGGAGTACTACCAGTGGAAGAAAGCCCAGGAGGCCAAGGGCGACGGTAGCGCGGCGGCCGTTGGTGCGGTCACGAAGCCCGCGGCCGACAGGGCGGCGCGGGCCCCCAGCCAGGTGTCGAACACCCCCGGCGAGGCCTCGCCGGCCGCGACGCCGGGCGCGGCGAAGCAGGATGCCCCCCCCGCACCCGCGCCCGCAGCCCGCGCCAACACCGTTGAGTTGGGCTACAAGGAGCGCAAAGAGCTGGGCGCCCGCCACCGCAAGCTTGAGAAGCTCATCATGGAGTCAGAGACACGCCAGACCGAACTAGCGACCACCATGAGCGACCCTGCCCATGCCACCGACTACGAGACCCTCAGTGCGGCTTCGAGCGAGGCTGCGGCACTCGCGGACGAGTTGGCGGCGCTCTATGAGGAGTGGGAGCGCCTGGGCGAGGCCCTGGGCACGACCGCTGACTGAGGCGCCCTCCGGCCTGCTCACGCCCACGGGTGCCACGGGGCGCGCTATCCTAGAGGCACGTGAAGCGAATCCGAGGAGGGGGACCCCATGCCATCCTTTGACGTAGTCAGCCGCGTCGACATGCAAGAGATGGATAACGCCATCAACCAGGTCAAGAAGGAGATCATTACCAGGTACGACTTCCGTGGATCGAAGACCCAGCTTGACCTGGACCGCAAAGAGGGCAAGATCGAGATCCACACCGAGGACGACATGAAGCTGCGGGCCATCAAGGACATGCTGATCTCCAAGGTGGTCAAGCGCTCCATCGAAGCTCAGGCGCTGGTCTTTGGAGACCCCGAGAAGGCGGGCGGCGACATGCTTCGCCAGACCGTGACCATCACCAACGGGATAGACATCGAGACTGCCCGCAAAGTGGTGAAGCACATCAAGGACACCAAGATGAAGGTGCAGGCCGCCATCCAAGGTGAAGAGGTGCGGGTCACGGGCAAGTCGAGAGATGACCTGCAGGAGGCCATCCAGACGCTGAAGGACGCCGACCTGGGGATGCCGCTGCAGTATGTGAACTTTCGCGAATGAGCAGCGCCGAATCGGCGGGCAGGGCGGTTTCCTCGCCCGCATCCGCCGAGAAGCCGGTCCTCTTTCAAGGCGACGGCCGTCTTGAAGGCAGGTTCGGGTGGCCGCCCGATGAGCCGTCCTCCTCGACGGTGGGTGGCCGGACTCAGCCCGTGAAGGTCGAGGGTGGTGTCGTGGTGGCGCATCCGTACCCTCCTAACGACGCCAACATGGACCTGCCGGTCGTCTATCACATCGCCAAGGCCTGCCGGGCACGGCGAATGGCGACGCTGCGCTTCAACTTCCGCTCGGTGGGGGAGAGCGCTGGCAGTTTCAGCGGTACAGAGGAGTATCAGGACGTCATAGCCGCGGCCGGCTTCATGCGAGAACAGCTTGCCCGCGACGACGTGCACCCGAGCCCGGGGACGTCACTGGGGCTGGCGGGCTGGTCCTTCGGGAGCGTCATGGCGGCGAGGGCTGCGGCCGACATACCAGGGCTGAAGGCGCTGGCTTTGGTGGGCTTCGTCCCTCGATGGGAGCACTTCCCTGCGGATACGCTGGAGAGGCTGGGTCACTACCGAGGTCCGCTCCTCGCCATTTGTGCCGAGCATGACGAGATGGGAGCGCCTGCCGACGTAGAACGGGTGCTCGCCGATCTGGCCTCGGACTACCAGGTCGAGGTCATAAGCGACGCCGACCACTATCTGCTCGGCAGACACAGGGAGGTGGCGGAGCTCGTCGCGGGCTTCTTCGCCCGGACGCTGTCCCACGCATGAGCCGCCCCCCCGTCGGGTAGATAGAGCCAAAGAGATCGCTCTGAGGAGGGTTAGCTCATGGATATGAAGGGTTCTCGTACCGAGAAGAACTTGATGGCGGCTTTCGCCGGCGAATCCCAAGCCCGCAACCGGTACACCTTCTACGCGGCGAAGGCCGAAGAGGAGGGGTACGTCCAGATCGCCAAGATCTTCTTGGAGACCGCTGAGAACGAAAGGTCGCATGCCTACAACTTCTGGGGCCTGATGGACGGCGGGATGCCGGAGGTCAAGGCCTCCTATCCCGCAGGACCGGAGCGCAAGACCGCGCAGAATCTCCGCGACGCAGCGGACGGCGAGCTCTTGGAGTGGGGCACCCTCTATCCGGAGTTCGCGGATGTGGCCGAGGAGGAGGGCTTCAAGAAAGCGGCAGCACTGTTTCGCAAGACCCTCACCGCGGAGCAGTATCACGAACGAAGATATCGCAAGCTACTCGCCTTGGTGGAGGCCGACGAGATGTTCGAGCGCGCCGAGCCGACCCTCTGGAAGTGCGAGGAGTGCGGATATGTGCACGAAGGGACGGATGCCCCGAAGGTCTGCCCGCTATGCGGCAAACCTCGGTCCTACTTTCATGTGTACTGCGACACGTTCTAGTTGATGGCGCGGCGGGTGACGCCGCACCACTGACCTGCGTTAGAAACGGGGCCCGGAGCCGGCAGCGGCTCCGGGCCCCCCCGCGGCGCCTGGGGGCGTGCGCGGGAGCCACAAACAGTCCTAGGTTGCACATGCCCGGGGAGGACGGACCGCTAGTCTGTCCTCATGTCTCACCTACCTGCCAAGAGGATCCTCGTCTACGTGGCCATGGGCCTCACAGTCCTCGTTGTTGGGGCTGTCGGTATCGTCTCGGCCGGAGGGGGTGAGAGCGGGCAGACGGTCATAGTCGGCTCCGCGCAACTGGGGTCTGCGGTAGGGGTCGACAGTTTGGGCGAAGGCGCCGACGGGGTCACGGGCTCCAGCGCCGAACCGACCACGGTCACCGAGGTCCCCCGAATATGGGTACAGGTGGCCGGGGCTGTCAACGTCCCCGGCGTCTACGAGCTGTCCGCGAGCAGCCGGGTCTTTGAGGCGGTGGCCGCGGCAGGGGGCTTCACCGCCGAGGCCGATCCGCAGGTGGTGGCGCTGGCTGCACAGCTGACTGACGGGTGTCGGGTGTATGTGCCCCAGGTGGGGGAGACGGTCCCCGGGGGGGTCGCGGGGCCGGCAGAATCCTCGGCGGGGATGAGCGGCGGGGCCACCTCGGGCGGTTCTACCGGAGGTCTGGTCTCCATCAACTCAGCCACTGCAGAGGAGCTTGACGGGTTGCCGGGCATCGGACCTTCCTTAGCAGAGCAGATCATCGCCTATCGGGAAGCTCAAGGGCCGTTCACCTCCATCGACCAACTCACCGATGTGCCCGGCATCGGGCCTTCCAAGCTGGAGCAACTTCGGCCACTGGTCGTCCTCTGACCGCTGCACGCTCACCTTGCCCTGATGAGGAGGGGCGGCGAGACGTGTTCGACTGGTTGATCCGCCGGGCCGGTCTGGCTCGATTCTGCACCGTTGCCTGCGTCCTCGGTCTGGCTCTTGCCGTCATTGTCCGGCCCCGGATCGCCCTGGCCGCTGCCGGGCTGACCGCTTCTTTGATCGGCGCAGGCTGGGCAGCGGGTCGCAGGCACCTGAGAGACGGCTGCCAACAGGGCGGAGCGGCGCTACTCGTTGCGTCGATACTCCTGACCGGGCTGTTCAGCGGTCTGCTGCTGGGCACGGTGAGGGTGACTGCCCTGGACGACTCCGTGCTCTCCTCCCATCTTCGGGAGACGATGTGGGTCGAAGCGGTGATCACCAGCCCGGTGCGGGTCTCGGGTGGCTGGCAGAGCGCGCTCGCGACGGTCAGGCGTTGCGAGGCAGACGCCTCAGCCTGCGGAGAGAAGGTCTGGTTGGAGGTGCCTCCCGAAGACGGCGTGGCGCCACTCAGCCAGGGTCTGGTGGTGGATCTCAGGGCGAGGGTCGAAGAGCCGAAGGGCCCCAGCGAGTCTGGCTATGACCAGAAGAAGTGGCTGCTTCAGCAAGGGGTCGGTGTCGTCCTGCGAGTGACAGCCGCGGACTCGTTGGTGGTCAAGGAACGTCGGTCGGGGGTGGCCGGTGCCTTCGATCGCCTGCGCGCAGCGGCGCAACAGCACCTCTCTCTGGGGCCGAACAGTCGGGTCAACGAGGTCTTGCAGGGGGTGGTGACTGGCGACACTGCCGGCATCGATGACAGTTGGCTGGAGGCGTTCAGGCGCTCGGGCACGGCGCACATGCTGTCGGTCAGCGGGCTGCACGTCGCGAGCCTAGCAGCGATCATGTTCGGGCTGGCCCGTCTGCTTCGGTTGCCACGCGGAGCCGGGTTCTTCCTGGCAGCCGGCGCGGCCGTGCTGATGATCCCGTTCGTAGGGCCGTCTCCGCCCGTCGTCCGGTCCGTGGTCATGATAATCATCGTCCTTGTCGGGCGTTGGGTCGGCCGAGGGCGTGACCAATGGCAGATACTGGCCCTGGCAGCGGTTGTGATCCTCTCTATGAACCCCTATGCGCTCTTTGACGTCGGTTTCCAACTGTCATTCTCGGCCTTCATCGGGATGATGGCGCTAGGCCCGCTCCTACTGAGAGTCCTCAAACGGATGCCCGAGGGGGTTGCCGCAAATGTGGCCGTGTCGGTGGCCGCGGGAGCGGGGACCGCCCCTGTAGCCCTGGTGCAGTTCGGCAGGACCTCCCTTATCTCACCAGTGGCCAACCTGCTGGTAGTGCCGACCTTGCCGGCCGTCACAGGTCTGGGGATGGCGAGTGTCTTCGCGGGCTTCATGTGGCACGGGCTCAGCATGGCTTTCGACACGCTTGCGTCACTACCCATGATGTGGACGGTCTTGGTCTCTCGACTGATGGGCCACGCCCCTGTGCTGGAGAGTGCGGACGTGGGCCGCGCTCTCGGGGCTCTGGTGGGCGGCATGATGACGCTGCCCGTGGCCCTGGCTTTGACCGGGCGGGCGTGCGGCACTCCGTTCGGCGTCCGTCTGCCGCTCATTCGAGGAGGTCTTCTGTGGATCAGGAGGCGTCGACCGAAGCAGCGCTCTCTCGGCGCGGCGTGCGCCGCCGTGGTCGTGGGGCTGGGCTTGGTCATGGGCGTGGGCGGGTGGACGGCCGGGGAGGGAGGCCTCGATGCGGTCCAGGCGGCTGTTGGCGGTCGCGGATGGCCGGACCATGTCGAGATGCGCGTGCTGGATGTGGGTCAGGGGAACGCCATACTCGTTCGCACGCCTCAGCACCACGCGCTGCTCTTCGACGGGGGGCCCGAGGGCTGTGACCTCGCGGGGCAGTTGCGGTCGTTAGGGGTGCGCAGGCTGGACTTGGTGGTCCTCTCCCATCCCCACGCAGACCATTTCGCTGGGCTTCTAGAAGCGCTACCTGAGCTGGAGGTGAGTACGCTGGTGGACCATGTGCAGGTGACTGCGGCGGACCCCAGGGGCCCGCCGTCAGACGGCGACCGCGGGGCCTCTGGCGGAAGCGACGAGGCAACACAGTATCTGGTATTGCGTCGGCTGTTGGCCGAGCAAGGCTGTCGGTATGTGCTTGCGCGCCCGGACGAGCGGATCACAGTGGACGGCGTGGAGTTGGTCTGCGCTGCGCCGGCGCGACCTCTCGTTATGCTCGAAGGCGGCGACCCCTGGGGGAGGCAAGGCGGTGCTCCGACCGGAGACGAACTGAACGCCGCCTCGCTGGTGGTCGCTCTCACTGTGGGTCCGGCACGTGTCATCCTTCCGGGGGACGCGGAAGCCGAAGCGCTTGCGGCGTATGATCTTCCCCGTGCCGACCTGCTCGTCGTGTCCCACCACGGTAGTCGCGGCGCGGTCACAGCCCGACTGCTGGAAGCGTCGGCGGCCCGCGTCGGTGTCATCTCTGTCGGCAATGGCAATTCCTTCGGGCACCCCGATCCGAGCACCTTGGAGTTGCTTGCGGACGCGGGAGTCACCGTCCTTCGCACCGATGCGGCGGGTTGGGTATCCTGTAGCCTAGAAGAAGACTTGATGTCCATATCTACTGAGAGGAAGCCGACCCGGTGAGCGAACAAGCTCGTCCACCCCTGAGACCGGCCTACCTGATCGTGGGAGACGACCTGCCCAAGGTGGAACAGGCTCTGAAGCGCCTGAAGGAGCGCATCATCCACGAGTCGGGGAGCGACGCGAACATCAGCGAGTTCGACGCTGCAGTTCACTCAGCCGGGGAGGTCGTCGGGGCGGCAAATACCCTTGCCTTTCTCGGCGGCACCAGATTGGTGCTGGTGCACCGCGCGCAGTCTTGGGCTAAGGCAGAGAAAGACACGGTGGTCACCTACCTGAAGGCCCCGGCGCCAGACGCGTGCCTGACCCTGGTGGCTGAGAAGCTGCCCCCCAGCGACGCACTGCGGACCGCCGTCGCCGGACATGGGGACGTGCTCGAATACGCGGCACCCAAAGAAGCGCAACTGCCGCAGTGGCTCATGAAAGAATCCGCGGCGCGGTTTGGGACGAACCTTGGACTGCAGGAGGCCCGTCTGCTGGTGCAGCGCTGCGGTGACAATCAGAGCATCCTGCTTAAGGAAGTGGAGAAGCTGCACATCTACGCCGAGGGAAGGAGGGTCACGTCCGACGACATCCGCCTACTCGGCACCCCCACCTACGAGGCGAGCATCTTCGACCTGCTCGACTCCCTGGCGGCGGGACGCGGGGATGCTGCCTTCTCAGCGGCCGACGAGCTGTTGGCTGCGGGGGAGAGGACGGAAGTGCTCTTCTATCGCATCCTGCGCAACTTCCAGAATATGAGCAGGGTGTGGGCGATGAAAGAAGCCGGGATGCGCCAGGAGGCGATCCAGTCAGAGCTGAAGATGAAACCCTATCCCGTACGCAAACTGCTGGAGCAAGGGGCCCGGCTGCAATCGGACGGCATAGGCCGCAGGCTTTCGGTGCTGGCCGAGACGGATGCGCGCATGAAGGGCATGGGAACGCTGCCCGATGAAGTGGAGCTGCAGCTCTGCCTGGGACGGCTGCTCAGCGCGTGAAAGCGGGCGCGCCGAAGCAGACTACGCATGAGGTGAGAATCGGGCCCCGCGGGGACGGCGGCCGCGGCGGGATGCTAGAGCTGGGAGAGAAGCTTGGCCACTCTCGACTTCTTGTGTGCCGCGTTGTTGTCATGGATGGCATTATGCGCGGCGGCTTTGTCGATGGTGGAGTCGAGCTTCTTGGCTATGTCAGCAGCGGCCTCAGGTTCACCGGCTTCGATGCTGGTCTGGAGGCGCCGGAAGTACGTCTTTATAGACGACTTGTAGCGCAGGTTCTCCAAACGCTGGCGTTCGGCTATGAGGACCCGCTTGCGCTGCTGCTTGGTATTAGCCAATCTTCGTTCCTCCCGTCTTCCCTTCAAAGTCGCAGCAGTCTAGCATAACGCTCGCTCATGGGCAACGAGACCGACATCAGTCCGAACACGGGCGTGAAGAGGAGACTGGCTGTAGCGGCCGCGTTGCTTGTGGTGGCCACCGCTGCCTCTCGCGTACTCGGTCTCATACGTGAGGTGGTCATGGTCACCTACCTGGGTCTAGGGAACGCCCAGGGCATGTTCACGGTCGCCAACAAGATGCCCAGTCTGGTGCGCACCCTGCTTGCCGACACCGCCCTCTCTGCGGCGTTCATCCCCGTCTTCTCCGGTCTGCTGGAAAAGGGGCGCAGGAGGGAGGCCTGGCACGTGGCGCTCAACGTGACGGTTCTGGCCACGATCGTCCTCAGTGCTATTTGCGCGCTGTGCATGGTCTTTGCTCCGTGGGTGGTGAGGTTCGTCGCCCCTGGCGAGGGGTTTGGAGACCCGGCTATCCTTTCGGAGACGACCCACCTGATGCGCGTTATGTTCCCGACCGTGGTGATGCTCGGCATCGCCGGGGTCTTCATGGGCATTCTGAACTCGTACGATCGGTTCGGCATCCCGGCCTTGGCGCCTATCGTCTGGAACGTGGTCATCATCGGGGTACTCGTGGGCTTCTCGGAGTATGGGGTCACCGCTCTGGCCTGGGGCGTGCTCGCGGGCACGGTCGTGGAACTCCTTATTCAAGTGCCGTCGGTCTGGAAGCTGCGGTGGCGACGTGGCGCGGATGAGGCGACCGAAGTCCGCTACTATCGCAGCGACGGCGCGGTCGCGGAGATCGGGGCGCTGCCCGCGGAAGGCGGTTCCCCGTGGCGTCTGGACTTTCGTCACCCCGGCGTGCGGAAGGTGGGGGTGCTGCTTGGCCCGGTGATCATCAGCCTGGGTATCGTCAACCTCAACTCGCTCATCGATACGCAGGTGGCGTCGCTCATAAGTGTCCCGGCGCCGGCCTTCATCGAGAAGGCCTTCCGACTGTTCCAGCTTCCGCAAGGCGTGTTCGCAGTGGCTATCGGGACGGTGCTCTTTCCCACGCTCTCGCGTCACGTCGCGGGGGGAAGGAAGAACGAATTCCGCGCCGACCTGTCCCAGGGCATACGGCAGATATTCTTCATGACGCTGCCGTTCTCCGCGCTGTTCGCGGTGCTGGCGCTGCCGACGGTGCGTCTCATCTTTGGGTACGGCGAGGCGGCTGGCGACGAGGCTGGGCTGACGGCGGTGGCCTCGGCGCTCAAGTTCTTCAGCGTCGGCATGGTGTTCGTGAGCGCGAACACTCTGCTGAACCGCGCCTTCTACAGCATCAAGATGCCTTGGCTACCGCTGTTCGCGGGGGTAGTGAATCTGGCACTCAACCTAGTTCTCGACCTCTTGCTGTACAAGCCTCTTGGCGTAGGCGGCATCACTCTTGCCACGTCCGCCGTGAGTGCGTTCAACTTCTTCGCCCTCATGTTGCTGCTGAGACCCCGGATAGGCGGGGTGGACGGTCGGCGAGTCGCCTCGTCGGCCACGCGTTCGGCCATCGCTCTCATCCCGCTGTGCGCGTTGGCATACGAAGTCTGGTGGCTGCTCGACAGAGCCCTCGGTCAAAGCACGGGTGCACAGTTCGTATCAGTGAGTCTGGCGTACCTGGCGGGAGGGGCAGCGTATTGTTTGGCTGCCGGTGCTATGGGTATGAGCGAGCTACGCGATGTGGTGGGGGTATTACGGCGCAGGCGCGGTCCCCGCGAGACGGAGTTGGTCATCGACGCAGAGAGGACGGAGTGACTTGATGGTGACACCCACGCTTAGGGCAGGTGCGAGTCGGGCACCCATCGACATGGCGGATGAGCTTTTCCCCCTCGAGGGATTCTCCGGCGTGAGCGACCCCCTGCACGTACGCGTGCTGGTGCTTGAGTGTGCTGCGGAGCGCGTCGCACTTGTCTCGGTCGAGATGACCTCACTACCCGAAGAGCAGATCGAACTCTTGCAGGCAGAGGTGGCTGAGGCTGCAGGTCTGCCCTCCAAGCATGTGTGGGTGTGCGTCACACACACGATGTCGGCTCCGCACATCAGGCCACCGCAGACGGCACTGTCGGAGGTCGAACGTCGCAAGGACGCGGCGCTGGCGGCGGCTGTGACCTCCGCCGCGCGGTGCGCGGCTTCAGCGGCCGCGGCCGGTATGCAAGAAGCACGCCTGGGTCACGGGTCCGGGCTGTGTGACGTGAACATGAACCGGGACGTTCTCACCGCTGACGGCTGGTGGCTGGGGCGCAGCGAGACCGGGTTCTCGGATAAGACGGTGACGGTCGTCCGCTTCGAGGGCGTCGACGGCCAGCCTATCGCCCTGCTGTTCAGCCACTGCGTGCGCCCGGCAGTCATGGAGCGACCCCAGGGCGCGGAGGACGCAGTCCTCGTCACTGCCGACCTGGCGGGCGCAGCCTGTGCTCTGGTGGAGGAGGAGTACGGAGACGACATGACCGCATTATTCTTCATGGGCGCCGCGGGCGATCAGACTCCCTGTCTAGGGGGAGCCAGGTCCGAATACTTGGACAGGAAAGGCCTGTTGTGCGGCAAGACGGTGGGCGAGCGCGGCCATGTCATCGCGGAGATGATCGGAGCGCGCCTAGGGGCTGAGGTCGTGAGGTTGTCCGAAGAGATCCGCTGCCGACCGTGTTCGGGACCGCTCGCGGTGCAGTCGGTGAAGGAGCGCTTCATCGGGCAGGAGATCATCGATACGCGCTCGCTCCGGCCCACGAAGCACCATGTCTTCGCCGCCGGGCCGGATCGCATCGAGAGACTCGAGGTCGTCGGGCTGGGCGATCTCGCGATCTTGGGAATGCGCCCCGAACTGAGTTGCCGGATCGGGGTCGATATCAGACGGCGATCGCCGTTCGCCGAGACCCTGGTGCTGACCATGGTCAACGGTGGCGCGAAGTGCATGGCCGACTTGGAGGCCTATGAACGTTTCACCTACGAAGCCATGAACTCACGGTTCGCGGCCGGGTCCGCCGAGAGGCTGGCAGACCGGGCGGTGGCGATGCTCGAGGGTGTCCGGCAATGCGATGCGGGCCACCCGACTGCGCAGGGCACCTGACGAAGCTATACTAGACACGATGGAAGAAGTCGAAGCCAAGTCCACGTACCACCCGCCTCAGCGACCGCCTGGTGCTGTCACGCTGGAGCGTCTCTTGGCGGCCGCGGAAGACCAGCTGCGGGAAGAGGATGTGGACCTGTTCACCATCCAGAAGGTGCTCGATCGCACCGGGCTATCTGTCGGGGCTTTCTACTCTCGTTTCCCAGACAAGACAGCCTTGTTGCACGCCGTGCAGGAGCGTGTCTATCAGCGGCTGGAGCCAAAGATCCTCGCAGCGCTCGATGACGAGGCGTTGGCAGTACAGTCCCTTGAGGAAGTTGTCGATCGCTGCCTGGATGTCTACATCGAGAACATGTTGGCAGAACGCAAGCTGCTTCGAGCCTTCTGGATACTGTCGACTTTCGACCCTCTCATGCGCCGGCGCGCCGAGCAGGGCAACCACCTCCGCCGGAGTGCCTTTATCGAAGCTGTGCTTCGTGGGCACCGAGACGAGATCGCGCACCCGGATCCAGAAGAGGCGATGGGCATGGTCTATGCCATGAGCACATCGGTAATGCAGACCAGGATCCTGTCTTCGGGACCTGACAGCACCG
This sequence comes from uncultured Actinomycetes bacterium, assembly GCA_963718375.1. Taxonomy (GTDB): domain Bacteria; phylum Actinomycetota; class Thermoleophilia; order RBG-16-64-13; family RBG-16-64-13; genus RBG-16-64-13. The sequence continues at coordinate 36,894 of CAVQZD010000004.1, read as the reverse complement.
TGACCTTCGGCGTCACCGACGAGAGCATATTCAAGCAGCTCAAGGTGTCGATGATCAGCTTCCTGCGAGGCAACGGGGCCAACTAGTCCGCTCCACCGCGTCGAGGCTCCCCCCACAAGACCCTCGGGTCATCTCACGCCGACAGAATGTAGATTCGGTTTGCTCTTGACAAGCACCTGAAAGAATCTATATTCTGTCAGGCAAGAGAATCCACATTCTGTTGGCGACCAAGGGCGCGAGGAGAACCAGTGAGTCCAGATCAAGGGCTTGACAAGTCGGGACCAGTAGAAACCGCTCTCGTGGCTGAACTGCTGTGCGACAACACCTGGCTGGTGAAGCTCGACGGTTGCACGGGCTACCTGGTGGTCGGTGAAGACCGCGGTCTCATGATCGACACGGGGTTCGGCACCGAGAACGTGCGAGCCTTTGTGCAGACGCTGACGGACAAGCCTGTCGAATGGGCTGCCAGCACGCACGGTCACTTCGATCACACCGGGGGCAATGGGTGGTTCGATCTGGCCTACATGAGCGCCAAGGCGGCGGAGATCGCGAAGGTGCCGTACCCCAGCAAGGCCAAGTACACGTATCCGTTTGACTACCCCATCCAGGTGGTGGGCGACGGCGACCGTATCGATCTGGGCGGTCGCGTGCTCGAGGTGATAGAGATCCCTGCCCACGCTCCCAGCAGCGTCGCCTTCTTGGACACCAAGCGGCGCCTGCTGTTCAGCGGGGACGAAGTCGCGCCCTTCGTCATGTTGTACTGGCAACAGGACGAGCCTCAACCCACCATCGAGCAGTACGCAAGGAACCTGGAGAAACTGCTTGGTCGACGCTCAGAGTTCGATCACGTGTGCTGGGGGCATGCGGATGGCCTCCTGGACTCGTCAGTGGTGGACGACTGTCTGGAGAACGCGCGCCGGATCCTCTCGGGCATGGAGGGTGAGCCCATGGAGCTCAGTGAAGATGGTCCGGAAGACTTCGTCATGTACAAGCTCGAGTTCAAACGAGTGTCTGATCACAAAGGAACGCACCTCGGTTACGACGTGCGCTACGTCCTAGATCGCAAGAAGAGCAATCCGTAAGTCAAGGGGGTGACAGTCTGGTAAGGCGGAGGAGAAGTTGTGGAGAAGGCACGTGTGCACTGGAAGCAAGGACAGAATGGGGAAGGGCTGAAATGAAGAAAAGTGTTGCTTTCCTCTTATTGCTGATGGCCGCCGTCGCGATGTTCGCAGTCGCGTGTGGCGGTGAAGAAGATACCGGCACAACGGTTGAAGGCGATGGCGGCGGCACCTCTAGTACTGCTGCTGAAGTCACCGTCGCTCTGGCTGATGATCCCGGTGACCTGGGACCGTTCGTGGCCATGAGCCTGGGACGTATCGGCGTGCTCAATACCATGTATGAGTTCCTCTACCTCGAAGGGACTCCCGTGATCGCCGAGTCCTTCGTGGCTGCGGAGGACGGGATGAGCTGTGTCGTCACCGTCCGCAACAACGTCAAGGACAGCGCCGGCAACGCGATCACGGCCGCGGATGTGGCTTGGTCGTACACGAGCGGCATGACCGCCGGCAATCTGCGTCCTCTAGGTGACGTAGAGTCGGTCACGGCCACCGGCGACTACACCGTCGAGATGAAGTTCAAGAAGGCGATGGGCGAGCGCGACCTGGGGGACATTCTGGGCGAGTGCCCGATCGTCAGCCAGAAGGCTTTCGAAGCCAGCGACGACGAGTTTGCTACCAAGCCCATCTCGACCAGCATGTACGTAGTGACGGAGAACGTGCCTGGCGCGACGCTCACTTTCGAGAAGAACGCCGACTACTGGCAGACCGATGAGTCACTCCGTTCCCCCATGGCCCAGGCGAACGTCGACAAGATCATCTTCCAGGTCATCAAGGAAGCGGCTCAGCATTCGGTCGCCCTGGAGACGGGCGCTATCGACATCTCCGGGAACGTGGCGGGTACTGATATCGGTCGTTTCGAGGGTAACGAAGACTTCATGGTCCAGAAGGTACTGGACAACCTGACCCAGGTCGTCCTGTTCAACGGCTCAGAGGGCAACCCCTTCACGAGCCTGGAGCTGCGGCAGGCTGTCGCTTATGCTATCGACAGCAACGCTGTGGGTCTGGGTGCGGCTGGTGAAAATGGATTTGCCGTGTCGCACACTATCGGTAACGCGAACTTCAACGGCTATCTGACGAAGTGGGATACTCAGCCCTACTACGAGCAAGACCTGGCCAAGGCCAAGGAACTGTTCACCGCGTCGGGTGCCACCTCTGGTATGACCGCGAGGCTGCTGACGCAGACCGAGCCCAAGGTCGTGCTGATGGCTCAGGTCATCCAGGCTCAGTTGAAGGAACTCGGGATCACCGTCGAGATCAACTCCGTCGAGCCTGCCGTCTTCAACGACCTCAAGGCAGACCCCACCGCTTGGGACCTTTGCCTTGACGCAACGGCCGGTGGCGACCAGGTCTACAGCCCGTGGGCTCTGCTCTATGATGCGACCCGGTATAACGGCGCGACCTCGAACTTCTTCGTCGACCCGAAGCTTCAGGAACTTCTGGCCGCAGCTCAGGCTGATCCGTCCGAAGCGAACCTCGATGCCTTCGTTGCCTACGACAAGGAGAACGTGTACGCGTATGCTCTGCTCTCCTGGCAGAACAACTACGTGGCCGTCAGCGGCGTGACCGAGATCGCTCTGGACAAGAGGGGCCAGATCATTCCTGGCGCTTGTGTTTACTCCCCGGACTTCGAGTAAGACCGCGGTACGTGAGCTCGGCTGCAAGTAGCAGCGGACGATAAGCGAAGCTGGTGCGGCACTGCCTGAACCTACGGCTGGTCCGTAAGGGGATTGCAGTGTCGCACCAGCGTAGGTGCGTAACAGTGTCAGGAGCGGAGAGGCTAGCGTGGGCATATACGTCGTAAAGAGGCTCCTCCAGATGATCTTGGTCATCGTGGGAGTGGCCATCTTGATCTTCACGATCATGTACATGATCCCGGGTGACAACGCGCGCTTGATCGTGGGACTGGAAGGTACCCCGGCGATGGTTGAAGCCAAGAGGGCTGAGCTGGGCCTGAACGATCCCTACATCGTGCAGTTGGGGCACTTCTTGGGGGATGTGTTCTTGCGCTTCGATTTCGGGGAGTCTTGGCGGTACAACACACCGGTCACCGAGGAGCTGCTCCGCCGCTTTCCCCGTACCATGACTATCATGGGTATCTGCATCTTCCTGCAGATATTCATAGGCACCCCCTTAGGGATAATCGCGGCGCTCAAGCGCAACGGTTGGGCCGACCGAACGTCGATGTTGGGCGCCATATTCGGCATCTCGATGCCCAACTTCTGGATCGGGGCTATCCTGGTACTCATATTCTCCGTGTGGCTTGGCTGGCTACCGGCTTTGGGGATCGGGGGGATCGCTTTCTTCATCTTGCCGAGCATCGCCAACGCCTTTCCCGGTATCGCCACCCAGGCGCGGCAGACCCGGTCGAGCGTGCTGGACGTCATACGCTCTGACTACGTCACCACGGCTCGAGCGAAGGGCATGTCCGAGACGCGCATCCTCTTCAGGCATGCCTTGCCCAACGCGATGCTGCCGCTTATCACCATCATCGGGAACGGCATAGCCATGCTACTGGCCGGCACGGTGGTCATCGAAAGGCTCTTTCAGATCCCTGCCGTCGGTGACTATCTGATAACGGGCATCAACAATCGTGACTACGCGGTGGTACAGAGTTCGGTCATCTTTCTGGCTATCGCACTCGCGGTGATCATGCTGTTCGTGGACTTGACGTATGCCTTCGTGGATCCGCGGGTGAAAGCACAGTTCGCGGGCAAGAAGTGGAAGTGGAGAAGACGGCATGCCTGACGCAGCTATTGCAGAAGCGCAACCAGTGGCGGTCAAGAGACGTAGACAGTCACTCGTGCTCTTTCGGCGGTTGGCTCAAGACCAGACTGCGCTTATAGGGCTCATGCTGTTCACCGCGCTGGCTTTGATGGCCATCTTCGCCCCCCTACTGATCAGATATCCGATCGATGAGCAACACTTGGACTTGAGAATGGTGGGACCCTCGTGGGAGTACTGGTTCGGTACTGACGATCTGGGGCGGGACATCTACAGCAGGATAGTCTGGGGGGCGCGCTATTCACTCAGCATAGGGTTGCTCGGGGTGGCTGTCGGAGCGGGCATCGGCATGATCATCGGCGCGATCGCTGGGTACTTTGGCAAGATCACGGACAGTATCCTTATGCGCCTGACTGACGTACTTCAAGCGATTCCGGGCATGCTGCTGGCAATGACCGTTTCTGTGGTCCTGGGCCCCGGCTACATCAACACCATGATCGCCCTGGCAGTCGGCAACATACCCATGAGCGTCCGGCTCATGCGGGCCGGCATCCTGGGTGTCCGCCACCAGGAGTACCTGGAGGCGGCAGTCTCGATAAATGCGAGCACGCCACGGATCATATTCAAACACCTCATCCCGAACAGCTTCTCGCCTCTGCTGGTCTCGGCCACCATGAGCATCGGCAACACGATCATGATGTGCGCGATGCTGAGCTTCATCGGGCTGGGTCTGCAACCGCCCTTGCCCGAGTGGGGTTCGATGATCGCGGTGGGCATGCAGTACATCCGCTACGCGCCTTGGATGGCCATCTTCCCGGGGATCTTCATCATGCTTTCTGTCCTCTCCCTCAACATGGTCGGAGATGGGTTGCGCGACGTACTGGACCCGAAGTTGAAGAAGTAGCCGGAGACTTGGAGACAATGACTAACGACAGCACGAAGTTCCTCTCCGTGAGGGACCTGACGGTGGAGTACACCGCCGGGGGGCAAGTTGTACACGCGGTCAACGGCATATCGTTCGATCTGGACCGCGGCAAGGTGCTCGGCCTGGTCGGCGAGACCGGCGCCGGTAAGACGTCGACCGCCAAGGCGATCCTGCGCATCCTCCCTGAGCCGCCAGCGCGCATAACTGGAGGAGAGATCTATTTGGACGGGGAGGACCTGCTGAAGCTGGACAAGAAGGAGATCCGGCACGTCCGGGGCAGCAAGGTCTCCATGATCTTCCAGGACCCGATGACAGCCCTCAATCCGATCATGAAGGTGGGGGCGCAGATCGCGGAAGTCGTCCGGCTTCACGAAAAGGTCAGCAGGCATGAGGCGGCGGACAGAGCGGGCAAGATGCTCGAGTTGGTCGGCATACCCGCGGACCGTGCCAATGAGTACCCCCACCAGTTCTCGGGTGGCATGAAGCAGCGCGTGGTGATAGCCATGGCGCTGGCCTGTAACCCGGAGCTACTGCTTGCCGACGAGCCTACGACGGCCCTGGATGTCACCATCCAGGCGCAGGTGCTGGAGATGATCAAGAAGCTTCAGAGAGAGCTGGAGACCGCCATGGTCCTCATCACGCACAACCTGGGCGTGGTGGCGGAGTCCTGTGACGATCTCGCGGTCATCTATGGTGGGCAGATAGTCGAGAGTGGGCGGAAAGAGGTGGTCTTCGAGCACCCGTCACACCCATACACGCTCGGTCTCTTTGGCGCGGTGCCGAAGATAGAGGCTGACGTAGATAGGCTCAGCCCCATCTCCGGACTGCCACCCGATCCCTCGGCCCTGCCGGAGGGGTGTTACTTCAGTCCACGTTGCCCTCTGGTAGGTGAGGAGTGCAAGAAACAGGCTATCCCGTTGGTCGAGATCGCGCCGGGCCACTACTGTCGTTGCATCAAGGTGACCGAAGAAGGGCAGGGCGCGGAATGACTGCGCTGATAGAGACCAGGAACCTCAAGAAGTTCTTCGACACCCCTCGGGGCATGTTGCACGCCGTCGATGACGTCTCGTTGTCTATTGAGACAGGCAAGACTCTTGGGGTCGTGGGAGAGTCCGGCTGCGGGAAGTCCACGCTGGGGCGTACTCTGATCCATCTCCTGGAAAGCACGGACGGTTCTATCATCTTCGAGGGCGAAGACGTCACCAGGGTCAAGAAGAAGAGACTGCATCAACTGAGAGAAGACATGCAGTTCGTCTTTCAGGACCCCTTCTCGTCACTCAATCCCAGGTTCACGGTAGAGCAGACCATCATGGAGCCGCTCACCATCTCCGGACGGTTCTCCAAGAAGGAGAGACTGGCGGAGACGGAGCGGATAATGGACATGGTAGGTATCGACCGACGCATCAGGCTGGCCTACCCGCATGAGCTGGATGGGGGGCGCAGACAGAGGGTGGGCATCGGCCGCGCGCTGGCCCTTAGGCCGAAGTTGGTGGTCTGTGACGAGCCGGTGTCTGCTCTGGACGTGTCCATCAGCGCGCAGGTGATCAACCTTCTGCAGGACCTGCAACAGGAGCATGGCCTGGCGTATTTGTTCGTGACCCACGACATGTCGGTCGTGCGGCATATATCGGACGACATCTGCGTGATGTACCTGGGGCAAGTGGCGGAGGCGTGTCCGGCGAAGGAGTTGTTCGACAAGCCGCTGCATCCGTACACGCAGGCGCTCCTGTCGGCGATCCCGTCCACCAAGATGGGTAGCGAGAAGAAGCGCGTTCTCCTGGAAGGCGAGATAGTCTCGCCCATCGACCCCAAGCCGGGTTGCCGCTTCGCAGCTCGTTGTATCTACGCGCAGCCTGAGTGTCACGAGCCACAGAAGTCTGAAGAGGTGCTGCCCGGTCACCACGTTTTGTGTTGGCGAGCCAGAGAGATCAACGGACTGTGATCGCCGGGCCATCCCGCGTGAGTTCGCGGGTGGGTCGGGAGACTCCTAGGCGAGCCGGTCGTTGCGCAGCAGCGCGTCTCCCGGGTATCTGCCCATCACACTGAAATCAGGCAGGTGGTCCAGCATCTTGCGCAGACCCACTTGGCCCTTGTAGAGCTCGTGCTCGCTGTACTCGGTGTAGAGATATCGAGTCCGCGCGAGAGTCTTGCGTCCGCCGCTGAAGACCTCGAGTTCGGCGCCCTGCACGTCCAGCCAGATGAAGTCCACCGGCCCGATGCCGCACTTGTCACACACGGCGTCCAGAGTGTCGACGGGCACGCGTATCTGTTCGCCGAAGGTCTCTGGTAGAAGTCGATGGTGCCTGTGTGATCGCTGACCGCCATCTCGAGCAGGGTGACGTTGGGGCGCTCTCCGACCAGCTTCTTGAAGCGGCTGATAGCGCGCGGGTCGGGTTCGAAGCAGTAGATCCGAGGATTCTCGAACAGATCCAAGAACCATCGTGTCGTCTGACCGTCGTTGCATCCTACATCCAAGAGCACAGGGTCGGGCCTTCCGACACACGTGGTGATCATGGTCTCGTTGATGTTAGAGTCGGATATCGGGGGTAGGCCCCTCAGCTGACCAGGCAAGGACTTCGCGAGCCTCCAGACACTGCGGGCACCCGGAAGAGCAGACACGTTCTGTCTGACGCGTGACACAGTCACCTCGCGGTCGTCAGCATACCGACACTTCGTTCTAGGCCATTATAGAGGCCCCGCCCCCAGGGGGGCGGGGCCTCTGACTCCACGTCGTATCGTGCGGTGGGCATACCCCACTACGCGGGCAAGACCCGGTTATCGATCAGGAGACAGTCCTGTCACGAGACCCGATCAGGAGGCCGACACCGCCGACTATCAAGAGGACGCCGCCGACTACGATGATGATGACCGGTATCCAGAGGTCTACCATGCTCAGCGAGGACGCCTTATCCTTGGCCGACTGAGCAAGACTCTCTTCGCTTGCCGTGACGATGCTCATGTTCTGATTGTAGACCGTGGTGGGGTCGGCGCCCATGAGGGCGGTGGCTTTGCCCAGAGCCTCTTTGATGGACGGTCCCACGGTTGGGTCTTCAGCGTACTTGCCGAGTATGGCTATCGCCCCAGCGAGTCCCGCGGTGTCAACGCTCATGCCGGTAGTACGGTCGAACGTGGCTCCTACTGTAGCTCCCGTCGTCTGCTCGATGTAGTAGACGTCGGCGCTCGACTGCTTGTAGATCAGCGGGAAGGTCTGGGTGAGCAGGGCCGCGATGGCCAACTTGTCTTCTGAGGAAGCGAACAGCTGTATCCCTGACATCAGTTGCTCGATATCAAGGCCGCCTGCCTTCAAGCGGGCAGCCAACTGGGCGAAGCTGAGCTCGGCGGGAAGACCCTGACCCTGCACAATCACCGCCTGCGCGATGGCCGGGTTGTAGTCGGCCCATGGCCGGGTGGCATCGATCTTGAGAGCGGTTATGCCCAGGCCGTTCCAGTCCTCGATAGCCTCGACGACCTTGACGTCGAACGTCTTAGAAGGATCGTTGAAGAAGATGGTCGCGGTGTCGCCCACGCCCAGCCCACCCGGGAACAGGGGGCCGTAGTTGCCGGTGCGGTCCAACGGTATCTGTGGGCTGTAGGCCCAGTTGTCGGGGCTTTCCACGCACTTGCGGCTACCACGATCCATGGCGTAGCGACTTACTTGCGGGTCCTGCGCTTGTCCCCCCATGCTGAGGACGAGTTTGTCCTCGAGCACGGCAGTGCTGGAGGTGTAGAACTCGGGAAGCGCAACGAAATCGCGCGCGGCAGTGATGGGCACCTTTGCCGCGTCAGCCTCTGCGAGTAACGCCCCGGTCTCCTGATCGACATAGAGGGTCAAGGTGCCTTCGAAATCCATGTGCGTGTTGATGTCGTCGGGCAATTTGACCAGCATGGGGCCGATGACCGTCCACCAGATGATCGCCGCTGCCACAACGATGACGCCGATCACAAGCAAGGTAGTGCTCAGCTTTTTGCTCACGCGTTCCCCTCCTTCTCGTCACGACCAAAGGTATCCCGAAGAGAATGATGCTAAGGCTCAACGCCAGCCCCGGGATGGTTGTGGACTGGTACAGGCATTAAGAAGGACGGCGCCTGCCTTGTCAAGAAGATAGGCGAGGGTTAGAAGGTGCCTGGGAACAGGCCTCCGTCGACCAGGAGGTTCTGGCCCGTGATGAAACCGGCCTGGGTGCTGCATAGGAACGCACAGGCGCTACCCAGCTCAGAGGGCAGACCGAACCGTCGCGCAGGCACGGAGTCCCGCCACTCGGCCTCCGTCTCCGCAGTGGTTGTACCCGATCTCTGGGCCGCGGCTGCGAAGCCGGCGCGCAGACGGTCCGTGTCGAAATAGCCGGGCAGGAGGTTGTTGATGGTGACGTTCCTGTCCGCCACAGAACGAGCCACCCCCGCCACGAACGCGGTCAGCCCCGCCCGCGAGCCACTGGAAAGGTCGAGCCCCGTCAGCGGCATCTTGACGCCCACCGAGGTGATATTGATGATGCGGCCGAAGCCTCTGTGGGTCATGGGGTCTATCACCCTTGTGATCAACTCGATAGGGGTGATCATGTTCATGAGCACGCCCCTCAGCAGCGCCTCGCGGTCCAGGTCGCGGAAGTCGCGGAAGGGGGGACCGGCATTGTTGCTCACGAGAATATCTGGCTCGGGGCAAGCGGCCAGCAGGTCGGCCTGACCCCCCGGAGTGGTGATGTCGGCCGCCACAGGTATGACCTCGACATCATAGGTGCGGCGAATCTCGGCGGCGGCAGTGTTCAGCTTGTCCGGGTCGCGACCGTTGATGGTCACATGCACCCCTGCCTCGGCGAGCGCCAGGGCGCAGGCCTTGCCCAGCCCTCGGCTGGATGCGCAGATGACGGCTCGCCTCCCAGCGATGCCTAGGTCCAAGGCTGGCTCCCTACTCCAAGACACGGGCGCCCGGGATGGCCCACCGTGAGTCGGCCATCCCGGGCGCCCATAAGCAAGCGCTCAGTCGTGATCTCAGACCTTCAAGTTGAACATCTTGATGGCGTTATCGCTCATGATCTGCCTGCGCTCCGCCTTCTTGATGTCGAGGCTCTTCATGAACTCGATACCGTCGCTCATCCAGTTGTAGAAGACCGGGAACGAAGTACCGAAGAGGATATGGTCGGCGCCACAGACCTTCACGGCGCATTCGACCTGGTCCTTGCCCCACGAGGCCGGGTGAGTAGTGTCGAAGTAGATGTTGTTCTTGAGGTAGCCAAGAATGCGCTCACTCTCGCCCATGTCTAGGCGGTCCATGGCTTCCTTCTTCTTACCCTTCTTGGGGGTCATCAGCTTGTAGTTGGCGAACCAGTTGCCGCCGAACATGGTGTGGATGAACTTGAGGTTCGGGAATTCGTCGAACATGCCGCTGAAGAGCTCGCGTCCCACGGCTGTCATCTGGTCCATGATGCGACCCATCTCGCGACGTAGGTTGGTCCAGTCGATGATGGATTCGTAGCGGACCGGCAGCGGGGTGTGGTGGACAACGACCGGCACCTGCATGTCGTTGAGCACCTTGAGGTAGGGCTTGAAGGCCTCGTCATCCAGATAGACCTGGCCGTAGTGGCAGGCAAGCTGGGCGCCGACAAAGCCCAGTTCTTTGATGCAGCGCTCAAGCTCGTAGATATTCTCCTTGCCGCCCCAAGGGGGTAGGCAAGCGGTGCCGTACAGGCGCCCGTTCGAACGCTTGCAGAGATCGGCCGACTCGTCATTGATCAGCTTGCAGGTCTCGAGCTTCAGCCACTCCTGCCACACGGGCACGCGCAGAATAGCGATGTCCACGCCGTTCTCGTCCATGGCCTTGAGTTTGGACTCCAAGTCGTAGTCACCCTCGACGTAGTTGAGGTTCTGGTAGCCCTTTGGCTTCTCCAGGACAAGCTGCTGCTTGCCTGATTCCATGGTGACCACACAGGCGTTCTGACCGGCCTCGTCGGGGACGCAGCTCAAGAATCCGTCAAGGATCTTCTTGTCGCTGAACAAGTTGCCCGGGAGGTGGTGCATGTTGATATCGACTATCACGTGTGCTCCTTTGCTATGCCGTTGACCATTGGCATGCCCTTACCTCGAACCAAGAGCTCTGGTGCCGGCGGGCACGAGCAACGCAACCCTTGAGCCTGACCGTGCCTTGCGGAGGCGCGGTCCCTAGGTTCGACGCATCTTCGTCTAGCGGTATTTTTGCAGGTCTTGCGCGCTAAGGGAAGCAAGCGTTCGCTCAGAAGCCTTGAGCGTCCCATTCGAGCACGTGGACGTGCCTGTCCCTCAGACCGCGGACGACAGCCTCGTGCCGCTCCCAGGGTATGCCGACCTTGTTCCAATGCCACTCGATGAAGAGATGGGACAATCGGTCGACACTGTGGTCGCGGAACATCTTCTCCAAGATGTCGTACTCCGCTCCTTCGACGTCCAGCTTGAGGATCACATAGTCGGACCGTGAGGTGTTCGCGAGCAGCCAAGCGGAGAGATCCACCGTCTGAACCGTCACTGGGTGGGTGGTATCCAAGGTCCCGTAGCCGCCGTTCTTGGCGGTGAGCTTGTTCTCGAAAAGGGTGCTGCCGTCGCCGTCGTCCCGGTCCAGATAGAACTGCTCTGTGCCGTCGCGGTCGTGTACGGCGGCCTGGATCAGGCGGTGCCGCGGAAACGCTGCGTATCCGCCTCGAAAGGACTCGTTAGGCTCAAAGGTGATCATCTCGAACCGGCCCTTGTTGTCGAACTCGGTCATGAAGCGGCGCACTGAACACCCGTCGTGACCTCCGCAATCAACGAAGAGGTGCCTGCGCCCGGGGACGAGGCTGCGATAGAGGCGGGGTCTGTGCAGTCGGCCGCCTAGCATCGCTCAACGATCATGAAGCGGTTGGAGGTGATGCCCTCGGGCCTTGTAGGGGCGTCCAGCATCTCCCTGACGAAGAACTCGCCCCTGCCCCAGAGCAGTACCAGATATGGCAGCAGGCATGAATCCACACCGAACGGGTCGAGTTCAGTGGCATGCCGACTGGCATCCGAGTGTTCGATGATGCAGAGCCCTCCCTTTCTGAGACAGCTCATCCAGGACCTCAGACACTGCTCGGGATCGTAGCTGTGATCGAAAGAGTTGCTGTAGATGAAATCGACGGAATCGATCCACTCTGCCCTGACCTCGTGAAAGTCCCAGAGAGTGGTATCCGGGAAGCTCCTCGCGTTGTCAGAGATCTCGGTGCCCAGGATGCTGCAGGTGAGGTACTTCTTGAACCACTCTTGTTCCTTGCCCTGTCTGGTGCCGTGGCATAGTCCGAACTTGACCGGGCCGAGGTTTCTGACGAGGTACTCAGAGAGGAAGGCGATGTTCTCTTCGCGCGCCCATACCTGGCCGAGTTTCGCTTTGTTGCCGGCCGTCTGCACCTTTCTGTACCTGTCGTAGTCGAAGGTGCCGTCGGGCCTGGTGTACTGGTATAACTCGAACCCGGACGTGGTGGTGATGGAGGACTTCTTGACGAACTGATAATCGAACGCGTCCGCCAGGACCCGGATCGGCCCGCCCATCACTCTCTTCGCCAGCATGCTCACTGATTGCATCACCCCGAGACTCTATCCGGGGTCTTGAAGGACGTCAAGTGGGACCGCGCGTGGCATCAGCACTGATATCGCGCCTCCGGGAGCGCCGACGCCTATCTCGATGCTGCCGTGCATGCGCGCTGCACACAACGCGGCGATCTGGAGCCCGTAGCCGGTGCCCCGCTCGCCTTCAGTGCCGGCCTCCGAATGGTGGCGTGGACCTTCGGGTCCGCGTCGCGATACTTCTGCGGGCAGACCAGGGCCCTGGTCGATGACGGCGATGCGCACGTAGTCTCCTGCGGGGCCGGCAACCATCCGCACCACGGAGCCACGCGGTGAGAACTTGAGGGCGTTGGCCAGGAAGTTGCCGATCACCGAATTGCACAATATGGGGAGGTCGGCCTGAACCACCAGCTTGGGATCGCCCTCGGTTTCCACCGTCTGCTGCTTCTCCGACAGTCTTGTCGAGAAGGTCTCGCTCATGTATCGCCAGATGTCCGCCACTGATACGGCGGTAGGCTTGATGCCCATACCCTTGGAGAGGTCTTGGGCCGCGTCGACTATCTCTGCGATCCGGCCCGCCATCTCCTGGACTACCTGAGGGTCGTCAAGCTCCGCTGCGTTGACGAGCGCGGTTAGGGGCGTACGGATGTCATGCGTCACCATGGCCTGCACCCTGAGCCTGGTCTCGAGCTCGACGCGCAAGGCCTTGGCTTGGAGGTCCAAGGCCCTCTCCAGTCGCGAGTGGCGCAGCCAAACGGCTAGAGCGGCGGTGCCTGAGAGGATCGTCAAGATGATGAGATTGGTGAGCATCAGCGTCTCTTGGAGGTCGAGCTGCCCCTGTACCAGCCACGTCGCTGCGTAGATGCTGAGCACGCCGAGCATGGCTGTCAGGCTCATATAGATGTCTCCGAGAAGAGCCGCGTAAAGGATAAGCAAGGGGAGCAAGAGGTGAACTGGAGTGATGACCTCTTCGCTGTGAAAGTCCAAGCCGTCCACAACGTTCAAGAAGAGGGAGACCAGACCGAGCCACGTCAATACGCGCAGCCAGCCGGGCCGCGCGAAAGACAATACAAGCAGCAGACCGAAGAAGACCGCATTAGCGCAGTCCGCCCGCCAGATCTCGCCCGACAGGACTGCCGCCCGCACGACCATGAAGATGAGGGCCGCCGTCCCCAGAGCGAGGATGAGCCGGAAGGTCTGGAGTCGCATGCGTGCCACCCAACGGCCCTCGTCGGCACCCTCCGCCGCGACAGGGACGACCCAGGGCTTCCATTCGATCTCGCTCTCCTGCGGACCCTCATTGGTGCTTCTGGACAATAGATCCCCCCTCGTCGAGGCCAAGCGTGGCGCCCTATCCGCTAGAATACCCCGCCTATGAGTGTGAAGAGCAACTTCGAACATATTCGCAACTTCTGCATCATCGCCCACATCGATCATGGGAAGTCGACGCTGGCCGACCGCATCCTGCAGCTCACTGGCACGGTCGGGGAGCGTGACATGCGCGAGCAGGTGCTCGACCGCATGGACCTGGAGCGGGAGCGAGGTATCACCATCAAGGCGCAGGCCGTGCGAATCGAGTACCGGGCCGAGGACGGGCAGACATATCATCTGAACCTGATCGACACGCCGGGCCACGTGGACTTCACTTATGAGGTGTCGCGCAGCCTGGCCGCCTGCGAGGGGGCCATCCTTGTGGTGGACGCGACTCAAGGGGTGGAGGCACAGACACTGGCGAACACTCTGCTGGCCCTTGAGAACGACCTGGAACTCGTCCCGGTGCTCAACAAGATAGACCTGCCCGGCGCCGAGCCCGAAAAGCGGGCCGAGGAGATCGCCTCGGTGATCGGTTGCCGGCTGGACGAGATCTTGCAGATCTCGGCCAAGACAGGGGAGGGAGTGCCGGCGGTGTTGGAGGCCGTAGTGAGTCGTATCCCGCCGCCGCAGGGCGACCCCGATGGACCGCCGCGGGCCCTCATCTTCGACTCCGTCTACGACCAATACCAAGGAGTGGTCGCCTTCGTGCGCGTGCGCGACGGCAGCTTCCGCAAAGACGATCAGATCCTGGCCATGGCTACGAACCGCCGCAGCGAGATCGAAGAGGTGGGCATCTTCGCTCCCGACATGCAGAAGAGGGACAGGCTGGCGGCGGGTGAGGTGGGGTACATCATCCCTGGCATCAAAGAAGTGGCCGATCTGCGGGTAGGCGACACGCTCACGAGCTCCTCGAACCGGGCGACCGACCCGCTGCCGGGATATTGTGACATCACGCCGATGGTCTTTTGCGGTCTCTTCCCCATCGAGGGGGAGCAGTACCCTGAACTGCGCGACGCTCTTGAAAAACTGAAGCTGAACGACGCTTCTCTCCATTACGAACCGGAGACCTCCAAAGCTCTGGGGTTCGGCTTCCGGTGCGGGTTCCTGGGTCTTCTGCACATGGAGATCGTGCGTGAGCGCCTGGAGAGGGAGTTTGACCTCGACCTGCTGGCGACGACCCCGAACGTGCTGTACGAGATCGAACTGGTCACCGGCGAGGTGTTCCAGATCAGCAATCCGGTGGATTTTCCGGAGGCAGGCTCAGTGCGGGAGGTCCGCGAGCCTTACATAGCCGCGCACATCTTCACCCCCTCGGAGTACGTGGGGCCGGTGATGGAGCTGTGTAATGACAAGCGAGGCCGCTTTAACCACATGGAGTATCTGACCACCGACCGGGTGCGGCTGGAGTACGATCTGCCTCTCGCGGAGATAGTGCTCGACTTCTTCGACTTGCTGAAGACCAAGAGTCGTGGCTACGCAAGCCTGGACTACGAGCTGAAGGACTACGAACCTGGTGACCTGGTGCGCTTGGACATCCGCATCGCGAACGAGGTGGTGGATGCGCTCAGCTTGATCGTCCACTCAGATCGCGCCTATACGATCGGGCGGGGGTTGGCGGAGCGACTGCGCAAGAAGATCCCGCGCCAGATGTTCGAGATCGCCATCCAGGCCGCGGTGGGGAGTCGCATCATCGCGCGGGAGACCGTGCCGGCGCTGCGCAAGGACGTGCTGGCCAAGTGCTACGGTGGTGACATCAGCCGCAAGCGCAAGCTGCTCGAGAAGCAGAAGGCCGGCAAGAAGAGGATGAAGATGGTGGGCACCGTAGAGATACCTCAAGAAGCGTTCTTGGCAGTGCTCGATCTGAGCGAGGGGAAAGAGGGCAAGAAATGATGACGGAGTACGTCGTCCTGGGTGGCCTGCTGGTCGTCATGGGCGGAGTCCAGATGTGGCTGCGCTACGGTCCTTGGGCCAAGGAACAGCAGGCGGTAGACGAAGCGCTCGCAAAGCGGCGCGCCGAGGATGAACAGCAGATGGCCGCGGAGCAGCAAGAGGGTGCGGACGCGGACAGGCCGGCAGTCACCGATCGAGGGTCCAAGTTGTGGACCACGTGGACGGCTATTCTGGGCCCGCTGGGCATAGCGCTCGGGCTGTTCCTGGTGCTGTGGGGGTTGTTCGGCGGCTGAGGCCGATGACTAGGCACCTCTACGCCCACATCCCGTTCTGCCGCGCGAAGTGCGCCTACTGCGACTTCACCTCTGAAGCGGTGGGTCCGCACTTGCGTGCGGACCGTCTGGAGGAGTACACCGCAGCGCTACTCAGCGAGCTGGCCGAAGAGGACTGGGGCGATTCTCGGACCTTCGTGACCATCTATGTGGGTGGTGGCACGCCGTCGGTCCTGCCGTCGGACATACTGCTGCCGCTGGTCGATCGGCTGGCCGCGCGGCTTTCTGCAGGTGGGGAGTTCACCATCGAGGCCAACCCGGGCACAGTCGACGCTCTTCTGCTCACGAGGCTTGGGGAGAGCGGGGTCACGAGGCTGTCGCTGGGTATCCAGTCGTTCTCGGATGAGGCCCTCGCGGCGCTGGGGCGACGAGGGCGGTCTAGCGAGGCAGCGGCGGCGGTCGAGGCGGTCAGAGAAGCCGGATGGCAGGAGTGGAACCTCGATCTGGTGTTCGGCATCCCGGGACAGACCTGGGCGCAGTCCTTGGCTGACCTGGATGCGGCGGTGGACGCCGCCCCGCCCCACCTGTCGTTGTACGACCTCACCTACACCTCCGCCTATGCCCGGTGGGTGGAGGAGAGGCTGGGCGCCGGGGCCCGCGGGGCCGCCGGCGCGGCTGCGGAAGAGCACTACGCCGAGGCCGTCGGACGGCTCGAGGCGGCGGGCTACCGGCGCTACGAGGTCTCGAACTTCGCACTCCCGGGCCACGAATGTCGTCACAATCAGGCCTACTGGCGCGGAGAGGATTACCTGGGCCTAGGGGCTTCGGCGGTGTCGACCATGGGTGCGTGCCGGCGGACCAACCCGGCGACGGTGGCCGACTACCTCGTGGGCCGGCCTGCACTGATCGAGCAGCTTGACCCTGAGACGCGCCTCTGGGAGAAGGCCATGCTGGGTCTTCGCACCAGCGAAGGTGTGGACGAGCGAGAGGTCGCGCCTGTGCTCGAGCGGGAGGCTCTCGAGCGCCTCTTGGGGCAAGGCTGCCTAGAGAGACGCTGTGGTAGACTTCGCTTGAATGCAGGGTATTTGGACGTGAGCAATAGCGTCTTGGCAGCACTCCTGGTCAGCCCAGGGGGGTCGTAGTCCTCCTACGCCGGTGGGCGATGATACTCACAGAAAGACAACGTACGATATTGAACGCCGTCACCGAGCGCTATATCGGGGCGGGCACACCTATATCCTCGAAGGAGCTGGCCGGCACCGTCGGTCTGCAGGTGTCGTCGTCCACCGTGCGCAACGAATTCGCTCTGCTGGAAGACAAGGGTTACCTCACGCATCCACATACTTCCGCGGGACGAATACCCACCGATCTGGGCTACAGGGAGTTCGTCGACTACCTGATGAGCGGGGCTCTTGCCCGTCCGACCGCGCGCCGTGGCTTAGCGGACGTGATCCTCTCGGAGGACCTGGCTGGCGAGATCGACACCGCCCTTCGTCAGGCCACCGACGCGATGTCCAAGGCCAGCAACCTCCTAGCGCTTGTACTGGCGCCTCGCGTCAGCGGCGCGCGGCTCTCACACGTGGAGTTGCTCGCACTGCAGCCGCACCAAGTGATGTACGTCTTCATCGTATCGACGGGCGCGGTGATGAAGGGCATGATCGATTGGCCGGCAGCTGTCGACGCGGGCCTCATGACCTGGGCCCGCACCTACCTCAACGAGATGCTCGGAGACCACATCTTGACCGCCAGACTGGTGCGGCGCGTACTCGCCAACCCGGAACTGTCCTCACGCGAGTCCTCGCTCTTGCGGGCCCTCGCGCCGGCGTTTGAGAAGCTGGTGGACGAGCAGTACGAAGAGGAGTTGTACGTGGGAGGCACCGCGACGCTCCTCACAGAACAGCGTCTAGAGGATGTCTCGTCGCTCAGGGATCTGCTGGCCTTGCTCGAGGAGCGGTTCGTACTCCTTCAGATGCTCCGCACCGCTCTCTCGGCGGGGACCGTGGTGGTGCGAATAGGGAGCGAACACGAGGCTGCCGCTCTGCAGCCGTTCTCGGTCGTGGCTGCGAGCTACGGTCTGCCCCAGCGCCGCTTGGGCACCGTGAGCTTGGTGGGCCCTACCCGTATGGACTATGAGATGGCTATCGCCACCGTGCGTGAGACCTCTCAGCTCCTCTCGGAGCTCGTGGGCGAGCGTTACGAGTGAGGGGCTGGTTCTGACAGCCAAGTGAGACATGACTGATATGAAACGTGACTACTACGAAGTGCTGGGTGTGCCCCGCGATGCCGATCTGCAGCAGATCAAGAAGGCGTACCGTAAGTTGGCCCGCGAGCTACATCCAGACGTGAACTGCACCGACCCGCAGTGCGAAGAGAAGTTCAAGGAGGCGACCGAGGCCTACGAGGTGCTCGGCGACTCTGAGAAACGCAGCTTGTACGACGCCTACGGGCACGACGGGCTCAGGCGGAGTGGAGGCGGCGCGGGGTTCGACGGTTTCGGGGGATTCGGCGATATCTTCCAGAACATCTTCGACGCCTTCGGGGGCTTCGGCGGTGCGTCACCCTTCGGCCGTGCCGGCCCGCCCGGCCCTGCCGCAGGTGAGGATCTGGCAGTGGACGTCGAACTCACGTTGGAGGAAGCGGCCTTCGGTGTTGAGAAGGAAGTAAGCTTCACGGCCTATGGCGTGTGCCAGGACTGTCAAGGCGAGGGCACGACGGACCCGTCATCCGTTAAGACTTGTCCCGATTGTGGCGGGTCCGGGCATGTTCGGACCGTTCGACACACGATGCTGGGACAGATGGTGCAGACGGCGGTCTGTCTGCGGTGCGGGGGGAGAGGCCAGGTGATCGGTGCGCCCTGCGAGGTGTGCGACGGAGCGGGCCGTTCGGTGCTGGACAGGACCGTCAGCGTGCAGATACCCGCCGGCATCGACTCGGGGCAGAGGATCCGGGTGTCGGGGAGGGGAGGAGCAGGCGAGCGCGGCGCCAGGGCCGGGGACCTGTACGTGCGCGTACTCCTGGCGGAGCATGAACTGTTCACGCGCCGCGGCGACGATCTTCTCTTCAGCGTCGATCTGACCATGACCCAGGCGGCCCTCGGGACCACTCTCACCATACCCACGCTAGAAGGAGAAGAGGAGGTCGACTTCGCTCCCGGCACTCAGCCCGGCGAAGTCAAGACCTTGCGCGGCAAGGGCGTACACCACTTGAACGCACATGGCCGCGGTGATCAGCAGATACTCATCAACGTGCGGGTCCCGCACGGGCTGGACGACGAGCAGAAACGGTTGCTTCAAGAGTTCGAGAAGAGCGTGGACGAGGAGCAATACCACGAACGGGACGAAGGGGTCTTGCATCGGCTCCGCAGCTGGCTGAGCGGCTGAGCGGGAGCGGCGACTTGAGCGGCGCAGCCGATTCGGCGCTTAGGGTGCTCGTTTCGACGGAGTGGGCCGAGGTGGTCGGCGCCGTGCTCAGGGACCGTCTGGGTGCCTATGCCGAGGAGGCCACCGATTCCAGTGGGTCGACCGACAAGGTGGCGCTTGTCTTCTACCCGGGGGAGGGCGCATCGCTCTCTGACACCGAATTGCTCAGCCTCTTGCCCGCGCAAGTCATCGCCCAGGCGAACATCACCGTGGAGCGCCGGATGGTGCCCCGTGATTGGGTAGACGGCTGGAAGAATCACTTCCAGCCTGTCATCGTCGGCCGGGTGCGGGTCCGTCCCCCCTGGGAAGAACCGTTGGAGGGCAGCCGTTTGACCGACGTGGTGATCAATCCCGGACTGGGGTTCGGCACCGGGCTCCATCCCACGACCAGAGGGACCCTGACCCTCTTGCAGGCAGACGCCACAGGCGCGGGTGAGCGCGACGCAGCGTTCGCGGCGACGGCCTCCGGCGGCGGCCGGCGCCGGCTGGTGGACTCAGGCACGGGCTCGGGCGTACTCGCGATCGCCGCGGCGAAGCTCGGCTGGGGGCCCGTCATCGCCTTCGACAACGATGCCGTGGCGCTGGCCTCGGCTCGGGAGAACATGGTCAAAAACGGGGTCTGCCAGCTGGTCATGGTGGTGGAATGCAGTCTGGAAGAAGCGCCCTTGCGCTGGTTCGCCGGGGCGACGGTGCTGGCCAACATGACGTTGAACCCAGTCTTGGTCCTCTTGCGGCGGGTCGCCGAGGTGGACCCGGGCCGCCTAGTGATCTCGGGCATACTGGCCGGGGTCCAGGAGGGACAAGTGCTGCAAGCGGCTGGAACTCACGGGCTCCAAGCGGCGCGGCGCTCGTATGAAGCCGAGTGGGTGAGCATCGAACTCCTGCCCGCCGGTCACCGCGCGGAGGGCTGATCATGGCCAGACGCAACCCCGGGCGCGGCTCATCAGACAAGCGCCGTACGCAACTCGCCCGCGCCGGACTGATACCCGCTGGCGATCCGACAGGCCGCTCCGCGAGCATCGCAGGTGTGGTGGTGCGCAGGGGCAAAAGCCTGGAGGTCGAGCCGCTGTTTCAGCCGGGCCCGCCTCTTCCCGTGGAGCGGAGTCCTTTCCGCCCCCAACAGGGTGACTTGGTGCTGTTCAGCTTCTCGTACGGGTTCAAGGCCTCCATCATCCGCTCGCTCGGCAAAAGTAGTGTGCTGGGCGACATCATGGAAGCACTACTGGCGGATGGGGGGATACAGCGGGGCTTCAACCCCAAGGTCGCTACCGAAGCGGAGATGGTAGCCGCCACCCAGTCTGACGTCGACTCCGATCGCAAGGATCTGCGCGCGCTCTACACCTTCACGGTCGACCCAGTCATGGCTCAGGACTTCGACGACGCCCTTTCATTCGAACGGATCTCCGAAGGCATGACCAAGGTCTACGTGCACATAGCCGATGTCTCCTACTTCGTGCGCGAGGGGACCGCGCTCGACAGCGAGGCGCTCAGGAGGGGCAACTCCGTCTACGTGGCGTTGGGCGCCGAGCCCATGCTGCCGGCCACTCTGTCTTCCGGGGCGTGTTCGCTCAGACCGGGCGAGGACCGCAAGACCGTCACCGTTGAGATGGAAGTCGACGATAGCGGCAAGGTTCATAGGTCGGACTTCTATCGCTCCTTGATCCGTAGTGACGTGCGGCTGGATTATGAACAGGTCGAGCGCATGTTCCGCGGCAAGGAGAGCATCGACCCGGGGCTGGCTCAGCCTCTTCAATGGGGCAGAGATCTAGCCCGGACCCTGCGCGAAAGCCGTCACCAGCGCGGAAGCCTGCGGATCGAATCCGCTGAACCCGAATTCGAATGGGACGATCAAGGCCGGGTGGTGTCCGCCGACCCGAGCGAAGAACTCGAGAGTCACTGGTATATAGAGAACTTCATGGTCCTCGCCAACGAGCAGGTGGCCTCGTTTCTGGAGAGGGAGAAGGTGCCGACTGTCTACCGGGTGCATGACCTGCCCGACCCTTTCAATCTGAACAGGCTGCTGGACGTCCTCGCCAGTCTGGGGCTCCCCATGCCCGCGTTCGACCCGCTGTCGGCCAGTCCGGACGAGATCAGGCGGGTGACCAGAGAGACCGCCG
This sequence comes from uncultured Actinomycetes bacterium, assembly GCA_963718375.1. Taxonomy (GTDB): domain Bacteria; phylum Actinomycetota; class Thermoleophilia; order RBG-16-64-13; family RBG-16-64-13; genus RBG-16-64-13. The sequence goes on along the minus strand of CAVQZD010000004.1, from coordinate 15,576 downwards.
AATGGGTGGACGCTTCTGCGCCCAAGGGTAGGGGTAAGGCCGCCTTGGTGCAGCAGGTCCTGAGGGCTCAGGCCCGGGCGGTCTATCAGACGGCCAACATCGGACACTTTGGGTTGGCTTCGCAGACGTACTGCCACTTCACGTCGCCCATCCGCCGCTATCCGGACCTGCTTGTTCATCGCGGACTGCTGTCCAAGCTGGGCGTGGCGCCGGAACCCTCGACCATGAACCTGGCCGACCGGGCCGACCACTGTTCGCAGACTGAGCGCGCGGCCGCCAAGATAGAACTGAAGGCCGATGACATAGTGTTGGCCCATCTGCTACGCAGGCGTCTGGACGAAGAGGGTTGGCAAGAGACCGCATTCGAGGGTCAGATACTGAGCCTCACGCGCAGGGGCATGTTCGTGCTCTTCGACCGTCTCTTCCAAGGCTACCTTTCTACCAGAGAGCTTCCCCGTGACTACTATGACCTGAACGAGCTCGAGACTGTCCTTGCCGGAAGAAGGCACGGCTTCGCGTACAAGGTGGCCGACCTGCTGTCCGTGAGAGTGATCGCCGTCGACGAAGCTCGGGGTAGGGTGGACCTGGCGCTGGCGGACGGTCCCGACAGTGGGGCAGCAGAGGGGCAGGCTGCCAACGCGTCCGCACGGCGAACACCAGGTTCTCGCAAGGCGAAGACCACGCGCACACGAGCTCCCCGGGTCGGGCGGCCTCCACAGGGACGCGGCAGACGGTAGGGCGACAGGAACTAGCTCCTAGGTAGTCTATACTCGCGACACTATGAAGCCCGCCGGTATCAAACCTGTAGCCCAGAACAAGAAGGCGTACCACGATTACTTCATCGAGGAGACGCTGGAGGCCGGCATCGCGCTCACCGGCACCGAGGTCAAGTCCGTCCGAGCCGGACGTGTGAATCTGCGCGACTCGTATGCTGCCGTAGAGAACGGGGAGTTGTTTCTCATCGGTGCGCACATCTCTCCCTACGAACAGGGCAACATCTTCAATCACGATCCACTCCGTACGCGCAAGCTGCTTGCGCACGCCGCCGAGATACGCCGTCTCTACGGCAAGGTGCAGGTCGCGGGGTACACGTTGGTGCCCACCAAGCTCTACTTCAAAGACGGCCGCATCAAGGTCGAGATAGGCCTGGCCAAAGGCAAGGCCACGTACGACAAGCGCCAGACCTTGGCCAAGAAAGAGGCAGAGCGCGACATGGCGCGGGCCTTCCGCCGTGACGGTCGGGACGACTGAGCGGACGGTCGTCGACCCAATGGCGTAGAAGCGCCTGTAATTGGGGTATAATCGTTCTGCTCAGCATGAACGGCTTCAGATGCCGTGCGCTGGGTCTCGTGGGGGCGTCATGGTTTCGACGGGGCTCATGTCTGGGTTTAGGTAGCGAGCCGAGATCCCGGCCGTTCTCGTTAAACAGGCTGGAAAACACAATTGCCAAACCTTCATTGGCTCTGGCCGCTTAGTCTTTAACTAGACTACAGCGCCTGTCGCGCCTCCCGTGTCTGCCGGGGAGGGCCGCGGCATAAACCAGGCGGACTCACTCCCGGCGAGTGCCGCCGGCGTCGGGGGAAAATCAAGGTGGCTGGCCGAGCGCAACCCCGCTCCCACGGGAGCGCAAGGCGAGATTGATGTAGGAGCTACGCTCGTAGACACCTAGGCTCGACGGGTTTCGGACGGGGGTTCGATTCCCCCCGCCTCCACCAAAAGTCTCTTACTCAAACCATGAGCAAGAGAAGACGCGGCATGGCCGCTTGTATCATGATCCGGTTCGCACAGGAGCCCACTCAAAGGAGTGGGCTTTTTCGTTTCTTGCGCGGCTTCGGCCTGGTTCTGCCGACACGCGAAGTGGATGCTCGGATCCAGCAGCGTGTCGAACGGCGGGGTCAACTCGGGCGTCAGACTGCTGTCCGCGTTCACCAGGATTCGCTTGAAGAATGCCCGGTTGAACTGCTTCTTGATGTGGTCCGGCGCAGTGCTGTAGGCGAAGGCACAGTCAACGGTGAGGTCCAGGGCCAGTTTGAGGTTGCTGGCCAGCACATCGAAATGGGCGTTGTTGGCGGTCAGCTTGTCAGCGATGTTGCGCAGGCCGACGGCAATGCGATCCTGTTCGCTCTTCAGGAGGTCGAGCGGCACAGCGCCTTCGTAGTGGGCCTGCATGAGCTTGTCGCGTTGGCGCTCCAACCTCTCACGCTGTCGCCGCATAGCAATCATTTCTACTTCGGAATCGGACTGGGCTCTCTCCAGCTCCTCCATCAGCAAGGCTTCAACTTTGATTCTGAAGTCTTCGGTAAGGGCACTGCGCGAGTAGTAGTCCTCAATGCGCGCTTCAACCTCATCGATCAGGACTGCTTTCTGGCGGCAGTCATTGCGCTTGCTGTGGCGACCAGAACAGATGAAGTAGGGATAGCAGACGCCGGATCCGGACTTGCACATTTGCACTAGTAGCCGGGCTCCGCATGCACCACAGAAGACTGTGCCCTTGAGGAAGTGAGGGTGCTCTCTCGTGCGTTCGCCGTTGAGGTGCGCAGTGAGAGAATCCTGGACAGCCTGCCATGTTCTCTCGTCCACCAGCGGTTCGTGCTTGCCTGTGTGGGCTGCTCCTTTGAACACGACGATGCCCTTGTAGTAGGGATTGATTAAGAGCTTGTTGAGCTTGGGCGCGGTGATCGGGACCGAAGGCACCTGGGGAGTAGGCAGCGTGGTGAGACCACGGTCTGCCAGGTGTTCGGCGAGTCGTGCCATCGTCCACTCGCCCGTCGCATATAGCTGAAAGGCTTGTGTCACCAGGGGCGCACGTTCTTCGTCTACCACGACGGTGCGCAGCTCACGGCCCTCGCTATCTAGCGTCCGTACGTTGCGGTAGCCGAGGGGTGCCCGACCCACCGTTCCGCCGCTCTTCACCTTCTGAGTCATTCCCTTGGTGACCTCATTGGCGAGGTTGCGGGAATAGAACTCGGCTATGGACGACATGATGCCGTGCAGCAGCATGCCCGAAGGAGTCTGGTCGATGCTCTCGGTGGTCGACACGAGTCTGACTCCGGCCTGATCAAGGGCCCTACTGATCTCGACGTCGTCAGCTCGGTTGCGTGCCAGACGGTCGACCTTGTGAACGATGACATAGTCAACGTGACATTCGGCCACGTAGTCCAACATCCGCTGCAACTCCGGCCGGTTAGTGGTCTTTGCCGACGCGCCACGGTCGACGAACTCCTTGACCACAAGGGCACCAAGGGAGGCGGCCTTTCGCTTGTTGGCCTCACGTCTGGGCCGGGATAGAGAAGCCCTCGGCTTCTCCGCCTCGGTAGGCTTGATCGCGTGTGGAGACGCGAAGATAGGAGACGGCGACCTTCGGGGCTAGGTCTTGGGCCAGCACCTCCGCGAAGGGCGCCACCGTTTCCATTGTTGGATTCATAGACTGCTTTTCCTCCGTTTACCTCCGTCATGATGTACCTCTCTTCGCCAGATACATCAAGGGCCTCCACGGGGCCACCACTGGGCGCCAGTTCGCCAGAACCGGGCATGACGGCCTCGTCCGGTTTCATCCTTCGCTCCTCGGGTGGGACGCGCCCACCTGGCCCTCAGCCGCGCCTTGTCTGAGTAGTCCGTAGAGTTCGTCCAGGGTGATCACCCAGAACAGGCGTGAGTCCACAGAGCGCTCCTGGTCAAGCCTGGATCGAATGGTCTCCTTGCGCATCGCGCTGGGCACGATCCAGACCACCGCTGGGAACAAGCCAAGCTTCTTCTGCTCGATTCCGCTGCGTCGGTAGACCTCATAGTTGAGGCAGGTGCGTACGATTCTTGAAGGTGGCTCGGTCGCCATGTCGATCTCGAAGAACCAGTAGTCCTCGAACTTGTCGGTAGCTGTCGTGACGGCAAGGTCAGGCTTTAGGCGTAGGAGCCCGCCTCCAGGTCGATTGCAGATGCGCCAGCAGTCTGGCTCGTGCTCGACACTGATGACCGTGACGCTGCCTCGGCGAGCGGTCTCGGTGAGACGGAGTGATACTTCGGCCACAGCCAGGGCGTGCTCAAGAAAGGTCCGTGACGGCTCTCGCTCTCGGAGCCGGTGAGGAAGACCATGGGCTCGGTCAACGCTCTGCAGCAGGCGTGCGCCCAAGGCGCCGAGGCTCCACACGTATGCACCGGACCCAGCGCGGACTCCACCGATTCTGCGTTCGAGCGCCACCAGCAAGCGCAGGTTGCTGAGCTTGCGAAGGGCTCGGTTGGTGGCCCGAAGCGAGGAGGTCTGCGTCTCCTTCTCGCTGAAGCACAGACGACTTATCTGGCTGCTGGCCAGGAAGCGGTTTGTCGAGACAGACTCCAGGATCTGAAGGTCACGATCAGTAAGACATGATCTGACTGACTCTAGCTGACGTCTGCCGATGCGATTCTCATTCATGACGTCGCCTCCGCAAGGGAATAGATGATCCACCAGGTAACTGGTGGAGTCTTGTCCCTTGTGGCCGCAAGAGCTGCAGAGAATCGCGGGTTCTGCGCATCGCTTGTCATCGCGACAGGTCGGGCGACCGGACAGCTGTGGGATGCGAGGAAGGCACTCATGTTCGGCTCCTTGGCCGACGCCCCACCGGTCCGGTATCTTCTCCAGCCTCGTCTTGCTTTCCGTCGAGACCGATCTGACGCAGTACCTCAGCCTCCACTTCGTGCGCCGCGCGACCATAGTTGTCAGCGCTTCGGGCTTTCAGCTCAGCCGGGTCAGAGATGGAGCGAGTTGGGGGCAGAGTCTGGCCAGAGATCCATCCAGTCGAATGACTGTTTTTCATTAGGTGAGCGTAGACCCCATAGCGAGGAAGCAGCATGAAGTCAGTAGCCTCGAGTCCAGGCGCCATCGCTGCCATGTCGTGAGCATCACCAGCATTGAGACCAAAGACGATCTTGTTGCGGGCGTTGGTGTCTACTCCGGCCCGCAGAGCAGGAGGGAGTTGGCTGCGGTATTGATGAGCGAGTGTAAATCCAACCCCTAGCCCACGGGATTGAGACAGCGCGTCGGCCAAGTCGGTGGGCAGCGTCAGGTAGTCCTGAACCTCGTCGATGAATACGCTCACGATATGGCGTCTCTCGGGAGGCAGAGCCGCTCGGCCGAGGATCATGGGCCACAACTGGGCTACTACGAGCGAGCCCAGCAGACGAGCACTTTCGGGTCCTATCAATCCCTTGTTGAGGGAGACCAGAATGATGCGTCGCTTGGTGAACAGGTCGCTCATTTCGAACAGAGGATCCGTCTGACCAAGGACCGCGCGGAGCGCCGGGCGAAGGAGGAATTGTCTGAGCTTGTTCATGACCGGGGCAATAGCCTGGTCGCGTTGGGCTGGGGACATGGCTCTCGTAGGCTGCCCAGAAAGGAACCAAGCCTACATAGTCGGTGATATTCGCGGTGAGCTTTCGTCTGAAGGTCGGATCCGTAAGCAGCGTCGGCAACCACACCAGGGAGGCCTTCGGGTACTGAGCCAGGGTGAGCAATGCGCTGGTTAGTATGTCTTGGGTGCGAGGACCCCAGGAGTCAGCGAACAGCTCCTTGAAGACGGCCAAAACGCTGTCTGCGACCAGGGCTGGGTTTCTCCGACTATTGGCCAGAGGGTTGAGACCGACGGGTCGTGGGTCAGCGGGATCGATAACCACCACGTCGCCCTGCCGGTGCTCTGGAATGTGAGCAAGGATATCGCGGGTCAGATCGGTCTTTGGATCGATGACGAGGACCCCACGCCCGGCGTCTATGTCTGCGCAGACCATGCTCAGCATGGCGTTGGACTTTCCGGCGCCAGTTGGTCCCAGCAGCACGGTGTGCTGCAACGAGTCTCTGATCGAGACCCCAAGCTTGACCTTCTCCCCTGCGGCAGAAGAGAGAGCGAAGGCGCGGTCCGAGCTGCGCACGCTGGATGGCGGCGGCAGGACCTTGGGATGCATACCCTTGACGCCAGGCAGCGTGCCTTCGCCCAAGGGCCATCCCATCAAGGACACCAGTTCCTGAGCGGAGAGCGTGAGCGGCCATTGCCAAGGACGGTGCACTTCGTTGAGCGCGGTTGCCGACTCTCGGTTGAGTCTTAAATGGACACCGGCTGACTCGACAACCTTCAGTCCTCCAAAGAGACTCAGCAGTAGGTAGCGCGCCTTCGCTGGATTCTCCGCGTGTGCGCCAAGCCGAATAGTTGAACGGAAGCCGTGATTGCAGGCACGGGCCTTCATACTGGCTCTCGTCTCAGGAGTTGCGGGACGAACGGTGCCGAGGATGAAGTCGAGCCACGAGGCTCTTGGATCGTTCAGCTTGCCAGGCAGCATTGCTGGCGCCACGCGGGCACCGAGCATGACCTGAAGCACCAACTCACCCCGCTCTGGCTTGGCGGTGGCCAGTCCGGCCAGTACAGCCCGGACTGCGGCGAGGACCCTATCAGTAGACAGAGCCAGGGAGTTCTGACTGACGTCCATGCGAGCGGCTAGAGACACCTCTGGTCGTTGAGGCCCCGCCGACAGTCTGACCCCGTCTACGTGCGATTGAAGCACCTCGGCCAGGGCTGGCATGTGAGAGCGACTGCAACCCACTAGATAGCGGATGCCGTCCGAGTCTGCGCGGGCCTCCCAGATCAGAGTGCCGATTTCGCGATCGACAGCTAGACGGGTTAGGAGGTCCATGGCCAGCTCAGGGTCGAATGGTCGAGGCCACGAGACTTCGCGGAAGGTAACATCCTGGTCATTGGTCTTCATGGCGACCTCCAGAATCCGAGACGTCCTCATGCTGCCGCTGTGCCTCGGCTTCGTGCGCTGCCTCATGAAGAGCGAGCGCCAAGAAGGCTCGGCTGAGCTTGTGCGCGTCCAGTTCCGGATGCATCTCGGCGGTGACTCGGACATTCGCGGCCGTGGTCGGTCGACCGCGCCTGCGTGAGGTCTTGCCGTCGTCTACCACTGACTCCGTCGCCAGCGCAGGTACATCACCGTCGCGGCGACGAGTACGATGAGAGCAATCAGCCACCAGATCTTCGAGCAGTACTTTCGCGCTCAACCACAGAGCAATCGAGAGCGCCCCAAGACTGAGGGCTACACTCCAAAGCGTCTTCGCGAACCCTCTCGGTTCGTCCGACATTGTTTGACCTGCCTTTCATGACTTGGCCCTCGTTGCCGGTGAGTCCGGCACTGGATAGCCTGGGATATCGATATCCGAGGAGATCTGGTCTCCCCAGGCGTCCCAGCCTGGTCGACGACGGCGGGCGAATAGTTCCAAATACGGTCCCGGCGAGACTCGCTCGATGATGTCGTACTGTTCCTCAGGTTTGTGGCTGTGGTCCTGAAGCGGTGCGAAGACCCAGGTGGGCTGTGCTCGGAAGTGCACCGGTGCCCTTCCGCGAGTCCCGAGCAAGACGTGCTCGGTTGCATTGCGCAAGTACTGTCCCAGCGTGAACCGGGGTTTGATCCAAGTGAGCGGACTACGTGGAGTGAAACCCCACGCCTCCAGCACGTCGTATCCGTGGCGGAGCGTAGCGTTTGTCACCCACAGCCAGCAGTGGCTGGACTTGGGATCCACGAGGTCCGCGATGGGCAGGCCCTTGATCTGGTCCAGCGTCATGAGCTTGTAGTGACGCTCGGCGCCCAGAGAGTTCTCGCCCTTCTGCAGCACGTCCCATGGCGGGTCGACCATGATCGTGCGATAGAGTTTGGGATTCAATTGATTAGTTCTCCTTTCCAGGACGGCGGTGGGGGCAACCCTGCGAGCTGCCGTTCTGACTACCAGTACACACCCGACAGGGCGTATGACCTAGACCGTGGCCTACCAGTCCTCGGAGCGACCAGTCGCGCGCCTACCCTCGACCCCTGAGTCAATAGGGGTGGCTGGAGTCGCTGTTGTTGATTTGTCAACGATTGCTCTGAGACCCAGCTTTTCGAGCCTGCGCCGCGCGAAATGATTCAGCGATAAGGGCCTTGCGAGCTTCGAGCGCTTGGCCCTGGAGCCAGGCTTGGTGTTCCATCGCTAGTTCGCCGAGGCGCTGCTGCGTTTCGGCCAGTTCACGTTCAACGCGCCTGATTGTTTCCGGCGTCGTTCCTGCTGCCAATCTCTGAAGATCATGTACACGACAACTCCCTCGACGGCGACCAGAATGATGTAGAGAAAGACATGCATCGCTACCACCTCGCTATCGTCTGGGCCGCGCCGAGCGCGTAGGCGTCGACTATGTGTTGGTAGCGAACGGCGCCCAAAGGAGCGACCTCGATCAGGTGCTTTTCCAGGGCACTCAGGGCGCCGACGTTCTTGCAGGGCGGTGTTGGTGATGGCTGCTCGGATTGCTCTCTGGTATTGGTGACAATGCCCTGGGCCACAGTGCGTTCGATCTCTTGTGAGGTCCGGCGCTGCCCAGCCTTGCTCATGCGCTCAAGTGACTGAGGAAGCTGACCTCCAATCAATGCCAGGTGCGTGTTCTCCATTGCTCGATGTCCTTTCACCCGGTGGATAGTGGACGGTTTGTGCCGTCTGGCCTAGAGTGTGCTGGCGAGAGGTGGGTCTTCGAACGGTCAAAAGCCGGGTATTTCGTGGGTAGATCAAAGGGAGGGGCAGCTGGCTTGGAGACGCAAGTGAATCCGCCGCCGGTCGAGGTGCTGGCCAAAGCACTGCGGCCAATCCTCGCGTCTGGTCTGCCCGTCGGCCCTGACTATGAAGACGAGGTCGTCTTGGCCCTGCGCGGAGTAGTAGCGAGGAGTATCGACCCGAGCGATAGGCTGAGCCGCGTCAAAGCACTCGATCTTCTGATCAAGAGCCTGCTGGTCCATTATCCAGACGACGAACTTGGCGAGGCCGCCCGTGTCATCTTCGGTCTTGCGTCTGGCAGCCGAGGTAAGAACTTGACTGCCCGAAGGGCTCAAGCGGCGAGTGAGACTAACTACGAGGCCGACCACTTCCGCAAGCATGTCGAACGGAAGATACTCACCATGCTTGCTTGGCAGCTACATCAAGATTCACAGAACTACATACCGCGTTCGCGCGCGACACCGCCGCCGCTTGAATCCTCGGGTGACACCCCGGTGATCACCCAGGGGGACATATCATCCAAAGAGGCGGCCGAACACGAAGAGCTGCTGTCGAGGCTATGGGCACATGTCTACGCGCTGAGGGCAGAGATCTTGCGCGTAGAGCGACTGAAAGTGTGGCCGCACTGATCCAACGGAGCCCGCGACCAGCGCCCAGGTACTTGAGCAGGCCATCGCTTCTCGGGACATGCAAGTCAACGAAGTCAAGATTCTGGTTCAGAGATATGTCGACAAGTACGGTCAGCGAATCGCGCACGGTGACGCCGCATTCAATGCTGAGGGCTTCTCCGGCTTGCGGGATGGGGGCGCGAATTTCCGTTCGATTCTGAGGACCGCAATCTGACTGGCGATGGGATGGATGACACCAGTCTTGCAGAATAGGCGCGGACTACTGTGGCGACAGATGCTAGGTATCATGAGTGCCATGAAGCTTCTTCGATTGCTCATATGACCGGAAGTGCGGCAGCGAGTATGGTGTGGGGTTTCTTGTCACGGGCCATCAAGAATTCCACTACCATATCTGGCGTACGATTGAGAAATGCGAGGCCCTCGCTTTTGACCTCGTGTGGCGTCGGTTCTATTCTGTGCTTGTGACCCGGAAGGGGGCTCTGCCAAGAGCCGATGGCGTTGGGTATGGAGCCTTGGGCATGTTGCCGTTGACTGAGGGAACAGTCGGTATGGGGGGAGAATGTCGGATAGGAAGCCCACGTGCTATGTGTCGTACAACTACGACGATGTAGACCGGGAATCACTGGACACTCTAGTATCCTGGCTTGAGAGCATCTCAGATCGAGCAATTGAGTTTCTGTACGACGCCACATCCACTTGAGTGGGCACGGACCTGAATTGGTTCATGGAGATGCTCTTCGAGGTTGACGCAGCACTCTTGGTGATGACGCCTGGCTACAAGAGGAAGGTGGTCAACCGAACCAAGAGCGGCGTCTTCACCGAGTATGGCTACATCATGCAGCGATACGCGGATACGGAGCAGAAGAGCCGGGAGTCTGGACTGCTCGAACACTTCGAGGTAGTGCCGGTCCTGTTCAGTGGCACGCGCGAAACCGCAGTGCCTGATGAGATAACTAGCCTCAAGTACTTGAACATGGTGGACTACCGGGCAATCAGATACCGGGGGAAACCAGAGTGCCCGAACAGCTGATCAAGAAATACCAAGCCTCGATGGAAGGCATAGTATCGGGTGTCTTGTCAGCCAACGAATCATCGCGGAAGAGCCAAATTCCGCCATCCACTCGTCTGGTCCAGATCAAGAAGGTCCTCAGGTTTGCTGCACAGCGAGGGTTTACTGCGTTTGGCGATTTGGATTTGGGTAGCGGCCACGTCACTACAACTGGCGTTCTGCTATCCGAAAAAGGATCGCGAAAGGCGACTCGGAGATTCGCCACTTTGACCGACGGTCGCGACCAGATTCAACTGGTGTTGGTCAACTCTCAAGATCGAGCGAGCGGTGACGGTCTGGACACGGTTCAATCTGGGGCGCGAGTAGCCGTGACCGGGGTGCCCTTCCTTGGGGGACGAGATGAGGCAACCGCCACTCCGAGCCTCTTCGTTGTTAGACTCCACACAGAGTCCTCACCGGCGCCAATAGCATTTGATGAGATAGGTTTTCATCGAGAGGTGACGCCGCGACTGATGATGGGCGACATGATGTCTCTCTTCTCCGCACAACTCGAAGCGGATGGATACGTTCGATACGAACCGAGATTCATCACCAGTTCTGAAGTTGAGCTTGACACTGAACCGTTGATGGTCAGCTTCCCCGGCCGGGGAGTCGATCTCTTTCTGGAAGTCTCTCCCCTTCCACAGCTTCTATACGCCGCGATCATGACGGGAAAGCGGAAGCTGTACTCGCCAACCCGTCTCTTCTCTCGCGGCTATCGAGATGGGCTCACAAGCGCCGATTCGCCAATTATCGCCGCTGTGGAAACTGGGACTGGCGATGGCCCAATATCTACATTGGAGGACAGGGCCAGGCTCTTGCTGTCGGCATTCAGTAGAGCCGAAGAGTATGGCCTTCCCTTCGATCCCATACCGGACACCAGCATCGTGGTGGGTAACGGGACGGTATTGGGGTCAAGCGGCCATTCGGCTGCCATCAGACTCATCGACCTAGCCGCCCCGATTGTGTCCCGATATGCCTATGACGTGCGGCGACGAATCGAAGTGCTCATACAGCCTGGACAGGTCTTAATTGAGGGACACGAAGGTAAGATCGCCCAGAGCATTCCCTACAACTGGCTGTCTATCCATGTGGAGCGACTGGCACTTGCAGACTTCTGGCGGATCAGTCAGCGTCGGAGCATAGAGCCATGATGTTGCATACGTCGCGAGAGACTCGGCTTGAGCGGGACTGGCGGTCGTCGGAAGGGCTAGGTCCATTTGGCATCGGTCGTGCAGATGCGTATGACGCGACCTATGGCTGCAACTTCCGCCCTGCGATGCTGCAATCAGTCTCAGGCGAACCCGGCGATGCGGGGTGCGCCGTGCCTACTCTTGCGTGGGTGGAGATGGCGCTAGAGGAGATGGTGCGCAGCGAGGGTATCAGCGGGCGCGAAGGGACTTACCCACCACCAGCGAGGGACACGGTAACGGTAAGCGATGACATCGTCTATGAGCTTCTCGCTGAGTATGAAGACAACATAGCGTTTGGTGAAACGGTTGAAGTGATACTCGAGGATCGTCAGCTGCCGCTCTCAGGGGACAGAAATTGCCCGCTATCCTGCGCGATCCGACGATCGGACACAGAAAGAACAAGGATGAAGAGACAAAGAGAGAGATAGAACGCGGTTTGGAGCATGCTCGCACGTCGGGTGGTCCACTTGTGTTTCTGCTTCCGGCATTTCCTTTCAAGGATCAGAATCCCTTCAGGAGCGATCTTCCGCCGTACGCGCCTGACCTTGGCGAGATTGCGACGTTGATTCATCTCCATTGTATGGCGATGGCCGTCAACCAGGTGTTCCGCCACGATGTGGTGTGGCTAATTGTGTCAGATGGCAGTGCATACGAGGACATCTTTCGAGTGCCTTCCGGATCGGCCCACCAGTACCTGTCAGCCCTGAGGGATTGGCGCTCGCGCCTGAATCTGACTGGCAGCATACATTTCATCGATCTCGAAGATCTTGTAGTGAGGCACGATGCCGCACTGGCCATCACACCTGGCAGCACCTTCTCAAATGTAAGACGAGAAATCGCTGGGATTCTTCGCTCAGCTGTGGATAACGCAGAGGCGTCGGAATCATCGATAGCAGTCAAGATCAACGAACTTGCTCGTGGCATGTTGTGGAACCGTGGTTGGAAAGAAGCCGAACAGCGATGTGGGTTGGACGCGCTTTGGGATATTCACTGCATGTCCTGTGATCTTGAAAGGATCGCACCGGAGTTCCATGGGGTGGCACAAGAGCTTTGGTCGGAGTCAGTCGAGACGGCAATTCGTTATGCTGCCTTCAACCTTGCGTCCCAGCGCACGCGTCTGCTGTCCCGTTTCATGCCGTCGGCAATCCGGGCAACTTCTCACGTCAAACCGGGCCAAGTGGGAATTCCTCGCCAATTAGGAGTGGCCCCCTGGAATGGACTGGCCATATACGACCGTTCGCACACTGGCACCGTCTCTGTGCATTCAGTGCCTGTTGTCAGGTGCCCAACAGTGCGGATGTTCGTTTCAAGCTGTATAGCGGCACGAGCGGGTTCGGATTTGCAGCTCGTCAAGCCATAGAGCGTTATACTTAAGTAGGAGGGTTTTGACAATGAAAGCTGCATACATAACAAATCTTGGTGGAAAAGAAGCTCTAAGCGTTGGTGACTTGGAGCGTCCTGTCTTGGCTCAGCTGCCAGACACTCGTGCGAGTACAGGCTGTTGGACTGAACTGGCTTGACGTTCTCCTTCGGACTGAGGACTTCGGCTTGGCTTTTCCGCATGTTCCTGGTTCAGACGTTGCGGGCGTTGTCGAGGAGACTCACTCGCCCTTCTTCAACAAAGGGGATGCGGTTGTTGTCAATCCAGCCATCCCCTGTGGCAAATGTGACGGCGAGCAGGCCGACCCAGACGCGTGCAAGTTCGTGAATATCCTGGGCGTCCACAAGGCGGGCGGTTATGCCTCAATGGTGTCGGTCCCAGATGGCCAGCTCTATCGCGTTCCTCCCGGCATGTCTGTGACTGAAGCCGCAGCTTTCCCATTGGACTATCTCACGGCCTGGCGAATGCTAGTCACGAAGGCTGGCCTCGAACCTGGCGAAAGCATACTGATTTGGGGAGCGTCCGGCTCGCTGGGATGTGCGGCGGTCACAATTGCCAAGTCTTTGGGTGCGGTCGTCATCGTTGCCGCTGGGTCGGAAGACGCTGCGGATCAATTATCCGCGATCTGGAACCACCACGTCGTTCTCTACAAGACGGAAGATGTATGCAAGGCAGTGAGAGCATTGACCGGTGGCCAGGGTGCGGATTGCGTATTCGAATCCGTGGGTGCTTCGACATTTGAGACAAGCATGAACTCGGTACGACCACATGGCAGAATCGTGATCTGTGGAACGCGGTCTGGCCACCTGGCAAACATAAACTTGGAAGACCTGTACTACAATCAGATCCGGATATTCGGAAGTCGGATGGGAAATCGTGCCGAATTCAAGGATGTTCTTTCACAGGTGTCTCAGGAGAGCTGGAAACCCATCATCGCAGCGGAGTTCCCGCTTGATGATGTCCGTGAGGCCCATGGCTTCTTGGAAAATAGGACAAGAATCGGCAAGGTGATTCTGCGTCATGACTAGACAAGCCTCTCCCCGGCTCCCTCATAGCGGTGGCTTGACAGTCGGCAACTACGCTCTTAGAACGGCAGAGCTCTACGACGACATTGCCGACTGGTACGTCGATTCGTTTTGGGATGACGAAACCGACTCTGATTGGATTGCGCTCTGTCTGTCCGCATTGGAGGGAAGACGGACAGTTGCCGACATTGGATCGGGTCCCGGAACTATGCACGTTTTTTCGCGGATGCTGGTCATGAAGTGACATGCACGGACATTTCGGCAGGAACGATCCGAGCGGCAAAGTTGAGGCTGCCCGGGATTAGAGGTGTTGTAAGCGATATGCGATGCATGCCATTCGATGCCGAATCGTTTGACTGCGTGTTCTGCGCCTATTCGATTAATCATGTGATTCGAGACGACTTTCAAGAGACTCTCCAGGAGTTCGGTCGGATCTGCGGCCAGGCGGAGCCCTAAGTCTGATGGCCAAGACGGGTTCGGCTACCTACGCTTTTTCCAGTTCACGAAATCCGGAGTCTCGCGGTGTGATGTGTCTCTACACTGCCGACGAGTTGTTGTGTGCCCTACGGCAGATCGGGGTTGTTCCCAGACTGGTCCGGTACAAGGACGAGACCTCTGCGGAGGAGTTTCAGCATCAGAAGATGCTGATCATCGGAAGCAAGGGCGAGTAGGGCAAACTCTTTCCGGCTCGCGAGGGGCCACCGACCGCCCGAGTAGAGGTCTCATCAAGAAGACCCAAATCTGCTCCCCGAGGAAGCTGGATTGACACAACTCAGATTCCGGGGAGGATCTGCCTTGAACTGGAGCTAACGCACGTCTGCTGGCGCGCACAAGTGCTGGAGCACGAATCACTCCGATGAGGCATTGCGGCGTGCGCTTCTGACCTTCTTCAGGTACTCGATGATTCCGGTGAGCGTCTGCGAACCCCGCTACTTGATTCGCGTGGTTTGTCCACGCTCTGCAAATGCCGGGTCGGCGTGCTACCAGCGTCATGCGGTCGAGCTCTCACCGGCTATCCTGTCCGACGCCAGCGCTAGACTGTGATCAAGGATTCGCGTTCCTAACCAAGCTTCATTGGGGGTCTGCAAGGCATGAACCGTCGATCGGGCATCAACGGAGGCGACATGGGATACACGATGCTTCGTTCCACACCGACAAGAGGAGTGTCAGCATGAGTTTCGTTCACCATGACTTGGGCAGTCTCAGCGGCGGCGAGATCGTTGAGGTCACGCTGTCAGGGACAGAAGCCAACGTTTGCCTGATGGATGACTCCAACTTCAGGAGTTACCGGGCCGGGCAATCGTTCCGACATTTCGGTGGACACTACAAGCGCTCACCGGTCCGTCTCCTCAGGTTCCTGGCGCAGGTCATTGGCACGTGGCCGTCGACCTTGGTGGTTTTGAAGGTTCAGTCTCATCAAGCGCCAGAGTGCTTAGCGGGAGATGAAAGTCACATGTGTTCAGCCGGACGCAATGCATCATGCAAGCAGACAGGAGGCCACCAATGACCAACAAGCCGGATTCGCATCACATAGTCCCGAGCCCCGATGGTGGTTGGGACGTCAAGAGGACGGAGCAACTCGCAGCAGCGGTCACTCGCACCGGAAACAGGATGCTATAGACGCTGGTCGCACGATCAGCAAGAACCAGGCAACTGAGTTTGTCATTCACAACCAGGACGGACGATTCGGGGCAAGGACAGCCACGGCCACGATCCGTATCCGCCTAAGGGTTGACCAACGAGCCTGGCCGGTATGGACTGACC
>CAVQZD010000003.1:0-28324 GCA_963718375.1 uncultured Actinomycetes bacterium | reverse complement strand
ATCCGGAGTCCCCATGTTGGTCGGCTCCTGCAGCTCTTGGACGAAGCAGTGGCCGTACTCCCCGCTCTTATTGTTGTCATGCACCATCACTCGATCACTCCTTGGGCATGTCCCAGTCGATGAAGCGCCAATAGGGAGCGTTGACTCGTTTGCGATAAGCGTCCATGTCCACATCGTGCCAGTCGTAGAAGCCTACCCCGGTCTTCACACCTAGGTCTCCGCGGGCGACCCTTTCGGCGACGGCCGGTGGGGCCTCCGCGATGTTGCTGAGCGTGGGGAACACGGCGTTGCAGGTGTGCATGTTCAAGGTCAGGTCGCCGTTGTCGAAGTGCTCGAAGATGCCTATCGAGGTGTAGCGAGGACAGAAGCTGTAGTTCAGACAGGTATCCACGTCCCCGGGGTCGGCGATGCCACTCTCCACCAGGTTGAGCGCCTCTCTCCAGAGCGCGAATTGAAGACGGTTGCCGATGAACCCGGGGGCGGGCTTCTTGAGGATGACGGGCTTGCGGTCCAGCGACTCCAGTACGGTCTTCGCGAACTCCAGCACACCAGGGTCGGTGGCGCTACCACCGCAGAGTTCGAAGAAGGGCACCATATGTGCGGGGTTGAAGGGATGCGTGACGATGATGCGGTCCCTGTACTTGGTGGCCTTCTCGGCGAGAACATCGGGCACTATGGACGAACTCACCGAACAGATGGCCCTGACTTTCGGACAGGCCTCTTCGATGCGCGAGTAGATCGCGTGCTTGACGTCCTTATTCTCGGTCACGCACTCGAAGATGAGGTCGCAGTCGGCCAAGTCGCCCAGGTCGGCCGAGTAGGTCAGGTACCGGGAACATATCTCCAACTGCTCCTCGGGGATGAGCCCCTCGTCGATCATCTGGCGGAAGTAGCCGTCGTAACCCTTCTTGAACTCGGGGAGCATCTCCGCGCGATTGTCGACAGTCGTCGTGCGATAGCCGTGGCCGGTGGTTAGCACGGCCAGACTATTGCCTATCATCCCCGCGCCGATCACGCCGATGTGGTCTACACCTTCAAGCCTCATGACGGTCGTCCGTTTCTCCGCTCTACTTGAGCGGCCGAAGTTTCAGGATCTCTCGGGCTTCGTCGGGGGTAGCCACCTCCATATCGAGCTCCTGGATGATGCGCACCATGCGCTCCACCAACTGGGCGTTGCTCTTGGCCAGCTCCCCGTAGGTGTAGAAGATGTTGTCCTCCATGCCCACTCGGACGTTGCCGGCCTTGAGCAGACCATAGGTCACACCCTGCAGTTGGTGCGAGCCGATGGCCATCGTGGACCAATTGACGAAGCGATCCTTGGGCAGCAGGCTGATCATGAAGTCCAGGTTGGGCTGGCTGAAAGAGATGGCGCCCTGGCTGACCTTGTTCATGCCCATGACGAAGGTCAGCGATGGCGGCTCGGCGATCACGCCAGCAGGCACGAGGACATTGAACACGTCTTCGACACTGGACGGATTGAATACTTCCATCTCCGGTTTGATGCCCAAGTCCATCATCTTCTGAGCCTGCTTCAAGAGCCAAGCCCGTTCCCACCGGTAGATGAACGACAGGTCGCCCCAGACGGTGGTGATGAGAGAGCAGTCCAAGGAGCACATCTCAGGCAGGCATGACTTGTCTTTCATATCGAGCAGAGCCACACCATCGTCAGCCTCGGACCCCGGCTTGGTGGCCGGAGCCGTCGAGTTCTGGATGATGACCGGACACTTGGCCCGGATACCCGAGTTGATCTCGGCGAAGACCTCGGGGTCGTTGGTCGAGTTGCCTTGCTTGTCGCGAGCATGAACGTGAACGATCGCCGCTCCGGCGTTGTAGCAGTCGTACGCAGAAGATACGATCTCAGAGGGTTGCTCGGGCAGGTTCGGATTCGCCGACTTGCCCTGGAAGTTGCCCGTCTGGGCAACGGTGATTATCACTCTTCTCTTCGCGGCCAAAGCCTGTTCCTTTCTCTACCGTGTCTGCGGCGTCAAGACGCTACCCGATTTTGTGCCTCTCTGAAGAGAAAAGCAAAGGGGGCCGGTCGCCCGGCCCCCTTTGTGACTTCCATACTACTGTTGCGCAGGTGGAGAGACGCTACTACATGATGTCGTAGGTCGCCACCACTTCGCCGGCCTTGTTCGTGACAGTGACCTTGGCAGCCGTATCGGCGTACGCGGAGTAGTCCACCGTGCCACCGACGGTCTCAAGCTCACCCAGGACGGCGCCACTGGCATCCAGAACCGTGATCACCATGGCGAATTCATCATCCTGCTCGGTCGCGGTATGAACGGGGAACGCCATACCGGGGGCGGGTACATCCCAGATCGCGAGCGTGTTGTTGCCCGTGTCGATGATGTAGATGCCGATTGTGTTGGTGTCGACGCCCTCCGGGACCGCGCTCGTGCCCTCAGCGGCGGTCGTCGCGGTCTCATCAGCGACGGTCGTAGCGGTCTCATCAGCAACTGTCGTCTCGGTGGTGTCATCTCCACCGCAAGCCGCCAGGAACGAAGCAGCCAGGATCATCGCAATCACCAGCAGACCTATCGAATACCACTTCTTCATCGATGCCCTCCTCAGATTACCCGTTGACCTACTTGCCTCCGCGAAAGGTTCTCCTCCCGCGGTCGCGTCATTGACAGTGACGGCACAACGTTGGAGCCACCTGCAGTCGCATCACCCCCTACCCTGTCCGGCGAAGCCTGTCGACAACTGAGTGACAATGATACACCAATTAGACCTTTGCATGTGAAGTCTATGGGTGACCGCATGCAGAATCATAACTCCACGATGTGAAATGACAAGTGGCATTGTTGACAAACGAGAGCCCGACTTCTAGCATCTGTTTCGTTGAAGGGCGCGGACAGGGCGGGCCGGGCTCCCCAGAATGACCCAGGAAGGACTGGTGACAGCGATGCGGCGGATCAGCTTGATCACGTGCGGCGTACTCTTGATCGGTCTGTTGTTGGTGGGACTGTCTGCAGGCTGCGGTACCGAGACTCCGACTACGTTGGCGCCTACGACCACGATCGTCTCCGGGACGACGGGAATCGCATGGCCCGACATTGTTTGGAAGAGCTACAACCGCAGTGGCGAAATGGATGTCGAGGCCTTCAAGGCCAGCGCGGCCGGTCAGAAGAGCGCCGAGTACCAGAAGATGTTCTTCCTCTTCAGGGACGAGATGGATCCCGCGGTCCTCGCATACTACGAGGGGCTGGGGATCAAGAAGGAGATGCACGAGGCTGACGACCCCGACTTGAAATGGGCGAGCTACATTCCGGTTGCCTTCCTTGAGAGCGACGATGTCTACCCGGTCGTCTTCGATTTCGTGGGAGCAGAGAAGCTCATCTTCTCAGCCGAGGGCCACGGCATCGCCCAGAATGCTTACAAGTACGGGTACATAGCTGTCTTGCCGGCCAACCCTCTCTCCAACAAGACCGACGCCCTCACCCCCGGAGAGCAGGTGGTGAGGATCCTGGACGATTTGGAGGAGCAGGGATACCCGATCGATAGGAGCCGGGTGTATGTGGTTGGGATGTCGATGGGTGGAGCGGCGACGCTGGCAGCGGGCCTGGAGATACCCGAGGTCGTGGCGGCGAGCGCCGCTCTCAGTTCTACCATGGCATTGTCCACCGGGACTTGGGACGCCGATGGTGAAGCTCGCTCCACACCCGCGAGCGCCTACGACAAGGCGATGGACTACGATGTGCCCCTGCTTGTCATGGGTGGCGACCAGGACTTCGGCGGGTTCCCTATCACCGTACCTGGTGTCGTTGAGGGGTTGAACCTCTGGCTGGATGTCAATGATTGCTCGACCGATGCCGTCTTGGCGACCGACAGCACCGACGAAGCGGTCAAGGCCATCGGCGTGACCGGCGGCACGATGTGGACCGAGACCATCGACGGCGTCGTCCACCATGGCGAGGAGTTCGCCAACTCGGGCGGCGTGAAGATGGTGGAGTTGATATGTGTGACGAACCTGCCTCATTGGCCCAGCGGTACCTTCGCGGACGTCGCCTGGGAGTTCGTGAGCAGGTTCTCCAAGGACGCCGAGGGCAATCTGGTTGTTGCAGAGTAGAGCCGGAGCATCGTTGACCGAGCTGGGGGGCACGCTGTGGCGTGCCCCCCAGCTCGCTTTCGCTTTCGCGCCCGCGAACGCGCGGTTGATGACAAGCCCCGCGAGGTCTGAGATAGTCAGAAGAGATGGATAGGCTGCTATTCGACAGAGACTGGGAGTACACGACCGAGGTGGGGTCGTTCCTGCGCCCTCCCAGTGGTTGGCAGCCTGCGGACCTCCCTCACGATGTGGCCGCATCCAGGCCCCGAGCGCACGCGAATCCCACCGGACCCGCCGGAGGCTACGCCTGGAGTGGGCAGGTGGTCTACCGAAAGGTATTGAGCCTAGCGGCCGACTGGCGCGAGCGCCAGGTCGTCCTGGAGTTCGAAGGTGTCTACATGAACGCGACGGTCTCGGTCAACGGGAACATCGCGGCCCATCACCCTTGTGGCTACACGAGCTTCCTGGTCGACATCACCCGGTTCCTGCGCCCCGGTGGGCAGAACGAGATCACAGTGGCCGTCAACAATGATGCTCAGCCCAACTCGCGCTGGTACAGCGGCACGGGCATCTACAGGCACGTGTGGCTCAGGGTGGGAGAAGGCGTGCACATCGCACCGTGGGGTGTGTGTGTCACCACCCCGAAGGTGGACGGCACGACCTCCGCGGTATCTGCCACGACCGAGATGGCGAACGTGACAGCCGCAGCCGCGGAGGCGATCCTGCACACGACTGTGTTGGATGCATCGGGCGCAGTGGTGGCCGCGTGCGAGACCCAAGCGTCAGTCGCCGCCGGGTCGGTAGAGGTCGTCACCCATGAGCTATCGGTGACCGACCCCACGCTCTGGTCGCTCGACGAACCCTACCTGTACACACTGATCAGCGAGGTCGCAGTAGCAGGCGAAGTGGTGGACAAGGAGACGACCACCTTCGGCATCCGCTCGATATCCGTGGACGCCAAGGGCGGGTTCCGCCTCAACGGAGAGACCGTGAAGCTGCGGGGCGGCTGCGTCCACCACGACCACGGCCTACTGGGTGCCGCTAGCCACGACCGCGCCGAAGAACGCAAGGTGGAGCTGCTTAAGGCCTCCGGCTTCAACGCCATCCGGTCGGCGCACAATCCCCCCGCGCCGGCTCTGCTGGATGCCTGTGACCGGCTGGGGATGTTGGTCATCGACGAGTCTTTCGATTGCTGGCGCATGGGCAAGAACCCGCACGACTACCATCTGTACTTCGAGGACTGGTGGCAGCGGGACACGGAGTCCATGGTCAGACGCGATCGTAATCATCCTTCGGTGGTCATGTGGTCCATCGGTAACGAGGTGCCGGAACGTACCGGCGCGTCCGACGGCTACGAGTGGTGCCGTAGGCAGGCAGAGTCCGTCCGCAGTCTGGACGACACCAGGCCGGTGACCGCAGCTCTCGCTACGCTATTCGAGGAGGACGTGGCCGGCCACGCCGCCGGCGAGGAATTCCCCGAAGGCATGTTCGAGAGCCAGAACTGCGCGCCATCCGCCTCCGACGACGACCGCTGGGGGACGCTCACGGCCCCGTTCATGGAATCTCTGGACGTGGCCGGCTACAACTACATCAACAACCGCTACGAGTACGACCAGGAGCACTTTCCGGACCGGGTGATCTACGGCAGCGAGACTCACCCGTACCGCGCGTACGAGTCGTGGGTGGACACGGCCCGTCTGACGAACGTGATAGGTGACTTCGTGTGGACCGCCATCGACTACCGAGGGGAGGCCGGGGTCGGCGGAGTGAGCTTCGGCGAGTCTGCCCGGCCCTTCTTCGCGCAGGATCAGTGGCCGCATCATCTCGCGAGTTGCGGCGACCTGGACATCTGTGGGTTCAAGCGTCCGCAGTCCTACTTCAGGGACATCTTGTGGGGCGTGCGGACGGATCCATACATAGGCGTGCTCGACCCCAGGCATCACGGCGAGCGGATCAGCTTCAGCCCTTGGGGATGGGAGCCGGTGAGCGACACCTGGACTTTTCCCGGTCAGGAGGGCAAGCCGACTCGGGTCGAAGTGTACTCCGCCGACGAAGAGGTGGAGCTCGTTCTGAACGGCGCGTCGCTGGGGCGAAAGCAGGCGGGCCCGACGCAGAAGAACAGGGCGGTGTTCGAGGTCGTCTATCAGCCAGGCACCCTAGTCGCGGTCGGTTTGACGGGCGGCGTGGAGGCGGGCCGGTCGACGCTGGTCACGACCGGTGAGCCGGCCGCACTCCGATTGACCCCCGACCGGACGGAGATGCAGGCCGGGGGCGAGGATCTCTGCTATCTAACCGTGGAGGTGGTCGACGAAGCAGGGCTGCTGGTCAGATATGCCGGAGTGGAGGTCCGGATAGAGGTCACCGGGCATGGAGAGCTGATCGCATTGGGATCGGCCGACCCGCGTGCAGATTCGCTGCCGGGAGAGCCTTGCAGGGTCTTTGAAGGCAGGGCGCTGGCCATCGTTCGCAGTGGGGTGACGGAGGGCGAGGTCCGTATCGTGGCCGCTTCGCCGGCGCTCGCGGGGGCTGAGACGCGCGTCGACGTGTCTCAGGGCTTGGATCGTGGGGTGGCGGGTCGTGGCATCTAGCGGCTGGTTGACTTCTCCGGCGGGGTGGTCTAGTTTGGTACAGCCGCTATACATTAGTGATATCATCGCGCGGCCGGATGAGTGGCAGAGCAGGGTGCTCAGAAGTTGAACGCGATCGCTGTAGACGGGGATATGCGACTTTGACATGACTGCCGCAGTGGACATCGACGAGAGACTCATACTGGAGACCAAGGGGCTGTTCAAGACCTTCGGTCCTACCACCGCTGTCGATGACGTGGACATGCGCGTCTACCGCGGTCAGATTATGGGCCTGGTAGGTGAGAACGGTTCCGGCAAGTCTACGATCGGCTCCATCTTTGCCGGCATGCAGCCGCCGACCAGCGGGGATATGTTCTTCGAAGGCCGGACGCACAAGCCCGCGACCATGATCGAGGCTGCCAAGCTGGGCGTGGGCATGATCGTGCAGGAGCAGGGATACGTTCCTGGCATCACGGTCGCTCAGAACATCTATCTGGGCGAAGAGGACAAGTTCCGCAAGTCGCTCGGCCCCGTCCCCCTCTTCATCAGTGCCGGCGCCATGAACAGGGCGGCCAAGTCGGCGCTGGGGGACATCGGCCTGGAGGGCGTCGAGCCCACCGCCTCCATCGACTCACTCGATCTTCAGGACAGGAAGTTGGTCGAGATAGCCCGGGTCATGCATGACGATCCCGAGCTCCTCATCGTCGACGAGACCACCACCGCACTGTCGCAGAAAGGTCGCGAGATCATCTACGGCATCATGAAGAGGATGCGCGAAGAGGACAAGGCTGTGGTCTTCATCTCGCACGACCTCGAAGAGCTCATGGAGATCTGTGACTCGCTGACCGTGCTCCGCGATGGCAAGCTGGTCGCGACTCTCGACAAGGCGCAGATGGTCGAGGACGATATCAAGTGCCTCATGGTCGGTCGAGAGATGAAGGGCGACTACTACCGAGGCGACTATGAGCCGAGCCGCGAGCCGGAGGTCGTGCTCGAGGCCGACGAGATCACCACCGGCTCAGGTCTGCTGATGAACTTCTCCATGAAGGTCCACAAGGGCGAGATACTGGGCATCGGTGGCCTGTCACACTGTGGCATGCACGAGCTGGGCAAGGCGTTGTTCGGAGTCGAGACGCTGCTCACCGGAGAGGTGCGGCATCTTGTCTGCGGCACCAAGATCGACGATCCGCGGGTCGCGGTGAAGTGCGGTATGGGCTACGTGTCCAAGGACCGAGACAGGGAAGCCTTGGTCCTCGCGGCCAGCATCCGCGACAACATAGTCTCCGCGGCACTGGACAAGCTGAGGAACGCCCTCAGCCTCATCTGGCCGAGGCAGGAGAAGGAGTATGTCCAGCAGCAGATCGACAGCCTCAGCATCAAGTGTTCATCGATGAACCAGAACGTGCAGTACCTGTCGGGAGGCAACAAGCAGAAGGTGGTCTTCGGCAAGTGGGTGGGCCGTGATTGCGACATCTTGATACTCGACTGCCCCACCCGCGGTGTGGACATCGGCGTGAAGGCGGCCATGTATCAGCTCATGACCGAGATGAAGAAGCAGGGCAAGACAATCGTCATGATCTCCGAAGAGCTGACGGAGTTGATAGGCATGAGCGACCGTCTGCTGGTGCTGAAGGACGGCAAGCTGGCGGGTGAGTTCGAGCGCAGCCGCGATCTCACCGAGACCCGCGTCATCGAGGTCATGGTCTAGAGCGTGGATATCCAGAAGCGACTACCCATGCTCAAGACGCTCGCTCCGCTGGGCGGCCTCATCTTGCTGCTCGCGCTGTTCGCCGGACTGACCCAAGGGGACAGTCTGGGGGTCTCGAATCTGCAGAGCCTCCTCAACCAAGTCATGGTGACTGCGCTCGTCGCGACGGGCGCGGTGTTCGTGTTCGGCAGTGGCAGCATCGACATGTCCATGGGTGCGTGCGTATCGCTCAGTGCCGTGCTGGGAGGCATGGTGGGCATCGAGACCGGCAACATCTGGCTGGTGATGCTGGTATGCGTGGGGTCGGCGATAGCCCTGGGCACGTTGAAGGGCCTGTTCTCCGCCTATGTTGAGGCACCTAGCTTCATTATCACCATAGTCTTGGGCATGGTGATCACGGCCATCGTACTCGTGCTCCTCGGTGACACGGCCAATCTGCTCCTACCCAGCCCGGGGAGCGAGCCCAACACGATACCTCTGTTCGACTTCAC
Organism: uncultured Actinomycetes bacterium; assembly: GCA_963718375.1. Classification (GTDB taxonomy): domain Bacteria; phylum Actinomycetota; class Thermoleophilia; order RBG-16-64-13; family RBG-16-64-13; genus RBG-16-64-13. The sequence goes on along the minus strand of CAVQZD010000003.1, from coordinate 19,507 downwards.
ACGGATGACGGTGGTGAACGTGGCCACCTTGGGGAGCTTCTTCATCCTCTGCTGGATCCTCTTCTCTTTCGGCACTCTGGGCAAGAGCGTGAAGATGACCGGGGGTAGTGGTGTGGTGGCCCGGCAGACCGGCCTGCAGATCAAACGCACCGTGATCCTGTCGTATCTCCTGGGGGCGTTGGGCATAGGGTTGGCCGCTTTCGTTCTTGTGACCCGCACGAGGACGGTGGGGGCCAGCACGGGCGCGTCACTCGGCACTGACGTTCTGGTCGCGCTGGTGCTGGGCGGCATGCCTCTCACCGGCGGTCCTCGGTCGAGCATATATGCAGGCCTGATAGGAGCTGCCAGCATAACGGTGCTCACGAATGGTCTAACCATGATGGGACTTCCGCTGGAGGTCATCCAAACATGCAGGGGCATCGTCTTCATAGTAGTGGTGTATATAGCCAGCATGAGCTATCGGACTCAGTTGTTGCCAAGGTAGGACAAGCGCAGGCGAAACGTGTCTCACAGGAGGGAAGCGTTCATGAAGAAGGTAGGGATAGCACTGTCGTGTCTGTTGTTGGTGGTCGTCGTGGCACTCGGCGCCGTGGGGTGCGGCGGGTCGGAGGGCACTGGAGTGCTGCCGACTGGGGAGAAGTATCCGGCCGAGACCGTGAAGATCGGCGTTGTGGCCTTCGATCCGTCAGCCGAGCAGTTCTTGGCCATGAAGTCGTACTTCGACTACCTGGAGACGAGGATCAACCTCGAGTTCACTTACTCTGAGGCCATCGGCAACGCTGAGAGTGAGCTGGCCTTCATCGAGTCGTGCGCGGCGGCGGGCTGCAAAGCCATCATCGGCTACTTCAACGTCGCCAGGGTCGCATCCGTACAGCTCTGCATCGACAAGGGCATGTACTACATCGGCGTCGCCGAAGAGCCCGCAGTCTATGACGCGTTTAAGGACAACCCCATGTACCTGGGCGGTTGGTACAACGAGACTCAGAACTACGATGCGGGCTACGCGATGGGCGAAGCTCTCATCGACGCCGGCTGCAAGAGACTGGTCTACGTGTCCGGCGGAAGGGACTACGGCGTGCAGATGTTCATCGAGCGCTCGCAGGGCTTCATGGATGCGATCGATGATGCCAAGGCTGAAGGCAAGACTGTAGAACTGGTAGCCGATGTTGGCGGTTGGCCAGAGCTAGGTACGTACAAGCCGGCGCAGGACGACGCTATACAGAAGGGCTTCGATGGTCTGGGTTGCTCGTTCGGCGCAGCCACGTGGTATCAAGCGCTCCTGAACGCGGGCATGTCAGACAGCGTGAAGATCGCTTCCATCGACGCCTTCAGCGACCTGACCAAGGCCGCATGGAACAGCGGCCAGATGGTCTGCACTCCCCTCGAGATCACCAGCGAGTTCGGTGCGGGCATCCCGATGCTTCTCAACTCCCTTGCCGGCGACGAAGACGTGGCGCGGGACAACGGCCAAGCAGCGCGCCTCCCAATAAGCTGGTGGATGATCATGACTGCCGATGACTACAACGCACTGTCAGACATCGAGACGGGCGGCATATGGTGCTGGAACGCTGAGGATATTCTCTCGGTCGTGAAGGCGGTCAACCCCGATGCCACCTTCCAAAGCATAGTCGACCTCTACACCGCTGACTCGATTGAGGAGATAGAGGCGAGGCGCGCGGCGCAGGAAGCTGCGGCAGCTGATGCGGCCGCGACTGCTACCACGACGGCCGCGCAGTAAGCAGGCAAAGCACGATTGGGCTGCGACGGACCCGCGGGTCCGTCGCAGCCCGACAAGATGAGGGCACGAGGGTGAGGTCATGACGGCAAAGAGGCTCAAGAAGATAGGTCTGAACACGCTGATCACCATCGGCGTGCCGGTAGCCATCTACTTGTTGCTCAAGGGAATCGTCGCCGCGGCCGGACAGTCCCCGGACTTCTTCTCGGGGCAAGAATGGAGATCGCTGTCATACAACACCGTCTACAGTGGTCTGATCGCTCTAGCGGTGTCGTACAACCTCACCTCGGGCAGGTTCGACTTCTCGGTGGGGGCGACCATCATCCTTGCGGTCATCGTCGGAGGCACCTTGGCCGACATGTGGGGCGGCGGTCCGCTCGTGATGTTGCTGCTCATGATCGTGGCCGGCATGGTGCTCGGTTCTATTGGCGGTCTGGTCTACGTGTGGCTCAGACTGCCGGCGATGGTGATCTCGCTCGGCATAGCGATGCTCTACGAGGCTGTCGCATACGGGCTCAATGACTCCAAGGGTATCCGCCTCATCGGACGGGACGATCTGCTGATCTTTGCCAAGTGGCCCAATAATGTGATCTTGATGGGGTGTGTGCTTGTCGTGCTCATCTACCTGCTGAACTTCACCAAGTTCGGTTACAACACCAATTCACTGCGCACTGGACAGAAGAACGCGGTGGACGTGGGCGTCAACGAGAAGCGCAACACGGTCGCCTGCTACGTGATAGCGGGCGCTCTACTGGCCATGGCTGGAGCGGTGTATTTCTCCAATTTCGGGATCATGCAGCCCAAGACCGGCCTGGGCAGCGTGCCTTTCATCATGGACGCCTTCCTACCCATGTTCATAGGTGTCTCATTGGCCAAGTACTCCGACAAGAACATCGGCACCGTGGTGGGCGCTTTCATCCAGGCCTGCATCTACCAGACCTTCATCCAGCTGGGTTTCTCCATATCCGTTCAGCAGGCCCTCACCGGCGCAATCGTGCTGGTGTTCCTGGTCTGGCTCTCCAACAGCTACAAGATCGGCCTGCACCAGATGTTCAAGCTCAAGCGAGAGGCCGCGCTCGACGATCTGTCGGGCAAAGAATGAGGTCCGCCCGTCTCCAACGATCTGAGGCGGCAAAGAAGAAGGCTGGCTCTTCGCGCTGATGGGGCAACGTCGCTAGACGCCTACTGCTGGTAACTCAGTTCGTCCTGCATCGGAATCGAATCCGCGGCGCCCACTCGGGTGACACATATTTCGGCCGCGCGGCAACCCCGAGCCAGAGCTTTGCTCGGATCTCCAGTCTGAACCAGTGCTGCTAGAAAGAAGCCGATGAACGTGTCTCCGGCCGCAGTAGTGTCGATAGCATCCACGGGAAGGGCTGACTCACGAAGCTGCAGGTCTGGGCCGGAATAGGCGGCTCCTCTTGCTCCCAGGGTCAATACGGTCGCGGCATCCTGGTATCGCTCGCGCATCCGGATGGCGGCATCTTCCCAGTCGTTCGCGCCCGTGAGTCCTTCCGCTTCCACCTCATTGACGATGAAGATGTCCACTGACTCCAGCGGATAGCGAACGACGTCGGGACTCATCGGAGCGGGGTTGAGTACGACCCGTAGCTCCCTCTCGTGCGCGAGTTGGATCGCCTCCGCCACCGAGCTCGTCTCATTCTGAAGCAGTACGTAGTCCCCTGGGGAACACGAGGAGAGCGCAGACGCAATATCGGCCTCCCTCACGCATCGATTTGCTCCCCCATGCAGCACAATGGCATTTTCGCCGGATGGCGCGACCTGGATGACGGCGTGTCCCGTCGGTGTCCCACCCATTCGTACCAAAGTCGTGTCGACGCCTTCCCGCCGAAGACGCTCAAGGAGCCACTCGGCATCTCCACCGACCCTTCCGGCGTGAAAAGTGGTTGCGCCCGCGCGGGCCAGAGCGACCGACTGATTGAATCCTTTGCCTCCAGCGAAGACGCGGTAGTCTTGGCTGTCCAGTGTCTCCCCCGGACGCACGAAGTGTTTTACTGAATACACATGGTCGATGTTGATCGATCCGATATTGAGTATGCGCGTATCACTTACACCCTTGATGATGCGCTCGCTTTCGCTATGCCCGGTGCGGCACGACCTCCACCTTCATGCACCTGTTCGGGTCTTCGGTGATCTTCATCTGGTCGACGATCTCCTCGAGATTCAACTGGTGACTGATGAGTTTATCGAGCGGATAGCGCTCGGAGTTTCTCTGCATTATGTTGAGGACCGGCGCCCAGACATTGCCACAGTGATAGAGGCCGTGGATATGCACGTTCTTCGAGGTGATGTGCTTCATGACATTCAGCGGCACGGTCTCGCCTGTGTCAACCCAATTCCCCACCTCGATCACCGTTCCGCCCTTTCTGACCATTTCGAGGGCTTCGATGAACACCTCGGGTTCTCCCGCGGACTCGATTACCAGATCAGGTCCCAGGCCATCTGTGAGGTCTAGGACTTGGGCGATTCTTTCGTCGGGAGAGGTCTTCGATGCGTTGATCGTCACATCGGCATACAAGTCTTGGGCGAATCCCAAGCGATAGTCCGCCAGGTCTGTCGCAATAGCAAGGCCACCCCCGTGAATGCGTGCCATGACGCCATGGAGGATGCCAAGAGGACCGTTTCCCAGGACGGCTACGGAATCGCCGGGCCCGAAGCCTTCCTTGATCGCGGGATAGGGCTGAGTCGCCCGGGCAAGCGAAGAGTAGGCGACGGCCATCTCCTCAACAAAGACCGCGAGCTCCGTGGGCATCGCTTCTGGGATCTTGAACAGCACGGTGTTCGGGAACACGTACATGTACTCGGCGAATCCCCCTCGCAGATGAGGCGGCGATTCCACGGTGGGATGGACTCCGTAGGCCATGTTCTGGTTCTGGCAAGTGGTGTTGTCGTAGTGGTTCTTGCAGTACCAGCACTTCCCGCAGTTCACTTCCACCGCCACGGCGACTCTGTCCCCGATCTTGAGGGGTTGGGCACTGGCTTCCATATCTATGGCTGCATTCGACCCAATCTCGACGATCGTTCCGATCACTTCATGACCATTGATCATCGGAAAGAGCGACTTGCCTCGGATCTCGGTCGAGTCTCCCTGGTGGATATGCTTGTCGGTGCCGCACACTCCGCACATGTCGACCCGAAGGATCGCCGAATCCTTGTCTATCTCCGGGTAGGGAAACTCGCGGATCTCCATGTCGCCGGGCCCCATCATCACGGCAGCTTTGACGTTCCTAGGCTTTGAAACAAGCATGTGGGTCCTTTCGTGCTTCTGGCGCGTGTCAGCCCCGCTGACATTCATGATAACCGCTCTTGAGGTGACGAGACAGGTATGATGAAGCGCAGGGCGCGCGCCATGCGCAGAGAAGGAGGGTCTCGATGGTCACGAACGGTCGGTCCAGCTACGAGTTCGATGTACCCGCCCAGAAGAAGATCAGGCTGATTATCAGCACCGACGCCAAGACCGAAGCGGATGACCAGTTCGCTATCGTCCACGCTCTGCTCACGCCCAAGTTCGTGATCAGGGGGATCGTGGCTTCGCACTTCGGGACTCACAGAACGGAGCGCTCGATGGAGGAGAGCTACGAAGAGGTCCAGAAGGTCTTGTCGCTGATGGACATGCAGGGCCAGGTGGACGTGTATCGCGGGGCCGAGAAGCCGCTTGAAGACGAATCCATTCCCGTGGTGTCTGAAGGTTCGGAGGCGATCGTACGCGAAGCGCTGACCGACGATCCGAGCCCCTTGTGCGTGATCTGCATAGGACCCCTGACCGATATGGCCTCGGCCTATCTGCAGGACTCGCGCGTAGGGAAACGGGTGCAGGTGATCTGGATAGGGGGCGGAGCTTGGCCGGAGGGCGAGTTCGAATTCAACCTGAGTAACGATCTCATCGCCGCCAACGTGGTTTTCTCCTCTGACCTAGAGCTCTGGCAGGTGCCCAAGAACGTCTACTCGATGATGCGTGTCAGTCTGGCGGAAATCCAGGACAAGGTCATGCCCTGCGGGAAGATAGGGGAGTATCTGTTCGAGCAGCTGGTCGTTGTCAACGATGCGTTCGGTGACGTAGCCCTGTGGCCGCCTGGAGAAAGCTGGTGCCTAGGGGATTCACCGACAATCGGCCTGCTATTGGACCAACACGAGTACGACTACGCGGTGGAGCCAGCTCCGCGCTTCGCCGAAGATATGCTGTATCTACACGGTCAAGACAACCGACCAATCCGTGTCTACAATGCGGTGGACTCGCGCTTCATCCTTGAGGACTTCTTCAGCAAGCTCCGCCTCAACTTCGGTTAGGTTCTGGTATCGAGAGGCCGGGTGCAGGCATGAACGGGAAACATAGGATGCTGCATAGCAATATCTGGCCAAGGTGGGTGGGGTGTACTCGTCGGAGTGGTGGTGGAGCAAGATACTTCACTGCAGGAACGTGGCTAGGGAGGTTTTTGAAGCGGCGGCCAGTTGGGCGGAGATCTGCGATTGGATCCCGGCGATGCTGACCGGCCAGACGTCTCCCGGGGGATTCGCGCGCAGCGTCTGCGCGGCAGGGCACAAAGCCATGTTCAACCCGGCATGGGGTGGTCTACCCGATGTGGACTTTCTTGAGCGGCCTGCTCCCGGACTCGGCGTAATTCGACCACGTCTCTACGTTGAAGCCCATACAGCCGATGTGCGCGCGGGGATGCTTTCGACAGAATGGTCCGCTAAGCGGCTTGCACCAGATGTTCAAGTTAAAGCGAGAGGCCGCGGCAAAGGACAAGGCGCGCGCAGACTGACTTTCTCAGTGCGCGTCGGAGAGGTGCAAGCTTGGGTAGTCTGGGGCTGACGGCCATCCATCTGCGAGACCCATTCGTCCTTCTGGACCAAGGCCGCTACTACCTGTACGGCACCCGGGGAGCGACGGTGTGGACCGAAGCGGACGGGTTCGACTGCTACACCAGCGGTGACCTGGTCAAGTGGGACGGGCCGCACGAGATCTTCAGACGTAGCGCGGACTTCTGGGCGGACAGGTGTTACTGGGCCCCGGAGTGCATCGAACGCGATGGCGCCTACTTCCTAGTGGCCACTTTCGGCGCAGCCGAGGGGCGGCTTGCAGTCCAGGTACTCAAAGCGGATTCGCCGCTAGGGCCATTCGTCTCTTGGAGCGGGGGGCCCGTGACCCCGGCCGACTGGGCCTGCCTCGATGGCACCTTCTACGTGGGCGCAGCGGGTGGGACCTCCCTGCTGTTCAGCCGCTCCTTCCGCGACGCGCCCGACGGCGATATGTACGCGGTGGAGCTGACGCCGGACCTGACAGCCGCCAGAGGCGACCCTCGCCTGCTCTTCAGTGCGGCAGCAGCCCCTTGGGTGAGACCCTTCCCCCATGCCGCTGAGTTCGGCGTCCAAGGAGATGTGTATCTGGCCGACGGCCCTACCCTGTACCGGGCGCAGTCGGGGCAGCAGCAGCTGCTCTGGTCGAGTTTCGGGTCCGCCGGTTATACGGTGGGTGTCTCGAGATCCGCGAGCGGGGAGCTCTGGGGTCCGTGGGTGCACGATCCAGAACCCTTGTTCGCTGGGGACGGCGGTCACTGTATGCTCTTCCGGACCAAGGAGGGCAAGCTGATGATGGCGTTGCACGCTCCGAACACCATAGGGATGGAGCGGCCGACGTTCATCGAGCTGGCAGAGAGTGACAACGGCCTATCGCTGGGCGCGACGACCCAGGGCTCGAAAGGGGGCTGAGGGGTGGAGTTGCTTGTGAACGCACTGTCGGGTCGGGTGGTGACCGACGACCCTGCGCCCACCTTCGCCCTTCGATTGAAGGACACCGAGCGGTTCGACCAAGTACGGCTGACGGTCAGGAACGAAGAGCACGATCTGCTCTGGGACCTCGGAGTCAAGACATTCGCGCGCCCCACCGTGCGCTACGCCGGTCCTTCGCTTGAGGCCAAGACAGCCTACGTTGTCACGGGCGAGGGCTATCTGGCCGGGGTGCGGGTCGCCGAGTGTGAGGCGGTCTTCGAGACGGGCTTCCTGGGACAGGACTGGGACGCTGGGTGGATCGAGCCGGAGCAGGAGCCGGCCATCCATGAGAAAGAGATAGAGTTCTGGGCGCTCTTCGCTCCCAGCGAAGACCACCTCGGGGGACAGGGACGCCTCATGCCCTGCAGGGAGCTCCGAAAGACGTTTGAGTGTGGCTCGGTCCGCCGAAAGGCCCGTGTGTATGCCACCGCGCACGGAGTGTACGAGCTGTCCGTCAACGGGCAGCGGGTGGGCCACGCCCTGCTCGCACCGGAGACCTCCGCTTATCAGCGCCGGCTCTACTACCAGACCTACGACGTGACCGGCCTTCTGTGTGAGGGCCCCAACGAGATCGTCGCCACGCTGGCCGACGGCTGGTGGATAGGACGCATCGGACTCTCGGGCGACAGCTGCCAGTATGGGGACCGCCTGGGTCTGCTGCTGCAGCTCGAGTGGACCGAGGAAGGGGGGAGACTCGCAAGGTATGCTCGGACGAGTCGTTCGAGAGCCGTCGCTCGCACATCGACTACGCCGACCTCTTCATCGGGGAGCGCCACGACTATTCAGCACCGCCCGAGCCATGGGGTCCGGTGACGGTCGCGGACTATGCCAAGGACAACCTGGTCGCGCAGCCTACGGCGCCGGTGGTGGACTGGGAGAGGATCGCGCCGGAGAAGCTGTCCGTCGCGCCCAACGGAGAGCTCCTGGCCGACTTCGGCCGGTGCTTGGCAGGCGTTGTCGAGGTCACGGTCGCGGCGCCGGAGAAGACCGAAGTCGTGCTCGATTGCTCGGAGGTCCTCGATGAGGCCGGCAACTTCTACCGCAACATCATGGGCCGAAACAAGGACCAGCAAGACGTGTTCGTGTGCGGACCGGGGCCGACTACGTTCAGGCCTAGGTTCACCTACCACGGGTTCCGCTTCGTCCGTCTTTCGGGGGTCCAGCGTGAGCAAGTGGTGTCTATCGTCGCTTGTGCCCTGGGTACCGACCTCGTCAGCAGCGGACATTTCGCCTGTTCGGACGAAAGGCTGAACGCGCTGCAGCGCTGTATCCGGCAGAGCGAACGTAGCAACATGTTCTCCGTGCCTACAGATTGTCCGCAACGCGAGAAGATGGGCTGGACGGGTGACATCCTGAGCTTCGCCAGGACGGGCTGTTTCAACTATGACCTGCACAGCTTCCTTGCTGGCTGGCTGGCGAACATGCGCGCGGAGCAATGCCCGGACGGTGAAGTGCCGAACGTGGTGCCTACCTACCCCGCTCAGGATCGGATGGAGCGGGCGATGAAGGGATACAACACGTCGGCTGCCTGGGGCGACGCCTGCGTCCTCGTTCCGTACGACCTGTACTTGTGCTACGGAGACGCGCACGTTCTTCGAGACAACCTGGCCATGATGGAGAGGTGGCTGGCTTTCGTGGCCAAGGAAGCGGCGCAGGAGCCGGAGGGCTTCGAGCGATGGACTCCGGAGCGACAGGCCCGCAACCCCTACCTGTGGAACAAAGGGGCGCACTTCGGCGATTGGCTCATCCCCAGCTTCGCTGGGGGGCACGAAAGCATCATGGCGGGCGTGGCCGCTACGCGCGAAGTGGTGGCCAGCTGCCAGTACGCGATCACTGTGCGAGGGTTCCTTGGCGTGCTGGAGGGCCTACTGCAGGACGGTCCTGACGAGGGATTGTCGCGAAAGCATCACCACTTCCAAGACCTGCTGGTCAAGGTCAAGCAGGCTGTGCGCGAGGAGTATGTCTCTGAGGATGGCGTCGTCAGCGGCGATCTGATGGGTCTCTACGTGATGGTATTGCACGCGGACATCGTCGAGGGAGCCCTGCGAGAGAGGGTCGCGCAGCGGCTGGCGCACTTGGTCCAGGAGAACGGCTATCGCTTGGACACCGGGTTCGTCTCCACGCCCCATCTGTTGGATGTGCTGACCAAGCACGGGTACAGGGACGTGGCCCGCAGGCTGCTGTTTCAGACCGAAAGCCCCTCCTGGCTCTACATGGTGGAGAGGGGTGCGACCAGCATCTGGGAGAACTGGGAGGCGATAACGCCGGACGGCCGGGTGACTCAGTCCTCGTTCAACCACTACGCCTTGGGCAGCGTGGGTGATTGGATCTACCGCAATATCGGAGGCATCCGGGCGGACGGGCCGGGATACCGGAGCATCGTCTTCAGCCCCGACGTGCGCTGCGGCCTTGATTGGGCTGAGTGCAGCGTCGTCACTCCCTACGGGCAAGCGTCCTGCTTCTGGAAGCTTGACGGCGGTGAGGTGGCTCTGGAGCTTGAGGTGCCGGCCCAGGTGAGCGCGGAGCTCCGTCTAGGGGGAGAGACGCGGTCACTGGCGCCAGGAAGACATCGCTTGCGCGTCTAGCGAAGCAAGGGGGGCGGCCGGTCTGCGACCGGCCGCCCCCGCAAGAGTCGCTTCAGTGCCGCGAGGCTACTCGGTGTAGCTGACGCTGCCGTCCGCATTCCGCGAGAAGTGCTTCAAGAAGTCCCACTGTATCCACGAGGTGGCGCCTATTGTCTCGTGCGACAGGTTGGTGACCGTGCAGTAGACGGTGTAGACGACTCCGTTGGCGCTCTCGTAGGAGTTGAGGGTGTAGACGTTATTGCCGTCGTATCGGGAGGTCTCCTGGGATGTGGTCGGTGCGTAGCCCCAGTTGGCATCCGTGAAGGTGGCCTTGTTCTTCGGATCGACTGCGGGGTCAGGAGTCCCGCCGTTGTTGGTCCAAGTCAACTGGACGTTGGTAGGCCCGTGCGAACGAGGCTTCAGGGGGCTGGCCAGAGGGTCGGTGAGACCGCTCACTGCGAAGACTGGGCTGACCACTCCTCCGGAGTCCATGGCTCCGGCCGGGTTGCAGGGGCCGAAGCCCGCAAAGCTGGTCGGATACTCCTTGGCCAGATCTGTGGTCATCCTCGAGCCCATGGAGAAGCCTGAGGCGTAAACCTTGGTGGGGTCGATGTTGAGGCTGGCGTCAGTAAGTAGGTAGTCGATCAGTCTCTTGATGTCGGTCGCGGTAGCCGCGGCGATGAGGGCGCCTGTCTCGTCCGTGACACCCGAGTGCTGCACCGAGATCACCACCAAGTTGTTCTCCAGCGCGACCCGCAGCCAATCGGAGGTCTGGGCGAGATACAGAGCTGAATTGTCACCACCATGGAACAGCAGCACCGCCGGCCTCTTGGCGTCGGCTTCGCCGGTGGGCGCCCAGGTGAAGTAGGTGTACTTGTATTCGCTGCCTGTCTCGGGGATAGCCGTCCACAGGTTCTCGGCGTAGTCCAACCCAGCAGCCTCATAGTCGGTGATGTACTTGGTCATGAGAAAGATGCCGGGCGTGGTCTCGGTCCTCTGCCACTCGGACATGAGGTCCCACGCCTCCAGCGCCAACGTCGGGGTTATGCCGCCCTTGGCTTCCTTGGAGACCGTCGGGTAGTCGGCGCCATTTATGGTCTCAAACGACTCGACCACTCCATCTCCCGGGTTGACCACAAAGGCGGGGATCGGGTTCGACTTCTCTCCCGGTTGAGCGGGTTCGCTGACATTGAACAGAGCCATGCCGGCGGCGAGATGGTTGAAGGTGATCACCCCGCCGTCTGAGTACGTGATGGTGTAGGGAAGACTCTTAGTCGCGTACTTGGCTATGAAATCCGCGCCCGCCCCGTCGGCATAGATATAGTTGCGGAAGCGGCTGCCCGCGTACATGGTGCCCGAGTCGCTGGTCACCTTGCCTCCCTCAGCATCCTTGACCCCTCCTCGGATGAAGCCGAGGTCGCTGAACTGGGCCTTGGCGGAGTTCAAGATCCCCAGATCGGCCTCCGTGTACCCGGCGGCGTCGATGGGCGTGAAGACCAGACCGAAGGTCTGGTTGACCTCAAGGATGTCCTTGATGCCGCTGTCGACCAGGTAGCCCAGGGCCGCGTCGGCGTCTTTTACGGTCTCGTCAGGGAACACGAAGGTGATGGGCATCACGGTGCCCGCGAAGTAGGGGTCGGTAGGCATGTACAGATAGCAGGTGGCCGAGCCGGTGTCGGCGGTGAACTGAAGTGTCTCTATCGTGCCTGTCTCGGTGGGGGCCAATGGTGAAGCTTCTTCGCCGCACCCGGCTGCCGCGGCCAGCACCAGCAGCAGAAACAGCGCCGACATTGCCAGGACAGACTTCTGGGGGCCTCTTCTCATCGAACCATCCCTCCTGTCGAGCAGTACCATACACGTGGATGCTAGGGTTTCACGAGGGTTTTGTCAACGACACGGATTCAGATTACAATTCGTATAGTTGGACTCAGACCAGAAGGATGCAGGTGAGCATGTTCAGGGAGAGCTACAGCAGTTGGCGGGCGCACGAACGCACGGTCTTCATCACCATCTTGGGTGGGCGGCAATACCAGTATCTGCTGGAGGGCGACGAGAAGGCTTTGCTCGTGGACACCGGCTGGGGTTGCGGTGACCTGCGGCGCTACGTAGAGGGACTCACAGACAAGCAGCTGACTGTGGTGAACACTCACGGGCACCTGGACCACGCCGGAGGCAACGGCTGGTGGCCCGAGAGCCACATGCACGCAGACGCGGCAGCCGACGCCGACCACCTGCCGCCGATGCCGGAACGACGAGCACTGCCCTTCCCGGGATATCAGAAGCTTCTCGTCGACGATGGCTTCGTGTTCGCGCTGGGTGGGCGTGACGTGGAGGTCATCACAATCGCCGCTCATGCTGCCGGCAGCATCGCCCTGCTGGACCGCGAGACCGGTATGCTGTTCTGCGGTGACGAAGTCGAATCGGGACAGGTGCTCTTGTTCGATCACGACTCCAATGACGAAGCGGTACTCATGCGCAAGGTGAGGAGCCACTTGGACAACATGCTCAGGTTGCAGGCCAGACAGGAGGAGTTCTGCAGTCTGTGTCCCGCCCACAACGGGGCTCCGATCGCGCCGAGCTATATCGAGGATTTCATCGCGCTTGACCACGCCATGCTGAATGGCTGCCAAGAGGTGGCCAGAAGTCTGGACCACTGGTATCTGAGTCGTCTGCCCTTCGCTGCCGAACTGCGGCGGGCCAGATACGGCAGGGCCTCATTCATCTACCGGCAGACCCCAGAGGCAGGCGCATGACCGGCCGGCTGCAGCTCCCCCCCTTCTCGCTGGACCAGAAGGGTGTCGACTGGGTAGAAGACACGCTCAGTCGGATGTCAGTGGACGAGAAAATCGGGCAAGTGTTCTGCCTGGTGTCATACGGGGTGGACGAACAGGCCTCGCGACACGCGGCCGAGGTGCTCAAGGTGGGCACCGTGATGTGCCGGCCCGGGACGCTGGACGAGGTGGTCGGCACGGTCGGCCTGCTACAGACCCACAGCGACGTGCCCGTTCTCATGTCGGCCAATCTGGAGTCGGGCGCCGACGGCGTGTGCTTCACCCACGGCACGCGGGTCGGCAGCCCCATGGCGGTCGCGGCCACGGACGACGCCGACCTTGCCTACAGACACGGCTTGGCCTGCGGACGAGAGGCCTCGGCCCTGGGCATCCGCTGGGCGTACTCGCCGGTGGTGGACATCGATCTCAACTTCAGGAACCCCATCACCAACACCAGGACTTTCGGCTCTGACCCGGAGCGTGTGGCGCGCTTGGGCACGGCGTACATCCGAGGGATCCAGGAGTCGGGTGTGGCCGCCACCGCCAAGCACTTCCCGGGTGATGGAGTCGACGAGCGCGATCAGCATCTGGTCACCACGGTCAACGACTTGAGCTCTGAGGAGTGGGACGCCACCTACGGCCGGATATACCGAGCCTGCATAGACGAGGGCGTTATGGCGGTGATGGTAGGGCACATCGCGCTGCCCGCCTACTCCAAGAGACTTCGCCCCGGCATCAGCGACCAAGAGATAATGCCGGCCTCTCTTGCCCCCGAGATCACCACCACCCTGCTGAGAGAGAAGCTGGGTTTCAATGGGCTGGTGGCCACGGACGCGACGGTGATGGCGGGCATGATGATGGCGGCGGACCGTGCCCAAGCGGTCCCCGGCGCCATCGCGGCAGGGTGTGACGTGTTCCTCTTCACCCGCAACCTGGAAGAGGACTTCGGGTACATGCGCGCGGGAGTGGATTCAGGGATCTTGACCCCGGAACGGTTGACCGACGCGGCCCGCAACGTGCTCGCGCTGAAGGCGGCCTTGGGCCTTCACGAGCGCGCCCAGGAGGAGCTGGCGCCCACGGTGGAGAGCGCGGCAGCGGCGCTCGGCACGGCAGAACATCGGACCTGGTCCCGGGAGTGCGCAGACAAATCCATCACCCTGGTCAAAGAGGAGCCGGGGGTCCTGCCTCTCAGTCCCGACCGGGCCAAGCGCGTGCTGGTCTACGCTGTCGAGAACGATACCGACTACTTCGGCTTCAGGGAGCAACGGCCCGAGGGCTCCAGCATGGCCGAGAAGCTGGGGGCGCTGCTGGGGCAGGAAGGCTTCGACATAGAGTACTTCTCTGTGCCCGACAAGCCCGAAGGGCAGATGGTGCCGTACGCGGACTACTTGGCTGCTTACGACCTGATGCTCTACGTGGCCAATCTGGAGACCAAGAGCAATCAGACCGTCGTCAGGATAGAGTGGTCTCCGCCGATGGGGGCGAACGTGCCCATCTTCGTGAGCACGGTCCCCACGATCTTCGTCTCGGTGGCCAACCCGTATCACCTGCTCGACGTGCCCCGGGTCAAGACCTACATCAACACCTACGGGAGCTCCGACGTAGTACTCGAGGCGTTGATTGAGAAGCTGATGGGCCGGGCGCCCTTCGAGGGCTCCAGCCCGGTCGACCCGTTCTGTGGCAAGTGGGACACGAGGCTCTGAAGTTGGATATCCAGGCGGTCATCTTCGATCTGGACGGCGTGATCGTGAGCACTGACGCCATGCACTACCGGGCCTGGAAGTCGATCGCCGACGACGAGGGCATCTTCTTCGACGAAGAGATCAACCACCGGTTGCGGGGAGTCTCCCGGATGGCGAGTCTGGAGGTCATCCTCGAGGGGGCCACGCGCAAGTACGGCGACTCAGAGAAGCAGGCCCTTGCCGAGACCAAGAACGCCAGGTACGTGGAGCTGCTGAAGACCCTGACCCCAGAGGCCGTGCCGGCCGACGTGCTGCAGGTGCTGGATGCGCTGCGGGGACGCGGTATCAAGATCGCCATAGGTTCCTCCAGCCGCAACACTCCGCTTATTCTCAGACAAATCGGGCTGGAGGACGCGTTCGACGCGGTGGCCGATGGGAGTGACATCGAACGCACGAAGCCCGCGCCCGACGTCTTTCTGATCGCGGCGGAGCGGCTTGGCGTGCCGCCAGACGGCTGCCTGGTGGTGGAAGACGCTGAGGCCGGTATCCTGGCGGCGAAGGCGGCGGGCATGCCGGCGGCCGCCGTCGGACATGCGGTTGACAGCCCCGAGGCCGACTACAGGCTGGCCGGGATCGGGGACCTGCTGACGTTGGTGCCCGGACTCAAGACAACGCGGACTCGAGGGATGGTCTGATGCAAACGACGATCGAAGGGGGAGACGCCATCTCACAGACGCTGACCATATCCGCTCTGGAGCGGGCGACGGGGGTGCCGAGGAGCACCATCCACTTCTACGTCCGCCAAGGTCTGCTGCCCCAGCCCGCTAAGACGGCCGCGAGCCGGTCGCTCTATTCGGAGGCCCACGTGCTGATGCTGGGGCAGATAGCTCAGCTCAAGGATGCTGGTCTTTCGCTTGCTGATATCCACCGGGAGTTGGAGCCTTCGCTCCAGGAGGCCAACCGGAGCGGAGAGGGCCTAGCGGCGCGCGAGTACCAACGGACGCACGAGGCCATCGTGCGCGTCGCGACGCAGGAGTTCATGACCAAGGGGTTCAAGCGCTCGCACGTGACGGCTATTGCCAAGAAGGCCGGGGTGACCGCCCATGTCTTCTACGCGCACTTCCCGAGCAAGCGGCGATTACTGGTGGAGTGCTTCAACACGTTCATCAAATGGAACGTGGCCGACCGGGCGCCCGGTCTGGAGCACATCCCCGATCTGGGGGAACGGCTGCTATACAATCTGGTCGGAGACTTGCGGGTGCAGGCACTGGGCGTAGATGTGCTCTCTGTCGTCCAGTCCGAGGGGACGCACAAGAGCAGTGACCTCCACAAACCGGTGGAGGAGGCATACAGGCGCATCGTCGGTCCCATGGTCGAAGATCTCGCGGCTATGCGCCGGCAGTCGGCCCGCAAACCGATGGTGCCGGACGAGCTGGTCGCCTTCAGTCTGTTCGGCGCGATGGATAGCACTCAGATGCGAGCCGCGTGGGACGAAGAGTACACTCGTGCAGACCTGCTCCGCACCCATCTATGGTTGTATCTTGCCATTTGGGCCGCCATGAGCGGTGAGGTCGACCTCGACTCGCGCCTGGCGCGCTACGAGGATCTCATCCAGACTCTCGCCACCCGGGGACCGGACGCCCCGAAGGTGCCCGAGGAGTAGAGGGACTAGGTAGTCGGCGGCGAGACCGCCAGGGCCGGCACCGGGAGCAGCACCGTACCTCGCTCGCCGCTCTCCTTCGCGTACCTGGAGGCTATGGATGCGGCCGCGTCGGCGCCGCCACCTTTCGTGGCAAGAGCCACTATCGCTCCGCCGAAGCCGCCGCCGGTGAGGCGCGCGGCCAGCACCGACCGCTCAGACTCCGCTATCCGCACGAGCAGGTCCACCTGCGGCACGGATATCGCGAAGTCATCGCGCATGGAGGCGTGCGAGGCGGACATGGCTGATGCGACCGCGCCCAGGTCGCCGCGGCGAAGCGCGGCGACAGCGGCGAGTACCCTGGCGTTCTCTGTGATGACGTGGCGCGCTCGATGGTGCAGCGGTTCGGGCAGTCGGCCCGACTCCAGCATGGGGAGGTCGGCATCCCGCAACCACTCGACGCCCAGGAGATCGGCCGCGCGGCGGCACTCGTCGCGCCGCCGCGCGTAGTCACCGCCTACGTTGCTGTGCCGCACCCCCGAGTCGATCACCACCAGTTCCACCGAGTCGGGCAGCGGCACAGACTCTGCCGCCAGGCTGCGCATGTCCAAGAAGAGCGCCTCACCCACTCGGCCCAAGCTCGAGGTCATCTGGTCCATGAGGCCGACCGGCGCACCCACATGCTCGTTCTCGGCCTTCTGCCCCAAGCGGGCCAACTGAGCGTCGTCGATGTGCAGGCAGAACTCACCGCGCAAGGCCCTCAGCACCGACACTTCGAGGGCCGCGCTTGACGAGAGCCCGCTGCCGATCGGCACATCGGACTCCAGGCGCAGATCGAAGCCGCCAAGCTGGTGGCCTGTCTCGCGGAGTGCCCTGGTAAGTCCTTGCACGTAGTCGATCCACCGACCGGCGCGCCGCTCCTCGCCCAAGCGGTAGCTCTCACTCTGCGCCAACTGCTCGCTGGCGACGCACACCATCTCGTCCGCCCGTTGCGATAGCTCCGCTCGGGTCTGCTGGGGGATGGGAGTGGGCAGGACGAAACCCTCGTTGTAGTCGGTATGCTCGCCTATGAGGTTCACTCGCCCTGGGGCCTCGGCGATCGTGCTCGGTGGTCGGCCGAAGAGCTCTTCGAAGGAGGCGGTGGATGAAGCAGGTTTTGTCACAGAGGTCCCCTTCAGGCGAAGTCTATGGGCACGGCCCGAAGTTCCTCCGCCTTGTCCTCGGGCAGGGTGTCCGCTGTGAACGCCCCCGCTCCCGTCTCGCTGCCCGCCAGGTACTTAAGTCTTCCCGCCATGCGCAAGTAGGGATAGATCTGGATGTGAGCGTGCGCCTCCGGATGCGGCGCACCGTCAGTGGGGGCCTGGTGGAGAGCCATGATGAGCGGCATGGGGCATCCGAACAGACCGTCGAGTTTGAGTAGCACCGTCTTCAGGGCTCGCGCCAGATCGAGCTGCTCCTCGCCGCCAAGGTCGGAGAAGAACGGCGCCTCACGGCTTGGCACCACCCAGACTTCGTACGCGAAGCGAGCGCACGCGGGGATGTAGGCCACAGAGTGGGGTCCTTGGTAGAGGAGACGGCGGCCGTCCTCGCGCTCCGCTCGCGAGTGTTCCGCCAGAAGACCCTTGCCGTGCTCCGCGTAGAAGGCCTGTTGGCAGGCCAACTCCTGGGCCATGACCGGCGGGACGAAGGGATAGGCGTATATCTGCCCGTGAGGGTGGTTGAGGGTCACGCCGATCTCCACCCCGCGGTTCTCAAAGGGGAACACATACTGCACCTCTTCGCGCTTGCCCAGTTCGGTGGTGCGCTCGGCCCAGACTTCCACCAACAGGCGGACGTGCTCAAGAGGCAGCGCCCCGAGGGAGGTCTCTGGATCCTGAGAGTAGACCACCACCTCGCAGGCACCCCGGGCCGGCGCAGTCGCTACCAGACTCGCAGGGGCCTCGGGAGCGTCCGCCGCGAACGCTGGGAACAGGTTGTCGAATACCGCAAGGTCGTAATCGCCCCGTGGCATCTCGGTGGGAGTGTCCGGATCGGTAGTCGGAGCCAACGGGTTGTAGCCGGGCGGCGGCAAGAAGGTGCGGCTCTGCCTTTCACTGGCGTAGGTGACCCACTCGCCCCAGAGAGGGTGCCAACGCATGTGCGGGCCGCCTCCGGGCCTCTCTACGTTGGGGCTAGGTGCCTCTATGTCCGCGGCGATGGGTGCGCGCGAGTAGAGGATCAAGCGCCTGCCATCCGGCTTTTGCAGCTCCCTCCGGTACACGTCCACCTCACTTTGCATTCGTTCCAGCAGCCACTATACGCGCGTCACATGGCGTTGAATATCGGAAGCAGTACTTGATAATGGTAAATGTCAATCTTGATACTTGACAAGACTCAGGCGCGGCGGCTACGATGTGAGCGACCAGCACCTGGTGCCGTGGTCTTTTGTTGCCGTGGTGAGTACCCGACTTGCAGGGGTGCGCGTGGGCGATTGGATGCAGCTCTTGGTGACCGGTATCACCACGGGGAGTGTGTACGCGCTCATAGCGCTCGGCTACGTGACCATCTACCGCACGTCCCGGATCGTCAACATGGCGCAAGGGGCCTTTGTGATGTTCGGGGCCCTCTTCACCTTCTCTTTCCTTGACGAAGTGGGCCTTCCCTACTGGCTTTCGGCCGTTCTCGGGCTTGTCTGTGTGGTGGTGCTGAGCTTGGTCATGTACCTCGTGGTGCTGAGGCCTCTGGTCAAGGTCTCTCTGGTGTCCATCATCCTGGCCACCATCGGGCTGAGCATCTTGTTCGAGAACCTGGCACTTCTGAAGTGGGGTGGCTACCCGAAGGCTCTCCCTGCCTTCTCGGGCAACGAGGCGGACTTCTGGGGTCCGGTAGCCGTGATGCGGCAGAGCTACTGGGTCATCGGCCTGATGGTCCTGGTGCTGTTGGGCCTCTACCTGCTGACCAACTTCACGCGCATCGGTAAGCAGATGAAGGCCACAGCTAACGATCCGGGCGCCGCGAGCCTTTCCGGCGTGGCCACAGGACGAATGATCTTGCTAGCCTTCGGCATCTCGGCGCTCATCGGCGGTCTGGGCGGTATCGCCATAAATCCCATCAGCAACACCATGAACGTGTCGGGCGGCGCCTACGCGCTGTGGGGGTTCGTGGCAGCAGTGTTAGGTGGATGGGGCTCTACCGCGGGCGCCGTCGTCGGCGGTCTCGCACTCGGGATCATCCAGAACCTGGCTCTCGGCTTCGTGCCCGCTGGCAACGAGGATCTCATAGCGTACTTCGTGCTGATCCTCTTCCTGTACTTCCGGCCGACCGGGATCATGGGCATCCCCTCCAGT
>CAVQZD010000002.1:0-112756 GCA_963718375.1 uncultured Actinomycetes bacterium | reverse complement strand
TCACTCTCCCCGGGATGCATCAGTATGCCGATGACGTAGCTGCCCAGGACGGCGACCCCGCCCACCACGTTGATCCACAGCATGGCCTTCTTCTGTGCGCGCATGGTCCACACTCCTCTGAACACTTCGATGGCCAACCTTCTGACACGCTGCCACTGACATCGAGCGCAAGTCCGCGGGCACAGTGTACTATGCAGTTCAACCTGTTAACCATCTTGGCTAGCGAGAGCACACTTGGACAAGGCAGATACTGAGCGCGTGGTTCGCACCTCATGCCGAGGCTGCCACGGCGTCTGTCAGGTTCTGGTCCACTTGGATGAAGCCGGCCGCGTCATCCGCGTCACCGGCGACCCCGAGAGTCCGGTCAGCCGAGGATACATCTGCCCCAAGGGCAGAGCGGCGCCCGAGCAGCTCTACAATCCCAACCGCATAGTCCGCCCCATGCGGCGCACGGGGCCGCGTGGCTCGGGACAGTGGGGGGCCGTGACTTGGGAAGAGGCTCTGACTGAGATTGCCGAAGTATTCGAGCGGATAAGGCGTGAGTCCGGGCCGGAATATGTGGCCCTGAGCCAAGGGACCGGCAGGCCGTA
This sequence comes from uncultured Actinomycetes bacterium, assembly GCA_963718375.1. Classification (GTDB taxonomy): domain Bacteria; phylum Actinomycetota; class Thermoleophilia; order RBG-16-64-13; family RBG-16-64-13; genus RBG-16-64-13. The sequence goes on along the minus strand of CAVQZD010000002.1, from coordinate 112,166 downwards.
CTCCGAGTTCACGGGCCGCTTCATCCATGCTTTCGGCTCGCCCAACTACGTAAGCCCCGCCCACAACTGCTTCCTGCCCCGCATAATCGCCTCAAGGATCACCCTCGGCTGGCTACCCCAGCCGGACATCTACGGTCACGGCGGAGTCATGCCGAAATGCATATTGCAGGTCGGTGCTAACTTGCCGGACACCGGAGGCGCCGACGGCTATTGTGGCGCGATGATCCGCCGCGCCAACCGGGCCGCCGAACACCTTATCGTCGTCGACCCGCGACGGACTGCCACGGCCCAGGAGGCGGATCTTCACCTCCAGCTGCGCCCGGGCACCGACTGTGCTGTGGCCCTAGCCCTGCTCCATGTCATCATCAGTGAACGCCTCTACGACGCAGACTTCGTCGAGCGGCACTGCACCGGCTTCGAGGAGCTGACGGCCCACGTCGCGGCCTACTCTCCTGAGTGGGCAGAGCCGATCGCGCAGGTACCGGCCGAGACTCTACGCCAGGCCGCACGCACCTTCGCCACGTCTCACCCGGCCTGCGTCATCTGGGGCAATGGCATCGACCAGAGCGTCAACTCTTTCCAGACTGCACGCGCCTACCTCCTGCTGATGGCCATCACCGGTAATCTGGACGTGCCCGGCGGCGACGTGCGGTGGGTCTCGCCCGTGGATATCCGGCCGAAGTCTTCTCTCATCGACCCAGGCCTCGCCGGAGAACAGTTCCTCACCCAGGAGCACAGGGCCAAGAAGATCGGCGCCGGCCGTTTTGCCTTCGGCGCGGGATGCCATCAACCCACGTTCTGGCAGAGCTGCATCAGTGGTGACCCTTATCGCCCGCGAGCCATGTGGCTGGTGGGCTGCAACCCCCTGGTCACCCAGACGAGGGGCGACCTGATCGAGACCGCCATGCGCGATCATCTCGAGTTCATCGTCGCCAGTGATTTCGTCTTCACGCCCACGGCGGAGCTCGCGGACCTGGTCCTGCCCCCCGCTCACTGGTTGGAGCAGGACGATGTGGTCCAGTATCACCAGGTGTGGTGCGCGATGGCGCGCCGAAAGGTAGCGCAAGTCGGCGAAGCCCGTGACGATCGCGCCGTGATCATCGACCTGGCCCATCGGCTGGGGCTGGACCATGCCTTCCCCTGGAAGGATTGGCACGACTACCTGAGCTGGATACTGGAACCTTCGGGGATGACCTTCGAACAGTTCGCGCAGAAGGGCATCCTCATGGGAGACATGCAGTACCGCAAGTACGAGCAGCAGGCGTTTCCCACACCCAGCGGACGCGTCGAGTTGGTGAGTTCGATCATGCAGGGGGCAGGCCAGCCGGCTCTGCCGGTGTACGTGGAACCCCCCCTCTCTCCGGTCTCGCAGCCTGAACTTGCTGAAGAGTACCCACTCATCCTCATGTCGGGCGCCAAGCTCCTGCCGTTCTTCCATTCTGCCGGACGGGATATCCCGTCCTTGCGGAAGCTCCATCCGAGGCCGATGGTGGACCTGCACCCGGTGACGGCCGAACACCTCGGTCTGGCCGAGGACGATCCTGCCACGGTCAAGACACCCGACGGTGAAGCCTTGTTCTATGTGCACTTGGACGATCGCCTTGCCGAGAACCTCGTCCACGCGGAACACGCCTGGTGGTTCCCGGAGCGCGAAGAAGACACGGGGCATGGCTGGAGCGAGAGCTGCGCCGATCTACTCTACGGCCACGAGTACTTCGACCCTCAATCGGGGGCGGAGGCGCTCAGGGGCGCGTTGTGCCGGGTGGAGCGCGTCGGCAAGTGAGAGAGGCTCGTCATGCCTGAAGACAGCATCGACAGCATCGACAGCGCGACCGCGACCAGGCAGATGGTCAGCATGGCGCTGCTGGCGATTTGGATCGGGGCGCTGGCAGGCTTTGCCTCGTGGCTCTTCATCGCCGTGGACCACTACGGGTTCGTGTTCTTCTGGGAACGGCTGCCGGAGCTGTTCGGCGGAGTCCCCGAGTGGGTGGTCACCGTTGCGGTAGTGGCGGTCACGACGCTGGCCGCCGCGCTCATCGTGGTGCTGTGGAAGCGTCGACCGTTCGACACCGGTCTTGCCGTAGCTGAGTACGACCGCGATGGTCGCATCGAGTATCGCAGCGCGTTCGCCGGTGCCGGCTTCGCTCTGTTCTCCCTGTTCTCCGGGGCGTCTCTCGGCCCCGAGGCCGCCCTGACCGATATCAACGGCGGCCTCGGGACCTACGTCGCCGAGAAGCTGCACCTGAAATCCGAGCAGGTAAGACTGATGGCGTACGCTGGTGTCGCCGGCGCGTTCGGCGCGTTCTTCGGCGCCGCACCGGTCGGCGCCTTGCTCGCTGCCGAACTCATCAGCCCGAAGTCGCTGAGCATCTCGAGGACCTCGCTCATCGAGGGCCTGGGTGCGGGGGCGTCTGGTTGGGTCGTCTACCAGGCACTCGGTGGGCACAAGCTCGCACCCATGATGATATTCCCGGGAGTGGAACAACTCAGGATGGTCGATCTCGGATGGGCGCTCGCTCTGGGGGTCGTCGGCGGCGTCCTCGGTCTCGGATACGGCTTCGGGCTCATCAAGGCGCGTGTGCGGCTGAGGGGATTGCGTCGGCGGCCCTTGCTGGCGGCCTTGGCGGGCGGTTCTGTGACCGCCGCCGCGATCGTCATCAGCCCACGCCTACTCGCCTCCGGCCAGGCGGAGGTCGAACCGCTGATCGCCGACGCGGTTGCGATCGGAGCGGCGTTTCTCGTACTGCTCGGCGTCGCCAAACTACTCCTGAATATTTGGAGCCTATCGACAGCATACTTCGGCGGCCCCATCTTTCCGGTGGTCTTCTCCGGAGTGTGCTTCGGACTCGCCCTCAATCTTCTGGTGCCCGGAATCCCGCAGGGTGTAGCCGTGATGAGCCTCGCTGCCGGCATGACGGTGTCGGCGACAGTCGCCCCCTTGAGCATCACGATATTCCTCGCTCTCCTGGCGGACCCGCAGCTCACCTCCGTCATCGCGGTGGCGGCAGTGGCCGCGTTCTTGGTGCGGCAGTACCTCGCACCCACGTTGCCGGGAGTCTATCGGGCGACACACGCGGCTGAGAGAGATACCGCGGCACGATCTTAGGTCCGTTTGACCGACGCTCGCCAGGCGGGGCACTTGCGCGGAAGACAGACCTACTAGGTGCTCCTGGTCGATGACGGATAGAGGGCTTGGCCGGCAAGGGTCAGCTTGTCGATCCACATGACATGCAGGGCGACGACGTCCTCCCGAGCGTCCGAACTCGACCCATCCACAGGCTTGAGTTCGTCGAGCACCTCGAAGGCGAAGGCATCTGGGCCGCATCTGTCCCAGTCGGCCTGAAGCTCCTTGTCCGGATGCAAGCCCATCTCGAGCTGGAAGCGCTGACGGTTGAGCATGGCCGGAAGGTCGACGCAGAACCCGACCAGCAACCTGTCATTTTCAGTGTTGCGGACCCCGAATAGGCCTGCTGGCCGCGGGGTCTCCTTGTAGTGCCGAAGCATGGCTTTGCGATCCACTACTTCCCCCAGCCCGGCAACCGGCTGGCCTGCTCGACCCAGGAGACGAACTGAGCCTCATCCAAGCGGTCCTGCTCGTAGATATCCAGGTAGCGCACGTTCTCGTCCTTGGATGCCCCTGGTGGTGGCGGCTCCAACGATGCGCCGTTGAAGAAGGCCACCTTCACGTATTTCGTGAAGCAGTGGAAGTTGAGAAACCATCCCAGTCCCTCGACGCCGTAGAAGGGCGAGTTCCAGCGCACACCCTTCTTCACACCTGGCACGGCCCGCGTGATCAACGCATCCAAATGGCGTCCGATATCACTCTTCCAGCCGGGCATGGCCGCGATGTAAGCCTGCACGGGAGCATCGCCGTCCGCCTTCGCTATCTGAGGGTTGCCGCCTGAGAGCAGGACTGGCTTCTCCCTATCTTCATCTGGCATTCCGATCACCCCCACGCTCTGACTCCGCTATGCCGTTCCCCAGAGCTTTTCCACCGAGCCGAAGACCACCAAGACGCCGAGCACGAGAAGCACGATAGCGGTGATCGCCGCGCTGTTCCGCACGAGCCAGTCCCGCACCTTGGCCAGCGTCGCTTCCCCCCGCTGGCGGGCGAGCACCGAGTACAGGAGCGGCAGCAGGACGGTCACGCTCGACAGAAGGACGAAAGCCACCAACGCCACGATCTCGCCGGTCACTGTCAGCTCCGCGTCGGCGATCACCAGACATCCTGCCACGTTGAAGGCGAGCGTCTTCGGGTTCAGTGCCGAGAAGAGCGCAGCCGAACCGAACGCCTTGACACGTGACATCCCGGTGAGCGACCGGATCCACCCGGGCTCATCGGAGGCCTGGCCTCGCCGCAGCCAGTACCAGACGGCGAGCACCACGAGCATGACGCCGATCGCGAGCCGCACGGCGAGCATCGCCACCGATGGGTCGCCGAGAGCCTGGGCGGCGTCGCCGATAGCAATGACGAGCGCCCCCACTACCGCGAGCCCCACGACCCACCCCCCGACGAACGCAGCGGCCGTGCGCTTCGAGGTCGACGATGACAGCAACAGCAACACCGCTATGATCGCGGGCGGGTTCGCCGCGATACCCACGGCGGCGGGAAGCGCTTCGGCGAGGCTCACATCCCTGGCCCCCACGGTATACCGAGTAGGTACCACGCCGCGAAGAACAGCGTCCAGCCGATCGCGAGCACCACGAAGTAGGGCAGCATGAGCGCGATGACCGTGCCGATTCCCGATCGCTTGTCGTACCGAGCCGCAAACACCACGATGAGCGGGAAGTACGCCATGATCGGCGTGACGATGTTGATGGGCGAATCCCCCACCCGATACGCGGCAAGCACGGCCTCCGGGCCTATGCCGAGTCTCATGAACAGCGGGATGAAGATGGGGGCGAGCAGCGCCCATTTCGCAATGGCCTGAGGCATGATGATGCCGACCACGATGGTGATGGCTATAGCCCCCAGGAGCAGCCAGATGCTCCCCACATTCATCGCCTCGATAGTGTCCCCGAGCCGGACCGCGGCGATCTGAGCGAGATTGGAGTAGTTGAAGTAGGCTATGAACTGGGCGATGAGCAGGAATAGGAACAGAAGTCCCGCTAGCCCCGCCCATGACTTCTGGATCGCACCGATGATCGCGTTACTCCCCTTCAGCGTTCCCGCTCCCCACCCGTAGCCGAGTCCCGCACCGAGAAAGACCAGTGTGATGATGACGATGAGGCTGTCCATGAACGGTGACGTGCCGATGATCGCGCCAGTAGCGGGATCGCGCAGCGGCGCACCCGGAATGAAGGTAAGTAAGCTGACTGCGACGAGCACGAGCAGCGTGCCCAGCCCCGCCAGCCTCAGCCCCTTCGAATCCTTCTCTGGAGTGACGCCGGCAAGCACGTCGGACTCTGCGGAGTGTTGCTCTTCAGCGGGTGCCAAAGCGGGGTCGTAGGCTCCGAGTCGCTTCTCGACGATGCGCGTGGTCACGATCGCAAGCAGCACCGTGAGCAGGATCGTCGAACCGATCATGAAGTAGAGGTTCGACGTGATGTCGACCGACTGTGCCGGGTTGACCAGGTGTATCGCTTCGTTGGTGATCTCGGTGAGGACGGCATCGGTGGGAGTTACCATCAGGTTCACTCCAAAGCCTCCTGCCACGCCGGCAAACGCCGCCGCCATGCCCGCAAGCGGGTGCCGCCCCACGCTCTTGAACGCCACCGCACCGAGCGGGATCAGCACCAGGTACCCGGCGTCGGACGCGATGCTCGAGATGATGCCGAGAAACACGATGATGTAGGTGAGCATACCCACCGACGACACCGCGACGAGTTTGCGGATCAGGGAGGGGATGAGTCCCGAGAGGTCAGCGATGCCCACTCCGATCATCACGATCAGGATGATGCCCATCGCTGTGAACCCCATGAAGTTGTGCACGAACGAGGTGAACAGGAACCGGACGCCGTCGGCGGTGAGCAGACCCTGGGCCTCGACCGTCTCGGTCACGACCTCGTAGTCCTGGGCGTCGACCTGCTCTGCCGGTAGCACTTCAGCCGGCATGACAGACCCGGCGACATCGAGCTGCTGGACCGACTGGGACGCGGGCTTCACGATCTCGTACGTAGCGCTCGCACCGACCCAGTAGAACACCTGCGAAAGCAGGATCATCGCGAGACACAGCCCCATGAACAGGATCGCCGGGTGCGGGACCTTGTTCCCGACGCGCTCGATCACGTTGAGGAACCCGCGCTTCTTCTCTTCGGCCGGCTTCTTGTCCTTAGCCGGCTTCTTCTCCTTGGCCGGCTTCTTCTCCGCGTCCGCGCTCACGCCCCACCTCCTGTACTCTGTCTGGCCAGCCGACCGAGGAAGTCGGCGACCGCCACGGTCGTCTTCTCGAACTCGTCAAGCAGAACGCGCTCATTCGGTCCATGGATGTTCGCGAAACCATCCGTCGCGCCCCCAAGCATGACGACAGCTCTGGGGGAGGCCTGCGCCAGCGCGCTCACGATGGGGATCGAGCCGCCGCTTCCCGCAGCGATGGTCTCGGCGCCCCACGCCTCAGACCACGCCGCCCTCGCTGCCGCGAATATCGGGCTGCTCGTATCGGCGGCGAAGCCGTTGCCGCTGGGTCCCGGCTCCACTGATAGCTTGATGCCGTAGGGCATCGCCTTCTCCAGGTGGCGGACGACCGCAGCCTGCGCCTCAGCGGCATCCTGCTGAGGATGCACGCGGACGTTGAGCTTCGCCCGCGCGAAGGGTTGCACAGCGTTGAGAGCGTTGTCCACCGACGGCGCGTCGATGCCGATCACGGTGATGGCCGGTCCCGACCAGACTCGCGAACCAAGGGAGCCCGTGCCCACAAGAGGTACGCCCTCGACGACCTCGGCTAGACCACGGAACTCCTTCTCCGAAGAGCCGCCGCCCGTCCACTCGTCCCGGCGCAACCCTTCTACGACAACGTCACCGCGCTCGTCGTGCAGCGTCGACAGCGCCCGGATGAGCGCGAGCAGCGCATCGGGCGCTGCACCGCCATACTGACCACTGTGCTTGGCCGAAAGCAGTGTTCGCGCGGAGACGGTCACGTTCGCCATGCCGCGCAGCGCGACCGTGAGCGTGGGCACTCCGGGCTGCACGCTGCCCATGTCGGCAATCACCATCGCGTCCGCATCGAAAGGCCGGGGATTATCGAGCGCGTAGCGTACGAATCCACCGCTCCCGACCTCCTCGAGACCCTCGAACACGAACTTCATGCCCACTGGCGGGCGACCACCCCACGCGCGCAGGGCGCCGATGACTGCGATGATGTTCGACTTGGTGTCTCCAGCACCGCGGCCGTGGACCGCTCCGTCGCGAAGAGTCGCCTCATAGGGTGGTGTGTCCCAAAGGGACTCGTCGCCGGCAGGCACTACGTCGTAGTGGCTGTAGAGCAGCACCGTAGGCGCACCGTCGGGCGCAGGCACCTCGCCGATGATGACCGGCGCGGTGTCCGCGATCTCGAGGTCGGTGACGCTGTCGCAACCGGCGTCGCGCAGGAGCCCCGCGATGTAGTCCCGAGCCCGCAAGATCTCGGCGTGACTGGCCTCCGGGTACCCCGCCTCGGAGACCGAGGGGATGGCGATCAAATCAGACAGCTCAGAGGTGAGCTGGGGCATCAGAGCACGTACGCGCGCCGCCAGGTCGGGCGGTGCCCCACGGGAATCAGAGTCAGGCATGGCAAACCTCCTTTGTTGGCCGGGTGGTCATCGCCACACCTACTTCTCCGTCGCCACCACCTGCATCGCGCCCTCGCCGTCGCGGAGCGTAAGGACTCCGTTTGCGACCTCCCACTCCGTGGCCGCCTGCAGTGCGGCCAGGTACTGCTGCTCCTGCGCCATGAGATCGTCGGGACCGGCCATCATGGTCGTCGCAAGCGGCCCGATCTTGATGCTGGTATCGCCCGACTCGAACGGCCCGTTGAAGTTGTTGACGCCGCCGGAGCCCGAGACGGCGTTGTCCGCCCCGAACAGGAGGGTCAGCTCTGAACCCTCGACTGGGCCGACCACGGCCTCGGCGCCATTGTTATAGTTGGTCACTGTCCACGAACTGCCGGCCAGAGTGAAGGCCTCTGCGGCTTCGTAACTCAAAGTCTTGCCATCGGTCGTGGTGAGTGTCAGCTTGCCCTCGGCCACTTCGTACTTGTTGGCGTCATCGATAAGCTTCATGTATGCGGTCTCGGCCGCCATGGCCTCCTCCGGTCCCGCCATCAAGGTCGAGGCGAACGGCCCGGCCTCGAAGGTCCCGTCATCGCCGGCCGTGTAGGCACCTGTGTAGGTGTTGACCCCTGAGAAGCCCGTCATGCTGGCCCCGTCGAACCGCGCGCTGATCCCCAGGTCCGCGAGGTCCGTCTCCGTCTCGCTGCTCGCGGTCAGCGTCCACTGGACGCCCTCCAGAGCCGCGGGATCCTGGGAGGCGGTTCCCCCGCACCCGGCTATGACTCCGGCCAACGCGAGTGCCATCAAGACACCTGCCATCCTCAGTGCGCTCACCGTTCCTCCGTCCTGTCGTGGTCTTTGCTGCGTCCACTATACCCATCCGGCGCGGACTACTACACTACATGCTGAGCGCGCCGGTATGCTGGGCGCCTCAAGGAGGCTACCCCCCCATGAGCGCGGCAATCACGACCATGGCCAGGCAAACGGATGCCAGCAGCAAGCCCGTCTTCCAAGGACTAGTGCTGGTGTGTGTACCCCAGCTGTAGCCCGTCGCGAAGATGACCGCAAGGGACACACCGTTCGAGATGTGGATCGCCAGTGTGATGTCGTTGGGCAATAGCAGCAGCGGTAACAGTGATGGCAACACGACCACGACTGATAACACCGTTGTCGCCACCGCGCCGACCACGTCGTCACGCCGCAGGCGGATCGCCTGGGGCTCAGCCTGACGCAGGTGGGCGAGCATGTCGTGATAGAGGGCGTGCCGCTGTTCGTCGCTGGTGATCGGCTCGAGGATGAAATCCAGCTCATCGGCTATGGCGGCGGCGGCCGCTTCGTCACTATCACTCGTCTGAACGTACTGCAGCAAGCGATAGCGCTCGCGCCGTGCGAGGACCTCGCCCAGGGCGTATAGAACACCGTCGATGAGTCCCCACGCTGTGACGGCCCCAAGGATGGCAAGGAAGAGGTCCCGCCCATCTCCGCCTGAAAGAAGCGGTCCGAGTGACTCATAGTAGATCAAGACCGCATACGACAGCGTGAAGAGCAGCGCGAAGAGGATGCTGAAGAAGATGGTGAAAAGTGCATCTATGGGGTCGAGGAACGCGCCCAGAACGTTGCTCAGGAGCCCCTCCCTAGGCGGCGCCATCGAGCTACGACGCAGTCGGTGCCCCTCCGTGAACCTCATTCTGACCTCCTCCGAAAGCCATTGGTCGCGGCAGTGTCCATGGTACTCAAGTGCGACAGGCAACGCACTAAGTCGGCCTGCGCGCGTTGGTCAGGCAGCCGACGCTGACGGCTCGGTGGCGGGACGTCTGAAGACGTATATCCCCCACTCGATCGTGTCTCGACCCCAGCGAAGATAGGCTGCCTTCTCGTCACCGACTCGCTGCAGGATCTCCGGAAGATCCGGGTCATCCGGGTGTGAGCGAGCGTACTCGACCGTAGCGGACCACTGAAGTCCTTGGTATCTGTCCCAGTCGTCACCGCTGCTGACAATGGTGTGAACAAGGTCGAGCCCCAGCCTCTCCCCCGCCCCGACATTGTCGATGTGGGCCCCGAACGCCTCCTTCGAAAGACCAAGGACCTTGAGGTGCTCCTCGACTGACTCCCGTACCCAATAGGGCTCACCCGTGACCACCCAGCCGCCGGGCGCGACCATGTGTGTGAGCGCGTCAAGAGTCCCTGCGTGCCCCCCCCAGATCCAGCTGGCGCCGAGACAGGAGGCCGCGGCGTAGCTGTGTGGTTCCTCCGGCTCGAATTCGGCGCCGTCCATCTCCCTGAAGGTGACCTCCGTCTTGGGTACCCGGACTTCCAGTCGCTTCCGCGCCTCGGCGATGTAGAACGGCGAGAGATCGATGCCCAGGCCATCGACATGGTAGGCCTCGGCTAGACGGATCAGGAACTCCCCTTTGCCGCAAGCGATGTCCACCACACGGGCACCGGCGGGAAGCCGCAGCTGTTCCACAAGGCGGTCCATCTTCTCCCCGCTCGTGGGGTTGCAGATCACGTGCTCGCGATGCGTGACATCGTAGAACTTCCACATGTCCATGGATCAGCTCCTAAGACTGCCCAGCGTTCCGGCGCGCACTTCCGCGCCCGCCAGCCATGGTACTCCATGCATCGGCCGACACCGTATGTCGGCTGCACGCGCCTGCTACGCCGAGCCGAGACCGGCCTCTCCCCGAGTCCGGCGTACGTTGACAACGATGCTAACTCGAAGCCTGTTCGACGACGATCATGATCTCGTTGCGCCGCGCGAACCCAGGTTTCCAGGGCGGGTCGTACTGAGCCACGATCGGTTCGCCAACCGCCGTCAGACCCTGCTCCCCCATCCACGATTCCAGACCTGCTTGGGCGCGAGCTGCTTTGCGCCCAGAGAAGTAGCCACCGAACCGCGCCACAGCCGCCAAGTGGGCACCTACTGACTCGATCGACACCGCCGGGTTGTTTGGCTTAGGAAGACTGTCCATCGAGTAGCCTGCCGGCATCGTGAAGCTGACCACGTACTCGTCTTCGGCTTGCTTCGCCGTCACCGGCGCGGTCATCGCGATCTTCTGGCAGCACGCCCGGCCAGCGGTCACCGGCGCGGTCATCGAGATGCGGTCCGAGACATGGTTGTTACCGAAGATGTAGTCGGCCAGCGGCCTGAAGCCTGCATACGTGGCCCGACGGTAGTCACCTGCATTCACGCGCACGCTCGCCGTAAGGTAGCCCGCGTAGCGGCGCAATTCGAATGCCCCGTCGTGCCTCAGAACCTCGTACTCTGGACTTTCGACAGCCATGGCTCCTCCTTTGCGTCAGTCTTCAGCGCAGAGCTCCGCGAGCTTCCTCGCTGTGTTGACATTCCTCGTGGTCATACGAGCGTACGAACTGTGTCCCGCGATCTTGGTGATGTGGCTACGATTGTAGTTCTCTCGCCTTATGTTCCAGACGATGGCTCCGGGCGTGTAGAAGATGCTCAAGTACTCCGCCCTGACCGGTAGCTCCGACACGAGAACGGGGTCGTCGACCTCACTGAAGAGGTACGCTACATAGGTCTGTTCGCCCTGGCCGCTTACCCACTCGCTCGGTATCGACTCCGCGATCGCGATCACCTCCGCACACGTCTTGACCAAAGTGGGGATCGTCTGGCCGAACGCCTTCTCGAGTTCGCTCTCGATCAGCCGCGTCAGCTGGGGAGCGCTGAGAGATGAACTGAATAGCGCGTTGCCCGAGTTCAGGTAGGTGGTGACGTCGCCAAGCCCGAGCGCCTCAAGGAGAGCCTTCAGGGCCGTCATGGGCACGCGAGCGCTCTTGCCGACGTTGACCCCGCGCAACAAGGCGACGTACCTCACGGATACACACTCTCCTTCTCAGGCGTCGCGCGGCGTCGACTTGGCCTATTTTGCCGCCGCCACGGTGATGACGATCTTGTCGGCCGACCCGAGCATCTCTTCATCGTTCAGCTTCAGGTAGCGTATGGCCGTCTTGGCGTCCGCAACGGCCGCCGGGGCGCGGCCGGGATACGTGCCATCGACGGCAGTCAGTCAGCAGCCTCTTCCTAGGCCTCACCCTGAGCGGCACTGGCCTTCGCCTCCAGTCGGCCTAACGCCGAGTAAGAGGACTCCTGCGCCCAGCAAAGTCCGTGACAGAGACTCTCCAGGCTGCACCCCCTCAGAGGCGTACGTCATGAAAGACACCACTGCGAGCCCGGACCTCAAGACGATCCCACAGGCCAGCAGCACTGAAGCGATGCCTTTGAGCGCACTCAAACAAGTGCCGGCGGCGGTTCTGTGTGAGTCTGTATTCATAGCCTTCAGTCTATTGAACGTTCTAGCGCGTCAGCCGCGCCCGTCGCCCATGGTACTCAATGCAGTGGCCTACGTCACAGCCACGCTCCCAACGCGATCATCAGCGCGGATAGGGTGAAGATGAAGGGACAGAGACGAAAGGGCAGGAAGGCTACCCTGAAGCCGGTCGCGAGGGAGACGAGCGCCAGAACAAGTAGGGTGGCCATGGCAACGCCGTAGGCCGCCGAGGCGACCGTCGCGTCCGCATCGATAGCAGTGACCGAGACGACAAGCGAGGCAAGCGAGACCAGAGCCACGCCCTCAACGATCCACTCCATCGTGATGATGCGGCGGTTGTCAGGCGTCAGGTCACCGAAGCCGGCGACCACGCCGCGCGTGGCGAAGAGATGAGCAACTCCCCAGAGCCCGGTCAATGCGGCTGCGACATAGAGCAATACGTGCATGCGACCCCCCTCCGCTTCTACGAAGACTAGATCCCTTGGTGTACCCAACGTTCCAGTGCGCAAGTCCGCGCCCGTTGGCCATGGTACTCCATGCGATAGCCGACGCAGGACGTCGGCTGCACGCGCTTGTTAGACGGCATCAACGCTTCAACCTCTGGCGTTTGCATCGACGGCGGTGCCAAGGCTGGGCGCAGCTTGATTCCGAATGGACCACGCCAACGCGACGAAATAGCCAAGAATCGGAGACAGTCCGTAGCCGATCACCGGAACAGGGTACGCACCCGTTAAGGGAGCCGCACAGACCGCAACGAGGTACACAGCGATGGCGAGATGAACGGTGCCTTCGCCTTTGGGACTCACGGCGGTGACGAGGAACGGAAGGGGCAACAGCACGAGCGCGACCAGACAGGCAATAAGCCAGGCCAGGCCGATGTCCCCCGCCAAGCCAACCACACCCTCAACGTACGAGACCGGAGCCAACGGATCGGACCTGAACCACGTTGCTCCGGCGCAGACGGCGACGATCATCACGACGATCCAATCGGCGCTCGAGGGCCTTAGACCCCACAGGAGCAGGACTGCCACCGCGAGGCCAAAGGCGCTCGCTTGGGAGGCATCTGGCTGCATCAGCAGTGTCGCTGCAGTCGCGATTATGACGATTCGGGCCAGAAGCGACCGGTTCCGCTCAGCGCCCGAGCTCACCTGACGTGCGATCGCGATCACCAACACCGGAAGAGCCACTGACGCGACATGCAGTCGAAGCGGGCCGATCGGTAACCAGCGTCGGACGCCGTCAACCTCGGCTTGAGTCAGCGTGGCCGCAAGGACAAGCAGGGCGACAATGGTCGCACCCGTCCACACTGCCGAGCTGGCGCGGCCGCGATATCCGGGGACCGCTGCCAATACCACGCAGACTACGGTCAGAATCGCTCCGACGACGACATTCTGAAGCCAGAGCTCGTATCCAACACCGCTTCGGCTCATCACGAAAGCTCCGACGACTAGCGCCGGAACGGCCGCCATCGATGCGAGCAATCCTCGTACACGTGATGAACGGTGTTCTCCGACAGATTCCGACGATGTGATCAAGACTGATCCCTCCATGACGCCTGACGTTCTAGCGCGTCAGCCGCGCCCGTTGGCCATGGTACTCCGTGCAGTAGCCAACGCAGGATGTCGGCTGCACGCGCTAGTTAGACGAGCCGGGCCCACCGCTCACAACCGCCGAGGGACCTTCAGAGAACGCGGCCCCAAGGAGGTCCGAGATCGGGCGCCGTGCTGAGAAGAAGCCAACTCCCAGAGTTCACATCCAATATCCGCCATCTCCAAGCGCGGCCTACCGGGGCGGCTTCGAGTTCTTGGCCTCCTCTGAACTCGCGCCCTTCTCTTTGTGCATGAAGCGACCCTTCAGCTTTGCAGAGAGAGACGGCGATTTCAGTCGGCGAAGCGTCTTGTCCCAATCGGCCTCTGCCTCAAACTTGCGCTCGATGTTCTTCGCGCGCTGCCGCATGAGCTCAAGAACCCGCGCCTCCTCCCCGGCGTCGAGCCAGTAGCCATGCTCGTTCTCGCATAGCTCCAGCTCCAGGTCGTAGCCTCCGTACCGAAAGGTCTCGAGGCTACTTGCACAATGAGGGCACTTGCGTTCGCTCGGCGTGGTCGAGTGGGCCAACTCCCCCTTCAGATCGTCCACGTCAAAAGCTTGATCCTCCAGGTCGTCCAGCTCATAGATGTCGAGCCAAATGCCGTTGCAGCCTGAACAACGGTCTACCTCAATACCTCGATAGGACTTCTTCTCCAGCTTGGAACCGCATCCAGGGCAGTTCATTGATTCTCTCCTCACCGAATGAAAGCCTCTCCGTGGAACACTCAGCGTTTCAGTCTACCGCTCGCAGCGCACAGATGCCCTGTCCATCCGTTCGGAGCCCGTCCGGTATCCCCGCGGTCCGTCTAACGTTCTAGCGCGCACGTCCGCGCCCGTTGCCCATCGTACTCCATGCAGTAGCCAACGCAGGATGTCGGCTGCACGCGCTTGTTACCGGGCTCCCTTGGTAGCACATGTATGCTACTGTAGCACCGTCTTCCAGAAGGGAGAAGAGGATGGTTCAGGGAGTGAAATTGCGTAGGGCCGGCGGCTCCATAGCCGCGACCTTGCCCAAGGAGATGGCCGACAGGCTCAAGCTGGCGGCTGGAGACAGCGTGATCGCCATCGAGATGGAACGTGGGATCTTGCTGACCCCCTACGACTCAGATACAGAAGAAGCGCTCTCGATTGCCACGGAGGTCGGGCGCAACTACCGCAACGCGCTGCGCGAACTGGCGAAGTAGGCGGCGGTGCCGATGAAAGAGCCTCGTTGGATGTCGCGGTTGGTGGTGGACGCCATTCAGGCCGACTTGCTCCTCACCCACGGTGGTATGCCTGGACTCCGGGATGAGAACGCTCTGGAATCGGCCCTCGCGCGCCCGCAGCAGCGCTTCGCCTACGAGCCGGACACAGATCTGGCGACGCTCGCCGCCGCATACGGATTCGGCCTAGTCCGGAACCACCCCTACAAGGACGGCAACAAGCGGGTCGGATTCGTGGTCATGGCCACCTTCTTGGGCCTGAACGGATACGAGTTCATCGCCAGCGAGAGCGACGTGGTGACGACGATCGTGGCGCTCGCGTCCGGAAACCTCGATGAAGAGACGCTTGTAGTCTGGATCAGGGCCAAGACCAGAAAACGCCTGCCTTCGTCCCGCTAGAGTTCTAGCGCGTCAGCCGCGCCCGTTGGCCATGGTACTCCGTGCGGTACCAACGCAGCATGTCGGTTGGACGCGCTTGTTAGGCGTTTCTGACAACACTCTGATCCATCAAGTGCTCGCTGCGTTGGACACGTATGACCGTCACGACGGAATCGTCACGCCGATAGACGATTCGGAACGGCGGATGCTCGAGCTCGCGAAGCCACGGCGTATCTAGCTCCGGCACCACCCTGCCACTGTCCGGGAACACTGCCAACTGTCGAACGCGGTCTACGATCTCCAGCACCATGCGCGCACCCACCTGCGGGACCTCTTGAGACGCGTACCAGTCGAGGATGTCGCGCAAGTCGTCGCGCGCCAACTGCGCGAAATCTATGCGGCAGCGTACCTCGCTCATTCCAGGCCGAGGGAACGCACGGCCTCGTCAAGCGACATCACCCGTCCGGCTTCAACATCCGCAAGACCTGCCACCACAGCTCGGATGAAATCGCGTTCCTCTTGGGCCGCTTCGTATTCATTAAGCCCTTGCAGCACCGCTACGCCACGCCCGTGACTCGTGAGAAGCACAGGCCGGCCAGTCTCATCGACGCGGCGGACTATCTTGCCGGGGTTGACCTTCATGTCGCCCAGGGGCACGACGTCCTCTGAGAACTTAACCGCCGAGCTCGCCATAGCAGACCTCCAAACGCAGCTATATACTGGTGCTGATTATAGCACCGGGCTCGGATGCCTCCGAAATCCGCCTAACGTTCTAGCGCGTCAGCCGCGCCCCCTGGCCATGGCACTCCATGCAATATGCCAACGCAGGATGCCGGCCTGCACGCGCTTGTTAGCCTGCTCCCAGGTTCTCCAGGAGCACGGCACACTCCGCCTTCAGCTGCTGCAGATCTGTCTGGGCAGCCGCGAACACGGACTCGTCATCGACCGCCGCGTAATCGTGGGTGAGCACGTTACGGAAACCGACGATGAGACGCGCCTCCGTGATCTCCTCATAGAGATGCGGTGCGACCCGCCCAAGCACGTTGACGGCCTCGCCGATGGTGATGAACTCGCGTTCCACGGCCGAACGGACAGAACGAGTCTTAAGATAGTCGGCTAAAGAGACGTCGCGAAGCACCTCTTCCACCGCGTCACACGCTTCCACGATGTCAGATAGGTACGCGGCCGGACTACGCCGCATAAAGCACCTGTTTGGTGGCCTCGACGTCTTGGATGATGTAGCGGTTCTTAAGAGCGCCCACCATGACAAGGTCGACCTTGGTGCCAAGGACCTCTTCCAGCTCATCGAGCATGTCGAAGTAAGCGTGAGCTTTCGCGTAGCCGTCCATCTTGCCGAAATCCACCAGCAGGTCGATGTCGCTCTCGCCCGAGCGGAAATCGTCCCGCAAGGCCGAGCCGAATACGTGCATGGCTACGACTCCGTACTTGCGACAGAGAGAGATGACAGCTTCGCGCTTATCTTCGATCACGGCCACCATAGCAAACCTCCGTAATCATTCTAACGCGACGGGCTCTGATATGCGCTTGGGCCACAGAACATTGCACGAACCTAGTCTGGCTAACGTACTAGCGCGTCAGCCGCGCCCGTTGGCCATGGTACTCCATGCGGTAGCCAGCGCCGGTGTCGGACTGCACGCGCTTGTTAGCCACTCAGCACAGCGCGCACTCGCGCAGTGAAACCACCTTGGATCCGGCCGCCACCGATTGAGTCCCGACCTCGACGAATCCGCGCCGCCGATGGAACGCGTCTGAAGCAGCGTTCAGCGGCTCGATGTCGACCTCGCACACGACGCGCGACACGCCCTGTTCGCAAGCACGATCGAACACCTCCGAGTAGAGGGCTGCGCCGACCCCGGAGCGCTGTGCCGCCGAAGACACCACCGCGCGGTCGATGTAGAGGAAGTCGTCGCTGACATCGTCAAACCACCGGTAGTTGGGGCTGTCGTAGCCGATGCCCGGCCCGAGGGCCAGCAGGAAGCCTAGAACGGAATCACCTTCGACCGCGACAAGATGCGCTGCGGCCAGGCTGTGCAGGCGCGACAGCGCATCGAGAGTGAGCGGACTGGTGACATGCTCCCACTCGCAGTTGAGGGCGAGGATAGTCTCAAAGTCGGCTGCACGTGCCTCGCGTATAGCGAACTGACGATGCGCCGAGGAGCTGGACACGCGGCAAACCTCCGGAATCGACGGTCTGGATGTGGCTAACGTCGCGCCGTTCAGCTGCGGCCGTAGGTCGTCAGCTGCGACGGCGTGTTAGCCGCCGATACGTCGAAGCACAGCCTCGGGATCGCGAGCGGCATGCATGCACGCGACCACGACCAGAAGACCCGGCTCCAAGCGATAGAAGATCTCGAAAGGGAATCTCCCCATGAGACAGCGGCGAACATTCCGGTGGACAGCCTCGCGCGATTCTGGGAAGTCAAGCAACGATGCAAGCACCGCGTCGACTGCGTTTATGAACTCCGCACCAAGCCCGAGACGTTTCGATTCATACCATTCGAACGCGGCGGCGATGTCGTCTTCCGCCTCATCGAGAAACCAGACCGTACGAGCCGGCTCAGCCGACAAGGCGCGCCTTGAGCTCGTCCCAAGACACCAGTTTCGCTTTGCCAGACTCCAGTCTGTCCAGGCGACGGTCGAGTTCAGCGCGCTGGGCCGGGGTGAGACCGACGTCCTCAGGGCTCTCACTGAGGGAGTCCCAGAGATCACCGATGAGCCGCAGACGCTCCTCGGGCTCCATGGCGTTGATATCGATAGCAGGCATGCTCATGGGTTGATGATACCTCGCGAATGGGACACGTACACATGCAACCTTGGGACGAGTGCGGCTAACGTTCTAGCGCGTCAGCCGCGCCCGTTGGCCATGGTACTCCATGCATTAGGCAACGCAGGCAAGTCGGACTGCACGCGCTTGTTAGACGGCAGTCAGCTGCTTCCGCATAGCGACCCGCGGTGCCACACCAAAGCCGGACGCTTCCTCCTGATCCATGTGACTGCGCAAGTGCTCATCCAGATCAGACGGCGGAATGAAGTCGAAACCCATCCCGCGGTAAGCGGGAGCGTTCCATGGGATGTCACGATAAGTGGTGAGAGTAATCTCAGCGAAACCATGGTCCGCCGCCCAAGCTGCAAGCGCCCGAAGCAGACGCGTGCCGACGCCGCGACGCTGGTGATCGGGCGATACGTCCAACTCAGCGATGTGGACCCGCGCGCCCACCAGCTCCACGAGCACGAAGCCGACTGGTGAGCCGCCGGCGTCGACCGCGACCCACAGGCGTCCCGCCTGCTGTGCCTCCTCCAGCATGGGGAGCGGCGTGGTCGCATCAAGGAGAGCCTCCGACAGGATTCCAGCGAAGAGCGAAGCGGCGGAGCGTTCGATTCCGGGAAGTGAGGGGACGTGTGCCGGTAGTGCGAGCTGAATAGCGTACTCAGAAATCACACCGCGTTCCGGTCCGTCCAACGTTCTAGCGCGTCAGCCGCGCCCGTTGCCCATGGTACTCCATGCAGTAGCCAACGCAGGATGTCGGACTGCACGCGCCTGTTAGACCGTACCCTCACAGAAGGCTCAGGAACTCATCAATGGTCAAATGGACATCGGCCGCGATCTTGCGCAGGAGCGTGGGAGAGATATCGCGACTTGCGTGGAAAGGGACTGTGGTGCAGCGACCGTCAGGGTGCCGAAACTGCTTGTGCGAGCCACGCTGCCTTACTTCTGTGAAACCGTGGGCCTCTAGTAGAGCGACGACCTGCCTAGGCTTGAGGACCGGCAGGGTACCCAAAGTCAGGCAACCTGGACTGTCCGCACGTCGACGAACTCCGACTCGAGCGTCGGCTGACCGTCCTCCAACATCATCTCGATTACCTCTCGCAGGTTCTGCTGCAGTTCATCCATGTCGGAGCCCTGGGTGTGCGCGCCTGGCCATCCCGGCACATAACCGACCAGGACACCGGTCTCAGGGTCACGCTCGACTACAAAACGATACGAATGCATGGGCTCACCTCCTCGGGACAACCATACGATAGCCTACATCGCCACGGATGGTATCGGTCTAACGTTCTAGCGCGTCAGCCGCGCCCGTTGGCCATGGTACTCCATGCATTGAGCCAACGCCGGCGTCGGACTGCACGCGCTTGTTAGCTTTCTAACGTCATACTGCTACAGCATGACCACGGACCTCGCGATCGAGCCGCTCCCCCAGCTCATCCTCTGCGACGTCCAGATCATAGTCCGCCTGAAGACCGAGCCAGAACTGAGGCGTCGTATCGAGATACCGCCCCAGACGCAGCGCAGTCTCAGCAGTCACGCGACGCTTGCCCAGAACGATCTCGTTGATACGCCGAGGCGACACACCGATACTCAAGGCCAACCTGTTCTGACTCAGACCCAGCGGGCTGAGGAACTCCTCGAGCAGGACCTCACCGGGATGTACCGGTGCGAGCTTCTTAGTCGTCACTTCGGGCCTCCTTTCTAGTGATAGTCCACGATCTCTACGTCGTAGGCGTCCCCGCTTCTCCAAACGAAGCAGATCCGATACTGGTCGTTGATGCGAATACTGTGCTGACCCTCGCGATTTCCCGACAGCTTCTCCAGCCTGTTGGCTGGCGGGCTTCGAAGATCGTTGATGGCGAGAGCATTGCTGAGCATACGCAGCTTTCGCAAGGCCACAGCCTGAATATCGCCGGCCAACTTCCGAGAGAACTCCCGGTTGAACACCTTCGATGTCTCGGAGTCGGCGAACGACTTGATCATAAGCCATAGGATATAACGCGCAGCGTCATATGTCAAACGTTATGAAGCTAACGTTCTAGCGCGTCAGCCGCGCCCGTTGGCCATGGTACTCCATGCAGTAGCCGACGCAGGATGTCGGCTGCACGCGCTTGTTAGGTGTTTCCCGGTTCCTCCGCCAACCGGTACGTCTCGACGAACACGGCTGGCGAAACGACGGCAACACCCGCGCATGCCTCCGCTGGAAAGTGTACAAGGTTGCCCGTGACCAAGTATTCGGCCCCGGACGCCACGGCCACCTCAAGAAACGCCTCGTCGTCGGGATCTGGCAGGCGCCCGCCCAGGGGCGCGGACGCGACCTTGTCGCTGGTGACGTCGATGTAGTCGAGCAAAGCAGCGACAGCATCAGGATCGAGACCGAACCGAGGTCGCAGAAGCACCTGCTCATACTCGGCCTGCAGACGTGCGTCTACGCACAGGCGGATAGCGCCGGCCGAGACCATTCTGACAACCTCACCTGGCGGGCCAAACGGAGAGAGCAGGCCAGAGACGAGGACGTTGGTGTCCAGGACTATCCTCAACCCTTGCGCGCTGCTCGTACGGCCGCTATCTCGGCCTCGATGTCGGCCGCGGTGATCGCATCAGCTCCGATCGCCACTGCGCGACGCTGCATCGAACTCACGGCCTCGACCGCGCGCGCCTGCCGAAAGGCAGCCAGGGACTCCTCCAAGTTGGACTCGCTCACTGTGGCGAGAATCGCGACAGGTCTACCGTTATTGGTTATGACCATCTCGCGCTCTCCCGGCAACTCGCGCCAGATCTCGGCTGAGCGGCCTCGCAGATCGCGAACACTTACGAATCTCATGGGTAACCTCCTTCGCGTATACCATTGTATACACGTCTGTCACCCAATACAAACCACAGACCATTCCCCCTGGAATACACCTAACGTTCTAGCGCGTCAGCCGCGCCCGTTGGCCATGGTACTCCATGCAGTAGCCGACGCAGGATGTCGGCTGCACGCGCTTGTTAGAAATCGGGGCCAAGCTTGTGGCTCAGGAGGCCTTGCGCTCGAGCTTCTCCGCGATCCAGACCTTGATCACGGATTGCCGCGTGACCCCGAGTCGTTTCGCCTCGCGATCTAAGGAGTCGACCATCCACGGGGGGAAATCGACGTTCACGCGACGCGAGGGCTCGTTGGGACGCGCGGCCTGGGACAGGTCAAGATCGTCGACGACGTCTTCCACACCTTCATCGAACTTCTTGTCGAACTCATTCGCCTTCATGAAGCGCCACCTCCTTCTCCCGAGAGCGCCGGACCGAGATGATCCGGATGCGGTTCCCGCGGTGCGTAATGACCGCAGAATAGTGTCTGCCCTCAATCAAACCGATGACGAGCGAGCGCGGCTCGTCTACCGTCTTGGCGGGGATCTCGATCAGATGCTCGTCCAGCCAGAGCGCTTGGGCAACCACGAAGTCGATGCCATGTTTGGCCGCGTTCGCCTTGGACTTGGTCTCATCGAACTCGAACTCCACCGATCGCCCCCCCGTGCGCCATTACGGTATAGAAACTATACCCCTTCTATAGCAGGAGTCAACCTTGGATGATCGAGGGAAGATGTATTTCTAACGTTCTAGCGCGTCAGCCGCGCCCGCCGGCCATGGTACTCCATGCAAAGCCGGCGCAGGCGTCTGTTTGCACGCGCTTGTTAGGCCGGCCTGCGGCGTACACTGAAGACACCGCTCAGCCTTGGGCGTCCGCATCATCTCGAGCCAGTTCTGCGGCCTCGCGTTCCAAGATCTTAACGCGGCGGCTGAGTCGGCCGAAGTGCCGAACCGCAAATACGATAACGAAGATGATGACGGCCAAGACCACGAGCGTGACCAAGAGCGACCAAAGAAACAGCCCCGAATCCACGGTAAACACATCCACTATGCTGCTCCTCCCGCCTCCATTGACAACAAATCCCCCGCTCGGCCTAACGTTCTAGCGCGTCAGCCGCGCCCGTTCGCCATGGTACTCCATGCAGTATGCCAACGCCGGTGTCGGACTGCACGCGCTTGTTAGACAGAGGAACCGCCCAAGCCTTGCCCGCGGACATACTTCTCGAGACTTGACTCAAGGCCCTCGAAGAGCGAGTAGAGCTTCTCGTCTACCTTCTCCAGCAGTTCCTCGGTCTTCTCGTCATCCCATGTCTCTATGACTTCATTGCGCTCGTCTATGTCCTCCGAGACGCCCCCCGGGAACAGAGCGACCACGCGCTCGACCTCACGTTTGACTTCTTTGGCCCCAAGAGTATCCAAGGCGACAAGGCAATCCGCCAGCGTGTCGGCCCCAGGGTTGTAGAAGTAGGCGATTAGCCCCCCGTTCTCCGTTTCGTCAATCAGCTGGCGCACGTTCACCCAGACCTTCTCTGGACTACTTAGCGCATCGTAGCCTTGCTCACCGTACTTGTCACAGAGAGCTTCCCAATCCGACTGCCACCACGGTTCGTCCATAAATCCCCCCTTCTGGCTAACGTTCTAGCGCGTCAGCCGCGCCCGTTGGCCATGGTACTCCATGCGACAGCCAACGCAGGATGTCGGTTGCACGCGCTTGTTAGCTGTTTCCCACAACCAACGACCCGATGCTGGGATCCAGTTGGACCCGTTTCAAGAACTCGACAAAGTGCGTGGCCTGGACCACCAAGACGGTGTTCTCCTTTGCCCTCGCTAGTGTGTCGAACCTCCATTCTCCGAGCTGATCCGAAAACTGCGGTCGCGGCGAGAGCTGCTTGCGGAATCTGATGAACGGAACCTCTTCGCTTTCGATCTCGCCAATCTTCCCGGTATCAAGGTTCACCAGGGAAGGATCAAACCTACAAGCCTCCAAGGTAGCCGTCGTGACAATCACGTTGATGTAGGTGCGCAGTCCTGAGTGGTCCCTCTGTCGCAGGAAGGGCTCCTCCTCCCGGGCGAGTGCCTCCGTGGACTCGACAACCTGCGCCGCTACCCGCTCAATCATCGGCCGGCTCTTAGCGTCTTGGCCCGCGACGACACAGAACGCTGATTCGTAGGACTCTGGCTCGAGCTGGGCATCTAGCCAGCCGAAATGTCCCCCGCCGCCCTTGGACATCGAGGAGGCCCAGTACTTCGCACGAGTCCGCTTGCTGTCATATGGCTTGGGCAACAGAAACTGCCACTTGGCGTCCTGGGGACGCTTGCATTCAACGTTCAGCACCACTGTTTCGGGACTGTTCTCCACGACCAAATCAATGAACCCAGACTCACCGGTGAATTCGCTCTGCCACCCGTGCTCAGTATGCAAGACGTGCCACCCGTGCTCTCGGCTGCTCGCATTGATTGCGTGCTTGAGGCCAATCTGCAGAGGGAATCCGGATGAGTTGATGTGGTTATTGGCGTCTGTTCCCATGGCACTTCCCTGAATACAGCTAACGTCTCTGCGCTTCAGCGGCGCCCGCTGGCCACGGTACTCCGTGCACTAGCCAGCGCAGGAAGTCCGCCTGCAAGCGCCTGTTAGCAGTCACCGTATCACGCAGAAAGAGATGAAAGCGACTGCCACGAACCCTCAGAATGAGCCACGGGAAGAGGGCCACGGCCAGAGCCTCAGCTGCGGAGAAACACCGACCTTCGGAGACCACCGAACCTTCGATCCGGAACACGACCCGCCTCGGTCCGAAACCGTGCGACAACCGAAGCTGCGCCCACCACCTGAGCAACGAACGGAAATCCCATGTACTGCTAACGTCTCTGCGCTTCAGCGGCGCCCGCTGGCCACGGTACTCCGTGCACTAGCCAGCGCAGGAAGTCCGCCTGCAAGCGCCTGTTAGCAGTCACCGTATCACGCAGAAAGAGATGAAAGCGACTGCCACGAACCCTCAGAATGAGCCACGGGAAGAGGGCCACGGCCAGAGCCTCAGCTGCGGAGAAACACCGACCTTCGGAGACCACCGAACCTTCGATCCGGAACACGACCCGCCTCGGTCCGAAACCGTGCGACAACCGAAGCTGCGCCCACCACCTGAGCAACGAACGGAAATCCCATGTACTGCTAACGTCTCTGCGCTTCAGCGGCTCCCGCTGGCCATGGTACTCCATGCATTAGCCAGCGCAGGAAGTCCGTCTGCTAGCGCTTGTTAGGTACTGCCCCAAGCTACCGGAACTCGTCGAAGAACTCGTCATCGATTTCGTACGCCGTGACGGGTCGAAGGCCGAGTTCCAGTTCCACAAACATGTCGATCATCCGCTCGCCATCAAGCAACTCAATCGGTGGCACGCCGTCGCGAACGGCCTCTTTGCGCGCCTCAGTGGTGAAGCGGCCCGTGGTCATGATGATTCCCTTGTCAGCACGGCCCTGCATAGCACCACGAAAGTCACGGACAATCGAAGGCGACACAGCGTCCTTGAAACGCTTGCACTGAAACAGAACTCTGAATCTGACAAGCGGGTTCACCTGCAGGGTCCCGTGTCCGTCAATCCCACCGTCACTGCTGCGACCCGTCACGACAACCTCGACGAATCCAGCCTCGCGCAGGAGGCGCTGGCAGAGACGCTCGAACCCAGCCGGCGGCAGACTCCGGAGTACAGAGGCCAGCTGCTGACGATAGTCGCTGGTGTGGTCTTCTTCGCCGGGGGACGGTTCTTCGCCCTCAGGCTCCTCAGCCTGCCGTGAGGCCCGCTCCTTGCGCGCGTCCGCGTAAATCTGCACCCACTTCAGGAATATCTCGCGCGACTGCTCGAAGGTCAGAGTCGTTGTGAGGCCCTTCTCGGTCAGGCTCCATACGCCGCGCTTCGAAGCGTCGATTAGCCCCTCGCGCCTCAGATAGAAACGCGCCCATGCAACCTGGTTTGGAAACCGTGGGGTGCCGGATGGCATGAGTTCTGTCTGGACCTTATCCGGGACGCGGAGATCTCGAGCAACCCGGTCTACAACTTCTGCGGGTGTCGCCGAGCCACCGAGCGCCCTCAACGCCTCCAGCACGGGGCCGAGGTACTGCACGAACTGCGCGCCGTATACCTTCTCCTCAGCCTCGTCCATAACCCCCTCCTCGGCGTGTACCTAACGTTCTTGCGCTTCAGCGGCTCCCGCTGGCCATGGTACCCCATGCATTTGCCAGCGCAGGAAGTCCGTCTGCTAGCGCTTGTTAGATTCTGAGGCCACCTCATGCAGCCAGTTCAGCTGGTCTCTTCCGCACCTGTATTGACTGTCTCGAGGCTTCGTTCACCAACTTCGGGCTCCTCCTGCAACCTACGCCTCCAAACTACACCGTTGTACAGGGCGACCCTGACGGCAAGTAGACACGCGATAGGCACGAGCCACACGCCCAGTCTTCCGAGCAGCCTGAAGAGAGCATAGGATGCATCACCCGCCACGAGGATCGCGCCGAAGACAAGCAGCACAACGCACACGTCGAGCAGTCCCGCCAGTGCCGCGCGTCCCCAGCCTTTCTTGTGCCAGAGCGCTACGGGGGAAACAACCACGACCAGCGTGCTCAGCACTACGAGCAGCCCGAGGAAGAACTTCGATGTGTCATCTGTCGAATCGCGTCCCAAGATGACAAGTACCGGTATGAGGGCTACGAGCAGCGCCGCCGGCACCGAACGTAGCCAACCTTTCATAAGCAGGACCGCCAAAGCAGCAAGGGGAACCAGCGACACACCCAAGGGTACAAGAAGCTCAGACAGAGCATACGAAGCCATATCGGAGGAAACGATTGTGAAGAACACCAGAGCCAATACTACAGCAGCAAGCAGACCCCCGAGCACTGGACGACCCCAGCTACTCCTAAAGAAGAGAGCCACCGAAGTGGCCATGAAGAGTAGCGCGAACAGCCCTGTGCCTGCGCTCCCCCACAACAGCCACAGGTAGAGACTGCTGTCTGGAGGCGTGCCCACCAACGGCTCCTCCAGCGCACCCCCGGCCGCGTTAAGCGCAAAAGCCACGGCCATCAGACAAGCGAAGCACCCCAGCATCCAGTTCGTCGGCTGCTTGCCACTGTTCATTCTGACTCGTCTCCCCCTCGTGAATCTAACGTTCTAGCGCGTCAGCCGCGCCCGTTGGCCATGGTACTCCATGCGATATGCCAACGCAGGATGTCGGACTGCACGCGCTTGTTAGCGTTCAAGCACACAGCTTCGAACTACCCCTGATCTGCCGACAGCTGACACCCGGCCTGCTGGAACCAGCCCAGACCCCTGACCCACACAGCACGCCCGAAGCCATCTGGGCCATCAGAGCAGTTGGCCTTTGGGAGCATCACATCGTCTCAAGTGGGCTTCTCGATGCAGCGACTCGATGCCAAGTCAAACCGCACGCCGTCAGGGAGAGAAGCGTAGCGACAGCGGGCAAGGCAACGAAGGGAAGCAAGCCGTTCGCCCGTGCCACCCACAGGGTCATACCTGCGTTGGCCAACGCGCATAGTGTGAACAGGACTGCTGCTGCGACGTTCTGCTGGCGCGTGAAGCACGACGAACCGTACAAAGCCATTATCAGGTTGACTAACACTGGCCCCAAGAGAACGGCAAGCCCAACGTTGAACATCGCGGCCCCCAGAGGCGCAGTGAAGACGTCCCAGGCCTGGTCTTCGCCTAGGTCCCAGGGGAGCGCGATGACAACACATACGCCCAATACGGGCAAGAGTGCCCCAGCCAATGCTAGAGCTACCGGCATCCGCCTCATCGCGCGGGTCACGTTTGCCATCCCTCATGAAGCGCACTGAACTCGAACGGTATTCCGTGAGCCCCCAGAATTCCACTCCCCCTGTAACGCTAACGTCTTTGCGCGTCAGCCGCGCCCGTTGGCCATGGTACTCCATGCACTAGCCAACGCAGGATGTCGGACTGCACGCGCTTGTTAGCCTGCACCCGCCACCTGAACAAATGAGACTCGTCTGTCATTGCCGCCTACCCCCGCCTCCAGGCCGATTCCAGCTAGATCCCGGTCTCACCGGTGAACGCGGGGCCTCGGCAATAGACCAAACCCACGCTCGAGAGACCAGCGGCGCCCAGGCAAATTCGGCCACCACAGAGCCCCGGTGAACACCAGACGAGACGACCACCACCTTGTCAGGCTAACGTTCTAGCGCGTCAGCAGCGCCCGTCGGCCATGGTACTCCATGCGATAGGCAGCGCAGGATGTCGGCTGCACGCGCTTGTTAGCCTGCACCCGCCACCTGAACAAATGAGACTCGTCTGTCATTGCCGCCTACCCCCGCCTCCAAGCCGATTCCAGCTAGATCCCGGTCTCACCGGTGAACGCGGGGCCTCGGCAATAGACCAAACCCACGCTCGAGAGACCAGCCGGGGCCAGGCAATTCGACCACCACACGCCCCGGTGAACACCAGACGAGACGAGAACCACCCCTGTCAGGCTAACGTTCTAGCGCGTCAGCCGCGCCCGTTGCCCATGGTACTCCATGCGATAGGCAGCGCAGGCAAGTCGGACTGCACGCGCTTGTTAGCGTTCAGCCCCATGGCCACCGAATACCACCCCATATTCTTAGGCTGGCACGGGGCTCGCCCAGGGGAACCGCCACTAGCCTTCCGCCGCCGCGCTCCCAGAGCCAGCCAGTAGCCACTCGACGTTCTCCAATTCGCGCGGCTCACATCGGAGTGCCAGAAGCCGCAACTTCCCGTTCGGACCTATCGGCACGCGCATCTTGAGCACTTGCTTGCCACTCGCGTATCTGTACGCCAAGCTGTCCGCAATTCCCGTCAGTGACTTGGCGCTGTCAACCTTCCTCTCGGGAGTGGTTGCCTCCGATGCTCGCCAGTCCACCGATTCGGTTCGCCCTCGGCGAGCTACCCAGATATCCCCAACCCCCAGACCCGCGGCAATCACCACGAAGCCAACCGCCTCTATAGCAACGAACAGTGGCCAGCCGGGAGCATCACCGGCAACCATCCCGATCGTGCCGAGAAGAAGGAGTGCCCACGGGACGAAGAGCACATAGCAGAAGGCTCGCACCCACGCTTGTGCCATCGACATGCGGCGACCCGTTAGGCGAACAACGCCTTTCGACGAACTGATCTCGCAGTCCCCCATGAACCGAGACCCCCGAAGCCCGGCGTTGATATACGTGGCGTAGGCCTTCATCGTGTAGTGCTCCCGAAGTAGTGAACTCTGCCAGCCGCCCCGCCAACCGTGACGACCTCTGATACTCGACCCCCCACCAGAAATCCCCTCCCCTGTAACGCTAACGTCTCTGCGCTTCAGCGGCCCCCGCTGGCCACGGTACTCCGTGCATCAGCCAGCGCAGGAGGTCCGTCTGCAAGCGCTTGTTAGCCTGCACCATAGCACCCGAGGAATGAGACTCGTCTGTCATTGGCGCCTACCCCCGCCTCTTAGTCGAGCCCAACTCGATCCCGGGCCCACCGATGAACACGGAACTGGGGCTACCACCGAACCCACGATCTGAAGACCAGCCGGGGCCAGGCAATTCGGCCACCACACGCCCTGGAGAACACCCGAGCAAGAGACCACCACCCCCGTCAGGCTAACGTTCTAGCGCGTCAGCCGCGCCCGTTGGCCATGGTACTCCATGCGATATGCCAACGCAGGATGTCGGACTGCACGCGCTTGTTAGCGTTCAAGCACACAGCTTCGAACTACCCCTGATCTGCCGACAGCTGACACCCGGCCTGCTGGAACCAGCCCAGACCCCTGACCCACACAGCACGCCCGAAGCCATCTGGGCCATCAGAGCAGTTGGCCTTTGGGAGCATCACATCGTCTCAAGTGGGCTTCTCGATGCAGCGACTCGATGCCAAGTCAAACCGCACGCCGTCAGGGAGAGAAGCGTAGCGACAGCGGGCAAGGCAACGAAGGGAAGCAAGCCGTTCGCCCGTGCCACCCACAGGGTCATACCTGCGTTGGCCAACGCGCATAGTGTGAACAGGACTGCTGCTGCGACGTTCTGCTGGCGCGTGAAGCACGACGAACCGTACAAAGCCATTATCAGGTTGACTAACACTGGCCCCAAGAGAACGGCAAGCCCAACGTTGAACATCGCGGCCCCCAGAGGCGCAGTGAAGACGTCCCAGGCCTGGTCTTCGCCTAGGTCCCAGGGGAGCGCGATGACAACACATACGCCCAATACGGGCAAGAGTGCCCCAGCCAATGCTAGAGCTACCGGCATCCGCCTCATCGCGCGGGTCACGTTTGCCATCCCTCATGAAGCGCACTGAACTCGAACGGTATTCCGTGAGCCCCCAGAATTCCACTCCCCCTGTAACGCTAACGTCTTTGCGCGTCAGCCGCGCCCGTTGGCCATGGTACTCCATGCACTAGCCAACGCAGGATGTCGGACTGCACGCGCTTGTTAGCCTGCACCCGCCACCTGAACAAATGAGACTCGTCTGTCATTGCCGCCTACCCCCGCCTCCAGGCCGATTCCAGCTAGATCCCGGTCTCACCGGTGAACGCGGGGCCTCGGCAATAGACCAAACCCACGCTCGAGAGACCAGCGGCGCCCAGGCAAATTCGGCCACCACAGAGCCCCGGTGAACACCAGACGAGACGACCACCACCTTGTCAGGCTAACGTTCTAGCGCGTCAGCCGCGCCCGTTGGCCATGGTACTCCATGCACTAGCCAACGCAGGATGTCGGACTGCACGCGCTTGTTAGCCTGCACCCGCCACCTGAACAAATGAGACTCGTCTGTCATTGCCGCCTACCCCCGCCTCCAGGCCGATTCCAGCTAGATCCCGGTCTCACCGGTGAACGCGGGGCCTCGGCAATAGACCAAACCCACGCTCGAGAGACCAGCGGCGCCCAGGCAAATTCGGCCACCACAGAGCCCCGGTGAACACCAGACGAGACGACCACCACCTTGTCAGGCTAACAGTACTTATGTTGTGTGTGTCGGTCGGTCGCGGTGGCGACCGATGTCCGTATGGTATCGAAGATTGCAGCGCGATGGGCTGGCGCTGGGCAGTCTGTGTATGCACGGGCGACCGACGGGCGACACCCGCGCTACAGAGTGTCGAGGGGGCTGCGGACGCCCAGGCCGCCGCGGTTGAGGACGTGCGTATAGATCATCGTTGTGCGTACGTCCTTGTGGCCGAGGAGCTCTTGGATGGTACGGATGTCGTAGCCCCCCTCCAGAAGATGGGTCGCGAAGGAGTGGCGGAAGGTATGGCAGCCCACGTTCTTCGCCACTCCGGCTCGACTCACGGCGTCCTTGACAGCCCGCTGCACTACTGTCGGATGCACGTGGTGCCGTCCTTGCTCACCGGTCCGCATGTTCCTCCACCTGGCGACCTGGGGGAAGACCCACTGCCAAGCCCAGTCGGTGGAGGCGCCCGGGTACTTGCGGTCCAACGCCCCCGGCAGAACGACCCTTCCCCAACCGTCGGCTAGGTCGTGGTCATGGGTGGCCTTGACCCCGCGCAGGTGTGTCTGCAGTGGGTCGCAGAGTGCGGACGGCAGCACAGTGACGCGGCTCTTGCCGGCCTTGGTCTCGTGGATCGTGGCTTCCCCGCGGGAAAAGTCCAGGTCCTTCACGCGCAGCCGCAGGCACTCCATCAAACGCAGCCCGCAGCCGTAGAGAATGGAGACGATCAGCCACTTGTCGTCACTCAGTTCGTCCAACACCAAGCGGACTTCGGCCCGGGTCATGACCACGGGGACAGTCACGCTGCGTTTCGCTCGCACGAGGTCGGTCAGTTCGCCGACCTGTCGCCCTAGGACGTGGCGGTAGAGAAATAGGAGCCCCGCCAAGGCCTGAGTCTGCGTCGAGGCACTGACTTTGTCCACCACTGCCAGGTGGGTGAGAAAAGCGTTGATCTCGACTTCGCCCATCTCGGCCGGGTGACGGACGTGGTGAAAGTAGATGTAGCGCCGCGCCCAACTCAGATAGGCACGCTCTGTGCGCAGGCTGTAGTGGCGGGCGCGCAGAGCGTCACGCATCTGGTCTAGGAGCTTCGGCGGCCTGTCCATGCGGATAGACTCGCCCACGTTCGCCCAGGTGCGGGTAAGACTTCAGGCCCAGCTTGGTACCAAGGGTGTCAGTTCTGGGGTGAGCTCTCGGTCGCGGTCTGGGGTGAGGTCTGGAGCCAGGCCCTCAGCTCGGACAGACGGGCCATAGTCTCCCCATAACCCTGCTCGTAGAGCGTCTCGAGCTCGGGGATGTCCCCTCGCGTGCCGTGGACTCTCAGAGGCTCCCTGGGATAGATCAAGAACGCCTGCCCTGTCGCTTCTCTCTCGAACAGCCGGTCCCGACAGGCGTTGTACTTCTCGTGACGTTGCAGCAGCACTGAGCGCAGGCCCGGATACTGGAGTAGGGCGAGGCCCATGGCGGGGTTCAGGAGAGAGGAGCGCTTTCGGTAGCCCGCGTTCCTCGTCAGCACCACGACGTTCCGCCGGCAGCCGTCATGTACCGCACGCTCGATGGGGATGGGGTCGCTGACGCCGCCGTCCACGTATCGCCGGCCGTCTATGGTCACCGGCGGAGACAACATGGGTATGCTGCACGAAGCCCTATGGACGACCCGTACGAACCAACGCGGGTCGTGCTCATGGTGACGGAAGTACGTCGGAAGGCCGGTGTCACAAGCGGTGGCGGCGACCACGAACGTCTTGGGGGAGCGGACGAAGGCTTCATAGTCAAAAGGGGCGACCTCATCTGGGGCTGTCTCGAAGAGGAATTCCATGCCGAACCAACTGCGCTCGCGCAGCAGGGTGCGCCAGCCCGTGTAGCGAGGGTCAGCGACCAGCTCCACGAACATCTTGTGGTTGCGCTCCCGCTGCCAGGCCACGTAGTCGGCGCCGGCGTTCGAACCGGCGGACACGCCGATCACGTAGGGGAAGTGCAGCTCGGCATCCATGAAGGCGTCCAGCACGCCCGCGGTGTATGCGCCGCGTAGACCGCCACCCTCCAGTACAAGGCCGACGTCGTCTATCCGGGTGCAGGGGTCGGCTTGGCTCATGAGCCGGCCGGGGCTAGTCGCGCTTGGAGTAGCCTAAGAAGGCGGAGAGAGCTGCCGCGGTCTCCTTGACGGCCTCGGCGTAGCTCTTCTTCGCTGCGGAGCCGAAACGGCCGGTGGGCGCCACCACGGAGATGGCCGCGATGACCTTGCCCAGCTGGTCGCGCAC
The DNA here is from genome assembly GCA_963718375.1 of uncultured Actinomycetes bacterium. GTDB lineage: Bacteria > Actinomycetota > Thermoleophilia > RBG-16-64-13 > RBG-16-64-13 > RBG-16-64-13. The sequence continues at coordinate 80,182 of CAVQZD010000002.1, read as the reverse complement.
GGGAGCGGCGACCGCGCAGGTGCCCATGTTGCGCTCCTCCAGGTCGAAGGCCACGCCCTCGCTCGCGACGTCCTCCAGCTCGCGCGCCAGGGCGGAGGAGTCGGTGATGGTGTTGGGAGTCACCTGGGGATGCTCCTGGGCCAGGATGACTTCGACCTCCTCCGGCGACTTGAAAGCCGCGAAGATCTTGCCGTTGGCGTTGGCGGTGTCGCCGATGATGCGCCCCACCGCCACCTCGCGCCGGAAGGGGCGAGTGGTCTCCACCATGTCCACGCTCACGGCCACGCCGTCCACTTCGACGGCGAGGGTGGCCGCCTCGCCGGTCTTCTCGGCCAGGTCATGCAGATAGGGACGTACGATGGCGGCCAGCTCCGCATACCCTTCCGAAAGGTACGTGGGGGCCAGCAGCGCGGGGCCCAGGTGATACCGGTTGGTGACCGCGTCACGTACCAGGAACCAATCGGCCTCCATGGTGCGGATCATGCGGTAGGCGGTCATCCTGGGCAGACCCGTCCGCTCGGCGATCTCGTCCAGCGCCCACTCGCGGTTCTCGGCGTCGAACAACGCCAGGATGGAGAGGCCCTTGGCCAGGGCTCGGACCACGAAGGCGCTGTCGCCGTTCGTGGACTTGGAGCCCTGGCCCCGCTTCGCAGCCGGCATGGCTGTGCCGGCCTTGGTTGCTTGCGTAGAAGCCACGCGCCGCTAGGCGAACGCCATCGTCCCGCCGTCGGGATACAGGATGGTCCCGGTGACGAAGTCAGACGCAGCCGACGCTAAGAAGACGGCGGGACCGATGAGGTCCTCGGGCTCGCCAAAACGTCCCATGGGAATGTTGTTCAGCGTCTTCGCGTAGCGCTCGGGATTGTTCTTGATGGTCTCTTTGGTCATGGGCGTGGCGGTGATGATGGGGCCCAAGGCGTTGACGAACACACCCTTGGTGGCCAGCTCCACGGCCAGCGTCTTGGTGATCATGTCTACGGCGCCCTTGGTGGCGCAGTAGCCCAGGTTACCGCCGGCGGCAGCGCGCTGCCCGCGGATGCTCGACAGGTTGATGATCTTACCGCCGCCCTGCTCGACCATGTGTGCCGCGAAGTTCTTGCAGCAAAGCATGACGCCACGCACGTTGGCCGAGAACAGCTTGTCCCAAGACTCGACCGGGAATTCGGTTGCGGCACCCTTCACGTTGAAGCCCTGCGCGTTCACCAAGATGTCCACGCGACCCAGGTCGGCCACTGTGTTCTTGACCAGCTCCTGGATGCTCTCCTCGGTATCGGTGTTGACCAAGTAGGTCTTCGGCGCCGAACCGGTCTTGCCCTTGATCTCTTCGGCGGCGGCCTTGAGCCCATCTTCGTTCATGTCGGCGATGGCTATCTGCGCGCCGTACTCACCGAGGCCGGCAGCCAGCACCCGACCCAGGCCGCCGGCGCCGCCGATGACCACTGCGTTCTTACCCTTCAGCGAAAAGAGATTCTCTGCCATGGTGTCCCCTCTCAGACCTTTTTGGTGAGGCCCAGGATCTCGCGCGTATCTGCAGCGTTGGCGATCTCACGACCGGCGAGCTTGCCGAGCTCTACCGCACGGGCCACCAGCTGCGGGTTGGTGGCCATCACGCCCTTCGAGAAGAAGATGTTGTCTTCGAGACCCACCCTCAGGCCGTTGCAGCCCTCGGCCAGGCCCATGAGCATGCAGGGCATGTGGTACTTGCCGATGCCCGAGATGGACCAGGTAGAACCTGCCGGGATCTTGGGGAGCAGGTAGGCCAGGGACTCTACGGTGCCGGGCATACCGCCGGGAACACCGAGAACGAACTGGCAGTGAAGCGGCGCCTGGAGGAACCCGTTCTTGAGATAGTGATTGGTGTTGCCGATCATGCCGGCGTCGAAGATCTCGATCTCAGGCTTGACACCCAACTCTTGGGTGAGGGTGCCCAGCTCCTCCAGGAACTTGGGCTCGTTCAAGAACACGTAGCTGTTGGCCCAGTTCATCGTGCCGGGGTCGTACGAGCACATCTCGGGCTTGACCAGCGCCAAGTGGCTCATGCGCTGCTCGTAGGTGAACTTGGAGCCGGAGGTGGTGACGTTGATGACCACGTCCAGACCAGCGGCGGCCACCTTCTCGCGGATCTTGCCCACGACTTCTACGAAGATGTCCTTGTCCATGGCGTTGACGCCGTTCGCATCGCGCACATGGATGTGGAGTATTGAGGCCCCGGCCTTAACGCACTCCAGGCCGTCGGCGGCTATCTCGTCGGGCGTGATAGGGGTGTTGGGGTTCTGTTCTTTGGTGGTGCCCACCCCGCACAGGGCGCAGGTGATGATCAGCTTGCTCATATCAGTCCTCTCTCCTCGTCGAAAAGTCGGCGTCGATGTCGGGTCAGATGTGCTTGGTGATGAGGTCTTTGACGTCCTCGAAGACCTTGATCATGGCGGCATCGCGCTCCGCGAGCACCTGCTCGAGCGGGCGGTCGCTGTAGTCGAAGAAGCCCTTGCCCGTCTTGACTCCCATGTCACCCTTGTCCATGAGCTCCTTGAGGCTCTTGGGCTGGTTGTCGATGGGCGGCTCCAGGTAGTCCGGATTCTGCAGGTTGTTGTAGCTCAGGTCGATGCCCGTGAAGTCATACCGCTGCACGAACCCGAGCACCATGGCCCTCGGGATGATGCTGGCCTTGACCGCCAGGTCGAGCTGCTCCGCCGTCATGTAGCCGTTGTCGAGCAAGAAGAAGCACTCACGGCCGATGATGCGCAGGAAGCGGTTGACGCAGAAGCCGGGGACGAACTTCTCGATCACGCACGGCACCTTGCCGACCTTGGTGAGCAGCTCCACCACGAAGTCGACGGTGTCCTGGCTGGTCTTCTCGCCCTTGACCACCTCTACCAAGGGGATCACGTGAGGCGGAGCGAACCAGTGGGCGATGACCGTCTGCGGCAGCCGCGACTCCGGCATGATGTCGTAGATGTTCAGGTATGAGGTGTTGCTGGTGAAGATGGTGCGCTCGGGACATATCTTGTCCAGCGCCGCGTAGAGCTCCTGCTTGATGTCCTTCTTCTCGGCCACCGTCTCGACGACCAGGTCGGCGTCCTTGCCTGCTTCTTCCACCGACAGAGTCCAACTGACGCGATCGTAGGCGGGTTGCAGGTCCTCCTGCTCGAGGATGCCGCTCTCTACGAAGGTCTTGAGGTTCTGCATGGTGACGCTCTTGGCCTTGTCCAGCGTCTCCTGCCTGCGGGTGTATACGCTGACCTGGTACCCCGCGACCGCGAAGGTCTGGGCTAGGCCGGGACCCATGGTGCCCGCCCCGAAGATAGCTACCTTTTTGACATCTGCGACTTTCACGCGAATGCTCCCAAATGCTCGGCTTGGTGTAGGCACGACCGAAGTGTCGTATTGGTATGAGTATACCGTTTTACGAACGGACTATATCGGTCTGTCTACTGACCCATCAGCACCTGGGAGTAAGTGTAGAGCGGCGCCCAGGCGACCCTGCCCCCTCCGGCATCCCTGGAACGGAGGATGTAGAAGTCCCGAGTGGCTACGTATGTCTTGCCGTACTCACTCATCGTGATGGCGCCGGCCGGTGTGTCCATGGACAGGGTGGACATCATCGCGATCACATCCACCGGGTTACGCGGATCGACCAGTTCGCCCTCGCGCGTCCGTATTCCCTCGCTTCGCTGGCTGGCGAGTGTCTCCACCGCCTTACCGTACAGCATGATGGCCTGCCAGCCTCCGAAGACCTCAGGCGTCGGGTAGTCGCCCGGGTATAGCTTCTGGTAGGCGGCGATGAACTCGCTGTTCGCCGCGTTGTCCAGCATCGGCGTGTACACGTCACAGGCGATCATGTCAACGTTCAGACCGAGGGCCTGGAGGTACTCAAGTTGCGATTCGCTGTAGTTGCTGGACTGCGGCACGAGCAGCTGCCCCGTGAGACCCGAGGCCGCGTACTGGCTGACGAAGGGGATGGCGCCGGTGCCGCGGATCCAGAACATGGTGCAGTCCGCGGGCAACATGCTCGCGAAGTTGGGGGCGAAGTCGACTGTCGTCGAGGGCACGTAGGTCAAACTCGTGATCGTCCCCCCGCTGGCCGTGAAGCTACGTTCGAAGCCGGCCTGCATCTCTTCAGCGATGCGATCCGCGTAGTGGATGCAGTTGACCGTCTTGAAGTGCATCGTCTCGGCGGCGAACTTGCCCAGGTAGTAGCCATAGGAGCTGTAGATGCCGTTGGGGATGAACCCCACGTCTCCTGAGGTGGTTATGTTCTCTCTGGGTTGCCCCGTAACGGAACACTGAGGCACCCTCTCGGTCTCGTCCTCCCTCTGGGCCAGGAAGTAGGTGATGGCGGCTACATCAGACGAAGATAGGGGGCCGCAGATGAAGTCCACCGCCTCTCGGTCCTTCTTGCCATCATCGTCTGTGTCCGTCTGCACCAACTCTCTCGTCTGCTGTACAGCCAGCACAGAGTCACCCTTGTTGTCGATCTCCTGGTAGTCGATCGACCAATCCGCCAGCCTGTTACCCAACATCTCGAGCGCAGTGTTGACACCCTTGCTCACTAGAGCGGTGTCATAGACGAGACCACCGCTGATCTCCCCATTGAAGACGATCCGTATAGGGTCCTCGGAGGGAGGCAGCGTAGTGCTGGTGTCGTCACCGGAGTCGCCGCTCGCGAGCGTGGTCGTGGGGCTGAGGTCGACCGTCTGTCGCCCGCACCCTGATGTGAACGCTGTCCCGGCTGCCGCCAGAAGTACCAGCAGCAGGATGACCAGATCTCTCTTACGCATGCGAATCTTCCTCCGCAGTCTGTGCAGCCCCGCAATAGGCCGGGCGGACGTTTCCGTACTCCGGCGCAAGGATACCGTCTGTGGCCGGCATGTGTGAATCCGCGATCTTAAGGCAGCACTTGCGACTCCGTGGGGCGCGGGCTAATATGGTTAATGCATTAACGATGCGAGGCTACCCTTGGGGCTCCCGCTGCTGCTGATGTGATCGATGTCTTGCAACCGCAGCTTAATCAACCTACAATATTGCCGTTACGCAGAGTAATATGTCGATATCGGCGGCGTGTTATCGCAACGCTCCGTGAAGTGCCGGTCGTCAGGAGGTAGCAGGGGATGAGATGGGGCATGGTCATCAACCTCGCCAAGTGCACCCGTTGTCACGCGTGCGTAGCTGCTTGTCGCATCGAGCACTTCCTTCCGATGGGGGTCACCTGGCCCCGACTGATAGCCCTCGAGGTAGACGACGGGGTCGACGTGGACGTTTCTACCTACCCGGTCAGATGCAACCAATGCAAAGAGGCTCCGTGCGTGGAGGTCTGCCCCACCGAGGCCTCCCACAAGCGTGAGGACGGCATCGTGGCCGTCGACCCCAAGAAGTGCTTCGGTTGCCGGTATTGCGTCATCGCCTGCCCCTATCAGAACCGCACCTACCTGTCGCGCAAGCGTGACCCCGGCTACTTCCCCGGCCATGAGAAGACCCAGTTCGAGAAGAAGGGCAAGGAGCTCTATCCCCACACAGTGGGCACCACCATGAAGTGCAACTTCTGCATGGAGCGTATCGACGCAGGCCAGGAGAAGGGACTGAGGCCCGGGGTCGACCGCGAGGCTACTCCCGCGTGTGTCAACATCTGCCAAGCGAGAGCCCTGACGTTCGGCGACCTGGACGATCCGGAGAGCGAAGCGTCGAAGCTCATCAAGCAGAGGGACGGCTTCGCCCTGCACCCCGAGTACGGCACCGAGCCTTCTGTTCTACTATATAGACTACAAGCTTGGCGGAGCTCCCAGCAACAAGGCGCCCGTCGAAGCGCAGACGGGCAGCCACATCCAGCATCTCAGCACGGTCTACGCGCCGTCCGTACCGAAACTCGCCAAGAAGCACGACCGCTAGGAGAGCTGCTCAATGAACGCACGGACTGCACGCCAATGGATGGTCACTCACGAATGGATGATCAAGCCCATGGCTCAGGCCGAGTGGATCCAGGGCAAGGGCCTGCTCGTGTGGCTGGCCGAAGTCTTCTCGGCCCTCGGTACCGGGCTCTATCTGGTCTCGCTCTTCTTCAGCCAGTCGTATCCGGAGGCCGCTTTCTGGGGCGGGATACTGGGTTGGGTAGGCATAGCGGTCTTCAAACTGCCCCTACACTTCCTCTACCTGGGCAAGCCCTGGCGCTTCTGGAGGGCCTTCCCCCCGGTGAGTAACGCGTGGAAGACCTCGTGGTTCGCACGGGGCATCGTCTTCACGATGATCTTCTTGGGCTTCGCGGCCGTGCAGCTCTTGCTCCAGGGTCTGATCGCCTATGACGTGCAGACCGGCACGGCCATCCAGATCGCCAACTGGATACTCATGGTCTTCGCAGGGCTCACCTGCGTGGTGACCGCCGTCTACTGCGGCTTCGCCATGAGCTACTGCAAGAGCGTCCCCTTCTGGAACACCGGCCTCTTGCCCTTCGTGTTCCTCATCATGGGAGTGGCGGACGGCCTGGCTCTGTTCATGGCGGTGGGTCTGGTGCTGGGCGAGGACCTGATAGGCACGGCCGAGTCCGTGACCCGCCTGCTCCTCATCATCAACGCCTTGCTCATCATCGTCTACTTGGTCAACGCCAACTACCAGTCGACCACCGCCGGGCTCTCGGTCAAGGAGCTGATCAGGGGTCACATGGCTTGGGTCTTCTGGCTGGGCATCGTCGCCTTGGGCATCGCGGTGCCGCTCGTCATCTCGGTGGTCAGCTACTTCACAGGCCAAGAGGCTTCCACGGAGCTCCTGATCTTCGCGATCGTCTGCCACACCATCGGAGCCTTCTCACTCAAGTATGGAGTGCTCAAGGTCGGGCATCTACAGGCCGCTGCTACCCAAGGCCCGCGCCTACTAGCGCGCGGCTCTCTAGGAATCTAGGAGAACACATGGCCAAGAGAGAGATCGTCTACTCCACCTGCAAGAGCTGTCACGGTGGCTGCGGCGTCAAAGTGACCAAAGAAGACGGCGTGGTGGTGCACATCGAGGGCAACCCCGATTCGCTCACCGGCGGCACCATGTGCTCAAAGGGCCTCTCGAGCATCCAGCACATCGACAACCCCTACCGCATCAAGTACCCCATGAAGCAGGTGGGCAAGAAGGGCACCGGCCAGTGGAAGCGCATCTCGTGGGACGAGGCCCTGGACACCATCGCCGACAAGATGAAGGCGGCCATCGCCGACCCGGGGCCGCAGAGCATCGCCATCTCGCAGGGTACCGGCCGCGGCTACAACCGCTACACCATGCGGCTGGCCCGTTCGCTGGGCACAGGTAACGCCATCACCCCAGGCTACGTGTGCCACAGCCCGCGCCTGGGCCTCTACGCACTCGGTCACCGGCTACGGCCGGCTCTACTGCGACTACCACGGTTGGGGCGGCGAGTTCCCCAAGACGCAGATCATGTGGGCCAAGCAGCTCGAGATCAGTAGCGCCGACTCAGAGATGTGCTACTGGTACATGCGGTCGCTCGACTACTGCAAGAACCTCATCATCATCGACCCGCGCGCCAGCGCCTACGCTACCCGCGCCACTCTGTGGATCCAGCCCCGCCCGGGCACCGACTGCGCCCTGGCTCTGGGCATGATGAACGTGATCATAGAAGAGGAGCTGTGGGACAAGGAGTTCGTCGGCGACTGGACCTACGGCTTCGACGAACTGCAGGGAGCGCGTCAAGGAATGGACGCCCGAGAAGGTCTCCGACATCTGCTGGATACCCAAGGAGCATGTCATCGAGGCCGCCCGCATGTGGGCCATCGACACGCCGGGCACCATCCAGGTCGGCAGCTCGCTCGAGCGCCAGGCCAACTGCGGGCACACCCTGCGGGCCATCACCTGCCTCATGGGCCTGGCAGGCAATATCGAGGCGCCGGGCAGCATGATCAGCTGGGTGCTCCCCGACACGGGCCTTATCGAGGACTTCAACCTAGAACTGCCCATCACCGACGAGATGAAGAGCAAGATCATCGGCGGCGACCGCTTCAAGATGGGCGCCACCCGTACCTGTAACCCCGACACCATGGTCAAGAAGCTCCTGGCCGGAGAGGCCCCCATCAAGGTGTGGTTCAGCGTCGGCGGCCAGCAGATCGTGCACATGGCCAACACCAACGAAGTGGTCAAAGCCATCGAGAGTGTCGAGTTCATGAGCCACACCGACCTCTTCATGGGTCCCATGGCTGAAGCGGCCGATATCGTGCTGCCGGCGGCCCACTGGCTAGAGCTGGACGACGTCTACGACATGCACCCGCGCTTCATGATCGAGGCCCATAACAGGGTCATCGATCCGCCGGGTGAAGCCAAGTCGGACGCCTGGATCTTCAACGAGGTCGGCCGCCGGGTGGTACCCGACAAGTGGTGGCCCACCGTCGAGGACATGCTCGACTATCAGATCAGGCGCGGAGAGGGCAAGGATGGCGAACCTCTGACCTTCAAGGAGTTCGGCGAGCGGCTGGTGAGCGGCTGCTGGGGTCCCGACCAGGTGTACTACAAGTACAAGACCGACTACTGGAGAGAGGGCGGAGGCTTCCCCACCCCCTCGGGCAAGTTCGAGTTCAAGAGCCAGCACCTGGAGTCGCTGGGCTATGACGGCCTGCCGGTATTCAGCGAGCCGGGCGAGAGCCCAGTATCCACCCCAGAGCTGTACAAGGAGTATCCGCTGGTCATGAGCAGTGGGTACCGTCAGCCCTTCTACTTCTTGGGCCAGTACCGCAATATCCCCTGGCTGCGGAGCTTCATGGAGTTCCCCACCTGCCAGCTACACCCCGAGACGGCCGCCCTGTACGGCGTCGAGGACGGCGACATCGTCTGGATCGAGTCACCGCGGGGCCGCATCCGCCAGAAGCTGCGCTGCTTCCCGGGCATCAAGAAGGGTGTGCTGATGGCGACCGCAAACTGCTTCTATCCGGAGGAGCCCGCCGAGGGTTACCACGGGGTGTTCATCAGCAACCCCAACGTGCTCACCAGCAACGATCACCTGGACCCCATGTACGGCTCGCCCGATCTGACCTGCCTCATCTGCAAGGTCTACAAGGCCAAGGACGAGGAGCTCAAAGAGGAAGTGTTCCGCAGCGAGGAGTACGGCTTCGTGCCTCGCGCGCAGGAGGATGTGTAGCTAGCGCGCGTCCCTATTTGAGCGCGCGCTTGCGGCTCGCCAAATGCTCGCGAGAGGCCTTGCGCAGGGATAGCGCGAGCACGGAGGCCAGAACGTACGCCCCCGCCGCGAGCAGGTACGATCGCTCCAGTGAGCCGGACACATCCGCCAGCTTTCCGGCGACATAGGGTCCCACCATCTGACCCACACCCATCATGACGGTGACTGCGCTGAGCGCAGTCGCGGCTGCCCCTGCGCCGAACTCGTCTCCGCAAGCGGCCCCGATGATGCCGGGCACCGCGACGGCAGTTAGACCGCACAGCAGCACGGACAGTATCACCCCCGGAAGGGTCGGCCACCAGACCATCAGGGCGGCTGCAGCCGCCTGCAGGAGAGAGTTGATGAAGAGAGCACGTCCCCGCCCGATGCGGTCGGAGATAGCGCCCCACAAGAAGCCGCAGATCAGGCTGGCCGCTCCCAGAAGAAGGAACAGGCTTCCGGCCTCTGCGCTGGTCAGGCCCAGATCGGCGGTGAGTCGCTTCTGAAAGAAAGTCACGTAGATCATGTAGGCGAATCCGAACGCCATGTAGGTGATGCCCAGCTGCCATGTGAAAGCAGAGCGCAGCACGTGACGCAGCACAGTCGATCCGCTCTTGCTGCCGGAGCCACCATCTCGTGCGGCCTGAGCGAGTCCGGCTTCAGGTAGAGTCGCGGCGCCCGCATCCCACCCTGGCTCCGTGGCCCCGGTACTGTCGGCCAAAGCGCGGGGACGATCGCGCTGAAAGATCAGCGTCAAAACCCCGACAACGAGCGTGACGCCGGCAAAGAGGTACCACGCCGTCCGCCAACCGTCCGCTCCCCCCGCGCTGATCACCGCGGGTACCACGGGCCCCACCGTCACCATGGCGAGTGCGGGTCCAGAAGCCACGAACCCGGAGGCCGTTCCCCACCGCTCTCGTCTGAACCAAGAAGACATGTGCGCCACACAGGGTACGAACACCGCGCCACTCCCGAGTCCCGTGAGCAGCCGGGCCGCGGAGGCCCACGCCACTCCCGTGGCCATCCCGGTGAGGAGCATGCCTGCCGCGGCCACCAGCGTCCCTACGCCCACCACCATGCGCGCACCAAACCGATGTGAGAGTACTCCGCTCGCACCCGCCATGATCAGATAGCCCGCGAAGTTCCAGGAGGCGAAGGCTCCCGCGGTGGCGCTTGTGGTGTGCAGCCCTTCCTGCATCGAGGGCAAGATAGCGCTGTAGCCGAAGCGGCCGAGACCGACCGCCCCGAAGACTCCCAAGAACGCCAGGACGAGTACGATCCAGCGGTACCGCGACCTGCCCGTCAGATCATCAGAATCGGGGAGCACCGGTCACCGGGTCGCAGGCGCGACGATGGCGTCATGCTTGCACAGCTGCAGACAGATGCCGCAGCCGGCGCAATCCGAGGCCTCGATCTCGACGCGCTCGCCGCCGTCATCTCGCGTGATGACCCGCATCGCACTGCATTCCACTTTGAAGCAGTGCTGGCAGCCTTCGCACCTGTCGGGGTCGACCCCGTACGCCGGCCGCTTCACTTCGGACTTCACGGGGCACGGCGCCTGAACGATCAACACCGAGACCTCCGCGGATTCTGCCTCTTCTAGGAGGACGTCGCCGATCTCCTTGATCCCAAACGGATCGAGCTCCCTGATACGAGCGAAGCCAAGCTCCCGGCACAGGCTCGGGATATCGACATCCTGCTCACCCCCGACGGCAGCCACTGCGCCATCATCAAAGATGATGCTCACGCCGTAGCCGCCATTCTTGGACAAGCTCTCCAAGAGACTCGCCCCAGAATCCACGAGGGTGCCGCCATCCACGATCATGACTTCTCGGCGAGGACCTTCCGGTCCCCGGCCCGGCGCCCCCTGAGGCCCCCCACCCGACGCTCCATGGGCCCCACCACCCGGGGCTCCGTGAGGCCGCGGTTTGGGCCTCGGCGGCCGAGCATCTGCCAACGAGCAGACGACGTCACCGGTGGCGACGAACTTGTGCTTCCCGAGCGCCATGAACAGGCCCCTGCGCGGGCACCCAGGACAGAACACCTTCTCTTCGGTCAAAAGGATCTCCAACCTTCACGATAGACGCGCCCCGAGAGGACGCGGACCACTCAACAACCTACCTGGGGTCTGTGCCACGACCCATTGCCATGGTGATTATTCCACAGGTAAGGCAGCAGGTCGCGAGTGCCCGCTGATGCCTGACGCACTCTACGGTTTGACCGCGCACCGACTTGACAACAAACGTGTAGAGTGGAGGAAGTCGGGCAAGAGCGCACGCGGGTGTTTTCGACAGGAGGGTTCTCATGGCCATCAAGACCTACAAGGACGGCACTCCGTTCACCGGAGTCATCGGACGTACCACCAAGGAGTCCTCGCCGGCGTGGCCAGAGCCGCCTCGTCCCCAAGAGGGTTCACCCAACGTGCTCTTCTTCGTACTGGATGACGTGGGCTACGGCCAGTTGTCGTCCTTCGGCGGACTGGTGGAGACTCCCGTGATAGACAGCCTGGCGGCGAATGGGCTGCGCTACACCAACATGCACACCACGGCGCTCTGCTCGCCGTCGCGCGGCTGCATCCTGACCGGGCGCAACCATCACTCACTCGGCCTCGCATCGATCACCGAGACCTCCACCGGCTACCCGGGCTACAACGGCGTCCTGCCCTTCGACAGAGCCATGGTCAGCGAGATCCTGCAGCAAGAGGGCTACAACACATTCTGCGTCGGCAAATGGCACTTGACCCCGCCCGAGCACACGACCGCCGCCGGCCCGCACGACCGCTGGCCGCTCGGCCGCGGCTTCGAGCGCTACTACGGCTTCCTAGGTGGCGAGACCAACCAGTGGTATCCGGAACTCACGTACGACAACCATGAGGTCGAGCAGCCCGCTCTGCCCGAAGACGGCTACCATCTGAGCATCGACTTGGCCGACAAGGCGATCGAGTTCATCCAGGACGCCCACGTCAACGCGCCTGACAAACCGTTCTTCCTGTACTACGCCACCGGCGCCGGCCATGCGCCACATCATGTGCCCAAGGAGTGGGCGGACAAGTACAAGGGCAAGTTCGACGGCGGCTGGGAGGAGTATCGCAAGCTCGTCCACCAGCGTCAGCTCGACATGGGCATCATCCCGGCGGGCACCGAACTGTCTGCCCCTGACCCGGACGTGCCGGTGTGGGAGACGCTGTCCGATGATGCCAAGCGGCTCTACGCGCGGTACATGGAGGTCTACGCCGGATTCGTCAGCTTCACCGACCATCACTTCGGTCGCGTGTTGGAGTTCCTCAAAGAGATCGGCAGGCTGGACAACACCCTCATCATGGTCATCTCGGACAACGGCGCCAGCTCCGAGGGTAGCGCCGTCGGGTCGCTCAACGAGATGTTCTTCTTCAACAACGTGCCGGAGTCGCTCGAAGCCAACCTGAAGATGATCGATGAGCTGGGTGGCGTGGAGACATGCAACCACTACCCCTGGGGCTGGGCCAACGCGGGCAACACGCCGTTCCGCCGCTGGAAGCGCGAGACCTACCGGGGCGGCACCACCGACCCGTGCATCGTGTCGTGGCCCAAGGGCATCCAGGCGCGAGGCGAGCTACGGACTCAGTACGGGCACTGCATCGACCTGGTCCCCACGGTCCTCGAGGCGCTTGGGGTCGAGCCGCCCGAGGCCATCCGCGGCGTATCGCAGGCTCCCATCGATGGCATCAGCTTCGCGCACACCTTCAACGAAGCGGCCGCACCCACTAATCACCACACCCAGTACTTCGAGATGTTCGCCCACCGCTCGATCTACCACGACGGCTGGCGCGCGGTCTGCCCGTGGCCTGGGCGGAATTTCACGGAGGCCGCCAAGAAGGGTCGCAAGTTCGGCGACGAGATCACCAACGACGTGCTCCTCGACATCGAGACCCACGACTGGGAGCTCTTCCACGTGGACGAGGACTACTCCGAGACCCAGAACCTCGCGGAAGAGCATCGTGACAAGCTGATCGAGCTCATCGGCAGATGGTGGGCGGAAGCGGGCAAGTACCAAGTGCTGCCCATCGACGGGACTGCCCTCCAACGCCTCAACGTGGAGCGCCCGACGATCGCTCGGCCCAGGAACAAGTTCGTCTACTACCCGGGTGGTTCAGGGATCCCCTTCACGGCCGCACCCAAGGGCTACAATCGACCGTGGAGCATCACGGCCGACGTCGTCGTGCCAAAGGGCGGCGCAGAGGGCATCTTGCTCGCCCAAGGCGGTCGCACCGGCGGCTACGCGTTCTTCGTCCAGGACAAGAAGCTCGTATTCCTGTACAACTGGCTCGGCCGGGAACGGTTCTGGCTCACCTCCGACGCGATCATCCCTGAGGGAGAGGTCGAACTGCGTTACGAGTTCGAGCCGACAGGCAAGCCCGACGTGGCCAAGGGGCTCGGGGTGCCGGCCAGGGCTCAGCTCTATATAGACCGCAAGCTGGTCGGCTCCGTGGACATGCCGTACTCGGTCCTCAACATGTTCGGTACACAAGGCCTGACCTGCGGCTACGACGGCGGCGAGCCTGCAGCTCCCGAGAGGTACACGGGACGCTTCCCGTTCACGGGCACCATCAAGCGGGTCACGCTGGACCTGTCAGGTGAACTGATCCAGGACACGGAAGCCGACCTCAAGATCGCCATGGCGCGCCAGTAGCGGCCGATGAAGACTCAGCCCTTTGACGCGCTGCCACTGTGGGCACTGTACGTCGTCACAGTGGTACTCATTCTTGTGTCCCTCGCTGGTGGCTACGGGTATGTCAAGGCGAAGAGCCGCAAACATCCGCCGCGGTCGGACGCACAACTGGGCTCCATCGCAGGGGCCACGTTGGGCCTGCTCGCTTTTCTGATGGCCTTCGTCCTCGGCTTCGGTGTCACCTTCGCCGGCGAGCGCCGCACGCTGGTAGTCGATGATGCCAACGCCATCCGCACGGCCTATCTTCGCGCGGGGTATATAGACGAACCCTACAGCAGTCAGACCCGTACCCTCCTGCAGGAATACGTCGACCTGCGGGTGGCCTTGCTCAACGCTGATGATACGACTGCGATACTGGTGCGCACTAAGGAGATCCATGACGAGCTCTGGACGGTGACCGAGAACCTGGTCAAAGCCGGGAACACCACAGATGTGACGGCCCTGTTCGTCGAATCGGTGAACGAGATCATCAGCGTGACGACTGAGCGGATCAACATGGGCATCTACGTGCGCACGGCCCCGCTGATCCTTCTGTTCACCTATCTCATCACGTTGGTGGCGGCCTTCCTCCTAGGCATGCAGCTAGGCTACTCGGAGAACGTCAACTGGATGTCACTGATCTTGCTGGTCGTGGTCCTATCGGCAGTGCTCTACATGATCTTCGACCTCGATCGTCCCCAGGAAGGCCTGCTAAAGACGGCGCAGCAGTCCATTCTCGACCTGCAGAGCGAGATCGGCGCACGCTAGGGCGGCGGGCTTCATGCGGCGACCGAGCGGTCGAGTCCCCAGCTGCTACGAGTCTTCGCCTGCTTCGATAGAGTTGGGCGCCGCTATGCCTTCGCGTCTCCGGGTGCGCGCAGCTTCCCCCAGTTCCGGGCTGCCCGGAGCGAATCCGGCGACCCTGCCCCCGTACCAGGCGGCCACCGGACCGGCCGAGAGCCCGTGGAGGATGACGCTCAGAAGGATAGTCCAGCCGGCGGTGGCAGCGAGCAGCGAGGTATCGATGCCGTCCTTCGCCAGAGACTGGATGGCAAGGACGAGAAAGACCACACTGGCAAGTCCGCGCGGCCCGAACCACCCGATGAAGACTATCGTCGAGCGATGCATCTTCTTGCCCCACAGCGAGAGGGCCACGGCGAGCATCCGCACGAAGGTCAGGCTGACGAGCGCGTAGACGATCGGCTGCCAGTGGAGCCCGTCTGAGATGAGAATGGGAGCGATGACGGCTCCGAAGACGAACCACACGGCGAAGGTGAGCAGCACTCCTGTCTTCTCCGTGTATTCGACCGCTTCGGTCGCCAGCCGATGATCGATGGCTCCAAACGCTATCCCGCCCACGAAAGCGGCGATGAAGCCGTTGCCGTGGAGGGCGCCCGCGCCTCCGTAAGCAAGAAGGGCAAAGGCCAGGGCGGCAAACCGGCGCGATGCCTCCGAGGACCAACCCCTGCTTTTCGAATACCGCATCAGTAGTGCGCCCACAATGCCGACCGCCGCACCGATCGCGATCCCGATGGCCAGCTCCTCTATTGCCGTGACGATCGGGCGTCCACCTTCGCCCGACTCCGCGACCACCACTCCGATGAGGAGCATGACCACGGGTGTGGCAACGCCGTCGTTGAGGCCGCTTTCCACGTTGATCTCGCGGCGCACCCGATCCGGTACCTTGGGATTCCTGAACATCGCGAGGCCAAGGGAGAGGTCGGTCGGTGCCAGGATAGCGGCGAGCAGCGCGCAGGTGCCGAGCCCCAGAGCGGGTAGCAGGGCCCAGGCAGAGAGTCCTCCTATGATGACCGCGAGCGGAAGACCGATGAAGAGAAGCCGCACCAGGACCGAGGCATCACGGCGCAACGCTTTCAGGTTGACGCTCGAAGCGTCGGAGAAGAGCAGTAGCGCGAGAGTGACGCTCGTGACGACGCGGATGATCTCCGAGCCGGTCGTCATGTGGAGGAGGTTGGCCCCGTCCGGGCCAAGGATGAAGCCGAGGATCACAAAGATGATAGGGCCGGTGATGAGGAAGTACTCGAGCTTGGCCGCCCCTAGGGAGTACAAGGCTATGAGCCCAGCAAGAATGATGTACGCGGTCACTGCGGCTCCCTCCGGCAGACATTGCTCGGGCCTCCATCCGGCCTGACTCTGCTTTATAGCACGCCGCAGAGCGCGGCCGCCCGCCGCTCAGGCTCCGTGACACCTCTTGTACTTCAGGCCACTGCCGCACGGGCAGGGCTCGTTCCGGCCGGCGCCCGCGAGGCGACGGGCCGCCTCGTCCTTCTCGGCGGCGAGCACGCTCATCACCTCTGAGGCCGGTCGGCCGCGGCGAAGAAGGTCGGCCATGATCTGCATCGGGTGATCGACGTGCTCGAAGAAGGCTTGGAGGCCGTCACACAGCCAGTTGAGCCCGGGCTCGCCCTCCGCCGTATCCAGCACCCGGTTCTTGGGACACTCCCCGTTGCACGTGAACAGCCAGCGACACTCGCCGCAGACTCGCGGAAGGCTGTCGGCCTTGGCCTCGCCGAACGCGCGCTGCCTGTCGGAGAAGACCAGCTCGCCGAGAGGCAGTGTCGAGGATGTTCCCGAGCAGGTGGTGGGGCTCGACGTAGTGGTCGCAGGAGTACACGTCCCCAGTGTGCTCGAGCGCCACGCCTTCACCGCAGGTGGGCCTGAGTACGCAGAGGCTGGATTTCCCTGTCACATACGAGGCCAGCACCCCGTCGAAGAACAGCACGAACGTCTCCCCGACGTCGTTGTGGACCCATTCGTCGAAGATCTCGATCAGGAAGCGTCCGTATTGCCGTCCGCCGACCGACCTGTCTGTGACCGCGGCACCTTCCTGGTCGCCTGTCTGGTTGTCCCTCTCCACGATGGGGATGAACTGTAAGTAGCGGGCAGCGAGGTCATCTCGGAAGAAGCGGTAGACCTCAAGCGGGTGGTCACCGTTGGCAGCGTTCACGGTGCAGAGGATGTTGAACTCCACCTGGTGTTTCTGCATGAGACGGACGGCCTGGGCGACCTTGTCGAAGACCGAGTTGCCTCGCTTGTCCCGCCGGTAGGCGTCGTGCAACTCTCGGGGGCCGTCAAGGCTGAGACCGACGAGAAAGCGCTGCTCTCGCAGGAACTCGCACCATTCGTCGTCGAGAAGCACGCCGTTGGTCTGAAGCGTATTCTCGATCGCCACACCCGGAGCAGCAACGTTCTGCTCCAGCTCCACGGCCCTTCGGAAGAAGTCCAAACCCATCAGTGTCGGCTCGCCGCCCTGCCAGGCGATGGTCACCTCCGGCACCTGATGTGCCTCGATGGTCTGGCGGATGTACGCCTCGAGCACCTCGTCGGTCATTCGGAAGTCGCTGCCCGGGTAGAGCAGATCCTTCTTCAGGAAGAAGCAGTAGGCGCAGTCTAAGTTGCACCGTGCGCCGGTGGGTTTGGCCATGGTGTGGAATGCCTGGAGATTGGCGGTGCTGGACCTCATGGCTCTCCCGGACTCGTGCTGGCCTCATTGTATCAGCCGGCACCACGGCAAAGACCTCACGTCCTGGGACCGCCGTCGCACCTCCGTTAGATTTCAGGGTTAGAATGTATCTCATCTACCGCGAGCGGCGGTCTCTGTCGACGGTCAAAGCACCAATCGGAGGCGACGCACCAATGACTCAAGATGGCCCAGCGTCCGCGGTCCCGGACCCGGAGTCAACCTCTGCGGACGATGCCACCGGCGTGACCAAGCCCGGTGAACTGGAGAAGACCCGTGTATCACCAGCGGACTTGGCGGCCCCCAAACGGGAGAGTCTCTTGAGCGGTCCCGTGCGCCTGCTTCTTCCGCTCACACTGGCGGCCATCCTGATCTTGGCGATGAAGAGCATGTCGGGCATCCTCAACCCGTTGTTTCTCGCCCTCTTTCTCACCATGGGCGCCGCCCCCGCCCTTGCCTGGATGCGGCGCAAGGGGATGCCGGCCTGGCTGTGCATAGTCATCGTCTCGGTCGTCTTGGTCGCCGCCGTCACCCTGTTCATGCTCGTCATGCTTTCGGCAGTCACACAGTTGGACGATAAGATGCCCGGCTACCAGGCGAATATCGCCCAAATGGAGGCTACTATGACTGCCTGGTTCGCCGAGCGGGGGATAGACATCAGCAGTCTGACCAGTGATTCGCTCAGCCCAGAAGCTGCCACGAGCGCGGTCAAGGGGCTCCTGTCCAGCATAGTCAACGTCATGGGCAGTGTCTTCTGGATAATCCTGCTCCTTCTCTTCATGGTCGCCTATGTGTACTCACTCCCAAAGAAGCTCAGCGAAGCCATCAGGGTGAACGAGCGGGTGGCTCGATCCTTCGCCAATTTCGGCGAGACAGTCAAGACCTTCCTCTTCACCAAAGCGTGGCTCAGCGGCCTGGTCGCCGTCATGGTGACCTTGATCTACTACGTTTTTGGCGTCGACTTTGCTCTGGTGTGGGGGCTGCTGTTCTTTGTGATGAGCTTCATCCCCAATGTCGGCTTCCTGCTGTCGGTCATACCCGTGTTCTTCATAACCTTGCTGGAGTTCGGCTTCCCCCGGGCCGCGGTCGTGGTCATCATCGTCATCGCGATCAACACCGTCGTCGACAACTTCTTCTCACCTAAGATCATGGGGAGGAATCTGGGCTTGAGCACCCTGACTGTCTTCGTCTCCGTGTTCTTCTGGGGATGGGTCCTAGGCGGGCTGGGGGCGCTGATGTCGGTGCCGCTCATGCTCATGGTCAAGTTGCTCTTCTTCGATTCCTTTGAGAGTACGCAGGCGATCTCGGACCTCATGGGCACACCCGTGAGGGAGTTCGGCAAGCGTAAGCGGCCCAAAAAGCGGAAGAAACAGGTCGCCGCAGCCGATTGATGACCCGCTCGTCAGCGGATCCGGTCACTCGTCGCCGACAACCGGGGGCGCCTCACTGAGTCTATTCCGCCGCGTCGGTGGCGGACTTGCGCTTCTTCTTTCGCTTGGACGGGGTCATGAATTTGGAGAGGGCCTGTGTGCTCTCGTACGATTCGAAGAACAGAAGTTTCACCATGAGCATCAGGGGCACCGCCATGAGAGCTCCCACAGGTCCCAGCACCCATGCCCACAAGACAACGGCCAAGAAGACCATGAGAGGGGTCAGCCCCGTCCGCTGCCCCATGAACCGCGGGGAGATGCCGTTGTTCACCACTCCGTTGATCAGCGTCACGACAGCCACCACGATCGCGGCCCGAGCGAAACCGATACCCGAGCAGAGTGACAAAGAACGGCGGTATCACCGCCAGGACGAAACCGATATTGGGGATGAAGCTGAGCAAGAAGAACAACAGGGCCCACAGCAAAGCGAATTCGACCCCAAAAGCGTAGTAGACCACCGCCACCAACGCCGCGGTCAGAGCGTTGAGCCACGTTAGAGTGAACAGAAAGGTGCGGGTCACCGTGCCGAAGGTGTCGAACGCACGTCCGAGTCTGGGGCCGAGAAGCAGATCTTCATGCAGCTTGCGGGGGAATGAATACACCTCAGCGATCATGAAGACGACGATCAGGGCCACAAGGAACGCACTGGAGAGCAGAGAGATGAACATCCGGACCGAAGAGTTCACCCAGCCGATGATCTTGTCCGGCCTCAGGATGTTGCCCGTGACGCCGCTTATGTCTATGTCGTGCCCCGCGAACCAGACCTGCACTGTTGAAGTAACGCGGCTCAGCCCCTGCTGGTAGACCGGGATCCTGGAGCTGATCTGCCCCAGGGACGTCGCAACGATCGCAATGAAACCTGCTGCAACGACGAGAAACCCTGCGAGGACAACGAGCAGGGCCGCCCACGGAGGCATGCCCTTTCGTCTGAGCCACTGCATTATGGGGCTGAGGGCCATGACGATGAACATGGCCAGGAAGATGGGCGCAAGGATGGCGCGGGAATGCCTCATGCCGTAGAGGACGATGGTCACGCAGGCTAGTCCAAAGAGCAGACCATTGGGACGACTCCGCAGTCTCCCACCCAGGTCAATCAAGCGGCTTCTGTCAGGTGGCTCATCCAGATGGGCGGCCGATGCATCGGGCTCCGCATGGGGCTCGTGGCTGCCCTCCGCCGTCACGGCCTCGGTAGATCGTTTCTCGTCCTCGCTCATCGGCGCTCCCCGACATGTCGTGATGGTCATGCTACAAGTACGTCGCGCCGGCCCCCATACCTGCCTAGCCCGCCTGTCTTTCGGGCCGCGAGGGAGGGCTTGCTTCTGTCCTCGGTGGCTGATATCAATGTCGTCGAGGCGCAACAACAACCCGCCTGCCGATCCGCCGTTGGCAGACGAACGAGGAGGCCTGGATGGCCACGAAGGCTCAACCCAACATCCTCATCCTGTGGGGGGATGACATCGGCTGGTGGAACATCAGCTACAACAACCGGGGGCAGATGGGTTACAGGACCCCCAACATCGATCGAGTGGCCGAGGAGGGTCTGGCCTTCAGCGACTACTACGGTCAGCAGAGCTGTACGGCAGGCCGGTCCGCGTTCATCACCGGCCAGAACCCTATTCGCACCGGCCTCACCAAGGTCGGGATGCCGGGGGCAGATACCGGCCTGAGCCCCGAGGACCCGACCATCGCCGAGCTCCTGAAGCCTCTCGGCTACGTCACGGGTCAGTTCGGCAAGAACCACCTGGGAGACAAAGACGAGTTCCTACCCACCAATCACGGTTTCGACGAGTTTTTCGGCAGCCTCTACCACCTGAACGCCGAGGAGGAGCCGGAGAGCCCCGACTATCCGAAGGATCCGGCGTTTCGTGCGCGTTTCGGCCCGCGTGGCGTGATCCACAGCTACGCCGACGGGCGGATAGAAGACACCGGGGCGCTCACCAAGAAGCGCATGGAGACCATCGACGAGGAGATCACGGAGCACGCCCTCGGCTTCATGGACGAGGCCAGCAAGTCAGGCAAGCCGTTCTTCCTGTGGTGGAACTCCACCGCCATGCATTTCCGGACGCATCCTGCAGAGAAGCACCTGGGCAAGAGCGGACAGGGCCCCTACAACGACGTGATGGTGGCGCATGACGAACTGGTCGGCCAGATGCTGGACAAGCTCGACGAATTGGGTATCGCCGACAACACCATCGTCATGTACTCGACGGACAACGGTCCCCACTTCAATACCTGGCCCGACGGCGCTATCACTCCGTTCCGGAGCGAAAAGAACACCAACTGGGAAGGCGGCTGGCGGGTGCCGGCGTTCGTCCGCTGGCCCGGCAGGTTCGCGGCGGGCAAGACGCTCAACGACATCGTGTGTCATCAGGACTGGCTGCCCACACTACTTGCGGCCGCCGGAGAGCCAGACATCCGCACCAAGGTCCTGGAGGGGCATCAGGCCGGCGACAAGTCCTTCAAGGCGCACATCGACGGCCTGAACATGCTGCCCTACCTCACAGGGGAGGTCGATAAGAGCCCCCGGCAGTCCTTCTTCTACCTGAGCGACGACGGCCAACTCGTGGCCGTGCGGCACAACGACTGGAAGCTCGTGTTCATGGAGCAACGCGCCAAGCAGCTCGCGTGTTGGTCTGAGCCCTTCGTCCCGCTGAGGATCCCCAAGATGTTCCATCTGCGTCGCGATCCCTTTGAGCGTGCGGACGAGAACTCCAATACTTATTACGACTGGATGATCGACCACGCCTATCTCCTCTACGGAGCCCAGGCGCTCGTGGCTCAGCAGATACAGTCTTTCAAGGATTTCCCACCGCGGCAGAAGCCGGCTTCGTTCAACCTCGACCGCATCCTGGAGACGCTGCAAGATGCCTCGGGAGCGGCCATGCACTAGAGCGAGGTCGGGCCGACTCGGGTCCCGCGGGACCCGAGTCGGCCCCGGCTAGAGCCGGTCGACTTAGGCCACCCCGTCGCCGGTCTTGCGCTGCGCCATCCAGTCCTTGGCTGCTGCATGAGCGTCGTAGAGGGACTCCCCCACCTTGCCGGTCTTCGTGAAGATGTTTCGATGGGAGACAGAGTCGACCATCCCGGCGCGGGCCAGTTGCTCCCTGATCGACGAGTCGACCTCGGCCAGCATGAGCAGGCTGTCGTGTTCCTTGAGGTCAGCCGCATACCGTTCCAGCATCTTCATGAAGGTGCTGCCCAGTTCGCTCCGCCCGCGCAGGCTGAGGATGACAACGGCGTTTCTAGTCTTGTCATCGATGGCCGGCAATTTGTCTTCGAGCACGGGGGCGGCGGCGTAGAAGAGGCTTCCGTAGGGCACGAGCACGGTGATGCTTTCCGGAAGGACGCTCGTGGGCGCGTCTTGCTCGAGCGGCAGACTGCCCTCCTCGAGCTTCCACTCTTTCACCACTATCCGGTTTGATTGCCTCACGGTATAGAGCAGGATGGAGAGAGCCACGCCGGCCAAGACCGCGTATTGCAGCGGGATCATCAGGACCAGGCCGAGGGTCATCACCATGACGACGCGCTGGATGTTGCCCGTGCGCCACACCGACAGCACGTTGGCCGGCTTGATCGTACGAAAACCGATCACGATCAACAGGCCGGCCAGGGCCGGCATGGCGAGCCTGCCCACTGCTCCGGCGAAGAGCAACGTGATGACGGCGATCACTACACCCGCGAATATGTTCGCCAGCCGGGTCCGGGCCCCACTGTTGACTATGAGTGCGGTCGCGGAGACCGAGCCGCCGACCGGCATACCCCGGAAGAGGCCTGCGGCTACGTTGGCCGCGCCCTGGCCGATGAAGTCCCGTGAAGCATTAGGGTATCGGCCATCCGGGTTCACATATGCCTGGCTTACCCCCGCTCCTTGGATCAGGCCGATCGCAGCCAGAGAGAGGGCGGGCACGATCAGCATGGGCACCGTCAAGAAGTCCGGAAGGACAGGCTTGGGAAAACCGCCCTCGATCGCAGCGATATCGGACACCAGAGCCACCGAACCCCATCCAAAGAGACTTGGGAGCAGCGATGCCGCGATGATCGCCACCACCATACCTAGCTGGCGAAGCCGTGTCTCCTCCAGGACCACTATCAGCATCACCGCGGTCAGTCCCACTGCGACGGTAGGCAGATCTACCTGGTCGAGGTTGAACAGAAGGTCGACGGCCCGCACCACCCTGTTGCTGAACTCGCTTGCGTACCCGGTGAAGTCCTTCAACTGGCCGAGGATGATCAGAAGGGCCACCCCGTTCATGAACCCCACCATCACCGAATTTGACACAAAACGCATGAGCTGGCCCAGCTTGAGAAACCCAGCGATCAGCATGAATACCCCGGTCAGGATGGCGAGCGTGAAGACAGCCCGAGGATTGACCTCGGCCCCAGAGACCTCGGGGACGCTGGCGACCACCAACGCCATGGCGCTCGTGGTCTGCACGCTCAAGAATGCCGAGCTGGCGAAGAACGCCCCCACCGGGGTGGACAACATGACTGCGTAGAGCGCATAGAGAGGATTGACTCCCGCGAGCACTCCGGCGGCAAGGGCATCCGGCACACTCACCACGCCGAGTACAAGTCCGGAGCTCAGGTCCGGGCCCACATTTCTGCGGTCGAGTCTCAGGCGTCTCAGCCAGCTCATTACCGGATTTCGCGCAGTTTCTGCACCATCAGGAACACTGCCAGCGACGCTAGCGCTACCACGATTATCCACAGCCAGAAGTGACCTATGAGAAGAATCGTGGTGACGACTGCAAGGACCGACGCGATGCCTGTGATCGTCCGGGCATACTCTCCCCGGAGGATGGACTCTATGACGACAAACGCGACCGCCATCAGAGTCAGCGCCATCCACACGTAACCGCGCGCAAGTACGAGTACCGTCACGAGCCCTAGCAGGATGACGCTGAGGCTGATCGCCCCCCAGGCCTCGGCCGCCCGGTTGAACCGCACGTCCTTCTGAGCCACCGGCTGGCCCAGCTTCTTGATGTGTGAGCGCGGATCGGGCTTGTCTCCCGCCTTGAGCAGAGCCAACCTGTGCCGAAGCGCGCCCAGTATCGCCTCGTTCTCGGAGGACTCACGCCTAAGGCCACTCAGCTCCTCACGAAGGACGGCCGCTTTCTGCGCGAGCGCCACGTGCCGGTCGACCAGATGAGGGTTGCCTTCCATACCGTTCATCTCGACGCCGAGGGACTGGAGTTCGACACTCTTCAGGGTGATCGACTTCTGCAATTCCTCCTGCCTCGTTTGGATGCGGGAGCAATCCTCAGACAACAGATCGACGGCGTGGGGTGGCGGTGGCTCGGTATCCAGACCGGCGAAGCGCAAGGGGTCGTACCAGCTCTGCCTAGGAGATCCCCCCCGGTTGTACATGGGACCCGCGGGAGCGTTCTCGCCGGAGATCGGGTCGTGTGCATAGAGACCCCACAGCCCGCGATACTTGCTGACCCACGGCGTCGATTCGTCGACGACCACCGCGTCCCACTGGTACGGCTGCGCTGGGCCGATGCTCTTCCCGTCACCCCTGGCGAAATCGACGAAGGGGATCCGGAATGGGTCTCGGGTCCTGCCCGCTTGGCCAAGGGTGCGAGTCCAGAACGAACTGAGGCCGCGAGCGACAGTGCCCATCCATTTGGGCACCGGCAGAGGCACCGGAGATTGGTACTCACCCTGGCGGAAGTAGGAGGCGTGGGATCCGGCACCCGCCCACACTACGGGGTGACCGTCCACGAGATCGAGCTCCCCGCGGTCGTCCCAGCGCCTGCGCAAGTCGACACCGTGGAAGTCGTGCGAGGCGTATGCGGCCCACTCCGGATAGAGCCGTCCATCCTGCTCATACAGGTAGACGACGATATTCTCCCAATCCGATTCGTGATCGTTGACGCCGTGGAACCCGGAACGCCAGCTGTTGTAGTAGTAGAAGAACCAGTATTGAAGGACCGTCCAGCCACCTTGGCGGACCACCCGCCCGTAGTAGACGTACTTCTCATCCTCGCGGAGAGCCCGGTTGTAGTCCAACTCCGCCGCTGCGGCGGTCACCGGCGACACCTTACCGCGAAAGAAGAACGATACCGAGAAGAGCGCGTCGACCACCCGGGGCAGAAAGCCACCTCGCGCAAGTCTCCCTCTTCCCGGCCGGAACACGTTCCCGCTCTCGCGGCGCTCGCGCGCCACTTCGCTGAGCACCCGGGCGCTCTCGGCCAGCCCCAGCGCCTCGTTGAAACGGAGATACTCAATAGTCCCGAACGGGTATTCCCTCGGCTCGACCAATGCGTCGACGTCGAGGTCCCCCTCGTCTATCAGTCTCTCCTCTCGTCCGTCGGGATAGTGGGCCCAGAGGCTGGCCTGAGAGACATATCGCTCGACGTCCGTCGGGAAGAACTGCTCGCCCTTGCGTGAAGCGAACGACAGGTTCGAACCTCCGGAGTAGCTCGAGATCTCCGGCGTCGCGGGACGCCGACAACGTCTCGGTGGCCGCCGCCGGCTCGAGGTGTGTGAGTTCTTGCTCATGCCCGCATCACCGCGCTTCCACTTGGAATTCCTGGTGGACCGACGTCTGGTTGAGCACGAGTAGTAGCACCACACCCGCCAGCATGCTCAGAGTACTTGGGCTGTCCGCTGAAGTAGGCGACCAGTCCGACGATGAGCGATAACGCAGTCCAGGTCATGGTGGCGACCCAGGCCCACTCTGCGTCTCAGCAGGAAGCCGATCAGGAAGATCAGGGCAAGCGCACCGAAGAAGAGATACACACCGCCGAGGACCAGACGCTGCCCTTCGGGCGTGAGCGCGCCCGCCGCCACCGAAGCGTTCCCGAGCCCGCGCGTGAAGACGTCCAGTTCGAGGAGCAGAGACACGCCGTTGGCGAAGTAGGAGGCCATCGCCAGGAACATGATGAGTGCCGCCACGACCAGGGGCGCAGACATTCGGCGCCGTCGCTTGGCCGGTCGCGCCGCCGCTTCGTTCGCCTGCGGTGCGTCTGCGACCTGTTTCTCCTCTGGCATACGCCGACCTCCTCCAAACATCGCAAGTGACCCCGGCGATACCAACCCCGGGTTGCCCGTCCGTCAGCCGGCGACGGTCCGAGCCCTCCGACTGACGATATCAGACTTGTTGACCCCCGGGTTGCGGTCGCACTAGCAGGAGGACAGGACGTCATCGACATTTCGGGGGCACACGAACTGGGGCGCACCGGCCGTGCGGCCGGTGCGCCCCACACTGGCAGACTCAGTCTACGAGCGCTTCGTCGATGGCCTTCTTGAGCTCTTCGGCGTCCTCGTCCACCTGCTTCTTCATGACCTTGGCGGCCCGCTTGAGGAAGCGGTCGATCCCCTCATCGGGGGTGACGATCGCCACCAGGATGATCCCGGCTTCTCCCGTGTCGAGCGTGTCGCCGAGTTCCTTGATGTCGTCGCGCTTCAGACCCTTCGAGAGATGACCCCCGAGTAGGCCGGCACCTCCGCCGACCAAGGCGCCCGCTAGGAGGGTAACGGGGAAGATGAGGCCGATGGCCGCCCCAGCGGCCGCGCCTATCTTCAGGCCCTTCCCGCGAGAGGTGGCGTCGGTGTCGTGGATCTTGACGGACCCATCCTCGTTCTTGGTGAAGAGGGCGGACTCATACTTGCCGATCCACTTCTCCTTGTGCAGCTCTTTGATGCCTTCGTAATCCGCTGTGGCGTCTGCCAGCGACCCGTAGGCCGCCCCGTAGATGATCCCGAACTCATTCGCTCCCACAACTGCTCCTTTCGATCGTGATGGTTGATTGTTCCCTTTATCGACAAGGATGATGCGGGGTCGGACTCTTCTTCCGGGTAAGCCAGCGTGGGGAATCGAACCCCAGACCTGCTCATTACGAGTGAGCTGCTCTACCATCTGAGCTACGCTGGCCCGAAGAAGAAGTGTGTCGCGCTGGATACCGAGCCAGGCGCCGCGCTCCGCGAGCGCCTTAGTTTAGAAGCTGCCGCTGCGTAGCTGACAAGCCCGACGTCGCCGCGCATCCCTACGACCCGGAGCCACCGCCCCCATTGCCGCCGCCGTTCCCGGGTGCCCCAGGCGCGCCGCCCGAGCCGGGCTTTCGTGGTCTGCGCCGGCGACGCGGTCGCTTGGACGCGCCTCCTTGGCCGCTAGTCCCCTGGCTCGGGGCTTGCCCACCGCCCGTTCGTTCTCCGGGCGGACGAGAGCCTGTCTGCTGGCCGCCCGATGCGACTGCAGCGCCCTCGCCGGCCGGCTGACCCTGGTCCGGTCCGCGGCCGCGACCCCGGCGCCTGCTTCGCGATCTACGCGAACGACCGGGGCGAGAGCCCTCACTCTTGCCCTGCGTAGACTCGCCACCCTCACCAGCACCGGCACCGGCGTCAGACGCGGGCTGCGAGAAATCAGGACCCTCTCCCACCATGGACCTTCCTAGACCTGGGGGAAGATCCCAAGGGGACGGTGCCGGCGGTTTCTCCTCGGGGGTGAAGAGCAGAGATCCGTCCGCCTGGCACTCACACTGGCACAAGCGCACTTCTCCATGCGAGCCATCTTCCATCTTCACGGCCACTGATTCTTTGGTCAGCATATAGCCTGACACCACTCCGTCGCCCTCCGGGGTGCACACGCGCGTGCCTTTGGCGGGTGACTCCTTGCGGAAGCAGACGTACTGGTCCTGCTCATACTTGAGACAGCACATCAGACGACCACATAGACCGGAGATCTTGGTCGGGTTGAGCGGTAGATTCTGCTCTTTGGCCATGCGGATAGAGACCGGATCATCATCACCCGGGAACACCGTGCAACACAGAGCGCGACCGCAGGGACCCAGACCGCCGACCATACGCGCCTCTTCGCGCGCGCCCACCTGTCTGAGCTCGATGCGCGTCTCCAGTGCCTGGGACAGGTCCGCCACCAGTGTGCGAAAATCCACCCGCTCCTCAGAGAAGAAGCTGAAGGTTATCTTCTCGCCACCAAGACCGATCTCGGCACCGACCAGCTTCATGTCGAGACCATGGCTGCGGATCATCTCTCTGCACGTGGCCATAGCCTCGCGACGCAGGCTCTCCGAAGCGGCCTGCGTCTCGAGATCCTTGTCCGTAGCGATGCGCTGGACCTTCTTCAGCGCCGCAGCGATATCCGAATCATCTACTTCATGGGGCGCTTCGACGACTTCGCCGATCTCAGGTCCGGTGGCGGTCTGCACCACCACGCGGTCCCCCTCCGCCAACGCGAGACCGGCAGGATCGAAGTGATACACCTTCGGTCCGCCGGAAAAGACTACCCCTACGACTTCGGCCACTAGTTCAGGGCCTCCTTGATGGAACGAAACATGTCCCCGATAGCGCATCGGGCATCAACATTATAGCGGAGCCTCTCCTGGGCCTTGCTCACGGCCACCACAGCTTCAGAATATGCCAGCGGTCCGGAAGAAGAACCCAGGGTCCGCAGCTCCTGCAACCGGTCCAGATTGTGCACGCCGCCTTCCGCACCCGCGGAGACCAGAGCCAGGTCCCTGTACCAACAAGCCAGAGTCCTGGTGGCTAACTGCAGACCGCTGGTGACTAGGCGGCGCTGCTGCCTCTTCGCGCGATCTTCGTGGCGCTTCTTTAGCCAGGCCTTGGTACGCGCGTCCCCGGCCCACTCCAGTGCCTGGGTGAGCTGCGCCTCCAGCTGCCCCGTGCGCTCGTTCGCCCTGGCCTCCACGGTGGCCATGAGATCGTCTATCGCCACCTCAGTATCCAGGAGTCCGAGTCCCGGCAGGTCCCGACCAAGGTCAAGCAGCGTGTCCCGTTGTATGCGAGCGGCCTCCGAGGTAGCAAGCTCTCTTGCGTAGGCCAGGTTGCCCCCCGAGACACGAGCCATCAGTGCGGCCTCCTCTTCGCTCAGACCACAACGGTCTACGAGCACCTCTGTCACCGCCGGTACAGGGACGGGCGAGAACGCTACCGGCTGACAGCGAGAGACTATGGTGGGCAGCATCCGCTCCGGTCGGTCGGTGACCAGCACGAAGTGGACGTGCTGCGGTGGCTCCTCCAGGGTCTTCAGAAAGGCGTTGGCTGCTTGGTCGTTGAAGCTCTCAGCCTCCAAGAAGATATATACCTTGGCGCAGGCCTCGTAAGGACGATAGACCGCATGCAGATTGACCTCAGTGATCTCGTCTTTTCGGATGAAGTTGCCCTCAGGAGCTATGACCTCCACATCCGGATGGACCCCGGATAGTACCCGTTGGCAGTTGTTGCATTCGACGCAGCCTCGTTCGGGACAGGCCAAGCCGGCGGCAAAAGCCACAGCGGCCTCGCTCTTGCCTACACCGGGCGGTCCGTAGAACAGATAGGCGTGTGAAGCTCCCTGCCGCAGCGCCCGGTCGAGGATAGTGACCGCCATCTTCTGGCCCACGATATCGGCGAACAGTCCCGCCACTGAACCTCCCTGACCCCGTGGGGCCGTCACTCTAGTGGCTGAAGAGCTCGAGCTCCCCTTCTACCAAGGCCCGGACTCTCTCCTGCACCTCGGCCTCGTCGCCGTTGGCGTCCACCCTGCGTATGCGGTGCGGATGCAGTTGTAGCAGCTCGTAGAAGCCTGCGCGCACGCGCTGATGGAAGGCTTCATCTTCGGCTTCCAGCCTGTCGGGGACCGCATCTAGCCGAGTGCCCCGCACCTCATCGTCGAGGTCCAGGAAGATGGTGAGATCGGGGAACAGACACTGCGTGCCCCACACGTTCAAGGTCACGATGTCATCGTGACCGAGTCCACGGCCGTAGCCTTGATAAGCGAGCGACGAATCCAGGTATCTGTCGCTGATGACCACCTGTCCGTCCTGCAAGAGCCGGCCTAATGACCTGCTCCACCAATTCCGCACGGGCCGCCGCGTAGAGCAGGGCCTCCGAACGCGCCGACATGCCATGGTGCTTGGGATTGAGCAGCATGTCCCTCACCGCCTCGCCCAGCGGGGTGCCGCCGGGCTCCCTGGTGACCAAGACCACGTAGCCGCGCTCGCGCAAAGCCGCGGCCAGCAGCTCCATCTGAGTGGACTTGCCGGAGCCGTCGAGTCCCTCGAAGCTGATGAAGACCCCTTCGAGCCCGCTGCCGAGCCCTGCGAGCACGGACTCATCCAGCGTCGCGTCCTCAGGCGGATCATCGAACACCCGGGCCGCCGCGCGGTCGGATCCGCTACCCGGCTCGCCGGCCGCCGCCCCAGTGCCTCCGGCCTTGCTCAAGCCGACGCCTCCTCGGATTCGCCCCCCTCCGCGACGGAGACTGTGGCGACCGGCTCCTCTACGGCTGACTTGGTCGCCTGAGTCCGCTTGCCGGCGGTGGTCTTCTTTGCGGTCGTCGTCTTGGCAGTCGTCTTCTTGGCGGTCGTCGTCTTGGCCACCGTCTTACTGGCGGCGGCGGTCTTCTTGGCAGTCGTCTTCTTCGCGGCGGTCTTTGTCGTGGACGCCTTGGCCGCGCTGCCCTTGGCCTTACCCCGCTTCCCCGTGGTCTCGCCGCTCGCCGCTCTTGCCGCCTGCTTCTCTCTGTACTCAGCCTTCGTCGGACAGTATGGGTCAAGACAGAGTATCCACGGGCGGCGCCCACCCAAGACCTTGATCTTGGGGGTCCCGCACTCAGGGCACACATCCTCGGTGCTGATGATGTCTCCCCGCTGGGGCAGCGGATATGTCTGGTCGCACGCGGGGTAGCCCTCACAGCCGACGAAGCGCTTCTTGGTGGCCTTGGACCGGATCACCCGGATCTTGTGCTCCCCGCACTTGGGGCAATCTCCCAGGATGCGGTCGTCGGTGATGCCCTCGTAAATCTTGGCCGCGAGGGCTTCCTTGTTGGTCTCCAGCGAAGAATAGGCCTGGCGCAGCAGGTCGCGCGAGATGGTGACCACCTGCTCCTTGGTCAGATCGCGCACGGCGATCAGGTCCATGTCCTTCTCCAGCTCCGCGGTCATATCTGGCGAGGCTATGCGCGGTGCGAACTCCTGTAGAGCTTCGGCCATCTTCATACCCATGGAGGTCGGCTCGACCGGATTGCCGTGCACGTAGCCGCGATCGTATAGGTTCTGGATGATGGCGTGCCGCGTCGCTTTCGTGCCCAGGTTGTTCTTCTCCATGAGTTCGATGAGCGTGCCTTGGCCGTAGCGCGACGGCGGCTGAGTCTCCTTGGCCTCGAACTGCTTGTCCACCAGATCGACCTTGTCTCCATCGTGCAGCGCTGGGAGCTCCTGGTCTTTCTGGCGGCTGTAGGGGTAGTAGGCGAGCCAACCCGGCGACACCACCCGGTTGCCACGGGCGAAGAAGGGCTCGTCGCTCACCGTCAGGTCTATGCGGTTCGACTCGGTCACCGCTTCGTCCGCGAGCGTGGCCATGAAGCGCCGCGCGACCAACTCGTAGAGGCGCCACTCCCTGTCTCCCAGTTCGCTCCGGCGGGGGCCGCCGGTGGGATAGATGGGCGGGTGGTCGGTGGTCCGCTTCTCGCCGCGGCTAGGCCGTAGCTCCGGCCGCGCCAGCAGCTCACCGGCCTCCTGACCGAACTCACCTTCGGCGAGGATCCCGAGAGACTCACGCAGATCGAGCGTAGTCGGGTACACGGTATTGTCCGTACGCGGATAGCTGATGTGTCCCGCCATGTACAGATCCTCGGCGGTGCGCATCGCCGCCGAGGCACTGAAACCCAGGGAAGTGGCCGCACTGGTGAAGCTGGTGGTGTTGAAAGGAGCGGGCCTGGGGACCTTGCGGGAGGTCTGCTTGACGGCGGTGATCGAACCCGGCGTCACCAACTTCTCGAACACGGCTGTCGCTTTCGCCTCATCGCTGAAGCGCTCTTCTTTGTGCACGGCCCCGAACCGCTGCCCATCCGTCTCGACCTCGATCCTGACCACCCAGAACGGCTCGGACACGAAGGCCTTTCTCTCCTTCTCCCGCTCCGCCACCAGCACCAAGGTGGGCGTCTGCACTCGGCCGACGCTGAGAAAGCTGCTGCCCAGACGTGAAGTAGCGAGCGACACGAACCGCGTGAGAGTGGCACCCCAGATCAGGTCGATGTCCTGCCGGGCCTCGGCAGCCCGCGCCAGCGGCTCGGATAGCTGGTCCAGGTTCTCGAAAGCGCTGGTGATCTCCCCTGGGGTCAAAGACGAGAATCTGGCGCGGCGGACCGTCCTCACCAGCTTGGGATTCTCCTCCAGGGCAAGGTTGAGAGCTTCGAGACCTATGAGCTCGCCCTCGCGGTCGAAGTCTGTCGCGATGACCAGCGTGTCCGCATCCGCTGCCAGCTTCTTGACTGTGCGTACCACCGACTTGGCACTCTCCGTCTTGACCAGGGGAGCGTCGATCAGCGTCCGCGGCTCGACTTTGCGCCACTCTGAGTACTCGGGGGGGAAGTCCACCTGCACGACGTGGCCTTTGAGACCCACGACCGTGGTGGCGCGGCCCGACTTGTCGTCATAGCTGTAGTAGTCCACCTTGAGATAAGAACCGTGCTCCACTCCGCCTGCGGCGAGGATGCCAGATATCTTCTTGGCGGCATCGTTCTTCTCGGTGATGATGAGTTGCAAGCAGGGTCTCCTAGTGCGCAAGAGTGAGCAGCTTCGGGGGGAACAATACCACGCCTAGAAGCGGCTGCCGGTGCGAACGGCTCAGTCGGAGGAGAGAGCATCCTCCAACCGCGGGAACATGGAGAACATCCCGTCAAAGCCTGTGATGCGGAAGATCTTGAGCAGGAAGGGGTCGCTCACGACCAGGTGTAGAACGCCGCCATTGGCCTGTGCGAGCTGCAGCGCGCCTACCAGGACGCCGAGTGCGGTAGAGTCGATGAATTGCACTCCGGACAGATCGAGCACCACTGAGCCACCACTCGATAGGGCAGGCTCCAGGGCCTCCTTGAGACGTGGGGCTGTGTACACGTCCAGGTCACCGTCCACGTGGACGATCGTGTTGCCACCCTTTGCCTCGGTGCTGATAGACAGAGTCACAGTCTCCCCTTCCGCCTCTCAGGTCCAGACTTCGGAGATGCTCCCGCGCCCCAAAATCATCGCATCATAGAAACATAGTACGCGATTTACCGCCCTACACCTACTAAGTGGTGCTGGTGGTCATCAGTGTCTCCAGCTCGGTCCTGATGGCGCCCGCCTGCCGGCTGTCGGGGTCTAGCTCGAGGTACTTCTGCCACGCGAGGATCGCCTCCCCTATATTGCCCGCCGACTTCTGGGCCGTGCCCAGGTAAAGGTAGACATCCGGGTTCTCGGGATCCACGACTGTGGCTTGATTGAGCACCCTGGCCGCGTCGGCGAACCTGCCGAGCTTGATGAACAACTGCCCCAGATCCACGTACACCACTTTGAGGCTGGAGTCGGTCGCCAGAGCCTGCTCATAGTACTGGACCGCGCTGTCGGCACTTTCGGTGCTGGTGTTCTGGCTGGCGTTGTACAAGCCTTCGTAGTAGTCCGCCAGTTCGAGCATCAGGGCGGTGTTCGTCGGATCCGCCTTCAGTCCGTCCAGCCATCCCTGCACCTCATCGCCCACCGTCGACGTATCCGCGGTATTGTCCGAGCTACACCCGCTGTTGAAGATCTCAGAGACGTTCGCCCCGGAACCAGAGCCCACGCCGATCAGAAGAAAGCCGGCTGCGAAGGCGATTGCGAGCCCAAGGGCCACCCACTTGGCCCACTTGCGGATCCTCTTTCGGTCGAGCAGCAACTCGATTCTCCTAACGTCGTTACCGGCCGGTATCGGCCGAGCTCATGCTTCGAAACGGCCGCACCAGGATACCAGCAGATTGTGCCCCATGCTTAGTAGTAGTCCAAGAAACAGAGGATGCTTTTGGCAAGACCCGACACCAACTTGTTGCGGTATGAGTCGGTGGCCAGCAGCGCGTCTTCGGCCGGGTTGGTCATGAGCCCGAGCTCAGCCAAGAACACCGGCACGTTCGACCAGTTGAACCCCGCGAGATCGCTGCGCGCGCCGAGCCCGCGGTTCTTGGCACCGGTGGCCTTGATCAGTTCTTCGAGGGCGAGGGAGGCTCCGCGCAAGGACTCCGAAGCGATGTCATCTGTCCAGCCTGCGATGGTGGCCGGATAGAGGACCAATATCCCGTGAACGGAGGGATCGGTCGAGCCGTCGGCATGTATGCGGACGAACACGTCTCCACCAGCCTGGTTGGCCAGTTGCGCACGCTGGGCGTTGGAGATGTCCACGGCCTCCGTCTCGCGCGTCATGACCACGCTCACGCCGTATCCCTGCAGGACGGTCTTGAGCTTGAGGCCCAGCGCCAGGTTCAGCGCGCTCTCCGGCGCTCCGGTGTTGACGCTGGCAGTACCGGCGCTGACCTTGGCCTTCATAGTGCTCGACCCCGGACCGACCGGCTCGAGGCCGGAGTTCGCGTACGCTTGGTGCCCCGGGTCGATGACCACCGTGGACGTGTCGTGCTTGACGGTAGGCACGGCCTGCTCGATCGAGCCCGCGATGTCGAACGCATCCACGCTCAGGTTGGTGTCCAGAGCCGACTTGTTCCTGCCGAAGCTCCACTGGATAGTGAGAGTGTGCTCACCCGGCGGCAAGAACCCGCTGTTCCACACACGTTGCTGCCAGACCTCGTTGGAGTCGTAGAGATCCACGGTCACGGGTGCCTTCTGATCCAAGAACACCTTCGCACGACCGTAGTACGGGCTCTTCTTCGTGACCCAGCCTATGTAGGTGCCGTTGAACCTGACGGTCGCGGACGAGCCGAAGGTGTTGGTGACGTAGGAGCTGCCGCCCGAGGCCGGGACTCCCCAGGGATTTGGAGCCCAACTGCCCGCGTATGCGATCTGGCCCGCATCTTGCTGGAGTCGAGTAAGCCCAGGCGCCTGCACCAGTTCGCCGGCGACATCGAACGCGTCGACGCCGATGCAGTTCGCAAGGGCCGAAGGGTTCTTCGACCCTGTCCACTCGATGGTGAGCGTGTGTGTGCCATCTCCCAACTCGCCGGTGCTGTAGACGGTCTGCTGGTAGAGGGTGGCCGCGCTGTACAAGTCAACCTGCACAGAGGGTCTGTCGTCGAGAGTCACCTTGGCGATGCCGTAGTACTTGGACTTCTCAGCCACCCAGTTCAGCGAAGTGCCTTTGAAACCGAGCACCAACTTCGCCGCTGCCCCCACATACGTGCTGGCCCCCCCTGACGCACCGGCGACACCCACGGGGGTCCAGTAGCCCATGTAACCGAGCAGCGGATCCGTCTCCTCGTGGCGCGTCACTGCGCCCGTGGAGCCACCGCTCGCTTGGGTGAGCGCGCCCACCAGGTCGAGGGCATCCACGTTCACTGTGTCGTTGCTCGCGGCTGCGTTCTTGTCACCGGTCCATTCGATGGTCAGGGTGTGATGGCCCTCCTGTAGGACACCGGTCCTGTACGCTACCTGCTTGCCCCGGTAGGTAGAGGCGTAGAGATCGACGGTCTGCGGCGTGCCCTTGTCCAAGATGACCGAGGCCTTGCCATAGACCGGCCCCATGTCCGCCAGCCAGGCAAGGTACCGTCCGTCGAACTCGATGTTCACCCTGGCCGGCGCATCGGCGTAGTCGAAGCTGCCCCCGGAGGCCGTGCGCGCATACCACCGTGCCCAGGTGCCGCTGTAAGCCAGACGCCCGTCGTTCTGCTGGAAGCGAGTGATCACCGCCCCAGGCGGTAGCAGGGTGGCGTCGGTCAAATCGCCGACGACGTCTATGGCGTCGACGTTCACAAGATCGTTGGTCGCTGCCGGGTTCTTCGTACCGGTCCACTCTATGGTGACGGTGTGAGGCCCTTCCGCCAGAGGCGGCGTGCAGTAGACCGTCTGCTGGCTTCCATAGGCCGCCGCGTACAGGTCCACCGTCTTGGGCGTCCCGCCATCGAGAGCCACCCCCGCCTTTCCATAGATGGGCCCAGTCTGGGCGACCCATGCGAAGTAGGTGCCATCGAAGGTGACGGTCGCCTTGCCGGCCGAGGAAGAGTAGTTGAAGACGCCGTTCGAGACCGAGGGCGTGTACCACTTCGCCCAAGTGCCCTGATAGGACAACCGCGGATCGCTCTCCTGATAGCGCACGGGGTTCGGGGCCTGCACCAATGCCCCCAGTAGATCGAAGGCATCAACGTCCACGCGGTACGAGGAAGCCGCCGCGTTCTTAGTGCCGGTCCATTCGATGGTTATGGTGTGCACTCCCGGGTTCAGCGTGCCCGTGGTCCACACGGCCTTCTGGTATTCACTGGTAGAGCTGTATAGGTCGACTGTGGCCGACGTCGCGCCGTCCACGGTGACCTTCGCTTTCCCGTAGCGCGGACCCGTCGTAGCCAGCCACTTCAGATACGTGCCGTTGAACTTCACGGTGATCATCCCCGGCGAGTTCAGATAGCGGAAACTGCCGTCCGCGGCCGCGCTCGACGTCTCGGCGCCCCACGAGCCCGTGAAAGACAACCTCGAGTCGCCGTCCGAGAAGTACGTGTACGGCGAGATGATCCTCCGCGCCGTGTTATAGGTGGACCTGTAGACGTTCTCGATGGTCACGAGATCACCGCTCCGCGGAGCGTTGACCATCAACCCTCCGCCCACGTAGATGCCCACATGGCTTATGGGGTCTGAGAAGAACACAAGATCTCCGGGCATCAGCTGGTCACTGCCCACTGGCGTGCCGTAGCCCGCCTGGGCGCGAGAGTAGTGAGGCAGGTATATGCCCAACTGCTTGTAGGCGTACATCGTGAGGCCTGAACAGTCGAAACCGCCGCTGGGGGTGGAGCCGGCCCAAACGTATCTCACGCCCAACTGCTTGATCGCCTCGTTCACCACCGTCTCGCCAGGAAGAGGTGGAGTGCCGTCTACATATCGGTACAGATCGGAGACGGTGGCGGGGCTCCGGTTCCAGTAGTTCTGGACTATCACCTCCGTCGGACCCACGCCGTAGGCCTTCGGGGTCGCGAGTATGGTGAGCTGCGAGCTGGAGTCGATCCGCCAATCGGCAGCCGGCACGACCTGCTTGCCTATGATGACGCTGCTCGCTGAGTCGAGACCGCTGCCTTTGACCACCACCTTCGTCCCCCCGGTCACCCATCCACTGCCGGGGCTGACTGAGTCTACGCGGGCAGCGTTCTTGCTCTTTACCTCACGCACGTGCCCCCAAGAGAGGCCGACGATACTCACCTCGGAGACCTCTCGGCCGTGCTCACGCATGAAATCGGTGGTAGGCCAGGGGATGCTGGCAGAAGCAGCCAAGACCAGGACTCCGCGGTCTCGGGCGACGTAGGCAGAGACGACGATACCGCCGACCCGATCATACGCCTCTGTCATCCCCAACCGCGAATAGCTCGAGTACCCTCGGGCACGGGCGTACTCAGCGGTGTTCGCGCACAGACTGAACCGTCCGTCAGGGTCGTCGCCTGCGACCGTCCCCATGATGTTCGTCTCCACGCCGAACCCGCTGACGGCGGGCTTTAGGGTCGTGCCCACGACGATGCCCGAGGTGGCGCCTATGTCCCTGATCGCGTTGGCCGAGACCTGGGGGAACGGCCCTGCTGCTGGCGTCAGGAGTATGGGCCACCCGTTGGCGGCTGCCATGGCCGAACCGGCCAATACCCCTCCGGAGTAATCAGAAGGGACGACAACCACCTTCGAGGCGACGCCCAACTTGGACTTCACGTGTCGTGCCACTGCCGCACAGGTCTCGTAGGCGTTGGCGCCGCTCAATCTGACCACCCAGGGACGAGGACTCAGGCCGGCAAGCGCCGCGTCCAGACTGGCGGCCGTGCTCTCCGTCAGGCCCACTGCGAACACCACGGCCGGTTTCAGGCGCTTCACCTCGCTGCTGACGCCCGTCGTGAGGCTCCCGGGGTTGGAGAGGATCAGGGGTCCACCGTAAGCTCGGGCCAGCACGCTGGCGCCCGCCGACTGCGTCCAGTCTTCTCCGTTGGTCACCACGGCAGCGGGCGCTCCGCCTGGGTACGCCTTCACTGACAGCTCTATAGCGTTCTCGTACGCCGTGCCGATCTCAGTCGAAGAGTTCGTCGTGTAGAAGGTGGTCGCAAAGACCGACCCCGAGGTCGCAAGGAATAGGGAGAAGAAGATGAGCGCGCCGAGCAGCGCGCCGAGGGTCCGTCTCTTCAGCCGCATGTCGTCCTCCACTGCTGGACCGCGCCGCTTGTCGTATCTATCGGCATGACTGCGCCAACAGGATACCCCTGGGGGCAGGGTGATGCCCACCGGGTCGGATGCAGCTCAGTCCTTCAAGCCCAGCTTCATCCGCACAGCCGCGAAGCTGGCTGACACCTCGGCGGGCGTGGCCTCGCCTGCGTAGGCCACTCGTCCCTCGGCCACCGTCATCCGCACCTGGCCCTGCATGACCGCCAGAGCCAAGTCCTCTGGCGAGGTGCTGCTGGACACCGTCCCGGGCAGACTGACCACAGTGATATCAGCCCGCTTGCCCACCTCCAGACTGCCCGCCCGCGCCTCCCAGCCGAGGGCGCGAGCACCGTCCAGCGTGGCCATACGCAGGATCTCACTGGGCAGCAGAGCCTCCGTGTCTGCCTTCTGCGCCCGTGAGTGGCTGGCTTCCAACGCGGCCCGCATCTCGGCGAGCATGTCCAGACCGTCATTGGAGGCCAGGCTATCGGTCCCCAGTGCCACAACGACGCCGGCCGCCTTCATCGCAGCCACCGGAGCTATCCCGCACCCCAGATTCTCGTTCGAACGCGGGCAGTGAGCTACAGGGGCTCCGCTTGCGGCCAGAGTCTTGATATCGGCCCCGTCCATTTGCACAGCGTGGACGACGAGCATGTCCGTACCCAGCGCTCCCGTCTCGGCCACGTACTGAAGCGGACGCTTGCTCGGGAGCCTCCAGCGACCGCCGGTCAGCAGGCTCGCTGCTCCGTACACGAGGGTAGCGAGGCCAGCACCGCCGTTGGACAGCCGCACCTCGGTCTTCGACTCCGCCACATGGGTAGCCATGCGCAGCCCAGACCGCCTGGCGAAGCGTGCGACCTCCCGGTAGAGCGGCTGCGACACGGTATAGGTCGCGTGGGGCGAGACGCCCCATTCCACCCGGTCTTCGAAGCCGTGCCCACCGCCCGCGCCGTCCGCGTCGCCCGCCCTATTTGCGCCGCTCGCCGCCCGCGCCCTAGCCAGGGCGGTCTCGAGCCGCTCCAAGGTCTCGGGCAAGCGGTCGTCGTCAAGCCCGAACACCTCCAGGTACACCCGCGCCCGGAGTCCGGCCGCCCGAGCCGCTAGGGCCACCGTGCTACCTCCAAATGAAGTGTCGGCGATGCTCGTCACCCCTTGGCGCAGACACTCATGCGCTCCCCACAAGGCTGAGGCCGCCAAGTCCTCTGAGTCCAGTCTCATGCGCGCCCTGGTCAGGCGGATGATCCAACGCATGAACCCACCGGAACGCCGAATGCCCAGAAAGGCCGAGTAGTCGAGGTGAGTGTGAGCGTTGATCAGACCTGGTAAGAGGGCGCAACCTGGGTGTTCGCTCACCTCCTCGTCAGGGTAGCGCGCCCGCAGCTCCGCGGCGGGCCCCACTGCCGCGATCTCTGTGTCCCTCACCAACACCGCGCCCCCCGCGATGGGCGGGCTGCTCACAGGGACGACCCAGTCGCCTACGATGAGCATGGGTTCAGATGCCGAGCGCGTCGTACGCAGCCACAGCCGCGTCCCACAGCCAAGAGGGCATAAGCCCGATGGCCAGAGTGGCCAGCGCGCTCAATGTCAACGCCGCCGTCATGCTCCTCGAGACGGGCAGACCTCCCGCGAACGGCGCCTCAGACTCCTTGAAGAACATATAGACGATCACCCGCAGGTAGTAGTAGGCGGAGACGGCACTCATGAGCACGCCCACGACTGCCAGCCACCACATCTCCGCCCATACCAGGCCACCGAACAAGTAGAACTTGCCTATGAACCCCGCCGTCCCCGGGATGCCTATGAGCGACAGCAAGAAGAGTGAGAGCAGACCGGCCATCCAGGGCGAACGCCTCCCCAGACCGGCAAACTGGCTGAGAGAGTAGTCGAACTTGTCCGACGAGCCCGTCTTCAGATGGACCAGCACCCCGAAGGCGCCCAGGTTCATCACGGTGTAGGCCGCAAGATAGACGAGCACCCCGTATCCGGCCCGCGGTTCTCCCGTCAGGCCCAGAGCCCCGAGCCCGGTGAGCAGGTAGCCGGCGTGGGCGATGGAGGAGTAGGCGAGCATCCTCTTCACATTTGTCTGGACGAGTCCATACAGGTTGCCCGTGAGCATGGTGAGGATCGCCAGCACTGTGAACAGCAACCCCCACTCGTAGTCGACCTCCCCGAAGGCCAGCGGAAAGACCGCGAGTAGCACGGAGAAGCCCGCGACCTTGGGCCCCACCGAGAAGAACGCGGTCACTGGAGTGGGGGCGCCTTCGTATACATCGGGCGTCCACATGTGGAACGGAGCGGCCGAGACCTTGAAGGCCAGACCGGCCGCCACCAGAAACGCGGCCATGACCAGGCCCGTGGAGCCGATCTGTCCACCCGGTGTGGCGGTCGCGGCCCCGACCTCGGCGTAGCTGGTACTTCCGACGAGACCGTACACCAGTGAGATGCCGTATAGGATGACCGCCGAGGCGAAGGAGCCGGTCAAGAAGTACTTGAGCGCCGACTCGTTGGACCGCACCCGGTGCCTGAGAAACGCCGCCAGCAGATAGCTGCTGATGGCCATCAGCTCAAGTGAGACGTAGAAGACCAGGAAGTCGCGAGCGCTCGCCATCAGATCCATGCCCACGACCGCGAACAGCATCAGCGCGTAGTACTCGCCCAGATCGCGTCCGTGAGCCCGCAGATATGCGGGAGACATGAGGACCACGACGGCCGCTCCCACAGCGAACAACACGTCGAAGAAGACCGCCCACTCGTCAGAGGCCAGAGTGCCGTGGAAGGCCAGTTGGTCACCGCCCAGCACCCAGAAGGAGGCCACCGCCGAGCCCACCAGAGCCAAGAAAGCTATCGCCGCGCTGGGAGTCCGGCCGCTGCGCTCGAGCCGCTCGCTGCCGGCGGGTCTCTGCGGCAGCATGAAAGCTTCGACCAACAGGACGAGACAGGCCGCCACGGCCAGCACCAGTTCAGGTAGCACCGTCATGAGGTCAGAAGTGCTCACTTGAAGGCCTCCACGTGCGAGAGCAGCTCTTGCACGGGAGCGTGCAGCAGGTTCAAGAAGGTCTCCGGGTACAGGCCGATCCAGAGAGTCATACGCGACGAGCGGCACCAGAGTGACTATCTCCCGGACGCTGAGGTCTCTCAGCGACGCCCACTTCTCGTTCGGCCCCTGGAACATGGTGCGCTGGTACATCCACAGCAGATAGGCCGCGCTCAGCACGATGCCTACGGAGATGAGCGCGGCGAACACCTTCGCGTACTGGAACACGCCCACCAGCACCAGGAACTCACCGACGAAACCGCTCAATCCCGGCAGACCCAGACTGCCCATCACGAACAGGCTGAAGAAGGCGGCCGCCACCGGCATGGGCTTCGCCAGGCCGCCGTAGTCGCTGATCATGCGCGTATGGGTGCGGTCATAGAAGAAGCCCACCATGACGAAGAGTGCGCCCGTCAGTATCCCGTGGCTGATCATCTGCAGCACGGAGCCTTCGACACCCTGTTGGTTGAAGACGAAGAGTCCCGCGGTGACGAACCCCATGTGGCTTACGGAGGAGTAGGCCACCAGACGCTTCATGTCCGGCTGCACCAGGGACATGGCCGCTCCGTAGATGACCGCGATGGCCGACAGTAT
The DNA here is from genome assembly GCA_963718375.1 of uncultured Actinomycetes bacterium. Taxonomy (GTDB): domain Bacteria; phylum Actinomycetota; class Thermoleophilia; order RBG-16-64-13; family RBG-16-64-13; genus RBG-16-64-13. The sequence goes on along the minus strand of CAVQZD010000002.1, from coordinate 38,757 downwards.
GAGGACAGGGACCATGGCCTCTACCGCCACCTCGGGGAAGAACCCGATGCAGAAGCGGATCATGCCGTAGACCCCCATCTTCAAGAGCACACCGGCCAGCAGCACCGAGCCGGCCGTGGGCGCCTCGGTGTGCGCGTCCGGCAGCCAGGTATGCACTGGGAACATGGGCACCTTGATGGCGAAGGCCACGAAGAAGGCGATGAAGGACCAGATGGCCAGCGAGCCACTGAACCCGGCCTGCTGCAAGGTCAAGATGTCGAAAGTGATCTCGTTCCCGGCGCGCGTCCCGTACGTCCATACCACCGCCAAGATCGCCACCAGCATCAGCACCGAGCCGACGAAGGTGAACAAGAAGAACTTGACGGCGGCATAGATGCGTCGCAAGCCACCCCAGACTCCGATGATGAAGTACATGGGTATCAGCTGGACCTCCCAGAACACGTAGAACAAGAAGAGGTCCATGGCGACGAACACTCCCAGCATGCCCGTCTCCAGTACCAGCAGGCTTGCGAAGAAGGCCAAGCCGCGGTCCTTGATGGAGTTCCACGACGTCAGGATCGCTACTGCGCTGAGCAGGGCGGTGAGCAAGATAAGCAGCAGCGAGATGCCGTCGATGCCCAAGTGGTAGCGGATGCCCGCGCCGCTCACCCAGCTGTAGTCCTCCTGGAACCGGTAGCCGGCGCCATTCGGGTCGAACACCGCGAACAGATAGATCGCCATCCCCAGCGTGAGCAGGCTGGTCACCAGAGCGGTGGTCTTGTAGGCACGAGGCCGCCCGCGCGTGAAGAGCAGCATCACCAGGACGCCGACCACGGGGAGGAAGGTGAGGACGGTGAGTCTCACAAGAACACCACCACCGTCACTATGACGAAGAGTCCGATGAACATGCCGAGCAGATAGTTCTGCACCTTGCCGGTCTGCAGCGGCCTCACTGCGCGTCCGGCCCACTGCCAAAGCGCCCCCATACCGTTGACGGCGCCGTCGATGATCTTCTCGTCAAAGTTGTGCCAGACCCAGCGTGAGCCGCCCACCGCGGTCCTGACGACTGTCGCCGCGTAGAACTCGTCCACGTAGAACTTGTTGTAGACGACCTTGTAGACAGGCCGCACCTTGTCACCCAACCGTCGGGGTAGGTCGGTCCACCTCACGTACATCACCCACGCCAGGGCGATACCGCACATGGCCACCGCCAGGGAGACCGCCATGAGCACGTAGTCGGTGCTGGTCACGCCGTGTTCCGTGATCCCCAGGACCTCGTCGGCTGCGCCGAACACCGGCTCCAAGAAGCTGCGCATGAGTCCGAACCGTCCGGGCAGTCCCAGGAACCCGGCAAAAAGGGCGCCCAAGGCCAGCACCATCAACGGCACGATCATGGAGGCCGGGCTCTCGTGGACATGCTCGCCGGTCTTGTCGGCCGCGCGGCTCTCGCCGAAGAAGGTCAAGAAGATCAGGCGGAAGGTGTAGAAGGCAGTGATGAAGGCCGCCAGCAGACCGACCGCCCAGAAGACGTACTTGCCCGCGTGCCAGGCTGAGACAAGGATCTCGTCCTTCGACCAGAACCCAGCGAACGGGATGATGCCCGAGAGCGACAGCGCGCCCGCCATCAAGGTCACGTACGTGGCGGGGATGCGATGCCAGAGGCCACCCATCTTGTCCATGTCCTGTTCACCATCCTGCGAATGGATCACCGATCCGGCCCCAAGGAAGAGGAGGGCCTTGAAGAAGGCGTGCGTGACCAGATGGAAGATGGCCACCGCCCAAGCACCGACCCCCAGGGCCATGAACATGTAACCCAGCTGGCTGACGGTCGAGTAGGCCAGCACCTTCTTGATGTCTTTCTGGCAGATACCGATGATGGCGGCGAAGAGGGCGGTGAAGGTGCCGATGGCGCCCACCACCAGCAGGACTGTGGTGGAGTTGGCAAAGATGACGGCGCTCCTGGCCACGAGGTAGACCCCGGCAGTGACCATGGTGGCGGCGTGGATGAGTGCGGACACCGGGGTGGGACCCTCCATAGCGTCCGGCAACCACACATGCAGCGGGAATTGGGCCGACTTGCCCATGGCCCCCATGAACAGCAGGAGCGCGATGGCCACCAAGGTGCCGTGTCCGCCCGCGCCCGCTCCCACCTGCTCGAAGACCCCTACGTAGTCCAAGGTCCCGAAGGTGACGAAGATGAGCAGCACCCCCAACGCGAACCCGAAGTCCCCGACCCGGTTGACGATGAAGGCCTTCTTGCCGGCCGCTGCCGCCTCGGGCTTGTGATAGAAGAAACCGATCAGGTAGTAGGAACAGAGCCCCACGGCTTCCCAGCCGAGGAAGAGCAGCAGGTAGTTGCCGGCCAGTACCAGTGTGAGCATGCTGAAGGCGAACAGGCTCATGTAGGCAAAGAAGCGGTAGTAGCCGCCGTCGCCCCGCATGTAGCCGACCGAGTAGATGAAGATCAGAAGCCCGATGCCGGTCACCACCAACAGCATGATCGCCGACAGCTGGTCCAACTGCAGGGATATCGGCACCGTGAAGCTCCCCACCGAGAACCAGCTCCACAGCTCCACGACCGCAGGCTGCTCCATCCCCCGGGTCTCGAGAAAGGCCCCGATGGACAGACCGAAAGCACCTGCCATCGCCAGGATCGGCAGCCAGTGCGACGCCCCCTTGATCCACCACCGGCCGAAGATCAGCGTCACCAAGAAGGCCACAAGAGGCAGCAGGGGTATGAGCCAGATGTAGTCTATGACGCTCATCCTTTCATGGTGTCGAACAGGTCGACCATGAGCGTTTTCCGGTTGCGGATGAGTGCGGTCGCGATGGCCAAGCCGACTGCGGCCTCAGCGGCAGCGATCGCCATCACGAAGAGGACGAAGTGCTGCCCCGCCAGGTCTTCATGAAACTGCGCGAAGCCGACCAAGTTCACATTGACGGCGTTCAGCATCAGCTCAAGCGAGAAGAGGATGATGAAGAGGTTGCGCCGCATGAGCATGCCCGCGGCCCCCACCATGAACAGCGCTGCCGAGAGGTACAGGTACCAGTCGACCGGTACAGCCATGTCTAGGGGAGTCACATCCATGACCGGCTACACCTCCTCCTCGATGGCATCGTGAGATGGCTCCTCGCCTGGTCCCCACGTGCGGGTGGCTCCGCCATGCGCCCTCTCTCGCCGCACCAGGATGATGGCTCCGACCATAGCCACGAGCAGCACCGCCGACGCCACTTCGAAGGGTAGTAGCAGGTTGTTGAACAGGGCCTCACCAAAAGCTCGGGTGGAGCCGCCGGCCGCGGCTATCGCCTCAGCGCTGCCCCGATGGGCCGAGGTGAAGGTGATACCGGCCAAGACTATGACGAACTCCGCCAGCATCAGCACTGATAGCACTAGCGCCGCCCAGCGCTGCTTGCGGTGAGTCTGCTGCTCTTGCTCGAACGTGCGCAGGTTGAGCAGCATGATCACGAACAAGAACAAGACCGTGATGGCGCCCGCGTACACGAGTATCTGCACCATGGCCAGGAAGTAGGCCTGGCTCAGGAGAAAGATCGCGGCCACGTTCAAGAAGGTGAAGACCAGGAACATGAGCGCATGCACCACGTTCTTGCGCGTTATAGTGGCGACGCCGCCGGCCACAGACAGCACCGCGAAGACCAAGAAGAGCACCTTCTGCGTCATGTCTGCGCCCCCTCGTCGCTGGGTGTGTCACCAAGTATGAGGTAGGCTTCTTTGCGGGCGTACGTCTGGTTGGCGACCAGCTTCTCCTTGGTGAGCTGCAGATCGGCCTTGTCGTAGGTCGCCAGCTCGTAATGCCGGGTCATGACGATAGCAGCCTCGGGGCAGACCTCTTCGCACAGGCCACAGAAGAGGCACCGCGTCAGATCCAGGTCGAAGGTCGCGGGCCGGCTGAGTCCCTCGGGGGTCTGCTCGCCGACGATACTGATGCACTCGGGCGGACAGATCGTGGCACAGAGCATGCAGGCGACGCATTTGACGTCGCCGGTCTCAGGCCTGGTCAGCAGAGCCTGCACTCCCCGAAAGCGCGGATAGGTCTGCAGCTTCTCCTTGGGATACTGCACCGTCACCTTCGGCTTCACGAAGTAGGTGCCGGTGACCGACATCCCCTTGAGGATGTCCCAGAAGGTGCCCTTCTTGATGACGTCTAAGAGACCCATGTCATCCCACCACACTGATGACCACGGCCGTCACGACTAGGTTGGCCAGCGATAAGGGCAGTAGCACCTTCCACCCGATCGACATCAGCTGGTTATAGCGATATCTGAAGATCGTCCATCTGATCCACATGTAGAGGAACATCAAGAAGATGACTTTGAGAAACAGCCATACCGGCCCGGGGATGAAGTCGAGGGCCACGAGCGGCGCCCTCCATCCGCCCAGATACAGGGTGGCAACGATGGCGGAGACCAAGATCATGTTCACGTACTCGGCCAAGTAGAACATCCCCCAGCGCATGCCGGAGTACTCAGTCAGGTAGCCGGCCACCAGCTCCTGCTCCGCTTCGGGTAGGTCAAAGGGCGTGCGATTGAGTTCGGCCAGGGTGGCGATGAAGAAGATCACGCCGCCGACGATCTGGGGGATGAAGTACCAGTGCCAGAAGTCGCCCGCCTGCGCGTCCACGATATCGACCAGACTGAGCGACCCCGCCATTAGCATGACGCCCACGACCGAGAACCCCATGGCCAGTTCGTACGAGATCATCTGCGCGCCGGCGCGCAGGCCGCCCAGTAGCGAGTAGTTGCTGTTGGAGGCCCAGCCGGCCAAGATCACCCCGTAGCAGGCGAGGGCGCCCATCGCTAAGAAGAGCACCAGTCCGGAGTCGAAGTACCCGGGACTGACGATCACGAAGTCGAACTCGTGGCCGAACAGACTCGCCGCTCCCTCAGGCTCGACCGGCCCGAAGGGCAGTACCGCCAGCGCCAAGAAGGCGGGGACGAAAGCGATGTAGGGCGCCAGCTTGAACACCGGCTTGTCGGCGCGTTCGGGGACGACATCCTCCTTGGAGATCAGCTTGAGCACGTCACCGAAAGACTGGAGCGAGCCCCACGGGCCCAGATAGGTCGGTCCGACGCGGCCCTGGAAGAAGCCGGCGAACTTGCGCTCGAAGTAGATGGCAAAGGCGACCATGAGCAAGATCAGGCCTGCCATCGCGATCGCCTTGATGAGCAAGAAGATGAACTGAGCCAGCGCGTCGCTCATCGGTCACAATCTCCGAGCACGACGTCCACGCTGGCGAAAATGGCCACCATGTCCGAGATCGTCTCCCCCTCCACCAGGGCGGGCACAGCCTGGCTGTGATAGAAGCTCGGAGTGCTGAAGCGTATGCGGGCGGGCTTCGCGCCGCCCTCCGACCTTATGTAGACGCCCATCTCGCCCTTGGGCACCTCGGTGGCTCGATAGACCTCGCCCTTCGGGACTGTCGGCCCCTGGAAGACCTGGTAGAAGTCCTGGATCATCGCCGCCGGATCGCGCATGACCTGCCGCTTGCCCGGCAGGGAGTGGATAACGTCGACCGCGACGTGCGGTCCCGCAGGCAGCTGGTCCAGACACTGGGCGATGATCTTGCACGACTCGCGGATCTCCTTCATGCGCACCAGGAACCGATCGTACACATCGGCGTTGTATTCCACCGCGACTTCGAAGTCCACTTCGTCGTAGGCAGCGTAGGGTTCGTCTTTGCGGAGGTCGCGCGGCACGCCGGCCGCGCGCAGCGGTGGTCCAGTGACCCGCCAAGCCTGGCAATCCTCCGAGGTGAAGATGCCCACCCCCCTGGCCCGCTTGAAGTAGATGCGGTTGTTCTTGACGATGCGCTCGTACTCGGCCACCCGTTTGGGCAAGAACTCGATGACCTTACGGCAACGGTGCTCGAAACCGTCGGGCAGGTCCTTGGCCACTCCGCCTATGCGCGCATACGAATGCGTCAGCCTGGCGCCGGTGAGCATCTCGAAGAGGTCGAGCACGTATTCGCGGTCGCGAAAGCAGATGCAGAAGAAGGTCTGAGTACCCAGGTCCATGATGTGCACGCCGAGCCACAGGATGTGGTTGGACAGTCGGCACAGCTCGCCGGCGATGGTGCGCAGGTAGCGGCCGCGATCTGGTACTTCGACTCCCATCAGCTTCTCGGCTGCTTCGCAGAACGCGTGGTTCATCGAGAAACTGGCGATGTAGTCCAGGCGGTCCGTCACCGGGATTATCTGGTGATACGTCAGGCTCTCACAGAGCTTCTCCACACCGCGATGCAGGTTGCCGATCTCGGGGCGCGCCGCCACGATGACCTCGCCGTCCAGGTCAAGCTCAGCCCTGAAGACCCCGTGGGTCGAAGGATGCTGCGGACCCATACTGAGGGTCATCAGGTCGCCGCGCCGCCGCAGCCGCTGGCGGCTGGCGGCCTTGCGTTGCTTCAACTCCTCGAGTGAGGGGCGTGCCGCGTCCACTAGATCTTGCCCCGCAGGTCGGTGCGCACCCGGCCTCCTACCGTCCCTCGTAGCGGGAAGTCCTTGCGCAGAGGGAATCCCTCGAAGTCGTCCGTGGTGAGCAGGCGGCGCAGGTAGGGGTGACCGTAGAACTCGATGCCGAACATCTCCCAGGCCTCGCGTTCGTCGAACCCAGCGGACGACCAGTGGACGGTGACCGTGCCCAGCCTCTGTCCCTCCGCAAGCGCGGTCTTGACCCGCAGTCGGTGACCGTGGGTGTGCGAGACCAGTTGGGCCACGACCTGCAGGGGGGCCTCAGTCCGCTCGGGCAGATGGTCGCCGAACAGACAGTCCAGCCGGTCGCAGGCTAGCTCAGGCATGTGCCGGCAAGCACTCAGCACCTCGACCCAGTCCTCGGCGGACACCGTGTAGGTGAGTTCGTCCTGCCACTCGACCCTCTCGAGCAGCCGCTTGCCAAAGCGCTTCTCGAGCGCCGCGGCGCCGATCGTCAGCGACGCGGTGGGCGTCCCGCTCATGACTCGGCCTCCCCCGACCACGCGCTCATCGGCTCAGCCATCAGCCGGGTCGCGGACGCCTCCCCTGTCGCCTCAGCCGCTGCGGTCGCCGGCGCGCCAGCCGGTTCGCTCGGCGCCGCGCCCGCCGACTCGATGTCCCGCGCCGGAATGCGGCGCAAGCCATCGTAGGCATGCTTGCTCTCTTTGATGCGATCCCGGATCATCTCCAACCCCTGCCACAGCGCCTCCGGCCGCGGTGGGCAACCCGCCACGTACACGTCCACCGGGATCAGACTGTCGATGCCCTGCACCACCCCATAGGTGTCCCAGATGTTGCCCGAGATGGCGCACGAACCCATGGCCACCACCCACTTCGGATCGGGTATCTGCTCGTAGAGCCTGACCACCCGAGGTGCCATCTTAGTGGTACACCAGCCGGCTACGATCATGCCATCCGACTGACGGGGTGAGGCCCGCATTGCCTCCATGCCGAACCGCGACATGTCGAACCTCGAACCCCCCAGCGCCATCATCTCAATGGCACAACAAGCCAGGCCAAAGAGCAAGGGCCAGAATGAGAAGCTCCGTCCGAAACCGAGGACCCGCTCGATCTGTACGGGCATTGCGAAACCACCCGGAAGCCTGACGGCTCCTCCCATGGTCTCATCGTCTTCCCCGCCGGGTCCTGACGCGTCGGCGACATGTGACGGAAGGATCAGAGAGGGTCGCTCGATCATTCCCATTCGAACACGCCTTTCTTCCAGGCGTAGACGAACCCGACCAGGAGGACCCCCACGAACACGAACATCTCGATCAAGGCACCGGTGCCCAGCAAGCGCAATGAGACCGCCCAGGGGTACATGAACACGGCCTCGAGATCGAACAGTACGAACAGGACTGCCACCAGATAGTAGTGGACGTTGAAAGGCGCCCGAGCATCAGCCTTGGGGACCACGCCACACTCGTAAGGTAGCCCCTTGTTGGGATTGGTGCTCTTTGGCGATAGCAGGTGGGAGATAGAGATGAAAGCTAGCGCCATCACGACGCCGATGGCGAGCATGATGCCGAATTGGATGAAGAGATCGGCAGTCGGATCAACCAAGCGAACACCTCGCAGCGGGGATAATGCGCTGCCATCTAGCCCATGCCCCAGCCGCTAAAGAACGGATTTGACGATAACAAATACCTCGTTCGAGCGCAAAGGAATCGCCCCACCGACAGTCTCCCGATGACCAGACGCATGTGGACCAGGCGAATTAATGGTGTTACCATCCTACCTATGAGCGAGACCACGGACCATCCCGAGCAAAACGAGCCGGTCAGGTCGGCAGATAGCCTGCTCCGCCCGGTCACACCTCATACTGTCTCCGACCAAGTGGCGGAGCAGATCCGCTCTCTCATCGCGTCAGGCGAGTACAAGCCCGGAGATCGCATCCCCTCGGAGCGCGACCTGGCTCTGAAGCTTGGAGTGGGACGCCCGGCTATCCGCGAAGCTTTGCGAGAACTCAAGGCCCATGGCCTGTTGGCGTCGGGGCGGGGCGCCCAAGGTACGACGGTCACAAACCGGCCCAACCCCAGCTTCTCCGAACCCATGGCGCCTCTGCTGGGCCAGGGGGCGGAGCGCATAGTCGAGCTCATGGAGGTCAGGAGCGCGGTCGAGATCGAGGCGGCGGGCCTGGCCGCCCGCCGGGCTACCCTGCAGGACATACACCGTCTGTCCACGCTGGTGGCGGATTCCGAAGGCATTCTCACACCTGAGGAGGACATCGCCTTCCACGCCGCTATCGCCGACGCGACCCACAATCCCTTGTTCGAGCGCGTGATCCAGGGACCGGTGGACCTACTGCATGACCACATGGCCGCGATACTCGAAGCCTACTACGAAGAGCCAGGCGGTGCGGTCGCCCTGCATCAGCAGCACGACGCCATCCGGCAGGCCATCAGGTCCGGGGACGAAGTCAAGGCGCGGCAGGCCATGCGCAAGCACTTGGACTATGTGGTTCGGGGGCTTGCCCAACTGGTCGGAGCAGGCCGGGTCATACGTCTGGTGTTCTTGAACGTCGACGGCACTCTGCTCTCGGGACCTCGCCATATCTCAGAACGGACCAAGCGCACCATCAGCGACGCCCGCGAGGGCGGAGTCGAGATAGTGCTGGTGTCGTCCCGCCCCCCTCGCGACATACGCCTCTTCCATCAACAACTCCAGCTGCACACCCCGATCATCGCGTGCGGTGGCGCTCTCCTTTGGAACGAGCAGGCCCGTGCCGGACTGACCCACGTCTCGGTGGAGCCGGGGCTCGCGACCGAGGTCATCACTCTGGGCCGCAGTCTTGGGGCCATCGCCAACCTGGAGAGTGACGACGAGTGGTTCACCGACCGGCTGAGCAACCTCGAGCGCGGCGCAGAAGCCGACTATGAGATCTCCGATCCGCATGGCATCGGCACGGTCGACGAGGTGTTGCGGGCGGGCGAACCCATAGACAGGGTGTTCTTGGATCTGCGCGAAGCGGGCGACGAGAAGGCCGCCTTCGCCACGGCGGCCGTCAAGCGCGCCTTTGGCAGGCGGGCCACCATCTACGAGTCGATCCCGGGGCTACTGAACATCTCTTCGCTGGACGCTTCAAAGGCCAGCATGGCCCAACAGCTTGCCAGGCGCATGCAGGTGCCGGCGGAACAGACGATGGCCCTAGGCGATGACGACAGCGACGCGCCCCTCCTTCAATGGTCCGGGGTCGGGGTGGCCATGGGCAACGCCACCCCCACGGCCAAGGCCGCCGCTGATGTCATCACTTCCTCCAACCTGCGGGACGGGGTCGCCGAAGCCTTGGAGCAGCATCTGCTCGGCCGCGGAGTCCAAGGGGGCAGGATCAACGTGCCCAAGCGCAAGCTGGTAGCAGACCAGCTCAGCCCCTAAGCCCCAGATACGCGCTGAGCGCCATGAGCGCGAGCACGAATACGCTCATCCCAAAGAAGACCCAGGATCTTATCCGAGCGAAACCTGCCGCCAGCGCCGCCACCCGGGCGATAGGTGTGGCCAACAGCACGAGCAGACCGAGCGCCAGGAATCCACCAGGCTCCAGGGCAGCCAGCGCTGCGGGCAGGTCCTCTAGGGATAGCTCATCTGAAGGTGAGGGGCCCGGCCCGGCCAAAGCGAGGATGGCCCCCGTCAGAAGCAGCAGGATCGAGATGGCCAAGCCTACGGCCAGCACGACCCCGACTGTGTGATCCAAACGTTTGATCGGGTCGCCCTCCCGACCCGCGTCTTGGGTACCACCCGCGTCTTGGGTGCCACCGGGCTGGATGTTGGCCGCAGGCTTCATCGCACGCTGATGCCCACTGCGGCAAGGATCATCTGCACGGCCAACGCGAAGAGCACTACGGTCAACATCACCGTGAGCACCGAACTCCTCACTCGATGAGCCAACTGGGAGCCGAGAAAGGCCCCGACCATCACGCCCAGCACCACCGGGACGGTGGTGACAGGATCTACCAGCCCCCGGGCCAGATATACGATCGCCCCGGCACAGGCGGTGACTCCGATCATGAAGGTGCTCGTCGCTGCCGCGGCCCGCATGGGCACCGTCATGGCCAGCACCATCACGGGCACCGACAAGAATCCGCCCCCCACTCCCAGCATGCCCGAGACCACTCCCCCTACCAGGCCCGCCCCCAGACCCGCATACAATCGCCGAGGACGATAGGTGATGGTCGTGCCCAAGTTGCGGTCGTAGTAGCTCGCTCCCAAAGGTCCGGGGTCTTGCACCGGTGCGGCCCCGGCATCGATCGTGCGAGCGCGCAGCAGCATATAGACAGAGACAGCCACCGTGATCGCTCCGAACAGAGCCGATAGCACTTCTTTGCTCAGCATGGCACCCACGAACCCCCCGACCAGAGCTCCCAGCACGGTCGTGGTCTGCAGGGTCATGCCCAGGCGCTGGTTGGTGAGGTCATCGCGCAGATAGGCGATCGACGCCGTGGTCGACGTGGCTACCACCGCCATCAGACTGGCCGCTACGGCCTGATGCATGGGCACGTCGAGAAAGAGGACCAAGACCGGGACGATGAAGACCCCACCGCCCAACCCGATCATCGACCCGAAGGCCCCCCCGATGAAGCCCACGGTCACCAATAGGATGATGTGCGTCATGGCGTCGAGGCTACCACAGCCCGCTGGCGCGCCAAGGTGAACGCGGGCCGCACACGCCGCTGCTCGGGGCCGCTACTTACTGTAAGAGCCCCAGGTCCAGTCTCTGACCGCGGGCATGTCTTCGCCATGCTCGTGGATGTACCGAGCGTGCTCCTCGTGGATCTCTTGGATCATGCGCCGCACGTCCCGCGCCTTGTCGGCGAGACCCGGCACCCGGTCGATCACATCACGCACTAGGCTGAAGCGATCCAGCTCGTTCATCACCACCATGTCGAACGGCGTGGTGGTGGTGCCCTCCTCTTTGTAGCCGCGCACATGCAGATTGTCGTGATCGGTGTGGCGGTAGGTCAGCCTGTGGATGAGCCAAGGGTAGCCGTGGTATCCGAAGATGATGGGCTTGTCCGTCGTGAACAGCCGGTCGAACTCCTCGCGGGTGAGCCCGTGGGGATGCTCCTCTCTCGGCTGCAAGGTCATGAGGTCCACCACATTCACCACGCGGACCTTCAGATCGGGCAGATGCTTGCGCATGAAGTCCGCCGCCGCGAGCACCTCCATGGTCGGCACGTCGCCGGCACAACCCAGGACCACGTCCGGCTCGCTCGTCCCACAGTTGCCGGCCCACTCCCAGATACCGATGCCGGCTTTGCAGTGCGCGATGGCCGAATCGATGTCCAGCCATTGTGGCTCCGGCTGCTTTCCCGCCACGATGACGTTCACAAGGCTGCGGCTGCGCAGACACTTGTCAGTGACAGCGAGCAGGGTGTTGGCGTCGGGCGGCAGATAGACGCGCGTGACGGCGGCCTTCTTGGTGAGCACGTGATCGATGAAACCCGGGTCCTGGTGAGAGAACCCATTGTGGTCCTGGCGCCAGACGTGCGAGGTCAGCAGGTAGTTGAGCGAAGCGATGGGCTTGCGCCAGGGGATCTCCTCGCTGACGTCCAGCCACTTGGAGTACTGGTTGAACATAGAGGACACGATGTGGATGAAGGCCTCATAGGACGAGAAGAACGCGTGGCGCCCAGTCAGCAAGTAGCCCTCCACCCAGCCTTGGATGGTGTGTTCGCTCAGGATCTCCATCACCCGCCCGTCGGGGGCCAGTTGGTCGTCGTCGGGGTAGGTCTCCGCGTTCCAGGTCCGGGGGGTCACGTCGAGGACGGCACCCAAACGGTTGGAGCGAGTCTCGTCGGGGCCGAACAATCGAAAGTCCTTGCTCTCCAGGCTGCGCCGCATGACCTCCGCCAGGTAGGTGCCCATGACCTTGGTGCTCTCGCCGTCAGTGCCCCCCGGCGAGGCCACGCTCACCGCGAAGTCACGAAAGTCAGGTAGATCCAAGTCATGCAGCAGTAGTCCACCATTGGCGTATGGATTGGCACCCATGCGCTTCTCGCCCTCCGGGGCCAACTCCGCCAGCTCTTCGCGCAGGGCTCCCGAGTCGTCGAACAACTCCTCGGGCTTGTAGCTCCTCATCCAACTCTCCAAGAGCTGGATGTGCTCTGGGGTCATGTCGGCGAACGGCACTTGATGGGAGCGGAACGACCCTTCGGCCTTGAGTCCGTCCACGGTCTTAGGGCCTGTCCACCCCTTGGGAGTCACGAGCACTATCGCCGGCCACGCCGGACGCTCCACTATCCCCTCCTCGCGAGCCCGCTTCTGGAACCGGCGGATCTCGTCCAACGCATGATCGAGAGTCGCCGCCATCAGCTGGTGCACCTGCTGGGGGTCGTCACCTTCTACGAAGAAAGGTGTGTATCCACAGCCGCGCAAGAAGTCGCCGAGCTCCTGCCGGCTGACCCGCGCGAGCACGGTCGGGTTGGCTATCTTGTAGCCGTTCAGATGCAGTATGGGGAGAACGGCTCCATCGACGGCCGGGTTCAAGAACTTGTTGGAGTGCCAAGCCGCCGCCAGGGGTCCGGTCTCTGCCTCGCCGTCGCCTATGACGCAGGCCACCAGCAGGTCCGGATTGTCAAAGGCGGCCCCGTAGGCGTGCGACAGAGAGTACCCGAGCTCACCGCCCTCATGGATGGAACCCGGGGTCTCCGCAGCCACATGACTGGGTATGCCCCCGGGGAAAGAGAACTGCTTGAAGAGCCGGTGCATCCCCTTCTCGTCCCAGGAGACCTCCGGGTAGACTTCGCTGTAGGTGCCCTCCAGGTAGACGTTCGCCACCATGGCCGGCCCGCCATGCCCAGGCCCGCAGACATACACCACGTCGAGGTCGCGGGCCTTGATGGCGCGGTTGAGGTGGACATACAAGAGGTTCAGGCCCGGGCACGTGCCCCAATGCCCCAAGAGTCGCGCCTTGACGTCCTCACGGGTCAGCGGGCGGCGCAGGAGAGCGTTGTCCTTCAGGTAGATCTGCCCCACAGAGAGATAGTTGGCCGCCCGCCAGTAGGCGATCATCCGCTCCAGGGTGAGCGGGTCTAGCGGCTTCAATGGTCCGCGCGGCATTCCCCGCGCCGGGACGGCGTCACGGAGCGATGCGGTGATCATTGCAGCTCTCCTTCCTCCGAGGCGGCCGATCAAACGCCGCCGAACACCAGCCTGCGGGTGTGTCGCGCGATGATCAGATCCTCGTTAGTGGGGACCACCAGCACCTGGCAACGGCTGCCTTCGCTGCTGATGACCCAGGCGTTCTCCTTGTTCTTGCCGGGATTGAGTTCGACCCCGAGATGCTCCAGGCCACGGCAGATGAGGGCGCGGATGATGGGAGCGTTCTCACCGATGCCTGCCGTGAACACCAACTTGTCCAGCCCTCCCAGCGCCGCAGCCAGCGACCCTATGGTCTTGCGCGCCTGGTAGCAGAACATCTCCACGGCGGCAGCCGCGCCGTCGTGGCCTCCCGCCCTGAGTTCGAGCAGCCGCTCCATGTCGGGGGTCTTGTCCGAGACCCCTCTCAGTCCGCTCTCTCTATCCAGCAGGCGTTCGAGGGTGTCTACGTCATAACCCCATTCCCTCATCAGGTACAGAAGCACGCCCGGATCGAGGTCGCCACTGCGGGTGCTCATCATGAACCCACCCATCGGGGTCATCCCCATGGTGGTGTCCACCGACTTGCCGTCAAGGCAGGCGGCCATACTGCAGCCATTGCCCAAGTGCGCGACGATCACGCGACCGGCTGCCTCCTTGCCGAGCGCCTGCATAACGTACTCGTACGAGAGCCCGTGGAATCCGTAACGGCAGATGCCCTGGTCATAGAACTTCGCCGGCAGCGGCAGCCTGCGGGCGACCTCCGGCAGGTGCGCATGGAATCCGGTGTCGAAACAGGCCACCTGGGGCAGACCGGGACGCTGCATGTCCATGGCCTCGATCACCCTCAAGGTGGCCGGCATGTGCAGCGGAGCCCAGGCCACGTGCTCGTGCAGATCGTCCATCACAGTGGGGGTGATCAGTCGCGGAGTGCTCTGGCCCGGACCGCCGTGCACCACTCTGTGGCCGATGGCACCGGCCTCGGGCAAGCTGTTGTTGGACAGCACGACCAGGACTTCCTCGATCGCGGCTTCGTGCTCTATCTCGTCCAGGAGGACGTCAGTCAGTGATTTCCCTTCACCATCCTGGAACCAGAGGCGGCCCTTGTTCAGCCCGATGCCTTCGACCGCGCCACGGGCAAGCACTCGCTCGGGACCACCCTTCCCACTGGGGCCGATCTCATACAGGTGGAACTTCAGTGAAGAAGAACCACTGTTTATGGACATGATGATCTGCGTCTCAGCTGCCAAACGCCCGCCCTCCCAGGCCGGAAATGGAGTCAGTCGCGCCTCACCGCTGGCCCTGCAGCTCGGCCCACCGGAAGCAGTCGACAGTATGATCGTTCACCATGCCCGTCGCCTGCATGTGAGCGTACACGATGGTGGGACCCACGAACCGGAAGCCCCGGCGTTTCAGGTCGGCGCTCAGGCGCTCGGCCTCGGTCGTCTTCGCCGGAATCTCCGCGAGGCTGCTCCATCTGTTCTGAATGGTCTCACCATCCACGAATCCCCAAACGTACGCGTCGAAACTACCGGATTCTTCTTGAATCCTCAAGAACGCTCGTGCATTGGTTACCGCCGACTCCACCTTGAGGCGGTTGCGCACTATGCCGGGGTCGGCGAGCAGCCCGTCCACATCCGCCGGAGTGAAGTCCGCCACCTTCTCGGGGTCGAAGCCGGCGAAGGCCTCGCGGTAGCCCTGGCGCTTCTTGAGGATCGTCGACCAGCTCAGACCCGCCTGCGCACCCTCCAGCACCAGGAATTCGAAGAGCAGGCGGTCGTCGTGCACCGGGACGCCCCACTCCTGGTCGTGGTAGGCCACGTAGAGGGGGTCGGTGCCGGCCCAGGCGCAACGCGGGACGACGGCGCTGACCTCGCTGACCTCTCCCAGCCCCTGACTCACGCCACCCGTTCCCTTTCGAGCGCGGCGGCCATGCCGAAGGCCCCGAAGTACCGCCGCCAACTCTGCTCGTCTGAGCCGTACTCGTTCTCGCCCCAGAAGTAGTCCAGCAGCAGTTCACGCAGGCGAGTGAGTTCTTTGAGGCGGTGCCGATGACGAGGGTCGGCGATGGTGAGGCCGAGCAGCTCCAGCCCACGCTCCAGGGCCCTGTCGCGGTATTCGACGTTCCCCTTCGCCTGCCAAGCGAGGGCGCGTTCCACCTCGCTGCCAACGTTGGCCAGCTGCACGACCAGCGAGAACGTCTGCCACCTGCCGGAGGCCAGCTCTTGGTGCTGTGCGCTCATCGCTCACGAGGGTCGCGACGATCTCGCGATCGCCCGGATCTCAGGGTCGTCACCCCTCGCGACCGATTGCCCTGGAGGGCCGCACGTTGATCATCGTCGAACTCGATGAAGTCTTCCCGGGGAGACCTGGGTAGAGGTTGATCCCCATAGATCACGCTGAACCGAGCCGTCCTCCAGCAGTAGCGCCTCCTGGTCAGAATGCAGTTCGGCATCGACGACCATCACTCGACGCTCCACATCGACCACCGCCTTGACGAGCTCCCCGAACCTCGTCTCAGCCAGCTCGGCAAGCCTCTTCAGCGAGATGGGGCTATCGACGATCTCCATCGTCCGACTCTAGCACAGGCAGAGCAGGTCTCGCGGCCTGAGCGGTTTGCCTCGCCCAGACCCCGTGGCGGTTCAGTAGTGCGAAGGGGCCAGGGCAGGGCAGACGCCCCCACCGGATTTCAGTCCGCCCACACCTCAAGCCGGAGGCCGGGCACCCGGGCGAACTCGCGCGCGTTTCCCGTCACCATGGTCAAGCCGTGTGCAACACACGTTGCGGCCAACCACAGGTCGTGTGGCCCGATCAACGACCCTGCCTGGCGTAACTCCGCCCACAGTGCTGCGTGCGCCCTCGCGCAGGCAAGATCTACTGACAGCAGGGAGAAACGCTCGAGGAGCGCCTCGACGAAGGCCGAACGCCTCGAACGGACCTCCGGCAGAGTCGCTCGATGTACTCCATGCAGTAACTCGCTGGCGGTGATCACTGACAGGAATGCCTCATCGTCGCCATGGCGGACGACGTGCGGCTCCAGGTCAAGGCGTCCGCGCTCCGCCTCGATGAGTATGCTTGCGTCGATCAGAACTGCCATGCGTCGCGCTCATCTCTGAGCGCTGAGCGTGCGGCCTCCAGATCATCGGCAAGATCGGCAGCTTCGGACTCCGTCAGATGCGGCAGTGAAGAGAGCAGCGCAGGTAGTTCTGAGAGACGCGCGCCGGCAGGCAACGGACGTAGCTCGGCAAGCGCCTTCTTCCCACGGACCAGGGTGAATGACTCCCGCCGGTAGGCTACGCGGTTGATGTAGTCGGCGAAGTTGCGCGCTACCTGAGTCACTGTCACCTCAGCCATCGTCAGCTCCCGGGTCGATTATCTGATAATCAGATTAACCTATGCCGGACTGCTTGTCACGCGCTAGGTCGAGGCCTGGCGCCCACAAAGCATCACCCACCCGACGCCGTCAGGCCTCAGACTTTGGATGGACGCGGGTGAGCCCAGGGGCCGCCCTACTTCAGATACCGGTCAAGAAACGTGAACACCCGGTCCATGTTCTCGCGGGTCCAGAAGCCCTGAGTGGAATGCCCCTCACCTTCGAGCAGCTGCAGCTCGTAGCGGTCGCCGCCTACTTGTTCATCGATCGCTCTGGCGAACTCCTGAGACTGCTGCACCGGCACCTGGTCGTCGGCGGTGCCGTGCTGGATGAGGATGGGCGGCATGCCTTTGTGGACGTAGGTCATGGGGTCGGCCAGCCGGACCCGATCGGGGATGTCGGTGACAATGCCCCCGAGGTATCTGGATTCAGGTGACTCCGCCTCGGCGTGGTTGGCAAGGCCGAGCCCACTGGCCGTTAGTTGCTCGTCCATCTTCAGAAAGTCGGTCGGCCCGAACTGGTCGATGACGGCCTGCACCTTGCTCGATCGCCCAACGTTACCCAAAGCCGGATCTTCGAACGCGCCAACGCTCAGCGCGGCCACAGCAGAGAGGTTGCCCCCAGCGGATTGCCCTCCTAAGGCGAGACGCTCCACGTCCAGGTCGTATTCATCACCATGTGCGCGCAGCCACCTGACCGCGGCCTTGACATCCTGGACGGCTGCCGGGAAGAGGGCCTCGCCGCTGAGGCGGTAGTTCATGGCCACGACCGCGTACCCATAGTCCAGCCCTAAGAAGTACGGGCCGGTCTGGTCGTCGCCCTTGTTACCGATGGCGAAAGCTCCACCGTGGACGTACACGAAGACCGGGAAGGGGCCCTCCCCGGTGTTGGGCAGATAGATGTCGAGTCTCTGGGCCGGGGAGATATCGGCGTAGGCAAGGTCAAGCCATTTGCGTCGTATGTGCGAATTGTCGACCGGAGGCGCTACGAAATCCTCCGGGCTGCCCAGGAACCCGGGCCCGCCCGGTCCGCCCCGCATGTCGAGCATGCTGGGCCGCATGTGCGTCTCGGCTTGGTCCCTTGACTCGTCGATCGTTTCCACAAGAATTCTCCTCGTGCCCTTGTCTCTTCTAGTAGGCGGCCGGTGTT
Source organism: uncultured Actinomycetes bacterium (assembly GCA_963718375.1). Lineage (GTDB taxonomy): Bacteria > Actinomycetota > Thermoleophilia > RBG-16-64-13 > RBG-16-64-13 > RBG-16-64-13. The sequence goes on along the minus strand of CAVQZD010000002.1, from coordinate 20,696 downwards.
CCGTCTAGTGCCGGCTGGCCTTCATCCTCATCCTCTTCTGGTACTCGTCGAACGCCACCGCCGCCAACAGAATGACGCCTGTGACGATGTACTGGGCGTACTGACCCCAGCCCGCCAGTTGCATGCCGTTGTCCAGCACAGCTAGGACGAGCACGCCGGCGACCAGACCGGGGACGTTGCCTTCGCCCCCCATGAAACTGACACCGCCCACGATCGCGGCGGTAAGCGCGACGAACTCTGTCCCGGGGCCGAAAGACGACTGTACCGAATTCGCCTTGGACACCATGACCATGGTCGCAACGGCGGTCAGAAGTCCGCAGATGGTGTACACCCATATCTTGACGCGGTTCGTGTTCACACCCGCCCGCCTGAGGCCTTCCTCGCTCCCGCCGAGGCTTATGACTCTGACCCCCCACCTGGTCCGGTAGTAGACCACGGCGGCTACGACCACGATGAAGATGGTCAGCCAGAGATCGACCGTGATACCTGCTATCTCGGTCCTGGTTATGTTCTGAAAGGCCTGCGGAAAGTCACGGTAGGTCCGCGCTTGCGAGACGATGTAGGAGATGCCCTGAAAGATCACGGCCGTGGCCAGGGTCACGATCAGGGGAAAGGTCTTGACTCGGACTACGATCAATCCATTGAACAGCCCCAGCCCCGTTCCAAGCACAAGCCCCAAAATTACAGCGGCCCACACGGGGAATCCCCACTCGACCATCATCATCGCCGTCACAACGCCTACCAGAGACATCTGATAGCCCACCGACAGGTCGATCCCTCCCGAGATGAGGACGAACGACAACCCGATGGCTACGATCACGAAGTAGGTGTTCTGGTTGATGATGTTGCTCAGGTTGCGCGCAGTGAAGAAGCTGTCGTTCACCAGGGAGAAGAGCAGTATCAGGCCCAGCAGAACGAAGAAGACCGTGTACTTCCTGAGGAAGTTGAGGCTCACCCTCTCGATCAACCTCAGACGTGCGTGTTTGTCTGCGGCTTCAGTCTCAGAGTTGTCCATATGATCCCTATCCAAAAGACTTGTATTCGACGTCTGCAGGAGCCTCCGCGGCAGAGCCCTTGCCCCTGACTATGAGTGTCACCACGTCGTCAAGACTGACCGCGCTGACGTCAAGAACACCCTGCCTTTTGCCACCTTTGAGCACGAACACCCGGTTCGCGATCGCCAGCACATCCGGTATGCGTTGGGTGATGAGCAGTATTGAGAGACCCTGGTGGGCGAGGTTCTTGATGAGCCCCAGCAGCTTATTGGCCTCCGTCACCCCGAGAGCGGCCGTCGGCTCATCCATTATGAGTATCTTCGACTGGAACGCGATCGCTCTAGCGCACGCCACCATCTGGCGTTGCCCGCCGGACATGGTCAAGACCGCCTGCTTCGGCGACTTGATATCTACGCGGAGTTCCCGAATGAGTTCTTCGGCGCGCCTGTACATCTTCTTCCTGTCCAGGAGCAGATGAAAGGGCCCGAAGGTGAGCTCTCTGCCGACGAAGATGTTCTTGACCACGTCGAGGTTGTCGATGAGGGCGAGGTCCTGGTAGATCATGGATATGCCCAAGTTGGTTGCATCCATGGGGTTCCTGATGCGGGCCTTCGCCCCGTCCACGAAGATCTCCCCTTCATCGGCGACGTACGCGCCCGAAAGGACCTTCATCAGCGTGGACTTGCCGGCGCCGTTGTCCCCGACTATCCCCATGATCTCGCCACGTCTGAGCTCCAGATCGACTTCAGTCAGAGCGTCCACCCCTCCGAAGCGCTTGCTGATGCCCTTCAGTTGGACGACGTAGTCGGTGTCGGTGGTGTTTGTCTCCAAGGTCTCGTGCACCTTTCCCTAAGCGGTATGCCGAGGGCTGGAGGACGGCCGGTTCAACGAACCGTCACTCCAGCCCACCTGCTTCATTCGCGTGCTACCAGTCTAGCCCTCAGTGCTGGTCGTCGTGCCTTCGGGCTGAAGGGGCGTCGCACTCAGAACACCGCTGGCCGGCATCGGGATTATCAGCATCTCACCGTTGATGGCGCTGACAAGAGCCAGTTCGTCCCAGACGACCCTGGTGAATTCCTCACCGTTCAAGACCGTCTGCACTATGCCCACCGTCTTGCCCGGAAGGTCGGCGCCGCCGAACGAGACCGCACCCCTCAGGTAACCGTCACCAGTGCTGGCTGCCTTGATCGCGTCCATCTCGGGACCAATGACACCCACGCCGAAGACGGCCACTTTGGTGGGATCCTCGATGACACTGCCGTCACCCTTGGCTACCTCGTCGCGGATGGCCTGTGAAGCGCCGCTGCCGCCATCGGAAGAGTAGGCAAGGACCAGCTTGACCTCAGGGTTCGTGGTAAGGACGTTCTGCATCGCCGTCTGACCGGCCTGGAACATCTCGGCCGTCGGCGTCTGCACGATCTTCACGGCCGCGCAGTACGCAGGATTGTCGACGCGGTCATCTTCGCTCTTGCCGTCCAGGTAGTTGCCGTCCTTGTCAGAGATGGCGTTGCCTTCGGCATCGATGTAGGCGCCCTCCCAGTCCTTCAGGTAGGGCTCGCTTATCATCATGAGCCCGTTGGTGCGCTGCACTGCCTCGGTGGTAAGCGACGAGGTGAACACCGCGGTCTCGATAGAGCCCTCAGCGGCATCCGGGTAGGTCTCTTCCACCCATTTCTTGGACATCATCGCGCAGTACTCGCCGGCCAGGAACTGGTCCATCTTCATGACCAGATCACGTCCCGACGCCCCTGGCTCCCCGCCGATGACCATCACGAAGACTCCGGCCTCGCGAGCAGCTTCAAGATAGGGGAGAAGGCTCGTGGCTTCGACCGACATGACGCACATGAACTTCACGCCCATGGCCGTGTAGTTCTCCACCTGCTGCGCCTGAGTGTTCGCATTGCCGTCGGCGCTCGCGACCTGCACGTCGTACGTAGCGCCGAAGGTCTCCTTGAAGGCCTGCTCCATCCCGAGCATCAATGGGTTGTCCAGAGCCGGTAGACACAGCGCTATCGTGCCGCTCGGGATGGGCTCGATCTGGCCGGTCAGCGGTTCAGTGGTAGTGGTAGCTTCGGGTTCGGTCGTCGTTTCTTCTTCTGTCCCGGCACACGCCCCCATGGCGATGGTCAAGACGACTGCAAGGATCATCAGCGCTATCAACACCCTCTTCATCAGCGTCCTCCTTTGGTATCCGCCCCATGTCTCTGCCGTTCCGTTGCCCTGTCGCGCTCCCAGCGCCCGCAGCCCGCCGGGGGCCATATCAGAATAGGGATTCTGATATCAAAAAGCAAGCATATTAGAAGACGTATTCTGTTATGGGCATTCTGTGGTCTATAATCTGGCAATGAACGCACCCGCAAAGACCAGCTACAACCCGCCGCAGCGCAAGCCCGGACGCCGTTCTCTCGAGAAGCTGCTGGCCGCGGCCGAGGACCAGCTGCGTGAAGAAGAACTCGACTTGTTCACCATCGAGCGAGTGCTCAGCCGAGCAGACCTTTCAGTGGGTTCCTTCTACACCCGCTTCCCCACCAAGAACGCGCTGATCCACACGATACAAGAGCGGCTGGACGAGAGCTTGGGCAGGCCGATCTTGGAGGCCTTGAAAGCCCAAGCCACGGTCGATGACTCTCTGGAAGCAGCGGTGGACCACACCTTCGGGATCCTCACCGATCGCCTTCTCAAGGAACGACAGTTGATCAGGGCGATGACTCTGATGGCCGCTTTCGATCCCGTCATGCGTCGTAGAGGGGAGAAGCTCAACCAGGAACGCAAGAGCGCTATCGTGGCGGCGCTGATGGCCCACCGCGACGAGATCGGACACGACGACCCAGAAGCGGCCATCGAGATGGCCTACGCCACCTACACCGCGACCGAGCTCGGAAGGCTCATACCCTTCAGCCCCACCAGCGTTCTGCAGTTCGGAGTGAGCGATGAAGAGGTCTTCCGCTCTGCTCAGGAAGTCCCTGGTCTCGTTTCTCAAGGACTCCCCGGGCGCGCCGGAGAGCGGATAGCGCTTACGTCGCCCCGGCGATCGACGCGCCGATCTTGTCTCCCCCCTTTTCACGCAGCGAGGATTCTGCCATAATGCAGTCCTTACGAGAACTAAGATTCTTGCAACTGTTAAGGAGAATCCAGAGCGATATGCAGACCATCGAGGCTTCATACAAGCCGGTCCAGCGGAAGCCCGCCCAGGAGACGCTGGAGAAGATCCTGGCTGGCGGCCGAAGACCAACTGCGCGAGCAGGGTCTCGAATCGTTCACCGTGCAGAGCGTGCTCCAACGGGCAGACCTGTCGGTGGGAGCTTTCTATGCCCGCTTCCCGGACAAGACCGCGATAATGCGCGAGCTGCAGGAGAGGGTGCACGGCAGGGTGGAGCCTCTCATCCTGGCTGAGTTGGCTGCGCGCGACCGGCACCACCGAGTCGCTCGAACAAGCCGTCGATGTGGGCTTCGGCACCATCATCCACCACGTGCTCAGCGACCGGCCGGTGTTCAGAGCCTTCATGATGTGGTCGGTCTTCGAGCCGGTCACGCGGCAGAGGGCCGAGCATGTTCGCACGGGAGCGCAAGCGCGCCCTGACGACACTTCTAGCGCCTCATCGCGGCGAGATCGGTCACGCCGACTTCAGCCTTGCCATCGAGTCTGCCTACGCCATCTACTCCAGCACCATGCGCGGCAGACTGATCTACTACGTTGCGCCGACGACGCCCAGTTCGGTGTCACCGACGAGGTGCTGTTCGACGATCTGAAGCAAGCGCTGGCTCTTGTTCCTACGCGGTCCGGCAGTGCCGACCCAGCGAGCCGCAAGAACGCCCACGACACGAGAGGGGTGCGCAGAGTGAAGATAGCTGTCATCGGAGCAGGCGGGTTCGGTGGGTGGACCCGCGGCGTTCTACGCAGGCGGTCGCAGGGACTGGCCGACGAGATCGTGCTGCTTGACGTGCGCCAGAACGTCGCCGAGCAGCACGCCATCGACCTGGGCACTGCGGTCTCGGCGCTGGGCGTGAAGGTCGAAGGCCGGCGGCTACGAGGACATGGCCGGCTCAGACATCGTCATCAACGCCGCCGGCGCACCGCAGGGTCTCATCGCCGACCGCATGGAGCTGCTCGGCAAGAACCTCCCCATCGTCAGAGACATCGCGCTCCAGATCAAGGAGCACTGCCCCGACGCCGTCGTCATCACCGCCACCAATCCCGTCGACCCGCTCAACTACGCCACCTGGCTGGCCGGCGGCTTCGACCGGCGCAGGGTGCTCGGCTACTCGCTCAACGACTCCGCCCGCTTCCGCGAGATGGTGGCCCAGAAGAAAGGGGTCGAGGTCAACCGCGTCCAGGCGACGGTGGTGGGCGAGCATGGCAGCACTCAGGTCTACCTGTTCAGCTCGGTGCGCATCGACGGCGAGCCCGTGTCCTTCACCGAAGACGAGAAGGCCGAGATCCGTGCCGAGATACCAGGCATCCTCAAGCGCCTGGAAGAGCTGCAGGCTGGACGGACTGCCGGATGGTCCTGCGCCGTGGGACTTGCGCCATCATCCGTGCGATTGCCCAGGACACCGGCGAAGTGCTGCCCTGCTCGGTGGTGCTGGACGGCGAGTACGGCCGCCGCGACCTCAGCATGTCGGTGCCGGTGAAGCTGGGCAGGCAGGGCGTGCGTCGAGATCCAGGAATGGGAAGCTCGACGCCCGAAGAACGTCAGGCACTCGAGCGATCCGCCGACGCGCTCGCGGCGGCCGCCAAGACTGTGCAGGAGAACCTATGAGCCAGACCTTCGAGAAGCTTCTGGAGCCGGGCATGATCGGCCCGGTCAAGACCCGCAACCGCATCATCAAGACCGCCAACGGCACCTCCTTCATGGAAGAGGACCAGACTGTCGGCCCACGCATGATCGCCTACTATGAGCGCCTGGCCAAAGGCGGCGTGGGCTTCCTGGTGGTGGAGTCGTGCGGTGTGGAGTACCCGCTGGGCATCCAGCACGTGCACTACTCAGCCGACGGCAGCTACTCGGGCGTGCAGCTGCACTTCGACGACGACAAGTTCATCCCCAGCTACGCGCGACTGGCTGAGGCCGTGCACAAGCACGGCTGCCCGGTGTCGCTGCAGTTCCAGCACGCCGGCCCCTGGAACCCCACCGGCCTGCTGCCGCGGGACCACAAGATCCGCGACATCAAGTGTCCCTCGGCCCTCACACAGGAGGAGCTGCCTGGTCCGGACTTCCTACCCTGCCGGGAGATGACCAAGCAGGAGATCGAAGACCAGATCGACCTTTGGGCCTCGGCAGCCGAACGTGCCTTCAAGGCCGGGTTCGACGCCTGCGAGATCAACCACGGCACCTGCCACCAGGGCAACACCTTCCTCTCGCGCGTGTGGAACCGCCGCGAGGACGAGTACGGCGCTCAGAGCTACGAGAACCGCACGCGGTTCATCCGCGACATCATCACCGAGTCCAAGCGCCGCTGCGGACCCACCTTCGCCGTGCACTGCCTCATCAACGCCGTGGAGTACAACCACCCCTTGGCTACGACCCTCGAAGAGGGCATCGAGATGACCAAGCTCATCGGCGAGGTCGCCGACGGCATCAACCTGCGCGCCGAGAAGTACGGACACCGCCAGGGCCTCATACAGCCGGACCGCATCCTCTACCCCGAGCCGCTGGAAGAGCTGCCGGCCGACCTGGATTGGAGCAACCGCGGCCGCGGAGCGACCGTGCCCCTGACCGCCGCCGCCAAGCGCGCCGGCGTGACCGTCCCCGTCTGGACGGCCTGCCGCCTCGACCCGGAGTTGGGCGAGAAGTACCTGCGCAGAGGGCAAGCTGGACTTCGTGGGCATGACCAGGCGCCTGCTGGCCGACCCGGCGCTGCCGAACAAGGTGGCCGAGGGCAGGCTGGAGGACATCCGCAAGTGCACCGGGTGCCTGCACTGCTTCGAGATGCGCAACAAGAACAAGAAGCTCGAATGCCGAGTGAACGCCACCCTGGGCCGCGAGCTGCTGCCTGAGTACCAGTGCAAACCGGCCGCGCCCAAGAAGAAGGTGCTGGTAGTCGGGGGCGGGCCCGCCGGCATGGAGGCCGCGCGCGTAGCCGCGCGGCGCGGACACGAAGTGGTTCTTTACGAGCAGCAGTCCCGCTTGGGCGGTCTGCTGCCTGTTGCCGCCATCGTCAAAGACACCGAGACCGAGGAGCTCACCGACCTCACCGCCTATCTGCGTACGCAGCTCACCAAAGAGGGCGTGACCGTCCACCTGGGCGAAGCGGTCACCCCGGAGATCGTCGCCGCCGAGAAGCCCGACGCCCTGGTACTGGCCGCGGGCGCGGCGCACACCAAGTTCGACCTGCCGGGCTCCGAGGGCGGAGCGACCGGCCGCAAGTTCATCAAGACCGAAGCGCTGCACACGCGGCTGAAGCTCGCTCTCAAGTTCTTCACGCCCCACCAGTTGGAGCGGCTGACCCGTCTCTGGATGCCGGTCAAGAAGAGCGCGGTGATCATGGGTGGCACGCTGCACGGATTCGAGCTGGCTGAGTTCCTGGTCAAGCGTGGCCGCCAGGTGGTGGTCGTACACAACGGTCCTGAGTCTGAGCTTGGCGAAGGCATGGGCCGGGACGACCTGGACAACCTACGGCCCTGGTTCATGATGAAGCACGTGCCCATCTGGCCCGACGTGCAGTATCACTCGATCGTCAAGCGCGGCCTCAAGATCCAGACGACCAAGAAGCGTCTCTTCGTGTTGGAGGGCAAGAACGTGATGACCACCCAGGACTGGGGCCCCAACCAGAAGCTCATCGACCAGTTGGCAGGGCTGGTGCCCGAGACCCACATCATCGGCAGCTGCCGCGAACCGGGCTGGATAGTCGACGCCATCCGCGAGGGCGCCCTCGCCGGCTACGCCATCTAGGCAGGTGGAAGCAATGGACGATATCCTCCGAGGAGCGACCCCTTACCGCGAAGAAGACGCCGCGCTCTACCAGAGCCGCGGCTGGTGGCGCGGCCTCACCCTTAGCGACTACCTAGACCGAGCGGCCGAGGCCTGCCCGGACAAGGTGGGCTTCATCGACCGAGAGCAGCGCCTCACCTACGACCAGGCCCGAGAGCAGTCCCTGCGCCTGGCGGTGGCCTTCGCGTGGTCGGGCATCAAGCCTCGGGACCGGGTGATGATCCAACTCCCCAACTGGAGCGAGTTCGTACCGGTCTATTTCGCGCTCCAGCGGATCGGCGCCATACCGGTGATGCTGATCGACCGTTATCGCGAGCATGAGATCGTCAAGTTGGCCGAGCTATCGGGCGCGACCGCCTGGGTCGTCCCGACGCAGTATCGCAAGACCGACTACCTACCGATCATCTTCGAGGTGATGCGGGAGGTGCCGGCCATCAAGAACGTGTTCACCACCCGAGGCGAGGTGAGCGCGCGAGACATCTCGAGCCTGGCCGGCCTGCTGGAAGAGACCGAGCCCGCTCAGTCTGATCTCGATCGACTCGCCGAGATGCGGCCGGACCCGACGCAGGTGGCCCACATGGGTCCCACGGGCGGCACCACCGGCACGCCCAAGATCGTCCCGCGCACTCACGACAGCCTCAGCTGCGGCACAGAGTGCTGCTCGGCCGCGTGGACCCAAGGGCCCGACGACATCACCATGATCGTCGGCTCCATCGGCCACGATCTGTCCTTCAGCAAGGGTCTGCTGGGTAGCGTCATCACCATGGGCACCACCGTCCTTCTGGACACCACTGAGCCCGAGGTCATCTGCCAGACGATCGAGAACGAAGGGGTCACAGCCGTCGTCTGGGTGCCCACTCTCGCTCAGCGCCTGCTGCAGTACGACGGCCTCGCCGCGCACGACCTGAGCAGCCTGAAGAAGATGCACTCTGGGGGAGCGGCGGCGCTGCCCAGCCTCATACACGAGTTAGATGACCGCCTCGGGGTCAAGTTCTTCAACGGCTACGGGGCGACCGAAGGCATGTCCACAGTGACAGGACCGCTGGACGACCTCGACACCATAAGCTCAACGGTGGGCCGGCCGAGTTGCCCCGGCGACACCTACAAAGTGGTGGACTTCGATGGCAACGCCCTGCCGCCGGGAGAATCGGGCGAACTGCTGGTCAAGGGCCCAGGAGTATTCACCGGCTACTACCTGAACGAACAGGAGAATGACGCCGTGTTCGACGCGGACGGCTTCTTCAAGACAGGGGACGTGGCCCGCATCTCCGAGGACGGATACGTCACCATCACCGGCCGCATCAAGGAGATGATCAACCGCGGCGGCGAGAGCATCAGCGCCACCGTCATCGAGAAGCTCATCGACCGGCACCCGGACGTGGTCGCGGTGGCTGTCGTGGCCATGCCGGACCCTGACCTGGGCGAACGAGCCTGCGCCTACGTACAGCCAAAGTCGGATTGCGTTCTCACCTTCGAGACGGTCATCAGCTTCCTCCGCGAGGAGAAGGCTTCAGTGCTGGAGCTCCCGGAGCGCGTCGAGTTCGTCGACAGCATGCCGGTCACCGCGGCCCAGAAACACGACAAGAAGGCCCTGAAGGCCGACATCGCAGCCAAGTTGGCCGCGGAGCAGAGCAGCTAGAACAAAGGAGTAGCATGGCCACACAAGAGATAAGGTTCCATGGGCGAGGTGGGCAAGGTGCTGTCCTCGCCGCCAGGACGCTGGCCTCAGCTTGTGCCATCGAAGGCAAGTACGTCGCCAGCTTCCCCATGTACGGGTTCGAGCGGAGAGGGATGCCGGTCGTAGCCTTCACCCGAGTGAGCGACGAGCCGATACGCGAGAAGACCCAGATATACACCCCCGACGCGCTCGTGGTCATCGACCCCGGGCTTCTGCATCTGAGCACCCTCTTCGACGGCCTCAAAGACAACGGAGTGTTGGTGCTCAACAGCCCTAAGCCGTTCACCGAACCGCCGAATCCCAACCTCAAGACTCTGGGCATCATCAACGCCACCCAGGTGGCGCTGTGCGAGATAGGCCGCGACATCCCCAATACCTGCCTTATCGGAGCGCTGGCCAAGACTACCGGCTGGGTTGGTCTGGATTCAGTCGTCAGGGCGCTAGGCGACTACTTCGAGGGTGACATACTCAAGCGCAACATCCGCAACGCCGAGCGCGGCTACGCCGAGGTCGAGGTGATCACATGGTAGACAAGAAGAACGACGCCGCGGCGCGTAATGTGGCCGGCGGCTCCACGAGTGGCCCCGACCAGATCTTCGAGACGGAAGCCTGCTGGTCGGACGGAAGCGGGACCCTGCTGGTGCTGAATACCGGCGATTGGCGCACCGAGCACCCTGTGTTCGACAAGGACAAGTGCAACGCATGCGGCTTCTGCTACATCTTCTGCCCCGTGCAGTGCATCGTCGACGACGCGGACGGCATCCACTACAAGGCCGAGCTCGACTACTGCAAGGGCTGCGGCATCTGCGCCGTCGAATGTCCCAAAGACGCCATCAGCATGATGCCTGAGGCCGACTACGCGGAGGAGTGCAAAGTTGAGTAAGCAGTCTGCCCTCAAAGAAAGGCCGCTGTTGGAGGCCCAGAGCAAGGTGTTGACGGGCAACGGCACTGCGGCCTACGCGGCTCTGCTGTGCCGGCCCGACGTGGTGGCGGCATATCCCATCACACCCCAGAGCGAGGTCATCGAGCAGCTGGCCAAGTTCCGCGCCGACGGCTTGTTGGACGCCGAGTACGTCGCCGTGGAAGGTGAGAACTCGGCCATGAACGTGGTCTGCGCGGCAAGCATGGCGGGCGGCCGGGTCTACACCGCCACCTCCTCGTATGGACTGGTGTTCATGTACGACACCCTTCTGCAGACCGCGGGCTACCGAGCCCCAGTGGTGATGATCAACGTCAACCGCGAACCTCCGGGCATCCACGCCGTATCGTCCGGTCAGCAGGACATGATCGTGGTGCGCGACTCGGGATGGGTGCAGGTCATCTGCGAGACCTGCCAAGACATCATGGACACTACCATCATGGCCTACCGTCTGGCTGAGGACTACGACATCCAGCTGCCGGTCATGGTCAACTACGACGGCTACTACCTCTCCTTCTTGGCCGAATCCATCGCCATCCCGGGCAGCGACGAGGTCGACGCCTTCTTGGCTCCGCTCAAAGACCAACCCCAGCGGCCGATGTTGCGGCCGGGGGTTCCCCTGGGCTGCGGCAGTCACGGCCTGGGCCAGGGCTACGTGGAACTGCGCAAGAAGCACTTCGCCGCGCTAGAGCGGGCGAAGGACAAGTGGGATGAGATCGACAAGGAGTTCGCCGACGCCTTCGGCCGCGGCTATGCCGGCCAGGTAGAAGAGTACCGCGCCGAAGACGCCGACATCGTTCTGGTGACAAGCGGCAGCATGGCTGGGACGGCCCGCACTGTCGTCGACGCCAAGCGAGCCGAGGGCGTCAAGGTGGGGTTGGTGAAGATCCGCATGTATCGCCCCTTCCCCAAAGAGAGACTGACCCAGGCCCTCAAGGGCAAGAAGGCGATCGGTGTGCTCGATAGGAGCCTCGCGTTCGGTTGGGACTGCGGCCCGCTCTACCAGGAGATCCGCGCCCTCACACCCGAGATCGGCATCGTGCCCATGCTCAGCTTCATCGATGGCATCGCCAGCGCCGATATCACCCAAGAGCACATCGCCCGCGTGGTAGACGATATCCACGAGGCCTCGCAAGGGCGTTCGTACCAGGAGGTCACATGGCTACAGTAAGAAAGCGTCAACCCAAGGTCTGCGACTATTACCAGAACGAGGACCAGTTCTCATCTGGTATCGCCATGTGCCCGGGCTGCATCATGGAGCTCAACGTACGGCTGGTGTCCGAGATCCTGGGGAAGGACATCATCTTCCTGGGAACCCCAGGATGCTCCGCGCCCGTACTGCACGGTCAGAACACGGCCGCCTGGCACCGTCACGCGTACTACGCCAACGTGATGACAGGCGTGGCCTCGAGCGCCACCGGCATCTCGCGCTACTACCAGAAGGCCGGCATCGAAGCGACTATCGTCTGCCACACAGGTGATGGTTGCGCCATGGACGTCGGCTTTCAGAACCTGAGCGGTGCCGCCGAGCGCAACGAGAAGGTCATCTACATCGCCTACGACAACGAAGGCTACATGAACACCGGCATCCAACAGAGCAGCGGCACCCCCTTCGGGGCGAGCACCACACCACTCCCACGGGCAGTGTGTCAAAAGGCAAGACGACCGGCGCCAAGAACATGCCCATGGTCATGGCCATGCACGAATGCGCCTACGTGGCCACCGCCACGCTCAGTCACCTAGAGGACTACGCCAAGAAGCTGGTCAAGGCCAAAGAGAAGGTCCAAAGAGGGCTTCGTGCTACCTCCATGTGTTCTGCCCCTGCACTGTCGGCTGGAAGACCCCGCCAGAGCAGTCCATCGCCTTGTGCCGCGAGGCGGTGCGCACCAACTACTTCCCGCTGTGGGAGTGCGAGGACAGCCGCTTCACCATCACCCAACAGGTGAAAGATCCCAGGCCCGTGAGCGAACTGATCAGCATGATCGGTAAGTTCAAGCATCTCCGCGAACCCGAGATAGCAGTGCTGCAGGAGCAGGTGGACAGGCGCTTCAGGACCCTGCAGGCCCTATGTGAGGGGACTGCGGGGTCATAGCGGCTCAGCCGGGCGCGGCGGCCCCTGCCGCCGCGCGCAGCGTCAGGCGATGCAGGTCGACGAGGGCCTTTTCGTCCAGACTCCGGCTGACGTAGCCGCCCGCGAGCACGAAGGCGGTCGCCCGCGCGTGCTCCCGGCACCAGGCGAAGACCAACTCCTCACGGCGGTCGAGCATTTCTCCCGTGATTCCGCGCAGGCCACCGTGGAACAGTCCTCGTGAGGGTCCATGCCTGCGTTGTAGAGGCAGAGGTCGAATCTCGCACGCGCGGGCTGCGGGCAACCGCACGTCCGCGCCGCCGATCCCGGCAACTGCCCGTGCGGTCTCGGCTAGGGCCAGTTCGATGTCGTTCAGGTAGTCCTCGGCGTCACCGGTGATGCGGAAGTTGACGCGCCGCGCCATTCCTGGTCCGCCGAGGCCTCCATAGAAGTCGAACATGTTCACCGCCACGTCGGTCTGCCATATGCACGGCTCGCCGGCGATCAGCGACGCCGTCCCCCTCCGCAGTGGGCGTCGAGATCTAGCACCAGAACCGACTCCGCGCCCGCGGCCTGCGCGGCGCGGGCGGCGAGCACCAGGCCGTTGAACGTGCAGAAGCCGGCGCCGCTTGAGCGCCGCGCGTGGTGCAGTCCGCTGGACAGCGAGCCCGCCATCCCACTGTCGAGCGCCTCCAAGGCGGCCGCGACAACGCCGCCGTTCGATGCGAGCACCGTCGACCACAAGCCCGCATCCCAGACGAACCCTTGGGATTCAGCCAGATACCGAGGCTCACCCGTCTCCACCGCGCGCACGTACTTGGGGCCGTGCACCTGCTCCAGTCCGGCGCGCGTCAGGGGCCGTGGTTCAACCAGTGCCACTCCGGGGATGGGCGTCGCCGCCAGCGAATCGGCCACCCACCGGGCCTTGCGCGTCGTCTCGAAGACGTATGCCGAGCCCACATACGCGGGACTGTAGAAGACCTTCATGTCCGGAGCTTCGGCCGGAAATCCGGCCGACCGCGAACCCTCCTACGCGCCCTGGGGGAGCAGCTTCCCCGGCAAGGCGTCCGCCCAGCCTTCGATCGCCGGCCAATCGCGCAGGTCAGAGGGGCCCATCGCCTTTATGCCGGGGTTCGAGTAGGGGAACTTGAGCTTATCGGGGTTGAGCACACCCCCGAAGACCGTGACCTCCACGGGGTTCACGCCCTTGAGTTTGAGCAGCGTCTTGTCCAGATGCCGCCGTGCGTCGAAGAATTGGGCCTCTGAATCCTCGAGGGGTCCCAGGGCGAAGACCGCCAGCGACAGCTTGCTCAGAGCCTTGCTATGGCGCTTGAGGAAGCGCCGTCCCTCGCCGATCAGGCGGAACATATACAGGGCGCCACCGAAGACGACGGCATCGTACCCTTCGAGCGATCCGACTTCACGGACGCTCAGGACCTCACTCTGCAGGCCGGCCTTGGTCAACCTGCCGGATACCCTCTCAGCGACTTCCCGGGTCGAACCGTACTTGGTCGCGTATGCCACCAGAACTGCCGCCATCTCTGCTGCCCCCTTCTACGATCTCCACTTTACGATTACTCATGGCGCGTACAAGCCACGTTGCCCGCACACACCTGCGGTCTCAGCCTCGGCCGCCGACGATCTCCAGTCGCACCCCACCCAGTTCGGCGGCCGTCTCGCTGAACGAACTCCAGTGTGACCCGATGATCAGTCGACATCTCGAAAGTAGCAGAAGGTCCACCAAGGCGTCACGCACACCAGAGGCCTTGTCACGCGCGAACACTTTGGGTCTGGTGAACACGCGCTCGGGGAACCGCTGCCTCACCCTGCGCTCCGTCTCTGGGTCGTCTGTCGCCAGAAAGAACCGCGTCGTGGGGTCGCGCTCCACCTCCTGCTCCATGCGCATGATGAACGAATCCACCGGGCTCTTCTCCAGCGCCTGCGCGTTGTCTGTGCCCCGTATGTGGATGCCGGTGAGGTCGCCCGCACCGAACCCGGTCCAAGCCCGCTCGACCTCGGCGAGTATTTCTTGGCGGGGCCTGAAATCGCTCAGAGCGTCCCGGCCCTTCATGAACCTGTAGTAGGTGATCACCACGGTGTGGTCCGCCTGAGAGACCAGCGAGACCAGGTCGGTGCCGTCCGCCCGGTACTTCTCGATCTGTTCGTTGCCCAGAAACAGGTCGGCGGGTTCGTGCAGTGTCCCAAACCGGTATCGCAAGGAGTCCGCGCCGAACAGCGATCTGAGAGGGCCGGTCTCGACGTCGATCACCGCGACATCCGCGATAGGCTCGAACAGGCGATGGAACGAACAGTTGAGGTAGCGGTTCTTGAGCCAGTAGACGACCAGAGGCTGGCCCGCGGCCCTGGCCAGAGCTATCGCCGAGGCCATCTCCTTCATCCTGTTGCAGAGCCCTGCATGTACCCTTTGTTCGATCAAAGCGCCCGAACCCCCGACTTATCCAGTCAACTCGCCTGCTGCGGCGTGCGCACGATCTCCAGAGTGGCCCCTCGCATCTCGGCTGCGGTCTGGCTGAACGAGCTCCAGTACGAGCCGAGGATCAGAGAGCACTTCGAAAGCACCAGCAGATCGATCAAAGCGTCCTGCACCCCCAGCGTGCTCTTCCGCGAGAACTGCTTGTTCCTCGAGATCACGCGCCCTGGAAAGTGGCGGAACACAGTCCGGTCTGTGCGTATGTCGTCCGTCGCCAAGAAGAAGCGCGTCTCGGGCTCGCGCTCCGCTTCCTGCTCCATGCGCGCAATGAACAGATCGAGTGGACTCACCTGCATGGAAGCGTCGTTGTCACTTCGGCGTATATGCACCCCGATCGCGGGAGCCCCTCCACCGCCCTCAGTCATCTCTGCCCAAGTCTTGTCGACTTCGTCCGTCAACTCGGGCTTCGCTATGAAGTCCTCGTAGTAGGGTGCCGTACCATAGAACCGCCCGTAGGTCTCGATGCCGCAGCGCTGGGCCTGCGAGGCGACCTCCGCCACATCCGCTCCCTGCTCGGAGAGTTCTTCGATCTTGTCGCCGCTCAAGAAGAGGTCATACGGCATCTGCTTGTCGACCGCCTTCAGCCGCTTCGCACCCCGACTCAAAGGAGCGCGTAGGCGCCCGGTCGCCACCTCGACGACCTCGACCCCATCGATAGGCTCGAACAGCTTGAAGTACGGGCAGTTGAGGGCGCGACTACTGAACCAGTACACGGTGAGGGACTGCGTCGTCGCGCGAGAAAGGGCCAACGCTGAAGACATGGCCCTCATCCTGTTGCAGAGGCCAGAGTTCACCCTGAGTTCGATCAAGACTCACCATCCGCTCTCGAGACCGGTACGTGCCCCATAATACCGTGTGTCGAGGCGCTGGCCGAGGCGCTATCTATCTTCGCCCGGTTGCTCCGAACATGCCGTTCAGCACCAGCTTGCCGTAGTCAGCGAGTTGCTCCCAGGCGCTCTGGCCATCCATAGTGTTGAAGAAGGCGGGGCCGAAGATGCCGAAAGGCATCATGGTGACCGGCAGACCGCGGCCGTAGTCGATCATCCAAGTGCTGCCCACATACGACACCGCTTTGCAGGTGCCTTTGGGTAGATAGGCCGAGTCGCCCGGGCCGTACTCGGTCGGCTCGAGCTGGCCGGGGAAACACGTCAGCATCCGGCCGTCGACCATGAGGTCCCACACATCGGCCTGCCGATAGCGGCCCGAGAATCCGCCGGCCCCGACGGGCGTGCCGAAGAAGGCCACATACTCGGTCGGGGAGGCATAGACGATGGCTATCTGACACACCACGTTGCCCGCGCTGTTGAAGGTCCAGTGCACCTCGGGCGCGATCTTGCCCGGATAGCGGCGCAGCAGCTCCTTGTGGATCGCGTCCCAGCGCTCCGTGATCGAGAGTCCTGTACCAACGTCAGCGATCTGTTGCAGTTCGTCCGGGTCGAAGAGGTACGAGCCGGATGCGTCAATCCTTCTGAACAGCCACGCAGAAGCCCTCCGCAGAAGAAGGACTGATACCGCTACGAGTAGGACGCGCTTCAGCACTCTTGGCACACTACTCCCAGAGCAGTTTCCCGGTGGGACACATGTTGTCAGCGGGCGGCTGGCCGGTCTCTTCACGGACCTTGCGTCTTGCGCACTGCCTGGACTTCTCCTCGTCTTCGCAGTACATGCTCACCCAACCCTGCTTTATCACCTCGGTACTGCCGCGGTAGTTCTGAAAGAAGCCGCACTTGTCCAGGTACTCGCACTCCTCCGCCATCGCCTCACTCCTTATCGGCTGCTCCCAGCGTACACCTCGCCCGCTCCACTACAAGTACGGCGAGACACTCGGTGCGCCAGACTCCTATACTTACCGATAGCAGTATCGGCCGCCTGACTATGGGAGTTGAGCAATGGGCAGTTCGATGAGCATGCCGACGTCCGCGGCGATAACGATCAGCGACATGTTGGACAAGTGCGCCAAGCTCCAGACTGGCCAAGAGGTGCTCATCCTGGCCCACATAGATGGGCTCTATGGCGGAGACAACATGGTCGACCCCGTCGCCATCGAGTGGCTGCAGGCCGGCATCAAGTTCCGTGGAGCGAAGGCGTCAGTCCTCTGGGTCGACGAGCCGGCCGTCGCTCACGAGTGGCGGTTCCCGCCCATAGTCAAGGCAGCGATGGGAGCGTGCGACCTCATCATCAACCATTCTTTCGACCTGGTCATGGAAGAGATGCTGGACTTCCGGGCGACGGTCTACGCTAACAAGAAGGTCATGATCCGCAACTTCGCGACGACCGCCCCGTTGCTCTGCACATACTGGGCCCAGACGCCGTATGAGTTGGTGAGCGAGATACGCTACCGGTCATCCCTCGCCATCCAGCCCGGTCTCAAGTGGACCCTCACGGACCCCAACGGCACCGATCTGGCGGGCGTCATCATGCCCCCCAGCATCCCCTCGTTCACCAGCTACTCCATGCGCAGGGATGAGAGCTTCACCAAGCCGTTCCCCGAGTGGGTACACCCGCCCGTCGTCTTGGGAGAGACGAACGGCACCTATGTCTTCCAGAGCATGCTCGGCTGGTGGTCGCGCTACATAGGCATCTCCCCGTACTTCGAAAAGCCCATCCGTCTGACTATCGAGAGCAACCGCATAACCAAGATCGAGGGCGACGACGAGGCAGAGGCGCTCCAGCGGTTCCTCGAGTCGATGAAGGGACGGGTCGGCGACGGTGTCTACAACTTCGACGAAATGCACTGGGGGGTACACCCACAGGCTGCGGTCGCCCCCCATCAGTGCCCCAACCCCCTGCACCGCAGGACCATCGAGCACTCCCAGTCCTCGTGTCTGCACGCGCATATCGGCGCGCCGCGCAAGACCCCCGAGTACCCCTACTGGCTCCACATCACCGCGGACATCTTCAAGGCGACCTTCAAGGTCGGCGACACCTTGGTGTACGACGGAGGCCATCTGACGGCGCTGGACGACCCGGTCGTGAGAGAAGTGGCCGCCCAGTATCCCGGGCGACCGGGGTTGGAGCCTGTGCCGCGGTCGTGGTAGTGACCTAGCTGGGACGTCCGGCGGGCCTCAGAAGACCAGCAGCATCAGCGCCGCCACCCCGGTCATCACCATCACAAAGATGCGATAGCCCCTTTCGGGGATCTTACCCGCCACCGTGATACCGATGAGGGCGCCCACCGCGATCGCCGGCATCATCAAAGCGCCGAAGGTGAGCGTCCCTACGCTGATGTTCTTCCAGAAGAACACCTGGAGGGGGATCTTCAGCAGGTTGACGACCAGAAAGAACCAGGCGGTGGTACCGATGAACGAGTTCTTGGGCAGACGCATCGAGAGCAGATAGATGGACATGATCGCCCCCGCGGCGTTGCCGACCATGGTGGTGAAACCCGCCAGCAGACCGGCTACGGCCGTGAACCACCAGGTGTGCGGATAGAGTTGCTCGTCTTTGAGCCGGTCCTGCCAGATCATCAAGCCCAGCAGGACCAAGATGATGCCGCCGAGCAGGAAGCGGAAGGCATCATCCGATAGGCTCCCGCCGACCGCGACCCCGATAGCCATGCCGACCAAGGTGCTCGGAAGAAGCTTCAGCAGATACTGGACCTCCGCGTGCCGCCGGTACCATGCCACCGCGATGAAGTCGCCTACGCAGAGCATGGGCAGGATGATGCCCGTCGAGGCCCTGCCGCCAAAGGACAGAGCCATCAAGGGGATGAAGAGCAGGGTCAACCCATTGAGGCCGGCCTTCGCCATGCCGATCACCAGCGCGCTGAAGATAGCCAGGGCCCACTGGTAGTCCTGGACCTGAGAGAGATCGAGATGCATGCGCTGGCTAGACGACCCGGGGGGTGCTTGGGCCTATCCTGGCGTAACCCGCAAGGATCGAATCCACCTCACCGTTGACCGCCTCGTCCACGACGCGCCGGCTCTCGTCCGCGGCGAACCAGTCGAGCGTGCGCCGGATACCTCGGCTGAAGGGGACCTTCGCCGCGAATCCGGGCACGAACTCCTTGATCTTGCCGTTGTCGAACACGACGCTGTGAGCCTTATCCCCCGAGAGACTCCCGGCTTCTTTCGGCGCCAGGCGTTCGATGAGATCGGAGGGCACATGCACGATCTGCGCCTCCACCCCCAGCGCGTCGGCGATGCCGAAATAGATCTGGTCCCAAGTCAGCACCTCATCGGAAGTGATGTGAAACGCCTCACCCAGCGCGCGCTCGTTGCCGAACAGACCGATGAGGCCCTGGGCGAGGTCGTCGGCGTGCGTGAGCACCCAGAGCGAGGTACCGTCGCCGTGGACTATCACCGGCTTCCCCTTCGCCAACCTGTCGGCCAACGTGTAGGTCCCCCAGCCCCCGATCGCGATGGGGAGGTTGGTGTCGTAGGTCATAGAGGGCCGGACTATGGTGACAGGGAAGCCTTCATCCCTGTGCGCCTGCATGAAGCGCCGCTCGGCATCGATCTTGCCGCGGGCGTAGTCCCAGAAAGGATTGAGCAAGGGCGTGGTCTCGCGGATGAGGTAATGCTCCGGCGGCTTCTGGTAGGCCGAGGCCGAACTGATCATGATGTGCTGTTTCGTGCGGCCCCGGAAGAGCCTGATATCGCGCTCGGCATCCTCGGCGCTGAACACCAGCCAGTCGACCACCACGTCGAAGTCGAGTCCCTCCAGCGCGGCTGCCGCCTCTTCGGGCTGACGTATGTCGACGATCAGCGGATGCGCACCCGGCATGTCCGGGACCCGCGTCCCGCGACTCAGCAGATACAACTCGTGACCAGCGGAGATCGCCGCCCTACTGGCCGCGGCGCTGATGAACCCGGTACCGCCGATGAACAGCACCTTCATGAGAACCTACTCCGGCAGACGCTCCGGACGCGTCTCCACGATCTTGTTGTAGGAGTCCACCAGCACGATCTTGGGGTCCCAAGTGCGGGCCTCTGCGTCATCGAGTTCTACGAAGCAGGCGATGATCACGGTGTCGGCCACCTCGACCTGATGGGCCGCAGCCCCGTTGATGCAGACCACCCCCGAGCCCCGAGGGCCGCGCAAGGCGTAGGTGATGAGACGCGCGCCATTGGTGACATCCCAGACGTGCACGGCCTCGTGCTCGAGGATGCCCACAGAGTCCATCAGGTCGGCATCTATGGTGATGCTGCCTTCATATTCCAGGTCCGCCCCGGTCACGGTGGCCCGATGGATCTTGCCAAGTAACATTGTTCTTCTCATGCGCGGAAGCCTACCACGAGACGCTGTATTGGACGAGGCGACAGCCCTCTGCCGAGCACCCGGTCAGGGCCTCTCTGACATGCTCATGAACGCTTCGTGGAACTGCACTTGGCCGGTGGGTACGTCACCATCGAAGGCAAGGGCGAAGAAGGCCTCGGGCGGGACCCCTTCGAGCCCCAAGTCCGGGACGTTCTCAAACCCGAAGCGTCCGTAGTAGCCCGGGTGGCCCACCACGCAGCAGCCGCGGGCGCCCAGAGCCCGCAGCTGAGTCAATCCTTCTTCGATCAGCGCGCTGCCGATGCCGCGCCGCTGGTACTCGGGAAGTACCGACACGGGTCCGAGTCCGTGCCAATCCTCCGTCCCGTCGGACATAGTCACGGGGGAGAAGGCGATGTG
>CAVQZD010000001.1:0-20709 GCA_963718375.1 uncultured Actinomycetes bacterium | reverse complement strand
GTGACCGGACGCCAGGCCGTTCGGCGCCCATCTGCCGGACGCCAAACTGCACGGACCCGAACAGCCGGGGCTGGGGGCTCGCTATCCGTGTGGCTGGCGCGCTCCTGCCCTTGGTCGTTCTGTTTGCTTTGGTGATCCATGTGAGGCCCAGGAGTCCAGCGCCGTCCTCGACGCTCTTGCTTGACGTCCTTCGATTGCTGGCCTTTGTTTGGGCGATTCCTTACGGCGGCTATCGTATTGCTCCGTGGGGCTTCGCGATCGCAGGCCTCCTTACTATCGCCTTCGTCGGTATTCTCTTCTGGCGCGCAATGGCGGCGCCCTGGCGGTGCTGATCTCGTTCCCGTCTTTCTCCAGCTCATCAGCAGGTTCGTGGTAGCGAAGATTGAAGCGGCAGTGGCTAATCTGCCAGCGTGACGACTTCTGCTTCTGGTATCGCAATCCTCAGCACCCGGGGCAATCGTCTTTGGGAGTGGCCTACATCGAGAACGATGAGCACAAGATAGTGCGCCCTGATTTCATCTTCTTCGCCACACAGCAAGACGGGACGGTTGTGGCCGACATCGTCGATCCGCACAGCACCTATCTGAGTGACGCGTTGTCGAAGTTGCAGGGTCTAGCTCTGTACGCTGAGACCCACGCCGAGGTGTACCGGCGGATCGAGTCCATCAACGAGGTCGACGGCACTCTTCGCGTCTTGGACTTGACCCGCCAGGACGTCCGTGAAGCCGTAGCAGTGTCGACGTCTGCAGCCAGCCTCTACGGCGGCCAATTGGCGAGTGACTACCTATAGGGGCGTCCACCGGCGTACGTCGGAAAGGGCGAGGAGCGGGGTGGTGGAGTGTCTAGCGAGGTGAACTTCCAAGACCTCGCGGCCACCCTGCCCTACTGGGCTGCAGGAGAACCCCTTGTGAAGAGGGCGCTCATCTACGGTAGCCGAGCAAGGGGTTGAACTTGTGACAGTCCTAGATCCCGGTAGATGCCGCGCATGACCCGCGGTCACATGACATAATCGGCGACAGAGGCAATCGATGGGCGAGGTGATGGTGCGTACGGTCTGCCTCGCGGGGTAGATGATGAGAAACCCAAACCGTGAGCGCGAGAGCCAGGTAGAAGAGCTGTTTCGACGGCATGCCTCTCGTGTGATCGCCTATTCGATGCGCAGGGGTGCGACCAGGGCTGAAGCCGAGGACGTTCTGGCAGAAACGTTTGTTGTCGTCTGTCGGCGACTTAAGGAGGTGCCTTCGGATGCTCTTCCTTGGCTCCTCGCCACAGCACGCAGGGTATTGGCTAACCAAACACGCGGGCGAAGACGCGAAACCGCTCTGTTGGTCAAGCTCAGTCTGTTTGCAGGCTCAGTTGGACCGTCTGATCCCGCTCCCGATTCCGACATCCTTCTCAGCGACGAGCTTCAAGAGGCCTTGATGAACCTCCCTTACAAGGACCGGGAGGCGCTCCTGCTTGTCGCATGGGAAGGGTTAACCCATGACCAAGCTGCTCAAGTGCTTGGTCTGAGTCGCAAAGGCTTCACCGCGCGCATTGGCCGCGCCCGTACACGACTCGCGCAGCATTTTGAGGGTGTGTCGGACATAGATGGTCTGTAGTGGGCACTTGAGAAAGAAGAGCGATGGACGAAGAACGTGAAGAACTGTTGCAGAAGCTGAGACGCGCGAATCCATTTAACGAGGAGCAGTTTGACGATTGGGTGGCGGGGGAAGGCGGTCGATTCCTGGACACGCGTGTGTTCAAGAGAGCAAGACTGTCTGGTGACCGGCACTCATGGCGGCGCGGCGTTGCGATCCCGCTCGTCGCTACCGTTGTGCTGGCTCTTGGAATCGCCACGATGGTCTTCACGTTAGCCAAAGACGGTTCACAGACGGCGACAAGTGCAGGGGGGCAATGGGTCGGGAGTGAGACGACCATTGAACAGGTTCTCCGCGAGGAGGCTCTGGAACGGCTGGTCGCTCTCACCAACTCCCCTCAGCCATCTGGCACGTCCTCAGTATCTGCTGGCACAGACAATGAAGCAGGCAGCCCGCCTTCCGGCACATGGGAGTATTCCCCAATGGAATCTGCCGATACTGACGACGGAGCAAACAGCCGGCTAGTAGCCCGGGCAGTTGCTGCAGGCATACTGCTTCGCTCTGAAGGCCCCGATTTCCGTCTGAAAGAACCCATTACCAGGGGCGACTTCGCCTTATGGGTTTGGCGAGCATGCGGTTCGAGACTTGCGCCCACGAGGGCAGCCACCTTCACCGATCTCGGAGAGCGGCCGGAAGCTGAGCAAGAGGCAATTGTCGGCCTAGCTCAAGCAGGCGTTGTGCAAAGCAGTGACGACGGACTCTTTCATCCGGATTCGCCGTTGACCCCGCAAGATGAGTCTTTGATTCTCACTCGTCTCGCGGAAGCCGTTCGGCCGTAGCTCGCCAGAGCTGCTTACTTCCTTCGCACCCAGGCGGCTGGTGCTCTGCGGCCAGCCGACAGAGAATCCTCGGACATGTTCGCCATGTGTCGAGCAGTCCGAGATGATCCGTGAGCTTATCCTCCCCGAGCCTGCAGCCAAATCAGCCTTGCCGGACATAGACGCAGTGAAGGCCAGAGTGAGCGAGCAGATATGGAGGTGAGTATGCAGAGAAGAGACCGACACGACTCAGCACGATTCCATAGGAGGTTTGTCGTGGCAGCGAACAAGCTTGTGAACAAAGCTGTTCCCAGTCTGTTCATTTTCTGCGTTGCCATTATTGGGATGTTCTTTCTCCTTGGTGGCCATGCCAACGCAGCCTCGGAGGCCAAATACGGAACTGCCGTAATACCAGGAGTATCCACTGCGCCGGATGTCTCTTATGAGACACCCGTTCGTGTTGCCATAAGTGACGAGGAGTGCAAAGCGATAATCGCCCAAACGTGGGGCTCTGATGCGGCTGCGAGGGCTCACAGAGTGGCAGAACCGGATCGGTCAATCACGGCACCGTTCAATTACGCCACACAGCAGAACCGGCAAACGTCGAACTACTGCGGCTATATGTCCGAGGTGAGCGGCCAATACGGAGCCCAGGGAACTTTCAACGTTCGCTTCAACACCACGGGGCACCAAGCGACCTGGATTGGTCTGGGGGGCATAAATGAGGTGTTCCAGGCTGGGATCGACGGAATGGCGGGTTATCGTTACGCTTGGATACAATTCTATCCATACGGTTCTCCAGCATATTACTACTCTGTGCAGCAGAACGACGTCATCAACGTGTCAGTCGGCCGAGACTATTTGGGAAATTGGGTTGCAATCATCTACGATGTAACAAGTGGACAATACGCCTCAGAGTCGTGGTCTACTGTCAATGAGCGCACAGGCGCGTGGATTGTAGAGAAGGTCTATCCCGACCAGCTCGGCACTTTTGGCACGGTCCAATTCAGCAACTGCAAATGGTGGAACTCGGGCGGAACCACGTACAACATCAACCAGGGTACTGGATACTACTACCGAACGTACATCCAGAGCGGCGGCGGCACACAAGTATGGCCTTCAACTCTTTCCGGTGGGAACTCATTCACCGTCACCCGCAACTAGCGCGAAGCTCGGACCGAGATGGCCGTCGCACCGAAGCCAGCACAGGACATTCTTGCATTGGACCCTCTGGCTTACGCGCACGTAAGCCAGAGGGGGAGATCGGGGAGATATGGTCTCGCTCTTCTTGTGCTGTTTGTCCTGGCTGTGCTATCGGGCTGCGAGGATAGCGACAACGCTGCCGGTCCAGATGCCACGAGTCTCGAAGACCGAATCCCGGTCGCCATTCCAGCAACCATTGTCTTCGAAGGCAGGACCTATGCTGCGGTTGACAAGACTCCGACGAAAGTGAAGGTCATCCCCGGTGATCTCAGCCCCGCTGGTTTTGTGACTCCCCGCCCGGGGGAAGAGCGGGTTGCGTTGCAGGGCTCAGACCCGCGCGTCTTTTCCATCAAGGGTATTGACAAGAGCCAAGCTGTAGCTATTCGATTCTGGTCAGCGAACGGACGTTACTTCTACTATTTGGAGTATCAAGTACGCGATTGACCGAGTCGCTGACACGCTGACGGCATCGGTGGATGGTGTGAAGACGTCGGCGACTGCCAGAAAGGAGGAAGAATGTGAACATCTCAAGAGCAATGTCGAAAACCAGAGTCAAACTGCATGGATGCTGGCTTGAGCTTGCCTACCTCGTCTGCGCTCTCGTCCTCCTGGCCGCAACGACGATAGTAGTCGGCTGTGGTACTGCGCCGATGGGAACAGAGTCGCTGTCGACCGAAACTGGTGAGGTACAAGCCACGGCCACAGAATCACCAAGCGGCCAGGATACCGGCTCCGCCGGTGGTAGCGCGGGGTCGGTCTCTCCGGAGACCGTGGAGGGACAGGTTGTGTTCCAAGCGGCCTGGGGCGAGGAAGCCGACCACGTAGGGCTAACGGGCGGAGGAGAGAAGGGCGAGCTGCGTGGCCCAGCTTCCTTCACCATCGACGGCGAAACCCTGTACGTGCTCGATGGAGTAAACAGACGGGTTCTCATTGTGAAGGAAGGCAAGGTGATCAACGCCGTGGCGATAGACGAGGCGAGTGATCCAACCGACCTCGCTGTCGCCGCCGACGGCACGGTGATTGTTGACGACAGTCAGGGATCCAGGGAAGTACTTGGCTATACGATCGACGGAAGACTGTTGAAGACAATCGTTCCGGAGGATTTGATGCCGGCCATCTTGTGGAGGGAAGGGGAAACCGTCTACTCGTTGATGGGTGTGAACGAACAGACACTCCAGTCCTCTTACGTGCCGATCTACCAAGAGGGAGCGCTCCAGAACGTCGCCGAGCAACTCGACTCTGCGCTCGACGGCTGCCCGGTCCAGAACGGAGCAATTCATGTCGCGGCAGAGAATGGCAAGGTGACGGTGTCGAAGGTAGGGAACGGTGAAACGCTTCTCAGCGTGACTCTGGACCCCACCGTCGCCTCTCCTGTCGAATTCCAGGAGCAGGTCGATGGAAAAGTAGTCCTGTCCTTCTTGACTGAGTCTGCGGAACAGGGGTTGCAGAGAAAGGCGTGGCTCGTAGGCCGGTCCGGTTTGGAGAGGTCCTACGATCTGGGTCCTGAAGGCATTTGGAGCTACGAGCACGTCCGCTCACGCGTAACCGCCGATGGCTCGGTCTACGTCATGACAACTGACTCCGGTGGACTGACGATCAAGCGGTTCGATTTGAGCTGATGCGAATCGACCTGGAGGAAGATGATGAAGCGGTGTGGACTCCTGTTGGGCCTGGTGGTGATCTCGGCCCTGCTGGTTGCTACTCCAGCGCTCGCATATCGTACGGTTTCCCCTCCCCCGCCGTGGCTAGCCTCAAACGCTCACGAGATGATGTCCCGAGCAGCGTCGGCGCTGGGAGTCGACTACAACTACGGATTCGAGGCGTGGGAGCCGCAGATAGGGTCAGCTTATGAAGGGCCTGACTGCTCCGGCTTCGTTCAGAAGGTGTGGGAAGTACCGGACACTCTTTGGTATCGAGAGGAAGACGGCAACTTCCCTGGGGTCACCTGGGACCAGAACATCAACTGGAACAACCTGCGCTACACAGCGCAGAGCTTCTACAGTGCGGGGAACTACTGGTCTCAGCCGTCGTACGCAAGCCGCACGCGCGGAGACGCTGCCTCTACAGGCCAGCATGTGGTCCTGATTCACAAACCCAACTACCCGGTGGGCTACGATACAGTCTTCCATTCTCCCAACACGGGAGATGTGGTCAAGAGGGAGACTCGCAACACATCTGGCTGCCATATCGCACGCAGGAACTATCTAGAAGCATCCTCCGAGAATGTGCACGTGCTGGACAACACCACCGCTGGCATGTCTGGCCCCGAAACAGTATTTCGGTGGCATGTGAGCACTTCGAACCAGCCCTGGCAGGGCGAGAGCTATCAGTTTGTCTACGGTAATGAGGAAGCGCATGCTCGCTGGGTGCCGTGGTTTGAGGTCTATGGTACCTATCGGGTCTATGCTCGCTATAGCACGGCTGCATCCAGGACTACTGACGCTGTCTACCAGGTCCACCACTACAATGGTCAGACAAACGTTTCCGTCAACCAGAGGCAGAATGACGGCCAAGACGGGTGGAAGTTCCTGGGCTATTTCGTCTTCAATGCAGGCTGGAACAAGTACAGCGGCGCCGTCGATCTGTATTCGCCCACAAGCGATGGCGGCAATCTGGTTGCGGATGCCATGAGATTCGAGCTTGCCTGGTAGCTCCGCATAGAAGGGAGCCTGTGGGCGCTCTGGGGCTCCCCTGGCGCCGTGTTGCTCCTTTTGTGATCATCGCGGTTGCCGAGGCAGGAGTACGAAATCCGCCTCTTCGCTGGGTCGGGATGCACTGTTCAGCGGAAGCCAAGGCACCGTCACCCCCGTATTCACCAGCGGGAAGCAGGGTTGGCGGCGCAGGAGGCAAACATCCAAAATGTGACGGACCGTTGACGCCAGGTCCCAGCAGAACTGAACTTAATGTGGAGTGTCGTGCAGATGGTTGACACGCACGAAATGGGAGGAATGGTGACGATGCACCTAGGCAGAAGGACTATTTGTTTGTGGGCGGTACTGGTTGGCGTAATTGTCGGAGTCGTTTTTGGAGCCACAATCCCCTCCGCCTATGCCGGGACAGCGACGAGTTCTCCCAACTACTATGGACCGTACGCGGGCTACACCTACTGGAATCAAGCAATAGTGACCACATACGCATCTGGTGCATACGGTGGTACCCATGTCCAGACATATCCGGGAACGCCGTCAGTACCGCCGGGGTATATGGGCGCGGTCGGAAAACTCTACAACTCAAGTGGCGTTTTGCTGCTGGAAACAGGGTATTCCTACAATTCGGTCTACGCTTCTGGCATGACAGTGTATACATCCACCTGGACTAGCCACGGCACCTTCTATAGCAGGGGCTGGAGTCGCGCCTGGGATGGCTACTCTTACCACGCTTGCCAGACCTACCAGAGCCCATACCAGACCTACTGAGGAGCAGTCACATGATTAGATCACTAGCTACTCGGAGCATCGCAATTCTTGCGGCAGTTATCGTCGGGTTGGCCATCGGTGTCGTGGGCGGTAGTATCGCTCTTGCCAAGAACCCTGATAACCAGTCCTCGTCATTGGCCGTGACCAACTATCCGAAGAACGCACAGGGCTTGACCTATGGCTCGGATTTGTATGCGAAGTCGCCGCAGGACGTACCGGATTTAGTCTTGGCCATGGCGACGAACGGCAAGGAAGGCTACGTCCTGCGCACAGATTTGGAGGAACCAATGCCCACGTCGCCACAGGAGGCGCTGGCGCAGCAGGCTGCCCGAGCTGGGAAGGACCGTGTAATTCCGGTGTACGAATTGGACGGAATCACGCAGATCGGTGTATTCATAGTCGGAGGTGGCAGGATCATCATCCAAGACGGTGAGGTGAGTCCTTCTTCTCGGAACTAGGTCTTAAAGAAATGGCCGGGCGAAATCAGACAGCCTCGTAGGTGATACTGCTCCAGGCAGAAACCGCAAGGAGGAGTACCAGCAATGACGAGAAGACCACGCCGCAACCACTCGCCGGCGTTCAAAGCCAAAGTGGCCCTGGAAGCCATCAAGGGTGAAGCCGCTCATCGCGGTCGCCGAGCGCTTCGACGTCCACCCCAACCAGATCACCAAGTGGAAGCGCCAACTTCTCGACGGTGCCCCACTCGTCTTCGGGGAGGACGAGAAGGCTAATGAGGAGGGCCCCAGCATCGCTGAGCTTCACGCCAAGATCGGCGAGCTGACCATGGAGAACGATTTTTTGTCCGGTGCGCTCGGTCGCATGAGCGGCACGAGCGCAAAGCGATGATCGACAAGAGCCATCCCTTGCCGATCACGAGCCAAGCACGTCTCCTTGCGGTCTCCCGCTCGGGCGTCTACTACCAGCCGGTCGCAACCAGCGACACCGATCTGGCCCTCATGGCCGCCATGGACGAGATCCACATGGCCCTCCCGTTCTATGGGATCAGGCGCATCCGGGGTGAACTCCTTTCCCGGGGCTTTGACGTGGGACGGCAGCACGTGGCCACGCTCATGGCCGCGATGGGGATCCAAGCGCTCTGCCCTAAACGCCGCCTCTCGAAGCCGCATCCCGGCCACCGCATCTACCCGTACCTCTTGCGGGGCCGGAAGATCACCCGCGCCGGAGAGGTGTGGTGCGCGGACGTGACCTACCTACCCATGGCCCGCGGCTTCTGCTACCTGGTGGCGATCATGGACTGGGCCAGCAGGCGGGTACTTTCCTGGAGGCTGTCGAGCACCCTGGCCGCCTCGTTCTGCATCGAGGCTCTGGAAGAGGCTCTCAGGCGCTACGACCCCCCGGAGATCTTCAACACCGATCAGGGCTCCCAGTTCACCTCCGATGGCTTCACCGGCCTGCTGAGCACCCACGGCATCGCCATCAGCATGGACGGCCGGGGCCGCTGGCTGGACAACGTGTTCATCGAACGACTGTGGCGGAGCGTGAAATACGAGGAGGTGTACCTGAAGGCATATGAGAGTATCCCTGAGGCCCGCAGGGAACTGGCCGCCTACTTCGACTTCTACAACATGCGGCGCCGGCACCAAGGGCTCCAAGACCGGACCCCTGACGAGGTCTACTGGTCTACACTACGAAAGCAAGAACAGGCAGCCTGACAAGTGAGTCATCATCTAAGAACTTGACGAGGCTGTCTGATTTCGCCCGGCCATTTCTATCCCATCCGCTGCTAATGGCGTCCTTGGCGAGCAAGACACGAATCCAGGTGTCATCTTGGACTCGCTCCGGGGATACGTAGGGCACCGAGCACCAACAAGAAGGGCCAGACCTGCGGCTCAGCCCTTGTTGCAGCTTCTGCGGACGCACAGCCGGATTTGATCCTGGCAGAGGCCACAAATGGGAAGATTGGCTACCTATTGCGCGTGGATCTCGAGGGGTCGCAGCCCAAGACGCCAGAGGAGGCGCTGAGCCTACAGGCCGCCCGAGAGGGCAAGACGCTGGCGATCCCGGCATACCTTTCGGATGGGGCGACGAAGATCGGCGAGTTCGTTCTTCAGGGTACCGCGACGGCGATACCAGGAGAGTAGTACTCCCTGACGAGGATGCGAGGTGTCTCTCTGACTCTCCTCCAGCTTCACTAGCTCCTAGGGGATGGTGAAAGCCCCAGTAGCCACCACGTTCTCTGGGCTGATTGCGCTATCTGGCAGTGTCCCATTGCCTCCAGGCCCATGGGGCTTGGCGTAAACCGTGTAGGTGTAGTTCCCCGGGGACAATCCGCCTGTGTCGATGGTCCCGCCAGCAGCGCCGACGTTAGCAGAGATGAGACGGGTGCGATTGCCGTCTGGATCGGTGAGAAGCAAGGCTATGTCGGCCGAGTCGCCTGTCGATTTGATCTGGATGGTTGCGCTGTGAGTGGCTTCATCGATAGATACGTTTGTCTCAACCTGGCCTTCGCGCGGAATCGCCGAACCGCACGCGCTGAGTAGCACCATAGCGAATAGGGACAAGCAGGCTATGATGCCCAGAGAAGCGAGAGATCGCAGCTTCATATTCCCTCCAGGCGGATCCGTGAACAGTTGGCTTTCGCGCACACCGATTAAACAGATGCATGCGTGTCGCCAGATCTCGAAGTAGTCCGACGACACGCATTGGGCGGTTCAGTCACCCATGCGCTAACCCCCTCTATGCCAAATGCAGCCGTGAGTGGCAACCGGCTCGATTCAGCTACGGCCAGACAAAACCTTCTAGCACACGTCTAGTGCATCCATCCATTGTTGTTCCGGTAACCGTAGAACCAATAAGTACTAACGAGTCGGGAATCGATCTGCGTGCCCGTAAAATCTACCGTCCAAGTTCCGCCCGAGTAGCCGTAGATGATGTTACGAATCGTGTTATAGTATGTTGTTCCGCCGATCGTAGCCTTGAAGTTCTGGGTACAGGTGTATTTGTAGTAAGAACTATTAGGCGCTTTGTAGAGGGAGTTGCTGGAACTACCGTTGTAGGTCCAGTTTGGCCACCAGATTGCATTCGCCCACCAAGAGCCGCTCGAAACCCCGCTGCCAGAATAATAGGTCAGCATGGATTGCAGGTCGTTGGCCGGGTTGCTGCCAGACCCTATTACCATTTCTGCCCTGATGCTATGCCATCCGGGACCTATGTGAAGTGGCGATACTCCGGTCGAACTCCAAGCACTCATCGAGCTGTCATCTGGCGAAGAACTTGACTCCATGTTGCCCGCTGGATTCTGAGCGCTGCCAATGCCCGCGGCGGCCTTCGCAGCCTCGAAGGCCTGAGGCGTATCAAAGAACCGTACCGTCAGTATTCCACTCGCATCCTTCATCCCCAATACTGCATAGCACTCGTCGCTCAGAATGGCGCGGTAGTGCAGCAGGTCGTCGCTTGAAGTCAAGCGTTCGACGGTGCCAAGAGAGGTAGCAGCGGCCAGTTCAGACCCCACCTGAGCAAACGCTTTTCCCACATTTGCCGCCCCAAAGACCACGATGAACGCGCACAACAGCGCAAGCAAGACGTATCCACGTTTCATATGGTGCTCCTCTGGATCTCTCGAGAGCAGTTTCATGGAATCGCCCGCAGACCCGAAGCCCAGGAACAGCCCGGGTGTCCGGTTCCCTACAACGTAGGTACATGCACACGGCAGATGAAGCCCGAATTGGGCGCTACCGGTAACCTAGTTCATGCGTCAGTCCCCCTTTGCTTGGTATTGAATCTTGCCATCATCCACCCTCAACTTTTCGATGGGATCGACCAACAGCTGCTTGCCTCCCGATCCCACCGCCTCCTTCCAATCGCCCTTCTACTCGTATCATGTCCGGAATCGCGGGCTTCGTTACCGTTTGGTGGAGAAGTGCACGGGGAAAAGTCGCAAAATGCGACACATTTGTTCCTCGGACCCTTCGGCACCAAAGCGATATTCCCACCGCACAGAACGGTATCCATGCACACTAGGCACTGTTCATCGGACCTACGCCAGAGCCCTCGAAACCGTGGTGCCACTCAATGCGGGACTGCATGCGCACCCTGATTGGTGGCTCCGAAGCCCGCCGACTGGGGGCTTTCTTTCTTGCTCAGTCTGCTTCCTGGCCTTCTCCATTCCGACCACGGGCGCCCCTTGTCTCGCACGTTAACTACCATCGGTGGCATAATAGTCAGCACCACGACCCAGGAGGTACGAGGTGCAGCAGGTCGCCGAGGCGGAATCTCCGACGAACCCGACTGTCAACGCGTCGCGCGAGAAGCGCTTCGCGAACGTGGAAGACCTGCGCAAGGCTCTGGAGGAATACGCCGCTTTCCACGATGGCACCATCACCCGCAACTACGGCCCGCCCAGTCCGGCGGCGGCTGGCCCGCGAACGGGGGACGAGTTGGAGGCGAGTCAGGAACGGATCATGCGCCAGAACAAGGCGATTAACCAGGCCATGTGTCGGCTGGCCGTCATGGCGCCACTGAGCCACCGCCTACTGCACGCCTACTACCGCCGCCCGGGCCCGTCAGGCACCCCCGCCGCCTGCCAGGAAGCTAAGGGCTGGGAGCTGGCCGCCCGCCGTTCTGGACTCGTGCGGAGCCGGAGTGACCGGCTTTCCCGAGTCACCTTCGACGTCTTCCTGGAAGAGGCCATCGGCCTCCTGTTCGTCGCGCACCGCGCCAAGCATGTCTTCAGGCCTTGACTATGCCACCAGTGTCATAGTAGGATGGCGGCACCCTGTGATGATGCCCGAGGTACGTCCGAGATCCACCTGGGTCTCCAACTAAGGTTGTAGGGCGCACTCCCTCTGATCTGGCTACGCTCTTCCTGGGCCCCTGATTGGTAGCGTTCACGCTCGGCCAGCGGGGCTCTTCGTTTCTAACATCAGTGCCGTCCTTCGGGGCGGCTTTCGTCGTTCAAGGAGGCTGCATGACCCAGATGAAGAGCATCACCAGCCTGGACGACCTGGGAGCCGACCCGGCCAACGCCAACAAGGGCACCGACAAGGGCCGTGCTCTCGTGGCGCAGAGCCTCCTCGAGTGCGGTGCCGGTCGCTCCATCCTTGCCGACAAGGACGGGACGGTCATCGCTGGTAACAAGACTCTGGAGGCGGCCCGCAAGCTGGGTCTTCCGGTTCGCGTCGTCGAGAGCACGGGTGAGGAGCTGGTGGTCGTCCGGCGAACCGACCTGGACCTGGGCACCGACGATAAGGCCCGCCGCTTGGCCTACCTCGACAACCGCGCCGGGCAGCTTGGTCTCGACTGGGACACCGAGCAGATGCTGGAAGACCTGCAGCGAGGCGTCGACCTCGCCGGCATCTTCGACGACGACGAGATCAAGCGTCTTCTCGACTCGGTGGCCCAAGGCAACCCGGCTGAGGACCCCGGGGCCGAGATGGACCGGGCCGACGAGCTGCAGGAGAAGTGGGGCTGCGAACTGGGGCAGATCTGGGACGTGGGCGTGCATCGCATCGCCTGCGGGGACTGCCTGGATGTGGCTTTGGTAGAACGGCTCCTTGCCGGTCAGCAGTGCCACATGTGTTGGACCGACCCGCCCTGGAACGTGGCCATGGGGGAGAGCAACCACCCCAGCTGGAAGAAGCGCACCATCCTCAACGACAACCTGGGCGATGAGTTCCCCGCCTTCGCCTCCCAGTTCTGCCAGGTGATCGCTGATGCAGTTCTTCCCGGAGCCCCCATCTACATGGCCATGGGCGCCCAGGAGTGGCCCACCATCCACACCGCTCTCACCGCGGTCGGCTTCCATTGGTCCTCCACCATCATCTGGGTGAAAGACCACGCCGTCCTTTCGCGCAAGGACTATCACGCCCGCTACGAACCCCTCTGGTACGGCTGGAAGGAAGGCGCGGCCCGCCTGGTGCCGCTGCTCGATCGCACCCAGAACGACGTGTGGGAGATCAACCGGCCCATCCGCTCACCCGAGCATCCCACCATGAAGCCGGTTGAACTGGTGGCCCGCTCGCTCCGGAACTCGAGTCACGCCGGTGATCTGGTGTTCGAACCCTTCCTGGGATCCGGCACCACAGCCGTCGCCGCCGAGCAGACCGGGACGCGTCTGTCGGGGCCTCGACCTCGAACCGAAGTACGCCGCGGTGACCCTGGAGCGTCTTTCGGGTATGGGTCTTGAGCCCAGGCTCGTGGAGTCATGAATCAGGGCCGCGTCACCTTCACGCGCTGGCGTCCCAAGTTCCTGGAGGTCCTCTCCAACTCGGCCAACGTGCGTGCCGCCTGCCAGGCCGCCGGGGTGAACCGCCGCACCGCCTACAGACACCGGGAGCGCAACCCTGCCTTCGCTGCCGAGTGGGATGAGGCCCTGCAAGAGGCGGCCGAGGTCCTGGAAGCAGTGGCCTGGCAGCGGGCCAAAGAGAAGTCCGATCTTCTCCTCATCTTCCTGCTGAAGTCGCTCAAGCCCGACCAATACCGGGAGACGCAGGTCCACCAGCACACCGGCCCGCGGGGAGGACCCATCATCCATGAGCAAAGGACCGTCTCGGAGCTTGACCGCGAGATCAACCGCCTCCTGGCAGGCTTTGGACCCGAGGAAGAAGAACCAGCTCCTGAGCACGCTGACCTCCTACCGCCAGGCTTCGGGGAGCCTGTTTGACTGGACCCTTGCCCGTCGCCTGATCGACGGCAACCCCTTCTCCTTCGAGGGCCATGACTACCTGCGCGGGATCTACCGGGAGGAGTCGGCTCTTGTGGTGGTGCGCAAGGCCGCCCAGATGGGAGCGAGCGAGTACGCCATCAGTCGGGCCCTTCACTTCGCCGTCACCCACGGCGGCCGGGTCATCTACTTCTTCCCCTCCGACAACGACGTGGGCGAGTTCAGCCGCGACCGCTTCGCGCCCGGCAGTCGCTGAGTCCGAGTACCTGACCAGCCTGGTCCGCGACACCGACACCGCCGGGCTCAAGCAGATCGGTCTGGGCACCATCTACTTCCGGGGCACCAACAGCCGGGTGCGCATGAAGTCGGTGCCCGGCGACTTCCTGGTCTTTGACGAGCTGGACGAGATGACGCCCGCCAACGTGGAACTGGCCCGCAAGCGTCTGGGGCACTCGGAGTGGGGCTGGGAACTGGACGTCTCCACCCCCTCCATGCCCGGCTACGGCATCGACGGCGCCTTTCTTCAGACCGATCAGCGCCACTGGCTCCTTCGCTGCCCCGGCTGCTCGAGCTGGCGCTGCCTGGAAGACGAGTTCGAACAACATCATGGCAATCCTGAGGATCCTCGGCACGACATCTGCTTCGTGCAAGGCGAGCCGGGGGCCGAGGACATCGTCTGCACGAGCTGTGGACACAAGCTGGATCCGGCCCAAGGCGCCTGGGTGGCCAAGTACCCGGGCCGCCCTCAGCGCGGATACCACGTGAGCAAGTTCGCCTCCACCGTCCTTTCCCAGAGGGAGCGGGAGATGGGGGCCAAGACCAAGCCGGCGGCGCTCCTTGCCGAGTGGCGGCAGACAGACTTCCCCGGTGAGTTCTACAACTCCGAACTGGGCCTGCCCTACCTGCCGGCCGAAGGCGGCCTCTCCGAGCAGGACCTGCTCGAACTGGTGGGCCCCTACGGCATGACCGCCCGGGGCAAGGGCTGCGTCATGGGCGTCGACCAGGGTAACGGCCTCCACGTGGTGGTGAAGGAACCGCACGAGTCCGGCCTGGTCTTCACCGTCCGGGTGCACTACGAGCCCCGCACCGATCCGACCTTCTCGCACCTCGACCACTTCATGGCCGCCTTCGACGTGCGCGCGGTCGTCATCGACGGCCTGCCCAACACCCACGCCGCCCGGGCCTTCGCCCAGCGTTTCCCCGGCCGGGTGTGGCTCAGCTACTACGGCAACTCCAAAGGCCGCGTGAACTGGAGCCGGGACCCCACCGGCACCCCGGTCGTGAACGTCAACCGCACCGAAGCGCTGGATGCCTGGCGGGACGCCCACAAGCTGAAGAAGCGCCGCATCCCCCGGGTGGAAGACGAGATGACCGAGTTCGTGAGGCAGATGACCAACATCCTGCGCTCGACCGAGGAGGACCCCGTGACCGGACAGAAGACAGCGCGCTGGATCAAGCGGGGCCCCGATCACTTCGCCCACGCCGACTCCTACGCCGAGGTGGCCCTGGGGCGTCTGCTCGCCGGCGTGGTCACGGCCACGGTGCTGGGGTAGATGAGTGGGCGATCCCGTCAAAGTCTCAGCCGAGATCCTGAAAGCCCCCCAGGCGGGCGAGGGCCGCTCCCAGCAGCTCGACCTGGGCCAGTGGGCCTACGACGAGCACAAGTGCGCGCCCGCCCATCGTCGACCCGGTCGTCCTTGCCCAGCTCTACAGCCGCAACGTGGCCCACAAGGCCTGCGTGGACGCGAAGACCGCCAACTGCGTGGGCCTGGGCTGGGAGCTTAAGGCCCAAGCGGGACGCCGACCCGGACAAGGCGGCCGAGCAGGCAGAGGTCCTTGAGGACTTCCTCAACCTCTGCGCCCGGCGCGACGGTAAGACCCTCACCGAGCTTCTCACCTCAGCCCGCAAGGACGAGGAAGCGGTGGGCTGGGCGGCCATCGAGATCACCCGCAACGGCAAGGGTCGCGTCGACGGCCTCTTCCACATCCACGCCTACACCCTCCGGCGCCGCAAGGACCGCGACGGCTGGGTGCAGAAGGTGCAGGGCGAGTACCGCTACTTCCGCGACTACGGCCGCAAGGTGGAGGACACCGCCGACCCGGAGCGCTTCACGGACGCAAACGAGATCCTGGTCTTGGGCGAGGACTCGCCCGACTCCCCCTTCTATCCCATGCCCGACCACGTGCCCGCCCTGGGCGACATCCTGGGCGACGAGTCGGCCCAGCTCTACCAGGTGCAGTTCTTCAAGAACAACGCCGTGCCCCGCATCGCCATCTGCGTGGAGGGCGGGCAGCTAGACGAGGACACCAAGTCCTACATCCTCACCTACCTGCGCGAGGGCATCCGCGGGGAGGCCCACCAGACCCTGCTCCTGCAGACCCAGCCGGGCGCGGGCGAGGCCAAGATCCACATCGAGAAGCTGACCGTGGGCACCAGCGAGGAGGCCGACTTCATGGCCTACCGGCGCTGGTGCCGGGACACGGTCATCATGGCCCACCGCGTGAGCCCCTCCAAGGTGACCATCGTGGAGGACGCCAACCGCTCCAACACCACCGACCAGGACAAGACCTTCAAGGAGCAGGTGCTGAAACCCGACCAGGAGCGCTACGAGGCGCGCATCCAGTGGCTCCTGGAAGACGAGTTCGGCGCATGACCTGCCGGTCGAGTTCCGCTTCAAGGAGATGGACCTGGAAGACGAGGAGCGCATCGCCCGCACCCGCGCCGTCTACATGCCCGCCCTTACCAACAACGAGGTCCGCGACCTCTTCGACATGGGTCCGGCCGGCATCGATGCGGAGACGGGCAAGGTGGAGGATCCGGCCCTGGAGGAGTGGGGGAGGGTGCCGTTCGAGCAGCAGAGTCTGCCCCAGCCCGCTGCCGGGATGGACGGCGGCTCGAGCGGCCCCTGGAGCGCCCGGCGGAGCCGGCCTTCAAGCGCCTGGCTCCGACCCACCGCGAGTTCATCGCGAGCGTGGCCCAGCTGGGCTACCTGGTCGAGCGCATCGAGGAGGTCGACGGGCCCCGAGGACGACCCCTACCAAGACCCCGCTCGATGACCAGAGCGACTCGATCGTCGGCCGGCAAGCGTGCAGCGCCGGGTGCCGGTGCGCAAGGCGGCCGAGATCCAGGCCGAGAAGTGGTTGAAGGCCGGACTCCCCAAAGGGCACGGGCTGGCCCCGACCCGGGTCATGGCCGCGCAGATAGCCACGCTGGCGGAGGCGCTACTCGCCATCCTCCGGACCCAGCAGGAGCGCTACGCCCGCTACATCGAAGACGCACCCGCCGGCGCTGGCGCCCATCCACAAGGCCGCCATCAGGGACCTGCCGCCGGAGGCCCTGGAGACGTACCACTGCCTGGCTCGAGAGCGTCGTTCTGGGGACGCGAGCCGGGGGAGACCGCGCGCTTCGCCCTCGACAAGGCCGAGCTATCGGCCGCGCTGCACCGAGGCGCTCGAGGAAGCGATCGGCACCGGGGCCGAGGGTGCCCGGCGGGCCCTGGGCGCCCTTGAGCCGGGATTCGCGTCTCTGGGGCGGACAGAGGCCCGTCGGCTCCTCAAAGACATCGCCGCCTACGCAGAAGGCATCCAGCCCCGAGGCGAGAGCCATCTACCAGGCCGTCGCCGATCGGGCCAGGCGGGAGCCACACGGGCCGCTGTGCTTCGCGACGGCGCCGGCCGGCTGCTGGGGGCGGTGTCCTATCGGACCGCGGGCGACGTCGCTCGACGTGGGCCACCTGGGCGCGCTTGAGGGGCTCGTTCCCGGGACCGGGGTTCAGCTGCTGCGCGAACTCGCCGCCGTGGCCGCCAAGGAGGGGAAAGGGCTCTCGGTCGAGGCCGTCGCCGAGGCCGAGGGCTTCTTCCAGTCTCTGGGCTTCGCCCGGGACCTGGAAGGCAGGCTTCGCCTGAGCGCCGCCCGTGCCGCCCGTCTGGTGGCCGACCCGGGTGGACTTGGACCCGGCTGGATCCGGGTCGGTTGGCTTGAAGGCCCGGACGTGGCATTTGTTGTTGGTGACCCCTGGACCCTCGGGGCCAGGGCACTGCTCAAGGAGCTGCGCGAGCAGTGGGGCGGGCAGCTGGGCAGAGGCGCAGCCTTCGCCGTGAAGGGGGTCAGCGAGGCCATCCGTGTGATGGAGCAGGTGGAGCAGGGACTGATTGCGCGACCAGAAGCCGAGATGATGCGTCTTGCGGTGCTCCGGGGAGCACAGGGCCGCGTCTTGGCCGTCGCCCAGTTCGACATCGAGGCGCAGAGCCTCCGCATCGGCTGGCTGGGCACAGGACCCGAAGCGCCGGCGGGCACCGGTCGGCGCATGATGCGCGAACTCTCAGGCATCGCCGCCAAGGACCACAAAGGGATCGTCCTTCAGGCCGACCCCGCCGCCGTCGGCTTCTATGAGCGCCTGGGCATGCGGAACCTGGATCCAGGCCGCGAGCTTTCGACCTTCGCCTTCACGCCCGAAGAGGCCGCGGCCTTCGCCTCCGGGCTCACCGGCCCCACCCGGTTCGCCG
Source organism: uncultured Actinomycetes bacterium (assembly GCA_963718375.1). Lineage (GTDB taxonomy): Bacteria > Actinomycetota > Thermoleophilia > RBG-16-64-13 > RBG-16-64-13 > RBG-16-64-13. Next base: position 2,564 of record CAVQZD010000001.1, on the reverse strand, counting down.
GGCAACTCACCTGGGAGCTGGCCGTGGCCGGCGCCTCTGACTGGCTGCGCGCGCGCAAGATCCCGGGCGTGGTCGATGAGGTCTCCGAGACCACCCACCAGGCCCTCGTCGACGCACTTGCCCGCGGGCTTGACCAGGGGGAGAGCACCCAGCAGCTGGCCTGGCGGGTCCGGCACCTGGACAAGGTCTTCGGGCCGGTGAGGGCCGAGCGCATCGCGCGCACGGAGGTGCTCACCGCCAACCGGCACGGGGGCTACCAGATCGGCAAAGAGGCCGGATGCGCTGAGCACGAGTGGCGGGCGCGCACTGAGTCGGCCCGCACCCGGGATTGGCACCGCGGCGCCCACAAACAACGAGTCCCCTACGGCCAGCCCTACACCATACCTAACCGTAAAGGTGAGCTTCAGCACCTGCTCTACCCGGGGGATACCTCGCTGGGGGCGGGTCCGGACAACGTCATCCAGTGCCGCTGCTCCGAGCGTCGCCTGAAGCCCGGCAGTCACCGACGACGAGACGCTGGGGATCAGGGAGCACGATCTGGCCGCCGGAGCGCCGGCGCCGGGCCCGGTGGTGGCGGGCGTCAAGGTGTGGGTGACAACCACTGGCTAAGTGCGGCAACCAGAGTGAACATCACAAAGCCCCGGGCGCTTCTCGAGCGCCCCTACCAGAAGCGGAGGTGGCCATGGAACAGGGTGATGCCCGAGAGCCGGTCACAAAGGAGGTGCGCCTCCTCGTCCCCATCGAGAAGAGCGACTCCCCTCAGCGCGTCACCTACGGCGTGGTCCTGGAGCCCGACACCGAGGACCTGCAGGGCGACGTCATGACGGCCGAGGACATCGAGAAGGCCGCCTATGACTGGATGGAGCGCTCGCAGCACGGCGGCCGCATGCACGCCGATCTGGTCGAAGGTGCCAAGGTGGTCGAGAGCTACATCGCCCCCTGCGACATCCCCGTCGAGACGGCCGAGGGCCAGGAGACCATCCGCAAGGGCTCCTGGGTGCTTGCCATGCGCTGGCCCGCCGGAGATCTGGGAGAGCATCCAGAAGGGCGAACTCACCGGGTACTCCGTGGGCGGGACCGGCGTGCGCCTGGAGATCGAGAAGCACGGCAACCACGACCAGTCCACGCACGGCAACTGGGCGCGGCGCGGGTACCGCGGTGACCCAGCCAGGGACGGGGCAGCCGCAGAGGGCGGAGGCACCCCGGCCGACCAGGGCGCAGCCGCAGCCCGCAGAGAGGCGAGAGGCGCAGGCAAGGGCGGCGCGCACAAGGTGGGCGACGTGGTCCGTCTCAAGGAGGATGGAGCCACCGGCACGATCGTCGACTACGAACCGGGCAAGGACGGCGCTCCCGATGAGTACGCCATCGCCCCCGAGGACTTGGGGGAGGGCGGCCCGAAGGCCATCTGGGTGAGGGCGGACGAGATGCGAGGCTGGACGATGACGCGCTGGACGGATACCCATCCGGCACGGTGGACGACGAGCAGCGTGTACTCCCACGGGCGGGAAGTGGGCGGGCGAGGATGACGTCTTCCGACGCGGAACGCGAGGAGGCCGAGTGGAAGGCCGGTTACGGCAAGGACGCCTCCCAGGGCTGGGAGGCGCGAGGCCGGCTACAAGACGTTCACCCGGGGCCAGAAGGTCCGCACCCCCACCGGGAAGATACGCACGGTGCACTCGCAGAGGGGCGCCCAGGTCTTCGTGGAGGAAGAGAGCAACGGCTGGTATCACCCGAGCAAGTTGTGGCCGGTCAAGAAGAGCGCCGAGGATGAGGCTCTTGACGACGCGGTCCGCGAGGGCCTGCGAGACGCGGTGGCCAAGCACGGCACCGATGACCAGTCCCCGCACGGGAACTGGGCGAGAGGCGGAAAGACCGCGGCGGGTGACGACGAGGTCGACCTGCTGGACCTGTTCGACGAGAGCCGCGGCGCGACGGTCACGCTGGACGGCCACGCCTACACCGTCAAGGAGATCAAGCCGTTCAGGCACGTGCCGGGCCTGGACTCGGTGATGTTGGAGCCCAAGGACAAGGACAGCGCCTGGTACCGGGACGAGCGGGCGGCACTCCACGATGACTGGGATCTGGAGGTATCCGATCCGGAGCGACTGGTCGAACTGGCCCAGCAACTTCCCGGGTGGAGCAGGCCGGCAGGTGTCTCCAAGCACGGCTCGCGGCGATCAGTCGCCGCACGGCAACTGGGCGCGTTCCAAGGAACTCGGCATGGTGAGCATCCCCGAGGACGACGATTCCCCGGCCCGCCCGGAAGACGAAGAGCGCGATGAGGAGCTGCGGCGCTCCCGCCGCATGCACACCACCCGCGACGGCGTCGTCATCGAGGACCAGCCCAAGGTCCAGCGCATCAAGAACAGCGAGATGTTCGCCTCGGCCGACGGCCGGGTGCAACTGAACTACGGGGAGTGGAAGTGGCTCGCCACAGGGCAGTCCCGGGGAGTGGCCGAAGCCTCCCAAGCTGCACGAGCGCGGTCGCTGGGGCGTATGGCCCCGGGGGGCTGATCGCGACGACATCAACAACGTGGTGTGGAGCAATGGCCCCCAGACCCTAG